>OZ245820.1:0-3558999 GCA_965228505.1 Flavipsychrobacter sp. | reverse complement strand
TAGTAGGCCGGATTGCTACTGGGGCGTATTGGGTGTGTCCCAATGGGTACTTCAGGACAAGAGGCATAATCACCGCCCGGCAAAGGTGATTGTGCAGCCACTATTGTGAAATACATATTAGTGCCAACGAAGTGAGCTTTATATAAATGTGTATCCCAATCGAAGTAAAGAGTGTCATTTACCAGAGCCATGCCACCACCTAAATTACCTGTGGGTCCGCCAACCAGTGTCCACTGATTTTGGAGTATTCCAAGGTTGTTATATTGCCTGAACCACCTAGGTTGAGTTAATTTGAGAATATAAAAGTTACCATTACAGTCGGCCACCATATCATAAGGGCCATCACCTTTAAACCCTGCTATACTGGTTAGTAGTATTGCATCTCCTGTACCTCTATATCTGTATACTTTTCCGTTAATGGCATCAAAATTGTAAATATACCCACCTCCCGCAGCCATATTAACAGCATAAGGAGAACCTATATAATGCCCTGTGCCCATCCATTTACTTCCATCCCAATATTGCATAGTAGCACTATCAGGGTTGAAGCTGTAAAATGTAGGGGAGTATGAGCCGCCATTTAGATTATTGCTAATAGCTATCGCTGAAGAGCTACCGTCGTTTACAGATATTTTTGTGGGGTTATTGGCTCCGATTGGCTGAGAGGGATCGTACTGATATATGTCACCTGCTCCACCACCGGTGTTATCTGTTATCGCATATACATACCTTGCTTTGTTACCAGTACATTGAGGATGCTGGCCAAATGCAATTTTAGTTATTAATATCAGGATTATAGAAGTGAGTAAGGCCTTCATATTCAATCACCTGTTTTTCAATGTTGTAATACCAATAGTAAGTAAAGATAGGTTTAAATACCAGTTATATAAATATAATTTAAATAAGCAAAATCCATTGTAATATAATTATTTATAATATAAATAAAGTTATATATAATATGTGTTGTTAGTAATAATATTTTAGCATATATTTATCATTCTATTAGTAAGCACAATTTTAACGAAAGTTAATTCTTGAACGATATGAAAATAACTTTTACCTTATTTAAGAGGAGTTTAATAGTTGCGTTATCTCTATTGTTGACGTTCTCTCAGGATGTAAATGCGCAGGTTACGCCACAGTATACTTATACTAATAATGCGAATGGAGGTAATTATATACCATTCGGTAGTGGAATTTGGGCTACGTACAGATCACAATTCATGTATTTTCCTGGAGACTTCCCGGGGCTCGGAACACAACCAGGTTTTATAACATCGATTTACTTCAAAGCATATTTTGCTACTTCAGGTTTTGTATTGAATGATTTGCAGGTAGACATAGGTAATACAACTCAAACTAGCTTAACAGCTTATGTTACCGGTCTAACAACAGGCCGCTCTGCGCAAACATTAAATGTTGGCTCAGTGAACGCAGGTGATTGGTTTGAGATCCCATTAAATACGCCTGTATATGTTGATCCGACTCAACCTATTGTAGTTGACATCATTAAAACCGGGGTTACTTCAGGTATTCCTGTTTATGCGGGTGGTACTCCTGTAAACTCGTCTTATACGGGTATGACACATGCGTATAGTTCATCAGCTACAGGTACACCATCTACAAGACGTTACTCATACCAGTTTGGTTTTGATTATTTCGCTGGTTTCCCTTGTACAGATACGCCTAAAGCTACAATCGACGGGCCAACTAAAGTATGTCCTAACAAGCCATTCAAGTTAGCACCAAGTAAATATTATGCTGATGCTACATACAAATATGAGTTTTCATCTAATGGTGTAAGCTGGTCAAACTTTACAGGTGTACCGGGTTTATTAGGTGATATTACAGATAGTATCACAGCAGCAAAATATTATCGCCTTACAATTACTTGTGATAACGATCCTAAACTAACATATACCACACCTGTTCACAAAGTAAGTATTGCACCATTCTATTATTGTTATTGCGACAACTCTGTTACAAGCACCGGAGGTGCTGATATAGGTAACCTAACAGTGATCAATCTTGAGTCTTTCGATACTGTGATCAATAACGGTAATGCTATGCCTGTTTACAGCAACTCGAAAGCCACAAAAATGTATACGCCAATGCATGATAGTATATCATGGCCATGCTTCTACAGAGATACTACTTACAAATTCCGTATTACACAGATACATTCAGGAAACTCTCTGCAACAAACCTGGGTACAGGCATATATAGATTACAATAGAGATGGTATTTATAATCCTAACACAGAAAAAATATTCCTCGAAAGAATTGACGGTACTGGAAACCCTGCTGAATTAGTAGATGTTGACGTGAAGATACCGGGCAGCTCTGTAGCAGAAATAGGTGAAACTGGTATGCGTATTATTATTAGTGACGACTCTGTGAAAGGAGCGCCTTGTGATAGTATTATAGGAAACGGTGAGGTTGAAGATTACGTAGTTAAGATTTGCTACCGCCCTTGTGACGGGCCTACTAATGCAGGTACGAGTGTTTCTACTGATACATCAATGTGTACAGGCTATGAGTATGTGATCACGGATACCACATACGAGAAGGCTCGTTCAGGTTTTGATCGTAGCTGGCAGATATCAGGTGATGATTTAACCTGGTTCAACATTAATAATAGTTTTAATAAGGATACATTACAAAGGGTATTTAACGGACAACCTTTATTCTACAGAATGAGGCTTGTTTGTCCGCCAACTGGTGATACTACTTTCTCTGACCCTATTTTGGTAAATGCTAAACCTGGCTTCAAGTGTTATTGCTATAGTAAGTCAACAGGTGGTATAGCATATGATTCCAGTGATATAGGTTCTATCAAGTTTGGCAACATTAATGTCAGCGATGGTGGTCCTCATTTATTGAACCCGAAAGCAGTCATGCCTCGTACGGATTATACTGATGAGAGCTTTGTAGAGTTCTATACAGATAGTACATATGCGTTCTATGTGTTCCACACACAGAATAGTATCCAGCACGAAGATGCTAAGGTTACGATCTTCATGGACTTCAATAACAACAAAGAATACGACATTCCTGAAGAGCGTATCTATACAGGGTACACAAGCATAGGTACACATACACTGGTTGATAGTATCAAGATACCATTGAAGGCTATTACAGATGTGCCTACAGGTGCACGTTTCATTATTAATAATGATATTGCCCCAAGCAGTGCCTCTGATTCGGCATGCGGCGGATATACCTCAGGAGAAACTGAAGACTTTATTGTCATCTTCCGTAAGAAATGGCCTACTGATATTAATGGTATAGGACACCTGACCGGGTTCGGAGTACATCCAAACCCTACGAATGGTTCCTTCAACGTTAAATTCAGCTCTGCTACTGATGTAAATGATGTTTCAGTGAAAGTTACTAACGTGACCGGACAGGTAGTATATTCTAATAACTACAGTAATGCAGGTACTGAATTTAACAAGCAGATCAGCTTACATACACAGCCTTCAGGAGTATACTTTGTAGAATTGAATGCTGACGGACAACGATTAATAAGAAAGTTGATCAAACAATAATATATTCGATTGATATAAGTAAATAATTTAAACACCCGCATAACGCGGGTGTTTTTTTGGGTTATTTTTTAACCTTTAGTTAAAATGATTTGACTCATTTTACTATTAACCCTATATTAATCAACTAAGTGGCGTAAATTGCCAACTAACTGATAATATCTTGTGTCTTATTAGTTATAGGTTAATAATAGCACAATTTCAAAAAGTCATTATGTACAGTATATCTACTTATGTAAAAAGCATATTTATCTTACTAGCCGTTGGGCTAGCTTGGCAAACTTCTCAAGCACAGACAAACCTAGCGTTATCTGCTACGGCTACGCATTCGGGCGGAGGTAATACTGCATTTAATTACGGTCCTGATGAATACAACGACAATGATTATAATAACTGTAATGCATTGCCATGGGGTTGGGTTTCAACTAACGGTTGGATACAGTTTGAATGGTCTACTCCGCAAATAGTGGGTAAGATGGTTTTTCGTAAGGATAACAGGCCTATGACATCATGTACTATTCAGTACTGGGATGGCTCTTCCTTCGTTAATATAATGAACTACAGCGGGACGGCGTGCGATGATTCAGTGACTTTTGCTCCAGTATCTACAACAAGGATGAGAATGTTCCAGGTGTCGGGAAGTAGTAATCCTAACCATAGGGAGATACAGATATACTCAACAGCAATACCTTGTGAAGATACCTTAACTTCGGCAGTTGTACGTGGCCCTACAGTAGTATGCCCTAATGATACATTTAACTTAAGTGTAGGTATAAGCAGCGGGCTATTTATTGCCGGTTTATCTTATCAGTGGCAGTTCTCTACAAACAATGGTGCATCATGGTCAAACTTTACAGGTGTACCAAATACACAAAGAGGTGGTGAAATTGCTGATGCTATTAATAGAGAAACCTGGTATCGTTGTATACTAACATGCTCGGCTAATAGCCAAACCTTTACTACACCGGTACATAAAATAAAAATTGCACCATTTTATTATTGCTATTGCAAAAATGCCGTAACAAATACTGCTGGTGCAGATATAGGAAATGTAACACTCATAAATCTACAGTCATACGATACGGTTATAAATAATGGTAACGGAATGCCATTATATAATAACAGTGCGGCTAACAGGTCTTATACATCTATGCATGATAGTATACCATGGCCCTGTCTGTACAGAGATACTACTTATCGTTTCAGGATTACTCAGATACATTCAAATGCTTCATTGATCAATAGTTGGGCACATGCATATATTGATTATAACCGCGATGGCCTTTATAACCCGAATACAGAGAAAGTATTTGTTACTCGTGTCAACGGCGCAAGTGCTACACCAGAAATAATAGAAGCAGATGTTACAATACCTAACCAGGCAGCTATAGGCGAAACAGGTATGCGTATTATTATCAGTGATGACTCACTCGTAGTTCCCCCTTGCGATGATATTCTGGGTGGGGGTGAAGTAGAGGACTACGTAGTCAAGATATGCTACCGTCCTTGCGATGGTCCTACAAATGCGGGAACGGTATCATCTACAGATACATCAATGTGTACCGGTTATGAGTATACACTGACAAATAATACATATGAAAAACAACGTTCTGGCTTTACCCGTAGCTGGCAGATCTCAGGTGACGAGATTACCTGGTTCAATATTGCCAACAGTACAGGAAAAGATACTTTGCAACGCGTGTTTAATGGACAACCTCTTTACTATAGGTTGAGAGTAGTTTGCCCTCCAACAGGTGATACCACTTACTCTCCTGCAACCCTTGTAAATGCCAAGCCAGGCTTTAAATGTTATTGCTACAGTAAAGCAACAGGCACTTTAACAGGTACTGATACCAGCGATATAGGTTCAATAGTATTCGGTAATATTAATGTTTCAAGTGGAGGCCCTCATTTGTTGAACCCTACTGCTGTGAGGCCTCGTACCGATTATACTGACCTGAAGTTTGAAGAGTTCTTTGTAGATAGTACTTATAATTTCTATGTATATCATACACAGTTGAATAACCAGCACGAAGATGCTAAGGTTACGATCTTCATGGACTTTAATAATAATAAGGAATATGATATTCCAGAAGAGCGTATCTACACGGGATATACAAGTATAGGTACACATACACTGGTTGACAGTATCAGGATACCAAAAGAGGTGATCACAGATGTGCCGACAGGAGCACGTTTCATTATCAATAATGATATTGCCCCAAGTAGTGCATCCGACTCGGCCTGCGGTGGTTACACATCAGGAGAGACAGAAGACTTTATAGTGATCTTCCGTAAGAAGTGGCCTACCGATATAAACGGTTTAGGACAGCTAACAGGCTTCGGAGTACATCCGAACCCTACGAATGGTACATTTACTGTTAAGTTCAGCTCTGCTGCTGATGTAAGTGACGTATCTGTAAAGGTTACGAATGTTACCGGCCAGATAGTTTACAGCAATAACTACAGCAACGCTGGTGCTGAATTCAACAAGCAGATCAATATCTCAGCACAACCTTCGGGAGTATATTTTGTAGAGTTGAATGCTGACGGACAAAGACTGATAAGAAAGCTAGTAAAACAATAAATTCAATCACTTATTTTAGTTATAAACACCTGCATTCGCAGGTGTTTTTTTATACGTTATGACCTCCCCCTTTTTAAGCATTTTATTAACTGCCGGTTGATTTAACTCGCTCATTTTCAAAGATTAATGTGAAATTAATAGAAAGTGGTAGTAGGCAACCAACTATGAGCTAATATTGCGCGTCTTAATTTTAAGAGTCGGATTAAAAATTCTATCAATCACTAATTCATAACGTATGAATAACTCAATACTTAAAAACCTATGGTTGGTTATAGCGCTTGTGCTATTGGCCGGAAGCACCACAGCACAGAATCTCAATTATGTGACAACAGTACCACCTTTAAGTGGTGGTAACGGTAGCGCAGGGATAGCGTTTAATGTAGGGGCTAATAAGCGTGTAATTGTTGAAGAAATATATGTTTCTACATATGCAAATACAACTGTTAATGTATGGATCAATACAGACTCTATTAGTGGGCCGCCAACAATTAATGCAGCTAATGGTTGGACACAAGTAGCAACTGGTGTAGCTGTATCAGGTGGCGGTGCGGCTGGTAATATTCAGCAAATACCAACCTCTTTTAATATTTTAATTCCTGCTGGTACAGCCTATGGCTTTTATATAGAACCAACTACAGGTGGTGTACACTATACTACAGGCTCTACTGCTCAGCCGGATGTATATACGGATGGAACTTTACACATCAATACAGGTAGTACAGTTGGTTATGGTGGCGGTGCTCCAAACCCGACCTTCCATGTGCGTAGGTTTAACGGGAAGATAGGCTATTCTGCAGGAATACCCTGTGTCGATACACCTCTTAATATAGCCGAAGTATTTGCGCCAATACAGGTTTGTCCGAATAAAAGGTTTGGAGTAAGGATAGAACCCATTATGACCGGCCTTACATACCAGTGGCAGTTTTCGTACAATGGCACAACTTGGTCGAACTTTACAGGCGTTCCTGATACATCAAACGGGGGAATGATATATGACTCCATATTGGTAGATAAGTGGTATAGGTGTACCATCAAATGTAATGGTAATACCCAGACATATACAACGTCTGCCAAGAGGGTAAAAATTGCACCATTCTATTATTGTTATTGTGAAAATAAAGTTACAGATGGTAACGGAGCTGATATCGGTAATGTACAATTGATAAACCTCCAATCTTTTGATACAGTCATTAACAATGGTACAGCTACACCTTTGTATAATAATAAAGATGCTAACAGGTCTTACACGCCGATGCATGATAGTATACCGTGGCCCTGTCTGTACAGAGATACTACTTATCGTTTCAGGATTACTCAGATACATTCAAATGCTTCATTGATCAATAGTTGGGTACAAGCATATATCGATTATAACCGAGATGGCCTTTATAACCCGAATACAGAGAAAGTATTTGTTACACAGATAAATGGAGCAAATACACCACCGGAAACAATCGAAGCTAATTTTACTGTACCTAACCAGGCAGCTATAGGCGAAACAGGTATGCGTATTATTATTAGTGATGATTCACTTAAGGTTCCCCCTTGTGATGATATTTTGGGTGGGGGTGAAGTAGAGGACTACGTAGTCAAGATATGCTACCGTCCTTGCGATGGTCCTACAAATGCGGGAACGGTATCATCTACAGATACATCAATGTGTACCGGTTATGAGTATACACTGACAAATAATACATATGAAAAACAACGTTCTGGCTTTACCCGTAGCTGGCAGATCTCAGGTGACGAGATTACCTGGTTCAATATTGCCAACAGTACAGGAAAAGATACACTGCAACGTGTGTTTAACGGACAACCTCTTTACTACAGGTTGAGAGTAGTTTGTCCTCCAACAGGTGATACCACTTACTCTCCTGCAACACTTGTAAATGCCAAGCCAGGCTTTAAATGTTATTGCTACAGTAAAGCAACAGGCACTTTAACAGATACTGATACCAGCGATATAGGTTCAATAGTATTCGGTAATATTAATGTTTCAAGTGGTGGTCCACATTTGTTGAACCCTACTGCTGTGAGGCCTCGTACCGATTATACTGACCTGAAGTTTGAAGAGTTCTTTGTAGATAGTACTTATAATTTCTATGTATATCATACACAGTTGAATAACCAGCACGAAGATGCTAAGGTTACGATCTTCATGGACTTCAATAACAACAAGGAATATGATATCCCAGAAGAGCGTATCTACACAGGATATACAAGTATCGGTACACATACACTGGTTGACAGTATCAGGATACCAAAAGAGGTGATCACAGATGTGCCGACAGGAGCACGTTTCATTATCAATAATGATATTGCCCCAAGCAGTGCTTCTGATTCGGCCTGTGGTGGTTACACATCAGGAGAGACAGAAGACTTTATTGTGATCTTCCGTAAGAAGTGGCCTACCGATATAAATGGTGTGACGGCACTGGGTAACTTCGGAATACATCCGAACCCGAACAATGGTACGTTCAGCATTACATTCAATGCTACTTCTGAGGTGAATACAGTAGCAGTAAAAGTAATTAACATCACAGGCCAAACAGTATTCAGTGATGCATATCAGAATATCGGTAAAGAGTTCAACAAGCAGATCAATATCTCAACACAGCCTGCAGGTGTATACTTTGTAGAAATGAATGCCGACGGACAGAAACTGGTTAGAAAGCTTATCGTTCAATAACAAATACTATAGGTCTTAAATAAGTAAAAGAACTGCCCCGATAGCTATCGGGGCAGTTCTTTTTTATGGTCTCTACTATGAAAAATCGTAAATTTGCAGTGCATACATATAATACTGAATTATAGGCAAAAAGTCAAGTGCGAATATAGGCTGAAAAGTAGGTGGAGAGCGGAAAGACTTATCCTGCAAGACTTCTGATATTCTCAGTTTCTTTATCCACAGAAAGTGAATTTTTATTTTTCCGTGTAGTCGGCAATTTAGATACTTTCGTTTTCCGCACTTTTGCTAACGATTAACACTTTCTTAACTCAAAAATATTATGTCAATGGCTGCAATGAAATCAAAAAACTCAAAAGGCCTTTCCTTTGAGCGCCACTATACCAAAAACGCGTCTAGCCCTTATGACATGTTCGAATACGATTACCGCACGTCGGTAATACGTAACCCGAACGGTGAAAAGGTATTTGAGATGACCAATGTAGAAGTACCAAAACATTGGTCGCAGATAGCTACAGATATATTAGCTCAGAAGTATTTCCGTAAGGCCGGTGTTCCGCAGCCGGACGGTAGCCTTGGCAGAGAAACTTCTATCAAGCAAGTAGCGCATCGCTTGGTAGACTGCTGGCGCAGTTGGGGTATGAAGTATGGCTACTTCGCATCTAAGAAAGATGGTGAAGTATTTTATGATGAGTTGGTTTACTGTATCCTGAATCAGGGAGCAGCACCAAACTCTCCACAGTGGTTCAATACTGGTTTATTTAATACATATGACATTACAGGTAAGCCTCAGGGACACTATTATGTTGACCCTGTTACAGGCAACCTTGAGCGTTCTAAAAATGCTTACGAGCGTCCGCAGCCTCACGCTTGTTTCATCCTGAACGTAGATGATGATCTGGTTAACGAAGGTGGTATCATGGATCTGTGGGTGCGTGAAGCACGTATCTTCAAATATGGGTCAGGTGTTGGTACTAACTTTTCCGGTATAAGAGCAGAAGGTGAAAAACTAAGTGGTGGCGGTACATCAAGCGGCCTGATGAGCTTCCTGAAAATAGGCGACCGTGCAGCTGGTGCTATCAAAAGTGGTGGTACTACCCGCCGTGCAGCTAAAATGGTTTGCCTTGATCTTGATCACCCTGAAGTAGAGTCATTTATTGACTGGAAAGTAGAAGAAGAGAAGAAGGTGGCAGCATTGATAGCTGCGGGATATGCTTCTGATTACGAAGGCGAGGCTTATCGTACAGTGTCGGGGCAGAACTCGAATAACTCTGTTCGTATACCGAATGAATTCTTCCGCAGGTTAGCCAATAATGAAGATTGGGAAATGACAGCCCGTAGCACAGGTGAGGTAATGAAGAAAGTACCTGCCAAAGCGCTTTGGGATAAGGTTGGTTATGCTGCATGGCGTTGTGCTGATCCGGGAACGCAATATGATACAACAATCAACGAATGGCATACATGTCCTGAGGGTGGGCGCATCAACGCATCTAACCCTTGTTCAGAATACATGTTCCTGGATAATACAGCATGTAACCTGGCATCATTGAACCTTCGCCGTTACTTCGATGAAGGAACTTGCAAGTTCGATGTAGAAGGTTTTGAATACATGGTTCGCTTGTGGACAGTCGTACTGGAAATATCAGTACTGATGGCACAATTCCCTTCTCAGGAAGTAGCACAGCTAAGCTACGATTACCGTACGTTGGGCTTAGGGTATGCTAACCTTGGCTCTATGCTGATGGTAAGTGGTATACCTTATGATAGTGAAGAAGCACGTGCTATAGGTGGTGCGATTACAGCTATTATGAATGGTGTGGCTTACCGTACCTCTGCTGAGATGGCGGAAGCGTTGGGAGCATTCGCACGCTTTGAAGAGAACAGGGAGCACATGTTGCGTGTAATGCGTAACCACCGTGCGGCTGCTTATGATGCCTCAGAAGCTTATGAAGGTTTAGAGACCAAGCCGATGGGTATTAATGCTAAGTACTGCCCCGATTACTTGTTGTCTGCTGCTACCAAAGCCTGGGACGAAGCAGTGCGACTTGGTGAGAAGCACGGTTATAGAAATGCACAGGCTACCGTTATAGCACCTACGGGCACTATCGGCCTGGTAATGGATTGTGATACTACAGGTATCGAGCCTGACTTTGCACTGGTGAAATTCAAGAAACTATCTGGCGGTGGTTATTTCAAGATCATCAACCAATCTATACCACAGGCATTGAAGCATTTGAAGTACAATGCACAGCAGATAGATGAGATAGTGAAATACGCAAAAGGACATGCAACATTTGCAGGTGCGCCACATATCAACCATCAGACACTAAGCGAGAAAGGCTTGATAGCTGAAGAGTTGAAAAAACTGGATGCAGCTGTGGAGAGTGCGTTTGAAATAGGCTTCGTGTTCAACTCATTTACGTTGGGTGAAGAGTGTATGAAGCGTCTAGGTTTTGAACCTGAGCAATATTTTGCTCCTGATTTCAACCTGTTGGAAGAGCTTGGCTTTACTGATGAAGAGATAGAAGAAGCTAACGACTACGTTTGCGGTACTATGATGTTGGAAGGTGCCCCTCACTTAAAAGAAGAACACCTGCCTGTATTTGATTGTGCTAACAAATGTGGTAAGAAAGGCGAGCGTTACATCCATGCGCATGGTCACATCCGTATGATGGGTGCTACGCAACCATTCATTAGCGGTGCTATCTCTAAGACCATCAACCTGCCGCACGAGGCTACGGTAGATGAGATAAAAGATTGTTACTACCTGAGCTGGCAGCTGGGCATCAAAGCTTGTGCGTTATACCGTGATGGTTCTAAACTGAGCCAGCCGCTGAGCAACAAGAGCGATAAGAAGAAAAAAGATAAAGCCGGAGATACTAAAGAAGCGGAAGCTACAGCAGAAACAACTGAAGACAGCCAGATAGTTGACATGAGCAAGCTGACGGTTGAAGAGCTGCTTGAAGAAGTGAACAAGCGTGTGCAGGCGAGCCCTGATACACAATTGAAGCGCGAGCTGAGCCGAATAGTAGAGCGTAAGCAACTACCTGCGAAGCGCCGTGGATATACCTTTAAAGCGAAGGTAGGCGGGCAACCGATGTTCGTGCGTACCGGTGAGTACAATGATGGTACGCTGGGAGAGATATTCCTGGATATGGCTAAAGAAGGTGCTACCATGCGTAGCCTGATGAACAGCTTTGCCATAGCTGTATCAGTAGGGTTGCAATATGGTGTACCGCTTGAAGAATATGTTGACAAGTTCACATTCACTCGTTTTGAACCATCTGGTGTGGTAGAGCATCCGAATATTAAGACCTCTACTTCCGTACTCGACTTTATATTCCGACTACTGGCTTATGAATATTTAGACAGAACAGATCTTGTACACGTTCCTGACCCTGAAAGATTATCAGGTGAGCCTGCCAAGCAGGAGCTGTCTCAAGTAAGGGTGACCGCACCATCTGCCAAGCAGCAGAAGAACGTGTCGTCTGCACCTAAGCCGGTACCTGTAGAAGCAAAGCAGGGTAAAACAAGTGCTTCTTCGTCAGAGTCTGATGTGAAGAAGATGATGGGTACCAGTGCCGATGCGCCGGCATGCCGTAACTGCGGCAACATAACACTGCGCAACGGTACCTGCTATATGTGCCCTAACTGTGGTACTACCACAGGTTGTAGCTAAGCATAGTTTTGGTGATTGATACATACAATAAAGCCGCCTTGTTTTCAGGGCGGCTTTTTTATTGCTCCATCAGCTCTTTGGCCTTTTGCATGGCCTGTATGGTCTTGTCTTTAAAGTATTTGGTAGCAACAGGTATCATCAGTTTGGCCCATAGTGCATCTTTCAGGATGATGGTATTGACCTGTGTCCATAACGTGCCTCCATCTTGCGCTTCGTATTGCCAGGAGCCGCCGCCGCCCTGCATCATTTGAGATTGTACTTCCGTCATGGCCAGGCTGGTTTTGTGGGGGCGGTCTTCCTGCTTGTAGCGTACGGTCATGGTACTGCCGTCTTTCGCTTTTAAGTATATTACGCGGGTAGGTTCGGTTTCCAGCATGTTAGCTTCTTTTACCAGTGGGTCCCATAAAGGGCGCTTACTATAGTCTTGTGTAAAGTCATACACCTCTTCAGGTGGCAGTGCCACAAAAATGCTTTCTTTAATGGTTATGATATTGCGCATGGGTGACGCGAAAATACGAAAGGGGTACAAAAGAAATCCCCCTCATCCATTTCATCAACTATTAATATATAATGATAGCTTTGTGTGGTAAGGTTATATAATTTTAGTATTCATAAAAAAGCAGTGTCATGGGTTTAGTTATACTGGGAGCATTAGTCATCATCCTTTCTTTTATAATAAGTAAAGCAGGTCCTGAAGCAGCACGTATCAGGCCGTTTATTGGTGGTGCCAGGCTGCTGGGTATCATATTGGTATTGATAGGTGCACTTACGGCAAGTGTAGTACAAATAGAAGCAGGGCATATCGGTGTGCAGAAACTATTCGGTAAAGTGCAGAAAACAGTATTGAATAGCGGTCTGCATCTTATCAATCCACTGGTTGACATAATAGAAGTAGATGTGCGTACTATGAATTATACCATGAGTGGTACTACTGATGAAGGACATAAAAGCGGTGACGATGCTATCCGTACTCTATCAGCAGATGGCTTGGAAGTTATAATAGACTTGACTGTGCTATACAAAGTAGTACCTTCTGACGCTCCCGAACTGATCAATAAGATAGGGCTGGATTATGAAGACAAGATCGTACGCCCTGTAGCACGGACCGAAATAAGGGATAATGCAGTGAACTATAATGCGGTTTCATTGTATTCTACTAAGCGTGAAGAGTTTCAGACATTGATATACGAGAGTATAGAAAAGGAATTTAGAAGCCGTGGTTTGCTATTAGAAAACCTGCTGATACGAAACATAACACTACCGGCATCTGTAAAAGAAGCCATTGAGCAAAAGATCAATGCAGAGCAGGAAGCACAGAAAATGCAGTTCGTTCTTCAGAAAGAAAAACAGGAAGCAGAGCGTAAGCGCGTGGAAGCACAAGGTATCGCAGATTACCAACGTATCATCAGCCTGAACCTGACCGACAAGCAGTTAAAATATGAACAGATAAAAGCACTGCGTGAACTGGCCACTTCTCAAAATGCCAAGATCGTACTCATGGGTAGCGGTAAGGATGGCAATATCATACTTGATGCAAAATAACTACATGATCAATAGATTCATAAAAACGGTTTCCCTGCCTGTGGTATTGGTGTTCGCAGCCTGTGGTGGTAACGAGCAAGAAACAACAAAAACACCATCTGTGCAGGATGTAATAGCAGAAGAAGGCTTTACAGAGGAAGGCATTATTACAGGCGAGTATCGCCGCTACAAAGGCACAATAGCGAACCAGCCGGTAACGGTCAATATCAGCATCAATAATCAGCTGAACTATGAGCGTGTTGAGGGCAAGTATTACTATGATAAGATAGGAGTAAATATATCCCTGTACATGAGCGAGGACACTACTTTGGATGATGGTGAGATAAGCTTAACGGAGTATTCGCCAGACCGAAATGTAGAAGAACCTGCAAGATGGAGGGTAAGATTTTCAGGAGACAGCCTTGTAGGTACCTGGGAAAACTGGAGCAACGAAAAAACATATCCCATCATATTGCAGGAAGACTATAATGGTAGCGTACAGAACTTCAGTTTGGTGAGTATTGTAGACTCTGCTAAATATGCAGATACGATAGAACCTAAAGCAGAGTATAGCTGCTCCATATTGATACCTGTAGGGAATGATGAAAAAAGCA
This sequence comes from Flavipsychrobacter sp., assembly GCA_965228505.1. Lineage (GTDB taxonomy): Bacteria > Bacteroidota > Bacteroidia > Chitinophagales > Chitinophagaceae > UBA5543. The sequence goes on along the minus strand of OZ245820.1, from coordinate 3,544,364 downwards.
GTTTTATCCGTTCTGTCATATACTCTTCTATGGGTTGTGATACTGTTGGCCTGAATGGTTTTGCAGGCTGTCTTGAAGATAAAAAGAAAGCCTATTTTAAAGATTACCTGAGTCAGTTTGAGCAGGAAGACCTGGATGCTGAAGACCTTTTTTACTATCGTTGGAATATGAGTGTAACATACGATGTAGTGTATAATGACAATGATATCGTAGTAATTGACAAAGGCATATATGAGTATACGGGCGGCGCACATGGTAATTATGGAAGTGACTACCTGAATATTGACAGGACCAACAAAAAATTGTGGAAGCTATCTGATATAATGCAGGTAGATACTGCTCGTATAGTGCCGATGCTTGAAGCACAAATAAGAAAAGATTTCCTGATAGAAAAAGGAGAACCCCTGAATACGAGATTACTGGATGATGAGGTGGAAATACCGGCAAGTTTTTACATAAGTAATAAGGGCATCACATTTGTATACGGCTTGTACGAGATAGCCTCATATGCTGATGGCATGGTCAATGTGTTCATACCGTACAACAAATTGATGAACCTGTTAAAGCCTGAGTTCAAACAACGCATGAGGCTTGAAGCAATAGCCGCAAATAAATAAGATATGGATACAGATTTTGATTTGGAAGAAGCCACCTATCCTTTCGGTAGGTATTCGGTACCCGAAAAGTATGATCTCGAAATGCAGGAAAACTGGATAGATGCCATTGAGGCATTACCCGGTTGGCTGGATACAGTAATTGAGAATCTGGATGCTGCACAGTTGGAAGAACCATATCGTCCCGGAGGGTGGAATACAAGACAGGTGATACACCATATCGCAGACAGCCATATGAACGGCTATACAAGGTTGAAACTTGCTTTAACGGAGGATAGCCCCGTAATTAAGCCATACAACGAAAAAGGCTGGACGATGTTGGCAGATGTAGAAAAAGAGCCGATAAATGTATCTATCACATTACTGCATGCACTGCACAGAAGATGGGGCACGTTACTACGTAATCTGGAGCCTGCAGACTGGGAGCGTACTTACTACCACCCTGAAGATGACAGATTGGTATCAGTATGGATGTCTACAGATACCTACGCCTGGCATGGCCGCCACCATATGGAGCAAATAAGAAAATTGAGAGAAAGAAAGGGTTGGTAACAATAGTTTATTTTTTAGGTAGTATTTTAGTCGTATAAATTATCAGTTATGCTAGATGGAATACAGCACATGCACAACTTTTTGCGTTGGTTAGTGATACTATTCGCAGTATGGACGCTTATAAGTAGTATGGGTGGACTTAGTGGAGCTAAGACATTTACAAAAGTACATAAACGTCCTGCCTTGCTGTTGATGATCATGGTAGACCTGCAACTATTGCTGGGGCTGGTATTATATTTTAGCAAAGGCTGGTTCAAAGTATTAACAAGCGGTGGTTTTATGGGCAAAGACGCACAACGCTTCTGGGCTATGGAACACTTCGTAGGTATGCTTCTGGGTGTGATCTTTATACATATGGGGTACAGTGCCATTAAAAAGAATATTAGTGATAAATCTAAATTCAGCCGTGTTTTCTGGTTTACATTAATAGGATTATTGATCATATTAGTTACTATACCATGGCCTTTCCGTGAGGTTGTTGGCAGGCCATTATTCCCGGGCATGTAATTCATTATGATAGGTAAGGTATTACAACCTTTCTACACAATTTGGGTGATCTCCACCTTTCTTGTTTCACTACTGGGAGCATTTCCTGTGATATTCACTATAGGATTATGGGATAAGCCGAGAGCACGTAGAGTTATCTGGAATATTGTTCATTATTGGTCTATAGGTTGGCTCTTTTGTATTGGGATGCCTGTAAGCAGGATAGGCAAAAGACCTGACAATGGGCGATATATCTATGTAGCAAACCATATCTCGTATCTGGATACTGTACTTATTTACGCAGCGATCCCTCACTACTTTCGCACTCTGGCTAAGAAAGAGATGGCAAAGATCCCGGTTTTCGGGTATGTGTATAAGCAATTGGCCATACTGGTAGACAGGTCGAGCGAGCATAGCAGAGCAAAAAGTATGCGCCTGATGTGGCGCGTGCTGAAGAATGAATGTAATATCGCTGTCTTCCCTGAAGGGACCTTTAATGAGACAGAAGAGGTACTGAAAGAGTTTTATAACGGAGCTTTCAGGTTGGCGATCAATACACAAACCCCAGTATTACCCATGGTTTTCCCGGATACATTACACAGGTGGCATTTTTCAACCAACTGGAAACTGAAGCCCGGAAAGAACCGTGTAGACTATCTTGAACCAGTACCTGTAGCAGGTATGACCATGGACGATCTGCCTGAATTGAAAGCAGAAGTATTCAAGCGCATGGAAGCAGCATTAAGCAAGTACCGATAAATCGGCAGAAGAACTTACCTTTGCGCAAATTTCAGATCAATAATGGCTTTAAAAGTAGGAATCGTCGGTCTCCCGAATGTAGGTAAATCAACATTGTTCAATGCAGTGAGTAATAGTGCCAAAGCACAGGCATCAAACTATCGCTTCTGTACCATTGAGCCGAATGTAGGCAAGGTAGATGTACCTGATGAAAGACTGGATAAGCTTGCAGAACTGGTCAGCCCTGAAAAGGTGATTCCAACAACGATCGAATTTGTTGATATAGCCGGATTGGTGAAAGGAGCCAGTAAGGGTGAAGGACTGGGCAATAAATTTCTGGCTAACATTCGTGAAGTAGATGCTATTGTGCATGTGATACGTTGTTTTGAAGATGAGAATGTACTGCGTGAAGAAGGTGAGATAAACCCTGTGGCCGATAAAGAGATCATAGATACAGAACTGCAACTGAAAGACCTGGAAAGTGTTGAGAAGAAGATGCAGCGTTTTGAGAAGATAGCTAAGAACGACCCAAAAGCTAAAAGGGTGTACGATGTGTTGGTTCAATGTAAAGAACATCTTTCTGAAGGGAAGAATATACGTGGTATGCAGCTTGAAGGAGAAGAGTACGATGCTATTGCTGATCTGTTCCTCTTAACAGAAAAACCTGTATTGTATGTAGCGAACGTAGATGAAAGCGGCATGCACACCGGTAATAAATACTCACAAACACTAGAGCAGGCGGTAAAAGAAGAAGGTGCGCAGGTGATAGTAATGAACAATACTATAGAAGCGCAAATATCTGAAATGGAAGGTGAGGACAGGGATATTTTTCTGGAAGAGTACGGCTTGAAAGAGCCAGGGCTACACAGGCTGATACGTGCAGCGTATAACCTGCTTAACCTCATTACATACTTCACCGCTGGTGTACAGGAAGTACGTGCCTGGACGATAGAGAAGGGTTGGAAAGCACCTCAGGCAGCAGGTGTGATACATACTGATTTTGAAAAGGGGTTCATTAAAGCAGAGACCATATCGTACAATGATTATGTGCACTATGGTAGTGAAGGAGCAGCTAAGGAAAGTGGTAAGCTAAGAATAGAAGGTAAAGAGTATGTTGTGGTAGATGGAGATGTGATGCACTTCCGCTTTAATGTATAGCTAGTAGATATTTACCAGTCCGTTACGCATGGCGTATATAACCATGCCTGTGCGCGAGCGAACACCCATTTTTTCAAAAAGCCTGTCACGATAGCCATCAACTGTGCGCTCGGATAACTTCATTACCCTTGCTATCTCTTTGTAAGTTTTTTCTGTACAGCAATGGTTGATGAAACTCAGTTCACGCTCTGTTAATACGACCTCGTCTGTGTCCTTTTCACTCTTAGAGTCACGTAATACTTTTTTAGTAATAAGGTCTGAATGATAAAAGCCGTGTTGCTTTAATGTTCTTATAGCAGCAACAAGGTTTTCGGGTTCTATGTCTTTCAAGGCATAACCATTAGCACCACAGCGCAACATTTTGATGATGTTGACTTCCTTATCGTACATAGAGAGTGCCAGTATGCGCAGATCAGGATACTCTTTTCTGATGAGTTTTACAGTATCGTAGCCGTTTAAAACAGGCATGTTGATGTCAACCAGGCAAACATCAGGCAGTGCATCAAGCTCAGCCAGCATTTCCATCATTTCCTTCCCATTACTTGCCTGAAATACCACTTCAATACCATTGTAAGCATTTAGGATCTGTACCAGTCCTTTTCTGAAAAGAGTATGGTCGTCTGCAAGCGCTAGTTTAATATTACCGTTATTCGGCATAGGTGTCAGGTATACTTAAGTGTATGTTGGTTCCTTTATGTATGGCCGATGATATATGAATGGTGCCGTTAAGTAATTTCACTCTTTCCTGCATGTTGGTCATCCCCATACCATTGTTTTGAGCACTATCGTCAAAACCTCTTCCATTGTCGCTGATGGATACATCAACTGATCCGATATTGTACGATAACATGACCTCTATACTATCAGGCTGACCATGCTTTACACTGTTCGATACTGCTTCCTGTATTATGCGAAACAACATCAACTCCCTGTCTTCCTCTAATTCAAATTCATCTCCCTTAGTATCAAATTTACAATTTATTCTACTGGCAGAAGCTATATGCTGCAGGTCTTTCTGAATACTTTCTATCAACCCTGTTTTCAAAACAAAAGTACCATTCATAGTGTGGCTCATGCTGCGTACATCACTTATAGCTTCGCTCAACATTTCTACAGAAGCGGCAAGCAAACCCTTAATCTCTTCGTTGCTTCGTTTTTCTGCTTCATGCACATTCATTTTGGCGATGCCTAATAGTTGTGCTGTATTATCGTGCAGCTCTTCCGCCAGTTGTTTCAGGGTTGCTTCCTGTACTTCCAGGCGGCTTTGCATCATTTCGTTGGCAAAGCGGTGGCGCATTTCCTGTTTCTCTATCTCGTTCTGGTATTGGCGTTTTTTCTGTAGTGCAACGTACAATATGGTGAATATGGCAAACAGAGTAAATAACAATGTGCCAAAGACCAGTATCAATATGGATGTCGTCTCACTCACGGGCAGGTTGCAAGCGTTTATAGAATAAAAATACTAAACCAAAGCCAAGGTAGGTGATGAGGCTTATTGCCCATATAAAAGTATTTATCCAAGCGTTTTCACTTTGTGGTACTACGTCATACAGGTATATTACTAAGATCCAGTAAACAAATGTAAAACTCCAAAAAACTAGCAATAAAGATGTGTAGATGAATTTTGGGTTAAAGAATGACTGAGTTTCTTCTTTTAGTAAAAAATCATAAAAAAACATTAAGCATAATAATGTTACAGATATGCTTTCATAGAATAAGAAATAGTTGTTGTATACTTCTTTAAAGTCTTGAAAAATGAGACCGTTAATTATGGCAAAAACTACGCTAACAGCCATGACGACCAATGTTAGTTTTCTAAGACTTTTGAGCGACATTATTTCCCTAAAAAAGTATAGTAATAAAATTAGATGAATAGGATTGTGAATATTATAGATAATAAGATTATTCTATATTATACGATGTTATTATTCCTGTAATCTCTACTATTGTTGTAAGTGATATTGCAATGACTATTATTTTAGAAGCCTTATCCATTTTGCTAAAATGAATAAGGCCAGTAATTGTGGTAAATAGTATTACTATACTGTATATAATATGCTTAATTATATACAACTCCATAAATTATGATATCGTATCATTAGCTGCAGTCCCACTAGTTGGGCAATGCGGAGGGCATGCTGCTGTATTATCCAATATCATATCAGGGCTGGTAGATGCCATTACATAGTTGTTGTTGGAATCATACCCTGCGACGATGAGTGTGAATATTTCTGTATCATTCCCGTTTACCTGAATAGTCCGTGCACCCAACATGAATTTTACATTTTTAATGCTGGAATCTGCAAGGTAAGTGCGCAGCAGGTTTGCGTCCATGATCATAGATTTTACAGGGGCTTTTCCTGTGTTGTAATAGTCGGCAATAAAATCATTAATGTAACCATTAGCTGTGCTTACAAGGATCTTTTCTCCGTTGGCCATAATTGTTTGGTTTAAAAATTGGTGAGTAAATAAGTAGCCAAAGTGATAAGGGTAAGATCAGGATGATTAAGGAATCTATAAAGATATTGAGCTTCTTTGGTTTAAAATAGGGGTGTTTTTCCCCTTGATTTTGTCAGTTGAATTTTGTAAACGCAATGTCATGTCTGGCTTATTTGATGATAGATTCCTTAACTTCACCCACTTAATAAAACAGAATAAATCAAGATGAAGTATTTACCGATCGATCCGAAGTTATATGTACAGAACAGGAAGCGTTTTGCAAAGAAGATGAAGCCTAACTCGGTAGCGATTTTCCCGGGCAATCCGGTTTTGTCCACTAACGGAGATGCAGTATATACCTACCAGCCTAATTCTGATGTATTATGGCTGTCAGGCATTGAGCAGGAGAAAACCATGGTAATACTTTATCCTGATAATCCTGATAAGTCTGCAAAGGAAGTAGTGGTGTTGTTGCGCCCGAATGAACATCTTGAAAAGTGGGAAGGACATAAGTTGCGCAAAGAAGAAGCGACTGCAATATCAGGTATTGAGAACGTTCAATTCCTTGATAGTATAGATGCGGTATTGCAAGTGATGATGCACCATGCTGATAATGTATACCTGAACAGCAATGAGAACGACAGGCTGGATACATCATTAATACGCACAGACCTTCATTTTGCTCATGACTTTATGAAGCGTTATCCGTTGCATAACTATGAGCGCGCTGCTCGTATCATGAAAGAACTGCGCGGTATTAAAACAAAAGAAGAAGTAGAGGTTATAAAACAAGCTGTTGATATTACACACAAAGCATTCCGCCGTGTATTGGAATTTGTAGAGCCGGGTGTAATGGAGTATGAGATAGAAGCAGAAATAACACATGAGTTTTTGCGCAACCGTGCAACCCGCCACGCATACGATTGTATTGTAGCATCCGGGGACAGGGCAAGGGTATTACACTATATAGACCGTAACCAGGAATGTAAAGATGGTGAGTTATTATTAATGGATTTTGGTGCTCATTACGGAAACTATGCCTCAGACCTTACACGTACGATACCTGTTAGCGGCAAGTTCACCAAGCGTCAAAAAGAAGTATACAATGCTGTTTTGCATTTGCACGATTATGCAAAGAGCATCCTGAAGCCAGGTATATCAATAGTAGACTATACTGACAAAGTAGGTAAAGAAACAGAAAAGCAATGTTTAAAGCTTGGACTTATTACCAAGCAGGATATTAAAAACCAGGATCCTGCAAACCCGGCTTACAGGAAGTATCTGTATCATGGTATTTCTCACCATATGGGTATTGATGTCCACGACCTTGGTACAAGAACTGAACCTGTAAAAGCAGGCATGTGCTTTACAGTAGAACCCGGGCTATACATTGAAGAAGAGCAGATGGGTATACGCATTGAGAACGATATATGGTTGACTGCAAAAGGCCACATAGACCTGTTTAAAGGTATACCGATAACGGTAGAGGAGATAGAGGCCTGCATGAAGAAGAAAAAGAAGTAATTTTTCTAAACGGTAAACGAACGATAAATGAAAAAAATAACAGTTGCGCTAATAGCAACACTACTAACGGTAACCGCTTTTGCGCAGGACAAGAAGAAACCCTTTGTGCCTAAGGTATATGGCAAGGTCGGACTGGGCTATTCTGTAGCGCAGGGAGGAGCAGTACAAGCACCTCTGTATTCTTTGTATCACACTGCATTCTATCCGATAAATGGTTCATACAGCGGATTTTATTCAGGTAATGTTATAAGGGAAGATTTTGATGTAAAATCATCTTCCTTTTCAGCAGGTATGCGTGCTGTTGTAGGAATGGGTGTAATGGTGACCAAGCATATTGGTGTAGAGTTGAATGCTGATATAGGTATTGCCCCGTCAACTATGGAGAGCCGCCTGTTTGAAGATGGCGGACAAACAAATATTACTATTGATGTGTCTCAAAAGGCTAACACACCGATTTTATTGACCCCTTCACTATTAGTACAAAGCGGGGGTAAAATAAACCTGTATATGCGTGGTGGTATCGTAGTTCCGGTGAGAACAGTTATACAGCAGGACATCAACTATCAGGAAGATGTGATCAACCCTGCAGATAGCTCTATTGTTACAACGGTATATAATGTAGGCGAAGAATACAAGCTGACATTGAGCCCCGGTTTTGCAGGTGCGGCCGGAGTAAAAGTAAAAGCAGGCAAATTTATGGAAGTGTGGGGTGAGGTAAGTGTTGTGTCAATGACACTGTATTACAAAGAATCTGAAATAACACAGTTTGATGTAGATGGTTTCAGTGTGCTGAACCAAATACCACCAAACAGGATCAAATCAAAGTATGAGCGTCAGGGTACTTATACCTCTAATAGTAATGTATATCCTACTGCGGCAGTGCCTTTCAATAATGTAGGTATTAATGTAGGAGTAGCGTTCAATCTGCCTTAATTAATAAATATCTAAACATACAAGAAAGCCGCGTTCAAAAACGCGGCTTTCTTATTATCTCAACCTGTCGAGCGACTTGATGGTTTTAATGTCTTTCCTGATGCCTTTGAAGGCAAGAAACAGAAACACAATAGCTGCTATAGGTAAGAAAATACCTACCAGATAGGTGCCATTTGTAGGTGTGGGTGTACCATTACTGAAATTGCCTACTATCATGATTGCTGCCGCCATGAATGAAATATTGGCTAGTATGCTCATTATCGTCATGTTAGACTGGCGTTTCCTGTTTTTGAAAAGGAAGATGGCGAAAAGAGGTAATGCTATAGTAACAACTGCTATAAGCAAAAGGATAATGTTATTACTGGCAGTTATTTTTTTCACTACTTCAGCCCCTGATGAATTGACAACATCAGCTTTGTATATCCCGAAGTAAAAAAGCCCGATATTGATTATGCCTGCTAACAGCAACCAAACGGATTGTATTCTTTGTATCATATCAAAAAAATAAAGTCAAAAATAAAAAGTAGTTCGCTAATTAATAACGTCGCTACCAAAGTAAGGTTGTAATGGCTCCGGTACTTTTACGCCATCAGGTGTCTGGAAATTCTCCAATATACAAGCCATGATGCGCGGCAATGCCAGTGAGCTACCATTCAATGTATGTACTAACTGTGGCTTGCCATCACCACGATAACGAATTTTCATCCTGTTAGATTGAAATACCTCAAAGTTAGATACGGAGCTTACCTCTAACCAACGCTCTTGTGCAGCAGAGTATATTTCAAAGTCGTAAGTAATGGCAGATGCAAAGCTCATATCACCTCCACAAAGGCGCAATATGCGATACTGTAAGCCTAATGCCTGAATCAGCTTTTCTACATGGCTTACCATTTCTTCCAGTGCTTCGTAGCTCTTTTCAGGATGTACAATTTGCACGATCTCAACTTTATCAAACTGATGCACCCTATTCAGCCCGCGCACGTCCTTACCATATGAGCCTGCCTCCCTGCGAAAGCATGGCGTAAAAGCTGTCAGCTTCAATGGCAGATCGGTTTCTTTGATGATCTCATCACGATAGATATTGGTCAATGGTACTTCAGCCGTGGGTATCAGGAAGGTGCCATCTTGTGTATGGTACATCTGCCCTTCCTTATCCGGTAGCTGACCTGTGCCGTATGCACTCTCTTCATTCACCATATAGGGAGGATAATATTCTGTATATCCTGCATCAATATTATAGTTCAGGAAGTAGCTGATGAGTGCTCTTTGTAGCTTAGCACCTTTATTTACATACACGGGAAAACCACTTCCGGTTACCTTATTACCCAATTCAAAGTTGATGAGGTTATATTTTTCTGTCAACTCCCAATGAGGCCGTTTTTGCGCTGATAGATCTGGTGTTGTACCTCCTTCACGAACTACTTCATTATCCTCAGGTGTCTTTCCTGCAGGTACAGAATCGTGCGGCAGATTTGGTAACGTTACGAGTAAATCGTGCAGCTCTTTTTCAATCTCGTGTAGCTTATGAGTCAGTTCTTTGGTCTTTTCTTTATTCTGGCTTACTTCTGCTTTCACTTTTTCTGCTTCTTCTTTCTGCCCGCTGCCCATCAGCTTGCCTATCTGCTTAGAAGCGGCATTTGTAGCTGCAAGAATTTCATCATTCTCTGCCTGTACATGACGGCGTTGCTCATCCAGTTCTATGACCTTATCTACCAGTTCCAATTCACCGAAGTTCTTCTTCTGCAAACCGGCAACTATACGTTCTTTTTCCTGCCTGAATAACTGTATCGGAAGCATTGATTCTATTATTTGGGGCAAATATAGTTAAACGGTAGGGAGTAATATTATTCTTTGTCTTTCTATACTTATTTGAGGTTACTCCTCTTTCTTTTTGCTTCAAAAGAAAGAGGCAAAGAAAACCGCCGACAATTTAAGCTTCAAAATTGTCGGTTGTAGCCTTGATAGACAGTTGCACTTCGGCTCTGCCAGACAGTTGTGCATCTATTGTTTTGCGTGTATTTTGTTGTGTTTTATTCATTTATCAATTGATTTTCATTTTTATTTATGATTCAGCAAAATCTTCGATTTTGTTCCGTTTTGTTTCACCGGGGGAGGGGGGCACTTTGTTCCAATCTTTCCTTGTTGACTTTCATACACTTATGGTTTACAGTAATTATTAATTGTTACAATTTTGTTCAACATAGTCCGCTCCGCAATAGCGAGAGTCAATGCCATCTCGCGAAATATGTCTGTTCTTTCTTTGTGCGCACAAAGAAAGAACGAAAGAAATGTGTCGTTAACTTATTACACCGAAATTAGCGGTGGCTTACTATTGATCTTGATTACTACTGTGCTGCCAAGCGTTATACCTTGATTATCTTTATTCATTTTTGTTCCGTCCCGATAGCTATCGGGATGTTCCGCTAGGGTGAGGAGGTGTACCTGCCTCGCTAACGGCAGGCTTCTGTTTATGGAACATTATCGTGTTTTTGAGAGAGCTTTTTCACGGTATGTAATTATTTATTATAACAAATATACGCTATTTATTCAAATTATTATAATACATTTAACGAATAGTATTTAATGCAAACATTAATTTTAAAGAAAATGTATGTACAGGTTTACGATCGTATTAATATTTAGTCTGCATTTAGGTTATTCTTTATATGCAGATTCAAAAGAAGACCTGCTGAACAAATGTTATAAACAGCAAGCAGTTCTGAAAGAACCAGGTGTTCGTGTTTTTGAATATGAAGCGCATACAAACACGTTGTATCATTCTCCTCGACCATGGATGGTGATCAACAGAACTTACAAGGGTACATTATGGTCTGACAATAAGAGATATGCAAAGCTGGACAGTTTTGTAAGAAATGAAAAGGCGTATGTATCAAAAGAACTATATAAGGGTGGTATTCTGTTACAACAACCTTATTGGGCTAAAAATGCAGTAGATGTATCTGAAAAAGAGATAAAAAATATACCTATTGATATAGCTGCATATGACCCGGCAATTTTGTTAGAGTATTTTAAGAATATCTCACCAAAAGTGGATGCATGCGAGCCTTGGAGTACAATGTATACAGCCAGAATAAACGAGTCTGATGTAGTGCTTTATATTAATAAGGATAATGGTTTATTAGAAAAAGTAGCTATAACAAGATACGATGAGATGTATGGTGATGTAACAGATACTATCAAATACCTTGATCATATACAGTATAAGCGCTATTACTATGCGCAGAAAGTGCTGCACAAAAAGATCAATGGAGTTACTGACACAATCAAGTTGCGGTTTACTGATATAGTTGCGGATCTACCGGGTCTAATTGAAAAGCCTGATGGGTATAAGGTGCAGCAGGAAGTACACGAGCATTTCGATATTATAACTACAAAAATCAGCAATAACCTGCATCTGTTTCATCTCACGCAGGCAGAGTCAGCAGCATTGTTAGCAGAGTTCAAGGATTTTTTTGTGTTGATAGATGCACCACTAAACAGTAGAAATGGTGAACTGATACTTAATGAAATAAAGAAGATAAATCCTGCTAAGCCAATAAAGTACTTTGCCTTCGGGCATCATCATCCCTGGTATCTGGGCGGAGTAAGACCTATAATACATGATGGCATTACTATATTGACTCAGGCTGAGAATATACCCTACATTAACTTTTTGGCAAATGCGCCACATCAATCACATCCGGACAGTTTACAGTTCAGACGAAAGAAACCTGTGACTAGAACATTTACTGATAGCTTTGTAATAAGTGATGATAATTATAAGATGGTCATGTATCATATAGGTGAAAAGTCGGAGCATACTTCTGACTATACTGTATTTTATTTTCCGAAGGAAAAGTTGCTTTTTGAAGATGATATGGTCTTTATAAAAGAAGGTGAGCCTATAAAAAAAGCAGGAGGCAAACAAAAGGCATTATATAACGCTCTTGAACCGCTTGGTTTGGAAATCGAAACTATTATACAAGGCTGGCCATGGGGAGATAAGTATAAGTATAAAACAACGATACCGTTCAGCGATCTTGAAGCCAGTATGCTGGTAGAGTAATAAAATATAAAATCCCGCCAATTAGCGGGATTTTATAAATATTTAGAGAGAGTTACTACTACGGCACTTCTACCGCATTCAATATCTCATTGAGTATCTGCTCGCTGGTTACGTTTTCTGCTTCTGCCTCGTAAGTAATGCCGATACGGTGGCGCATCACATCGTGGCAGACCGCACGCACATCTTCAGGTATTACATATCCCCTGCGTTTGATGAAGGCATATGCTTTGGCTGCTAATGCCAGGTTAATGCTGGCACGTGGTGAACCACCATATGAGATGAGCGGCTTTAATCCTTTTAGTTTATACTCTTCAGGGAAACGGGTTGCAAATACTATATCCAAAATGTATTGTTCAATCTTCTCGTCCATATACACCTCGCGCACCAGTTGGCGGGCTTTTAGTATGTCTTCAGGCTGTACTACCTGGTTGATCTTAGACATGCCCTGAGGGTTCAGGTTGTAACGGATGATGTGACGTTCTTCTTCTTTTTTAGGGTAACTGATGACCACCTTCAGCATGAAACGGTCTACCTGTGCTTCAGGTAATTCGTAAGTACCTTCTTGTTCTATCGGGTTTTGTGTAGCCAATACAAGGAATGGTTCTTCCAGTTTATAGGTACTGTCACCAATGGTTACCTGGCGCTCCTGCATGGCTTCGAGCAAGGCACTCTGTACTTTGGCAGGTGCACGGTTGATCTCATCAGCCAGTATGAAGTTGGCGAATATCGGTCCACGGCGAACGTTGAAAGTATGCTCCAGCGGGTTATAAACTGTAGTACCTAATACATCGGCAGGCAGCAAGTCGGGCGTAAATTGTATACGTGCAAAAGAAGCATGTATGGCAGATGCCAGTGATTTGATGGCGAGTGTTTTTGCGAGTCCGGGTACACCTTCTAGCAATACATGCCCGTTAGCCAGCATACCTATTAATAAACGCTCTACCATATGCTTCTGCCCAACAACGGCTTTATTCAGCTCCATTTGCAGCAGCTCTATAAAAGCACTGTTCTGATGAATGCGTTCATTCAGTTCGCGAATATCTACTGATGTTGAGGAAGGGGTTTCCATTTCTGTCATAATGTATTCAATTTACAAAACTGAAAATTGTTCTTTCTTCAGTCTTCAAAAATATTATAGAGGTAGTAGAATGGCTGTTAAAACTGCGTTAAACCAAAACCCCTAAATCCCCTAAAGAGGACTTGTAAATGTGTAACTTTGTCGCCACTTATGGAAAGAATGGTAGAACGTTGGAAGGAAGTAGAGGCACAAATGCAGAACAGGTTTGAGAAAGTGCCTGACCTTGAGGGTATACTGTACCTTATAGGTATCAACGAAGTGGGCGTATATCCCGGTGGTAAATTCACCAAAGAGCAGAAGCAGGACTTTATGCATGTAGCCGTATGCACATTACTAAGCAAAGAAGGGTTTTATGAGTTTACAGGCAGGGATGGTGATGGCTGGCCACATTTCAAAGCACTAAAAGAAGTAGACTTGCCAGGCTTATTACTACAGGAGATATACCTGAAGCAGTGCGTTATTAAATATTTTGGGAAGTAGTAGCTACTTGTTTTTCAATATCCCTTAATTACCTTTGCCGAATAATACGGGGTGCCTAATACACAAGGCTGAGATCATACCCGCTGAACCTGGACCGGGTAATGCCGGTTAGGGAAGTACAATTCAGCTGCTTATATCTGTCGCACCCATCTGGTACTAACACATAGTAATTGTGTAGTTGTATTTGATGGTGTACAGTGAAAAGCAAAGTCGCATGGCGCCCCACATTTTTTAAACATTTTAAAAATGCCATGCAATGATGAAAAAACAATTACTTACCACAGTAGCCCTTGCAGCAGCAGTAGGTGCCTATGCACAATCAGGCTCTGATTCGCTGGAAGCTGCGCAACGTTCGTTGATGCAACCACAGAAAATGCAGCCGGTAGAGATACGTTCTTTACGCGCCAGTGATGATGCGCCGTTTGCCGTTACTGAACTCAAGCAAAGGGATATTGAAATTCAAAACCTGGGACAGGACATGCCTTACCTACTGCAGTACACACCATCGGCAGTAGTTACTTCTGATGCAGGTGCAGGTGTAGGTTACACTGGTATACGTGTTCGTGGTACAGATGGTACACGTATCAATGTAACATTAAACGGTATTCCTGTAAATGATGCTGAGTCGCAGGGAACTTTCTTTGTGAATTTTACAGACCTTGCTTCATCAACTGGTTCTATCCAGCTACAGAGAGGTGTAGGTACTTCTACCAATGGCGCCGGTGCTTTTGGTGCTACTATGAGCATCAGTAATCTGGACCAGTATGAGAAGCCGGGAGCACAACTGATTAACAGTGTTGGTTCGTTCAATACCTTCCGCCATACGCTGAAGGCAGGAACAGGTATGACAAAAAACGGCTTCCAGTTTGATGTACGCTTGTCGAAAATATCATCTGACGGATACATTGATCGCTCAGCCAGTGATATGAAAGCCATGCAATTTATAGCAGGCTGGAAAGCCAGTGATAAAACACAATTACGTTTCATGATGATGACCGGAACAGAAAAAACAGGGCAGGCGTGGAATGGTGTTTTTGAAGATTCTTTGCAAACCAACCGAACATATAACGAGCTGGGCATGAAAGCTGATGGCTCTTATTACGATAATCAAACTGATAACTACCAACAGGATTATTATCAGTTTTTTGTAGATCATAATTTCTCTAAATACCTGAGCGGGCATATCGCCACTTTCCTTACAAGAGGTAAAGGGTATTATGAAGAATATCGTTTGGGGCAGTCTTATGGAGCTTATGGTTTGTCTGACAGAATTGTCGGTAATGATACCATTACAAGCACAGATCTGATCCGTCAGCTATGGTTGGATAATTATTATTACGGTGGTGTATACTCGTTGATATATGATAAGAATAAAACGAGACTGACCTTTGGTGGTGGTTATAATCAATATACAGGAGACCACTACGGAGACATCATCTGGACAATGGAAGGCGGTGTGCCCAATGATTACCGATGGTACGACCATAAAGCTCAGAAGAACGATTTCAATACATACTTAAAAGTAGAGCAGAAGCTGGGTAGGGTCTTATTGTACGGAGATGTACAATACAGGAATGTAGCATATAACTTGTACGGCTTCCGTGATAATCCAAGTATAGTACATACACCTGTTTACAACTTCATTAATCCGAAAGTTGGGGCTACATACTTCATCAGCAATACTGCTGCCAAAAAGGAAAGGCTCTATCTGTCTTTTGCAGTTGCTAATAAAGAGCCTAACAGGAATGACTTTGAAGCTTCTCCTAATAGTTTACCACTACACGAAGAGCTATATGATGTAGAGGCTGGTTTTGAAAGAACCGTTAGTAAGCTTCGTTTAGGGTTGAACTACTATTATATGTACTACCGCAACCAACTGGTATTAACCGGTGAGATAAACGATGTTGGTGCTTATACCAGAACGAATGTGCCCGTCAGCTATCGTACAGGTTTGGAGGCGCAGGTGTCTTATGTGCCGAATCATTGGTTGAAGATGTTTGCCAACGCTACTTACTCACAAAACAAGATAGAAGACTTTACAGAGTACATGGATAATTATGATAACCAGTTCGGGGTACAAGATGCGATCAATCATGGTACTACAGATATTGCCTTTTCTCCTGATGTAGTTGCATCTGGTGGATTTACATTTAGCCCTATTCGTTATATGAACTACGGACAGGTATTTGAAATAGACCTGTTGGGTAGATATATAGGAAAGCAATACCTGGACAATACCAGCAATGACAACAGAAGTATAGACCCCTACGGACTCATGGATATACGTATCCGTTATTCAATTGAAATGAAACCATTCAAAGAGATAGGCCTGAACCTGATGTTGAATAATGTACTTGACAGCAAGTACAGCAGCAATGGTTACACCTTTAGTTACAGGCTGGGCGGCGATGTGAACACGTTCAATTATTACTATCCACAGGCCGGGTTTAACTGGCTTTTGGGGCTGAGTATTAAGTGGTAAGATTTTTTCATGCGTTATAAATGTGTCTCTGTGTCTGTATCAGAGGCACATTTTTTTGTCTATAACTGCATAATGGACAGTTAACACCTAACTAATATCTTTGTAAATCTGCCAAAATTACTTTGGTAAGCATTTTGATGATATAAGTATACTATGGGATTCTTAATATTAGTCATATTAATGGGTGTTTTGGGCGGAGTAGTCAGCTCGCGCCTAAGGAGCAAGTTCAGGGAGTATGGTGAAATACCGCTTAGCTCCGGTCTTAGCGGTAAACAGGTAGCTGAAAAAATGCTACAGGACAATGGCATCTATGATGTTAAGGTGATCTCTTCACAAGGGTTCCTGTCAGACCATTATAACCCGACAGACAAAACGGTAAATCTGAGTCCTGAAGTGTATTCTGGAAGGAGTATTTCTGCAGCAGCAGTAGCAGCACATGAGTGTGGCCATGCAGTACAGCATGCCACGGCGTATAGTATGTTACAGTTTCGCAGTGCAATGGTGCCGGTAGTGAAGATAGGTTCCACACTAGGTCAATGGATATTAATAGCGGGATTGTTCCTGTTTGTGGGTAAGAGTATGAGTTGGCTGTTATTAGTAGGTATTGTACTCTTTGCTTCTACAACAGTATTCTCATTAGTTACGTTACCTGTAGAGTATGATGCGAGCAATCGTGCACTGGCATGGTTAGAAAGAACTGGCTTAACCTCAAACTCAGAGCACGATAAAGCAAAAGATGCATTGAAGTGGGCTGCCAGAACTTATGTAGTTGCTGCCATTTCATCAATAGTAACTTTACTATACTATGTATCCATATTTATGGGACGTAGGGACTAATGATTACATTTATTAAAAAGCAACCTGATGATAATTGAACAATTATATACGAACTGCCTGAGCGAAGCAGCATATTTCATCGCTAGTGATGGAGAGGCTGCTGTGATAGATCCGTTGCGTGATGTAGATGAATACATCAAAAAAGCGGACGAGCTTGGTGTAAAAATCAAATACATTTTTGAAACACATTTTCATGCAGACTTTGTGAGCGGACATTTGGAATTGTCTAAAAAGACTGGCGCACCAATTGTTTATGGCCCGCAGACTGATGCTAAATTCAAGTTCCATAAAGCTACAGATGGTGAAGTATTTACCATAGGTAAATTGAGCATCAAAACCTTACATACACCGGGGCACACGCTGGAAAGCACATGCTACTTGTTGCATGATGAGGACGGTAAACCTCATGCTGTTTTTACCGGAGATACCTTATTTGTAGGTGATGTAGGTCGCCCTGATCTGTTCAGCGGTAACATGACAAAAGAAGAGCTGGCAGGAATGATGTATGATAGCCTGAATAGTAAGATAAAGCCGTTGAACGATGATATTATTGTATATCCTGCTCACGGGCCCGGTTCTTCTTGCGGTAAGAATTTAGGTTCTGAAACCTTCAGTACAATTGGTGCACAGAAAGAGACGAACTATGCACTACAGGATATGAGCAAGGCAGACTTCATAGAAGTCGTTACAGAAGGACTTTCTACCCCGCCGGCATATTTCCCTGTAAATGCCAAGATCAATAAATTTGGCTATAGTGCAATGGATGAAGTGATGGCGCAAGCTATGCAGCCATTAACTGTTGAAGAGTTTAAGCAGAGAGTTGCAGATGGCGCATTGATATTAGATACACGTAAAGCCACAGAATTTACTAAAGCATTTGTTCCAAGAGCCATCAGCATAGGTTTGGAAGGCCGATTTGCAGAGTGGGCAGGTAGTTTATTGCCGTTTGATAAAGATATCATTTTAGTAACAGAGCCCCGTAAGGAAGAAGAAACTGTGACCAGATTGGCGAGGGTAGGTTTTGAGAATGTGAAGGGCTACTTGGATGGTGGCTTGAAAGCATGGGAAGATGCCGGAGAACCAATGGATATGATCATTGATATTGAGCCTGACGAGCTGGCTATGGATATGCCGCATGATAATAAGCTGGATATAATAGACGTGCGTAAGCCTACAGAATATGAAGGCGGCCATGTAAAAGGAGCGCACAATTTCCCGCTGAATGAGTTGACAGACCCGTTGCAGATAGCATTGATAGACCATGAGCATAACCTGTATGTACATTGTGCAGGAGGCTATCGCTCAGTAATTGCAGCGTCAATCTTAAAACAACATGGGTACAATAGCTTACGCAATGTTTTAGGTGGTTTTGGTAAAATGAAAGGACAGAAAGGGCTAACAATTGTTACGCCTGAAAAGAGCGGAGCATGATAAGCGCCTTGTATGATACTACAGCCCCTTTTTAAATAAAGGGGCTTTTTTATTGCAATTGTACCTATGGGCGTGTATTTTTAAGTTCAGAAAAAGTATATTTGAGACTTACGGTTAATTGACAAATATGAGACATATCTCCGCAGTATGCCTATTAGTGGCCTTGTCTTTGGTGTCGTTCAGTGCTTATGCGCAGGGTGATTCGGATCCGGGATTTACTACGGTTGGCGCCATGCGTAATGCTTCATCATTACGTATCAACGAGTTTGATTATGAGAACCAGCGTGCTCACATCAGCCTGTCGCATGCATTTGCAAAAGGGTATCGTGATGTACGTATCAATACATCTCAGCTTGATGTAAGGTTGCCTTTTTTCGGAGCTTTCAGCGGTGGATATTTTGATGTACAGGTACCGATAACCTCAAAGAATGGTGAGCTTGGAGGTGCATGGGGTGTAGGTGATGTAAATGCAACATATACACATATGTTCTTAGGTATTGAAGACTGGACCATACAGGGAACTGCCGGTTTGCAATTCAGTATGAGTACAGCTAACAACACAGACGCTATTGCACGTCCGTTACCTATGACCTACCAGCCGGGCAAGGGCAGTACAGATGTAATAGTTGGTGGTAGTGCTACATGGAAGCAATACTTGACAGTTGCAGCAGGGTTTCAGATGCCTTTCTTCAGGTATAATGACAACAATTTTTCTGCTACTAACAAAGCCAATGATACTTTATACAGCAGTGATGCATACCACATAACAAGATACCTTTATCGTCAGGGAGATGTGATGTTACGCTTAGAAGGCCATTATTACAACGATCGTGGAGGTATTACAGCAGGTGCTGTTGGTATATACCACTTGAAAGATGACCTTTACCAGGACAGAAACACCGGCCTTTGGCACGAGATAGATGGTACACAAGGTTTAACTGTGAATGTGATGGGTAATGCTTTCGTTCGCTTCGGTCGTCATGGTGAGTATAAGTTTGATGTTACAGCAAGCACGCCTGTGCTACGTAGGGATGTTATTGCAGATGGTACGGCTAAATTATGGTTCATCATGCCTCGCTTTACTTTCTTCTTCAACAGTAAGAAGGGTCAGTTAATGTTCTAATAAAGATTTTATCGGTATAACTCTTGAAGGCCACTCATAATGAGTGGCTTTTTTATTGTCTAAAAGAAAAAGCAGAGGATTTATATATTAGTGTTTATAAAATAGTGTTAAGGATTGCGTAGAGTTTTATTACTACTGGTATTAACGATGACAATTTATACTGTGTCAGCTCAGTATGAATATTTGCTAAATAAATCATTTGCAGCTCGTGCCAAGTCAGTGGATTCATTATTATTTTCTCCGGGCGAGTGGAAGAAGGATTCTGTTACTTATTTCAAAATGCTGAATGATATAGCGTCAACTGCACGGAAGTCCGGTGATGATGAGTTGTATTGGCAAACACAGTTTAGCAAAATAGAATATTATACTTTTCACTGGTGGTATACTTATCGCCAGTCTGTAGATTCATTACAGTTACTGATACCTCATCTGAAAAAATACCCTGGTGTATTGCTTGATGTAAGCTATACAAGTGGTATACATTATTATCACAATGATGAATACATTAAAGCGTTTGAATACCTCGTAAAGTATAAGTACTTACTTGATGAACTAAGTAATGAAGAGTACCCTAAAAAGAAGTCATACTACTCGTTATTGGGTGATGTATATTATACTTTTGAAGATTATGAACAGGCCAAATTATATATCCGCTATGCACTAACACTGCCTGCTTATACAACTAATCTGGACCATGGTTTGTATAATACTCTGGGGCTCGCCATGCGTAACACAGGTAAGTACGATTCGGCACTGTACTGCTTCAACAAGGTGCTGGAAATAAGCACTAAAGAAAACGATGTTTGGGCTACGATCAGCCGAGGTAATATTGGTATCATCTACTACCTGCAGGGCAAATACAAAAAAGCCAAACCACTACTGAAAGAAGATGTAGATAGAGCCCTTAAAAGACATGAATACGATAATATCAGCAACCAACTTGTTCGTTTGGCAGATATTTATCGAATGACTGGTGACGATGATAGTGCAAAGTATTATACACGTATTGCGAAGCAATACATCCACTATGGAAGAGACACTTATAAACATGCTGTCAAGCTCTACTCGCTCCTTAGCGAGCTTGCACTGGAAGAAGGTAATATGCGCAAGGCTTTACTATACAAAGACAGTATAGCTATAGCCAAAGATAGCGTAGCCAGCAAGCGTGATGTATTGATGATGGCCAAAGCACAAATTACCGCTCAGGAAGAAGCTAATAAAATAAAGGTGGCACAAATAGTGAGGGAAAAAGAGCTTAGTATTCAAAAGCGCAACAACCTTATTATTATACTATCGCTTGCTACGGTGATAGGTTTACTACTGCTTACCAACCAATACAACAGACGCAAAAAGCTGAAGGCAGAGAAAGATCTGGCAGACAATAAGCTCATCAGTGCCTCGCACAGGCTCACCATATTCACCAAAAACCTGCAAGAGAAAAATCAGCTTATAGAAAACTTTACCGCAGAGATAGAAAGGTTGCAGGCACTGCCCTGCTCTACAGACCTGCCCGATACCAAAGAAAACCTCGCCAAACTGCAAAGCTCCATCATACTTACCGACGAACAGTGGGATGAGTTTCGTGAATTGTTCGAAACGGTACACGGCGGCTTCCTCAACAGGCTGAAGCAAAAACTGCCTGACCTTACCCCTGCCGAAACGCGCTTTATGGCACTCTCCAAACTCAAACTCAGCAATAAAGAAATGGCAGGCATGCTCGGTATCGGTCTCTCGGGTATGAGAAATTACAAATACCGCCTGCGCAAAAAGCTCAATATCGACGACGATTCAGACTTTGAAGAGCTGATAGACAGTATTTAATCCATCCGTCCAACCTGTTGATAATCAACAAGTAAATTCTTGAGACGCTTTTGGGACGCTCTCGGAGACGCAGTCGGGACGACCATTTCTTGCATTCCGCTACCCCTCGTATACATATTTGTGATATGAGCATTTTCCGCACACTATCAAACAGGTTGTTGCTTAGCTACGTGCTTGTGATAGTGATCTCTGCCATTCTGGCTGTAGTAGTGTGGAGCTACTATGCTCAAAAAGTAAAACTTCTGGAGGTTAAAGAAGAGAACAGCTTGATAGAGATAAAAGAGAACGCTGAAAATAGGTAATTAATAACTGGACACATGGCGGCTGTTATGTGTCTGAAAAACCTCAATATGTATGAAAAATCTATTCAAAATCTTCATGCTCTGGCTGCCCGTCATACTGGTGTCGGCCGTCAGTGCTCAAGCACAATGGACTGATGTGGGTAATCCCGCATCCTTGCCATCAGGCGTCTATTACAATGACATGGTCATGGACGGTTCAGGCAACATTAATTGTATTTACAGGCCCGGCAGCGTTGGCGTGGGCGGTATCCGGTACAATGGCAGTAGCTGGTCATCCTTAGGGTCTATCTCCAGCGGCGGGGCGCACTGGCATAGCCTGGCTATGGATAACAGCGGCGCTCATTATGTATTATTCAGAGATAATGGCGCTTCGAGCAAGGCCACCGTGGTCAAAAGGTCAACTTCAGGTTCCTGGTCTTACTTAGGCGGCCGTGGTTTTTCAGCAACCAATATTATTGACAATAGTATTGTAATATACAATGGCCAGCCATATGCCGCTTTCAGGGGCAGCAGCAGCAGTAATTACAAGCTACAGGTAAAGAGGTATACCGGTAGTAGCTGGGTAAATGTCGGAGGCGCATTGTCGTCAGGAAATACGTCCAACGTAAGACTTCTTATCGATAACAATAACGTACTATATGTCGGTTATACCGACCATGGAAACGGTGGCAAACTATCTGTTAAAAAATACAATGGCGGATCAAGCTGGTCTTTAGTTGGTCCAAACGGTATTTCTGCCGGTAGTTTTTACTATTTAGACTTTGAAGCAGACGGGAATAATAATTTATATGTAGCGTATAGAGATGCTGCCAACGGCAATAAACTAACCGTACAAAAATACAACGGCAGCAGCTGGTCTGTAATTGGTGGCAGTGGTGTAACGAGTAGTGCTGTAAGTTATGTAGCGCTTACATTCGATAGCAACAACAATCCTCTTGTGGTATTTTCTGACTACGGCCAGGGTGATAAAACAACAGTGTTGAAGTACAACGGATCAAACTGGGTAGCGGTAGGTGCTACCGGTTTTACTGCTTCTTACGCCAGGTTTAACCGCATTCATGTTTATAACGGAGATATCTATGTATCCACTATTTCAAATGGAAAACTAACGGTAAAGAAAACAGGTGTTAATACTCCTTCGCCTTTAACAGCAACGATAACCGCAGGAGGGGCCACGACATTTTGCAGTGGTGACTCTGTAGTGCTAACGGCTAATTCAGGAGCAGGGTATACCTACCAATGGTCGCTGAATGGCAACCCGATTAGTGGTGCTACAGGCATTTCATACACTGCTACAGCCGGCGGAAGTTACACAGTAACTGTTACCAGTGGCGGTAATTCAGGTACATCTGCAGCAACGGTAGTAACAGTAAATTCAGCATCAGCTGCAACAGTAACGGCAAGCGGTGCCACTACGTTTTGTACAGGCGGGTCTGTAACATTATCTGCCTCTTCGGCAAGTAGCTATCAGTGGCAGATAGGTGGCATGGATATTAGCGGTGCTACAGGCAGCAGCTATACAACAAGCAACAGTGGAAACTATTCCGTTAAAGTTACAAATGCCAATGGGTGTGCTGCAACTTCATCAGTAACTACAGTCACAGAAAAGGGCGTATGGACACCTGCAGGTTGTCCGGGTATTTCAACAAGTACGGCGCATACTACAGCATTGGCAGTGGATACCAACGGTATTCTATATGCAGCATATACCGATGCATCGCAAAGCAATAAGACAACCGTTCAGCAATACGATGGCAGCTCCTGGTCAATTGTCGGCACAGCAGGTTTTTCAGGTGCGGGCCAGTCACAGTCGTTGGCAGTAGGGCCGGACAATATGCTGTACATGGCAGTAGAAGAATTTGGTGTAGGTGCTACGGTATACAAATACAATGGCAGCTCATGGGCAACGGTAGGTGCTGCGGGTATCTCTCCGGGTGCCGTAAACCATACATCACTGGCGATTGACGATAATGGAGTTCTTTACGTGGCATTTAAGGATAATGTTAACGGGGGCAAAACTTCTGTTATGAAGTACAACGGCACAACCTGGGTACAGGTGGGTGCTACAGGTATCTCTACAGGTAATGCAGTGAGCCAGAAAATGGCTATTGATAACAACAATGTGCCTTATGTAGCATATGCGGATAACAATACTGCACGTAAGTTACAGGTGTATAAATTCAACGGTACATCCTGGGTGTCTGTTGGTGGCCCGAACATTTCATCAGGGCCTGCTGTAAGCCCTACAATAGCTTTTGATGCTAACAATACTTTATTTACAGCATATAAAGACGGGTTCCCGCAAGGGCCTGCTACGGTACTTAAGTACAACGGCACATCGTGGGTGACTGTAGGCAAAGCCGGTTTCTCTCAAGGGTACATCGATCATATAACACTGGCTTTCGACAGTCAGAATAAGTTGATAGCCTCTTACAGGGATGATGCTAATAACCTGTCAATCACAACACAGAGATTTGATAATGGCGTGTGGACACCAATAGGTGCACAGGGTATTACCACCAATACCGCTAACCAGGGTTCATTTGTAATTGACAAGAACGACAATATGTATGTTGCCTTCAGGGATTTCAACTCGGGCAGCAGGCTTACGGTTATGAAAACAGGGCCCGCACCTGTATCCATTACAGCAAGCGGGCCAACTGATTTCTGTTCGGGCAGTAGTGTACAGCTGAGTGTAAGTGCCTGCACGGGCAGCTCTTACCAGTGGATGAAAAACGGGACGAATATCAGCGGTGCAAACAGCGGAACTTATACAGCAAATACAGCAGGAACATATAAGGTAAGCATTACTTCAAACGGTTGCGCTGCTACTTCAGATGTAAAGACGGTAACTGTTAGACCTACACCTGATGTTGATTCGATTGCCAATCAGGCATTGTGCGCAGGTGCACAAACAGATTCTGTCATATTCTCAGGGTCTGAATCAGGTACTACTTTCAACTGGACCAATACCAACACATCCATAGGGCTTGGGTCAAGCGGTTCGGGCAATATAAATCCGTTTACCGCCACCAATACAGGTACAAGTCCTGTTACCTCTACAATAACAGTTACGCCACAAAGCGGCAGCCCCGGTTTTGCATATATTGCTTCTTTCGGTAACAATAGAGTTGATGTTGTTAACAGAACAACCAATGCCATTGTGAGTAGCATTACCGTAGGTACACATCCGGAAGGTGTTTCTGTAAATGCAGACGGTAGCAAAGTGTATGTAACCAATGACGGTTCCAATTCAGTATCGGTTATCAATACTGCAACCAATACTGTTGTCAGTACCATATCCGTGGGTGGCAGCCCTTCAGGTGTTGTTGTAAGTCCTGACGGTTCGCGTGTATATGTAGCCAACTCAGGTTCCAATACGGTTTCTGTGATCAATACGATTACCAATTCTGTAATCGCTACAGTGAATGTAGGTAATCGTCCTCTGGGTATTACAATCACTCCGGACGGCAGTAAAGTATATGTAGGTAATTATTTTGGCAACAATGTGTCGGTTATCAGTACAGCTACGAATACTGTCGTAGCAACCATTGCATTGACATATTCAGGCTCTTTCCCTTTGGATCTTGTTGCAAGCCCTGATGGGAGTAAGGTGTACGTGTCCAGCCAGAATGTAAACTATGTGTACGCAATAAATACTGCAACCAATACCATATCCGCATCTATTAATATAGGAAGAAAGTCTTCGGGCATTACAATAAGCCCTGATGGCAATACCGTTTATACTGCGGATATCTATACAGACAATTTATCAGTAATTAATACAACGACTAATACCTTAACTGCAACTGTAAGTATAGGCGACGCGCCTTATGGGGTTTCAATAAGCCCTGACGGTAGCTTGGTGTATATAAATTGTGCTACATCAAAGACTGTTTCAGTTGTAAGTACAGCAAGTAATACAGTTGTCAATACGCTTACAGGCTTTGGCAATACGATAAAAGGCCTTGGTAACTTTGTGACTGCACAAACGCCTGTATGTACGGGTGTGTCAAAGAGTTTTACAATTACAGTAAACCCTGTGACGGTTATTACTTCGTGTGCAACAAGCACAACGCTTAGTGCTACGACAGATAATTGTAGTGCCCCGGCAACTTACAACGTTACTGCTACAGGAGCAACAACGCCTACATTCACGTATGTATTTACAGGAGCAACAACAGGAAGTGGTAGCGGTATCGGTAGTGGGTCTACATTCAATGTAGGTGTTACAAATGTTATGGTTGTAGCTTCTGATGTTTGTGGAAATGATACCTGTACATTTACAGTTACCGTTGTAGATAATCAGAACCCGACTATTGCCTGCCCTGCAGATATAACAGTAAATGCAGATAACGGAGAGTGTTCGGCAACAAATGTAACTCTGGGCACACCAACTACTAATGATAACTGTGGTGTGGCAAGCACCATTAACAATGCTCCTGCAAGTTTCTCTGTGGGTACTACTACCGTTACATGGACGGTAACGGATGTAAATGGTAACACTGCTAGCTGCACACAAAACGTGACGGTTATAGACAATCAAAATCCGACGATTACTTGTTCTGGTGATATAACAGTAAATGCAGATAGCGGAGCATGTACAGCAACGAATGTGAACCTGGGAACACCTGCTACAGCTGATAACTGTGCAGTAGCTACAACAACGAATAATGCACCATCCGCGTTTACAGTAGGTACTACTACGGTAACCTGGAGCGTTACTGATGCTAGTGGTAATACTGCTACTTGCACACAGAACGTAACGGTTATAGACAATCAAAATCCAACGATAACTTGTCCTGCAGATATAACGGTAAGTGCAGATAGCGGACAGTGTGCAGCGACGAATGTGAATTTGGGCAACCCGACTACCAATGATAACTGTGGTATAGAAGCGGTGAGCAATGATGCTCCTGCCAGTTACCCCGTAGGTACTACAACAGTTACCTGGACAGTAACAGATTATAACGGTAATACTAATACCTGCATACAAACGGTAACGGTAGTTGACAATCAAACCCCTATCGTTGCAACGCAAAACCAAACCATCTATTTGGATGCATCGGGGAGCACATCGATATCTACCGTAGATATAGATAACGGTAGTACCGACAACTGCGGTATCGACAATATGGCGCTTAATAAAACAACATTCAGTTGTAGTGATGTAGGTAGTTGTACAGTAACACTGACTGTAACAGATATACATGGTAACAGTGCCACAGGTACGGCTACAGTAACAGTGACAGATACCGTTAAGCCTGTTATTACCTGCCCTGCGAGTGTAACAGTAAGTTGTTTGACAGCTCCTTCTAATACGGGAACCGCAACAGCTACTGATGCATGTGGTGTAGATACTATTACATATGCAGATGCCAGCACATACAGCAGTAACCCTGCCGATGCGGCACATTACAATTATACCATCACCCGTACATGGACGGCTACAGATGTAAACGGCAACTCTAACAGTTGTACTCAAACAATAAATGTGCAACAACTGAAGCTAACATCATCTGTAACCAATGTATTGTGTAATGGTGATAACTCAGGCAGCATAGACCTCAGCGTATCGGGCGGTGTAGGCAGCCTTTCTTACAGCTGGAGCAATAACGCCACAACGGAAGATATTAGTTCCTTAAGTGCCGGCACCTATACCGTAACGGTAACAGACAGTGCCGGTTGTTCGGCATCAGCTACCTATACTGTAACAGAGCCAACTATGTTATCACTTACGGCTGTAGGTGTTAGTCCTAACCCTACTGTAAGCGGACAATCGATGAACACGATCTATCTGGGTTACGGGCCGCAATCAGTGACGCTCAGCAGCACTGCATCCGGTGGTACACCCGGTTATAGCTACAGCTGGTCGCCTACTACAGGCGTAAACAGCCCGACATCGGCAAGTACCTCAGTATCGCCTACTGTAACAACTACTTATACGCTGACTGCGACAGATGCAAATGGTTGTACCAAAACTGTTTCAAAAACCATCTATGTGATGGATGTAACACACGGTAATAACAAGATCGTTATTTGTCATAATGGTAAGACGAAGAAAGTATCTGTAAATGCAGTACAAGGACACCTGAACAATGGAGCAACGTTAGGCGAATGCTTCAAGCTGAAAGCAAGCAAAACCAAAGTTACCTGCTATGGCGGTAGTGACGGTGCATTGGATGTAACGGTGAAAGGTGGTGTTCCTCCATTCAGTTATAGCTGGAGCACAGGCGATACTACAGAAGACCTGACAGGACTATCAGCCGGTAACTACACACTGACAGTAACCGCGGCTAACAATGAGGTAACCACAAAGACCTTCAAAGTGAAGCAGAACAGCAAGATCAAGATCAATAAGTATATAGTAGATGTGAAATGTCATGGTGATAATACCGGTAAAATATACCTGAGTGTTAGTGGCGGTAAGCCGGGTTACACCTACTTGTGGAACGATAATTCAACCAGCAAGCACAGGTTCGGCCTTACGGCAGGTACTTACTCGGTAACTGTTAAAGACAGTAAGGGTTGTACTATGACTGATACTTTTGCAGTCACACAACCGGATTCACCACTCGTAGTATCAGCATCAGTAACAAATGTTAGCTGTAGCAACTATTACAGCGGTGCTATTGATCTGACAGTGAGCGGTGGTACAGGGCCTTATACTTATTACTGGAGTAAGAACAATCAGTCATGGAGTTGGTGGTGGTACTGGTGGTGGTACAACAAATGTACGAAGCAAGACCTTTCAGGTATTAGTGCCGGTACATATAAGGTAGTAGTAAAAGACAAGAACGGTTGTACAGTCATCAAAACCGTTACGGTGGCACCGGCCAACAAGCCTAATGTGAGTATTAATGTGAGTCCTAACCCTACAGTAAGCGGTCAGGCACAGTATACTATCTTCAAAGGTTATGGCGCGCAATCGGTAACATTGAGTGCTAATGTAAATGGAGGCACTTCGCCATATACTTACAGCTGGACACCAACCAACAGTTTGTCTACAAGTACAGCTTCAAGCACAACAGCGAGTCCGAATAGTACTACCAAATACTATGTGAAGGTGACCGATGCTGACGGTTGCAGTAAAACGGTAAGCCGCAGAATATATGTGGAGAATGTACAGTGGTATAATGAAAAGATAAGGATATGCCACAACGGAAAGAACAAGAAAGTCCCGTACAATTCTGTAGCAACATACCTGGCAAATGGTGCTACGTTGGGCTACTGCCGCTATAGTTGTAAAGGTTACCCTGAACCTGATGAGGAAGGGGTAGATGAGGATAATACAGATGAACAATCTATATCCTCTATAGGTAGTCTTGATGACATAACTAATAATATCAGACTTTATCCTAATCCGAATACAGGTACCTTCACCATAGAATTACCTAGTAATGAAGCTGCAGATATTGTTGTGAGCAATGTTAGTGGTCAAGTAGTTTACAGGAACAAAGTAGAAAACACACGAAAAGTTTTAGTAGAACTTAATTCTATGGCTGCGGGAGTATTCATGGTACAAGTGGTTCAAGGACTGGAAATATATCATATTAAGGTTACCGTCAACTAGAGCTAGTATTTCTATCAATAAAAAGCCACGCATATAGCGTGGCTTTTTGCTTTGGTCATTGGTAACCGTAATAATCATTAAATTGCATAATATAAAACATAATGCCATGAGCAAAATATTCAGTTCTGTAATGACACTAGGCCTATCAGTTCTCCTGTTCACTGCATGCGATAAATCGTATAAATGTGATTGTGTTTACGATTCTGAGCGTGTTATTACAACCCTTGATAAATCAAGGCCTGATGCTGAAAGGGATTGTGACATCATACGTGAAGAGCTGTACGAGCAAAGTAATAATGTAAGTTGTAAGTTACGTTAGTCTATCCTTCTTATATCAGCACCTAAGGCATTCAAGCGTTCATCTATACGTTCGTAACCTCTATCTATCTGGTTGATGTTGTGAATAGTACTCTTCCCTTTAGCTGAGAGTGCGGCTATCAGTAGCGCTACACCTGCACGAATATCAGGACTTGTCATTGTGATGCCACGCAATGGCACTTGCCTTTCTAAGCCAATCACAACAGCACGGTGCGGGTCACAAAGTACTATCTGTGCACCCATCTCTATCAGCTTATCTACAAAGAACAACCTGCTTTCAAACATTTTCTGGTGTACCAATA
This sequence comes from Flavipsychrobacter sp., assembly GCA_965228505.1. Classification (GTDB taxonomy): domain Bacteria; phylum Bacteroidota; class Bacteroidia; order Chitinophagales; family Chitinophagaceae; genus UBA5543. Next base: position 3,514,107 of record OZ245820.1, on the reverse strand, counting down.
CAGTACCGTCAGCTTGTATGGCCGTAACTAATATGATACTTAGCAGATCAGGTGTAAAGCCCGGCCATGGGTGATCATACACGGTAAGTATTGAACCATCAATAAACTTTTGGATGCCATATTTTTCCTGAGCAGGTACATGGATGTTGTCTCCATCTATATTCATTTCAATGCCCAGTGCGCGGAAGGTATCCGGTATGATTCCTAAATGTTCTACATCAGCATCCTTAATAGTGATGTCGCTTTGCGTGATAGCTGCTAATCCAATGAAAGAGCCTACCTCTATCATATCTGCCAGCATACGGTGTTTGGCACCATGTAGCTTCTCAACACCTTCAATAGTGAGTACATTAGAAGCAATACCTGAGACCTTTGCTCCCATATTATTCAGCAAGCGACACAGTTGTTGTACATAAGGTTCACATGCAGCATTGTATATGCGTGTTGTTCCCGGGGTGCATACGGCTGCCATTACGATATTAGCAGTACCTGTTACCGAGGGCTCTGCCAGTAATATCTCCGCACCCTTCATGGCACTGCCGTCAAGAGTGAAGAGACTGTTCTCTGTATCGTAATCGAACTTTACACCAAGCTTTTCAAAACCACGGATATGTGTATCCAGTCTGCGCCGTCCTATCTTATCACCACCCGGCTGAGGTATATGCGCACTCCCGAAACGAGAGAGCATTGGCCCGGCTAACATCACAGCACCACGCAACTTGCCCGACTTCTTCCTGAAATCAGGCCCCGTAAAATATTCTGTATTGACATTCTGAGCTTGTAAGGTTACGGTATTGCCGCCTTGTCGGGTTACGGTTATGCCCATATCTACTAACAGTTCAATAAGGGTATTTACATCTACAATGTCCGGTACATTACTAAAGGTAACGGGCTCATTAGTAAGCAGCGCGGCACATAGCACTTGAAGAGCTTCGTTTTTTGCCCCTTGTGCAGTAATGGTTCCGCTTAGTTTTTTTCCGCCATGTATCTCAAAAGCTCCCATGGATAATGTTATGTTTATCTATTGTTGTTTCTGTGTTTGTTGTATTTTCTGCCTTTGTTATGACCACCGTTTCGGTTGTTGCCTTTGTTGCGGTTGCCGCCACGGCCTCCTTTGTTGCTGTGTGTCCTGTTGTCAAAATACACTTTATAACCACCTTGTTCATACTTCAGTTTACCATCAGTCATTACAGATAGCTCATTACGTATCATATCATCGTGTACAGGCTCCCTGTGCCAGTTGATGTACGCCAGCTTCATATAGTAACCTATAAGTTGTGTCATGCCCTGTCGCTTTTCATCATCTTGCTCTTCCATAGCCTGATCGATAAGAGAGGTAAGATTTTTCCCGAAATGGCGGCTGGTGATCTTTTTTTGCGGATAAGGCAGTGGCTCGGGTTTTTCGCTAAGCTTTTCAGGTGTTGGCTTTTCATAAGGTGAGTCAACATCCAATTTAAAATCTGCAATAATATGCAGGTGGTCCCAAAGCTTATGTTTGTAATCTTCTACGGTTTTTATGTTCGGGTTTAGTGTAGCCATTAGCTCAACTATCACTTCTGCAAAGGCAGTACGTTTGTCCCTGTCTTCAATTTCCAGTAGTTGTCCTACCATTTTCTGCACATTCCTCCCGTACTCCGACATTAATAAATGGTTGCGGGTGGTATTATATTCCATTGGTTTCATTTGTTGTAAATAAAAAAGTAAAAAATAAGCTGCATTAAGTGCGCCTTATGTATAGCGTATATAGTTTGAAAAGAGGTAGCAAGTCTTATCCTGAAAAAGAGGTAGGTGGATAATATTGCGGAGGATACGCTTAAAGTACGAAGATACGTTGAAAACACCTAACTAAAAACTGTTTGTTCAAATGGGTAGAATAAGCTAATGTGATTGTGATACTTAGCGTTCAGTGACTATATTCGTAAGCCAATATTAAGTATGCTGCCATTAGATATAACAGGAAAAACAGCTTTAGTTGCAGGAAGTACCCAGGGAATAGGTTTTGCAAGTGCCCGATTGCTGGCAGCCCATGGCGCCAATTGTGTATTAATAGCCCGTAATGAAGCTTCATTGAAAGAAGCTATAGAAAAGCTGGATACATCTAAAGGACAGCAGCACAGTTATCTAGTAGCAGATTTTCAGAAGCCCGATCAGGTGGGTACTGTGGCATCTGCTTATGTTAATAACAACCCGATACATATATTGGTGAACAACAGTGGCGGACCGCCTGCAGGCCCTGTATCTACAGCAAACATCGAGGATTTTCAGAAGGCATTTGAACAACACCTGATATGTAACCATACGCTTGCAGGGGTTGTTTTGCCGGGCATGAAAGCTGCGGGGTATGGTCGCATCATCAATATAATTTCTACATCTGTAAAAATACCCCTAAAAGGACTGGGGGTTTCTAATACTATCAGAGGTGCAGTAGCCTCCTGGGCAAAAACATTATCAAATGAGGTGGCTCAGTTCGGTATTACAGTAAATAATGTACTGCCCGGTGCTACAGGAACAGAACGATTAACATCGATCATTGATAATAAATCAGCAAAAACTGGTAAGAGTAAAGAAGATGTAGAAAAAGAGATGTTAGAAGAAATACCTGCAGGGAGATTTGGTAAGCCTGAGGAGATAGCTGCACTAGTGGCATTTTTAGCAACACCTGCTGCAGCATACATCAATGGCACCAGCACTCCTGTGGATGGAGGAAGGACAGGTAGTATCTAGAAAAAACAGGTTAAAAACCGTTAAAAAATATTAGGATTTTCCTAATGACAAAAATATGACATTGTCACATTGGGAATAATCAAATATAGGCTGAAACCCGCATGAATACTGGAAAACATTTTTTAACAAATGTGTATAAACTTTCGGCATTGTGTTGTAGTTTTGCACACACTTGAATTAAAAGGAACGTTAATTTTCAAATTTATCTCTGTGTTAGTAACAATTAAGCCGATACTACGGAAAATTGCTCACAGCACCTTCGCTATACTGATCGCAATATTAGCTTGTGCTAGTACTGCCAATGCTCAGCCTGATGGTAAGGCATTGTTCATGTCGAATTGTGCGAGCTGCCACAACCCGATAAAGGATGCGACAGGCCCGGCATTAAAAGGTGTAGACGAGCGCGTGCCAAGTAAAGAGTGGTTGTATGAGTGGATACACAATTCTGCTGCTGTGATCGCAAGTGGTGATGAGTATGCCAATAACATTTACAAAGAGTGGAACAAAACCGCAATGACGGCGTTCCCAAACCTGAGTGAAGAAGAGATAGATGCGATCATTGATTATGCTAATAACTATGTAGATCCTAACCAGCCAAAAGATGGGCAGCCAATTCCTGTTGAGGATGCTGAGCCAAACACATGGTTGTATACATTGATCACTGTCTGTTTGCTAGTATTCGTACTTATACTTTGGCGCATCAACCATGCGTTAAGAAAAGTTGCTTACGACAAGCAGGGCATCCAAAATGAAAAAGACGTTCCTGTTTACCGTAACAAGGTATTCATAGCCATTTTTGCAATACTAGTATTTATAGGTGCAGGTTACTGGATTGTGAACGGTGCCATTGAAATGGGTCGCCAGCAGAACTATATGCCTGAACAGCCTATATTCTACTCACATAAAGTACACGCAGGTGTAAATCAGATCAACTGTTTGTATTGCCATGCAGGTGCTGAAAAGAGTAAGCATGCAATGGTGCCTTCTCCTAACGTATGTATGAACTGCCATATGCAGATCAATGAATATACAGGAGATCAACTGTATACATATGAAGGTGAAGAGGTAGATGGTACTGCCGAAATCCAAAAGCTATATGAATATGCGGGATGGGATCCTGCTAAGAAAGCCTATAAGCGTGATAAGGATGGTAATATTATGGCTAAGCCTATAGAGTGGGTGAAGATCCATAACCTGCCAGACCATGTTTACTTCAATCACTCGCAACACGTAGCGGTAGGTGAAATAGCCTGCCAGCGCTGTCATGGTGAGATTCAGGATATGGACGAAGTATTCCAGTTTTCTCCATTGTCTATGGGCTGGTGTATCAACTGCCATAGAGAGACTGAAGTTCAATTTGCAAACAATGACTATTACAGCATTTTTGAGAAATACCACGAAGAGATCAAAGCAGGTACGCGTAGTAAAGTAACTGTAGAAGATATTGGTGGTCTGGAATGTCAGAAATGCCACTATTAATATTTTAAACTTATTCGGAAACGATAACACCGAATCGAACAATATGAGTCAAAAACAATATTGGAAGGATCTGGAAGAACTGAATGAGACTGAAGCTTATAAGGAGGCTGCAGAAAAAGAATTCAGTGAAGACCTGCCATTCGACATGGGTGGTGGCCTTCTGGAAGCCAACACTCCACGCCGCGACTTTTTGAAGTTCCTGGGTTTCAGTACTGCAGCAGCTACTTTGGCTGCCAGCTGTGAGATGCCGGTACGTAAGGTGATACCATATGCAATTAAGCCGGAAGAGATAGTGCCGGGTGTGCCCAACTATTATGCTTCAACTTTTACTGATGGTGGTGACTGGTGTCCGATAGTTATTAAAACACGTGACGGACGTCCGATAAAAGTAGAAGGTAATGAGAAGTCATCTATTACAGGTGGTGGTACCTCATCTCGCGTACAGGCTTCAGTATTGAGCTTATATGATAATGCGCGTTTACGCCAACCGTATGCTGATGGTAAAGAAGCGACTTTTGAGGCCGTAGACAGAAAAGTGAAGGATAGTTTATCAGGTGGTGGACAAGCGTATCTTTTAACATCAACTATTATCAGCCCAACTACTAAAGAGGTTATCAGTAAGTTCCTTGTTAAACATCCTAATGCGCAACATATTACCTGCGATCCGATCTCGTATTCAGGTATGTTGCTGGCAAACGAAGCAAGTTATGGCAAGCGTACACTGCCAAGCTATCGTTTTGATAAAGCAAAGACTATTGTAAGCCTTGATGCAGATTTTCTGGGTACATGGTTGTCTCCGGTAGAGTTTGCAAAACAATACAGTAAAGGTCGTAAGATAAGTGCTCATAACATGGATATGTCTAAGCATTACCATGTAGAAGCTACTCACACAATAACAGGTGCTAAAGCAGATGAGCGTGCTACATGTAAGCCATCGCAACTGGGCAAAGTCGCAGTAGCACTTTATAACGCTATTACAGATGGTGTTAAGCCTAATCTTGGTAGCGCAAAACTCAATAAAGTTATCGCTAACGCAGCTAACGACCTTAAAAAAGGTAACGGACTTGTAGTTAGTGGTTCAAACGATAAAGATGTACAAGTAGTGATCAACGCTATTAATACTAGCATTGGTGCTAACGGTACTACAATAAACTGGGCTGTAACAAGTAACATTAAACAAGGTATAGATTCTGACCTTGTAGCATTAACTGATGCTATGAAAGCCGGAAGCGTGAGTACTTTGATGATGTACGGAGTAAACCCGGTTTATGAATATAACAAAGGCGAAGAATTTGCTGCAGGTCTTGAGAAAGTAGGAGTAAGTGTGTCATTCGCTGACCGAATGGATGAGACTGCGCAAAAATGTACTTGTGTTGTTCCTGTTCATCACTACCTGGAAAGCTGGGGTGATGCGGAACCTAAAACCGGTTATTACAGTCTGATGCAGCCGGGTATTGCGCCATTGTTCAAAACACGTGCGTTTCAGGATAGCCTGCTTACATGGGCAGATGCAGGAACTTCGTATGGTGATATGTGGCAAGATTACTGGAAAAGTAAACTTGGTGGACAGAAGAATTTTGACATGGCTTTGCAGGAAGGTATCATAGAGCCTTCTGAAATGACCATGGGTGGTGCTGGTTTTGTTGGTAATGTAAACGGAGCGATCAGTAATATACAGTCTAAGAACGCTGTAGACGGAATGGAACTGGTTGTTTACGAAAAGCAATCTATCGGTTACGGTGGTGCCTGGAGTAACAACCCATGGTTACAGGAGCTCCCTGACCCGATGACAAGAGCTACTTGGGATAATTACGCATGTGTTTCTCCTAAGAAAGCAAAAGAGCTTGGTGCAGAGCTGACGAGCATCACTGAAGTAGTAAATGCTAAGAAAGTAATAAAGATAACTACAGCAAACGGAGAAGTTAGCTTACCAATTGTTGTAGTGCCGGGTATACATAATGATGTTGTTGCTATAGCTGTAGGTTACGGTCGGGATGCAAAGGTGGGTATGGCAGCTAAGAGTGGTGTTGATAAGTTCGGCAAATGGATAGGCGGTAAGAATGCTTATCCGATGGTGAGTTACGACAAAGCTAGTTCAACATTCAGCTATTCTTCTGCTGCTACAATAGAAGGCACTGAAGATACTTATGAAGTAGCGATCACACAAACACACAACAGCTATGAAGGTCGTCCAATCATCCATGAGTATACGTTGGATGAGTTCAAGAAAGACCCGAAAGCATTATTGAATTATCGTAAAGAGTCAGTAGAACACTATTCTCACCTGCCATGGGAACATGAAGAAGGTGGACATGGTGCAGCAGCTGCTCACGGCGAAGATCATAGTAATGGCCACGCGAAAGCGCCAATGGCCAGCCATCACGAAGATAACTGGGAAGAAGGTTTCCGTAAGAACGGTACGTTATATCCGGTTTTCGATTCTCCGGGTATACACTGGGGTATGTCAATAGATATGACATCGTGTATCGGTTGCGGTGCTTGTGTAGTAGGCTGTCAGGCAGAGAACAATATCTCTGTAGTGGGTAAAACACACGTGTTGAAAGCGCAGGAAATGCACTGGTTACGTATTGACCGTTACTTCAGCGGGCAACCGGAAGATCCGGATTCTATCCAGACCGTATTCCAGCCAATGCTTTGTCAGCATTGTGATAACGCTCCTTGTGAGAACGTTTGTCCGGTATCTGCTACCAACCACAGTAGTGAAGGTCTGAACCAAATGGCTTATAACCGTTGTATCGGTACTAAATATTGTGCGAACAACTGTCCGTATAAAGTACGTCACTTTAACTGGATGGACTGGAACGGCGCGGACTGCTTTGATGATAACCTGTACGAAGACTACAGAAGGGATGAGATGAACTCTGACCTTACGCGTATGGTGCTGAACCCTGACGTTACAGTACGTAGCCGTGGTGTGATGGAGAAGTGTAGCTTCTGTGTACAGCGTTTGCAGGAAGGTAAGCTTGAAGCTAAGAAGAACGGTGAACCATTACCTGATGGTAAGATCAAAACTGCTTGTCAACAGGCTTGTCCTACCGATGCAATAGTATTCGGCAATGTGAATGATAAGAATAGTGAGGTTTACAAATTGCGTAAGAAAGAGCAGGAAGAACGTGTTTTCTATGTATTAGAAACACTGCACACATTGCCTAACATCAACTATATGTCTGTGATACGTAATACAGATGAGATCGTTGCCGGTGATGAGGAAAAAGACGGATTGATGAATCCGATAATGTTTTAAAACATAGCGAGAGCTGTAATTATATTTTAAAGACTATTACTAATAACGTGCTATGCATTTAAAGTACGAATCGTTTGTAAGGGAACCGTTGGTAGATGGTGACAAAGACTATCACCAGGTGACTGAAGATATTGTCACACCTATTGAGCAGAAGCCCGGCCGTTTATGGTACGTAGGTTTCTTCTTCTCGGTAGCCCTGCTTGCTTTCGGAGTATTCTCAGTGTTCTGGGAAGTATATTGGGGTATCGGTGTTTGGGGTATTAACCGCACCGTAGGTTGGGGATGGGATATCACCAACTTCGTATGGTGGGTAGGTATCGGTCACGCCGGAACGCTTATCTCCGCGATCCTCTTGCTGTTCCGTCAGGGCTGGCGTACAGGTGTGAACCGTGCAGCAGAAGCGATGACGATATTCGCGGTAATGTGTGCGGGTCAGTTCCCGATATTCCACATGGGTCGTGTATGGGATGCGTTCTTCGTACTGCCTTATCCTAACACACGTGGACCATTATGGCCGAACTTCAACTCAGCACTACTCTGGGACGTATTTGCGATCTCTACTTATTTCACGGTATCATTATTATTCTGGTATTCGGGTCTTATTCCTGACTTTGCTACTATTCGTGATCGTGCTAAAACAAAATTCCGTAAAAAAATGTACGGTTTAGCATCATTCGGATGGACAGGTACTGCTAAAAACTGGCAGCGCCAGGAAGCATTGGCTCTAGTGTTGGCAGGTTTGAGTACGCCACTTGTACTTTCAGTACACACTATCGTATCTTTTGACTTCGCCACATCGGTAATACCTGGTTGGCATACGACCATCTTCCCGCCATACTTCGTTGCAGGTGCAATATTCTCCGGGTTTGCGATGGTACAAACACTTTTAATACTTACACGTAAGATATTACACCTGGAAGATTACATTACAGTTGGCCACATTGAGGCCATGAACAAGGTAATCGTATTAACAGGTTCTATTGTGGGTGTTGCCTACCTGACAGAGCTATTCATGGCTTGGTACAGTGGAGTTGAATATGAGCAAGGCGCATTCCACTGGCGTATTATGGGGCCATACTGGTGGAGTTATTGGGCGATGATGACTTGTAACGTGGTGTCTCCGCAGTTGTTCTGGTTCAAGAAACTGCGCCGTAATATCCCGTTCACATTCTTCATGTCGATAATTGTGAACATTGGTATGTGGTTTGAGCGTTTCGTGATCATCGTAACATCTCTTTACCGCGATTACCTGCCGGGTAGCTGGACTTATTATAGCCCTACATGGCCTGAAATAGGTTTCTACCTTGGTACATTCGGCTTGTTCTTTACCTGTTACTTCTTATTCGCGAAATACTTCCCTGTAATTGCAATTGCAGAGATCAAGTTCGTACTGAAGACATCAGGTGAGAACTACAAGAAGAAAATGGAAAAAATTGAAGAGCAAAGCACTGAAGAGTTCATTCAGGAAAATGCTCATCATTAATAAGAATAATAAACTGAATCTGAATATAAACTAAGATGGCTATAAAGAAATTTGCGATCGGGTGTTATGATGACGAGGCTACTCTTTTCCCAGCGGTTGAGAAAGTACGCAACAGCGGGTATAAGATGCACGATGTTTACACTCCATTCCCGGTGCATGGTCTGGACAAGGCAATAGGCCTTAAAGAAACAGATCTGCACGTAGCCGGTTTCATATACGGTATCACGGGTACAGCCACAGCAGTTGGTTTCATGGGTTGGATTTTCACCAGCGACTGGCCGATCAACTTCGGTGATAAGCCTCACTTCTCGTTACCTGCATTCATACCGATCACTTTTGAGTTGACAGTACTATTTGCTGCTGTAGGTATGGTACTTACTTTTTGTTACCTGAATCAGATAATGCCGGGTGTTAAGAAGCATGTGTTCCATCCACGCCAGTCTGATGACCTTTTTGTAATAGCGATAGAGTTGAATGATAAAGCATCTGAGCAAGAAGTGATTGATTTTTTGAAATCTACAGGAACTGTAGAGACAGACGTGCAGATCGCAGAAGATGAGTGGTGGTACGGCAGGTTTGATAAAGAAGAAGAATATGAAAAACTGAACGCTCCGGCTGTTTAGTTTATTAATAACAGTATTTAAGCATATTGAACTGAAAATATTTATGAATAAGACCAAAAGCATAGTAGTTGCTGTAATCGCAATAGGGTTGGGTCTTACGGCTTGTAACAGTGGCGGAACCCGTAGAAATCCGGGAAAGATATACGCTCCTGATATGACCTACTCACAGGCTTACGATGCTTATACGCATAACCCGAACTTTGCTGACGGAGAAACCAGCCGTGAGCCTGTACCGGGTACCATTGCCCGCGGGCATGAGTTGCCTGACCACATGACCATTGAGGATACAGCTATGTATAAGACTTTCACAACAGATATGCGTTTTACTGATGCTGAGTTGAAGGAAGGAGCACGCTTATTTAATATATATTGTGGTGTATGCCATGGTACTAAGCTTGATGGGCAAGGACCGTTGTACACGAGTGGCAAGTTTGCAGCAATGCCTGCTAACCTGAAAGATGCCAAGTACCTGACAATGACTGAAGGTACCATGTATGCAGCTATTAAATACGGCAAGAATTTGATGGGGTCTTACGCAAGCCAGCTTGATGTTAAACAACGTTGGATGGTAATAGCATACATTAAGCAGGTGCAATCTGAGAATGGTGGTGAACCATTTAAGTTTGGTAAGACAGAAGAAGCAACCGAAGAGCATGTAGTTATGGCTGAAGAAGAAAGCCACGAAGAATCGCATTAGGATAAAAGAAAACGAATTAATAAAAGGACTTCATAATAGCAGATACAATGAACGAACGTTTTGAGCTACCGGCAAGATTGAAGAACACCAGTATTGCACTGATGGTTGTTGGTGTGCTGGTGCTTGTTATAGGAGCATTTGCTTTACTTAGGGGAGATGATATTGCACAAACACGCTTTTGGTTAGTATTGTTGCAGAACAGTGTTTTCTTTCTGATGGTAGCTGTTGCCAGTGTTTTCATACAAGCGGCAGCATCGCTTGCACAGGGCGGTTGGATAGTGATGTATAAGAGAATACCTGAAGCGATAGGTGCAAATGTCTGGATATTTGGTGTTATAGCAGCAATAGTACTATTATACGTAGCACTTGGTTTCAGTACAGGTGAAGGAGACCATGTTCATAACCCTATTTATCATTGGGCTATACTGGATAAGACAGATGAGATATTAGTAGGTAAATCGGGTTTCCTGAATAAAGGAATGTTCATAGGGTTTACTTTAGTAACAATTGGTCTTTGGGCATTCTTCGGACGCAAGTTCCGTTCTATGTCTCTTGCTCAGGAAAATGCACCTAAGAATAGTACTAAGATATACTGGAGTATGGTAAAGTGGTCTGCAGGTTTCTTACTTGTATATGCACTTACACAAATGAGTACTACACCATGGATGTGGATCATGAGTATTGATGCACACTGGTATTCTACCATGTTCAGCTGGTATACTTTCGCCAGTGCATTTGTGAGTGGTATGTCTATGATACTGCTGATAACAGTTACGCTGAAGAACCATGGCTATATGGAGCTGGTAAGTAAAGAACATATGCATGACCTTGGTAAGTTCATGTTTGCATTCAGTATTTTCTGGACTTATGTGTGGTTCTCACAATTCATGCTTATATGGTATGGTAACATTCCTGAAGAAACAACTTATTTCAAAATACGTATGCAGGGCCCTTATTCATTGATATGGTTCTCTGTATTCATTATCAACTTCATACTACCAATACTTGTGTTGATGTCTCGCCCTAGTAAGCGTAACTACTTTACGGTAAGCTTTATGGCTATGGCGATCATCTTCGGTCACTGGTTAGATTTTTACATCATGACCATGCCAGGCCCGTTGGGAGCAAACTGGAGCCTTGGTTGGTATGAGTTGGGCATATTTGCCGGATTTATCGGACTATTCATGTTTGTAGTATATAGAACTTTGACGAAGGCATCATTGGTTCCGATCAATCATCCTTTGCTGAAGGAGGCTGTAATACATGAGAGCTAGGATAGAAACTGTGAGTGATAAATTAAATAAATAACTGAATTAAGATAAACTGACCATGTCGGGATTTACTTCAATATTACTAACATGCCTGGTATTCTTTATTATATACCAGATAGCGAAAGCGAGTGAGTTAGCAGGTATATTGCGTGGCGAAGAGAAGACAAAACAACAGACCAACCGCCTTATGGCTTGGTTGCTGGTAGCATTCTTCCTACTGGGTTTGTACGGTATATATGAGTGCCATGTATACCTGATGGATATGATGTTGCCTGTTTCTGCATCAGAGCACGGGGTTCAATATGATAAGATGTTCAACCTTACGTTGATCGTAACAGGTGTTGTATTCTTTATAACACAGGCGTTATTATTCTGGTTTGCATTCCGTTACCAGTCTACTGAAAAACGTACTTCTTTCTTCTTCCCGCATAATAATAAGCTTGAGCTTATATGGACAACATTACCGGCTATTGCAATGACAATACTAGTAGTGATAGGCTTGAAGAACTGGACACATATGACCTCTGATGCACCTAAAGATGCTGAAGTTGTAGAGATAGTAGGTAAACAATTCAACTGGATAATCCGTTATGCAGGTGAAGATGGTATACTAGGTAAAAAAGATTTCCGTAACATCAATGATGTTGATAACGTACTGGGCCAGAACTGGGATGATAAGCATAACCTAGATGATATTGTACTGCAGAATGGTGAGCTCCATCTTGTAAAAGGGAAGCCGGTGAAATTGATTATCGGTAGCCGTGATGTAATACATGATGTTGGCCTGCCGCACTTCCGTCTGAAAATGGATGCTGTGCCAGGTATCATAACAACCTTATGGTTTACACCGCAGTATACTACAGAAGAGATGAAGGAAATTTCAGGCAACCCTGACTTTGTATATGAGATCAGTTGCGACCAGATGTGTGGTAGCGGGCACTATTCAATGCGTGGTACTGTAATAGTACATACCCAGGAAGAGTATGACGAATGGTTGAAAGGACAGACATCGTACTATGCTATGAATAACCAGGAAGCTGCACCTGCAGCGGATGAGCAGGAAGGACAAGAAGAAACAGATTCTGATAACACAGTAACAATGAAATAATTTTTCCGGTAAGGAAATAAAAATAGTGAACAATGAGTGACGTAACTATCCAAGGGCCGAATGTAGCGCATAAGCACGACCAAGAAGTGCATGGGGATCACCACGATCATGATCATCACAAACAGCACTTTATTACCAAATATATCTTTAGCCAGGATCATAAGATAATTGGTAAGCAGTTTCTGATCACCGGTATTATATGGGCTGTGATAGGTGCATTAATGTCTGTGTTCTTCCGTCTTCAGCTCGGTTTTCCGGATGAGACATTCCCGATAATGGAGCGTTTCCTTGGCGAGTGGGCAAAAGGAGGAAAATTATCCCCTGAGTTTTACTATGCTTTGGTTACAATGCACGGTACTATACTGGTATTCTTTGTATTGACGGCAGGATTGAGTGGTACGTTCGCAAACTTACTCATTCCCCTTCAGATAGGTGCCCGTGATATGGCATCGCCATTCATGAACATGCTTTCATATTGGTTTTTCTTCCTGGCAAGTATAGTAATGTTCATCTCACTGTTTGTACAAACCGGACCTGCATCAGGAGGTTGGACAACATACCCTCCGCTAAGTGCATTGAAAGAAGCATCTATAGGTTCAGGTATAGGTATGGATCTTTGGTTGGCTAGTATGGCACTATTTGTTGTGTCTTCGCTATTGGGAGGTTTGAACTATATCTCAACAATACTGAATATGCGTACCAAGGGCATGACCATGACCCGTATGCCACTTACTATATGGGCGCTACTGTTCACTGCCGTTCTTGGTGTGCTTTCATTCCCGGTATTGTTATCTGGTTTCGTACTATTGATATTCGACCGCAACTTCGGCACCAGTTTCTACCTGTCTGAAATATTTATTCAGGGTAAAGCATTGCCAAATATTGGTGGTTCCGCAATATTATATCAGCACTTGTTCTGGTTCTTAGGCCACCCAGAGGTATACATCATTATGTTACCGGGCATGGGTATGGCATCAGAGATACTATCAACACATAGCCGAAAGCCTATTTTCGGTTATTTCGCGATGATCATCTCGTTGATAGCGATCACAGTACTTGCTTTCCTTGTATGGGCCCACCACATGTTTGTTACGGGTATGAGTCCATTCCTCGGATCAATATTTGTACTTCTGACATTACTTATTGCTGTACCATCAGCAGTGAAGGTGTTCAACTGGTTGACAACAATATGGAGAGGTAATATACGCTTCACCGTGCCAATGATGTTTGCGCTCGGTTTCGTATCACTATTCATCTCCGGTGGTTTGACAGGTATCTTCCTTGGAAACTCAGCGCTCGATATTCACCTGCATGATACATATTTTGTGGTAGCACACTTCCATATAGTAATGGGTGTGAGTGCCTTCTTCGGGATGTTTGCAGGTATCTATCACTGGTTCCCGAAAATGTATGGCAGGTATATGAATAATACATTAGGGTTTATTCATTTCTTCCTCACTTTTGCGGGTGCATACCTTATCTTCTGGCCTATGCACTACGAAGGTGTTGCGGGTATGCCACGTCGTTATTACGATTACAGTGCCTGGGAGTCATTCAGTCAATTCAGCGATTTGAATTCGTTTATTAGTATTGCAGTAATAATAGTGTTCTTTGCTCAGTTGCTGTTCGTAGTCAACTTCTTTGTAAGTATATTCCGCGGACGCAGGTGTTTGACAAAGAACCCTTGGGACTCTCCTACGCTTGAGTGGACCACTCCGATTAATCCGGGGCATGGTAACTGGGAAGGTGATATACCTGAAGTACATCGTTGGGCATACGATTATAAAGACGATGGAAATGGTAATGACTTCATTCCTCAGACAGTACCACTTAAGGATGGGGAAGAAGCACACTAATGGTTTTTATTAAATAATTATTATTCTTTCAAAGAGCTACTCCTACGAGTAGCTCTTTATCTTTATTCGAAGAATCCAATCAGCTATATAGCTAATTGTTATTTATATAATAAGTAAATACTATCGAACAATTATAGAATTGCTGTAGCTACAGACATGAAAATTAGCTAAATTGTAATTCTAATTTTTGTAACACGTAATAATCTAAAATCTATAGTATGAAAAAACTATTACTAGCAAGTGTAATGTTGGTTTCTGTAGCTAGCTACGCACAAACAAAAAAAGTGATCATTGAAGACTACACAGGTACATGGTGTGGATGGTGTCCTGAAGGAACTGTAGTTCTTGAAGGTTTAGAGCATGCAGATGCAAATATCATTCCTTTAGCAAACCACAATGGTGATGCACTACAAACTCCTGAAGGTGCAAAAATCGATGCAGATCTTAATGTAACAAGCTACCCTAACGGTTCAATTGACAGGGTAAAGTGGCAAGGTGAGCCTAAGACTTCAATGAGTCGTGGCTCATGGGCTAGTTATGCCAGCCAGCGTAAATCTGAAATAGCCATTGTTTCTGTAAGCTTTGATAACAAGGTTTACAATCCGGGAACAAATGAGTATGAGTGTGACATCAATATTGAGTTCACTGCTGCTCCTAAATCAGGTGTTCCTGTTACTTGGCAGTGTTATGTTATTGAAGATAGCATCCCTGCAACGGGTAGTTTAGCGCAATCAAACTACTCTGCGAATATTCAAGGTGGTGCAAGTCCACTTACTAACTGGTTCCATAATGCTACATTAAGAAAAGGTTTAGCTACTGACGCTTGGGGCGATGCCGTAACTTCAGGTACTATTGCTGTAGGTACTAAATATACCCAGCATATCAAATTTACTCCTAGCATAGCATGGAATAAAGATCAGCTCCACCTTTTAGCATTTGTTTCTTACAACGGTTCTGTTGCAAATGGTGAAAAAGAGATCATGAATTCTGAAGAAGCTCGTGATGTTTCTAAGACATTCTTCCCAGCAAGTGTTGATGATGTAACTGGAAACGTAAGTGTGATCAGTGCATACCCTAACCCTGCAAGAACAACTGATGTTGTTCGTGTACAGTTTGACATTAAGCAAACAACAGAAGTTAATATGAGTGTTTATAATCTTGTTGGTCAGGTTGTTGCTACTCCAGTTGTTAATAGTACTGAGGTAGAAGGTACACATACTTTCCACTGGAAGCCTGCTGATTACAACGTAACTCCAGGCCTGTACATGATCGAGGTTTCTACTCCTCAGGGTAAGCAGATCCAGAAGATTAACGTATACTAGTATCTATATTTAGATTATAATATTAAAAAAGCGAGAGGGGCCTCCTCTCGCTTTTTCTTTTCACAAAGCCATAGATTATATACTATCTAGCGTGTTTGTTACACGCCTGATCACCTCAGTTTTACCAATAACTTCAGCAATATCAAAAACTCCCGGTCCATATTTACCACCAACAAGCATAATACGTAGTGGTAGCATAACAGCGCCTTTTTTCAGGTTGTGTTGTTCAAAAACTGAGTTGAAACTATCTTCGATGGTGTTTGCAGTCCATTGCTCAAGAGAGTTTATTTTGTCTAACCATTCTACAAAAAATGCTTTAGTGCTATCATCCCATTTTTTGCTGATAGAATCCAAGTCTATCTCTGATGGTGTTTTGAAAAAGAAATTCCCCTGCGTCCAGAAGTCGGTAAGCAGATTGCAACGATCTTTTATCAGGCCTATTACCTTAGTAAGTACAGCATCGTCGGCAACTACTCCATTTGCTTCAATAAAGGGCTTAACTAATGGTAACAATGCTTCATCGGGTGTGCTCTGTATATATTGATTATTGAACCATTTGGCTTTTTCGTAATCAAACTTTGCGCCCCCTTTATGTACCCTTTCGATGGAGAACTTTTCTATCAATTCGTTTAAAGAGAATATTTCCTGTTCAGAGTTATCCTTCCAGCCAAGCAAAGCTAGCAGGTTGATGTATGCTTCCGGCAAAAAGCCTTCTTCCTTAAAACCATTCATACTTTCTCCGGTGGCAGGGTCAGTCCATTTAAGAGCAAATACAGGAAAGCCCAGCCGTTGTCCGTCTCTTTTACTAAGCTTGCCATGTCCGTCTGGCTTTAATATTAATGGTAGGTGAGCCCATTGTGGCATATCGTTGTACCAACCCAGGTATTTCCAAAGCAACAAATGTACCGGTGCGCTGGGTAGCCACTCTTCACCCCTGAAGGCGTGAGTAATCTTCATTAAATAATCATCTACTACCACTGCGAGATGGTATGTAGGCATACCATCTGCTTTGAGTAGTACTTTATCGTCAACTAGATTGGTATCATAACTCACTTCTCCACGTACCATATCATTGAAACTCACTGTTTCATCTTCAGGCATTTTAATTCTTACAACATATGGTACACCTGAATCCAAAAGGTTACGTACCTCAACCTCGGCTAAGGAAAGAGAGTTACGCATTTTCATACGTGTTGTATGATCGTATTGCGGGCTTGGGTTTTGCTCTGTTTTAAGGTCAGCACGCATTTTTTCAAGCTCTTCAGAGGTATCAAAAGCATAATATGCATACCCACTATCTATTAGTTGTTGTGCATATTGACTATAAATTTCCTTTCGGTCGCTTTGTCTATACGGGCCGTAATCTCCTCCTGCCTCAGGACTTTCGTCAGGTCTCAATCCGCACCACTCAAGGCAGTCATATATATATTGTTCAGCACCTTCAACATATCTTGTACGGTCTGTATCTTCTATGCGTAATACAAAATCACCATTATGATGTTTGGCGAATAAATAATTGAATAATATGGTACGTACGCCACCAAGATGTAGTCCTCCTGTTGGGCTGGGTGCAAACCTGACTCTTACTTTTTTATCCATAAGACCTGCAATTTACTGCGTTGGCAGGTGTAAAAAAAGCTGCCATTGCGACAGCTTTGTAAATAATAAAATAAGTTTGAGTTTTTAGAACAGATAACCAACCGATACAGAACCTCCGAAGATCTTTTGGGTAACCTGCGCCTGTGGGCTGGTATTGAAAAAACCATATTGGAACTGTCCGCGGAAGAACATGCCAAAAGGCATTTCATATCCGAGGTTAGCTCCGGCACCTATATCAAGCCTCTTGATCATACTAAACCCACTGTTACCTATCGTGAGGCTTTGGTCAAGTTCAAAAGGGTAAATAATGCCGGCACCACCCATACTAACATTTACATTGCCATGGATGGCTACCCCTAAATACGGTCCAGCTCCTGCAAAGAACCTTCCACTACCTTCTGTGCCGGTTTTGTAGATCAGGTTTACTGGCATTTCAATGTAACTAACCCTCATCCTTCCGTCTAAATATGAGCCGTCTGAATAAGTATAGTTAATATCATACCCTTTCATTGAGTAGAACATTCCCGGCTGGAGGTACAGTACATTCATCAAAGGTATATCTGCTATAACACCTGCTTTCCCACCCACAATAAATGAGGTTGAATAGGAGTAGGTATAGCCGCCAACAGAAAAAACAGGTTCGCTGTATTGAGCACTGGAAATAGTTACACCTGCTTCAGGCCCGATTCTGAACTGTGCAAAAGAGCTTAAGGTTGCAAATGTGAGTAGAGTTGCAAAAAGGATGATTTTTTTCATAAGTTTTAAGTTTTATAGGTCTTGTCAAATCTTGTACCAAAAACATGTTGGTAACCGGGAAATAATACTAATTATTGTTAATCTTTTCTTTTTTTTCTGAACCCGAAAGTGTATGCTATAGAAAGGCTACCACCCCAGTTTCTCTGTTCATTAACATCTTGGTTGGGGGCGGTATTCATCAGCCCTGTTCCTATCTGCCCTCTGATAATAATGCCAATAGGAAATTCGTAGCCCATATTTGCGTTAATCCCTATGTCAAATGGCCTGATATGGTCATTACTGTCAGTACCTACTCTAAGGTCTTTTTCGCCTTCATCAAAGTCTAATAACCCTGTAAGGCTTATTATTGACTTAACTATACTGTTTCCTGAAACGGTAGTTGTTACTCTGCCTGTAGCAGCATAACCAAAGTAGGGTCCTGCACCTACAAATAGTTTGCCTTTTCCGGGTTCACCCTGCTTATACTGAATATTAACAGGTACTTCAATGTAGTTTACATGCATTATTTGTTTTACCTGAATAAGCGAAAAATCTGCTATTGTAAAATCTGCATATAGCTCAGACCCACGAGCAGTATAAAAAATGCCTGGTTGTATCGATACGTTCTCTTTGTAGATCGGAATGTCAACTATTGCACCTGCCTTATAGCTAAGCCTGTTAGTGTTGGATGCAGAGAATCCTGAAAATTCTCTTTTCATGCCACTGGCATTAGCTCCGGCCTCAAGACCAATGCGTATTTGCGCATTGCCGTAAAAACTAATGGACGTACAGAATATTAGTAGGATGAAAACTTTTTTCATAGGGCATAAATTTAATAAGGTGCTAAGTTAGGAAAAGAAAGGGTGTTAGTAGCTAATGTTTTCATAGACTTCAAGCACCTTATCAACTTTATATTCAGTGTTGTCAATACTGGCTATCCATTTTACTCTTCTTATAGCATTGGTAGCAAATACTGCATCAGCATTTTTCAGGAAAGATCTTGTAAACGGCTCTTCATTAATCTTGAACCCCTTTTTGATTAGTTCTGATATAACATATTTGCGCATGACACCGGAAACACATCCTTCTGACAAAGGTGGGGTATATATGTCGTTTTTTGAGATGCAAAAGATGTTAGCTATTGTCGTTTCTATTGCGTTTTTATCTGTGTTCAGCATAATCATGTCATCTATCTTCTTTGCAAGAGCCTGCCTGCCTGCCAAAGAATATATCATGGCATTTGAAGACTTATAATTGGCAATAGAATCAGCACTTTTCATCAGGTTTTCAGCATAAGATGTTATCAATCCGGTATGGTTAAGCTGTAATAATGATGGGTCTACCGGCTGACATTCAATAACAAATTCAGACCACGGGTATTGTCCGTCAAATAGTCCGCCTCTACCGGCATATACCTGCAATCTTATCCGGCACAACTTTTCAAGTTTATTTTTTTTGACGGTTCTGAGTACTTCCTCTTCAAGCCAATCTATGGTCATAAGCTCTGGTGTGGTGAAGCCTAATTTATCCATACTGCTAAACAAGCGATCCCAATGATGTTCTTTGAGCTGAATTGCATTCTCTATTAATAACATTGTCTCAAACAGGCCAAAACCGAACCTGAAAGATCTGTTATTATATGGCACATTAGCACTAGTCTCTTTATAGAGCCTTCCATTAACGTTTACATATCTCAAGAGGCTATAGTTTTTATGTAAGGATAAATGAATGTGATAGTGATAACGTGTATCGTACCTTTACATAAATATTGATTTATGAAACTGCAGAACGAAGTACCGGTACAGCAGGTGGCTGATGTTATTAAAGCTAAACTCATAGGCAACACTCGGCAAATGGCAAACGGGATTAATGAGATACATAAAGTTACTCATGGAGACATATCTTTTGTAGATAATGAGAAATATTTTAATACTTGTTTAACCTCACCAGCAACAATAATAATCATAAACAAAGAGGTAGAATGTCCTGAAGGTAAAACTTTACTGATACATGACGATCCGTTCTCAGCATATGTTAGTCTGGTTAAATACTTCCGCCCGTTTGAGCCTTTGAAGGAGCCTATAAGTAAGTCAGCAAAAATAGGTAAGGGCACTCAAATTCAACCAGGAGTTATTATAGGTAACAATGTTACAATAGGTGAAAACTGTTTGATACATCCGAATGTAACTATCTACGACCATACTGTTATTGGAGATAATGTAATCATACATGGAGGAACAGTAATAGGAGCAGACGCCTTTTATTTCAAAAAAAGAAAAGAGCGTGATGTTCATTATGACAAATTGGAAAGTTGTGGTAGGGTAATAATAGAGGATGATGTAGAGATAGGAGCCGCATGTACGATCGATAAAGGAGTAAGCGGAGATACAATTGTTGGCAGAGGTACTAAAATGGATAACCAAGTGCATATAGGGCATGGAGTGGTAATAGGTAAGAATTGTCTTTTTGCTGCACAGGTAGGTATTGCCGGTAAAACTATTATAGAAGATGAGGTAACCTTATGGGGTCAGGTAGGAGTAAGTAAAGACCTGACAATAGGCAAAGGTGCAGTGGTATATGCGCAAAGTGGTGTGCCTCAATCAATTGAAGGGGGTAAGGTGTACTTTGGTAGCCCGGTAACAGATGCAAGAGAAAAAATGAGGGAGCTGAATTGGATAAGAAGGATACCTGAACTTTGGGAAAAAGTGATGAACCCTAAGAAGCCTTAAACTTCTTTATTTCACCTTGTGGAAGGCCATTCCATTCATTTCGTAACATGCCTGTCAGTACAAGGTCTTTGTAAGTACCATTTAATAAAAAGCTGTGGCGCAGAACTCCTTCTACTCTAAAGCCTACTTTTTCAGCAATTTTAGCACTACGGGTGTTATCTGGCATGAACAGTATTTCCAGCTTGTGTAATTGTGTCCGTTCAAAAAGAAAGTCAATGAAGCGAAGCAGGCATGTGTATATTATCCCTTGTCCCTCATATTCTTTACTAATCCAATAACCTAGTTGTGCTTTTTTCAGGTAATGGTCCCAGTTGTGCATACCCATACTGCCTATTATCTTTCGTTTATAGATAATACCCAGTGCCATAGATCGCTGGTTAGTTTGATGCGTAAGTGACTGTTGAATAAATTGTAAGGAATGTTCAGGTTTGGTAGTGGCGTCTACCCATGGAAACCAAGGGCGTAAATGTTCGCGAGAACCATTAACGGCTTCAAACAAACCATCAGCATCTTCCGGTTGGAATGAGCGCAACAGTAGGTCATCGCCTATGAGAATCGACACCATAGACAGATAAAAGTAAGAATTTAGTGTTTAAAGTGCCTTGTTTTGGTCAGTACTAAAGCCATGCCATTGTTTTTGCAATACTCAATAGTATCGTTATCTCTAACTGAGCCACCCGGTTGAATGATGGCATTCACGCCTACATCATGGGCCATTTTAGCACAATCATCAAACGGGAAAAAGGCATCTGATGCCAGTATTGCTCCATCAAGATCAAAACCGAACTGTTTAGATTTTTCAATGGCCTGACGTAGTGCATCAATTCGGCTGGTCTGTCCGGCGCCTTTGCCTACCAGTTGTTTGTTTTTTATCAGTGCTATCGCGTTCGACTTAAGGTGCTTGCATACTATATTAGCAAATACCATATCGTCTTTTTCCTGCTTTGAGGTTTCTCTTGCACCATTCTCTATCCATTCAGCATAGTTTGTATCGTCTGCATCCTGATAAAGTGTTCCATTAAGTATACGCTTGAATTCATGTTCAGCTTTAAAGCTTTGTTTTTGTTGTAACAGAATACGGTTCTTTTTCTTTTTCAGCAATTCCAGTGCATCTTTATCAAATGCAGGAGCTATCAATACTTCAAAAAACAGTTCGCTTATCTTTTCTGCTACTGCCAGATTAACGGTTTGATTGGTGATAAGTATGCCTCCGAAAGCACTCTCCGGGTCACCTGCTAATGCAGCATCCCATGCTTCTACTATATCATCTCGTTGAGCTATGCCGCACACATTAGTATGTTTGATAATAGCAAAAGTAGGCTGTTCGAACTCTGCTATCAGGTGTATTGCCGCATCTACGTCTACTAGGTTGTTATAGGATAGTTCCTTACCGTTCAATTGATCAAAAATAGAATCAATATCACCAAAGAATGTAGCCTCCTGATGTGGGTTTTCGCCATACCTTAAAGACATTGGTTGTGGGCTACCTTCAGGTAATTCATAAGAGTCCTCTTCTTCTATTGAATCAATAAAGTAATCAGCAATTGCCTCATCATAGTACAAGCACTCTGCAAAGGCTTGAGCAGCCAGTTTCTTACGCTGAACTATGTTAGTTTTATTGCCATTATTGTTCAATATTTCCAATAGTTCATCATACTGGTTGCGAGAGGCAACGACACATACATCATTAAAGTTTTTAGCAGCTGCACGTATCAATGAAACTCCGCCGATGTCTATCTTTTCTATTATCTGTTTTTCATCGTTAGTGTTTTCCAATGTTTCTTCAAACGGGTATAGGTCAACTATTACAAGGTCAAAGAAAGGGATGCTATATTCTTCAATGTGTTTCTTGTCATCTTCGGAATCGCGTCTTGCTAGTATACCACCAAAAACTTTCGGGTGTAATGTCTTTACCCTCCCGCCCAGAATAGATGGGTAGCTGGTTACATCTTCAACAGCAATACAAGGAATGCCTGCTTCTTCAATGAATTTCTGTGTGCCTCCCGTAGAATATATCTTAACCCCGTGCTCATGTAGTTTTTTAACAATTGGCTCAAGCCCGTCTTTATAAAACACAGATATAAGCGCGGCACCTATTTGACGTTCCATATGAATTGCTTTTCTATTAATAGTTGGAATGAAGCGCGAAGATACTAAGCTTAGTACAATTAATCAGTCTTTAGTACGAATGCTCCATCTGTTGCAGTATAGTGAATATTCATACCTGCCTGTCTCCCAGTGCGTACTAAACTTTCTGCTTTTTTTCTTTGCATGTTATTACCGACAATTATTTGCCGTGGAGTGTGTTTCTCTTGTATTTTATTAAGGGCGGTCTCATCAATATATGTGTTAATTATAACATAATCTGCATGAAACTGGCTATCAGCATATCGGTCATTAAGTATAAGAGCTGTTTTATCTCCGATCTTGTAAAAATTATGATTGCTCGCAGTAGTGTCTCTTTTTCTTAGATGCCAACCTGTATGTGCAGGTTTCAATACAAAATGTTCAGTATTTGGAGGTAGCTCTTTTGGTGATACAACTACAGAGTATGACTTGCCCTCAATTAATTCTATATAAATACTGCCTTTTATATTGTACAACACCAATACCTGTTGATGCAAAGTTTTCCATTCATTGTAGACCATAGTTGATAGTAGCAAGCATAATGATAGCAACGCAGTAATAAGAGCTCTTTTCGTTTTGTTGAAATAATAAACAGTTATAGTAGTGATGAGTAAGTACACCAATACCAACTGCCATTTTGATAGTGTGAGGGAATGAAATGACTCAGGGTTCAGTTTCTGTAAGCCATATACTAGCCAATGGAACCAATCTGCCAGTTGCATGATAACAACAGCCACTATACCGGAGATAGTTTCCGAAAAAGAGAACACTATCAACAACATGCCTGTAATAAGTATTATACCCATACATAAGTATGCCAGTAAGTTGGCAATAATGAACTGTAATGGAAACAGGTGGAAATAGTAAATGACTAAAGACGCAATGAGTATCTCAGCAGCAATACTAATTGAAACTGCACTCCAGATGTTTCGTAATAATTTGTTGGGAAGGCTAATTAGTTTATAGACAGGCCTGTAGAAAATAAGAATAGAAAGAACCGCTGTGAACGATAGTTGAAATCCAACATCGTATATCCAAAAGGGGTTTGCGCACAGAAGAATAAATGCTGCTGCTAGAAGCTGATTAATGCCATTTGGGTGCTTTTGCAGAGCAAAGCCAATAGCAAGAATGGAGAACATTGTAGCAGCTCTTACAGCAGATGGTGGCGCACCCGCTACCAAAACATAAACCCATATCAAAGGGAGTGCGGCTATATATTTTACCCACCTGTATTTTCTGTGTTTTATCCATCCGAGAAGGAATGCTACCAACATAAAGAAGACTGCAATGTGCGCACCTGAAATAGCAATGATATGTATGATACCCGTATCTGCATAAGCTTGTCGTAATTCAGGGTCAAGATTAGCTTTATCTCCCATCAGCATAGCTTCCAGTAGCGCACGGGTGTCATTGTCATAAACATACTTGTTGAGTTGATCTATGCAATAAAGGTGTACCCGCCTTGAAAAAGAAAGGTTTGCAGGCTGTGCATAGTGTTGTATCTGTATGTCTTTATGTGAATGGAAAGATTGGTAGTGAATATTGTTTCTGGTAGTATAAGTAGCATAATCGAATGCAAACGGATTGCCTGAATTGGTGATAGGTTGCCAATCGTTTGGAAGGAAGAGTACGTCTCCTTCTTTATAGGCAGGAGCATCGTATTTATAAATATAAACAAATGCTTTACCTGTAGTAGGATATAAACTATCCTTATTAAGATAACCAGTAACGTCTACTTCCAGTTTGATGGTCTTATTCTTTTCAACGGGTGGTGCTATAAGCCTTACTGAGTAAGCTTCTGCTGATTCAACAGTATGCCCGAACCATAGTTTGTCATTTCTTACATCATGGAAATAACTGAGCAGATAGCCTAGTAATATTAAAGCAGCATATAGGTTGATGAAACTTAGCTGCTTTGTGGTCTCTTTCCGTTGAGTGTTATATGCAAGAACAATAAAAGAAGCACATAACAACAAGAAAGCCGTAATAGTAACTTCTGTTTGTAACGAAAGTTTTGGGTAAAGAAGTATACCCACAATAAGTGGCAGTAATAATCGGAAGAAGGGAAACTTCTCCCACAAATAAGCTTTATTGAGTGGCCAACGTTTCATGGGTACTACTACCACTCAAAATACTACTTAATATATTCTTTGTCAGGAGTTGATATCGGGGTCGAGTTCTTTTACTCTTTTACGAGCTAATTGAATGTATGTGCTACCCGGATATTCAAGAATGAGCTGTGCATATAGCTTACCCGCTTCTTCTTTTTTACCTAAGTACTTTTCATTGATCTCGGCCATTGTATATAAGGCATCATCTGCTAACACATCTTTACCGTGATCTTCGTATATCTTTTGCAAAAAACTAAGTGCCTTTTCATATTCTCTGTGTTTTACGGCAATATCCGAACGCATCATGAGTATATCATCCTGTAAAGGGTGTTCAGGAAAGTTCGTAGCAATGCTGTCTAAAAGTTTTTCTGCTTCCTCATCCTTATTCTGGAATAATAAGAGGTCTGCATAAGCGTAACGCTCCAATGGCAGGTAGTTACTATCAGGGGGTATATTCTCAGTGATTAATACAGAAAGGTATAAAGCATCATTTGCGATAAGTTCAGAAGTAGAAGCTTTCAGTACTGAGAGTTGTCCCTCAGCCCATTCAAAATCAGAGCGGTAGTAAGCCAGTTTTGCATTTCGGAATCGCGCCTCCTCGCCTAACATATCCTCACGGAAAGACTTGTCTACCTGGCTGTACATCAAAGAGGCATCCCATATACGACCAACCAGTACAAAGTAGTCGCCTAATTGCAGCTTACTTTTACCAATAAACAGTTTTGTGCCCTGTGGATGTTTTATTGCCTTCTCGAGCAGCTCAATAGCTTTTTCAGGATTGTTGGCATAGCGTGCCTGTAATGCCGCGTAGTCCTGCACAGTAGGGGTGCTGTAGTATTGCTCAAAGCTGTCAAGGAACACCTTATACTCATTCGCAAGCTGTTGTACCTGCTCACTTGTAAAGTCTGGCGTTTGTTTGAGTAGCCTGAATTTTACATCCAGTTGTTCCACTATTACAGCAGCGTAAAAAGGATAATCCTTGTTTTCTTCTATTACCTCATCATAAGCTTTAAGAGCGTAATCGTATTGCTCTTCTTTCACTGCATAACGGGCAAACTCCAACATCCTCTCTCCCTGTTCTTTGTAACGGGCATCTAATGCACGCACCTGCATCATAGCGCCTTCCCAATCGTCTTTTTGGGTAAACAACCATGTAAGTAATTCCGAGTAATACGGATTATCGGGTTGCTGGTTTATTTTTTTGATGAGTGCCTTTTGTGCATCCATCAGTTTTTTGCGATCATCACCAAGATATTCAAGCAAAGTTGCTTTTACTTCTTCTACACCACCATTGAAGTAGCCTTTACTTGCATCTAATAAAGTATAAATAGCTTGCTCGAGGTTGCCTGTTTTGTAGTATAAACGGGACATTGGCCCGCTATATAAAAACTTATTACCCAACATTTCAGAGGCAAACTCATATGTTTTCAGTGCATACTCATCTTGCTCAATAGAAATGAATTTTTGCGCGATCTGTTGTGTTAGCATATCGCTTCCGTTCTGTGTTTCAACGGCATCTTCAAACAGTGCATGTGCTTTCTTGTTCTTTTTGTCATCAGCCAGAAGCACTCTGCCCAGATCTATTAAAAGTATGGGATTGCCGGGCTGCATATCCAGCTGCCCTTCTACTAACTTTTCAGCCTGTTTGTATTCTTTTGCTGCAAGGAGTGCGTCCAGATATCCGTTAAATACATCTCTATCCGTTTTGTTTTTTTTGTACACCTCATCATACACTTCGATAGCCTCTTTGTAAGAGCCGAGGTCATAATACATCCTTGCCCTGTCTATTGATTTGCCTTCCTGCGCTGTGGCTGAAAATGACAACAGGGTTATAATACCTATGGTGAATATTTGTACAATTTTTTTACTCATGCGCACAATATCATTTCGCTTTCTTACTGTAAACAAACTTATATCCGTTGAAGACATACACCAGCCAGTCTCCTGTCATCATGTCTCCATCTACTAACGGTATATATAGTTTCTTATTATTCTTGCTCAGGTGTATGTCAAACTCTTCTTTGGTGTCTTCAAAACTGTAGTTGGACAAATAATCGTAGTAATAATCAATAAAACTTAGTGTTGTTTTGTCTTTTTGAAAAGCATTAACTCTAACTATTGGATCTTTTTTTTCTTGCGTTAAAACATAAGATGTAATGGCTTTTTGCATCAAGTTATTAGAATGTATACTCTTACTTTTCAACAAGTATATAGTTTTCCCGTCTTTAGTTTTTATTGTATAAATGTCTTCATAAAATCTACTTACTTTTTTATCCCCTACGTACTGGTTGGCATGCCCATAACTGCCATGTTCAGTAATTAATTGCATTATGGCATCATAATGATGGTTGTCATCTCTCTCATACCTTTCCCAACTATATGTGCGAAGTTTCTTGTCATTTGAAGTGACGATTTTCATGTCTTCGATATTCATATTATAAGACATTAATTGAGGCATGGTTCCACATACATCACGTAAATAGTCATATAGTTCATCATTGATGTAACTCAAAGAATCATACCTGTCTACCTCATATCCAAAACTGGTGTCTTCGGGCTCGTACTTGAATTTCCAGTACTCTATCCGCTCCATATAACTTTTTATCTGTTGTTCTACATCATAAGGTGTTTGTGCTTTTGATGTAAATGAGCAAAAAGTGAAGCAGATGGTTAATATGTATAAAATGCTTTTCATTAATTCCTTAATGGCTTACCTGTTTGTAAGATACTCTGTAATCTTTCAAGGGTTTTCTTTTCGCCACACAGGCTCAGAAATACCTGCCTTTCCAGGTCGAGTAAATATTGTTCGCTAACCAAAGTTGGTTGAGACAGGTCGCCACCACACATAACGTAAGCTAGTTTTTCAGCTATTTTTTTGTCATGATCGGTAATGTAGTTGCCACGCCACATACCATGTATGCCCGCCACCAATGCACCTAGTCCGCTTTTGCCCTGCACCTTAATATCATTGCGCATTACAGGTTGAGTGTAACCGGCATTATACATTTGCAACACTTTTTGTTTGGCATCAGCTATTCTTCTATCAGGATTAATAGAGATATTGTCAACCCCATTTCTTAAATAAGATAGTTCAAATGCTTCGTGAGCTGATGTGCCTACTTTAGCAGTACCTATATTGATGAACAGTTGTTGTAAATAGTTCAGCTCAATATCTTCTTTTATGTTTCGGTCACTGGCACGTAGCACCATTTCTTTAGTACCACCACCGCCGGGTATCAGCCCGACACCCATTTCTACAAGACCAATGTAACTTTCTGCTGATGCCTGTACAGCATCTGCATGCAAACATATTTCACAGCCACCACCAAGCACCATACCGTGCGGAGCAATAACTGTAGGTACGATACTGTACCGCAGCCTCATTGTTGTTTGCTGGAACTGTCTTACCGCCATATCCAACTCATCATATTCCTGCTCTATAGCAAACATGAATATCAAACCAACATTAGCACCGGTACTGAAGTTGGGACCATTGTTAGCAATGACCAATCCTTTGTATTGCTCCTCTGCTATGCTTACAGCTTTTTGTACTCCTGCCAACACTTCACCACCTATGGTGTTCATTTTAGTATTCCAGCGGAGTGCTACTACATCATCACCTATGTCATATAGTTTGCAGGCACTGTTCTCCCATACTACCTTTTCTTCCAGATGTTCCAGTAAAATGTACGATTTAGCAGCAGGTAGTACTTTATATGATTTGCTTTCTATGTCGTAATACTTACGCTCACCATTTTGGGTAATGTAGAAAGTCTCATTGCCTGCTTCCAGCATTTCTTCTACCCATGCTGCTGGTTGCATGCCCAGTGCTTTAATGGCTTCGAGTGTTTTCTTTATCCCTAAAGCATCCCAGCTTTCAAAAGCACCTATCTCCCAGCCGAAGCCTGCTTTTAATGCGTCGTCTATTTTATAGAGTGCATCCGTTATTTCAGGTATGCGGTTGCTTGCGTAGGCAAACAACATATGGTGGAACATACGATAAAATTCCCCTGCTTTATCCTGTCCGTTGTATAGTGCTTTTAATCTTTTTTCAAGATCATCTATAGGCTTGGCAGTTTCTATGGTGGCAAACCTCGCTTTCTGCTTAGGATTGTACTCCATTGTACCAGGGTCAAGAGTCAGTATCTCAGACTTACCGCCTTCACCTTTTACTTTCTTATAGAATCCTTGTCCTGTTTTGTCACCCAGCCATTTGTTCTCCACCATCTTACTGATAAAGCCAGGTATATTGAAAATATCTTTCGCTTCATCATCAGGTACGTTTTCAGGCAAAGCTTTGGCAACATGCACTAATGTATCCAGCCCTACTACATCACCTGTACGGAAGGTGGCCGATTTTGGCCGTCCCATAATAGTGCCTGTTAGCGAGTCTGTTTCGTCAATGCTCAAACCTAACTCCTGCATAGCATGAAATACTGCCATGAAGCCGAACACGCCCACACGGTTGGCAATAAATGCCGGAGTGTCTTTACAGAGTACCGTAGTCTTACCAAGAAAACGATCTCCGTAATCCATGAGGAAATCCAGCACGTCCTGTTTGGTCTCAGGTGCAGGTATGATCTCTAGCAGCCTCAAATATCTTGGCGGGTTAAAGAAGTGTGTACCACAAAAGTGTTGTTTGAAATCATCACTCCTGCCTTCAGCCATTATGTGTATCGGTATGCCCGATGTATTGGTTGTGATGAGCGTGCCCTCTTTTCTATGTTGCTCTATCTTTTCAAATACCTGTTGTTTGATATCCAGCCTTTCTATCACGGCCTCTAATATCCAGTCGCAATCACTTATTTTATGCAGATCGTCCTCAATATTACCTGTCCTGATGCGTTTGGCGACATCTTTGGTATAAACAGCACTTGGCTTGGACTTCAATGTAGCCTGTAGTGCATCGTTGACTATTTTATTTCTCCATCCCGGATTTTCAGGAGTAATGCCTTTTTCTTTCTCTTCTTCTGTCAACTCTAGTGGAATGATATCCAGTAATAATACCTCCACTCCAATTCCTGCAAAATGAGCAGCAATACGACTACCCATTACACCACTGCCTATAACGGCTACTTTCCTTATCGGCCTGTTCTTCATTGATCAATACATTTCAGATACACAATTTACCAAATTTCAACTCGGTTAGTATTATGCTAACATAAACCTTAACAAAGGGTTGTATTTACAGTCAGTAAATTACAGATAATGAAGCGTTTGTTGGTCATTTTATTAATCCTGGCTGTTGTCTCTGTGCCCATTGTGATAGGGTATAATAAGATACTACGTGTTGAGGGTCTGCAAGAAAGAACTAACGTTGAGATTACTGCTATTGACAGTTTGGTTGTATTTAAGGATAAAAGGGAGATGCATGCATATCTGGATGGCAATTACCTGAAAACATATAAAATAGCTCTTGGTGATGCCCCGAAAGGGCACAAGCATTTTGAAGGCGATGAGAAAACGCCTGAAGGCTTATATTATATTAATGATAGAAACCCTAATAGCAGTTATCACAAAAATCTGGGGATATCATACCCGAACGCAGAAGATAGGGAGTTCGCTAGAAAGAAAGGCAAGTCTCCTGGAGGAGATATTAAGATACATGGCCTGCCAAACGGGCAGGGTTATATTGGTAAACTCCATTTGGTTACAGATTGGACAAATGGCTGTATTGCAGTAACTGACGAAGAAGTTGAGGAGCTGTATGAATACGTTAAAATAGGTAGCCCTATAAATATATTTCCATAGTGAATACAAATTCATATTGCCGAATAGAGCATTATCTTTGCCCATTATGCAATCCTTACAGGAGAAAATAAACCAATACAAAGAAGAGATAGCGGCTACTGTGCCTGCTGATGCCGAAGAGTTGGAAAAGTACCGTATCCGTTTTTTGGGTACTAAGGGCTTAGTGAAAGATATGTTCGGGGAGATGAAAAATGTACCCAAAGAGCAGAAAAGAGAAGCGGGACAATTGTTGAACGACTTTAAGCAGACTGCAGAAGCTAAGTACGAGGAGTACAAATACTTACAAAATGCTACAGGAAAGAAGGGTGAGGAACAGGATATAAGTTTGCCCGGTACGCCGATACCTACCGGTACCCGTCACCCGCTGAGAGTGGTAGAAAATAAGATCGTAAGCATATTCGAGAAGATAGGTTTTAGTGTAGCTACAGGCCCTGAGATAGAGGACGATTGGCACAACTTTACGGCATTGAATATGCCGGAGCACCATACCGCTCGAGATATGCAGGATACCTTCTATGTACAGCAAAATCCTGATTGGGTGCTACGCACGCATACCTCATCGGTACAGGTGCGGATAATGGAAAATAAAGAATTACCGATAAGAGTAGTTTGTCCCGGGCGTGTTTATAGGAATGAGACCATATCAGCCCGTGCGCATTGTTTCTTCCATCAGGTAGAGGGGTTGTATATAGATAAAGACGTGTCTTTTGCTGACCTGAAACAGACTTTATATTATTTCGTAAAAGAGATGTTTGGCGAAGGAACTAAAGTACGTTTCCGCCCTTCTTATTTCCCTTTCACAGAGCCAAGCGCCGAGATGGATATTTCCTGTACGGTTTGTGGTGGTTCGGGTTGTAGCCTTTGTAAACATACAGGTTGGGTAGAGATACTGGGTTGCGGTATGGTACACCCGAATATCCTGAAGAACTTCGATATGGACCCCGAAGAGTATACAGGTTTTGCTTTCGGTATGGGGGTAGAACGTATCACACAGCTATTATACCGTGTAAATGACCTGCGATTATATTCTCAGAATGATATCAGGTTCCTGAAGCAATTCCAATCGTTGTAGCGTGAACAGTTGCCACCACATATTTGTAATCAATACTGACTTTTGAGTTCAGAGGATGACATAGTACTTGTAACCGGAGCAAGTGGCCTTTTAGGTAGCCACCTGGTACAGTATTTATCTGAGAAGGGTGAGCGTGTCAGGGCATTATACTATACCACAGAGCCGTCAGCGGAGCAAAAAAAATTACATAAGGTTGAATGGGTGCAATGTGATCTGCTGGATGTATTTGAAGTAGAAGGTGTTTTTAAAAACATTACTGAAGTATACCATTGCGCGGCAATTGTTTCATTTAACGGCAAGGACAAAAGCAGGTTGCTTCATGTGAATGTTGAGAGTACTGCTAATATTGTGAACCAATGCCTGGAAAGTGGTATTCGTAAACTGGTATATGCCAGTTCGGTAGGCGCTATAGGCAGAACTGCCAAAGAAGGTGAGATAACAGAAGAGCAGCAGTGGGAAGAAAGTAAATACAACTCAGTATATGCTAAAAGTAAGTATTATGCTGAGCTGGAAGTATGGCGGGGCATAGGTGAGGGGTTGGATGCCGTAATGGTGAACCCGACAGTCATACTTGGTGAAGGTGATTGGGATAAAACTTCCTCTGCACTGTTTAAAACTATATATAAAGAGTTCCCTTATTATACCGAAGGTGTGAATGGCTGGGTAGATGTGAAAGACGTGGTAGGAGCCATGTATGCGGTGATGAAGAGTGATATATCAGCAGAACGTTTTATAGTTTGTGAAGGCAATTACTCTTATAAGGAGATGTTTACCATGATTGCAGAAGTAATGAACAGAAAGCCCCCATATAGAAAAGCAGGCAAGCTGGCCTCGTCAATAGTGTGGAGGTTAAGTGCTTTAAAAAGCCTGATCACAGGAAAACCGTCAACCATTACCAGGGAAACTGCGATTACAGCACAGCGTAAAGTATATTATAATAATAACAAACTAAAAACCTGCCTGCCAGACTTTCAATATACCCCCATGAAAAGCACTATTGACCGTATTTCTGAGCACTTTTTAAGGGATAAGCAGGTAAAAATTTAAAAAATATTTGGATTATAAAGGAAAACATTTGTAATCTTGCATCACAGGAGTATCCTTATTCCAACAACTTTACCATTCAGTTTACTGAATTGATTTTTTCCCGATTCTTATTTTTTGGTTCTGAAGCAAAACAGACAATATTCAGAGCTTGCAAGAAGATACGGTCAGAGATAAAAAGTTCATACAAAAATACATAGAGACAAAATCACTCGTATGCCATACGATATTTCACAACTTAACGACATGCTCGTTCCCGAGCTGGTAGACATTGCAGACGCATTGCAGATAAAAGATTCAAAAAAGCTGGATAAGCAAGGGTTGATCTATAAGATACTTGACCAGCAGGCATTGCAACAAAACGAAGGTAACACAAAAGCTGATAGCGGAAAGACTGAAAAGCCCAAACGCTCGCGCAAGCCGAAGAAAAATGATGCAAATAATGATGATGAGAGTAAAGAAGATGCAGATGATGGCAAGAAAAAACGTCGTACTCGAAAACCTAAAGAAGAAGCGAAAGAAGAGCCGGAGGATGTAAAAGAAGTTGAAGCTGCGGATAATGAAGATAATTCTGATGACGGGTCTGATATTATCATGCCATCAGATAATGATGGTGATGAATCAGTACAGGAAGCACAACCATCAGATGATGATGACAGCGACGATGATAATGAGAATGCTAATAAGGATAACAGAGGTGACAGAAGGCAACAGCAGGGTAGGCAACAGCATGGTGGCAGGCAAGGAAGGAATGAAAAGCAAAAGAATTTCAATGTAGAAATGGATGCCTCTATCACCAGTGAAGGTGTTCTGGAAATGATGCAGGATGGTTATGGTTTCTTGCGCAGCAGTGATTATAATTACCTGAGCTCTCCTGATGATATATATGTATCTCCATCGCAAATAAAATTATTCGGGCTCAAAACGGGTGATACCGTTAAAGGCTCTGTTCGTCCGCCAAAGGAAGGAGAGAAATATTTTGCGCTGCTTAAAGTAGAGACAATCAACGGTAGGTTACCTGAAGAGATACGTGACCGTGTTCCTTTTGATTACCTGACACCACTCTTCCCCCACGAGAAGCTAAGCCTGACAACATCTCAAAGAAATTATGGTACACGCATAATGGATATGTTCACACCTATCGGTAAAGGTCAGCGCGGATTAATAGTTGCGCAGCCTAAAACTGGTAAGACCATGTTACTGAAGGAAGTGGCAAATGCTATTGCAGACAACCATCCTGAGTGCTATCTGATGATCGTTCTTGTAGATGAGCGTCCGGAAGAGGTGACTGATATGATGCGTAGTGTAAAAGCAGAGGTGATCGCGTCAACATTTGACGAACCTGCAGATAAGCACGTAAAAGTATCTACAATAGCATTACAGAAAGCTAAACGCCTTGTTGAAGTAGGACATGATGTAGTGATATTACTTGACTCAATTACACGTTTGGCACGTGCACATAATACTGTTGCTCCGGCATCAGGTAAGGTATTAAGTGGAGGTGTTGAAGCAAATGCTATGCAAAAGCCTAAGCAATTCTTCGGTGCTGCACGTAAAATAGAGAACGGAGGTTCATTAACCATATTAGCTACCGCACTTATTGATACAGGTAGTAAGATGGACGAAGTAATATTTGAGGAATTTAAAGGAACAGGTAATATGGAACTACAACTTGATCGTAGGTTGGCTAACAAGCGCATATTCCCTGCTATTGATATTACATCTTCTTCTACTCGTCGTGATGACCTGTTATTGGGTAAAGAAGTGATGAACAAAATGTGGATACTACGCAATCATATTGCTGATATGAATACTGAAGAAGCGATGAACTTCCTGAATAGCCAAATGAAAGGAACTAAGAACAATGAAGAGTTCCTGGCAACGATGGGTAAGTAACAAAAGCACTTTATATAAAAAAGAGCCGCTATAAAAGCGGCTCTTTTTTATGTGTGATGTTTAGATTTTAGATGGAAGTCATCAGTATGTATACTGTCAATACTGCAAATATGATAACATAAAACCTGTAATTGATCTTATTACTTCTTTTGTAGTAGTTGCCAAGCCTGTTATTGGTCATGTTCTTAATGAATTGCTTGGGAACAGGCAGTATTGACTTGAGCAGCGCATTTGGCCTGTTGCGTTTTCTGACTTTACAGGCATGTAATGCAATCAATTTCAATATGAAATAGATACAAAAAAGTATAACCAGTACTATAGGACTGGCTTTGATAATCAGGTCTTTTAACATTAGGTATTGTTCTTCTCCTCTTTATGAAAGCGAATTTAGTAAAAAGAAAACATTAAGTATATGTTATCGATTTATGTTATGAGCTATGGTCGGCTATTATCTTCCAGTTAACACCTAACTGTTTAAATATCAATGAAAAGTACCCATTCAAATCGTTAGAACTTCTATTTAGTGTCCACTTACCGGATACAAAATATGTGTTGTCAGAAAGACGTTTCATATTTATTTCAGAGAAGCTGAGGGTACCCATCTTTTCTTTTGTAGGATAGGCTTTCTTGTACCTTTTTAAAGTATTATCATAACCGTAATTAGGGCCGTTGCTACCAATAAATAACAGACTGTCGCTGTTCCAGTAACCTTCCATGTATGTTTCAATACTTCCGTTGTTCCATGCAGTGCATTGCTTGTTCAGCACCTGCATTATCTCGCTTGTGGCATCAGGATGTTCAACATTATTGCAGCTAAATAGAAAGGTCAGTAATAATGGTATAAAGAGCCGTTTCATACTTAAAAATAAAAAAAGGTAATTGTTATCGACAATTACCTTTTAAGGTTTACAGGGGTGGCTCATTCATTTCTTTTTAGAGGTAACGAGCACCCATAGGGTTTATAGTGGTTTATAGGTACTATAAAGTAAATGGAAGTAATGTTGATTTCGTTACCCCATTGTACGAATGGTAAAAATGGTTCAACGAAACGCAGTTTTGGTCAAACAAAAGAGAAATGACAATATGTTTATTCAGCGTTAGCAGTCCAGTAGGCGATCCATTCTGCAGGCGATATGGCGTCTGCCACATCATGATCACCGATTTTGGTTCTTTTGAGTTCTTGCAAATAACCTCCACAATCTAATTCTTGCCCGAAATCATGCGCCAGCGACCGAATATAAGTACCTGTACTGCAAGCTACCCTGAAATGTACTTCAGGAAGTTTTATTGCTGTTATTTCAAATTCGGTAATGGAAATATTACGTGGTTCAAGTTTTAGTTCTTTTCCTGCACGGGCATATTCATACGCTCTTTTGCCTCCTTTCTTTATGGCACTATGTATGGGTGGTACTTGTTGTATATCACCAATGAATTTATTAGTTGCCATTTTTATGTTTTCTTCAGTGATATGCTCAACAGGAATAATGTTCTCAGGTTCACTTTCAAGATCGTATGTGGGTGTAGTGGCGCCAAGGTGAATGATGCCGGTATATTCTTTGGGCAACTTTTGATAGTCTGTGATCTTTTTTGTGAATTTTCCGGTACAACATATTAATAACCCGGTCGCTAGTGGGTCTAATGTTCCGCAATGGCCTATTTTTACGTGTAACTGCCTGCGTATTTTATTCACTACATCGAACGATGTCCATTCTTTTGGCTTGTCTACTAGTATCACTCCCCCCTCTTTCAATTCAGCCGGTAAAGGCAAATACTTCATGGTAGCAAATATACTTTTAGTATGTTGAATGTCGGTATAAATAATAACAGCTATCTGTTAGGCTAATGGGTTCTATATTTGCAATATGTCATTTTTTAATAGTGAAAGCGCTCCATTCGTAGTTGCCGGACCATGTAGTGCTGAGAGCAGAGAGCAGGTTTTGAGCATTGCTGAAGAAGTGCATGATTTGAGTATTAATCTGTTCAGGGCAGGTGTATGGAAACCGAGAACAAGACCGGGTTCATTTGAAGGTGTTGGTGAAGAAGCATTAGCATGGTTGCGGGATGTAAAAAAGGAGTACAGTTTGCCTGTTGCTGTTGAAGTCGCAACCCCGGGACATGTAGAGTTAGCATTAAAAAATAATATCGATGTTTTGTGGATAGGTGCGAGGACAACCGTTAACCCTTTTCAGGTGCAACGTATCTCGGATGCTTTAAAAGGGATTGATGTGCCTGTGATGATCAAAAACCCGGTAAACCCTGATGTAGACCTTTGGCAAGGGGCTATTGAAAGAGTCGCTAATGCCGGTGTAAAAGACATAGCCGCCATTCATCGTGGTTTTTCTGTATATAATGCTCCATCTATATATCGTAATCAGCCGAACTGGCCATTACCTATAGAGCTTAAAAGAAGGATGCCGGATTTGCCTATAATATGTGATCCAAGCCATATTACCGGGAAGCGTGAGTTGGTAGCAGATATTGCCCAGAAAGCTATGAATATGGGTTTTGAAGGACTTATGATAGAGACTCATATTAATCCTGATTCAGCACTCAGTGATGCAGCTCAACAGATAACTCCGCAAGCGTTGAAGGAGCTTCTTGAGCAGTTGGTAGTACGTGATAGCAGAGCTGCCAATAGCAGTGATGAGTTGTCATTAGAGTACTATAGGCAGATAATGGACAGTGTAGATGCAGAAATAGTTGACCTGATCGCAAAACGAATGGAACTGAGTATGAAGATAGGACAGCTGAAAAAGGACTGTAACATGACTGCATATCAGCCTGAACGTTGGAGGGATATAGTAGATACACGCGGCTCAAGAGCAGAACAGGCAGGTATTTCAAAGGAGTTTATTATTGAGCTGTACGAGAAAATACATCATCACAGCATTAGTAAACAGCTTGAAATTCTACAGGGTATTATAAAAGAAGTAAAAAGTTAACTTTACGGCTGCTCAAAAAACGGGATATACTTGGCACTGAAACAACATAGTGATGATAAACTGCGTTACCAACAACAGGTAGATAATTCTGCTGCATATGTTATGCCGTTTATTGAAGAGACAAAACCTTTACAAAAAGGTATGAATGTTTTAGAAATAGGTTGTGGTGAAGGTGGAGTTCTGGAGCCATTTATGGAAAAGGGTTGTTTTTGTGTTGGAGTTGACCTTGATCAGTATCGCATAGATATTGCTAATGACTATTTCTCAGAACAGATAAGTGAAACTAAGGCAGAGTTTCTTTGCCAAAATATATATGACGAGGACTTTCTCAATCGTTTTAAAGGGTTCTTTGATGTGATCATTTTAAAAGATACAATTGAGCATGTACCTGAGCAGGAAAAATTTATCCCTTACCTGAAACAATTAATTAAAAAAGACGGGCAGATATTTTTTGGTTTCCCGCCATGGTATATGCCATTTGGAGGCCACCAGCAACTAGCAAAAAATAAAATAGCGATGCTGCCCTATTACCACATACTACCAAGACCTGTTTATAAAAGTATCCTTAAGGCTTTTGGTGAAGAGGATGGTATGGTGGAAATGTTGTTGGAAATATATGATACACGCATTTCCATAGAGCGATTTGAGCGTATTGTAAAAGAAAGTGGCTTGACTGTTATGAAAAAGCAGCATTATTTGATCAATCCTA
The DNA here is from genome assembly GCA_965228505.1 of Flavipsychrobacter sp. GTDB lineage: Bacteria > Bacteroidota > Bacteroidia > Chitinophagales > Chitinophagaceae > UBA5543. The sequence goes on along the minus strand of OZ245820.1, from coordinate 3,475,564 downwards.
TTTATAAATATAAGTTCGGGTGGAAGCCACGCAAACAAACTCCCGTAATTACTGCTATTCCGTTCGTAAGAAACTTCCTTACTACTTGTGTTTATTACACAGTAGGCTTATCCTGAGTTCCAGATATGCCAGGAAGCTTCTGCCTGCAGTTCTAACATCTCGAAGCCGTTTTTTACACTTGCCCCACATTGTTCGCCCAATTGCAGAAACATGGTCTTTAACGGGTTGTACACAAGATCAAATAATAGATGTTGTGTTCCAATAGCATCATAAGGTAGAGCTGGAAAGCTGCCGGTATCAGGGTACATGCCCAAAGGTGTAGTGTTAATAATGAGTTTATGGCTGCTGATAATATCTTCAGTCAGTTCACTGTAGTGTATAACACCATCACCTTTTCTTCTTGATACTATTTTATATTGAATGTTCAACTTGTTTAAAGCGAATGCTACGGCTTTTGAACTGCCTCCGCTGCCTAATATCAATGCTTCAGTATGTTGTGATTGCAGCATTGGTGTAAGGCTTTTAGTAAAACCAATTATATCTGTGTTGTATCCAAGTGTTTTCCCATCAATGATATTAATACAATTTACCGCTCCGATAGCTTGAGCGTCAGGATTTATTTCGTCTAGTAGCTGCATTACTTCCGACTTATAGGGAATAGTGACATTCAGTCCACGAAGATCAATATCTGATGAAAGCAGCCCATTTAATTCGTTAATATTGGATAGCGGGTAGGCATGATACTCTGCATTGATATCTTCTCTCCTGAATTTTTCACCAAAGTATTGTGGAGAAAAAGAATGTTCCAATGGGAACCCGATTAGTCCGTATTGCAAGGGCTTATCCATATTTGTAAATATGGCAAAAAAAGAGGGGATACTAAATATCCCCTCTTTATATCTTATTGTAAGTTATTTATTGAGGAACATATGGAAGGTGTCTCCCCTAAGGCCGTTTCTTGTAGCCTCTAGTGGCAATACTTCTGAAGGTGCAATGTTACCTAGGTTTACATTAGCTCCTAATAATTCAAGAAAATATACTTGTTGTGCCTTTAAAGGTGCTTCCCAGATGATCTTTTCGTAAGGTATTTTGGTCAGGATCTCCTGTACAAGTCCCTCACGTACTTCACCTGTGCCTCTGTATACACCAACATTACCTGATTCACGTGCTTCTGCTATAACATATGCAGCTCCGGCTTCAAGTTCTGCCTGCATCAATTCTATCCACTTGTAAGGTGGTATAATGTGTGCAGCATCTTTTGAGCCTACTTCTGATAATACAGTAACATGTTTGGCCAGCTCCGATACATATTTGCATTTTTCTTCATGTGGTATGGTTATCGATCCGTCCGATACCTCTACAAGGTCTAAGCCATAATCTTTTACTACATCAAGATATTCATCAAACTGGCCACGTACAACAAATGCCTCGAAAAGGGTACCCCCAAAGTATACCGGGATATCGTGAGATTTATATATATCTATCTTTTCGCGTAATCTGTTGGTAACAAATGCTGTCCCGAACCCTAGTTTAACTATATCAACGTAAGGTGCCGCAACAGACATGAAGTTCTTTACGTCATCATGTCCCATACCCTTGTCCATAGCCATTGTTAAGCCATATTGACGAGGTTTCTGCGTGCGTTCGGGAATATTCTTCAATGTAAAATTCATCTTATCAATTTTTTCCTACGGTATGCAAAGGTAATTCTTAAAACATTGACAGTCCAACGTTACGAAAATGATTTTTTCACTTGTATATTAGCAATATATTTTAGTGCTATGAATCGTAATGTACCAATACTGGGGCTTGTTATAGGTTTACTGATGCCGATGATCGGTATGCTGATCGTATATGCCGTTATAGGTAAAGGGGAATCATTAGGTGATTTTGTAAGCGGACTGTTCCGCGCAAAGGAACTGGCGGCTAAAGCACTTAGCCTTAGCATATTGGCTAATATCCTGCCATTTATATATTATACTAACAAACGACTTGACCTTACAGCAAGAGGTATCCTCATCGCTACTATGCTTTATGCCGTACTCATTGTATTATTAAAGTTTGTATGGTAGATGCGCTATTACATCATAGCGGGAGAAGCGAGTGGTGATCTGCATGGCAGTAACTTAATTACTGCATTACACAAAAAAGATAAAGAAGCTGATGTTCGTTGCTGGGGTGGCGATAGAATGGAGCAAGCGGGCGCTACGCTTGTTAAACATTATCGTGATCTTGCTTTTATGGGTTTTGTGGAAGTAATAGCCAACCTCAGGACCATTTTTCGCAATCTTGACCTCTGCAAAAAAGATATTCTTGAATATAAACCTGATGTGCTCGTTCTTATAGATTATCCGGGTTTTAATCTCAGGGTAATGGAATGGGCTAAGCAACAAGGAATAAGAATAGTTTATTACATCTCTCCGCAAGTATGGGCATGGAAAGAAAACCGTGTAAAGAAGATAAAAAAATGTGTAGACAAAATGCTGGTGATACTGCCTTTTGAGGTGGACTATTACCGGAGCAAGTGGGATTTTGATGTTACATATGTTGGGCATCCGTTAACAGAAGTTATTGAGCATGAGGTGCAGCATGTAACTGTCAAAAAACTATCTGAAAAACCAATCATCGCGTTATTGCCGGGTAGTCGGAAACAGGAGATAAAAGTAAAACTACCGCTAATGTTGCACATGGTAGAAAAATTCCCTGACTATCAGTTTGTAGTGGCACAAGCGCCTTCGCAGGATGATAGCTTTTATCTTGATATCATTGGTGACAAAAATGTACTGATAGCCAATAACCAGACGTATAATTTACTAAAGCAGTCAACAGCTGCATTAGTGACAAGCGGAACAGCTACTTTGGAAACAGCGCTGTTCGGTGTGCCAGAAGTAGTTTGCTATAAGGGCAACCCTGTATCATTCTGGTTGGCTACCAAACTGGTCAATGTAAAATACATCTCTCTGGTAAACCTGATAATGGATGAAGAGGTGATTAAGGAATTGATTCAGGATGACTTTAATGAAGTACAACTTGAAAAAGAGTTGAGGAAAATATTAGAGGACAAGCAGTGCATTAGTACTATGAAAGAACGTTATAATAAGCTCTGGAATAAGTTAGGGGATTATAAAACTTCTGAACTGGCTGCTGAGGAGATTGTTGCACTACTTCGTTAGCAATCGTACTACCATAATTATTATTGCGATAAAGAAAATGATGATCGAAATACGGTTCATGCCGTGCATCATCTTTATGTTGATATTACTCGGCTCCTCTTTATCTCGCTTGCGCAGGTAGAAATATGTCAATATCTGCTTCCACATACTAATTAAAGGTAACAAGAATTTGGTGATATTGTTTTGCAGATAGTATCTTTACTGCCCCTCGGGGGAATCAGCTCAGCTGGCTAGAGCGCTTGCAAGTCCCGAAGAAATTCGGGAAAGAGGTCAGCCACTTGAGTTGGTTACTAAAAAAGTCAGGGGAATTAGCTCAGCTGGCTAGAGCGCTTGCATGGCATGCAAGAGGTCACCGGTTCGACTCCGGTATTCTCCACTATCTTTAAGCCGCAGCAATGCGGCTTCTTTAATGAAATAGTATCTGTACATAATATATACCAAAAAGAAGTTGTGGTGATACACTAGTTAAATTCCTTCTTAGAAGCCATTAACTGTAAGTTGTAGTTTTTGGAATGGACTAACCTTTTGTCTAAATTTAAATACACATAAACCTTTTTTGAAATGAACTATAAACTATCCATCTTAACTCTGATTATTATATTGCTGGGTGCATGTAATAAAAATGATGATGATAATGAACAACCGTTATCATATGATATGACATGCATCCCCTCATCACTACATAGTAATGTAATTGCTTTTTATCCATTTAGTAAAGGTAGTCTTGATGATTTTTCAGCCAATACGAATGATTTAACTAATACAACCAGTGCTACATCTACTTCAGACAGAAACAATAACCCAAACTGTGCGTACATATTTGATAACAGAAATAATAATAAAGAATTTTTAACTGCTACTAATGTGTCGGGGTTTGATGCTCAAAAAGATTTTTCCATCTCATTGTGGTATAAGCCTGTAGATACTTCTATACAGGGTAAAACTGCTGAAGTGCTACTCAGTAAAGGGGAGACTGAAAAAAGCGGGGATAAATATGGTGAAATCTCAGTGAATTTGTACGACTGTAGAAAAGCAGTATTTGCACATACCGCCGCTGTGTGGGAACAAAATACCACACCTGTAGGACCGGGGTTTTCCTGTCGCGATGATGTATATAAAAGGTCTATTGTATGGAGCCACCTAACAGCTGTGTATACTCACACAAGCAACACAATGACATTATATGTAAATAATATTTTACAAGGTACGATAACCGGTACAACCTATGATTATAGTAGTCTTGGTTCTGTTAAGAATCTGTCTGATATATTTGTAGGTGTAGACTATACAGGGTTTATAGATGACATCATCATTTTTAACAAAGCACTGTCTCAATCTGAAATAAGCCAGTTATACCAAATGGAACCTTGTTGTTCAGAGAATTAGAAATACTTATTCACTGTCCTTAGGCGGATAATCTATCATTTTTTCAGAGGTAGCTACCAATGTTGCTACAGTTGCATCGCCTGTAACATTCACTACAGTACGGCACATGTCCAGTATTCTGTCAACAGGGAATATCAATGCTATCCAAGCCGGATTAAGACCTACAGACTGTAACACGATAATTAGCATGATCAATCCGGCACTAGGAACTGCAGCAGTACCGATAGAAGCTAGTGTTGCAGTAAGTACAATGGTTAACTGTTGCGCAATCGTAAGGTCTACTCCATGCAACTGTGCCAGAAAAACAACCGCTACTGCCTGGTACAGGCTGGTGCCATCCATATTTACCGTAGCACCAATGGGTAATACGAAGCTGCCTACCTCTTCCTTTACGCCAAGGTTATTATGCACACAATCCATAGTAACAGGTAATGTTGCGGCAGAACTACTTGAAGAGAATGCAAGGAATTGTGCAGGTGCCATTGCTTTAAAGAACTTTCTATAGCTAAGCTTTTTTACGAATCGTGTAATGATCAGCGGATATAGCACAAATGCCATAAATACTAAACCCGCGATGACCACTACCATATATGTGCTGATGGCCCCCAATAGATTGAGAATTCGGTCAGGACTGTCACTAGCCATTTCGGTAAGCTTGCCTGCCATAAGTGCAAATACGAAGAATGGTGCCCCCTTCATCACCATATCTACCATTTTAATAAATATCTCACTACCACCTTCGACAAAAGAGACTACACCTGCTACCTTATCTCTTGGTAAGGATATAAGGGTTACTCCAAAAAATATGGCAAAGAATATTACTTGCAACATCAGGTTGTTGTTGAAGGATTTGAATATGTTACTAGGTACCATATCCACAACAAATTGCAACGGCCCTTTATCTTTCTGACTGCTAGCAGCTTTCATCTTTTCATCGAGGGTGGCATCATTGGCCTCTGTAGCCAGTTTGCTTTGTGCCTCAGCCATAAAATTTGCCATCCCTTCTCTCTGCAGGTAATTCTTGTTGTCTTTTATTTTAACACCATTGTCTTTCGCCCATATTTCATAAGATAGCCTGTTTACAGTTTGCAGCTCCGGGTCTATTTTTTCACCGGGTTTGATGTTATTCACAAGTAAAAGCCCAAGGCTTACAGCCGTAACAGTTGTAATGAGGTATAGGCTTAATGTTTTGATGCCTAATCTGCCAAGGCTTTTAGTGTCAGATAGTCCTGCTATTCCGTGTATGATAGAGAAGAGTACTAATGGTACAGCTATCAACTTAAGCAGATTGATGAATATCTGCCCGAAAGGAGCTATCCAATTGAGTGTAAATTCGGTGAATCCTTCCCACCCTGTATATCCTAAAAACGACCAGCCTACACCAAGGATCAGTCCGATTATTATTTGAAAATGTAGCGGTATCCTTCTCTTTTTCAGGTTACTCATGAATGCAATTTGAAACTACTAATGTAAAAATTAAACATCATTTATTCGTTGTGCCGTAAGAAGGGCATTTTAGTTAAATGTTGTTTCTTTGCATTGTTAGACCCTATAGCCTGTATATATATTCATAGAGGACAATACACCACAATTACTTATGGATGACATCTACCAGGTAATTCTTGAAGATACCCTTGCGGGTTATTGGGATTGGAATATACCGGAACATACTGAATACCTCAGTCCTACATTCAAAGCCATGTTTGGTTATGAAGACCATGAGCTCGAGAATAAGCCCGAAACATGGCAGGAGATCATTTTTCCTGAGGACCTGGAAAAAGTATTTGCCAACTTTGATGAACATGTAGCGTCTAAAGGTAAGGTGCCATATAGAAACGAGGTGAGGTACAGGCATAAGAATGGTAGTGTGGTTTGGGTGCTTTGTACCGGTAGGGTTATCGAATGGAATGGTGAAAAGCCTGTACGTATGGTAGGTTGCCACATTGATATAACTAAACGAAAAGAGGCTGAAGAGCAGTTAATTTACACACAAAACTTTCTGAATAAAACAGCACAAACAGCCAAAATAGGCCCATGGGAAGTTGACCTTGTCAAGAATAAAGTGACATGGTCTGAAGTAACAAGAACAATACATGAGGTAGATGCAGATTTTGAGCCAAGTGTTGAAGGAGGACTAAAGTTTTATAAAAGAGGTGAAAGCAGGAAAAAAGTAACTGAGGTTTTTACAAATCTTGTAAATACAGGCGAGCCTTTTGATATTGAATGTGTGCTTGTTACGGACAAGAAAAATGAAATATGGGTGCGAGTTATCGGACAAGCTGAAATGCAAGGCGAGCAATGCATCAAAGCATATGGTACTATTCAGGATATTGACGCACAGAAAAAAGTAAAGGATGAATTACTGCAAAGCGAACACAGGTTTCGTGAGTCTTTTGAGAATTCTGCAATAGGTATGGCCCTTGTTTCTTTGGAGGGCAAGTGGCTTAAAGTAAATAAACAAATATGTGATATTGTTGGCTACACTGAAGAAGAGCTATTAAAGAAAACATTTCAGGAAATAACACATCCCGATGACCTAGATGCTGATCTTGACCATGTACAGGAGCTATTAGAAGGAAAGATAGAAAGCTACTCTATGGAGAAGAGGTACTTCAACAGAGTAGGTGATATAGTGTGGGTTATGCTGAATGTTTCTTTGGTTAGATCTGTAGATGGTAAACCTGTCCATTTTGTATCGCAAATAGAAGATATCACGCGTAGAAAAGATGCGGAAGAAAAACTAAAGATCGCTAATGATGAACTCAACAGGTTGTTTGAAGCGCTTACACATGTTACAGTTATTGCTACCGACCTGGAAGGAATTATCACGCATTTTAGTAGCGGTGCTGAGAAATTATTAGGTTATAACGCGAGTGAAGTAATAGGAAAGGCAACGCCTGCTATTGTACATAAAGAGTCTGAAGTAGTGGCAAGGCAGAAGGAACTTTCAGAGCAGTTTGGCAAGAAGGTAGAAGGGTTTGATGTATTTGTTGAGTTAGCAAAACAAGGAAAATATGAGTCAAGAGAGTGGACCTATGTAAGAAAGGATGGCTCAGCATTTCCGGTACAGCTAGTGGTTACATCAATTAGAGATGATCAGGGTAATATCATAGGTTTTATCGGCATCGCAACAGATATATCAAAATTGAAACAAAAAGAGAAAGAACTGAAACAAACAATAGATGTCGTCAGCGAACAGAATACACGTCTATATAATTTTGCACATATTGTTTCACATAATCTACGTTCACACACTGGTAATCTTTCACTCTTATTAGAGCTTTATCAAAATGCCGAAAGTGGCAATGAAAAAACTGAAATGTTCGATCATCTGCTAGCCGTTTCTAATAACCTTAATGATACAATTGCGCACCTAAATGAAGTAGTAACAATACAAACCAATATAGACCAACAGCGAACAGAGGTCAATCTTTTTGAGTATGCTGAAAAGGCAATCGAGACCTTATCAGGTGACATAAGCCATGCTGGGGTTATTGTGAAGAATAATATTGATAAGAACGCTTCTGTGAACTATAATGAAGCCTATATGGATAGTATCATGCTTAACCTGATCTCAAACGCCATAAAATACAGGTCAAAAGAAAGAGAACCGGTGGTGGAGTTAGATTTTAATATAAGCAGTAAAGAAGCTATCTTGTCTGTCAGAGATAACGGTATAGGAATAGATCTGGAAAAGCATGGTGATAAACTCTTTGGAATGTATAAAACCTTTCATAATAATGAAGATGCTAAGGGTATAGGGTTATTCATTACGAAGAGCCAAATAGAAGCTATGGGTGGTAAAATAGACGTACAAAGTGAACTAAATAAAGGAACTCAATTTAATATATACTTATAACCGATTAACTAATGAAGAAAATTGAATTGGCTTGTATTGTTGACGATGACAGCATATACGTTTTCGGGTTGAAGAAACTTATTGAAATACACAACTTATGCGAAAATTTACTGGTATTTCAGAATGGTGAAGCAGCGATGAAGTACCTGAAACCTGTTGTAAACGATCCACAGAGTGTACCTGATGTAATTCTCTTAGATATTAACATGCCCGTTATGGATGGCTGGGCTTTTCTTGAAGAGTTTACTAAAATAAAACCAAATCTGGCTAAAGAAGTTATCATATATATGGTTAGCTCTTCAATACATGATAATGATATTGAGAAGGCCAAAAAATATTCAGAGGTGTCTGATTATGTAGTTAAGCCTATAACAATACCCGACCTCAATAAAATATTCCAAAAAGCATAAAAAAACCTGCTTGAACAAGCAGGTTGCTACGTGGATACGACACACTGATTTATTCAGTGTGATTTGGTTATTTCTTTTTGTTAAAAAAGTCGCGTAGATCGCGGCTCATTTCTTCACCTTTCCTCTTTAGGTCTTGTAGCTCTTCCGTCATATTCTTTTTAAAAGTATCAAAATCCATTGGCGGTACACCTGTCATTTGATACATCTGTTGAGGTGTTCTAGCAGCTGGTATTATTGCCCATGCTATCAAATATGCGATCACTCCAATGCCTCCGGTAAGGAATAGTATTGCAAAAACAAGACGAACAATTACAGGGTCAATATCAAAATAATTAGCAAGGCCGCTACAAACACCACCTATCATTCGGTCATTCGGATTTCTGTATAGTCTTCTCATATTCGGTTCATATGTATAGTTACGGTTATGATTATTGTTGTATTGTTTGCCTATTGGTGTTGGTTCCTCATCCAGTTGGCTTGCATAGCCAAGAGTCTCTTTAACTTTTTTTATGTCGGCTCTGTCAATTACATCTGCACCGCTATCCAGTTTTATTGCGAATAACTCCGCAATACGATTTTCAATGTCCTGTAATATTTCATCTTTCCCTTCTTCGCCTGCAAACTGTATCTCCAGTGAGTGGATGTATTCGTCAAGGTCAGCAAATGCCTGCTCCTCTATCGGGATGACGCGTCCGCCTAATGTTACTTGTATTATCTTTTGCATAGTATTGATATCCTTATTTTATATTGGTTAAATGATTTACTGAATTACTTAACTCTGTCCATGAGTCTTTAAGTGCCGCGTACAGCTTTTCGCCTTCATCAGTGAGCGAAAAATATTTTCTCGGAGGGCCTGATGTTGATTCTTCCCACCTATAACTTAACAGACCGGCATTTTTAAGCCTTGTCAGCAAAGGGTATAACGTACCTTCAAGCACTACCAGTTTAGCCTCCTTCAATTGGACCAATATATCACTAGGGTATGCTTCTTCCTCCTTCCTGATAATGCCCAGGATGCACATCTCCAACAGCCCTTTTTTCATTTGTGATACCGTATTCTCAATATTCATCTACTCATTTTTTACAATGCAAATATAGTATAATTATAGTACTATGCAAAGCATACTACTAAATAATGCAAATTATTTTGTTTAGCCCAAGGGTGTTTATTATAGAGCTATCTATTGATTAATTTGCATCTATGCAATTCAAAAGGATAACTGAGACTGATATCCATGCATTTAGACTGATAGTGGGAGATGAGCATGTTCTGATCGATGAAGAGTCGCTTAAAATAGCAGCCAGCGATGAAACAGAAGATCTTGTTTTTATGCCGGAATTGGTCATAAATCCCGGTTCTGTAGAGGATGTAAGTGGCATACTCGCATATTGCAATAAACATAAGATACCTGTTACACCCAGAGGTGCAGGAACAGGTTTAAGTGGAGGAGCACTACCTGTATATGGTGGTGTGGTGCTGGATATGAAACGTTTTGATAAGATATTAAACATCGATACAGAGAATTTTCAGGTAACTGTAGAGCCGGGGGTGATCACTCAGGTATTGCAGGAGGAAGTAAACAAAAGTGGCTTGTTTTATCCGCCAGACCCATCAAGCAGAGGGTCATGCTTTATTGGTGGTAATATAGCTGAGAACTCAGGCGGACCAAAAGCAGTTAAATATGGTGTGGTCAGCGATTACGTACTGAACCTTGAAGTAGTATTGCCTGATGGCAAAATAATATGGACAGGCGCTAACGTACTGAAAAATGCTACTGGCTATAACCTCACACAACTTATTGTAGGAAGTGAGGGGACACTTGGAGTAGTGACCAAAATAGTGCTGCAACTGATACCTGCAGTTAAACATGATGTTTTGTTACTGGTACCTTTCCGTTCTGCTGAAGATGCTTGTAAAGCTGTAAATAAGATAATGCTTACGGGTATCACACCTTCTGCATTAGAGTTTATGGAACGAGATGCACTACTTTGGGCCATAGAGTATATCAATGATAAAACGATAATAATTCCTGACGATATAGCTGCACACTTACTAATAGAAGTAGACGGTAATGATAATGACATACTATTTAAGGAAGCTGAACAAATAACTACTGTATTGGAAAGTTTTGATACGGGAGAAGTATTATTTGCAGACAGCAAAGCACAGAAAGATGCGCTATGGGCTTTACGCAGAAAGGTAGGAGAAGCAGTGAAGTCCAACTCGATATATAAAGAAGAAGATACTGTAGTACCGAGATCAAAATTGCCTGAGTTATTAAATACTGTAAAACGTTTAGGGAAAGAGTATGGCTTTCAATCGGTGTGTTACGGGCATGCGGGAGATGGTAACCTGCATGTAAACATTATAAAAGGCAATATGACTGATGATGACTGGAATAATAAATTACCCGATGGAATCAATGATTTGTTCAATGAAGTTGTAAAAATGGGAGGCACACTATCTGGCGAGCATGGCATTGGTTTTGTGCAAAAAAGATATATGAATATTGCTTTCAATGATACCCAGATGAAGTTGATGCATGGCATTAAAGATATTTTTGACCCAAAAGGCATTATGAACCCGGGTAAGGTTTTTATGGAACATAATTTGTGAACTTTTACAATATACTAACGTTAGAAAACATAATATTATAGGCTTAAATACCGTTTTTCTATAAATTTGATGTTACCCGCTAATCAGAAGACGATATGAAAAAACTAATTTTTACATTATTAGCATTCGGATGTGTTATCAATTTTACAGCTGCACAAGAAGTATACAGCAGTACAGGCAGGCCATTGAATAAAAGCCAAAAGAATGTAAAAGATGAACAGCTGGTAGAGCCCAGCAGGTTCATTTATGGTGGATGGGGGCTGTTTGGCATGGGGAATGGCATAATAAATGTTGGTATAACCCCGGTAATAGGTTACCGAATAACAGATGAATTTTCAGCAGGTATTGGTTTAGGTTACCAATACTTCAGGGTCAAAGACTTCAATACGGTGATAACAGATGTGAACACAGGTGCTGAAGAGTTCAGGCCTTTAAACGCACATATTTATTCACCAAGTGTATGGGGACGGTACGTAATATGGAGCAATATATTCGCCCATGTTGAGTACGAGCAAAACATATTTTCACAACGTTATTATGATAATGACTTTAGTGAATATCCATACCCCATAATAAAAGTAAACGAAACACTAAGCGTACCATCCTTACTAGCGGGTGGTGGCTTAAGACAACCAATAGGCGACCGTGCTTCACTGATAATTATGGTCTTATATGATGTTTTGCAGGATAAGAACAGTCCTTATTATAATACTATAGCTATTCGTTTTGGTGTCAACTTCGGTTTCTAGCATCCCTTACTTAGCAGCACAAAAACAGGCTTTTTATATATTTTCACGCAATGAGTGATTCTACAATATTGCTGATAATAGTATTTGCATATTTCGCATTGTTACTGGGTATTGCCTTTTATACCTCAAGGGGCTCTAACAACGAATCGTTTTTCATTGGTAATCGAAGCAGTAAATGGTGGGTAGTAGCCTTCGGTATGATAGGCACTTCTCTATCGGGTATTACATTCATATCTGTTCCCGGTACTGTCGGGGTTACAGGCTTCGAATACTTTGGTGTGGTCATAGGTTTCTGGTTAGGGTATTTTGCAGTCGCCTTTATTTTACTGCCTATATACTACCGAATGCAGCTCACATCAATTTATACTTATCTCGATGAGCGTTTAGGAAAACTGTCATACAAAACCGGTGCTCTGTTTTTTATCATATCAAGGACATTGGGAGCTACACTCAGACTATACCTAGTAATAAAAGTGCTCGAGGTATTTGTGTTGAAAGACTTTGGTGTATCGTTTGAATTTACTGCGGTACTTATTCTTGTTTTGATACTCTTGTATACATATAGAGGAGGTGTGAAAACGATCGTATGGACGGATACGCTACAGACCACATTTATGATCTTGGCATTATTGGTATGTGTAGGGTACATAATGACCTCTCTTGATCTGGATTTTGGAAGTACCTGGCAGGCCATGTCTGATAAGGGCTATACCAAAATGTTAAGCGGAGATATAATGGCGGGTAATAACTTCTGGAAAAATGTGTTGGGTGGTGCATTCATCACTATTGGTATGACAGGGCTTGATCAGGAAATGATGCAGAAGAATATCAGTGTTAGCAACTTGAAAGATTCGCAGAAGAATATGATCACCTTCTGTTTCATACTGCTTATCGCCAACTTTATCTTCCTCCTTTTGGGAGGCTTGTTATACCTCTATGCAGATGCAGAAGGTATAGTAGCTGCGAAAGACAAAATATTCCCTATGATAGCCTTAAAGAGCGGCTTGCCATTCTTTATAACGGTGTGTTTTATGATCGGTCTTATATCTGCATTATTCCCCAGTGCTGATGGTGCGCTAACAGCACTTACATCATCTTACTGTATAGATATATTGGGGATGAAACGCAGAGATGACTGGGATGAGAAAAAGAAAAATAGGGTACGGTTGATCGTACACAATTTATTTGCTGTAGTATTTCTCATTTGCGTACTTGTGTTCAAAAAAGTTGATAATGGTTCTGTTATTAGTGTTTTGTTAGCAATTGCGGCTTATACTTATGGGCCGTTGTTGGCGTTATTTGCTTTTGGGATATTAACTAAACGAGAAGTACGTAATGAAGTGGTGCCCATTATATGTATCATAGCACCATTATTATGTTACGGACTTAAAGAGTACGATACAGAAATATTAGCAGGCTATAGTATAGGCCTTGAGTTGCTTATTATAAATGCACTGATCGCATTTGTTTTACTATTTATTTTTTCAAAAAGATCCCAACCTGTTGCTAACTAGTTGCATAGTGATGGACATTATAAAAGACTTTCAATTATGACCAGATTATTGCTTTCACAAGTCATTAACAATTATGTAGAGGCATATACCACACCTGAAGAGCCCTTGTTAGCTAAATTAAACAGGGAGACTAACCTGAAAATAGAGCTACCTGTAATGTTATCTGGCCACTTACAAGGTGCTGTATTACAGATGATTAGCCATATGGTTCGCCCGAAAAATATTTTAGAGATCGGAACGTATACAGGATACTCTGCAATTTGTCTTGCAAAAGGGCTTCAAAAGGAAGGGCAATTACACACTATAGATGTTAATGAAGAACTCTATGATATGTGTTATCGTTATATTTGTGATGCTGGATTAGAGGGAAGAATCATTCAGCATATAGGGAAAGCTCAAGAGATAATACCAACGTTAGAAGATACATTTGACTTGGTGTTTATTGATGCAGATAAGGTGAATTACAGCCTGTATTACGATCAGGTTTTTGACAAAGTGAATATTGGCGGTTTCATACTGGCAGATAATGTACTGTATGAAGGTGAAGTGACAGAAGACGAGAGTAAGATGGGCAGGAATGCAAAAGCAATGCACGCGTATAATAAAAAGTTGCTGGAAGATGAAAGAGTTGAGCAGGTATTGCTACCGATACGCGACGGGATTATGATAGCGCGTAAACTATCAGGATAAAAATAAAAAACATAAAACATGTGTATGAAGAATTTGATGAGGGCAAGCTTAACGGTAATATTGGTGCTTAGCAGCATTACAGGCTTGTACGCTCAGAATGCGAACCATATACAACGCTACGTTGAGCAATACCGTAACCTGGCCATGAGCGAACAACAACGTACCGGCATTCCGGCTGCTATAAAACTCGCACAGGCTATTCACGAATCAGGAGCAGGTACCAGCGACCTTGCGAAAGATGCTAATAACCATTTCGGGCTTAAATGTAAGAGCGGTTGGACAGGTCCTACTTACAATAAAGATGATGATAGGCCTAATGAATGCTTCAGGAAATACAATATAGATTTTGAATCCTTCCAGGATCATTCTAACTATCTGAAGGGTAACCCGAGGTACGCGTCATTATTTCAGCTATCACAAACTGACTATGCAGCATGGGCATATGCACTACGCCGTGCAGGGTATGCTACCAACCCGCAGTACCCGCAGTTGCTTATCAATATTATAGAAACGTACAAACTGCAGCAATATACTTATGCAGCTCTTGGTAATGCCATAGAGACTAATAGTGTAGCCGCTACATACACCGCACCTGCATCTGAACCTACACAACAGTACCAGACGCAGAACACGCAGCCAACATACACACAACAAAACAGTAACACAGGAAATAATAGTTACAGGAGTAATGTTGCTGCACAAACACCTGTTGCTGCTACACCGGCACCGGTGACAACAACACCGCCAAACAGGTATACAAGGTATGATGCCAGCAGAGCTTCAAATACCAGAACTACAACAAGGCAACGTCAACAACAGCAGCCTGCACAGCAAAAAGAAGCTCCAAGTACTGTTGTGACCATAAACAACCTGAAGGCTATTTATGGTAAGAAAGGAGATATGCCATTGCAATATGCTGTCCGTAATAATATTCGCTATCAGAAGTTTTTAGAAATAAACGACCTGAAAGAAGAACCGCTTCCTGCAGATATGCCTCTTTACCTGGAAAGAAAACATTTCTGGGGTGTAAGGCCGATGCACCTCGTTAAACCGGGAGAAACTATGCTAGTTATTGCACAGCAGGAAGGTATTCAGCTAAAGTATCTGCTAGAGATGAACCTGATGGAAGAAGGTGAAGAACCAATTCCGGGAATTACCCTTGAGCTACAAACACATGCTGCCGAAAAACCAAAGCTTCTGTCTGAAATGGAAGTGAAAAATGAAGAAGTAGCCAGCAGGCCAAAATCTACCTGGAAGCCAAACCCTATGCAGCGTGATGAGAAATTTGATGACAGTAAAGAAGAAGGTGTATTAGGTTTAGGTATATTTGGCACTAAGAAAAAATCATCTTCTCGCAATTATAGCAGGCCTAAAACAGTGAATCCGGCTGCACGCCCTCAGCCGGCTGCACAGCGAACAGCACCACCTGCAAACACAAATGTTGCAAGACAGACAACTCAGCCAACAACTACTAACTCTGGTGTAAGCAGCGAGCAACTCGCCGATCAAATAATTAACGATAGTAAACAAAGCGATGGTTATACACACAGTAACGTTCAAGCTACTAACCCACGTTATAATCCGCAAGCTCGCGCAAATACTTCATCACAACCGTACAATACCAATCCAAGGTATGTTGATCCTAACACGAGACAGCAGCAACAACCTATAGCAGTACAAAGAGAGCCGGAGATGACCGAAAGAGAACGCAGGCGTGCTGAAAAACGTGCTGCTAAAGAAGAACCTGTGCCTACATACGCTCAACCTCAACCTGTACAGCAACAACAACCAAAAACAGAGTTGGATATGTTGAAAGATCAGTTTGATGAAGTGATCTACTCTGATCAGGCAGGCTCACCTGATGATAGTCCGTATAACACTGGATACGAAGTTGAACAACGCGATCCTTCAAAATATTATACTGTAAAAGAAGGCGATACTGCATATTCAATAGCTAAGCAACATGGCATATCTGTTCGCCAATTGATGGAATGGAACAAGCTTGATTTTGATGCCATAAAGGTGGGTGAAGAACTGCGTGTGAAGCAGTAAAATATATAATGGATAAGGTAGAGATACACGGTAAGGTATTCGAGCTGTATCTGCATAGGGATAAGATATGGAAACGTGTAGAGGAAATAGGCAATCAGCTTGAAGAAGATTATAAGGGTAAGAACCCCATCTTCATTGGTGTGCTGAATGGTGCATTTATCTTTGCCGCTGATATTTTCAGGGTCATAGATATTCCTGCTGAGGTATCGTTCATTAAACTAAGTTCTTACGAAGGCACAGAATCTACAGGAAAAGTATTAACAGTTATCGGTTTAAGTGATAGTATCAAAGATCGCCATGTGGTGATTGTGGAGGATATTATCGACACCGGAAAAACATTGTCGGAGCTACTACCAATCGTTAATGAGAAACAACCTGCCTCCGTTAAAGTAGCATCATTCTTATCTAAGCCCGATGCACGTACACATGACGTGCCTATAGATTATAAAGGGTTTGATATACCTGATAAGTTTGTAGTTGGCTATGGCTTAGATTTTGATGGTATTGGCCGTAACCTCACTCATATATATTCGTTGGCAGAAGGTTAGTAGAAAATATTATCAGGAATTTCTTTGATCATTCCAGCATCTGAAGCTTTTGTAAATAATGTTTGAATAGCTTGCCTGCCTACACTGCCTAGCTCTGTTGTATACTCATTCACATATAGCTCAATATGCTGTCGCATCACAGCTTCTTCCATCTCTTGTGAGTTTGTGGTAACGAACGCTGCCAGTTCAGGATAATGTTGCCAGGAGTATTGTACACTTTCTTTAATGATATTGTCTATTGTAGCGATGAGTGCTTTATCCATGCTGCGCTTAGCAACTATACCTCCAAGTGGTATAGCTGCATTAGCTGTTTGTTCCCACCAGTCGCCAAGGTCTGTTACTTTGTGCAACCCTTTTGCCTGATAGGTAAACCTGTTCTCGTGAATGATCAATCCAGCATCAACTTTATTATTAAGTACTACATCTTCTATCTCGCTGAAGATAAACTCTGTTTTGTTAGTTGCATTTGGATAAGCTAATGTCAGTAACAGATTGGCTGTAGTATTCTTGCCCGGTATAGCAATATGCAGATCGTTTACATTGTTTGTGTCTATTGGTTCCTTTGTTATCAGCAATGGGCCAACACCTTTGCCTAGTGCACTACCACTATGTAGTAGTGCATATTTATCTACACAATGCAGAAATGTATTGTAACTAAGTTTGGTAATATCCAATTTCTCCTCAAAAGCCCAATTGTTCAGTTTTTCCACATCTTCTAATACATATTCAAACTCAATACCCCTGGTGTCAATCTTATTATTCACCACAGCATCAAAAATGAAGGTATCATTCGGGCACGGGCTGAAGCCAATTGTTAGTTTCATTTGCTCTTTTTTATAGGTTGAACGATTTGCTCTTTAATTAGCTTGTTCATCCTCTTTCTTACATCTTTGTAAAGTTTGATGTTTTCTTTTGTAATTGGGAGTGAATTAATATTGAAACCGCTTATTGTCAATATCGTTTCTGCTTTTTCATCGTTTATTTCATTATCCATACTAATAGGATAGTAATACAGGTATATTTTGTTAATAGTATCACCTTGGGATATAAAATCATTAATCACAAAATAAGGGTGCTTCCTTTTATAATATGATATAGTATCCTTTGTACATGACGAGTCTGTGTTTAAATTATATTCATAAGTAACATTAGAAATAGAATCAACTTTAAAGTGTAAGCCCAGATTGTCTAATTCTTTCATTATTTCTTCTGGTGTCATTTTTACTGTGTAGTGTTTCCCTAAATAGAATTGAGTATCGCATGGAGCATAATTCTGTGGAGGACTAGTAGCACAAAATGCTACTACAGAAACGATGGAGATTCCCCACGTAGCAACTTTATAGTTTTTTTCTTGTCTGCTGAAATAGTAGTAAGAAAGAGGTAAAATAATTAAAGCAATTAGATCCGTATAATCAACAACTCTTGCAATAGGAATATGTACGTTGTTCAGAAACTCAATAAAAGCTGTTGCATATTCACTCTTCCAATAAATGAAAAACAAAGCAGTGAAAATATAAATGACCTTTTTGTGTTTCGGGAAGAAGTAACTCCAGAATGCAGGAAAAATAAAAAGCCCCGCAAAGTCTGAGAGCTTTCCTGTTACTGCATTGTGAAAAATTGGTTTGAAAAGATGATCGTTCAGTATCAACAATACCAGTGCAGATAGAAACAGCGGGTTTTTAAGTGTATCAGTACTCCGTGACATGTTACTAAATTACGATAATGCTTATTATTCATTGTATGGAAGATTTTATTCCTATTTTACACAACGATAAATGAGACGCGCTTTATTTCTATTCATATTATTCTTATCAAGCCTTATCGTTAATGCCCAGGATTGGTTGGCAGGCTATGGAGTAGAAGTGAATCCTATTTACGGTAAAGTACTAAAGCACAATTATATCTTTCCGCCTGAGCCTGACAGGACATTAGCTTTTGATATAAATATTCTCAAACAAACTGATGGTAGTAAATACTGGCAGGTACAGCGTAAGTTTCCGTTGGTAGGTTTAGGGCTTACGTATACAGATTATGGTATTGACTCAGTGTATGGTAAGTGTATAGGTATATATCCTGTTTGGGAGTTTCGCATCATCAGAAAAGAAAATATAGAATGGACCTGCCGTTTTGGGTACGGACTGGGTTATGTTACCAAACGTTTTGATCGTGAGACCAATGAGATCAATAATCTCATCGGTAGCAAGATCAATAATTTTACCATGTTCACCACTCAGTTCAGGTATAAGCTGAGCCAACAGGTACATATTCATACAGGGTTTAATTTCTCACACGTATCTAACGGGTCATTTCGCTTGCCCAACCTTGGTGTAAATACTTATGGCGGGCATATTGGTGTGAGGTATTTCCCGGTTACTGATGACCCGACTAGAGAAGAGGTTGCACCTGCTAAGGATCGGTCTGTCAACAGGTGGCTGGTACAGGCAAGAGTGGGTTTAGGAGTTGTTGAATACGGAATACCTGATGGGCCGCAATATCCTGTGTATATAGCTACGTTATTTGCCAGTAAGCGTTATGCCGGTAAGAATAAAATACTCGCTGGTATAGACTATAGTTACTATAAGTCAATAGAAGCTTTTCTCAGGTTAAATGAAATTGATATAGGTGAAGAGAAAAAGCAGTCTTGGGATGGAACCATTTTCGTGGGGCATGAATTCCTTATTGGTAAGTTTGGTATAGTTGCCCAGTTGGGAGTGCCGTTTAAAAAGACAAAGCTCAGTGAAGATCTTACAGTACAAAAGCTTGGCTATAGTTACTACCTCTTAAATCGGGAGCAAGGGATTCTGAAAGAACTGACCATTAATACATTTATTAAGTCTCGAGACTTACAAGCTGCTAACCTTGAGTTGAGTATAGGTGCGGGTTTTTAGTCATTATATAAACTAGATATTGCAATTTCGAATAGAGTATATATGAGAAGCATTATATATATTTATATGTTTATAGGGAATATATTTTAGGTAGTAGCATCATATTAAATTTATTATGTCAAGATGAAAGGAGTATGGGATTACGTTAGCAGCTTGGGTATTTCTTCAAACGATACAGAACAGAAGATCAAGAAGATCAGAATATCAAACCAGATAACATTCAGTTTGACTATTGTGGCATTTAGCTATGCATTCATTTTTTATTTTCTGGGGATGAAAAAGGAAGGATTAGGAGTATCAATAGTAGTTCTTTCAATGTCTTTATCGTTACTATTCAACCATTATAAACTATTCGTTTATTCTCGCCTGTGGTTTATATTAGTCATTAATGTAGCAGTTATTATATATACTGCTTTATTCGGGAGAGACTCAGGTATTCAGTTAGTATTCTTTTCTTTTGTTGCACTACCATGGTTACTATTTGAATTCAAAGACAGGAAATATATTTTAATGGGTATACTGTTGCCTTGTGTCAGCTACTATATTAGCATATATTATTTTCGAGTTGCAGTA
Source organism: Flavipsychrobacter sp. (assembly GCA_965228505.1). Classification (GTDB taxonomy): domain Bacteria; phylum Bacteroidota; class Bacteroidia; order Chitinophagales; family Chitinophagaceae; genus UBA5543. Next base: position 3,455,105 of record OZ245820.1, on the reverse strand, counting down.
TCTGATATCTCACCTGTTGTGCAAAACAGGATATATTTTGCAATAATTATTGCAGTATTCCTCATACTTGGTTTATGCATGTATTTCTTTGTCGCTCAACATAATAAAGCTGAACAGTCTTTATTGACAAGTCGTAATAGCTTACGTATACGTAATGAAAAACTTACAGAAATTGCCTGGATACAGTCTCATAAGCTAAGAGCTCCTCTGGCTACAATAATGGGTTTAATACCATTAATTAATACAGAAAAGCCTGATGATGAAGAAAATAAGCAGACTTTGAAAAATATTAAAGCTGCTGGTGAAGATCTTGACAAAATAATAGCGGAGGTAGATCAGAAAACTCGTCTTACTGAAGATTGAAATGTCAGAACCAATGTTACCTTTGCCTCATTATTGTAGTATTGTGCATACATTCAGAATTATAAAAGCTAAAAAAAATGAGAAAACTACTATTCCTTTTAAGCCTATCAATCGTGATATTATCATGCGGCACAGAAGATGGAGGAAACGAAAACAAGCAGCTGCAACTACATCTTGAAAAAGGAGCAAGGTACGAATTCAACCAGAGTTCCACAATGAGTATTAAGCAGGAAATTCAAGGTCAGCCAATGAATATGGAAATGGAGCTGGTCGCTAATACTACTTTTGAGGTTACTGATCAGACTGATAGCATTTATACATTAAAAACCCAGATGACAAGAGTGAAAATGTCTATCAGTAATGCAGGCATGAGCATTAGTGCAGATAGTGATGAAGAAGCAGATAGCACCAATCTTGTACAACAGCTATTTGCTGTCATGGTAAAAGAAATGGTGAATAAACCATATACAGTTATGATGACCACAAAAGGGTCTATCCAAAGCGTAGAAGGTTTAGAAGCAATTTATCAATCTGCTATGGAAGCCATGGCCGCACAGTTTCCTGACATTTCGCCTATGCAGATAAACGCTGCAACTGCCCAAATGAAACAAGCATATGGTGAAGAAGCGATGAAAAGCTCGCTGGAAATGAACCTGAATGTATATCCCGGAACAGTGGTTAAAACCAATGATACCTGGACAAAGAATATTAACATGCAAAGCGGTATGGATGCAACATACGATGTTGAATACACATATGTTGGTGATGAAGCAGATGGCATACACTTAAAAGGAACAGGCACGCTGCAAACAGCCGATAAAGACGCATATCAAAAAATAGAAGGTATGGATGCCAGGTACGACCTTAATGGTAAGTATGATGCAGAATATGTGCTGGATGCTAAAACAGGCTGGGTGAAAAAAGCTACTATTAGGCAATCTACCAGTGGTAATGTTGAGATCAAGCCGGGGCCACAACTTCCTGATGGTATGAACATACCAATGGAAATGACAGGTACTACCACCATTAATTAATCAGTACAATAATAAATGAAATAAAGAAGGGGCTGCATTTGCAGCCCCTTCTTTATTTGTATAGTTCAGTCATATTAACCTTCAACCAGCTTCTCAATTGCTGTATCGTATAACTCTTTCCATTCGTTTATGCTACCCCAGCTTTCGTTATCAATGCTCAACTCACCGCTGTTGTTAACAGTACCAAGTTGTATATAAGGATGATCGCCTATCGCAGCTTCGAAAGCTGTTTTCTGAGCATGGCCTACTGTTACAACTACACGGCTCTGCCCTTCACCGAACAACCATGCGTCTTTCCTGATGTTCGGGTTGCTTACTACTTCAAAGCCTGCATTGTTATGGAAACAACTTTCTAATAAAGTAACGAACAGTCCTCCTTCAGATACGTCATGCGCACTTTTAATCTCTTTATTGCGAGCCAGTTTCAATATGGTCTGTTGTAGTTGATACTCTTCTTCCATATCAAAATGTGGCGCAGGGCTATGTTCTACTCCATGTATCTTATGCAGGTATTCTGAGCAGTTGATGTCGTTTCTGTTACGCCCTATTACATAAATAAGATCACCATTATTCTTGAAATACATGGTCATCTTCTGGTCAATGTTATCCAACACACCTACCATGCCTATAGTAGGGGTAGGATACACAGGGCCATCGTCGCTACTCTGATTGTAAAAGCTCACGTTACCACCTGTTACAGGAGTGCTCAACTTTGTACAAGCTACGGTCATTCCTTTTATGGCATGAACAAATTGATAGTACACCTCAGGGTTGTATGGGTTACCGAAATTCAGGCAGTTGGTGATAGCCACCGGCTCTCCACCACTACATACGATGTTCCTTGCAGCTTCACTCACAGCTATCATTCCTCCTTTTAACGGATCTGCAAATACATATCGGCTGTTACAGTCTGTTGTACATGCTAAGGCCTTGCTGCTGCCATGTACTCTCACTATAGACGCGTCACTCGGCTCATTGGTATTTGTATTACCTGTGCCTACCATGCTGTCGTACTGTTCATATATCCATCGCTTAGAGGCTATGGTAGGTAATTGAACAACTTGCCTGGCAGTCTCTTGCAGATTTTCAGGCACAGCAATCGTATCTGCATTGAAAGCGTTGATCTTTTCAAAATACTTTGGCTCTGTATATTCGCGCTCATATACCGGCGCTCCGGCACCTAAACATAAACTAGCAGCAGGTACGTCTGCTACCAATTCGCCGTTCATGTAGTATTTAAGATTGGTATCTTCTGTTACCTCACCTATTTGTTCGCAATGTATATCCCATTTTTTGAATATATCCAGCACTTCCTGCTCACGGCCTTTCTTCACTACTATCAGCATACGCTCCTGGCTTTCACTGAGCAGCATTTCCCATGGTAGCATATTGTCCTGTCGGGTGGGTACCTTATCCAGATGGATGATCATGCCATGTTCACCTTTCTCGCTCATCTCTGCACACGAGCAGGTAATACCTGCCGCACCCATATCCTGCATGCCTATCAAGGCACCCGTAGGTATTACCTCAAGACAGGCTTCTAACAATTTCTTTTCTTCAAATGGGTCACCTACCTGAACAGCAGGCAAATCGTTAGCACTATCTTCAGATATGTCTGCCGATGCGAATGATGCGCCACCTATACCATCTTTACCTGTAGCTGCACCTACTATGAATACACTGTTACCCACCCCATGTGATGTTGCAGAAACAGTCTTGCCTGCTTCAACAACGCCCACACTCATGGCATTCACCAATGGGTTGGTTTGGTAACAGCTATCGAAGTAAATCTCACCACCAACTGTAGGCACACCAAAGCAATTGCCATAATGGCCGATACCTTTTACTACACCTTTTAATAACCATTTTGTTTTAGGGTTATCCAGCCTGCCGAAGCGCAGAGAGTTCAATGCAGCTATCGGCCGTGCACCCATAGTAAATATATCTCGGTGAATACCACCTACACCTGTTGCAGCACCCTGGAATGGCTCAATTGCAGATGGGTGGTTGTGGCTTTCTATTTTGAAGACACAGCCCAGTCCGTCGCCGATGTCTACGAGCCCTGCATTTTCTTCACCTGCTTTTACCAGTAGTTTTTCTCCGTCACGAGGTAGTGTTTTCAACCATTTGATCGAATTCTTATAGCTACAGTGCTCGCTCCACATTACAGAGTACATAGCCGTTTCGTTGAAGTTCGGTGTGCGGCCCAATATCTCTTTTATCTGTTCAAACTCCTCTTCGCGGAGCCCTAGTTGTACTGCTTGTTCTAAAGTTGCTTCCTGCATAGATGCAGATAGTTTTTATTTGAGGAAATAATTGAGCAGCAAAAGTACGGTTTTCATGGACAATATAACAGATATGAATGTATTAGCCTATATCATAAGATTCAGAATATGAGCAGGGCTTACCTGAACTTGAAAATATTTGTTAGCTCTTCTTTATAAGCACGGCCAATAGGTATAATATTCTCACTGATAACAATTTCATGCTCTGTAAATGAGTCGATACGGTTGGTGTTGATCCCATAAGAGCGATGAACCCTTTTGAAGAAGTCTTTATGTAGAAGTTCCAGTGTTTTGGTAAGTGTTTTCCTGATAAGAAAAGACTTCTCAGCACATACGATTTTTACATAATTATCTTCGGCAGACAAATACAAAATATCTTGTAACAGTACTTTGACGAATTTGTGCCCGTCTTTAATAAACAAATAGTTTTGCTTCAGGTATATATTTTTGTCGTTTTGCAGGGGTAGTTCTTCATCTTCTTTATGATATGCGAAATTGTGCAGTGCGAGTTCAATTGATACCAATAAAGAATTTGTGTTGAAGGGCTTCACTATATATGCTGCCGGAAAAGTATTCTTGGCTTTGTTGACGGTAACAGCATCGGCATGGGCTGTAATGTAGATAAATGGAGTTGGTTGAAGCTCGTTGATAGCGTGTGCAATATCAATACCTGATTTTGTTCCTGTTATGGTTATATCCAGCAGTACAATGTCAGGTAATGTTGTTCTGAAAGTTTTCATGGCTTCATCCATACTGCTGTTGATAGCAACTATCTCGTATCCGTTTTGTTTCAACCGTTCTGCAAGGTCATGCGCAACCAGCAACTCATCTTCTACTATTTGTATTTTTACAGCTTCCATTTTGTTTGTTTATGCAGTGTAAGGGATAGTAAGTGTAAATTTTGAGCCTTTATTTACCATCACGTCCAGATAGCCGTTGAGTTGTTGTACAAAAGTTTGTATAAGCTCTTTTCCGAAAGAGCCTTCTTTATCATTCCACTCACTTATGTTTACACCTTTGCCATTATCAGCTACTACTAATATGAGGTTATTATCTTCTTTTTTTAGTGTGACTACTAGTTCCGGATTATCATTATCCTCATAAGCGTATTTAAAAGCATTGGTAACCAGCTCGTTAATGATCAGGCTTAATGGTATTGCCTGATCTACATTCATTAGCTCATCATCTATCTGCATTCTGATGTTAATACTTTCCTTATTGTACCCGTAGGCATTTTGCAGGCTGTCTACCAGATCGTTGATGAACTCTCTGATGTTTATTTCAGTGATGTTATCTCTTGTGTATAGTCTTTGGTGTATCAGACTCATGGCCTCTATGCGTTGTTGCCCATCTCGTACAGCTTTAGATGCAGCCTGATCTTTTATGCGGAATGATTGTAGGCTCAGCAGGCTTGAGATAATTTGCAGGTTGTTCTTTACCCTATGATGCAGCTCTTTCATCAGCAAAGTCAGTTTGTCACTTTGTTTACGAATGGTTTGTGTAGCCTGTTTCTGCCTGATGTACTGGAACAGTATCAGTGCGACCAAAGCCAATGCGATTGATATACCACCTATTAGTAGTTTGTTCCTGCGCTGTTCTTCAGCTATGCGTTCGTCTTTTTTATCCGATTCGTACTTTTCCCTGATATCAGTTATAGTATTTTGTACTTCTGCACCTGTTAGGCTATCATCAATACTTTTAAATTCTTGTAGATATTTATAGGCAGACTCATAGTCGCCCAGTTGCGCAGCTAAACTAGATAACAGTTCAAGACTATTTGAGTATACAACACCCATCCTATACTCTTCAGCAAGCATTAAAGCCTTCTGAGCGTACTCATACGCCTCATTATTATTGTTTAAAGAACTATACGTATTTGCATAAAGAATATAAAGATTTGCTTTGTCCTCTTTTGATGGGAAGCTTTGAATGTTTTGTTCTGCTTTACCAAGGTAATACAGCGCAGAATCGTAATTCTTAAGCTTGTTATGACATTCTCCTGCAAACATATATGCAGTAGCCTGGTGTTGTTTTGATTCATATACTTCTTCAGAAAAAAATATCGCTTCATGTATATAAGGTAATGCTACCTCCGGTCTGTCAGTAGATAAATACAGTAACCCTAAATTAGATAGTACTGTCGCACGGTTGTTTGTATTACCGGTAAGTTTATTCAGCTCCAATGCTTTGAGACAATACTTAATACTCTCATCGTTATTATCTACCATGTTGTATACCGCAGTAAGCATCGTATAGGAGTTAGACATGCTAAGGGTATCTTTTGTCTCAATGGCAACCTCTAATTGCCTGTGTCCGTTATCAATGGCTTTATCAAATGCGCCTTTATTCAGGTAGTATGCACCAATTGCATTTAGTGCATAAGTGTAGTAGATGCCCTTTTTGCCCGACTTATCGTAGGCTTCTATGGTCTTTTCTGCATAGTATTTAGACGAATCAAGCTTAGTCATATAGAGGTAGACATTTGCCATACTGAATAGTGCTTTCGCTTTGATAGTATAATTGTCACTCTTTTTGCTCAGGGCTATAGCCTTCCTTGCGTAGGGTATTGCCATGCCGGGGTCTGGTTCTGTCATTAGTCGTATGGCTGCAGTTGCATAACAGTCAGCACTATCAACTGCTTTTGTTACGGTATTTAGCTTATCTATATAATGCTCAGCGGATTGAGCATTTGCCACAATAGAGAAAGAAATCAGGTATAAAGGCAATAATACCTGCAACAGTCTTATTGGGTATGTGTTTCGGAATTTCATTTGCGGTCCATTACAGAAAATTATTAGGAGTGCATTTGCAGACAAAAGTAGTTGAGGTATCTGCTAGACTAAAATCATTCACCTACAAACTATTGTCGTTTGCCACAAGAATTTAGTAGTTGATAGCTATGACGGTAATATTGTTGAAAGCTTTAAAATATGAAAAAAATACTACTACTGGTTGCAGGTGTATTTATCACATTCTGCACACAGGCACAGATCACGCTTAACTATTCTAATGCGCCTTCTATCTCGCAATGCCAGATACCGGATACTTTCACAAGGTTAAAGTTGACAGGGTTGCCTGCAATGACGACTTCTGCAAATGCGACATGGGACTTTACAACTGCAGGAGACTCAACTAACTTTAGTATACCCGGCGGTGCAGCTTCAAACAGTGCTTTCCCGAATGCTAAGTTTCAAAGTAGTGGATACTATGCATTCTCAGGGCTAAGCTATTCTGTCTGGTTGATGAAGAATATTGCTGCAAATGGAAGTGTTATATACGGTTTGCATGTTGACAGGCAAGCATTATCGCTTGCAGCTCTTACAGGTAATACCAGCGATAGTGTTGTGTTTACGGAGCAGGATATCACTTATGGCGCTGAAGAAAGAGAGGTAGTATATCCTACTACCATGAGTGATTCATGGACTGATGTAATTGATTACAGTACTGACTTTAGCTTAACGATTACTGCTTATTCTCTGAATAATACTCCGGGAGAAAGACGCACACAACTGACTATTAATAATACAGTAGAAGGCTGGGGAAAGATGAGAGTGAATGACGGAAATGGCAACCCGACCGGATACATGGATGTTTTAATGATCAAAACAGAAAGAACCGCAAGGGATAGTTTCTTCCTCAATGGTAGCCCCGCGCCCGCTTCTTTATTAACGGCTTTCGGGTTATCGCAAGGCCAGCTCGATCCGTTCTATTATTACACATTCAGACGTGCGGGAGAATATGTAGAGTTGGTATATGCTAAGTATACAGACAGTACCTATACAACAGTTGAACGCTGTGATGTACACCAGCAAAGGTTAGCTCCTACATCTATCAAAGAGATAGAGCCTAATTATATTACTGTTTATCCCAACCCTGTAACAAACGGTTTGCTTACAATTAAGCTGGGTGTGCCTTACAACGAGTTGCAGTACGAACTGATAAGCATGACAGGACAGACCATGCAGCAGGGTAACGTACCACAAAATGGAAGGGTACAACTGGAAGAACAATTACCTACAGGTAATTACATCATAAAGTTGCAAACGGAAACAGGTGCTCAAGGAACAAAACGTCTCACTATCGTTAAATAAGATTTTATTTATTGTTTGCATTCCTGATAAGGGCAGCTAAATAGCTGCCCTTAGTTCTTTTAAGCAAAGAATATAGATATGTCATGACATTGCCATATATAAGTCTGTTGATTGTCGGCTAAAGCTTAAATATATCAGTAGTATGTCAAACAAAGCTTAAACAATCTTAATTCTCCAAACGCATTGATAACAGAGCCTTTCTTTTGTTGCAGGATCTATGTGTCCTGCTAATTCTTAACGACTAATCTGAAAATTAAAAGAAATGAAAAAACTGATCTTTACCTTATTTGCGCTAACTGTATTTGCATCAAATGCTTTCTCACAAACATGGGAAAAGATGGTGAATAGTAACGGCTTTGATAGTCAGATACTTTGCCTGTTATCTCATAATAATCGATTATATACTGGTGGTACATTTACTACAGTTGACGGTAACACGGTAAATGGTGTTGCTGTGTGGGATGGCTCTAATTGGTTGCCGATGGACAGCGGATTTGATGGAGCATCAGCCTATGTTTACGACCTTGCTGTTTATAACAATGACATATACGCAGCCGGTAGTTTCACTAAATCAGGCGCATTTGATGTGAGCGGAGTAGCTAAATGGGACGGTAAAGTTTGGCAACCTGTTGGTGGCGGCATAGCTATTACAGATAGTACCAACTATGTAAAAGCGTTGCATGTATTTAATAATGAGCTTTATGCAGGAGGAAACTTTGATTCTGCAGGTACGGCTAGTGCTGCAAATATCGCTAAATGGAATGGTACTGGCTGGCAACAAATATCTAACGGTACTGATGATGCAGTATTAGGTTTTCATACGCATAATAACGAACTGTATGTAGGGGGATTTTTTGTTTTTAACCAATCTTCAGGTACGGGTTTGCAATACAGAATAGCCAAACTTGATAACGGCAAACTGGTAAACGTAGGTACTTATGGAATGGGCGATGCTACTGCTCATTGGCATGTCGAAGCTATGGCTACCTATAACGGAGACCTTTATGCAGGAGGTAGGTTTAATGTATTAGAGAACGGTAGTGTTATTGCCAATAATATCGCTTCGTGGAATGGCACTCAATGGTCAATAGTAAAAGGACTGGGTGTCGGGGTTGCATCTACTCAAGCTTACCCTGTACGCACAATGGTAGAGTATCAGGGCAAATTATATGTTGGTGGTAACTTTTTCGCTGCAGGAAATGTTGCTGCACCAAACCTGGCAACATGGGACGGTACTGACTGGAAGAACGCAGACCTGGGGACTGATGGTACGGTCAACGATATGGTAGTACATAACGGTAGTATGATAGTAGCCGGTGCGTTTCAGAAAGCTGGTGGTAAAGACCATAGATATATTTCGAAGTTTACACCTGCTACCAATGTTGGAGAGATAAATACTACAGCACAATTCATAGTATATCCAAACCCTGTTACAGATGGGACAATAAGTGTGCAAACAGGTGCTGATAAAACTAGCTACGAACTGTACAATATGAATGGACAGCAAGTGCAGCAAGGAGTTGTTCCTGAAAATGGCAAAGTGCAGCTGAATAGTGTACTACCTGCCGGAAATTATTTCATACAGATGCAGACTGATGCTGGTAACCGTGGAGTAAAACATTTAAGCATTATCAAATAAAGTATCTATCTATTGTTTGCATTCCTGTAGGGCAGCTGTACAGCTGCCCTTTTTTCATATATTAGTATAGAAAAACTGTTTATATGAGACTTTTGCTGAACAGGTTATTCCTACTAATGATCGTTGTTGCTACGCTGGCAACATCTTGTAATAAAGAGTCTGCTGAACCGGATAATACCGTCACATTACCCACCACTAACCCTGGCGTTACTGGTTATGGCATTTTTTCGGTGGATGGAAACGGTGATCTGGTCATCAATGGGGTCATAACCACAAATACACCATACCATTTTGATAATATCATTAAAGACAACCCCGATGCCAAGCTGCTAATCATGATGAATTGCCCCGGCTCAGACGATGATGATGCGAATCTGCTCGCATCAAGAAAAATACGGCAGGCAGGACTGAATATTCACTTGACAAGCACAACAGAAATAGCCAGTGGAGCTGTAGATATGTTCATAGCGGGAGTAAAAAGAACAATGGAGGAAGGAGCAAAATTGGGAGTACACTCCTGGAGTGACGGACAAAATGAGGCAACTGATTTTCCTGTAGGTCATGCACAACACCAACCCTATATTGACTATTATAAAGAAATGGGATTCTCTCAGCAAAAGGCAGAAGCCTTTTATTACTTCACAATCAATGCGGCTAATGCAGATAATATCCACTGGATGACGCAGGCTGAGATAGATCAATATGGATTGTTGAATTAGTTGTATTGCAGGAGTTCTGTAAGAGTCTGCTCGTTAAATATTTTGTCTAGTTCTTTTTCAAGCTCTACTCTGGTGTTGCAAGTTACATTCACGACAGAATATGCTGCGCTTCCTTTAAGCATGTCAAAGCGCCAATCCATTTGGTTGATGGTGCGGCTTTTGCCATTATCGTACCACCAGGCAGTATGTAACGTGTCTGTATTTTTGACTAATATGCCGGAGTACAAAGTCATATCCCCGTGGTGCTTTTCTCTCAGTTGTCTAAATTCGTATCCACTACCCACCCAGCACATCAATGGGTTGTGTTCTGCTGTGTAAAAAGACGGTATGCTCTTAACATATATCAGTGACTGGTCATTCTTTACTCTTATTACATCTGAGCTGTATCGGTAGCAAGTATACCCGTTTACAGTTGGTATGAGTTGAGGCGGTACAGTACCAACTGATGTACGGATATTTGTTCCTGAGATGTATATCAACGATAATACCACAACAGGCATTGCCATATCGAATATCTTAGAAGTATTTTGGCTCGCAACCGACTTATCTGTTGTTGGTTTGCCCCTATATTGTACCAACTTTCCGAAGATGTAGAGTACAGGCAATACAGTATATATTACAAAGCAGCCGATTCCCACTAATTCATGAAGGGTACTTTCAGGTGGCAGGTTAAAGTAGACCAACAAAATTATTCTTATAAGATTGGTGATAACATTCAGCGACAGCACTATAACCAACGATAAAAAAATCATTGGCAACCTGATTGTTTTCTTTTGTTTTTTCTGAATGAAGTACAATAGATAAAGGCTGAACCATAGTGATGTCGTCAACATTTTCAGCCCCATACACGCATTGTCCACACTATACTCCATGCCGTTAAAGGTGATGACATTGCCTGCCGCTACAACTGTACCCAGACCCATGTTCATAATAACAGCAGCGACCTCGGTCACCCAAATCCTTACAGGGAAACTTATGATGGTAATGATGTATGATATAGGTGATATCACAAGAATGATTAACAAGGGTATCACTGATATTTTTCCATAAAACGTTTCGATAAGCCCGGCACACGAGAGTATCAGTGCAAGAAACAGTGTTGCATTCACCGGAAGAAAGAAGGCTGATAGCGCCACACCCAACGCCACGAAAAGAAACCGATAGCTCTTTTGTTGAGAAATGCTGCTGTATATGATGACGGGCAACCCTGCAACCGCCACCATGAAATTGATGGACTGCCAGTGCATATACCCCCACAAATAGTAAAGCCCCATACATACATGTGCCCACAGTAGAATTGCGAACAGGATATTCTTACCCGATACAATGCTGTTCTTTAGGGCTACGTCACTCATTATACTTCTGCTTTTTTAAACTTGTTTCTGTAGAAGGTCCAAAGGATGGCACAACAGGCAATGATGATAAGTGCCCATTCTTCGGGTTCCGGTACAGCGCCTCCAGATTTCAATGATGCATTCTCAAGACTGTTTTTACTCTTCTCAATACCGAAACGGTCATAGTCAGCTTGAGTCTCCAACACTATCAAACTACTTACTGGTGTTACAATGTATGCCTGCTCAGCTTCGTATACCAATGCAGTGTCTTTCTCACGATTGGTAAATATGCCAGTGCCCAATTTTTGCATCACACTGTTGTATGCATACAAGCGCATCAGATGGTCGGGGGCATTGGACATCCCTTTATCAATAGTTTTGGTAAGTGCTACTCCTGCGGTTTCAACAACCACCATGCTGTCGTTTTCGTTATTGTATGGAAATGTATTTTGCTGTAAATATTGTTTTAATTTTGAAATGTCACCGTGAGCGAAATTCAATGTTCGGTGCTCTTTCAATGCTTTGATATATGGCGACTCTTTCATGCTCAGGCACAATACATTGAACTTATCTCTGTTGCTGAGCGATTTTTCCAATCGTTCGCCGAAGTTGCTTTTCTTAAGGTCTGCAAGGTTGGGAGAGCTTGGTGAGCCTTTAGTGATGACTAATGACTGCTCTCGGTTGCCTACTTTATAGAATGGGAAAATGCTGAAATTCCTTTTTAGTTGTTCTTCTACAATGGGCCATGTTTCGTCATTCAACAATACCAGTTCATCGGTATGTATATATACTTCGGCAGCTTTTACCGATGCTAATATCTCATTTACTTCTTGCTTTGTCCATAACTTGTTGATGTCCAAATACAATTTTGAGAACGTTGCGGTATGTGTCGGGCTTTTGTAAGGTTGTATAGTATATGACGTGTTGTCGAAGGTGAATACACCTTGAGTTATTCCGGGGTCTTTGAACTTGAATCTCCAATCCGGGTTGTAACTGTTGCTTTTTTTGATGTAGCGATTGTTACCTTTTACGGTAAAATCTGCAGGCATTTTGAAGTCTTGCGGCATGCCAGACCAGTCCACCTGTATTATTTCGGTTGCGTCAGTAGCATCAGGCCCGCGGAAGTATATGTTCTCATATGTCAGTTGTCCGTCGCTGTATGTGAGTGGTGCGGTTACGCCTATCTTAAAAACTCGGTTTTGGCCTGTTAATATCGGGAATACCCTTACAGATACTGTGTTGCCTTCCTGCCAATGAACAACGGAAGGGTCTCTCCTTTGAACACCAACAATGGTATTATATGCTGAATCGGCCTTGGATTGTGTTGTCAATCTTGCTTTTTCTTCCTTGCCTTCTATCCAAAGTGACAGGGACGTCACTACACCACCTTCGGGCAGATGAAATGTGTAAATAGCTTCTCGTTGATTGCGCCAACTTTTCTGAGGTTCATCACACAAAATGGTAATAGTCTTTTCCGTATATGCTATCCTCGATTCCGGCCATATACGAATGTTGGAAATAACAGATTGAGTCACCAAATGGTCGCCGGACCACAAGCGGTTGAGTGTTTTATGTCGTGCATCGTAGATGCTTTCCAATATTTTCACCCGCTCTTCTTTATTTATGGCTGGTGGCCTTGAGAATACGGCAGCAAACATGATTAAAGGGTCATGTTTGCGTGCCTCATTGAAATTTCCAGACGGTAAACGCCAACTCCATAGCCTCTCAGGTAAAGAATACACTAGGTCGCTCTTCAGATATTTTTCCGTCAGGGAACCTTCAGGTATGCTTTGAGCTATGCGTACCCAGCCGGGCAGATCAGTGTTATCATCTATCAGTGACTGTTGAAAAGCATCATTGACTTTACTATTGAGGTTGTTCCACGATATAGTAAATATTATTGCCACTAACAATGGTAATACAGCACCTGTGATATGCAACATAGTATATATCCGGTTAATACGGCCATGACGTACGAATTGCCTGATGAGGAATAATACGAACAGTAACGGAACAAAACTGTGTAAGGATAACCCTAACCCTAAAGCAAACGGTATACTGAGTGGGTACAACGATACCAGATAAATGCTCAGGTAAAAGAATATGGAAAATGCGGCACCCAATACAAGTGAGTGAACGTATCGTGCCCATAAAGGCATTTTATCGAAAAAGTACAACAACAAGCATGCTATGCTGCTTATGGTTAAATAAACAGTGAACCATTCAATAGACCGCTCAAATACATTCATGGTTTTATTCAGCGACCATGCGCTTATATGAAAAAGCACCAGGAATAGGAATATCAAGGGTAGTCCTCCTCCGCCGGTTTTCAGTTTCTTACCTATAGCCAACATAATGAAATAGAGGACAGTTATCAGGTAGTTGATACCAAACAATCCAAAGTAAGCATCTGTATGGAACGGAGTGAAAAAAGGCAGACAATAAATAACAATGGATACAAACAGAAATACAATGCCGATATTATATAGGGCCTTGTTAGGATTTTTTTGAGTAGTCATTTTGTAATGGTATATATTAAGTGCTTAACGCGCAACGCTGCAATATAGTATATGACGATAACGTATTAGTTTTCTTCTTTACATTATATTATAATAATTATTGTATAAATTACGTATATTTGTTATAATAAATAGTGCATGTATATCATAACCTATCGTGTGTCCAGTCACTTAAATGTTCCAATTTTGGAACAATCTTAGTTTTAGTAAACCATAAACTCATGATTATCAACACAAAAATCCGGAACAATTTTACCCCCTCCCCCTATGGAACAATTCGGAACAAAATTGAAGGTTTTGTCGAATCATGAATACCAATGAAAATCTATAGACATATGAATAAAACAGAACAATTATATGCGCTGTAAAAAACCTGCTAAGAAACAGTAAAGGAGTAACAGTCTGGCAGAGCCGAAGCCCAATAGTCTATCAAGGCAGTACCCGACAATTTTGAAGCTTAAATTGTCGGCGGTTTTCTTTGCCTCTTTCTTTTGAAGTAAAAAGAAAGAGGGATAATATAATAAGAAGGATATGTAAAAAGACTTTCAGCTAACAATATTACTTTTGCTGGTATGGATCTGAATGCACCGGATAAGATAGCCAACTATATAGGTGGTAAGCTACAAGCGCCACTGGATGGTGATTATATAGACAATGTGAATCCTGCTACAGGGACGGTATATAGCCAGACCCCTGATAGTAACAATAAGGATATAGCTGAAGCGGTAGGCGCAGCACGTGCTGCATTTCCTGCTTGGAGCACCACACCTGCTGAAGAACGTTTTAAAATACTCAATCGTATTGCTGAACTGATAGATGAAAATCTGGACGCATTGGCATTAGCAGAGACCAATGATAATGGCAAGCCACTGTGGTTGAGCAAAAAGGTGGATATACCTCGTGCTTCGAGCAACTTCAGGTTTTTTGCGACCGGGTTAATGCATTTTGCTACCGAGAGCCATATGATGGAAGACAAAGCGGTGAATTATACTATGCGCCAGCCGGTAGGTATTGCGGGTTGTATCTCTCCGTGGAACTTGCCATTGTATTTATTTACCTGGAAGATAGCTCCGGCATTGGCTACTGGTAATTGTGTTATTGCTAAGCCAAGTGAGGTGACTCCAATGACGGCATACTTGTTGAGCGTTATTTGTATAGAAGCAGGATTACCTGCAGGAGTGCTGAACATTGTACATGGTACAGGCCCGAATTGTGGTAGCGAGATAGTAAAACATCCGGAGATAAAGGCAGTATCATTTACAGGTAGTACGCGTGCAGGTAAAGAGATAGCCAGTGTAGCTGCACCGATGTTCAAAAAAATATCTCTTGAATTAGGAGGTAAAAACCCGAATATCATATTTGCAGATTGCGATTGGGATAAAGCCATGCGCACGACATTGCAATCATCATTTGCTAATCAGGGGCAGATATGCTTATGCGGTAGCAGAATATTGGTAGAAGAGAGCATCTATGAAAAATTCAAAGCAGAATTTATAGAGCGTGCAAAGAAACTGGTACCCGGCGATCCGCTGGACGAAAAGAGCAAGCAAGGTGCAGTAGTAAGTAAAATGCACTATGATAAAGTATTGGGTGCAATAGAGTTGGCGAAAGAAGAAGGAGGTAAAGTACTCTTAGGCGGTGAAGCAATTAAAGGAGAAGGACGTTGTGAGAATGGATACTTCATACAGCCAACTATTATAGAAGGGCTTGGCCCAGACTGCCGTACGAATATGGAAGAGATATTCGGGCCTGTAGTTACGTTGCAATCTTTCAAAACAGAGGATGAAGCACTGGAACTGGCGAATATGAGCAACTACGGTTTGTCAGCCACTATATGGACACAAGATGTGACCCGTGCACACCGTGTGGCTGGTAAAGTTGAGAGCGGCATCATCTGGGTGAACTGCTGGTTGCTACGTGACCTGCGTACACCATTCGGTGGATTTAAAAACTCAGGTGTGGGTCGCGAAGGTGGCTTTGAGGCCATGCGTTTTTTCACCGAACCTAAGAATGTGTGTATACAGTTGTAAGGAATTTTGGAGAATATAAATCAGGAAATAGTAAAGTACTTTTTATACGGTTTTTTCCCGTTGATAATACTGATTCTAATATTATATACATATTATGACATTTTAAGTGGACAGTTGTCAGAAAGAAGTAAGGATGTAAGAAGCCTTAGTAAAGGAGGTAGATGGCCACACACAAAATATTTTAATAAGCATGGTCTGTTTTTAACCAGATCATTTGCCCCAATAAATAATAAAACAAAGAGTAAAAGGCTAAATAATATAATTGCTGTACATTATTTTCTTTTGAGGGTACTTTACTTGTCACTAATATTTTTCGTTTTGATACTAGTAGGAATCAAGGTTTTTGATTTTTAACTTTTTACTTTTGAATTCATTATGAGCGATAAATTTTCAACAGATAAAGCACCTAAGCCGGTAGGCTTATATCCACATGCACGCCGTGTAGGTAATTTATTATTCTTGTCAGGTATTGGTCCGCGCAGCGCGGGCGAGAACGAAATGGTAGTGCCCGGGCTGAAGCTGGATAAGAATGGTAACTTCCTCGAGTTTGATTTTGAAGCACAGTGTCGCAGCGTATTTGATAATATAAAGATCGTATTAGAAGAGAGCGGCAGTAGTTGGGATAAGCTGGTAGACGTAACCGTATTCCTCGTAAATATGAAGCGCGACTTTGCTACTTACAATAAGATATATGCAGAGTATTTCAAGGACAACCAACCTTGCCGTACAACAGTAGAGATCAGCTCGCTACCAACGCCCATAGCTATTGAGTTGAAGTGTATTGCGACGATAGACTAATCCTCAAGCTTGGCAGGTATAGGTACGTCTATTCTTAACTGTCTTTGGAAAGGTCTTCCGTTCTCATCTTTACCTATTACCTTCCACATTACAGCGCGTAATTCAGGAGCCAATGGTTTCTGGTTGGTGCTTTTTACATTTTTTACACTGTTCAGCCATTGTTGGCGGCCACCGGAACTCCAGTTACGGTCGCGGGCAGCTTTTACCACTGCATTGCGTATGGCACGGTTAGAGGCTTTGCTGCGTTCCAGCTTACCATCCAGTCCTTCTATTTTATATACACCGTCATCTCCCTGAATCTTCTTCCAGTCAGATACGGCACGCAACGATTCAACCGGCAACATGCCTAGTTCGTTACGGGCTACAATAATGGTCTGGTAGCGGATGTATACATTGGTAATTTCACCCTTGGTGTTTAGCACCAGATAGTTTCCGTTCAGCTTACCATCTGTTATCTCATAACTGGCACCATATGCGCTTTCAAAGTTGAACTTCTGATAGGTGCGTGTCTCAATATCAGGTATATACATCTGCACTTGCGGGAAAGGTGCTTTCAGTCCCTTGCGGGCCATCAGGCTGGCTTTGGTAGGCTTACCCGATGGTATTGTCGTTTCAGCAGGTTGTTCAGGCTGCTCTTGCGTGGCAGTTTCCTGTGCCGGCTCTTCCGGTTTTTCTTCAGCAATAGTTACCGGCCTTTTGTCTGCCAGATTCAGGTCTACGACAAAATCCTGTAAATAGTGTGAGTCTGTCTCGGTAACAATAGTGGCAGGGTCGCCCATGACTATTTCAGGCGGTTCTTCACTGCTGCCCGTACTATCGCAGGCATTGAATAATAATCCAGAGATCAACAATGAAACGTAACCTGATATTTTTCTCAACTGACTCATCATCACGAAAATAGTAAACAAATGAACATCTACTGAAACATTAATACTTCATTAGCTTTTGAATGGCTTTGTCCATTCTGGTCTTAGCAAGAAAGTGCTGTTCCAGGGGTATAGCAAAAGGTACAGGCGTGTCTAAACTGGCACAACGCATAACGGGCGCGTCCAGTTGCTCAAAGCAATGTTCTGATATCCATGCACTTATTTCTCCGCCAATTCCGCCTATCAGTGTATCCTCATGCAGTATTAATACCTTACCTGTGTTAGCAACTGAGTTTCGGATCGCATCATAATCAAGTGGCAGCAGTGTACGGAGATCAAGTATATCGAATGAAATGTCAGGATTATTCTTTGCATATTCAGTAGCCCAATTTACACCACTACCATAGGTGATGATGCTGATGTCTTCTCCTTCTTGTACCTGTCTGGCTTTGCCTATCTCCAGTGTATAATAATCATCCGGTACATCTCCACTAATACTGCGGTAGAGTGCTTTATGTTCGAAATACATTACGGGGTTTGGATCGTTGATTGCAGCAGTAAGCAAGCCTTTGGCATCTTCTGGAGTTGAAGGGTATACTACTTTTAGCCCCGGCACATGAGTGAACCATGCCTCATTACTCTGAGAGTGGAAAGGTCCTGCACCTACACCTGCACCCGTAGGCATACGTACTACCACATCAGCATTCTGTCCCCATCGGTAGTGTATTTTGGCAAGATTATTTACTATCTGGTTGAAGCCTACAGACACAAAATCGGCAAACTGCATTTCCACCATGCTTTTGTACCCTTTCAGAGATAAGCCCAGAGCGGCACCAATGATAGCACTTTCACATAACGGTGTATTGCGTACTCTATCTCTACCAAAATCTTCAATAAAACCTTGTGTCACTTTAAAGGCACCGCCATACTCCGCTATATCCTGCCCCATGAGTATGAGGTTGTCATGCTTTTTCATGCTCTGCCTCAATCCATCGCTTATTGCTTGTATGAATTTCTTTTCTGTTTTATTGGCTGTAGCGGGTTCTATGGGTTGGTTGTCGAAAGAGGCAAAGCGGTCGTTGAGTTCGGTAGTCAGATCTGCCTTGGCATCTGCTGCTTCAAAACCTTCAGCTATACCATCTTCTATCTCTTTTTTGATGTTTGTCTTGATCTCATTCATCAGGTATTGAGACAAGACACTGTTTTCCAACAGGTATTCCTCATATCGTACCAGTGGGTCTTTTTGCTCCCACTCTTCGAATAACTCTTTGGGAACATACTTAGTACCGCTGGCCTCCTCATGTCCCCGCATACGGAAGGTCATACATTCTACAAGTATCGGCTTTTGCTCTTTGATACAATATTCGCGGGCATACTTAATAGTGTTATATACTTCCAATATATTATTACCTTCTATGGTCATGCCCTTCATGCCATAGCCATATGCCTTATCTGAAATATGCTTACATACAAACTGTTCTGAAGTTGGTGTGCTGAGCCCATAGCCGTTATTTTCTACCAGGAATATTACAGGCAAACCCCATACTGCAGCTACGTTTAGTGCTTCGTGAAAGTCTCCCTCACTGGTACCACCTTCTCCACTGAATGCCAGTGCTACTTTATCTTCTTTCCTTAGTTTGTGTGCTAGTCCTACACCGTCAGCAATAGCAAGTTGCGGGCCAAGGTGGGATATCATGCCACAGATGTGGTACTGATTGGTTCCGAAGTGGAAAGATCGTTCCCGCCCCTTACTGAAGCCATCCTGCTTGCCCTGCCATTGCTTGAAGAGCTTACCGAACGGTATGCCACGACCTGTGAATACTCCTAAGTTACGGTGCAGGGGCATGATATACTCATCTTTATCCATGGCGAGGGTAGCACCTATGGCAATAGCCTCTTGTCCGATACCGCTGAACCACTTACTCACCTTGCCTTGCCGGAGCAACACCAACATTTTCTCCTCTATCATGCGGGAGCGCAGCATATGAGTATACAGTTCAATGAGTTTTTCCAGCTCGAAACCTGTCTTGTCGAAGTGCATGTATCAATATTATTCAGGCGTAAAGTTATATATAGCATTCACATTTTATGGAATGAGATGTGAGCAAATAAATTTTTGCTTCATTATTTCTTTACTAACTTTGTGTGACCGATTAAGCATCCCCCATTTTTTATTGACACATAAACGGCTGGCGGTCTAATAAATCAGGAGCGTTATGACAAAGTATATTTTCGTTACAGGAGGTGTTACTTCTTCATTGGGTAAGGGTATCATTGCTGCATCACTGGCTAAGTTGTTGCAAGCAAGAGGTTATAAAACTACCATACAGAAGTTTGACCCGTATATCAACGTAGACCCGGGTACACTTAACCCGTATGAGCATGGTGAGTGTTATGTAACCGAAGATGGTGCTGAAACGGATCTTGACCTTGGGCATTACGAGCGTTATCTGAATACATTTACCTCACAGGCAAATAATGTGACCACAGGGCGTATATATCAGCATGTGATCAATAAGGAGCGTGAAGGTGCTTACCTTGGAAAGACCGTTCAGGTCATCCCACATATAACAGATGAGATTAAGCGCCGTATACTCCTTTTAGGGGAAGATGATAAATATGATATTGTTATTACCGAGTTGGGTGGTACGGTAGGTGATATTGAGAGCTTGCCTTATGTAGAAGCAGTTCGTCAGTTGAAGTGGGAGTTGGGTGAGGATAATTGTATCGTGATACACCTGACGCTGATACCATACCTCAAAGCCGCTAAAGAGCTGAAAACCAAACCCACACAACACTCTGTAAAAACCATGAGTGAGAATGGCCTGAACCCGGATATACTGGTTTGCCGTACCGAAGAACCATTGTATAAAGAACTGAAGAAGAAGATAGCCCTGTTCTGTAATGTAACACAGGATGCGGTAATAGAGGCTCTTGATGCAGACACCATATATAGTGTGCCATTAGAGATGATGCAGGAGCAACTGGACCTGATTGCATTGAAAAAACTGGACCTGCCTGTTGGTAATGAGCCTGACCTAACCCGCTGGAAGGAGTTCCTGAATAAGCTACGTTACCCGAAATCTAAAGTGACTATCGGGCTCATTGGTAAATACGTGGAGCTGCAGGATGCCTACAAATCTATACTGGAGGCGCTGATTCATGCAGGTGCAATTAACGAATGTAAAGTTGAGATACGTAATATACATTCTGAAGACCTCACCCCTGATAATGCTGAAGAGAAGCTGAAGTCGCTGGATGGTATCATAGTGGCACCGGGATTTGGCAGCAGGGGTATTGATGGTAAGATACATGCTATAAAATACGTACGTGAGAACCAGATACCGTTCCTGGGTATATGTCTCGGTATGCAGATGGCTTGTGTGGAGTTTGGCAGAAATGTATTGAACCTGCCTGAGGCACACTCGCTCGAGATGAATGAGGATACCAACAATGCGGTCATCAGTATAATGGAAGACCAGAAGAACATTACTCAGATGGGTGGTACCATGAGACTGGGTGCTTATGATTGCGATCTGCAAAAAGGTTCTAAAGTAGCAGAGATATACGGAACAAATAAAATATCGGAACGCCATCGTCACCGCTACGAGTTCAACAATAAATACCTGGAAGATTTTGAAAAAGCAGGTATGAAAGCCGTAGGGAAGAATACTGAGAAGAACCTGGTGGAGATCATCGAGTTAAAAGACCATCCGTTCTACATTGGCGTACAATTCCACCCCGAGTATAAGAGTACGGTTGAGAATCCACACCCATTGTTCGTAGCATTAGTAAAAGCAGCGAAAGACAGTCAGGCTGCACGCAATAATGGCAGGCCTAAGGTGTACTTTGCAAAGAGTGTTTCCAGTTAAGCATTACAAGTGAATGTGTTCTGAACGTACTTCTTCCCCAAAGAAGTCGGTAGCATGTTTGTTGAATGTGTCTTCCGAATCAGTAGTATAGAAATGTGTGGTTCCGTTTCGGGTAATGAGTTCTTCTATCTCGTTATGCCTGCGCAGATAATCTTCCAGACTGCCTGCTACTATCTGCCCTTGCGATACAAGTGTGATGTTATCGGGCAAGTAACGCAATACTTTATGGGCGACTAAAGGGTAATGTGTGCATCCCAGTAGTATGGTATCAATATCATTTGATTGGTAGAGCAGGTTGTCCAGATCTTCTTTAATGATCTTGTCCATATGGTCGGTCTTGTGCTCCCCGTTCTCTATCATAGGAGCCCACATAGGGCATGCCTGCTGATATACCGTTATTTCTGGGAAGTGCATCTGTACATCCTGAGGGTAGGTATTAGAGTCTACAGTGCCTTGTGTTGCCAGTATACCTATTTTGTTGGACTTTGTATAGTTGCCAATTATCTCTGTGGTAGGCCTTATTACTCCTAACACCCTCATCCCCGGCGTCATCTCGGGTAGGTCGTTCTGTTGAATCAGTCGCAATGCCTCTGCAGATGCTGTATTACAGGCCAGTATTACCAGCGGACAACCTTTGTCGAGCATCCATCTAACACATTCAAGTGTGAATTCATACACCACCTCTGTTGAGTTATTGCCGTATGGCGCACGCGCATTATCACCAAGGTATAAGTAGTCGTACTGAGGCATCAGGCTTTTGATGGCTTTGAATACGGTCAGACCACCGAAGCCGGAATCGAATATGCCTATCGGGCGAGTCTCTTGCATTAATACAAATATAATAGAAAACCCCTCCGGTTTTAAAGTGGTAATGATAGGGTAATACAAAAAGCCCCTGTAGATACAGGAGCTTGTACATTGAATTGTACCCATAAAGTATAAAACTATTGGTATAGCCTTAAAATATTGTCATAACTCTGTAGGGGTTTCACATACTGCTGCGAAAGCAGTAAATTTGCATGATATTTTTACTTATGAGTGACGTAGCGACCAATAAAGTGCAGGAAGAAGTGAAGCTGACCGCTAAAGACTTTGCTACCGACCAGGAGGTACGCTGGTGCCCCGGTTGTGGCGACTATTCTATACTTAAGCAGGTACAGACCATACTGCCGCAAACGGGTATTGCCCGCGAAGATATTGTCATTATTTCGGGTATAGGGTGTAGTTCACGCTTCCCGTATTATATGAATACATATGGTATGCACTCCATCCATGGTCGCGCTACGGCCATAGCTTCAGGGCTAAAGGCTACACGTCCTGAGCTGAGTGTGTGGATAGTAACCGGAGACGGAGACGGGTTGAGCATAGGAGGTAACCATACCATACACCTGCTGCGCAGGAATTTTGATGTGAATATACTCTTGTTCAACAACCAGATATATGGCCTGACCAAGGGGCAATACTCTCCAACGTCAGAATCGAATAAGGTAACCAAGTCTACGCCTTTTGGCAGTATTGACCATCCGTTTAACCCGCTGGCATTGGCCATGGGTGCAGATGCTACTTTCATTGCCCGTAGCATGGATCGTGACCCTAAGCATTTACAACAAATGTTGTTACGTGCCAACGAGCACCACGGGGCATCACTACTTGAGATATACCAGAATTGCAACATCTTCAACGATGGCGCATTTTTTACATATACGGATAAGGCCACCAAAACGGCAGAAGTATTAGTCTTAGAGCAAGGTAAGCCCATGATATACGGGGCAGAAAGTGAGAAAGGTATAGTGCTGGATGGTTACAAACCGAAAGTGGTGAATCTGGCAGACGGATATAGTGCTGATGACCTGTGGGTACACGATGAACAGGACTTTTATAAAGCACAGATACTTACCCGCTTTTTTGAAGATCCGACTGTGGAGGGACACTTGCCAAGGCCTGTAGGTGTGTTTTATGCTGTGGGACGCCCAACGTATGAAGAAGCAATGAAGTTGCAACTGGAAGATGCGATAGCACGCAAAGGTGAGGGCGATCTGGACAAATTGTTGCGCGGGCGCGAGACATGGACGATCGTATAGAGACCATACAACCATATAAATATTGGCTTCACTAAAAAAGTTAGCAGGACAAACCATGTGGTATGGTGTGAGCAACATTGCGGCACGCCTGCTTACCTACCTGTTAACACCTTACCTTACTATGGTGCTTGCCAGCGAGGCAGGGCAGGTAGAGTGGGGGCGCTTCAATCTGGTATATGCTTTTTTCCCCTTTCTGAATGTGGTATATGCCTATGGTATGGAAACTACCTTCTTTCGCTACAGCAATACAGAAGATAAGGGCAGGCTGTATAGTACACAGGTTACTTCCATACTGATTACCACGGCTATATTCACAGGAGCTATATTATTATGCCGCGTACCTATTGCTGAGGTGCTCACCATATCTAACCATGTGGAGTATGTAGGCTGGTGTGCAGCTATATTGGCTATGGATGCTATTAGTGCATTACCCTACGCAAGGCTGCGGCAGGAAAACAGGCCAAGGGTATATGCATTTACCAAAGTGGCAGGTATCATTCTTTATGTAGGCACTATTTATTTCTTGTTCAGCTATGGTGAGAGTATTGCTGTAAAAAATCCTGATAGTTGGTTTGCAGGTTTCTATAACCAATATTGGGGGCTAGGCTTTATTCTGTTTGCTAATGTCTTGCAGGCGATGCTAACGGTGTTGTTATTATCGGGCGAGTTACTGAAGTTCAAACCTGTTATCAATGCAGAAGTATACAAACGTGTACTTAAGTACGGGTTGCCGATACTTATTACTGGTCTGGCAGGTATCGCCAACGAACACCTGAATAAGATCATTTTCCAGAAAATGTATGAGGGTACCGAAGAGCAATCGCTGCGGGAGTTAGGTTATTTTACGGCTACTGTTAAGCTAGCTATTATGATCAACCTGGCGATACAGGCCTTCAAGCTGGCAGGCGAGCCCTTCTTCTTTTCAGTAGCTAAAGAGAAGAATGCGCCAGCTACATATGCAAGGGTGATGAAGTGGTTTGTGATAGTAATGGCACTGATGTTCCTGAATGTGACTTTGTTCATCGACATATGGAAGCACTTCCTTGATGAGCAGTTCAGAGAAGCTATTTATCTCGTTCCGGTATTACTAATGTCTTATGTGTTCCTAGGTATTTTCTACAACCTGAATATCTGGTTCAAGCTAACGGACAAAACACTTTATGGTACGTATATTACCATCATAGGTACGGCTGTTACGGTCGTGTTCAATATAGTATTCATACCGCTTTGGAGCTATGCTGCCTGTGCCTGGGGGATGCTGGCCTGCTACGGTGTAATGATGCTGCTATCTTATTTATGGGGGCAAAAACATTACCCGATACCGTATAACCTCAAGAAGATAGGTGGTTACCTGGCAATGATGTTATTGTTCTATGCAGCTTACTGGGGGGTGAGTACAACGGCACTGACAGATAGTTCGTTCATGCGTTTAGGAGCAGGGGCGATATTATTCGTTGCTTATCTGGGGTATATCATCAGGCAGGAGCGTAATGAGATGAAAGCATTCCCTGTTATCGGTAAATTCCTGAAATAATTATTGTAACAGCTCGCAAGGCTTGGTGCCGGTAGCCTTTTTGAAGGCCGTGCTGAAGTGGGAGATACTGCTGTAACCCAGTGTATTGGCCACGTCTGAAACAGATAAGCCATCGGCAAGTAACTCTTTTGCTTTAGCGATACGCAGATCTTTTGTGTATTGGTGAATGGTTTTTCCTGTTACTGATTTGAAGCCTTTTTTCAGGTAGCACTCATTCATGGCCACTTTACGGCTCAATTCTTTTATGGTCAGTGGGTTGTCTAAATGTTCTTTTATTACAGATTGAGCTTCCATGATCTTCACCCGTTCGCTATCATTATCCAAAAAACGACAGGCAGGCACAGGACATACCGTAAACGGCACTATGATACACTCCATAGCGCGACGTAGTAGCTGCATGGATGTTTCTGTTCTCCTCAGTATGCGCGTGAACTCAGAAGGTTCTTTGATGCTGAGCAGTTGCTCCAGTAAAGCATTGGTTTGTGTACAGATGGTGAACTGCTGTTCGGTCACCTTATCAGACCTGAATGGTTTGTCTGCTATAAGTATCTCTATCGGGTATTGCTCAAAGAATTCAGGTTGAAATTCCATCCACGTGATCTGTGCATTCTCCTGCTTATCATCTACCTGCAGGTACATGATGTGCATGTAGTACTTACCGTCAGCAATGGGGAAGAGATTGAGCCTTGCATGTTCTTCAGGCCATGTTTCATCAGGAAAGCTGACCTCTATGACCTCGCCATGAATATAGTTATTGATATTCAGCGGCGTACTGTTCAGTACCTCGGCATGTTGCCCGAGGATGCGCTCTATTGGTGGTGTTGCTTCCACTTTTTTCTGAACAGATATTCTTGCCACGATTGCAAATGTAGGGAATTCTGATTATCTGTGTATTAACAACAGTTGTTTGGTGTACTGAAATTGTATTTATGCAATAACCGTTTACCAAAGTGGTTTTGTCAAATTAATCATTTTGGTTTTTGTTGGAATCGTTTTAACTACAGGTTCAAAAGGATGTGTGAGTATGTTACATTCCTCAAAAACACCATGATATTCTATTATATACCTTTCTTCAATAAAGGTTCTTTGTTTTTGGCTCCAAGCGAAATCATATTTTTCATTCAGCTTAATTTCTACTGGCTGATTGATTTCTACATCACATAATTTAAAATAATTTCTTCTTGGCATAACATGTGAATCATTTGGTAGAACATATAGTTCGAGTTTGTTCTCATTCCTCAACTCAAGCACTCCTTCAAGTTTTACACTATTCAGTAAGTAAAGGCAGCTATTATACTCATTATATATTTCAGATTTATTATTGAGATATAATTTTTGTTCAAATTTTATGTTCTGTTCTTTCACATGATTTATTGTAATTAAATTGCAGCTTAGAAAATCAGGGTCATCAATTATTTTTTCGTTTAAGAAGAGACTGTTATGTTGAACATAACCTGCAAGAGATACTTGTTCTTCCCATTTCAGGAATTCTTTTCGATCATTTAAAGATTTCTCTCTTTTTGTATAAAAGTTAGTATGTCTAAAAATCTGAAATACTTTAACAGGCTTATTAAATACGATTTTCTTTTGTTTCATGTTATAATTACAAGAATTACTTACTATGAAAATACAGCATTACTGTATACTATTAATTTTTCTGGGGTTCACTCTTTCTTGCGGCAACCCGCAACAGCTGCAATATCAGGATGTGAGAAACTTTCGCCTGAACGAACTGAGCCTGAGCCCGCGTATTGGTATGGACATACAGTTTTATAACCCCAATACTTTTGGTATGACCATGAAAGATGCTGATGTTGATCTGTATATAAATGGAAAGTTTGTAGGGAACGGGACATTAGAACGTACGTATACAGTACCAGCGCAGGATACTTTCTTACTACCTGTAAGCCTGAAAGCTGACCTGCAAAATGTACTTTCAAACGCACTTGCATTGGTGGTGAACAAAAAGGTAGACGTAGAGCTGAAAGGCCATGTAAAAGCAGGCAAAGGGGTGTTTGTGAATATCCCTATCAACTATAAGGGCGAACAGCGATTGGATGTGCTGGAGTTCTAATGTAACTGTGCGCCAATTGTACACAAACCAAAACTTGATAGCAACAAAATTCCAGATGCTGCAAGAAAATATAAGGCAGGTCTTACTTGCTTTTTATTGACCATGCTTATACCGAAAAGCACTATCGAAATTAAAAATGATAACAACGACAATAATAGAAATGAAAGACCTAAACTAAGCGTATCCATACATTTTTATTTGCAATATATTTTTAAAAGTTCTGCCTTATTTCTTCAAGATAAGCTTCTTTTTCGTCTCTATAAAACAGATTCATAGTTTCAAATGGGATAATCTGCCCTTTTTTACTTACAATATGTACACATGATTTTTTTATTGCCCTAACGTCAAAATCGTAAGCGTCAATAAAACGCATGATTATTATTCTGAACAAGTTCTCATAATTAAGACCTGGAGCGACTATCTGGGGTAAGCAACAGAGTAATTGATTCATGTCTTCAGTTACTTTATCTACTGATATTGCTGTGCTGAATACTTTAAATATCTGTTCATGTAGTTTTTCATCTTGTTCGTATACGATAGTGTTTTTAGAACCGTCCAATAGCATTTGCGGGTCTACGTACCTTGTTAGTGGAAAAACCTGATTATTAAGTTTTAATGCATAACCCATTGCTAATGCATCAGGATTGCACGGTACAGGTAAAATATCATTTGGGTTAAAAACATCCGTCTGGTTTAAAATGCCATCACGTACATCAGTTAAAGTGAGTCTGTTTTTTTCAGGGTCATGTTCAAAACGTCCTGCTATTTGTACAGGTTGGAATGTAACTCCTCGTACACAACGTTGTTGTAAAGCGTAGTCTATACTTTTCCCTATCTCATCATCATTTAACCCTTTTTGGAGTGTCATTACTAATGTTGTTGACAAGTTAAGCTCATTAAGTTTTTCTATTGCCTTGTAACGAACATCTGATAGGTCTTTTCCGCGTAATGTTTTTAAAACTTCAGGATTGAAAGAGTCCCATTGTAAATACACTTCGAAATCAGGCATATATGTAGCCAGTTGTTCGGCAAACCCAATATCATTAGCAATACGCACTCCGTTAGTATTCACCATCAGGTGTTTGATAGGTTTTCTTTTAGCTATATCAAGTATCTCAAAAAAGTTGGGATGGATTGTTGGTTCTCCTCCACTAATTTGTACTACATCAGGTTCTCCTTCATTTTCTACAATCACATCAAGCATCTTTTCTACTTCTTCAACTGTTCTGTGTCGCCCATAATGTGGAGACGACATGGCATAGCACGTTGGGCAAGCCAGATTACACCTGTCAGTAATCTCAATAAGTGTAAGGCAACTATGCTGCTCATGATCAGTACATAATCCGCAGTCATATGGACAGCCATAGTGGACTTTTGTGTTGAACTTCAGCGGAGTTTCGGATTGCTTATTATAATTACGAATGCTTTTATAGTAGTCTATATCAGTAGCTATTAACACTTTGTGGAAACCATGATCTTTGCATGTTTTGAGCATATACACCTTCCCATTTTCAAAAACTATTTTTGCTTCAATACGCTTTAGGCATACTGGACATAGGCTAATAGTGTAATCGTAATAGGTGTATTTTCTTACAGGCATATTTAGTGTCTATTTTTAATAAGTAATACTGGCTTTGTGATATAACGAATATAGTACAGTATGCCTAGCAGTGCTGTGATTTGTATCGTGCCTAAACCCATGAAGTATCTCCAGCCGGGTTTTATGAAGTCAAGTAAAAATCTAAACATACAATATAGTATTATGAATATTTTGAAACGACTGCCTTTTGTCAGAGTGTACTTCTTTTCTAGTCGTATCAAGCCTACCCAGATAAGTATTAGAAAGAAAATTTCGTAAATAGTAACAGGATGTCGCATTATGCCGTCGCCATAGTTTACTGCCCATGGTAAGGAAGAGTTGATGCCGTATGTTTCTTCAGATACTCCTGCGGTGAAGCAACCTATTCGCCCAATGACCATTCCCAGTATGAGCGGAAAAGTTATCAGGTCTCCGCTACTTTGTTTTTCTCTAATTATGCTTTTTATCAGTTCTACAAAGATTAGCCCTCCAAGTAGTCCTCCAAGTATTGTTTTATTTCCCCAGAAGTATGCAAGTTTATCAGGTGTTGTTTTTATTTGATAAGCCAACTCTAAACTACCTACAAATCTTGAACCTATTATTGCGCCAAAAGTAGCAGCAACAATTATCCATAGCCTATTGTCTTGAGAGATACCATCGTTTTGTTTTCGGCTTAAGTATAAATAATATCTGAACGCAATAAATATACCCAGGAACTCAAATACACCATGCAGCAAAATGCTCTGGCCAAACAAGTTAAGTTTTAGCGGAAATTCCCACATAGGTATTTACGATAGTGTCATATAAATATACCACTACAATAGTCTTTAGTAACAAAAACATCGTATATATAGTGTTAAAGGCAAGGCCAAGTGTTGTAGTTTTAATGTTTCTTGGTCATTAGAGCCTGTAACAATTTCTGTTTCTTTATAAGGTATTCTTTCCGGGAAATAACACTGGTAGCTACCTGCTCGTCTAATGCTTTTAGCTGTGAAGATATTTCATCTAATTCAGTGGCGTTTTCTGTATTCTTATCTTGAGGCTTCCTGATCTTAGGACTGAAGAGTATGGCTACTAGCCCTACAATAGGGGATGTAATGACACAAACAACAAACGCACCCCAAAAGCCAATGATCCTGTTGCGGGCAAGGTTGGCAACAAATAATGCCAGTAATAACCATAGAGCAAGTAATAGTGCGATCATGCACTAATAAAGATAACCCTAAAACTTATTCTTCCACATCATGCTTTCCACCGGCTTATTGGCCTGGTGGCTGTATTTAGCGTTCTTCTTCTTATCGTAGCTTACTGCTATCTCACCATCTACGGGGAAGTATATGAGCTGACCTATCGGCATGCCCTTGTATACTTTCACAGGCTGTTTTACAGAAATTTCCAAAGTCCAGTTGCCACAAAAACCAACATCGCCCTTACCGGCTGTGGCATGTATGTCTATACCTAAACGTCCTGTAGAGGATTTGCCCTCAAGGAAAGGAACATGTGCGTGTGTTTCAGTATACTCTTGTGTTACACCCAGATAAAAGATATGCGGGTATAATACAAAACCGTCATCTGGTATCTCGAATACGTCTATTTTATTATGTTCTTTCGCATCAAGAATATGATTAGTGTAGGTAGCTAAAGTATCACCCAGATGTACATCGTAACTATTACTGCCCAGGTCTGCCCTGTTATAGGGGTCTATTTTTATGGTTCCTTTTTCTATTTCTTCCAGTATGCGCGTATCGGAGAGTATCATGCCTGCAAATATAATAGCTATTGACACATCTGGCAGGAGTTACTTGTTCAGATGTTTGTAATATGTGAATTAAAGGCAAACTACTAATTTTATCCCATGCCATTATTCAGAGAGTGGAGTAGTGACCCGTTTAGCCTGGCAGCTATCTGGAAGATAGAAGAGCCGGAGCAATTCTTTGTACAAAGAACAGGAGTAACCTCAGACATCAAGAACGATAAACGTCGAATAGAAAGGCTGGCAGGCAGGTTTTTACTGAAATACCTGAAGCAGGATTTCCCCTTGCTCAACATCTTCCCCGATGAGCACGACAAACCCCGTGTTGATGACAACCATTATTTTTTCTCCATCTCTCATTCATGGCCATATGTGGCAGCAGTGGTTAGTCCTTATGTAGAGGCAGGTATTGATATACAGTGCTGGCACCCGCGTATGGAAATGCTACAGAACAAATTTCTCTCTCTCGAGGAGCAGAAATACTTCAAGAATGACACACAACTTATTACTCTTGCATGGAGCGCTAAAGAAGCTGCTTATAAATGGCAAGGCAGGCGCGGTGTAGAATTTATTGATCATTTGCCTATTACATCATATAATAAAAATGAATACTATCATAATTTTGATATTCACCTGCAACTCACCGATCCGATGATGCAAATATCCGCTCAGGGTATTGTACGACAAGACTTTGCCTGTGCCTATATAGTACATAAAGAGATAATTCGCCCGTCCTTCTAAAATTATTAGAATAAATAATAATATTAGATATTTAATGAAATTTTATTGAAATATGGGTTGAGTTCATCAAAAAGCATTAGATTTGCGAAAAATTTAATCTGATGTCCTCATTACGTCATATTGCTCTGCAAGAGCTGCTTAGCGAAGAAAAGAAAGTCAACCACTATGCCGGTAAACGCATCACCGAGATGTTCGGCAGTCATGTATTCTCAGAGCATAAGATGCGTGAATACCTGAGTGATGAAGCATACAAAAGCCTGATGGGTTCTATTAAGGCGGGCGAGAAGATAGACCGTAAAATGGCTGACCAGATAGCTGCAGGTATGCAGGCATGGGCAGAGAAGAAAGGGGTGACCCACTTCACGCACTGGTTTCAACCTTTAACGGGCAGTACAGCTGAAAAGCACGATTCTTTCTTTACCATTAAGAGTGATGGCACACCTATAGAAAAATTTGAAGGCGATGCACTGATACAACAGGAGCCTGATGCCTCAAGCTTCCCGAATGGTGGTATAAGAGCTACATTCGAGGCGCGTGGTTATACCGCGTGGGATCCTTCTTCTCCTGCATTCATTATTGAAACAGGCAACGGTAAAACACTTTGTATCCCAACAATATTTATTGCTTACAATGGTGAGTCGCTGGACTATAAAGCACCACTTGTAAAATCTATACACGTATTGGATAAGGCAGCGGTAGATGTATGCCACTATTTTGATAAGAATGTGTCTAAAGTAACGGCTACACTTGGCTGGGAGCAGGAGTATTTTGTGATAGATGAGATCATGGCCAATGCGCGCCCTGACCTTGTATTGTGCGGACGTACACTCGTTGGTCATGCACCAGCAAAAGGTCAGCAGTTAGAAGATCATTACTTTGGTACTATACCTGAGCGTGTGTTCGAGTTCATGCAGGACTTTGAGCAAGAGGCGTACAAGCTGGGAATACCGCTACGCACCCGTCACAACGAGGTAGCACCGGGACAGTTTGAGTGTGCACCGATATTTGAAGAAGTGAACATAGCAGTAGACCATAACTCTATGCTTATGGATCTGATGAGGAAAGTAGCCAAGCGCCATAAACTACAGGCATTATTGCACGAAAAACCATTTGCAGGAGTGAATGGTAGTGGTAAGCATAACAACTGGAGTCTTGCGACTGATACCGGTGTGAACCTGTTATCTCCGGGTAAGACACCACGTACCAACCTTATGTTCCTGACCTTCTTTGTGAACACTATTAAGGCAGTTTATGATAATGCAGACCTGTTGCGAGCAGCTATTGCATCTGCAGGCAATGACCACAGGTTGGGTGCTAACGAAGCGCCACCGGCTATCATATCTGTATACATTGGTAAATACCTGACACAGGTACTTAATGAGATAGAAGAGCGTGTGAATGATAAATTCAACGAGCAGGACGAAGTAATACTGAAGCTGGATATTCATAAACAGATACCTGAGTTGTTGTTGGATAATACTGACCGTAACCGTACCAGTCCGTTCGCATTTACAGGTAATAAATTCGAGTTCCGTGCTGTAGGTTCTGAAGCCAACTGTGCATCGCCGATGATCGTGATGAATACGATCATGGCAGATACATTGAAGCAGTTCAAAAAAGATGTAGATGCCCTGATTGAAAAAGGGGATAAAAAAGAGATAGCTATCATGCAGATACTGCGCCAGTATATCTCTGACTCTAAGAAGATCCGTTTTGAGGGGGATAACTACAGTGACGAGTGGGCAAAAGAAGCTGAAAAGCGTGGGCTAAGCAATATGAAGACAACACCGGAAGCCTTGAAAGCATATGAAGCAAAGCTAGCCAAAGAGCTCTTTATACGTAATGAGATATACACAGATCGTGAGATGGATGCTCGCCAGGAAATAATGCTGGAAGGCTATGTAAAGAAAGTGCAGATAGAAGCACGTGTATTAGGTTACCTTGCTAAGAACCATGTATTACCGGCAGCTGTTACACATCAGAATACACTTATAGAGAACGTACGCGGACTGAAAGAGATAGGACTGGAAACAGAACACTATAAAGCACAGGTGGAACTCATTAAAGAAATGAGTGAGCACATACAAAAAGCTAACGTGTTGGTAGAAGAGATGATAGAAATGCGTAAGAAAGGAAATAACGAACCTGACACGCATAAGAAAGCAGATATATACTGCAACGAGGTCAAGCCATACTTCGATACCATCCGTTACCACATAGACAAGTTGGAGCTGATAGTAGAAGACAAGCTATGGCCGTTGCCAAAATATCGTGAAATGTTATTCTTAAGATAAAGACACAAGCCTCGCAGATTGCGGGGCTTTTTATTTACAGTATATGTATACAATAAAACTAGCAACGCCGGATGATGCTGCGGCAATACAAAGCGTATATGCACCTTATGTGAAAGATACCTGTATCACTTTTGAATATGAAGTGCCGGCGGTAGAAGAGCTTGAAGAAAGGATAAGGGTCGTCACTAAAGAATACCCCTGGTTGGTGTGTGAACAAGAAGGAAAGATCATAGGCTATGCATATGGTTGCAGGCACAGGGCAAGAGCCGCATATGACTGGTCTGTAGAGTCCGCAATATACATGGCAAATGATAGCAGGGGCAAAGGCATCGGAAAGAGTTTGTATCAGGAGTTGTTCAGGTTATTGAAGATGCAGGGTTATGTAAATGTATTTGCCGGAATGACTCTACCCAACGAAAAAAGCGAAGGGTTGCACAAGTCATGTGGCTTTCAGGAAATAGGTGTGTTCAGGAATATTGGTTACAAGTTTAATCAATGGCATGATGTGAAATGGATGCAACTGAATATCAATGATCTGGAAAATTTATCATCTATCAGGATGATGCATGAAATAATTTCTGGCGATTAATTATGATGTAAATTATTGAAATTCAACATGGCAATAATAAGCTAAAATAATATTTAATTGTCGTGTTGGTAAAAGCGTATTTATTTAAAAAATAATCCTAAATTGCACCTACCATAAGAAACCAATGCCATGAAACACTATTCTTCACACAGTAAGAAAATATCCTTTATACATACTGGTATATTTCAGCTATTCGGGTTAGAAGTACGTGTTATCTGTGCTGCTTAACAAGTATTTTTTAACCTTGAAATATTATCATTATGTACGTAAGCAACATTGCCGCCATGACGGCAATTACGACACCATCTACAACAGATGAAGTTCTGGTAGGTGGCTACTACACCGAGGGAGACCTTGGTGGAGGAGAATTTATCTGGATGACAGGTACAAGGCCTACTGAAGACGGAGGTTTTGTAATTTACCATGACACTATTACTACTGGCTGGTTTGAACGTGTAGTAACTGAAGCAGCCATTAATGTGAGGTGGTTCGGCGCCAAAGGTGATGGCACAACTGATGATCTGGGAGTATTCAACACGATTGTTGGTTTAATAAGTACTGGCGGTTTCGAGACCATTTTTATTCCGAAAGGAGACTACTACCTTTCTGATACACTCGATATTGTTAACAAGGTTATCAATATCATAGGCGAGTCTGGGTCTGACCACACAACTCAACCAACACAACTTACTTTTGCTGCCGGTAAAATGGGGCTTCAGTTAAGAAGAACCTCAGGTAATGGCTATCAGGAATGTGTTGTGGAAAATTTAAGGATCATTGCAGACGGTCAATCAGGCACTAATGACAACCATGGTCTGTTCATCACACAAAGGTCAACTATAAGATATGTAGTTGTAGGTGGGTTTAAAGATGACGGCTTCCATGCTGCAGGAGATCTTTCACCTTATGGTACTGACGTTAGCTTGTCGTTATTTGAACGATGCCGTTCATCACAAAACGGTGGTCATGGGTTTTACATTGATGGTGCTGATGCTAACCAATGTGTATTTTACTTATGCGATGCTGTTGATAATGATGGTTGGGGCTTCTTTGACTCCTCTTTCTTAGGTAACCATTTTTATGCCTGTCATACAAACAACAATGACGCAGGCCCTTACAAGTCAGATAATGCAAATACAAGATCGACATTCATTGCTTGTTATTCTGAGGAAGGCTCTAACTCATCAGAATTAGCGGGTAAATCAATGGTGTTTGGTGGTTTGCATGGGTCAGGCATTACTGGTGGCACACAGTTTATTGACAACCAAGTTATAGCAGGTACTGCTATTGGGTCAGGGTTAGTATACCCCGCAACTACTGGAGAAGCACTTACAATTGGTAATGCTGTGATAAACTTAAGAGGCAGATCTTCAGGAGCGCCTTTGTTTTACTTCAGGCCTGTAGCTGAAGCAGAAGATAATGTAACATGGTGGGAAACCAACTGGGTGAATTCAGGTTTGCCAAGTGTATTTTCTCTAGTAGGGTCTGGCGCTTATTTAGGTGCAGTTAGTGGATATGGCTTGAAAAGGTATATCGATTATCCTACCGTGCAAATGAAGGAGTTCTTTCTACAGAATAACCAGATCAAATCATGGCCAAACCGTGACTGGTATGAAGAAGAACCTGGCGCATACTTTGCAGGAGACTTTATATTCAATAGGGCTTATGATGGCACTAACCCACAGGGTTGGATGTGTGTTGAGCCTGGTACTAAAAGTTACAGCTTCACTGAAACACTTACGGCAACCAGAACAGCCAGTGACCAGATAACACTTAACACTGCTACAACGCAATTGAAAAAAGGGTATACGATTGTATACGAAGGTACGCGAGCTGTCATAATGAATATCTTAAGTAGTGGCACGGTATTACATTTAGACAGACATGTGCCGAACGCTACTGATAAACCTGTTGCATTGATAGATCCTGTATTCAGAGCTTGGGGTACAGGTATGGGCACTACATCAGAGCGCCCATCAACACTTGAAACAACAGATGCAGGCTGGCAATATTATGATACAGATATTGATGCACTGATATATTGGGATGGTAGTTCTTGGGTAGATACACAGGAAGCTACAGGTAGCAGTACACAATCAGGTGACGGTAGTACTACAAGCTTTACGATAGCACACGGTTTAAGTACTACACCAACTTACTTCAATGCTGTTGCCAATAATGCTGCTACAGCAGATATTCAGTATGTAACAGCAGATGGTACGAACATTACTGTTCATTACAGTACAGCACCTGCTTCAGGTACAGATAATCTTACCTGGGCATGGATCGCTAAAGTATAGAGTGTTGATATATTGATAGTTAACGGCCTTTCAAAAGAAAGGCCGTTTTTTTGACTAGAAAAATCTAAATAGAAAACATATTAACTTCACAATATGGACATGAAGCCGAACTGTGAACAGTGTAATAAAAAGCTACAACAAGATGGTGTTGCATATATCTGTAGTTATGAATGTACTTACTGTGAGAAATGTACCATGGATATGAATAATGTATGCCCGAACTGTGGAGGAGAACTAGTTAGGAGGCCCAAAAGAAAAAAAGAAGATGAGTAAATACCACAATTATAAAACTACAATTGTGTGGACAGGTAATAATGGAGAAGGCACGACTGATGCTGCGGCTTACGAGCGTGCGCATACCTTTTCAGTAGAGGGGAAGCCCGACATATATTGTTCCTCAGACACACCTTTCAGGGGAGATGGAAGTAAGCATAACCCCGAAGATATGCTGGTATATGCACTATCCAGCTGTCATATGTTGTGGTACCTGCACCTGTGTGCCGATGCGGGAATTGTAATAACAAACTATACAGACAATGCGACAGGTAAAATGTTACAGAAAGATACCGGTGGTGGACATTTTGAAGAAGTGGTATTGCACCCTGTAGTAACTATTACGGATGAAACGAAAATAGAGCTGGCCATATCTCTGCACGATAAAGCACACGAAAAATGTTTCATCGCTAACTCCTGTAACTTCCCTGTAAAGCACGAGGCAAAGTGTTTAGTTGAGTAATTATGAATATCAAAGAGCAGCTACATGCTTTGTGCATGCAAAACATTAAGTAGAAAATAGAAGAGATAGATTCTGCTATTGCAGAACGTAGAGAAGCTATCAGCAATGAAACCAAAAGCAGTATGGGCGATAAGTATGAGACTACTCGTGAGATGCTGCAACAGGATATTAATATAAACCTTGAAAGACTGAATAAAGTTAACGTAGACTTAGAAGTGTTGAATACTATCAATGCTGATTCAGCTTTAAATGTGGCAAAGACAGGTAGTGTAGTTAAAACCAGTAACGGCAATTATTATTTATCAATAAGTGCAGGTAAGCTCACAATAAATGGAGAACTGTATTATTCTGTATCAGTTTCGTCACCTATAGGTGCTCTGCTAAAAGGTAAACAAATAGGTGATAGTTTTCATTTTAATAATAAGGAATATATCATTCAAGAGATATTATAGTATTTTGGTATAATACTAAAAACACCTGTTTATGCGGTTACCGTCCTTTAAAACTGTTACGCAAAGCGCAACAAATACCTTATTCCGTTTCCCGATACCGTTGGTCATTGCATTTGTAGGTACTGCACTCGCCATACATATGGTAGAGTATGAAAATGATATTGCAGATTGGACAGTACGGTTGTTGTTTACCTGTTTTATTGGTTTGCCTTGTATGTTGGGATGCGCGCTGTTTGCTGAGCGGAGCAGCGGTAAACTTCAAAAGCTTGGGATTACAGTTATTGGACTATTATTAGTCTTTGTGTATTGGTTATGGTATGCACCTGATAAAAATTTTGATGAAGAGAAGTTATTCATTGTGTTTTCGGTGTTGAATATATGCATGCACTTATGGGTGGCTGTAGCAGCATATATTGGTAGAAGAGAGCGTGTAGGGTTTTGGCGTTTTAACGAAGAGTTGTTCATCAGGATCATATTGTCGGTTTTATTTTCCGGTGTATTATTCGCAGGGCTAGCCATTGCGATAGTATCGATGGATGAGCTATTTAAGCTGGATATAAACAGTAAGGTATATGCAAAGCTTTATTTCTTGATCATAGGAGTTTTCAATACCTGGTTTTTTCTGGCAGGCGTGCCTAAAAACTATGAAGAATTGAGAAATGAGATAGTATTCCCTAAATGGCTGAAGGTATTTACACAGTATATACTTATTCCTTTGACCATTTTATACTTGCTGATATTATATGCTTACGGATTCAAAATAGTGATAGAATGGTCGCTGCCAAAAGGTTGGGTAAGCATGTTGGTGATGTGTTATTCACTGGTAGGAGTGTTGGCAACATTGTTGGTTTATCCTTTAAGGGATAGTACAGAT
Source organism: Flavipsychrobacter sp. (assembly GCA_965228505.1). Taxonomy (GTDB): domain Bacteria; phylum Bacteroidota; class Bacteroidia; order Chitinophagales; family Chitinophagaceae; genus UBA5543. Next base: position 3,416,548 of record OZ245820.1, on the reverse strand, counting down.
AATGCCTGGGTTAAGCTTTTTGCAAGATTCTTCTTTATAGCTATTATGCCGTTGGTCATTCTTTTGTTCGTAGCAATAGGAGCACGTGTTAGTGAGTACGGTATCACAGAACCAAGATACTATCTGTTGATGTTAGGCTCTTGGTTAGCTTTCATAGCCATATATTTTACAGTATCTAAGCAAAAAAGTATTAAGTTGATACCTGTCTCCTTATTGATACTCGGCTTGCTGTCTTTGGCAGGCCCATGGAGTGCTTTTTCTGTATCTGGCAATAGTCAAAAAAACAGGTTGAAAGAAATATTTGTGAAGTATGAGATGTTGGAAACCGGAAAAACTATTAAGGCATCGAAAGAAAAAGTAAAGGAAGAAGATGCGGTGGAAATAGAAGAGATAATTAATTATATGGTGCATAATGGTTATTTGCGTGAGATAGACGATATGTTTGGGCAAAACATACCTGCACTAGCAGAAAACATGTATAAAAAATATGATTCAAGATGGAATGCCAGGGCAGAGTTAAAAGATTCTATTTTATCATTAGCGTACATAGATAACAAAGCAATAAAGTCGAACTATGTGTATTTGAATGTATTCGCTGAAACGAGTATGTATGATGTAAGTGGATATGCAAAAGCATATAGTGTTGAAAACTGGTACCCTCGTAGCAACCGAAGTGGCAATCAAAAGCAAGTGATTGATGAAGAGGCAAACTTGTCAATGCAATATGATGACGATAATAAAACCATTCTTTTTCTGAAAGATGAAGAGGAAATAGCAAAGATAAAAATGACTGATCTGGTAGAGAAGCTGGTTAAAAAAGGAGATGCTAAAAAGCTGCCTGTTGATGAGTTGACATTAACATCAGAGGGTAAGTTGAAAGTAAAAATGGTGATACATAATATCAATATTAGCGGCCAGGAGCACAATATAAACCAGATAGATGCTGACTTGCTATTTCAGTAGTGTTATAATTTAAGTCTTTGTACTGCTTCCTCAACGGCGTCAATATTATATAAGCTGTCAATTTTCTTTTTTGCATTGAGTCCCATCTCTTGCCATTTGTCGCGGTGCTCCCAGGCACGCTCCATAGCAGTGCTAAAGCAGTATATCACAGGCGCTTCAGCAACAAAACCATTATAACCTTCTTCAATAATATCTGCATTGCCACCTACATCTGTTACAACGGCAGCACGTTTACAATAGTTAGCTTCCAGTAAAGACAACGGAGTTCCTTCGCCACGAGAGGTCATTATCATAAGGTGGTTTGTCTCCCATAGTGAGACAATATCTTTTACGAAGCCTTTGAGTTCTATCCTGTCTTCAAGCCTGTAATACTTTATCAGTAGTTTGATATACTCTTCATGTGGACCTGAACCGTATATGTTCACTTTGTAATTCCGGTCTTTCCATTGTGGTTCTGCAAATGTGGCTATTAGTATGTCGTATCCTTTTATCTCAACATCAAGCCTTGCAACTGCTGCGAGGTTGTATATGTCTGTAGAGGGGTACTTATCAGTAGTATACTTTACTTTTATCGGGTTGTTGATAATGATGCCATTACCTATTTCTTTAGCCAAAGCACGTTCTGCTACTTCTTTGTTTCGCTTGCTGACGAACCATACACTTTCAGCATATTGAAAAAAATCAATAAAAAATGTTCTCCTGAATTCATTCAGGTAGTCAAATTCTTTCATGAACTGACAGATAACATATAGGGGTTTGTTTAAAGACTGAAGCCATTGACCTAGTAGCGGTAAGGCATTGTCAAAAGTGCCTCCCTGACTTACAATTATCAAGTCGGGCTTAAAGTCTTGTACGCGATTTTTCCATTTATAGGCTTTGAGCTTATTCTGTGCTGCAGCCCTAAACGAGGTAGTAGTATGCGGGTTAGGCCTGAATGTAAGTTGAATGCCTTTGTCTTTTAGCTCTAAAAGTCTTTGTGGCGTGTCCTTCCATTCTATGGTATTGGTCATTACATCATGGCCTAGCTCTTTCAAAGCTACCGCCATATCGCTCCATAATTGTTCGCTGCCACCCCATGTGCCACTCTCTAATGTTGATAAGAATAAAATTTTACTCATTGCTGAAGGCGTATCATAAATGCACCGCTAACATAAATATTTTTTAAGGTATATATGCTATCATTTGTAAGAATAACTGATAGAAAAGAAAAAAGCCGCCCATGAAGCGACTTTTTACTTGTTGATAATTATATAGAGATCATCTGTCGTGTTTCCCCTCTGCAATCTCTTCAATAACTTTATTACAAAAAGCAGGTAGATCGTCTGGGTTACGACTGGTCACAATTCCCTGGTCAACTACTACCTCTTCATCTACCCATTCCGCCCCGGCGTTTACGAGATCTGTTTTAAGGGATGGGTATGAGGTTACTTTCCTGCCTTTCAGTTTTCCTGTTTCTATCATTGTCCATGGCCCGTGGCAAATAGCTGCAACAGGTTTTTTTTCTTCAAAGAAGCTATTTACAAAAGCGACAGCATTCTTATCATTACGAAGCTTATCAGGATTAATGACACCGCCTGGCAACACCAGTGCATTATAATCTTTTGAATTCACATCGTTAAGTGTTTTGTCAACTGTTACCTCACTACTCCAATTACCATTGCTCCAGCCTTTTATTGATCCGTTGTGAGGGGCTATTACATGTACTTCTGCACCTGCTTCTATAAGGGCCTTTTTAGGATGTTCTAATTCTGATTCTTCAAAACCGTCAGTAGCCAGTATAGCTATCTTCTTTGATTCTAGTTTACTCATAGTAATTATAATTCTTTGTGATTAATAAATCGTTCAACTAAAACAACGGTTAAGGTGCGCTTTTGTTTATCAGGAAGGATAAAAGATGCTGATTGCAGTATTAAGGTAATCTTATGAAGCAGGCAGTACTGTCTCTGTAAACTATTAGTTATTTTAGCACAAACTTTCTAAATACATGAATAAAGTAGTAGCAAGTGCAGATGAAGCGGTAAAAGACATCGAGCCGGGTATGACACTCATGCTTGGCGGTTTTGGTTTGTGTGGTATACCTGAAAACTGTATAGCGGCATTAGTGAAGAAGGGTATAAATAATCTAACCTGTATTTCAAATAATGCAGGTGTAGATGATTTTGGTATCGGTCTTATGTTGCAACAAAAGCAGGTGAAGAAAATGATATCGTCATATGTTGGCGAGAATGAAGAGTTTGAGCGCCAGCTATTAAGTGGCGAATTAGAAGTTGACCTAGTGCCACAGGGTACATTAGCTACACGTTGTATGGCTGCAGGTTATGGTATGCCGGCAATATTTTTACCTGCGGGTGTAGGTACAGAGGTTGCAGAGGGTAAAGAGACCAGAACATTTAATGGTAAAGAATACCTGATGGAAATGGCATTTGATGCAGATTTTGCAATTGTAAAAGCATGGAAAGGTGATAGGGACGGCAACCTGATATTCAAAGACACAGCACGAAACTTTAATCCTGTTATGGCAATGGCAGGTAAGGTAACAATTGCTGAAGTAGAGGAGCTTGTAGAACCGGGAGAACTGGATCCGAATTTTATACACACACCGGGTATATATGTACACCGGATATTCCAGGGCAAGGATTATGAAAAACGCATTGAGCAACGCACAGTAAGAAAAAGAAATTAATTATGTCATTGACAAAAGAACAAATAGCACAACGAATTGCAAAGGAGTTGCAGGATGGGTTTTATGTAAACCTGGGTATCGGCATACCAACACTTGTGGCGAACTATATACCAGAAGGAATAGATGTAGAACTGCAAAGCGAGAACGGTTTGCTAGGTATGGGGCCTTTCCCGTACGAAGGTGAAGAAGATCCTGATCTGATAAATGCAGGTAAGCAGACCATTACTACATTACCGGGATCTGTTTTTTTTGATAGCGCCATGAGTTTTGGCATGATACGTGCCGGAAAAGTTGACCTAACAGTGTTGGGAGCTATGGAAGTAGCAGATAATGGTGATATAGCCAACTGGAAAATACCGGGTAAAATGGTTAAAGGTATGGGCGGTGCTATGGATCTTGTAGCAGCTGCTAAAAATATTATAGTAGCCATGCAGCACACCAACAAAGCTGGTGAAAGCAAGTTGTTGCCTAAATGTACATTACCGCTTACAGGCACGCAGTGTATTACTAAAATTGTGACAGACCTAGGCGTTTTTGATGTGACCGAAGATGGCTTCAAGTGTATTGAACACGCACCGGGTGTATCAATTGATGAGATAAAAGAAAAGACAGCGGGAAGGTTAGTGATAGCTGACGATGTTAAAGAAATAACATTATAAAAGAAGGAGTAAATATGAGTGATGGTATACTGTTTCACAAAAAAACATGTAGTACCAGCAGGCAGGCACTAGCGTTATTAAAAGAAAATGGTGTTGAGCCTGAAATAAGGTTGTATACAGAGGAGGCCCCTACTCAAAAAGAACTCAATGAACTGATAAAGAAACTTGGTATTAAGGCTGAGGAGTTGGTTCGTAAAAAAGAAAAGTTATATAAAGACGAATACGAGGGTAAGAAGCTTACACAGCGTGAGTGGGTTAGAGCATTATCCAAAAATCCTGTACTAATAGAAAGACCGATATACATCAAAGGGAGAAAAGCAGTAATTGGCCGTCCGGTAGAAAATGTGCTTGAACTGATCTGATGTTTTTACATAGGTTTTTGTTTTGTTATTTTTATGACAATTGCAAAGTAATAGCCTATGTTTAATTTGCGCGTTCTGACTATAACTTTAAGTTTCCTTATTATAGGTTTCTCCAATTATGCGCAGACCAAAACAGAAAAGGAGCTTATCAATGAGATAATCATTAACCTGCAAACAGGTGATGATTCGGCGTATGCAGCACTATTTCCGAAATTTGATCACTTAAGGCAACTTATCTATTCATACAGTCCACAAGATTCTTTCCAACAGGAGAGGATTCAGAAGCTCATATCTAATCAGCGTCATCTAAGAGATTTTGATCCTATATATAATGAGGATATTCTGGGCAGGTTCAATTTTGTCAGGAATAAAGCTGATGATTCGGGTATACATTGGAATGACATATTGATCGCCAGGTATAAACTGGACAAGCAGCGATTGCCTAAAGACCTTATCGGTTTTGAACTGATCGCACCTATACGTATGAATGGGTTTGTCTTTATCAAGGATGTACTCTCACGTAGAATATATTGTTTGGCAGTAAGAGATGTTTTTCTCATAGATGATAAATGGTATGGCGGTTTAGTACTTAACATACTTGAGGCCAACTCTGTTCCGGAGTACGAAGCGCAATTGAAGTTGGAAGAGCAGGAGATGAGACGGTTGATGGTAGCCAAAGCAAACGGGACGCTGGATAGTGTCTTGGCTGTAAAAGACAGTATAAGAGAGAGTAAGATGAAAGTGTTTTACAGCAATGAAGATGATGATGACCCCGAAACTATTTTTAAGGAAGTTATTGACAGGAAACTCTATCAGGGATATTTCGATAAAGAGTTTGGTGTTGAGCTATATATCAGATATATAAAAGGCGGTTGTCCTGATATTATTTGTGATTGGGAGGCCATGTACCGTTTCGAGGATATGGATGACTACATAGTGCTGGATGTTGAAAGACGCGAAGACGGTACATTTGTTATTACTGAAGATGAGGTTGGCGTAATGGAAATAAAACTATCAGGTAATACATTCACAGGTACATGGACCTCCTTCAGCGACAAGACAGAGTATGAAGTATACTTGAAAGAAGAAGACGGTATTAAGCCCAAGAAATTATTCAAAATGGATAAGAAGTTTGAAGAGTATAAGTACAGTAATAGTGGTTGGTAGCCAAAGAATTTGTTTATAGCCTCATTGTCAACCGTTTTCTGTTTGCATTGTTTCATCCTTTACCTTTATCAAACTATCTACAAGGAAAGTATATGCAACAACCGGATATAAAGACATTTGCTGCACTAAAAGCATCTGGGTATAAGCCAAAGACAGTAAAAGAAGAAGTAAGAGATAATTTGATCCGCTCTATTAAAGAAAATCAAGACACATTTAAAGGGATACTAGGATATGAGGATACTGTTATACCAGATGTAGAAAGAGCTTTGTTGTCAAGACATAATATTCTATTTCTTGGTTTGAGGGGACAAGCAAAAACCAGAATGGCCAGAGAAATGACCAATTTACTGGATGAGTGGGTTCCTGTTGTTGAGGGTAGTGATATTAACGATAGTCCGTATGCGCCAATATCATTATATGCCAGAGAGTTGGTGAAAGAAAAAGGAGATGATACTCCCATAACATGGTTACATAGAACAGAGAGATATGGTGAAAAGCTAGCAACGCCTGATGTTTCTGTTGCTGATCTGATAGGGGATATTGATCCTATAAAAGCGGCTAACCTTAAATTGAGTTTTGCAGATGAAAAGGTGTTACACTATGGCATCATACCACGCTCACACAGGGGTATCTTTGTGATCAATGAGTTGCCCGACCTGCAACCAAGAATCCAAGTGTCACTTTTCAATATTCTACAGGAGGGTGATATACAGATACGTGGTTTCAAACTCAGAATGCCATTAGATATTTTGTTCGTATTCACCGCTAACCCCGAAGATTATACAAACAGGGGAAGTATAGTAACGCCGCTAAAAGACCGTATTGAGAGCCAGATAGTAACACACTACCCTAAGACGGTTGAAGTGTCTAAAGCAATTACAGAGCAAGAAGCCAATCTGTTAAAAGAACAGGAAGCGGTTGTGGAAGTGCCTGATATGTGCAGGGTGTTGATAGAGGAAATTGCTATGGAAGCCAGAAAGAGTGAATATGTAGATCAGAAAAGTGGTGTATCTGCAAGGCTTACTATTGCTGCCCTTGAAAATCTGGTAAGCACAGCAGAAAGACGAGCATTAAAAGCGGGCAGTGAAAAGACGATGGTACGCTTAGGCGACTTCGTGGGAGTGATACCAGCTATAACAGGTAAAATAGAATTGGTATATGAAGGTGAGCAGGAAGGGCCGACAAACGTTGCCTACAGCCTTTTAGGCAAGGCAATAAGAAGTTTATTCACTCAATACTTCCCGGATCCGCAGTCTTTTAAGAAGCAAGGTCGTGAAAATGATGGAGCAAAAAAAGGTAAGCCCAACCCATATCAACCAATAATAGATTGGTTTGGTGAGGGTAATGAGTTGGTGCTGCTGAATGATGTAAATGACGAAGTCTATAAGAATAGTTTATACAAAGTAGACGGACTATACTCGGCAACGAAGAAGTATTACCCAAAAGCTGATGACGAACAGATAACTCTGTTGATGGAATTTTTATTACATGGAATTGCTGAGTATTCACTTATCAGTAAAAAAGGAGTAGAGAGAGGGGGTTATAACTTTAGTGATATCTTAGGCAGTATGATGAACTTTGATCTTGGCGGTGAAGAAGATGATTATTAATGTTTAGATAACATTTGGTCATCTGGTTGGCATATTTATTGCAATCAACCTGTTGATTTTCAAAGTTTAGAATTACATAGATGAAAGATTTTAGTACAGAAGTAACCTACAAAACATCACGGAGTGGCGGTAAAGGCGGTCAACATGTAAACAAAGTGGAAACAGCAGTTGAAGCCTGGTGGAACGTTGACCAGTCTCAATTCTTCACACCAGAAGAAAAAATATTGATACTCAACAAGCTGATGAACCGTATCAATAAGAACTGTTTTCTGATCGTTCGTAGTATAGAAACCCGCTCACAGGCAGAGAATAAAGAACTTGCATTTAAAAAGATGCAGGAATTGGTTGCAAAGAGTTTAGTACGCCCAAAAAAGCGTAAGCAAACCAAAGTACCTGCTGCAATAAAAGAAAAGCGACTGGAGTACAAGCGCCGTAAATCTTTAAAAAAGCAAAGCAGGCAAAAAGAAAGTTGGTTTAATCTACTATAACCAGCCTCTTGGTGCTTTGTACCTTTCCGTTGATCAGTCTGTAGTAGTATGTGCCTACCGGTAAGCCATCTCTTTGTATCGTCACTTGATGTTTCCCTCTATCCATATCCTTGTTCAGAATAGTTTTAACGGCTCTTCCATTAACATCAAATAGCTGTAAAGAAGTATTGCCACCTTCAGACCCGAAGGTTATTGTTGTTGATTTAGAGAATGGGTTCGGATAGTTCTGTCCAAGAACATCATCAGCACCTTTTACGGTAGTCTCTTCCAGATTGTTCGTCTTTTTAAATATCGGTTGTATCTGGAAGTTACGCATTAGTATCTGGTTCATTGTTTGTGTATCTACCTGAAACCAGTCTGCTAGTATAGCAGCATATACAGTACGATAATCGTGCTGCATAGGTAAGTTATCGCTCGCAGTAGGGTTTGATGGTAAAGATGGGTTACTACCGATCATGCCAGGATTAACATGCTCACTGAATACCATAATTGGTTGTGTTGTGCCGTGGTCGGTACCGCCACTCGCGTTTGATATTATCCTGCGGCCAAACTCTGAGAATGTCATTGCTGCAACACGTTCACGGGTGTTTAACAGTTTACAATCATCGAAGAAAGCTTCTACAGCTTCAGAAACATCTCCAAGCAAGTCTGCATGTGTTCCGATAGATGTATCAGTAGTATCAGTTTGTAATGAGTGTGTATCAAAACCACCAATACTAACAATGTATATAGGAGTTTTTAATCCACCAGCGATCAATCTTGAAACGATCTTTAGCTGATCCGCCAGCCTGTTGCCAGTAGTAGGCCATAAAGCAGACTGGTTCTGCGCTTTTGATGCTGCAGTTTGTATTACTTTATTGTATTGTTCTGTTTGTTGCTTGATGTAACGGATGAATGTCAGCTCATGCCCTGCCGGTGTGTTAGGGGCAGGGTCAACTACTCCGTTAACTATGTTGTAAAAACTATCGATGCTGGCAATTGACATTCCAAGGTTCACGTCTGCTCCCTGAAATAGGTTAGATGACTTAGAGCCGATCTGGATAGCCAAAGGATCAGGCATCGCTGTATTGGGGTAGCCATTAGGGAAGCCTTGATATTGTGTATCAAGATAGCGGCCTAACCAGCCTGTATTAATGTATTGGTTAGAGTCAGAACCACTTAACCATATATCTGTAGCACGGAAATGCGAAAAGTTAGGGTCAGGGTATCCTACACCCTGCACAATATTCACCATACCGTTATTATACATATTCTGCACGCCGGTCATAGCAGGGTGTAAGCCTGTATTGATGCTATTATTCAGCTTAAGTACCTTACTTTGGGGTATCAGTATACTGCTTCTCGCATTTGACAGTTGGCTGTATTGGTTCAATGGAATAACTGTGTTCAATCCATCATTACCTCCTACCAGTTGTATCATGACCATTACACGGCCATTAGATGCGGTTTGCTTGGCCAGCAACTCTAATAATGGGTGGCTCGCATAAGTTTTAATAGGCGTGCCATTTATCATGTAAGCCAGTGAGGCTGCTTGCGATAACTTTAGAAAATCTCTGCGTTTCATTTGTTGCAGTTTTAAGCGATCAACACAAATTATGTTCTGCCATGTGAGTAATAGAGGTGAGTAAGTTTACCAATCTGGACCTGACTATACCTGTATTAGTAGAGTTAGGGTTGCCTATATATGCAGCCCATGCGTTACTCCAATAATAATCTTGTGTCTGACCTGAGAGTAAAGCATTTACTTTATATACATCTTTAATAGTACTTGATAGGCCTATTCCTGTTAGCAGATCTGTATAAAAGTCAATCAGCAGGTTGGGGTCACCTGGGCTATAAAATTTCTTTGCCAGGTGCATGGGGTCTATTTTAATAGCTGTGCCTGTACCTGCAGAGAATCCATTACCTAACATCAGATCCATAAACTGCATGCGCCGCGGCATGGTAGTAGAATTGATCCATTTCTGGTAATAATCAGGTTCCTGATAAAATGCAGGCCATCCTGCTACGTTAGGGGGCAAATTAGGCTCGCAACCAAGTAGCCCCATGTAGTACCTTAAGTAATTATAAATCTTATATCTGTTGTCAGCTTTCCACCAAGTGGGTAGTTCTATATCAAATGTTCTGAATGTCCCTATTACATAATCGACCGGTGTGCGGATAAAGCAATCCTGACTGAGCATATCATAGAAGTGCTCACTCTTTAACAGAGTTTCCAGAACAGGTTTTATTTCCCAATTGGAATTCATGAATTGTTGGGCCAGAGGAATGATGATATTAAACTCAGTTGTCTGATCAATATCATAGTAAACAAAATAGCGGTACAATTTTCTGACGATGAACTTTGCCACTTCCTGTTTGGTGAAGATCATGTTTATCAGGTCATCAGTTTCTTTAGCACCATCTGTACCTGTTTTTCCTTTTATAGTGGTATTTCCAAAGAAAGATGAGAACTGTTTATCAGTAGTATCGTGTAGATTCTGATTAAAATAGCTTTGCCAGTTATTAGTACGATACCTCCAACCTGTCAGCACTTTTGCTGCAGCTTTAATATCATCTTCAGAGTATATCGGTTTGTAGTTCTTGCCTAGTGTGAATAGCTCAAAAAGTTCACGTGCATAATTCTCATCAGGAGCTGTTTTTGTGTTTAAGTAGCCGTTAAGGTAACGCAGCATAGCAGGGTCTGTGGTAATATCACGCACCATTGTTTTGAAATTACCCATTGCGTTGTTGCGCAGTATCATGTGATGGTTGTACATCATGTGTGCATACGCAACTACTATATACTCAGTCGCAAAATGATTGTGCCAGAAGAAAACCATTTTTTCGGTTATGTTCCTTGGCTGGACGTGCATGCGTTGTATCCACCAGCTGGTCATAGACAGCCTGCGCCTACTATTAACTGTACTATCTCCGTATGGAGCATTTACCCATGTTTCATCAAGCTTTACACCTGTTGGGTCAGTATATGTTGAGGTATTATAATTATTCAAAGGTGGTGCCGGAGTTGCTTGCGTTGCTAAAAGCTCGTCTACGCAATCTTCCATGCTCTTCTGCCTGAAGGCCAAAACATCTTCATACTTAACACCAAACATGGTGCGCCTTAACAAGTGTATGATCTCATTATCAGACCATGTGCCTGTATATTTATTTAAAGTCCCGGTTGATTTGCCAACACTTCTCGGAAGTTTTTTATTGGCATATTTAAGATATACCTCATCAACATCCGGTTTAGTTTGTTCCGTTACTTCAGCTTTACTCGCAAGTACTTCTTCAAGAAACTCGCGACGGTTTACTTTACCCATAACCGATCATTTAAAAAATAGACAGTTTGTAACTTGTATAGTTTAATGAAAAGTTAAATAGATTATTTGATATATACTATCTTTTAATTGTTTTTTAAACCCTTAGAAATCAGTCAGCTGTACAGTTTATTAGTTAAGTGTCTGATTATTAATTGTATAGTATTATTGAGGTATACAGGTTCATACTGATAGTAATAGTATATATGAAATACTGTATGTTTAGTAATTCAATCAGCCCGTTAATATGAAGAAAGCATTTTTTACTGTACTCTCTCTGTTAAGTGCATACGCTGCTTATGCACAACATACTCAAACGATTAAAGGCACTATAACTGATAAAGAAACAAGAATACCATTGGTTGGAGTATCGGTTACAGTGACAGACATTGATGAAAAACCGGGCAATGTTACTGATGAGAGCGGAAGTTTCACAATAGAAAATATACCTGTAGGTAAACACACGATACAGATTTCATATATCGGGTATAACAGTATGACGATACCCGGAGTGTTAGTAACATCGGGTAAGGAAGCAGTACTCGAAATTGAAATGGAAGAGTCTGCCGAAAAGATGAATGAAGTGGTGATCAAGGACAGGAGAGACCATATTAACGAAATGGCACTTGTTAGTACGAAGACCTTTGATGTGCAGGAAACAGAACGGTATGCGGGGAGCAGGGCAGACCCGGCGAGAATGGCCTCAAACTTTGCCGGTGTTCTAGGTGCTGATGATTCAAGGAATGATATTATTATACGTGGTAATTCACCACAGGGTGTACTATGGCGTTTAGAGGGTATTGATATACCCAACCCGAACCATTTTGCTATACCCGGAACTACAGGCGGGCCTGTTTCTATTTTGAATAATAAGACCTTATCGAACAGCGATTTCTTCACAGGTGCTTTTCCATCAGAATACGGTAATTCGATCGCAGGTGCATTTGATCTGAAGATGCGCAATGGTAATAAAGACAAATATGAATTGACCGGGCAGTTCGGCTTTTTGGGTACAGAGTTTGCTGTAGAAGGGCCAATTTCAAGAAAGAAAGGGTCTTCATTTTTGGTGACCTACAGATACTCTACCCTGAAACTTTTTGAAGGATTGAATATCAAGATTGGTACGAATTCAGTACCAAACTACCAGGATGCAGCGTTTAAACTGAACTTCCCAATGGGTAAGAAAGCTAACTTATCATTCTTCGGGATAGGTGGTTTGAGTACCATTGACCTTATTGTAAGTAACCAGACAGAGCAGCCTGAAGAACTGTATGGAGAAAGTGACCGCGACCAATACTTTACGAGCAATATGGGTGTGGTAGGTAGTTCTTTTAGTTATATCATTAATTCCAGTACATATACCAAGTTTACAGTTGCGCAAACCACAAACGAAATCACGGCCAATCATGATAAAGTGTTCCGTGCGGCTGACTATACTGTTGATTCAATAAAAAACATTCTCGGTTACAACTTCACAACTAATACTACTGTTGCACATTGGTTTGTAAATAAGAAGATCAGCAGCAGGCATGTTATCAAAACTGGACTGGTAAATAACTATTATCATCTGAACCTGAGAGACAGTAGCAGACAATATCCTCCTACATTACAAACATGGCAACAGCGAGCTGATTTTAATGGTGGTACAAACCTATTACAGGCTTATATACAATATAAGTACAGACCTACCGATGCACTTACAGCAACTATAGGAATACATGGCCAATATTTATCGCACAACGGATCTAAAGCAATAGAGCCACGTGCTGCTATAAGATGGCAGGCTGATAACCGCAATATTTTAACGCTGGGTTACGGCTTGCATAGTCAATTGCAGCCTTTGTATCAGTATTTTTCAACATTGCCTACAACACCTGTTACTGCTATGCATAATTATGATGTCGATTTTACAAGAAGTCATCATTTGGTAGGAGGGTATGAGCATATTTTTTCAAGAACACTAAGGTTACATTCAGAAGTTTATTACCAGTATTTATTCAATGTGCCGATAGAGACACGAGCAGGTTCTTCTTACTCAGGGTTGAACCAGGGAGCCTCTTTCAGCAGAGCCTTTCCCGACACACTTGTAAATAAGGGTACAGGATACAACTACGGTATTGAATTAACATTAGAGAAGGCATTCTCCAAAGGCTATTACATACTGTTGTCAGGTAGTGTTTTTGATTCAAAGGCAAAAGGCAATGATGGGGTATACAGAAACACTGATTATAACGGAAGGTATGCAGCTAATATATTAGGTGGTTATGAGCGAAAACTGGGCAAGAACAGCACATTACTCACGGGTGTGAAAGTGACTTTTGCAGGTGGTAGATTGTATTCGCCACCAGACATTCCAGCGTCAAACACAATAGGTGATTATATTGTGATAGACTCTCTCAGGAATACTTTGCAGTTTAAAGACTACTTCAGGGCAGATATAAAACTAGGCGTTCGTATCAACGGGAAGAAGCTGACGCATGAAATAGCTTTTGATTTGGTGAATATTCTTAATACGCAAAACGTCTTATCGCTCACATATAATTTTGATCTGGCTGCACAAGGGGCATACCCTTTCACAACTCAGTATCAGTTAGGGTTCCTTCCGCTATTTTATTACAGACTAGATCTGGGCTTTGGCAGTAAATAAAAAAGGAGCTAAATACTTAGCTCCTTTTTTTATTGAGTTATGAGATTAAGATTTTTCTAAGATCCCTTTTATCTGGTTGCCCAGATTGTTTTCAGGGTCTATTTCAAGTATCTTAGTAACATATTTCATGGCTTGTTCTTTATTCTCTTTTTTATAATAGTGTAAAGCCATATACTGATACCCTTGCATTAGGTCATTTGGCTTAGGGTTATACTCTTCACTTTCTTCCGCCATCTTCAACCATTTCTCATAATAGGGTACTGCAGCACCCGTTTCGCCTTCATTATCTATTGCTGCGTTCACACGTCCTCTCCAATATGGTCCTGATGGCTGATCAGGGTGCTTGGCTATCATTTGTGCGAATACGGTATCTGCCATTTCATAGTTCTGACCGTAATAGAATGAAACGCCAGACCAGAAGTAATCTGTAGCAGTAGCATTATCCGAGTATTCATCAATTATCCTTTTGTACCACTGTCCGGCTTCTTCCCAGTTTTTATTGTCTTTGAATGATTCTCCTATTTCACGGTAGGTCTCTACTTTATTATCTGTAGTATCCATCGACAATGCTTTAGTGAAGTAAGCATTAGCAGTGTCGTTAAGGTTGTTTTTCAGTGCTATACGACCGTAGTTAAGGTAGTCAAGAGTATATAGTTTCTTTTTAGACTGGTTACCAAAGTACTTTCTGACAGCATCAAGGGCTTTTACACCACTAATGGAATCTTTGTAGTCCATGTAGCAGTATGCCATGATACCATAGAAGTTAGGCTTGAAAATACCTTTTGCTTTTAGCTCTTCAATTTTAGAAATTGCTGCATCGCAGTCTTTAGACAAGTAAAGTATCTCAACATACCTGACCATGTCTTCATCAGACTTGTCAGATCTTTCTATATACTTTTCAAGGTTTTCTTTTGCCAATTGGTATTTACCAACGTATGTATAAGCATTGGCAAGGTCGTAATAGGGTAGCGGGTTAGACGGATCTGTTTCCTGAGCTTTCTTCCAGTTCTCTAGTGCCAGCTCATAATTCCTGGCATTGTACCACAAGCGGCCAATGCGCGAATACGCGAGTGAATTGTTAGGGTCTAAACCAATAGCTTTCTCGTAGCTTGTCATTGCTTTACCGCCACCACCGTTAATTTGCTGGTAAGCGTCACCCAAAGAGATAAGGATATCAGGATTTACTTCTTTCTCCATGATCTCTGTATACCACTCAATAGCAACTTGCTTATCTCCTCCGTCTGAGTAGGTAATGGCATCCGCAGCATATTTATCAGATTCCCAGTCTTTCTTTTTGCCTTTGCTCTCTAATGTAGTAGCTATTTTCATACCCTCAGTTGCATTACCTTTTGCAAACTGCACACGTGCCTGCCCACTTATATTAGCAAATTCTTCAGGATACTTAAGGAAGTACGCCTGTGCCAGATCAACCTTTCCAAGAGCCAATTCCGACAATCCAAGATAATAGTTAGCCATAGGGTCATTACCTGCTAATGGCTCAAGTTGCTTCTTTGCGCTTTGATAGCGCTCATATTTGTACATCTTGATACCCTCTTCTAAAGATTGAGCAGTACATGCTGATATTGCAAACACGACTGCTACTAAAGTTGATACTATCTGTCTCATTTTCATAATTTATCTACTCTGTGTTTAAACGTATCGTTTACTTTCTTTGTATATACGATTGTAAAATATTAGTCATTTATTTCAGCTGTCCTTATTATCATTTCTACCTTGGTAGGAAATAGGCGAGCTTGTTTAAATATTAGTTGTCCTCTGTATTCTCTCAAAAACTTTGCAAAACCTGATGCTAAACCTGAATGGTTATCTCTGTGGATATAATAAAGATTTCTTGTAAGCAGGTAATCTCCGGTGGCCATATAAGCCTGGTATGGTTTATATGCTTCTTGTTTTTCATCATTATATATTGATGCAATTTTTACTGTGTTGATAAAAGCTAAGCCTTCAGGATCGCTAAAATCACATACATGACTCACACCAACAAAGCCGATTGAATTAGGTTCATTGGCAACATAGTTGACAACAGAGTCATTGCTTTTAGCGGCAAAAACATTTGATCCCAACTTTTCTCCCGGAATTATTGAGTCAAGCATAAAACGAAGCGTACTGGAGCCCTGACCATCAAATACTACTTTATAGCCCTTCTCTGATTGACCGGTAAGAATGCCTTGTAATGCTGCTATGCTGAATACAGAATCATCGGCGTTATTATTAACAATTACTGCTACAGCATCTTTTGCAATAGCCTGAGAATTAGATACTACTTTTTTATTTTCAAGTATGCTTTTCTCGTCTTCAGTAAGGTCACGTGTAATTAAAATGAACTTCACCTTTTCATCTATGAAGTCCTTAATACACTCATTTTCAGGTTTGAAAGAGGCATTTATCGTGGCATTAGGATAGCTGCTGTCAAAAACTTTTAACTGCTCCTTTATTATCGGAGTATAGGTTTCATCAGCAGAAATATCGATGTTGCCGCTTGTCAACGTCTCTTTGGGCTTATCACTATTATTATTGCTACTGCAGGCAAATAGTAAGCTTGCACAAAGTGTAAATAAAAAGATATTTCTCGCGAAAATCATGGGCGCAATTTTAGTCAATATTTTAAAAAAAACTATGATATGGCTTAATGTTGTAACATTAATTTAACAGCGTATTTCTATCGTTTGTTTCTCATATATGTCCATCCGCGCCATACCCTGAAAATACCATACAGTAATAGTAGTGCGCCGAATATATATGCTGCAGCACTAGACAGTTCCATATATCCAAAGTGCTTTGTTTTTAAAACGGCACCGCCGATAGCAAGATAAAGTGCACCTAATCCTATATGCAGTGACCCTCGAAAATTGGTGTAACCCTTACTCTTCAAATTTCTTTCTTCATGATCCATATTCCGGTCATATTTTTTGCAAAAGTAGTTCTTTACAAACTATCTCAGTAATAAGAGTCATGTAGCTCGCAGATTGCATAAGCCAGTAGCAATACTTAACACTTTATTATAAAAAAAGAGGCTGTAGAATTACAGCCTCTGTATCATTTTTGAAATGGTGTTTATTATTTCCTTCTTCTGGAAGCCACTTTACGTGGAGTAGCTTTTCTAGCTGCTTTCTTAGCAGGTGCTGCCTTTTTCTTAGGAGCCGCTTTTTTAGCTGCCTTTTTCTTAGGAGCTGCTTTTTTAGCTGCCTTTTTCTTAGGAGCCGCTTTTTTAGCTGCCTTTTTCTTAGGAGCTGCTTTTTTAGCTGCCTTTTTCTTAGGAGCCGCTTTTTTAGCTGCCTTTTTCTTAGGAGCTGCTTTTTTAGCTGCCTTTTTCTTAGGAGCTGCTTTTTTAGCTGCCTTTTTCTTAGGAGCTGCTTTTTTAGCTGCCTTTTTCTTAGGAGCCGCTTTTTTCTTAGCTGCACCGGCATTTCTTTTTACAGATGCCTTTTTAGCTGCTTTCTTTTTTGGCGCTGCCTTTTTCTTAGGCGCTGCCTTCTTTTTAGTAGCCATATTATTGTGAATTTAAGGGTTAAAAAAAAGCCTTATAGCGAAAATCGCTGAGGGGGTTAGGCCTCAGCGACTTCAGTTGTTACTTCTTTTACTGATACTAATGTCTTAGAACGGGTCTTGCGAAACTCAACTACACCATTCTTCAGAGCAAAGAGTGTGAAATCTTTACCCATACCAACGTTTTCACTAGGATGGTAAACCGTACCGCGCTGGCGAACTATTATGTTACCGGCTGTAGCAGGTTGGCCACCGTATATTTTTACACCTAATCTTTTACTTCTGGAATCGCGGCCGTTCTTTACACTACCTTCACCTTTTTTGTGTGCCATATTCTACTTCTCTGATTTACGAATTTAATAAAAATAAATAAGAAATTAAGCTAGTTCGTTAATCTTGATCTTAGTAAGATATTGACGATGGTTATTTGATTTCTGATAACCTTTACGACGCTTCTTTTTGAAAACGATCACTTTGTCTCCTTTAAGATGATCAACGATCTCAGCCTTAACTTTTACAGAAGGTTTAAGATTGATATTGCCATTATCAGATGTCATTAATACTTCTGATAGTTCAACGTTATCTCCTACGTTACCTTCCAAACGATGCACAAACAATTCATCGTCCTTTTGAACCTTAAATTGTTGTCCTGCTATGTTAACTATTGCAAACATGATACTCCAAAATATTTCGCGCAAAGTTAAGATAGTTTTTTCATATGAAACAACTTTTTTTGTTATAAGACTTTTCCCGGCCTTTTACTGTAATAATATGCTGCAAAAACTACGCTATTAATTGCCGGAAAAACCCAGAATACTCGGTTTTGCATCCTCTCCAACACATTAGCAAAACTGGCAGTGATAAATGCGTTACATAGCAGAAACAGAACTATAGTACAGTAGATAAGAATAAGTGTGTTCCGGCTCTTCATCCGCGGAATAATATATATAAGAAGTAAACTTGATAATATAAAATACCAGAGGTGTAGCTGCCGTAAAGACATTAGACGAAAGGCTCTTCTTTCTTGTCTAGAATTATGGAAGTTGTCTTCCTCGTGATTGAAGTATTTTTTTATGTAGTATGACGAGCTGCTTGGATACCCTACAGCCGGTAATTTTTCAGGGATAAGGATATTGCCAATTTGGAGCACTGTATGATTAAGTGACTTTATTATAAATGTCAACAAGTATTCAGGTGATGTAAAGACATCTTTAATAATAACCATATTTTCCTGTTTACTACTATCCCAACCACCGCTTTTGATAAAAGGCCCATCTTCAGCCCAGATGTACATCCAGACTTAATCAGGTATTTCATTTTTGTTAATGACTGTGTTGACACAATAAACCATACAGTAGGTTGAAGGTCTAAAAGTTCAATTTGCCGTAGCCCAACGAGCCCGCAAAACACAGAGTAAAATGGAGAGCGATCTTTTAGCATTTGAAAGTCAACAGCGAAACGGAGGTAGGCACCACTGTCAGGTGTCACAAGAGGGAACTCATTGTAAATAGCTACCCATAATAATGCTAACACTTAGCAATAATAGGGTTGCTTTCAACACTTTTTCATTGTGTAGATAAGTTGTTAATCTAAGATATTTAAAAGAATATAGTCTGTATTTATTATATACCTTTATAACCCTCGTTTATGTTTAAAATAAAGTCTTTACTCGCCAAGCCGTTTGCATCTTTTGTACACAGCCGTATCAGAAAAGATATGAAGACAGCTGTAGGTGATCAACATGCTATTTTGCAGTCACTCATCAAAAATGCTAGTAAAACTGTATTTGGTAAAGACCATCATTTTAATGACATAGAAGACTATAAGAGTTATATACAGAGCGTTCCTGTAAGAGATTATGAAGGCTTAAAACCGTACGTAGATAAAATAAAAAACGGGCAGCAGAATGTGTTGTGGAAGGGTAAACCTATGTACTTCGCGAAAACTTCAGGTACTACCAGTGGGGTCAAATATATTCCGATAACCAAAGACTCAATACCAAATCATATAAATACTGCCCGAAACGCCTTGTTGTGTTACATGGTTGAGAGTGGCAATACAACATTTGCCGATGGCAAGATGATCTTTCTATCAGGGTCACCGGTGCTGGAAAGAATTGCCGGCATCCCTACAGGAAGGTTGAGTGGCATTGTCAACCATTTTGTTCCCGGTTATTTAAGAAGTAACCAACTGCCCACTTATGAAACAAATTGCATAGAAGATTGGGAGGATAAGCTTGGTAAAATAGTAGAGGAAACCATAGCTCGAGATATGCGCTTGATAAGTGGTATACCACCATGGGTGCAAATGTATTTTGACTGGCTACTTGAAAAAAGCGGGAAGAAAACAGTGAAAGAGCTGTTCCCTAATCTACAGGTGATAGTACAGGGTGGGGTTAATTTTCAACCATATAAGGCAAAGATGCAACAAAGTCTGGGAGAGCATGTGGATATGCTGGAGACTTTCCCGGCATCTGAAGGTTTTTTTGCATTTCAGGATACACTTGATGAAGAAGGGTTATTACTTAATACTAATTCAGGAATATTTTTTGAGTTCATTCCAGCCGGGGAAATATTCAGTGAGACCCCCACAAGGTTATCGCTTGAGGATGTGAAAGTTGGTGAGAACTATGCGTTGATTATAAACAGTAATGCCGGCTTGTGGGGCTACAATATCGGAGATACCGTACGTTTTGTAAGCACAGATCCATACAGGCTTGTTGTGTCGGGCAGAACAAAACATTTTATCTCTGCATTCGGTGAGCATGTAATTGGCGAAGAGGTTGAACAGTCGATGTTAAAAGCTTCAAAGGAACATAATGCTAATATAATTGAGTTCACTGTTGCGCCTATGATACATACTGATGGTGAACTTCCTTATCATGAATGGTTCATAGAATTTGAAAAGCAACCTGATAACATGAGTAGCTTTTCAGAAAAACTGGACATTCATTTACGTCAGCAAAATTCTTACTATGATGATCTTATAAAAGGTGGTATTCTACAGCCTTTAAAGGTAAGGACAATGCAACCACATTCATTTATAGAGTATATGAAATCACAAGGGAAGTTAGGTGGTCAAAATAAGGTTCCCCGCCTTGGTAATGACCGCAAAATAGCTGATATGTTGGAGCGTTGGGTAGTGTGACTACGGGTTTAATGTAGCCTTGTATTTCTGTGTATCGTTAAGTGTCATTAAGGCCTGTTCAAGGTCTTTGTCATTTGCAAGTGAGTGTTTTATTCTTCCTCTGATGTAATAGTATCTGGATATTATTTCGCTCTCAAGCATTTTTTTAACCTCTTTTTTATGTTTGTATAGGTCTTGTTTTTTATCGCGATGCAGATTTGTTTCAAGTTTGTCGTATTCGTTCTTTATATCATCAAAGTATTGCTCGCGCTTAGCAATACTTTTCAAAGAGTCTAGTGCTATCTCAGTTTCAGTCTTATAAGAATAATCTTTACTGTCCAGCCATTTTGCAAATGCAGCAAATTCATCATCACTTATCTTGAAGGATTCTGCTGAAGAAATGTCCGCATTTTTACGGGCATATATTGTAGCATAGTCAAAAAGAAACCCTTTAACATATAAGGTCACGGCAAGCATACTTGGTGACTCATTTTCTACCGTAAAGTCGGGATCTACACCACCACCGCTTAATACTTTACGCCCGTTATTTGTTTTGTATTCTTTTTTTAGAGAATCAGGTATTTCTCCAACGCTTCCATCAGGGTTTCTGTGGCTGTAGTCCAGTGCCTGTATGCAGCGCCCGCTAGGGGTGTAGTACTTAGCCGTAGTAAGTTTTAATCTTGCATTATAGCCTAATGGTTGTGTTGTTTGTACCAGCCCTTTACCATATGAACGTTCTCCAACAACAATACCTCTGTCAAGATCCTGCACAGTTCCGGCTACAATTTCCGATGCAGATGCAGAGGATCTGTTGATCAAAACTGCAACAGGAATGTTCGTATCCCAGGGTTGAGACTTAGTTTTGAACTCTTGTTCCCATTCTTTTAATCGCCCTTTTGTACTTACTACAAGTTTACCTTTTTCAATGAACAAGTTACATGTAGCAACTGCCTCGCTTAATAGCCCTCCCGGGTTATTGCGGAGGTCAAGAACTACACCATTCATATCTGGTTTTTCCTCTTTTAAACTATCTAGGGCGGCACGAATAAGCCGACTGCAATTCGGGGTAAACTGTGTTAATTTCACATAGCCTACATTGCTATTAGAGCCAACAAACCCGGCATAAGGAACACTTGACAATTCTATTTCACCTCTTTTTATTGTTTTTTCTGAGATGTGTCCGGTATATGCGTCTTTTACTTTTATTTTAACAAGGGTACCTGGCGCTCCTTTCAGTAAAAGACTTAAGTCGCTGATTGATTTTCCTGTTACATTCTTATCATCAATAAAAAGCACACGGTCTCCGGGATGAAGGTCTGCTTTATCTGCCGGGCTGAATTCATATACTTCACCTACATATATACTATCTTCTTTTTTGCGCATAATTGCACCAATACCTCCGTACTTACCTGTTGTTTGGAATTCATACTCTTCTATATCACTTTCTGTTATATAGTTGGTATATGGGTCAAGATCGTCCAACATGTGGTCTATGCTGGTTTTGATCAATTTTCCCGGTTCTATAGGGTCAACATAATACGTACTAAGATGCTTTAGGAGTGTATTATATATATCGAGGTTCTTAGATATTTCAAAGTAAGAATCTGTTGTTTTGGCCTGTACAAAAACAACTAAAATGAAGGCCATAGATAAGCCTGTGATCACGCCTCTTGATCGAGATAAAGCCTTTTTGAACCAATTGATCATCCGAAAATCATTAAGAACAAGCAAACTAAGTAAAATATTGTGCCTAAATACTTCTTATAGAAGCATTTTAACAATTTTTCTTCTTTGAGTGCAATTATTAAAGTTGTATATTGCAGATACTTATAATAATGTGTCTATGAAAAAAGTATTTTACTTGTCAATTATATCTATGTTAGTGTCTGCTTCTGCTCAAGCACAAAGTTTTACAATGCAGAGAGATACTGTTAGCACAGAGTTGAAAGATCACCAGATAGATCAATATAATTACATCAGAAATACGAGCGGCAGTTCGATCCAGGTTCAATGGAGAATAATTAGTCATAATTTACCGCAAGATTGGGTAGATTCTGCTAAGTGGGGGTTATGCGATAACATTACTTGTTATGATAATGCTACTTTAGGAGGTGTAACACGTACCACTGATCCTATACCTGCTGGGGATTCATGTCTTTTTAAAGGACAGCTCGAGGGTTCTAGCCCTGCTGTTACTTCAAAAGGTGAGTTTTATTACACCGCTGAGTTAACACAAGGTACAACTACTGATACGGTAACATTCGTTGTTTTTGAGTGGAATACAAATATTTCAAGCATTTCAGGTAATCAAAACGATGTGACAATCTACCCTAACCCGGCAAAAGATATATTGAATGTTCAATACGATAAAAATGCCGGTATCAGGAACATAAGCATCCATAATCTTGTTGGTAAGCAAGTCGCTTCTTTCCGTGTAAACGGTAGTGGTAATAGTGTAAAACTAGATATCAATAATATACCATCAGGTGTTTATTTCTTAAGATTAAAAGATAATACCGGTAGGGTAACAGCTACACGCAGGTTTACCCACCAGTAATATATAAGTCATTTTTTTATAAAAGCTCCCTGACTAGAATCAGGGAGCTTTTTTGTTCCTTGGCTATTCGTAACTTTAAGATAAGTCACCTACTACCCTTTAAAAATGATATTCTATGAAAAAGATACTTGTCCTGCTCATAATTATTTTGTCGCTGATAGAATATGCTACAGCAAAGAATGTATATAGAAGCTGGGAAGATGCGTTGGACAACAGATATAAAGTTCATAAGCTACAGATGTCTTTTAATGAGCTTGATAGTATACCTGACATTCTTGATAAGTTCCCTAATCTGGAAGAACTGGATCTTAGTAACAATAATATTGAGAAACTGCCACCTTCATTATTCAGGTGCAAGAAGCTAAAGAAACTTAAGCTATTGAGAAACAAGCTGAAAACGATACCACCTGATATTAAAAAACTAAATAAGCTGGAAGTATTGAGTTTAAGCTATAATAAAATAGATGCAATCCCTGTTGAGTTGACTTTACTATTAGCTTTAGAGGATCTTAGTCTGTCTGGCAACCTGATAAAAACCATACCTCCTGAAATAAACAAACTACAGAAGCTTGAGATAATAAGACTAAACAGGAATTACCTAAAAGAATTACCTAAAGAAATATGCCAGTTAAAGAAACTTGAAGTATTGAACGTGGGGAATAATTATCTCGAGTCATTGCCAGAGAATATAGGTAACCTTACATCGCTGCGTTTTTTATACATTAATAGGAATAAACTGCGTAGTATTCCCGAATCAGTAGCTAACCTACAAAATCTACAAGAGCTTGATGCTGTTTGGTGCGGTGTGTTGAAGTTGACGAATGCTTTTTCAGATATCTGGAGTCTTGAAAACGTATATATTGATGACAGGACAATACCTTTTTATCAAAACCCCCGCTTTGCACAAAGACAGGTAATTACGGTTGTAGGTAGAGATAGAAACGTTTACAGGCCTACACAAAATTAGAAAAGGCACTCATAATGAGTGCCTTTTCTAACAAGAATGTCATTTTGTTTATGGCATCCTTACACCAGTGTACATATTTACATCTACAAATGGTATTGTCGATCCATAATGTGTGTTTATCCTGTCGATGATCCTGTTTGCAAGCAAGGCGTTACCACGACCTGTGAGGTGCACTCCGTCCAGAGAGAATACGCCTCCTGATACAAAGTTGAAATTATAATCAACTCCATTATAACTGGTGCCATTGTTTTTCACTTCGTTATAATAATCTCTGAGGTCTAATACAGGAATCTGATACTTAGTAGCGTTCTTTATTATAGAGCTATTAAAGTCTGTCAGAGCTGCATTTATCTTAGCTACCTCATCAGCAGTAATAACATACATGCCCGGTATAGGCTTAGTGGTACCCCAGCCTGCGCATTTAACTGAGTCTTGAGGCAGTTCCAGTCTTACGTACTCGCCGTCCCTGATCTGTCTGAAACCTCTTGCTTCGGTAGTGTCTTCTATTACGAAGTAATTGTCACCGATCTCAAAATATACCTGCGTACCGTTGTAAGCGAGATTTAGTTTATTAGCCTGATCTTCTTTAATGCCGCGTAGTCCTTTAGCAGGTATAGCATTGAAATAAGGCAAACTTAAGATGTTCGGTATCGTTACTACAACGCCTTTGGCTCCATTACGTGTAACTGTGCTCATTACACTATCAAATGCTGTACTGAATTGCATAGAGTTAGTAATAGTACCGCTACCTTGATCACCACCTTTAACAGCATAGTCAAGAACATCGTTCATTCCTTCCCAAACAGTGAAGAAGGTATGGTTGGTCCTGTTGATCTGGTCAAGTGCATTTGATGTTGCTGGGTCTTTGAAAAACCTCGCGGCAAAGGGGTTTGCCATAGCATATCCGTTAATACCGTAGTGTATTACTTTAATGCCCGGAACACCAATATTATTAAATGGCCCCTGGTCAGCAATATTCCTGTATGTGCCCGGAGTATCCAATGCACCACTAAAATCAGTTGGCATTACCGATGCCATAGTGTCACATGGCCCTTGAACATATCCTAATACTTTTTTAGCAACCGGCCAGCCATGCTCACCATTCACTAGCGGTTGTCTGAATTCACCACCACCAACAGTTTTAAATTGTTGTGACAGGATATTCGGGAATGAGTTAAGCTGTCCTGTTAAGTATAAGCTACCATCAGCAAACCCTGCACTGGTAGAGTTACCTACGGCTAAATAACTTGTAAAATCCGCATCTCCTCTCTCGGGGGCATTCGGCTCAAGATTTGGTTTACAGGAGGCAAGTCCTAATACCAAAGCACCTAATATATATAGCTTCTTCATGTCAGATCTTTTCTTTTATTGATATTTTAAAAGTCGTAAGTAATGGCTAAGCCCGGATTGAGTATCTTGGTTTGGTAAGTACCTGTAAAGCCTGCTTCATCGCTTGTTCCTGTTCTTTCTTGAGCGAAAATATATTCAACTACACCGATAACTGTCATTCGCTCCCACAGTTTTAACGAAAGTCCTCCTGTCGCAAGATAGCGTCTTGAATCAGGAAGGTCAGGGTTTACAAAGCCATCTCTTACAGGAGAAGGATCGTAGGCGGTACCTAACATACCGGCAAAATTGTCGCTGAATTTGTAGTGCATACCTGCACGAAGAGCAAGTGTATTTTTATACCTGCGTGCAGAACGTGTATCCTGTAAACTTGACGTATTGTTTTCGTAATCAAATTTCAGACTATCATATGTACCCCAGCCAACAAAGTTTGCATCAGCTTGTAGCGTAAGCCTATCACTGACCATCCAGCCAATACCTGCGGAAACCACTTGCGGCAGAGGTAGTTTTGAAGAAAATGCAGTATTTGTGAACTGGCCGGAAAGTGAGGTTGGTAAATTTGAAAATTCAGCAAAACCTCTCCTTACTTTCATATTCACCTGTGAACGATAAGTGAAGCCGAATTGCACGTTATCTGAAGCTTTTACATGTACACCAAGGTTAAAGCCTACACCATTACCACGGCCGGTAAGGTGTGCCTGTCCGTTTTCGCCATTGGCATTTAGTGTAGGTAGTGCCCTGTTCAGCTCAACATTACCTGTAGCGTATATGAAGCCAGCACCTACAGATACGTGGTCATTTATCTCATAACTAACAGTTGGTTGTATG
Source organism: Flavipsychrobacter sp. (assembly GCA_965228505.1). Taxonomy (GTDB): domain Bacteria; phylum Bacteroidota; class Bacteroidia; order Chitinophagales; family Chitinophagaceae; genus UBA5543. Next base: position 3,390,335 of record OZ245820.1, on the reverse strand, counting down.
TATATAGCCTGTAGGCTGATGTCCTGTATGATATATTTGCCCGTCCAATCGTTGCCCCAGTTGATACCGGTACCGAAAGGGGTATATACACCAACACCGGCCCTCCAGCGAGTTTTATAACCGATAGGTGCAGCCACATAAACATTAAACGGAGTGTAGGTTTGTTCTACAGCATCAACCGTTGTAGTGCCTGTAGGCGCATTCACATACCTGATACGTGGTGTCAGTACGTTGATACTACCGTACGCCTGCCAGTTCGTGATCTGCGTCATACCACCAGGGTTGTAGAAAATAGTTGATGCATCCCATGGAATGGCTGTGCCTGAACCACCCATTGCCAGTTGCCTCATACCTTGCAGGTTTAGCTGAAAACCAGCGCCATATACCATGGATGAGAGCAATAAAGAACCGATGAGCAAAAAATGTTTCTTCATAAAAGTTTTTCTATTGACTTAAGTAGTCCTGACCTGCCAGCTGGCAGGTGTAAAATTGCCTTTAAATTAGTTCTATTCAGTATAAAAAGCAACAAGTAAAGTATAATCGTATTGAATATGTTGCAGTTAGTCGGCAATACCTATTGTAGCAATGCTAATATGTGTATTAGTTATCTGCGATAAGGCTATGGCACAGGCTTCAAGTGTAGCTCCAGTTGTTAGCACATCATCTATTAACAGTAGGTGTTTCCCGATGATCTTTTCATGGTGTTTTATGTTGAAGGCGTCTTGCATGTTCAGTAAACGCTCTTCCCTGTTTTTTTTTGTTTGAGACTCTGTATAGCGAGTCCGGTGCAATACATCTGTAATTACAGGTATGTTTAAGACCTCTTGCATCCCATCTGCAATAATTTCAGCTTGGTTAAATCCTCGTATAGCTTCTTTCTTCGGGTGTAGCGGTACAGGTACGATTAGGTCTATTTTCTCACTCCATTTTACCTGTTGCAGGTCATAGGCCAATGTTTTTCCAAGAAAAGCGCCTATCTCTTTCTTGCCATCATACTTTAGCTTATGTAGTAAATGTTGCAATAACCCTTCGTTAGTGAAATACGCAAGGGTTGTAGCTTTCTCAATATTTACCCTGCCTGCAAAACGCATGAAGGTTTGATTATCGTGTATGTGGTGATATGCTGTACGGGGCAGATTATATATGTTGCAATTTAGGCAAAGCACTTCTTCTTCCTGCAACAAAGGTTTGTTACACCCCTCGCATAGTCTTGGATAGAAAAGGTGGGAGAGACCGTCTGCTATTTCAGTGATCTTCTTATCCATTGAATAAAAGTCTGTACACTTCCTCTACTTTATTAGCTGTCTTTACTTCTATATTCAGCCCCTTCGTGTCCAGTCCTTTAGCATTGGCTTTAGGGATGAGGATCATATCCATTCCCAGTTTATCAGCTTCTGCAATACGCTGGTCAATCCTGTTTACTGCACGAATTTCGCCTGATAACCCTACCTCACCAACAAAGCATACATTGGCAGGTAATGCTGAGTCTTCATAAGAGGATAATAAGGCACAAACTACAGCCAATTCTATAGATGGGTCTTCTACTTTCAACCCGCCTGCAATATTTACGAATACATCTTTAGTGCCGAAATGAAAACCACCGCGTTTTTCTAAAACTGCCAGTAGTAGCTGTAGTCTTCTAAGGTCCATGCCACTTACTGTTCGTTGTGGCGTACCATATACAGCTTGTGTTACCAATGCTTGTACCTCTATCATCAGCGGGCGCATGCCCTCCATGGTAGATGCAATGGCAACACCACTCAGTGGCTCTTCATGTTGTGAAAGGAGTATCTCGGATGGGTTGCTGACAGGGCGCATTCCTGTAGACACCATCTCGTAAATGCCTAACTCTGAAGTAGAGCCGAAGCGATTTTTTATAGTGCGTAATATTCTATAAGCATAGTGCCTATCCCCTTCAAACTGTAATACGGTATCTACCATATGTTCCAGAACTTTGGGTCCTGCAATTGAACCTTCTTTTGTGATATGACCGATAATACAAACAGGAACACTGCTGGCTTTGGCAAATCGTTGCAGCTCAGCAGCACACTCCCTTACCTGCGAGACACTTCCTGCAGCTGATTCGATATATGGTGACTCTAGTGTTTGGATAGAGTCGACAATCACTAATTGTGGTTTTACTTTTTTAATTTCCTGAAAGATAGTTGCGGTGTCAGTAGCTGTTAGCAGAAATAAATTTTCGTTTCTGATGCCTACTCGTTCGGCCCGTAGTTTTACCTGCTGTGCACTTTCTTCGCCGGAAATGTAGAGTGTCTTTACTTCTTTCCATTGTAAGGCACATTGTAAGAATAAGGTTGATTTACCTATACCCGGCTCACCACCAACAAGTACAACCGAACCAGGTACAATTCCGCCACCTAATACCCTGTTCAGCTCATTATCTGGGCATATCAATCTGATCTCAGATTGCGGGGTGACTTCATCCAGTTTGTGTGCCTTACGGAGGTCTTTTGCTGCCTCATCCCACTGCTGTGCCTTCCTTCCTTTCTTATCTTCTTTCTGTATTACTTCTTCAGTAAAACTGTTCCAAGCCCCGCATGACGGGCACTTGCCGGTCCACTTAGGAGTTTCATAACCACATTGTTGGCAGAAAAATGCTGTTTTTGTTTTGGGCATAAAAGATAAAAATACTGAAAAGAGAAGAGCCGCTGGAAGAATCCTGCGGCTCTTACTTACTAACCCATTAAATTCACAACTTGATACAAATGTAACAAACAGGGGGGTATCTAAAAAATGTAAATTTTACCAATTCAAGGGCTAAAATTGATATTAATCTTTTTTTAGATATTTGATTTTTAAGCTATGGTTTGAAAATCAATAAATTGCATTTGTATATAATAATATTTAAAGTGATTGAGGCTCTATATTTGGGTGAAAACATAACGTAAATAATATATTTATATATAAATAATAATACATGTATGTATAAATTTTGGTTAGTTTCACCCACTGTTAAATAATATAAGTTTGTAATTGATGAATATAAATAAGCTACAGATCCGACAATTGGATAAAAAAGGATTGAGCACTTTAGTTGGATGGGCAGAGCAAGAAGGTTGGAACCCCGGCCCGTACGATGCAGAAGTTTTTTGGGCTACAGACCCCGAAGGTTTTATGGGTATATATAAAGATGATGAACTGATAGGTGGCGGTTCTATTGTCTCTTACAATGGTGATTTTGGTTTTATGGGGTTATTTATCATAAAGCCTGAGTACAGATCAAAAGGTATAGGTAACAAATTGTGGTATGAGAGACGTGATACCTTATTATCAAGATTGAAAGAAGGAGCAACTATTGGAATGGATGGTGTGGTAGACATGCAGCCATTTTATGCGAAAGGTGGATTCAACATTGAATTCAGGGATGAAAGACATGAAAGAAAGGGTGAAATATTTGATATTGATGAACACATCAGCCCGATAACTGATAATGATATAGAAGCTGTATTGGCATACGACAAACTGTGCTTTGGTTTCGCGCGACCACAATTTATGCGTCCTTGGTTGCAAATGCCTGATGTAAAGACCTTCAAGTATGTTATAGATGAAAAGTTGAAAGGTTTTGCTATTGTGAGGAGGTTGCAGAAGAGTTATAAAGTATGTCCTTTGTTTGCAGATAATATTACCATTGCAGAAGAGTTATATAAAGCATGCCTGAATTCAACTGTCGGAGCGCAACTACAGATAGATATACCTGTAACCAATACTAAAGCTGTAGAGTTGGTAAAGAAGTACGGTGCAGAATATGTATCTGAATGTGCGCGCATGTATTATGGTACTCCGCCTGATTTACCCATTAATAAGATATTCGGGATAACAACTTTTGAATTGGGTTAGTTAGATTCCAGTGTAGCTATACCTGTCTTCAATGCATACATCACCAATCCTGTTCTGGATCGTATGTTTAGCTTGGCAAATAACTGGTCGCAGTTGCCGGTGCAACTATGAACGCCCTGCACATGCAGGGCGTTTCTGTGTGTGTCTGATTTATTCAATGAAATAGGGTGTTTTTCACGTATGAAAGGGGATTAAAGTGTAGTATGTTTATATGATAAATTGAGTATTACATTTCTTTATCGTTCTGTAAATGTCATTTAAGGAGATAGCAAAGGAAATCAAAGCGACAATAGTTATTGTATTAGCTATTGGTTTGATTCTATTGTCAATTAAACTAGCAGAGAGTCCTATATATCAACAATGGTTTATCTGCTCAATTATATTATTAGTAATATTTTATGGTGTATTAATCATACTTAACAAGAATATAAAAAGTCGATTTATTGAAAGCTGCATAAAATTCATATCGATTCCATTAGGTGTAGTTTTTGCGATACTAATTTTTGCAATACCTGTAATCGCATTGTTTTATCATGTACTTCTCTATTTCATCATTTCTTTTTTAATTCCATTTTTCACTTTCTTTTTAATTGATTTTTTCAATTTACTCCAATTCTTGGAGCCAGATACCAAGCTGTATATTCAATTTACAACAGGAATGTTCATTTGCGTATTATTGAATTCAGTCATTCGGAGTTTTGTTTATGCAATTTCCCCAGCACGCATAAAAAAATCAGAAAAAATGAAACCATATCAGTTGGACAAGTTGACTGATTATTTATTATCGGCTAAGAATATCCGATACCTAGCATACTTTGCATATTTCATAGTAATAGTAACCGTCAACTATTTTGATTTTCAAAACATAGACAATTTAGAGCCTAAGTATTTAAAAGAAGTACTATTGCAATCATTTATCACATTTATTGCTTTCGATGGCTCAGTGTTATTGCTTAAAACACTTGATTTCAGACCTTCAGCAATGATACAGAAAGTTAAAAATTCAATATCAGAAAAAGTCAATCAACTCGACAAAATAAAAAACAATGCTACTGACAATATTGATAAACCAGGTAATATGAAAAGGATACCACCAGCTGACCAAAAATTTTCTAAATACGTCAAGCCCAATCTAGTTAGACGATATTGGTCTGAAATATTAGTTCTTATTATTGGTATGATAGCAATGAATTTAATATTTATTGCAAAGACATTTAGAGAGACAAATACAATTAATCCTGTGGGTGCAGGTCAACTTGGAGATTTTGTTGGTGGATTTATAGGTACATTTTTTGCTTTAGCAAGTGTCGTTTTTTTATACTCAACATTGAAATCGCAACGAGAATCAACAAAAATACAAGCATTTGAAACCAAGTACTTTGAGTTAATAAAGATGCATAGAGACAATGTGTCTGAGATAGGTATTGGGAGTGATTTTGGACGTAAAATATTTGTGATCATGATTCGTGAACTACGATGTATACTAGAAATTTTGGATGAGGTTGCAGAGATACACAAGCAAAATTTTGAAAAGGAAGAAAGGTTAGTAATCGCATATTATGCATTGTTTTATGGAGTTGGACCTAACTCTTCTAGAATGTTAATCGCTTCGTTAAAGAAATTTAACCCAAAATTTGTCGAAGATTTTGAAAAGGCACTGAATAATAAGGATACGAAAACCAAGTACAAATCAAAGCGAGGGTTTAGGTTTACTCCTTTTGAAGGACACCAATCTAGATTAGGACATTATTATAGACATTTATTTCAAGCGGTTAGCTACGTAGACGAACAAGATTTGGCAGTAGACAAATATAATTTTGTAAAGACGATTCGGGCACAACTTACAACACATGAGCAAGCACTACTATTTATTAATTGCTTGACTCCAGTAGGTCATATTTGGTGGGAGAAAGAACTAATTACTCGTTACAGGTTTGTGAAAAATATTCCAAATGCATTTTTTAACCCTGATACAGAAATTGATATTGAAAGTTATTTTAGGAATGATTACTTCGAGTGGCAAGAAAATAGTGCTTCAAAAGACACCCCGATGTCATAATCTTGCAATAAGATAGTTGAATCTTACTTGATGCTTCTTCACACTTCTTTTAAATAACGATGCTTACATTTGCATCCTCACAAGGAGATATTATGGCAATGATAGAAAAGATAAAAAGAAGCTTTCTACCGGAGGATTATCAAATGACGGATTGGGAATCGCTAAAGCCCTATCTGGATGATTTAAAGAACAGAGAGCTGGATAGTAAAGAAGCGTTGGATAAATGGATGCAGGATGTGAGTGAAGTAGAAGCAGTAATCGGTGAGGATGCTGCATGGCGCCAGATAAAAATGACGCTAGATACCACCAACAAAGAATATGAAGAGGCATTCACGTATTTCGTAATGGAGATAGAGCCTAAATTAAAACCTTACTTCTTCGACCTGAATAAAAAATTATTGGATTGCCCTTATACAAATGAGCTTGACGAAAAAGTGTTCTTCCCTTACCTGCGATCTGTAAAAAATGCTGTAGAACTTTATCGTGAAGAGAATGTTCCGCTACAGGCTGAGTTAAGTGTAATGGCACAACAGTTTGGAGCTATTTCGGGCAAGATGACCATTGAGCATGAGGGCAAAGAATATACGTTACAACAAGCAGCTAAATTCCTTCAAAAGCCGGATAGGGAATTGAGAGAAAGTATTTTCCGTAAAGTGGCAGAGCGCCGTATGCAGGATATTGATGAGCTGAATGACTTATTTAATAAACTGCTGGAGCGCAGACAGAAAGTTGCAGTTAACGCAGGCTTTGACAATTATCGTGATTATAAGTTCAAAGCACTGGGTAGGTTTGATTATACAGTAGAGGACTGTGAGCAGTTTCACGAAGCAGTAAGAAAGCATATACTTCCATTGAGTAAAATGCTGACAGAGCATCGTAAGCAAAGACTAGGCGTTGATACCATGCGCCCATGGGATGGTAGTGCAGAACCTGTAGGTACAGAGCCACTGCAACCATTCGAGACAGGTAAGGAATTATCAGGAAAAACGGTAGAAGTGTTCAATAAGCTGCGCCCATACTTTAGTAACTGCCTGAAGACTATGGAAGAAATGGAGCGTTTGGACTTAGAAAGTCGTAAGGGCAAAGCCCCGGGAGGATATAATTGTCCCCTGCCTGAAACAGGTGTACCATTCATCTTTATGAATGCAGCGGGCACGATTGGTGATGTGATCACTATGATGCACGAAGGTGGCCATGCAGTACATTCATTCCTGTCGCACAATCTTAAGTTAAGTGCCTTGAAAGAATACCCTATGGAGATAGCCGAGCTTGCGAGTATGAGTATGGAGTTGTTCACCATTGAGCATTGGGATGTATTCTTTGATAATAAAGATGAACTGCACCGTGCACAGTTGGAGGAAATGGAGCGTGTGATAAGCGTGTTGCCGTGGATAGCTACAATAGATAAGTACCAGCATTGGTTATATACTAATCCGGGACATAGTAACGAAGAGCGCACAAAAGCATGGTTGAGTATACTGGATGAATTCTCTACAGGTACAACCGATTGGACCGGCTTTGAAGAATACCGTGCTGTAATGTGGCAAAAACAACTGCACCTGTTCGAGGTGCCATTCTATTATATAGAGTATGGTATTGCACAGTTAGGAGCAATAGCTATGTGGCGGCAGTACAGGGAGAATAAAGAGCAGGCTATGGATAACTATATGAAAGCATTGAGCCTGGGTTATACCAAAACATTACCTGAGCTGTATGAGACTGCGGGTATCAAGCTGGATTTTTCTCCAAACTATGTTTCAGAGCTTGGGAACTTTATGAAAGAAAGATTACAGGAAATGGGTGTAAGCGAAGCTTAATGATTTGATTATTATGATAAAAAGGTGTGATACTCTCACGCCTTTTTTATTTGAAAAGTTCAGCTGCTTTGGCCAGTGTATCAGGCTTGCCCACATCAAGGAACAAATCGCCCGTATGGTCATAACCTTTTATGATATGCGTTCTTGCATAATGCAGATACACATCTATTATGGAGAATTTACCCTCAAAAGGCATGTTGAATATCTGTGGCGATAAAACATGAATGCCTGTAAAAGCGTATGGCTTTAGCGTGTCTGAATCTTGGGCTATTTTCTCATCGCCTGTTTTGTTGTTTCTCCAGCCGCTTAAGGTCATTTCGTTGTCAAATAATAAATGACGAGACGATTCACGCTGCATGACTGCAAGTGTGGCCATATTTTGAGATGCTTTATGCACTTCAATGACCTTATCTAATGCAAGGTTGGTGAGCACGTCTACATTCATCACCACAAACAGTTCATCGTTTTTGAAATGATGAGCAGCTTTTAACAGTCCGCCACCCGTTTCTAAAACCTCATTTCGCTCATTTGAAATGATGATATTACTGCCAAAACCATCGTTTTTAGTGAGCTCGTTTTCTATCTGGTCGGCAAAATGGTGCACGTTAACCACTACGTCATTGATACCGAACTTTTGCAGATAACAAATGCTATGTTCTAATAAAGTTACATTGTTGACCCGTGCTAGTGCCTTAGGGTGTTTATCAGTAAATGGTTTCAGCCTTGTGCCAAGCCCGGCAGCAAACAACATTGCTTTCATATCAGCTAAAATACTTAAAAGGCAACAACATCTAAATTGTTCACATTTTCATATTGCTGCATTAAGTTTACCTTTGCTTCGCAAAAAATAATAAGATATGTCTTTAATGATAGTAGGCTCAATGGCCTTTGATGCACTGGAAACACCTTTTGGGAAAGTAGATAGGATAATCGGTGGTTCGGCAACATATGCTGCATGGGCTGCGTCTAATTTCACGAAGCCGATCAAGCAGGTCTCAATTATAGGAGGTGATTTTCCAGATGATGAGATCAGTAAGCTGGAAGCACGCGGTGTAGCGTTTGAAGGTGTTGAAGTGGTTAAAGATGGTAAGAGCTTTTTCTGGAGTGGCCGTTATCATATGGATATGAACACCAGAGATACTTTGGCTACTGAATTGAATGTACTGGAGCAGTTCAACCCGCAAATACCCGATTCATATCAGGATAGTGAGTTTCTTTTTCTGGGTAATCTGACCCCTGATGTTCAGATGCAGGTGATCAACCAAATGAAGAAACGCCCGAAACTAATAGTGCTGGATACTATGAACTTCTGGATGGAGATAGCACTTGATGGCCTGAAAGAAGTATTGAAAAAGATAGATGTGCTGATGGTGAATGACAGTGAAGCGCGCCAGTTGAGTGGCGAATATTCATTGGTAAAGGCTGCCATGAAAATACAGGAAATGGGACCCAAGTACGTGATCATCAAGAAAGGAGAGCATGGAGCGTTACTGTTTCATAAAAAGCATGTATTCTTTGCCCCTGCACTACCACTTGAAGATGTATTTGACCCTACAGGTGCAGGCGATACATTTGCCGGTGGCTTTATGGGACATATCGCTCGCACAAAAGATGTGTCGTTCGAGAACATGAAAACTGCAATAATTGTTGGGTCGGCTATGGCATCTTTCTGTGTAGAAAAGTTCGGGCCTAACAGACTGCAGGAAATAAATAACAAAGACATTGAAGCGCGTATCAATGGCTTTATTGAACTAGTAAACTTTGATATCGATCTTGTGTAATAAAATTAAACCAGATAGCTTGAAAGCACTGCTTATGCAGTGCTTTTTTATTGTGATCTTCTGATGTCTATCACCTTCATTTGTAGGCTGGTTTTTCCATTGTATTCATTCTCATCGATCGTATATACAACATCGAATGGTCCTTGCGTAACAATATCATATTTATGCGCTAGTCCAAAACCTATTCCATCAATAATAACACCGTCATGCTGGTGTACCACAAATCGGATGTGTTGTTCTTTAACAATGCGAGTATACCCATTGTAATCAAATACGAAACGCGTAAGAAAAACAGGCTTAAGATTGGTAGGCCCGAATGGCTCAAACTGTTTTAGAATATTATAGAGCGGATATTTAATATCAGATAGTTTTATTTCGGCGTCTATTTCTATTTCAGGAACTAAAAGGTCGGGTGTAATAGTATCAGATACTACCTGTTCAAAGCGGTTAATAAATGCATCAACATTGTCTTCTGCCATGGTCATGCCTGCTGCATAAAAGTGCCCACCGTAGTTTTCTAGCAAATCACGACATTCGTATATGGCATCATGTATATTAAAACCAATGACAGATCTTGCAGAGCCGGTGACTTTACCGTTTGATCGGGTAAGAATGATAGTTGGGCGATAATAATGGTCTATTAACCGGGATGCGACAATACCTACTACTCCTTTATGCCAGTGTGAGCGGTACAAGACGGTTGATTTGCGTTGTGTAAGCTTCGCATCTTCTTCAATAATAGCCAATGCTTCTACCGTAGTATCCTTATCAATCTCTTTCCGTTCTGCATTGTCAGTATGTAATGCTTCACTGAGCGCTAATGTTTTTACAGCATCTTCTTCTGTAAAAAGCTCTACTGCTTTGCGTGCATCGTCCATCCTGCCTGCTGCATTAACACGTGGCCCGATGACAAAAACCAAGTCTGATACTGTGAGCTCTTTTTTTACCTCAGCTAGTTCTTTCAGTGCCTTAATGCCCGGTGACGGGTTACTATTTACTTTCTGTAACCCGTAATATGTCAACACCCTGTTCTCTCCGTCAATCGGAACAATGTCTGCAGCAATACTTGTTGCTACAAGGTCAAGGTAATCGTATGCTATTTGTTCAGGTAGCTTCCATTGTTGTACTAAAGCACTTATTAGCTTAAAACCAATTCCACATCCACTTAGTTCTTCATAAGGATAAGTGCAATCTGCTTGCTTTGGGTTTAGTATTGCATATGCTGGTGGCAGAGTAGCGTCAGGTGTGTGATGATCACAAACGATCACATCTATTCCTAATGATTTTGCATACTTGATAAACTCAATAGATTTAATGCCACAATCAAGTGTGATCATTAACGTACACCCTCGCTCTTTTGCGAAATCTATTCCTTGTTTAGAAATCCCATAGCCCTCTCTATACCTGTGTGGTATATAGTAGGTTATGTCACCATCGTATTGACTTCTAAGAAAAGAGTAAACACATGCTACAGCAGTTGTTCCGTCTACATCATAATCACCATAAACAAGCATTTTTTCATGCCATTCAATAGCTTCTGTTATTCGGTTTACAGCTTTTTGCATGTCTTTCATAAGGAAAGGATCATGCAAATGAGATAATTGAGGCCTGAAAAAATCTTTAGATGTATCAAAATCCTTGATGTCGCGAACTACCAACAGTCTGCATATAGCAGGGTGTACTTTTAAGGCATTGTGCAACTGCTCAACTTCTTGCTCATCGGCTGTCTTTATTTTCCATCTTTTATCGATCTTCATCTCCGAAGTCAAGGTCTTTTATAGAACTGTAGTAGTCATTCATCCACTGGTCTAATTGTGATTTATAAGAAGGGTCACTTATGTTACTAAAGAAGTCATCGTTTGTCATTATTTGTTCCAATAGTTTGTCCTGTGCCTCAATGCAGCTTTGTGCAGTACTGTATGGTATGTGGCTGAATGATACCATTTCATATACAGATATGAATTGTTCAGGGTATAACCTATGTAGTTCTTTTTCAATTTTCTTGCGCTGTAAAAAATCTTCATCTGCTACCTGATCTCTCATTTCTATGAAGTTCTTTAAAGCCAGATGCGCTACTGCATCGCCATTCGGCTTACGCATATCATCATATTTTTCAAGAATGGTATCCCAATCATCACCATATTTATCCATTAATCCTGCAAGCACGGTACAATCTTCAAAACCGGCATTCATGCCTTGACCATAGAAAGGCACAATGGCATGTGCTGCATCTCCTATAACTGCACTTTTGTCTTTGTAATGCCATGGAGCTACAAAAGTCGTTATCAATGATGAAGTAGGATTATTGAAGAAATCCTCAATAAGCGTTGGCATCATTGGTACAGCATCAGGAAACTGAGCTTTAAAGAAATCCGTAACCTGTTTTTCTGTTTGCAGATTCTCAAAAGATAAGTCTCCTTCAAACGGTAGGAATAATGTACAGGTAAAAGTACCGTCAGTATTAGGCAGGGCTATCATCATGAAGTTCCTGCGTGGCCATATATGTAAGCCATTTTCTTCTATTTGTAGTTTGCCGTTCTCATCGGGTGGTATACTCAACTCTTTATAGCCATGTTTCAGGTAAAAGTGTTGTGCATCAACCCTGTCCATATATGTGTAACTTTTTCGCAAGGCAGAGAATGCACCATCAGCACCAAATAGTAAGTCTGTGTCTACAGTTAATTCTGTTCCATCCAACTTCTCGATGTGTAGCCTGTTGTCTTCTACATCCACATTGTTACATCTGTGCTCAAAGTTGATCTTTACTCCGTACTCTTCAGCGAGTGTCATTAATTTTTTATTCAGCTCACCACGGCTAACTGAGAAAATAGCTTCTTTGTTGGTGCCGTATTGTTGAAATGCAGACTCTCCGTTTAGCTGGTGGAGGTAACGTCCGTACATAGGTATTGCTAGCTCTTCTATCTCATCTTTTAAACCAGCAAGTTCTAATGCCTTCCATCCCCTATGGCTCATTGCCAGGTTGATCGATCTTCCTGCCGATAAAGAAGCTGCCCGCATATCAGGTCTACGCTCATAGATCGTTACATCATAACCACGTTTTTTCAATAAAATAGATAGAAGTGAACCGACAAGTCCTGCACCCAGTACTGTTACCTTTTTCGCCATTTTTATATGATTGAGACTGGCAAAATACTAAAGTATTGATTAATACCTCGGCTATAGCTTTTATACCCTATTTAAGAAATCTTATTGTTAAAATTGAGGTTGTCAGTTACACATCATCATTGAAATGCGGAGGAAGTTATTACTTTTGGTGCTCACATATATAAATAACCCCATGCGTTTGGCATTCTGGAGAAAGAAAGACAAAAAGAAAAAGAAATCTATTGCACGAGAATGGTTGGATGCCGGTATTTTTGCCATAGTAGCAGCCACCCTTATCAGAACATTTTTCATAGAAGCATATACTATCCCTACCGGCTCGATGGAGGGTAGCTTACTAGTACATGATTACCTTTTTGTAAGTAAAGTAGCATACGGACCACGTACACCAATGACACCTTTAGCTGTGCCGCTAGTGCATAACAGCTTGCCTTTGGTAGGAGGTAAGTCTTATTCTGATGCCGTACAATGGAAATACAAACGCCTGCCGGGCTTTGGGAATATCAAAAGAAATGACATAGTAGTGTTCAATTTCCCTAATGGAGATACTGTAGTGGCAGAAGACCCTAGTGCTGATTATTATGCCCTGACAAGAGAGTATGGCAGAAGACAGATAGTAGGATTGAATACTATTATTACAAGGCCTATTGATAAGAAAGAAAATTACATTAAGAGATGTGTGGCGATACCCGGTGATAAATTGGAAATTAAGAATGGCGTAGTTTATATAAATGATAAAAAAGGGGAAGTCTTTCCACATGCACAAAGTACCTATCTGGTAACTACAAACGGCAAGGATGTTTCGTTAGACTTTCTTGAAGAAAATGATATTGAGTCAGGATCATTCCAAGGTAATAATGCATATAGATATACACTGCAGAATGAGCAGTTGAAGCTAATGATCGATCATCCGAATGTGGTAAAAATAGAACCATTGAACGAGCCACCTGGTTATATGCCACAAAGCCCCGGAAGGTGGGCGTTCCCGCATGACCCTGAGCATTTTAAGTGGAATACTGATAATTATGGCCCGCTAGTGATCCCAAAAGAAGGGGCAACAGTACAGATCACTCCGGAAAACATAGCATTATACAGGCGTATAATAGATATATATGAGGATAATGATTTTGAAGAGAGAAACGGCAAGTTCTATATAAATGGTAAAGAGTCGAACTCTTATACTTTCAAAATGGACTACTACTGGATGATGGGTGATAACAGGCACCAGTCTGCAGACTCTCGTTTCTGGGGCTTTGTTCCAATAGATCATGTGGTAGGTAAAGCCTCGTTTGTATGGTTAAGCCACGGAGACGGTTTCTTTTTGTTTAACTTAAGGTGGGGAAGATTATTCCGCAGTGTTTCAGCGCTGAGTAAATAATACGGTCATGAAATTCAGAAAAATATTGATCACCAGCTCGCTGGTGCTATTGATTGCATGTGGTGATGAATCAAGTAAGCGAAATACGAACACTAAGGAAAATGCAGCGAAACATGCTACAAAGGGTGCGCAATTGTTTAATAATTATTGCTTACAATGCCATGGCTTGAATGATGATAAAATAGGACCAAAGCTTGCAGGTGTGCTTGCCCGTTGGGATAACGATACTTCCAGAATAGCAGCATTTATAAGGAATCCTCAGAAAGTAATTGCTTCAGGCGACAAGCGTGCTGTAGCTGTAGCTAAGGAATGGAATTATGCAATGATGACCCCGATGCCTCATTTAAGTGATGCAGAGATCAACGCATTACTCGAATATATGGCTGAGTAAGCCTCGGTTTTCAGTTTAGTTACTATTTTAGAGCCACATTATTTTGATTATGGCTGAAAAGGTAAGCCCTCAAGCGGGGCTTTTTGAGAAGGAAAAGCGATCTGCACTGGATGCAATATCACACGCCCAGTTTATTGCGTTTGCCCCATATGTATTTCATGCTTCCGTTTTGCTGCGCGATAGTGGAATACTACATAAAGTGGAGCGATCGCGCATGACAGGGTTGACACTGGAGGAGATAGTTGCGGATACGGATATGTCACATTACGGTGTACGCATATTAGTGGAAGCGGGTTTAGGCATCGGCTTACTACTTAAAAAAGAAGGGAAGTATCTTCTGTCAAAAACGGGGCACTTTTTCCTGAACGATAACATGACCCGTGTAAACACCAATTTCATGCGAGATGTGTGTTATGAAGGGTCAAAAGAGTTGTCAAAATCAATAACTGATAGTAAGCCGCACGGCCTTAAGTATCTTGGCGACTGGCCAACAATATATCAGGGGCTATCAATACTACCTGAACCTGCTAACAGCAGTTGGTTTGAGTTCGATCATTTCTACTCAGATAATACCTTCCCTGAAGTAATGCCGATTATATTCGAGCATGAGCCAAAGAGGATAATGGATATTGGTGCAAATACGGGGAAGTTCAGCCTCACATGTCTGAATCATAATAGTGATGTTGAGTTAGGACTTGTAGACCTTGGTGTTCAACTGAAAGTGGCTCGCAAGAATATCGAAGAGGCAGGATTTGCAGATAGGGTTCAGTATCATGAGCGCAACGTTCTGGATAAAGATAGTGACCTTCCGGAAGGTTATGACATAATATGGATGAGCCAGTTTTTAGATTGCTTTGCCGATGATGAGATCGTGTTTATTCTGGAGAAATGCTATAAGGCATTGAATGACGGTGGTAGAGTGTACGTGAATGAATTATTTTGGGATAGACAGAAGTTTCAGGCATCAGCTTTCAGTTTGCAAATGACCTCTTTATATTTCACTACTATGGCCAATGGAAACAGCCAGATGTATGACAGCGAAGTATTTTTGAAATTAATTGAAAAAGCCGGTTTTGATGTTGTGTCACAAAGAGATAATCTTGGTCAGGTGCATACGGTTTTAGAATTAAAAAAGAAGTAAGAAAGCCTTAGTGTATTAGTTATATGAGCATCCAAAAAGAAGTTGATGTGTTAGTTATAGGTGCAGGGCCTTCCGGTACTGTTGCCGCGTCAATAATAAATAAGTCAGGGTTATCAGTTCAGGTGGTAGAGAAGATGCAGTTTCCCCGCTTCGTGATAGGCGAGAGTCTGTTGCCACGTTGTATGGATGCCTTGGAAGAAGCCGGATTTTTAGGAGCCTTGGAAAAAGCAGGCTTCCAAAAAAAAGAAGGTGCAAAGTTTGTAATGGGGGACAGAATATGTGACTTCACATTTGCTCAGCAGTTTACAGACGGTTGGGACTGGACATGGCAGGTAACACGTGCAGACTTTGATAAAATACTGGCAGATGAGTGTGCTAACATGGGCATACCTGTGGCTTATAGTACAGAAGTTACGGGTATTGATATAAAAGAAGACCATTCCATTACTACCATTAAAACTGCCGATGGTGATGTGCAAACTATTAAAGCAAAGTTTATTGTGGATGGTAGCGGTTACGGCAGAGTGATCCCTCGTTTATTTGGTTTGGAAAAAACCTCTCATTTGCCTCCACGTAAGACAATGTTTTGTCACATGACAGATCCTAAGCGGGAATCTGTATTTGAACCGAATCGGATCACCGCTATCGTACATGAACCTCAAACATGGATATGGGTGATACCCTTTTCAAACGGACTTACATCTGTTGGCTACGTTGGCAACCCTGAGTTTTTTGAACAATATGACGGTACTCCTGAAGAACAGTTCAGGAAATTGATAAATGCCCATCCTGAATTGGCAGTGCGCTTTGGTGAGTCTGAACAGGCATGGGAGCCACGTGCTTTACAAAGTTGGAGTGTTACAACAACGGCATTTCATGGGCATGGTTTTGTACTGACAGGGAATGTTACAGAGTTTCTTGACCCTATTTTTTCATCCGGGGTAACACTAGCAACAGTATCAGCACAAACTGCTGCAAAGCTTGTTGTCAAGCAACTGAAAGGAGGAAATGTAGATTGGGAAGAAGAGTATACTGCACCTATGATGCAAGGCATAAATGTATTTCGTACATATGTTGAGAAGTGGTATGACGGCACATTGTATAAGATATTCTTCAGTAATAATAAGCAAGACGAATATATAGACCAGATATGTTCTGTGCTGGCAGGTTACGTATGGGATGAGAACAATCCCTTCGTTGCTAAAAGAGAAAAAAACCTGACAACACTAGCAAGGTTTTTAGAAATGAAAGACGAGTCAAATTAACAAGGTTTGTTCATAAGCAGTTGGGTACATATAAACGATAAAAAGGCAATAGTTAATGGCGAATATTTGTTGCCTGAGGAAGAATATGTACAAATAAATGAGCCGCAAGACCTTTACAGGAAGCTATCTCTTAGTTATATGAAGTTCTTCAAAATGGACCTTCTCTGTAAATGGGCATGGTTGGGTGCAGAAACTTTGTTGGTAAAAGATGGTAATGAAATATACGACAACACTGATAAAAACAAGGTGGCTGTTGTAATGATGACATCCTACGGTTGTATTGATGTAGACAAAAAATACGAAGCATCACGAGCCGACATACCCAGCCCCGCATTATTTGTATATACACTTCCTAATATTATGTTGGGAGAGATTTGCATACGTCATGGATTTAAAGGAGAGCAGATGTCATTGGTGAGTGATAATTTTGATGTGGACGAGATTTATTTTTGGGTAAATGATCTTCTGACAAACAAAGGGATGGAGGCGTGTGTATGTGGCTGGGCAGATGCTTACGATGACACAAAGGACATATGTTTATTCTTGGTGACAAAAAAGGAGTCTGACATTAGCTTCACAAAAGAAAACCTGTTAGCATTATATAATAAGTAGTATGAAGGCATATGTGGTCAATACAGGTATTATTACATCAATAGGGAATGACACATCGTCTTGCCTTGATTCGTTACTGAACAAAAGATCAGGAGTAGGCAAGGCAGAGTATTTAAAAACTCACTGGAGTGATGAAATACCTATTGCGGAGGTAAAAGCTACAAATGAAGAATTGGCATCTTTAGCAGGCGTAAGTAAGTACTGGCCACGTACTGCATTGTTAAGTGCAATTGCTGTAAAGGAGGCATTGCAACCATTTCAAGAGGAGATAAAAGAATTTAGAACAGGTTTTTTTTCTGCTAATACAGTTGGGGGTATGGATATGACTGAACATGTGTTCAGTGACTATATAAAGGATGCCGAAAAAGTTGACTTCAAAAATATCGTCAACCATGAATGCGGAGCGATCACCGATATTGTCGCAAAGCACTTCGAACTGAATAATTTTGTCACAACAATAAGTACTGCCTGTTCTTCATCGGCCAATAGCATTATGATGGCTACACAAATGATACAGAACGATATGCTTGATATAGCAATTGCAGGTGGTGCAGATAGTATGTCGAGGTTTACATTGAATGGTTTCAATACACTGATGATATTAGACAGACAACCTTGCCAACCCTTTGATAACGATCGTAGGGGACTAAATCTTGGTGAGGGTGCAGGGTATGTGTTGTTAATGAGTGAAAAGGCTATGCAGCAATGTAATGCCAAGGCTATATGTACCGTAAGCGGATATGCAAATGCTAATGACGCTTATCACCAAACAGCATCTTCGCCTGATGGTGTAGGTAATAAGTTGGCAATGACTAGAGCTATACATGTAGCAGGGATAGAACCAAAGGATATTGATTACATAAATCTGCATGGAACGGGCACTGCAAACAATGATAGCTCGGAAGGTAAGGCTGTACAGGAAATTTTCGGAGCTACTATACCAAGTGCCTCTTCTACAAAAGCGTATACAGGACATACACTAGGTGCAGCTGGTGGTGTGGAGGCAGTATTTTCAACTCTGGCTATAAGAGATGGATTGGTATACCCTAACATGCGATGGCAAAAACAAATGGAAGACATTAATTGGAGTGTAGTAACAGAGTTACAAAAAGGACAAGAAATAAAACATGTACTTTCTAACTCTTTCGGTTTCGGGGGTAATTGTTCATCACTTGTTTTTTCAAAGGTTTGATATGGATTTGTACATCAATAGTGTAGGTGTCATAAGTAGCGCGGGAAATAATATGAATGGTGATTTCTCCACAGCTGCCATTGATAAACATCAATCCCATGTTTTTAGTATTGAGCCTGATTATAAAGAGTACATACCTGTAATGCAGTTGCGTCGTATGAGCAAAGCTGTTCGTATGGGTGTTGTTGCATCTAAAATAGCCATGCAACAAGCAGGTGTTGAACAGCCTGATGCAATTTCCGTTGGCACAGCTTATGGCTGTTTGCAGGATACAGAGAAGTTTTTGGAGAAAATGGTGGAACAAGAAGAGCAAATGCTTACACCAACAGCTTTCATACAATCAACTCATAATACTGTTAGTGGGCAGATAGCATTGCTGTCTAAATGCAATGCGCATAACCTGACTTTTGTGCATAGAGGTCATTCTTTCGAACATGCCCTTATAGATGCACAACTATATATTTCACAAAACCCTGATGCTAAAGTACTGGTTGGGGGAATTGAAGAATTAACAGAGAATAGTGTACGGGCGTTGAGGCTTGGAGGAGTAAAGGATACGCTTGGTGAAGGAGCTACATTCTTTATTGTTTCCGGGAAGCCCTTGTCTGATAAATACGCGAGGATAAAAAATCTTGAAGTTTTTACATCAAATGATAAGCAATCAGTAAAAGACAAGTTTGAAAAATATATTAATAAACATGAAAAATCTGCCTTAATTCTTTCCGGTGTTCATGATTTCAGCAATGCAGCCCGTTTCAAACATTTGTGTGGGGATTATCCTGTTGCAAGTGCTTTTGCATTAGGTTTATTATTTGAATCTATTGATAGTGGTAAGCTGCCTGATAGTTGTTACACAGGAGAAAATAAACGATTAAACAATGTAGTCTTAATTAACAGCTTTTGCGACTATCACAGCTGTTGGTCGTTAGAGTTATCCGTATAGCTCAAGATGGATATCTTTCTTATCGTAGCCTAGTTCTACAATGCGTTTTTTTGCTTCGTCAACCATATCACGCCAGCCACATAACATAAATTTTGCAGAAGGTTTTTTAGCTGCCAACTCTTCATAGATAGAGTGAACATACCCTTTTCTGCCATCCCAATCTTCACGAGAGAGAGTAGGATGATAGTAGAAGTTTTCCATCTGTTGTTCCAGTGCTCTCATTTCATCAACATATAGTAGGTCTTGCTGTGTGCGTGTGCCAAATATCAGGTGTAGATTTTTGTGCGGTAATTCATGTTGATTTATATAGTGGACCATACTCCTGAATGGAGCTATTCCGGTACCTGTACATATCATGAACAGATCTTTATCCAGATCGTCTTCAGGTAAAACGAAGACACCTTGCGGCCCGCGTAAAACAAGTTCAGACCCTTCTTCTACTTCACTGAAAATATAATCTGTACCCAGTCCTCCTTCAAGATATACTATCACAAGTTCTATCACATTTGTGCCGTCTGGCATAGATGCAATACTATAACTACGCCAACGTTTATTACGGCGTTCGTGTATTGGGAGGTCTAGTGTTACAAATTGTCCCGGTTTAAAAGCAAAGCTTTCAGTTTCAGGAAGCTCCAGCCAATACCTTCTGGTATTAGGTGTAGCCTGTTCTATACGGGTAACTATTGCTTTTTGCCATTCTGGTAGCATCTTCTAAAGATACAAAATAAACAGCCGTACTAATCATAGTTGAGAAGCGAGTCTGCAACTTGCGGTATGTCATTCCTGTCAAAGTTTTCTATCCATTTTCTATAGTTGTAACGTATCCACATTTTCATTTCCATTTCTGTAGCTGTGCGGGCATAATCGTAGGGCATAGGGTAGTCATTCATAAAATAGCCGATGCTATCACCTGTAAGGCCTGTTTGCTCGGCAACAAGTTCGGGTGTATAACGTGTGTCAATAAAGCGTTCGTTCTCTAGTTGTGTGTATTTTTTTTGAAAGGCAAATGTCTGTTTACTTTTTCTGGAGAATTTTTCAGCAACATATGAAAAAGGACTGGCTATCGGTGAGGCGTGAGGTACACTCAATGTCTGACGGTATGTTTTTATCCTCTGTATAGAATCTTTTTGATATGGTGTATAATCAGGCATGAGTATTACTTCTCTCAGGCTATATGTAGTCGGTTCAAGTATTATTTCAGTTCTATATGTACCAACACTAATAGGCATTTGGTATTGCTTGCTTTTATAGCCTATGAATGAGAAGGCAACTTTCTGACCAGCTTCGGCTCTAATGGTAAAATCGCCTCTTTCATTGGTATATGTTGTTGCCTGTGTTGTCAGGTTGACAACTGTTACAGGATAGAGTGGAGCTCCTGTACTCTTATCCTTCACATTTCCTTGCAATGTTTGCCCGTGAGCAAGAATGCTTGTACTAAGAAATAATATGACCAGTAGGTATCTCAATAGGAACAAATGTATAGTAGGTATAAGCTCTATTAAAGGAATAAATACCTTTTTGGCAATACTTTAAGAACAATTTACTATTTGACATGGATAAGTAAGCTGTTTGCATTTATTTTGTTGAAAAATCAAGAGTTATGGCAAGTCCTGCATTTATTACAAGGTTACAAGAAGAACTGAAAGAAATAGAAGAAGCCGGCCTGTTCAAGAAAGAACGTGTTATTGAATCAGAGCAAGGAGCTGAAATAGAAGTGAACGGTAAAAAGGTTTTGAACTTTTGTGCAAATAACTATCTGGGGCTTTCATCGCACCCTAAGGTAATTGAGGCTGCTCATAATACAGTCGACCATCGTGGTTATGGAATGAGCTCTGTACGTTTCATTTGCGGTACTCAGGATATTCATAAAGAGCTGGAAGAGAAGATATCGAAATTTGTAGGTATGGAAGGTACCATACTTTATGCTGCGTGTTTTGATGCAAATGGTGGCGTTTTTGAACCGTTGCTCAATGCTGATGATGCGATCATATCTGATGAGTTGAACCATGCATCTATTATAGATGGGGTACGCCTGTGTAAGGCACAACGTGCTCGCTATAAGCACAACGACATGACTGACCTTGAAGAGCAACTGAAAGCACTCAAGGATGCACGCACACGTATCATTGTTACAGATTCAGTATTCTCAATGGATGGTACTATTGCACAGCTGGATAAAATATGTGACCTGGCAGATAAATACGATGCCATAGTAATGATTGACGAAAGCCACTCGTCAGGGTTTATGGGTAAGAATGGCCGAGGTGTGCATGAGTTACAAAATGTAATAGACAGGATAGATATTATTACAGGCACCTTAGGCAAAGCACTTGGTGGTGCATCAGGTGGTTTTACCAGTGGTAAAAAAGAGATCATCGAGATGTTGCGTCAACGCAGCCGCCCTTATTTGTTCTCTAATACATTGGCACCTGCTGTTGTAGGAGCTAGTATTGCCGTGTTAGACATGCTCAGCGAAACAACTGAGCTACGTGACAAGCTGGAAGATAACACTACTTACTTCCGTGAGCAGATGACCCAAGCCGGTTTTGATATTAAACCGGGAACACACCCTATTGTTCCTATTATGTTATATGATGCGGTACTGGCACAGAAAATGGCTGCACAGGTTTTGGAGGAAGGGATATATGTTATTGGTTTCTTCTATCCAGTTGTGCCTAAAGGCCAGGCGCGTATTCGTGTGCAGATCTCAGCGGCACATAGCCGTGAACATTTAGATAAAGCTATTGCTGCATTTACTAAAGTAGGTAAGGAGCTTGGAGCGATTAAAAAAGCTACAGCGTGATAATTTTGTGTTCTTTAATATAAATAAGGAAAGCCGCTCTTGAACAAGAGCGGCTTTTTCAGATTTGATTATGGGAATATGACTAATCTGCTAATTGTGTGTTCAAAGCTTCTTTTCTTCTCTTTACCCATGCTTTGAATCTGAAGCTTAGTAACATCATCACCGGTACTAATACAAGTGTAAGGAATGTAGAGAACAACAGCCCGTAGATCATTGACCATGCTAAAGGCCCCCAGAATGCTACGTTATCACCACCCAAATATATATGGGGGTTCAGTTCGCTAAACAGGGTTGCAAAGTCCATATTTAAACCGATACCTAATGGTATCAAGCCGAGAGTTGTTGATATGGCCGTTAGTAGTACCGGTGTCATACGTGTACGGCCTGCTTCTACAATGGCCTCGTATGGTTTCATTCCTTCTTTCAGCATCATATCCATAAACTCAACCAGCAGTATACCATTCCTTACAACAATACCTGCAAGTGCAACAATACCCACACCTGTCATTACTACAGACATATCATTACCAAATATGGCTACACCTAATAAAACACCGAAAACACTGAATATTATCTCACTCATAATGATCAACGTTCGGCTGAATGAGTTGAATTGCATCACCAGTATCAGGAAAATGAGCATCATTGAAATACCCATTGCCTGTATAAGGAACATCATTGTTTCCATTTGCTCTTCCTGTTGTCCGCCCATGGTAATATTAATGCCCGGTGGAACATCGAAATTCTTAACCTCATTTTCTACAGCTGGTATTACCTTATTAGGATCGGCACCGATAAGTAAGTTAGAAGAAAGCGTTATGATCCTTTTCTGATCCTTTCTTTTTATGCCACCATATGTGTTACTATATTCTACATCTGCAAAGGCACTAAGTGGTACTTCTCGCACTATACCACCCATGCCCATATCGCGGAATTGTAGCGGCATATTGCGAAGGGCATCTATATTTTCCCTTTGCTCTTCTTTTACACGTACTGTAATCGGATAATCATCATTTACATCCCTGAAGCGTGATACTTCTTTACCGAATACTGCCGTACGTAAAGCTCCCACAACTTGTCCTGTAGAAATACCCTCTTTGTTCATTCGTTCCCGGTTAAGATCGAACACAAGCTCAGGTTTATCTGCCTGGAAGTCATTGATAAGCTTTTCAACACCGTCTATACGTTTTTCGTCCAGGTATTTTTTTAATCTTTCTGACGTAGCCACAAGAGAGTCAAGATTATCCCCTGTTATTTCTATAACGATAGGTTTCGGCATTGGTGGCCCTCCTTGTTCCTGGTCAACAATTACTTCAGCACCCGGAACAGCCTGTACAGCATCTCTTATTTCCTGAAGGTATTTAGCTGTAGACTCACCATTTCTGTCTGCAAATTTTACAAAGGCAACTTCAACTCTTCCTTTGTTCGGGAAGTTACCCTGCTCACCACTACTGGGGTCTGTAACACCTACTGTTACATTGGCTATTACTGATTTAACTATAGGGTTATTCTTCCCTTTTTCATAGTCAATACCCAATACATCATTTACTTTCTTCTCGATCTGCAAAAGCTTTTTGTTAGTATATGCCTGATCGGTACCAACAGGCATGGTCAGGTATACATACACAAAGTTTGGTTCTGCACTCGGGAAGTAATCTACTTTCGGGTCGCGTATGCCGAATGAGATAAATGCAAATGCCATTACCCCAATAGCTATCAACATACTGATGATAGGCCTGTTCAAAGCACGTTTCAGCCAACGAGTATAAAAATCTCTGAACCTTGGCCAGGTACTCGTCTGGAACTTATGGATGACCTTATTGAGTACAAAACGCTGGAAGAGTGATAGCAAGTATATGAATACCACAAAATTGGCTATGCCCCACATCTGACATACATAGAAGATTGCTGCTATGGCCAGGAAGATAATTGCTACAACTTTCTGACGTTTATTGAAACGTGATGTGCCTGCGTTCTCTTTACGAGGTTTCATAAAATCAACCGCAAAAACCGGATTGATGATATAGGCCACAAATAATGATGCTACCAATGTTATGATAAGAGTATACGGCAAATACTTCATGAATTCACCCATAATTCCATCCCAGAATGCGAGCGGTATAAACGGCATCAAAGTAGTTGCAGTACCGGATAATACAGGTAAGAATACTTCTCCTGTTGCTATTTTAGCTGCTTTTTTGATCGGTACTTTACCGTTATCATATATACGGTGTGTATTCTCGATTACAACAATGGCATCATCCACCACTATACCCAATGCCAGTAGGAACGAGAATAGTACCACCATGTTCAGAGTTATGTCCAATCCCGGCATTACCAGGAATGCCAGAGCACACGATAACGGAACCGACAATGCAACGAAAATGGCATTGGTTGTACCCATGAAGAACATTAATACAAGCGTTACCAGTATAAAACCGATAATGATAGTATTGATAAGGTCATGAACGGTTGTTTTTGTCTGGTCAGACTGGTCTCCGGTAATAACTATATTCAACTCTTTTGGTAATACAGTTTCCTGCATTTCAGCTATCAGGTTCTGAATATTTTCAGATGCTTCAATAAGGTTTTCTCCTTTGCCTTTTATCACTTGCAGAGTAATAACATTATTACCATTTAAACGGGCATAGCTTTCCTGCTCCTCAAAATCATCTTTTACCTCAGCAATATCTTTAAGGTATAGTGCCTTACCATGCTCATTCTTTATAATGATATTACCGATCTCTTCTGCTGTCTGAAACTCGTTGCGGATGGTAAGGATACGCTTCTTATTGTTCATGCTCACCTGCCCCGGAGTAGACGACATGTTCTCGTATGCTATAGCATTCTCAATATTCTGGAATGAGAAGCCTGCAGCGGAGAGTTTATACATGTCTACATTCACCTGTATCTCTCTCTCCAAAGCGCCAACCATTTTGGCTTCTTTTACCTCTTTAAGTTCTTCTATCTTATCCTGTATATCGTCAGCATATCTCTTCAGTCTGTTCAGGTCATAATTGCCGGAAATGTTCACATATAGTATCGGCATTTGAGACAGGTCAATATCTATTACTTCAGGTTCATTAGGCAGATTTTGCGGTAGGTCTACTCTTGCCTTATCAACTGCGTCTTTTACATCGCGTTTTGCTGTATTGACTTCTACATCAGTGTTGAACTCTACAGTTACTATCGAGAAATCCTGGAAGGAATTACTAGTAACTTTTTTAACCCCAGTCAGCCCTGTAACTTCCTTTTCTATTGGTTTGGTCACAAGGTTCTCCATGTTCTCAGGAGATGAGCCAGGGTAATAGGTCTGAACAATAATTTGAGGGAACTTTACTTCCGGGAATTGTTCCTTAGGTAAATTGATGTAGCTCAACAGCCCTGCTATAGAAAGCAGCACTGTGAATATATATATGGCAGTCCTGTTGTCTATAGACCAACTGGATGGCTTAAACTCTTTGAATTTATCTTTCATCAGTTTTTTGTTTAGTAGTGGTGTGTTTTTATAGATTACATTACCTCTACAGGGCGATTATCATCTACTTCTGCGTATCCTTCTATTACTACTTTGTCGCCCGGGTTAATACCTTTCAATATTTCAATATTGCCGTTTGAAGTTCTGCCTGTTTCTACGATCACTGATTTTGCCTTTCCGTCTTTCACTACAAAGACCATTTCACCTTCTGCAGTTTTTTGTACTGCTGCAACCGGTAGGGTCAGTGCTTTGTTATTCTCATAGTTCAGTATCTTCATTTTACAGGACATATTCGGTCTGATATCTTTTCTGCTACCCAACCACACCTCTACTGAAAAGGCTCGTGAAATTTCATCAACAGAGCGGGATACATAATTCAGCTTTGAATTGATAGTTGTGCCAGTCTCGTCAAACTCTAGTATCACTTGGTCACCCTTGTTTACCTTGCCAATGTAATTTTCACCAAGAGTGGCTTTAGCTTTCAGTTTAGCTACGCTTACAACGCGTATACCCTTTAGTCCCGGTCCGGTTGCGTCACCTACTTTCACATCTACAGCATCTACAGTTCCTGAGATAGGAGATTTTATGCGGTACATATCACGTTGTGCTAGTAATGCTTCATATTGCTTCTGGCTACTTTCATAGTTGGCCTTTGCCTGTAGCAGTTGTATTTCAGAGCCAATATTCTGAGACCATAATTTTGACTGCTTTTCATACAGTTGCTTTGTTAAAGTAAGCTGTGCTTCCTGTGCTTTTATCTGTTGTTCTACAGAAGCTGCTTCGAGCGTAGCTAATATTTGCCCACGCTTTACAAATTGTCCTGTACTAACATGCACATTTGTGATGACACCAGGTGCTTGTGGTGTTGCCAACACATTCTCATCTCCTGTAACAGAACCTTGTACATTAATATAAGATCTGAATGGAGTAGCGACCATTTCTTTAACTGCTACCGGTGTTGCTTGCACTGGTTTGTCTTTAGACACTTCTTTTTCCAGTTCGCTGATCTTTTTGTCAAGTTCAGTTCGTTCTTTTTTCAAAGTTGCAAGCTGTTCTTCAGGAGTGCCTTCAGAACTGCTACCGCCACATGCTGCCAGTACGATCGTTGTAGCTAATATTATAAGTGAGCGTTTCATGCTATATCGTTTTGTATATATTTTGGTTAATTGTTCGTTTTAAAATCTCCAGTAGCTTTTTGTAAGTCTGATTGCGCATTTATTACTTCAAGCATAGCCTGATAGTAGTTATTTTGAGCTGATAGTAAGTCTGTTTGAGACTGTGATACTTCTAGGCTGCTACCGACACCGGCGTTGTATTTTTTACGAGATTTGTCTAATACTTCTTGTGCTAACTCAAAGTTTCTTTTTTGATTGTTGAGGGTATATATCGCATTTTTCAGAGTGGTTTTGTATTGTTTTACTTGCTGATCTATACCCCTTTCTAGATTGTCAATATTATTCCTTGTTTTCTGTATGCTGAATTCAGCCTGTTTCACCCTATTGCGTCTTTGCATACCATCAAATATTGGTACGTTCAACCTAAGCCCTACAAGAGAAAAGAAAATGTATCGTTCTGTAAACAGGTCATCAAAATTGTTAGTCTGATAAGTATATGAAGCAGAGCCGAACGCGGCAAGAGAAGGAAGACCTGATAACTTATGTCTTTTCAGATCGTATTGATTAACCTTCAATTGTGTTTGTAACAACAAATAATCTGTCCTGTCAGAATAATTAAAGTTATCTGTTAACAACAAATTTGCTGCTTCCATATTATGATCTACAGACGTATCTATTAGTATTATAGAAATATCAAGGGGGATGCCCATTTGATGTTTCAGCATGTCTTTACTTACCCTTATTGTATTTCCAACCTTGATACTGTCAGAAGCCAAGTTGTTTATCTGTACGGTAATTCTGTCTATATCTAATTTTTCAATAAGGCCATTCTCGTAATATGCTTCTGTTTCGTTACCTATATTACGCATGTACTTAATCGTTTCTTTCATAGTCTCATACTGCTTCTCTGCAACTATGATCGCGTAGTATGCCTTTTGAATGTTATAGCGTATCTCTTCTTCGGTGAATTGTACCTGTTCGTCATATAGCTGTAGCAATGTGTTTTTGGCCTGCAATGCTACAAAGAGGCTCCCATCAAATAATACCTGGTTGCCGGATGCTGTAGCAGTCGCACCGTATTTAGGAGTGAACGGTACAGCTATAAAAGTATTGGGTGGGCCACCTACAAACTCTGCAGGTACAAATGATTGTATCGGGTTGATATAATCATTGTATTCGCCATTTGCGCTTATCTGGGGCAGTGCTCTCCCGGTCACCTCAGCATTAATAGCCTTCTGGTTTAATCTGTCTAGCCGGGCGTTTTTAGCCTGAACATTGTTTTTAACAGCCAGATTCATTGCCTCTTCCAGGCTTAGTTCTAATGGCTCGCCATTGTCTTGTGCATATAAGCTGTTAGGTAACAGCAATATGCTTAGTAGTAAGTAGTGGAGTGTGCGTCTCATATTTTAGAAACTTGCTTAAAATATTTCTCTTTGTATTTACGATATAATTTTTCGCCTTTAGGTGTCATAATGCCGTATAGAAACAATTCACTGATCTCGTGGCCTACAAACAACAGGTCGCGCCTTTCATTCACCAGTAAATTGTTATGGAACTTCATGAGTGATAATTCTATCTTGTATTTTGCAATAAAATCAGGGTCAAGACATTCCCTGTACAGATCTTCTTCTTTCCCTCTTATGATATTATTCTTGATAGCTTCCACGTCCTGTTCTATCAACTTTTCTTTGAACTTATCATATGCTTCAGGGAAATATCGCTCCAACTCAAGTATGGCCATCGGATTAAGTTGACTGTACATGTCGTCAAGATTCCCTGTCACCCGAACCATGGCCTCAATAGCGTTTTCAGAATCTTCCATTGCAGCACAACAAAACTCATATATCCTTGTCTTGAACCATAGTACGGACTCAAGCACCACCTCGTTTTTATTAGCGAAATGCTGGTACAGGGTTTTTTTAGAAATACCTGCCTTCCTCGCAATATCATCCATTGTAATTGTTTTAAAACCATAGTGGCGAAACAATTCAATAGCTGCACTTTGTATTTTTGTCAACGGCTCCATATTTGCTTGTGCAAAACTATGGAAACATTTTATGCAATAATAGTTTCCTGAGTATTGTGTTTTCTTATAGTTGTTATCAACAAATAGAATTAAGATTTAAACCGATGATAATATGTAATAATATATAATAAGTTTTTATTAATATTATAGGCAAACAAATTATTTACAGTATGGCATTATGGTCTGATTTTAAAAAGTTTGCAATGAAAGGCAATGTTGTTGACCTTGCAGTTGCAGTAGTTATTGGCGGTGCATTCGGTGCTATTGTCAAAGCTTTAGTAGCTGATATTATTATGCCGCTGGTAGGCCTTCTTGGTAATGGTGACAAAATAAGTGCAAGGTTTATTGTCCTCAAGCCAGGTAAAGAAGGAGAGATATATCAATCATTAGAGCAAGCTAAAGAGGCTGGTGCGAATATTTTTGCTTACGGACATTTCCTGCAAACTGTTGTCGACTTCTTTATTATAGCGTTCAGTATATTCGTAGTTATACGAATGTTTGAAAAAATGAAGAAAAAAGAAGAAGAGAAGCCGGCCCCACCGCCGGAACCTTCTTCAACAGACAAGCTGCTGATGGAAATACGTGATTCATTGAAGAAATAGCATTCATTTTCAAAGTTTAATAGCTTATAAGCAATTATTTACGCATTTTTGTAGCGTAAGAATACAGTATTGGGCATAGGCAACATATACAAAAGTTTACAAGTCCTGAAAAGGGATGGCAAGAGTGGTTTTGCCGTTTTGGTTGATCCTGATAAGGTTGCACCTGCAGATATGGAGCATCTTGCAGAACTCTGCAATGATGCAGGTGTAGACTATTTGTTGATGGGGGGCAGCCTTGTTGTAGATCACCAATTAGAAGCTTGTGTACAGAGTTTTAAGGCTAACAGTAGCATACCTGTATTGCTTTTTCCGGGTAGCCCGGCGCAGGTAACACCTTATGCGGATGCCTTATTATACTTATCACTTATTTCAGGTCGTAACCCTGACTTGCTTATAGGCCAGCATGTAGTTTCTGCGCCTGCAGTAAAGGCCAGTGGACTTGAAGTTATCTCGACAGGGTATATTGTGGTAGACGGTGGTGTGCCGACAACAGTGTCTTATATGAGCCATTCGGCACCTGTACCTGCAGATAAGCCGGATATAGCACTATGTACCGCATGGGCGGGTGAGCTACAGGGCAAGCATATTATATATATGGACGCCGGTAGCGGAGCAGAAAATCCTATTTCTGAGGAGATGATCCATAAGGTAAGCTCGAATACAGAAATACCACTATTTATAGGTGGCGGTATAAAAACACCTGAAAAAGTATATGACAATTGTAAGGCGGGAGCCAGCATAGTAGTGGTAGGCAATGCTATAGAGCGCGACCCTTTAATGATACGAGAGTTGGTGCAGGCAACAAAAGAAGCCAGAGCAACCGTTAAATGATTTGGAAGGTATATATTTATCAATTACCTTTGCACTCCTTAAAAATTAGAATAATTCCTGGTTTCAGGGGCCAAAAGAATAGAATATGAAACGTACATTCCAACCAAGCCGTCGTAGCCGCAAATCAGTTCATGGTTTTCGTCGTCGTAAGCTTTCTGTAGGTGGCCGCAAGGTATTGGCTAACCGTCGCCGTAAGGGCCGTAAAAAACTATCAGTTTCCAGCGAGCGTCGCTTGAAATAATCATTAAAACTTTTCAGCCATTCGTAACACATTCAAAAAATACGAACGGCTCAAGCGTGAGCAACATATTAGTACGCTTTTCCGTATCGGGAAAGCGTTTTCTGTTTTACAATTAAGGTTCATATACAGACTTGTTCCACACGAGGAAGGAGAGTACTCAGTTGTACGTGCCGGATTCTCAGTGCCTAAGAAGAAATTTCGTAGCTCAGTTATGCGTCACCATATCCGCAGGTTGATGGTAGAGGCCTGGCGGATGAATAAACATGACCTGTATAAGTCAATACCGGAAGGGCAGCAGCTGCATATCTTCATAGTTAACAACAATACAAAAAGCACAGATTTCCCTACTTTACAGAAGATCATTAAAGATGGTATT
This sequence comes from Flavipsychrobacter sp., assembly GCA_965228505.1. Lineage (GTDB taxonomy): Bacteria > Bacteroidota > Bacteroidia > Chitinophagales > Chitinophagaceae > UBA5543. The sequence goes on along the minus strand of OZ245820.1, from coordinate 3,359,303 downwards.
GAGCAACTTGTAACGGAGTTGAAGCGTGAATAAATTATTCTCAAAAATATTTATAGGGCTTATCCGCTTTTACAAAGGGGCTATTTCTCCCTACTTGGGTAAAAATTGCAGGTATACCCCTACTTGCTCAGCCTATGGATTAGAGGCAATCAAAAAACACGGCCCATGGAAGGGAGGAAGGTTAGCATTAAAGCGTATTCTCTCTTGTCATCCATGGGGCGGTAGCGGGCATGATCCGGTACCGTAAAGGACGATAAACTATTTCTTGCAAATTGGTAAAAGCAGCTACCTATTATGCTATCAGGCTGTTGATACTTATCACTTTCCTTTTTTACTTTTACCTCATGTTCTATTCATTTAAAGGTTTTGTACCTGTGGTACACCCATCGGCTTATGTACACCCACAGGCTGTGGTTACAGGTAATGTAGTAATAGGTAAAGATGTATACATAGGCCCGGGTGCAGCCCTCCGTGGTGATTGGGGAGGTATTATCGTAGAAGACGGCTGTAATGTTCAGGAGAATTGTACCATACACATGTTTCCCGGAGTGACCGTTACACTCAAAGAATCGGCTCATATAGGTCATGGTGCTATTATTCATGGCGCAACCATTGGTAAAAATGTATTGGTAGGCATGAATGCTGTGATAATGGATGAAGTAGAAATTGGTGATGAATGCATTATTGGTGCGTTGACATTTGTTGCTGCCAATACAAAAATTCCAAAACGCTCGTTGGTTGTTGGTAATCCCGGTAAGGTTATCAAAGAAGTAAGTGATGATATGATCAACTGGAAAACAAAAGGGACACAATTGTATCAGTCACTACCAAAAGATATGTATGATACTGCCGAACCATGCGACCCGTTACACGAAATGCCGGCTGATCGTCCCGAGCAGGAGTCGTTATATGATACATGGAATAGGATAAAGAGCAGCTAAATAAAAAAACCACCCTACGGGTGGTTTTTCTTTTGAATGTTTAATAATGTAAGTTATCTCTACGAAAGGACTTATGCTTCTTCAGCATTCACCAATTCGTTTACAAACTTAGCAACTGCGGCAATGCGCGCGTGGTTAAGTGAGTAATGGATGAACTTTCCGTCACGCTCTGTAATCACGATGTTAGCACGGCGCAAGATAGCCAGATGCTGAGAAGCAACCGACTGCTCAAGACGTAGTTTAACATAGATGTCAGTAACGTTCATCCTTTTGTGCTCTTCAAGCAGCTTAATGATCTGTTGGCGTAATTTGTGATTAATTGCCCTTAAAGTCATAGCTGCATTCTTCACTGCCATGTAGTCCAACTTGATCTGTTCGTTTGAACCCTCATCCTTACGAATAACCAAAGTATTCGCCGACATAGTCGTTTCCATTTACATTAAGTATTTATAAATGTTAAACAAAAAATTCCAATATATAGTACCAATAAACTATATGTGTTTCCAAATGGAGTGCAAACATACACCCAATCAAAATATTAAACAACAATATATTCATTATTTCTGTTAAACCACCGTTAAAGTAGGAAGGTTTTGTAATGTAATTGTCATTGTAACTAACTGGTAGTCTTAGGTTTATGAGTATAAACTTCTTTTAAATAAAATGGTTCTGAATGAGCCAGATCAGCAAATTCTTTTTGTTTGTATTTGTTATAGGAATAGCTGCTCCAGGTATCTACATGGACAGCTGAATGTTTAAAAATTGCATGAAATTGTGATTTTTTTTCATGTAACGATTGAATCATTTGTTCACTCATTTCACCAACAAATGCTGATTTGTGGTCTATTGAGTTTATTAAATCAAGTACAGCATCTTCATACATATGTTGAGGGGGCAGTATTTCAGTAAAATCTTCGTTGTAAGAGGCAATGAAATACTCCTTGTCTCTTGCTGGTAAAATGCTGTAATATCTATTGGTAATATTTTCAGGATCTTGATTGGCTACATACCATATGCTATGTGCGTTCAGTAGTAGTTTGTTATGTAGCATAAGTGGTTTATCCAGTGCGTAACAAAGACCTTTAGCTGTTGCGAGGCCTATTCTTAATCCCGTATAGGATCCCGGTCCACCGCATGCAGCGATAGTGTCCAGATCTGCAATTTTAATACCGGCCTCACAGACAGCTAAATTGATCTTACCATTCAGTACCGATGCATTATTGCGAGATTCATTAAGAGGTATTTCAGCAATCGTTGCCCCACTTTTACTTATAGCAACAATTCCTTTTTCACCTGAGGTGTCGATATGTAAAATATATGCCATTGTAGATGTGCAAATGTACGTTGAGTATTACATTTGTCGCATGGAAAAGAAAGTTATTCGTACAGAGAAAGCTCCTGCGCCTATTGGTCCATATAATCAGGCTATTCAATATGGTGATATGTTATATGTTTCAGGACAGATAGCGATAGACCCTGAAACAGGTAATCTGGTTCAGGGAAACATTCAGGAAGAGACTCATATGGTGATGAAAAACCTGAAAGCCGTTTTGAATGAAGCAGGTATGGACTTTTCTAACATAATCAAGTCCAGCATTTTCATCATGGATATGGGGCAATTTGCTCAGATCAACGAAGCCTATGCTGAGTACTTTGGTGAAAACCCTCCTGCCCGTGAAACGGTACAGGTGGCAGGGTTACCCAAAGGTGTAAATGTAGAGATAAGTGTTATAGCCGGTAAATAAAAAAGCCCTTTATCAGGGCTTTTCTTTTTATCCTTTTTTCTGAGCTTTGGCCCACCCGTCTTTTAATGTTACAGTTCTATTGAATACTAGCTTATCAGGTGTGCTGTCTTTATCCATGCAGAAGTAACCCAACCTTAAGAACTGATATCTTGTTTCGGTGTCAGCCGATGCTAATGCAGGTTCTATATATGCCTGCTCAACGATATTGAGTGAGTCTGGATTGATATAATCTTTAAAGTCTCCTTCTTCATCACTCGGGTCTTCTACAGTAAACAATCGATCGTATAACCTGACTTCTGCAGTTTTTGCATGTGGTATGCTTACCCAGTGCATCACACCTTTAGCTTTAAGTCCGCTTGTGTCTTGCCCACTCTTACTGTCAGGGAAGTAGGTACAGTGTATCTCTGTTACGTTACCATTCTCATCTTTCTTGTAATCATCGCATTTAATGATATAGGCTCCTTTAAGGCGCACCATCCTGTCCGGCCCCAGTCTGAAGAATTTTTTCGGAGGGTCTTCCATGAAATCTTCACGCTCTATATATAACTCCCTGCTGAATGGAACGGTTCTGGTTCCGCTATGTTCATCTTCAGGATTATTTTCTACTTCCAGTTCTTCGGTCTGCCCTTCAGGGTAATTAGTAATGATCACTTTAACAGGATCAAGGACTGCCATTACACGGGTAGCTACTTTGTTCAGGTGGTCGCGCACGTTGAATTCCAGCAGGCTAATATCTACCATGTTTTCCCGCTTGGCAATACCTATCGTATTAGCAAAGTTGCGGATAGCTTCTGGTGGATAGCCTCGCCTGCGCATACCGCTAATGGTAGGCATACGCGGATCGTCCCAGCTAGCAACATGCTTGTCATTTACCAGTTGCAGCAGCTTACGCTTACTCATTACAGTATATGAAAGATTACGGCGCGCAAATTCGTACTGTTTTGATGGATATATCTCCAGCTTTTCTATCAACCAATCATATAACGGTCTGTGGTGGATGAACTCAAGAGTGCAAAGTGAGTGTGTAATGTTTTCTATACTATCACTCTGCCCGTGTGCAAAGTCATACATAGGGTAGATGCACCACTTATCACCTGTGCGGTGATGGTGTGCATGTTTGATACGGTAGATAACAGGGTCACGCATCAGGAGGTTAGGATGCGTCATATCTATTTTGGCGCGTAATACCTTTTCCCCATCCTTATATTTACCTGCACGCATATCTTCAAACTGTTGCAGGTTCTCTTCTATTGTTCTGTCGCGGTATGGGCTATTCGTTCCGGGTTTCATTGTATCACCACGTTGCACACTCATCTCTTCGGCGGTGCTGTCATCAACATAAGCCAAGTCTTTGTTGATCAGTTTTACAGCATATCCGTATAGTATTTCAAAATAGTCTGATGTATATAGTTCTTCATGCCATTTAAAGCCCAGCCACTCAATATCGTACTTGATACTGTTTACATATTCAGTTTCTTCTGTAGTAGGGTTAGTATCATCAAAACGCAGATTGCAAGTACCATTGTACTTTTCAGCTATGCCGAAGTTCAGGCAGATAGATGAAGCATGCCCTATGTGCAGGTAGCCATTAGGTTCAGGAGGAAAACGTGTGTGTATTTCCTTGTGCTTGCCTGATTTAAGGTCTTGTTCTATTATCTCTTCAATAAAATTCAGTGACTTTTCTTCGCTCATTGCCTATATTTTGCAAGTAGCAAAGGTAAGCGTTTGTATGGTTATAGTCGTATCAATACTCCTGCATTTCCTGTCACAGAATAGTGCCGCTCTTTATATTCAAATATGGCACCAGGCTCTTCTTTAAGAGAGTTAGTAATCATCCTGTTGAAAGTTGGTGTAATAGATATAGCTATTCTATTATTAATATAATACTCGAAGTTGACAAATACATTGCCCCATATATTAAATGCATTATGTACAGAAGTATTGATCGTTGAACTGCTTTTATTAACACTACCTGTTATGTAAGATTCCCTTTTTGAGCTAACTCCTACATGCCTGCCAATACCAACACCTGCCATAGGGGTTATCCAAAAGTTATTGCTGATATGGAATGTATGTCCTGCTGAAATAGGGACTATAACATGTTGATGTGTCTCAGTAACTCTAAATGAATCAATAAGTATACCCGGAGTACCGGGCGAGAAGGCGTTTATCCCAAAATCAAAATATCTTCCGGTAGTAAGAAACTGCAAACCGGTTTCAATACGTAGCTGTTTAATTTGTATGCCTGCATTAACACCACCGGTAGTGGAAAATATAGGGTTGTAAAATTCCTTTATATAATCATCATTATATGCAGGGTTTGTAGTAGTAGCATTTATACTAGTGATACCTGCACCTACAAATGGCCGCAAATAGAAATAGTGCTTTTTTTTAACCTCACTTTCTTGAGCAGATACATTGCTACAGGCAATGAAAAGAATATAGATAAATAGAAAAATAAAGCGGTTCATAAGGTAAAAGTTTAATAAGTAACCTAAGATACATATTTCTATGCTATAGAATTATTAATGATTACTTTTAGCAGCCATTTTATATTTGTGCAAAACACAATAATATGCAACGACCGGTAAGGGTATTAGTAGCTAAAATAGGTTTGGACGGACACGACCGTGGTGCCAAAGTCATAGCAACTGCATTGCGTGATGCCGGTATGGAGGTGATATACACCGGCCTGCGCCAGACGGCTGAAATGGTAGTGAATACAGCATTGCAGGAAGACGTGGACGCTATAGGAGTAAGCATACTAAGTGGGGCGCACATGACCGTTTTTCCGAAAGTCATTAACCTGATGAAAGAAAAAGGGTTAGACAGTGTGCTTTTAACCGGTGGCGGTATTATTCCGGATGGAGATATGCAGCAACTGAATGAAATGGGTGTGGGTAAACTATTCGCACCGGGCGCGCCTACTCACGAAATAGCTGAATACATCACCTCTTGGGTGAAAGAGAACAGAAAAGATCTAATATAAATAATTAAAAACGACTAAAGTAAACATGTATCAAACACTATTGACAGAAGTACAGGATGGTATAATGACAATAACTATCAACCGTCCTGACAAGTTGAATGCACTGAACAAAGATGTCATCGAGGAGCTGGGTAAGGCTATGGATGAGGCAATCGGTAATGCGGATGTGAAATCTGTATTATTGACTGGTGCCGGAGAAAAAGCATTTGTTGCCGGAGCAGACATTACTGAATTCACTTCTTTAGATGCGGCAGGTGGTGCAGCATTAGCTAAAGTAGGTCAGGATAATGTATTTGATAAAATTGAGAACGCCACAAAGCCTGTTGTAGCTGCAGTAAATGGTTTTGCATTGGGTGGTGGTTGCGAGTTGGCAATGGCCTGTCACTTCAGGGTAGCTAGTGAGAATGCAAAGTTCGGACAGCCCGAAGTGAATCTTGGCTTGATACCTGGTTATGGTGGTACGCAAAGGATGACTCAGCTTATAGGAAAAGGCAAAACCATGGAGCTGATGATGACAGGAGATATGATAGGTGCCGATGTGGCAATGACCTTAGGTCTTGTAAACCATGTGTTTCCACAGGCTGAATTATTGGATGAAACGAAGAAAATTCTGCAAAAAATCCAATCAAAAGCTCCCATTGCTATTTCAAAAGTTATATCTTGTGTGAATGATGCTGCTAAGGCAGACCCTGATGGTTTTGCCAATGAGATCACTCGTTTTGGTGAATGCTTTGAGACAGAAGACATGCGTGAAGGCACGACTGCATTTATCGAAAAGAGGAAGGCATCTTTTAACGGTAAATAATATTTTATATATTCATAGTTAAAAAATCAGAACCCATGCGGAAAAAACTACTCCGTAGTCTTTTGATCATAGGATTTAGTGCAACAACAGTAGCTGCAGTTGCACAACCGGCTATACCTCGTAAATATGTGGAACATCCGGGTTGGGCTATCGGTATTACATTCGGTGTGTCAGACCTTTGGGGTGATGTAGGTACTCAAAGTATCATAGACCATTATGCAAATGAAAGGTACTACCAGAAACCTCATTTTATGGGTGGTTTAATGATGAGGTATACAGCACACCCGGTATTAGGTATCAGGTTCAACGTGAATTACGGTACGTTGTATGCAACCGATGAGTGGAACGTAACTGCAGCCAAAAAAGCTACCTCTATTGAAGATGATGCTTACCAGCGTTATTTGCGAAATCAGGATGTAAGGGCTAATGTTTGGGAAGGTGCTATTATGTTTGAATTACTACCAATGAGGTTCAACCCTGAGAGTAAGATAGCACAAAAGGCTATGCAGCCATACCTAATGGCTGGTGTTGGAGGATTCCACTTCAGGCCTCAAACATCGCTGATACACCCGGTGACCGGACGTAAAGAGTGGGTTTGGATAAAAGACCTGTGGTTAGAAGGTGAAGGTGTAGAAGGTACTCCCGGCTTGATTTCCAGCTTATGGCAGGTTTGCGTGCCTGTTGGTGCAGGTATCCGTTGGGATATCGGTGACAATATGGGGCTTGGCTTTGAATATATGTACCGTTTTACTACAACAGATCGTCTTGACGGTGTAAGTACAGTATATCTTACTCCTGACTTTTACGACAGGTACCGCAGCCCTGAAGAGGCCGAGATAGCTAAGCAGGTATATGACAAGTCATGGGCGGTTGAGCCGACGGTTACAAATGAGCCGTACTCGCCTAGAGGTAATCCTGAAGTATTGGATGGTTATTCTACCTTTTCGATCACATTTATTTACAAATTTACCAGCAACAAAACACCTTGGTGGTATTAGTAGATATTTAGAATATTTTAATGGCGGTATCGTAAGATCACCGCCATTTTTATTTTGACATTCTTTTTACAAACGATAATTAAGGTAAATATGTCTTTACAAGACCTTATTATTGATTAATAAATACTAATTTACGTCCCCCTAACGAAACAAGGTATGTTCGCATTTTTAGAAGGGGAAATCTCATACAAATCCCCGTCTTTGTTGTATGTAAGTGTAGCCGGGCTGGCGTATGAGGTGAATATCACCCTTCAGACGTATTCAAAAATACAGCACCTGGATAAGTGCAGGCTTTATACGCACCTGCAAGTGCGTGAAGACGCATGGGTAATGTATGGCTTTGCTGATGAGACTGAACGTAATACATTTAGGCTTTTATTGAATATAAATGGTGTTGGTGCTGCTACTGCCAGGCTTATCTTATCCTCCCTTAAACCTGAAGAGTTGCAGCAGATAATATCTACAGAAGATGCAGCTGCACTACAAAGGGTGAAAGGTATTGGGGCAAAGTCGGCACAGCGGATAATTTTGGAGTTGAAAGGTAAATTGAATCTGGCAGAACAAGTTGATCAGCAACATGCTGAGCAACACAATACTATTGAGAAAGATGCGTTATTTGCATTAGTAAACCTCGGCATCAGTAAAGTAGCGGCACAGGCAGCTATAAAAAAGGTAAACGGTTCGGGTGCTTCATCGGCAGAAGAACTAATAAAACAAGCTTTAAGAGTACTATAAGCCCCGGGAGAACTAACGATTGTGACAGGAAACAATTTCGGATACAAAGTATTATTAATAATATCTCTACTTGTAGTGATAGCCAACGCTGCTGCGCGAGACTTTCGCGGGCCGTTCGATTATGACGATCCTGTAGATGATCCGGATAGTACTGCAAAGAAAGAAGATACAATAAAGCTGAAGTTCCCGATTCATGATAATACAGGAAACCCTCTGGATAAACAGCCTTCATCAATAGATCTCAATGACCCGTCCAACTTCGACCGAACAGTTGAATATGATCCTGAGTCTGACGGTTATTTTTTCAATAGGAGTATTGGTGATGAAAAATTCGGCGCGCCGAACTTCATGACCTTTGAAGAATATCTGAAATACCGTGCTGAACAGGATGAAAAAGATTATTGGAAACGTAGGTTGGACGCACTAACACTGTTCAATAAAAAGCCACAACTCCCGACAATGTATAAGGAGGGTTTATTTGACAGGATTTTTGGTGGCAATACAGTATCAGTAAAACCTCAGGGTAATGTCGACGTCACTTTTGGTGGTAACTGGCAGAACATCCAGAACCCTACACTGCCCCAACGTGCACAGAAGTATGGTGTGTTCGATTTTGATATGCAGATGAACATCAACCTGTTGGCAACAGTTGGTGATAAGTTGAAACTGAACATCAGTAACAATACCAATGCAACATTCGATTATCAGAATGTTCAAAAGCTGGAGTATGTAGGTAAAGAAGATGAGATCATTAAGAAGATAGAGGCAGGTAATGTCAGCTTCCCGTTGAATAGCTCATTGATCAATGGTGTGCAGTCGTTATTCGGACTGAAAACACAATTACAGTTTGGTAAGCTATGGGTTACTGCAGTTGTATCTCAACAAAGGTCAAAAAGAAACAGTTTAACTATACAGGGTGGCTCACAAACTCAGAATTTCGCTATTAAAGCAGATGACTATGAGGAGAACAGGCACTTCCTCTTATCTCAATATTTCAGGGATAATTATAATAATGCCTTAAGCACGTATCCTGTTATATCATCCTTAGTTACCATTAATAAAATAGAAGTTTGGGTTACCAACCGCACAGGTGCAACAGAAGGCGTAAGGAATGTGATAGGTTTCATGGATCTTGCTGAGAATGTACCATTTCAGGATCAATTAAGAGGAGCCTCACGAAACATCCCCTATGGTTTGCCGGATAACTACGCAAACCAACTTTATGCGCAATTGCAGCAAAACCCGTCTACAAGGATACAGGGTACGGCAACCAGTGTGATACAAGGCTTAGGCTTGTCTATCGGGCAGGACTTTGAGCCGACCACCGCAAGAAGACTGAATACTACAGAGTATACTTATAACGATCGTTTAGGCTACATCTCTTTAAATACACAGATCAACCCGGATGATGTTTTAGCAGTTGCTTTCCGTTATACATACAATGGCAGGACCTATCAGGTAGGTGAGTTTGCAGAAGACCTTCCTCCGCAGGGTAATAATCAAAATAATCCTCAGAACCCGCAAAACCCACAACAACCTGTAGTAAATACTTCTAACCAGAAAGTACTGTTCCTGAAACTATTAAAAGGTACATCTGCAAGGCCTAGGCTTCCTGTATGGGACCTGATGATGAAAAACATTTACGCTTTAGGTGGCTTGGGTGTATCGAAAGATGAATTCAGGTTGAACGTTTTGTATCAGGATCCGGGCGGTGGTGAAAAAAGATATTTGCCAGAAGGTGATCAGGCCGGGGTGCCATTGATCAGGATACTGAATCTTGACAGACTGAACTATCAGAACGACCCTGCACCGGATGGTATTTTCGATTTCGTAGAAGGCATTACAATCAATACGCAACAAGGTAAGATCATATTCCCGGTACTTGAGCCGTTCGGAGAAGGGTTGCGACCTGCATTAGGTAATGCTGCCCCAACATTAGAAAGGAAATATCTATACAATATCCTCTATGACTCAACTAAAACAGTTGCACGCCAGTTCCAGCAAAACAACAGGTATGTGATCAAGGGGTCATTCCAGTCATCATCTTCATCAGATATATTCTTAGGAGGGTTTAACATTCCTCAAGGTTCTGTTTCTGTTACAGCCGGAGGGCAGAAACTTGTAGAGAATGTTGACTACCAGATAGACTACGGCCTTGGCCGCCTGAAAATATTGAATACAGGTATCCTGAATTCCGGTATACCTATTAATGTTCAGTATGAGGATAATGCTACGTTCGGTTTTCAGCAGCAAAACTTCATGGGTACCCGCCTCGATTATTTCGTTAATGATCAGTTGACAGTCGGAGGTACTTTCATGCGCCTTACAGAAAGGCCGTTTACACAAAAGACAAATGTTGGTGAAGATCCGATCAAGAATACCGTTATAGGTCTTGACGCAAACTATCAGGCCGAATCGCCTGGCTTAACGCGACTACTAGATAAGTTACCTATATATTCTACAACTGCACCATCATTTGTGAATATATCAGGTGAGGTCGCAGGTTTGTTACCTAGCCACCCAAGGCAGATAGATGTGCTTGACCCTGAAGGATCAGTATATATCGATGATTTTGAAGGTACAAGAAGTTCTTATGATCTTAAGTTCCCGGCTAATGCGTGGACGCTGGCGTCGACCCCTGTAGGCGCTACCAATGAGAACGGAGCAGTATTGTTCCCTGAAGCAACAAGAATAGATGACCTTGAGTATGGTACAAACAGGGCAAGGCTGGCATGGTATTTCCTTGAACCAACACTCATAGATCCGAATTCAGGAGCACCGTCATATGTTAAGAACAGCCCTAACCAACACTATATAAGATTAGTGCAGCAGCAGGATGTATTTCCGCAGCGTTCTAACCAAACACTACAGAACGCACTAAGTACTTTTGACCTTGCATATTTCCCCTCTGAAAGAGGCCCGTATAATTTTGATGTAGATGGTGTAACACCTGAAGGAAAACTATCTGCCCCTAAAACACGTTGGGCCGGTATCATGAGGCCGATAGATAACAGTGACTTTGAGCAGTCTAATGTGGAATTCATTGAATTCTGGATGATGGATCCTTACATAAATCGAGGGAGTGCAGAAGGCGGTGAGTTATATATTAACTTAGGTAACGTTGCTGAAGATGTACTGAAAGACTCCCGACAGTTTTTTGAAAACGGTATACCATACCCTAAGAATACAGGACAACTTGTAAGAACAAACTGGGGGTATACACCTAATTTCCAGCAGCAGATAACAAGGGCTTTTGATAACGACCCGGCGGCAAGAAGTGTTCAGGACGTTGGTTACGATGGCTTAGATAATACAGAGGAACAACAATTCTTTACTTCTTATTTAAGCAGGATAGCAGGAAGGGTTACCAATGCACAAGTTATAAATGAAATAAATGCCGACCCCGCGGGTGACGACTACAGGTATTTCCGTGACCAGGAATATGAAACTGCTGAAGCTGACGTTATACAGCGATACAAAAAATTCAATAACCCACATGGTAACTCTCCTGTTGCAGACGCTAGCTCTAACTTCTCTTTTGCAGGTACGAATATACCTGAGTCGGAAGATATAAACAGGGATAATACACTGAATGAATCGGAAGATTATTATCAGTATAGGTTAAAGATTACACCTAACATGCAGGTGGGTACTAACTATATAATTAATAAGCAGGAATCATCTGTAAAATTGCCTAATGGTAATACCAGCACAGAAACCTGGTATCAGTTTAAAATACCTATCAGAGAGTATTCTGAAAGGGTAGGTAATATATCCGACTTTCGCTCTATACGTTTCATACGTATGTTTGTTACAGGCTTTGAAGATAGTGTTATCATGAGATTTGCACGCCTCGAACTGGGTCGTAACAACTGGAGGCGTTATTTATTCTCATTGCAAGACCCGGGTGAAAATATCCCTGAAAATGACAGGACAGAATTCTCTGTACTATCAGTTAGTTTAGAAGAGAACAGTGAGCGCGACCCTATAAATTATGTTATACCACCCGGTGTTAATCGCCAACAGGCAAATGTTGCCAACGGGCAGAATATTCAATTGAACGAACAGGCACTATCGTTGCAGGTTTGTAACCTCAGGGATGGCGATGCTCGTGCTGTATTCAGAGAGGTAAATGTGGATATGCGCCAGTTTGACGGTATGCGAATGTTCATGCACGCAGAATCTCGAGCAGGGCAACAACCTATAAAAGATGGCGACTTGAGGGCTATCATTCGTATTGGTAGTGACTTCATCAACAACTATTATGAATATCAAGTACCATTACAGGTATCTCCATTTGGTGATAATAATGAGGATGCAGTATGGCCTGAATCAAACAGGGTTGACCTGACCTTGCAAGACCTTGTGAATGTTAAAACTGAAAGGAATGCACAAGGCTTACCAACATATGTGCCTTACAGCTCAGTAACTGCAAATGGTAATACTATTGTAGTGGTAGGTAACCCCAACATAGGAGATGCCAAAACAATGATGTTGGGAGTGTACAACCCCAAAAAAACTGATGATAACCCATTGGACGATGGACTGGAAAAATGCACTGAAGTATGGTTCAATGAGCTGAGGCTTGTAGGCCTGAATGAAAAGCCCGGTTATGCAGCTGCAGGTAAGGTGAGTATCCAAATGGCAGATTTGGGTAACCTTAACCTGAGTGGTAGCATGCACACACAAGGCTACGGAAATATTGACCAGAAACTGAACCAGCGTTTCAGAGATAACTTCTATCAATACAATGCTTCCACTAACCTGAATATGGGCAAGTTACTGCCAAGAACATGGGGGCTGCAATTACCGGTATTCGTAGGCTATTCTGAAACTATCAGTAACCCGCAGTTTGACCCTTATGATCTTGATGTAACTTATCAGGATAAAATAAACTCTGCTGAAACATCACGTCAAAAAGATTCATTGAGAAAAACAGCACAGGATTACACATCCGTATTCAGCCTGAACTTCTCTAACGTGCGCTTGTTGGGTAACCCTGATAAGCCAAACCCTAAAACTAAACCATGGAGTGCAACAAACTTTGATATTAGTTATGCTTATAACAGGCAGTTCAAACGCAATCCGATATTAGAGAAAGATCTGCTTATTGATCAAAAAATAGGCCTTGGATATACCTATACTATCAGGAGTAAATCTATAGAGCCATTCAAAAATCTGTTCGGGAAAGGTAAGTCGCCTTGGCTGAGGTTAGTCAAAGATTTCAACTTCAAACCATTGCCTGCAAACTTTACATTCAGAACAGATCTGAACAGGATATTTAATGAAACGCAAGTACGTAATATAACAAATGACCCTATAGAGATAGAACCCTTGTACTTTAAAAACTTCCTATGGACACGTACTTATACCACGCGTTGGGAACTTACAAAATCACTATCATTTGATTACAATGCCACTAATAATTCGCGTATTGATGAACCATACGGGCGTATAGATTCAGACCAGAAAAGGGATAGCCTTTGGAGTGCGGTAAGTAAGTTTGGAAGGAATACATTTTATACCCAATCATTCAATGCTACATACACACTGCCGTTACAGAAAATACCACTTACAGAGTGGATGAACGTAAGGTTGAATTATGGTGCGACATATAGTTGGACAGCAGCATCTCGTCTGGCACAGAATCTGGGTAATACCATTGGCAACACACAGACCCGACAGCTCAACGGAGAGTTGAATTTTGACAGAATATATCAAAAACAACGTTGGTTAAGAGCTGTGAACCAGACAAAACAGCAAAATGAAAGGAACAACAGCCGGAAGGATGATAAGAAACAAGGTGCTAATGGAGATGTGAAGGATACGAAAAAGGTAACTGATCTCAGGGAGAATAGTGAGTCTGACAGAAATAAAAAGGTTAAAGAAGTTGAGGAAGTAGAGTTTGACATAGATAAAGCGATCGAAGAACTGGCAGGTACGATGACCGATGAACAATTGGACTCAACCAGATTGGTTTTTGAAGAACAGGCAATTGCAAGGGCGAAAGCTAAGAAAGAGCTTGAAAAACAAAAGAGGAAAGAGGAAAGAAGAAAGAAGCGTGCTACAACACCTGAAGTAAGCGATATTGAAAGGATCGGGGGGCGCGCACTAACGATGTTCAAAAGAACGACTGTTAATATTACAGAGAACTCAGGTACTACTTTGCCAGGGTGGATGGATAGTACACGATTTATGGGTATGAACAACCGTTCAGGAGCACCGGGCTTTAATTTCATATATGGGTATCAGCCTAACCGCACATGGCTGGAGCGTCAGGCAGCAGAGAACAGGCTTAGTCGTGACTCCTTGTTTAATGGTCAGTTTCAGCAACAGTATTCTCAAAACCTGAATATTGTTACATGGGTAGAACCAATAAAAGATCTGAGAATTGATCTTACTGTAACACAGACGTTCAGTAAAACACTAAATGAGTTGTTTAAAGACACAACTATGGGTGGTAACGGGGAGTTTACGCACAATAATATTTATGAAACAGGCTCATTCACGGTTTCTTATATAGGGCTGAAAACGTTGTTCAGAACTGGTGGAGTGAACTCAACAACATATAACCAATTGCTTACAAACAGGTCTGTAATATCAGAACGCCTTGGTGGAGAAAACCCGTATGTAAACAGTACCAGAGACCCTAATAATCCTGATTATGTGAAGGGTTACACAGAGTTTTCACAAGATGTATTGATACCATCATTCATTGCAGCATATACAGGTAAAAATGCAAGTGATGTAGGGTTGATACGTTATGACAACAGTAGTATCAGAAGTAACCCATTCAGAGAATACAAGCCCATGCCAAACTGGAGGGTGAGGTATAATGGATTGTCTAAAATACCGTTCTTCAAAAAGATTGCGAATACATTTGTTGTGAACCATGCTTACACAGGTACTTTGTCGATGAATAGCTTCGTGTCAGCGCTATACTATCAGGATGTTTATGGTTTGGGCTACCCTTCATTCATTGACTCTAACTCAGGCAATTTCGTTCCGTTCTTCCAGGTGCCTAATATCACTATATCAGAGCAATTGAACCCATTAGTAGGGTTTGATGCAACATTCAACAACGGTATGACAGCTAGCTTTGAATACAGGAAAACACGCACAGCCAGCTTGAGCCTTATTGACTATCAAGTAAGTGAAACAAACAGTACAGAGTATATTATAGGTGGTGGTTACCGGGTGAAAGGATTGGTTCTACCATTTGAGATTTTCGGTGTTAAAGAGCTTAAGAACGACCTGAATATTAAAGTTGATATAAGTGTAAGGGATGACCGAACCAGCAACAATTATTTGGCTCAAGATCTGGAAGTGGTAACCAGAGGACAAAAAGTGATCACAATATCTCCTTCAGCTAACTATATAGTCAACGATAAACTTACGCTCAGATTCTTCTTTGACAGACGTAGGAGCATTCCATATATCACAAGCTCTTATCCGATCACAACTACCAGAGCAGGTATTACGTTGAGGTTCATTTTTGCACAATAAGATATTAAGGAGCATTTACATAGTTATAGATTATTGCTATACTGTTGAAGTATATACCTTCTTAATCATAGGTTACGTACACAGTTTCTGTTAATTGTCTGCTTTCTTAACTATTACTATCAGGCTTCTTTGACACATATATGTTATATTTGCTAACTACAAAATTGATTAAGGGAATGACAGTACGTGACTTTCAGGAACACTTCGATGAGAAAGTGGATAAAGAGATCGCTATTGAGCCTCGCGATTGGATGCCGGATAATTACCGTAAAACGTTGATCCGCCAGATATCGCAGCATGCACATAGCGAAATTGTTGGAATGCTGCCCGAAGGTAATTGGATAACTCGTGCCCCGAGCCTGCGCAGAAAGGCTGTTTTGCTAGCAAAAGTTCAGGATGAGGCTGGACACGGCCTGTATTTATACAGTGCTGCTGAAACATTGGGTATAGGCAGGGATGAGATGTTTGACCAGCTGCACACAGGTAAGGCAAAATATTCTTCAATATTTAATTATCCGACCACAAGCTGGGCTGATATCGGTGCAATAGGCTGGTTAGTAGATGGTGCTGCTATTATGAATCAGGTGGCACTATGCCGTACCTCGTACGGGCCATATGCACGCGCAATGGTGCGTATATGTAAAGAAGAAAGTTTCCATCAACGCCAGGGTTATGAGATCCTGCTTACCATGTCGAAAGGGACGGAAGTGCAACGTAAGATGGTACAAGACTCAATAAACCGCTGGTGGTGGCCGTCTTTAATGATGTTTGGCCCGCCTGATGATGACAGCCCTAATACAGAACAAAGCATGAGGTGGCGCATTAAACGTTTTACTAATGATGAACTGCGCCAACGTTTTATTGATGTAACGGTAGAGCAATGCAAGATATTGGGTATGGAGCTGCCGGACCCTGAGTTAAAGTGGAACGAAGAAAGGGGGCATTATGATTACGGCCAGATAGATTGGGAAGAGTTCTGGAATGTGGTAAACGGTAATGGGCCTTGTAATAAAGAAAGGTTAGCTGCTCGTAAAAATGCCTGGGATAAAGGGGCGTGGGTGCGTGAGGCGGCGTTAGCTCACTCAGAAAAACGTAAAAAGAGAGCTAAAGAGGCAGCGTAGTTTTTTATCTTACATAATTCTTTAGAAAAATGTCTGGACAAACAAATAAAAAAGATTGGCCTTTGTGGGAGGTCTTTATTCGTAGTAAAGCCGGGTTAGATCATAAGCATGCAGGCAGTCTTCATGCAGCAGATGCACAGATGGCAATTGAAAATGCAAGGGATGTATATACACGCCGTATGGAAGGTGTAAGTATATGGGTAGTAGAAAGCAAATTTGTACATGCCTCTGACCCTGATCAATCAGGGTCTTTATATGAACCCGCAAATGATAAGATATACAGGCATCCTACTTTCTACGATCTGCCTGAGGAGTTAAAACACATGTAATTGATCTCATGAGCGCTCATCTTACTTATACATTACAACTTGCAGACAATGCATTAATATTAGGACACCGTATCAGCGAGTGGTGCGGGCACGGTCCGATTTTAGAACAGGATATTGCAATTACTAATATTTCGCTTGACCACATCGGGCAGGCACGTAGCTTGTATCAACATGCTGCTGGTTTATTCAACCAATTATCCGTTGAAGAAAAAGAAGCATATACTTCATCTGAACAGATAAAAGAATTGGTGAAACAGGGTAAAGAGCTGACTGAAGATGACCTGCCTTACTTCCGTGATGTGTGGGATTACAGAAACGTGTTACTTGTTGAACAGCCAAATGGTAATTGGGCAGACACGATAGCGCGTTCTTTTTTCTACGATGTTTTTTACTATCTCTACTACGAGCTACTGCAGAAGAGTACAGACACACAGCTAGCGTCAATAGCTGAAAAATCTTTAAAAGAAGTGGCTTACCACAGAAGATGGAGCAGCGAATGGGTAATAAGGCTCGGTGATGGTACAGAAGAAAGCCATGAGAAAATGCAGGATGCTGTAAATAATATCTGGGCTTATACGGGTGAGCTGTTTAATATGAGTGAAGCTGAAACAACAATGTTATCAGAGGGTATAAGTATTGATACGGCTGAGCTAAAAGCAAACTGGACCGAATATGTAAGGCAGATATTAGAGGAAGCTACACTTACTATTCCAGAAGATGAATTCATGCACAAAGGAGGTAAGCAAACAAGACATTCTGAATATCTGGGCTTTATTCTCACGGAGTTGCAATATGTACAGCGAGCATACCCGGGTATGGAATGGTAGCTTATCTTTGTTTTCTTTGTAACTATTACCATACATAGATATTTTGACTAAAGCTTCATGCACTATAGTACTGCCTTGTTATAATCCTCAGGATAAATGGGCAGAAAATATAGTGAAGAGGTATAAAGAAATAACAGATACTCTAGACTTTTTTCCCGCACTTATTATAGTCAACGATGGTAGTGCTATTTCTATAGCAGAAGAAGATATTGATACTATCCGACAAAACGTTCCTGATTTCAGGTGGATAGCATACTCTGAAAACAAAGGCAAGGGTTATGCTTTAAGAAAAGGTGTTGAGCTGGCCGTAACAGATATAGTTATATATACAGATATCGACTTTCCATATACAACAGACAGTTTATTGAATATTTACAATGAACTGAATAGTAAAAACTGTGAATTGGCAGTAGGTGTAAAAGATGATGCTTACTATGATCGTGTACCGGCAACACGAAAGTTCATATCAAGGTCTTTACAACGTATGGTAAAATTCTTTTTTAATATACCTGTAGCAGATACACAATGTGGGTTAAAAGGTTTTGTAAAAAAAAATCAACAGCACTTCCTGAATACAACTATTGATAGGTACTTATTCGATTTGGAGTTTATCCGTATTGCACATAAAAAGGGTACTGTTGTCAAGCAAGTACCGATAAGATTGAATGATAATATTGTATTCAGAAGGATGAATTACAGGATACTGATACCTGAGTGTATGAACTTTTTGGTGCTACTCTTCAAATCCGGAAAATGAACCACCCAAAGAACCGTGACATAGTTTGGATGTTTGTTGTTGTTTTGGCAGCATGTGGACTTACTATATTCATGTTTCGCGATATGGTGTTCCACCCTTCAAAAGCTGTTCATAATTTAGGTGGAGATGCTATTAAGAACTATTATGTATTTCTGACGCATAGTTTGTGGGGCAACGGTTGGTGGTTTGATGGGATGAACTACCCGTATGGGGAACACATTATCTATGTTGATGGGACCCCGGCGTTATCTATACCGCTATCCTGGATAAGAAAAGTCATTCCGTTAGATATTCATAGTGTTACTGCCACTCTCAATGTTACTATGGCACTTGCATTTGCTTTAGGCATTGTTTATGTGTACAAGACAATCCACTTATTGAAAGTGAGCCGTTACTGGGCACTACTCTTCGCTTTATTCATCATGGCGATGAACCCTCAGTTCAATAGGGTATACGGGCATTACGGACTTGCTATTATGTGCTTTGTGCCAATGATGACTTATTGGCTGATACAATACTATCATAACAACCAAAAGAAGTATGCGATATACATTTTGATATTATCATATATAGCGATGTTCTTTCATCCATATTGGGCTGCCATATTTCTGGTCTTTGCTGTAAGCTATGTAGTTGGCTATTGGTTGTTTAATAAAGTTACTTTCAAAACAAAGCTCAGGCATATTGTACCTATAATATCAGCACCAATATTGGCTATGATGCTCCTGAAAACTGTTATTGCTACTACTGATACATTGACTGACAGACCATTAGCCCCTTATGGTACTTTAGCTGAATGTGTGACGGGAAGAGACATGCTTACTTCTGACTATAGTTTCTTCTGGAGTGCATTACAGGAAAATAATATCGTTGCTAAAACAGGAATGACAGGTTCAGAATCTTATGCGTACACAGGACTTGTACCGCTAGTGGTTACTCTAATTGTAATAGTATCGATTTTGGTGGGTAGATTCAAGAAGAAGAAAATCGCTTCTTATGGCGGTGATAAGAAGTTGAATAAGATGCTTCTTTTTATTGCATTCGCAACACTACTTTTAAGCATGGGAGTGCCCTTTGTATGGGGTATGGATTGGTTGCTTGATTATATTGCTGCATTCAGACAGTTTCGCTCAATGGGTAGATTTGCCTTCATATACTACTACATTATTACAATAGTGGCTTCTGTTTTGCTATATAGCTGGTACTCTGATAAAGTAAGCAGCAATAAAGTCAAAGTAGGTACATCTGTTTTTGTTTTGGGCATACTACTTTGGGCAGCTGAAGCATATTCGTTTGCTTATACATCATACCGTACTAGTCGACTGAAGTTTTATAATTATGAAGCCTTTACCTCAACATTAGAGGTGCAGGATAAGACATGGAATTCTTTCTTGACAGAAGAGGGGATTCATCCTTCAGAATTTCAGGCAATATTAGCACTACCGTATGTGCATATTGGATCAGAAAAAATATGGTTGTCAGATGGTTTATGGGGAGGATTCTGTTTGGTTACCCGTGCATGCTACCAATTGAAATTGCCGATGGTCAATGCTTGTATGTCACGCAGTTCTTGGAGCAAAACTTTTGATCAGGTAAAGATCAGTGCAGGCCCTTTTGTTAAGAAACCTTTGTTTGATAGCATTTCTTCTGATAATGACATGTTGCTTCTTGTATATGATCAACATCAATTAACACCAGATGAAAAGTTTCTTGTTTCAGTTGCAGACTCTATCGGCAAATATGAACAACAATTTGTTTACAGGTTAAGCCTCTCAAAACTTAAAGCAATTGAAAATGATATTGAGAGTAGAATAGTGGGTACACTTGATACGAATCATCAGGAGTTTTCAATAACACGACAGCCTTATTACTACGAGCATTATAACAATGGAGCAAGTGAATATAGTTTAATCGGTAAGGCTGATACGCCAAGATATCATACCTATGAATTTGCTTCTATAAATACAACAGGCTGGCCCACTGATTCATTATATGAGTTTTCTTTCTGGGCTTTGGTTAGTAATGAAGATTATAAATCTCCTGAAGTAGTGCTTTTTCAATATAATGCAAAAGGTGTCCAGTTAGCGTTAGACTCTCTTCATTGTAAAGTATCTATAGATAATCATGACTTATGGTTGAGAGGTAATAAATATTTTACTTTAAGAAAGGAGTGTGCAACCCTTAATGCAGCAATTAAATACCCCAAAGACAATACTTATCTCGCCATGGACGAAGTGCTGTTGCGCAGTGCTAGCGATACAATAGTTTATTTTGCTCCAAATGGTACAACAATGGTTAACAACCATATTTATAAGCAAGACAGATAACTATCTTTATGCTGTATGAATACGAACAGCATCAGGTATAAGATGGTTCTCGTATGGCTTGCAGCCATAGTTGTTACAGTATTCATGTTGTCCTATATCGTTACCGATCCAACAAATATGATGTTGGGCTACGGTGGCGATGCTGCGAAAAACTACTTCACGTTTTACTATCATGCTTTATATGGTAAGGGTATTTGGTTCGATGGTATGAATTACCCTTATGGTGAACATATCATATTTACAGACGCGCAACCTGCATTAATATGGCTACATAAGCTACTTCCTTTTAGTGTTGAGTGTACTATACACTATGCGATGGGTATTAGTTATGTGTTAAGCATTGTGTATCTGTATAAAATATGTACCCGCTTTAATCTGGCATTTTTATTCTCTTTAGCTTCAGCAGTATTGATCACTGTAATGTCACCACAGGTATTTAAGTTGTCAGAACACTTCTCTTTAGCGTACGTGAGTTTTGTGCCGATGCTTTTTTACTATACTTTATCTTATCATCTGTCAGGTAAATGGAAGTGGGTGTTATACCTCTTCTTGTTTACTGTCATCGCAACATTTTTTCATGTTTACTACCTTGCAATTATTGCATTTTGGGTAGCGTTTTATGTATTAGGCTATGTGTTGTTCGGGGATAATAAATTCAGATTTAAGCTTAAGAGAGTAGTGCTAATATGCTTACCTGTAGTGTTGGCATTTGGCCTGTTTTATATATTCTTACACACAACCGACCCGATAACTGACAGGCCTGATTATCCTTCAAATACACGAGCACATGTTACATCGTTAGCAGATGTATTTACTTCTTCATATTCCCCTTTATGGGTGTCATTAAAGAATGACCATATAATAGACAAAATAAGTAATCCTTCAGAAGGATATGCCTATGCAGGTATTGTACCTATCATACTCTTTTTTGCCTTTGTGATCTTAGGCATAAGAAGGTCTTTGAAGCATGGGGTTAAAAAAGTTGTCAATATTAACAGTACTGAGATGATCTGGTTGTTGATTGTTTTTGGCATGTTGTTTATTGGCTCAGGTATAGTGTTCATCTATTGTTTTGAATGTTTGGATAACGCCTCAATTCTACGCCAGTTCCGTGCGTTAGGTCGCCTGTCCTGGGGTTTTTATTACCCATTTACAGTGCTTATGGTTGTTGGGCTTTATCGATTGTATCTGTTCGTACAAAAAAAGAACACATATGCTGCTTACACTCTTATTTCTTTGGCTTTTCTATTATGGGGTATAGAAACGTATGCTTATGTTGACTTTACACGTACATTAGCAAATCAGGGTAGAAATAATTATCATTCACAACAAACTGATTGGGTTGCTTTCTTAAAAAAACATGGACTTTCACAAAGTAATTTTCAGGCAATATTATACTTACCATATGTGCATATAGGTTCTGAAAAACTAGGTGCAGGAACAGATTGCAATAACTTGCATAAGGCATTTGACGCCTCACTACAGTTAGGGTTACCTTTAATGGATGTAATGATGTCTCGTACCTCATGGAGCCAGACTTTTAAGCAGGTGAAAATAGAGGGTGGGGTATTTGTTGAAGAAGCAATGTTACCAGGTCGTCAACCTCTTATGCTTATGGTCGATAAAGAATGTAGTTTAGACAGGGATCAAAAGAATATATTGGAAGACGCAAAATATGTAGGAGACTATGATAACTGTGATGTATATATATTCAATCAAACTTATCATGCTTTTGATCATAATTTTCGAGGATACTGGCCTTACATCCTAGACGATAATGTGTTAAAGATTGATACATGTCATGATTGCAATACCAAATATTATATAGACCATTTTGATCAAGGTGCGTATAAAGAAATGTTTTTTGATGAAGGAGCTGTCGCTGTTATTGCATCTAATACTGAAGAAATAGCTGCTTTCGAGATCTCAGATAAGTCATGGAGTACTCAGTATGAGTTCTCCATATGGGTGCAGATAACTCAAAACAACTATCGTATGCCTGACTTTCATATCAATTGTTACAATGAAAATGGTCAGTTATTAAATGCGTATAAGGCAAAGGGTATACATTCAAAAGATAACCATGAAGATTGGTTTAGGGTATCCAAATACTTTACTGTACCTGAGGATTGTTACCAAATAAGCATGGAAGTAATTAATATCCCTAACCCGGCTTATAGGGCGTTAGACGAGTTGCTTATCCGTCCTGCTGCTTCTACGGTGGTATCAAAGGATAAACAAGGTAGGTTGTTGGTGAACAACCATGTTATAGAATAGATTTTTAAAAAGTCTTCCGTAATTTTATAGGTGACATGAGTGAGGGAGTTACTAAAGAAAAAATATACGATTGGTTGGAGGGTGTTACCGATCCTGAAGTACCTGTATTAACGGTACTGGATATGGGTATCATACGCGATGTGAAGTTGGTAAAAGATAACTTTGGCAATACAGAAGCGACTATAGTCATCACGCCAACATACAGTGGTTGCCCTGCTATGGATGTGATCGGTATGAATATCCGTATGGCATTGCTCAGCAGAGGTATCACTAAAGTAAATATTGAGCAGCAACTAAGTCCTGCATGGACTACCGATTGGATGAGCGAATCCGGCAAGAAGAAATTGAAAGAGTATGGCATTGCTCCACCTTCTCGAATGTCAGATACTTCATTAGCTATGTTTGAAGATGAAGGGGTTCCCTGCCCGCGTTGTGAGTCTGAAGAAACAGAGTTGGTCAGCCAGTTCGGTCCAACAGCTTGTAAATCTTTATACAGATGTTTGAGCTGCAAAGAGCCTTTCGAGCATTTTAAGTGTCATTAGGGCGGTCTAACCCTAGCTTCTCAAGCGCATTTTGTGCAGCTACCTGCCCTGCTTCTTTTTTATTGAAGCCTGTACCATCAGATATTTTTTTGCCATTCAAGATAACACCGATAGTAAACACTTTGCGTGTGCCTTCTGAGCCTTCATCAATAGTTTCGAAGGTAAGCTCATGACTGTTTTTTTGTGCCCAGCTAAGCAGCTTATTTTTGAAGTTGGTGTCACGATTCTCAAGCGTATCAATATCAATATACGGTTTCACCATTTGCTTGAGGATAAAACTCTTGGTTTTATGAAAACCCTGATCAAGGTATACTGCACCAACGAGAGCCTCCAGTGCATTACCGAAAATATGGCTACGACTAAGTCCTTTATCACTCTGGTTGTATTGCACCAGTTTTTGCAGCCCCATTCTAAGCGCAATGTTGTTTAATGTCTCTCTGCGTACAATACGAGAGCGCATCTCAGTCAAATAACCCTCTGTTTGGTAAGGGTATTTTTTGAAAAGGTAATCGGCAATAACTGAACCGAGTATGGCATCACCTAAAAACTCAAGTCGTTCATTGTTCTGAGCTATTTCCTCAATTTTAGAACGGTGCATCAAAGCAAGCTGATAATAAGGCACATGCTTGGGTACAAAACCAAGTATATGTTCAAGTTGGGAAACGAGTTCCTTATTGGGGGAGAAAAAGTGAATCAGTTTTGACGTGAACCGCCTCAAGTTATTCTGAGAATTTTTTGAATATTACCGATGCATTATGCCCACCAAAACCAAAGGTGTTACTCACTGCAACATTCACTGTCCTTTCCTGGGCTTTACCAAAGGTAAGATTAAATCTCGGATCGATTGCAGGATCGTCTGTGAAGTGGTTAATGGTAGGCGGTATCATATCGTGCATCACAGCCTTTATACTTGCTACAGCCTCAATAGCACCCGCACCACCCAACAGGTGCCCGGTCATTGACTTTGTAGAGCTGATATTCACTTTGTAAGCATGCTCGCCAAATACTTCCTGAATGCCTTTCAGTTCAGCAACATCGCCTAATGGAGTAGAAGTGCCGTGAACGTTGATATAATCTACCTCTTCAGGCTGCATTTCAGCATCATCAAGTGCATTGCGCATTACATTGATAACGCCCAACCCTTCGGGGTGAGGAGCAGTAAGGTGGTGTGCATCTGCACTCATACCACCACCGCACATTTCTGCCAGTATGGTAGCACCACGCTTTTTAGCATGCTCGTATTCTTCCAGAATAACAGCGCAACCGCCTTCACCTAATACGAAACCATCTCTGTCCAGGTCAAATGGCCTGCTGGCTGTTTTAGGATCATCATTCCTCTCTGATAATGCTTTCATTGCATTGAAACCACCAATACCTGCTTCGGTAACAACTGCTTCAGAACCACCAGTTACTATTGCATCTGCTTTTCCCGTTCTTATATAGGTAAAAGCATCTATCAAAGCATTGGTAGAAGAAGCACACGCGCTAACGGTAGCGAAGTTGGGGCCGCGGAAACCATATTTCATAGAAATATGTCCCGATGCAATGTCTAATATCAGTTTAGGTATGAAGAAAGGGTTGAACCTTGGTGTCCCGTCTCCTGCATTAAAGTCTTTCATCTCTTGTATGAAAGTGATCATACCACCAATGCCGGATGCCCAGATTACACCGATACGGTCTTTATTCAGACCCTCAGCGTCCAGCCCGGAGCTTTTTACAGCTTCATCGGCAGAGATAACAGCCAGTTGAGAGAAACGGTCCAGCTTGCGAGCTTCTTTCCTGTCAAGAAATTCCAACGGATCGAAGTTCTTCAGTTCGCAAGCAAACTTTGTTTTAAACTTAGTAGGATCGAATTGTTTAATGAAATCGGCGCCCGATACGCCATTGATAAGTCCGTCCCAATATTCGGGTACAGTATTACCTATGGGTGTAAGAGCGCCGAGGCCCGTAACAACTACTCGTTTATACGGAAATTTCATTGAAACAAATTCTGTTAAAGTTCAGTATTACTTTACATGTTCTTCCAGGTATGATATAGCCTGTCCTACTGTAGTAATGGTCTCTGCCTGCTCGTCAGGTATAGAGATGTTGAATTCCTTCTCGAATTCCATGATTAATTCTACTGTGTCCAGCGAATCAGCTCCAAGGTCGTTAGTGAAGCTAGCTTCCGGAGTAACCTCTGACTCGTCTACACCTAGTTTGTCCACGATAATTTTCTTAACGCGATTTGCAATTTCAGACATGATCTATGCATTTAATTATGGTGCAAAAATATACTTTTTGGCAAAACGAAAAAGTAATATCAAAATTTCTTATCCCGCTAGGCCCTATATATAAATGTAATGTTATTTATTGATTCTTTCATCTGTAATGCTTCCATCTTTCATAATCAGCGTCCTGTCAGTCATTTTAGCCAGCTCTTCATTATGAGTGATCATAATAATAGTCTGGTTGAACTCTTCTCTTAATTGAAGAAATAATTCATGGACAGATGCTGCATTATTACTGTCTAGGTTACCTGTGGGCTCATCTGCCATTACTATCGATGGTTTATTTACTAATGCCCTTGCAATGGCTACACGTTGTTGCTCACCACCGGATAGTTCTGATGGTTTATTGTCCAAACGATTCCCTAACCCCACAGTTTTCAGCATCTTTTGTGCTTCAACCATAGCTTCTGCCTTGCTTTTTCCGTTGATCCATAAAGGCACACATACATTCTCCACAGCACTGAATTCCGGCAACAGATGGTGAAACTGGAAAACAAAGCCCATTTCACGGTTCCTGAAAGTAGCCTGATTTCTAGAGGAGAGCTCAAAAAGATTCACACCTTTTATGGTGACGCTTCCGGCATCGGGTTTGTCCAGCGATCCCAGTAAATGAAGCAATGTGCTCTTCCCGGCTCCTGATGCTCCGATAACTGATATTATCTCTCCTTTGTCAATTGTTAATGACACATTGTTGACAACGGTAAGATTGGAATACTTTTTGAACAGGTTTTGTGCAACAAGCATATTGTAAAAGTCTATCAAAAAGGCAGTTAAAACAAGTAAAGAATAATATAATCTTTTTATAAATGTTAGTGCCAAAAAAACTATGCATTACATTAAAATTAAAAAGTTTGTAATTGTCGTTTGAAAACTTACATTTGCGGAAAGTATACTATAAATAAAATAAAAATATAATATGTTTTGGACACTTGAATTAGCATCTCACCTGGAGGACGCACCATGGCCTGCAACAAAGGACGAGTTGATAGATTATGCTATCCGTTCGGGAGCGCCGTTAGAAGTGGTAGAGAACATCCAGGAGCTGGATGATGAGGGTGAGATATACGAGGGTATTGAGGATATATGGCCTGACTACCCCACACAAGAAGATTTCTTCTTCAACGAAGACGAGTATTAATTAATTGATAAAAGAATTGAATGGCTCCCTCTCCGCCTCAAGCGGGGAGGGATTTTTACTTACCCCTCCACAAAGTACATTTTCAGCTTGCCCTTGTTCTTGGCTTCCAGCTCACCGCGATAGGTACAGGTGAATTTTTCTTTTACTAACTCGTATGTAGTCTGTGAAATATTGATTTTTCCTGCTTCGCTGTTCTGCTCCATACGCGCTGCTGTGTTTACCGTATCACCCCATATATCATAAGCGAACTTTTTTACACCCACTATGCCAGCTACCACTTCACCACTATGCACTCCTACTCTTATTTCGAAGGTTTTATCACCAAGCTTCTTTCTTCTATCAGCCATATAAGTAATAATATCCTTTGCTGCATTAACCACATGTTCCGCATGGCGCTCATCTGCAAGGGGTAGTCCGCATACGGCTAAGTAGGCATCACCGATAGTTTTAATTTTCTCTATACCGTATTTGCCAATAATACCGTCAAACGCTTTGAAGCAAGCATCTAATTCAGTCACCAACTCTTGTGGCGACATCCTTTCAGAAGCTGTAGTAAACCCAACAAAATCTGTAAATAAAACGGTAACATTATCAAACATCTTTGCGTCCGACTCACCTTTTGCTTTTAACTCCTTTGCCACTTCAGTAGGTAGGATATTCAGTAATAACTTGTCAGACTTTCGGCGCTCTTTTACAATGAAAAATGAAAACGCAATAAGTATCAATGCTATGCCGATACCTGAAAAAGTAAACAACTTTTGTTTTTGCAATTTAGCAGCAGCTAATTTTCTGTCCTCATCATTTTTCAGGCTATCTGCTAACATTTGTTTTTCGTACTCTGATTGTACTTCAAGCTTTGTTATTTCTTTTGTGTTTTTTTGATTGAAAACAGAGTCTCTGAATATGATGTGTTGCTCATATGCTGCAAGAGCCTTCCCTGCCTCCCCATACTTTTTATACAGGTTGTACAGGTTCTGATAGTTATTGCTGATATTATCAATCAGTCCCGCCTCTTGGGTGAGCGCAAGAGCTTTTTGTAAATACTTTTCAGCGAGTACTTTCTTTCCTTGTTTTGTATAAAATTGCCCTACTACAGAAAATACACCGGCTGTATGTAGCTTATCGTCTACATCGTTTGTTAACCCCAATGCAGTTTTATAATACTTTTCCGCCATGCCGATATTGCCATGGTCTTCATAAGCTTTTGCAATATTGGTGTTACATACCAACTGACCTTCAATGTTTTTAAACTCGGTAAATATTTCCAGCGCTTGCGTATGATTCTTTATGGCCTTACTAAGGTTTCCAAGCCTGTTGTAAGATGTGCCTATATTTGTATAATCATTAGCAGCATCTTCTCTTTCGCCCTTTTTAAGATTGAGCACCAACCCTTTTTTGAAATATTCCAGCGCTTTTCGCTCCTCGTTAATAAACCTGTATAGTACACCTATATTACTGATGGTGCCTGCTGTACTACCTTCATCACCTACTTCTTCTTTTGCTTTCAGGGCTATCAGATAGTTTTCCAGTGCTTTGGGATAATCGCCGGTATGCAGGTAGGTATTCGCCATTCGGTTATACACACTGCCAATAGCTTCCTTATTATCAAGTTCAATAAATAACCGGCCTGCTTGTTGAAGGTATCTGAGTGTAGTAGGGTAGTCATTCATATGATAGTAGATATACGCCAGATTTTTGTAACAGTAGGCAAGGCTTTGTTTATCATCTATACTTTCTGCCAGTACGAGAGCCCTCTGGTTGTACTGCAAGCCGGTAGCTAAATCTCCATTCCTGCCATGTGTATTGCCGATATGAAGCATACTGTTGACCTGCCCTGCTTCCCAATCTATCTTTTTACTCAGAAGGTATGCTTCGTTTAAGTATTCCAATGATAGAGAAGAATCCCTCCGGGTATAATAACTCCCTATACTAAGCAATGTATTTACCTTATTGGTATCATCTGCTTGTGCTGGAAGTACTGCAATTAAAGAATCAACTCTTGCCTGACCTTGTAGTTTTTGTGCATTAGCAGCCGCTACAGAGCAGGCAATAACCATGCATATCAGAAAGGTTCTCTTCATTATCGGGAATGATTAAAGCTTTAAGATATAAAATAATATGTCAATTATTTATTGTATATTTGTTATAATAAAATCATCCTGATTATTCCCCTCTCCTTTGGTATAGGGGCTAGGGGTGAGGTACTGGAACATTTTGTAACAATCTGAAATACCATAAAACATAACACTATGAAAATCAGTACCCAAATCCGGAACATTTTTATACCCCCTCCCTGGTGGAACAAAACGGAACATTTTGCATGAGCGATACTATTGACAATTTGACTTTTGATTTTTTGAATTTTACTGTGTTAGCAACACAGTTCACTTATCTTTGCCCGCATTATGGCTAACGAGAACAATCAACTGCAAAATATTATCGCCCATTGTAAAGAATATGGGTTTGTTTTTCAATCGTCTGAGATATATGATGGCCTGCAGGCTGTATACGATTACGGCCAGCTGGGAGCTGAGTTGAAGAAGAACATTAAAGACTATTGGTGGATGAGCATGACCCGTATGCACGATAATATTGTAGGTATTGATGCAGCCATATTTATGCACCCGACTACGTGGAAAGCTAGTGGCCATTTGGAGAACTTCAACGACCCGATGATAGACAATAAGGATAGTAAAAAACGCTATCGTGTAGATCATCTGATAGAAGGGTATGCAGATACATTAGAAGCAGCTGAAGGAGAGGCTTTGAAAAAAGAAATGGAACAGCTGCTGGAAGCTGAAGACTTTTCAACACTAAAAAAACTAATAGAAGATAAAGGCATTAAATGTTCGGTTAGCGGTACTTGTAACTGGACAGATATCCGCCAGTTCAACCTGATGTTTGGTACACAGATGGGTTCTGTGGCAGGAGAAGCTGATATGGTGTATCTGCGTCCTGAAACAGCACAGGGTATCTTCGTCAACTTCCTGAATGTGCAGAAAAGTGGACGCATGAAAATACCATTTGGTATAGCACAGGTAGGTAAGGCCTTCCGTAATGAGATTGTGGCACGTGGTTTCATTTTCCGCATGCGCGAGTTTGAGCAGATGGAAATGCAGTTCTTTGTTAAACCGGGAGAGCAGAAGCAGTGGTACGAGTTCTGGAAAGAAGAACGTATGAAGTGGCATAAGACTTTAGGTATTCCTGAAAAGCAATATCATTTCCATGATCACATAAAGCTGGCGCACTATGCTGATGCTGCCTGTGACATAGAATATAACTTTCCTGACTGGGGCTTTAAAGAAGTAGAAGGCGTACACAGCCGCACAGATTTTGACCTCAGTAAACATCAAGAATACAGCAAAAAGAAACTTACCTATTTCGACCAGGAAGCGAATGAGCATTACATACCTTATGTAATTGAAACGTCTATTGGTTTAGACCGTACTGTGATGATGGTACTAAGCGAAGCTTACGAAGAAGAGGATCTGAGCACAGAAGATAAAAAGGATAGTCGAGTAGTGATGAAGTTTGCTCCGCACCTGGCTCCGATAAAAATGGCTGTATTGCCGTTGACCAAGAAAGACGGGCTGCCTGAAATAGCTCAAGAGCTAGTAAATGAATGCCGTGCAGATTTCAAATGCTTTACCGAAGAAAAGGGAAGTATCGGTAAACGTTACCGCAGACAGGATGCTATCGGTACACCTTTCTGTGTGACTGTTGATCATCAGACTCTGGAGGATAAAACAGTTACTATCCGTTATCGTGATAGCATGGAGCAAGAGCGTATACCAATGAGTGATGTAAGAAGCCTGATATTAGAAAAAATAAAACAATTTTAATATATAATACTCGATAGCTTATAGCCACTTTGCTAACTTTAATTCATGCAGCAACAACTGCCGGAATTAATTAAGTCACTCAACGATAAGTTCGAATTACAGATAGATGGTACGCTATCCAGGGAGAGTATTATCAATATTCTTGAGCAGAAAGTAAGCCGGCTTATTGAAAAGAACCCGGAAGAGTTTTTCCAATTGATGTACCGCATTGATATTTCTGAGAAGCAACTGAATAGAGTGCTGAGAGAAGCAGATGCAATAAATGGATTGGCCAACCTTATTTATGATCGTCAGTTGGAAAAAGCAGAATCTCGTATAAAGTATCGTTCTTATTTTGAGAGGAATAGTGCTGATGATGAATTGATGTGGTAATAAAAAAGCCTGCTTAGAAAAGCAGGCTTGATCAGAAACAAATAGAATATGCGAACTATTTGCTTATTGTAATTAGCCCTCGTTGTGCCTGCATATTATTTTTAAGTTCTACTATATACTGCCCGTTTGGTACACTTGCTATGCTGATCGCATTGTTTTTGATATTTCCGTTTGCTACCGTCTTCCCGTCAACACTGTAGATGGTATAGGTTGTATAATCTGTTGAAGTGTTGATATATATCTTATCAGAAGCCGGATTTGGGTATGTAGTGAGTTGTGCTTCTTGATAATAATTACTGATAGCATTTGGTATGGTTAATTCATGCCAATCGTTGAAGTGCCCGGTTTGAAGCTTTGACCCTCCGCCGACATAGCCTTTATTGTTAATCACAGAAACAGATGCTAATACTCGTCCGTCTCCCGGAAATGTACCAACAGTTGTCCATTGATCACTCCCGGCATTGTAAGAAAACACGTCTTTGTAAAATACATTATTAAAACTGGCATCTTTACTATAGCCTAAGCCACAGAATGAGGTGCCGTTGATAACAAAAGCAGCACCTGCAGCCCGGCCATCGCCTATGAAATCTGCAATAGGTGACCAGGTATCTGTGGCAGGATCATATTCAAAACTCTTCTTAGTGAATTCAGTTCCTGCTCCTGAAGCTTTTCTGATTTCGCCACTTACTATATATCCTTTATTTCCCATGCCAAAGGTTATAGCGTGCCTTACCCAGTTGCTACCTTGGTTCGTTATCGGATAAGGACTTTTAGTAGCCCATTGGTCTGATAACGGATCATATTCATATAGTGTTCCGAAGCTAGCAAAGTTAGAATTTGTACCACCTAGAACGTAAGCCTTCCCGTTTACTACAAATACGCTACTGGAAACTAAACCATATGGAGCTGATATAGAAGCTTTTTGTGTCCACTTGTCTGTCGCAGCATCATATTCGTATAGTGATTGCAAGTAGGTACCAGACCCTGAGCCGCTCGTTTTACCTAAGCCAACATATCCTTTACCATCGATTGAAAATGAGATTCCCCACAAACGTTCTTCGGGCATGTCGGCTAATTTTGTCCAGGTATCTGTAGCTGGGTCGTATTCATAAAAATCACGTTTCACATCAGTTTGCGTAGTGGCAGTTCCACCTCCCCAGTATATTTTACTGCCTATCGTAAAGCAGACAGCGCCTTCTCTGGCTTCCGGCATATTTGCTTTCGATGTCCAGTTTTGAGCATTAGCATTTATACTCAATGAAGTGATGACCAAAACGAATGAAATAGTCCTGAATAAATTTTTCATAAAAAAATGTTTCCTGTTTACTTAGTTATAGTAATGAGCTTTTTGTGTTTGTATGAAGCGTTTCCTGCTTCAAGTATATATTGCCCACTTGGGAGTTTTGAAGTGTTTATTACGTTGTTTTCTAAAATGCCATTTGCAACCCTTCTTCCGGTAATACTGTAAATTGTATACGAGTCATATTTTATACTTGCATCAATGTAAACTTTATCAGTAGCCGGGTTAGGGTAAAGCTTCAGGCTTTCATTTGTCTGTATATTGCTAATGCTTACAGCTACTGTAGGATCTATCTGGTACCAGTCTTTATAATATGTTTGCTGTGCATTTTTATAGTTCCAACCTGCCCCTACATACACTTTGCCATCTAGTTCAGTAGCTATGGCATACATTCTGCCATCATTAGCTCCGAATTCAAAACCCTCTGCATAAGCCCAAGCATCAGTTGCAGGATTATATGCCCAGAAATAACTCAAGTATTCTTCTTGTGCAGTTCTTCCTAATCCGCAATATGCAACACCGTTGGCGACAAAAGACACACCTGCACTTATGGTAGCCTCAGGATATGCTGCTTTTTCGGTCCATGTGTCATTAGCAGGATCGTATTCGTAGGTTTTGTTTGTGTTACCACTAGTGCTTTCAACGCCGCCTACAACATAGCCTTTGCCATTCATGCTGAAACCGATAGGACTGATGATTATTGCTCTTGGGAAGTCTCCTTTTTTGGTCCACTTATCGGATGCAGGGTTATACTCATACACTTGGTTTAATCCATCTGCAGAGAATTTACCGCTTTGACCGCCTATTATATATGCTTTGTTGTTAAGTACGAACATGCCTGCAAAGCCAACACCGGTACCCGGAAAGTCAGCTTTCTTTGTCCAAGTATCGTTGGCATCATCATACTCCCAAAGGTCTTTAGGGAAGTTCCATGTTGCGTTAAAATTGTTGAAGTTTTCGATACCAAGCCCCATGTATGCTTTACCATTAATAGTAAAAGCAACAGCACCGGAACGGTTCATAACACTGCCGGGCAGGTTATTCTTTATGTCCCACATATCAGTAGCAGGATCGTAGCTGACCAAGTCATTAAGGTTGGTGTTATTGTCTACGTATCCGCCACCTACGTATATCTTACCGTTAACTGTAAAAGTATGCGCACCCCAACGTCCAAGGTAAAATGTGCTGATGTCTGTCTTTTTGGTCCAACCTGCAAATGCAGACTGTCCGATACATATCATTGCTAGAAAGGCAATGAATACTGTTTTTGTAACGATTGTAAATTTTTTCATAACTAATGATTTTTGTCTTTATAAATTTTCAAACCATAAGACAATCAGTTATGAAAATCGTGTTGGAGAAATCCACTTAATTCATACTTAACAATACTTAAAGGATACTTAATAGCGATGGGCATTTATTATCTTGAATGATAATTATATGAAATTTGTACTATGCGGAAGCAGGGTATCAACATATTGATCATTTCAGTAGGGTTACTCGTTGTTGCACTAATAGCGATACAGGTAGCATGGTTGCTGAATGCAGAGCAAAAGAGGGCTGATGCTGAAAAGCTGAAGGTGAATGAGGCCATAAGTGTAGCTGCCAGACAAATAGAACTAACAACAGGTTGTGTGCAGTTTTTTACAAAGTATCATTTAAAGCCCGGAGAGGGTTTTTATATCAGTAAACAACCATGGAATGATGAAAAATTTAGCGGACAGGTAGATACTGTAAACATGTATTATGATTATACAACGTATCGTGATCCCGAAGTACAGAGCAGAGTGCCTCACAAGTTTTCTAATATAATGAGTTCAATGCCTACAGATGTTGAGCTCTCAGTAACAGTTCACTTCTTTCCTGACTCTAATTTAAGCACCATCAAAAACTATGAACAATTATCTCGTGATAATTACATGGATGTAATATCTGAAGGTATACCACTCGAGAATCTGATTACGGTCAGTAAAACCGATTCTATATTAAAAGATAACTTCAGGTTAGCAGGTATTGATACCAGCTTTAGCTACGGTTATTTATTAGACGATAGTGTAGTATTTGCAGCTAACGGTGCTGATACAAATGCACTCATTACCACGGCTAATTATTCAAAAATGTTCTCAGACAATCGTTTCATGCCTACATATACACTGGCGGTTGTATTTCCGAAATTGCCTTTCTGGTATTCTGTCAACTCTTTAATGATCATATCAGTTTTGATAATTGTCTTGCTTACTTATGCATTCTACAAATTTGTAAGAGTGTATTATAAGCAGAAGAAGTTATCAGAGATGAAGACCGATTTTATCAATAACCTGACTCATGAGTTCAATACTCCGATGGCTAATATCGCGTTGGCAATAGAGACTATTAACGATAGTAATGTTGTAACAGATAATAAGCTAAATGGCATATTAGATATTATATCTACAGAATCTAACAGGTTGCGCGGAAATATAGACCGTGCATTAAATGTGGCAACCATTGAGAAAGGAAAGCTGTCTATAAAAAATGAGGAAGTTGATCTGCAGGAAATAGTAACTGCTATTGAGCCTGCTTATACTCAGCTTTGCGAACAGCATGGTGGTAGCTTGTTTGTCTTATACTCAGGTGACTGCAGGGTGATGGGAGATGAAACTCATTTGTTGAATGCCATATGCAATATATTAGATAATGCTATTAAATACAGAAACGGAGCACCTGAAATAAATGTAGACATAAGAGAAACAGACAACGCGGTATCAATATCCATAAAAGACAATGGTAAAGGAATGACAGCAGAAACAACAAAACACATATTCGATAAGTTCTACAGAGCTCATGAGGGCGATCTGCATAATACAAAAGGCTTCGGGCTGGGCCTGAGCTATGTGAAAGGGATAATAGAAGCAATGAAAGGGAAAGTGAGAGTGTGGAGTAAACTGGGTGTTGGTTCTACATTCACCATTGTGTTGCCAAAAATTAAGGAGTATGCAAAATGAGAACATGCAAATACTGTTAGTAGAGGATGACAAAAACCTCGGTTACTTACTTAAAGAAAACCTGATAACAAAAGGCTTTGGAGTTACATGGATAGAAGCTGGAGATAAGGTAAAAGCTGCATTGGAAAAAACTCGTTTTGATCTCTGCATTTTTGATATAATGTTGCCTGAAGTGGATGGTTTTACATTGGCAGCTGATTATAAACTGAAATACCCTAACAGTCCTTTTATATTCCTCACTGCTCGTTCTGTAGAGCAGGATAAGATACGTGGATTTGAACTTGGTGCAGATGATTATATCACAAAACCTTTCAGCTTTAAGGAGCTGTACTACAGAATAAGGGCTATTATGCGCAGACTGGGACAGAATGCTGATGGACTTGAATTTGACCCCTTATCTATCGGTAGTATGAAATTTTTTCCTGACAGGAGAGTATTAAACATATCCGGGAATGAAAAAAAGCTTAGTCAAAGAGAGGCTGGCTTGTTACACATGTTGCTACAACATAAAGGAAATTATGTAACTCGCAGCGAATTATTAAAGGCTGTATGGGGGAATGATGACTACTTTACGGGTAAAAGCATGGATGTATATATTACCCGTGTACGGAAATTGCTGAAAGAAGATGAAGGTATCATTATAGAAAACTTATATGGAGTAGGCTACCGTATCAAATATGAGCCGCAAAACACTGTTTCCGAAGCATAGATCAATAACGTTCTTCAATGGCGTCACTTACCGCTAAAACCAGGTCATAAGGTAAGGATAGGTCTTCCTGAGGCACCATATCATACCTGCCTAATGGCGACCATGACATGAAAAAACGATCAAATCCCGGGATATTTACCTCATAATACATTCCATCTTTGCGATGTTCAGGCACTATGACCACTTGTACATTTGTCTTATCATAATTCACCCTGGTTTTGAAATTCTGCCTCATAAATACAAAATTAACTGGTTTTTTGCCTGTAAGTGATTCTTTTTTCCAACCATTTTAACTGTTGGTGCGTCTATGTATTCAGAAAGATTGATACCCGAATTTGTTGTAAACCAACCGTTAATCTTTGTATTATGAATTTAGGAAATGCCATCAGGTCGATAAGGAAGCAGCTAAATATTACTCAATATGATTTAGCTCAGAAAAGTGGTATATCACAAACATCACTATCCCAAATAGAAAATGCTGTAAAGCGTCCCAGTAACAAAACCATACAGAGTATTTGTGGTGTGCTGGAAATTCCTGAAGCAGTAGTATATATACTGGCTATGCAGGATTCAGATGTACCAACAAGTAAAAAGAGTGTTTATGATATGCTTTTCCCGTCTATAAAGAATTTGGCACTTCAAATAGTGGGGAATGAGAATAAAATGATCATTGAGCGTTGCGAAAGCTCAGCCCTGGCTGTTTAATCCAGTGGTTGCTTAATAAAGTTCAAAATCTTACTTGCTATACCTATCTTATTATGAAGGCTGTCAATTGTAATTTTGGCAGCTTTTATATTTTCAATACCATCTTGGGTATTGGTGTAAACTACTGCATACTGTCCTTCTCCGCTAAAAGTATTTTTGATCTCACTGATGTTTAAAACAGTGAACACAAGTATATATAGCAGTACCGACCATATAAGAGATTTCCCAATAAACCTCAGTTTCGATTTTTTGTAAGAAGAGTTATTCATGAGGTGGAGTATTTGATGTAAACAGACATGATAAAGATACTGAATGTGTGTTACAGCTATATACCCCAAACAGGGTGATGTTGTTAATGTTTTTACAATATGAGGAAAGTAAATAGCTGCTTTATCTGTATTTTTAATAGATAGGTATTTATGTAGTAGTATGAAGTATGCGGGAATTATTTTGATGTTGTTACTATCAGCCCGATGTGTATTTGCACAACAAGCTGCAATGAATCAATGTAAGGATAGCAAGATCGGTGCTTATATGAGATCTGCCGCAAAAACTACAGTAGCTGATCTGGCAGAGAATAACTATGATGTTAAGCATATCCATATAGATGTTTCTGTATCCAATCAGTCGGTGGCCATATCAGGAAAAGTAACCACAACAGCTGAAGTAGTTGCGTTGGAGATGGATACATATGTATTTGAGTTAAATCAAAAACTTGCAATCGATTCAGTTATTATCGATGGCCAAAAACTTTCATTTACAAGACAAGACGATATTGTAAGGGTTGCATTACCTGCACTTCTTTTTCTGGGTAATATATTTAAGGCTACAGTTTATTATAGTGGTGTTCCCGATGCCGGCTCTGTATTCTTCTTTCAATCCGGTATGAACAACGCAGAGAACGAGCGTAACGGAAGCAAGCTTACCTATACGCTTAGTGAGCCATACAGGGCAAAGGATTGGTGGCCATGCAAACAATCACTGAGAGATAAGGTAGACTCAGCGGATATTTGGATCACAGTACCCGATAGTATAAAAGCAGGTAGTAATGGAGTGTTGCAGAATATTACATCGTTACCGGGTAATATGAGCCGATATGAATGGAAGACAAATTATTCTACAGCTTATTATTTATTCTCTCTCGCGGTAGGTAATTATACTGAGTATACATACAATGTAACCCTGCAAGGTGGCAAACAATTTCCGGTGCAGAACTATATCTATAACGTACCGGGTGAGCTGGACGAGCAGAAAGCAGGAATGGACAGCACAGGTATGATGCTGCAATATTTTTCTGAATTGTTTGGCGACTACCCTTTTTACAATGAAAAGTACGGGCATTGTATGACACCTGTGTTCGGTGGTATGGAGCATCAAACCATGACCACCATCAGGCACTTTGGTACGCCGCTAGTGTCGCACGAATTAGCACACCAGTGGTTTGGTAATAATGTGACTTGCGCTACATGGCAGGATATATGGTTGAATGAGGGGATGGCTTCTTATTGTGAGTACTTGTTTGGCGAAAAGTTCTGGCGTGCTGAGATAGCAGCAGCTTATATGCAAAGGGTACATAATATTGTACTAAATGATACGAATGTTGGTGGAAGCATTTATGTACCTGCAGTTGATACGTTGAACCCATACAGGGTATTTGATGGAAGGCTCAGCTATAGTAAAGCATCTGCAGTTTTACATATGCTCCGCTTTGTGATCAATAATGATGATGTGTTTTTTAACATACTCCAGCAGTACAATCAGAATTTTGCGCTCGGTAATGCTACAACTGACGATTTTATACAGTTTGCTCAAGGAGTGTCAGGAGTTAACTTAAATCCTTTCTTTAAAGAGTGGATATTTGGTGAGGGCTATCCGACCTACAATATTATATGGAATCAGGTTGATGATAATATTTATCTTAAAGTAGAGCAATCAACTTCTGTACCTAACTCTATTCCATTTTTCTCTACACCGTATGAGATAGAGCTGCAAACAAATTCAGGTAGTGATATAAGAAGACTTGAATTGCGTAATAATATTCAGGAGTATGTTATACCAGCAAATGAGGAGGTTCAAGATTTACTTTTCGACCCTAAAAATTGGCTCTTAAACAAGCAAGAGATAGTACGTGATTATTCTTATGGATTAGAAGCAGTACCTTCAGGTGCCATTATAGTACGTCCGAATCCTACAAACGAACGTTGGATAGTACAGGGTGTAACTCCCGGCATGCAATTGTATTTGTATGATCTGAACGGTCAAGTTGTTAGAGTGGTGCCGGTTGAAGAGTATGGAGCAGAAATATATGCAACAGGTTTGTCAAGAGGGGTGTATATATTAAAAGTGTTGAACGGTAAAGAAGAAGTCAGGACTATAAAACTAGTTAAGATATAAAGTCTGAATTATGCGAATTATTTGTACGCTGTTAATGTTATTGTTAGCATCTTCTGTAAATGCACATAGTAATTGCTCGCGCGATAAAAAGAAACGTTCTGTAAGTAAAACAACTATTGCTACAGCAGAAGAGAACGACTATGATGTAAAAGGGTTGAAGTTTGATATAAACCTGACCAATACTACTACTGCAATAAGCGGGCATGTTACTACCTATGCACGCACTAACATTGCCAACTTCAGTGTATACGCTTTTGAGTTGGATACAATGTTGACGATCGACTCTTTTAAACTGAATGGTCAACTACATACTGTGCAAACAACAGGAGAAAAGGTTCGTAAAGTAACGCTAACTACACCATTGAATAATAATGCAGATTTTATAGCTGAAGTGTATTATCATGGTCAGCCAACTTCGGGCACAGGGCAATTCTTTACAGGTGGGTTAAATCAGGCAACACTCGGCTCCGGAACGAATATCATGTACTCGCTAAGCGACCCTGACTTTACAGATGACTGGTGGCCATGTAAACAATCTTTAGTAGATAAAATAGATTCGGTGACGATGTGGATCACAGTGGATGATACGCTGAAAGCAGGTTCTAACGGATTGTTACAAAAAGTAACTCCTATGCCTAATAGTAAGAGCCGCTACGAATGGGAAACTGATTATCCAATAGATTATTACCTCATTACTGTTGCTGTAGGCCCTTATGCTGACTATAGCTATTATATGCACTTTACAGATGGAAGCAATGACTCTATGCTGATACAGAACTATGTGTATGATTCAGCTACGTTTATGACACCCGCTAATAAAGCAGCATTGGACACTACAGGATTAATAGTCGATCACTTCTCTAAGCTATACAGTAAATATCCTTTTAAGAATGAGAAGTACGGGCACTGTATGTCAGCGCTTTCAGGTGGTATGGAACATCAGACAATGACCACACTTGGGCATGCTACTACTACGCTTATAGCACATGAATTAGGACATCAGTGGTGGGGTAACAATGTTACTTACGGCTCATGGGAAGATATATGGCTGAGTGAAGGGATGGCAACGTATGGTGAACAATTATTTATTGAGCATTTCAGGGGAGATGCTGCTGCAAAAGTGCTCAGGACGAATACATTCAACAATGTACTCAGTTCTCCTTTCGGTAGTGTATGGGTGAATGACACTACAAGTGTTAACAGGATATTCGATGGTAGACTAACTTATAACAAAGGTGCGGCAGTAGCTCATATGCTTAGGTTCGTTGCACCGCATGATAGTTTATTCTTCAAAGGATTGCAGAGTTTTCAACAACAGTACGCTTACGGAAATGCAGTGACTCCCGACTTGCAAAATGTAATGGAACAGACCTACAATATGCAGTTAGATAGTTTTTTCAACCAGTGGATATATGGACAAGGCTACCCAACATTTTCTGTGCAATGGGCTCAGTCTGGCACGGAGGTTCATCTAAAAGTAAACCAGATCGGTTCTCATAGTTCTGTTCCGGCATTTAATATACCACTTGAACTGAAAATCAGATCAGCTAATAGCGATACTACAGTAAGGGTAGACATGAATGATACTGCACAGCATTTTATTTTTTACTGGAGCGAGGCCATGACAGGTGTACAAATAGACCCTGATGACCATGTGGTGAACAGGAACGGATTAGTGACACAAAACCCGTCATTGCTAAGTATCAAGAATAAGGGCATACCACAACTAAAAATATTCCCTAATCCGGCTTCTGATGCCTGGCAGTTAGAGAATGTACCTCGTAATGCTACTTTGAAACTATATAGTGTGTCAGGTAAACTCATATGGACATCTGCAAAATCAAAGAATGTAATACCTGCAGAGGAGTTACCGAACGGGAACTATATATTACAACTTTCTGTAGCAGGAAGTCATACTACATATTACAAGCTGGCTAAATAAGTATCTGGTTTGATTTAATCGCTATTATAAATCATACATTTGCATTGCCGATACAAAAAAGTGTTCACGCTTTAATTGCTCATGGAGAATCTTCAGGAATTATTTCAACAAATTGTCGATAAGCCTATCCCTGCCCTTACTGTCATCTGCAACCTGATACTGATAGAAAGTTTACTGTCAGTAGACAATGCTGCGGTATTGGCTACTATGGTAGTAGACCTGCCTAAGGACCAGCGTAAAAAAGCATTGAAATACGGTATTATCGGTGCATATGTATTCAGAGGGTTATGTCTGCTATTTGCTGCCGTATTGATACAGATATGGTGGTTCAAACCTGTTGGAGGTATATACCTATTGATCCTGGCAGCAAAGTATTTCTTTAAAAAAGAAAAAGACGAATCGCCCGAAACTGTTACGGAAGAGCTGGAAAGAAAAAAGAAAAGCTGGCTGTATAGAAAAACTTTAGGAGTCTTTGGCCCTTTCTGGGCTACTGTGATACTGGTAGAGTTGATGGATCTTGCTTTTTCTATTGATAATGTAATAGCTGCAAATGCTTACACCAGTAATATCATATTGATATGGGTAGGTGTATTTATCGGTATACTGGCCATGCGTTTTGTAGCACAGGGCTTTGTGAAGTTAATGGAGAAATATCCTTTCCTCAATACCAGTGCTTATCTGGTGATCACCATTTTAGGGCTTAAGTTATCACTGTCCCTTATTACACATTTTTACCCATGTTCAGGGTTTGCATTGTTTTTGGAGGGGGAGCAGGGATGTTTAGAATCTCAAGGGAAATCACTACCACAAGGTGAGCATCCTGTTATTTGGGGAGATATTATTACCTCGCTGGTAAGTATAAGCATATTTGGATTGCCATTACTTACTTCTTTGTTATTTAATTTTCCGAAGCACCGGAAGGTTCAAGACTTGGAGGAATAGCAGCAAACTCCCAGTCAGGGTATGTAGCATTCCAGTTTATTTTGTCTCCGAACTTGCCGATACCCATAAGCTTGTTTAAGGAGAAGTTGAGACCGATCTCATTATATCCGCCGGCTATATGGTAAATAGAGTGAGCATACCTTACCTGTATTTTGTTCAGGTTTACACCAACGCCAAAAGCAAAGCCGGCAAGGCCCGTTTTATCTTGTATGACCAACTCTTTGCGGCGCATATGATTGTATGATGCACTTACTAAAATACGTTTACCTACCATTAGCTCTGCACCGAAAATAAAGTGCCTGAACAGTTTGTCTGCGAAATAAGATTTGTCTGTTGTTGTTGAATCCTCACCGCTGAAGAGGTTATTGTTATTCTGCTCGTTAGGGTCATCATAGCGTATGTCCCATTTGTACAAATGGTGTACTGTAGCCATTAACCTCAGTGGTACATACTTCAGTCTTTTAGAGATACCTATCTGAAGATCGAAAGGTAGTGGTTCAGCTTCGTTGTCCGGGTTGTATTTGTTCACCATCACGCCCATATTCTTTGCTACTACACCTACGGTCCATAAGCTGGCAGTATCCATATAAGTTATGCCGACATCCATCAGTAATGCCGAAGCAGTTTTATCGTACAGTGAAGAATTGGCAAACTTCAGTGCAGCACCGTAACGCCACCTTGTAAGATATTGGCGGGATGCAGCCAGTGTTACAGCAAAGTCATTCGCTTTAAAGTCGCCTAGCTGGTTTCCAACCGGATCTGTCTGTACAAAATCACCGTAGGACAGATACTGTACTCCCAATGCAAAAGAGGTTTGTATTTCAGGAACATGGTAACCATACTGAAGGTTGCTGGTTTTGATACCCCCGTAAAAGAAGTTGTAATTAAGGCCCAGGTTGTTGTGTAGGCCCGGCCTCATAAGAGACGGGTTTTGCATAACGAAAGAAATATCCTGATCGGGATTGGCCACACTGATACCCCCTAATGCAGATACATGCGGAGCGTTGGACAATCTTAAGAATTCCAATGCTCTTGTACCACCGTTCACCTGTGCAGATGCAGCAGCAGATATAAGTAACAGTGCCAGTAAGCCAATGAGGTAACTTTTTCGCATATGCTATAAACGTAAGAGCAGCGCTATTATTGCTGCTGCCTGTGGGTTTATGAATCGTTATTTGCCGTCTTTTCCATTTCTTCTACAATACCCTGGCTTACTCCTGTGCTTGAGAAACCACCATCGTGGAACAGGTTCTGCATAGTCACCATACGTGTATAGTCGCTGAAGAGCGAAACACAATAGTTAGCGCAGTCTTCAGATGGTGCATTACCCAACGGCGACATTTTATCTGCATAATCGAAGAAAGCATCGAAACCTGATACCCCTGAGCCCGCAGTAGTTACTGTAGGCGACTGAGAAATAGTATTCACACGTACTTTATTCTTAAAACCGTAATGATAACCGAAGCTGCGTGCAATACTTTCCAGTAATGCTTTGGCTTCTGCCATATCATT
The DNA here is from genome assembly GCA_965228505.1 of Flavipsychrobacter sp. GTDB lineage: Bacteria > Bacteroidota > Bacteroidia > Chitinophagales > Chitinophagaceae > UBA5543. Next base: position 3,315,294 of record OZ245820.1, on the reverse strand, counting down.
ATAACCCGGGAAGGTGCGTTGTGCAGCTATATAGGTCAATGCCACTACAGAGCCCCACTCGTTCAGTGCATCCAGCTTCATGCAAGACTGTAATACTTTATGCAATGAAAGCGCGGAGATGTCCAGCGTTTTCAGGAAGTTATCGTAGTTGGTATCCGTATATTCTATTTTCTTCCTCACATTCGGAGACATACCTACAGAGTGCAATACAAAATCAAGTTTACCACCCAGTATTTCCATGCTCTTGTTCAGCAGGTTTTCCAGATCTTCAGTAGAAGTTGCATCAGCAGGTATCACTTCAGCATTACATTCTTTGGCAAGTTCGTTGATCTTACCCATACGCAAAGCAATAGGTGCGTTAGTGAGTATGATCTGTCCTCCTTCTTCGTGTACTTTCTGAGCCGTTTGCCAGGCAATAGAACGTTCGTCTAATGCGCCGAATATGATTCCTTTTTTTCCTTTTAGCAGTTGATGAGCCATAAAGAGGTAAGCTTTAGTATTTTATGAGTAGTAAAAGTAGAAAAAAAAGTGTAGCTAACAGCAGGTATAGTTATGTGTTAATATATGTGCTGATTACCGCCTGATAATGACCTCTACACGCCTGTTCAATCCTCGTCCTAATTCTGTGTCATTAGAGGCAACAGGGTTGGTCTCACCCCAGCCACTGGCACGGATAGACATTTCATCAATACCGTAGGTCATGATCTCTTCTGCAACAAGGTTAGCCCTGCGGGCAGATAGTTCCTCGTTGATCATGGGGGTGCCTGTATTATCAGTGTATCCGTGAATCAGAATAGTACATGTTTTGTCATTCAGCCAGGGCTCGAAAGCATCTTGTAGGATTACTTTGTCTGAATCAGAAAGTGAATAACTATTCAGCGGGAAGTGTATAGTAGCGATATTGCTATCATGTATAGGCGCACGGTAATCTGATGGTAATAACGGTATATTGAAAGAGATAAGTGCTAATACACTGCTATCTACTGCTCCCAGTTTGATGGTATCTATCATGTCCATATAACTGAAACGGGTAGCGCGGTATAAATAGTCTCTGCCAACAGGCAATGTGATCATATAACTACCGTCGCCTCTGTTGCTTACAAAGCGGTAGAGTTGCTCTCCGGTGTTTCTGTCTTGTATGAATACGCTTGAGTTGTTGAGCCTGTTCTTGCTCAGGCTGTCATAGGTATATCCTTTAAGTACGGCTATCTGTACGGGTCGCAGGTGTTTAGCGAGTACTGTTTCATAAATATCGTAATTGCCTTCAAGGCTGTCACGGTCAGAAGAGAGGTAAGCTCTGTGCCCGTCTATAGTTATAGATATGCTGGTTTCATTGGCAGAGGTGTTGATAGGATAACCCATGTTTTTAGGAGTGCCCCATGTTGTATCGTTCACTCTTCTGCAATAGTACAGGTCGCTGCCGCCCATACCGGGTAGTCCGGTACTGGAGTAGTACAGGGTACGGTTATCTATATGCAGGAAAGGAGCTGTTTCATCTCCCGGAGTATTGATATGAGGCCCAAGGTTACGTGGTAGTTGCCACAATCCATCCTGAAAGCGGGAAACCCATATGTCCAACCCCCCGTAGCCCCCTTCTTTATCACTCACAAAATACAGGTCACGATTATCGGGGCTAAGGCAGGGCATACCCTCATAGGCAGGAGTGTTGATGGTAGCACCAAAGCTCTGCGCAATTGACCATACACTGTCTGCGGTGTACGACATATACAGGTCACAGCCACCCTGATCCCAGCCATTCTCGCTACGGTTATCGCAACGCATGAAGAACATATAATGCCCGTCTGCAGAGATGCTCTGAGCCGCTTCGTGGTTGGGTGTATTCGTTGGACTACCCATATTACGCCCGGTGAACCAGCCGCCGCAACTATCTTCTGTAGACTTATAAAACTCCATGTCTACATTACGCACCTTACGGGTGAAATACAGCGTGAGTGTATCGGCAGATATGGCTGGGTACATTTCAGGGTAAGGAGTATTGATGCGCATACCGATGTTAAACACGGTATCCTCCAGCCTGTTGGCTAAAGCATACTGCATGAATGAGGCATTCTTGCGCAGTTGCTCCCATTCTTTATTAGCAGCGTTTTTACCATAAGTACCTATAAGCCCCAGTGCCTGCGAGGGTTGATTGTTATGTAGATAGGATCGCGCTAAAGGCAGTGCGAATGCGCTTTGCCCGTTTCTGCAACTCTGTGATGCCCTTTGAAACACCTCCACAGCTTTCCCGAATTTACGGTCTGTGAAATACCACTCACCCAGCATACTGTATGCTTCAACATAGCCTCCGTTGGCTTTTATGGCTTGCTCCATAGCTACATAAGCCAGGCTGTCTTTATGATCTGCACGCAGGCGCAAGGCTTTGTTGAAATTAGTCGTAGCAGCATCTTGTGCTTGTGCAAAAACAGGTGCTACAGCAATAAGTGCTATAATGAAGCCAAATATGTACGAATAACGAATGCGCATGTATATCAGGTAAAAATAATAACCTATGCCATTCATTCATAAAAACGGAACTTTGTATTTTCAGGTTTCCAGAAGAGAGCAATATGATAGAATTGATAAAATGTCCCCAATGTAGTCATGAATTTCAGCCTACAGATGCCATCCGCGACCAGATGCAGCAAGAGTTGCGTACCCAGATGGTAGACTGGCAGAAGAAAAAAGAAGAAGAGTATAAAAAGAAGGAAAATGAGTACCAGACAGCTTTACAGCAGAAAGAGCAGGAGGTACAAAAGCAGATAGCAGAAGAGCGCAAGAAGATACAGGAACAACTGGAAGGACAGATAAAGAAGAAGCTGGAAGGGGATTTTGAAACGAAAATGAAGTTTCTGGAAGAGCAAAACCAGCAGAATGAAGAAAAACTGAATGAGGCACGCAAAAAAGAACTGGAATATCTGAAAAAAGAACAGCAGCTACTGGACCGCGAGAAAGAGATAGAACTGCAGATGCAAAAGCAGCTGAACGAGGAGAAAAGCAAACTGACCGACCTGATACAGAAGCAAGAGCAGGAGAAGAACCAGATGCGCTTTAAAGAGTTGGAGAAGCAACTGGAAGACCAGAAGAAACTTGCAGAAGAGATGCGCCGCAAAGCAGAGCAACGCTCTATGCAGTTGCAAGGTGAGGTGCAGGAGTTGGCATTAGAAGAATTACTGCGTACTGCCTTCCCTTTTGATGTGATAGCAGAAGTAGGCAAAGGGGTGCGTGGTGCAGATTGCATACAGACCGTACGCAACAACCTGGGGCAGGAGTGCGGTAACATCATTTATGAGAGTAAGCGCACCAAAGAGTTCAGTAATGAATGGATAGAAAAACTTAAAGCCGACATGCGCAAGAATGGTGCAGATCTTGCTGTTATAGTAACACAAGCCATGCCGCGCGATATGGACAGCTTTGGTGAGAAAGACGGGGTGTGGATATGCTCTTTTGCTGAAGTGAAGGCAGTAGCGCAGGTATTGCGTGAATCTGTAGTGAAGATATATACAGCTACCAAGAGCCGCGAGAATATAGGCGATAAGATGACCCTGCTGTACAATTACCTGACCGGCCCTGAATTTACCGAACAATGGAAGGCCATACGTGAGGGCTTTATGAGCATGAAGATATCTATACAGAAAGAACGTGATGCTATGGAGCGCATCTGGAAAGCACGCGAAAAACAACTGGAAAAGATACTACTCAGCTCTACCCATATACGTGGCTCGATAGACGGCATTGCGGGTATGGATGCGATTGATATTAATTTACTGGAAGAGGGGGAGGAGTGAGCCTTCTCTCGTCATTGCGAGGAGGTATCTGCTTCGTCAGATAGCGACGTGGCAATCTTGCCATAACATGTTTACTCGAGATTGCTTCGTCTCTACGTTCCTCGCAATGACGCGTGTTGAGTAAGGGTTATTAGTATGCAAACGGGTTCTCCGCAGTAGCTTTAAATTCATTCCATACTTCAGCAACTATTTCGGCTGCGGGTATTATCTCGTTGATGTGGCCGCTAATCTGTCCTATCTCCAGTTCGCCTTCGGTAAGGTCGCCTTCAAACATGCCTTTCTTAGCGCGTGCTCGTCCCAGTATTTCAGTCAGTTCTTCTTTACTTGCTGCACGGTTCTCTGCTTCAAATACTTTTACGTAGAAATCGTTCTTTATCAAACGTACTGGAGTTAATCCTTTCAGTGTAAGCACCGTGTCACCTTCTTTAGCAGCTACTACAGCCTGCTTGAAGTTATCGTGACTGCTTGCCTCGGGGCTGCATACAAAGCGGCTACCCATCTGCACTGCTTCTGCGCCCAGGCTCATCATAGCATACATAGCTCGGCCTGTAGCAATACCTCCCGCAGCTATTACGGGTATCTGCACTGCATCTCTCACCATGGGTATCAGGCAGAGTGTGGTGGTCTCTTCACGCCCGTTATGTCCGCCTGCTTCAAAACCTTCTGCAACTATGGCATCTACTCCTGCAGCTTCACTCTTTTGGGCAAACTTAGCACTGCTCACTACATGCACTACTTTAATGCCCTGCTCTTTGAGTACGGGTGTCCACGTTTTAGGGTTACCTGCCGAGGTAAAGACAATAGGTACTTGCTCGTCCAGTATATGTTGTATGTGTTTGTCAATATCAGGGTAGAGTAGCGGCAGGTTTACGGCAAAAGGTTTATCCGTTGCCTGTTTGCATTTCTGTATATGCTCCAGTAATACTTCCGGGTACATACTGCCCGCACCGATGATGCCCAGACCGCCGGCATTGCTAACTGCCGCTGCCAGCCTCCAGCCTGATGCCCATATCATACCTGCTTGTATGATGGGGTATTGTATGCCGAACAACTCAGTAATACGGTTATTGAATGCGCTTTTATCTTCGGTGAACTTACCCTGGTATAGCATGCTTATTTAGTTTCTTTTTTCTTGTAATAAAGTGTGTTGCTGTTCTCTTTTCTGAACACTTCTTTAGCTACTTCTAATAAATATTCGCGAGTGACACTATTGTATTTATCCCACTCTTCATTGATCATATTGGCATCGCCCAACAGTTCATAAAATGCAAGGTTGTTAGCACGTGATAGCAAGCCCATATCCTCAAAAGAGATCATAGACTCAATGCGGTTTTTGGTCTTTTGCAGCTCTTCTTCCGTTACTCCATTTTGTAGTAATTCGTCTATCTCTGCATCAATAGCAGCTTTCGCTTCTTCAAAGGTTTTGCCCTCTATCAGTTTGCCTTCTATAACCAATAAGCCCGGGTCGTGACTTCCTGTATGGTAACAGCTGATGCTGCTGAATATCTGCTGCTCTTTTACCAGCGATTGATACAACCTTGACGATTGCCCGTTACCCATCACTTCCGTTATTAAGTCTACAGCCTGATAGGTGGGTGATAAACGGTCGCCCACATGCCATGCCATCCATATAGCATTCAGTGGTACATCTGCCTCAAAGGTCAGCTCGCGAGCTTCTGTCTGTTTAGGTTCTTGCGGCAGGTTGCGCTTTGGTACATCACCCTTTGGTATGGGGCCAAACCATTTTTCAGCCAGCTCTTTTACCTGCTCTGTAGTAACATTACCCGCTACACAAAGCACTGCATTGTTTGGGCGGTAGTGCTTGTAGAAGAAGTCTTTTACATCCTGCAACTGCGCTTCTTCAATATGCTTCAATTCTTTACCAATGGTCATCCACTTATACGGGTGCTCTTTGTATGCTAATGCTCTTAATTGCTCCCATGCACTGCCATAAGGTTTGTTGATGTAATGCTCTTTGAACTCCTCGCTCACTACTTTGCGCTGCACGTCCAGGCTCTTTTCGCTGAATGCCAGTTTGTTCATGCGGTCGCTCTCCAGCCAGAAGGCTGTTTCTATATTCTGCAAGGGGAGTTGCAGGTAGTAGTTGGTCACATCGTTGCTGGTGTAGGCATTATTCTCACCACCCGCCATTTGCAAGGGGTCGTCATATACGGGTATATTCTCTGAACCGCCGAACATCAGGTGTTCAAAAAGGTGGGCGAAGCCAGTACGCTCTTCATCCTCATCGCGTGCGCCTACATCATATAGCAGGTTTACCGCCACCATAGGTGTGTTCTCATCGTGGTGTACGATCACGCGTAATCCGTTGTCTAAAGTAAATCTGTCAAACTGCAACATAATCCTGTCTGTTAAGTGCGGCAAAGATAAGTTTTGTAGTGGAGCTAAAAAGTGTTGCTTGCTGATAGGGTAATTGGTTGGGTTGATAGTTGCCCCAAGTGTCCCCTGTCCCACTGTGGGACGCGGTACACTCAGGGTTAGTTTTTTGTAAATGACCCTTCCGTCTCTCACTGTGTTCGAGCCACCTTCCCTAATAACAGGGAAGGAGTTTGAGTTTTTTGACTCTCCTCCTTATCTAAGGAGGAGTACCCGTAGGGGGAGGAGGTATGAATGATGCAAGTAGAAATGGTTTCATTCAATGCGGCTCTGCCAAACTATATGCCTTGATGGTGTTTCGATACTGGTAGTTTAAATAAGTGTCCCCGTCCCATTTAGGGACGTGGTACTCTAAGAGAGTAAATTTGTCAACATTGTCAACTGTCAAGTTTTGTTGACAGTGTCTTTTTAGCTGTGGAATAATAACACTACTGCGTTTTATAATAAACGATATACCATGGCAGAAATGAATATCCCCGAAAAGAAAGGTAAAAGAAGAATGAGTATTACTCCCAGAGTAGACCTGACACCGATGGTTGACCTTGGATTTTTACTTATCACTTTCTTTATGCTTACTACAACAATGGCTAATGAGAATGTTGTAGAGATCAATGCGCCTATACCTCATCATGAGCCTACTACATTTATTGATACCAGTACTATTACATTGATACTTACTAAAGAACATCAAGTGGCTTATTATCATGGTGCTTTAGAGCGTGATGATGAAATACAGTTGGTTAACCATAATGAGGTAAGGCAGATAATAACAAAGAAACAAAGTGATCTAAAATATTTGCCTGAGTCTTTCTCTGAACAGGCACATCAATTACATGTATTGATAAAACCTGATGTTAATTCTACTTATGAAGATCTTGTAAAACTACTTGATGAAATGCTGATAAATAATGTGCAGATATATGCCATTGTAGATGCAGATACTTTTGAGCAGCGAATTATAAATGAGCGGTTTTAGTTCTTGTAAAAAGGTATTTCAATACACTATTTTCTCCCGTCCTTGCGAAGAGTATCAGCTATGCCTGATACGCATGAAGCAATCTCAAGAAGCATAGTTTAATACACTCTATTCAATATTAAAATTAGAGAGTAGTCTTTCAAAATAACGAATCGTACAAGTCATGCCAGTTGGGGTTCATTGCAGTAATCATATCCTCTTTCTGTTTTCTACTCCCACCTTTTATACGTTTTTCTTCTGCAATGGCTTCTTCTATACCATCAAAGTATTTATAATAAACTAACACCACGCAATTATATCTATTGGTATAACTTACAGGGTATTGTTTATTACGATGCTCCCATACCCTTCCTGTCAAATCAGAAGTCACTCCTACATACAATGAGTTTCTGTTAGGAGAAGACATAATATATACCGCACCACCTTTGTACATATCCTGAATATACTCATTACGTGAGATTGCTTCGTCGTATCTTTTACAAGATACTCCTCGCAATGACGATATAATTAAATGTTGCACGAAAACAGAGACTGTTCCGTTTTAGGACAGTGGACAGTTAAGACGGTTCTCCATCTTCATTTACTTGTCATTGCGGGCAAGATCCGCAATCTCACATACTAAGTATTTGTATTTCGTGAGATCCCGTCTTGCCTTAGCCTAGACGGGATGACAGTAAGTGTATCACGTCCCTTTTTGGGACGTGGTACGTTGGGGTCAACAATCAAAAACAAAAAGATGCTGTCAAGTTTTGTTGACAGTTGACACTTGACAGCTCCTCAATAAAAAAGTGCCAACACAATGTTGACACTCAAATATGTAAATCTTAGTTCAATCTTACTCTGATACTTCAGGTCTTTTGCCTCTTGGTTTTTGTTCAGTGCGTTGCAGTGGGTTGGCAGTGTTGGTAGCATATTCCTCGCGTTGGTTCAGTATGTCTATACAACGGAATACCGCCTCGCGGAAGGAGCTTTCATCAGCTATGCCTTTACCAGCTATGTCGAATGCTGTGCCGTGGTCAGGAGAGGTGCGTACTACAGGCATGCCGGCGGTATAGTTCACGCCCTTTCCTTCTGCTATTGTCTTTAAACCTACCAATCCCTGATCGTGATACATGGCCAATACACCATCAAACTCTTTATAGCTGCTTTGTGCAAAAAAAGCATCTGCTGCATATGGGCCAAACAGTAAAGTGCCGCTTTGTTGCAGGCTCTCCATTAGTGGAACAATGATCTCTTTTTCTTCTGTTCCTATATTACCATCATCACCTGCGTGCGGGTTCAATCCAAGCACGGCTATCTTAGGTTTGTCAATTCCAAAGTCTTTTGCAAGGCTTTCTTTGAACAGATTGATCTTGCTGGTCAACAGGTCTTTTGTGATATGTGATGCCACACTTGATATAGGTATATGTTCTGTCGCCAGTGCTACCCTCAGGTCGTTATGGAACAGTATCATCACCACATCCTTTGCCCCGAATTTATCTTTCAGGAAAGGTGTGTGCCCGGTATAGTCAAAGTCAGGAACTTTGGTATTAGCCTTATGTATAGGTGCTGTTACCAACGCGTCCAACTCACCGTCTTTCAAACACTGTGCTGCCACCATCAACGAGCGTACCGCATATTTACCACCATGTTCAGTAAGTGCTCCGGGTTGTATCGGTACTTCTTCCTCCCAGCAGTTAAATATGTTCACCTGTTTTTGGTTCAGGTTCTTCAGGTCTTTAGTGCTGTTGAATTTAAAATGCTGATCGTCCAGTACTTTTCGGTAGTAGTTGATGACTTTGTTAGAACAGAACACCACAGGTGTACACAGGTCCATCATCCTCTGGTCAGCAAAAGTTTTAATGATCACCTCGGGCCCTATACCATTCAGGTCGCCGATAGTAATACCTATAATTGGTTTTTGTTTTTCTGTGTGCATGTGTTGCCTCAAATTATAAAATTAATGCTTAGCATAGTGCATCAGGAAGTCGATAGCCATACGCAGCCCGAACGCCCTTGCTCCCGGAGTGTGGTAGTAGCTTCCGTTCAGTTCAAAAGACACACCTGCAATATCAAAGTGCATCCACGGGTAGTCTGTAAAATGTTGTAAGAATTTACCAGCTGTAATAGCACCTGCATATCGTCCGCCTACGTTCTTCATATCTGCAATGTCAGACTTCAGCAGTTCACCGTATTCATCCCACAACGGGAACTCAACCAAACGTTCATGCTGACGGTTGCCACTTTCCATGATAGCATCTTTTACGTTATCATCAGCAGTACCCATACATACTATACCTTGCGAGCCTGTTGCCAATGCAGCAGAGCCTGTAAGTGTAGCAAAGTCCATAACCAGTTCCGGTTCATAACGCTTAGCCCAGTGCAGTGCGTCAGCCAGCAGCATACGCCCTTCTGCATCTGTGTTCAGCACCTCTACTGTAGAGCCACTGTACATAGTTACTACATCACCCGGTACATACGCATTCTCACCCGGGCGGTTGTCAGTTGCAGGCACCAATGCTATGACATGCAACGGTAGTTGCATTTTACCTACTGCATACATCGTTCCTGTAACAAGGGCAGCGCCACTCATGTCGCTCTTCATACGGTCCATAGATGCAGGGGTAGGCTTCAGGGATAAACCACCTGTATCGTACACCACGCCCTTACCTACCAGTACGATAGGTTTTTTGTTGATAGCCTTCTTAGGTTTGTGTTCTATAATGGTAAATGTCGGCGGATCTATACTACCACGGTTCACTGCCAGTATGCCGCCCATCTTCTCTTTCTCAAGCCTTGCTTTGTTAAGGGTAGTTACTTTCAACCCTGCTTCTTTACCCAATGCTGCAATGTCTTTGGCAAGTTGTGTAGCGGTAAGATATACCAATGGCTCATTCACCAAAGTACGTGTATGGTAAGTAGCCTCTGTAATCACCGTTAGTTGTTGTACTTCCTTAACAGTAATAGACTGTTTTGTGAAAGAAAGCGTATTTAAGCTGTTCTCCTGCTTGTCGCTCTTATATTTTAAGAACTGGTAGTTGGCCAGCGCAATACCCTCACCTAGTGTATATGCAGCTGTTAAGTTGTTGCTCAGGTTAGTAATGGCTAAAGCGCTTAGTTTGTGCTTGTTGGCAGTAGCCTGTACTGTTGCACCTGTTCTGCGCAGGTCTTCCATCAAAAGGTTTTCATTGTTTTTTTCAGGAAGTATATAAATGAAAATAAATTTATCGTACTGGTTGACTGTGATGAGCGACTGCTTTTCATTTACAGCTTTCTTCACATATTTTACCTGGTCGTTGTCAAGCTCGGGCACTTGTTTCAGGTCGTTGATATTGCCCAGAATAAACAGGCGGTCTTTCTTCGGTTCTTTCTGCAGTATGCTGAATTTCATCACTTGAGTTATAATTTGGAGGCAAAGTTAAAAATGTAAGGTAAAAGGTTCGCTTATATCATCCTAACTTTGTGGGTTAAAGCATATATAAAAGAAAACAGCAATTGAAGCCATATAGTTTAAAGAAAAGTTTGGGGCAGCATTTTTTGCACGATGAGCAGATGTGCGAGAAGATAGTAGGGTCGGTTACCTATAAAGAAGGTATGCAGCTGCTGGAGATAGGGCCGGGTGGTGGTGCTATTACCAAATACCTGATACTAAAAGAGGGAGTAAACTATAAGGCTATTGAAGTAGACGAGGAGAAAGTAGACTACCTGTTAAAAACATATCCCGCTTTGGAGGGTAAGATCATACACCAAGATGTATTGAAAGCTGATAAGCCATTTGAAGGCAGGTTCAGTGTAGTAGGCAATTTTCCTTACAATATATCTTCACCCATACTTTTTAAAGTATACGATTGGGAAGAGGAGGTGGATGAAGTGATAGGGATGTTCCAGAAAGAGGTAGCACTAAGGGTGGCCTCTAAAGAGGGGAGTAAGGTGTATGGTATATTGAGCGTACTGATGCAGGCCTTTTTTGAAGTTGAATATCTATTTGACGTAAATGAACAATGCTTTACTCCTCCGCCTAAAGTCAAAAGCGGGGTATTGAGGATGACTAACCTGGGTAACACTCATGGTATAGACAACAAAAAGAAGTTCAAGACCTTGGTGAAGACTGCTTTCGGGCAGAGGCGGAAGACTTTGAGAAATGCAATGAAACCGATCCTTTCAGCAGAGGCATTGAAAGACAAGATTTTTGATAAACGTGCAGAGCAGCTAAGCGTTGCTGACTTTGTGGGTTTGTATAAAGAATACTATTCATGAGCAGAAAAGTATTGATAGCAGCACCCGTACACCCCATACTGCCACGATGGTTGGAGGCTAACGGGTATAGCTGCACGGTGGATGAGAAGATATCTCAACAGGATGCCATAGCGGTTGTAAAAGAGGTAACGGGTATTATCACATCTACTCGCCTGCACATTAATCAGGAAATGATAGATGCTGCACCCGGCCTGCAATGGATAGGGCGTATGGGCTCGGGCATGGAGGTGATAGACGTGCCGTATGCTATGAGTAAGGGCATAGGCTGCTACAGTAGCCCGGATGGGAATAGCAATGCAGTAGCAGAACATGCACTGGGTATGCTGTTGGGCCTGAACAAGAGAATACTGAAAAGTGCTAATGAGATAAAAGAGGGTATATGGAAACGTACAGAGAACAGAGGAGTGGAACTTGATGGCAAAACATTAGGTATTATCGGTTTCGGACATACGGGTAGCGCATTAGCAAAAAAACTATATGGATTCGACACCAGGATATTAGCATATGATAAATATAAAAGCGGATATGCACCTGCCTATGTAGAAGAGTGTAAACTGCTGCAACCCATCTTAGATGAGGCGGATATTATCAGCTTTCATGTGCCGCTAGGTGAAGACACTTACCACTACTTTAATGAGGCATTTATTGCTAATATGAAGAAACCATTTGTATTAGTGAATACTTCTCGCGGTAAGGTTGTAGATTCCAAAGCCTTGCTGGAAGGGCTTGAGAGCAAAAAAATAACAGGTGCTTGCCTGGATGTATGGGAAGAAGAACCCATATCTGCAATGAGCGATGATATGAAAATAATTTTTGATAAAATGGCCTCCATGCAGCAGGTCATTATCACTGCTCATATAGCCGGTTACAGTATAGAAGCACTTTATAAAATGAGCAAGATTTTACTGGATAAAATTGTCAGCAGAAGGTAAGATACATGCGTATTTCAGGTAATATAAGGAAAACAAACATTGTGCTGACAAAAAATCGGAATCGGCGTTCTACTTTTAACAAAGATTTCTATCTTTACCGTTCATTTGGTTAATAATTATTTAATGCAGGATATGACACGATTACTACGTTTGACGCTGGTGTTGGTATTTTCAGCTCTCTCATCTCAGGTACTTGCTCAGGGCCAATCCGGTTCTATACAGGGTACAGTTACAGATGAAAACGGAGAGCCGGCTATCAGTGCCACTGTTCAAGTACTGCAAGGTGGTATTGTTAAGAATGGTAACGTAACCGACTTTGACGGTAACTATGTTATCAAGCCCCTTTCTCCGGGAACTTATGAAGTAAGTGTGAAGTACACAGGGTATAATGAGAGCCTCATAAAAGAGGTACTTGTAAGCCCGGGTAAGCCTACTGAAGTAAATGTTAAGATACAGCCTAAGTCTACAACGATGAAAGAGGTTGTAATTACATCTAAGTGGGAACCACCACTTATTGATAAGTTTGGTAGTGGAGCCAACCCGATCAAAACAGCTGATGAAATTGAGGCGATGCCTACTCGTAACACTACCTCTATGGCAGCTACTGCGCCAGGTGTTTATACTCAAACCGATGGTGATGGACTAAACATTGCCGGTGCCCGTAGCGATGGTACATTATATGTAATAGATGGTGTACAGGTAGTTGGTGGACGTGGTATTAACCTGCCGCAGGGTGCTATTGACCAGATGCAGGTAATGACATCAGGTATCGAAGCTAAATATGGTGATGCTATTGGTGGTGTAGTGAACATTACTACAAAAGGTATTACGGACAGAATAAGAGGTGGTGTGCTTTTAGAGCGTTCTGTTGACGGTTATGGCCACAACCTGTTTAACTTTAACTTGTCAGGTCCTCTATTCAGCAAAAAGCTGGATAGCTTAGGCATCAATAAAAAACCTATAGTAGGGTTCTTCCTTGCAGGTGACCTTTGGTACGATCAGGATCGTACTCCTGAATACCAGGGTAACTATTATGTAAAAGACGAAGTGCTTGACAACATAAGGCAAAACCCGCTTTTCCCTGTTCAGACACAGTCTGGTGTTCCGGTATTTCGTTATGCTACAGAGCAGGTTACGGGTAAGGATATATATATGACAAAGCGCACGAGAGAAAATGAAGTTTTAGAAGGTCGTATCAATGGTAGGTTGGATTTTCAGGTTACTGATGAATTGAGCATTAGTGCCGGTGGTAACTTTTCATACTCAAAAACAAAGAACTACGGGTTGGCATATTCTATGTTTGCGCTAGATGGCATACCTGATGAACATAATTATACTGGCCGTGGCTATGTAAGATTACTACAACGTTTTTCTAAAAAAGCAGATACTTCAGGTATTATACCATTGATATCGAACGCATATTATACGCTACAAGTAGATTACCAGAAGGATTATAGAAGACAAGAACATCCTGATCACAAAGACCAGATATTCAATTACGGGTATGTAGGTAAGTTCAATACAGAATACATGGATATCTATGGTGCAAGCGTAGATAGTGCTACCGGTAAATTTGGTACTCGTCTGGTTATTGACCATGTACCTGTTGCAACTACTTACGAGCGTTCAGAGTTGAACCCAACATTAGCTAACTATACATCACAGTATTACAACCTGATAGGTGACAATCTACCTCAGACCATTGACCAGATACGTTTCCAGAACGCAATGACCAACGGTCAGATGCCACAAACCATATACGGAGCTTATTTCTCTCCGGGTCAGTCGTTAACAGGTTACGGGTATGCTGATGTACAACAATATAGTGTATCGGTTGATGCCTCATTTGATTTGCAGCCGGGTAAAACAAGACATGCCATTGAGTTTGGTCTATACTACCAACAGAGGGTAGATAGAGGGTATTCTATCAACCCTGCAAACACTGTTGGTGGTATATGGCAGTACATGAGGCAGTTGACCAACACTCACATTGGACTTGACAGAAACAACCCTGTATTTATAATAGATGGAAAAGAGTATAGTCAAGAAGAAATAGATGGTTTAGGAGGTGTTAGTTTCTCTCCGTTTGATACTATTGTATACCGCAGGCAAGTTATCGGCGACCAGTCAAACTTTGACAAGAATCTTCGCCAGAAGTTAGGTGTCAGTGCTACTGATTATATAGATGTGGATGCACTTGATCCTTCTACTTTCTCGATCGACATGTTTAACGCAGACGAAATTTTGAATAGTGGTGGTACCAGATGGGCTAATTGGAGAGGGTATGATTATCAGGGTAACCGGGTAAAAGGCCAGGTGAACTTCAATGACTTCTTTACTAAGAAAGATGCCAATGGTAATTATACAAGGGATATAGGAGCATACAGGCCTAACTATATTGCCGGTTATATAATGGATAAATTCCAGTTTAAGGATATATACTTCAATATAGGTTTACGTGTCGATCGTTTTGATGCGAATACCAAGGTGTTGAAAGACCCTTATTCTCTGTATGATGTTAACACTGTAGCTGATGCTGAAAGTATTGGTACTGTGAAAAACAACTATACTGAAGGCGGCGTAACACCATCGAATATAGGTAGTGATTATGTTGTGTATGTGAACAACAATGAATCTCAAAGCCCATCTGTTATCGGCTATCGTAATGGTGATGACTGGTACGATCCATTTGGAAGACTGGTACAGGATCCTCAATCACTGAAGCAATACAGTGGTGGCCGTGACCCTCAGCCATATCTTGTGAACAGCACAGAGCGTATCACGGATACTACTTTCGATCCGAACAACTCATTTACTGATTATAAGCCGCAGATCAATGTTATGCCACGTATCGCGTTCAACTTCCCGATATCTGATGTAGCATTATTCTACGCTCACTACGATGTTATCGTACAAAGGCCAAGGGTAGGTATCAATGCTACCCCTGCAGACTACTATTTGCTGACAGCTAATCAGGGTGGTACGATCAACAATCCTGATCTGAAGCCGGAGCGCCTTTTTGACTATGAAGTAGGTTTCAAACAAACTTTAAGTAAAACTTCTGCAATTACGATCAGTGGTTTTTACAAAGAGCGTAAGGATATGATTCAGGTAAGGCCATATCTATTTGCATGGCCTGCAACATACTATACGTTTGGTAATCGTGATTTCTCAACTACCAAAGGTTTGACGTTGAGGTATGACCTACGTCGTACTAATAACCTGCGTTTAGACTTTGCATATACCTTACAGTATGCTAATGGTACCGGTTCAGGTGCTACAACATCTGTATCAAGTACCGCAAACCCGAGTGCTCCGGGCTTATTGCAGAGTTTTATCAGCGCAGGTCTTCCTAACATCAGGAGTGCATTCCCGCTTGATATTGATACAAGGCATATGATCGTAGCGACTATCGACTACCGCTACAGACAAGGTGAAGGTCCTGTTGTTGCAGGTAAGAACATACTGCAAAATGCAGGTGTGAACTTTATAGTAAGAACAAGGAGCGGTGAGCCTTATACAAGGTTTACGCAACCTACTCGAATTGCTAACACTGTTAGCGGACAGGTGAATGGTTCAAGGTTGCCTTGGCACTATAATCTTGATATGAAGATCGATAAAGATTTCATGATACAGTTTGGTAAGAAAGATGATGCTGCAGGAAGACCAAAAAGGCCATATTACCTGAACGCATACGTACTTATCACGAATGTCCTGAACACAAGAGACAGGTTAGCTGTTAACGGGTATACAAGCAGGGTGGATGATGATGGTTATCTGTCATCTCCGCAAGGTATACAGTTCACTAACAACCAGTTGGTTCCGCAGTCATATATGGACTTGTATACCATCAGGCAGGTGAGCAATGCACCTTACAACCTGCCAAGAAGGGTTAACCTTGGAATTCAATTCAATTTCTAAAGAATCTTCATATATACATTTTATATAAAGAAAAATTATGATACCGATAAAATATAACAGAATTGGGCTTGCTACACTGCTGCTAACATGCAGTTTGGCAGTATCATTCACATTGCAGGCAAGGCCGGATGTACTAAAGAATGGTACCGGTACCAACGAGAAGAGAAGGGGACAACTGAAAACTACAGCTTCGTGTAAACCCGCAGAAGCTTCAATTGACCTTGACATTAACAACGTACGTGCCAGGTTGATGACCGGTGGTGATATGTGGTGGATAACGGTACCTCTGAGGCAAGGTATGAAATACCAAAAGGTAGCCGTAAGAATTCACTATTTGCCGGTTCTATATGGATAGGTGGTTTTGATGACCAGAAGCAATTAAAGGTTGCGGCACAAACCTACCGCCAGACAGGTAACGATTACTGGCCTGGCCCTCTTGACCCGAATACGGCAGAGATCACAGAATCTGAGTGTTCTGAGTGGGATCGTTTCTGGAAGATCAACAGGGAGACCATTAACAGATTCAGGGAGTTGAGTAATGCCGGTAGTGCTGAAGGTGATCCGGAATTTGAAGCACTGAACCAATGGCCGGCAGTAGGTAACACTAATGCTGTAGGCCGTAACGGAGCTCCGTTGAATATGTATCCGGGTATAGAATATGCGCCTTTCGTAGACGTTGATAACAATGGTATTTATGAGCCTTTTAATGGTGATTATCCGGATATATTCGGAGACCAGTATATATGGTGGGTATTTAATGATAAGGGTAATGTAAAGCAACAGTCTAACACTGATGGTATCGGTATAGAAGTGCAGGCCAGTGCTTTTGCTTACTCTACTAAAGATTTCCTGAACGATGCAACTTTCTATAATTATAAGTTGATCAACAGGGGTAATTTATCATTAGACAGTACATATATATCTACATGGACAGATGCTGACCTTGGATACTATCGTGATGACTATATAGGTTGTGATACTACCAGAGGTTTAGGTATACTATATAATGGTAGAAGTGTAGATGGTGACGGTCAGGTTAACAGTTATGGTGACCGTGTACCAATGGTAGGTGTTGACTTCTTTAAAGGCCCGATCAAGTACGAAAGGGATACTGTTACTGGTACAATAGACACTATCCAGTTGAACATGGAAGCCTTCACGTATTATAATAATGACTTTACAGTAATCGGTAACCCGAGCAACGGTATTGAAATATATAACTACATGACCGGTTCTATCAGGAATGGTCAGAGGTTCAGTAATGACTTTAAAGGTCCTAACACACCTTCAGTAGCATATGGCGAGGGTCCGTTGACCAACTTCGTATTCCCGGGTGACCCTGCAAATAAAGATGAATGGTCTGAGTGTACTTGTAACAACCCTGTAAGTGACAGGCGTTTCATACACTCTTCAGGTCCTTTTAAACTGGAGCCGGGTGTTGTGAACGACATCACGATCGGAGCAGTATGGGTATCAGATGTAGGTGGTTGCCCTAATACATCGTATAGTAAAATACGTGTTGCCGATGATCTGGCACAAGGCCTTTTTGATAATAACTTCCAGACCATTGAAGGTCCTGAAGCTCCAAGGCTTGTTGTTCGTGAGCTTGACAGAAAGCTGGTATTCTACCTGATAAATGATTCTATCAGTACGAACTTCCAGGAGCGTTACGGTTATGATACTGCTGATAAGTATACAGTATCATCACAAAAAGCAGCAAACCTTTCCAGTGATTCACTATACAAGTTTGAAGGTTATCGAGTATTCCAGCTTAAGAATAGGTTTGTTACAGCGGCTGAAATATTTAATGATGATGGTGAACTGAATGAAGAAGTTGCTTCAGAAGTGTTCCAATGTGATATACAGAATGGTGTTAGCCGTATCATCAACTATCAAAGAAATACTGAAGTCAGCGACAGTACGTGGGAGGCAGTTATAAAAGTGAATGGAGCTGATAGTGGTATAAGCCACAGCTTCCAGCTAGAAATAGACCAGTTTGCACAGGGTGAGGATAAGCGTTTCGTGAATTACAAGAACTACTATTTTGTAGCTGTTGCATATGCTTATAACAACTTTGCTGACTTTGATGCCACACGTTCTGACTCTACACAAGATCAGGCTTATATTGAAAGTGCTAAGTCTGCAGGTGGTGGACCTATTGAAGTAGTGACAGTTAGCCCTAACCCTGCAAATGGTAATATGGGAACTGTACTGAACGCAGCATATGGTGACGGTGTGAAAATCACCCGTATCGAAGGCCGTGGTAACGGTGGTAACGGGTTGATACTTACAGACTCATCAGAGCTTGAGGCATTACAAAGTCCATACAATCAGTCTATATATCCTACATATAGAGCTGGCAATGGCCCGATAGATGTGAAGGTTATAGATCCTGTTAAATTACAGCCTTACGATTGGGAACTCTTTATTGAAGGTGTGAAAAATAATCTTGATACTGTTCTTGGTTTGATACCTGACTCTACAACATGGAGGCTTGTAAATATGGGTACCGGTGAAGAGATATACAGCGAGCGTAACTTGTCAGTTCTTAATGAGCAGATCATTGAGAAGTACGGTTTCTCAGTAAATATTAGGCAAGTACTTCCGCCTAGTAGAAACCAGGTTGGTGGTAACAATGGTCTTATCAGCTCTGATATCATATTTGCAGACCCATCTAATCCTTGGTTAGCCGGTGTGAACGATGGTGAGAACCAGTCATACCAAAACTGGATCAGAAGTGGTAAAGCTACAGATGATAACAATGATACCATATGTAAGTGGAGTGACTTTAATACATTCGATACTGTTGATCAGGTATATGAGAGTTTGTTAGACCGTTATGCTACTACAGTTGGTACATGGGCTCCATATGGCCTTGCCGCTAATGAAGAAAAGTCTAGCTGTGGCTTTGGTGTTGCTTACGGGCGTAACAACGCATCAAACAACGCAGGTATCGTAAATATTCCTAGTGTTGATATAGTTATTACAACTGATAAGAGCAAGTGGACACGTTCAATAGTATTTGAAATGCAGGACGATCCTACACTTGTAGGTGGTACGCTTAAGTTCGATCCGAAATCGCACCCTAGCTGGAACCTTGAGACAGATGCAAGCGGCAGGCCGGTGTACTCTTCTGATCCTAATGATACAGGTTACTCATGGTTCCCGGGTTATGCTATTAACCTTGAAACAGGTGAGCGTTTAAATATCTTCTTCGGTGAAGACTCTTGGTTGAGGCAACATGGTGGTGATGATATGTTGTGGAATCCAACATCTACACTTTATGAGTTCCCGGGTGGTACTAACAGGAACGTGATATTCGGTGGTAAACACTATATATACGTGCAGAATGTTAAGTATGATTCATGTAAAACCTTCATTGAGGAGTCTCAGTCAGCAAGTATCCAGACAAGGCTCAGAAGGTTCAACAAGTTTGCTTATGTAGGTGTACCATTATTGAACCCACTAGTTAAGAGTCAGTTCAGATCAATTGACGAAGGACTTGTTCCTGGTGATGTAAGAATACGTATACAGGTGACCAGACCATACAACGAATATGAGACTGATATAGCAGGTGGTACTTTGAGAAATAGTGGTAACCCATTGTACTCATTCTCTACGAAAGGACTTGCGCCAATCAGTCTTGACGAGAATACAAATGCTAACAAAGACGATCTACTTGATAGGATACATGCAGTGCCTAACCCGTACTACGGATATGCAGGCTATGAACTGAACAGGTTCGATACCAGGGTGAAGATCATCAACCTGCCGGCAAGGGCAACTGTAAACATCTACGCATTAGACGGATCGTTGATACAAAGGCTCGAAAAAGACAATCCTAACGTATCTTATATAGATTGGGATGTAAGGAACAATAAGAGCTTACCTATTGCCAGTGGTATGTACCTGATACATGTTAATGCTGATGGTATAGGCGAAAAAGTAATACGCTGGTTCGGTGCAATGCGTCCGATAGATGTTACAAACTATTAATAAAAATGCAAAAATGGGGCAGGTACATCCTGCCCCTTAACTAAATCATATATTTTGTTATGAGAAAGTTTTTTACAAGGTTTTCAATTGTGGCGTTAGCGATAGGGATGTCTACTAATGCTTTTGCTGGTAACAAAGACCGTGTTGGGCAGGCTGGTGCTACTGAACTGCTGATCAACCCATGGGCTCAGAGTACCGGGGTATTCGGTATGAATACATCTTATGTATCAGGGATTGATGCTTTTAAAACTAATATTGCCGGCCTGGCTTTTGTCAATAAAACAGAGTTGGGTGTAGCACACTCTATGTACCTGTCAGGGTCTCAGGTGGGTGTAAACAATCTGGCTTTTGCACAGAGCCTTGGTAACTTTGGTGTTATAGGTGCCAATGTAATGGCTATGAGTTTTGGTGATATTGAGATCACTGATGTAAACAATCCTGAGGGTGGAGTTGGTACATTCACTCCACAATTCTTTAATATACAGGTAGGGTTTGCAAAGGAATTCTCTAATAGTATTCACGCTGGTGTAGGTGCTACATTCGTATCAGAACAAATATCAAATATCAGAGCCAGTGGTTCTGTGTTTGAAGCCGGTATCCAGTACCGTACTGGTAAAAGGGACAATTTCCATTTTGGTATTACACTACGTAATATCGGTACAGGTATGAGGTTCAGTGGTAGTGGTTTCTCGATCAATTCTGAAGCACCGGAAGATGAAAGCTATTCACTCAACAGGCAGACTCCTTCTGAATCATTTGAAATGCCTACCTATCTTAATATAGGCGTTTCTTACGATTTTTATTTAGATGAGAACAAAATTCGTCCTGAAGATGTACAAAGTTCAGAAGAATATGTACCTCAACACAGAGCATCTGTAATGGGTAACTTTACATCTAATTCATTTAATAACGATTATTTCGGTTTAGGTGTTGAGTATGCATTCAAAGAGATGTTCATGATAAGAGGTGGCTACCGTTATGAAAGTCAAATTGCTGACGCTGACCTTAGCAGAACCTTCTATACCGGTTTAGCTGCCGGAGCTACCGTTAAGTTTAATGTAACTGAAAACGGACCTGCTATAGCAATAGATTACTCTTACAGGCCAACTCAACGTCCTGCTAACGGAGTGCACGCCTTTACACTGCGTTTTATCCGTTAAGCAAAAAATATTATTTTTGCATTTGCGACGCTTCTGTTCTATACGGGAGCGTTGCCTTTTTACGTACCTAAATTGTAACGATTATGGCAGAGTTAAACTACATTACTAAAGAGACTCTCGAACAGATGAAGGCTGAACTGAATGTGTTAAAAACATCAGGTAGGGCAGAAATTGCCAATCAGATAGCCGAAGCAAGGGAAAAAGGTGACTTAAAAGAGAATGCAGAGTACGATGCAGCTAAAGAAGCGCAGGGACACCATGAAGCAAAAATAGCTCAACTTGAAACTGCTATTGCTACAGCAAGAGTAATAGATGCTAAAGATCTTGACCTTAGTAAAGTATCAATACTATCTAAGGTAAGTGTAATGAACCTGAGTACGAATAAAACAATGGAATACCAGATAGTCTCTGAGCAGGAAGCAGATCTTAAAGCAAAGAAAATATCTGTATCATCACCGATAGGGAAAGGACTTTTAGGTAAGAAAATAGGCGATGTTGCTGAAGTAACCGCACCAAGTGGGGTTATCAAACTTAGGATAGAAAACATATCATTGTAGATGGCTACTATATTCAGCAAGATCATAAACGGAGAATTGCCCTCATATAAAATCGCGGAAAATAAAAGCTTTTTCGCCTTTCTAGATATTTTTCCACTAGTAAAAGGCCATGTGTTGGTAGTTCCTAAAGTTGAGGTAGATAAGGCTTTTAACCTGTCTGATGATATTTTGTCCGAGTGGTTTGTTTTTGCAAAACCAATTGCAAAAGCTATCGAACGATCTTTTGATTGCAACAGGTGTGGTGTCAGTATTGTGGGCATTGAAGTGCCACATGCTCATATGCACCTTTTGCCTATTAATACCGCAGATGATCTCAACTTTACACGAGAAAAGATGAAACTGAGCGAGCAGGAGATGATTGAAATTCAGCAGAAGATCATATCTAATCTCTAATTACCGGGTAAAACAACCATTTTTTGCTGCACACTCCAGGCCTTTGCTTTCTCTTCAAACATTGCTTTAGTTTGTGCCCAAGTGTCTTTAAATAGCTCTGAGAACCTGTAGTGGTCTAAGTGTTTTTCACTTATCCATATACTATAGGTGAAGAATACATTTGAGTCTTTTGAGTCCTGCCACAGCTCAAGGTGTGTACAACCATCAAAATCTCTTATTAACTGTTTCCTGTCTGTGAATAACGCTAAAAAATCATCAACCTTTTCCTTCTTAAATGTCATCTGAACTATTCGTACTATCATAAGAATTCGATTTTTATGGTGTTGTACATCAATTGTCTTTCCTGTATAAGCCTGAACCCGAATAAGCTGGCCGCTTTGCCTTTATTTATTGCTAATTCAAGATATCCTGCACTATTAAAGCGGCATAGTTTTTTACCTTCTTCAACATCAAAATAATGATCACTCAGTTGTTCTATCTTGTCATCCCTCATAAAACGAATTAGAAATTCTCTACCGTTCCTTTCCTGTTCAAATTGCTGCTTTGTTATGTTCAATATAACATTTTCAAATCGATCTATATGAATAACCTGGCATTCAATAGTATCCGCACTTATTTTAGCACTTAGTTGCGAAGGTGCATTTTTCAGAGTGTATGGTTGGTAGCCTGTATTAGTGAGCCCTTTTTCACCTATTTGTTTTATAGCATCAGCAGCATTCAATATCCATGTTTTTATCGTGTCCTCGCTTTTTATTACATAACATTTCCTTACATTTTCCAAGCTGTTTTGAAAAGCTAAGGGCAATATGCCATTGTCAGGTGCCAGCATATAGCTGCCATCCTTTTCGGCTAAAACCATAGTGGCGTCTTTGTTGTAAAAAACATCAAACAGTATGATATGATATGTGTTTTGCGGAAAATCCGGATATGCAGCTGCGAGTAAGTATGCTGCCTGTTGTGTGTGGAAAGGTTCTACATTATGTGCAATATCAACTACTGGCATACCGGGTAATTGCTGCATAAAAAGCCCTTTGGCAGAGGCTATTGTTGCATCCTGCAGGCCGATATCTGATAGTAGTGTTATGCAACTCATTATCATACAAAAGTAACGGTATCTGTTCATTCGTCCTATGCCGACTGTATATGAAATATTTTAGCTTTTAAAGCGTTAATATTGTGTCACAAAAGTTTACATTTTGATCAAAAGTGATTTTAAGAAGTATTTAGTACATATTGTTTTCTTATTGGTAGTATCTCTTACGGTTTTTTCCGGATGCAAAAAAGATCGTTTGTTAAGTACCGGTGGGCAACTACAGTTTTCTGTAGATACACTGATGTTTGATACAGTATTTACCGGTAGGGGTAATTTTACTTTGTCCGTTAAGATATATAACCCACAAGACGAGAAGGTGAATATCAGCACTGTAAGGTTAGCTAAAGCACCTAACAGCTATTTTACAATAAATGTAAACGGCGAGGCAAGTGATGTTGTAAACGATATTGAACTTGCAGGTAAGGATAGTATGTATGTGTTTGCTACAGTGAATATAGATCCTGATGATAAGCTTACACCATTTATTGTACAGGATGAACTGATAGCTACACTTAATGGTGCCGATTTTTCAATTCCCTTTGTTGCATATGGACAAAATGCGTATTACGTAGTAGATAGTGTGATAGGTAGTGATCAAACCTGGAAAACAGATAAACCTTATGTGATCATGCACAATGCTGCAGTAGACGAAAATGTAACGCTTACTATACCCGCCGGGTGTCGCGTATATGTGCACGGTGACTCCAGGCTATTAGTTTTAGGAACACTTAAAGTATTAGGAACAAAACAAGACAGCGTTGTTTTTCAGGGAGACAGATTAGATAGAAAGTATTTTGGTAATGAAGGATATCCCGGTGAGTGGGGCGGTATATACTTTTTTGAATCAAGTAAAGATAATGAGATCAACTATGCCATTTTGAAAAATTGCGGTAGTGATACACGCTTAAGGTTATCAGGTGGTGATGTTATTAACTTTACTCCTGCAGCTATACAGCTTGAACCAAACAATGCTTCGCAAACCACCTTTAAACTTGTAATGAGAAACACCATTATTGAAAATTCAATAGGATATGGAATATTAGCATTTGCCAGCTCTTTACAGGCAGAGAACTGCCTTGTCAATAATTGTGGTGCACAATGCTTTGCTGCATTACAGGGTGGTCAATATTATTTCAGTAATTGCGACTTCGTTACGTATGGAGATAATAAAATAAGCCATGTAGACCAACCGGTATTCTTAGCAACAAATTATTTCGAGCAGTCTCAGGGAAATTTTGTTGTAAGTGATTTAAGCTGCAGGCTGATAAACTCTGTTGTATGGGGCTCGTTAGAGACAGAATTTGTAGTTGATACATTATTCTCAAGTGGAGTCAATTATAACTTTGACCTTGAAAATAGTCTTGTGAAAAATAAAGACGGTATTCCGTCGATCGTAAATGCTATCAATAGCAAGATAAATGAAGACCCCATGTTTGAAGATCCGGGAGCATGGAACTTTAAGCCAACAGCAGGCTCGCCACTTATAGATGCCGGTAAAGGCCCGGATGCTAACTACCAACCTCCTACAGTTGACCTGAATGATAAGGTACGTGACCCGAACAATATTGACATTGGCTGTTATGAGTATTAAAAAAGCAGCAATATACATTGCTGCTTTTGTGTATCTATCGTATTACTAAAATTATCTGTCAATCTTAGAAGTCAATATCTTTCTGGCAAAGTGTATTCTGCTTTTAACAGTGCCAAGTGGTTCATTTAACATTGCAGCTATTTCCTGATATTTATAACCCATATAGTATAGCTCAAAAGACATACGGAACACTTCCGGCAAGTTATCAATAGCGTTTTGTACCTCTTTCATACGTACATTACCCCAACCCTCATTCCTTGCTTTTTTGTCAACATTATACATTACTATATCATCAGGTACATCGCTGGTTACTTTCGTAAACTTCTTATTTCTTCTGTAAGTATTAATGAAGATATTACGCATAATAGTATATAGCCACGCTTTGATGTTGGTTCCTTCACGATATTTATCTCTGTTTACTAATGCTCTTACCATAGTTTCCTGATACAGGTCATTAGCATCTTCTTTATCGTGCGTAAGAGAAACTGCGTAAGGCTTTAAAAAATCGCTGTTGTAAGCTATAACGTTATTAAAATCTGTAGTGGTCATGACTAAAAAGTTTTTTGGTTAACAATGTTGTTATTTAATACTGTTTAGTTTTTGATGATGATTAGTTAAACGTTTTGTTGTTCTGTTTAATCATCTTGAGTGTATAGTTAAACAAGATTTTACCTTATCCAAATAGATTTTGTTTATTTTTAGTATTGCCACTGTTAAACAAAACTAAAAAAAGTAGACAAATATTGATATTCAGGTACTTATAATGACACTATAATGTCATAAGTATTACAAATTAATTTAATGAGTAGACGTGTTTTGCTTTGTTTAACACTTTTATTAGTTGTGTTAAACGAAAAAGCTGTTTAAACAGAGTCGTGTAAGATTATGATTATACTACTCAGTAGATAGACAGCAGTATATGAATGATGAAGTACGAATAAAGAAGGAGAGTGTAGTAGAGTATCGGAAGTATATAATATAACTCTTTAACGTTGTTGCTTACCGGGAATTGATAAAACGCTAAATACATCTTTTACATCCTGAAGAGTATTAATAAACACTACATCGCTATTGCCCGATGTATATTTTAGCTTTTGCAGCATGGAGCCTGATACAAAAACATGCTTGTCAGGGCATAGTTCAGTTATATGATCAAGATATTTATTGATGTTGAAATCGTTGGAAACAGAAGTAATATGTGTATAGAGATAATCAGGATCCATAGCGCTATTAACATACCCAACCTGGTCTATAGGAGTATTTGCTCCCAGGTATATTGGCTTTTTACCATAGCTTAAGAGTAAATAATTCACATATATTAGGCCTAATTCATGTATTTCGCCTTCCGGTAAAAACATTAAAACAGATGCTTCTTTAGGTGCATTCTGCTTATCAAGCTTTTCTATTGCTAATAATATTTTTCTGGATATAATATTACTGGTAAGATGTTCTTGTGCAGGCAAAATTCTGTTGGTCATCCACATCAGTCCCACTTTCTCAAGAAAGCTGAATATCAAGTCTTCTATTGTTTTTTCCAGTCCAAATTCATTGATGTAACCATTCAGTTTACCCTCAAACATATCCAGATCCATATCAACCATAGCTACTACCAGTTCATTCACAAGATTTTCAAACCTGAAGCTTTCATCATTCTTCTGGTAGATAACCGTATTTATCTCGTGGTCATCCATTTTTTGGATACGAGATATCTTATAGCCATACCTGTTAAGTAAAGAGACCTTTAAAGCTCTCTTCAGGTCGGCTGCATCATAAAAGCGAATATTAGTATCGGTACGCTTAGGTACAATTATACCGTGACGTTGCTCCCATACACGTAATGTATGAGCTTTAATACCTGTGAGATTCTCAATATCTTTAATGCTAAATCTATTCATCAACACTGCTTCCACTTTCTTAGCTATTTTAATCTCTTATGAGATTGGTCAGATAGGTTAACAACTAGTAAAAATAAAAGTTTACATATTTTTAAGAAATAATGTGTCAACTACTTTTTTTCTGTAATCGAAGATATTATTTAATTGATTACGAATAAAAATATTATTGGCAATATTACCTAATATCCACATAGGTGGCTGATAGTGAACTATATCTGTCATTTTGACTCCTTCATTTGTTTCTTCAAAGAGGTGTTGATGGTGCCATATTTTATATGGTCCTTTTCTTTGTTCGTCTACAAATATTTTTTTCGGTACTACGTGAGTGATTTCTGTCATCCAGAACATTTTGATGTTCAAAACCGGAGATACTTTATATGTAATGATCTGTCCGGGGTATATTTCACCTTCATATGGTTCAGAGGTTACCTCAAAACCCATATGTTCAGGAGTGATCTTAGATAGATTGTTGGGGTCGGAGAAAAACGACCATACATCATCAATAGAAGCATTAACCAGCTGTTCTTTTTTTATCGTATAAATACCCATGATCGTAATAAACCAATTTTGAAATAAATAGTTGTGCAATACTCAGATTGACAAACCTTATACGTATCGTAACTGCTATTAGGCTTAACTTTATAAGTATGAAGGGTTTTATATTCACAAAATACATAGAACAGAACACTAAGTCTGATTTTAAAAAACTACTTGATCTGTTCATGGAGTTGTTGAACTATACAAATGGTGACCCTACAGAAGCATTAGACTGGTTATCGCAACTTGATAGAGAGTATCAGCTGACAGACGATGATTATGGTATTGGCGATTTCATAGATGAACTGAAAGAAAAAGGGTACTTAAAAGAGAACGAACGAGATGGTGCATATGAAATATCAGCTAAAACAGAGCAGCAGATACGTCAACGTTCATTAGAAGAGATATTCGGTAAACTAAAAAAAGGTAAGAAAGGTAATCATCACACATTCAAAACAGGTAATGGTGATGAACGTAATCCTGAGACGCGGCCATATGAATATGGTGATGCTTTAGATGCAATAGATTATTCAGGCAGCTTGAGAAATTCCTTCATTAACAGAGGTATTGACCATTTTGAGATGCACCAGGACGATCTTGAGGTGCACGAAATGGATTATAAGGCTCAGACCTCAACGGTACTTATGATTGACATATCTCACTCCATGATACTGTATGGGGAAGATAGAATAACACCGGCCAAAAAGGTGGCTATGGCATTGAGTGAGCTAATAACTACGAGATACCCGAAAGATACATTGGATATAGTAGTATTTGGTAACGATGCATGGCAAATAGAAATTAAAGACCTGCCTTATTTGCAAGTGGGGCCTTACCATACCAATACCGTTGCAGGGTTAGAAATGGCCATGGATCTTTTGCGCAGGCGAAAGAACCCAAATAAACAGATATTCATGATAACAGACGGGAAACCTACCTGTCTTAAAGTAGGCAATAAGTATTATAAAAACAGTTTTGGTATTGATAGTAAGATATTGAACAGAACACTAAACCTCGCGGGTCAATTGCGCAAGTTGAAAATACCTGTCATCACTTTTATGATCGCACAAGACCCTTATCTACAGTCTTTTGTCAGGAACTTTACAGAAGTAAATAACGGGAAAGCGTTCTATTCCTCATTAGATGGACTTGGAGACTTCATATTTGAAGATTATGAAGCTAACAAGCGAAAAAGAATGAAGTAGACTTAGCTCACTAAGGTACCTACAGATTTACCAGTGATCACATTGAGTAAGTTGCCCGGTGTGTTCATGTCAAAAACAATAATCGGCAAGTTGTTTTCCTCGCACAATGTGAAGGCGGTCATGTCCATCACTTTCAGATTGTTGGATATTACCTCACTAAAAGTAAGTTTATCGTAGCGTTTAGCGTCGGGGTCTTTTTCAGGGTCAGCGGTGTATATACCATCAACACGAGTTCCCTTCAGGATAACATCGGCATTTATTTCGATAGCTCTTAATGAACCGGCAGTATCTGTTGTAAAATATGGGTTACCTGTTCCTGCACCGAATATTACTACGCGCCCCTTTTCTAAGTGACGGATAGCACGCCTGCGTATATAAGGTTCTGCTATTTGTTCCATTTTTATGGCACTTTGTAACCTTGTAATTACACCAATTCGCTCCAGAGCAGCCTGTAATGCCATACCATTAATAAGCGTAGCCAGCATGCCCATATAATCACCCTGTGCACGTTCTATTCCTGTCTCTGCCTCATTCATCCCTCTGTAGATATTACCGCCACCAATTACCACAGCGACCTGTACTCCTAATTCAGTTATCTCATTGATGTCTTTAGCGTATTGATCAAGCATTTCAGAGCTAATGCCGTAGCTTTTTCCGCCCATCAATGATTCGCCGGATAATTTCAGTAATACTCTGTTGTACTTAGGTAGCATGAGAGGAGTATATTTAAGAGATGACTGCAAAGAAAGAAAAAATCTTTAGTTTCAGAAAAAATGAGAGGCAATAAAAAACAACAGTTGATCAATAACTCTTTTGCTCAATTGTATTACTTTGATACTCCGTAAATAAAGGAATGTTACAGATAGCCTATGCTTTTTAAAAATAAAGTGCAACTAGCACTTGGCGTTGTTTTTTTGTACCTGCTTCAGCTACATATATGGGCTATGGAAGGTATGAATAGCTATGTGAAATTTGTTTCGCCAATTTTCATTCTTGTTGTATCACTACTCATCCTTTACAATTATAACAGGACGCATGAGTTTGATATTCGAGACAATAAACCACAAAAGCATGCCTGGCTAGGTGCGGTTATCGGGTTGGTTTCGATAGCAATTTGTTACGAAGAGTTGCGGATACTATTTAGCATGTATAGCAACCCTACAGAATTTTCTGATGTTATACCACAATTAGAAGCATTGTATGACAGATTTGCGGCAGGGGAATACCCATATAAACCTGTCCATTTCCCATCACATTCACCGTTCCCGGTTTACTTACCTGTAAATTGGTTGCCTGTTGGCTTGGCAAGGTATTTTGAAATTGACTCCAGATGGATAGGTATGGTATTTCTGGCAGGCGGTATCGGTCTGTATGGGGGGTATGTTTTTCGTTCCTATATCAGTATATGGTTCAAGATTATCTTGACGATACTACCATCATTGATAATATGGTCATGCGTGTTGTTAAAAACAAACGGTATGCCGGTAACTTTAGAAACAATTATTGCAGCATATTATTTAGTATTAGCGATAGGCCTTGTAACTAAAAACCTGCCATTGACGGTTTTGGGTATTATTCTGTGCTTATTATCCCGTTATACTATGGTGTTTTGGTTGCCTATGTTTGCATACCTGCTCTGGGTAAATATGCCTAAGAAGTATAGTTTCATAGTGTGGGGGGTAGTTGGAGTAGCTATTGTTGTCACACTTGCTCCGTTCTTTGGTGCACAACCTGAAAGCTTTTTTGCAGGTGTTGAGTACCATAATCATTGTGCTATAGCAGAAATGCAGGGCTATGGTGGTGGGCATGTTTCTTGGTCGCACGAATCAGGGGTATACTTTGCGCCCTACTTTAAATTGTTACTTTCAGGTGATGCAGCGTATAAGGTCACTTTCATGCGTATTGTTCAGGCGATGATTATGATACTGTTGAATGTTATTGCCATTTATAAATACAGAAAATTGAAGGGTAAGGTTGATTTTTATAAATACTCGCTAGGTTATCTATATCTGTTCATGCTTTGCTTTTATATGTTCAGTCCTTTAACGTATTGGTATTATTACATTCCTTTATTCTGTCTTTCAGCAGTTTTGGTAGCAGATACCTGTATTAATGTGTTATGCAACAGAAAAACTATCGAGGCATAAAAAAGCACGGCATCTGCCGTGCTTTTAGTTTGAGTTAATTAGGTTATTCAAAAGGCACTTTTACAACCTTTGCTTTAATTGCACGTTCACGGATCATAATGTTTATCTCAGTGCCTTCAGCATGGTTCGGTTTAGTAACATAACCCAGCCCGATAGCTTTGTCTAAACTTGGAGATTGTGTCCCTGATGTTACATGTCCTATCTCGTTCCCATTCATGTCTTGTATTTTATAGTCATGACGAGGGATACCTTTATCTATCATTTCAAACCCTACCAACTTGCGGGATATACCTTCTTCTTTCTGTTTCGTGAAAATATCTATACTGTTGAAGTCTACACCTTTTTTAAGTTTAGTGATCCAACCCAGGCCGGCCTCGAGCGGAGAAGTTGTTTCGTCTATATCATTACCATATAGGCAGAACCCCATCTCAAGCCTTAGTGTGTCCCTTGCACCCAAGCCGATCGGTTTCATGCCTTTGGGCCCGCCTATACGGAATATCTCATCCCAAATTTTATCAGCAGCACCATCTACATCTTCAAAGTATATTTCTACACCGCCTGCACCTGTATATCCGGTTGCACTTACTAAAACATTCTCAATGCCGGCAAATGTGCCTTTTACGAAGGTGTAGTATTTCAGGTCTACAAGGTTCATATCAGTGAGCTCCTGCATGTACTCAACTGCTTTTGGCCCCTGTACTGCCAACAAGCCTGTTTTATCAGAAATATTATGCATCTCAACATTCTTAGTGTTGAATTTGCTTATCCAGTTCCAGTCTTTTTCTATGTTAGAAGCGTTAACCACCAGCATATAAGATTGGTTTGGTTCCAGACAATATACAAGCAGGTCGTCTACAATACCACCTTCTTCTGTAGGAAGGCAAGAGTATTGTATTTTTCCGGTTGTATCAAGTTTAGCTGCATTATTGGTAGTTACACGCTGTATCAGGTCAAGTGCATCAGGCCCTTTAAGGATGAACTCACCCATATGGCTTACATCAAACACACCGGCGTTTTTACGAACTGTAGTGTGCTCGTCTTTAATGCCTGAATAAGATATGGGCATATTATATCCGGCAAACTCAGCCATCTTGGCACCCAGTTCTGTATGTTTATGTGTGAATGGAGTATTCTTCATAATCTTTATATGTTTAATGCGGGCAAAGATAACGTATGAATATGGAAAAGGTAAGTAATAGTAGAATAACCCCGCATCAAATGAAAATAATATAGCCATGACAGTATAGCGGCAACGTTACTATATTGTAAGGCTGATAAAATGATAGATATTTGCTGATATAAAATAGTGCAATGAACCATCTGCCGCATTTAATACAAGACCTCGGGCTGATCTTGATAATAGCAGGTATAACCACCCTGATATTTAAAAGGTTGAAACAGCCTGTTGTATTAGGATATATCCTGGCAGGTTTATTAGTAGGTCCACAGTTCCCTTTAATACCTACAATATCTGAAATTGAAAACATTAAGATATGGGCAGAGATAGGTGTCGTGATCTTACTTTTTAATTTAGGCTTAGAGTTTAGCTTTAAAAAACTGCTCAGTATAGGAGGCCCGGCTTCCATAACCGGTTTAATAGAAGTATCGGCAATGTTAGGGGTTGGGTTTATACTTGGTAAACTTTTGGGCTGGTCTTTTATTGATCAGTTATTTCTCGGAGGTATATTGTCCATTGCGTCTACAACAATCATAATAAGAGCATTTGATGAATCAGGACTTAAGGAGAAGAAATTTGCTCAGTTAGTATTCGGCATACTAATAATAGAAGACCTTGTTGCTGTAGTGTTGATGGTGTTATTGTCTACAATTGCTGTAAGCCGGGATTTTGCAGGAGTTGAAATGCTACAAAGCATTCTCAAGCTACTGTTCTTTCTTGTATTATGGTTTGTTGCAGGTATATTCTTCATTCCTTCTTTACTGAACAGAATAAGCAAACACCTTAATGATGAGACGTTGTTGGTTATTGCTTTGGGCCTGTGTCTGCTAATGGTGATCCTGGCATCAAATGCCGGTTTTTCACCAGCATTGGGTGCATTCGTCATGGGGTCGATATTAGCAGAGACGCTATATGCAGAGCGTATTGAACACATTCTAAAGCCTGTGAAGGATCTGTTTGGTGCTGTGTTTTTTGTGTCTGTTGGTATGTTGATAGATCCTGATATTCTCGTTAATTACGCAGGGCCTATACTGATAATCTCAGTTGTGTTTGTTGTGTTTAAAGTTTTTCATGTTACTGTAGGTGCATTGATCTCCGGCCAGCCATTAAAAACATCCCTATTTGCGGCAATGAGTATGGGACAGATCGGTGAGTTCTCATTCATTATAGCCACACTTGGAGTAACACTAGGCGTAACAAGTAGCTATTTGTACCCTATAGCAGTAGCAGTTTCTGCACTTACGACATTTTTAACTCCGTATATGATCAAAGCAGCACCTGTATTGTATGCGTACATTGATAGATTATTGCCCGAATCGTGGAAGAAAAACATGGTGAGATATAGTACAGGTGCACAGAATATTAATACTGCCAGTGACTGGCAGAAGGTGATACGATCTTTTGTTGTCATTTGCCTGCTGGTATTACTTATGTCAGTGGGTATTATTTACTTGTTTGTAGAGGTGGAAAAAGTTTTGCTTAAGAAGGATTTTACAAGTAAAATTATAGTATCGGTAATAGTTTCTTTCTCTTGTATGCTTGTGTTATCACCGTTTTTATGGATGTTGATGTTACGTAAATTACAGCCTACTGCTTTTGCTAATCTGTGGGCAAACAAACGTTATCATGGTCCTTTATTGGTGCTTCGCTTTTTACGCATAGGTTTGGCTATTGCCATCATAGCGGGAATGCTGCTTACTTTTTTGCCTACAGGTTACGCGTTGCTGATTGTGATAGGTATCGTAACAACGGCTATAAAGTTCTCTAACAGTATACACAGGTATTATCTGAGATTAGAGGAACGGTTTTTCTATAATTTTAATCGCAGAGAAATACACCAGGCGCAGGTTGCAAGAAAAGAGTTGGCACCATGGGATGCTCATATTTCTCAGTATGTTATTCCTTTCGGTTCGTCAGTAGTGGGTAAAACGCTATTCGATTTACAACTTAGAGAGAGGTATGGTGTAAATATAGCTATGATAAAAAGAGGAGATACGCATACAATAGTTGCACCCGCCGGTAAGCACATGTTATTTCCGGGAGATAGGCTGTTTGTAATTGGAACTGATGAGCAGCTTGATGTATTCAAAAATGAACTGGAAAAAAGTTCAACACCTGAAGGGGATGATGAGCCTCATAAAGTTGTACTTAAGAAAATAGAGATACCCAATGACTCTTCACTGAAAGGGATGTCTATTAAAGAAAGTAATGTGCGTGAAATAGTACATGGAATAGTTGTAGGGATTGAGCGTGGTGGCAGAAGGATACTTAATCCTAAGTCGGATACAATTTTTGAAGCTGATGATAAAGTATGGATAGTAGGAGAGGCAGAGTTGTTGTCGAAGCTGCTATAATGTAAAATAATAAAGCCCGGTATAACCGGGCTTTATTTATTAAGTGTCTAAAGTAGTTATTGTACTTTTTGCATAACAGTAGGTGCGGCATCACGAATTTCTTCACTTGCCTGATCAGCAAACTGCTCAAAGTTCTTCACGAATAGTTGAGCCAGTTCATTTGCTTTTTTGTCGTATGCTTCCTTGTCTGCCCATGTACTGCGCGGGTTTAGTATTTCGTCAGGTACATTAGGACAGGTTTGTGGTATCTGAACACCAAATACATTGTGTGCTTTATACTCAACGTTGTCTAGCTCGCCCTTCATAGCAGCGGTGATCATTGCGCGAGTATACTTCAGGCTCATACGACTACCAACACCATATGGGCCACCACTCCATCCGGTGTTCACCAGCCACACATTCACATCAGGGTGCTCATCTAGTTTCTTACCTAATAGCTCAGCATACTTAGCAGGGTGTAGCGGAAGGAATACACGGCCGAAACAAGCAGAGAAAGTAGTTTGCGGTTCTGTAATACCAACTTCAGTACCGGCAACCTTAGCAGTGTAACCACTAATGAAGTGATACATTGCCTGACCCGTACTCAATTTACTGATAGGAGGCAGAATGCCGAATGCATCACAGGTAAGGAAGAAGATATTCTTTGGATCACCACCAAATGATGGTTGCTTAACGTTAGGAATATTATGTATCGGGTAAGCAGCACGTGTGTTTTCAGTGATGCTGCCGTCTGTGTAATCTACTTCGTTTGTACCCTCTTTGAAAACGATATTCTCAAGAAGTGCTTCGTGCTTGATCGCTTTGAATATCTGTGGTTCTTTCTCTTCACTCAGGTCTATCACTTTAGCGTAACATCCACCCTCAAAGTTAAATACAGAACCATCAGCCCAGCCATGCTCATCGTCACCTATCAGAGAACGGTTCACATCAGCGCTTAAAGTTGTTTTGCCTGTTCCTGACAAGCCGAAGAATAGCGCTACGTCACCTTCTTTACCTTCGTTTGCAGAGCAGTGCATACTTAGGATGCCTTTGTCATGAGGAAGAATAAAGTTAAGTACACCAAAGATACCTTTCTTCATTTCACCTGTATATGCAGATCCTCCAATTAGTATTATTCTGCGGGTGAAGTTTACTATTGTAAAGTTTGCCTGACGTGTACCATCTACTTCCGGGTCTGCCTCAAAGCTTGGTACTTGCAGTATATGCCAATCAGGTGTTTGTGACTCTATTTCTTCATCAGTAGGGCGAAGGAATAGGTCATAACAGAATAAGTTTGCCCATGGAGCTTCATTTACAACACGTATATTCAAGCGATGTTTTGGATCAGCGCAGGCATAAGAGTCGCGAACCCAAACTTCTTTACCATCAAGATATGAACAAACCTTATCGTATAGTTTATCAAATACCTCAGAGGATATAGGAATATTAATGTTTCCCCAATCAACACTATTTTCTGTAATTGCGTCTTTTACAGTAAACTTATCTTTCGGAGAACGTCCGGTAAATTTACCGGTACTAACACTAAGAGCTCCCGTACTATTCAGTTCGCCCTGTCCTAGCTCGATTGTTTTTTTGATCAACTCATCCGGAGATAAATTCCAGTTCGCTACACCAACATTAAGACCCATGTCTGCTAAACTTGCATTCGGGTTCTTTTTACCTTTTTCCTGCATAAAAGTCTTTTTGTCTTATATAGAAACGGCAAAAATAGCACATAAACCCTTTAGGTTGTATTAATTTTCTACATTTTTCGGGGGTAAAAAATACTTGGTTGTTTTAAAATAAACTGTATTGCGTTCAGTTATTAGCAAAGCATAAAATAGTTGCTGTTAACATGTGCCTTGATACATCTTAGGGTTGACTATAAATAAATAGTATATGACTTATAAATGATTTGTGCTTAGTGCGTTATAAAGCATACTGTATTGTATGTGACAGTGCATTTTGTAAGATACGGTATAAATTAGAACTGCTTCTTTTTTTTGAAGTAAAAACGAGTATCTTTGCGCAAATTTTAAAGGTGTATACCCGCAGTTGCGGAAAGTGCCTGGTGTTAAATAGAGCTTTTCAGTATCCGGAATGAATATAAGAAATATATTATCGGCATTTGTAGCAGTTATTTATTTATCGTGTGGCGTAGTGCCTGCGTTTGCGCAAGATGAAGTTCATCATACAGAGCATCACGAAGCTGCGGATCATCATAATGAGAAAGAAGGTGGTTTTGATGCTTCAAAAGTGATCTTCGGGCACGTTTCTGATTCACACTATTGGCACTTGTTTGATTTTAATGGTCATCCGGTAAGTTTATCTCTTCCGGTTATTATATATCATCCTGAAAAAGGATTAGAATTTTTTTCTGCGTCGCATTTTGAACACGGCCATAAAGCTTACAATGGTTATAAGATAGTAACCGGTCGTACTGAAAAGGTAGTATCTGAAGATGGGGCAAATATTTACGACCTATCAATAACTAAGAACGTATTGTCTATGTTGATATCTGTAGTGTTGTTACTATGGATAATGTTAGGTGTGGCTAAGAAATATAAGAAGAATGGTGTGATGACTGCTCCTTCTGGTATGCAGAATGCTATTGAACCTGTTATTACTTTTATGAGAGATGAGGTTGCAAAACCAAATCTTGGTAGTAAATATTTAAAGTTCATGCCGTTGATATTGACGGTATTCTTCTTTATCTGGATCAATAATTTATTAGGATTATTACCGGGTGGTGCAAACCTTACCGGTAATGTTGCGGTAACTGCTTGCTTATCAATCATTTCATTTATAGTGATGCTGGTAAGCGGTAATAAACATTTCTGGGGTCACATTTTCAACCCTCCCGGTGTTCCGTTTGGAGTGAAGATGTTATTAGTGCCGATAGAAATAATATCATTGTTTGTAAAGCCGATAGCACTGACGATACGTTTGTTTGCTAATATTTTGGCAGGACACATTCTGATATTGAGTTTGATATCTTTGATTTTCATTTTAGGTAGTGCAGTTGGTACGTTTTGGGGGTGGTTTGTATCGCCAATATCACTGGCCTTCTCCATATTCATGTTCATGCTTGAGTTGTTGGTTGCAGCGATCCAAGCCTTTATCTTTGCCAACCTGACTGCTGTATTTATAGGTCAGGCAATTGAGGATACACATCATGACCATGAAGAGGAAGAGAAGTACAGTGTATCTGAAAATGAAATTATAGCGTAGTATTTTTTAATCAAAATCCATATAACATGTCAGTGTTAGACACAATTATGTTAGCAGGTGACGCCGGTTTAGGCGCTATCGGTGCAGGAGTAGCAGCACTAGGTGCTGGTGTAGGTATTGGCCAGATCGGTAAAGGTGCGGTTGAAGCAATCGCTCGCCAGCCGGAAGCTTCTGGTGATATCCGTGCGAATATGATCCTTACAGCAGCATTCGTTGAGGGTGTGGCGCTTTTAGGTGGTATCGCAGGCCTACTTGCTGTTCTTCTGAAATAAGCTAACGAAGAACTTAACTGCACCCTGAGCATAGGGCATAGGGGTGTAGTTATTTAATTAAAAACTAAGAATATTTATATAAATAAGTAACTATGGATTTGTTAACTCCGGATTTCGGGTTGTTTTTCTGGACGCTATTAGCGTTCCTTTCCGTTTTATTCATATTGCGCAAATATGCGTGGAAGCCTATCCTGAACTCACTTAATGAACGTGAGAAAGGCATTGCGGATTCTATTGCTTCTGCTGAGAAGGTAAAAGCAGAAATGGCACAGATCAAAAGTGAGAACGAGCAATTACTGACTAAAGCACGTGAAGAAAGGTCGCAAATACTGAAAGAAGCTAAGGATGAAAGTGACCGTATCGTTAACAAAGCGAAAGATGATACTAAGCTCATTGCTGATAAAATGATAGCTGATGCACAACAGCAGATAGAGCAGCAGAAAATGTCAGCAATTACTGAACTGAAGAATGAGATAGGTAAACTATCAGTAGAAGTAGCAGAGAAAGTGATCCGTAAGCAATTGTCTACTGCAGAATCTCAAAATGAGTATGCACAGATGCTGGCTGAAGAAATCAAGTTGAATTAATTATAATTAATCAGGAGTAGAAAATGCAGAATCCACGTCTTGCTTCACGATATGCGAAATCTTTGCTTGACATTGCTGTTGAGCAAAACAAGTTGGAAGAAACCCTGAAGGATGTGCAGCTACTTAATGCTATCTGTACAGGAAGTAGGGACTTCGCCAACATGCTTCGTAATCCTGTAATTAAAGGAGACAAAAAGCAGAGCATTATTGATGCAGTAGTAGGAGGTAAGCTTAGTGAAGTAATGAAGCTTTTCGTAAAGCTACTAGTAAATAAAGGCAGAGAAGATCAACTTCAGAACATTACAACATCTTTTATGGAGATGTATAAAAAGCTGAAGAATATCAAGACTGTGAAGCTAACAACTGCAGTGCCTGCAAATGAGACAGTAAGAGAAACTGTACGTAAGAAAATTGCAGAGGCGCACCCTGATGCAATAATAGAATTTGAAGAGAAAGTGAATGAAGAGCTTATCGGTGGGCTA
Organism: Flavipsychrobacter sp.; assembly: GCA_965228505.1. Classification (GTDB taxonomy): domain Bacteria; phylum Bacteroidota; class Bacteroidia; order Chitinophagales; family Chitinophagaceae; genus UBA5543. The sequence goes on along the minus strand of OZ245820.1, from coordinate 3,276,394 downwards.
GTGATGCAGATGGATGATGTTATGTTTGATTTCAGCGTACGTCGTGATCTGAACGATGTTAGCCTTCAGTTTAGCAAGAATATTTACAAAAAGAACATCAGGTAGTAGCCTGACTAAATAAGAATTAAAAACGTTTAATAAATACAGAATATCATGGTTGAGATAAAACCGGATGAAATTTCAGCGATTCTTCGCCAGCAATTAACCAACTTCAATGCATCTGCAGACCTTGAAGAGGTAGGTACCGTACTCCAAATTGGTGATGGTATTGCACGTGTTTATGGTTTGAACAGTGTACGTCAGGGTGAACTAGTAGAATTTGAGAACGGAGTAAGAGCTATTGCACTGAACCTTGAAGAAGATAATGTAGGTGTGGTATTGATGGGTGAAGGCAAGGGTATTAAAGAAGGTGCTCAGGTGCGCCGTACCGGCCAGATCGCCTCAATTAAAGTAGGTGAGGGTATGAGCGGCCGTGTAGTAAATACACTTGGTGAGCCAATAGATGGTAAAGGACCTATCGAAGGTGAGCTATACGAAATGCCTATTGAGCGTAAAGCACCGGGGGTTATCTATCGTGAGCCTGTAAAGCAGCCGTTACAAACAGGTATCAAAGCGATCGATGCGATGATTCCTATTGGCCGTGGACAGCGTGAGTTGGTTATCGGTGACCGTCAAACAGGTAAAACAGCCATCTGTATTGATACCATCATCAACCAGAAAGAATTCTACGATGCAGGTGAGCCTGTATATTGTATATATGTAGCTATTGGTCAGAAAGCATCTACTATCGCCGGTGTAATGAAAACACTGGAAGATAACGGAGCAATGGCTTATACTACTATCGTTGCGGCATCAGCATCTGATCCGGCACCACTACAGTTCTATGCACCATTTGCTGGAGCTGCGATAGGTGAATACTTCCGTGATACAGGCCGTCCGGCATTGGTTGTTTATGATGACCTTTCAAAGCAGGCGGTAGCATACCGTGAGGTTTCTCTGCTACTTCGTCGTCCTCCGGGTCGTGAAGCATATCCTGGTGATGTATTCTACCTGCATAGCCGCTTGCTGGAGCGTGCTGCAAAGGTGATTAACGATGATGGCATTGCTAAAGAAATGAATGATCTTCCTGAAAGCTTGAAAGACAAGGTGAAAGGTGGTGGTTCACTAACAGCACTTCCGATCATTGAAACACAGGCAGGTGACGTATCAGCATATATTCCTACAAACGTTATCTCGATCACTGATGGCCAGATATTCCTCGAGTCGAACTTATTCCTTTCAGGTATTCGTCCGGCGATCAACGTTGGTATCTCTGTAAGCCGTGTGGGTGGTAGCGCTCAGATCAAATCAATGAAGAAAGTAGCAGGTACATTGAAGCTTGACCAGGCTCTTTACCGTGAGATGGAAGCCTTCTCTAAGTTTGGTGGTGACCTAGATGCTGCTACTAAAACAGTATTGGATAAAGGTGCTCGTAACGTGGAGATCCTTAAACAAGCACAATATTCTCCTTTCTCTGTTGAGAAGCAGGTAGCTATAATATACTTAGGTACTAATAACCTGATCAGTCAGGTGCCAGTTAAGAATGTGAAGGCATTTGAAGAAACATTCCTTCGTGATATGGAACTGAAGTTGCCTGAAGTACTTGCTGAGTTCAAGAAAGGTAAATTACCTGAAGACGGTATCGAGAAGATGGTGAAGCTGGCTAAAGATCTGATACCTCAGTTCCAGAATTAAGCTTATTTAACATTATAGTGATATATTTGTAAAAGCCCGGTACTAGCTTACCGGGCTTTTTTATTAACTAAAGCAGTTGTATGAAAAGATTATTACACATCCTTGTTGTTTGCAGTTTACTTGTCAGCAGCACTGTTTACGCTCAAAAACCTACTATCGAGCGCAATACTATTGATAATACAGTTAAGCTGGTGAGTTTTGCTGAAGGAGCGGGACCTGTGTTCAATAATTCGCAGTCTGTTATTAATCAATATCTGGAACTGGAGAATGCTTATAGTTGGGTGCTTGATAAAAAAACTGAAATAACTGAAGAAACATACCTTATCAGGTTTGACCTCATGTATAAAGGTATTGAAGTAGAGCATGGTGCTGCTTCAATAATGATAAAAGGCGAGCAAGTGTCTTTCGTCAACGCAAATATTTTCAAAGATCAGGGAGTTTCCCTTGCACCTACTATTACTGAACAGGATGCTTTGAGTAAGGCGCTACTTGCAATTGACGCTGATGAATATAGCTGGACTGCACCTGATGCGCTTATTAATAAAATGGGTCAACTAGAGTTAACCAAACTACCTAAAGGGGAGCTGGTTTTGGTACAAGACTTTCGTCCTGATGATATGAACAGGCAACTGCAGCTTGCTTATCGTTTTGACATATATGCTACCAAGCCCTTAAGCAGGGACCTGATATACGTAGATGCGAAAACAGGAGAAATATTATTAACAGACCCTATTATAAAGCATGTATCTGCCTCAGGAAAATCACTATATAGTGGCACTGTTAGTTTTAATGTAGCACAATTAGGTGCTAATTCGTTTGAGATGTACGATTCGGCAAGATTGGTCTCTACATATGATATGAGTGGCAGCACTAACCTGAATAATGCCAATGAAATTACCAGCACAAATAACACATGGCCCGATGGAGTAGCTGTAGATGCACATTGGGGCGCGTCAAAAGTGTATGACTACTTCTTGAATGTACACAACAGAAATAGTTATGATGGTATTGGCTCTGACCTGTATAGTGTAGTAAACTATGGTAATAACTATAACAATGCCTTTTGGAATGGTTTTGCTATGGTATACGGCAACGGTACAGGAATGTTTAATAGTGGTTTTGAACCATTAGCATCATTAGATGTATGTGCTCACGAAATAGGTCACGGCGTTTGTCAGAATACTTCCGGTTTAGTGTATAACAGAGAGTCTGGAGCAATGAACGAAGGTTTCAGCGACATATGGGGAGCTGTGATAGAGAATTATGCAGCCCCGCAAAAGCGCATGTGGGACATGGGAGAAGAGCTTAGGACAGGTGCGTTGCGTAGCATGAGTAACCCTAAGCTGTATAACGACCCGAATACCTATGATGGACAGTATTGGGTGACGATTATAGGTTGTACTCCTACGCAAGGTAATGATCGTTGTGGTGTACATACCAATAGTGGCGTACTGAATCATTGGTTTTACTTGCTTACGGAAGGCGGTAAAGGCACTAACGATAAGAATAATGACTATGAAGTGCCGGGTATTGGAGTAGAAAAAGCTGCAAAGATCGCGTATGCAACAGAGCTGGCACTTAGTTCAACAGCTACTTATGCTGAGGCGCGTACCGTATCAATAAATGCAGCAACTACATTGTATGGTGCCTGCTCAAGAGAAGTAGAAGCAGTAACACGTGCATGGTATGCAGTGAATGTAGGTAACGTTTTTGCTCCGTGTACACCACAGATAGGTTTTGCGATACCTGATACTATGTTGTTGACAGATGTAGGTCCGTCAATAAATGTATGCCCTGCGGTTAAACAATTGAGCATACCAGTGAGGGTTATTGGTAATGCACCGACAGGTGGTAATGCCGTACTTACGTTTGCAGGAGTAGGAGACGCCGTTAGTGGTGCTGATTATACTATTCCCGGAAATACACTTACGTTTAATTCCGGAAGTACAACACCACAAAACCTGACACTGCACATCTATGATAATGGAGATGTTACCAGTGAAAAGATGCTCAAACTATATTTTACGATTGCACAGAATGGTAGTAATGCCGGTAAGTCATATACCTATGATACTTGTTACATCAGGTTGTTAGACATAAAAAAAGCCCCAAGTAACGATACCCATGTTGTGAGGACAGTTAATAAGCAAGATGTAAGCACTAAAGCAACAACACCATTCTTCAGTAGAAACAGAGGTTCAAGAATGCAATTTATCATCACCGCAGATGAACTGGCAGCAGCAGGTGTTGAACCTAATACTCCTATTGATTCATTTGCATTCAATGTGACTCAGAAGAATTCTACTCAGGCATTTACAGGGTTTACATTGAAGATCGATGCGACAAATTTGGCTGACCTTAGCGGTAATTTTGCTACTGTAACAACAGTTTATTACAACGGTAATTATACTACAGCTTTGGGCTGGAACATGTTGCCTTTGAGTACGCCGTTGATATGGGATGGTACCAGTAACCTCGCAATTGAGACATGTTTCAATAATAGCATAGCAGGAAATGAGAATGATTATGTTGCCGGTTATGGTGATAAAACGACAGTTACAGGTGTAGGATATAGTAATAGTGCATCTGGCTGTGGATTGTCTTTCCTTACAGGTTTCGGTAGTATTACTAAGCCTGTTATCAGTTTGGTACAGCGTGTGCCGATAAGAGCAATTGAGACCGATACTGCTGAGAGTCGTGAATGGTTATTGAACTCGGCACAGAATGTTTACTACTACAATTACAATAATGATAAGTTGATAGCTAGCGTGCAGAACGGCAGCACAGAGCTTGGCTGTACCAAAGCTGTTGTTATACGAAAGGGTAACGGTGTAGTTGCTATGGATACACCATTTGCAACAACGAATAAGACTGTTAAGGAGTTCCAGCTGGATGTATCACAAAACGGACACGCTGCGATGTACGATATGATAGTGTACTTTGATACATCAGAGCTTTCAGGAGTAACCTTGAGTACAGCATACATAGTTGGTACAAATGTTACTGTTGACTCAATGATGGATACTACAAACTCAGTTGCTACAATGGCAACTATGGTTCAGGGTAATGGTTCGATAGGGTATAGGGCCTCATTCAATAAAGTGTACCAACGTTACTACGTGATCGATCAACAGATCACTATTCCTGACCCTAAATCAGGCAACGTAGGCGATCTGGATCATAATACCAATATACAGGTAGATAATAATCCTTTCAGAGACCGTATATATATGAGCTACAACCTGCAGCAAGCTACAAACGCAAGAGTGATATTATATGATATTACAGGAAGGTTAATACTGGAAACGCAGGAGCAGCTAGATGCAGGCAGAGGAAGGTTCAGCATTGATGTGGCTGAAAGTGCTATTGCTAATGGTACATATGTGCTACAAGTGGTAACAGATACTGAAATACTGACACAACAAGTAATAAAGCAATAATAGTAATATACATTCTGAAGAGCCCGTGTTTATTAGCGGGCTCTTTTTTGTTTCTAAGCTGGTTCATGTTGAAAACCCTGATAATTGTGGGTAGCCTGTTGTTATTCTACTTGATTTATGTTGATATAACATAATATCAATAATAGCATAACATAGGGTTAATGTATAGGCAATAAGCAGATAATATTACATTAAGACATTTATAACCTGAAGCAGGCCTAGAGTGTTATCGCCATGGAAGTTTAAAACACACGATTATAGGCAACAAATTATAGCCATCCTTTTTCTACGGGAAGGCTATTTTGTTTTAGAAGCGTCTTCCATATAGTATGCCTTTACGTATTTGAGTTGGATCTGGCGAACTCCGAATTCGTTTTTCTTTGCAAATATTTTAGCATACTCATGAAAGATATTATCGTCTTTATAGTGAAAACCTACATGATATGAATATGGGCTAGTCTTATCAAGTTGTAACTCAGGGACTATCTGCTGGCCAAGATCGGGGTATACAATTTCTGTTCTCGCTTTGTTAGGGCCAAATGCTGCATCAAGTATGTACTTCCCCTCATTACTATTCTCTTTACTTGTAAGTATTACACTGTAATAAAACTCATTTAGCTCATCTTCTACAACAGGTATACTGTCCGCATCAATGACAGTGCCTTTGGGTGGGGCATAGAATGGTACTGTGTTTTCAGTTTCTTCAGCAGCACAAGCTGCAAAGATCAAAAGGCAAATGATGTACGAGCGTCTTTTCATGAGCAGCAAATATAGTGGATGCATACACACTAGCGGGTTAATTTTATGAAAAGGGTGATTTTAGCTAACACTCTTTCAATAATGGTGTGAATGCCCTACTTTTAAGACTAAAGCTAAAAATTACCAAAATGAAAAAGTGGATTTTGCCTGTTATGGTATTAATGGGTGCACAAATGTTTTTGATGGCATGTAATGAGCAGCAAGAAGAGACTTCTGAAAAAAAAGATTTTAAAGTGGAAGCAGAAAGTTTTGCTGACCTGAAAATACTGCGTTACCAAATACCCGGTTGGGACGAATTGAGCGCACAGCAAAAAGAGTTAGCATATTACTTATACGAAGCCGCCCTTTGTGGCCGTGATATAATATATGACCAGAAAAGCAAGAATGGTTTGCTATTACGTAAAACGATTGAAGCTGCTTATGGTACATATAGCGGAGATAAAAGCACAGATGACTGGGAGGAATTCAAAGTCTATTGCGGTCGTTTTTGGTTTAGCAATGGTAACCACCACCACTACGGAAATGAGAAGTTTATTCCCGGATGCTCGGCAGATTATTTTGCAGAGGTAATAAAAAACTCTGATGCAGCATTATTACCAGTTAATGAAGGTGAAAGCATTGATGATTTTATTGAACGTATAACTCCTATTGTATACGATATGAGCATTGAGCCAAAAGTAGTTGATCAGCGAGCAGATGTAGATAATGTTGTGATGTCTTCAAACAATTTTTATGAGAATGTTACACAAGAAGAAGTTGACAAGTATTATGAGCAGTTCAGTACCAAAGGTAATGCGCCGTCATGGGGTTTAAATACAAAGCTTATAAAAGAAGATGGTAAGATATATGAGAAGACCTGGAAAGTAGGTGGGATGTATACAGGAGCCATTGAACGTATAGTGTACTGGCTGGAAAAAGCCATCCCTGTTGCTGAAAATGAACAACAAAGAAAGTCACTAGAGCTGCTTGTTGAGTATTACAAAACTGGCGACCTTAAAATTTTTGACGAATACAGTATTGCCTGGGTAAACGATACAGCTTCAAGAATAGACGTAGTCAACGGCTTTATAGAAGTGTATCTTGATGCTATCGGTAAAAAAGGAAGCTTTGAAAGTGTAGTATCAATGAAAGATCTTGAAGCCACCAAGCGTATTAATGCTATTGCTAAAGAAGCCCAGTGGTTTGAAGATAATTCACCTCTGATGGAAGAACACAAGAAGAAAGAAGTAAGGGGCATTACAGCCAAAGCAATTACTGCTATTGTTGAAAGTGGTGATGCTGCTCCAAGTACTCCGATAGGTATCAACTTGCCAAATGCAGACTGGATACGTAAGAATCATGGTTCTAAATCAGTATCACTAAGCAACATCATACATGCTTACAATGTCGCAAAATCAAAGGGTGGGTTCTTAGATGAATTTGCTGTAAATAATGAAGTGAAATCACGTATTGAGAAGCATGGTAATCTAGCATCAGACCTGCATACTGATATGCATGAGTGCATCGGCCATGCTTCCGGTCAGATCAACGAAGGTGTTGAAACAACAGATAAAACACTGAAGACATATGCATCTACTCTGGAAGAAGCACGAGCCGACCTGGTCGGGTTATACTACGCTATGGATGATAAACTGATAGAAATAGGCGTAATGGATACAAAAGAAGTAGGTAAGGCAGAATATGACGGATATATGATGAACGGTCTTATGACACAATTGACACGTCTGAAATTAGGAGACCAGATAGAAGAAGCACATATGCGTAATCGTGCACTTAATGCCTATTGGGTATATGAAAAAGGTAAAGCTGATAATGTTGTTGAGTTTGTGAAGAAAGACGGCAAAACCTATGTGCAGGTTAATGACTATGAAAAGCTTCGTGACCTATTTGGACAATTGCTTCGTGAAATACAGCGTATAAAATCTGAAGGAGATTATAATGCCGGTAAGAATCTTGTAGAGACATATGGTGTAAAGGTTGATCCGGTATTACATAAAGAAGTATTAGAACGTTATGAGAAACTGGATGCGAAACCATACAGTGGATTCATTCAGCCAAAGCTTATACCTGTGAAAGAAGGAGACAAGATAGTAGATGTGAAGGTGGAATATCCTGAAAGCTTTTACGAGCAAATGATGGAATATGGTAAGATGTATAGCTTTCTGCCTGTGAATAATTAAGGTAACTATACCCATTTACACGCAGAGCATTAATGCATTATACCTTCATAATGTCAATTATCTCTGATAGCTGTATTATATCAGACTCATCTTTATCAGAATCCTGGAATATTATAAATGAGTTTTCTTTATCGTAATCTACAATAAGGCCGGTTCTAACTTCTGATTTACTATCCGTTAGAATTATTAGGTCAAAATCTTCTAGTTTTAGTGCTTCAAGTTGCTTGTTCGTCATTTCCTTGTTCCTTCTTTTTATCCTTTTTCTTAGCATCCTTCACAACAGCACCCATCAATTCCATAAAATCACCCTCAACCTTCAACGGTGGTTCATACTTACCCCTCTTTTTAGGCTCTTGCTTCTTCTCTTCTTTTGCCATATTACCAAAGTTAAGCATTTACTTTATCACGTTCATTCCTGCAAACTTATCATGCATACGATAGCCATCTATAACAATCATAGGTGCTATGATCATCCATAGTGTTTGTATTATCACGACAAATGCAGTGTAATTCAATACGTTAACTTCAACCTTAAACAATTTCGTAGCTAAAACAAGAACGGCTAAGCTGGCTATAAATGGAAGTAGTAAATAAACTGTTCTCTTGTATGACTGTAAAAGGCTAGGATTCATATTCGTATCTGCCGACACGGTTTTTATCTTGACTACACGTTTCCCGATAGTACCGCCATTAGCTTCCATTATAGGGTAGTATAATAACCATCTAATCAATACGCCTATTCCGGTAACATCACTTTGAATATGTGAGTTTTCAATAGAATCTAGGTCCTTAAATAAATAGTAGCATACAGTGATCAGGATACTCAGTAATATGCCGTCTATAATCCTGGCAAATAGACGTTGAAGAAAGGTTGCTTTTTGTTGCATTGTGTGGTGTTTTGTGTATTAATGAATAAAAAATAGCGTAACCGTTAACCATAAGCCTACACAGGGACACCACATCCCCAACAGAGCAGATGGCACAGTTACGCCGTTCTGGCGTACTGATCCCATCCGATTGCCCTGCTATTCTTTTAAAGTGGTGTTTCGTGTAAGCAGATCGAATGAACAATACTAACAGTCTTGTTACAGCACAAAACTAACAAACCTTACTATCTCTACATATAGGTGCTTTTTTATATTTTGTGCGTAACGTCACATGAAACCAGACCTTAAAAAACTACTGGAACGTATATTTTTAGGTGAAGTACCACCTTCTTTGTCGTTTATTGAAAATGAATCTTCTATTGAAGCATTTAAAAGGCAAGGTATTGAATATGATGCGAATGGGAAATTCCCAGAAAGTATTATCAAATTAAACTATGTACTGTTCATACAAGATATTGTAGAAATACAGAAAGAAAAGGGGATTAAAGCATCTCAATTTACAAAGCCTGAAGAGTTTAGAAGAGATATGGGTATTCTTTTTCGTTCAGGTTACCTTGAATTTATTCAGGATCATAAAAGAGATAATTTTGAAAAGCTCTTATTCACACACTTTATCCGAAGATTTTTAAGTACTTACCAAACAATATACCATATAGATATTATGAATGATCAAGCCTATTTCTTAGATGAATTAGGTAGCATGGAAGATTATTTCGGACAAGAGATAAAAACAGAACAGGATAGATTAGAAAGTCAACTTATACAAGCTCAGAGGCCATTCCATTTATCTCCTGAATGGCCATATGATATTGAAAAGCTTTTTGAACTATCTAAAGATCTATTTCAAGAAGGTTTTACAAATGCTGACAATGCTTTTGTGGCAGCATTTGATAGTAACTTCAATGGTAAGTGTAATTGGATAAAAGACAGAACTAAACTGTTGTTCTTGCTGTGGTTATTACTGGACAAAGGAGCTACTGACAAACCATCAGACTTAGTAATTGATGTATGCTGCAAAAGATTTCTTATAAAAGGAAACGACACTATAAAGAAGGTTGCTCAAAGCACAAATATTCTAAAGCAAATTGATGGAGACCGCTCTAATTTAAAGGGGGAGTTCCTGATACTACAAAACCTATACCAAGATTTAGGGTTTCAATAGCTTTCAATACTTTTTCAATAACAAGTATCATTTTTTCAATACCCTTTCAGTAATCCGTCAATACTTAGTGATAAGTATTGAAATACAGGCTAATAGATTTGCTACAAAAGAAAAACCACTTGCGCGAACAAGTGGTCAATTTCTTTAAAGTGCCTGTAGTTCAACTGGATAGAACAGTTCCCTGCTACGGTTCAAATTTCGGTTCAAATCCGAACGGGCACTCTTATGTTTCAAAAGTACTGAAATGATATATAATAACAATGAAAAAGTTTTGCAAAAAACAGCATAATTATTTAGCATGAGTTACACGCAATCTTGTACCTTTATATCATACACGAAACACCACATCGTATGAACTTCTCTTTTAAGACTATCCAGGAATTTAATGATTACTTCAAGGATGAAAAGACCTGTTATGAGTTTCTTGAAATGCAGCGTTGGGGAGGTGAGCCGGTTTGTCCTCACTGTGGAACAGTAAAGAAACCATACAAAGTAAAGCCTAGGGGAAAGTTTAAAGACATCCCGTCTTATCGTTGTTCTGAAAGGTCTTGCGATTTGCCATTCACAGTACGTACCGGAAGTATATTTGAAGGCAGTAAAGTTGAGTTACGTAAGTGGTTCCAAGCAGCTTATGAGATCACTACCAGTAAGAAAGGAATTAGCTCTATGGAACTGGCTACAAGGATAGGAGTAAGCCAAAAAACAGCATGGCTTATGAATCATAAGATACGCACTATGCTTCAAGACACTGCCCCTGAATTGTTAGGAGAGGATGGCAATACCGTTCAGGCTGATGAGACTTATGTAGGTGGTAAAAACAAGAACAGGCATAAAGACAAGAAAGTAGAAGGTTCACAAGGTAGAAGCGCAGCAGATAAGACACCTGTTGTTGGCCTGATTGAAAAAGATGGACGGGTAATGACCTTTGTCACACAGAATACAGATGCCGATACACTGAATGGTATTATTGATAACAACGTAGCAGAAGGAGCAACAATAGTTACTGATGCTTACAGATCATACGCTACAATCGGGAATGCTTACACTCATATTACAGTAAAGCATGAACAAGGAGGGTACGTAGTAGAGCAAAACGGTAACAAGTTTCACACGCAGAATATTGAGAACTTTTGGAGCCAATTAAAACGTGGTTATGTTGGGGTATATCACTACATGAGTCCACAACACTTACACCGCTACTGTAATGAGTTTGCTACACGATACAACCTAAGAAGCACTACCAATATAGCTAGGTTCTTACATATTGTTAGGAACGTTGATGTAGAGAAGATAACGTATGAGTCACTAACTAAAAGGTTATGACCTTGTCCTAAAGAATATCTGGAGCATCTTCAATCATCTTCTTCACAAGATCATAGCTCTCACGGGTTTTGATTACTATATCCCTACCAGTATTTTCATCCTTGATTTTCAGTCTAATAATAGCACCCGGTTCATGAGGTGCATACGTTGCTATAGTATCAATATTAATAGTGATTGGGACTTCTTAATATGTATCGGTAACAGTAATAAACTTTGCCATGAATCAAAAATATAGCTTCCATGTTATAAATCACAATATCTTCCTGTGTAAGAAGATGTAATGTCTTTTTTAGTACATTTATATATGTCTGGTTTAGAGAATATAGATATAAGGCTAAATCAAAACGTATGGCTTTTGGCTCTATCATTTGCTACATTAGGTTGTGCAGAATTTTTTGAACTTCCTAAGCTGATATGCTTTGCAAACTATCTCTGTTGGATAAGTACAATTTCTGTAACTATTACATTATCTGCATATACTATTTCATACGCGATTAATAAGTTTAAAAAGAAACGTAATTAATCTGCGTGTAAGAAGGTATAGTTACCATAATTAATTCAGCAAAACAGAATTTATATACGGGCTGCGCATAGCGCAGCCCGTGTTGTTTTAATCAAAAAATACAATGCCACCCCTTACATTAAATGGTTTATCAAAGGCCTCAGTTGATATACGGCAATTGACACTGTTGTTATAAATATATGCGGGAGTGTATAAAGGAGCATTTTTAATGATCTGCTCAATGGCTCTTTCTGTAGCGTCTTCTATTTTGTTGTTGATCTTTAAAGTACTGCTCTTATCGACATATCGCCTGATACCATCGAAGTCGTAATAAACTATTTTACCTTCAGCACTGAGTATGATGTTTTGTAAGCGTAGAACATATAGCCCGTCACTTAATTGTGAGGTGATGTTCTTTATGTTACTCAACAGGTATATTTTTAACCGCTTACCATCTATGGATGCCGACTTATGAACATCTTGTTCTGTATAGATATTCATACCGTTCATCTTTTGAGGAATAGGAAAATGATTGGTCTCTGTTACGTAAACATCGTTCCCTTCTTCAACTAATACAATTTCAGAAACATCTTCAACAATAAATGTATTGCTACCCCTTACTACGGTATCAAATGTCGAACCCTTGAGCCAGTCTTCCTGAGCTTGTGCAGTACACAAAGTAGTACTACAGATAAAAATGGTTGATGTTACAATAAGCCTGAGTCTCATATCCAAACGTGATGCTAAATATAACTATCAACCTTTGAATATGGAAGGTGGTTACATGTTTACCAGTTTGCCATCTTTTATATTAAAATAACCACTAACACCGTCTTTTATACTATAAACGGGTTCGCCATCTATATCAGAGGGATTATAGTTTGGCATAGTAGCTATCAGAACTGATATGGTGCTTACAAACTCATCTTCAACGTCTTTTTCAATTTGTCCTAACCTACTACCATTTACAGGTTCATCTAATATTTTGTTTAAACCGCCAAACTCCCAATAAGAGATGCCTCCGTCTTTATCAATGATTATATTCCCGATACTGATTTGATATTTTCCATCTTTAAATTTCTTTAGCTGATTATCCATATGAGTTAACAAATAAGTTTTCAGTGAGTTGCCTGTAAAGTTGGTCATTGTGGAAACATCACCACCAAATTTTCCGGGAGTCCGTATCGTGTTTCTGTCATAAACTGTATCACTATTAAACAAAATTGGCTTAGGTGCTCTTTGTGAAATGACCATTCTTATATCTCCGGTTGAAGGATCTTCTACATAAACTGTATCTCCTGTTGTATCAACACTGTTAAACTCAATGGTATTGCCTTTGTATGTTACAGTTGTACCATTTTTTACGGGTGCTTCATAATTATTTATGGCTTGTTGGGTACAGCATAGCAGTAGTATCATCATTACAGGTACTACCACCAACTTCTTGATCTGAGCTAATTTGCTAGTTGTTCTTGTCAACATAAGTATTCGTTTTTTTAAGGGTGAGCGTAGGAAAGAATGAGACAGGGCAGGGGCTGATCCGAGCATGGCTTGTGATACTAAGAACTGACCATATTCATGAGGTTGATTGCTAGCACCTGCATCTGCCTGATATTCGTGTACTATCAGTAATCTTTTTTCGAGCAGATATAGTAAAGGGTGAAACCAGAAGAGCATATTGAATAAACGCAATACAAGCAGGTCAATAAAATGATATTGTTTCCCGTGTTGTTTTTCATGATTAATGATCATCTGAAGCTCTTCGTTGCTGTAGTTCGCTGTATTACTTATGAATATCAGTTTTGATATAGAAAATGGGCTGACCTCTTTGTTCGTAGTTATTATCGTACAATTGCCGTTTTTGGTTTTGTGTCCCCTCCTGTATAAACCAATGATGAAGATAGTTTCTCGTACATACCTTAATAGAACAAAAGCTATTCCTGCAAAATACCCTATCCATATCCACTGTTGCCAAGTAGGCCAGTTAATAGTGTTATTTGCTGTCGATGCTATGTTCTCTTTAAGGATAGTCGCTTGTTCAACTGTTTGCCCGCTGATACCTGTAGCGTAGATTACAGAATCTGAACTCCATTCCCATAGAGGTAATAATGCACCGAGCAGCAAAATCGATACAAGGTATACTCTATTATAAGTATGATAAGTTTCTCTGCGTAAGAACAGGTCGAAAAACAATAGGCCTATCAGCCAGATAGCGGTTGTGTTGAGTAGATACTGGAGCATAAATATTTATTTTTTTTCAGATGCTTCAATTCGTTTTTTGTGAGTTTCTATATCCCATTCAAAGTCATAGTTTTGCGTGTATTCGTTCAATGGTCCTAAGCCTACTTCGGCACGACGCTCATCTACGTGTTCAGGGTCTTCTATGGGCAGCACGAAATATGTACCGTCCTCATCTATGCCTATCTGACTGCCATATATTTGTTTGCCTATCGTACCTATGCCAACGCGGTCTTCTAACAATGCTAATGAAGATGCTCTTGCTTTATTATTTTTTACTGCTTCTCGCATCATTGGCAGATACTCTTTTTGTGTTTCTATATCTGAATGTTGAATTACAAGAAAAAGTGTTTGGCTACCATTATGGCCTACTTCTTCTGGGCCTAACCAGCCATGTTCGTCAAGTATTGTTTTTACTTTAATGAGGTTAATTGAGTCCTGATGGTTTATTCTTTGCCACAGCTCACTAAGCTCTTTAGAGTCACGCCCATATTTTTCTTCTATCAAGTCCGTTTCAAAACGCCCTTTCTGGTCTGATATTTTTATAGAATCCAAAACAGCAATCAGTTCTGTATTCATACCCTCTTCCTTTTTTGCTTTATTAGCTCTGATAATACTTACAAATTCAGCCCATCTTTTATCTCCCCTTATCGGGTTAAGGTCAGGATCAATACTTACATGAACATAACCGCTGTACTCAAATTCGCGAGCAATAATAAAGAGGTTTTTATATGCAGAATCCGCATAGCCGGCTAACGACCATGAGCAAGCTGCATTATATCGGTCTGTACCATAAGCTAAGTTTTCTCCTAAGTAGAATGCTTTGTTGTATTCATTAGCTGCTTTCAGAAATTCGTTATCATGGTAATATTTTTCAGCTTGTTTAGCATAAACTGTATAAAGCGAGTCTAAGTACAACGAGTCCGTTTGTGCTTGCAGACAGTAAGGGGCTGATAAAAACACTGATAATATTGATAGATACTTAAGCATAGCTATTTCTTTTTGCTTTTATCAATGGTTTTCATCAACTCATTCAGTTCTTTCAGATTCAGGTCTTCACTTTCAACCAGAAAGCTCACCAGTTTTTTAGGCGAACCACCAAAGTATTTTTCTATCAGGCTCTTGACACCTCTTTCTGCGTACTCTTCTTTAGATATTATAGACGTGTATTCATGAGTTTTTCCATATGCCTTATGTTTCAGGAATCCTTTGCGCTCTAATATTCTTACCACTGATGATACTGTGCTGTGTGGTATGTCAGGGTCTCCCAACTCATTAATAACATCTCTTACAATACAAGGCTCTATGCGCCATATTATCTGCATTATCTCATCCTCTGCTTTTGTAAGTGTTTTTATCGATTTATTACGTTTCATAACGTAAATATACGTTGTTATGCGATAAAGTCAAATTACTTGTTATGTGAAATAAAAAAAGCAGCTACCTAAGTAGCTGCTTTAAATATGTGCTTAAGTCTGTTATCTTTTCATCAGAGCAATATCCAAAACCTGCTTCATTTCGGTAACGTAGTGGAACTTCAAACCTTTGATATATGCCTTGTTGATCTCTTCAACATCTTTCCTGTTCTGCTCACAAAGAATGATCTCTTTCATTCCGGCGCGTTTCGCAGCCAGAATTTTTTCTTTAATACCACCTACCGGCAATACCTGCCCGCGCAGTGTTATTTCACCAGTCATGGCAATATAAGAGCGCAGCTTGCGACCTGTAAATGCAGAAGTAAGTGCAGTTAACATAGTAATACCTGCGCTTGGACCATCTTTTGGTGTTGCTCCTTCCGGTACATGAATGTGTATGTCGTTTGAAGAGAAAAGGTCCGGGCTTATGTTATAGTTCTCAGCATTAGACTTCAGGAATGATAAGGCAGTTGATGCACTTTCTTTCATCACATTGCCAAGGTTACCCGTAAGTACCAGGTTCCCTTTGCCTTTTGATAGTGCAGTTTCTATGAAGAGAATATCACCGCCTACTTCTGTCCAACCAAGACCAACTGCAACACCAGGAGGGTGACCTTTAATATATTGGTCATTACTGAACTTAGGTTTACCTAATATCTCTTCAAGCCCTTCAGCAGTAATGCTTGGCGATACTTTTTCCTCCATAGCTACCTTTTTAGCTACAGATCGCATTATTGCTGCTATAGTACGGTCAAGCTCACGAACACCTGACTCACGTGTGTATTCTTGTATCAGCTTCGTGAATACTTTATCAGTTATTTTGATCTTGATCTTATCAAGCCCGTGCAGTTCCTTCTGCTTAGGTATCAGGTGGCGTTTAGCAATTTCAATTTTTTCTTCCAAAGAATAGCCTGTAAGGTGGATGATCTCTAGTCTGTCTCTCAGAGCAGGTTGAATTTCTCGCAGGCTATTAGCTGTAGCTATGAACAGCACTTTAGAAAGGTCAAACTCAAGTTCAAGATAGTTATCGTAAAAGGTATTGTTCTGTTCAGGATCCAATACTTCTAACAATGCAGAGCTGGGATCGCCACGAAAATCTTTACCTACTTTATCTATTTCGTCAAGAATAAATACAGGGTTAGATGATTTTGTTTTTCTTAAAGACTGAATGATGCGTCCCGGCATAGCTCCTATATAGGTCTTTCTGTGTCCTCGCAATTCACTTTCGTCGTGCAAACCTCCGAGGCTCAGCCTGACGTATTTTCTATTGATGGAGTGTGCAATGCTTTTACCTAATGAAGTTTTACCAATACCGGGAGGGCCTACAAAACATAATATAGGCGACTTCATATCTCCCTTTAGTTTCAGCACAGCCAGATATTCCAGTATACGGTCTTTGATCTTGTCCATGCCGTAATGGTCGGTATCAAGTACTTTCTGTGCACGTTTCAGGTTATAACTATCCTCTGTATATACACCCCATGGCAGATCAAGCACCAGGTCGAGATGATTATATATTACTGAATAGTCAGGAGTGCTCGGGTGCATCCTTTCCAGCTTCTCAATATTCTTTTTGAACAACTCTTTTGCCCCTTCTGAAAATTTCACTCCTTCAGCTCTTTTCTGAAGGTCTCTTATTTCACGTTCGTTAGGTTCTCCACCAAGCTCTTCCCGTATTGATTTTAACTGTTGCTGAAGAAAATACTCACGCTGCTGTTTATCAATATCAGCTTTTGTTTTATTGGTGATCTCGTTCTTTAGCTCCAGTATCTGGAATTCAGACTGCAGCAGTTCTAAGAGTTTCTCTGCTCTTGTTTTTATATCATTTTCTTCAAGTAGTATCTGCTTATCTACAAGTTTTGCAGCAAGATTTGAAGAGATAAAGTGCACCAGAAATGATTGGTGCTCGATGTTCTTCAGTACAATACTGGTCTCGTTTGGAATATTAGGAGATGATTGAGCTATCTGTTCAGAAATGTCTTTTACAGATGCAATCAATGCTTCAAACTGCGGGTCTTCTTTTGGGAACTCATCATCCAGATATTTTACCTGCGCTTTAAAGTATGGTTCTGTTTGTGTGAACTTATCAATAGAGAAGCGCATACGCCCCATAATAAATATGGTGCTGTTCCCGTCAGGCATTTTTATCTGTTTCACTATTTTAGCTACAGTACCTGTGTGATACATGTCTTCAGTATCAGGGTCTTCCTTGTCTCCATCTTTTTGTGCCAGTACGCCTATCCACTTACCGTTCTTTTCGGCTTCTGTAATTGCTTTAACCGATTTTTCTCTTGCTACAGTAATAGGCAATACAACATTCGGGAACAGAACGGTATTTCGTAATGCTATAATAGGAACTTCCTGTGGCATATTACCCTTCTCTTGCTCATCCATTTCTTCTTCACCCAATGGAACTATGGGCATAAACTCCATCTCATCTTCAGACTGGGACATATATATATCTAAATTGGTCTTCATTGCAGACATTTTGTCAAAACTCTTGTCGTAAAAATAAAAATATGCTTAAGAACTAACTAGGACAATAGCTATGCCAAAGCATGAACACCTGTAATATTTGCAGAGGGTATCAACTTTCCTATATTTGTTAAAACTATTTTTCATGCGCAACTCACGATTTCTTATTGTTTTACTGACATCATTGTCACTTTTCTTATCATACAATTCTAATGCACAAGATGGTGATAAAGTAACTTTTGCACCTAAAAAGTTTTATTTCAGTAATGATTTTGACGGGGCTTTAATAACTACTGCATTGCAAAACCAAACTGCAGCCGGCCCCGGAAATATCGGTACGCCAAGATTTACCTACTTTTTTCATGCCGGGTTTAATATGAATTATGATTTTAATAATGCAATCGGAATATTTACCGGTGCTTCAATTAAAAATATTGGCTTCATCGAAAAATCTCAACTTGTTGCAGATAGTACGATCAAAAGAAGGGTATATACTGCGGGGTTGCCTTTAGGTATAAAAGTTGGAGACCTTAAAAGGAAGTATTATGCGTTTTTCGGTGCATCAGTTGACTTCCCGTTTAATTACAAGGAAAAGGGTTTTGTGAAAAGAGGGAACAAAGAGAAGTTTAACGAGTGGTTCAGCGACAGAGTGCCAAAGTACATGATGAGTGGTTTTGTGGGTGTTACTATAAATCATATATTTTTCAAGGTTCAATACTTCCCTGAAAACTTCATGAACGCAGGCTTCACAGAGCAGGTTGAAGTTAGCCCGGGAGTTACAGTTACACAACAGCCATATGCTAATTATGATGTACAGTTATTAATGTTCAGTATAGGGTTTGATATTCGATACAGTAATAAGATGAAAATAAAATATGATAAGTCTGATCCTGTTATGTGATCAAATCGAATATAATAATATAAGAGGGCCGGCAAATTTGCCGGCCCTCTTATATTTAACTAATTGCTTACTGTGCAGGAGTACTAAAGATCTCGGCAAGGGCAGCATGGAGGTCTGGTCCTCTCAGGTCTTTTGCAACTATTCTTCCATCAGGGTCAACAAGAAAGTTAGCAGGTATTGACCTTACATTGTAGTTTCTGGCTGCAATTGACTCCCAACCCTTAAGATCGCTGATATGAGTCCAGTTAAGATTATCTTTTTGTATTGCCTGTACCCAATCTCCTTTTTTATGATCAAGCGAGACCCCTAATATGGTGAAGTTCTCGTTCTTAAATGTTTTGTATGCTTGCACGACATTTGGGTTCTCTTTTCTACATGGTCCGCACCAGGCTGCCCAAAAGTCCACTAATACATATTTACCACGAAAAGATTGTAAGGATACTTCTTGTCCTCCCGGAGTAGGTAAAGAGATATCCGGGGCTAATGCTCCTACAGCTATCCCATACTCTTGAGTCTGGCTACTGTTCATAGCTACCATTTGCTGGTACTTGTCAGTATACTCTTCTGCCAGTTTCGACCCGGGAAAGCGGGTGGACAGATTGTTAACAAAGGTCTGTAAAAAGGCTCCTTCTACTTCAGGGTTTAACATACGGGCTGCAAATATTGCATTAGGAAGGTACTTAGTTGTATCTGCGTATTTTTCAATGTAGAGCGTGAAATCTCTGTTCATTGACCTTACTTCAGCATTTGCAACAGCAAGTAAACTATCATCTCCTTTTGTCCTGATGCTGTCCAGTACAGCGTCCATTGTCCTGAAGTCAGCTATTCTGTTACGAACAACATCCATATAAGCATGGAGGCTCGTTGTTGGTTTCGATCCGCTTACTTTGGCGTATTCTAGTGCTCCCCACTCAGCATTTACTTTCAGGTTGCCTTCGTCAATTGCCAGTAGAATATGACCATTATTTTCAAAAAGTAACCGATACAATCCAGTCTCATGATTTGTGCCTGAAAGTTCAAACTTTCCATTAGATGAGCGTGCCGAGTCCAGCACTATGAAATCATTGACCCCGATCTCTTCCAGAAATACATCCTGATCAGGCATTCCGGAAATATTACAGATAACAGTGAACTTTTTTTCACTGTCATTACAAGCCGTGATTCCCGATAATATAAATACTATGAGTAGTAAATGTCTAAATCGCATCCTTATAGCTAAATTTTTAGAGTTACAAACCTAACTAAATATTCGCGTTATTGTTGATGCAGTATGATTTTCATCATCTTTTAGGGGGATTTTTTAACATAAGTTTGCCTAATGACAATTACCTGACACTAAGCACTTTTTTGTAACTGATATTTGTAACATAATGAAAGTAAAAGGTCTGATAGCGGTTGGTATGCTTGTAGCGGGTATGCTTGTGACTTCTTGTGAGAAAGCGGATATCCCTGTTGTATTACCGGAAAAGGGTGAAGCTGAATATGCCATTGTGGAAATGGGGGAGGAATATACCTATCAGCTTTTCTATGATTTTGAAACTGCTTCAGTAGTTAATGTCAGCCGCATAGATAGTTGGGACCTTGCTTTTGATGCTTCTCCTGACGGTATTCATGTTTTCATGAATGGCGGTTCTGATGTACTTGTATACAATACCCATGAAAAGGATTTTCATAAAGTTACTAAAGGCTTAAGCAGACTTAGTGATGAATGGGAATATGATGCTCCTTGCCTCTTAAAAGATTCAACGGCTATAGGCGATTGGACAGACGGTAGTAATTTATCAAAAGGAGAAGTGTATGTTATACAGCTTAACCCAACAAACAATGCTAATTATCTAAAGAAGATAAGGCTGGTAACGGTAAGCAGTACAGAATACGTAATGGAGTATGGAGATATTGAAGATCAGGCTGCGCAGGTTATCAGAATACCTAAAGATGAAAGATATACCTATGCTTATTTTTCATTTAAGGATGGAGGTAAGGTAGTACAACCCGACCCGCCAAAAGATACTTGGGACATAGTCTTCACGCGTTACAGGCATATATATCGTCACTTAGATAACTTTAAATATATTGTTAGTGGTGTATTGCTAAACCCTTACAAAACATCTGCTTTTGAAGACAGCACTAAAGGATATGCAGCAATCGAGGGAGACTGGATCATTGCTGAAACATATTCAAACCATAGGGATGTAATAGGTTTTGACTGGAAGAAATATGACCTGGATAAAGGAGACTATTCTGTCAACCAGGATAAGACCTTTGTGATCAAAAACAGACGAAACCACTATTGGAAGCTCCACTTCCTTGATTTCTACAATGCACAAGGCATAAAAGGCAGTCCATCCTTCGAATTCGAGAGGTTGTATTAGCGTTTTTCAGTTGTATAAGTGAGTGATATTTTATGTTACTGAATTTTAATTAAAACGTTTTTGACTTTTTAGGTACAGACAGTTACCTTTGCGCAAAATTTCAATACAATAATCTTATATTAATAAATATAGCATATGCCAAGTGTCGGTAAGGTAAAACAGATCATCGGTCCGGTAGTTGACGTTTATTTCAGCTCCGAAAATAAGCTTCCTGAAATTTATAACGCATTGGAGATCAAGCGTGAAGGAGGTGAGTCACTAGTACTTGAAGTACAACAACACCTGGGTGAAGACAGCGTTCGTTGTGTAGCAATGGACAGTTCTGAAGGTCTTGTCCGCGGTATGGAAGTGGTAGATACTGGAAAAGCGATAGCAATGCCTATCGGTGAGCAGATCAATGGCCGCCTGTTCAATGTTACCGGAGATGCTATTGATGGTTTACCTCAGCCAAATAAAGAGAATGGCCGTCCGATACACGCGCAGCCACCTGCTTTTGAAAATCTGAGCACATCATCAGAGATATTATTTACAGGTATTAAAGTAATTGACCTTATTGAGCCTTATGCAAAGGGTGGTAAGATCGGTTTGTTCGGTGGTGCCGGTGTAGGTAAAACGGTATTGATTCAGGAGCTGATCAACAACATTGCAAAAGCATATAGTGGTTTATCAGTATTTGCCGGTGTGGGTGAGCGTACTCGTGAGGGTAATGACCTGATGCGTGAGATGATCGAAGCTGGTATCGTGAAGTATGGCGACAAGTTCATAGAGAGTATGGAAGCAGGTGGTTGGGACCTGAGCACTGTAGACCTTGAAGAACTTAAAGAATCTAAAGCAACATTCGTATTCGGACAAATGAACGAACCACCGGGTGCTCGTGCACGTGTGGCTCTTTCCGGTTTGACAATGGCAGAATATTTCCGTGATGGTGATGGTACTGGAAAAGGTAAAGACATCCTGTTCTTCGTAGATAATATCTTCCGTTTCACACAGGCTGGTTCTGAGGTGTCAGCACTTCTGGGACGTATGCCTTCAGCGGTGGGTTACCAACCAACACTGGCAACTGAGATGGGTCTGATGCAGGAGCGTATTACATCTACTAAGAACGGTTCGATTACCTCTGTACAGGCGGTATATGTACCTGCGGATGACTTGACGGATCCGGCACCGGCAACAACATTTGCCCACCTGGATGCTACTACGGTATTGAACAGGAAGATCGCTGATAAGGGTATCTACCCTGCGGTTGACCCGTTGGATTCCACTTCTCGTATACTTACACCACAGATAGTGGGTGATAAGCACTACGATTGTGCTAACCGTGTTAAGGGTATCTTACAGCGTTACAAGGAACTTCAGGATATCATCGCGATACTTGGTATGGATGAATTGAGTGAAGATGATAAACTTGTAGTATCTAGAGCACGTCGTGTAGAGCGTTTCTTATCACAACCATTCCACGTGGCTGAGCAGTTTACCGGCCTTAAAGGTGTGCTTGTTCCGATCGAGGAAACAATACGCGGGTTCAACATGATCATGGACGGTGAAGTGGATCAATATCCTGAAGCTGCGTTCAACCTTGTTGGTACTATTGATGATGCTATCGAGAAAGGTAAGAAACTAATGGAGCAGGCTAAGAACTAATTTTGACGTTTGATTAATAGTTTATGCAACTAGAAATATATACACCTGAAGAAAAGATCTACAGCGGCGATGTGTACGGGGTACAACTGAAAGGCGTAGATGGTTATTTTGAAGTGCTTGAAAACCACGCGCCCATAATAGCTACTTTGACCGAGGGTAAAATGAAAATACTGAAGGACAAGAACAATACTGAGCTATATGAAATAGCAGGTGGCTTCATAGAGGTACTGAATAATAAAGCAAGTGTCCTGATAGAAGGTGCTAAGGCAGTAAGTTAATTTGTTCTGATATTTTTTGAAAGGGATTACCATCAGGTAGTCCCTTTTTTATTTTTTGAGTTATACTTTTGGTCATCTAAGTGAATCTCTCATTATTCATAGCACGCAGGAATATGCTTCGCCAGAAGGGGCGTTTTTCTGCATTTATAGTAAGGCTGGCCATAGTAGCAACCGCACTCAGTGTTGCTGCAATGATCGCGTCTATAGCTATGATATCGGGATTTAAGCATGAGATAAGGGACAAACTCTTTAGTTATTGGGGGCATATCATTATTACTCCATACAGCCCCAGCAACGCCTCAATTATATCTCCCGACCCGATAGCTAATGATGTAAAGCTCACTGCAGCAATAGCTGACTTGGAAGAGGTAGCTTCAATCGTTCCTTTTGCCGTAAGGCCCGCTATAGTTAATGCAAATAAGCAGATGGAGGGCATTCAACTGAAGGGTGTCGATAATTTGTATGATTTTGAAAGCATTAATACTGTTTCTATAGACTTTTCAGATAGCAATTACTCAAAAGAAATAATCTTGTCTGAAACAACATTGGACAGGCTAAACCTAAAAAAAGGGGATGATGTATTACTCTACTTCCTTGAGAAGAAAGCTGAATACCCAAGGATAAGAAAAGTAAAAATTGCCGGTACTTTCCGTACGGGAATGGATGATATTGATAGGAGGAATGCTATATGTGATATCAGGCTGTTGCAAAATATCAACCAGTGGCAGGAGCATGAAGTTAATGGTTATCAATTAACGCTAAAAGATGAGTCAATTGCTGATACGGTTGCAAATAGAATTTTTTACCAAATGCTCCCTTCAGACAGCAGGTTGTATCCGCAAACCATGCAGGAGATATTCCCTGCCATATATGATTGGTTAAGCCTGCAGGATGTAAATGCTGTTATCGCTCTTATCATTATGGCCTTTGTGGCTATTATAGATATGATCGCAGCGCTACTGATACTTATTGTTGAACAGGCTCGACTTGTAGGTGTGTTAAAAACTCTGGGCATGACAGAAGGGTCGTTAAGGAAAGTATTCCTCTACCACGCTTCTTATATCGGTATTGCAGGAATTCTTTTGGGTAATATTATTGGTATCGGGTTATGTGTATTGCAGCAGCAAACAGGTTTTCTCAAATTATCAGAGGCAACATACTATATGCAATATGTGCCCGTTAGACTTGTATGGTGGCACCCTGTATTGATAAGTTTAGCTACCCTGCTTATTTGTATTGTGTGCATGCTTTTGCCCACCTTATATATCAAACGTATATTGCCAGCCAAAGTGCTACAGTTTAAATAACGGCTGAATGAATAATAAAGAGCAGTATAGGCAATTTTGTGCACAGGAAAAGGAAATGCCACTTTTTATAAAAGATTGGTGGTTGGACGCATTGTGCGACGACTGGGAGGTAGCAATAGTAAAAAAAGGTGACAGAATAGCAGGAGTATGGCCATATCGTATTGAGAGGAAGTTAAATGTAAGCCTGTTGAGAGACCAGGTATTGACACCATATTGGGGCCCTTATGTGTCTTATCCGCACGATCTGAAAGAAAGTAAAAAGGACAGTTTCCAGCATGAAACAATAACAGCATTGATCAATGAATTGCCTGATGTTCAGGTGGTACATGTTTCTGCCTTCCCGGGGTTAAAGCAGGTAGGGCTATTCAAGGATGCCGGTTATGAAGTGAATACAAGGCAGACTTTTATTATGCCTTTGGAGGAGCGTATTGATGAGATATTCAACAGGCTGCATGAGGACTATAGGCGGAATATCCGCAAGACAGAGCTTGAATTGCAGATAGAAGATGATCCTAAACTTTTACAAGATCTATGGAACTATCAGAAAGCCACATTAGACAGTAAAAGTGTACGTATGCACTTTTCATTCGAGCAGATGGAAAGACTATTCAAAGCATGCCACGACCGTGATAAAACAGCACTATGGGTAGCACGTAAAGATGATGAAGTGCAAGCAATATTGTGGCATTTATGGGATGAGGAGTATGCCTATTATCTTGTTGGGAGTAAGAATCCTGAGGTGAAAAATAATCGTGCTATGACGGCACTTATCTGGCATGCCATAACAGAGTCGAAGCTGATGGAAAAGAAAAGTTTTGATTTTGAAGGCAGTATGGATCCCGGAGTAGAAAAGTTCTTCCGCAACTTTGGTGGTGACAGGGAGCTGTACCTTGTTCTGCAAAAGAACAAGTCACTAGTTTGGAAGCTGAAAGAGAAGTTATTGTAGGTGTTAGTTCAGCTTCATTAGCTTTTCTCTGGTAGTGACTCCTGAATTACTGGTCACTTCCAGTATATACACTCCGGGCATAATACTGCTACAATTTAGGCTGCTCCTTTCTGCATTGGTAGTACCGGATAGAACAATCTGCCCTGTAATATTATAAAGCCTGTATGTAACTGTTTCTTTTGTATTTATCGTTAGGGTATTTATAAACGGGTTTGGGCTAATAGTTATATCTATTTGCTTAGCTTCAATTGATGATACAGTTACATATTTCGGGTTTTTCTCGCAGTCTGTCATTTGGTTATTCTGGGCGCGTAATTTTGCTGCTATAGTCCCCTGATTATATACTGTTGGCGTCCCAATAGAAGGGTAGTTCTTATTGCCCGGCCAGTATCCGGGAATAGAGTCACTGTACAAAGATCTTTCAGGTAAGTTATTGGTGCCGTTTGGAGTAATAACGGTTTTTACATTGTTACCATGTTCAAAGTGCCCTGCTCCGTTCAAAAAGTACAAACCTAATGTTGGGCCTCCGGTATTGGTTATCTCATTGCCAACAAAGTTTACACTATCGCTGGCAGGACTATTACTCATAAAGATACCATACAGTTCAGCCCTGTTCCTGAAAAAAGTATTGAACGGTCCGTTTATACCGTGCGAATCATCTACTACGATATTCTGTGCAATATTTCCTTCAAAAAGGTTCATGTATGGATAGTCACCATGACAAACAATGTCTCCTGCAGCATTTGCAGGTAGAGAAGGTTCCTCCCAGTAAGTATCAAAAGAATAGTTGTGTGCAAATACATTTCCGTTAGCACCCAGTTGTACCAGCATCGAGTGACGGAGGCGCTCAAATATATTATTTGCTATCAGGCAGTCTCCACTCGTAAATTGTACCAGCGTTCCGTAGGCTTTACCTGCTCGTCCGTAACTATGTCCGTGATGAAAATAGCATCCCCTTACTTCAATATGTGTTGAACGGCTGATAGCGATATGTGCAAAGTTAGATGTATTACTTTCAACACCTGTCACCCAGCAATAGGCGCTAAACTCAATATTAATGTTGTTGGTTTGTTGTACTGTAGAGTCTGTTCGCTCAATGTATAAGCATTCAATACCTATACCTGTAACTGGCAGTATAGTTCGTGTTTTAGTGTAAAATGAGTCAGCATAGTTCCTGCGTAGCTCTGCGTCAATAAATACATCGTTTCCCTGCACTCGAGTTACTCTGGCTATCTGGCCAGTAGTGCGGTATGCCCATGGTGAGTAAATAATGTTGCTATCGTTACTGTACAAATGAATATAATCTCCTGCTTTATAAGCTGAGATATTTGCTGTATTTAGTATAGAATCACCCTTATTCAAATCACCGGGTATATCAACAATTGTTGCGGTCACAGAACCTGAAATATCGATGCAATGCCAGGCTTTCCCATCAAGATCAAATAAGAGTTTGGTCGTATTACCATCTCCTTTTAAAACAATGCTGTCTCTGTTAATATGTATTGTAGCGTTGAATAAATAATTACCTGCCGGTATATAAATGGTACCCGGTTGGCTACCCAGTGCCAAAATAGCTGCTCTCATTGCGCTATCATTAGGTGTTACACCATCGGCTACACCACCATAGTTCATGATATTAACTGTATTGCTATAGGTTGGCAGTGAATCATTATAACCTGCTTTTGACCAGTCTGTTATTCGATTTTGGGGTATTGTTTGTGCGATAGCAAAACCACTAAGAAAAAGAGAGAATGTTGTAAGGTAAATAGATCTTATATGCATAATTGTTAATACAAGTATTGTGTGCGACTAACTTTAAAGATACTTATTTTTGCGCCGCCTATTTACCTGATATTATTGTTGACTTACATATTGACACCAAAAGCCACATAACTAAGACATTTTGGCTTTTAATAACCCTATGGCAAACTTATTGTAACTAGAAGAAACAGATGTTTTTTAAAAATAAACGCAAAATGACTGACAAAGCAGCTGAACAAGAAATAAATGAACAGGAAGAACAGGCATCTGCTGAAGGAGCACAAAACGAAGAGCTGGAGCAGGAAACAGGTAGCGAAGTAGAGCAGCAAGACGAGACAGCTACAGAAGAACTGACCGAACTGGAAAAGCTACAGGTTGAACTGGATGAAGCAAAGGATAAGTATGTAAGGTTAGTAGCAGAGTTCGATAATTTCAGAAAGCGCAGTGCCAAAGAGCGAATTGATCTGACCATGACGGCAGGTAAGGATATAATACTTGCAATGTTAGAAGTGCTGGACGATTGTGACCGTGCAGAAAAGCAAATGGATCAGGATGAAGACGTGGAAAGTATTAAAGAAGGTACGAAGTTGGTATTCCATAAGTTGCGCAACACCCTAGAACAAAAGGGAGTAAAGCAAATGGAGAGTATGGGTAAAGAGTTTGACCCTGAATTGCATGAGGCAATAACTGAGATACCTGCTCCTGATGAGGAACAACAAGGCAAAATAATGGATGTAGTGCAGGAAGGGTACTATTTGAATAATAAATTGATCAGGCACGCCAAAGTAGTGGTGGGCAAATAAACAGACCCGACACCGGGCAAATAAGGATATGTCAAAAAGAGATTATTACGAGGTTTTAGGTGTACAGAAAGGTGCCAGTGCTGATGAGATAAAAAAAGCGTACAGAAAGATAGCCCTGAAGTATCATCCGGATAGAAATGAAGGGGATGCAGATGCTGAAGAGAGGTTCAAAGAAGCAGCCGAAGCATATGATGTATTAAGCAACCCTGATAAAAAAGCCCGTTACGACCAGTTTGGCCATGCAGGCATGGGTGGTGCCGGAGGCGGTGGCTACAGTGGCGGCGGAATGAACATGGAAGATATCTTCCAGAACTTCGGTGACATTTTCGGTGATGATATGTTTGGCAGCTTCTTTGGCGGCGGCGGAGGTGGACGTAGAGGAGGGCCTCGTCGTGGTACCAGAGGGGCTAATCTGCGTGTGAAGTTGAAAATGAGCTATTCAGAAATTGCTCATGGTGCATCAAAGAAGATCAAGGTAAAAAAATACTTGCCTTGTAACACTTGTAACGGCAGTGGTGCTAAAGACAGTGCTTCGGTACAAACATGCGGTCAGTGCGGTGGTTCCGGTCAGGTGCGTAAGGTTACCAGTACGTTCCTGGGGCAGATGCAGACAGTTACAACTTGTCCGGCGTGTAATGGGGAAGGAACGCAGATAAAGAATAAGTGTACAAGCTGTAAGGGCGAGGGACGTGTGTACGGAGAGGAAACAATTAATATAGACATCCCGGCAGGCGTGCACGAAGGAATGCAGTTAAGCATGTCTGGTGCCGGTAATGCAGGTGAAAGAGGTGGCCCGAATGGAGACTTGCTGATATTGATAGAAGAAGAAAAACACCCTAAGCTCCGCAGGAACGATTTGGATGTGATATACCAGTTGCATTTGTCTTTCCCTGAAGTGGTGATGGGTACAAACGCAGAAGTACCAACAATTGATGGTAAGGCCAAAATAAAGGTGCCACCGGGTACTCAAAGCGGAAAAATATTCAGGTTGAAAGGTAAAGGCTTCCCGGGTTTCCAATCCTATGAAAAAGGTGACCAGTTGGTGGAGATAAATGTTTGGACACCACAAGAGCTTACCGATGAGGAAAAGGGGCTATTAGAGAAGCTATCTAACTCTCCTAATTTCAAGCCTAGTGAAAAAGCTGCGGCTGAAAAAGAAGACCGCAGTTTTTTCGATAAAATAAAAGATGCATTTGGGGGTTGATCAACGATCAACCCTTTTTATGATAACTTATCTACAGGGATCTTGTATTTAGGATCTTCAATGATATTAACGTCTATAAGGTCTTCAGCATTTTTTAATAATCTGCTGCAATCTTCGCTTAAATGTCTTAAATGCAGCTTTTTCCCTGCTGCTTTATATCGCTCAGTAATCTTGTTCAATGCTTCTATACCTGACATGTCTGCTACACGGCTTTCAGCAAAATCAATGATTACTTCTTCAGGATCATTTTTAATGTCAAATTTTTCATTGAACGCTGTAATACTTCCGAAAAAAAGTGGCCCGTATATTTCGTAATGTTTCACTCCCTGCTCATCAATATACTTTCTGGCACGTATGCGCTTGGCATTTTCCCATGCAAAAACTAATGCGGATATAATAACTCCGATCAGCACAGCTAATGCCAAATTGTGCAAGAAAACTGTTATCAGTGCTACGATAGCTATTACTAATACATCATGCGTTGGCATCTTGCCGATTGTTTTCAAGCTGGCCCATTCAAAGGTGCCTACAGCAACCATGATCATCACGCCGGTAAGGGCTGCCATTGGTAATCTTTCAATAAGAGATGCACCGAACATAATGAATACCAGCAACATTACTGCTGCAACTATACCTGAAAGTCTTGCTCTGGCTCCAGATGATATATTAATGAGACTTTGTCCGATCATAGCACAGCCGCCCATACCTGAAAACAGTCCGCTTAATGAATTGGCAATGCCTTGTGCTACTGCTTCTTTATTACCACGCCCACGTGTCTGAGTGATCTCATCTATCAGGTTCAATGTCAGCAGGCTTTCTATTAGCCCGACACCGGCTACTATTAACGCATAAGGAAAGATGATGCTCAAAGTCTCAAAAGTGAAAGGAACATCTGCTATATGGAAGGGTGGGAAGCTACCTTTAATAGGTGCAATATCTCCAACAGTTTTTGTGTCTATACCAAAACTTAGTGTAATAGCTGACACTACTAGTATTGCTGCTAAAGAAGATGGGAAAACTTTAGTGAGCTTTGGTAAGCCCCAAATGATAAGCATAGTCAGAAATACCAGCCCCAGCATGATGTACAACTCGCTACCGGTCATCCATTGCAAAACGCCGTTTGCATCTTCTGTTTTAAACTGTACTAACTGTGCCATAAATATGACTATTGCAAGACCATTCACAAAACCGAACATCACCGGGTGTGGAACCAGCCTGATGAACTTACCCAACTTTAAAAAACCAACAGCCATCTGTATTAAACCAGCCAGTACCACAGCTGCAAAAACATATTCTACACCGTGTGTTGCTGCAAGACTAACGATCACAACCGCAACTGCACCTGTTGCACCCGATATCATACCCGGGCGCCCACCTAATATAGAGGTGACTATACCCATCATAAAAGCAGCATACAGCCCCGTTAATGGTGATAAGCCGGCTATTAAAGCAAACGCCACAGCTTCAGGTATCAATGCAAGTGCTACCGTCAGCCCTGATAATACCTCAGATTTGTAATCGACCTTCTGTTTAAAGTCAAATAAGTTCAGATATGCTTTCATCCTGCCTGTATTTTCGAGAAGGCGCAAAGGTATGTTTTTCATTTTTATTGCCTCCAAGCTTAAAGTGAACCTTATATCAAGCTTGGAGTATCTTGCAGACTGATGAAAAGAAAGATCATTCAGACTGCAGACGGGTCCTCAACAATATATATTGATGAGATGGATGTTACCTATCATAGCAGACATGGGGCTGTACAGGAAAGTGGCCATGTGTTTATTGGTGCCGGTTTGAAGTACTTTATTTCAAACAATCCCATTATCGACCAGGTAAGGATATTCGAGATGGGATTAGGTACAGGATTGAATGCGCTACTCTCGTGGCAATATGCTAAAGCAAATAATATCAGGGTCTTTTATGAAGGTGTTGAGCTATTTCCGCTTACTCCTGAAGAGGCAAGTGAGCTAAGCTATAATGAAGAAATGTTGCAAAAAATACACTCTGCCGACTGGGTAGTGACTGTTGAACTGGATAATTGCTTTTCTGTTTCAAAACAAAATTCTGCATTGAACGAATATCATACTGATCATAAGTTTCATATAGTTTATTATGATGCTTTTGCTCCCGGTGCTCAGCCCGAACTTTGGACAGTAGAAATATTCAGTAAAATGTATGAGCTGCTTGAACCAAACGGTATATTGGTGACCTACTGTAGTAAAGGTGACGTGAGGCGGGCTATGCTTGCTGCCGGTTTTGAAGTGGAGAAAGTGCCGGGCCCTCCCGGTAAGCGGGAAATGCTGAGGGCATTAAAAAAACAACACTAATAGTTTATTTTTATTGCATGGGTAGGCCTAAGGTCAAGATAGAGTCATCAGCACTCGACAAGACAATAGAAGTATGTTGTTTGATATTACTGATAGCTTACTGGGCATTTGTACTGTATGCTTATAATGCTATGCCGGAAGAGATACCTACACATTTTAATGCGTCTGGTGAAGTTGATAGTAAAGGAGGTAAGGATAATGTATGGCTCTTGCCTGTCATCACTACAATTATGTACATATTGTTGACTTTACTGAACAGGGTGCCACATGTTTTTAATTATCCTGTTGAGATCACTGAGGGAAATGCCTCCTTTCAGTATGCACTAGCTATGAGGCTTGTACGTACTATGAAGTTGATCATAGTACTGATATTTTTTGCTATAGCGGTTTTAATGTTTCTTGTGGCAAAAGATATACTTGTAAGTACCGGTATATTGGTGATTATTCTAATTACTGTCCTGCCTTTGATTCCCGTTGTGTTTTATTTCCAAAAGGCCAGACAAGCCTAAAATGTGGATAACTGAGTCGATTTTAGTCTTTTTTAATTGATTTAGTGCCCATTTTATCGATTTTTCGCAGTGGCCACAAATTGGATGTTATTTACCTGTTAATAACTTGCAATCCATTTGTTAACGCAACTTATTAATAACAGTATTAATAAGTACAGCCCTTTATATTTACGCCATAACAAATAGAGGATTATGAAAAACAAAGTTTTATTACTCGCTACTTTTGTATTGCTTTTTGCTGCATGTAGCAAAGAAAGCAATGATGTTGTTCCCACTGTTGATAATGAAATGACCGCTAAAAAGAAAAAGCCTGTACCGTTTAAAGGTTCTTTAACCTTTTCATTTGCCCCTAATGAAGATCTGCCATGTGATTGTGGTGACTTTTTCCCTGTAGGTACATTTACAGGATCGGGTAATTTATCTCATTTTGGTAAGAGCTTTTCTATGATCAAGCCTTGTGTTGCTCCCATTATTGAGGATGGTAATTATGTAGGTGATTACGTAGGTGTTGAATGTGCATATTTTGTAGCTGCAAACGGAGATACGGCACATTGTTATACATACCCGTATAATCTGTATTTTACCCCGGCAGGTGCTGTTGGTGTAGCTACAGTTGATTTTGTAGGTGGTTCCGGTAGGTTCAGAAATGCCACAGGCCAGTTTACAGGTACTGTAACTGTTGGTCTTACAGGAGCTACTTTTAGCAACATAAAAGGGTCAATTCAGTATTAATTATTGATTATCAATTTATTGAACTAAAAAAGGGGCGTGCTTGAGGGCACATCCCTTTTTTTAATGTGTTTTAACTTGTTGGCGACGATTTCCAAAAAATGCATATTTGATTAGGGCACGAATTAATTTTTAATTAAATTAGATGAAATTTATGCTTATGAACATTAGAATATTTACAGTATTAGTACTACTATGTTCCCTGAATATAGTACAGGTAAACGGACAAAACAGGCTTGCTGCCACATCCATGTACGATTATAATGGAAATTGGAGATATCAGGACAGTATGCGTTTCTGGCATTCAGCAGGTACAGCCTCTAACGAAGGCAAATTCAACATCCCGGAGTATGATAATTTATATGATTCTGCAGTAGTTTACGACGCCAGTATGTCTTTGGACAAGACACATTCACAATCTTTTGACGGTAGTAATCACCTTACTGAAAGGATAGTAAGAGAAGCTAATGGTGATAATGACTCTAGGATTGTTATCTCATATACAGGAGGGAAGCCGGATACTACCAGATATTATACATGGAGAACTCAAGGTGGTGGTTCTTGGAGTTTCAGAAGCTATTTGTTTTATTCATGGTCAGGTAATAATGTTGCCAGCATAACCCGCAGGTACTATGCTTTTGGTAGTAATCCGGGTTGGAGGTTCGATTACAGACACTCATGGCAGTATAGTAGTGGTAACGTTGTTCAATATACAGTTGAAGATTGGAGTAATGGTAACTGGGTGAACCAAACTGAGCAGAGGACAACTTATACCTCTGGCAGGATTTCAAAGATAGAAAACTACACATGGGATAGTGGTAATAGCCAATGGAAGCTGAATGATAAAGATGATTATTATTATAGTGGTAGTAAACTGGATTCTGTTGTAAATACATTTTATGACGCTGGTGGTAATCCATTTACAGGTGACAAGTATACCTACATTTATAACGGCAGTAACACCAATCCAGATTCTATGATCAAACAAGTATGGCAGGGTGGCCCAGCATATATCAACAACAAGAGAACTGCATATCAGTACAATATGGCAGGTCAACGCACTTTTGAACGTACAGAGTCTTGGAGCGGTAGCAATTGGTATACGGAAATAGGCTTAGACACTACACGCAATTATTACTATGGTTCTCCACAGTCTGTAGCAGAAGTAAATAATAAGTCTGAAAACGGTGTTACTGTTTATCCTTCTCCTACCAGCAACAGGTTGAACATTTCAATTGCTGATGTAACTGCAAATAAAGATATGAAGTTTAGCATTATAGATATTACCGGAAAGGTTCAGCGCACTTGGGCTGAAAATACAAACGGTTTAGTTTCTGTATCGGTAAACGAACTTCCTTCTGGCACATACATCCTTAAAGTTGATGATGGAGAAGCTATCAGGAATGAACGTTTTGTGATAAGTAAATAACTTATTTTAGATATTGTTTTAGAGGCACTTTTCAGTGCCTCTTTTTTATGAAAAAAAGTCATATGTAGTGAGTTTTATATGACTTATCTGATTTAATTTCGTAAAAATTTAAAACATATCAGTCAGTTATTGTGGAGCAGGTATTTGACGAGTTGATTGACAGGTATGTCGCTAGTGGTGTAGGGGTTGTAGATTCCCTTTTTCCTCAAGACTTGGTAGCAGGTTTAAGAGAGCACTTGTTTTCTTTGCATTTTAATGGTGAGCTGGTTCAGGCCGGTATAGGCAGTAACGATGGCAAATCATATGACCTGCAGATACGACGTGATAAGATATATTGGGTAGACCCCACTTCCGAAAATCAGTATGAAAAAGAGTTTTTCCGGATACTAAATAGTTTTATAGCTCACCTGAACCGTACCTGTTACACAGGTCTTAACGATTTTGAATTTCATTACGCCGTATATGAGCCGGGCAGTTTTTACAAAAAGCATATTGATCAGTTCAGGTATAATAATGCCCGCAAGTTCTCATTCATTACTTATCTAAACGAGGGATGGGTTGAAGAAGATGGTGGTAGCCTGGTGATTTACGGGAATGATATCGACAAGGTATTGCCTGTAGGTGGCAGATCTGTATTTTTCAAAAGCTCTGAACTGGAACATGAAGTGGAAACCGCTAACCGAATGAGGATGAGCCTGACAGGATGGTTTAAGACTGTGTAATTGTAACGAAAGAGCCGGGGTGTATTCTTTTATACAACATGGAGTATTGATACTCAATCGGAAATGTACATATTCATTTGTGTATAGCACATTTCAGTATTGTAACATACATTTACATTATGCGAATAAACGGACACGGACACATACTTCCTGAGCCTTCACAGATTCCTGAGTTCATGAAGAAGAAGAAACTCTTCTGGATTGATGATGATAAGAAGTTCATGAGACAAGGTGATTGGTCCAGGCCAATTACCAATCCTAGTTTCTTTATTAAAGAGAAACTGGAGTGGATGGACCGTTATAAGATTGATCATGGAGTAATGCTATGTCTATCACAGTTGTATTGTAATGGTTGGCAAAAACAAGATTGTGTAGATGCGATACGCTTTCAGAACGATTACAATGCTTCGTTACAAGCAGATTATCCGGACAAGTTTACTTGTGGTTTTGTAGTGCAACCGCTGTATATAGATCATGCGCTTAAAGAGATGGAGCGATGTGTGAATGAACTCAATTTAAAAGTACTTTGTTTACCTACACATTTCTTGAATGTGAAAGGAGAATGGCTCTCTGTAGCTGAAGCTGATGTTGAGCCTATATATGAATTGGCCGACAAATACAAACTGGCAGTTCAGATTCACCCGTACGATGGAGAAAAAATGATTGCCCTAAAAAATCAATACTGGAGGTTTCATTTGGTATGGATGATGGCTCAATGTGCAGATACACTTCATGTGTTTACTTTGCGCGACCTTCCTAACAAGTACCCGAACCTGCGCACCAGTTTTGCACATGGAGGAATGTTGGGTATAGCAAACTATGGAAGAAGGATTCAAGGCTTTGATGGCCGTCCTGACATTTTTGAAGGACTTCAGGATCCAAGGAAGACATTAGGACATAAGAATTTATACTTTGATACGCTGGTACACGATTCGTACACTCTGGAGCTGCTTAAGAAACGTGTTGGTGCAAGTCAAATTATGATGGGGTTAGATGACCCATACCCATTAGGTGAAGTAGAAGGAGTGGGGACTTCCTATCCAGGGCGTGTAGTAGACTATGCTGTTGAAACCGGTATTCTTACTGAGCAGGAAGGGAAGGATATTTGGCACAAAAATGTGCTAGATTGGTTAGGGGCGTAATTTGTTTTTCATTGTTGATAATATTCTCTTATTATTTTCACAAGCATAAGCTTAATGATATCACCGTAACTGCCCATTTTTTTTTGACAGCAGATGTGTTGTATGCATCACTTAGGAATTAAATGACTTCAAATAAGTTCTACACGGATATAATAAGTATCAAGAATTTTAGAACTGTTTATTAATACATAAGAAATGTAGACCAGTTCAGATATATCAATGCTCTGAAGTTCCAATTTATTATTTATTGAAATGAGGCCCAGGATGAAGATGCTGACAGATCAGTTATTTATGGAAATGGTGTAGACAATGTATTGCTTGTCATAAACAGGTCTGTACTTTTTAAAGTGCTGCATTATAGTTGAAAACGGTATGACTAATTAGTATAGGCCTATCATATACTATTTGTAGAATACGCGTAAATAGGGGCTAAGTAATTATTATCTTTGATAGGTAGCTTTTTATAATGGTAACTGGTTTGCCAAATCATATCAACACTGTTACATTCAATGATTGCTGAGTACAGAATAATGAAAGTACATTATCTATTTATCATCATCACATTATTATATTCTTGTAGCGCTGGCAAGGGTGATGGTGATGTAAAACCTGATATAAAGAATATTACGGAGTCGGTTTATGCGTCAGTAACAATAAAGCCACAGCCTTCTTACAATGTAAGTGCAACACGCCATGGTGTTATCAAAGAAGTAATGGTAAAAGAGGGAGACCTTATTAAAAAAGGACAAGTCTTGTTTACAGTTACTGCACCGCCAGATGTAACGAGTGGTGTTACGAATGCAGAATTAAGCCTGCAGGAAGCGAGGAAAAACTATTATGGTGACAATAATCTTTTAGATAACATCACACTGGAGCTACAAACAGCTAATGAACAGTTGATATTAGATTCAACGAACTTTGAGAGACAAAAAAGATTGCGGGAACAAAATATTGGCAGCAAGCTGGAATATGAACGTGCTGAGCTGGCATATCAAGCTGCAAAGAGCAGATATAATGTGCTACAAAAACAATATGCTCAAACGCTTAATAAGCTTGAAATAGGATATAAAAAAGCCAAAAGCCAAGTGTTTGCACAACGGGGGGTATTAGATGATTTTGTGGTAACATCAAAAATTGATGGTAGGGTATATAGAATATATAAAGAAGCAGGTGAATTAATAAGCATTCAGGAGCGCTTTGCAGAAGTTGGTAGTGCAGACAGCTTTATTATACAAATGGATATCGATGAAGTTGATATTGTTAAGATCAACTTGGAGGATACTGTGGCAATAGTTTTAGACGCATATCCTGATCAGGTTTTTAGAGCTGCTATTAGCAGTATATCTCCTACAAAAGATGAGGTGACACAAACTTTTGAGGTAGAAAGTGTCTTTTTAAAAGAACCGTCAAAGTTATATAATGGTCTTTCAGGTGAAGCAAATATAATAGTTGGAAGAAGAGCAAATGCTTTGACAATACCGGCAGAATATTTACTTAAAGGTAATAAGGTGCTCACGAATGATGGGGAGCGCACAGTAACTATAGGGGTGAAGAATTTGAAGTACGTAGAAGTTCTTTCAGGCATTGACTCAAATACTGTTTTAAAAAAACCTGATAATTAATGCGCAGGTTAAAAGTCTTAATAGATATATCTAAAACACACCTGCTTTCTAAGAAAAAGCAAACATCTGTTGCAGCACTAGGTGTAACATTCGGCATAGGTATGTTTATTATCATGATGAGTTTTATGACTGGGCTTAATATTCTCCTCGATGGGCTCATTCTAAACAGGACACCGCATGTACAGATATATAATAAGATAGAGCCTACCGAGGAACAGCCTGTTTCGGCCTTAACCGCACCAGCTGTCGATAATTTTAACTACATACACTCTATAAAACCAAAGCCACGTTTAGAACGTATTCATGATGCATTACCGATCTTATCACAACTAAGGGAAAACGATAAGGTAAAAGGGGCAACGCCTCAAGCTACATGTAAAGTGTTTTACCTCGCAGGCTCTAATAACCTTAATGGTGTACTTAACGGAATTGAGGTGAAAGAAGAGATCAGGTTGTTCAGTTTTAAAGATTATATCGTAGAGGGTGATGTATATAGTATAGAAAAGAAAAAGAATACCATACTGTTAGGAGCAGGTGTTGCTAAAAAACTATCATTGTCAGTTGGTGATAAAATACAGGTTATGAGTACTAATGGTGGAAGGTATGCTCTTACTATTGGCGGGATTTTTCAAAGCGGACTTGCTGAAGTTGATGATATTCAAAGTTATGTCAACTTAGGAATGGCGCAACAGATTTTAGGTGCTGGCAGCAGCCATATCAGTCGTATTCATGTGAAGTTGCACGATATTGAAGAAGCAGTTGCAGTATCAAAAATGATCGAGAACCTATACGATGTCAAAGCACTTGATATAAAAACAGCTAATGCCCAGTTCGAGACTGGGTCTGATATACGTACACTAATATCATATGCTGTTTCAATTACCCTATTAATAGTAGCAGGTTTTGGTATTTATAATATCCTGAACATGTTCATTTATGAAAAAATGAATGACATTGCTATTTTGAATGCCACAGGATTTACAGGAAAAGATGTGATGTTCATATTTATCATACAGGCATTATTAATAGGGCTTATTGGTGGCATTTTAGGTATAGGTTTAGGGTATGGCGTTTCTGTGCTTATTGATAACGTTCCTTTCGAAACTGAAGCTCTACCGACCGTAAAGACATATCCGATTAATTATGATCCAGCGTTTTACGTCACAGCGATAATTTTTGCAATGACATCTACTTTTCTGGCAGGTTTCCTCCCTGCAAGAAAGGCTCAAAAGCTAGACCCTGTAGACATAATCAGGGGTCAATAAACAAATAAGACATGCAGCCGGTACTGGAAGCGATAAATATTAATAAATACTTTTTGAAACCTGTCCGTTTTCACGTT
The DNA here is from genome assembly GCA_965228505.1 of Flavipsychrobacter sp. Lineage (GTDB taxonomy): Bacteria > Bacteroidota > Bacteroidia > Chitinophagales > Chitinophagaceae > UBA5543. The sequence goes on along the minus strand of OZ245820.1, from coordinate 3,237,247 downwards.
TTGAAGAATGTCACTTTACAGCTTCAAAATAAAGAGTTCGTTTCCATTATGGGCAAATCTGGTTGTGGGAAATCTACATTATTGTACATACTCTCTACAATGGATACTGTGTATGAAGGAGATCTTCTAATAGACGGCAAAAGCATGACACACCAAAGTAAGAATGACCTGGCCAGAGTGCGTAATGAGAAAATAGGATTTGTTTTCCAGTTTCATTATCTGTTACCGGAGTTTACAGTATTAAAAAATGTCATGTTGCCGGCCTTAAAGCTTGGGTTAGATAGTGAAGAAAGTATACGAAAAAGAGCTATGGAAAAGCTGGAAGTCCTTGGTGTAGAGGATCAGGCTCATAAAAAAGCATCGATGATATCAGGTGGGCAGAAACAGCGGGTTTCAATAGCCAGAGCGTTGATAAACAACCCAAAGATCATCATGGGTGACGAGCCAACAGGTAATCTAGATAGAAAAAACTCAGAAAATGTTTTAAGCATACTCCGAAGTTTAAGCCATGAATATGAAATGTCGATGTTAATTGTTACTCACGACCAGGATTTTGCTGATCAGACGGATAGAATAATTAAGATGGATGACGGTATGATCATAGAAGGTTAACTAAAAAGGGTTTCGAATTATCGAAACCCTTTGTTATTCTGTGGTCCCACTAGGACTTGAACCTAGGACCCCCTGATTATGAGTCAGGTGCTCTAACCAACTGAGCTATAGGACCGCGGCTATTCGCCAAAAACGGATGGCAAAGGTATTGCGGTTTTTTTAAAAAATAAAAAGAAACCCTGTTTATTTTTGCGCCATGATAAAAGGTATCAGGCATATTATATTCGATCTGGGTGGAGTTTTATTGAACCTTGATTATTCGCTCACAGAAAAAGCATTTGTTGATCTGGGCGTAGAGAACTTCCCTCAGATCTATTCTCAACTCAAACAGTCGACTCTATTCGATGATTTTGAGGTTGGCAAAATATCAGCACCTGATTTTTTACAATCTATAAAAGGTGAGGCAGGGATAGATGTTGCAGATGATGATATTATAATGGCATGGAATGCAATGTTGCTGGATTTGCCAAAACGAAGGTTACAGATATTAGAGCAATTACGCAGGCATTATGACCTTATTCTTCTAAGCAATACTAACGAGATACATGAAGAAGCCTTTAATAAGATTATATACGATGCACACGGCATCTCTTATATAGGTGAGTTTTTTGACAGGACTTACCTGTCTCATAGGGTTGGTATGCGTAAACCTAATACAGACGTATTTGAAAAAATTTTATCAGATAACGGTTTACAGCCGGAACATACATTGTTTATAGATGACAGTCCGCAACATATTGAAGGGGCAAAGAGTGTAGGCATTCAAACCATTTGGCTGCAAAAGGGAATGACAATAGAGTCAGATATTTTCAAGAACTAAAGGTTACTTAACCTCTTCATAGTCAATATAGTCTCCGTCCACGCTCCTGTTTTGCTTCTTAGTAGCACGCTCTTGTTCTTGTTGCATTTGTTCCATGCGCTTTTGCATCTCACTCAGCTTATCATGAGCAGTTTTAGTTACAAGTACAATAGGCATCACATACCGCATAACAAACCGTGCTATCAAAAATATTATTACAAGTAATACTATTATTTTCCACATAATAACCAAAGGTACATAATATGCTATTACCCACTCGGTTAACAAAAACATAATAAAAAGCACAACAAATACATTTCTTGTTGAAATTTAAAAAATACCATACTTTTGCATTGAATTAGCAAGTGAAGGGGACTGATAAGTCCCCTTGTTTTTTACCTATGTCAGACGTATTAGATAAAATAATATCAATGGCAGAGCCTTTATTGGCAGGCACTGATATGTTTATTGTGAGAGCGAAGATCAAACCAACAAACAATATTAAACTGTATGTTGATGCTGATACGGGACTGTCAGTTAATAAAAGTGCTGATCTCAACCGTAAGCTGTATAAGCAAATTGAGGCGAGTGCCATCTTCCCTGATGGAGATTTTTCATTAGAAGTATCAAGTCCGGGAATTGATGAACCTCTGGAGTCATCAAGACAGTACAAAAAGAATATTGGCAGAAAGGTACAGGTAACATTGGCCGATGAAACCGAAAAGCTGGGAGTACTTAAAGAAATAAGTGAAGAAGTACTGGTGTTGGAGGTGAAAATTGGTAAAAAGAAAGAAACACAAATAGTAGAGATACCGGTTTCTGAAATAAAGAAAACCGTAGTCCAAGTTAGTTTTTAATAAATTCCGATAAGGTACAAACATTTAAAAAATGGCAAGTATCAATCTGATTGATTCATTTCAGGAGTTTAAAGATGCCGAGAATATAGACAGGCCAACCCTGATGAAGGTGCTTGAAGACGTATTCAAAACATTGCTCCGTAAAAAGTATGGTGAAGACGAGAACTTTGACGTGATCGTTAACGACCAGACAGGTGACCTTGAAATATTCCGTCACAGAGAAATTGTAGAAGACGGTGAGGTAGAAGACCCGAACAGGGAAGTAGAGGTTACTGAAGCAAGACAAGTAGAGCCTGATTATGATGTAGGTGAGGAGCTGTATGAAGAGATAGATGTGCGTGACTTTGGCCGCCGTGCTATCCTAGCTGCAAAACAAACACTGGCAGCACGTATAGGCGATCTTAAGAAGAACCATTTGTTACAGAAATATGCTGAACGTGTAGGAGAGATCATAGCAGGTGAGGTATATCAGATATGGAAAAAGGAGATATTATTGCTGGATGATGAGGGGAATGAACTGATATTGCCTAAGTCTGAGCAGATACCATCTGACTTTTTTAAGAAAGGTGAATCTGTAAGAGCTGTAGTAAAGAAAGTTGAAACGAGAAATAACAACCCGATCATCATATTAAGCCGCACACACTCATCATTCCTGGAAAAACTCCTGGAAATAGAGGTGCCTGAGATAATGGATGGCCTGATAGTGGTCAGGAAAATTGTACGTGAACCGGGCGAGCGTGCCAAAGTAGCTGTTGAAAGCTATGATGATCGTATCGATCCGGTAGGTGCCTGCGTAGGTATGAAAGGTAGCCGTATACATGGTATTGTAAGGGAATTGCGCAATGAGAATATTGACATTATCAACTTTACTAATAACCAACAATTATTGATACAGCGCTCGTTAACGCCTGCACGTATTAATAAGATGGAGATAGATAATGAGGCGAAACACGTAAATGTGTATTTGGAGCCGGATCAGGTTTCTTTAGCGATTGGTCGTAGAGGCGTGAATATCAAGCTGGCACAGGAGTTGACTGAAATGACAATTGATGTATTCCGTGATATTCCTGAAGAGGAGCTTGAGTATGATATAGACCTTGATGAATTTGCAGATGAGATAGATGGCTGGGTGATAGACGAGCTGAAGAAAGTCGGTTGTGATACGGCATTAAGTGTATTAGAGCTATCAGATGAGGATCTTATCAGGAGAACTGATCTTGAAGAGGAAACAATAAAAGACATACGCAGAATACTTGAAGAAGAATTTGCGGATGAGGAAGGAGAGTAGTTTTACTGTTCTCCTTAGGTATAAAATACAGTATTAATCAGCATTTTAGCGAAAAATGGCTTAGATTTGTTGATTAGGCTTGGAAGAAAAAAGATAACAGGAAAGAATATAATACTGAGTAAATAGCGAATGGCAACAGCAACAAAAACACCAAGGTTACTGGCTGCGGCAAAAGAGTTTAACATCGGGAAGGATACCTTAATCGAGTACCTTTCTGAAAAAGGTTTTGAGTTAAAATCCAGTAACCCGAATGTTAAGCTTACTGAAGAGATGTACGACGCCTTACAGGCAGAGTTTGCACAAGACAAACTTGCCAAACGTAAGAGTGAAGAGATCGCTTTGCCAAAAGGGGCACTCCTTGATAATATTGACAAGTCTAAAGAAGACCTGGATATAACAGCAAAAGACAAGGAAGAAGAAAAAGCAGCAGAGCCTGAGAAAAAAGAGGAGCCTGCCGCTAAGAAGCCGGAACCTCAGAAGGAGGCTAAAAAAGAAGAAGAACCGAAAGAAGAAGAAGCTCCGAAAAAGGAAAAAGAAGCTCCGAAAGAAGAACCCGTAGCTCAGAAGCCGGAAGCTGAGAAGGAGGAAACTAAAAAAGCTCCTAAGCTTGAAGGGCCTAACATAGTTGGAAAAATAGACCTGGAGCAAAAGCCTAAGAAAGCAGCTAAAAAAGAAGAACCAAAACAGGAAGAGCCGAAAGCTAAGAAAGAAGAGAAGAAGGAAGCTCCAAAAGAAGAAGCACCGAAGCCTGAAAAAGAAACCAAGAAGGAAGAGGTCGTAGCTAAGGAAACAGAGCAAAAAGAAACTCCTAAAAAACAGGCAAGCTCTGAAGCGGAAGATATTGAGCATATAAAAACAAAATCTCCCAAGCTTGAGGGTCCGAAGATCATAGGTAAGATCAACCTGCCGACAAAAGAAGAAAGCCAGAAAAAGAATAAAGAGAAGCGTAGCAGAAAAAGAATCCCTGTACAGAAAAAGCCTGAACGCGTAAAAGATGTTCAGAACAAAGGGCAACAACGTCCTGGTACAGATAATAGAAAGGGTGGCAGACGTGGAGATCGTGATAACAGAAGAGGAGGTAACAGAAATGTTCCACAGCAGCAGCAGGAGATAGATGAGAAGGCAATACAGGAAAAGATACGCCAGACACAGGCCAAACTAGCCGGTGGAGGTTCAGGTGGCCGTGGTGGTAAGTCTAAGGCTAAATACCGTCGTAACAAGCGGGAGGAAATGGCCGAGAAACGTGCAGCAGAAGAGGCAGCTGAACAGGATAAGGTAATACAGGTTACTGAATTCATTTCAGTAAGTGAGCTTGCCAGCTTACTCGATGTAAACTTTGCTGAGATCATCAGTAAATGTATGAGCCTTGGTATTATGGTATCTATCAACCAACGTTTGGATGCCGAGGTGATAGAACTGGTAGCGGGAGAGTTTGGTGTAGAAGTAGAATTCATAGACCTGGAGCAGGAAGCGGAAATTGAAGAGGATGAAGTAGATGCTCCTGAAGATACTGAGCCGCGTGCGCCCATTGTAACTATTATGGGCCACGTAGATCACGGTAAAACTTCATTGCTTGACTATATACGTAGCAGTAATGTTGTGGGTGGTGAAATGGGAGGTATTACCCAGCACATAGGTGCATACAGGGTTGAAACGCCATCTGGCCACCAGATAACATTCCTGGATACACCGGGTCACGAAGCATTTACAGCCATGCGTGCGCGTGGTGCAAAAGTTGCTGATGTTGCTGTTATTGTTGTGGCTGCAGACGATGCGATAATGCCGCAAACCAAAGAAGCGATATCTCACGCACAAGCGGCAAACCTGCCAATGATATTCGCTATCAACAAGATAGATAAAGATGGAGCTAATCCTGATAAGATCAGGGAACAGCTTTCTGCAATGAACATACTGGTAGAAGATTGGGGCGGTAAGTTCCAGTGCCAGGAAATATCAGCGAAGCAGGGGCTCAATATAGATGAGCTTCTTGAAAAAATAGCATTAGAAGCAGAATTGCTGGAGCTGAAAGCTAATAATGAGAGGTCTGCTGTCGGTAGTGTAATTGAAGCATCATTGGATAAAGGTCGTGGATACCAAGCTACAATATTGGTACAGAACGGTACCCTTAATCAGGGTGACATGGTGGTAGCCGGACAATATTATGGTAAGATCAAAGCCATGTTCAATGAACGTGGGCAACGCGTTCAGGAAGCAGGCCCTTCTGCGCCGGTACAGGTACTAGGCTTGAACGGTGCACCTCAGGCAGGTGAGAAGTGTAAGGTATATGAAGACGAGGATGAAGCTAAAGATATAGCCAATCATAGAGCGCAAATATTGCGTGAGCAGGGTATACGTACTCGTAAGCATATCACGCTTGATGAGATCGGTCGTCGTTTGGCACTGGGTAACTTTAAAGAGCTTAATATCATTATCAAGGGTGACTTTGATGGTTCGGTTGAAGCGGTAAGTGACTCATTGCAGAAACTGGCTACAGAAGAAGTTGCTGTGAATCTCGTACATAAAGGCGTAGGTCAGATAACAGAGAGTGATGTATTGCTGGCAACAGCGTCCGACGCTATCATACTTGGCTTCCAGGTTCGACCGTCGCCACAGGCTGCAAAACTGGCTGATCAGGAGAATATCGAAATAAGAAACTACTCTATTATATATGATGCTATCGAAGAAGTGAAGAGCGCGATGGAAGGGCTGCTTGAACCTAAGATAGAGAAGAAGACAGTATGTAATGTTGAAGTACGCGATGTGTTTAAGATCAGCAGTATAGGTACTATTGCCGGCTGTTATGTACTTGATGGTAAGATATCCAGAAATACTAAAGTGAATCTTGTACGTGAGGGTATTGTAATATATACAGGTGAGCTGGCATCTCTCAAGCGTTTCAAAGACGATGTGAAAGAAGTAAGCGCAGGTTACGAGTGTGGTCTTGGCATCAAGAATTACAACGATATCAAAGTAGGAGATATAATAGAAGGCTACGAAGAGGTTGAAGTAAAACGAACCTTGTAGCTAACCTAGATACAAGCCAAACCGTTAACCTGATATCAGGTTAACGGTTTGTTTATTACACCCTATAATAAATACTATTTTAAACAGTTATTATGCTGGATAAGCTGGAAGCTATAAAGGCAAGATTTGATGATCTTGGGGTTGCACTGACAAACCCCGAGATAGTAGCGAACAATAATAAGTTTCGTGAGTTGAGTCGTGAGTACCGTAAGCTGGAGGTGATAGTTAATGCACGCAACAGGTATGTAAAGTGCACGGAAAGTCTTGATTTTGCCAAAGAAATATTAGCTACAGAAAAAGATGAGGAGCTACGTGAGTTAGCTAAGGCTGATCTGGAAACTTTAGAAGAAGAAAAGGTAAAACTTGATGAAGAGATCAAGATGCTTCTGATACCGAAAGACCCTCAGGATGAGAAGAATGCAATAATAGAATTGCGTGCAGGTACAGGTGGAGATGAGGCTAGCCTTTTTGCAGGAGACTTATTGAGAATGTACCTGAAGTATGCAGAAGCTAAGGGGTGGAAAGTTGCAGTGGTATCAGATACGGAAGGAACTGCAGGTGGGTATAAAGAAGTACAGTTAGAAGTAGTTGGTGAAGATGTATACGGTACACTGAAATTTGAAAGTGGTGTACACCGTGTACAACGTGTACCTGCTACAGAGGCAAGTGGTAGAATACATACTTCAGCGGCAACGGTAGCAGTTATGCCTGAAGCTGAAGAAGTGGATTTTGAGTTGAAAGAAAGCGATGTGAAAATGGAAACCGCCCGTAGTGGTGGCGCTGGTGGGCAGAATGTAAACAAGGTAGAAACGAAGGTGATGTTGACGCACATACCTACGGGTACAGTGGTGATCTGCCAGACAGAGCGCACGCAGTTGGGTAACAGAGAGAAAGCTATGCAGATGCTTCGTACTAAACTATATGAGGAGGAAGTAAGGAAAGTTGAAGATGAGATAGCGAGCAGACGTAAAAGTCTGGTGAGTACAGGTGACAGGTCGGCTAAAATACGTACCTATAACTACCCGCAGGGTAGGATCACCGACCATCGGATCAATAAAACGATGTATAACCTTGATGAATTCATGAACGGTGATATCGATGAGATGATAGAAGCTCTGAAGATCGCTGAGAACATGGAAAAAGTGCAGGCTGGTGAAACAGTAATATAACTCTGGCTAGCGCTACTTTTACCAATTAATTACTAAGTTTAAACTTTAATCTTTTTATACAAATACAATGAGTAATCCTCGTTTCGATCTCGTAGATGTAGCCCAGACTTTACAAAGGCGCAGCAAGTTTTTGTTGATAGCTGTTATTATTTGTGCCTTACTAGGAGGCTTATTTTATGTTGTTGGCAAGAAAAAATATAAAGCAGAAGCAGATTTTATCGTTTCCAACCCGCTTTATTCTGACCGTAACAACTTATTCAGAACACACGATACTCGTTTTGTAGACTACTTTGGTGGTGATGACGATATTGACCGTATTCTCGTAATTGCCAAGTCGGACACATTAAGGCATGCAATAGCGGATAACCTGAACCTTTGGGAAGCTTATGATCTTGATAAGACAAAAGCTGATGACAGGCTGGAGTTGAAAGAAATGTTTGAGAAGAGGTTCAAAATGGAGCGTACGGAGTATACTACAGGTAAAGTATATTTTAAAGACAGTGATGCTGAGCGTGCGGCAAACGTAGTGAATACTTCTCTGAGAATTAGTGAGAATATATTCAGGGGCTACTACCTTAAGATGAAAGACAATGTGGCTAATTCATTGCAAAGTAAAATAAACGAGATCGACAATCTTATTGCTGATAATACTATAAAGCTTGTTGAGCTCAGTGATAAATACAGCGCTTTAAGTTTGAAAGATAAGGGCTCGGCAGAAGGCGCTATGTTACGTGTTAAAATAGAAGAGATCAGTGAAATAAATACTCAGCTGATAAAAGATAAAGCACAACACGTATCCCTGCAAAACGAGTTCTTGACAGGTGTGAACGAGAATGACCCGAACAGATATATTACAGTAATTACGCCTGCAACACCACCGGTTAAGCCTGCTGGTATTGGGTTGATATTGACAGTTATCGGTGCTGCGATATTCGGTTTCTTCTTCATCAGTATTTATATCCTTATTATTACTTATTACCGTCGCTTGATAGAAGTTGAACGCTAGAATGCCTGCTTTGAACATTAGTGAGAAGGGGCTGATGAGAATTGGCTACGCTGTATTATTCCTCGGAGTAATACTGTTTGCTGCTACACAAAACCCGGCAACAGCAGTCATTCCTATAGGTTTTATTTTTGCACTACTGTTATACATCAACTGGAAAGCAGCCTATTTTATATTCATATTCTCTATACCGGTTTCTATTCATTTACAGTTAACGGGTTCGCTGTCCACCTCATTGCCGGACGAACCTCTTATGTGGGTGTTTACGGCCATGTTTCCACTGATATTTCTACAGAACCCTAAAGTTCTTGAAAGAAAGACATGGTGGAGAGATCCGATCGTTTTAATGATCATTCTGCAATATCTATGGATGATAGTTGCAGTAATATTTTCTAAAGAGCCGTTGTATTCCATAAAATTTGCAGCAGCAAAAACATGGTTCCTGGTAGCATGCTTTGTGTTGCCCTACTATGTGTTCAGGAAGAAGAGAGATTTTACTGTGGCCTTCATATTATTTCTTGTGCCACTTATAGCAACTGTAATGGTTATTATGGTGAGGCACGCTGCAAGAGGGTTCCAGTTTTATAGGGTAGAGCAGGCAATTGGCGAACTGTATTATAATCATGTGGAATATTCAGCAGTGTTATCCATTGTATTTCCATTGCTCTTAGTGGCATGGCCAATGACTGCTAAATGGAGAAACCCTATTGTAAAAGCTATTATCATAGGGCTGGTATTGTTCTTTATCCCAGCTATATATTATACCTATGCACGAGCAGCAATATTGGCTGTGGTGTTTGCTGTCGGAGTAGCTATAGCCATAAAAATGAGATTGGTGAAGTTGGTAATGCCTGCATTTTACATTCTTATAGCGGTGATCGTTTTTGTAATGGCCAAAGACAACCGTTATATCAACTTCAGGCCCAACTACGAGAAAACGTACATGCACAAAAACTTTACGGAGCATATGGTGGCAACGTTCAGGGGAGAGGACATGTCTTCTATGGAGCGCTTGTATCGTTGGATTGCAGCTATGCGCATGAGTAAGGACGAACCTGTTAAAGGTTGGGGGCCCAACGCTTTTTACTATTACTACAAACCTTATGCAGTAAGTTCATTTAAAACGTATGTTAGTAGAAATACAGAGAAATCGACAGTACACAATTACTACTTGTATATGTTGGTCGAGCAGGGTTGGCCTGCATTGATCATTTACGCCGTACTTATTATGGTAGCACTTGCCCATGCCCAGAAAACATACTTTTTATTTAAAGACCAGTTTTATAAGTACTGTACATTGGGTGCGGTAATGATGTTCTCTGCAGGGTTTATCAATAACTTCTTCTCAGAGTTGTTAGAAACACATAAGGTAGGGTCAATGATGTATATCAGTTTATCATTACTCGTTGTGCTTAGAAAGCTGGCATTAGATAAACAGGAAGAACAAGTAGAGGCTATGCCTCAACAGTAGGTTCTGTCCACACTCCGTTTTCTTTTAATATCCCTATCAGTTCATCTACTGCTATTTCGCTGGGAACATTTCTTTTAACTACTTCTTTGTTTTTATAAAGTGTGATCTTGCCAGGCCCGCTGCCTACATATCCAAAATCAGCATCTGCCATTTCTCCCGGGCCGTTTACAATACAACCCATTATGGCGATCTTAACACCTTTCAGATGGTTAGTGGCATTGCGTATCATAGCAGTCGTGTCTTGCAGATCGAAGAGTGTTCTGCCGCAACTTGGACAACTGATGTACTCTGTCTTACTGATGCGTGTGCGTGTAGCTTGTAGTATCGAAAAAGAAGTATTATTCAGGAACTGATGGTTATTACTAACCGATAGATACGTGCGGCCGCTTACTTTGACGTTCTCAAACTCAACCATGTGGTTCCACAGCCAAATCCCATCACCAAAACCATCAAGCATGAGGCCTCCGGCATTAGTTGCAAAGTCAACTAATTGCTCATCAACAGTTTTATTCTTGTTCTCAACACACAATATTATCGGACAATTTACAGCCTGCGTTTGTAACTCAATAATAAACCTCCTTACAGATGGCATAGAGTGTTTATTACTGCTATCAGGACATAGAACAACCTGCTTTGACTCTTTAGCTTTATTAATGATCTGCTCAAGTTGTGACCATTCAGCATTTGTGTCAACATGTACAAAGTGCAGTGTGTTTATATCCTCTTGTATCTCCAGATATTCACCCATAGTGATAAAAGGATGATATTTAGTCTTATCGCTAGTGTTTTGCCAAGTCTTATAATTGCAGATTGCTCTTAACGTTCCCGGTAAGTGAAAATCTAAAACTTTATCTCCCGTATATATATAATCTGCGGCTGCATCACCAATATTCCACTTGTCATCAGCAGCAGCATATTTATAACCTATCGCTGTAAGGTGTTCTGCCTGAATATCTTTATCATCCATATAGTCTGCTACAACTACAGGATGATGCTCTCCTCCGATATTCTTAACAATAGCACTTTCTCTTTTCTTGTACTCAAAAGGATTGTACGGCAAACTGATGTTTTCTATAGGGTATATCGGTTTGTGATCAGCCCTGTCAGTATACCTCTTCACTATATCTCTGCAAACAGGTATCTCAAATTCCGGGTCTTCTGTTAATGATACACGTATCGTATCACCAATACCATCTTCCAGTAATGTGCCTATACCTATTGCACTTTTGATACGCCCATCTTCGCCGTCACCTGCTTCTGTGACACCCAAATGCAACGGGTAACATTCACCGAACTCTTCATCCATTTTTTGTACCAACAAACGGTACGCTTGTACCATTACCTGTGGGTTACTGGATTTCATACTCAGTATGATCTGGTGGTAGCTTTCCTCTCTGGCTATACGCAGGAATTCCATAGCACTTTCCACCATCCCGATAGGGCTATCTCCATAACGACTCATAATACGATCGCTTAATGAACCATGGTTAGTACCTATTCGCATAGCGGTACCATATTCTTTACATATTTTAACCAATGGTACAAACCTGTCACGTATACGCTCTATCTCGGCAGCATAAGCAGCATCAGTATATTCTATGAAATCAAATTTCTTTTTATCAGCATAGTTGCCCGGGTTTACCCTTACTTTCTCTACTATTTTAGCAGCTATTTCAGCTGCATTGGGAGTAAAGTGAATATCGGCCACCAGTGGGGTGGTATATCCTTTATCATTTAGTATTTTTTTAATGACAGCCAGGTTTTCAGCTTCTCTCTTACTGGGTGCGGTAATACGTACCAACTCAGCCCCGGCATCAATACAGCGTATACACTCGGCTACTGTTTTGTCAGTATCCATAGTGTCTGCTGTGGTCATGGTTTGTATCCTGATAGGGTGACCGTTACCAAGCAACAGGTCTCCTATTTTTACCTCTCTGGTTTTCAGTCTCTTATATTCTGTAAGCGAATGGCAATATTGTCCCTTCATAACTGTTATTACTGATACCAACAAAGGTATGCAATGGAGGTTTAGTGAGATGTGAAAATATCTGATTATGTAACAATAAATGTTGTTTTTTTATTATCCTTGTTGATAAAACCGTAATGCTGAGGCTGTTATTGAGACTATGTTTTTCTGATAAACAGTAGTATTTTAGCATAGAACAAATTGCCCGATGGAGTACGAGATTAAACATTTTGGAAAGTTTAAGTATGTAGAAGAAGGTGAAGGTGAGCCATTAATATTGCTACACGGCCTATTCGGCGCCTTGAGTAATTTTAAAGATCTGGTAGACCACTTCAAACAAACACATAGGACAATCATCCCTATGTTGCCATTGTATGAGCTTACCATACCCAATACTACAGTTGCCGGACTTGCAAAGCATGTGCAAAAATTCATAGAAGCACGTGGGTTTGAAGGGGTACACTTATTAGGGAATTCATTAGGAGGGCATATCGGCCTTGTATATGCACTAAAGAATCAGGATAAAGTAAAGACCATTACGCTTACGGGTAGCTCAGGACTTTTTGAGCATGGTATGGGAGAAACTTACCCTAAACGTGGTGACTACGACTATATAAAAAAGAAAACAGAGCTTACGTTCTATAACCCTGAAGTAGCGACCAAAGAGCTGGTAGATGAGGTATATTCAATAGTCAACAACAGACTAAAAGCGTTAAAGATCATTTCGCTTGCACGCTCTGCTATTAAACATAATCTTGGCGATGAGTTAAGAGAGATAACTGTACCAGTGTGTTTGATATGGGGTAGAAATGACACTATTACACCACCAATGGTAGCAGAGGAGTTTGAAAAATTATTGCCAAATACAGAGCTACATTGGATTGATAAATGCGGTCATGCTCCGATGATGGAAGTGCCACACGAGTTCAATAATGTATTAGACGATTTTCTGGCTCGTAATAAAGGTTAGTTATTTTTACCTGATAATTATTGTCAGTACACTAATATTCCGCAACTTTGTAACTGAAGCTGTGCATTTCAGGTATTATGTCATTAAAAAAGATAATAGCATACGAAGTACCTACGCTGGAACCTACGTTTTCAGCTGATAAGGTATTGCAGATGATGGAGGAAAATAACCTTCAACAACTACCGGTTGTTGCTAATGAGCAATACATTGCATTGTTGAGAGAGGATGACTTGCTTGACTGGGAAACTCCTGAAAAGCCTGTCAGTGCTTCTGATTTCATGCGTTTTAGTCCGGCTGTTTTTGCTGAGAATCACCCTTACGAAGCATTAAAGCTGGCGTATAACCAAAACCTGTCCGTAGTTCCTGTGATAGATAAACAGAATAACTACATGGGTGCTGCAACAAGAGAGACTATTCTTAACTATATGGCTGAAAATAGTGGTCTGGAAAGTCCGGGAGGTATAATAGTGCTTGAAATGAAGCCTCATGATTACAGCCTGTATGAAATAGCACGTGTTTGTGAGAGTGAAGATGTAGTGATACTAAGTACGCAATTATTCACTAATAAAGCTACCGGCAACCTTGAACTGACCATAAAGACAAATCGTACGAACTTAGGTGCGGTTGCCAGTACATACGAGCGCTTCGGTTTTACAGTAAAAGAGCTTTATGGTGAACATGTAGATAAAGAAGACCTTATTGACCGGTACAACTTGTTGATGGCATACATTAACATGTAACTCTTATTGTTTATGATCGCAATTGACAACGTATTAGTTAGTGATGAAGTAATAGAAGAACAGTTTGTTTGCGATCTGGGCAAATGCAAAGGTGGTTGTTGTGTAGATGGAGACTGCGGCGCTCCGTTGACCAAAGAAGAAACGATGCTAGTTGCAGAGAATTATCAGTATATCAAACAATATTTACCCGAAGAGCATATTGAAGAGGTAGAAAAACAAGGCACACACACAGTTGATGATGAATTTGGCTATGTGACACCTACGATCAACGGAGGTGTTTGTGTTTACGCATATACTGATTTTGGTGGTGTTGTAAAATGTGGGTTTGAAAGGGCATGGCGTGATGGAAAGATAAAGTTCCAGAAACCTATCTCCTGTCATTTGTATCCTATACGTATAAAAAAGAAAGACGACTTTGAAGCAGTGAATTATGCACCACGTAAAACACTTTGTGCACCTGCATGTACCTTAGGTAAGGAGTTGAAAATACCTGTATACAAGTTTTTGAAAGATGCCTTGGTTCGGAAGTACGGAGAAGATTTTTACGATGCTTTAGACGCGACGGCGCAGCATATGAATGAGAAATAATTAAAGTTCTTTACGCAGCCTTGCAACAGGGATATTCAATTGTTCCCTGTATTTGGCAACTGTTCTTCTGGCAATGTTATACCCCTTCTCTTGTAACATTTTAGTTAGTTTCTCATCAGAGAAAGGTTTGCGTTTGTTTTCTTCATCTATTATGTCCTGCAATATTGATTTTACTTCTCTTGTAGAAACTTCTTCACCACTTTCTGTTTGTAGTGATTCTGAGAAGAAATACTTGAGTTTGAAAGTGCCGAATTCTGTTTGCACAAATTTGCTGTTGGCAACGCGCGATACTGTAGATACATCTAAATCAGTTATCTCTGCTATATCTTTAAGTATCATCGGTTTCAGGTTCATTTCATCGCCTGTCAGGAAAAATTCTTTCTGAAAATCCACGATAGCCTGCATGGTTTGCATCAAAGTGTGTTGTCGTTGCTTAATGGCATCAATGAACCATTTAGCAGAGTCCAGCTTTTGTTTGATGAACATCACTGCTTCTTTCTGCCGCTTGTCTTTTTTATTGCCTTCATCATAGGCTTTCATCATCTCCCTGTATTCGCCTGAAATGCGTAATTCGGGAGCATTCTTACTGTTTAGTGATAGCTCTAGCTTGCCATTATTATTATGTACGAAGAAATCGGGAAGTATATAACTCTCTGCTTTGTTTACTATCGCAAAGGCAGACCCCGGTTTCGGGTTCAGCTTGATAATAGTACCTATTACTTCTTTAAAGTCTTCATTGTTAGCACCAAGGTGCTTCTGTATTTTGTCATAGTGCTTTTTGGTGAATTCATTGAAATTATGCCTGATTACTTCTATCGCATCTTCCACTATTTTAGTTTTAGGCTCTATTCTTTCTAATTGTATAGAGAGGCACTCCTGTAAAGTAGATGCGCATACTCCAGCAGGTTCAAACTGCTGTATACGTTTTATTAGTTGCTTTACTTCCTGCTCGTTAGTGGTGATGTTTTGCCCGAAAGCCAGATCATCAACTAATGCAGTAGGTTCTCTCCGCAAATAGCCGTCCTCATCAATACTCCCGATTATCTGCTCTGCTATATCTCTTTGCCTTTCGTCAAGGCCAAGCATACCAACTTGTTGCTCCAGGTGGTCATGAAAGCTGGTTTCTACCCTTACAGGCGTTCCTGTCTGCTCATTATCCTGATTGCTGTAGTATTCATGGTTGTATTCTTTAGTGTGGTCATCATCTTCATGTTTCAGGTAATCGTCAAGGTCTACCTTTTCAGCATCATCGTTGCTCAGTTCAACATCATCTTCGTAGTCATCATCTTTACTATCCTTAAGGTTATATTCGTCATCTTCATGCTCATGCCCTTGTTCCAAAGCCGGGTTTATCTCCATCTCTTCTTTTATCCTTTCTTCAAGGTTGGCAGTAGGTATCTGCAGCAGTTTCATCAATTGGATCTGCTGTGGAGATAGCTTTTGTAAAAGCTTTTGTTGTTGGGTTTGTCTTAACATCTATCAAAGGTTAAATATACAAAACAGCTGACCTACAGGTAGGTTCAGACTCAAAAAAATAAGTTAACATCATACTAGCAGTTTTTAGTTTCCAAAATCAGCACTTCTTTCGTATTTTACCATTCAATCATATAGTGAGCGTAAATGAGTAAGCGGCCGTATATCTCGCCTTCGGTTTCGTATGTGCCACTGGAAGAGACGCTGGAGATACTACCAAAAAAGAAAAAGCTTTTTATAGGTATACCCAAAGAAACTTCTTACCAGGAGAACCGTATTGCACTAACACCTGATGCTGTGTCGGTATTGGTCAATAACGGGCATGATGTAGTTGTTGAGCACAACGCAGGTGTCGGGTCGTTTTATTTTGACACTGATTTCAGCGAAGCTGGTGCACGTATCGTATACGACAAACAGGAAGTATACAAGGCTACAGCTATCATTAAGTCGGCACCTATATCAGAAGATGAAGTTGAGTTGTTACAACCCAACCAGGTGGTTGTTTCGCCCATTCATATGCCATTTCTGAAAGTCGAAATGTTGGAGCAGCTTATTAAAAAGAAGATCGTAGCAATAGCATTTGATTCCATAAAAGATGATTCAGGAACCTATCCTGTTGTCCGTTCTATGAGTGAGATCGCAGGCAGTATGGCAATACTTAACGCATCAAAATACTTAAGCAATGTGCATCAGGGCAAAGGTATTTTGCTGGGAGGCATTTCGGGTATTCCGCCTGCTAAAGTTCTGATATTAGGAGCTGGTGTGGTAGGTGAGTTTGCAGCACGTACAGCTATTGGTCTGGGTGCAATAGTTAAGATATTCGACAATTCAATTTATCGACTCATGCGCTTGCAGAACAATATTGGGCAACGTTTGTTTACTTCTGTAATTGAACCTGTGTCACTGGGAGAGGAGCTGGCAAATGCTGATGTAGCTGTCGGCGCACTGAAACCGGTAAACGGAATTACACCTGTAGTTGTTAATGAGGATATGGTAGCTAATATGAAAGCGGGTTCAGTGATCATAGATGTAAGTATAGACAGGGGAGGTTGTTTTGAAACCTCAAGAGTGACATCGCACGAGAACCCTGTGTTTAAGAAGTATGATGTGGTACACTATTGTGTTCCGAATATTGCATCGGGTGTATCTCGTACAGCATCAAGAGCCATTAGTAATGTATTGATGCCTATTATGCTTGAGTCTGCCGATATGGGCGGGTTCGAATCTTTGATACAAGCCAAGAGTGGGATAAGGAACGGTGTGTATATTTACAAAGGTTGTGTAACGAACGCGCCTATTGCAAAAAGATTTGAGTTAAAGTACACAGACCTTGATCTATTATTAACATCACAGAGTTAATTAACAATATTGAATAATGCCAAACAACAGGGTAAATAAGACTATAGCAGGGTATCATTTGTTGATGTTGTTATCAGCAGTTGATCATAAATTCATTGCAAAAGAAGATGAAGTAATACGTGAATACCTTGTAGAGGAGTTTCCCGTAATTGTAGACCTTGATAAAGAGATGGAGATAATCAGTGCTTTGAAACCTGATGAGTGGGAAGAGCATTTCCGAAAAATGATGGACGATTTCTATGATGATGCGACAGAAGAAGAGCGCAATAAATTACTTCAGTTCGCGATAGACCTTACTAAAGCGGATAATGTTATTACTGAAGAGGAGAACCAATACCTCAATATGCTTTTTGATGCATGGAAGTGGGATGAAGCTTAATTTATATTACTTCTAAGCTGTGTCCTGACAGCAATAAAGCCAGTATTATTCCACCTACAATAATGCGGTATATACCGAATATTTTAAATCCTTTTTTCGTAACAAAGCTGATGAAAGACTTGATGGCAATAATAGCAACAATAAAACCTACAATATTACCTACCAATAACAGGTTTATTTCTTCTGAGGTAATGGTATGCCCATCCTGGTAAAAGTCCAGCATCTTTTTAGCCGTCGCAGCAAACATGGTTGGTACAGCTAGGAAAAAAGAAAACTCAGCAGCAGCCTTGCGTGTTAGCTTCTGTTGCATACCACCTATTATCGTAGCAGCAGACCTCGACACACCGGGTATCATAGCGATACACTGAAAAAGCCCTATTACAAAAGCGCTTGGATATTTCACCTTATCTGCATCTTCCTCTTTTGGTTTATTATATATTTTGTCAACGAATAACAGCACAATCCCACCTACTACCAACGATATTGCTACAACAAGCGGGCTCTCCAACATAGCATCGATCTTATCGCTGAACAATAATCCGAATATTGCGGCAGGTATAAAAGCTACAAGAAGTTTCAGGTAAAACTGTATTGACCTGAAGAAGCGTTTAAAATATAATACAACAACAGAAAGTATAGTACCAAACTGGATAGCTACGGTAAAGAGCTTTACAAAATCATTAGACTGTATACCCATCAGAGAGCTGGTAATGATCATGTGCCCAGTAGAGGATACAGGTAAAAACTCAGTCAGTCCTTCTACTATGCCGAGAATAATTGCTTCTATCCAGGTCATGCTATGGTATGTTAATGTATTTATGTGTTTGAAGTGAGAGCTCCCATTGCGGGTGCTCTTTTATGTAGTCAATTATGAGTGGTGTGATATTGTCTTGCTTGCTCCACTCAGGTTGTAAGTACAGTTTGCAAGCTCCATTTACTTCTTTGGCATGTTGTTCAGCCCATTCAAAGTCAGACTTGTGGTAGATCACCACTTTCAGCTCATCTGCTTTTACCAATGCCTTTTCTATCGGTGCTTTGAATTTCTTAGGCGATAGTGTCACCCAATCTAGACCACCGATTATTTCATAAGCCCCCGATGTCTCAATGTGTGTTTTGAAACCTGCATCATGCAAAGCATCACAAAGTGATGTGAGGTCGTACATTGCAGGCTCACCACCTGTGATCACTGCTATTTTACCCGGATGTTCTTTTGCGGCAGCAACTATATCATTTGAGCTGATGTGTGGATGTTTACTTGCATCCCAACTGTCTTTTACATCGCACCACACACAACCCACATCGCAACCGCCAAGGCGTATAAAATAAGAGGCCTTACCACTATGGAAGCCCTCTCCCTGGAGCGTATAAAACTGCTCCATCAGTGGGTATGCTTTTGTATGTCCCTTTGTCTCTATCAAAGCAGGTGTAAAATTATGAATGTTGCTTTGCAGCTTCAAGAGTGTTCATCATTAATCCGCAGATGGTCATTAAGCCAACACCACCCGGTACAGGAGTAATATAGCTACACTTGTCTTTCACATTATCAAAGTCAACATCACCAACAAGGCGCTTGCCGCTTTTACGAGTAGCATCGTCAATACGGTTAATGCCTACATCAAGTACAATCGCCCCTTCCTTCACCATATCTTCTGTTACAAAATGTGGTTTACCTATAGCAGCTACAATAATATCTGCCTGCAAGCACATTTCTTTCAGGTTTTTCGTACGGCTATGACAAATGGTTACAGTCGCATTTCCGGGGTTAGCACTGCGGCTCATCAAAACAGTCATAGGTGTGCCTACTATGTTACTACGGCCTATTACTACACAATGCATACCAGTAGTGTCTATATTATAATGCTTCAACATCAGCAGCATACCAAAAGGTGTTGCAGGCAGGTAAGATTTCTGTCCCAATAGCATCTTGCCCTGAGAAACAGGATGGAAACCATCTACATCTTTACCCGGGTCAATGGTGTTGATCACAGCATCGTCAGAGATGTGTTTTGGTAATGGCAGTTGCACCAGTATTCCGTCTATTTCATCATTGGCATTCATCTGACGTATTTCATCCAGCAATGCTTCTTCTGTAATGTCTTCTTCAAATCGCTTAAGTGTAGAGCCAAAACCCAGTTCATCACAGGTTTTTATTTTGCTGCCTACATATGCCTCACTTGCCGGGTTATTACCTACAATGATAGCTGCCAGATGAGGTTGTTTGCCACCATTGGCAATGTGCTCAGCGGTATCTTTCTTTATCTGCTCTTTTATATGGGCTGCTGTAGCCTTACCGTCTAATAATTGCATGGCGCAAATATACAGGTATACTTTTATTCCACATATTATTTATATATTGATGTAGTAAGCACATTTTATATGTATAAACTCCTATACATACTTACAATTATCTTATGCTCTGTACTCAACAGGGGCAATATCTCATATGCGCAGTCACTTAAAGGACAAGAAACAGCAGACTCACTGATCGCAGAATTAGCCAAGCAAAAAGAAGACTCAAACAGGGTAGCTCTTTTGTTAAAGATATCTGAAGCATATGCTATCGTCGACTTGAATAAAAGTATACAATACAAGTATGATGCTTTGGACATGGCGCGTAAACTAAAGATGGATAATAAAACTGTAGAGATCTATCTGAGTTTGGGCAGGGTATATTTTAAAACATTCGATAGCTCATATTACTATGCACGTAAAGCTATAGAGGTATCAAAGAAACTGAATAATTCTAATCTTTTAGCTGATGCCTATTACGATATGGGTATTTTGCTCGGTACAGGTGGTAATATTTCCGGCAGAGAATCACAACACACAATTAATGAAGACGGGCTTCTGTATTTAGATAGCGCTATTAGTATTTACAACAAAATAAATAATGTAGCCAGCTGCATTGAAGCTATCTCAAGGAAAGCAGAAGTATTAATGTTTTTAGATCGCTATAAAGATGCGAAAGAAAGCTTAAGACAAGCTGAGAGCATGACTAAAGACCTTGTGTCTCCTGATGATCCTTCACTACAGGCAATATATGCACGGACAGCAATGATCTATAAAGAGACTGGAGAAGATGATTCAGTGTTGCTGTATTATCAAAAAGCCTTGCATCTTGCTGAAAAGGGAGATAATATACACCGTATAGCTTATTTTAAATCAACTGTTGCAGTAGCATACGCAAAACTTGGGTTATTCAATAAAGCTATTGAAACAGCTAAAAGTGGTCTTGACCTTAGCGATAATAAACTATATCTCAAGGAAAGATTGGATAATATCCTGGCTTTATATGAGATATATAAAGAGAAAGGAGACTATAAAAATGCACTTAAGTATTATGAAACACTGTTTCACATTACCGACTCATTGAACGCATCAAACCTGAAAGAGAGCATGTCTCAGTTCAATGCACAACTGGAAGCTGAGAAAAATAAAAAGAAAATAGCTTTATTATTAAAGGATAAAGAAATAAGCGAAAGCTTTGCTGCCAGGCAACGTACGATCTTCATTGCCTTAGCTATAGGTATTACTCTTGTTATTCTTTTAGCTATTGTATTGTACAACCGTTATCAGATCAAACAGCGCGCACTTGCAGCTTCAGAGAAACATAATGAGATAATAACTAAAGAGAAGGAAAAGAGTGACGAACTTTTGTTGAATATTCTGCCCGAAGAAGTAACACATGACCTGAAAGAAAGAGGAGCTACAACAGCTCAACAGTTCGACCATGTAACGGTAATGTTCACAGATTTTGTAGCATTTACGAGAGCAGGTGAGCGTATGGGGTCACAAGCATTGGTTGAGGAATTGCATAACTGTTTCAAAGCTTTCGATCAGATACTTGACAAGTATGATATAGAAAAGATAAAGACCATTGGAGATGCTTATCTGGCAGTTTGTGGTTTGCCTACACCGAGTACCGGTCATGCTGAAAAAGTAGTAAATGCAGCAAGTGATATTATCAGTTTTATGCAGGATAGGCGCAAGGAACTAGGTGACAAAACCTTTGAGGTGCGCATAGGCATACACAGCGGGGAGGTAGTAGCAGGGATAGTTGGTGTTAAGAAATTTGCTTATGATATATGGGGAGATACGGTCAATACTGCTGCCCGTATGGAACAGAACAGTGAGCCTGGCAAAATAAATATTTCACAAACCACTTACGAATTGGTAAAGGGTAAATTTACCTGTACTTATCGTGGTGAACATGAAGCGAAGAACAAGGGTAAGCTTAAGATGTATTTTGTAGAGGTATAGCCTAATCTTTTATATCTTGATGTTTTCAAACAAATTATGAAGAAAACACTATTCATATTCTTTCTTATTGCTCCTATGCTGCTTCATGCACAGTCTGGAGTTAATGTCAACGAAGTGTTGTCAGATAGTGAGTTGATTCACTTAATGGATTCAACATGGCGGTTCATTAATGAGGATGACTCGGCAATGGCAACCCCGGACTACAATGATAGCAACTGGATTATGATCGATCCGACATTATCCGGTGATAGTAATATCCATTTATTGAATGGTATCGGTTGGTTCCGTAAAAAGGTGTACGTTCCTGATAGTGTAAGGAATACTACACTTGCACTTAATATATCTCACTTCGGTGCTTCTGAAATATATATTGACGGAAACCTGTTGCATAAATTCGGTGTTATTAAACCCGGTGCAGACAGCACCGAATATTCCAATCCTAGCTTAAAGCCTTTGGTGTTCCATTTCCGGGATACAGGTTTTCATGTTATTGCAATAAGGTATGCAAACTATCGTACTCAGCGGCCTATAGCTAACGATGGATATTATCATGGGTTTATTATATCAATATCAGAAGCAAACAACTCTATTCTTATTACAAGCGTAATAAAATATGTTCTTATAGGTTTCTTCATCGCATTAGCGACCATTTTTGCCACTCTTGCAGGGTTGCATTTTATGTTATGGCTGTTACGGTATTCAGATCTGTCAAACTTATTCCTGAGCATTTTATGTGTATTACTTTTCTTGTATTTCCTGATGCAGTTAATATGGAACATGGGAGATAATACAGAAGCGGCGCTTGCTACCCGCAACACAACAAGCGTACTACTTTCATTAGCATTAATAGTACTTAGCGCGTTACTGAATTATCTGTTTGGAAAGATCGGTACCAGATATGTATTTATTGTCGTTATATGTATTACATCAATGATACTAACATTGGTTAATGTGCCTTACAATTTTATTATATCATCCTTGGTATTGATGATCGTTATGACAGAAGCAGTGGTACTTATTATTACTGCTATCAGAAAAAAAGTGAAGGCTGCAAGTGCACTTGCAGTAGGTATTTTGCCTGTAGCGTTTTGCACATTGATCATCTTTGGCGTAAAGATATTTATGGGTAATGATGTTGACACGGGTAATACATCTGATTATGATGGTGTCACGAAGTTAATATTGATCATCTTCTCTCTTTTGTTGATGATCGCCTTTTCTGGCATCCCTGTGTCAATGTCTTTTTTCCTTGCATGGCGTTTTGCCAGGGTCAACAAAGACCTCAGTTTACAGCTGACACAAGTAAAAGATTTATCAGAAAAAACACAGAAGCAAGAAGAAGAAAAAAAGCGAATTCTTGAAAATCAGAAAGCTGAATTAGAAAAAGAAGTAGCAGATCGTACTAGCGAAATAAGAGAGGAAAAAAAGAAGTCTGACGACTTGCTACACAATATCCTGCCTGAAGAAGTAGCCAGTGAGCTGAAAGAACGTGGAGCAACTACAGCACATCAATATGATCAGGTAACTGTATTATTCACAGATTTTGTGGCTTTCACAAAAGCCGGCGAACGTATGGGATCAAAAGCATTGGTGGAGGAGCTGCATAATTGTTTCAGAGTGTTTGATGAGATCATGGAGAAGTATGGAATAGAAAAGATCAAAACTATAGGTGATGCTTATCTGGCGGTATGTGGACTACCTATACCGAATGAGCAACATGCAGAGAATGTTGTTCGTGCTGCAATGGAGATTATTGCCTTTATGACCGAAAGGAGATCAAAACTGGGAGATCAAACTTTCGAGATACGCATAGGTGTGCACAGTGGTGAAGTAGTAGCAGGGATAGTTGGGGTAAAAAAGTTTGCCTACGATATATGGGGAGATACAGTAAACACTGCTGCCCGTATGGAACAGAGTAGCGTACCGGGTAAAATAAATATCTCTCAGACTACTTACGAGTTGGTGCAAGATAAATTCGCCTGCACCTACCGCGGTGAACATGAAGCGAAGAACAAGGGTAAACTTAAAATGTATTTTGTAGAGACATAGTAAGAAAAGCCTTGCAGCGAAGGCTTTTCTTATTAAGGTAAAGTTTACTGTATTGACTTTACATATTCTTCCAGTACAGCCAGTGTTCCGCCATAACCATTCCGCATATTTTCATGCGCGGCATAAAATGTATTTATCTCAGCTTCTGTTGCATTGATAGGTATACCCCACACTGTAAGTTTGGTAGTAGTATCATCAATAGCCTCAAATTCCATGCTGTTAAGTACTTCTTTTGGCCAGGTATCACTCATCGGATGGCGTATAATATTACCTTTCTCATCACAAAAAGAGGTGACCATATTAATTAGGGTTGGTTCTTCTATTTCCCTGTATACCTGTTTGCCGTATGACTTGTGTCCCTCCGGAGACTCCATACAATAATGCAATATGCCCCCCGGTTTAAAATCAAACTGTATCAATGTTGTAGTAAACCCTTTGGGCCCCCAGTATTTTATGATGTGCTCTGCCTGACTGTGTACGTCAAACATCAACTGTATTGGCGCATCAAACACCTTGCTGAGTGTGAACGTATGCTTATCTTTTTTGTTGATCATTTTTCTTCTTTTTAGTTTGCAATTCGTTTAAGTATGTTTCAAGGTTGTCAAACCTTTGCGTCCATATTTTCTTATGCTCAGCTACCCAGTCACTCACCTCATCCAGCTGTTCCAGTTTAGCTTCACAGTACCGCTCCCGCCCCTTCTGGTTAATGACCACCAATCCGCACTCTGCCAGTATCTTCATATGTTTAGATATGGCAGGTCGGCTAATGTCAAACTCTTTAGCAACCGTATTTACATTCATAGGTTCCTTGGCTATCATACCTATTATCTCTCTGCGTACCGGGTCTGCAATGGCCTGAAAAACATCTCTTCTCTCGTACATGCGTAACTATTTGGTTACAAATATATGTGTAATCATTTGGTTACGCAAATTTTCAAGACAAAAAAATACTGCTGAGTCATCAACAGTATTTCATAGCACTATACTATAGTTAGGTTACGCACTATTTTACCTTCCTCAGGTCGGCAGAGTGCTTTTTGATAACAGCTTCTATGCCTGTAGCCCAGTCGCCATAAGTGTCGTGCTCATATTTTTGTGCATCAATGATAGTCCCGTCTGCATTATTGATGATCACTGCCCATATTTTAGCAGGCTTAGTACCAACAAAGTCGAAAGTTTCAGGTATGTACATCAGCCCGTAACCTTCACCACTTATGTTATGTTTATCAACCACCTTCTGTAAATCTTCTTTACTCATTTCAAAGCTTTCCGTAGTAAGGTGGTCGGTATAGTTTTGTTCCTCATTCATTTTATTGGTGCCATCCATTGCTACCAATAGCTCTTTCTTATACTTCTTGCTCCACATCTTATTATAGCTTCCGGCAAAAGGGTAGTAACTCCATCTGGGCAGGTTCTTCTTTATCGTTTCATCCCTTACATAGTCGCCAAAATTCATAAAGCGGGTTCTGTGTAGTCAATACCGTACCAGGTTATTTGTTCGCTTGCTGCGGCCTCGTCCAGCCCTGTAGCTTTTGTGAAAAAAGTAGCACAGATAAGGCAGATAGATAGTAAGATCGTTTTCCTCATTAGGTTAATTTTATTAAAGATTATTTACGCCATTTTTTCCAGTTGTCTTCTGTCGCTTTAATAGCATTGAAGAACGACTTTGCCCAGTAGTTCCTGAAACCAAACCCGCCTGCTTTAGCATCTACACGCTCGGTGAAGATCACTTTCTTACTGTCCATATTAATGAAAGTGACCCATATTGACGATTGCTTTTGTTCCTTGCTCATACTCTCAACTATGAACATCATGCCGATACCTTTATTACCGTCATAGTTATAGCTACGCACTATATTACTGATGTCTGCTTCTTTCAGTCTGTGGTACTCGCTTTCATCACTTGAAGTAAAACCAGATTTTATTTTTGAATTGGAGTTGTTGGTCACATCTATAGCATAATCAACTTCTGTACGGCCGATGGCATCTGCTACTTCATACTTGTCTTTCTCAGTAAGGAACAGGTTGTTCCATGCCGGGAAGAATTTATCCCTAAGGTCACTGTTAGATACCTCGCCTGCATCTGCAAATTGTGTAGCCTCACCAATAAATTTATAATCACTGAAATCCAACCCCAGCCAGGTAACGTTTTTATTACCATCAAAAACATCCTCTTTGCTTTGTGCGAATGCTGTAATGGTAATGGCCAATAGCAGCCCTGTAAGTAAATATTTCATGTGTAAGCAGTTTTTATCTTATTGCTAAAGATAAAAATTACCGTTGCTATTGTGAAAGAGGAAATGATTATTTAAAGTTTGTACAAAGTGTATGGCTTCTATTCCACCAATACCTTTTTTGTCATTACTTCATCATTTACCAACAGCTTTACAAAGTAAGTGCCGCTCATAAGGTTTACTTTGATAGTAGGTTTTGAATTATTAATAGGCTCATGATAACACAGCCTGCCTGTTATATCATACACCTGTAAGCTTGCTGCTTTAAAGTTCGTTTTACTTAACTCCAACGTAAATGTGCCGTTATTAGGGTTGGGGTACAGCGTGAAATCACTATGGCTGTTTATATTATCAACACTTCCGGGTTGCGTACTGCCTGTCGTGTCTTTAAGTTTCCAAAGCTCATATCCTGTTGCGGTATACTCTGCAGCAAAGTACATAGCAGAGTCTGCAGGATTAATGAATAGTTGAGTTGTAAACCATTCTGCACAATTGTCCTGAACAGTAGCAGTTGGTGGCCTTACTACTTTTGTACCGGCAACTGTACCGTCTGACCTGATCAGCTGCCAGCTACCGGTATCTAATTGTGCTTTGAAGTACAAATGGTCTTTATAAACCGTAAATAATCTTGCTGCACCACCATAAACTTTGCCTTGGCGAAATTCTTTGAATAATTTCGTGCCGGCAGTAGTGCCATCAGATTCCCATACCTCGACATTACTGGATGTATCGGTTGCTGAGAAATACAATTTGTTTTTATAAACTGTGAATTGTCCGGGACTACTAGAGCCAGATGGGTTTATATTTTTTACAAGTTTGGTGCCATTGGCTGTGCCATCAGTCACCCATAACTCATAACCATTAGTACTATCAAATCCATTGAAATAGAGCTTAGAGTTATAAGTGGCCATTAGTCCGTAATTAATGTAATATCTAATGCCATCAGAGCTGTCACCGCTAATATCAGTAACCATTTGTGTGCCATTAGCGGTGCCGTCAGTCTTCCATAGTTCATATCCTGTTGCAGGTGTAGTGGCCCTGAAGTATAGGTCATTGTTAGACTCAAAAAATATACCTGGTCCGCTACTGCCACTTCCCGGCACAATATCTTTCAACATAACAGTACCGTTTGTTGTGCCGTCTGTTACCCATAGCTCCCGCCCGTTTGTACCATCATCTGCACTGAAATATAGTTTGCCATTAAATTCATATAAGTCTTTCGGATGTGAGTCACCGTTGCCAGGGTTTATGTCTTTAAATATCTTCGTACCTGCTTGTGTACCGTCCGACTCCCAAAGCTCATATCCGTTTGTATTGTCATGCACTACAAAGTATATTTTGCCGTTATACACAATTAAGGATTGTATAGAAGACGTGGCTTTGGAAGTACTGACCACCATAACTTGCTGTGTACCAAACTGCGTGCCATCAGTTTCCCATAGTTCAGACTTATAATGCCCGCTCTGTGCAGAAAAATATACCTTACCGTTATATTCAGTGTAACCACCACAATTAGAATAGGAAGTGCCACTGTAAATGTTTTTTAGAAGAATTGTACCACCACCTGTACCGTCAGTTACCCAAGGCTCATAGCCGGTAGTATCGTGATAGGCAGTGAAGAATACCTTACCTAAACCACTAACAAAGTTAGATGGTCTTGAAAATTTCTGACCCATTGTACCGGGGTTCAGGTCAAAGTCATCAAATATAAGTGGAGTTTGTGCAGATACTTGCATTGTAGCCAGGCATAGCAATATTGTATAGAGTTTACGCATACTAAGGGTTTTGTTATTAATATTAAAGTTAATGCAATTTAATGGCAAATGCAGTTAAGTAGTAATTAAAAGTAAATATTCAGCTAGCTTGTCTATACACCATTCATTCCCTAATTTTCCTTCCTTCAACAACTAACACATGCTCGTAAAAGACATTATACAAGCTATAGAAGCATATGCGCCGCCTGTTTATCAGGAGGGGTACGATAACAGTGGACTTCAAATCGGTGATCCTAATGCGGAAGCCAAAGCTGCCCTGCTCACACTGGATGTGACAGAAGCTACCCTTGACGAAGCCATTGAAAGGGACTGTAACCTCATTATCGCACACCACCCCGTATTGTTCTCAGGGTTGAAGCAGATAAGCGGACGCAACTATATTGAGCGCATCGTACAAAAAGCAATCAAGAACGATATTAATATATACGCCTGCCATACCAATCTGGATAATGTCCGTCATGGGGTGAATGCCAAGATCTGCGAAAAGCTAGGGCTGGAAAAAACCTCCATCCTGGCACCAATGAGTAACACCCTATACAAATTATATACCTACGCTCCCTACAATGCTGCCGATGAGGTACGTGATGCTATGTTCGGGGCGGGTGCGGGTGAGATAGGCGAATACCACGAGTGCAGTTTCAATACAGAAGGCACGGGTACTTTCCGTCCGGGTGAGGATACCAACCCGACAATTGGTGAGTCTGGTGGCGACCGTGAAGATGTTGGAGAAGTCAAAATAGAGGTGCTGGTAGACAAGGCAAGAGTCTCGAAAGTGGTCAAAACCCTTATAAATGCCCACCCATACGAGGAGGTGGCCTATGAAATAGTACCTATAGATAATCTCAATCAGGAGCTGGGGGCTGGTATGGTAGGCGAATTACCCGAGCCTATGGACGAAAAAGCCTTCCTTACTCATATTAAAGAAACAATGCAGACAGTCTGCATTCGCCACACTGCCCTGAAGGGTGAAAAAGTAAGCAAAATAGCTGTTTGCGGGGGCTCCGGCAGCTTTTTATTGAAGAATGCCATTGCCTCAGGGGCTGATGTGTTCATCACTGGAGATTTTAAATACCACCAGTTCTTTGATGCAGAAGGGAAGATAGTTATAGCTGATATCGGCCATTATGAGAGTGAACAGTTTACAATAGAATTATTTAGAGATATTATTAATAAAAAATTCCCTAATTTTGCCACTCTTTTTACGAATTTATCTACAAATCCGATAAATTATTTTTAATTATATATGGCTAAAGTTAAAGAGTTCTCGGTAGAAGAAAAGTTGGTAGCGGTACTAACGTTGCAGAAGATCGATTCTAAGATAGATGAGATCCACACTTTGCAGGGTGAGCTGCCTATGGAGGTGAAAGATCTTGAGGACGCAATTGAAGGCTTGCAGACCCGCATCAACAATATTGACGCCGAGATAGAAAGCATCAACAGTTTCATTAAAGAGAAGACTGATGGTAAGAAAGATGCTCAGGAACTCATTAAGAAATACGAGAAGCAGCAGGATAATGTGAAGAACAATCGTGAGTTCGAGGCGATCAACAAAGAGTTGGAGATGCAGGAGCTTGAGGTGAAGCTGAACGAGAAGCATATTAAAGATGCACAGATAGAAGAGAAAGAGCGTAAAGCACAGCGTAAGGAAACTGAAGATAAGATGAAGGATGTGCAGGAGCAGTTGAAAGAAAAGCAGGAAGAACTGGAAAAGATCATTGCCGAGACAGATAAAGAGCAAAAGCTGCTAGGCAAAAAGTCTGAAGAAGCTAAAGAAAAAGTAGACCCTCGTCTGCTTACTGCATACGAGCGTATCCGTACCAACTACCATAACGGTTTAGCTGTGGTTCCCGTTGTACGTGATTCATGCGGTGGTTGCTTTAACGTAATACCTCCGCAGCGCCAGAGCGAGATCCGCCAGCACAAGAAAATAATCGTGTGTGAGCACTGTGGCCGTATCGTAGTAGATAATGAGCTGCACGATGCAGTAGACATAAAAAGTAAGTAATTAATAAAGCCCCGCATATGCGGGGCTTATTTTTTGGCACAGGCATATCATCCATCCTGTCACTCTGACTAGTCAACATTTTGCCTTACTTTTGCCAACCATTTTAGATAGTTTTTGTAGTCATTATAAATACAAATAGCAACTGATGAAGATATTAGTTTGTATCAGTCAGGTTCCTGACACGACAACCAAGATCGCATTCAGCGACGATAACAAAGATTTCAAAACAGACGGCGTAACATGGATCATCAACCCTTACGATGAGTGGTATGCTTTAGTGCGCGCACTTGAATTAAAAGAAGCAGGTACAGCTTCTGCAGTACATATGGTAACTGTAGGGCCACAGTCTGCCGAACCGGTAATACGTAAGGCCCTGGCACTGGGTGGCGATGAGGCGATACGCATCAATACAGATAGCAAAGACCCGTATGTGGTAGCTGCTGAAATTGCTGCTTATGCCAGGAGCGAAGGGTACGACCTGGTACTTTGCGGTAAAGAAAGCATTGATTATAACAACGCTGCGGTAGGTGCTATGCTGTCAGAAATGCTCGACATGCACTATATCGGTTTTGCTACCAAGCTGGAAATTGCTGACGGTAAGGCCACTGTAGACCGTGAGGTTGAAGGTGGACATGTTACCAATACGGCGGCACTACCATTGGTCATCTCTTGTCAGAAGGGTATGGCAGAGCAGCGTATCCCGAATATGCGTGGTATCATGGCGGCACGTACCAAGCCATTGAAAGTGGTTGAGCCTGCTAACACAGAATCTCTTACCGAGATTGCATCTTACGAGCTACCACCTGCCAAGGGCAATGTGAAGTTGGTAGACCCGGAGAACATGGACGAACTGGTAAGCCTGTTGCACAACGAGGCCAAAGTGATATAATTGTAAGTGGATAGGTGTTAGTAGTTAGAGTATTTAAACCTTTTGAATATTAATTAACCCGATTCTCAAGTCATAACACAGTTTTTGGGATTTTGACTTTTGGATTTTGAATAATATAAAGATCATGTCTGTAATAGTATTAGCCGAACAGGAAAACGGCACATTCAAAAAGAAGACATTCGAAGCGGTACAATATGCTGCCGGTATAGCAGAAGCTATGGGCACATCAGCAACGGCAGTGGTACTGGGTAAAGCAGAAGACAGTGCTATGCAGGAGTTAGGTGCTTACGGTGCTGCTAAAGTATTGAACGTAGCAGACGAGCGCCTGAACACACTCAGCGCAAGTGCTTACACCAAAGCTATAGCTACCGCTGCTGAGAAACAAGGCGCGAAAGTGATCGTAGCACTGCACGATGTTACGGGTAAGGCGGTAGCCTCTCGCGTAGCGGCAAAGCTGAAAGCAGGTTTGGTAGCAGGTGCGGTAGCACAGCCAGATCTTAGTAATGGTTTTACGGTGAAGAAGCTGGTATTCTCAGGTAAGGCATTTGCTAACATCAAAGTGAACAGCGATGTGAAAGTAGTAACCATTATGCCGAATACTTTCCCCGTAACTAAGGGCGAGGGTAGCGCAAGCGTTGAGGCACTGGAGGTAAACTTTGACGATAAGGACTTCAGCATAGAAGTAAAAGAAGTAGAAGTAATGACGGGTGAAACACCGCTTGCAGAGGCAGAGTTGGTAGTTTCCGGCGGACGTGGTATGAAAGGCCCTGAAAACTGGGGGCCGCTGGAAGAGCTGGCGAAAGAGTTGGGTGCAACATTGGCTTGTAGCCGCCCCGTTGCAGACAGCCACTGGAGGCCACACCACGAGCACGTAGGGCAAACAGGAGGCACCATCCGCCCGAATCTCTATATAGCAGTAGGTATCAGCGGTGCGATACAGCACCTGGCAGGGGTGAACGGTTCTAAAGTGATCGTAGTGATCAACAAAGACCCGGAAGCGCCGTTCTTTAAAGCTGCCGACTATGGTGTTGTTGGCGACCAGACAGAAGTGCTTCCACGCCTGATAGAAGCCGTGAAGAAATTCAAAGCTTCGCAGAACTAATTTAAAAGTAAGTTCATATGATTAGAAAGGGTAGTCTTTTGACTACCCTTTTAAGTTTTATATTAGATACATGACTATTATCCACAGATTCCTGACAATAATATATTGTTTATTAATATATACTGGTAGTAGCGCACAAGAGATAGAACCAGATTACCACAAAAAAAATCTTTTAACAGAAGAACAGCCTGAAATTTGTAAAAAGAAGAGAATAAGTAATGATAAAAAGAAAATCCTAAGAATATGCGATGTTCATGAAATAACAATATATGATGTTGCAGAAGATGGTGTAACGCCTGTTAAATTCAATCAGGAATGTTTCTATGCTATTGAAGGCCCACCGAGCGATAAATGGAACGGCGTTTTTCATACGTATATTTTTTCAAAAGGTGATCCGGTTAAGAAATATTTAGTTTGGACACAAGAATATGTAGATGGAGTTTTGAGAGGAAAGTTTGATGTTTATTATTTGAATGGTAAGCTCGCTTTAAGTCAAACTGTCGATAGTGGATTAATAGAAAAGGAAATTGAATATTACCCTGATGGTAAAACTAAAATGTCAGAAAGAATTTTTAAAAGAGATAGGTCATTTCATAATATTATCTATTCAAAAGGGGATCTAAGAACTATAGCAGATTACAATAAGGATGGTAAACTTGATGGAGTAGCAATTAAATACTATGCTAATGGTAATCAAGAGGAGTTTTGGGAATGGAAAGAAGGTAAAGCAAATGGAGCATATAGATATTATTATGAGAGTGGTCAGGTATGGATTGAAATGGAATATAAAGACGATAAGGCATGGAATGTTATAGCTAATTATTCAATCCAAGGTGAAGAAAGAGATGCTGGAACATTGAGGAATGGTAACGGTACTGTTATATACTATAACTTAGATGGTACTGTCCGTGAAATAGCAAATTTTATTGGAGGAGAAAGGAAGTCTTATTAGTTTCTCTGTAACATTCATCAACAACCAAGTATCCTACAATCCCTAGCATAACCACATGTTATCCGCATCAAGCACTAAGGGTTAACCCTCCTCGGGTTTGACCCGGAAATGCGGAGCATTCATTGAGACCATTGAAAAAATCTTATAAACTTGAGATATTCTGAAAAGCCCCCTCAACGAGGGGGCTTTGTTATTGATTTGATATAGATTTACAACTCAATTTCTATTCATGAACAGACTACTGTTTGCCCTTATACTCTTGTTCTGTAGTACAACATCATTTGCACAGTCACCTGCAAGGATATACAGTACTTTCTCTGACTTTTTTGACGATAAATATATAGAGGCTGAATTGACACTCTTGTGGCAACATAAAACAGACGAAACGATGCATGGCGGCTCGGCATATACCATTCGCTCTGAAACAGATTCAATTCTCACAGTTGACTTAAAAGAATATTACCCATTAGTATTTATAAATGATACACTTTTTGCCAATTGTCGATATGTAGAAGGTTCTGGTTTTGGTGAAGTAGTTTATATGAATGATTCATACTGCTTTTTTATCGGGCCATACACAGATCGTGCCCGTTACGAGAATGGTATCTCCGGCTATCCGGGAATTACCAGTAGTATATTACTTGATGTGGCAACAGAAATGATAATGGATGGAAATAAGCATTTATATGCCATTAATATTAAAGAGTTGTACGGAGATTATGTTACAAAGGATTTCCTGAAAGAGATGTTGGGAAAAGATTCAGACTTATATAAAGCATATAAAAAAGAACGTAAAAAGAATAGTGTGGATGTGGTACTTAAATATGTAAAAAAACATTTCGGTGAAGAATGATTGTAACATTCGTCACCAACCATTAGCACGACAATCCCTAGCTTTAACACATGTTATCACGCATCAATCGCAACGGATTAACCTTCCTGGGGTTTGGAGTAGGTTTAATAGGTGGTTTCCTGTACTGGTACTTTATTGGTTGCAGTAACGGTATGTGTACCATCAAGTCAAATCCCTTTACTATGACCCTCTACGGTGCTATGCTCGGCGCCCTCGTCGGCAACTTCTTCCGGCAGATAATCAATAAAGAAATGGATAAAAAGTCGTAAATTTGTTATTATTTAATAAGTCACCCTGAACTTGTCCCGATAGCTATCGGGACAGAGTCTGGCGAAACACAAATAACTCTAGATGCTGAATTCTTGCAATCATAGAGACCATTGAAAGGTTATTAATTCCTAAATAAACAAGTTCAGCATGACATAGGAAGATAGCCCGTATGGAACAATTTGTAACAATTATCAAAACCCATAAAACATAAACCCATGAAGATCAACGTCGATAACAGGAGCATCTGCATCCCCTCCCCCTGGTGGAACAAAACGGAACCCCGCCGTTGGCGGGGCAGGCATACCATGAAGAACAATACAAACCCATCAAGGTATAATGTCAGGCAGCACAGTAGTACTGAGGCTTAAAGTAAGACCCCGCTAATTTCGGTGTAATAAATTAGCGGCGCATTTCTTTCGTACTTTCTTTGTGCGCACAAAGAAAGTACAGCAATAAAAACATACAAGGGGGGTACCCAGATGGAACAATTTGTAACAATTATCAAAACCCATAAAACATAAACCCATGAAGATCAACGCCAACAACTGGAATATTTACACCCCCCCCATCTGGAACAAAACGGAACAAAACATTAGGAAGAACAACACAAATCCATCAAGGAGTAATAGCTCGGCAGTTCCCTCTCCTTGGGAGATGGTTAGGGTGAGGTCGCAAGGGGGGTACCCATCTGGAACAAAACGGAACAAAATATACCCTTCCGTCTTGCTCCGTTGTCGCAATCCACCTTCCCTAATAACAGGGAAGGAGTTAGCAGGCTTCAGCTAGGCAGAGCCGAAGCGAAATAGTCTATCAAGGTCACATCCGACAATTTTGAAGCTTAAATTGTCGGCGGTTTTCTTTGCCTCTTTCTTTTGAAGTAAAAAGAAAGAGGGGCAAAACAGAACCCCGCCTCCGGACGGGGCAGGCAGCTCCCTCTCCCTTAGAAGGGAGAAACAGAGGGATGTAACATACAAGGGGGGGTACCCATCTGGAACAAAACAGAACAAAATCGAAGGCAAAACATAGAAGCACATCAGCCCGGCAGAGCCGAAGCGAAATAGTCTATCAAGGTCACATCCGACAATTTTGAAGCTTAAATTGTCGGCGGTTTTCTTTGCCTCTTTCTTTTGAAGCAAAAAGAAAGAGGGGCAAAACAGAACCCCGCCTACGGACGGGGCAGGCAACGCCCTCTCCTAAAGGAGAGGGTTAGGGTGAGGTAGTAAGAATACCCACACATATGTGGATAACAGAAATGTGAAGCCGCAGGCGAAAATAAAAATCTCTATCTTCGAGCCATATTCATGCTATACGCGATAGTAGATATAGAAACCACAGGAAGTTATGCTGCAGGAAATGGCATCACGGAGATAGCTATCGTTATTCACGACGGAGAAAAACTGCTTCATGTTTATGAAACTTTGGTCAATCCGCATCGTGAAATTCCATACTTCATACAAAAGCTGACAGGTATCAATCCGGAGATGGTAGCGCATGCGCCGTCATTCTCAGAAGTAGCAGGGCAAGTGTACGAGTTGTTACAGGATAAAGTATTCATAGCACATAACGTCAACTTCGATTACAGCTTCCTGAAGCATCACCTGAAGGAAGAAGGCTACGAGCTGAATACTAAAAAGCTGTGTACGGTACGTTTGTCTCGCAAGATAATACCGGGGTACAAAAGCTACAGCTTAGGTAAGCTGTGTCATTCGTTAGGCATCTCACTCACCAATCATCACCGCGCGGGCGGCGATGCGAAAGCAACAGCTGAGTTGTTCTCACTTTTGATAAAAGAAGACATAAAAGGCGAGATCAACAAAATGCTGAAAGGGCGCAATAAGGAACAGTATTTGCCACCGAATGTACCTGTTGAGCAGGTAGATAGCTTACCGCCTGTGCCGGGAGTGTATTACTTCTATAACGATCGCGGTAAGGTAATATATGTAGGCAAAGCAGTGAACCTGAGCAAGCGTGTTAAGAGCCACTTTAGCAATAACAAGCCTAACAGGCAAAAGCAGGAATTTCTTCGTGAGATACATCGCATCAGCTATACAGAGTGTGCTACCGACCTGATGGCACAGATATTGGAAAGTACAGAGATCCGCAGATTATGGCCGTCACATAACCGCAGCCAGAGGGGGTATATTCCTCGTTTCGGCTTATTCGTTTATGAAGATAGGAATGGTTACAGGCGTTTTGCTGTAGAAAAGAATAAGCAACACTACAAGCCTGTATATACTTTCAATACGATCATAGAAGGACAGGGTAGGCTGAGGGAACTGATACAGGAATTCGGTCTTTGCTCAAGGTTGTGTAATCTTTCTCGCGGTGAAGATTGCAGCGAAAGTATTTATGCTGATAGTTGCGAAGGAGCCTGTACGGGAACAGAAGCTGTTGAAGTGTATAATACTAAGGTAGATGCTGCCGTAAAGCATATGGAAGAACACCTGCCTACATTTGCTTTGGTTGATAAAGGCATTAATGATGAAGAGCAGAGTTGTATACTCGTAAAGCAAGGCAACTTCTTTGGTATGGGATATATTGCTAATGATGATGCACTTCAGGACATCAATAAGCTGGAGAAGAATTTAGAACCTTATCAGGACAATGATTACATCCGCAACCTGGTGATCAAACACGCAGCAGAGTTCCCCGACAAATGTGTGATGTTTTAAACTATTGAGCCAGCCAGTATTTACGTAATAGCCATTCAGCTACAGCAAATAGTAGTATCAAAAAGAAGAACCACTTTTTGTCTATCAATGGAACGCTTTCAATATTAGTTTCAATAACGGGTTTGATATTCTGATTATTGATTATACTGTCGTAAACAGAACTCATTTGAGAAGCAGGAAAAAACGCCCCGTTATTTTTATCAGCCAGACTGTAAAGTAAGTTGTAGTCTGCTACTGTTTCTATTAACTCAAGAGGAATACTTTCTACAACGAAGCTGCCGTTAGATATTAATGTTTTTCCGTTATGGTTTACTTGAGCAGTGTAGCTGTAAGTACCTCCTGCTCGTATACCAATGTTGAGCTTGTAGTTATTGCCCGAACGTTCAAAGCTGTATTGCTGGGCTTCTCCGGAACTGTCTTTAATAGTGATCTTTACTTCTGGTTCATTGATAGGTTCATTATTAGTATTGCGTAAATAAGCATTCATACTGATCGCCTCCTGATCGCTCCAGATATATTTTGGAAAGGTAACACGGAAAGGGTCTTTACTGTTATCTGTTGATAGGAAAGCTATTGTTTGTCTGATACATTCGTCTGTTACATCTGTATTGCCAAAGTTTTTGTATTCATACATGCGCCAACGCCAAAGCCCCTCGCCTGAGATGATGGCAGAAGGTGTTTCCCCTTGTTGAAAAGCCCATAAAGGAACTTCCTCTTTTTTTACTTTAAATAATGCCTGAGCATCAGGATAAAGTTGCATAGTTCCTGTAGGTATGGCTAAAGGAGGCAGCTTATCAACTACAGCGCGAATGTTTTTTGGCAGGTTAAATGTGCTGAATGTAGGATTGTATTCTGGATAAACATTACGTTGCATTTGTGGGTTGCCATTCAATGCAATTGGCTTGTTCATTTGTGTTAAAGAGCCATTGTCGCTCTTGCTGCCAAGAATGAATAATGTTGGTTTGTCAGAACGAGTGATCGTCGGGTTGTAACGATAGCCTTGAGCAGGAAGTTGATGTAAGATGAGAATGTCGTATTCATCTAAAAGTGAAGGGAAGTCATTGTTTACTCTAGTAGTGATCTTGTAATTCTCTAATCCTTTTAATGCTTCTTTTATTGCTTTGATATCAGGGTGTGGAGCTGCGCCGGCAATGAGAATATGTTTTTGCTCATCAATTACTTCTATAAATACATCCCTTCGGTTGTTAATGGTATTTTCTTCTCCATCAGCAGTAGGAGCAATAATAGTATAATGATGTAATCCTGCTTTTGTTGCTTTTACCGTGAAAGATACTGAGCGGTCAAAACGGTCACTATTTACATTTAATGTAGCACTCGAAACAATATTCCCATTCTCTGATAAACGAATTGGTTTGTTGTATCCTCTGCATTTATCAGCGACAATATCGGCCCTTATCTCAAAACTGTTGTTCATTGCAACAGTCTTGTTTGCATAAATCTGTGCTACACGAATATCTTTTT
Source organism: Flavipsychrobacter sp. (assembly GCA_965228505.1). Taxonomy (GTDB): domain Bacteria; phylum Bacteroidota; class Bacteroidia; order Chitinophagales; family Chitinophagaceae; genus UBA5543. The sequence goes on along the minus strand of OZ245820.1, from coordinate 3,199,006 downwards.
TGAGAGTAGTGTCACCTATCCCTACAGTGTATAACGACCCTTTAATAGTTTGTTCTCTATGCAATGGATTCACCCCTTGATTGTACAGACCATCAGAGGCTAGTATTACAGCACCCAGATTTTGTGTACCATAAAATTCCTGCACTCTGCTAAGAGCTGTTGAGATGTCTGTAGATTCGTTACTGTAATTATTGATGCTGTCTGTCTGCCCGCTCAGGTCCCATGTTATTACATTATAGTCCTTAGCAAATTTATTGAGTAGGTCAACCCTGTTCTTTTCGTAAGAAATACTTTCCTCTCCTAAAGCTTCTTTTACAGAACGAGAATCATCTTGCAGAAAAAGTACAATAGGCTTGAGTGTATCATTTTTCTCGATGGTGAAAGACGGTGCCAGCAATAATAAAGCTGTAAGTAAGATGATGGTACCTCTAAGTATAGCCGGCAGCCACGGGTAAGGGATGGCTCTTTTTACATCTGCCCGCCAGGAAAAATATCCTGCAACTATAGCAGCTAATAATGCCAATATGATCCAGAGCCAAAGCATAAGCTTGCAAACTAAGCAAAAAATAGAACGGGTGCTAAAGTATATGTAGGTTGTATGAGTATAGTTACCAATATTTTAACGATTTAATGACCGTAAAATTTGGTGTATCTTTCGAGCCAAAATTATTACCCATGCAGATAAGGGAAGTAAAGACAGACGCTGATAAGAAGATATTTCTGGAAATGGTAGTGGACATCTATAAAAATGATGAGAATTGGGTGCGTCCGCTAAACAGGGATATCGAAATGGTTTTTGATGAGAGTAAGAATAAAGCATTCAGGCATGGGGAGTGCAAACGTTGGCTGTTAGAAGATGATAACGGAAAAGTGATCGGGCGTTTCGCGACATTCACTAATAAGAAGTATAAGGCAGAACAGCCAACCGGTGGTATAGGTTTTTTTGAGTGTATCAACGATCAGGAGGCAGCTAACTACATATTCGATTTTGCAAAAGAATGGCTGAAGGAACGTGGTATGGAAGCCATGGACGGCCCAATCAACTTCGGTGAGCGTAATAATTGGTGGGGGTTGCAGGTTGAAGGTTTTCAGGAGCCGATGTACCTGATGAACTATAACCCGAGGTATTATAAGGAGCTTTTTGAGAATTACGGTTTTGAAACCTACTTCGACCAGTTTTGTTATTCGCTACAGGTAAAAGACAGGTTGCAGGATAAGTTCTATGAGCGTCATGCTGTGTTGAGCAAAGATCCGAACTATAAGGCCATGCACATCAAAAAAAGCCAGATGCCTAAGTTCATCAAAGACTTTGCGTATATCTATAATAAAGCATGGGCCAGCCATTTTGGAGGAAAGGATATTGACGAGCGTCAGGTAGCTAAAATGATGGAGAAACTGAAACCCATCATGGATGAGAAAATATGCTGGTTTACTTATTACAAAGATGAACCCGTTGCCTTCTGGGTAAATATGCCTGACCTTAACCAGTATTTTCAACACTTTAACGGCAAGTTCGGCTTGTGGGAGAAACTACGTTTTCTTTGGATGAAAAGGTATAGAAAGCCAAACCGTTTCACAGGTATTGTTTTTGGTATTATTCCTGAGTTTCAGGGCAAGGGTGTAGATGCATATATGATAATCGAAGCAGCCAAGGTGATACAAGATGGCATGCTCTACGAAAAATTCGAGCTGCAATGGATAGGTGACTGGAATCCTAAAATGATCAATATAGCAGAAAGCCTGGGCACAAAAGTAAGCCGCCAATTAAAGACCTACCGCTATATGTTTGACCGCAGTAAAAAGGTTACAAGACACCCTGAGCTGAAGTAATTACAGTGCACAAGCACCACCATTCAATACTGCTCCTGCATGCACCTTATCGCATGTTTCGCGAGCATCTCGTTTATTATATGCTTTTATTGTAGTCTTTGTTGTTCCTGCATTTGTACCCGGATATACACAAGTACAAGTGTAATTCTTTTCGCATGAGGCCATGAAGCTGGCTGTCACAGCTATAGCTGCGATGAGTAATAATTTTTTCATTGCAATCTGAATTGGTTGGACTTTACACTTTGCAAATCGCGTGCCAGTTGGTTGTTATAAAAGAAATTTTCCCTCTTTTTCATTTATTGACTTTTGTCAATGCACAGGTTTTTCGGCCCCGGTACTTTTGCTTCATAATTTAAAACAAACGCATTAACGTGTTTGCGACTAAATCAAAACCATGGGCTTGATAGCAATTATTTTCTCAATTATAAAACTATTTAAGGTTTGCAAATATGCCACTTATGTTGGTCGTGGTGTATGCAGATCATTATTCTAAAAAAGTAAAAATTATGAAAGCAGCAGTAATAACAAAGTATGGCGGGCCTGAAGTATTACAGGTACAAGAAGTAGCAACGCCCACTCCCAAAGAAAATGAACTATTAATAAAAGTACGTGCATCGAGCATTACCACAGCAGAAAGTATGATGCGTAGTGGAACACCTAAAATGGCAAGATTGTTTCTCGGCTTGAACAAACCGAAAAATAATATCGCAGGTGCTTGTTTTGCCGGTGTAGTGGCAGCAAAAGGCAGCAATGTAGAAGGCTACGAAATAGGTGATGCTGTATATGGTGAAGCAGGTATGACCTTTGGTACCAATGCTGAGTATGTAACAGTATCAACTGATGGTGTAGTGTTGCCAATGCCTGATCATCTTTCATTTGAAGAGGCAGCTATTATGTGTGATGGCCCTTTGACCTCATTGAACTTCCTGAAAAATATAGGACAAGTTAAGACAGGGCAGAAAGTACTCATCAATGGAGCATCGGGTAGTTTAGGTGTAGCAGCAGTACAGTTGGCCAAGTATATGGGTGCAGAGGTAACAGGTGTGTGTAGTGGTAAAAATGTTGAGCTGGTGAAGTCATTAGGAGCAGACCATGTGATAGATTATAAAAAGGAGGACTTTACGAAACTCGGCAAGAAGTATGATGTGATATATGATACTATCGGCAAGCGCAAGTTCAGCGATGTCAAACCTGTATTAACTGATAACGGTATATTCTTGTCGCCTGTACTGAATAGCAATGTATTACTACCAATGCTGGGCAACAAGTTCAGAAGCAAGAAAGCGAAGTTTGATGCTACAGGTATGAATGATGCCAAAAAACTTAGTAAGATGTTGCGTGAATTGACGGATATGCTTGGCAAGCAGGATTACAATTTTGTAATAGAAAAGCGATTTGCTTTAGAAGATATTGTTGCTGCGCACCAGCTGATAGATAGCGGTAGGAAGAGAGGTAATATTGTATTGTCTATATAAAATCGGAAGGGCTGTTTACTTAGCGGTAAGCAGCCTTTTTCTTATCCTGCTGAGCGACTCCGGCTTAATGCCAAGGTAACTGGCTATCTGGTGTTGGGGTACGCGGTTCAGCAATTCAGGTTTTGTTTCCATCAGGTTCATGTAGCGCTCTTCAGGCGAAGAGGTGATGAACTTAGCCATATGATCTTGCATCATGCCGGTATGTTTCTCTACTTCCTGCCGGATGATCGCTTCTAATCTCGGGATGCGTTTACACATCTCCGCCTCTAAAGAATCGTTTCCTACTGTCAACACACAATCTTCTGCACAGACTAAAAAATGTTCTGATGGTTTTTGGCTGGTGCTGCTGGTAAAAGAATTCACCGGCTCCATCTCTGTATAGAAGTTGGTTGAGCGCTCTTCTCCGTCTTTGATGTAGTACTCACGCACCAACCCTTTCAGCACCATATAGCACTCTTTAGCAACCTGCCCTTCACGTAGTAAGACCGTGCCTTTTTTGAATGACTTAATGTTGGTGTTGTCTATAATGATGTCTATCTCATCATCTGTAAGCATACCAAACTCTTTGATAAAATTTTTCAGTACCTCGTGCATGGGTGGTGTGTTGTTTGTATGAAGATACAAGAAATGAATTTAGATGGTCATGCTGAACTGGTTTATCTCGGAGCTATTATTATTTCAATTGTCTCTATGATTGCTTCGCAATTCAGCATTTCGAGATATAAGTGTAGAAAACTGGCGCGGATGTTCTGTAAGGCATCAGTGTCAGAGATAAAGAATTGGTTTGCAACCGATGGTCAGAGACCGTACCTGATTTAAAACCCGTAATAAAAGACTATCTTAATGGAACTTCAAAAATATTTACTCAATGTCAGAACGATATAAAGTGAGGCAGAATTATATGCCACATTTTATTACTTGTACTGTTACAGCATGGGCGGATGCTTTAAGCAGGCAAGAATATAAAGACATTGTATTAGAAAGCTTAAAGTATTGTCGTGAACATAAAGGCCTGTATATACACGCATGGGTGATTATGAGTAACCATATTCATTTGATAGTAAGTGCCCGCGAGGGTGCTGAATTGCCATCAATAATAAGAGACTTTAAAAAGTTTACCAGTAGTAAGGTAGTTAGTGCAATTGCGGAAGATCCGCAGGAAAGCAGGAAAAAGTGGTTGTTGAATCTATTTAGTTTTGCCGGCAAAGGAGAGGTTACACAGTTCTGGCAGAAGAATTACCATCCGATAGAGTTAAGTACGGATAAGTTGTTTCAACAAAGATTGGATTATTTACATCAAAATCCTGTGAAAGCAGGACTGGTAAGAGAACCGTAGCATTACTTATACAGTAGCGCAATTGATTATTATGAAGAAAAGCAAGGTTTGTTGGAGATAGATATATTGTAGTGGTTTTGTTTGCCGATTATTAAATCGGCTGTACTATTATGACACAGATGCCTTCGCAGGCTCAGAACATCTGCGCCAGTGGGGTTATTATGAAGAAAAGCAAGGTTTGTTGGAGATAGATATATTGTAGTGGTTTTTGTTTGCCGATTATTAAATCGGCTGTACTATTATGACACAGATGCCTTCGCAGGCTCAGAACATCTGCGCCAGTAGGTTTGTTGGAGATAGATATATTGTAGTGGTTTTTGTTTGCCGACTGCTAAATCGGCTGTACTATTATGACACAGATGCCTTCTCAAGCTCAGAACATCCTGCGTCAGTTGGTATTTAATACATAGCGATAAACCTAGTCGTCATAGAATCAGTAAATACTCCATTGTATATTTTTGCTGAGCAGATAGAAATTTCCACTTCAGTACTATTTAACTGTCTAACATACACGTCTGCTCCTGATTCGACAAGATAACCTTCATCTCTAATGGTAACAAGCTTTGAGCCATCTGTATTTGAAAACGTTTTATATACTCCATTAATTGGTTTACTACTGAAAGTATAGTAAATATTCCTTGTACTAGTTTTAAGATTAATTTCCCATTTGCCTGATTGTGGTAGTACTTTGGAGATACTAGAATATGATTCCTTTTTAGTCCGTTGAGAGTGGGAATATACAATTGAATCTAATGGTGGAGTGCATGGCGTACTTGAGTTTTGAATGATTATACTGTCTATATAAACATCCTCGCCGTAAGCATATCCTTCTTCATTTGCAGCCCAAGCTTTAAAGTAATGTTTCTGACTGCCATCTAAACCACTATAAACATATCTAAAGGTATTTCCAAATAAAGTGTCAATGGACTGTTGATTGCTAAGTATTGATGGATTTGGGAGAGTGTCTGTACAAAATCCTGCAGTTATTATTTGTGTATTGCCTTCAGAAATTATTTCTCCTGTTACTAACACATCTCCATTGTTAAGAATTTCAACACTAGTAGTACTTACCTTCGGATGGTAATTGTCAAAGTCTATTTTCTTTTTACATGCAGAGATTATGAAAATAGCTGTAGTTATCAGAATTATATGTTTTTTCATCTTCTCGATTTGATAAAGACATTAATACCAATTCCAAATGTATTATGAGCATAACTGTTAGACCAGTCCGTAGCAACTATTACATTGCGTAATGCCTCAGCGTATATTTGTACATGCCCGTTTATACTGTATGCTAAGTGAATATTGCCACGTAATCCACCTATGCTGGGGTTCACAATTCCATTTGTTTCTGAAATCTCAGTTTCAACGGTGCGATCGTATTCCATCTTTCCCCATCCAAAAATTACTCCTAATCCTGCATATAATTCGAAGTTTTTAATGTCAAAAAACCTGAAACTTTGGTCTATGTAGATACAGTTCATTTTAAATTTATCGTATACTACAAAGGCTGGTAGAAGTGTATACTTGCCATTTAATTCATCTCTGATAACAGTTGTTCTGAAAGTATCCAAGCCGGGTGATAAAGACGCGTGAAAAAAACCTGCTCTGCCTTGAAGTCGTCCATTGAACTCGTCAGTTACAAAATATATTTCGTAAGAATAACCCTTATCGTGTGTATTATATATATCACCGCCAGGGCTTAGTGTTGTTCCTTTTATTCCAAGTTGCGCTTTTGTTGTGAAAACTATTAAGATAAAGAATAAAGAAAGAGTAATGGTCTTTTTCAATGGAGTATATCATTTGATACTAGTTTTGAAAATACTACTTGATTCTTAATTATGGAATAGTAATATAAAAAATATTTAACACTCTAACTCCTCGCACAACTTCACCACTTCCATAGCTTCTTTTACATCGTGTACGCGTAATATGTTGGCGCCTTGTTGCAGGGCTACCATATGCAGGGCTGTAGTACCGTTAAGCGCTTGCTCGGGAGTGGTGCCCAGTGTTTTCCATATCATGCCCTTGCGGGAGATGCCCGCCAGTATCGGTTTGCCCAACATACGGAAGGTGTGTAGGCCTTTTAGCAGATTGAAATTGTGCTCTTTGGTCTTACCAAAGCCAAAGCCCGGGTCAATAATGATGTCTGCAATACCTGCTGTTTCGCAGTCGTCAATAGTTTGGCGCAGGCTGTCGCGTATTTCATATGCCACATCATCATACTGAGGTTTCTGCTGCATGGTTTGTGGTGTGCCCTGCATGTGCATGGCTATATAAGGTACTTTTAGTTGTGCTACCGTGGTGAGCATATCCTTATCCAGATTACCTGCACTCACATCATTTACAATATGTGCTCCTGCCTCAATGGTGGCTTTGGCAGTAGCTGCGTTGTAGGTGTCTATAGATAACCATTCATCAGGAAAGCGTTTAACTATTGCTTCTATTGCAGGCAGTACCCTTTTTAGTTCTTCATCGGCAGTTATCAGTTCTGCGCCCGGCCGGGTAGAGGCGCCGCCAATGTCCAGTATGGCTGCTCCTTCCTCCAGCATTTTTTCCGCATTGCGGAGGATACCGTCCAGATCGCTGTCCTGTCCTTTGTTGTAAAAGCTGTCGGGTGTGGCATTGAGAATGCCCATCACTACTGGCTTTGAGAGGCTTAGCAAACGGCCTTTGCTCTGTATAGTTGTTTGTACGGGTAAAACTGTATTTTTGGAACTCATCGCTTAACAAAGAAAATGCAGGATACGCTTAGCAGCAACAGCACTATGCCGAATACTACCGAACAATACCAAAGCATTGTAGCACAATGTAAAGACTTATTTGTAAAAAAGGCGGCCGACTACGGTACTTCGTGGCGGGTATTGCGCCCTATATCTATAGTCGATCAGATATACATCAAGGCCTGGCGCATCAGGCAGATACAGGAGAAGGGCGAGCAGAAGATACAGGACAGTATCGAGAGTGATTTTATCGGGATAGTGAACTATGGTATTATAGCGCTGATACAATCGGCCATGCAGGATAGTGACGAGATAGACCTGAGTGCCGAGCAGGCTAAGGAGTGGTACGAGAAAAAATCAGGTGAAGTAAGAGACCTGATGATGCAGAAGAACCATGACTATGGCGAAGCATGGAGAGATATGTCGCAACAATCGTTTGTTGACCTGATATTGGTGAAATTGCTGCGCATTAAGCAGATAGTAGCCAATGACGGACAGACACAGGTATCAGAAGGGGCGGATGCTAACTTTGCCGATATAGTAAACTACGGGATATTCGCATTGATAAAAATGAGCGAGGGGTAACGCTTAACCTCACCCCCGGCCCCTCTCCACAGGTGGAGAGGGGAGTAAAACCTTTAACAGTTTTTTGCCAAACTGAATTATAATTTTAACGGTCAATAAAAGCACAGAACACAGGTATATGAAATACATACTTTGGATCATCCGCATAGTAGTAGGTGTACTTTTCATTTTTTCAGGATTAGTTAAAGCAAACGACCCGCTGGGGCTCAGCTATAAAATGGATGAGTTCTTCGAGGTATGGAATATGCACTGGATGATGCCGTACTCACTGGCAATGTCCATCACGATGATAGCCTTTGAGATAGTGGCAGGTATAGCAGTTATAATCGGTTATGCTTACCGTGTGTTCTCGTTTCTTTTATTATTACTAATCACCTTCTTTACATTCCTGACGGCTTATGTGTTGTTCTCAGGCAAGATAAAAGAGTGTGGCTGCTTTGGGGATTGTATCAAGATATCAAATGAAGAGACCTTCTGGAAAGATGTGATACTATTGGTACTGGCCATCATTTTGGTGATATACAGGAAGCGTATCAAACCTGTATTCTCGGGCTATCCGGGCACTGCTATCATGATTACCACCGCATTCTTTTCTTTCGGGGTGCAGGCTTATGCACTGGAGCATTTACCTTATTATGACTGTCTGCCTTATAAGGTGGGTGTAGATATAAATGTAGATAGTAAGATACCTCCGGGAGCCATACCTGATGAGTATGAAACGGTTATGATATATGAGAAGGATGGTGTAGAGAAGGAATTTACTATGGAGAACTATCCATGGCAGGATACTACCTGGCATTTTGTGGACAGGACCAGTAAGCTGATAAAAAAAGGAAATGCTGAGCCTAAGATCAAAGACTTCATGATATCTGACTATGATGGCAACGACTATACAGAACAGATATTACAAACGCCGGGCTATACATTCCTGCTATTCGTAAAAGACCCTGAGAAAGCACGTACTGATAAAATGGATGAGCTGAAGGAGTTGATCAAAGCTACATATGCTAAAGGTGGTGCATTCTACTTATTATCATCTGCACCTAAAGAGGCAACTGACAAATTTGTGGAGGAGAATGGTCTGAATGTAGATGTACTGATCATAGATAAGACGGTGAGCAAAACTGCACTGCGCTCTAACCCGGGCCTGATGTTATTAAAGCAGGGTGTGATACAAGGTAAGTGGAGCTTCCGTGATTATCCTGATCCTTCTATTATTGCGGAATAGGAATATGTATATTTAATACGTGTTCCGTTTTTTAGCCAAACGTATACGATATAGTTTACTGGTGTTGCTGGGTGTAGTGACACTGGTTTTCTTTTTATTCAATGTGTTGCCGGGCGACCCTGCAAGACTGGTAATGGGGCAACGGAGTGATATTGCTTCTGTTGAAAATGCTCGCAAAGAGATGAACCTTGATAAGCCACTCTTTACCCGTTATCTACTTTATCTGAATGATATTTCCCCTGTTGGGTTACATAAGAAGACTGAGCAAGAGAAGTATAGCTACATTTCAATAATACCATTAGGAGAAAAAAGACTAGGGCTTAAATGGCCTTACCTCGGCCGTTCTTACAGAACAAAGAAAGAAGTCAACGTTACATTAGCCGAAGCTCTGCCCGGAACCATGATACTTGCACTGGCGGCAATCATACTCGCAACTGTAGGCGGAATATTTCTGGGAGTGATAGCTGCACTTAAGAAAAATACATGGATGGATACCTCAGCAATAGCAGCCAGTGTAGCCGGTATATCTATGCCATCTTTCTTTGCAGGGTTGATCATTGCATATGTGTTCGGTTTTGTATTACACAAGTACACAGGACTGGACATGACAGGCAGCTTGTATGAGTACGATGCTTTTAAAGGTAAAAGGTTGGCGTTACAGAATTTAATACTACCGGCATTGGCATTGGGTATCCGTCCCTTAGCAATTATCACTCAGCTTACCCGTAGCTCTGTACTGGATGTACTCTCGCAAGACTATATCCGTACTGCATATGCCAAAGGTTTATCAACGCGAAAAGTAGTTTGGCGGCATGCATTACCTAATGCTTTGAACCCTGTGGTGACTGCGGTATCAGGTTGGTTAGCGGAGTTATTAGCCGGTTCTTTCTTCATAGAGTACATATTCGGGTGGAAGGGGATAGGTAAGATAACCGTAGAAGCATTGGATAATTTTGACTTCCCGTTGGTAATGGGCTCAGTGCTGTTTACGGCCTTTATTTTTGTAACCATCAACCTGCTTACCGATCTGCTCTATAGCTGGCTGGACCCGAGAGTAAGGTTGGGTTAGTTATTCGTATATAACTGTTGTGCTATCTATAAAGGTATTGCCTAGTGTGGTAGAGCCGGATACATAGTATGTATACTGCCCCTTATCAATACTGTCAGCAGTTATGAAGAGATCGTATCCAGACCTATGAAATGTATGGTAAATATTACTACCGGCCCCTATAACCTCACTTTCATTTTTTAGAGGTTTGTTGCAGTATACTATTAAGGAGTTCGTATCAATCTCTTCTTTGTAAGCAAAGGAATATGTTTTGTGTAAACATGTACCTTTTTTATTACCTTCTTCAGATCTGCTCAAGTAAGACAAAAAAAGCATGTGCTTATATGCGCCGTCTTTTTTATATGCAGTATCATGATCCTTTTCAATATCCATGGCATAATAGTAAATGTGTTCATCAACACCACTACACTTACATCCTTGTAAGAAAGAAAGGAAAGCCAATATATTTATTATTGCTACAATAGGTTTTTTCATAGAGTGGCAGGTTTAATTAAAGTTTATCGTAGTGCTGTCCATAAAGCTGTTCCCTTCTGATGTAGTACCGGAAACGTAGAAGGTGTATACCTCTTTAGGGGTGCTTTTTTTATAGAACCTTAAAGTGGCTCCAATAAATGGATTGTTAAGGGTGTCAACGATAGGCATGAAATACTTTTTACTTTCAACAGTTAGAAAACTACTGCCTTTAGGAATAGTATACACTGTATCTGGTGTTGTTCCGTTGTTATTATCTCTTATTACATAAAAATCTTTATTACAATAAACAGAAATATCCCCAGTATCTATATATTCTACTATTTGAGATCTGGCAAGGAGATCCACTAAATTACAATTTTTAGGTAGTGCTTCTTCCTCTGTTCTCCCGGTAGGTTCTACTATCAAATCAAAACCCTCACCGGTACTTTGTGACGCTGTAATCGGAACAGCCGATATACTTACTCCTGTTTGATAAATGTTGTGTATGGGAGATTCGCAGCCTTTTTTACACGAGTGAGAAAAAATAAGTGAGGGAAGTATAAGTAATATTATCTTTTTCATATGTAAATATCATAGCAACATTTGTACCAGAAGTCAATGTTCATGATGTACACCGAGTTCTCTGAATTATACAGCATGTATGAAATATCATTATTAATATATTATTACTCCAATATTACCAAATAGTTAACTCTGGGTTATGTTATTGTTAAGTAATATTTCAGACTATACATTTGACCGCAAATAATACTTGATGTTAAAACATTATTTGTCTGGTCTGGTTCTGGTTTCTTTTCTGATAATTACAAACGCTTCGGCACAAGAAAGAGACGGCGGAGTACCAAGGTCTGACAACTTCACCAGCGGCGGGAACGCTGACCCTACTTCTGTAGCAAAAAACTGGTACGAAAAATTTGCCATCAGAGGCTACGCACAGCTAAGACATAATGGCTTAATTGAGACAAATCCCGATCTGGGTTGTGAGCAATGTGACAAAAGCTGGGGTGACGGAGGTGGTTTTTTTCTAAGGCGAGTTCGTCTCATCTTCTTCGGTCAAATAAGCCCAAGAGTATATTTTTATATACAACCAGACTTTGCTAGTTCAATTGGGAGTACCCTGAATATTGGACAGATACGCGATGCTTATTTTGATGTTGGGCTAGACAGGAAAAATGAATTTCGCTTCAGAATAGGTCAAAGTAAAATACCATATGGGTTTGAGAACATGCAGTCAAGCTCAAACCGTTTGCCGCTCGATCGTGCTGATGGTACCAATAGTGCCTTGAAAAATGAGCGTGATGTAGGGGTGATGTTTTACTGGGCACCTGCAAAGGTGAGGCAGATGTTCAGCATGTTCAACAGGACGGGTTTAAAGGGTTCAGGAGATTATGGCGTATTTGGCATAGGTGCTTTTAACGGACAAACAGCAAACAGCCCTGAATTAAATGGAGATCCGCATATTGTAGCTCGATTCTCTTATCCGTTTGAAGTAGGTGGCCAGATCATAGAGCCGGGCATTCAGGCTTACACAGGCAGGTACGAAATTGCTGAGTCGCGCTTGTCAAAAGGTGTTAAATACGTAGGCTCAAGAAACTACCGTGATGAACGTGTTGCAGCCAGCTTTATATTATATCCTCAGCCTTTCGGTATACAGGCAGAATATAATATAGGTCGTGGACCGGAGTTCAACAAAGCAACAGATAGTATTGAGACGAAGAACCTTGCAGGTGGATACGCCACTTTATGTTATAAGATAGGAATCAAAGACATGCTGCTATATCCTTTTACTCGTATACAGCATTATGAAGGAGGTAAAAAGCACGAACTTGATGCAAGAAGTTATAAGGTAAATGAATTGGAAGTAGGTATCGAGTGGTTGCCTGTTAAAGAATTTGAGCTTGTAGTGATGTATACCATATCGTCAAGAAGGTATGAAGATTTTGTGAACCAGGATAATTTCCAGCAGGGTAGTCTCTTAAGGATACAGGCACAATTAAATTTCAGATAAGCATAAAGTATTGATAATAAATATTTAATAACAAGTTGAGAGTTTGAGAAAAGTATTTGCTAAAGAAGGTAGGTTATCAAATCATTAACTTTTGGTTATCAGTTCCTGCCCGTACATAAGTAAGATACTTTTGCACAAGCTTTTGAAGTAAAAAAGTAATAAATATGGGTATAGGTTCTCTTGTGAAAATATTCATGCCTAAAGACAAAGTCTTTTACAACTTGTTTGAGGAGGTAGTAAACAACCTCAAAGAAATGTCAAGCCTCTTTCATAAGGCGGTAAATGAAGAGTCTATTAATAAAAGGCAGGAAATTCTGAAAAGCCTTGAAGACTGGGAGCATAAAAATGATGTGGTAACACACAAAATATTTGTTGAGCTGGGCAGGAATTTTATCACACCATTTGACAGGGAGGATATCCACTACCTGGCAACTGCACTTGATGATATAGCAGACTATATGTGGGGTAGTTCTAAAAGGATGATCAACTACAACATGGAGCATGTAGATGATATTACTAAAGACTTTGCAGATATTATTCATAATGCTGTTTCTACCTTAAGTACGGGAGTATACGAGCTGCGAAACATGCGCGACCTAAGAGCTGTTACAGAAGTGTGTGTAACTATCAACAGCCTTGAAAATGAAGGAGATGACCTTTTAGATAGTGGCATGATGACCCTTTTTGGTTCAAATATGGATGCTGTTGAGATAATTAAGAAAAAAGACCTGTATCAGATGCTGGAGCTGGTAACCGATAAGTGTGAAGATGCAGCAAATGTTATAGAATCAATTATTATTAAATACGCATAATTATAACGGCACGCAGTAAGATATTATGGTCTTTCTTATAGTAATTATAGCACTTGCATTAATATTCGATTATATAAATGGTTTCCATGATGCAGCTAATTCGATTGCAACGGTAGTTTCTACAAAAGTGCTCACGCCCCTTCAGGCTGTTGTATGGGCTGCATTTTTCAACTTCGTTGCATTTTTCATATTCAAAGACCATGGCGTAGCAAATACTATTGCTAAAACGGTATTAGAAGAATTTATTACACTACCTGTGATCATTTCAGGATTACTGGCGGCTATTACCTGGAACCTTTTGACATGGTGGTTCGGTATCCCGTCAAGCTCATCTCATACATTAATTGGTGGTTTTACAGGAGCAGCTATCGCACATGCCGGCACACAGGCAATAAACCCTGACCCTGTAATAAAAACAGTAGCATTCATCATACTGGCACCTTTGGTGGGTATGTTCATTGCACTTATTATTTCCCTATGGTTTATAAACGCATTCAGAAAAGGTCCTGTACCTAGGATCATTTCTTTTGTTGTTATAGTCGTTGTTGCCATTACACTATCAAATGTATTGGAGACAGAAACGTACAAGCTGTTAGGGATAAAAGAAAATACTGAATATGCAGAAAGTGGTGTTGAGTTAGACAAGGTGAGCCACAATTCTGCAGCATTTAACATGGGTTTGAAAGAAGGAGATGTCATTACACGTATTAATGGTAATGAGATAGTTGATGCCCATGACCTAAATGTGAATTTTGATAGTCATAAGAACAGAGATGATATCACAATTACCGTTCTAAGAAAGGGTGAAATAGTAAAATATCACACTGATTACAACACCGGTTATCAGTTAAGGATATGGCTGGTTTCATTTCACGGCCACAACTTTAAGTGGATACTGATGGGTGTTATATTAATCATTATGAGTGTGTTTACCTTATTCCTGAATACACTGCATGCTGCAAAGGCATCAATATGGTTAAAGCGTTTACAACTTGTGTCTTCTGCTGCTTTCAGTATAGGTCATGGAGGTAACGATGCGCAGAAAGTGATGGGTATCATCACTGTTGCCCTAATTGCTTATGAAGGCAATGGTATAACATCTTTCGACCAAATGCCGGTATGGGTGCCATTGGCTTGTTATAGCGCAATAGCATTAGGTACATTAAGTGGTGGTTGGAAGATCATAAAAACAATGGGCACCCGGATAACAAAGGTTACACCATTTGAAGGGGTCGCAGCGGAAACAGCAGGTGCTATCACCCTGTTCCTGACGGCCGGCTTAAAAATACCGGTAAGTAGTACGCACACCATTACAGGATCTATTATTGGTGTTGGTGCAACTAAACGCCTGTCTGCTGTACGTTGGGGGGTAACACTCAATTTACTTTGGGCATGGATACTGACAATACCTGTAAGTGCGGCAATGGCAGCAGTGGTGTATTATATATTTAAGATTTTCATTTAGCGCATTAACAGTTATTTAATTGTTTATAGGGCTGGCTCCGCTCTATTTTCAGTATATTTGATGTTGCTTTTTTCAAAAGGAGCCGGATTTAATGTCATTACCACCTTTACTAAGACACGTATACAATCATGGAACTGAAGAGGTTATCCGAAGAGGGAAGAAGATCTTCTTTACTTCGGGTGTCCAGATGCTGGATGTAGACCACTTATTGGAGCAGGTACGCTTCAGGGTGCGCAATGATATCTACCAGAACTATTATACTGTTACGGTCAATAAATACATCAGTACAGAACATATCTCTGTACGTTGCCAATGTCCTTATAATTTAGGGGAGATATGTCGCCATGAAGTAGCTGCATTATTTCAATTAAATGATCTGTTGCAAAGTGGTTTTTTTGAGAATACAGATATAAGGTACGATCAGAAGCATACAGTAATACGTATGCGACAGGTAAATATGCAGATGTTACGCGTATTTACCTCAAATGAGATAATGGAACAGGCAGAGCTGTCTGCTATGAAAACAGCAGCTATTATCACAGAAAAGAAAAATGATAGTGTTACCGCAGAAGTACCTGACGGAGACGAGACTTACAAAGTGATCATTCGTAGGAATGAGGAACGATACTTTGATACTTCTTGCGGATGTAATGAAGCCGAATATCCCATATGTGTACACAAGGCAACGCTCTTTCTGCAAATACTGAATGCCTATGGCCATCAGTATTTCCAGAACCTGCAAGATTGGGACCAGCAGAAGAATAAACTTTTGGGATTATACGGTTACAGCCTTGATGATGACCTGACAGGGAAGTTTGAGTTTACTTATGAGAATGGGAAACCTTTCCTGAGGGTACTGGATACTTCTATCAAAAAAATAAGTACACCGGCCACAACTCCTGCACCCAAAAAAGAACCTGAAATAGTAGCAGCCGAGGCAGAACCTGAAGAATCTGACGAACCAAGGCTGGGAATTGTATTAGATACTACTACAAAAAGGTATCCGTTTGTAGACGTTGGGCTATTAAGCGGTGTTACTGATGATGCGGAAAGAGAATTTGTAAATGGTGTAGAAGTATTGCAACTACAGCAATACATTAATGCACATAAATACAGGCAAGATGAAAGAGAGCTGATCCCTATAACAAGAAAGTTTCACCCGGTTGAGATATTGAAATACCTGAAAAAGAATCTTCCGTTCGGAGATTTTTATGATGAGCCTGATGAAGTATTGAAAGATGTTCCTGCCGATGACGTGAAAGAACAGGTTTGGGAATATCTATTACCTAAATATCAAAGATTGCTTGACAGGTTCTCGCATCATCCGTTGTGTTTTATCAATCAGGACTCAAAAGGTATCAGTTCAAAGTCTATTGAGGCAATTGAGTTTACCGGTAAGAAGGCATACCCGCAATTAAGTGTAAGAAAACTTGATAGTGGATCGTATGAAGCAGAACTTTCATGGAATATAGACGATACATACCTCCCTTTCAACGAAGTTAAAGTACTTAACATAGGGCTGCTGCAATACGACTTTAAAGTTTATGCGTTGGGTACTCTTAATGATGTACAGATATTCGAGTATTTCCTTCCGGAAGGAAAAATAGTGGTAGAGCCTGAAAACTGGGATGAGTTTTTGAAGGAAAAGCTGATGAAGTGGAGTCAGGTGGTACATGTGAACTTTGCTGAGGAAATAGTAGAAAGAGTAACTGCTACAAAACCGGGGTACAGATTGTACCTGCAAGAGCGTGAGCAGAAGTTGGTATTAAAGCCGGCTTTCCTGTATGGTGATACAGAAGTGAAATGGGGGTATAACGGAGATGTGATACAACCCCAGGATGGCAAAGTCCGTATTGTACAACGGCATGATGAGTCTGAACAGGATTTCATAAATCTATTGCGTACCCTGCATACAGACATGCACCAGAATACAAGGGAGCATTTCTTCTTCATAGCTTCGTCTGCTGTGTTAGCACAAAATTGGTTCTTCCGTTTTATGGAAGAAATGAAAGAGTGGCAGGTAGAGTTGTTGGGTTTTGATCAACTGAAAAACCTGCGAATAAATACCAATAAGCCGGAAACAAGGCTGCATGTAAGTAGTGGTGTTGATTGGTTTGATACTTCTGTAGACCTTATGTTTGGTGATCAGGCAGTACCTATCACTCAGGTGAAATCTGCCCTTTCGCAAAAACAGAATTTTGTAAAACTGGGAGATGGCTCAATAGGTTTATTACCTGATGAATGGTTGCAGAAATATGCTTTACTCATAAAAATGGGTGAAGAGCGTAAGGGTAAGTTGCGCTTAAAGAAGTTCCACTTCAGTGTGTTGGACGAAATGTTGCAAGACCTTGATGAGGATGCAATGATCGAAGAGCTTGAAAAGAAGAAAGAAAAGCTGGCTCATATCATTGATAACGACTACGATAGTTACGACGAGCTTGGCCCGCCTGCTAATTTGAAGGCAGAGTTAAGACCGTATCAGTTATCGGGTTACCGTTGGTTGGTGTTCCTGAAAGAAGCAGGTTTGGGTGGTATACTTGCTGATGACATGGGGCTTGGTAAAACAGTTCAGGCGTTGGCGTTGTTCCTGCATTATAAGAAGGATCACCCTGATGCTAAGTTCTTCGTGGTTTGCCCTACAACATTGATATACAACTGGGAAAATGAGATAAAAAAGTTTGCACCATCACTGACTTACCATATACATCACGGGCCCAAGCGTAGCGCTGATATTAAAGACTTTAAAGAGTATGATGTCATCATAACAACATACGGCACTATGCGTAGTGATATCAAGCTTATGAAAGAAATTGAGTTTGACTACGCCCTGCTTGATGAATCTCAATCCATTAAAAACCCACAGGCACAAGTAGCCAAAGCAGCACTTTTGTTAAACGCGAAAAACAGGGTAGCGCTCAGTGGTACGCCTGTTCAGAATAATACTTTCGACCTGTTCGCCCAGCTTAACTTTTTGAACCCGGGTATCTTAGGCAGCAGAGAGTTTTTTATGAATGAGTTTGCCACACCTATAGATAAGTTTCAGGAACAGGAGATAGTGCAGCAATTGAAAAAGCTTACTTATCCATACATACTACGAAGAACTAAAGAACAAGTAGCAAAGGACCTGCCTGAAAAAACAGAAACACTATTGGTTTGCGAAATGGGTAAGGAGCAAAGAAAGATATACGATTCTTACAGGAATATATACAAGTCGCAAATATTGGGCATGATAGAGGAGAAGGGTATAAACAGGTCACAAATGCACATTTTACAAGGCCTTACCAAGCTCCGCCAGATATGTGATTCTCCTGCTATATTGAATGAAGAGGATAAGTTAGCGAACCACAGTGTGAAACTGGATGAGCTTACACGCGAGATAAACGATAATGTAGGCCAGCACAAAGCATTAATATTTTCACAATTCCTGGGTATGCTGGGTCTGATACGTGATGAACTGAAAAGACAAGGAATACCATATGCTTATTTTGATGGTAGTACTACAGCTACAGAACGTGAACGCGAAATTCAAAAGTTCCAGCAAGAAGATGATTGCAGGGTGTTCCTTATATCGCTTAAAGCAGGTGGTATAGGCTTGAACCTGACAGCTGCTGATTATGTGTATATCGTTGATCCATGGTGGAACCCAGCAGTTGAGCAACAGGCTATTGACCGTACACACCGTATAGGGCAGACTAAAAATATCTTCGCTTACCGATTGATATGTAAAGATACCATTGAAGAGAAGATGCTGATCTTACAAGAACGTAAGCGTGCGCTGGCAAGTGATCTTGTTTCCGAAGACAATGCCTTCCTGAAGAAGTTAACAAGAGAAGATATTACCTTCCTGTTCAGTTAAAATGTAACATTACAGGCAGGTGGTCGCTATAACCATTGTTCCATTGCCTGCCCTTAAATGATCTTTTCGGATAAGCATCATCCCCATGATAGTCATTGCGAATGAAATCGGCATCAAATATTTCGGCCTTATCATATTTCAACCCTTCATCATCCAGCATGCCTTTTGATATGATCATCTGGTCGAAGAGGTCCCATTTTCTATGATAAACCGATGTTCCTTTACCCGATCTGTAAATGTCCAGCCATGGGTTGTATAAGTAATTTTGCCTGTTGTCATTTGCGTATAATACTTCAGTGATGCTGGCATCATCCGGATTGTCATTCATGTCACCCATGATGATGATATTCGCATCCGGATCGAGATCTAATAGAGAGTCAGCGATCGATTTATTGACTCTTGCGACAGCAGCTCTTTTGGGATCAGACTGGGTAACACCCTCCCTCCTCGATGGAAAGTGATTTACCAGTAGGTGCAATGTATCATTATCTAATATACCACAAACATAAAGTATGTCGCGTGTGCGCATCTTTGTGTTTGCAATTTCTATAGGTCGGCTGTTAAGCACTTTAAAAAAATCAGAGCGATAGATCAGTGCATTGTCTATACCACGACTATCAGGGCTGTTGTATGATATGTAGTTATAGTTATACTTTTTTAGTATGGTAGTATTTGTGAGGTCGTGTAGAACATAATTGTTCTCTATCTCTGCCATACCTACAATGACGGGAGCTTCTTTATCCAATTTGCTGATGACGGTTGCGATATTATTCAGTTTTTGGTTGTATACTTTTTCTGTGTACCTGTTTGCGCCTTTAGGTGTGAAGTCTTCATCATAAGTATCAGGGTCATCAATAGTATCGAAGAGGTTCTCGACATTGTAAAATGCTATTGTATAGCGATTAATAGTTTTTGTTGTATTCTGAGGTTGCGCACCGCAACTGCTTAATACAAAAACAGCAATAATGAATATGATGCTTTTAGAGGTCATACTTATATTGAAAGTGTTCTTATCATTTCTATCATGTCGTTGCTGATAGATGTATGTTCTTTTACTACTTTTTCTAATGGTGTAAATGTGACTTTATTGTTCTGTAAGCCTGCCATCACTTGTGTTTTACCTTCCAGCAGTGCCAGCACGGCAGCATGTCCCAACCTGCTGGCTAAAACCCTGTCAGCGTATGTAGGGCTACCGCCACGTTGAATATGTCCGAGGATGCTTACACGTGAATTCAGATCCGGAAACCGTTCTTTTATTTTCTCGTTAACATCGTTGGCACTACCAAAGTCATCACCCTCTGCCACAACAATAATATGTACCGATTTTTTTCTACGCTCATCCCTATCGATCCTGTCCAGTACAGCGTCTATCTTAGTTGTAGTTTCAGGTATCAGTATATCTTCAGCTCCGCATGCTATGCCACTGTTCAGGGCAATATACCCGGCATCTCTACCCATCACTTCTATTAAGAATAGCCTGTTGTGCGACTCTGCAGTATCCCGAATTTTATCAATGGCTTCCACTGCGGTATTTACTGCGGTATCAAAACCAATAGTAAAGTCAGTTCCTGAGAGGTCTTTGTCAATAGTGCCCGGTAAGCCTACAGCAGGTATAGTATACTGTTTGAAGAACTCTACAGCACCACTGAAAGTGCCATCACCACCGATCATTACCAGCGCTTCTATACCATGTTTTTGTAATTGCTCATAAGCTTTTTGCCTTCCTTCAGGTGTTCTGAACTCTTTACTGCGAGCAGTTTTTAAAATGGTACCACCACGCTGTATAATGTTCGCTACGTCCTGAGCCTGCATCTGGTATATATCACCTTCTATCATTCCTTCATACCCACGGCGAATACCATATACCTCCAGCCCGTGATATATACCTGTACGTACTACTGCCCTTACGGCTGCATTCATGCCCGGGCTATCACCCCCGGATGTCATTACGCCTATCTTCTTAAGTGTATCCATAAAAAAAGCTGTTGGTGAAAATTAAGCAAATGCCTCAATCTATACCAACAGCAATTATTAAATTGTAGAAAAGTATCAGCTTACTGATCTTCTTTTTTGTCGTCTTCGTTCAGGTTTTTTATTAATGATCTGTAATCTGAATCATAATCACCATGTCCTCCCGTATGTTCTTTTTCACCATCGGTAAGGTGACTCATCATTTCATTTACTGATTTAGCCGTAGGTACCTTATAAGATTGTTTAAAACCTATAAGAGACATATCTATGTTCTTATCCTTAGCTTGATTACCGTGAAACTCTCTTATCAGATCTAATACATCAAAGTCTATATATTCTGTTTCAGTAGCATCAATGATTACTTTCGAGTTTTCAGGTAAATTCTGGAGTGCCATTTTTATACCTGCCTTGTTCAAAAACGATACTTCTTGTGCCAGTTTCAGTTCTACCAGCTCTCCTTTTTTATGTTGGCTTTTTCGGAAGAAGAATGGTATGCGCATATTCCTGTATAATAAGAATATGAGGCTTATTACCAGGCCGATGCCTACACCCTTAAGCAAGTCAAGCATAACAACCGATAAAGTTGTTACAAGAAGAGGTATAAACTGTGTCCAGCCGCCCTCTTTGTATGTATGGATAAATGATTTTGGGTTGCAAAGTTTATATCCGACAAATATAAGGATGGCAGCAAGCGATGCCTTGGGTATCATATTCAGAATTACAGGTATTGTACCTACACATACTAATAGTAATACACCGTGTATGATGGTCGCTTTTTTACTTTTTGCTCCCGAATGTATATTGGCAGAAGAACGTACTATTACCGATGTTATCGGCAATCCGCCTATTAAACCACTAAGCATATTACCAACACCTTGTGCTTTTAATTCTCTATTAGTTGGCGTGTATCTTTTTTCAGGATCCAGCTTATCAGTTGCTTCAATACATAGTAATGTTTCAATAGATGCAACAGCAGCAATTGTAGCCCCTGTTACCCATACTTCTTTATTTGTGAAACCACCGAAGTCAGGGATGGTAAACTGGCTGAAGAACTCAGAGAAACTACCTGCTATAGGTAAGTTTACTAAGTGGATAGTACCTAAATAAAGTGCTGACCCCTGTATTTTAAATAGTTGATTAATCAGCACACCTAATATTACAACAACCAACCCTGAAGGTAAAAGCGTTAATTTCTTGAATGGTTTAAGAGTCCAAAGCATTAGTATTGCGATGCTCAAAACAGATATTATAAGTGCTCCTGTTTCCATATGGCTGAATGAGGAAGATACATAGTCCCATGAAAAACCATCTTCTGCTGATACCATTCGCTCATGTCCTTCACCATCGTAGCCCAACGCTTCGGGTATCTGTTTGATGATGATCGTAAGCCCGATACCTGCCAACATTCCTGAGATAACACTATTAGGGAAATAGCTGGCAATAGAGCCTGCACGAGCAAAACCGAGTAAAACCTGGATAGCTCCGGCTACAATTACTGCACATAAGAATGCCTCCCATGACAATACATTAAGTGCACCTATCACTATGGCTACGAGCCCTGCTGCAGGCCCCGCAACGCTTAGTTGGGAGCCACTCAATGCACCGATCACAATACCACCGATAATACCTGCTACCAGACCCGAGAATAACGGGGCTTGGGATGCCTGAGCGATGCCAAGACAAAGGGGTAATGCTATTAAGAATACTATGATGCCTGAGATCGCATCATTTTTTATGCCACTGAAAAAACCTTTTTGTTTCATTTTATGAACTTTAGTTGCTTTGATTTTTGTTTTGAGAACTCAATACGTTCTGAAGAGATTAAAATCGAAATAAGTATTATGCAACTAAGTTTGGCGGTGGAGTAGGGATATCCGGGATATATTTTGCAGGAAGGTGGTTAATCGTATTATATGTAGTGCTTATATCTACTATCACTTCTTTTCTGTAAAAAGCATCTCCGGGACTGCTGTAGGGGTCTGTATCTTTTTTTAGCTTTTCATTTTCAGGTGTATCGCTGCTCTCGTATTCAGTCTCATGCACTTCTTCAGCCATAGCTCCTTTAAACAAAATACGCCCTATTTCTTTTACAGGTATTATCTGAAAAGAAAAGATAAACAGAAAAAAAGAAGCGAAGAATATCTTCATAAAACACAAAAGTATACATTAACGGCGTTTCTGCTATTTTAAGTTGTTAAATCATTTTATCAAAAGGTTATGCTATTCTTAAACAGATAGGCATAAAAAATCTTCATTTCTGTGCTCATTAATGGTATTTTTGCGCCTCATGAAGAGGATAATGCGCTTTTTCTTTATCATCTGTGTAGTCTTATGTGGACATTTACAGCTTTCTGCACAAAGTATGTGGCCCACGCCCGAAGTGGAGCAATTATATAATGAAGCGCGTGCCTTTCATTCAAAGGGCAATTTAAGAGAGGCAATAATCCGTTACCAGCAGGCAATACAGATCGCGCCGGATATTGTATTGCTACACCGTGAGTTAGCTTATGCGTATTACCTGGCCAAAGGTTATGAAGAAGCTATGGCCACTCTTCAACCCATTATAGAAAGCGATAAAGCAGATGCCGAGACGTATTCTATTATGGCAAAAAGCCTGATGGCTGTAAAGGAAGACAAAAAGGCTAAGAAACTTTTAAAGCAGGCAGTGGAAAAATTGCCCAACTCAGGGGTATTATATCATGAGATGGGGCTGTTGTACGAGGCACAGGGAGATCAGGTATATGCACTGGAGTCTTGGTTAGATGGTATCGCAAGAGACCCATCATACCATATTAACTACTTTGAGGCAGCACGTACTTATATGAGTACTGAAAAAACAGTTTGGGCGATATTATATGCCGAGATGTTCATTAATATGGAGCAACAAACATCTCGTGCTTACGATACTCGTGCACTTTTGCTTGATGCTTATCGTAAGTTGTTCAATACACTTGCTACAGATGTAATTCCTAAATATGGCGCTGCCAACAATAAAAAAACAGCACAAAAAGGTTTTGAGCAGGCCGTTCACGATACATATATGCAACTATCTCCGGTAGTAAGTGATGGTATTACAACAGAAAACCTGATCATGCTACGAGCACGTTTTATTATGGATTGGACAATTAGTTATGCAGAACAATATCCATTCTCACTTTTTGCACGGCAGAATGATATGATACGTAATGGGTATTTTGATGTTTATAATCAATGGTTGTTCGGAAAGGTTGAAAACCTTCAACAATTCGATGCCTGGAACAAGTTTCATGCTGAAGCGATGCCGGCTTTTGAACAATGGCTGCGCACAAACAGGTACCAGCCTGTAAGAACAGATTTTTACAACGACAGGGTGGTTGATGGTATATTTGAAAAGCCTAAACAGTAGCATAAACGTTAAAATCGCAGGTATTACTCCCTCAACCTCAGTAAATACACTACATTTGCTTTCCTTACAGATTTTATAAGTACGAATGGATCATAGTCGTATGGCGATCAGAGTTTTATTAAGTTTCTTATTCCTTGCAGTAGCGGTTGTACATACAAACGCACAGGAGCAGCAATTGGACAAAATAGTCGCAGTTGTTGGCAAAAGCCGCATTATTCTTAAGTCGGAAGTAGATATACAGGCAGAACAAATGAAGTTGCAAAGCCCGGATATTGAAAATGCCGAATGTGAAATAATGGAGCAAATGTTACTACAGAAACTACTGGTAGAGCAAGCTGAAAGGGATAGTGTTGAGATAAGCGATGAGCAGATCGAAGCCACTTTGGATAACAGAGTACGCTATTTCATCATGCAGTATGGCTCGAAAGAAAAATTGGAAGAAATAGCGGGTAAGACAGTTTATCAACTAAAAGAAGAGAACAGGGAGATCACAAAGGAAATGCTGCTCTCAGACCAGATGCAGAGTAGTATTATGGAACCTGTGAAAGTAACCCCTGTAGAGGTAAGGCAGTTTTATGATGAGATACCGGCAGATAGCTTACCATTCTTTCCGGCAACAGTAGAGATGGGGCAGATAGTACTTGACCCTGATGTTAGCCCTGAGCTAGATACTTATGCCAGGGAAAAAATAGAAAAGATCAGGAAAGAAATAGTTGAAGGCGGAAAAAGCTTTGAAACGCAGGCGATATTTTACAGTGAAGACCCCGGAACCCGAGATGACGGAGGTTTGATAGAGGGTGTAACAAGAAAGGGTAGCAATCTTGTACAGGAGTTTGTGGTAGCGTCATTCAAGCTACAGAACGGAGAAATATCACCACCTATACGTACACAGTTCGGTTACCACATAATACAAATGGTGAAGCGTAAAGGTGATGAGGCAGATATCAGACATATATTGATAAAACCACAGCTTACCAGCGGGGATTTTGAAAAAGCTTTGAAGAAGCTGGATACTGTACGTTCAGAGTTGGTTTCGGGAAAACTAACTTTTGAAGAAGCTGTAGGTAAATATTCGACCGATGAGTTGTCTAACAGAACCGGCGGTATGATAACCGATATGCAGGGTAATAGTAGTCTGCAGGTTGAAGATCTGGACCCTACTTTAGCCCTTATGATCGATTCTTTAGATCCGGGTGAATACTCTAAGCCAATGATCTTTACTAACCAGAGGGGTGAGCGTGCTACAAGGATTGTTTATATGAAGAGCATAACCCGTCCGCACAAAGCTAACCTTGAAGAAGATTACAGTAAAATACAGTTTGCAGCATTGCAAAAGAAAAAATCTGAACACATCCGCAACTGGGTAGCTGATAAAGCACCTACTTACTACATAAAAATAGACGAAGAGTACAGGCAATGCCCTAATTTACAGGCATATGTAAATAGTACAGCCAGCAAATAACACCAGTCTCAGCAGCTAGATATGGGTAAAGAAATTGTTAATAAATTGGAGTACCTTACTACCAGTTTTTAGTAAATTTATGTTCTCTAGCTAAATTAATGACCAATGAAAGTCAATGAAGTACCGCAGGATGTTCGGGATTTTAAGGGCGCTGAAAAGCTTAAAAAACTCGTATATGCGGTAGATAAGAACGGTAATTATGAAGGGGTCAGCTCTTCTGGCTGGGAAGCGGAAAATTTGGCTACAAAACAAGCCTGGGATGCAGTTGATGATGCCCTTGCAGATACAGAGGAAAAGGTGAAAACAGGTAAGCTGAGTCCTATAGCTTACTATATGCAAAAATGCCTGATGGATATTTCGTTACTGGCAAGATATGTCGGTAAATGGAAGTGGCAGGTAAAAAGACATATGAAGCCGGCTGTATTTGACAAACTGGATCGCAGAATATTGGAAAAATACGCATCTGTTTTTAATGTTTCGGTTGACGATCTAATTTCGTTCGGCAAATAATTTACAGAAGTGTAAAGTATTACGAATGGAAATCAAATCTTTCACGCACTACCAACATGCTCATTGCGAGAGCGGGGTTACTACAAATTTATTAAGGCACGAAGGGCTTAATATATCAGAGCCTTTAGTATTTGGGATTGGTGCAGGGCTGTTTTTCGCTCATATGCCGTTTCTCAAGGTAAGTGGCACTCCTGGTACCAGTTTCAGGTCGATGCCGGGGGCAATATTCAAACGCTTTAACAAAAGCCTCGGTATAGAGATATATACTAAGAAATTCAAAACACCGGGGGATGCTATGCAGATGCTGGATAAGGTGTTAGCCACTGGCAAGCCTGTAGGTATGTTGAGCAGTGTATATTATTTGCCTTACCTGCCTGAGGCTTTCAGGTTTCACTTTAATGCACATAACCTGATAGCTTATGGTGTGCATGATCAGGTTTACTCAATAAGTGATCCTGTTTTAGAAGAGACTACAGAAATACAATACAATGATCTGGCAAAAGCGCGTTTTGCAAAAGGTATGCCCGAACCCAAGGGCTTTATGTATTATGTAGAAAATATACCCGATAAGATAGACCTTAGATCTGCCGTGGCAAAAGGTATAAAGAAGAATTGTTACCTCATGCTATCTCCACCACTACCGTGGTTCGGTATCAATGCCATATTTCTTTTGGCAAAAAAGATCAGGCAATATCCTAAAAAACTAAGTGATAGAAAGGCGGCTTTGTATCTGGGTAATATAATCAGGATGCAGGAGGAGATAGGTACTGGTGGTGCCGGTTTCAGGTTCTTATATGCTGCGTTTTTACAGGAAGCATCCGAAATCCTGCAAAACGAGGAGTTAAGCAAGTTCTCTGAAGAGATGACTGAAATAGGTGACATATGGCGCAACTTTGCCTATAGTGCCGCAAGGCAAATGAAGGCAAGAAAATCTGACCTTGTATCATATGAAGAGTTGGGAGATATGCTACAGGAGTGCGGCACGCGTGAAAAAGACTTCTTTAAACGTCTCGGTAAGGTAAAATTGTAGGATTTTTTTGCTGTTGAAAAAAATGGGGCTATTTTAGCCGTTCGCTTTGAGGCGAGAGTGCTTTTATGGCAGCGATACGAGACAATATCATAGCGTTTATCGATTTTTTTCATAAACCTTTCAGCAAGTGGATCAATGAGCAGACTTTCCGCTACTTAGCCTGTGGAGGGTCTAATACAGTGCTTGATATTTTCATTTATTTTATCAGTTACAACTTTATTTTGGCTAAACAGCCTGTCGAGTTATCGTTTATAACCATCACTCCTCACATTGCGGCATTCCTTATTTCATTCAGTGTAAGTTTCCCTTTAGGGTTTACGCTGGCAAAATATATTGTTTTTCAGGAGTCGAACCTTCGAGGACGTGTGCAGCTATTCAGGTATGCGCTGTTAGTAGCAACCTGCATTTTGTTGAATTATGTATTCCTCAAGTTATTTGTAGAATGGTTCCATTGGTACCCAACACCATCAAAGATCGTAACTACCGTAATAGTAGCATTGTTCAGCTACGTATCGCAACGCAATTTTACTTTTAAAGTGAAACCTGTAATGGCTGAATAGATCAGCTTTTCTTCTTTCTACCTGCGCGGCCACTGCCACCGGTTATTATTACAAAACCAATAAAGTATCCCAGCCAATACCAGAAGCCGGTATTATTTGCAGCGTGTATGCCTATATCCAGATTGAATATCTTGCCTATTATCGCAAATGGTAGTATAAAGCCATGTAGCAGTCCGTAGAAGAAACCATACTCTTTTGTTGTAACAGCTTCGGGAGCGCAGGATGTAATAGTTAGTATACAAAAAATGACTGCTAAGGGTAATATGATTTTTTTCATATGGCTAAACTACAGATGTTATTATTAATAATTTATGATTTCCCTCATAGAATTGTTATACCCGGGCATCAAGACAATCTTACTGCTTTAATGTACTTTTGCAACCTGATATGACGCAGGAACAGATAAAAGAAATGCGTGAGCGTGTCGCCCACATAAAGCGCTTTTTACGAATTGAAGAGAAGGTAGCGAAAATGGAGAGTGATAAAGAGTTGACGGTATCTCCGGGATTTTGGGACGATAATGAAAGGGCAACAGGCATTCTCAAAGAGATCAAGGTAAATAAGTTTTGGGTTGACCTGTACGAAGAGGTAGCAACCTCTGTTGAAGATTTTGCCATACTGTTTGATTTCTGGAAAGAGGGAGAATCCAACGAAGAAGAAGTTCAGAATGCTTACGATAAGGCACAGAAGCAACTGGAAGAAGCAGAATTCAAGTCTACACTCAATCAGCCCGAAGATGAGATGGCAGCTGTCATGGTCATTAATTCAGGGGCAGGAGGCACAGAAAGTCAGGATTGGGCAGAGATGCTGCTGCGTATGTACCGTATGTATGGAGAAAAGCAGGGCTGGAAGATAGCCGAGATAGACCTTCAGGATGGTGATGGTGCAGGCATAAAACAAGCTACAATGGAATTTGATGGCGAGTTTGCATATGGGCTGTTAAAAGCAGAAAGTGGTGTACACCGTTTGGTGCGCATTTCTCCATTTGATTCTAATGCAAGAAGGCATACTTCTTTCGCGTCTGTATTTGTATACCCGCTTGTTGATAATAGTATTGAAGTAGAGGTGAGCCCGGCAGACCTAGAGTGGGAGTTTTACCGCTCTGGTGGTAAAGGTGGCCAGAACGTGAACAAAGTAGAAACGGCGGTAAGATTAAAGCACATACCATCTGGTATAATAGTAGAGTGCCAGCAGTCGCGCACTCAGGGAGAGAATCGTGAAAAAGCATTGACCATGCTGAAGAGTCGCTTGTATGAAGAAGAGCTACGTAAGCGGGAAGAATTGAAAAATGCAGCTAACTCATCTAAGAAAAAAATAGAGTGGGGTAGCCAGATACGTTCTTATGTATTTCATCCATACAAAATGATCAAAGACCACAGGACAGATTTTGAAGTAGGAAATGTACAACCAGTGATGGATGGCGAAATTGATGACTTTATTAAAGCATACCTGATGACCATAAAAGAGGAGCAGGATTAATTGGGACAGGGAAACAACATAAAAAAGATATTTGATCTTAGTCTGCTGAGCAGGATATTCTCGTATACCAGGCCTTATAATCGTAGTTTTTATACTTCAGTTGTATTATCGATCATACTTGCTGTTACTGCTCCGTTACGTCCGTATCTCATTCAGGTTTCAGTTGATAAGTACATCAGCAATTATCTGTTAGAAGGACTGATATGGATAACCGTTATTCAACTAGGGATACTAATTGTAGAAAGCCTGTTGCGGTTCTGGTTTTTGTATATCATTAACTGGCTAGGGCAAACTGTTGTTAACGATATACGTAAAAAGGTATTCAATAAAGTATTGCACCAGGATGTGGCTTATTATGACCGTACACCTATAGGTACCTTGACAACACGTACCATTAATGACCTTGAAGCTGTGAACGATGTGTTTGCTAAAGGTGTAACTTCTATTGTTGCAGACATACTGACCATAATAGCAATAATAATAGTAATGCTGGTTACAGACTGGAAACTGGCACTTATTTGTCTGACTACTTTCCCTGCTATACTATTAGCTACCTATTGGTTCAAGGAAAGTGTGAACAAATCTTTCCAGAGGGTACGTAATGCAGTTGCACGACTAAATGCTTATGCACAGGAGCATATTACAGGTATGTATATTGTACAGGCATTTGCTGCTGAAGAAAGAGAGCTGAACAAGTTTAAAGAGATCAATAAAGAACACAGAAGTGCAAATATCAATGCCATATTTGCTTACTCAGTGTTCTTCCCTATTGTTGAAATAATTGCAGCTGTTGCTCTGGCATTGTTAGTATGGTGGGGGGCAGTACGTATTATGCACTTTGAAACAAGCCCCGGTGTTATCATAGCATTTGTAATGTATCTGAACCTCTTGTTCAGACCGCTGCGTATGCTGGCAGACAAGTTTAATGTATTACAAATGGGGCTTGTAGCTGCAGAACGTGTGTTTACAGTATTAGACAGTAAAGAAAACTTGCAAAACAACGGCACATACGAGCCTGATCATGTGGATGGTAAAGTAGAATTCAAAGAGGTGCATTTCAGTTATAAAATCGGCACACCGGTATTGAATGGAATATCTTTTGAGATACCGAAAGGAAAGACAATGGCCGTAGTAGGACATACAGGTGCAGGAAAAACTTCTATCATTAATGTGCTGAACAGGTTATACGAAATAGATAAGGGAGTGGTGCTTATTGATAGCAAGAATATTCGGGACTATGATATCTATAAACTTCGTGAGCACATAGGTATAGTACTACAAGATGTGTTTCTATTCTCGGGTACAGTATATGAGAATATTACCCTGCGCAACAATGATATTTCGCTGGATGAAGTAAAACGAGTAACGAAAATGCTGGGTATGCACGAGCACATCATGAAACTGCCTGGCGGGTATGATTTTGATGTGATGGAGCGTGGTAATACACTTTCTCAGGGTCAAAGACAATTACTCTCCTTTGCACGGGCATTATTGTATGACCCGTCTATACTTATATTAGATGAGGCTACCTCATCAGTAGATAGTGAGAGTGAACAGCTGATACAGAATGCTATTGATACTATGATCAAAGGGCGTACCTCAATTGTAATTGCACATCGTTTATCTACTATCCGTAAAGCCGATGAGATCATCGTTATGGATAAGGGCCATATCATTGAGCGTGGTAACCACAATACACTATTAGATGCCAAAGGTGCTTACTACGATCTGTATACGGCTGTAGAAAAGCAGAAAGAAAAAACGGTCTGGTAATTACTTTACATTTTCATTAAGCCAGTTGGTGATAATGTCTAACACTTCAGGCATTATCGTTTGTTCCAGTTGTCCATATTCAGCAACAGTACATTTATCACAGTTTTGAAATAAATGGTTGGCACCATCTACTTCAACTATCTTATAAGTTGTTGCATTGCTTTGTTTAAGTGCAAATTCAATTCCTTCAAGGTTGCTTTTAGATAGCACCTGTATATCATTTGTGCCGTTCAATGCTAAAACTTTACAGTCCAGATTTTTTAAAACAGGTAACGGATCGTAAGAGATAAAGTACTGCATCCACGCATTGTCATATAATTTGATGAATTCTGCTGCAAACTTTTCCTGAGAAGCCTCATCAGTTATGCCTGTTGTAAATGCTACTACTTGCTTATCAGTATGTAGTTTCCAGTTGTCGATCACCTCATTAATTTTCTGCTCGGCAATTTCCTTGCTTTCTGCTTCTGCAAGCTGATACATTATGCCATTATACAATACCCCATATGCGTTTGCCGTTCCTTCGTTCAATCCTGCCTTCTGTAAGGTCGCTACATTTTGCTCTGTCATGAGTTGCACCACCTGTACGCCCGGTGCGGCAGCGAGTATGATAAAGTCAATATCGTCAGATTGGTTCGCTGCTAATGGTGCAATAACACCCCCTTCGCTATGTCCCAACAGTCCTATTTTTTCAGTCTCTACTTCTTTTCTTGTTTTTAGGTAGGTGACCCCGTTCAGTACATCTGTAGCAAAATCTGCAGAGGTGGCATTTTTCAGGTCACCTGTAGTTTCACCAATGCCTCTATCATCTACTCGCAGTACTACATAGCCGTTCTTTGTCAGATGATCTGCCAAAACAGCAAAAGGTTTATGTCCGAATAATTCACTGTCTCTGTTCTGCTGCCCCGAACCTGAAATAAGTATTACTGCAGGGTGCTGCTTACCATCTTTTGGCGTAGTAATGGTGGCCCCGTATTGTATACTTTTATCCTTGTTATAATAAATTACATCTTCGCTATTGTAACTGTAAGGAGGCTTAGGTGTTTGTGGCCTGACCAACTCTAAGTCGCCATCAAAGCGTTCCAATTTGAGCGGCAGGTTCATACCGTTCTGGTTCCATTTGCCCTCTATATTATCACTACCAACCAACAAGCCTTCATAGCTGCCATTCACCATTTTCATTTCTATGGTAATATTATTACCATCAGTAATAACGCCGGAGCATTGAATTCCTTTTGCTCCTTGTGCAGGTATATCCAAACTGGCAGATAGCTCTCCGTCTTTTTCCTGTATCGTGTAAACAATATCTATTTCTTGTCCGATATTCAAGGTGCCTTTCCAGTAGCCTGTGAATTTACTTTGAGCATTTACAGATGAGGCAATGATAAATGTGGAGAGTAATACGAATATTTTTTTCATACGACATCAAGTGGTTTGATTCTCTGCTTTTTGTTTTCTTTTAAAAAGCATATATGAATATACAATGGGAATGATTACCATAATAGTAAGGCAACCCTGCATGATAGCCATGCTCAGTTTTTTTGATGCTGCCAGTGAAAATAATGTGATGAGCACACCACCGATAAACCAGGTAATGCCACCCAATCTGTGTGTTTTCTTCCAGTTGTCTTCGTCATTTAGTGTCCATGGGACACGTATGCCCGCCAGATAGTTAGGTTTAATATTGTACATGAAGTTGCCCAGAAACACAAACAGCAGCCCCATCAAAGGAACGAACATTTTACTCCACACATCCGCTTCAGGGTTTAAGGCATTTTGAATAATTATCAGGTTAAGGGCTGCCATGAAAAGTACAGTGCCGATAGCAATAATATCAAATACTTGTGCCTTGCCTGCTTTTGCTCTTTTGGGGTCTATCTTATGTATATTAATGAGCAGCAGATATACCAGAATGCTAATACCTGATAACAGAATACTTGTGTATAAGAGTGTGTCTATTGCCATAGCCATTTGGGTTACCGTCCAGTCCCCAATGCACAGGTATATTATTTATTGGTAAATTATTCCATACCCATGCTAAATAAGCAACTGGCACTATACATACTATGATTAATAAAGTATGCCTAAGTAGACTTTTTGGTTGCATATGTATGTTGATTTAGTTTGATCTCAGGTTTTTTTAATTCCATCATCCATTTTAGTATCTCATCCACTACAGTAGTATTTAATGAGTAAGAGATGAATTGCCCTTTCTTCTCTGCATCTACTAGACCGGCCTGTTTCAGTATATCCAAATGATGAGAGATGCTGGGTTTTGATATGTTGAAGTGGTCAGCTATTTCTCCGGCAGTCATATTTTTTTGCTTCAAATGCTCAAGTATTTCTCTCCTTGTAGCATCATTCAAAGCTTTAAATAAGTTATTCATTCCTTATTTAGTTATTTAGGCAAATATCTAAATAAAAATATTGACAAACAAAATATTAATAAAAAAAAGCACCTGTATTGCAGGTGCTTTAATACAATTTTACAGATGTAATTAGTCTTTACTTACATACTCTACAGCCTTCTCTACCTGGTTTTTTGACCCTATGAAAATTGGTACACGTTGATGTAACTCTGTAGGCTGTATATCAAGTATTCTTTCTTTTCCTGTTGTAGCAATACCCCCGGCAGCTTCTATAATAAAGCTCATAGGGTTGCATTCATATTGCAAGCGTAGTTTGCCGTTGGCATTCTTTTTATCAGCAGGGTACATAAAGATACCCCCTTTAATAAGTGTACGGTGCATATCAGCTACCATAGAACCGATATACCTGTGGGAGTACGGGCGTTTTTGTTCTTTATTGTCTTCCATGCAATGGTCTAAAAAACCTTTCATACCATCATGAAACTTACAGTAGTTGCCCTGATTGATAGAGTATATCTTACCCTGTTCAGGCACTTTCATATTAGGATGTGACAGACAGAATTCACCGATAGATGGCTCCAGTGTAAAACCGTTAACACCAAGTTTGGTTGCATACACGAGCATCGTACTCGAGCCGTATATCACGTATCCGGCTGCCATGAGTTTACTTCCCGGTTGCAAGAAATCTTCTTCAGTACATGGTTTGCCCAACTCACTAACACGCTTGTATACTGAGAATATAGTACCTATTGAAGCGTTTACATCAATATTAGAAGAACCATCTAAAGGATCAAAGAGCACTACATATTTGCTCTTCATGGAGAATTCGTCATCAAAAGCAATGAATGTGTCATTCTCTTCTGATGCCACACCTGCACAGTCGGCGCTGCTTTTTAATACATTGATCAAAGCTTCATCTGAATATACATCCAGCTTCATCTGCTCTTCGCCCTGTACATTCGTAGCACCGTGCTGGCCTAGTATATCTACCAGCCCTGCTTTTAGCACTTGCTTGTTAATGATCTTACAGGCAAGGCCTATATCTCTGAGTATAGCAGAAAGCTCTCCTGTTGCTTGCGGGAATTTTCTTGTCTCCTGGATCGTGAATTCATCCAGCGGCATCAGTTTTCTTTGCGGATTCATATCAATATTTTAAATCGGCATAAAGGTAATAAACGCAATTCAATGGTTCAGGTTCTATGCTAAGGCTAAAAGGTTTATATTGTGGCTGTTAGAGTGTAAATTTGCACAGCTTCTCAAATACCGGGTTATGGTACAGTATTTCAAGAATATCAATAGAAAGACCGAAGAGGTAATAGCCCATGATGAAGCCAACTGGATCAATGTTACCCCTCCTTTCCAGGAAAATGAGATCAACAATCTTTCTAAGAACTTTAATATCCCGCGTGACCTGCTTACTGATACGTTGGATATTGAGGAGCGAGCACGTTATGAGTTGGAAGATGGTGTAAAGCTGGTGGTAATAAAAACTCCTGTTGAAAACAAATCACTTAACGAGAGTGATGCAGATTATGTGACCATCCCCATATTCGTTATTATGACGGAGCGGAACCAGGTAGTAACGGTTAACTCTTTTGAGAATGTTGCCATTCGCCGATTCCTGAACACCTTCGCAAAGCGACACCCTGAGCGACCCAATATGATGGTGTTGAAGATATTTGAGAAGGTGGTAATGGACTTTATAGAAGTGTTGAAAGAGATCAACCACCGCAGGAATATATTGGAGCAGAAGCTTTATGACTCGAACAGGAATGAGGAATTGTTGTACCTCATGCGTGTGCAAAAAAGCCTGGTATATTTCGTTACAGCATTGCGTAGTAACGAATTGCTGCTCATGAAAATGGAACGCACCAATTTTCTGAATTGTGATGAGGAAGAGCGTGAGTTTTTATCCGATCTGGTCATCGAGTTCTCACAGGCATTAGAAATGGCGAACACTTATACCAACATCCTTAGCAGTACTATGGATGCCTTCGCCAGTATCATCAATAATAACATGAACATGGTGATGAAACGGCTGACGAGTATTACAATACTCATTTCATTGCCTACACTTATTGCCAGCTTTTATGGTATGAATGTGCCCATACCTTACGATAAGGAGATATACAGTTTTTTCATTCCAGTTGTGCTCAGTATAATTGTATCTGTTGTTATGACACTCTACTTCAGTAAGAAAAAGTGGTTTTAGATGTATGGAGACAAAAGGTTTAATGTACGTGTATATGGTATCTGGATAGAAGGAGATCGAGTACTAGTGAGTGATGAAGAGATAAAAGGTACACATATCATAAAATTCCCCGGTGGTGGATTGGAGTATGGAGAAGGCACTATTGATTCTTTAAAGCGGGAGTGGAAAGAAGAGTTGGATATGGACATCAAAGTGATAGAGCATTTCTACACAACAGATTACTTCCAACCATCCATATTCGACGATTCGCAAGTCATCAGCATTTTCTACCGTGTAGAGCCGCTACATCCTGATGTATATATCTTCAACAGAAATGAGAACGAGAGCAGCTATTGGATCAAGTTAGATGATATCAAAGAAGATACTTTTACACTGCCTATAGAAAAAAGAGTAGCTAAGCTGTTATTAGCTAAATGACAATATCATCAGCTTTTTAAGCACACTAACAGATTCTGTATTTATTAAAGAGCCTGCATTCGGCAATCCGTTTCAGTAAAATTGAACATGTCGGCTGGTATATTTGTTATATTTAGTAACAAACGATGCCATGAGCAAGCTGATCAAATCATTCACCGCACTTAACCGTACAGAAAGACTAGGCGTTGCAGGACTCTTGTCTGTGGCTGCAATATTGGTTATTATAAAAACAACTATGCACTACTGGGTAAAACCTGAACCTGTAAAAGCAGAGCAGAGGCCGGGTACGTTGCCGGTACAAAATGCTCATGGAGGTGCTGAGGGGATAGTGGGAGATAAGATCAATATCAACACGGCAGATTCTGCGGAGCTTATTGCTATTAAAGGTATAGGTAAGGTGCTATCGCACCGGATACTTGAAAAAAGAAGAGCAATAGGAAAATATGAAAGCTGGGAGCAGGTATTTGAGGTGTATCATTTTTCTGAAAATACCAGAGAATTACTCATGGAGCACTTTACTATTCAATAGTTTTTGTGTTTGACAATACATGTACAGATTTGTATTTTAATAGATAACTATTGTTTTTAATAGCTAAGTATCGCGCAGAAAGCCTAAAATTTCGTAAAATTGCGGACGATTTAGCATACTAATACCTCTATGGATTTTAAGCAGACAGAAACACAGATACAGATCACGGATATGGTACGTGATTTTGCAGAGAAACATATTCGCCCTGATATGATGAAATGGGACGAGGAGCAGATATTTCCTGTAGACCTTTTTCACAAAATGGGCGAATTAGGACTAATGGGGGTATTGGTACCTACAGAATATGGAGGTTCAGGGCTGGGTTACTTTGAATATGTAACCGTAGTTAGCGAAATAGCTAAAGTTTGCAGCTCAATTGGCCTTTCTACAGCCGCACATAATTCGCTTTGCACAGGGCATATAATGTACTTCGGTAATGAAGAACAGAAAAAGAAATACCTGCCTAAGCTAGCTAGTGGTGAATGGATAGGTGCATGGGGGCTAACGGAAGCAAATACAGGTAGTGATGCCGGAAATATGCGTTGCACTGCTGTGAAAGATGGTGACGACTGGGTATTGAACGGTACTAAAAACTGGATAACACACGGTAAGAGTGGAAATGTTGCTGTTGTCTTGGCGCGTACAGGTGAGCCGCGCACCAAGAGCAATGTAACGGCATTTATAGTGGAGCATGGCACTCCGGGCTTCTCGGCAGGTAAGAAGGAAAACAAGCTTGGTATGCGTGCCTCTGAAACTACAGAGCTTGTATTTGATAATTGCCGTATATCAGACGCTCAGCGTATGGGTGAGGTAGGTGATGGCTTCCGCCAGGCAATGCAAGTATTGGACGGTGGCCGTATATCAATTGCTGCATTAGCACTTGGTATAGCAAAGGGTGCGTATGAAGCAGCATTGAAATATTCAAAAGAGCGTGAGCAATTCGACCAGCCTATAGCTAATTTTCAGGCCATATCCTTCAAGCTGGCAGATATGTATACTAAAATACAGGCTGCTGAAGCCCTGATATATCAGGCTGCTGATATGAAGAATCGCGGTGAGCGTATGACCAAAGAATCTGCTATGGCTAAGTATTACGCCTCTGAAATATGTGTTGAAATATCTACAGATGCAGTACAGATATTTGGTGGGTATGGATATACCAAAGATTTTCCTGTTGAGAAATTCTACCGCGATAGCAAGCTGTGTACAATAGGAGAAGGAACCTCAGAAATACAAAAACTGGTGATATCCAGAGAGATATTGAAATAAGAGAAAAGCCCCTCATAGAGGGGCTTTTTTATTGAATATTGTTTTTAGTATTAATAGTCGCCGAGTGTTTCGGGTAGTTGGGCTAATGCTTTCTCAAGCTGCTCATCATTTGGTGCTATACCATGCCACTCATGTGTGCCTGCCATAAAATCTACCCCGTGGCCCATATCGGTTTTCATCAGGATAACCACAGGCTTACCTTTCCCGGTTTCTTTTTTAGCAGCTTCAAGGGTATTTACTACGGCTTCCATATCGTTACCATTCGGTAAGTCGATAGTATGCCAGCCGAATGCTTCAAACTTAGATTTTAAGTCACCCAGGTTCATTACATCATTAGTCGAACCATCTATCTGCTGTCCGTTCCAGTCAACGGTTGCTATCAGGTTATCTACTTTATGATGTGCTGCAAACATAATAGCTTCCCAGTTCTGCCCTTCCTGAAGCTCACCATCACCATGCAGAGAGAATACCAGCCTGTCATCATTATTCATCTTTTTTGACAAAGCGGCACCACAAGCTACACTCATACCTTGCCCTAAAGAACCACTTGCGATCCTTACTCCGGGAAGCTCTTCGTGTGTTGTAGGGTGTCCCTGCAAACGTGAGTCTATTTTACGGAATGTTTTTAGCTCGCTGAGCGGAAAATATCCAGCACGTGAAAGTACGCTGTAAAATACAGGTGAAATATGGCCGTTAGACAGGAAGAAAATGTCCTCTCCTTTACCATCCATATCAAATTCTGTATTGTATTTCATAATATGGAAATACAAAGCTGTAAAGTATTCAGTGCAGCCAAGTGAGCCGCCCGGGTGTCCGCTTTGTACGGCATGTACCATACGAACTATATCTCTGCGTACCTGCGTTGCGGTATTTTTTAGTTGTTCCAGATCCATTATCCTGATTATTATGTGGCAAAAGTAGCAGTTACCGATTACTTTTCAGAGAAAAAACAAACTGCGCTTTGCACAGCTGTGTATATTGCATGTCTGATGAACCGTGATAGTGCTAAAGAACAATACTTTACAAAGGCTTTAATGAAGTGGCATGATGTAGAAAACATTCGTAGCCTGCCATGGAAAAATGAACAAGATCCGTATAAAATATGGCTCTCTGAGATAATACTGCAACAAACACGCTCTGAACAAGGCAAGCCATATTACCTTAAATTCACTGAAGCGTATCCCACAATCAAGGATTTAGCAGCAGCGCCGGATGATGAAGTGTTTCGTTTATGGCAGGGTTTAGGTTACTATAATCGTTGCAGAAATATGCTGCATACTGCTCGTTACATAAATAACGAGTTATCGGGGACTTTCCCGAACACTTACGAGGAAATACTCAGCCTAAAAGGTATAGGGCCATATACAGCGGCTGCAATAGCCTCATTTGCTTACGGTCTGCAGTATGCAGTGGTTGACGGGAATGTTTATCGTGTGTTATCAAGATATTTCGGAATAGAATTACCTATTGACAGTACTGAAGGTAAAAAGTTGTTTGCCGAACTGGCAAATGCCCTTTTGCATAAAAATGATAGTGCCGGGTACAATCAGGCAATTATGGACCTTGGGGCAACTGTATGTACACCTTCAAACCCAAACTGCACTCAATGCCCGGTGGAAAAATACTGTTTAGCTGCAGCTGACAAGGATATGATAGCTATGCTGCCTGTAAAAAGTAAAAAGATCAAAGTCAATAAAAGATTCTTTCACTACATACTATTCTTTTCAGGTAATGAAATATGGATCAACCGGAGAGCAAATAAAGATATATGGCAGGGATTGCATGAGTTTTACCTTATAGAAGCAGATACAGCCTTGACAAAGCAGGAATTAGTAAATAAAGAGGAATTGAATGGGTTAATATCAAGCGTGAAAAACATAGAATATGAAGGTTTTTTATCACAAAGATTGACTCATAGAATTATCGAATCACACTTCTTCAAATGTCAATTGCAAGAGCGCAATAAACAGCAATTAAAGGATGGTAAATGGGTAAAAATCAATGAGCTGAATAAGTTTGCATACCCTAAAACTATTGTTTCGTTTCTAGAGAAAAAATCCTATTTTTAATTGTACTGTTTAAGATTTTTAGTAATAAGTGAACAAACATTAAGCGAAAATGAGAGGCGTTAACAGAGTCACGTTGATAGGTAACTTAGGCAAGGATCCTGATCTGCAGTATTTAGAAGGCAATATAGCCGTTGCAAAATTCCCATTAGCAACTACAGAAACATTCAAAGACAAGAATGGAAATCAGGTGTCGCAAACAGAGTGGCATACTGTTGTTTTGTGGCGAGGGCTGGCTGAGTTATCGCAAAAATACCTGCACAAAGGTAGTCTTGTCTACATAGAAGGTCGTTTACGTACGCGCAGCTGGGAAGATAAAGACAAAGTGCGCAGGTTCAGCACAGAGGTTGTAGGGGATAATCTTGTCATGCTTGATAAACGTAGGGATAATAGCTCTGATGACAATTCAGGTGACTATTCTGAGCCTGATATGGATTATAACGGTAATGATAAAGAAGATCTTCCGTTTTAGGATAAAAAATAATATGAAAAGCAGGGGAAAGAATTGTATTAATTCTTTCCCTTTCTTTATTTTTGGTATGTAAACAAATGTTACCGCCACTTGGAAAGTTCAGGAGACGGAGAGCCCAACCTTTTATCTTTTGCGTTATTAGCTGCTACAGATGATTTTTCAGCATCTGGTGTTACTATAATTATTATTGTGATTCTTGTTTTGTTGTTGATGACCGCTATTACATCAGGTTCAGAAACATCATACTTTTCTCTTACAGCTAAGGACATAAATTATTTTAAGACCAAAGAAGGCGGCAACAGGAAGCAGGTAATAAAGCTACTGGACAAGCCCAAAATGCTGCTTGCAACAATACTTATAGGTAATAACTTCATCAATATTGCCATAGTGGTGACTATGAAGCTCTTGATGGACGAGCTATTACCCGGCTTAGAAGAAAGTAATGTTACACTATTCTATTTTATCAATGCTGTTGTTGTAACTTTTTTACTGGTGCTGTTCGGCGAAGTATTGCCAAAAGTGTATGCCACACAGAATAATATTAGAATGGCAGTATTTGCAGCACCTGTCTTAAGTGTCTTAATGACTATTTTCAAGCCCGTTGCCAAACTCCTGGTTAACTCGACAGATTATATCGAGAAGAGGATGAATAGGAATAAGAAGACAAGCAGTAACATCAGCAACGAAGATTTTGAACATGCGATTGAGCTTACCGTTGGACATACTGCTACACGGCAGGAGGTGAATATCTTTAAAGGAATACTGAAGTTCAGCAACATTACAGTAAAACAAATAATGCGTACAAGGATGGATGTGGGTTGCATTCCTCATGATATATCTTTCCCCGAAGTGCAGAAAATGGCAATAGAGCTAGGTTACTCAAGGATGCCTGTATACGAGGAGTCATTGGATAAGATAATAGGAGTGATACACACTAAAGATTTCTTACCGCATACAGATGATTATGATTTCAACTGGCATACACTTATAAGGCAGGCCTATTTTGTACACGAAGGCAAACTAATTGAAGACTTGTTAACAGAGTTTCAGCAGAAACGCATTCACCTCGCTATTGTGGTAGACGAGTTTGGCGGTACATCAGGTATTGTTACGCTGGAAGATATAGTTGAAGAGATCATCGGTGAAATAAGGGATGAATTTGATGAGGATGAGATGCAGTATAAAAAGATAGATGACCAAAACTTCATCTTTGAAGGAAAAACACTCATCAACGATGTTTGCCGTATCATTAGTGTATCATCTGATACTTTTGATGATGTGCGAGATGAAAGTGATTCATTGGCCGGGCTCATACTTGAATTATCAGGTAAGTTTCCGACAGTAAACGAAACGATCAGTTATAAAAACTTCGACTTTACCATCCTCAACCTTGATAAGATGCGTATACAACGCGTCAAGCTTACCAACAATGTGGTTGCCAGAGAAGAATAACCTACGGCTTACTTGCTATTACTGAATATTTTGTACAGGTAAGTATTGCGTAAGTTGGATAAAGAGTGCTTAATAGTTAGCTTTACGATGTTGCTATCAATTCTTCACTTTACGTAAAGCATTGCGGTTTTACATTTTACGTGTTGGCAACTATCAATGATCAAAAAGCATCTATGGCTACTGTAGATATTATCATCTTCGCGGTATACTTTTTATTAATGCTGAGTGTCGGCTACTTTTTTCTTAATAAGAATAAGGACGAGCGAGATTACTATGCAGGTGGCGGCGATATGAAACCGGCTCATGTGGGGCTGTCTGTTGTTGCAACTGATGTTGGTGGTGGCTTTTCAATAGGTTTGGGCGGGCTTGGGTTTACTATGGGGCTTTCAGGTTCGTGGATGTTATTTACAGGGCTAATAGGTGCCTGGATAAGTGCAGCATTGCTGATTCCACGTGTATTCGATTGGCAGGCAAAGCATGGCAGGCACTTCCTCACACTCCCACAGGTATTTGGGTTTTTATACAACAAAAATGTAGCTATAGTAGCTGCAGTAATAAGTATAGTTGGTTATACAGGTTTTACAAGCTCGCAACTTCTGGCAGGCGCAAAACTAACGTCTGCTACATTCCCTGAAATGGGCATACAGCAAATGCTCTGGATAATGGGTGGTATAGCGGTAGTATATACCATGATGGGGGGGATGAAAGCAGTGATCTATACAGATACCGTGCAATGGATCATTTTATTGATAGGGTTGATGGGAGTGGCCATACCTATGAGCTGGATAGCATTGGGCGGACTGGAGGGAATAAAGCCCTACATTGATAACGATATGCTGCGCCTGAACAATGTAAGCTGGCAAAAACTATTGAACTGGGCAGTGACTATTGTGCCTATTTGGTTTGTGGGGATGACATTATACCAACGCATATTTGCCTGTAAGGATGTAAAAAATGCAAAACGAGCATGGTATATAGCAGGAGTATTAGAATGGCCATTGATGGCTTTTACAGGTGTAGCACTAGGACTATTAGCTAAGGTGGCTATACTGCAAGGAGTGGTAGACGTACCGGGCGGAGGTATGTTACAGGATGAAGAACTTGGCTTGCCGTTACTGATAAAAAATATTTTGCCCGTTGGTGTAACAGGCGTTGTGTTGGCAGCCTATTTCTCAGCAGTGTTGTCTACAGCTGATAGTTGCCTGATGGCAGCATCGGGTAGTGTAGTTGGCGATCTGGTACCTACGAAAAATAAAGGCAGTCACAAGTCAGTAGTTCGCTTTTCTCAGGTAAGTACACTTATACTGGGGATATTTGCTATCATGCTGGCATCAGTTATGGAGAATGTACTCAGCCTCATGCTTTATGCGTACTCCTTTATGGTATCAGGTTTATGTGTACCAATTGTAGCAGCTATATTCCTGAAAAAAAGATACCCGATACCTGCGTTGGTATCTATGATTGTAGGGGGCACTACGACCATCACTATTATCTTAACAGAATGGAAAACTCCTTACGAGTTGGACGCTAATATATTCGGGTTGAGTGCGGCAATTGTATGCTACGTTCTTTTGCACACTATCTATCGTAACAAAGATGTACAACCGATAGTGGAGTAACCTAATCAATAAAATTGTGGTTGGTTTGCGGTCTCTTATCAAGAGATTTAATTGTCATATTAAGGTTAATTGACAGTTAGTACAATATTTATCCAAACTATGAAAGGATATACTCCGTCTATTAATGTGCACAGAATAGCACGCATGACTACTAAACCAATTATATGGCTTTTGAGCTTGTTGGTATTCACCCTC
This sequence comes from Flavipsychrobacter sp., assembly GCA_965228505.1. Lineage (GTDB taxonomy): Bacteria > Bacteroidota > Bacteroidia > Chitinophagales > Chitinophagaceae > UBA5543. The sequence continues at coordinate 3,155,378 of OZ245820.1, read as the reverse complement.
AGCTTTAAGGGCTATGCACAGATCTCAAATTATGTACCTAATGCGAGTTTTGAGGATAAAACCGGCTGTCCGACAAGCTTAGGTCAAATGACATTAACTGTAGGCTGGGTACGGTTTGCAAACGGTACGCCTGATTTTTATGATAGTTGTGGCAGGTCGCTTGTTGCAAGCTGGGTGAACAGGCTAGGTAGTCAGGTTCCGGCCAGTGGCTCATCTTACGCCGGATGCTATACCTATACTTCTAGTATAAAAAACTACAAGGAGTATATCGGGAGAGAGATAACACCACTTACAATAGGTGTTCAGTATGAGGTAAGTATGTCGGTATCATTGGCAGATAGAATGAGATTCTCGGCTAATGATCTTGGTGTGTTTTTTTATCAGAATGGAAAGCCCATAGACTCAGCTAAGAGAGGAGAAGTAATAAATGCACCACAGATCAGTTTCAAGAAATATGGTAATATCAGGGATACCACAAACTGGATAAGGGTTGTGGATACTTTTACTGCCGATTCTGCTTACAAGTACATCGTAATTGGTGGTTTTGACAGAGACACATCAACCCGTGTAATAGATACTGTAACTACTAATACTACGGGTACCTGGGGTGGGAGCTATTATTATGTGGACTCTGTTGTCATAAAAATCCTGCGAAACTTCAACGTTAATTATTCAGATACTCTTTTCTGTGGTGCATACAATATTAATGTGCCATATACTGTTAACAATAGTGCCTATTTTCAGTCGGGTAATGTTTTTACATTGCAATTATCTGATGTGTCAGGTAGTTTTTCTAATCCCATAAACATAGGTAGCAAAGCAGCAACAACATCAGGTTTCATTACAGCCACTATACCTTCGGCGTTGCCTGTTGGTGGGGGGTATAGGTTGAGGCTAATATCCAGTAACAGAAAAGATACAGTAGTAGCACCCCAAAATATTTATCTCAGTTATGTGCAACCGGTTTTAACAAGTACTGTTAGTAGTCCATTATGTGTAGGCGATACTGCAATATTCAGCACCACAGCAAGCCCTTCAGCAAATAGTTACTCATGGACAGGCCCTTCAACTACATCTCTTAATGGTAAGGACGTTGTTATAAATAATGTGAATACTGCAGATTCAGGAGATTATATAGTAACTGCAATTCTTGGTGGCTGTGTTTCAAAAGACACAGTCACATTAGACGTGAAAAAGTTCCCGGTAGTGAGCAGTATCGTCGGCGATACTACACCATGTCCCGGAGGTGAGTTGAATGTTATGATAGTAGCATCGCCCGCTACAACAACTTTTTCCTGGGTAGGGCCCAATGGGTTTACTGCTGTAGGTTCGGGTATCAATGTTCCTGATATGAACACTACCAAGACAGGAGTTTACAAGTTTATTATGAACAATGTAGTATGCACAGCCAATGACTCGTTAGAAGTAAGTTTGGATAGCATCCCATTAGCAAGCATCAATGTTTCAGGTGAATTATGTGAGCCTGCAACAATACAGTTAAGCTCAAAAAGTTCGGTTAGTGCATATTCTTATTTGTGGGAGGGACCTAATGGATATACTGATACAGGAAGTGAAGTAGAACGTATAAATGCCACTGTTACTGATGCAGGTTTTTATTCTTTAGAGGTTACCGCAACTAACGGTTGTACAGGGAAAGACAGTGTGAATGTTATGATAGGGAGGCGTCCTCGAAACCTGAGTATAATCGGTATAGAAAAATTATGTGAAGGAGATACTATGCTGCTACAGGCTTCGAGTTCAGATAGTAACGTTATGTATCAATGGTTTGGCCCGTCTGGTTTTACAGCTAATACTGCAACTATAATAATGCCTGAATTTACAGTTGATAATGCAGGAGATTATAGGGTTATTGCTACGTTGGGTGAATGTAAAACTACGGCTGATATTGAAGTAGGTTTAGTTACCTATGAATTAGAATTGGGCAATGATACATTGTTATGCGAAGGCACATCAATGTTTATTGAACCTCAGGTTGATGCAGTATCATATTTGTGGAGTGATGGTAGCAACCAGAATTATTATCATGTTAAAGACCCGGGCAGAGTTTTATTGGAGGTAGAAACATATTGTGGTGTGCTCAAAGATGATATTTTGATAAAGTACGATGAGTGTGAATGTAACCCGTTTGTACCAACAGCATTTACCCCTAATAATGACGGACTTAATGATAAGATCTTCCCGATAATGGGGTGCGATCCGTTAGAGTATAAGTTCCTTATCGTAAATCGTTTTGGCGAGGTAGTATTCCGTAGTACTGACCCTAACGGCAAATGGAACGGGAATTACAAAGGTATATCTGCCGATGTAGGAACATATTACTACTTGCTGGAAGTAAAAAGCATAACAGGAAAAACCTACAAGGCAAAAGGCGATATAATACTCATCCGTTAATCACCTAGAACTCTGCATTACCCGGAGTCCTCGGGAAAGGTATCACATCCCTGATGTTACCCATACCAGTTACGAACTGTACTATACGCTCAAAGCCTAGCCCGAAGCCTGCATGTGGCGCAGTGCCGAACTTACGGGTATCAAGATACCAGTACATTTCTTCTGCAGGGATGTCCATTTCTTTCATGCGGGCTTGTAGCACCTCTAACCTTTCTTCGCGCTGTGAGCCACCCACTATCTCACCGATACCTGGTGCCAGTATATCCATTGCTGCAACGGTCTTGCCATCATCATTCATGCGCATATAAAATGCCTTGATGTCTTTCGGGTAATTGGTTACTACAACAGGTTTTTTATAGTGTTTTTCTACAAGGTAACGTTCATGCTCACTTTGCAGGTCAATACCCCATTCCACATCGTATTTGAACTTCTTCTTTTTATAAGGTTTAGATTGCAGCAGCACGTCTATCGCCTCAGTATAAGTAATACGTTCAAAATCATTTTCCAATACAAACTCCAGCTTCTCGATCAAGCCCATTTCACTGCGCTCATTCTGCGGCTTGTTCTTTTCTTCGTTCGCTAAACGCTCTGCAAGAAACTCCAGATCTTCACGATTGTTATCCAGTGTGTATTTTATGATGTACTTCAACAGGTCTTCTGCAAGGTCTGCGTTATCGTTGATGTCGTTGAACGCTACTTCCGGTTCTATCATCCAGAACTCTGCAAGGTGGCGGGTGGTATTCGAATTCTCTGCACGGAAAGTAGGCCCGAAAGTATATACCTCGCCTAGTGCCATTGCAGCAAGCTCAGCTTCTAACTGTCCGCTAACGGTTAGGTTAGCAGCACGCTCAAAAAAGTCTTCTTTAAAATTAACTGTACCATCCTCATTGCGGGGAGTGTTATCAAACGGCAAAGTAGTCACCTTAAACATCTCGCCGGCACCTTCAGCATCGCTGGCAGTGATGATAGGTGTGTTCAGGTATACAAAGCCTCTGTCGTTAAAGAATTTGTGTATAGCATAAGAAAGAGAATGCCTTACACGGAACACAGCACCAAATGTATTGGTACGGAAACGTAGGTGGGCTATCTCGCGCAGGTATTCAAGGCTCGGGCGGTTTTTAAGCTGCAGTGGGTATTCTTCGGGGTCGCAAGCACCAAGCAACATCACTTCATCAGCTTTTACCTCTACTTTCTGGCCTTTTGCCGGGGATTCTATGACTGTACCATTAATGCTCAAAGCAGCACCTGAAGTAATATTCTTTAGTAGCTCTTCATCCAATTGCTCACTATCAACAACAACCTGAATATTGGCCATGCAAGAACCATCGTTCAAGGCTATGAACTGATTATTGCGGAATGAGCGTACCCATCCTTTAATATTTACTTTGTAGTCTACTTTATCGCTCCCTAAAATATCTTTGAGCTTGGTACGTGTCATAGTATTTTATTATCTTTTTAAATATATTTTTTAATTAGTTTCCACTCTTCTACTTTTTCTTCAAAGGTTTTCCATCCATTAGCTCCACTTGGCGAAGGTAAGGTATGGTACTGAATACCTTTAGTTCGGCCTATATATTTATCATAATATGCTGCAGCTTTTATACTCGCAAAAAAAACTGTTTTTACATTCGGATATTTACTGTAAAACTGCTCGATATCATTAGGCTGCTCGGCATGTATATTATTATCACTACTGCCTTCCCTTTCACAGTACTGAAGTACATCCCATAACGCGATATGATTATCAATCAGCAATTGTTTTTTAGTGATGTAATCATTTGTAGCCGGATAATTGAACAACTCAAACATGATTTTCCAGAAGTGATTGCCTTTGTGCCCATAATATTCCCTCTTTTCAAGTGACCTTACGCCAGGCATAGTACCCAATATAAGCACCTGGCTATGTTCATCAGCAATCGGAGGGAAGGAGTATATCATATCAAGCAGAAGTCTATTTATCTAAAAAAAGATACTTTAGGGCTACTACCAACATCATCACAGCAAAAATCTTTTTTACGATCGACAAGTCAAGCCCTACAACCAATTTGCTACCGAAATAACCGCCGACCATAAATGTTAATGCCAATAGAGCCGCCGTTTTCCAGTCTACAGCACCTGCTTTATAGTAGTTATAAGCACCAACTAGTGCTACAGGGAAGGATAACATGGCAAGGGTAGTGCCTTGAGCTGTTTTTTGCCCTACACCGAAAATGAGAACGAGTGCAGGAACCACAACTACACCGCCGCCAATACCTACAAGGCTGGATATAAAGCCCGCCATAAATCCTATAATAAGTATACCTATTATATATGTTGTATCCATAATCAAAAGATTTTATGCTAAAGTAATCAGATATTAGTCAAGCCGTTATTTATACCAGCTAACATTGACTATATGTTATTATTCTCGCAATATGTAATTTTATATTCTTGTTAATTGTTGAAATTGGGAGCAAATAACATTTGCATGACTGTAAAAAAGCAATACCTTGTCAACTTAATCGTTATACGGCTGTTAGCTTTTGGTATGGTAATCACGACTTGTCATACCTGTGTAATGCTCTGGTTAATATTGTGAGAAAACTTTTTTAGCCGGGTTGATTTTTTAGAGTGACCGTATATCTTTGCAAGCACGCTATATCATATATATTAATAAGTAAACTAACGTAAAAACAAATAAAATCAGAATTATGGCAGACGTAAAATCAGCCGCTAAGAAGCCACAAGGTGCAGCAGCAGGTAAACCTAAGAAGTCAAATGACATGTTGAAAAACATTCTAGTGATGGCAGTTCTTATAGCTATCGCACACTTGATATTTTACTTGTATTTCGGTAGGCCGGCAAACTTCAAAGATGAAGAAATGCATGTACCGGCTAACCTAATGGGTACTGTGCGCCTGGGTGGATGGGTTGTACCTATTCTTATGTCAACAGCTTTAGTACTAATATTCTTCGTATTTGAGCGTGGGTTGACGATATTTAAAGCAAGGGGTAAGATGAGTGGTACGGAGTTCGTTCGTAAAGTTCAATATCACCTGGCTAACAAAAATATCGACGCTGCTGTTAAGGAGTGTGATAAGCAAGCCGGTTCTGTTGGTAACGTTATGCGTTCTGGCTTACACAAGTATAAAGAAATGATCGATAATACTGATCTGGATACTGAACAGAAGGTAGCGAGCATTCAAAAAGAGATCGAAGAGTCTACAGCTCTTGAGCTGCCGATATTGGAAAAGAACATGGTATTCTTGTCTACTATCGCATCAGTAGCAACGCTTATTGGTCTTTTCGGTACGGTATTGGGTATGATCAACGCATTCTCTGCAATGTCTGCAGCTGGTGCTCCGGATAGCGCAGCTCTTGCAGCAGGTATCTCTGAAGCATTGATCAATACTGCTCTAGGTATCGGTACATCTGCTATTGCTATCATCGCTTACAACTTCTATACTACGATTATTGATAACATTACGTTCGGTATAGATGAGAGCGGTTTTACCCTTGCTCAGAATTTTACTGCACAGTATAAGTAGTAGCTATAATAGCTATTACTTATTGTGATGGAGTGGTACGTGGAAAATAGATGAAGAGTAATCTTATTATTTGAACGTGTAGAATTAAATAAAGAGATGGGAAAACATAAAGTAGCCAAGAAGAGTACAATAGTAGATATGACCGCGATGTGTGATGTTGCGTTCCTGCTACTTACCTTCTTCATGTTGGCAACACAATTCAAGCCGGATGAGCCTGTAACTGTTGTTACCCCGAGTTCGATTTCTGAAATAACACTGCCTGATGCAGATATTATGCTGATCACAGTTGATCAGGACGGAAGGATATTTTTCTCGATTGATGGTAAGTCGGTTCGTAAAGAACTGATTGAAGAGCTGAACGATCAGAAAAATCTAAATCTGAGCCAGGAAGAAATAAATAATTTCATAGTAGGAGGTTCAGTAGGTGTGCCTTTCAATCAATTGAAAGAATATTTAGCTGCCGATCAGGATCAACGAGGAAAGCTTAATAAGACAACTCCGGGTATCCCGACTGATACAGTCAATACATCTGACCAGAATGAACTGGCACTTTGGATAAAAGAAGCTCGCTATAAAAATCCTAAGTTGCGTATCGCAATTAAGGCAGATGGTGATGCAACTTATCCGCAAGTTCAAGATGTGATCGGCACATTGGAAGGCTGGAAGATATTTAAGTTCAACCTCATAACCGGACTGAAAGCGGTACCTCCGGGTACAGCTGCTTATCAGGAAATGACGGGTGGTAGATCGGAAGGCGGGAGCTAACGGTAAAAAACATAGACTAGAAAATAATTTTAGAACTGATAAAAGCTTTAGTCCATGGCAGAAATGGAAGTTGCCGACAAGGGCGGCAAGAAAGGCCCCGGGGTCAAGAAAAGCAAAAAATTATCAACGAGAGTTGACCTTACACCAATGGTGGATTTGGGTTTTCTTTTGATCACTTTCTTCATGTTGACCACTACCATGTCTAAACCTAAGACAATGGAGATCAACATGCCGTACAAGGATGATGAGATAAAAGAAGAAGAAGAAACCAAGATCAAGGAAAGTTCGGCACTGACCATACTACTTAGTAAGAAACACCGTGTTTATTACTACGAGGGTATAGGTAGTGATCCTGAAAACCCACCGAATGTACAGGTGACCTCTTTCAAACAGCAAGATGGTATCAGGGATGTTATCATTGATAAAAAAGAGTTTGTTGAAGACCTGAAAAGAAGAGGACAGCTAGGTGAAAAAGATCAGGCAACAATTCTCATCAAACCTGATACGAACAGTACTTACGAGGATATGGTGAACATCCTTGACGAAATGGCAATTAACGATATCAGAACATATGCTATTGTAGATATTACGGATGTTGACAGAGAGTTTATTGCCGATACAGAAGCTGCTAACAATGAATAAGGCAGATTCTTATGGAATTTTACAGATGTTGCATCTTAATAAAAACATTCTTTAACAATGGATATTAATAAAATTCTTAACAGCGACTACCTTGATATAGTATATCAGGGCCGTAATAAGCAATACGGTAGCTATGAGTTGCGTAAGAACCATACCAAGCGAGTGATGAGGTCTTTCCTCATTGTACTTTGTATATTGGCGGTTCTTGCTGCCTCTGCTATTATTGCAGATATCAAACCGCAAGGATCTGAAAAAGTGGCTATGGTTAAAGAAGTAACACTGGCTGAGCCGCCACCGATAGATCCGAACGAACCGCCACCACCGCCACCACCGCCGCCACCACCACCACCGGTGAAGCCAACGGTGAAGTTCACTCCTCCAGTCATTAAGAAGGATGAAGAAGTGGCTGAAGAAGAAAGACCACCTGAGCAGGAAGAATTGAAAGAAGCAGTGTCCGGTCTTGAAACGGTAGAAGGTGACCCTAACGCACTAGATCCGGGTATCGTTGATCCGGGACCGGGTACAGGTGTGGTTGAAGCGCCGCCGCCACCGAAAGTATTTACTTACGTTGAGCAGATGCCGGAATCACCATATGATGTATACGGATACATGAGTAAAAACACTACTTACCCTCAGTTGGCTAAAGAAAGTGGTATAGAAGGTCGTGTGAATGTAAGGTTTGTAGTAAATGAAGATGGTTCAATTTCAGGAGTTGAAGTAGTTGGTAACCGTCGTTTAGGAGGAGGATTGGAAGAAGAAGCAGTACGTGTTGTTAGAACGTTCCCTAAATGGAAGCCGGGCAAACAGAACGGCCGTCCCGTAAAAGTATACTATACACTGCCTGTGACATTTAAACTTGAGTAACAGGTTGAAAGAATAAGTAAAAGCTACTCTTAACGAGTAGCTTTTTTTTTGCTGATTTTAAGAAACTATTATGTATAAGCTCTTTAATAGATGTTACTTTTGCTGCTGTTATATCTATTAATAAAATAACTACATGAAAAATCTATCTGTAATTCTCAGTGCATTGGCCCTGATAGGCGTGATCGTTCTTTTTGGCATGCAGATGTCGGGGAGTGACAATAAAGAAAAAGAAACTACTACCACTAAAGAGGAGAGTACCAGCAGCGGTAAGATCGCTTATATTAACATAGATAGCCTTGAAGCTAACTATGAATACCTGAAAGAAAAGCAGAAAGAGCTAGAGGCTCGTCAGGAAAGTATGGCTAATGAACTGAAAAGGTCTCAACAAAAGTTTCAGGAAGACTATGTTGCAGTCCAGCGCAAGGCGCAGGCCGGTACGCTTACACAGGCGGAGTATGAGGCTGCTGAAAAACGTTTGAGGCAAATGAGCCAGAGTCTGGAGTCAAGCGAAGCGCGATTGACAAAAGAGTTAATGAAAGAGCAGGAAGAGTTCAATAAAGACCTGAAAAAAAGATTGGATGACTATCTTTCAGACTACAATGAAGATAAAGGGTATGACTTCATATTATCTTACAGCAGCCTGATCAACAATATTTTACTTGCTGACTCTGCCCTTGAAATTACAGAAGACATCATTAAGGGCATGAACGAAGAATACGCGAAGGAAAATAAAGAGAAAGCAAAAAAAGATAAGAAAGAAGGTAAATAGTCCTCGTGTAAGTGTGGCAGTATAGTATTTTTATAGAAAGCTAATACAACTGATGACCAAAGCAGAACTCACACAGATATTTGAAGATATTGCTAACCTGCACGTTGTTGTGGTAGGCGATGTGATGTTGGATAATTACTGGTGGGGTAGAGTAGAAAGAGTTTCTCCTGAGGCACCGGTACCGATAGTTGAGTTGAGCAAGCGAGAAAGCAGGCTTGGTGGTGCTGCAAATGTAGCGTTGAATTGTAAGGCTCTTGGGGCTAAAGTAACATTGGCAAGTATTGCCGGAAACGATCACGAAGGGCATGTGTTGAAAGACATGGCTGAACAGCAGGATATTGATGTATCGTTGCTGATGCTCAGCAGTGAGCGTATTACTACTACCAAAACAAGGATCATCAGCCGTAGCCAGCATATTCTGCGTATGGATGATGAAATGCGTGAAGAGTTAAGCACAAAAGATGAGCACCCTTTTCTCGATAAACTGCTCAAGTATCTACAGGTGCAAAAACCTGATGTACTCATATTTGAGGATTATAATAAAGGACTACTCAAGGAGAACATCATACAAAGAGTGATTGCCCATTGCAACGAGTTAGGCATGATCACTACGGTTGACCCTAAATGGCACAATTTCCTTACATACAAAGGTGTTACCATCTTCAAGCCCAACCTAAAAGAAGTGCGCGAAGGACTTAACTTACCTTTAAGCGTTATCAATAAAGAAACAATGGATGAAGTGCATGCTGCACTTAGGGAAAAGCTGCAACATGACCTTACTTTCATTACATTATCAGAGCATGGCGTGTATTATGGTAATGACCATTCAGAACTGATACCATCACACCTTAGGAACATATCAGATGTTTCTGGTGCAGGCGATACTGTAATAGCAACAGCGTCATTGATATATGCACTAACCAAAGACCCTAAATTGATGGCGCAGGTATCTAATATAGCAGGTGGACTAGTATGTGAAGAGGTAGGAGTTGTTCCTATCAGCAAACAACGACTAAGAGGTGAAAGCCTTAGGTTGCTGATACAGGAGTAACTAATCAGTCTTTTTCTTAGTGATATTGTTTTCAGCTATCCAGTTAGCCCACCTTGTATATGCATCTCCTTTCAATACACGTGGAAATTTATTCATGCCACCTGACTTTCCTATAGCTTTCATGTATTGATAAAAAGCATCGTTGGGTATCAATTCAACAAATAGCTCTTTCAATGCGGAGGTACGTTCTACTGCGTAATCATCATTGAGTTCAGATAGGGTCTTGTCTAATAGGTTCTTAACCTCGTCTACGTTTGCCTTGCACTCCTCACACCCAATATACCACCTGTGTGCAAACAGGTTCTCGTATTTATATCCTGCTACGGTAAACTCCTGTACGTTGATGTTCAGCTCGCGAGATACTATCTCAATGGCTTTGTTCATATTATCAATAGACAAGTGTTCACCGCACAGGCTCAGGAACTGTTTGGTACGTCCTACAATTATTACCTCGTGTTCTTCAACATTAGTGAACTGTAATACATCTCCGATTATGTACCTCCATGTGCCTGCACAGGTACTGATCATCATGGCATAATTAACTCCCTTCTTTACTTCATGTATCAGCAATGATTCGGGATTGTCTTTTATATTACCATCAGCATCAAAGTTATTTTCATTGAATGGTACAAACTCATAAAAGACACCTGCATTCAATACCAGCTTAATACCTTTAGTATTGGGCCTTGCCCTGAAGCCGAAAGAGCCTTCAGACGCCATATATGTTTCAATAAAGTTGATAGGTTTCCCCAGTAGTTTATTGAAATTATCCTTATAAGGCTCAAAAGATACCCCCCCATGAATGTACACGCTAAGGTTGGGCCATATCTCATGTATATGCTCCACTTTATGATAGCGTATTACCTCTTCCAGTACTATTTGCACCCATGCCGGCACGCCACAGATAGTGGCAACATCCCATTGGCGGGCTTTTCTTACTATCAGTTTGATACGCCCTTCCCAGTCGGGCCGTTTTGATATTTTCTGCCCCGGCTTGTAGAAGAATGAAGACAACCATTTAGGCATGTTTTTAGCACTGATACCACTCATGTCGCCTTCATAGTATTCTCCCTTCTCAAATAATGAGGTAGTACCGCCAAGCATTAATACACCTTTTTCAAAAACCTGAGAAGGTACTTTTAGCTCGGTCATGCTGTATAGTTGTTTAAATCCAACTTTATTGACCGATTTGATCATGTCTTGTGTAACGGGGATATGCTTGCTGGCGCTTTCAGAGGTGCCTGAGCTTAGTGCGAAGTATTTAATTTTGCCGGGCCATGTTACATTTTCTTCTCCCTCGTGGCAGCGATACCACCATTCCTGGTGCATTTTATTATAATTACGTACATCTACACGTTTCCTGAATGCGTCAACAAAATCCAGCTCATCATCAAGCATAGATGAAAAGTCATAATGTTTACCAAAAGCGGTATACCGAGCTTTTTCAAGTAAATTCCTTAATGTATTTCTCTGGTAGGTTTTAGCGTCTGCAAGGGGTAATTCAAACCTTGTTCTTAGTCGGATAGAGCGTGATATCAGATTGCCTAAAAGCGCCATTTATTATTTACTGTATTGCTATAATGATTGTAAAAGTACTTATAAGTTGCATAAGGTGACCCTCATACATCTGATTTGTTTTTCTATGTGTGGGTTTTAGTGATCAAATATAATTTTGATAACATCTAAGTGGTGTATAAGTAGCTATTTAGCAATTAATTATGTATTCAGAGAGATCTTTAAGTTATCAGAATATTAACCAAAGTTTATAGATATATATTTCAGATAAGCTTTTTTACCTTTGCGCCTTGTATGGTATCAGTGAGACTTGTTAACAGATCACCTCATGTTTTGCCGGAGTATCAGACAGCAGGCTCTTCAGGTATGGATCTGAGGGTATGGCTGGAAGAGCCGGTTACTTTGCAACCATTGGAGCGCAAGCTAATGCCGACAGGTTTGTTCATGGCATTACCACAAGGGTATGAAGCACAGATAAGGCCGCGTAGCGGACTGGCAATAAAAAAAGGGTTGACTTTAGTAAATACACCGGGTACTATTGACAGTGATTACAGAGGTGAGATAATGATACCGCTTATCAACCTTTCAAAAGAACCACAAACAATTACAGACGGTGAGCGTATTGCCCAGATGATCATCTCCCGTTATGAACAAATTACCTGGGAACAGGTTGAAGAGTTAGACAATACGTTGCGTGGAGCCGGAGGCTTCGGGCATTCCGGAACAAATTAAATTAACTAAGAAAAGCAGAAATTAATGAACATAATTATCCCGATGGCAGGTATGGGCAAGAGAATGAGGCCGCATACCCTTACTACTCCTAAACCCCTTCTGCCGGTTGCAGGTAAGCCTATCGTACAACGTATGGTAGAAGATATTATCGCCACTTCAAAAGAAAGTGTAGAAGAGATTGCTTTTATCATCGGCCCGAAGTTTGGAGAGAAAGTAGAAGCTAAGCTGCTACAGATAGCTGAAGGTCTGGGTGCTAAAGGGAAAATATATTATCAAACAGAAGCTTTGGGTACTGCGCATGCTATTTTGTGTGCTGCAGATAGCATGGATAGCAATATAATGATCGCGTTTGCCGATACACTTTTCAAAGCAAGCTTTGGTTTTGATGCTAATAAAGATGCTATCATATGGACGCAGAGGGTAGATGACCCCTCGGCATTTGGTGTAGTGAAGTTGAATGATAAAGAAGAAATTGAAGCCTTCGTTGAGAAGCCTAAAGAGTTTGTATCTGATCAGGCTATTATTGGCGTATATTATTTCAAAGACGGTACAAATCTTAAAAAAGAGCTGCAACGCCTGATAGACGAGGATATTAAACTGAAAGGTGAATACCAGATAACGGATGCAATGGACCATATGCTGAAGAAAGGCATGAAGTTCTATACCGATATTGTAGACGAGTGGCTGGATTGTGGTAATAAGGATGCAACAGTTTATACCAATCAGCGTATACTGGAGCTTAAAAAAGATACTGAGCAACTTGTAGATAGCTCTCTTAAAACAGAAAATGCGGTCATTATACCTCCATGTTATATAGCTAAGGATGTGGTTATTAAAAATGCAGTTGTTGGCCCACACGTATCCATTGAAGAAGGTGTGGTCATTGAAGATGCTCGCATTTCAAATTCAATAATCCAGGCTCACAGTATTGTTAAAAATGCCTGTATAGAAAACTCTATGTTCGGGAAAAGTGTAAATTACATTGATAAGCCGCAAAATTTGAGCATCGGCGACTTCTCTATCCGTTCATGAGTGTATTGAGAGTTCTAGTCATATCTATATTAATATCCTCGTTTTGTAGCATCAGTGTATATGCGCAGAATACTGCAGATATTGTAGATACCAGTATTATATCAGTAAAAAGCCACAAAAAAGTTGAAGCAGTAAATATTTACTACGATGCTACACGTGCGAAGAACAAGGGCGACCTTGACGAAGCCACAGCACTACTGCAAAAAGTATTGAAACTGGACCCCGGGGCTGGTGGTGCATGGTTCGACCTTGCACGCATAAGCATGGCAAAAAAAGACTTTAAAGATGCTGAAAACTACATCAACAAAGCCATAGATATTGAACCTGAAAACTACTGGTATAAAGAGCAGTATGCGTCACTGTTGTTAGAACAGCATAAGTTTAAAGAAGCAGCAAAGGTTTATGAAGAAATAGTTAACAGCAATGAACATAACAAAGAGTACCTGCAAAGGTTAGCTTTAATATATCAACGCGCCGGAGATACAAAGGCTGCAATAAATACTATAGATAAACTACTGGCAGATTATCCTGATGATGAAGAGCTGCTGGAAGAAAAATTACAAATATACCTGAATGACAACCAGCTGGACAAGGCAGAAGAAGTAAACAACATACTGATAAGGCTGATACCTAACGAAAGTTCATATTACATCCGCCTTGCTGAAATGTATAACAATAATAACCAGCTTGATAAAGCAGCTGAAGTATACAAGAAGGCAGAAAAGCAGTTTCAGGATGATCCCGGTATACAACTAAGTCTTTCTGATTATTACAAAAGCAAGGGAAATACAGAGAAGTACAAGGAGTATGTGAAAAAGGTGATTACAAATAATTCACTTGATGAGCCCACACAGCTTACAGTACTTAGTAAATTTTTTACTGAAACAAATGATAGTTCAGACCGTGAGTTTGCATTAGAGCTTGCCGCCAAAATTGCGGAGATGAACCCGGAAAGTGCAAGGTCAATAGCTGCGTATGGTGATATGCTGGCCATTACAGGGAAAACATCGCAGGCAGCTGAGCCATATAAAAACTCTTTAGAAATTGATCCTGCGAATTACACTGTATGGAAGAACCTGCTTTCTGTTTATATACAAGGGCAACAGTGGGACTCATTGATAAAATATTCAGACAGAGCGCTTAAGCTGTTCCCGAATCAGGCGAATCTCCATTATATGAAGGGTGTGGCGCATTACAGTATAAAAGATTACAAGCCCGCCGTTAGTGCTATAGAAAGGGCCATTATAATGATACCGGAAGAAAATAAGGGAGAGATGGCAGGTATGTATGCCATGCTAGGTGATATTTATAACAGCCTGAAAGATTATAAATCGGCAGATGAGAATTTTGATGAAGCTTTGAAGATAGACCCCGATAATCCTACTTCATTGAATAATTACGCGTACTATTTGTCTGTAAGGGGCGAACGTTTGGATGATGCAGAGCGTATGTCCAAAAGGTCATTAGAGCTATCACCCGAACTACCCACATTTCTAGATACATATGGTTGGATATTGTACAAGCGAGGTGACTATAAAAAAGCCGAGGAGTATATTGAAAAAGCTATAAAGCTGGAAGAGGTTGCTGCCAGTGGTACATTGTGGGATCATCTTGGAGATATACAATATAAATTAGGTAAAAAAGACAAAGCCTACCAAAGCTGGTTGAAAGCCAAAGAGCTGGGTACGGATAACGATGATATTGACAGGAAACTAAAGGATAAGATCTTGTATGAATAGATGGGTACCCGTTCTCATTTCTACTGTATTATTACTATTTGTTCTTTCCTGTAAAACAGGTAAGAAAACACAAAGGACTGTTACTAATGCTGATACAAATAAAATACAGCAGTTAGATTCAGCGATCACGCGTACTCCTGAGAATGTACAGCAAACACCATCTGATGCACAGCTGCAAATGTCTCTATATACTTTGTGGACAAAAGAGCATGACTACAAGACATTTAAAGGCAAAGCCAAAATGCACTATGAAGGCTTAGGCACGAGTCAGGACTTTACGGCCAACATCCGCATGGCTAAGGATAGTGTTATTTGGGTGCATATATCAGCAGGTATGGGGCTGGTAAGTGTGGCGAGGATATACATAACGCCGGATAGTGTATTGATGGTGAACTACCTTGAAAAGCAAATAACGAAAATGGGTATCAACGACATCAATAAGTTGTTACCTGCGCCTATGGAATACTCGTATATGGAAAATCTGATAGTTGGTGAGGTGTTGGATAAAGGCGGTGTTCCGGTAAGAGCTACACGTGTATTGGAGTCTATGTTGTTAGAGGTTGAAAATGAGTCTATGCTACAAACAGCTAACTACAGTATACATGATAGTACTATGACGCGTTTAGCCATGCAGACAAAGGGAAATAGTGATGGGATAGATGGCAGCATTAGTTATTATGACTACTCTGAAGTTTCAGGTATCATGTTCCCTGCAAAAAGAGACGTGGATATACAGAGTGCCGGTAGAAAGTATTACTTGCAAATGAACTTTGTGAGTGCAGAATTTGATACAGAAGTTAGTTTTCCGTTCTCAATTCCTGATAGTTATACATTGAAAAACTACTAGTACGTTAAAAAAATCCTGCGATACCAACCTTCGCGCCTGTTTTGCTATCTTTCCTGTTATATTTGTTGCACTTAGGATAAATAAATCATTAGAATGAAAGTTGTCATTTTTGCCGGTGGTAGGGGCACCAGAATTTCAGAAGAATCTACCCTGCGCCCTAAACCAATGATCGAGATAGGAGGTAAACCTATCCTCTGGCATATTATGAAGATATATGCTTCATACGGCCATACTGAATTTATCATATGCCTGGGGTACAAAGGGTGGGTGATAAAAGAATACTTTGCCAACTACTTCCTGCACAATGCTGATATAACGGTTGATATGTCTTCAAACAAACTTGAAGTACATAACAACTTTGCAGAGCCGTTCAAAGTGTCATTGATCGATACAGGGTTGGATACTATGACAGCCGGCCGTTTAAAACGGGTACTTCCATATACCGATAACGAGCCGTTCATGCTTACTTACGGTGATGGTGTCAGCAATATAAATATTGATAAGTTATTAGAGTTCCATAAACAAAGCGGGAAGATATGTACTATGTCTGCTATACAGGCAACAAGCCGTTTTGGTGTTATCAATATTGAAGATGATGGTACCATTACAAGATTTGAAGAAAAACCAAGAGATTCGGGTACGTGGATCAACGGTGGTTTTTTTGTTGTAGAACCTGAGATAAAAGATTACCTGCCTGAAGATGCAGATGATATTATGTGGGAGCGTTACCCTATGGATAAACTGGCGGAAGAAAGGCAGATAGCGGCATACAAACACAACGATTTCTGGAAGTGTATGGACACACTGAGAGATAAATTAGAATTAGAAAAGTTCTGGCAAACAAACCCTCAATGGAAAAATTGGTAGACGCAAAATACCTCAGGTCTGTATTCAACGGTAAGCGTGTGTTTCTTACAGGGCATACCGGCTTTAAAGGTGCATGGATGTTGCAGATCTTAAACTGGTTAGGTGCAGAAGTGAAAGGTTATGCATTGGCCCCTGAAAAGGAAAAAGACCTGTACAATCAACTACAAGGTGATGAGCTTTGCTATTCTTCTGTGATAGGCGACCTGCGCGACATGAAAAAACTTCATGGCGAAATGGTCAGGTTCGAGCCACATTTTGTTTTCAACCTTGCGGCACAATCTCTGGTACGCAGAAGCTACGATCAACCTGCGGATACTTTTATGATCAATACGCAGGGTACTGCTCACATGCTGGATGCACTTCGTGATGTTAAAGGTGAATGTGTGGCATTGATGATAACCACCGATAAGGTGTATCAAAATCCTGAGCGGGGAATTCCATTTAAAGAAGAAGATAAACTAGGAGGTTACGATCCATATTCAGCAAGTAAAGCAGCGGCAGAGATCGTGATAGAATCATACCAACGTTCGTTCTTCAACGTTGACAAATATGATGAACATAAAACGGCTGTGGCATCTGTGCGTGCAGGTAATGTAATTGGTGGGGGCGACTTTGCAGACGACCGTATTATACCAGATATAGTAAGAGCAATAGAACTACTGGAGCCGGTCGGCTTGCGTAACCCTGCATCAGTTCGCCCATGGCAACATGTGTTAGAGCCGATAGGTGCATACCTGATGCTTGCTGCAAAAATGAGCGAGGCCCCTAAGCAATTCATCTCTGCATATAACTTCGGCCCTAACGAAGATGATATGTTGACAGTTGAAGACCTTACCAAAATATTCATTGAGCGTTTTGGCAAAGGCAGTTATAAAGTATTAGAACAGCAAGGCGCATTGCATGAGGCAAAGCTATTATTACTGGATAGCAGGAAAGCTAAACAGCAGATAGGTTGGGAACCCAAACTTGATGCGGAAACTGCTATTCGCTGGACAGCAGACTGGTATGCTGATAAAGAGCATACTGCCCAAGAAAAATGCCTGAAGCAGATAAAACAATACTTCGGAGATATTGATTAATGAAACATTTTGAACCCATACTCAACGGAGCGTATGTGATTGATATGCCTGCCTTTCAGGACGACAGGGGTAGTTTTATCAAAGCATTTCACGAAACCTCCTTAGCGGCTCATGGTATACAATTTCACCTTAAAGAAAGCTACTTCTCTTATTCTAATAAAGACGTTATAAGGGGAATGCACTTTCAATTACCACCACATCAACATTCCAAAATTGTATTCTGTCCCGGCGGGGCAATACTCGATGTGATAATAGACCTGAGAAAAGATTCTCCTACTTACAGGCAATATCATACTGAAGTACTTTCAGGAGAGAATAACAAAGCCTGTTACATACCTGTAGGTTTTGCTCATGGCTTCAGAGCATTAACAGATGATGCAATTACTTATTACCTGGTTTCTTCTGAATATAGTAAGGAGCATGACACGGGTATACTGTATAATAGTTTTGGTTATGATTGGGAGGTAGAAAAGCCGATCATATCTGAAAGAGATCTTTCATTCCCGAAACTGGAAGATTGGAAGTCTCCATTTTAAGTTTTTTGCTCAGTTTTAACATGCAGGTCTGCTAAAATAGCTTTGTCGGAGATATTTTTGATTATAGTCTGATGTACAGTAGAGTGAAAAATATCATTGTCGTACTAATATCAATAGTGTTATTCAACTATTGCGTTAGGTTTGATGATGGAACATCTTCAGGCACTTTACTACACAATTATTCTGCTGAATGTCATATTGTCGAATACAATGCAATTGAGTCAGTACTAGAACTTATTACGGAAGAATGGCTTGATATTGAAGACTATATTCCCGAACAAGACAATAATGATGCACCAGAGGATACTAATATTACCAAAACGCCAGTGTTAATTGGTCTGCCCGAAGTATATAAACCTGTAGTGTCATTGTTTTCAACACACGTAATATATCCTCATTTTAAAACCGCTGCATACAATAGCTGGCTACAACGCCCTCCAACTCCTCCTCCTGATTTGATATAGTTTCTTACATCAATATCAAATTTTCTCACCTAATTATTTTTTATGTATAAACATTTTATTGTTTTATCAGCTTCATTATTGCTGTTAAAAACTACTTATTGTCAGGAAATACAAAAATTCACTAGAGATAGCTTGTATATAAGTGAAGTTGAAGAACCATACCCATCAAAAGTACTACA
Organism: Flavipsychrobacter sp.; assembly: GCA_965228505.1. GTDB lineage: Bacteria > Bacteroidota > Bacteroidia > Chitinophagales > Chitinophagaceae > UBA5543. The sequence continues at coordinate 3,136,358 of OZ245820.1, read as the reverse complement.
CGCAGAGCCTCTTTATATTGACTTAATAAGAGATCTTGGCGCAAGAAAAGGCGAAAGAGAGTGGAATATAGGTACCGGAATTACAGATAAGTTGAAGTATGACAACTATAATGTCCTGATAGAGTATGAGTTTGCCCCTGCTGATAGAATAGGTCTTGAAGTAGAAGTTCCTTTTACGATTGTAGCACCTTTAAAGGGTGCAGAAAAAGACGATATTCCCTCAAATCGACTTGAGAGTCTAAAACTGGCCGGACAATGGACCTTTTTAGTTTCTGATAAGTACAATGCAAGTTTTGCAATAGGTTATATCAATGAACTGATACTAGTTGATTTAAATAAAATAGATAGTAAGAATGTGGTACAAGGTAATCTGTTCAACCCTTTCCTTATTGCTGCAAAAAGATTTGGACAGAATTTACATGGCTTGATATATGCCGGTCCCAGGTTTGAAAAGATGTTTGCGGGTAAATGGTATAACAACTTCGAATTAAATACAAATGTCCATTACATGATAACTGGCACTCGGAACTTTATAGGCATAGAGTTTAATAAACAGTTTTATGCCAACGACTTTGATATGACCATAAGACCTCAACTAAGAGTAGCAGTAACAGAAAGTGTGTTGATTGGGATTGTAGCAGGTATATCTGTTAAGCGTGAAGAAGAGCGTTTTAGCAGTTTTTTTAGAGTTATTTGGGAGCCAAGGGCAAATACGCATTAATTATTTACAACATAATGTTTGTAAAATTGTACCTACAAACAAAGTTGAATAACTTCATTCTATTCTAAATGTAATATGAAAAAATGTTATGATCTCAGTATTGAAAAACTTGAAAATAGAAAAAGCAAATCAAGGTGCATTCACCGGCACTAAATATAGAAAAGCAGGAGGTGCAGAAGTAGCATCTTCTTCTCCTGTTGATGGTAAAAAGATCGCATCGGTGACTATGGTCAACCGAACGACTTATGATGCAGTAGTAGAACGTTCTCAAAAAGCATTTGAAGAGTGGCGTATGTGGCCTGCCCCAAAACGCGGAGAAGTAGTGAGGCAACTAGGTTTAGCATTGCGTGAACATAAAGATGAACTGGGCCGGCTTGTATCTTACGAAATGGGTAAGAGCCTGCAGGAAGGCCTCGGTGAAGTGCAAGAGATGATAGATATAGCAGACTTTGCTGTAGGGCTTTCACGCCAGCTACACGGATTCACCATGCACAGCGAGCGTCCGTCGCACAGGATGTATGAGCAATGGCATCCTTTGGGAGTTGTAGGTATCATTTCGGCATTCAATTTCCCAGTGGCGGTATGGAGCTGGAATGCTTTTATTGCATGGGTTTGTGGTGATGTTTGTGTATGGAAACCTTCTGAAAAAGTGCCTTTGTCTGCTATTGCCTGTATGAACATCGTAGCCAAAGTATTTAAAGAGAATAAGGTGCCTGAAGGTGTATGCGGGCTGGTAGTCGGTGGCAGGGAAACGGGAGAATGGATAAGCCATGATAGCCGCATACCTCTTGTTTCTGCAACAGGTTCTATACCTATGGGTAAGGCAGTTGCATCAGTGGTTGGTGCACGTTTGGGTAAAACCTTATTAGAACTGGGTGGTAACAACGCAATTATCATAAGCGAGCATGCAGATATTGATATTGCAATACTGGCAGCTTTGTTTGGTGCGGTAGGTACTTGCGGTCAGCGTTGTACCAGTACGCGCAGGCTTATCATTCACGAAAAAGTGTATGATTCATTCAAGAAGAAACTGGTAGCAGCGTATAAACAACTGAAAATAGGTAATCCGCTGGATGAGAAGAACCACGTGGGGCCGCTAATAGATACAGACGCAGTAGAAAAGTACCTTGACTCAATAGAGAAAATAAAAGAGCAGGGTGGTAAAGCTGTAGTTGCAGGAGGTGTACTGAAAGGTAAAGGTTATACCAGTGGTTGTTATGTAAAGCCGGCTGTATACGAGGTTACTAACGATATGGCGATAGTACAGCACGAAACTTTCGCACCGATACTTTACCTGATGAAATACAAAAAACTGGATGAGGCGATAGCTATGCAGAATGCTGTGCCACAAGGCCTTTCTTCAGCTATTATGACCATGAATATGCGCGAGTCTGAGCAGTTCTTATCGCATATGGGCAGCGACTGTGGTATAGCTAACGTGAACATTGGTACCAGTGGTGCTGAAATAGGTGGTGCTTTTGGTGGAGAGAAAGAAACAGGTGGTGGTCGGGAAAGCGGTTCTGATAGCTGGAAAGCTTATATGCGCCGACAAACCAATACGATCAACTGGAGCGATCAGTTACCTCTGGCACAAGGCATCAAGTTTGATATTTAATAAACTGGAAATAACTAAAAAGAGCCGCATAAGCGGCTCTTTTTAGTCTTCGTAGAATTTTGCTTCGAATATCGCCAGCAGGTAAGTGCCGTCATAAAGCATTAAATACAACCCGTTGATCACATGCCTGTCAGCATAATTCAATGCTCTTAAGATATACTCTTCAGTATCCATCATGTCAGTACAATAGCGTTCTGTGGTTGCAGCTTCAAAGCTCAGGCTTTCTTTACCTAATTCATATGTGCCGGTAATTATATTACACCCTGTGTAACCCTCCAGTTTATTTTTCTTGCTGTTCAGCTTTATGTATACTTCTTTAGAGTCGGCCGGGGTAACAACTTGCTCACCGTTCATCTCATATAGTCGCCAATAAGTATTCTCAAAGTCAGCAGTGGTTCTTACTTTTTCTTTCTTCTTTTTCTGTGCCCAGGCATCTTGGGTGTTGCCGATGGTAAATGTAATAGCCATCGCAAAAAATAGTATTGCCTTCAGGTAACGCATATCGTTTCTTTTTTACAAGCTAAATGTAATAAAAAGAACTTAGACTGTATTTTATCGTATTGCACTAATAATAAGCTTCCTGTCAATAAATAACATTTTATATCAGCATATTTACGTAGGTTTGATTATTGTTATTACTAAATATTAGTTATGAATTTATTTATCGGTAATCTGAACCCTGTAACCACCGAAGAAAAACTACGCACACTATTCTCTGAATTTGGCGAAATTATCTCCGTTAAAATTCCTGTTGATGCTGAAACGGGATTGCCTAGAGGTTTCGGGTTTGTAGAAATGACCGACAAGTTTGAGGCTATGGATGCTATCGACAATATAGATGGTACTTATCAGGAGGGTAATGTTATTACCGTAAAAGAGTCTCGCCCTAAAGGTGGCGGAGGTAGAGATAACAGACGTGGCGGCGGTGGAAACTTCAGGCGCAACAGTTTCAACGACAGAGGCAGCTATCGCGGCAGGCAAGATGATAGTAGGGGTGGATACCAGAGAAGGTCTGAATCAGATGACCCCAATAGACAGCCCGGCAGACGTTTTAGCCCTCGTGGGCCGAGACCGGGTTCTGATAATTAATATCAGAGTTTTTCTCCCTGTATGGCGTAGTTATATCCTGATATTACTACTTCATTTTGTATCTCAGTATCCCATAAAATGGGGTTGGTATGATTCATATGTATGAAGTAGACCTTTTCTCTGACTTTTGCCGGAGTAGTGTTAAACAGCGTTATTGTTTCTTTTACAAAAGGGTGTGGCACTTCACTCATCCTTCTGCCGGGTAGTTCATTTTCATTATAAAAAGTTGCATCAAGCAGTGCTACATCTACTGATGATACTTCCTCAATGATATTTCTTTCCCATTTACTCCACTTATTTATGTCAGGGATAAAAAGATAATTTTTACCTGAGGTGAGTATTTTATAACCTGCTGTTTCAGAATATTCATCTCTATGCAGTACTGTAAAACACTGTATTGTAATATGCTTGCTCAGTCCTATTATATGTTTTGTATTCAGTGGTTTAATGTCGATATTTTTTAAAGCTACCAATTGGTTCCAGGGACCATTCTGCTCCAGATATTTTTTCATTTCAGGTAACGCATATACAGAAACATTTTTAGCTCCCAATGCCTCACGGCCTAATTGCATGAGCCCTGTGTAATGACCTATGTGTGCATGAGTAATGAATATTCCTTGAGGTAAGTAAGAGTATGCGCCATCTGTCAACTCATGAAATAACTGTAGCTGTTCTTTTATATCAGGTGTGGCTTCAAACAGCCACCATTGTTTAGCATACGGGTCTACCAATGCCAGCGATACTACATTTATCTTTTTATCCTTTTTCCATGCTTGTGTACAGCAATTTTTCTCGCAGCCTATATGTGGGTATCCTCCATCTTGTGCTGTGCCGAGCACCAACATATAAGGTTGTGCATGAACATTTGAAATTGCTAACAAGATCGATGCAATAAATAGACACCTCATCATGTAATAAATGTACTAAAATAAAAAGCCGCTCTTATGAGCGGCTTTACTATTTAAAAGAGAATATCTTAATGTTTGATTATTACTCTTTCTTTTGCTGTTTTTCCATCGGCACCTGTCAATTGTAGAATGTAATTGCCTGTTGCGACATTATTCACATCAAAAGATAATTTATAGCCATTGAATTGTTCACTGCTGTTCCATACGTTTTTACCTGTTACGTCAGTCAGTGTTACAGTTACAGCTTTATCTTTAAAGTAGTTATCATTATCAACTACAACAAAGTGCCCGTTGCTCGGATTAGGATAAACTTCTATCACATCAAGTGCATATGGTATTCCTTTCGGAATAGATAATTGTTCTTCGTGTTTAGGAGAAACCCACATACCGCGTCCCCATGTACCTGCAATTATCTCTCCGGTCACATAGTCAATATCAATGTCAAAAACACTAACTGTAGGTAGGTTGGTTGAGAATTCCTCCCATTGGGTCATACTGTCAGTACGATAGTAAATACCTGTATAAGTACCTATGTATAATGTACCATTAGTGGTGTCTTGTTTGATGCAATAAACTGGCAGGTCAGGTAGGTTCTCATTCATAGGGGTCCAAACACCGTTATGGTGCGTAGCTACTTTCGTTTTATTCAATCCGTATCCTGGAAAGGTTATGTAGCATCTGCCGTGGTCACGGGCATCTGCTGCAATATCAGAGATAGAAGGTTCATTGTACGGATGTTGGAGTGTCCCCCAGGTATTTCCCATATCATGTGTCACATATATCTCATCTCCAGACTCAGCAGTAGCATATATAGTACCGCTGTTGGCAGATGTCATTGCGAGGCGGTTCATGTTTGATGAAAAAGTATCGGATAGTGTACTCCATGTTTCACCTCTGTCTGTGCTTGAGTAGATCACATTGTAACCTGCAACTAGCCTGTTGGGGTCATTCGGGTCAAAAAGAAAAGGTGTCGTCCAAGCACCTGCAGGTTGCCCTCCCGGTATGTTATCGGATATTTCATTTAAAGAACTATGGCTGATACCTTGTTTAAGGTTGATGCGGAGTATGTGCCCGTACTGAGAAGAAGTATAAATGATATTGGGGTCTATGGGGTCTATCTGGCACTCCATACCGTCACCTGAGCCTGTCGGTGTACTAATACCGTTGTTCTTATCTATCATACCTGTACCGTTGTCCTGTGCACCACCTAGAACATAAGGCGCCCCTCCGGCTGCAGCTATACGGTAATACTGTGTAATGTTCATGCCGGGTGAAATATCTGTCCATGCACCTGCTCCATTTGGTAATACTGCGATTCCGCCATCATTACAATCAAACAAAACACTTGGTTGCTGCGGGTGATACCCTACAAAATGATGGTCTGCGTGTAACATAGGTACACCTAACTGCTGGGCTGCCCATTGGTTCTTTAAAGTCCAGCTAAAACCACCGTCAAAAGATTCCCAACTGTTTACACCACCTATTATCACATGGTCAGTGTTATTTGGGTCTATAGCTATACATATATCATACATTCCTTGCCCGCCACAGTCGTTACCATCTGTTTTTGATGCCAGGATATTAGTGCTACAGTTATTATCGTCAAATACTTTAGTAAAGGTAAGCCCACTGTTAGCTGAGTGATAAATACCTTCCAGGCCTGAGCCTTTAGGTCCCGCCGGTAATCCTGCAACGATCACTTTTATAAGGTTGGGGTTACTTGGAGTAACAGCTATAGCCGCTCTTGCAGCATCCGGTACAACGTAGCGTAGCGTCCAGTTCCTACCACCATTTGTCGACCGCATAAAAAATACATATACATTACGGGTGACAGTATCGCGAACTGTAACAGGGCTATATAATATGGAGCTGTCAGCAGGTTTGTAATGTACTTCAGGAACATATAGTACCTCCCATGTAGATGGGATGGATATTGTAGCTTTTGTCCAGCTATTGCCGGCATCGAAAGATTTATATATTGCATTTTCTGTAGCAAGGGTCAGAGAGTTACTATTATCAGGGTTGATCACAAGACAGTTTGTTCTGGCAATATCAGAAGGGTCTTTTGAATATCCTGTAGAGAACCAGCTTTGTCCTCCGTCTGTGGATTTAATAAGGCCAATACTGTTATAATCATTTCCGGCAGGACTTACCGGGAAAGAGTTTTTATCGCCTGTGCATATATATATAATGTCATCGTCATTAGGATCTATATCTATGTCAGATACCGCTGATGACATCAGATTTTTCGTAAGAATATTCCAGTCACTACCATCAAAGTACCAAGCGCCTCCACCGGCTGTACCTACTATAAATATGTCAGGATCGTTAGGGTGGAATGCCATTGTATTGATGCGGCCTACACCAAGTGGTGCTTGTCCTAACCAGTAATTACTTTGTGTCATCGGGCCTATCGCCTTCCAGTCAGATTGGTCGGCAGTAGTCTTATAATTTGCCCGCTGTTGGTCTGCGCGGTAATTCTCCCATGTTCTTAACGCTTCTATTTTTGGTACCAGGTAGCCATCCTGGTCGGTATGTTGTTTCCAATACCAAAGCCATCTGTCAAATTGATATTCACCTTTCTCTTTATTTTCATAAAGGTTACTGACACTAAAAGGCTCGTTATTTTTCTTTTGCAGCTCATGCTCTTTTATGATGTCTGCAATCTTTATCTTTTCCTGAGCACTTGTAGAGCATACAAAAGCAAGCAAAAGACTACTTAATACTAGTTTTTTCATACCGGAGATGTTTGTCATAAAAATACTCTCCGGTGCAGCGTTCAAAGAACAGCGGACATTAAAATAAAATTAAACACGACTTGTTAAGTCTTGCAGAAGACAGATTTCGAGGTATTTGTGTATTAAAAATTACTTTCTTTTAAGCCTGCAAGCCCATCCAGACTCTCGAGATTTTTCTCTTTTTGATATTGTTTTACGCCGTCTGTTCCTTTTCTGTCTACCCACTTGTCCAGTACATCCCTATCATTCTTAAACTCATATACAGGCACACTATACCCACAAGAGTCTGATATCCTTTTAGCATGTACAATGATGAATGCCCTTGTACCATTATGTTTCGGAAACTGTTCTTCTAGTTCAGCAAACCTTTTATCATCAGGTTCAACAACTTCTCCTTCTCCGTGTATGCGCACAATATTCGGTGGCCCTTCAAAAGCGCAGAACATGATCACTATTCGTTTATTTTCTTTGATGTGGGCTATGGTTTCTACGCCACTGCCGGTAAGGTCTTGGTATGCAACGGTAGTATCGTCTAATACACGAAAAGAGTCTAAACCTTTAGGTGAGCAATTGACAAGTCCTTTTTCAGACAGAGGGGCAGTAGCTACAAAGAACATTTTCTGTTTTGCTATCCACTCTTTTAATTCAGGTGTTATCTTCTCGAATATCTTTCCCATAATACATACGAAAATACAAGCTTCTTAATTGTAGAAGGTTAAATTTGTTGCGTGTATGAAGAAGCTATTAGCAATACTGTTTATTCTGCAAACTACAATATGTTGGTCGCAAACTACCACAGATAGTTTAGACATTAAGATAGGCCAGATGATATTAGTTGGTGTGGATAATAGAACAGCCATCTCCTCGTCTGATCCGCTAGCTAAGGAAATAGAAGCCGGTAAAGTAGGGGGCATACTTCTTTTTGAAAAAAACATCAGTAAATACGACTCTAAGGCTAAGTTGAGAAGCCTGGTTGACTCCCTTCAAAGCTTTGCAGATATTCCTTTGTTGATTACTATCGATGAAGAGGGTGGTCTGGTACATAGGATGAAGAAAAAGTACGGTTTCGTAGATATGCCATCTGCTGCAACATTAGGCCGTATTGATAATACAGATACTACATTTTATTATTACCAGAGGCTGGCTGCCGAAATGGCTCAGGTAGGTATCAACCTGAATTTTGCGCCCGTTGTAGACCTTGCGGTTAACCCCAACAACCCTGTTATTGCTCGTGTTAAGCGCAGTTTTTCTTCTAACCACAATAAGGTTACCGAACATGCTCTGGCATGTATAGATGCGCATCACAGCTTTGGTGTTAAGACCATACTCAAACATTTTCCCGGCCATGGTAGTTCAACCGGTGACTCACACAAAGGCTTAGTAGATGTAACTAGTACATGGAATCGGATAGAGATGGCGCCCTATGATTCTCTCATCAGAATGGGTAGGTGTGATGCGGTTATGACAGCACATATTGTCAATAAAAAATGGAATAGCTCTGCACGGCCTGCTACCTTATCAAAAGAGGTGATAACAGACTCACTAAGAGGAAGTCTTGGTTTTAAAGGTGTGGTTATCTCAGACGATATGAACATGCACGCTATCAGCAAAGAGTATGGTTATAATGATGCCATAAAAATGGCCATTAATGCCGGGGTAGATGTATTGATGTTCGGGAACAATATACAAACGGCACAAGGCAACATGTCGGCTTCCCGCATTCACAAGATCATAAAAGACTATGTACTGGCAGGAGAGATCCCGGTAGAAAGAATTAATCAGTCTTACAAAAGGATCATGAAATTGAAACAGTTTTAAGCGATGAGGATTTTAGTAACATTATTAATTATCATTCTTGCAGTATCATGCAATAACAACAACGTTACTGAAACGGAAGATGGAAAGCAGGTATTCAACTATGAGCCACTTAACTGGGAAATAGCAGTTCCTGAAGGTTGGCAAACGTTGTCGTCAAGTCAACTAAAGCAATTGGGTAATGCGGCAGAGAGCTTTTACGGTGAAGGAGAAGAAGAGAAAGAAGGGGAGAAGAAGATCATATTCGGTGCCAGAAAAGCGGAGAAAAATATCAATGCGATATATGCATTCATACGCACTTACAATAAGGGTGAAGAGGAAGCACCTGATATGAATGAATTATTGAGGCAACAAAAAGAAGGGTACAATACAATCCCCTACAGTGCTGAAACATCAGTTGTGCAGGAAAGCATTAGCGGGTACACTTTTGATAAAGCTTCCATGCAAGTGTACTATGATGATAAACCATATTTTAAGTACACTACCTACAGTACCATGATAGACACGCTTAACTTCGGTGTGACTATAAATTCAAATAATGCCGAAGATGAAATAATGCTGACAGAGTTATTCAGAACATCTCTAACATCCTTAAATACAGGCAGTTAAAACAGTTTTTTTTTAATACGAAAAAATACCTGAAATTCGCGGCTATTTTATTAGGCTTTTAATAGTATCAACTTATTAGCCTTTGAGGTTTTATATAACCTGCATTACAGAAAAAAGAGATATGAGGGTAAAGATGAGTTCTGTATTTAAAGTAACAGTGATATATCTGTCGTTTGGTTTGTTGTGGATATATTTAAGCGATATGACTCTGAATGTCTTTTTTAAGGAAGATGTTTCACAGCTATCAAAAGTGCAGACCATTAAAGGCTTTTTTTACGTGTCTTTCACAGCGTTGCTGTTATTTGTGTTAATGAACAGATACAGTAAACAACTTAAAGATAGAATTAGCCGTTTAAAACAAAGTGAGAAAGAATTAACAGCTTCTGATGAACGTTATCGCAGGTTGTTTGAATTCAATCCGCAGCCAATATGGATCTACGATCCTGAATCATTACGAATACTCAATGTCAATAAGGCCGCTATCGACCATTATGGCTATACAAGGAATGAATTCTTGTCCATGACAGAAAAAGACATCGAGCCTGAAAATGACATACCTGAACTGGAAGAAAAGTTAAAGCTTACTGCTACAGAAGATTATCTAAACGAAGTGTTCTGGCACAAGAAGAAAAATAATGAAGTTATTTATGTTAATACCCATACCACTACTATAGATTATAATGGGGTAAAGGCGCATATGGTGACTTCTAATGACATAACCTCACAACTTAACTACATTGAGGCTATTGAAAAACAAAATGCAAAGCTCAGTGAAATTGCCTGGATGCAATCGCATGTAGTGAGAGCACCGCTTGCAAGCCTTATGGGACTCATGCATTTAATGGAAGATAAATGCAAGGACGATGCAGAAAGTAAAGAACTACTGCATAAGATACTCGATTCCGCTTCCGAGTTGGATAATGTTATTAAAGAAATATCTGAGAATACTAAACAAGTTGAATTGCTGAAAACTAAATGATGTATTATGTGACATCAATAATTATCACTAAGCAGTTTACCTTTAATTAGTGTTAGAGAATGTTATAGGGGTAATGTATGTATTCCATACATCAATATAATTATTACTTCACTGTATTATATACCGTATTCAGCATAATCGATTTTTCTGCCACAAAAATTGGGGGCATATTTGCAGGTTATATCAATACAGGTAAAGTACAAGAATGAATTTCAATAAGAACTGTATAGCTATTTTATTAATACTCCTGTCTTACACGACATTTGCACAGTCTACTGGTGTGATATATGGAAACGTGGTTGACTCAGCTACTAATGAGCCTTTTGCATATGCAATTGTAAAAGTGTTCAATACGGCATCAGGAAAGCTTGTAGGCGGTGCTACTACCAATGAAAGTGGTGATTTTGAGGTAAGCGGGTTATCATTAGGGAAATACAATGTAAATATCAGTTTCATCGGTTATGAGACAAAAGAATTCAATACAATTGAGCTAACAGATAAAAGATCCTCTTACCAGTTACAAAATATATCACTTGTCTCAACGACCAATGAGCTTAAAGAAGCGGTGATCATCAGCGGAAAGCCCGAAATAACTTATGAGATAGATAAAAAAGTGGTCAATGTTGAAGATATGCAAAACACTGCAGGACAAACTGCATCTGAAGTGTTAGCCAACGTGCCTTCTATCATTGTCAGCCCCGATGGTACAGTAAGCCTCAGGGGATCATCAAGCTTTACATTACTTATAGATGGGGTGCCAACAGTTTTAGAACCAAGTGATGCGTTAGCGCAGATACCCGCAAGCTCAATTCAGGATATCGAGATCATTACCAACCCTTCAGCAAAGTTCAATGCAGAAGGTACTGCGGGTGTAATTAACATCATTACAAAGAAAAACAAACTACAAGGCATCAGCTCTTTGGTAAACCTTACCGCAGGAACATTCGACAACTATAATGCAGATGCTGCTTTCAGCCTCAAAAAAGAAAAAATAGCCTTCGATGTAAATGCTGATTATCGAAAATCGTACAACCCGAGTGACCGAATAGAGAACAGACAGACAGATTATGATTCCCTGATCAACGACCTGAATGCCGAGGGTATCGGCGGTTTTTTACGTGACGGTTGGGGCACGGGCCTTGGCTTTCAGTGGACGCCTAACAGCGCACATAAATTAGTAGTAAAAACCGATTATAACCAACGCTATATGAGGTTCTTTGAGGAGATGGACTTTGAGAATTACAATGATGATGTACTTATTGAAAAGTTCTTTACTGACGACCGCACCGAAGTAGATATGTGGGCAAGCTCGTCAAGCCTTACTTACCGACATAACATCAACAGAAATAGAGATCATTACATCAGCGTTGCTGCCATTGCTAATTTAAGATATGTTGATCAGGTTGATTCAACACTTTCATACAATGGGGGAGACAGGTTGATACGTGGTAATACATATACTGAGATCGGGCCATCAAATCTATACAGGTTCGATTTGGACTACAAACGCCCGATACAGGATAAATACAATTTTGAAACAGGGTTACAGTTTCAGTTCGGTAGAAGCTTTGACGATGGAGATAACTTTCAATACAATACCAATACCGATGAATATGAATACCTGCCGCTATTCAGTTCTGATGTAAACTATGTAAGAGATGTACACGCAGGTTATGCATTGTTCGGTGGACAGTTGGAGCGTTTTGGTTTTCAGGGAGGGTTAAGGGCTGAGTATACTTACCGTACAGTAACTTCTGATAACTTTCCTGATGCCACTACTATCAACAGGCTCGACCTTTTTCCATCAGCACACTTTTCTTATACGTTCAAGAATGAGTCTCAGATGTTATTGAGTTACTCGCGCAGGATAGAAAGGCCTCGTAGCTGGTATTTTGAGCCATTTGTAACATGGGAGAGCCTGTACTCCGTTCGTGGTGGTAATCCCGATCTGCAACCTACTTACATAACAGTTGTGGATATGGGCTTTATGGATCCGCTGGGCAAACAAAGCTATTGGAGTGTTGAGGCCTATTATAGAAGAATGTCAGGAGCGGTACAGTGGGTGCAAACAACATATGAGCCGGGTATACTTATCAGGCAACCATATAATATAGGTTTGGGGCAGCGTATTGGTGCCGAGGCGGCACTGAACTACAGGTTCTCAGATTGGTACCAACTTAATACAGGGCTGAATGTCTATTACTTCGATCTTAGGAGCACTATAGCCAATCAGGATTTAAGTGCCAGCTCGCTGAATTATAATATCAACCTGCGCAATACATTCAAGTACAAAGGATATGCATTACAGCTGAACGGACGTTTCCGCAGCGGTTCTGTTGAGCCACAGGGCAGGAGCCTTTGGAGCTTTGTTGGTGATGTCTCTGTGAAAAAGAGTTTTTATAAGAACAAGCTTACCTTCAATCTGAATGCCCGTAACGCTTTCAATACTGATCGTAATATAGATTATGTGTACACAGACAATGTAGACATCTACCAATCGCGCAGGCCGCAATGGCCATTGGTATTCCTGACGGTCTCAATAAAACTCAACAATTACGAGAAGATGTACAACCAGGAAGAGATAGATGATTTTTAGTCCTCATTCCTACCTCCATTTATTGCTTTTTCTTCCCAGCCGATTCTCTTAAGGACTTGGCGTAAAATGTCGTGTTGACTTTTAGGTCTCGTTCTTACCTCCATTTATCACTTTTCTTGATCATTTTCTCAAGCACTTTCAGGTCTACGTCTTCCAGTTTTTTGATGTAGAGGCAGCCTTTACCTTTTTTATGGGGACCCAGTTTTTCCAGTAGTTCTTCTTTAGTAAGGTCGAACATAAAATAGACAGACATATGAGCTTTTGCAGGAGAGAAACCTACATTGAACCATTCAAATTCATCACCGTTCTTACGTTGATAGCTGTATTTACCAAAACCAATTATGCTCTTGCCCCATATTTTCGGCTCATGGCCTGTGAGCTGCTTCATTATTTCCAATAGCTTTTTTGCATCCGCTTTGCGTGTATCATTCTCAACAGACTCAATAAACTCAGAAACACTTTTGCCGGTTTCGGTGTTCACCAAACTTTTTTTCGCCATAACGAGGGATATTAATTATTACAAGTTAGTAAAAACACTAAGTAGTCAATATCTATGCTCATAATAGATACTTAGGATGAAAGGCTAAAACTATGTATTCGAAGCTAAATATCTCAATACATTGCTTGAATCAATTCTGCTTGTTCAGAATACTCTTCTTCATTTAAAGTAATTTTACTACTTAAAGTCATTGCTATGCAAGGATGGATAATATTGATAATTGCAGGTTTTTTTGAAGTAGCCTTCGCCACATGTTTAGGTAAGGCTAAATATGCCGAAGGTATAACAGCAGTATATTGGTATGTAGCGTTTGTTGTTTGTTTATCTGCCAGTATGTTGTTATTAGTTAAGGCTACCCAACAAATACCTATAGGTACAGCCTATGCTGTATGGACAGGTATTGGTGCTGTTGGTACAGTATTAGTAGGTATTTTTTTGTTTAAAGAGCCGGCAGGTTTTTGGAGGTTATTTTTTATCACTACGCTCATACTCTCTATAGTAGGGTTGAAAATGGTAGCATATAAGTAATATGTACTTAGCGAAAAGCCTCGTTTTAGTCTAACTAAAACGAGGCTTTTCTTATGTGCCCCAGGGGGGAATCGAACCCCCACTCCCTTGCGAGAACCAGATTTTGAGTTTGACAAAATATGGTTTAATATGAACTGATATGGTCTGAAAGTATTGATTTTACTGCATTCCTTAAAAATATTAAATCATAAAAAAGCAGGGAAAACCGCCAAATGTTGTAGTATTGTTGTAGGAAAAATCCCCTACAACATGGCAAATGTAAAAGTGATCTTACGGAAGGAGGTGAAAAAGGACGGCACGTCACCGCTTGCAATCAGGATAACCAAAGATAGGAAATCGTCTTATCTCTATCTTGAATATAGTATCAAAGAAAAGGATTGGGATAAAGAGAACCAGCGAGTAAAAAAATCTCATCCGAACTCTACAAGGCTTAATAATTATCTTCTTACGAAACTGGCCGAGGCAAATAATGCCTCGCTTGAACTGGAAACTGTGAAGCCTCACGTTTCTGCAAGAAGTGTTTCAAACAAGATAAAGCCTAAGAGTGGAGAAACAGTATTCTCTCAAGCTGACTTATACTTAGAACGACTTAAAGAAGCGAGGAAGTATAACATCTGGAATAGCCAGAAATCAAATGTAAAACGTTTAAAGGATTTTCTGAAACATGATATAGGTTTTCAGGATTTAACCATTCCTGTTCTTGAGAGATTTAAAGCCTATGTTATTTCTAAACACAATGTTTCTGAACGCACGGCAATTAACCATTGGGTAACTGTGCGCTGCATCTTTAGCCAGGCGATCAAAGAAGGTGCATGTGATTCAAAATACTATCCGTTTGGAAAGGGTAAGCTGAAAATCAAATTCCCTGATTCAAAGAAGCTTGGTCTATCTGCGGAAGAAGTAAAAGCAATTGAAGCAGTAGATTTAGAAGGTGACGCAAATGATGCGAGAAACCTTTGGCTTATCTCTTTCTACTTTGCTGGCATGCGTGTTTCAGATGTGTTCCGGCTTAAGTGGTCTGACTTCCAGGATGGAAGGTTGTATTATACAATGGGAAAGAACAGAAAGACGGACTCTTTAAAAGTGTCGGACAAAGTAGCTAGAATTCTGAAACAGTATGAGAGCTTGAAAGATAATACTGATCTGGTCTTCTCTTACATACGTCATGCAGACCTGACCGATAATTTTGATACGGAGAAAAAGATAAAATCAAAGATTAATGTAGTTGATAGGATTTTGAGGACTGAGGTTGCTCCGGCTGCAAAAATCACAAAGCCTTTGACTATGCACATAGCCAGGCATACATTTGGTAATATCTCTGGTGACAGAATACCTATCCAAATGCTGCAAAAACTATATCGCCATAGCGATATTAAAACTACGATTGGCTATCAGGCGAGCTTTATTCATAAAGACACTGATGATGCTTTAGAGAGTGTTATTGGATTATGATGCGGTGAATAACATACCTAATCTCCGCATAATTTGCGGTAATTACCTTTACTATGCGGTGAAAACATGCTATATTCACTGCATGAAATGCGGAGAATAATATGCCTAAATACATATATCAATATAAAGATTGGCCTGAATTTAAGTGGGACAATAATAAGCTGCTCAAACTATTGGCTGATATACGCCATCAGCAGGGTAGGCTTATTGGTAGTATGGAGGCTTTAGGATTTGACCTTCGGGCTGAAGCTATGCTTAGCACTATGACATTGGACATTATAAAGTCTAATGAAATTGAAGGCGAGATATTAAACCCAGACCAAGTTCGTTCATCACTCGCTCAAAGATTAGGTATTGATATTGGTGGGTTAGTTCCTGTTAATAGAGATGTTGATGGTGTAGTTGAAATGATGCTTGATGCTACACAGAAATATAATGAGCCTATAAATGAGAATAGGTTATTTGGGTGGCATTCATGCATGTTCCCTAGTGGTAGAAGTGGACTTTATAAAATCACTGTTGGGGGATGGCGTAAAGGAGCTATGCAGGTTGTTTCGGGTGGAATGGGCAGAGAAAAGGTTCACTATGAAGCACCAGAAGCTGATGCTCTCAAAAAGGAAATGAAAGCATTCTTCAAATGGTTTAATCAAGAAATGGATATTGACCCGGTCATTAAAGCGGCAATAGCACATTTATGGTTCGTAACTATCCACCCTTTTGACGATGGAAATGGTAGGATAGCCAGAGCCATTGCAGATTTACAATTAGCCAGGGCTGATAATACAGAACAACGTTTCTACAGTATGTCTGCGCAGATACAAAAAGAGCGGAATAAATATTATCAGATACTAGAAACTACTCAGAAATCAGACTTAGATATTACCGATTGGATTGAATGGTTTTTAGAGTGTTTGCAAAGAGCTTTATCATCAACAGATGAAGTTCTTGAGAAAGTACTAGCTAAAGCTCGTTTTTGGGATAGTCATAAAGAAAATGGGTTTAATGATAGGCAAAAGTTAATGCTAAATAAATTACTTGATGGTTTCGTTGGCAAGCTGACAACTTCTAAGTGGGCTAAGATTAATAAATGTTCACAAGACACTGCTTTACGAGATATTCAAGAGCTTATGAAACAAGGTGTACTTGAAAAAGAAGATGCAGGTGGTAGGAGCACCAGCTATATATTAAATGCTGATGGTTGAAAGAAATGAACCCCTAACTCAATATTATCTAAAGGAAAAGAGATATTATGAAGTTTGCATTGGTAAATGGAATCAAAACTGAACCTCAGCCAAATTTGCGAGGTGTATGTGCAAATTGTGAGAGGGAGACAATCTCTAAATGTGGTAATTTAAAAGTTTGGCATTGGGCGCATAAAAGCAAAAAGCAATGTGATCAATGGTGGGAAAATGAAACAGAATGGCATAGGAAATGGAAAAATCAATTTCCAATTGAGTGGCAAGAGATTATTCATACTGATTCTGATACTGGCGAAAAGCATATTGCGGACATAAAAACTACTAATGAACTTATAATAGAGTTTCAACATTCGGCAATCAAACCAACAGAGGTACAGAGTCGTGAGACTTTCTATAAAAACATGTTATGGGTTGTTGATGGTACGCGTTTAAAAAGGGACTACCCACGCTTCCGAAAAGGCTTTGATGAATTTAAGAATATTGCTAATGGGCTTTTTCTTTGTGATTATCCAGATGAGTGTTTCCCCGCTAGTTGGCTTATAAGTTCAGTACCAGTCTATTTTGATTTTCAGGATAATATCCCTGAAAACAATGAGGATGAGATGCGTACTACACTTTGGTGTTTATTCCCTCAGCGTATAGGAAGATATGTTGTTGTTGCTAGGTTTTTGCGAACTCAATTTGTAGAGTTAGCTTCCACCAAACCTGAATTACTTTTTGCTCGAAAAACTCTTCAGGACATTTCAGCACTTGTTAAACGTCAACAGGACACTGCCGCAGCGCAGATCATGAGAGCATATACTAATTCGTATAATCGTCGTCGTAGACGACTTTAAACATAGCTTAAATATCAAGCTCTAACACATCTGCAAGTTTTCTTGCGGTTTCTTCGAAGGCAAGCCAAGCGTACCAGTTTTTAAGGTCGCCATTTGGCTTTAATGACTCACCGAGCATTTCTTCGAACTCGTAACGTAACTCTTCGATTTCGCCATAATGTGTATCAAAGAACTTATGCGTGTCTACATAGTATATAAGTGAGGGTATCATTCCAGACTGGCACCCATGTTGAAGCAAATCGAGAAAGAACGTCTCAATATTTTCACTGCTATAATCCAGTGCTTCTTGGGCAACCTGGGCTTTTATTGAGCTTGGCTCGCTTTCAATAATATCATTCAGCTTTTCTATTAATGATTGTTTAGTACTCATAATTACTCGCATTAGAATTAATAATGCAAGTGTCTAAAGTGAGGGAGAAGGCAAAAGGTCAAGAAGGAACTATTGGCAAATTCTTTACCATTTGACGACCTCACTAAATTTGCATCTATTCATTTGGTGCGATATGAGTCAACCAACATTATAAGCTGGTCTATTATTATATACCCTCTATGTAGTCAGCCCAGTCTTGCATCATTTGCTTACGTTCTTTCAGGTATTGTGCACGGTCGTAAGCTGCCCCTAATGGATTACGCTTAGAGTGAGCAAGTTGTGCATCAACCACATCAAATGAGTAGTCCATATTCTCCAGTATGGTTGTCATAGCCAGAGCCCTAAAACCATGTCCAGTGGCTTTGCCTTTATAGCCTAGGCGATATAATGCATAAAGGATTGTATTAACACTTATATGTTTTTTCGGTGCAACAGGACTAGATAGTATGTACTCGCGCTCACCATTATGCAGTTTTAGCTGTTTTAGAATATCAATTACCTGATTAGATAATGGGACTGTATGAGCCTTACGCATTTTCATGCGCTCGGCAGGAATTATCCAAGTTTTGTTATCAATATTGAACTCATTCCATTTGGCTTTTAGCAACTCAGAGGTTCTTACAAAAGTTAGTAACATGAGTTTAATAGCTATTCTTGTTTCAAAATATAACCTAGCATCGTTTCGTTCTAGCTTACGTAGGAATGCGGGAAGGTCGACAATGTTCAATGCAGCATGATGCTCTACCTTTTTATGCTTGAATGCTCCAATAATATCGGCAGCAACATCTCTTTCGGCTCTTCCAGTAATGACCGCATACTTAAACACCTGGCTACAATATTGCCTTAAACGCTTAGTAGTTTCATAAACACCTTGTTTCTCAATTTGTTTTAGAGCATTAAGCAGAAGCATAGGGGTTATATTCTTTATCGGAATATTCCCAATTTTGGGAAAGAGATGCATCTCTATTCGGCTCATTATAGTTTTTGCATGCTCTACACTCCATTTTTCTTTTTCGTTTTCATGCCACTCTTCCGCTATAACTTTAAATGTGTTAGAGTTATCTGTGAGAGAATCGTTTTTGTTCTCTTGCCTTGCAATTGATGGATCAATATTTCTATCAAGTAACTTCTTTGCTTCTTCACGTTTGTCTCTGGCCTCTTTAAGTGAAGTTCTAGGGTATGAACCAAGGGATATTCTTTTCTCTTTCCCTGAGTAACGATATTTAAGCCTCCAAAGTTTACTGCCATTTTTCCCTATTTCGAGGTATAAGCCCCCTCCATCAAAGAGTTTAAGCGTTTTATTGATTGGTTTAGCACTTTTTAAGCATTTGTCTGTAAGTCGCATATTCCCTGCCTCCTGAGCTGTTTTGGGGGCAACGTTCAATATGAGTCCCTGTCTTGCCCCCAATCATGCCCCCAGAATAGTGTAGAATGAGGTAGAATATCATGGAAGCCCTCAGATCAAAAATCCTCTGAGGTAGGCAGTTTCCTTGTGTTTCGTAGAATGTGATGGAACGTGATGGACTAAAAGATGGTGCCGGCTGAGGGATACATATTGCGGTGCTAAGCAATTGTAATATCTCAATATTGTCAATCACATTTTGATGCCTTGCCCCCAAATATGCCCCCATATTTTAAGACACAACATCTAGTAGAAACACTAGGATTCACAATATCATATTTGAGTTTTTTTACAAGAGCTATGTAAAGGGGCTTCCGAAGAACTTATGCTTTAGTGTATTCAACTAAGCGTTGATAACTAAATGGGAGTTTAACATGCTTAGAATTATTCGTCTTACTGAAGTCATCCAAACGACAGGTCTTGCAAAAAGTACTATCTATAAGAAGATAGCTGCGAATGAATTTCCAAAGGGAGTTCCATTGGGTGCGAAGTCAGTAGGGTGGCTCGAAACTGATGTTCAGAAGTGGATAGAGGAAATGATTAACAAAGCAGCCAATGACAATACAGCTAATTAGAATGAGCTGTCAGGCATAAGGTCTTTGGGAGACATATTGAACGCTTTAGCAATATCGTTGATGTGCTGAAGGTTGTATTTTGCTCTTTTGCTTGTACTTTCCACTTTCCCGATGAAGCCAAATGACACGTCTATCATGTCCGCAAGCTCCCTTTGAGAGATACCGCGTTCAATTCTTATATCTCTTATCCTGTCTATAACATACTGTTCTATGGGAGTTATCTTGATTGTCTCCATTACCGAATTTTTAACTCGGCATAGTAGGAAAGGTTAATAAATATTTTGCGACCACATGTGGACGTATTATATTTGTATTCTAAATCTTCAATCATGGATAAAAAAGTACTCATAGAGTTAAAACAAGAGCTTTCAGCACTGGAAACAGATGAAAAAGCACTGCAAGAGACTGCTGGTGGGAAAAAACGGAATAAAAATATTGGTAAGGTGATGTCAATTTGCCTACTAATAGGTTTTGGTGTTGCCAATATTAATGATAGCCTGTCTGGGATGTTGTTACTTACCGGTATTATTGGATTATTTGTTTGGATAATAGGCAGCCGGGCTGAATACAAAGCCTATAAGAAATTAGAGCTAGTCACCAACGAAATCAAAGAAGTAAAGGATAAGATAATTGTTGAAGAGCATTCTTAAAGAGAGCAAACTTTCATGGTGATAGGGTTTATAGGGGCTCGCCTGTTTTCAGGCGGGCTTTTGGTTGCAGCCTTTTCTTTGTTACTTTCTTTCCGTGGCGATTGACAAAGAAAGTAACGTTGAACGTCAAGTGTCGTGTAAATGTAAAGGGGCATAAAGCCCCTATTTTAATGATTTACTAAACTTCTTTTTTCCTAGTATTTCACTACCGTATTTGTCCCGTATTTCATCAAGTGTTTTGTTACTGCCTTTTGTTTTAAATTCCTCAGCACGATAATACCAAGCGACCTTCTTAGATGCAAAAAACAACCCCGCTTTTTTTAGTCGTTTTCTTGCCGGATATGTATTGCCTGTTACCCATATCCAATTACCTACAAGTTCTATTACTATTCCTGAAATAGGTGTAAGCTTTTCAATTACCTGTCTATACTCTTCGGATAGCCTAATTTGCTCGTTTGCTTCCTCTGCGGTTAAATCTTCACCATTAAGGATTTTAGCGCAAGCAAAGGCATATTCCGTGTTTATCTCCTGCATTATGATAACATCACCTCCACAATCTGGGTGATGTTGTTTTGCAAGCTGTTTGTACCTGGCTTTTACTTCGTCCAAGCTCTTACATTCATTAAAATATTTCATGGTGTTAGTGTTTATAAATGAATTTGATGTTGTTAGTATGAAAGTTGAGCACTGCTTGTGCTTCGCCGTTATTGTCAATAAATGCGGACGTTGACAGGTTGCCGAATAATGACACTATCATACCTTTGTGCATGTATTGAGCTACTTTGGTACTTATCCAGTAAGAGCAATTCACAAAAGCGGTTTCTTTAATCGTTTTGCCCTCTTTGTTCTTGTAGCGTTCATTAACAGCTATGCAGAAGTTCACTACTTCCTTACCATTATTTAGCCTATTTATCTTTGCTTCGTCTGTTAGTCTTCCTATGATTTCCATAAGTCTTAATTTTTATCGAGTGAATAATCCCATTTGGTTAAGTGCCTTTTCTTTTACAGGCTTTTGATGGTTGAGCTTTTGAGTGAGGTAGAAGACTGTTATATCTTCATTGTTGAAAATTGCCCATGCAGATTGCAGAGCCTTTGAGCGTGTGCTTTTCTTCGCTTTCTGAATTGTCCAAGACATTTTCATTAGTCTTGATAGCTTACTTGTCCTTTCCATTGTTCATTGATTTAAGTGTTACTAATCGTATTCGGCTAAAGCCTTTCTTAGCCTTTTGATAAGCAACTCAAATGGACGAATGGATGGGATGACAAGGTTTTGCAAAAAAGAATACTACTTCAGGAATGAAGCGACCTTTAATTTATTGCGAAATACGAAGTGGAGATTGTTTTTTGAACAAACAGGATGCAAGCAAACAACGAGGTATGAGGTGTGTAGCGCAGACCTTTTCAGACCTGACAGGCGGAAATAACTTGCTTACTCAAATAGGCAGACAAACAGGAATAAGCATAAAGGACCACATTATGGTAGAATGTAAACACAGTGAATAGCTTAGTAAAATGGGGGGGGTAAATCGCTAATGTAAGGGCATCAATCGTCTAATGAATCATGTAGATTATGTTGGAATTTCTCGAATAGCCTTACGTTAATCCAATATTCAGAATCAATAGAATATAGTTGCAGAAAAAGTGAATTCACATCATGAAATACAGCTATAGTGATTTGAATAGGGTCTATATATGCATCCGTATCAGTAATTTGTTGTGTAATGTCATCTATTACAATTTCTCTTTTGTTATTTTCAAAATCATGCATTGACTCAAAGCTACAATGGGAGTAACTACTTGCCCATATATAGAAAGGTCGGTATCTACTCATTCCCAAATCATCTTCTATATCTCGAAAGGAAACCCTTTCTTTTTTGAAAATATCTTTTGTCCAACTATACTCTTTTTTTAAAAAGTCTTTCCCATACTTATCTTCAAACTCCTCTGCTATCGTTTTATAGTTGTTAAGTATATCATCCTCTACTTTATCAAATTGCAACTCCTCTGCATGTTTATTAAGGCTTGTAGCTTTATTTTGGGAATGTCTCAAACTATGGTCAATAAATTTGTTTGCAAGTTCGTTGCTATTCTCCCTCATCAGTAATAAGAGAATAACAGCATGGTCATAAAATGACCGCCATAGCCTCAAGGCTCCATCTGGGTAACCATTTAACAACATTAGGCCTATTTGATCTGCTATTCTATATAGATAGCCATAAAGGCTTAATGTCACGCTATCCTTCGCTTCAAGGGGGTCTTCGCAATTTTGTTTAATTCTTTCTAGGACTACAAAGCACGTATTAATGTAGCTAAAATATAGGTGAAAAGATTCCTCGAATTGAGATGAAATTATTTTTGCTGTTCTAAATGTATTCTTGAGAAATCCTTTATAAGGAATCAGGTAATTTTTATGATGTAAACTAATAACCGTTTCTTCATAAATATCTGTAATCTCTTCTAATTTCTCACTGAGCTTAGCTTGGAACTCCTCGTCTGATAAATTTAGCTTCTTCTTTAGGTTTAATACCGTTGAATCAAATATCTCATCTATGTTTTCAAATAATAGTCCTTTGATTTTCATCTCGCAATTTTAAGTTCAATGTAATATCGCATCTGCTCAAATAGTTAGAGGCATGTTGCGGTTCCTCAACTTTTAATAAAATTCGAACTAAAAAAGTTATAAAGCATAATCTGATTAATCATTTCTTAACCATTTTGTGATAGAATCGATATATCAGTTAATCATTGTGGGAGAGATTTATGGGACAATGGGATAGACATGGTGCATATATTGTAATTGATATCAAAGATGGCATAGTCACACAAGCTTTGATAAACAGGCCAATTTCATCTAATCTTGGAGTGTGGGAAGAAAATTCATTCGCTTTATCAGGTAATAAGGATATATATAATAGAATTGATGAAGCTACTTATACAAAAGAGAACGTTATGAATCAAAGGGTTAATGTTCTATATACAGAGAAAAGTACAACTAAAACTGAGGACTTGTCTAGCATACTAACTGAATTCATTTTGCAGCATAGAAATGATCTTGAAATTGAAACTGCAATTAATGGCAAATCAGTGAGCTATAAGGAGTTTTGCAGTGCGCTTGAAAAAAGTGATATGTTGTTAAGTGCAAAAGGGTTAAGCAATTCTAACGCGACAGTATCGAATGAAAATAGTAATACCTCAAAAGGCGTTAAAAACCCAGACGTTGTAAAGAAAAACGTGATTGAGTAATCTGTTTATTCCACACGTGTTAGATATTTTTCATAAACATAGCCTTCCATCACCTTTCCGTTTTTATTTGTGTATTCACAATAATAAAATTCGCTGTTACGGTTCAAAAATTTTACTATCTCACCTTTCCTGATAATTGTGTCGCTGTATTGCGTAGCACTTATAGCATGTCTGTACATATATGCTGTATCGGCAGTTACAATATATAAATCTTCTTCTGGGACAACTTCTTGTTCTGCTTGAGATGCGGTACAAATATTGTCCTGGCGAATAGCGGCAATGATATATCCAATTGTGTTTGGCTTATTGCCAAGTGGAACAAAAACACAATTATCAATTAAAAGGTGTGGGGAATTTTTATATAATGTATCGTATTCTTCTTCTGTAAGAGTTGAGGGATTCAGTTTGTATAATTGTTCAATAAAATCATCGTACCTCTCTTTGTCATTTATTAGATATTCTAACCTGTTTGGTCTTTCTTCCCAAAGAGTAACTCGTTCCTGTTCCAAATACTTTTTTTGATAATAACCATATTTGGTTGGCCTATTGCGAGTGTTTTTGTATACTGGATCAATTGGACTATCATCTAATTTAAATCCATTATCAATACATGTACGGTCAATAAAATCATTATTCCTGTTTACAATATTCACTATATGTATAGGAGTGAATATTGTTTTCGACGGCTTTATGAAGAACCCTTTCTGTTCGTATGTATTTTTGTGTTCTGATCCACCGTAGTCAATTATGATGAAAGACAATATCACGATAATTGGAAGAACCAGCCATAAAACCTTTGATAATCCTTTCATATTTTTCTGCTGTTCGTTTTTTAATTGGTTGATACCCGATTAGTCTTATCCTCTTTTCGCTTCCCTCTCGTATTTTCCATGGGAGGGAAAAATGATTTCAGAACTGGAAAGAGCCAGACGGAGATGGCACAGGTGCCAATAATTATTCCCCCGAATGGGTTAAAAATGAAATAAAGAACACCTAAAAGAAGGACATAGAATGGTTCGGCAAAATATTTGATCAATCCTTCGCTCCAACTGTAATCCTTATGCAAAAAAGAGAGCAGGTTACTTTCTCCTTCATAATCCGGGTGTACGTTCGCTCTGACAGGGTTCTGCCAATATTTTACGCCTTTATATAATAGAAAAGGTGAGAGAATAATGAAAAGAATACCAGTGACGATATATGACAGAGGCGACCCCCACTCATAACCAGGTACTTCAATAGTTCCCGTACCAGATGATAGATATATACCCAGTATCAGAAGGATTGCTGATAATATCAGAAGCCTGATAAAGCTGCCTGTTGCCATTCCAAAATTCTTTCTGAAAATAATCTTCACAGCGTCATTACCTAAGAATATAACAATCCCGAATAAAGTGATAAAAAGCCTTATCGCAGCTGCATTGTTATTGGGGTTGCTAGCCTCTATAATTTCTTTCCCTGCTTTTCCAGTTAGTGCATTGAAGTTTTCATCAGTGTTGCTCATGTTGTTGTTTTAGCTGAATTAAATTCCTGATCGAAAGTTGTTTTGATAAAGTTCGTTTCAGATGACCACAGCTTGCCAGTCACAAATATTATGGCTTCTACTTCAAAGTCGTTATTACGACCTCCATTTTTAAGCAGAGTAAAATCTTTCGGTCTGACCTGAGGAAGGTATTGCTCAGTCTTGCTTGATGATCTCTGGAAATTCATATTTATATATGATTGCGACGAGCTTTGACCACGCATTTCAGTAATGTCATTACCAATCAACCTGCTGGCATATTCATTTGTTTTAGCATCGGAATTGGCATGAAATATCTTAGTTGAGAGATTGCCCATTAGACTATCCACCCTTGCAGCGGCATCATTTCCCGAGCCCATCGCAGCCATGTAGTTAGGTATATTTTGAGATAGGAATACAGTTGCGACCCTTGAACTTCTTGCAGTGGTTAGAAAGACCTGGTCATAAGGGTTGATGAAATATTGTGCTTCGTCTGCCCATAAGAAAATAGGCGCGGGATATTTATTAATGTCCCTTCTTTCTACTGATTGCTGAAACAGTAGTTTAAATATGCTTTGTGCAATTATGCCCGACTCAAGATATTCCTTTACAGGAAAATTCAATACAATAATCTTATTCTGTTGATATGACCATTCAGGATATAGGTTAGTTACGCCTGAGAAGTGTTTTTTCAAGACTCCTGAAAGGAATGGTTCTGCAAGCCCCATGAAACTTTCAGTAACTACCGATTTGGTTCTATCACCCATGTTGGGCATATCTATAAGGAAATAGTTATAAACAAGGTCGTATGCGTCATGTTCTTCCTGACTATATTCCATATCATCAGCGAAGTGAGAATAGAACGCTTTAATTAGGCAGTATAAACAGTAATTTTCAGGCTTTTCAATTCTTGAGAAATCCTCGTGTTCTTTTAAATAGGCTTCTTCTTCAAAGTATTTCTGTTCATCAAGTCCATTTGTTGTGGTGAGTAATCTGACCATATTCTGATATGTCAGATCTTCACCAGAAAGCTTTATTAGCTCTATTACACGATTGAGACATCTTTTTAGAGCGGTATCCCAATATCTTTCTTCCTTGGTTTCCCCTTCGCCTGAAATCCTGTTTCCCATGCGATAGATGTTCATGAAGATATTGGTGAGGTTGAGCGTTTCTCCTGCGCCATCACCTTCACGCTTTGTTTCATAGTCTATAGGGTTAAAAACAATTCTTTCTCCTTCTTCATTTGTGGAATTATTGCCAAATATGACAAGGTCTTGTTCTCTGCCGGTATCACGGCAATATTGCCTCCATGTATCAGCTTCATCGGTTTTTGCACAGAGCACTAAACCTCCCCAGCCAAGTTTAAGAAACTGTTTAGCAATGGTTTTTCCTGAGCCGCTTGTCTTTCCGCTTCCTGTTCCACCTATTATGGAAATGCCTTTCAGAGCATCATCTATTGAAAAATGATCCTGGGGGTTATCTGAGAACTTTAATATGGTGTTATCAAGCATTATCTTGATTTGGTGATCTGTTTAGGTTTTGAAACTTGCTTTGTATGGGTTTTAGGTGTTTTGCTTACTTGAGTACTACTACCCTTTGCGATAACTCTTTCTTTCCATGTTGCTTTGTCTTTTGCAACCTGCTTGGTTGGTGCGGGAGATTGTTTCTGTTTATTCGTTGATTTGGTTCTGATAGCAAATTGCTTCCAGCTTTCGTCTTTGTCTTTTGCAAAACTGCCTTCGGATTTTATTTCCTTATGGCCTCTGCTGTGACCATCCCCCATCTGGGAATAGTTCTTTTGACCGAAAGAACCTTTGTCTTTATCTGTTGCCATTGGCTTAGTGGTTTGATATAATAAATATATGAAATTGAAAGAAAATATGTTCTTTTTTATAGGGGTTCTATGTTGATTGATGGTCGTGAAGAGTTTTTATATAGAGCGGCATTAGCAGGGAATATTGATGCTGCGATAAAACTCTATAATGAATATCAAGAAGACGCAGAGAGGTTCGATGATGCAGCACATATCTACCAAAATGTTTTGATACTGCATGACCCTATTACATCAGCGAGGATATTGCTGAATGATCAATGTCCAGAGTCATTTACAAAGGAATATTGTGAGTATGAATATCTATCTGCGGTTATGATTATAGCGAGAAACTTAGGCTCTAATAATGACGGATTTTTAGCGGTGCATTGGGCAAAGAAGGGGTTAGATTTTCATCAGAGATTTGAGAATGACTATGGTGATTATCTGAAACCAAAGTTGGATGAGGTGTTGCAGAAACTAGACTGGATATTCAGAAAATATGAGAGCTTTTTTGATCAGCATTATTATGAAACATGTGCTGTGTTTCAGTGGGAAAAAGAGTATTTCAAAAATCGAGTCTAGCCCCCTCAAACTATCTCCTTAGCCCTATAAGGGAAGATGTCTGTTCCAAAATTTTTATATAAGTGCTACATGTCTTTAAATGGAATTCCTGATTTCGGAAAATTCTTAAAGTAGCCAAACTCATTAATCATTTCCTCTGCATTTACACTCATTTCATCAGTCCAGTTATCAATATTAATATATACTACGTCGAAAGAGTATCCTTCACCTTTTACTATTGGATTACATGCGATGCCTATAACTGAATTGCAATCGCTACATAAATAACGAGCTACGAAACAACGAAGGCCAAGCTCCTTTTTCGACTGTTCTCTATCATCACCTCGCTTGAGAAAAACATAAGTCTGAGAGCCTGGTATATTAGTTTTTGCCAGCCGTGCTTTTATACTGGATTTATTAACCCCATCTCCCCACACTTCCATAAGCATATTGCTAAATACTCGCCTGCTATACCTGCTTTCTCGGTTCATTTGGCGTATTGATACTTCAAGGTTATCTCTTGATATCGACTGTAGTAGTATATTGTCATCATGGCTTTTTGTTAACGTTTCAATTATCTTATCCCAGAGATAACTCTTCTTGTTTAACTCACGTTCAGTAATGTATTCCTCAGATTTGCGATAGTCAGTCCACATTTCCGGATCAATCGAAATTAAGTCAGCCTCTTCTGGAATATTAAAGCCACTTTGTAAATATAATGCTAATGTATCTTCCGGTCCTGCATTCAGAACCCTACGTCTATTTTTAAAAAAATCTTCCAATGCTAGTAAGTATTCTACAAAGTCACTGATTGTATCTAACTCGTTGAGAAAAATTGGCAAGGCTATTTCGTCAAACGTATGAACAAAGCCCTTGCCAAAATCACCATAAGAAAATGGAAGTTTGTTTTGAGCTCCGAACGCTACTGCAACTCTGTGGATTCTTCTTTTGGATTTGTCGGGCAGCTTTACTTTGGTAATTCCGTCTGCTAAAACGACTTCATCCATTAGTCCTAGAATCCTTTCAGCGCCATAGATTTGATCTACTGATTTTTCTACAGCCTTTCTATGCCACCTCTCACTGTCAGTACTAATGTCTCCTGTATCCTTAATAGCTACTTCTTTTACTGAAAAGATAATAATGTCAGGGTCGCATACCACCAATAAGTCACATAGCTCTTTATTTTTTTTACCAAGAGGGCTGGGGAAGCTCCAAAAAGAAAGGAAAGCATTTTTACATAACTCTGCTACAAATTTTTCTGAAGGTGTCATTTTTTACTTTATATAAAAGTAGTGAATTAGTCCATATCAGACCACGTTAAACCATATAAGTTCAATAATTTTTTAAGTAAAAAAATCTTCCGAATATGCCTTCCGAAGCGGGTTTCATCGCTTTATAAACAGAGGCGTATGTTACGAATTACAATGAATAAATCTGCTGCTGGAGCAAAGAAATATTACTCTGAGGCTTACTATAATGAAGGGCAGAGTAAGCAGTTGGATTATTATTCAGAAAAGGAACATATCATTGGCAAGTGGGGTGGCAGGGGAGCAGAGAAATTGGGTTTGCAAGATACAATCTGCAAATCGGATTTTGCTGCCCTTTGTGATAATAAACGACCTGATAATGGTAAGACCTTAACGGGTCGTACCAATGATAAACGGACGATTGGCTATGATTTTACTTTCAATGCGAGTAAATCAATATCACTGGCTCATGCGTTCGCAACGGATGAGGATAAAAAACAAATACTGGATGCTTTCCAAAGTGCAGTGAGGGAGACAATGAGTGAAATTGAAACAGGAATGCAAGCAAGAGTGAGGGAGAAAGGCGCAAATTGTAATGTGGAAACTGGCAATTTGCTATATGGAGAGTTTATCCATTTCACAACAAGACCTATTGATGGTGTGCCTGACCCTCACTTACATGCGCATTGCTTTGTTTTCAATGCAACTCATGACGAAGCTTCGGATAAATGGAAGGCAGGACAGTTCCGACAGATAAAGCAGGATGCACCATATTATGAAGCGTACTTTCATTCTAAACTGGCTTTAGAGTTGCGCGAGATTGGCTATGTAGTTGAGCGTACCGGGAATGGAATTGAACTGAAAGGTTTGAATAAGGAAACGCTTGAAAAGTTCTCGCGAAGGACAAAGGAGATAGAGGAGCATGCAAAAGAGTATAATATCACTGATGATAAGGCAAAGTCTCATATAGGCTCTCGTACAAGAGAGAATAAGCGGGCTGAAGTTAATCCCGAAAAACAGATGACCGATTGGCAAGTCAGATTAACAAAAACAGAGCTGGAGCAATTAAAAGCTTTGAGAGGAGACTCATCAAGTTCAAGCAATGAGAGTATCGTTGCCAAGGAGGCAGTTGAATATTCATTGGCACATCACTTTGAACGTAAGTCTGTTGCTTCTGATAAAGAAATTCTGACTACAGCAATAAAGAGCTCTCTTGGTAAATCTTCACCTGAGCAAGTCAAGCAGGTTCTTAAAGACAATGAGAATGTCTTTAACGTGAGAGAAGATTTGCGAACCTTCATTACTACTCAAGAGGCTCTATCGGAAGAAAAACAGTTAATACAGAATGCAAATTCTTATAAGGGAAGGTTTGCCCCGATCAATGAAAGCTACGAGTTCAAAGCTGACTTTCTGAACAAGGAACAAAAACAAGCGATAGAATTCGCTTTGACATCACAAGACGGTGTTATTGTGATTGCTGGCAAGGCTGGTACAGGGAAAACCACTTTAATGAAAGAGGTGCGAAATGGAATTGAGGAAGCCGGGAAGAAGATATTCGCTTTTGCGCCTTCTGCAGAAGCAAGTAGGAGTGTACAGAGAAAGGAAGGGTTTGAGAATGCTAATACAGTGGCCTCATTACTCGCGAACAAAACCCATTATTCACAACTTAAACACCAAGTCATTTGGGTGGACGAAGCAGGGCTATTATCTAATAAGGATATGAATAGGCTATTTGCTATAGCTAAAGAGCAAGGGGCACGGATTATCCTTTCCGGGGACACAAGGCAGCATAATAGTGTTCAAAGGGGAGATGCTCTGCGGGTTCTGCAAAGTTATGCTGGTGTTTCCTCGATCACTGTAAGCAAGATACAGAGGCAAAAGAATTCCTTGTATAGGCAAGCTGTTAACCTCTTTTCAAAATTGAACATTGAAAAGGGGTTTAAACAATTGGAGCGTATTGGTTCTGTCCATGAGATACAGGACAGGAGTGAGCGTATAAAAGCGGTTGCGAATGATTATTTCGCGTCGGCTTTTAAGGATGGGAAGCAGCAAAACGTGTTGGTGGTATCGCCTACACATGCGGAAGGAGAGCAAGTTACTCAAGAGATTAGGAACAAGCTGAAAGAGGAAAATATCATACAAGGGAATGAGAAGGAATTTACAGTGTTAAAAAACCTGCAATTTACTTCTGCTCAGAAACAACAATTAGAGAACTATAAACAAGGCTATGTCCTGTCTTTTCACCAGAATTTGAAGGGTATTCAGGCAGGTTCTAAACTCGCGATTACAAGCATAAAAAATCAAAGCATTGTAGCCGTTGATAGGAAAGGTAATGAGCATTGTATTCCAATCTCTGCATCTGACCGATTTAATGTTTTTGAGGAACGTAAGATTGCAATCTCCAAAGGAGATAAAATCAGAGTTTCAGGTAACGGGAAAACATTAGAAGGAGTTCATCTGTTCAATGGTACTAATTATTATGTTGATGGCTTCGATAAGCAGGGAAACATAAAGCTCTCTAATGGTTGCAAACTATCAAAGGAATATGGACATTTTACTAGTGGTTATGTTGTAACATCTCACGCAAGCCAGGGCAAAACTTCGGATAAAGTGATTATTTCACAAAGTTCTATGAGTGCTAAAGCATCATCATTAGAACAATTTTATGTGTCAGTATCAAGGGGACGGCAAGCAGTTTCTATATATACCGATGACAAGACAGAACTTTTGCAGTCTGTAAAACAATCTACACAAAGACAGGCTGCAACAGAGTTATTAAGTAAATCTGAAAGACTTAGAAAAGCAATGGAACGAAATCGTTTATCAACATTTGAAAGGATGAGAAACAAAGCAGGAGAGGCAATTGGTAAGATCACATCAAAAATCAAGAGTCATGAGCTTCAAAGAGCGCATAGAGCAAGCCCGGTTAAGTCAAGATAATGAGGGAGTAGCAAATGATAATGCACCTGAAGATACATTTGAGTCTGAATGTTTTGGGGTTGAGAGTGTGCGTAATCTTCCTGCTTGCCTTGACCTGCGTTTTTTAGATGGAACAAGAAAGGCTATTCCGTATTCATATATTCTTGAAATAGATTATGACCCTTCTGGTGAGATCAAAATCACCTGTTCTGAAAAGGAAGTAACTATTAAAGGATGGAACTTGGAAAAACTTTATGATTATTTGGCTAAATATCGAGTGAGGTTTGTGGCTGAATGTTCAGAAACATATGTAGATCAGTCGAAGCCGCATGTAGGTAAAATAATATTTGATTTCTAATTTAAAATATTTTCAAAAAAATCTTTCCTGTCTATTTTAAAGTAATCTAGTACCATAGAAAGAACACCTTTCAAGTAGGGTGGCAGATTGATAGGGCTTACTATGGTTTCATAATATCCCATATATTCAAGTTCAACTGCCCAGTGAAATAAGTGTTTGGCGTTTTCATTCTTGCTAAAGAAATCTTTGAAAATATCAATGGGAACATCGTTTAATGAGTCTATGATTGAGCTATTTGATTTACCGCCAGCAATTTGCGTCGCCATTGAAACTATTTTATCAACACCATCTTTCCCTAAATTGCCAAATTTAAACCCATCTGAGAGCCTCTTTTCTCTTTGTTTTTGTTCAAGAAACGCTATGTCTTTGATAATAAAATCAACTATTATTAAAAAATGAGACAATGTCAAATAAACTAAGCGGATGGCAGTCTCTTGTTTTTGCTTATCTGTTAAAGATTTCTCAAGAAAGTAATTAATAATACTTAATGTCGAATTGGCACCAGAGTAGTCCAGTTCTGACAGTAATTTACTTTTTGATAATTCATAGATGAACTTCCAATCTTTGTTTTTATAAAAATTATAGCTCTTGTATTTTGAAAGTTCTGATAATAGATCCTCCTCAGAGATTCTATTATCTTCATTGTTATTAGCTTTCAGCTTCCCAAGGAAGCTTCCGTCTAATACACCTGTGTTATGTAACTGCCCAAAAGAGTGAATTACTGGTCTAAAGTCAGTTGTTGCAACAATACAAGAATCAAAGCCTAACAACTTTTTAAGGCCATTAGCCCATAGTATTCGTTCAAAGGCCTGCGGAGATTTTTTGTTTTTTATATCTACATTTATTCGTTGCCTTAAAAGGCTTGATGATCTTCCATATAAATATAAATCCACATCAGTTATGTCATTCTCTTCATATCTATATTTAACGCCACGAACAACATAATAACCTAGATTAAGGAAATAGTTTCTTAATAGTTCCTCCATTAATTCGCCTTTAAATAGTTTTTGTTGTTTAGCCATTAGTTCCTAAATGTTCTTAATAGTTCAGTAACTGATTTTTTTGTTTGCTGTGTCTGTTTCTTTCTCGCAATCATTCTTTTTTCTTCAGGTCCTTTATAGTCAGTAACACTCCCGGTATAGATTTGTGAAGTTAACAAAGACTGCTCAGTAACATCTCCAAACTCAAGCACTTGCAAAGCTAGTTCTCCTACATCTTTTTTTAATAACTTCATAAAATAGAGTGAGCTACCTCCATGCTTTCTCAATTTTATTACTCGTTTAAGCTCTAATAGCTTATAATCCTCCCCTATTGCTGTTGCAG
This sequence comes from Flavipsychrobacter sp., assembly GCA_965228505.1. Taxonomy (GTDB): domain Bacteria; phylum Bacteroidota; class Bacteroidia; order Chitinophagales; family Chitinophagaceae; genus UBA5543. The sequence continues at coordinate 3,102,815 of OZ245820.1, read as the reverse complement.
GACCAACTTCCTCTCCACGTATTAGTTTTTGCATTAGGGCTTTCAACATATTAATTTTGCCTCTTCCAGTCGTACTAAATGTCATACCATAATATAAAGAAGAGACAAAGGCTTTTGCTAAATCTAATGCATCCTCCTCGAAAGGATTACCAAATTTCGAAAAAGCAGATGGTTTTGTAATAAATACTTTTGTTTCTCTTGTATTACTAACCTCGCTAAAGTCATACATACCAATTGACTGGAGCTTCGAAAGCAAATCCATCCCTAATAAGTTTTTCGCTTCTTCCAATGTAATACAGCCTCTGGTATTCAATAACTCATCAACTTGATTTATTCTTCTTGTATCATCTGCCTTTAATGAGCCCAATACAGCTTTAGTCTTAGGTGCAATATCTCTTCTAAAAAGATTCCCATTAAAGTATAATTTAGATGAGCTGTCTAATTTTTCATAGTCAATAAATCCAATTTGTTCAGATTGTAAAAACAAGGCTTTGGTTTCTGTTGAGTCAAGTTTATAAGTGTCAGATATATATTCTGACAATATTGCATCTTCTTTAGGAAGGTCTGATATGTTCTCAGATAATCCCAAAGCCGCTTTTTGATAGTTTGTTGGTTCAATCGTTTCAAAAATTCTAGCTGTATGATCTAATACTTTTGATGTAGTTACTCCAAGCACTGAAATAGCTCCGTTTCTAGCTACTTCTATAAGATGAGCATCGGCTAATTTGTTTTTTATCGTATCAATTTCAGTTTTCTTTATGTTAGAGACGCGTGCTATTGCATTTACAACCTCCTTGTTCAAATCACTTTGTTCTTCAGAAGCAGCCAAATTAGACAGAAACATGCCGCATTTACCAGCAAACTCTATATCCTCAAAATCTAAAGCCTCTGTAACTCCAAGAAGTTTCTTTGTATGATGAATTAACCAAGCTCCCTCTGTTCGTTTTTCCATTTAGGTATAATTTGCGTTTATTAGTTGTTATTTCTCAATATGCCAGACAACATTTCTTATCCTTGTTGCTTAGTGCTTTATAATTATTTATAATTACTTCTACTTGAAGGCAACATTTTATTACCAGGAAGGATGAATGCAACTACATAATCAGGATAATAAATATCTATATTCTGCCTTGGCTCTATATGTAAAATCCTGAATAAGTCTCGAAAGCTAGCTTCTGGTTTGTTAGCTTTCTGAGGAGATAAGTCCAGAACAACAAAAATTGACAATTGATCCCTTGAATACGAATAAGTTTGTGCTTGACTGATATAGTTAGCTTGAATAGCATTCCAAGTCAAAACTTCAAAACTTCGCTTAAGTTCAATAGGGATTTGTAAATACATCGAGCTATAGTTAATGTCAACTCTGCCCCCGTCAGCATATTCCTTTACTTCAGGAGTGTACTTTCCCGCTCTTTCCGTTGTGCGAAGATAAGTTAGCATACTACCCTGTAACTCCGTTTCGAGTGCATCAGGTTTGAAAAGAAATTCAAAAGTGGATTTGCTACCACGCATAGCATTAACAATGTAGTTGATGACATCTCTTAATATCCAAGTGAATTCGATTTCTTTTTCAAGGGGATATTCTGGAAGTAGTTTAAATAATTCCGATGTTATAGAGTTTAGAACAGTGTCCCCTTGAGAAAACCCTGTCGATATTGCTTCTGTTTTGCTTGAAGGGTGTAGGTTGATATAGTTAGAGAACAAGGTAATTATAGTGCTAGTCTCAATTGTATCTATGGCGGTTATGTCATTTTGTATCCGAGATAATGGTATGTTTGGGAAAGCATTACTTAGTTTTATAGTCAAATCTGTCTGTAGTTGTTCATCTTTTTTTTTATCATCTTCTGACAAGTTAATAAGAGTCAAAATGTCTTTAACTAATTCTTTTGTTTTGGGAGATGATACTCCAAGCAACTTATTTAGTCTGCTTGTTTCCGATTGAAATTTAGAAACTAGTATATCATCAATTATATGTGTCTTGATTTGACTTAGATTATCTGCGTTGAACTTTTTGATATCGATTTCATTACAAATTAGTGTAGCATCTAACTTATTCATTAAGATTGATAGTTCATTAACCTCGTGTTTGAAATCTATCCAATCATGTGGGCTTACAGCATTAATTTGTCTAATAATTGAGAGAGAATCAACTATGTTAGTAAAATGAGATATTTCTCCATTGTATATGCTGTAATGTGCATACTCCCACAAACTCTTCTCTATTAGGTAAAAAAGCCCGTTTACTTCATTACTATCGTTAGATAGAATTTTAAGTAGAAATTTAGTTGTGTTTTTGTAAAATCTTGCATCAACTCTATTATCAATCTCCAGTTCTGATTTCTCAAATAATTGTTGAGACACATGTAAAGTATTTACAAAATCTAATCTGTTATTACACAAAAGCGTGTCTGTAAACTTTGCTCTCCCCAAGGCATATAATGCCTCGGATCGAATCTCGCCATCTGAATGTAAAAGAAGGCGATTAAGCCAATTAATAATATTTTCTTTAGAGGAGCAGTTATAAAAACGAAACGACAGCTTGATTGCAGAAATTAACAAGAAATGATCATCGGATTCTTCAATATCTAGTATGTTATCAATAACACTTTCTACACGGGTTCTACCAAGAAAAATTAATTGTGCGGATAGTTCCAGACTTTTCTTTCTGTAATAGGGTAGCTGCGTCTCGTCTAACAATATGTCGTTTAAGAATTTCTTTGCATTCTTAACATCAACGATTGAAAGAATACCTTCTAATTCTGACAAATCATTTGTTTGTTCAGGGCGGGGATTTTTTTTAAATATTTGATAGTTAAGCTCCACTAAAATACAAATTCACCTTCTGGGTAATTAATAATATTTGTTGATGGTAACGCATTTTCTAACTCTCTGGAAGCTGTGCCAATGAGTATTTGTAAATCATTCTTGTATTTTTCAGAGATACTTGACAATAGCTTCTTTAGTCCATCAATGAATATTTTATCTGCTTCCTCTTTCGCCGGAGAGTCAATAATTAATAATCTTGGATGTTTTCCCGAATTGTATTTGATATCTAGCTGTATTATACTTAGATAAAACGCAATCTTTATTCGAAGCTGCTCGCCTTCAGAAATTTTATCAAAAGTTACCCAATTACCATTTATATTGTATGATATTTTATATGCATTAGTTAAACTTACTTCAGAGACTGCTGTAATCCCTAAATCGTGTAACTCTTCTAGTAGTAATGTTTTGAAATTATTAATAATTTCCTCGTTTTGAGTTGTACGATTTGCTTTTAATATTTCGAGTGCTTCTTCCAATAGATCAATTCTATATTCATAATCAATGACTTCGCCTGTAACAATTTCCTCAGAATCCTCTTCTAATTTTTTTAATCGATATTCTAGTACGGCCTGTTGCTTCTCAAGCTCTACAATTTCTTTCTCGTTTCCAGATTGTTTTTTAGCATCATTGATCGCTTTGTCTAAGTCTTTTAGTTCTTTGCTGTTTTCCCTGTTTTTTGCCTTTAGTTCTTTGCTTATCTTTTCTTTTTCCTTTATTTGATTTTTCAAATCGATAATTAACTGAGTATTTTTTTGATAATCTCCACGAAGGATTTTCACTTGTTTTTCATATCCATCAATTTCTAATTGCAGTGAGTCTACTTTTAGTTCAAAACTATCTGAGTTAATCTGTTGTACATCAATTGAAGTATGAGAACATAGCATACATTCCTTTGTTTCTTTTTCCTTCTTTCTTTTTTCATCCGTAACACTAGTGTTGCAATGCGGACATATTTTGATATCTAAGTTCGAAAAGAATATTCCAAACTGAATATGTTCTTCTAAAGCTATTTTACTTTTCTTAGCTTTTTTGATGAGGTCGTTATAATGTTTACCATCTGATGTTATCTCTCTGTTTTGTGCAGTTAACTGAGAGACATTATGTTTAATTTCTAATATCTCGCTGTCAACTTTAACTTGTTCATGATTGTTAGTGTCTAGTTGATTCGTGTATTCGTTTCGATCTTCATAAAGCTGAAATAAGTCAATCTCAGTTTCCGCAACTTGTTTTAGCTTGTCTAGTTTCTGACCTGTTCTATCATACTCATTCTTGACTTTATTAAGCTCAGCTTCCCGACTCCGAATTTCCCTAGTACTATATTCACGCAGCTTAGATAGGTCGAATGTAGTTTTCTCCAGTTTTACTTTTATCCGATTAATTGGGTAAGTCAGTTTTAAGCCGAGTAGCATTTGGAAAATTAGTTCTTCCTGATTTCCAAATGCTAACGTATTTGAAGCTCTTGAAGTCAGATAAATAGACTCATAATAAGTATTCCAGGACGCTTTAGCCTCTATTAATTCATTTTTATCTTTTTGTGATGCTTTTTGAGTCCAATTGAGGTGATAGAATTGGAACTCGTTAAAGAAAAAATCTTGTATTGATTCTTTGTAACTCGCAGCACTGTCTGAATTGAAGATTATCCAATTTGGATCAACATCATTAGCTTTATCTAATATTTGATCTAATTTAGTTTTGAAAAGAGAACCTCTTGCAGCATGTTTTTCTAGATTGAGATATGATGTATAGAAAGTATCGTTTATCCTGAATTCGAGGTAAATTTCTTTTAACCATGACTTTATATCAACTGCAATATCATTATCCCCAGTTAATATGAATTTTATTATTTTAAATACACTAGACTTACCCTTTAAGTTGTCTGCAATCAGTATATAAATGCCTTCATTTAAACTTTGATTGAATGTGAACTCTTTCTCTCCTTCATTAGTATTCTTTACTCCTCTGAACTCAATATGTTCTAAAATCAATTTTTTTTGTGGAAATTTATTATCTAGCAAGCTAGGCTCAAATGAAAGTAGCTCCTCAATCACTTCTTTTGATAGCTTATCTGAGTATTTATTTGCAAGCTTACGCTTGAAATCTGCGTAACTAAAACTCATAATTTCTCATTATATAATTCAAAATACTTTTCAATAACTAAATCATCTATTTGTTGTATTTTATCTTTGTATGAAGTAGTACTATATTGTTCTATTTGGTATTGTCTGGCTTTCAATTCAGAACCCGTAGTGCCACCTAGGTATTTGTTAATTATTTCACACCTTTCAAAATACCACTTTGCAACACCGACACTAACTCGTGCTGTTTCTATTCTTTCTACGGCAAACTTTGTGATATAATAATGCTTTTCAGTTACTCTCATATCAACCCGAAGCTTGCTTTCATATTTTAGCAATTTCATAGAACACAAGAAAGCTATTATGTCATCTATATCTTCATAGGCACCATAAAAAAACTTTTCCATTTCCTGCCTTCTGACATCTGGTTCTGAAGAGTGATATATAGATTGAACTATTTTTTTTATTTCTACTAGTTTATCCCTTTGAGTACTTGCAATTGTAAGTAATTCATAAGCTAAGTAATCAGGATTTCTAATAAAGAAATCTATAGCTTGTATCTTAATTTCGCCTTTTAATAATAGAGGTAAGCCTTCATCTTCTGTCCTATCAGAGAATGAATATATTATTAACAATAGGCGAAATCGATCTTTATAGAACCTAATAGCTTGGTCATTTAAAGTGCTTAATTCCGACTCTTTATCATTTTGATTGGACATTAATTAAAATTATTTGATGTGGACTAACGTCTGTTATTTATTGATATCCCTATCTTTTCCTTTATCGCGTTTGTAATGTTTTGGCAAATATTTTCCAACGTGTCTAATTTTATCCATTTCGTACTCCTGCTTACCGGAAACAATGCCCTTAAAATATTCGTTATCTGACCTGCCTGACTTTACAAGTTTTTTTGCCAGTTCCGGCTCATGTTCTGCAAGTATATAACCGTGATTAAACCCCTTAATATATTTCTGCTGGTTGTCCATCAAAATGTGTCTTTTGCGTTTTTGTCTAGGTATTCATTTATTGAATCAGAATCATACAGAATTATCTTCTTCTCAGGTTGAGAAAACCTGATTTTACCTTCATCCCTTAACTTCTGTAATGTAGTCTTGCTTGAGATACGAAGCACCTGCATTGCTTCTTCACCTGAAATCCATTTGCCTTCATTTACAGGCTTCCTTTCTTCAATACGTTTAATTACCCTTTCAATTAGGGTATAGAAGGCGTCATCTTCCAGGCATATTACTTCCATAGGGGCTAGTGAGTAGATTTAACCTTTAAAGTTCTGCAAAATTGAACAAATACGGTAGGGGGAAAACACCCTATTTTGAATGTTTATAACTCAGACGTTGTAGTATTGTTGTAGGAAAACAAAAAGCAGCTATGAGGTTTAATTCATAACTGCTTCATTTTCAGGTGCCCAGAGGGGGAATCGAACCCCCACTCACTTGCGTGAACCAGATTTTGAGTCTGGCGCGTCTACCAATTCCGCCACCAGGGCTTTTTATGCGGGCAGCAAATTTATCTATTCTTTACTTAACCAGCAATAGTTATTCAATATTTACTTTGGCAGCATTGGTAATGTGCATGCTCATATTATCCTGCACAATGGCTATTATATAGCAATCTTTTGTATAAAGGTCGCGTGGTATCTCAAATTCTTTTTCTCCTTCTTCATAAAAAGCAGTTGACAGCTCGCGTACCACATTGTAGTGCCATAGTAGCTTGCCTTTGTTTTCACCGCCATGCACCTGGCTGTAAGCCTTTTTCTGTACCAGCGCAATATGCAGCTGCTCATTGTCAGTAAGAGTAGTGCTGAAGGTCACCTTCACTTTGTTTTCGCCGGCTTTCTCTGCAATAAGCCCTAAATGTTGTACCTGCCTTTTGGTGGCAGTTTCTATGTTCAGCAAATTTAACAACCTGCCTCTGTCAGCTCCTGACAGGTGTGTACGTCCGTTTACAATGGCCTGCGGGGTATATACATTGCTTGTGTTAAAAACCCTTGTATAGTCACGTTGCCTGTCGCTATACTCCGCTTTGCTGTATTGGTCTTCCCACCCCAGCCTGTTCCAATAGTCTACATGAAATTGTAAGATGAATATTTTATCACCGAATTTTTTTCCGAGTTCAGGCACGAGGTCTTCTGCAGGCGGGCAACTTGAGCAACCCTCCGATGTGTACAGCTCCAAAACCGCAAAATGCTTGGTACTATCACCAACAGCAGCATGTAGCTGTGTAAAGTATAGTATTGTCAATAAAAGCGCACTTACCCTCTTCATTACTTTTATGTTCCTATGTTCTCTACTCTTTCTTGTATACGTAGTAAATATTTCTTCCTGTAATAATAGTCTTTGATATTCAGCAGTAGCTCTTTATTCCTGTCACCCTTGTCATACTTATCAGTAAGTGGTTGTACTTCCTGCTCCCAGTTATCCAGTTGTGACGCGATTTCTTCCTTAGCATTGGTTTTCAGTTCTTCATTGTCTGCATCCATTTCAAGATCGCTGACTACTTCATTCAGATCCATCATCTCCATTAAGAATTCTGGTGGCAGATCATATTTTTCTTCCTCTTCTACGATATCATTCAGCTGTAAGACGTACTTCATCGTTGCATACTTATTGTTCAAGGTCTTGTATGCCTCATTGTTGATAGAAGACATCTGTAGCATCTCGGCCTGTTCTTCCGCATCAGACAAGGTATACCTGTCGGGGTGGTATTTCTTACTTAGCTCATAGAATTTAGCTTTCACTACAGTCTCATCAGGGCTGAAGCTTTCAGGAATGCCATACAGTTCAAAATAATTAATCATCAGGCAAATTTGCGTATGTTAATTTTGATTACAAAATTACCTGCATGTTACGTATCGGATTAATAAGAGAAAGAAAGAACCCACCAGACAACAGGGTGCCGCTTACACCTCTTCAGTGCAAGAGGATAAAAGAGCAATACCCTGATATTGATATACTCGTGGAAACAGCACCTGACAGGTGTTACACAGATGATGAGTATGCGAATGAGGGTATAGCAGTAACAGACGATATGAGTAATTGTGATATACTGTTAGGGGTTAAAGAAGTGCCTGTTGGCCATCTTATTCCCGGTAAAACTTATTTCTTCTTTTCACACACCAAAAAGAAGCAGCCGTATAACCAACTGCTCATGCACGCACTAATTGATAAGAAGATACGTATGATAGACTACGAATGCCTGACCTATGCTGATGAACAACGTATTCTGGGTTTCGGGCAATATGCAGGTATCGTAGGTGCGCATAATGGTGTACTTACATATGGTAAAAAGTCAGGAATGTTTGAACTGCCAAAGGCAAATTCCGTGAGCAGTTTTCGTGAGTTAGTAGATATATATAGGAAAATGAGGTTACCGGCATTAAAGATCGTTGTCACTGGTTCAGGAAAAGTGGCAGCGGGTGCAATAGAAGTGATGACCAATCTGGATATTGATTTTGTAGAACCTGAAGATTATCTCACACACCAGTACGATTACCCTGTTTATACACAGCTTACAGGAAGTAAGTTATATGCCCGTAAAGATAACGATCAGTATTACAGGGATGATTTTCATGCGCATCCTGAAAATTATAAATGCCTGTTTACTAATTACATCACACAAACAGATATACTCATCAACGGTATATACTGGGACAATAAAGTTGCCCGCCTATTTGAAAAGAACGATGTAAAAAGAAAAGATTGGCGGATAAAAGTAATTGCTGATGTTACTTGCGATATTAATGGATCAGTACCAATAAATGTTGGAGCTACTACTATAAGCGACCCCGTTTATGGAATAAACAGAGAAACGTTAGAAAAAACCGAGCCATACCAGAACACAGATAAGATAATAGATGTGATGGCTATTGATAATCTACCCAATGAATTACCAAGAGATGCGTCACAATTTTTTGGAGCGCATTTTGAAAAGTATATTCTGAAAGAATTATTAGATGAGGATAGTGACATCATCAGGAGGGCGACTATATGTGAGAATGGAAAGCTGACACCTGGTTACGAATACCTGTCAGACTATGCTTATAAATAAGCTATTTACTACTTTCTTTTTTAGAAAGTAGGTCTTTTACAGCACTGTCAATATATACATGGTCGAACTTAAAACCTTTAGCAGCTATTTTCTCTGAGCTCACTGTGCAGCTTTTCAGAATTTCTATACTCATTTCTCCAAGTATCATTTTCAGTGCAAATGCAGGCACCGGTATTGGTATCTTGGGCCCGCTTTTGTTAGCAGCAATAGTGCTCATAAGTTCAGAATGAGATACAGGTTTAGGTGCAACAGCATTATAGACTCCCGATACTTCAACACGCTCAATGGCAAAGCGTATCATGCGTGCAAGGTCTTTCACATGTATCCAGCTAACTATCTGTTCTCCGGAGCCTAATATTGGTTTTACCCAAAAATTCATCGGCTTTACAAATTCACTGAATGCACCTCCTTCTTTCGCCAATACGATCCCTAATCTGAAAACAACTCTTCTTAAAAATTCTCCAGCAGGTTTAGAGGCGTTTTCCCAACTTACACAAGTGCGTCCTAAAAAGTCGTTTGCATAACTGTCTTGCTCTGTAAATGGTGTATCTCTGTCTCCATCAGCGCCATAATATCCTGTTGCAGAGGCAGATATCAATGTCTGACATTGCGGGGCATGAGCCTTTAACTGTTCAACGAGAAATTCTGTACTGTTCACACGGCTGTCTACGATCACTATCTTCCTTTGTGCGGACCATCTTTTGTCAGCAATACCTGCCCCGGCAAGGTGTACTACGGCATCAATTTTTCCTAATGCTTCTTTATCAAATATGCCTTTATTGGGATCCCACTTTGCATAGGTAGTGTTCTTGATGTATTTGCGTTTTTTATCTGGAGTTCTTGTAAAAACTATGATATTATATCCACCGTTTGCGAGCAGTCTTGACAAATGCTTGCCAACAAGGCCTGTACCTCCGGTAATACCAATAGTTTTCAAATTTTTTGATGTTTTAGTGCTGTAATACTATAAAGGTGAATAGCTTAAAAATAAGCACAATAGCGTTAATGGCAATACATAAAACGATATTTATAATGATTTGAAAATATTTTTTCTGTTCTCATGCAATAAAGTATTTATACCTACGTTTTATTTGCAAAGCTGTTTTATATGGAAAAAACTGTACTTCACTCTACTTTTAATGACATACCAACCGAAGACGCGGAGGATACCGCCTCTTACGAACAATTACCCGAACTGGTGAATGAATTGAAAGACATCTTGCATAAAGCAAGTATGGAGTTAATATCACCGCGCGATAGGGTAATTAAGAACTTGTTAGAGCAGGCTTAGGTTAGCTCGATAACCGTTATCTCAGGTAGTATGCCCACCCTTCCCGGGTAGCCGAGGAAGCCAAACCCTCTGTTCACATACAGATGCTGTTTGCCGGTATTGTATAGCCCTGCCCAATGTTCGTAAACGAACTTTACAGGGCTCCACTTAAAGATGCCGGGTATCTCCACACCAAATTGCATACCATGAGTGTGGCCACTGAGTGTCAGGTCAATATCAGTATATTCTTTTGTTACTTCAGCACTCCAATGCGATGGGTCGTGCGATAGTAATATCTTGAAAGGAATATTTTGTTCAGCTAAACCATTGTAAGCCTGCTTCATATCACCATACTTAGGGAAGCCTGCCTTTGCACCCCAGTTCTCTATACCTACGATAGCTATTTTATCACCTCCTCTTTCCAGCACTTTATGTTCATTCATCATCAGCTTCCAGCCCATATCTGCATGGCTCTGCTTCAATGTGTCCAGATTCTGTTTTTTCACTTCATTATTCGGCCAATCTATATAGTCTCCGTAGTCATGGTTACCTAGTGTAGAGTAAATACCCATTGGAGCACTCAGCTTAGCAAATATGTCCTTATATGGTTCTATCTCGTCTGCTTTATTATTCACAAGATCACCGGTAAAGAAAATAATATCAGGTTGTTCTTTCATCACCAGCTCGGCACCTTTAGCAACAGCTTCATAATTATCAAAGCTTCCTGAATGTATATCTGATATCTGCACGATCTTCATGCCTTTGAATGAAGCAGGCAGGTTATCAAAACTTAGCTTCAACCTCCTCACATGATACCTGTACCTGTTATTGATACCCCATAAGAAACCTCCTAATGTTAACCCACCTATCACAAATGCAGTGCGTTTTAAAAATACTGATCGTGGTATGCTGTTTCCTTCTTCTGTACCTGTAGTTTTCACAGGGCCGCTGTATAATGCACCTATTGTCCAGAGTAGTAAACGCCTCAGGTCATCGATCAGCATCACGGCACCAACAAATATTTTAGCTACGAAGAAACCTATCGTGAATGCTATCCATACATTCTTGATGACAGGATTCATCTCCTCCCAGTTGATCTGCCTGAACATCAGGAACCCTGCCCATATGAATATGCTGAACAGCACATAGAATATCAGTATGCCGACACGCCAGTTCTGTGACAAGGGCTTCAATGCCGAGCGTACAGCTATAAAGCTGTATACTTCTGCAAGTACAATGATGAGTAGAAAAAGTAAGAAACGCCCTTTCATATCGGCTTATAAATTAAAAATTCAGGAATTCATCTATCTGGTTACTGATCACTGTAAATGTTTCATCTTTAAGCAAGTTGCCCTCCTTGTCTATCTCTTCGTTAATGCGGCTGATAGGTATTTTATTGTACAATACATTCATTTTCATGTAGTGCAGAATATTGGTCATGTGCTCCATTCCGCGCAGGTTACCGGCTCTGCCATCGGCTACACCCGTCAACATAGCCTTTTTATGCCACCAACATTTTCTTATATCACTATTGTCTATCATTGTTTTGAGAATACCGGGGAAGCTCCCGTTATATTCCGGCATGATGATGGCAAACTTATCAGTAGGTATCAATAGTCTTTCCTGAATATTGGTCAAGTCTTTGCCTTTTTCCCAAACGTTCAGCCCCTCAAGAGATAAAAGGTGCACACCGTTTGTCTTTTGTCTGAGCAGCTTGGTATATAATGCAGCCACCCTTAATGTCATACTGTCTTTTCTGTTCGTTCCTGATATTACCGTGATCATATTAATGACAACAAAGGTAACTGCTTTGTGATTGACATAATATTACGAATGCTTAAGACATGATAAGCAGTTGTAATGCCTAACGTTTAGTGTAACCTGCAGGCACTTTCAAAACACCGGCTGGTATAGATACCCCCTCTGATACACTCGTAGCGGTTCTTATATAGCCGTTTTTCCCCAGCGAATAATTTCTGATCTTCAGGTCAATACCCTTCCATAACCAGTAGGTAACATCATTTTTAGCATGTTTGTATACTTCACAGTCTTTACCTGCTACGCTCTCATTGCTTTGTTTTACATATCCCCCTTGCTTGCGTTGCGTCTCGTTTGAGTAGGCTATTACAGGTGGTTCCGTTATCTTCTGCCTGATTTTATAGCTCTGCCATGTTTTCTTGGCATGGTCTATCTCGGTGGTTTTATCGTCCTTCCATATAATGGTTTTATGTTCTTTCTGTCCCATCATACCGGGCTTGTCTATCACTACAACAACAGTCTTACCGTAATCGTCAATATAAAAGGTCTCTTTACCGGCAAATAGCTTACCTCCCTCCACATTGTACTCTATTTTAGCCGACTTGAACCTGAAAGGTTTATCCATATCCAGGTTCACCGCTTTAGCAGTGGCTCTGTCTACATCTTTCATGGTAGTTGCTCTGCTATTGTTAGTTTTAGAAGTAGCTACGGTCACTTCTTCTTTTTCATTGTAATACTTCCATGAGGCACGCCTGTTTTCTTTGGTAACGGCTACAATTTTTGTGATGGTACTGCCGTTATCATCCAGCGTGAGCTTTGATGTTTGCTTCAAAGGGTTGCCCAATGCCTGCATCACTTCTACTATGTCTTCAGAGAACACTTCCAGCCACTCATCATCTTCTTCTTTACATTGCTTGATTATGCTGGCAGTACTCGTTCCGTCTATGGCTTTCAACCCATACCATTTACTTTCTACTTTTACCAGCAGTTGGCTGCCCTGCATCTTCGCTCCGCTAAAAGGGGCAGTACGCTCCTCAGCCAGTTGTGCGAATAGTGCGTTAGGAATGATAAATATGGAAACGGCCAGAAAAAATAAGTATCTCATAATATATCTGTGTTAGACATATTAAAGTTACTAATATTTTATAGTTGCAGTGACTAGGCTCGTAGATTACTCTATAATCAACCTTTCCGTTGCAGATAAACCCTCTGCATTGCTGATTTCGGCTATATAAGTACCGGCAGCTATTTCCGGCAAAGCAATAGTAGTTTTCTTGCTTTCTACAGTATAAGAACTGATCAGCCTGCCCTGAATATCATACAACCTTAACTCACTGGCGTTGAAGTTGTTCTCAATAGTAATATTACTTTTTGCAGGGTTGGGGTAGATACTGAATTGGATATTGTTGTGCGTAACATTACTAACCCAAGCAGTAGGATTGTACACACGCGTGCATATACCATTCAGTCGATCATTCTGATTGCCCTTTCTAAATAGTCCACCTGCTATTATTGCGTTCTTGAATTTGACTATTTTATTGATAGTGCTATCCACACTGAAATCGTTAGCACCGGAGTGTTTAGCGATCCTTCTTACTTGCGACGCGGCAAAGTTGATTCCGCCATGCAAAAATAATCCACCTATTAAAAGGGTATCGTTATCCACACACATGGTGTTGTAAGTAGGGGCATATTCAATGGGCATAAAAGGCTTCATTACGAAGGGCATATAATATGCTGTTTCCCATGTATTGCCATTCAACTTATGAAGAATAGTGTCTATATTTGTTGTATCTGTCTGTTTGGAAGTAACATATATGTCATTGTCAAACTTTTGGAAATCAGTTACCTCATTCTCAGGTGTATTATTGAATTTGGTATAGCCATTGGTGACATCCCATTTAATGGCCGTCATTGTATCGTTTTGTAAAACAAACTTACCGCCCAAGTAAAACGTATTGTTGATCACTTCTACGGTATTTATTCGACCTAGCGGCGCTGGTATTTGCTGCCAAATTTTAAAGGTGGTGTCCCATTTGGCAAAGTTTATGTCCGGCAATGCGGCACATACATCAAAATCACCAACAGCGTACAGCTCATTATTGTGTATTACCATATCGTATACCGTTCCATAAGTACAGCCTGCGGCATGCCAACCAGTACCGTCCCAGTACGCAACATTGTTCACTGGTAAACCTCCAGCACTGTCAATAGCTCCTGCTACGAATATTTTATTGTCAAATTCCACTATTGTATGTACGGTTCCTTTTACGCCTGAACCCATGCCATGCCAAGTATATACATCATTGGACTCCGTAAGATAAGCTACACCAGAAGAGTTAATCGTGCTGTCCACCATAGTGAAGTCACCGCCAACAAATAGTTTATCGTTTGTACTGTTCACGAACAATTCATATACATTGCCGTTTGTACCCTTACCAATAGCTTTAGTGAAGCTATAAGGCCCATACCCCGGCTGTATCCATGCCAGTTCATCTACAGTAAACCCATAATTATCTGCCCAGGCAAATAGTTCGGGGTAGTTCATTTCTCGTACATAGGCAAGGTTGGTTTTGGAGGCTATCATTCTTGATACATCCTCATGCCCTGTTGCTTTTACCAAATAGCCTACTGCACAAAAGTTATCGTAGTCGTCAATGAATATGGGTGTACGTTCAGCGTACTTATCATTGATAGGGAAGGCTCCTGTGTGCCAATATTCATTCAAATGGTCTAGTGCAGCCTGTCTGTTTGCTTTTTGTTCCTGTGTTAGGTGTACTGTGCTTCTCGAGCGTAATGTCTGCTCTACCAACTCAAGGTGTATACGTATCCATTCCCGGTCATTTCTCTCTATATACTCAGGATAATTCAGCACATGAATATCTGTTTGCTCAGTCCAACATTTGTTCACTTCGCTCAGCTTATCAAATACTTTATTCGGAACAGCATAGCTGCTTATAGCGATCAGTATACATATCAGGGTAGTTATTGCTTTCATAAGAGATGTATTTGGCTCTTATAAAGTTAAGAAACTGAAATGTATTGCCTGTTGGTTAATACATTGCGGAAAAAGAGCCAGACTATACCATAAAATTACTAAAGCTCGGTAGGGCCGAAGAGTAATAGTCTATCAAGGTAACAACCGACAATTTTGAAGCTTAAATTGTCGGCGCATTTTTCTTTGCCTCTTTCTTTTTGCGTGAAAAGAAAGAGGAGCAAACACTGTACATCGAGAAGTTATTATAGGTCTTTTAACTCAAGCGTCTCATCCATCCTGATGCGCCGTTTGTCATCACGTTTCAGTGTAGCACATTCGATGTTACGGTCGTGTTCAAAAACCAATACCCAGTTGTTGTCAACTGCTTTTGTAAGTAGTGTTTCTTTTTCTGCCAGTGTGTCAAGCGGCTTCATGTCATAGCTCATAACCCAGGGTAGGGATATGTGTGCCGCACTGGGTATAAGGTCGGCACAGTAGAGTAGGGTTTTACCGTTGTAGTCAATTTCCAGCAACATCATCTGTTCGGTATGTCCGTTACAATAATGAATGCGAATGCCCGGCAGCCATTCTTCACCGTTAGGCGTTTCTACGAATTTCAGTTGTCCACTTTCCTGTATCGGTAGTATATTCTCCTTCAGGAACGATGCTCTCTCTCTTATATTCGGATTGATGGCCCAGTCCCAATGTGCTTTGCTGCTCCAGTACGTAGCATTGGGGAAAGCAGTTACAAGTTTATCACCGTCTCTCTTAACAGAGCCACCACAATGATCAAAATGCAGATGAGTAAGGAATACATCGGTAATATCTTCGGGCTTGTAACCATGAGCAGCTATAGACTTTTCTATTGTCTCTTCTCCATGCGGGTGAAAGTGGCTGAAGAATTTTTCATCCTGCTTGTCGCCCATGCCATTGTCTACCAATATTACACGGTCATTATGTTCTATCAGCAGGCAACGCATCGCCCAGCTACACATATTGTTATCATCAGCAGGGTTCACTCTCTGCCACATTGATTTGGGTACTACACCGTGCATAGCACCACCGTCCAACTTGAAATATCCTGCAAGAACTGTATGTACTTTCATCTGCTTATCTTACTGATTCCTGAATATTCTGCTTCTTAGCAATTGAAAGGGCAAGGTACAAAATGGCGCCGCCTATCACAAAGAAGGTAATGAGTGCCAATACGGAATTACGCATACTGCCTGTCAACTCCTCAATAAAACCGAAAGAGAACATACCTATCACAATAGCGATCTTTTCGGTTACATCATAAAAGCTGAAGAAAGATGTAGTGTCTTTTGTTTCGGGCATAAGTTTGGAGTAAGTAGAACGGCTTAATGATTGTATACCACCCATTACTAAACCTACTATTGCGGCCACAATATAAAAATGCGTTTCAGTAGACATGTAGTAACCGAATACACATATCATGGTCCAAATGAATACCACACCTAAAAGCACTCTCAGGTTACCGAATTTCCCTGATAAGCGCGACATCATCCACGCGCCTAAAATGGCTACAATTTGAATAATGACAACAGTTATTATTAGCTTTTGAGCCGGGAGGTTCAACACTTTACTACCAAAGTCTACCGCTACAAGCATTACGGTTTGCACACCAATACTGTAAAAAAAGAAAGCTCCCAGATAAGTACGTATCACACGCATTCCTTTTAGTTGTTGCCATACTTTTTTTAATTCATGGAAGCCGTTAAAGAATATATTATGCTCAGGTCTCTGCTCTAATGATTCTCCCTTAGGCAGGCGAGAGAAAGTAAGCTGTGCAAAACCAAACCACCATAGCCCTACCAGTAAGAAAGTGATCAGTACAGGCATGGCGCTATCGCCATTTTCTGGCCAGAAGGTTACCAGCAAAAATCCAATGATCTGTAATATCACACTACCGATGTAACCAAACGCAAAGCCTTTGGCACTTAGTTTATCTCGCTCATCTACTGTGGCTATTTCCGGTAAATAAGAGTTATAAAAAACCAGACTCCCCCAAAAACCTATCGTTGCAAGGAAGAAGCAAACAAGCCCGAAGACGATATTGTCTTTATTGAAAAAGAAAAGTGCACTACAGGATAAGCTGCCCAGAATGCAAAAGAACAACATGAAGCGTTTCTTATTACCTCTGTAATCTGCGATAGATGAAAGAATAGGCGAGATGATGGCTATTACAAGAAAGGCTATACCCAGTGTGTAGTCTTTCAAAGCTGTATTTACGAACGACCTGCCAAATAACTTTATACCGTCAGGGTAGTTCTCGATACCGCTTACTATGCCATAATAAACCGGGAAAAATGTAGTGGTAATAACAAGATTATAGACAGAGTTGGCCCAGTCGTACATCGCCCAGCCATTCTGTATTTTCTTCCTGTTCTGTGTAGCATCCATAGAGCTAAAATATAGCTTTTAGCCTGCTGATGGTAGTACTTACAGAAACTTAACGCTTACTTACCCAACATAAAGTTGCAAAGCTTGTACAGTGCCCTTGCGCCTACTATGCTGTCTATACTGTCTGCAGAATTGTGTTCTCCTTCAGATACTTCGTTCACATCAAAACCAATAATTTCTCTGCCGCTGGCTACAAGTCTTTTAAACAGGTAGTTCACCTGCTCCAGCTCAAAACCGCCTGGTACAGGCGTACCCGTATTAGGGCAAAGCTTAGGGTCAAGCCCGTCTATATCAAAGCTGATGTATACTTTCTTAGGTAAGTCGGCAACAATATTGTCACAAATAGTTTTCCAGTTACTGCCTTCGTATTGTCGTTCTTTTATATCCTTATCAAACCATGTAGCTATTCTTTCTGGGTTCTGCCTTATCATCACTACCTCTTCATCACAATAGTCACGTATACCTACCTGTACCAGTTTAGATACCTGTGGCACTTCTTTCAGCACATTATACATGATAGAAGCGTGTGAGTAGGTAAAACCTTCATAAGCATTGCGCAGGTCTGCATGAGCGTCTACCTGCAAAACACCGAAGTCTCCATGCTGTTCAGCTAAAGCCTTTATAAAGCCTAACGGAGTACTGTGGTCGCCACCTAAAAGACCTACCTTCTTACCTTTTTTCAGTAATGATGAAGTGCGTTCATATACCCAGTTCACCATTTCACCGCAGGTCTGGTTCACCTCTTTGAGCTTTTGGTGTAGCTGTTCGTTATCTTCTATTTTACCGCCGTCTTCAAGATGCCTTATAATTAACTGTGCACACTGACGCTCATAATCACTCTTCATCCTCAGGTCTTTGTCAGGCATTGGCATGTAGATACCCTTTTTCCACGCATCAGGCATATCTGAGTCGTACAGGTCTATTTGCAAAGATGCCTCATATACATGCTCCGGCCCGCGGGATGTACCGTCACGATAAGAGATGGTCACCTCCCATGGAACAGGAAGTAACACAAGCTGTGCATCCTCCTCTGTAAAAGGCAGCCCGAATATGGTGTTAGACTTGACGCCTACTGAATTAGGGTCGAAACTAGACAGATCAGCCATGATTTTTGCTTTAAGGGCAGCAAAGTTAGTGGATATGCAGTTAATTAAGGTATCAAAGGTGAAACTTAATGTATAGTAAAACTGGTTGTTGCGTTCAGGCGACCGTCACTCAGCTTAATAATGTAGATACCCGAAGGTAGACTTAAATCTAATTTCTTAAAAAGAGAACCATTATTGACTGTCGCTATATCACTATGTACAACCTGCCCAAGTGAGTTGTAAATGACCAGTTGTAGTTGAGTGTTCTGTTCAATATTACCTCTGAGAATAAATTGCCCGTTATTAGGGTTAGGATACAAGGTAAATGTACTTATAAGCTGATTGTCATTTACTGAAGATAGCTTAATGATCACCGTATTGCTGGTGTCTGTTTTTGGTTGCGGACATTTATAACTACTGGTTATGATAACACTAACTGTATCATTATCATTAAGAGTATTGGCACTCCAGATACTGCTCTGTGCCCCGATAATATCTATGCTATTGCGTAGCCATTGGTAGGCGGGATTGTTACCTGCATTCGCGGTGTTAGCAGTGAATGTGACATACTCGTGTGGATGTATGGGGCGGGAGGGGTTAGCTGTAATACTTACAGTTGGTGCCAGCCATGGCAGCACATTCATTTTGATGGTATTACTGGTATCCGTAAAAGGGTCTTTACATCGCAGGCTGTCTGTTAACTCACAATGTATCATATCTCCGTCTTGCAACGTAGTTGTTGTATAAATATTGCCTGTGCCTACTAGCTGACTGTTGACAAACCATTGGTAGTATGGTGTAGTAGAGTTGCTTGTAATACTTACCAATGTAGCATTATTTCCACTGCATATTGTGTCTGACGGGTTGGGGTAGATGTTAACTGTAGGAGCTGAGTTGATTATTATGTTAATGCTGTCAGTATCAGATTTACACCCATTAACAGTTGCTAGAACATAGTAGATCCCACTATCACTTTTTGTGGAGTTTACAATAATTGGGTTCTGCATATTGGCAGTATACCCTTGAGACCACCAGGTATATTGTGCATTGTTGATTGAAGCAGCTTGTAGTTTAATATCCTGACTTTCACATACAGGTGTATTTGCAAAAGCTACAGGCGTTGTTACTTTTGGTAATATCACAACACGTTCTGTATCACTGGAAGAACATCCATTAAACGTGACACGTATAATATAATCACCTGCAAAATTTGAATCTACTTGAGACCTGATTGTATCCTTGCTACTTGAGGTAAAGGTATCAGGACCGACCCAGCTATATATAACACCTACTGAGTTTGTACCAGATGACAAATGTAACGTATCATTGTAGCATACAGGACTATTGCTATTTGCGGTAGGTTTTATTGGATTCGGCTTAACTAATATGCTTATTGTATCATTAAGTGAGCATCCTGAGCTACCAAGCTGTGCTTTTAATATATAGTTTCCTGAAAAGGATGTATCAGCATTTAAAAAAGTGCTGTCCTTTTTATTGAATGTAAATAGTGGGGCATACCACTGCCATGATACGTTTGTAGATGAACTGTTGCCATTAAGCTTTAGCGTGTCACCATGGCATATCGGGCTGTTTGATGTAGCATTGAAAGAAACTGGTGTCGGCTTGATGCGAATATTATATGTGCTATTATATGAAACACGCTGCGGACTATCAGCTAATACCCTGAACTTATATCTATTGCCGGAAAGAGTATTGGTAGGTATAATACAAGTGATAGTATCGCTCATACTATCTACTCTTGTACCGATATTAACTGCATTGGTAAAATAACCGTTACTATCCGAAAGTTGCACAGTAAAAGTATTGCCATAATAAAACGGCAGGTTGGTTTCATATACCAACTTGAAAGTATCTCCCGGACAAAAGACTGAATCGACAGGATATTTAATGTTAACTACAGTATCTACATAAAACTTTGCAAGATATCCTGGGGATGATGCATTAGATGTTTGAAATGCATTTTGCGTTGCCATGCCAGAACTTCTGGTGCTTCCACCTAAGTATATGGCACCTCTAAACCTTTCTTTATTACTATTCCGTCCATGTCTGGCATCTTCTTGATGGTTACCACCATAATAAGTACCCCACCTTATATTTCCATATGGCGAGAATGAAGCGATAAAATAATCTTCTTGATTATTTTTTTGAGGTTGGTAAGCTCCGAATGTGGCAACATCACTACTGCTACTCGTTTCACCTGTAAGGTAGGTATTGCCTGTAGGGTCAGCAACAACTGATATGCAATAAGTTGTACCACCTCCATAATAGGAGCCCCATTTCCTATTGCCGTTTGTATCTAACTTTATGATGTAAGATATTAAATGATTATTCGGATTACTTTGTTTAAAAGTATTTGCAGTAGCAATGTTATTGCTACTTTTTGTTATGCCTATTAAGTATAGATAGCATGAGTCGTCAAATACCATGTCATGAATACCATCCACTCTATTGCCGCCAATGTATGTGCACCAATCTCTTGTACCACTGGTATCCATTTTTAAAACAAAACCGTCGCCACCATATCCGCCAGTTAGGTCTCCTAAACTATCTTGATGAATGCCCTGTGTGGCAATATTATTGGTGCTTTCTGTAAACCCACTGAGATATAGATATTTGCCTCTGATCATTATGCGTCCAAGTGCATCATTATTACTTCCTCCATAATAGGTACTCCATATCAGGTTCATGCTACTGTCAAACTTCATACAAAACCCATCACGAACGTTACCTGTGGGAGCAGCATTAAAGACTATACCTCCAGGAGTATCCAGATGGCTACCAGATGTAGCCATGTTCTCACTATTAGTGGAGCCTGTTACATAGATATTACCCTGCAGGTCGATTGCTATGTCCGAACAATAATCTCTTTTAGTGCTGCCTATATATGTGCCCCAGATTCGTTGACCGCTAGTATTGAACTTTTCAATAAATCCATCCTGATATCCTTGATGTGAAGAAATGTATCCATTGTTTGTAGCAATTACATTGGGACTTTCTGTGTGTCCGCAGAAGTATAAGGCACTATCTTTCTCGTATATGTCAATAGCATAGTCATCTCCACCGCCGCCAAAATAAGTTCCCCATATCCTATTGCCTGATGCATTGAAATGTGCCAAATAGCAATCTCTGTTCCCGTTTATAGTACTTTGAAAAGCACCTGTAGTAGCTATGTTTATTGCATTATTATGTATATCACCTATTACAAATAATGTTCCGTCCTCCCTTTCATAAATTGAATGAACTTCATTGTCTCCACCCCCATAATACGTTGCCCATTCCAGTTGCGGGTCTATTACAATTGTGCTTTCAGCAGTAGCTACATCAAAGCTGAGTATGTTTCCCTTTAGCTGGTATTGGGCAATTATTTCCTCTTTTGATTCCAGTATATAAGTGTAAGGAGCGCTTTCTGTAATGCTGCCATAAGGTGTGCTGGCTATAAGCACCCCATTATTAAGTGCTAACTCAGTAGTACCGTCATATTGTATTTTTATATCCTTCGCGTTACCTCCCGGGTGTATAATGAAGTCATACTTTAAGACATCTTTGCTATTTGTGTACAACACCCAATCAATGTTCGGGTATATATCCTTGTATATTATTTTTCTGTAGGTGTTTACGGTTATGCCGTCCGGTAAACAGGGTAAATAATAATTCTCGTAGTAGTCCGTCTTGTCTTCTGTTATCAGGGTGGCGTTTTTATTAGCACCCAACAGGGTTACATCCATCCGGTATATAGAGGTTGTCTGGTTTTCAGTTGCTTCAAAAATCGTGGTAACTGGCTCGCTTTCTTGGCGGCCGGGAGAGTTTGTTTTCACCCATTGATAATGCAATTGGCCGTCACCTAAGAAGATGGTCACTGCTCCGGCATCAAGTTTCATGTCTATATCAAGCCTTAATTGCCCGTCCTGGTCGGTGACCTGCCCTTTATTCTCTATAAACACAAATGGTGAGTGCCCATTAATGTTAACCGTATTTTCTTTCGCAGTACAGAATAGCGACGGAAAGGAGAAAAGGACTAGAATGGTGTATACGTGAGGTTTCAGAGGATCCATAATATTAAATAATGGTATAATAAATTTATACTTTGTTAAGCAAATAACCTAGTAGCTATAACTGTGTCCTATTTTGGTCATTTAGCCTTAACTTTGCGGGTGCTTAAAGGAGGCTGGATATGAAGAAGACCCATATAGTATTATTGATATTAGTAGCGGCTGCGGTTACAGTTATTGTCAGCACCTGGGCCGATTTCAGTACTTATGAGACTTTTGCTTCTGCGGCAGAGAACCAGGGCGATCAGTACCATGTGATAGGTGAGTTGGCAAAAGATAAGGAAATGGTGTACGACCCCGTGAAAGATGCTAACCATTTCAGCTTTTATGTAACCGATAAGAACGGCAGGGTAAATAAAGTAGTATTCAACGGTGCAAAACCTACGGATATAGAAAAATCTGAACAGATAGTAATGACGGGTTATATGCAGGGAGAAACGTTCCATTGCTCTAAAATTCAGATGAAATGCCCGTCAAAATATGAAGACGACCAGATAGCAGTAGCAAATCAGGGCTGATGTTTAAGACTAAAAATCTCAACGTAATTTGGATATTCAATATATAGGTGAACATTTAGGGCCCGGGCAACTGGGTCGTTTTTTTGTGATCACATCCTTTGTGGCAGCACTGTTCAGTGCATTCAGTTATTTCCGTGCTGCCGGTACTGAAAATAGAATAGGCAATGCAAGTGCAGCGTGGTTGCAAATGGGCCGCAACGGATTTGTGATTCATGCACTTACGGTAATGGGCATTTTCGTTTCCCTGTATTACATCATTACCAATCATCTGTTTGAGTATCACTATGCGTGGAGTCACTCAGACCTTAGTTTATCGCCAAAATATCTTTTATCCTGTTTCTGGGAAGGGCAGGAGGGCAGCTTCCTGCTATGGTCTATCTGGCATTGTGTGTTGGGGCTTATCGTTATGTTCACAGCCAAGGGGTTAGAAAGCAGGGTGATGACTATCATTGCATTGGTACAGGTGGCATTGGCTACCATGCTGTTGGGTTATTATTTCGGTAGCGATATAAATATCGGCTCTTCTCCGTTCATCTTACTAAGGGAGAAGATGCAGAATGCACCAATTTTCTCACAGCCCAATTATTTGGAATCAGTTACTGATGGTAATGGCCTGAACATACTACTGCAGAACTACTGGATGGTGATACACCCGCCTGTCTTGTTCTTAGGGTTTTCTGCTACGCTGATACCTTTTGCCTATACAATGGCCGCATTGTGGAAGGGCGAATACAAAAGCTGGATAAAACCTACATGGGTATGGAGCCTGTTTGCAGGAGGTATACTCGGCTTAGGTATTATGATGGGTGGAGCCTGGGCATACGAGTCACTGACATTTGGTGGTTACTGGGCCTGGGATCCGGTAGAGAATGCCTCATTGGTACCTTGGTTAACATTGGTTGCAGGGCTACATACTTTAATAATATATAAGGTCACCAACAGATCGTTCATTGCAACGGTCATATTGTTCACCCTTACATACGGGTTGATATGGTATTCTACATTCCTTACGCGTACAGGGGTGTTAGGAGATACTTCCGTACACTCATTTACAGGAGAGGGCAAATCATTGTACTGGCACTTGCTTATTGTAATATTTGCTTTGCTCGGTATTGCCATAGCCTTGATGATAAAAAGGTGGAAGGGCATGCCGAGAGTGAAAACAGAAGAGCAGGTGAACTCACGCGAGTTCTGGATGTTCATCGGTGCTATCATTCTGCTGCTTTCAGCCGTACAGATCATTATCAGTACTTCTATACCTGTTTGGGCACCGTTAGCCAAATGGATAACCGGTAAAGAGATCGCACCCCCTGTTGATCCCGTATCACACTATAACAGTATACAGATATGGGTAGCAATAGTATTGGCATTGCTTTCGGGTTTTGCTTTGTACCTGAAATTTGTAAAGAGTGATAATAAAAAGTTCTGGAAGAGGATAGCTCTTGTATCTCTAATAGCATTGGGGTTGTCAGTCTTAATTGCTTTTACCCAAAAAATAGAAACAGAGCAATTAAAAGCACCGCAATATTTAGTGTTGTTGTTCGCCTCCTGCTTTTCTGTAGTGGCAATGATCTATTATGCTATCTCTATACAGAAAGCCAAATTGAAAAAACTGGGAGCCACTACCAGCCACCTGGGTTTTGCACTGATACTGCTTGGCGTATTGCTTTCTTCATACAATAAAAATGTGATCTCTTATAATACACTGGGTGTGGTAATACCGTTCACAGATGATAAGATGGAGAACGTGAGGCAGAGTATGGAGAACGTCATTCTGTATAAGAATGTGACGATGCCGATGGGTGAGTATAATGTTACTTATATAGGCGATTCTACTGCACCGTCAGATGCGCGCACATTCTATAAGGTAGAGTATAAGAAGGTAGACACGGCAACAGGTGAGGTGAAAGAAGAGTTTGTATTGAAACCTAATGCCTTCCTGAATCCTAAAGGGGAGTCCGGTATGAGTGCCAACCCCGACTCTAAGCACTATCTGGGTAAAGATATATTCACTTATGTTACTTCTGTTATCGACCCGAGCAAAAGAGAAGACACCAGCCTGTACAAAAGGCATAAGGTAAAGATAGGAGATACCATTTTTGTGAACCGTGGCTATATTATATTCAGCGGTTTTGGTGCGGCAGAGGCCAACTCAAATTACATTGCTGAAAAAGGTGATGTGGCAGTAACCGCCAATCTTACCCTGCGCGATCTTGAAGGAAATGAAGAAAAACTGGCACCTGTATATATCATCCGCGATAGCCATGAGGAAAAGATAGAAGATACTTTGGCAGCACGCAAACTGTATGTCAGGTTGTCAAGAATAATACCTGATGAAAAAGCAGCTGAGTTCATGATCAAACAAACGGGTGATGACTCTGACTATATTGTCATGAAAGCCATTGTGTTCCCTTATATTAATGTATTGTGGCTGGGCATCATCGTGATGGTCATCGGTTTCTTCCTCAGCACCTGGAACAGGGCCACCAAGAAAGAGAAAGTTGCAAAGGTGTAAGTTGGTTACTCCTTTCTCCCGTCATTATGCCTGCCACCCCCTCATCCGTCATCATGAGGAGTGGAGCGTAGCGCAACGACGTAATGATCTAATCCCGCGCAGAGATTAAAGCAACATATTGCCGAAGTGTTTGGACTAGATCGTCACGTCATTCCTGCTGCGCAGTAATTCCTCACGATGACGCGAGTGTGTGAGTCATAATGCCTTTTCTCCTTCCGTCATCATGAGGAGTGGAGCTTAGCGCAACGACGTAATGATCTTGTCACGCGAAGGGTTAGTCATTTTACAGTGCATGGACTAGATCGTCACGTCATCCTGCCGTAGCAGGCTTCCTCACGATGACGTGTGTAGAGTGAGCAGTACACATAAAAAAGCCTCGTCCAGGATTAACCGGAACGAGGCTTACTAAATATTTTTGATCAGGATTATCTGCTCCAAACAGAAGGGCTGCCTTCATTGATACCGAAGTCATCCAGCTTACCTTCAGGATTAGTAATGGTATAATACATAGTGAGCGTACCGTGGTCAGGATAGTAAGCATCCCACTCAAGGTGACCGTAACCGTTCACTTCGTATTGTGACCCTTGTGGTGAGAATATTGTGATAGAATCACCCGTTACACGTCCGTATACATATTCACCTTCAGGGAACCTGTTATAAAAATTAGAGATGATCACATCTGTATTACCTTCACCAGACTTGATGTTCACCTCGTATTGTGCCGGGTTTGTTACAGAACCATCTTCAAAAACAGTCCAAACACCAACATACTTATCTTTCGTAACTATCTCACAATGAGTACCCTCATAACCGGAAGGGCAAATACATTCACCTTCGTTACAGGTACCGCCGTAAGCACATACAATAGCATCGCAAGGCTCATTATTACAAGATGTATACGTAACAGTTGAAAAGATAGCTAGTACCCCAACAACCGACATAACAGCAGATTTTATACGGGCTTTCATTAACACAATATGATTTTTAAACTGAGTTTAAAGATAAACGAAACTATTATAAAATGCAATACATACCAGTGATTCAGCTCATTAAAAGACGCTTAACTGAAATGTATTGGAAATGTGAATATAGGACATTAAAGGTGAACAAGTCAAGCTTTTGTTAATATTATCGTTCTACAGCTTGTATATATGCGATAATTCCCTTGTAAATAGCGTCTACTATCTCGTTCTGCCCCTTCTCTGAATTCATGTATTCTTCTTCTTCCTGGTTGTTGATGAAGCCTATTTCTACCAGTACTCCGGGCATGGCGCTACCTGCTAATACTTCAAGTCCTTTTTGCTTTACACCCCTGTCAATACGGTTTTGCGCTGCAAACTGCTCCTGTATCTTAGTGCCCAGCAGTACGCTGTTCTCCAGAAACGCCTGTGAATACTGGGCTATTATGATGGCCGTCATAGGGTCGTCCATATCCAGTAGCCCGGGTTCTTCAGTTACATTATCGCCGTATTCGCCTATGGCACCCTCTTTTTGTGAGTTACGATGCAGCCCCAGTACAAAGCACTCTGTACCGCTGGCTTCGGTCTGTGTAACGTATTTATACCTTGGCTGCTTGTACTGCTTTCCGTTTTTAGTGTAGGTACGGTAGCCATCCTGCACTTTTATTCTCCTGCCACCAGATGAGTTGGCGTGTATGGAGATGAACAGGTCTGCATTGGCATCATTGGCTATTTTATGCCGCTCTGAGAGTTTGGGGTATACATCTGTTGTGCGGGTATATAGTACCTGTACTCTTTTCAACTCTTTTTCTAGGCGTTTACCCAGCTTGAGTGTGATTTGCAATGCAAGGTCTTTTTCATTAGATATTCTACCTAGCGCACCGGGCTCATTTCCCCCATGCCCTGCATCCAAAACTATCTTTTCTACCTTCTTTTTATCAGCAAGGGTAACAGCGGGTACTGAAGCAATAAATAATATGGCAAGTATGATCCTTTTTAGCATCTATCCTTGAAATGTTAAATATACAAATCACCAAACGTAAGTATCCGAATATCTATACTATTTTTGTCAACGCTGATGATACTGTGTGCAAAACTACCCGCAAAGTTACAAAGCTATTGCTACCCGCTAATAATATGGGTGGCAATTTTCACATTTGTTTGTGCTTCATCAGCGCAGGCGCAGGATTTTCCTATTCAGATCAATACAATGCCGGACACCAGTCTTACCGACAGTCTTGAAATGCCGATAGATACTTCGTTGGTCATCAACGATTCTTTACTCATCGATTCTCTTACTGCAGACAGTACCGACTCTTTACAAAATGTTTCGCTGGAAGAACGGTTGGGAATTAAAATATCTGGTGATGCACTTGAGTCAGTTGTTCACTCTGAGGCGGCAGATTCAGCAGTATTACAGATGCGTACCAATACGTTTTACCTCTACGGCAATGCTACAGTGAAGTATGAGGATATGGAGCTGAAGGCAGGAAAAATAGAATACAATCAGAGCAATAATATGGTGACAGCTTCACCACTATTGGATACAGCCACCAAACTCAAAAACCGGCCATCTTTTAAACAGGGTGAAGAGACGTTTACATACGACTCTCTGAAATATAACTTCAAAAGCAAACGTGCTATCGTGCTGAACCCACGCACACAGTACGGTGAGGGTTACGTATACAGCAAACAGGTAAAGCGTAATCCCGACCAATCAATTTACGGTTATCAGAATGTTTATACTACCTGTGCATTGGATACACCGCATTTTGGTATCGTAGCTAAGAAGATAAAAGTAGTGCCTAACAAAGTAGTGGCATCAGGCCCGGCGAATATTGCGATTGAACAGGTGCCTACACCTATATTTCTTCCATTCGGTTTGTTTCCTATAAGTAAAGGACAGCGCTCAGGGTTTCTTTTGCCTACATATACTATAGAAGAAAATCGTGGTGTTGGGCTTATGAATGGTGGGTATTACTTCAACCTTGGCGACCATGTTGACCTTGAAACAAGAGCGAATATATTTTCAAAAGGTAGCTGGCAGGTGAGCGGAAGAAGTAATTATGCTAATAAGTATCGCTACAACGGTACATTCATACTTACTTATGCCTACAACAAGACAGGAGAGGAGTATGAGCTAGGCTCTACTATAGAAAAGTTGTTCAACGTACGCTGGCAGCATAATTCAGACCCTAAGTCGCGCCCTACCAGTAAGTTCAGTGCATCAGTAAATGCAGGTAGTTCCTCATTCAATGCCAATAACACCTACGATGCACAGCAGATATTGAATAACCAGTACAACTCAAATATTACCTACACTAAATCATGGGCAAATAAACCTTACCAATTGGCAATAGGTGCCAGGCACAGCCAGGAGGCAAGAACAGGGCAGGTAAGTGTTACACTCCCTGATATGAGTTTTTACGTAGCACAGTTCAACCCTTTCCAGGGTAAGAATAGTCTGGGTACTAAGTGGTACGAGAAGATCACTACCAGTTATACAATGACAGCGCAAAACCAGTTGAACTTCACTGACAGTCTTTTTAAGTTGAATAGACTCAGCGGCTCAGATTTTAATAATGCTGTGAAGCACAATATACCAATCAGTGCATCATACAATGTGTTCAGGTATATCAACATGACCATCGGTGGTAATTACAATGAGTATTGGTACAGTAAACAAACCTTCAGGGGATATGACTACACAGGAGATACTGTAGCGGAATACATTAACCGTGGTTTCTTTGCTGCACGTGATTATAATGCGAGCATCAGTGCCAACACGCGTATCTATGGTATGAAGATGTTCAAGAAGGGAGGCCTGATGGGTATCAGGCATGTGTTGACACCTAACGTTTCTCTGAACTATACACCTGACTTTGCTGCAGACCCTTACAACTTCGGTTACGAAACCATATTGGATCCTAAAGGAGAATCACAATACTTATCACCCTATCAGGGAGCACTATTGGGCGCACCTAGCCAGTTAGGCAACTATAGTAGTGTGGTAGGTTTTGGTATAGATAACAACCTGCAAATAAAAGTACGGTCGAAAGAAGACAGTACAGGTTCTAAGAATGTAAATATCATTGACCGTTTTGCGATCAACTCAGGGTATAATCTGGCATTGGATTCTTTCAACTGGCAGAATATTTCCATGTCGTTCGCAACAAGGTTGCTCAACGTCATCAACATGACTGCCAATGCCAACTTTGACCCTTATGCTTTTGATTATGAAGAAGGCAGAAGGATCAACACGACCATGTGGCAAAGGGGTACAGGCATAGCCCGCTTTCAAAGTATGAACATCACGTTGGGAGGTAACCTGAAGGCAACAAAAGCAGATAATAATGATCCTGCAAGGCAAACGGACGAATACAACAGGTTAATGCAATATGGTTATACTAATCAATATGTAGATTTTAATGTACCCTGGAACCTGAACGTAACCTACGCTTTATCATTGACCAACCAGTATGTTGCGGACTCTAAAAAAGACTCTCTCGTTCTTAGTAACCACAATATAGGTATTGGTGGAGACATAAATATTACCCCCAGATGGAAGTTGGTAGCGAGTACCAGTTATAACATCATTCAGAAGAAATTACAAATGACACAGATAGACATCTATCGCGATCTTCATTGCTGGGAGATGCGCCTGACAGCTGTGCCGTTTGGCGACAGGAAGTTCTACAGCTTTACCTTGAATGTTAAGGCGCAGATACTACAAGATTTGAAATTATTACGCAGGAGAGATTTCCGGGATGCTGTCAATTAGCGGTACTGTCATTCCATTTTATCAATTCCTTATTCACTTCTTTTATCCACAATTGCATACCCGAATTGTACCAATGGCTATCACCGGGACGGTATAAAACTGTATCGGCATTTTTATAAACGGAGTAAATATCAATGACCTTTATTTTCAATCTGGGGTCGTTCTGTAATCTTGGTATCAGTTGGTTATAGCCTTCGGTCTCTAATATGGTTATGGGGTTAGGTATGGCAGCCAGATAAAGTTCATCAAAACCCTCTGCCTTGTAGTGGTCGTATATTTTATTCAGGTTGTTGATGATATGGGTTAGCTCTTCTTCTGAAACAGGGCTATAAGAACTCATGATGCCTTTAGGGGTCATCGTCTCTTTCAGGTACAGTTGCTTTCCGTTCTCACTCACTTTTACATTGCCCGATGCGCGGTTGAATATTTTATAGTTAAAAGTAGCTTTGGCAACACGTGGCGCATTCAGTGCATTGTAGTTGAACAAATTGTACTCTAGGTTCTGATTGATATTAGGGTTAAAAAATGCCCCCACACTGTCAGGTATAAAAGGCATTGAAGCATATTGTATGGGTTGAATGAATGTAGTTTGTGTGTATGCAGGGCCTGCAGCAGAATCATATACTATTTTGAACAGGTTGAGTGTGCTGAAGAACTCACGTACATATCGTTCGGCATTTTCCAGTATCAATATGTTCTTCTTGGTTGTGTCAAGGTTATACTTGATATGCTTGTTGTATATCCACGCATACTCATATCGATGTACCCCTGCAAATGCACTATCTGGTATTTTAAAAGTATAGCTATCACCATGTAAGTATAGGTTCACATTATCTGGTCCTTGATAGTCGGGCTTATGAAAAGCGTAATCTCGTTCACTATGAAATTTTTCCACCTTGTCTAAATACGCCATATTCACCAGATCGCCCAAATGGTTCACATCATGAGCTCCCCACCACTTATCGCTCTCATTACGCACTGAAGATATACGACCCATAATATCACGCGAGGTAGAGACAACCAGTATGCCTAAACCAACGAGTATCAATATGTATGTCAATATCTTCTTCGCCATGACTTAAAATTGGAAATAAATGAATTGGTTTTCTTCAAATACCCCAAAGAAGTAGAGTAGTGCAATCATACTACCTACATATATTATATACTTGGTTTTAGATCTGATAAAATGTTTCGGCAGTTTGTACTCTCTCCATAGCATAATACCTATTAATAAGAAAGAGAACCATAACTCTGCATTGTTCAACCCCATATTGTAACTACCATCCTGCAAGCTGAAAATAGCGCTTATATAACTCAATGCATGTTGAATATTCTCAGCCCTGAAGAATATCCAGAATAGAGTTACCAATATGAATGTTATAAGTATGTTGAATACATTCTTCCCGAATTTCAGTTGAGGTGTGTTTATTTTTCTGCCCGGGAAGAAAGTTGCTAATACACCATGCAGAAACCCCCATACCCCGAATGTCCAGTTAGCACCATGCCAGAAACCGCTTAGTAAAAACACAATGAAAATGTTGAACTTCCTTCTGCCTTCGCTCTTTCTGTTGCCACCCAATGGTATGTACACATAATCCCTGAACCATGTAGATAGAGATATATGCCACCTGCTCCAGAAGGAGGAGATGTTTGGGGCGAGGTACGGTTGTTTGAAATTCTCCATCAGTTTGATGTTCATTACCCTTGCAGCACCAATACCTATATCTGAATAGCCGGAGAAGTCGCAATATATCTGGAAGGCATAAAGTACTGCACCTATAGTCAATGCTACCCAGCTCATATTCTCACTATTGGCAAATATGGGGTCAACAGCTAAGGCAAGTCTATCAGCTATCATCACTTTTTTAAAGTAGCCCCATAACATTCTTGATATGCCTTCTCTTATATTGTCTCTGTTGTAGCCTTTATAAGTATGCAGTTGCGGCAATACATTCTGAGGCCGTTCAATAGGCCCTGCAACAAGCTGAGGATAAAACATCACATACAAGGCATAGGTAGGAAAATGCCGTTCTGCTTTCTGTTTGCCCCAGTATACCTCTATGGTATAGCTCATAGCCTGGAAGGTGTGGAAAGACAAGCCGATCGGTAAAATGATATTCAGATAGGGTATCTCCCTCTCCGGGTCGAAAAGATGTAGTACTTCATTGATATTATCTACTAAAAAGTTGAAGTACTTATAAAATACCAATACGCCCACATTGGCTATAATACTGGCTATCAGCCATGCTTTTCTCTTTCTTCCTGCACTTTTTTCAATGAGGATACCTGCTATATAATCTACTATAGTGGTAAAAGCCAGTATAAGTATATACTGGTATACGAAAGACATATAGAAGTAACAGCTCGCTATCAGTAACAGCATGATCCTGCTTTTCTGCCGCCTTATCCTGAAAAAAAGCAGCGTCACCACCATGAAAAAAACGAGGAACTGTAAAGAGTTGAATAACATTCAATAAGTCTTCCGCTAAGCTTACAAATATGATAAAATATACTGATTATGCTATGAAGGGCTATTTGACTATTTTTGCCTTGCTAATACAGAAATTACATTATATAAAATCAATATATGGCAGTCGTAGATCTGGTTATGCCTAAAATGGGCGAAAGTATCATGGAAGCTACAATCCTTAAGTGGCACAAAGAGCCGGGGGATAAAGTAGAGATGGATGAGACGGTACTTGAAATAGCTACCGACAAAGTAGACAGTGAAGTACCGTCTACTGCTGAAGGTGTTATTAAAGAGATATTGTTCAATGTAGATGATGTTGTTCCTGTAGGTGAGGTGATCGCAAGGATCGAAACAGATGGGGCTGCTGCAGCCGATACTTCACCAGCTGCAGCTGAGCCGGCACCTGCCCCAACGCCTGAGCCTGCTCCGGCACCACAACCCGCACCTCAGCCTGCACAACCTGCAGCTTCAGCGGCGTCAATGTCTGGTTCCGGTGGTAACAGATTCTATTCTCCTTTGGTATTGAATATTGCTGCCAAAGAAGGTATTGGTATGGCGGAACTTGAACAGATACCGGGTACCGGAAATGAAGGCCGTGTTACAAAGAAGGATATTCTATCTTATGTGAAGAACAGAGGCGCTGCTCCTGCTCCGCAACCACAACAACAGGCCGCACCGGCACCGCAACCTGCTCCTAAAGCTGAGCCTGCGCAGCCTAAGCCGGCACCTGCTCCTGCTGCCCAGTCTACAGCCGACTATGGTGATAACGTAGAGGTAGTGCCAATGGACCGTATGCGTAAGCTGATAGCTGACCATATGGTACGCAGTAAGTCTACTTCGCCGCATGTTACCAGCTTTACTGAGGCCGATGTGACCAACATCGTAAACTGGCGTAATAAGGTCAAAGGAGAGTTCCAGAAGAAATATGGTGAGAAGATCACTTTCACACCGATTTTCATCGAGGCGATAGTTAATTGCATTCGCAGGAATCCGATGATCAACGCAAGCGTAGATGGTGATAAGATCCTGATAAAGAAAGATATTAATATAGGTATGGCTACTGCTTTACAAAGCGGTAACCTGATAGTACCTGTTATTAAGAATGCGGATACTAAAAACCTGCTGGGTTTGAGTAAAGACGTAAACGGTCTTGCAAACGCAGCGCGTAACAATAAACTGAAAGCTGACGATACACAAGGTGGTACATTCACTATTACTAACGTTGGTACTTTCGGTAGCCTGATGGGTACGCCTATCATCAACCAGCCACAGGTAGCTATATTGGCAGTGGGTACTATCAAAAAGCGCCCTGTTGTTATAGAAACCGAGCAGGGTGATGTAATTGCTATACGCCACATGATGTACCTGAGTATGAGTTACGATCACAGGATTGTAGACGGTTCATTAGGTGCCAGTTTCCTGACAGAAGTAGCTAACGAACTGGAAGGATTTGATATCAATAGGGGAGTATAACAAACTGCTCTTATATAATAATAAAGAAGGCTCCGTTAGGAGCCTTCTTTATTTACTTGCGGTTTTGTGTTCTATCTTATTAAGAAACTTAAGATAGAGGAACCCTAATAATCCTGCCAGTACAGATGCGCCTATAATAGCTACTTTGGCTATTATCTGGATCTCTTTTACATTAAATGCCAGTGTAGACATAAATATAGATATTGTAAACCCAATACCGGCTATCATGCCCATGCCTAGGATATGCTTGAAGTTCATACCTTTTGGCATAGCAGCAGCGCCCAGTTTAATGGCTATCCAACTGAAAAGGAATATGCCTAATGGTTTCCCTATTACCAAACCTGTGAAAATACCATGATGCACTATTGAACTGAAAATATGGTTATAGCTGTCGGGTAATATTATCGCGGTGTTAGCCAATGCAAAAATAGGTAGTATAATAAAGTTCACAGGATCGTGAAGAGCGTGTATCAGCTCCTCTATCTTATGTAGGGGTATCGTAAAGGCCAATAGAACCCCCGCTATTGTTGCGTGCACCCCTGAGTTAAAGAACATATACCATAAGAATATGCCGAGTATCATATAGATGAAGTAACGCCTTACCTTAAGTAAGTTCATCAGTGTCAGTACAAACATTAAACCACCCGCCATGAACAGATAAGTCCAGTTGATCTCTTCGGCATAAAAAATAGCTATGGTAAGTATGCCACCCAGGTCGTCAATGATCGCCAGTGCCATCAGAAAAACACGTAAGGTGAACGGTGCCCTTTTTCCGAGCATGGAAAGTATGCCCAGAGAAAACGCAATATCTGTAGCCATAGGTATACCCCAGCCTCTGCTAAAGGCAGGGCTACCATTTGTCCATAACAAATATACAGCAGCAGGTATAGCCATCCCGCCTATTGCAGCTATGATCGGCAGCATTGATTTCTTAACCGATGAAAGTTCACCAACCAGCAATTCTCTTTTTATTTCAACTCCAACCAACAGGAAGAATACAGCCATCAGAAGGTCGTTCACAATATGCAGTGGTGTATGTGGTATATGGACATTCGGTGCCGGCATGTGAAGTTCTGTGTTCCAGAAGTTTAGATAAGATTCACCTGCTCCTGTATTACTGATGATGAGCGATGCTATTGTACAGCAGATAAGGGTTATACCAACTGCACGGCTGTCGCTGATGAACTCTCTTATCGGGGAAATGATTATTCTTTGAATATACTTTCCGGGTCTGCTATTATTGGCCATATGGGCAAAAGTACATAAACAGTATGTATATCTGAATATAGTAGGATAGTGTAACGCTATCTATTAAAGGATTATTAACAGAGAGGTGTATTTATAATGTGTTGATTTTTAATGCTAATACTTTTAAAGGGAGTAATTAATGACAAAAAACAGTTATTTATATAATCAAATGAGTATTAAAAATGTATTCTTTTTGTCATCATCTTAAGCTACGGATTAGAGTTGAAAAATGCGAGCAAATGAAGTAGAATTTCACACTAAAAAGTCAAAAAATATTTTTTGAAAAATAAAACGCAATACTGTTACCGCTTTCATAAGAACAACGTTTTTTCAATTTGTTTTTTCAACAAAATGTTAGCAATTTCGTTTCCCTGCTTCAGAAAATCGTGTATGTGTTATGACCCATCGTAGTTATGTACCACCACACTGTTTTCTAAAAACATAAAAAAACAAACATTAGGCTTACTGAGAGGAGTGATGACCGGTATTTTTTAGAACTATACTGGTGGGCAATTCGTCTCTGTAACCGAAATGAAAATGGTATAACAAAAGTATTTTGATCGAGTTGCCTTATATGAACAAAAACATTTACAATTATTCTGACGATCTATCACAAAACGATGCCAAAGAGGTTTGGGACAAGTGTGTAGAGATCATCAAGGATAACGTCAACTGGCGCACATTCCAAACATGGTTTGAGCCGATAAAGGCGGTAGCTCTTCAAAGTAATGTGCTGACCTTACAGGTGCCCAGCCAGTTCTTCTACGAATGGTTAGAGGAGCATTATGTTGAGCTGTTAGGTAAAACGATAAAACGTGTATTAGGTAGAGAAGGAAGGTTAGAATATCGCATTGTTATGGATGGTGGTGGCGCACAGCGCAGTCAGTCGGCTGTGAAAATGCCGGGTGGTATCCGTAACCAGCAGAACAACGACAATTATGTTGACATGCCTTTAAAATGGGATGATCCTAATAACATAAAAACACCATATGCCATTCCGGGACTTAAGCGCATGCAGGTAGACCCGCAACTCAACAGCAACTACACCTTTGATAATTATGTTGAAGGTGATTGCAACAGGGTAGCGCGTTCTGCAGGTATTCATGTAGCACAAAAACCGGGGGCAACAGCATTCAACCCGCTGGTAGTATTTGGCGGTGTAGGTTGGGGTAAAACACACCTTGTACAAGCTATAGGCAACGAGGTACGTCGCAACCACCCTAATAAGACAGTGCTTTATGTTAGTGCTGAAAAATTTATCAACCAGTTCATTGACCATTCTAAGAATAATGAGATCAATGACTTCATCAACTTCTATCAGTTAATAGATGTATTGATACTGGATGATATACACCTGTTCGTTCCGGCTACTAAAACACAAGACGTATTCTTTGCTATATTCAACCACCTGCACCAGAGCGGTAAGCAGATTGTATTGACCAGTGATACGCCACCTAAAGATCTTGAAGGTATGCAGGAGCGTTTACTGAGCCGTTTCCGTTGGGGACTGAACTCAGACATCCAGCCACCTGATTTTGAGACGCGTAAAGCGATTCTCGAAATGAAGATGCAACAGGAAGGGTTAGAAATGCCGGAAGAGGTAGTGAAGTATGTTGCTTATAATGTACAAACAAATGTACGTGAGTTGGAAGGGGCAATGATCGCACTATTTGCACAAGCTACACTCAATAAAAAAGAGATAGACCTTGAGCTGGCCAAGCGCGTGATGAAGAACTTCGTTAAAACTTCATCTCGTGAGCTGACCATTGAGGCGATACAGAAAATGGTGTGTGAGTACTTCAGTTTACCGTACGACAGGTTGCTGATCAAAACACGTAAGCGTGAAGTAGTACAGGCAAGACAAATAACCATGTATCTGGCTAAGAAATTCACTAAGAGCTCTTTGAAGAATATCGGTGAACACTTTGGCGGTTTTGATCACACAACTGTGATACACTCTTGCCAAACGGTTGAAAACCTGATGGATACCGATACTGATTATAAAGAGAGCATCCTTGAGTTACAACAAAAAGTACAACTAGCAAGCATTTAGAAGTTACATTACTCCATTTAAAAATAGTTGCCCCGTTTTACGGGGCTTTTTTATTTTTATAGTATGACAAATAAACTATTGCAACTATCCGCTACGGAGATGTTGGAAGAAATAGGTAAGGGTGATGGTATGCCGGGTTCCGGTTGTGTTTCCGCAATATCGGCTGCAGCAGGCGCCCAACTGCTGGTCTCTGTATGTAAGCTTACATTGCAAAAGCCTAAGTATCAGGCCGTGCATGGTGAAATAGAGAAAATAAGGGAAGAACTGGAAGGTGAATACATACCTAAGCTCATGGATATGTTCAGTAAGGATATTGAAATAGTTGAAAGGCTCTTTGAAATACGGGGCCTGAGGGATAAAGAAAAAGACACAGCAAAGAAGGAAGAATATAAGCAAAAAGCCTCTGCTACATTAAGAGAAGCTACAGAGTCTGTTGCAGATATGTGTGGTACCTGTCTGGATATTATTCCACGTGCATTGTTTGTATACGATAAAGGCCTTGCTTCTGCCAGAGGTGACTCTGCTGTTGTTATCAGTAACCTGCTGTCAACTGTTTCAGGAGCTTTGTACATGACCCTGCTGAACCTTAATGCTGCAAAAGATGCTGAGTGGATATATGATATGCGCAGCGAAATAGAGACATACTTCGGCAGGCTGCACGAATACCAGCACAGGTACAGTGGACGATTGGCAGGCTTGTACAATAATGCCTGGGCATAATAAGCAAAATCACATTACTTAACCTTAAACTCAGAATATGAAATACACTATCCTTTTACTGTCATTGGTCGTATTACTTGCCTCATGTGCTACTAATCGTTACTATCCTACCAATAGTTATGGAGGCGAAACCCTTTCTATTGCAGGTGCTTCTTCGACAGATAAAGAAATAACCAGATCTCTGTTTAATGATAATAATTCAACCATATCAGAAGAAGACATCAAAAAAGTGTTGGATGGCACATATAGCCTGCCGCAAAAAATGAGGGTTGCCCTGGTTAAACTCAGGTCTGATAATGAAAGAAAAAACTATTACTACAGAACTGATGAAGAATACTTAAAAACCCAGCAATCTTACATTGATGAGCTGATAAAAGAGCTTAAAGAGACAGGCAGAGTATCTGAAGTAATGGTGATGCCTGAATTACTGATAGCAAAAACACCAACGTTCACCAACATCCGTGAATCTGCTGTAAGGATGCAGGCAGATGTAGTAATTGTATTCTCTATAAACAGTGATGTGTACTTTAAGTACAAAGTATTCTCAAAAGATGATATAAAAGCTTTTGCCACAACAGAAGTGATACTGATGGACAACCGTACAGGACTCATTCCTTTTTCTGAGGTGGTGACAAGAGATACACTGTCTAATCGTACCAAAGAAGAGACCAATAACGCCGAGACCAGCCGAAAACTACAATTTGAAGCGGCCAAACTCACCATTGCTGAAGTTGGAGAAAGGTTGAATGCTTATTTAAAAGAGGGTGAATACTAGAATAATGAGCAACCCTACTATACTTAACCTGATATTATTATGAAAGAAGTCAAAACACTTAAATGGTTGTTATGTCTATTGGTTGTATTGCCATGTATTTGTAATGCTCAGTATTTTTATATCAACTCTGCACCTGCTACTGTAGGAGATAATAAAACGTATTACCTGCATACAGATACTTGCGGTACTTTTACAGATTCAACCAACCTACCTATAGAGAGTTGTCAGAGTATAAAGTTTTACTCAGATATAGCTATGGATAGAGATAGTACTCTGTGGTATTTATTAGATACAGTTATTAACAATATACGTTGTCATGGTCTTATTAAAAGAAAGCTATCAGATACTAATTGTCAATTTGTATTAAAGTTCCCTTATCACGGGTTTAATTCTTTGGTTGCAGATTCGCTTAATAACATTTATGCAGTTGGAATGGGAGGAATACTATTTAAATATGATGGCAGTTCTCTTTCTAGCATAGATACATTACCACAACACATGATACCTGCCGGGGATCTGTTTCTTTATAACAACAGAATGTTTTTAACCTGTAGAAATACTGGCAATGATTCTCTTTACTTAGCTGAATTGAATTTAGATAATCGTGGGGAACCTTGTTATCATATGTCATTAGATGGGTTGGATGCCTGGGCGGCATTTGCACTGGAAAAAGAGGGTGCTCCTGACAGGGCTTTTGTGATCACGGTAAATACGAGTAACAATACATCTACACTGGTAGAGATTGACATTGACAATAAGAAGATATTAAGTCCGAAATGTACTTACCCTTTTTTAGCATGGGGTGCAGCAGCATATTATCCGGCGGTATGGGACAGCACAAGTTGTCCTCCTCCATCAGGAATAAATAAGCAGTCTTTACAAAGCGAGTATGTAAAAGTACTCAACCCTGTAAACGGAAAAATTCGTATCAAAACAAACGTAAACAGCAATTCTATCAAT
This sequence comes from Flavipsychrobacter sp., assembly GCA_965228505.1. Classification (GTDB taxonomy): domain Bacteria; phylum Bacteroidota; class Bacteroidia; order Chitinophagales; family Chitinophagaceae; genus UBA5543. Next base: position 3,062,796 of record OZ245820.1, on the reverse strand, counting down.
TTGATCGACCTTTACGATATTTCCGGAAGAAAAGTAAAGACATATAATACAAAAGACTTTCCTGATAATCTAGATGTATCTGATTTGTCTGGTGGTTTGTATATGCTCCGCTTAAGTTCTAAAGAAGGAGGAGTATATAGTGAGAAAGTATTAATTAGTGGACAGTATTAATCAAAAAAGCCTTGGCAGTTGCCAAGGCTTTTTAATTTGTGTCGGGAAGACATCCCGCCTCGGCGGGAGAACTCTGCGACCCCCTGGTCCCAAACCAGATGCCCCGCCAGTGGCGGGGCTACTTCCCGCTGATGAGTTGTTTAAAAGCTTCGCCACCTTTATAACTCTTGATCTTCTTTTCTCTGGCAAGGGCTTCAGGTTTTGATGAGTACTGTTCTGTGTGTATCAGTTCAAAAGGGGTACGATGCTTTGTAGAGCGTTGCCTGCCTTCATTATGAAACTTGAGTCTTGCATGTACATCAGCAGTACTGCTGATATAATACTTGCCATCTTTGAGGCTACGTAATATGTAAACGTAATAACCCATAATCAAAAAAGCCCTGGCAACTGCCAAGGCTTTTAATTTGTGTCGGGAAGACAGGATTCGAACCTGCGACCCCCTGGTCCCAAACCAGATGCGCTACCGGCCTGCGCTACTTCCCGAGCTTGATGTCCCGCCTTGGCGGGGCTACTTCCCGAACCGGAATGGCATTGCTGCCAATGTCTTTTTTCGAGCGGTGAGGGCGGGATTCGAACCCGCGGTACGCGATGAAACGTACGTCAGTTTAGCAAACTAATGGTTTCGGCCACTCACCCACCTCACCGGGTATATCGTGCGAAATCAACGCTCCCCGATTATTTGGGGACTGCAAAGATAGGTGCTTTAGGCAGATTTCAAAAAAAGTTTTTCAGGTTATTTTGCGAAACATTGCCTGAAAAATACATTTGAATCATATACGTTTGTTATAACCCCAACAAAGATACTTTGAACAGGATAGACAGGATAACCGCCATACTTATACAGCTACAGTCCAAAAAAGTAGTGAAAGCACAGGATATAGCAGACCGCTTCGAGATAAGCCTGAGGACAGTATACAGGGATATACGCTCTCTGGAAGAGGCGGGTGTGCCGATAATAGGTGAGGCCGGGGTAGGCTATAGTATTATGGATGGCTATCGGTTACCGCCTGTCATGTTCTCTAAAGAAGAGGCTACTGCGTTCATCACAGCAGAGAAACTGGTAGATAAAATGGCAGATGTATCTACAGCAGACAGGTACAAAGACGCTATGTATAAACTGAGGTCGGTGCTGAGAAGTGAGGAGAAAGGCATGTTGGAGGATATAGAAGATGTGATATACATACACAAACACAGCAAGCGCAATAAACCAAAATTCATGTTCGAGGTGCTGAAGAGTATCAGTGATGAGCAGGCAGTGGACTTAGAATATGAAGCAGGGTATAAAGATGAGGTCACTACAAGATCGGTTGAGCCGGTAGGTATCTATTATGTAGATGATCACTGGCACCTGGTAGGCTGGTGCAGGCTACGTAATGACTATCGAGATTTCAGGCTCGACAGGATAAGGTCTTTAAAAAATACAACCGAACCATTCTCACAGGAAAAGATACATCTGGGCGAGTACATCAAAAACTACCTGAACAGGAATTGCCTGATACAGGTACAAATACGCTTCAGTAACAAAGTAGCACCCTATATTGAAGAACAGCGTATGTATTTTGGTTTTGTAGACGAGCACACAGAAGGCGATACTGTAGTGATGCGTTTCCTGACATCATCTATCTATTACTTCTCCCGTTGGATAGTAAGCTTTGGTAAAATGGCAGAGGTTATTGAGCCCGATGAACTGAAAAATAATATTAAAGCACTGATTGCTGAGTTACAGGAGCATTATTCTTAAAAATTTCTACATGCTGCTGACATAGGGCTGTCACAAGCCGGTTGTTGTTTTGTGAAAAATCAATTTAAAATGGAGATCAAAACACAACAGCCCTTTACGGCTATTTCTGTCACAAAAAAAGCGACACTAAAAACGCTAAGCAAGCATATAGGCTCGGTAGCACAAGAACTATTTGAAGATGCAGTAAACGCAAAGCTCTTACCTGCAGGCCCGGTGTATTGGGTGTATTACAATATGGATGGCGACCCTGATAAAGAGTTCGACCTGGAAGTGGTGATACCCGTTCAGGGAGAAGGCAAACCGCAAAAATTTGAACTCAAGGAGATGCCTGAATTCAAAGCGGCAACTACCATACATATCGGTCCTTGGCTAGAGTTTGGGGATACTTATCAAAAACTTATAGGTGAGCTTATGGCTAAAGGGAATAAAATGACCTCAGTTTGCAGGGAGATGTACATCAATGTAGACTTTGAACATCCTGAAAGAAACATCACAGAAATACAGGTAGGGATAGATTAGGTGAAACTGTTGCTGAAGATACAGGCGCTGCTGATTAAACTTATAGTGCTGTTAATAGTTACGTTGTTCACCAGGTTATGACAATAAAAAATCCCTGTGCTTTTAAGCACAGGGATTAACTATAACAGAGTGTTGTTATTGCTTTATGAAACGTAGTGTTTCGCTGCTTTTTTCTGTAGTTAATTGCAGCAAATACATGCCTGATGCCAGCGTGCTCACGTCTATTTTATTAGTTCCGTTTTCAATTGTACCATTAATACTCATGCTTGCACCGTTTACTGATACTACATGGTAACGCACAGGTTCTTTTGTTGTGCTTTTCAGTACCAGTTCTGAGCTTGCAGGATTGTTGACAATACTAATAAACTCACTTATCGACTTCACAGATTTCACATCAGCAGGTTTTGGTGTAAATCTGTAAATAGTACCGTTGGCAGGGTGTGTGGTTAAACCTCCTGATAAACTGAAAAGACTGTTTGCTGAGTCAATTGTTGGAGCTGTTGATGCACCTTGTAAATAATACATCATATCAAAAGAGCCACTGCTGTTGATAACATTCTTTACATATCCAAGTATCGGACTGCCGGTGGCAAAATAATAATCAGAATAGTTGGCTAAGGTAACATTAGAAGGCCCGAAGTGGATCTCAACCACATTAGTTCCTTCATACAGCCATATCTGGTAGTATATAGAGTCATCGTTAGTTACATAAATATCATATTCATCATAGATGCCGGCGTTGGCAACTTCTGCTTTAAATATTCTGTTACCGGCGGTTCCGTCAACCCTGTAGCGTATGGGTGATCTTGTTACGGTATCGCCTGCATTCCCCCTGTCGTGAAGGTCAAGGTCGGTTACATAAAACAGGTTACCGGTATCACTTATGCCGGAAGTAAAGCCGATAGCTTCTGAGAAATAGAAAGTGTCAGTACTGCGCCCGTCAATATCAAAAGTGAAACCCATGGGGATCTCATATTCTTCATCATCCCACATAGTAGTGTCGTTGATGGATGTGGCACCAGTATTCAACGTCTGGTACGTGCCGGTCTGCACCGAAAAGGTGTAGTTGAACTGAGCAGAAACGCTCGTAATAGCCATGAAAGCTATGGCAGGAATAAGTAGTAGTTTTTTCATTGATATAAGTTTGAAATTTTATGCAATATCAACGCAAAACACTATTCAAAAGTCTGCCATACATGTGTTTTAGCAAATATTTAGCAACTATGACAATAAGCTCATTAAGCCTGCAAACTTCCCTACCTCTTCCTCTGTCGTATCCCAGCTGCACATAAGGCGGACCTCATTCACATGCTCATCCCATACATAATAAGGAAACTGTGCCCACATTTGCTCATTCCAGCTTTCAGGGTGTATAGCAAATACGCCATTGGCCTGTACGGGCTTGGTGATGCTCAAACCTTTGATGTCTTTAATAGAAGCATATAATAGCTGAGCCATATTATTAGCATGAGTTGTATATTTCTTCCAGGTGTCATTTTTTAGTAATGCTTCAAACTGTACGGCAATGAACCTGTTTTTAGATGCCAGTTGCATGCTTTGTTTATGTTTAAAAGGAATGTCTTTTTTCAGTTCATCGTTAAAGACAACCACTGCTTCGCCAAACATCATACCTGCTTTTGTGCCGCCGAGAGATATGATGTCTATACCTGTTTTAGTGCATGCCTCTTCTAATGTACAGTCTAGAGCAGCACAGGCATTAAAGAACCGGGCACCGTCTATATGAAAATATAAACCATGCTCATGTGCATAATTACACAGCTCACTTATCTCATCCAGTGTATATACAGTGGCGTACTCTGTACTGTTAGTAATGGATAATATTTTCGGTTGAGAGTAGTGCACATCTCCTTTTCTTATCAGCCTTTCTTTTACTGCTTCAGTGTCAATTTTGCCGTATTCATTACTCTTGACAGGGAATATTCTGCAACCGGTAAAGGTTTCAGGGGCAGAAGATTCATCCCAATAGATATGCGATGTTTCGGCACATAACACTGAGTTGAAAGACTGTGTAGCACTACTGAGGCTTAATACATTTGCCCCGGTACCATTGAATACATAATAAACATCAACATTGGTATTAAAGACCTCCCTGAATAGTTGTAATGTACGTTCAGAAATATCATCGGCACCATATGAGCGTGCATGCTTGCTATTGGCAGCTTCAAGGGCTGTCATCACTTCAGGTAACACACCTGCATAGTTATCACTGGCAAAACTTTTCATAGTTACAATAAACTCATTTTTCCTGACATCTGCATTGATACCCTTTTTTTGGGGATTTATATACATAGCTAACCCAACGGTATGGGTTAATTTATTTCAAAATAAACTTGCATAACCCAACGGTATGGGTTATCTTTGTATTGTAATAATTAAGAAGCAATGCAAGACAGTATATCAGTGTTTGAATTCCTTGAGAAATTTCCCGATGAGGCAACCTGTGAAAAATATATAGCTAACGCACGTTGGCCACGTGGTATGTTCTGCCCTCATTGTGCAAGCCATAGAATATATAGGCTTGAAACGCAAAAAAGGTATAAGTGCGGTGGCTGTAGAAAGCAATTTAGTGTACGTACTGGTTCTGTCTTAGCGGAGAGTAAAGTTCCTTTGCAAAAGTGGTTGATGGCAGTATGGATATTAACAACACACACAAAAGGAATATCGAGCGTACAGTTAGCTAAAACTCTTGGTGTTACTCAAAAAACTGCATGGTTTTTAGCACATAGAATAAGAGAGTCTTTTAACGAAGGGCAACGCGGTTTGTTTACAGGTGTAGTCGAAGTAGACGAGACTTATATAGGAGGTAAAGAGAAAAACAAGCATGCGAATAAGAAATTAAGAGCCGGACGTGGTGCTGTAGGCAAAGCTCCTGTTGCAGGTATTAAGCAAAGAAATGGGAAGCTAAAAGTTGTTGCTGTAAAAGATACTACGGCAAAAACACTACAAGGATTAATTAGAAAATATGTTGCAAAAGGGAGTGTTGTTTATACAGATGAACATAGAGCGTATCAAGGCTTACTTGATTACAACCATACAGCATTAAAGCATTCTGTTGGAGAGTACGTTAAAGGTATGGCTACTACTAATGGTATTGAAAGTTTTTGGGCATTATTAAAGCGTGGCTTTATTGGCATATACCACCAAATGTCTCCTGCACACTTAGCACGATACATTAATGAATTTAGTTATCGACATAATGTGCAATTCTTAACTTGTGAACAAGCCATGAATCGAGTATTTTACAACACCAACGGCAAAAGAATTACTTACAACTATTTGACAAATGGGAAATAAAGAGCAAAAACTCATAGAGCCAATTAACGCTTCGTTTGATCAAGTTGTAAGAGCTATATCAGATGCCCCTCAAGTAGTTCAAAAACCACAAATACAGGTCTCAAAGAAACTGTCTAAATGGGTTGGCAAAATTCATTGTGGTGATGCTATTGAGACAATGAATAAAATGCCTGCTGAATCCATTAGTTGCATTGTTACATCCCCACCTTACAATCTAAAGAACTCTACAGGTAATGGCATGAAGGATGGGCGAGGCGGTAAGTGGCCTAATGCTGCATTGCAGAATGGGTATCAGAACTACGGCGATAATATGCCGCACGATGAATATGTAAAGTGGCAACGTGATTGCCTTGAAGCAATGATGCGAGTACTTACTAATGATGGTGTGATTTTCTACAATCATAAATGGAGAGTGCAAAACGGCATATTACAAGACAGGCACGACATTGTGGAGGGATTTCCTGTTCGTCAAATAATAATATGGAGACGGAAAGGCGGCATTAACTTCAATGCAGGTTATTTTCTACCAACATACGAGGTTATATATATGATCTGTAAGCCCGACTTTAAACTTACAGAAGGCGCAAATAAAATGGGTGATGTTTGGGAAATTCCACAAGTGAGAGGTAATGAACACCCTGCCCCGTTTCCTGTTGAACTTGCGCAACGTTGTATAGAAGCCTCTCCATCAGGTATTATTTTAGACCCTTTTATCGGTTCCGGCACGTCCGCAATAGCCGCTATCAACCACAATAGGGAGTGGGTTGGCATTGAGCTTTCAGAAGAATATTGTACTTTGGCTAATACTAAAATTAGTGAGTACAAAAAGAAAGCTCATCCCAAATTACTATGAGTAAAGGCAAAAAACTTGTAAAGCAGGTATTACCTAAAACATCTTCAGCCGCATTTAAAGAAATCAAGCGAATTATAGACATGGGTTGGATGCCTATCCCTGATAAAAAGTCTTACAGGGGACATGGTGCGCCCGGACGGCTTTTAGAACATTTACTCGGAATAGATGAAAACAACTCTGATTCGCCTGATTTGTACGATTGGGAGGTAAAGTTTCATGGTGGTAATTCATTATTAACAATGTTTCATAAAGACCCTGAACCTCGAGGCATTATAAGGTTTATGGTACATGAACATGGTTGGCTTGATGATAAAGGGCGTATCAGTTTTAGGCATACTATCGCAGGACGTACTAATAGAGGCTTTTACGTAGTTAACGAAGTTGACAGAGTAGTGGTAAGGCATGACACGAAAGACACTGTTGTGCCTCATTGGAAACACAACACATTATTAAATGCAGCGGGTGCTAAACTAAGACGGTTAATTGTTGTTGATGGTGAAGTAAAACACCATCCTGAAAAACAGGTACGCTATAAAAGCGCAACAGCTTATTGGGATATTAACTTAACGGGATTTTGCGATGCACTTGAAAAGGGGCATGTTTGGATTGACTTTGATGCAAGAACTAAAGAGGGTGAGGGATCTGCTATAAGAAATCACGGGACTAAATTCAGGGTGAAGATAGGCGATATATCGAAGTTATACTCTTATAGTCATAAGATAACTTAAAAGCGGAGAGAGAGGGATTCGAACCCCCGGTCCTGTTACAGACAACGGTTTTCAAGACCGCCGCATTCGACCACTCTGCCATCTCTCCGGCGCAAAAATACACAACCAAACGAGAAATCAAACAGCATTAATAATACTAACCCATTCGGGTGGGTTACTCAAGTATATAAATCCCTTTTTTTGTGTGTCAATAGCAAATTAGTTAACTGTGAATAACATTATATATTTATAGGCAATTTATATAATTATGAAAGTAGTTATCACCGGTGGGGCCGGATTTGTCGGGTCAAATATTGCATTGTACCTCAAGGCTAAATACCCGGGTTATACTATTACTGCTTTTGATAACCTGAAAAGGCGCGGTAGTGAGATCAACCTGGCTGACTTTAAAGCTAAGGGTATAGAGTTCGTGCATGGTGATATACGCAACCCTGAAGATGTTGACCAACTGGGTGAATATGATGCGATGATAGAGGCTTCGGCAGAACCTTCTGTGAGTGCGGGTTTAGACGGTTCACCATCCTATGTTATCAACAACAACCTTACAGGGGCTATTAACTGCTTCAACCATTGTGTAAAGAACAAAGCCAACATGATATTCCTGTCTACAAGCAGGGTATACCCTATATCCTATATAGAGCATGCAGCATTTATAGAAGAAAAAACACGCTTTTCTTTTTCTGATAAACAAGCAGTAGAAGGAATCTCCTCAAAAGGTATTGCAGAAACACTGCCGTTGGATGATGCCCGTTCTTTTTATGGCACAACCAAACTGGCAGCAGAATATCTGGTAAAAGAGTATCAGCAGTTTTATGGTATGAAGGCAGCCGTTACAAGGTTCGGGGTGATAGCAGGCCCCAGACAAATGGGCAAAACAGATCAGGGGGTAGCTACCTTATGGATGGCTCGCCACTTTTGGGACAAAGAGCTGGCATACATTGGCTATGGCGGTCAGGGTAAGCAAGTAAGGGATATTCTTCATGTGGATGATGTAGTAAGTCTGATAGACACTCAATTGCATGATATTGATACGTTCAATAGCGGGGTGTTCAATGCAGGTGGCGGATTGAAGAACAGTGCATCTTTGATGGAAATGACCGAGCTTTGTAAGGAGATAACAGGAAATATAATAAATATTAAGTCGATACCTGAAACCCGTGCTGCAGACTTGAGGATATATATTTCAGACAATAGTAAGATAGTGAAGCAGACAGGCTGGCAACCTGAAAAAAGCCTGCATGATATTTTCAATGAGATATTTGAGTGGATCAGAAGTAATGAAAAAGAGTTAAAGCCCCTATTGGGCTGATCAGCTCTTTAAGGGCCACCTACCGTACAATGCAATATAAAGAGATACATATTTCGCCCTGGGTATATGTAGTGTCTTTCTTACTGGCACTTAATATGTATACTTTTCCTTTTTGCACTACTCCGTGGTTGGTATCTGAAGGCCCTTCGTGGCTGGGGTTAGATGTGTCCTGGCAAATGGTATTGAACTACGCCAATATCCAGAACTGGACATGGGGTAAGGATATTATATATACTTATGGACCGCTTGGTTTCCTGTCAAAAAGATTAGGTTGGGGTGTATCACCCTGGGTGTTTCTCATCTTCGATGCCTTCCTGATAGTCAACTTTTTTTACATCTTCAAAGATTTCCTGAAGGCAGCCAACAATAAGCTGCTGGCCTTTTTTGTATTACTGGGTATAATATTAACGTTGAATCCCTATCACGGTACTGATCTTAGCTGGGTGTTGTATTGCTTCTCTGCTTACTGGGGTTTTAAAGCATATGTCAATCCTACATGGCGCTCCATATTCATGATGTGCCTGGTGTCCATTATTACTTTTTATGTAAAAATGAACACCGGGTTGATCATATTGCTGATATGTTGCGGCAACATAGGTATATTGTTTATTACGGGTAAGGCTACCCTGAAAAAGTCTTTAGCAATACTATTGATGTTGGCAGGAGGCGTTTTTGTAACGGCATTGTTACTGAACGTTTCACTCCCGGGATATATTGTCGGGTCTATTGAGATAGTGAAAGGGTACAAAGAAGTAATGGCTTTAAACCATAACAAACTTGATCTGGAACATAACCTTTTCTACATCTTCAGGATAGTGGTTTACCTATTAATTGTATATGCAGTATACCTTGTATTGAAGGGTAAGATCGTACAGATATATTATCTGGGAGTGGTATTTGTCTATATCTATTTACTTAGGACACAGTCTTACCATCGAGGTGATATACAGCACTTGGTAAAGATGTGTAGCTATGCTCCTTTAATATTGATATTCGGCAACCTGATATACCATAGGGACAGCATGCAAAAATTGTTTCTAGGTGCTATATGTTTCATAACAGCAGTTTCCCTTTTCTATAAAGTAGAATATGTTCAGGGCATTAATGAGATATACAAAAGCCGTTTTCTTACCAAGAAAGATTATGTAAGGCAGATAAACGAGTCGAGGGGCAAACAGTATAGCTACCAGAAAGACAAGCGCTATATCCCCGGGCATATAATACAGCAGATAGGTAATAGCACTATTGATATTTTCCCATGGGATTGTGCGTATCTCTTAGAACATGAAATGAACTATCAACCAAGGCCGGTATTCCAATCGTTCAGTGCATACACTCCATACCTGCAAAAGATCAATTATGAGTCGTATGTAAAGAACGCACCTAAGTACCTCATATACGATTATGAATCAATAGATGGCAGATATCCCTTTTCTGACGAAACATTGTTGAATACATTCATTGTAAAGAACTACAGAGCGGTTGATTCATTCTTCTCAAACGGCCGCACGCGGATGGTTATGAAGAGACATAATACATCACCATTAAGTGTTGATCTGTTGCGTGAAGAAAAGATAAACATTAACAGCACGGTTGAAAAAACCGGAGATGCTAACTTTGTCAGGATTTATCTGGATTATAATACTCGCGGGTTTAAAAGCTCATTCTTTAACAGGCCGCCACAGGTAAAACTGAAGTTTACCACAACCGGGGGAGAGGAAATGCTTTACAAGACCTCAACGGAATTACTAAAAGCAGGGGTAATGATAGATAAACTCATTACAAGCAATAGTGAATATATCAACATTGCAACAGCTATTGATATTAGGTATGTACAGCTAGTGATAGAAGAACAAAAATACTTTGAACCTGATATGACCGTAAAATATTATAACGTAAAATAGAACATGGCAGAAGTTTGTATCATAACGGGGTCGTCTGGGTTGATAGGTGGTGAATCTGTTGAATTCTTCACTGGTAAATTCGACAAGATAGTAGGTATAGATAATAATATGCGTATGCGCTTTTTTGGTGCTGATGCGTCAACCGAATGGAACACCAACAGGCTACAAAGTAGCATTGCAAATTTTGAGCACCATAGTGCAGATATTCGTGATATAGAGGCACTGGATAAGATATTTGCACAGTACGGAAGCGATATAAAAATGATCGTACATGCCGCAGCACAACCCAGCCACGACTGGGCTGCGCGTGAGCCGATTACTGATTTTACAGTGAATGCTAACGGCACCATCAACTTGCTGGAAATGACAAGAAAGCATAGTAAGGATGCTACATTCATTTTTACTTCGACCAATAAAGTATATGGCGACCGCCCTAATTACTTACCGCTTGTAGAACTGGAAACACGTTGGGAAATTGCTGAAGACCACCCGTACTTTAAAAAGGGTATTGATGAGCACATGAGTATTGATAATACCAAACACTCATTGTTCGGCGCATCAAAAGTAGCAGCAGATGTTGTAGCGCAGGAGTACGGTCAATACTTCGGTATGAATGTAGGTATATTCCGCGGTGGTTGCCTTACAGGGCCTAACCACAGTGGTACGCAGTTGCATGGCTTCCTGTCATACCTCATGAAGTGTGCTATAACAGGAGATAAGTATACCGTGTTTGGCTATGAGGGCAAACAGGTAAGGGATAATATCCACTCTCATGACCTGGTGAATATGTTCTGGCATTTCCACCGGCAACCACGCCATGGTGAGGTGTACAATGCAGGTGGCGGCAGGTTCTCTAACTGCTCCATGGCAGAAGGCATAACCCTGTGTGAACAGATAACCGGCAACAAAATGAACTACGAGTATTCTGAACTCAACAGGATAGGCGATCACATCTGGTGGATAAGTGATACCTCTAAATTTGAATCTCACTATCCCGGTTGGAAGCTGAAGTATAACGTAGAAGATATTTTGAAACAGATACATGATGCGTTCAAGCAGCGTATTGAAAAAGCATAATAGTATTTAGCCTATGAAGTTATCAGTAGTAATACCCGCTTATAATGAGGAGCAGTCTCTGCCTGAAACGCTGAACAGTATTTACGATAAGCTGCGGGACGAGAAAGTGCCGCATGAGATACTGGTAGTGAATGATAACTCTAACGACGGTACTATTGATGTGCTTGAGCAATTTTCAGAGACCATACCTACGCTTGTTTTTCATACCAACCGTGGCCCTAATGGCTTTGGTAATGCTATAAGGTTCGGGCTTACGCGTACCAGTGGTGATTGTATAGCACTGATGATGGCAGATCTTTCAGACTCACCTGAAGACCTTGTAACATTCTACCGCAAAATGGTACGCGGTAATTACGATTGTGTATTCGGCAGCCGATTTATAAAAGGTGGTTCAACATCTCATTACCCAAAACATAAACTACTGTTGAACAGGCTGGTGAATAATGCTGTAAGGGTAATGTTCGGCATACCCTACAACGATTTTACCAATGCCTTCAAGATGTACAAAAAAGAAACGATAGAAGGCATCTCTCCATTATTGTCACCACACTTCAACATTACATTGGAAATGCCCTTAAAGGCCATCATACGTGGTTATACATTCGCGATTGTGCCTAATACATGGAGGGGCAGAAAGTATGGTACATCTAACCTGAAGATAAAAGAGATGGGCAGCCGCTATTTCTATATTTTTCTGTATTGTCTTATTGAAAAATTCTTCTCAAGGGGAGATTTTAATAAGAAGAACTGATACTGACAATTTACAATAACGTTTGATGCTCAAATTTCGTTTACAACTATTATTTATCATACTGACAAGTATTTTTACTGCCTGTGGAGGTGGGCAGAACTCTAATAATAAGGAGTTAACTATTAACGAAAGATACCCTATGCCTTGGACTGACCCCGGTAATGCTGAAATGATGAAGGTTAGCAGGTCGTTAGTTAAAAATAATATTACAGGCTGTGGAGAATATTATGTTAGGAATAGTGCTGTTGATGATGGAGAGTGTTTAGTTGCTTGCACCCCTGATGGTGAGAATTGGAACTATTATATTGTTTGGTATAACATAGAGAATGTATCTCGTACTAATTCCGGTAATATAGAAAAACCTTATTGACTTCTATTTTACATCTCTTTTTAAAAGAAACGTTTTTTGTTCTTTCAGAGATGGACTGTTTTTAGTTCATGGCTTTATTCTGCCATGCAGGAAATATACGATTATCCATAGCGCTTATAATTATTAAGCAAAAAATACCCAATACGATCAATAGTGATATCTCAAAAGATGAAAATACCAATTGACTATTCAATATGTGATGAGTTCTTTCGAAAATATTGTGTCCTTCACCTACTTGTATGTAACTAAGTTCATTTAGGTTATGCACTGCGGCATTAAAATGTTTGCTTAGTATTAAATACTCTTCATCGGTAGCATTATTAAGCCAATTTTGTTCATGTGCATTATAGCTGGCTATGTTAGATTTAAATAAGATCCATTTTTCTTCTTCTTCAGCTGTCAGGAAAGTAGTTTCATATTTATGTATCAAATCATCTATTGATTGATTATGAGTTTGTATCTCAGTATATAATTTGTTGTCAGGTGTTAAGGTTTCTGATACAAGCATCTTTTTTTGATACAGCGAATTACTTATTTCATAAATGTATTGTGATACTTCAAGCCTGTCTTTATATATTGATTCTATTGAGCTGTCAAGTGTTGAATAACTGCTTCGCTCCATAATGTTACCCGATAAAATAATAAGTAGTATCGCCGTGAGGAAAGCGACTGTCTTGATCTTATATTTTATATAGTATGCCCACTTCATAACTACTGCTTTTACTTAAGATACGAATACTTTAGAAATTTATCTCCTTTGGTAATAAGTTATCCTCGATATGTTTGAAAGGGTAAGCATTTTTTATGCAGGCTGCTCATTGGTATATATTTTCCAACCGATTTATGATTTTGTGCTTTAAACACTATTTTTAAAACTAATATAGTGGGTAAGTAGAAACTGACATTGCTGAACACAAACATTGAACATATTAAAAAGCCACAATGAACATCTTCAATAGGATTAAAAAGTTAGCCGCCAACCCGAAGCTTATATTATCAATACTTACCGTTTTCATTGCACGATCAGCCTTTGCAGATATACCAACAGAGTCTAAAGAAAACAGTCTCTTAATAGTAAGGGTGTTTAACAATGTTGCTCAGAAAATAGTTGATGTATTAGATGCTGTTTTATTCTATGAAATAGGTGGTTTCCCGTTCATTGTACTATGGTTGATAACCGGTGGTATCATCTTTTCATTACTGCTTCGTTTTCCTAACCTCAGGTTGTTCAGGCACGCTATTTCTGTAGTAAGTGGTAAATATTCTAAAGATGATGACCCCGGCGAAGTAACACATTTTCAGGCATTGGCAGCAGCAGTTTCGGGCACAGTAGGTCTGGGTAATATAGCAGGTGTGGCTATTGCGGTAGCAGTTGGCGGGCCGGGCGCTGTATTCTGGATGATGCTGGCCGGCTTCTTTGGTATGACGATGAAATTTGCAGAGGTAACCATGGGACATAAATACAGGTTTATCGATCCCGTAACCAAGGTGGTATCAGGTGGTGCATTCCGGTATCTGGAAAATGGGTTGAAGAATAAGGGGATGAAAGGATTTGGAAAGGTGTTAGCGATAATATTTGCTTTCTGTTGTATTGGTACAGCCATTGGTAGCGGTAATCTATTTCAGGCCAGCCAATCAGTCAAAATGTTCACCTATGTATTTGAGGGAGCGGCTAATTATGATTGGGCCATTGCCTTAGTGTTGGCCCTTACAGTAGGGGTTGTACTCATCGGGGGTATTAAGCGTATAGCTACTGCCGCAGGTGCCATTGTGCCATTGATGGCTGCTATTTATATGCTGGCATGTATTGTGGTATTATTTGTCAATTTCGATAAGATACCTGCAGCGTTTGGTACGATATTCAGCGGCGCCTTCTCTATGGACGCTGCCTATGGTGGCATGATAGGGGCTATTATTATGGGTTTCAGAAGGGCTACTTTCTCAAACGAAGCTGGTGTGGGTTCTGCCCCGATTGCTCACGCACCGGCAAAGACCAGCGAGCCTGTACGCGCAGGTACAGTTGCTTTGTTAGAGCCGTTTATTGATACCATTGTTATTTGTATGATAAGTGGATTAGTGATCACTACCACAGGTGTGTATGACAATGTAAGCGATTCGGGCACATGGCAGGGTGCTATGATAACAGCACGCTCTTTTGAAACAGTGATCAGCTGGTTCCCGTACATACTTTCATTATGTGTACTGCTATTTGCATTCTCTACTATGATCACATGGAGCTATTATGGGGAACGCTCCTGGCAATACCTGTTTGGTAACAAGACCATTAAAATATATCAGGTCATATTTTGTGTGGCAGTTTTTTTAGGTGGCACCACCAACGAGCTGGAACTGATAGTAAACCTCTCTGACCTGATGCTATTCGCAATGGCCATACCTAACCTTGTAGGTTTATACATATTAAGTGGTGAGGTAAGGCAAGATGTGAAAGATTATGTCTATCGCTTAAAATCCGGCAAAATGCCTAAGACGAAGTAGTGCGATATATGCTAGAATAATCTGATTACGTTTTTTTACAAATGAGCAATACCGTTTTTGTATTAGTAGCCGTAGTGATTATTATTGTTATCGTAGCGGCCATAAGTAGAAAGCCTGCTAAGGACTTTACTAATACTCCTAACAGTGATGTGGATAAGAAAGCTACAGAGGCTGTTCGTATTAATGATAAGCTTATCCGCATTGAGAAAGTCACGTACGATCAGCTAAAGAGAGTCTTGCTTGATTTCAAAGCTTTGTATATTGATGAGTTTACTGCTGCGGGACTAGTCAGTATATCTGATACATCGTTTATCATCAGGTTTCCTGATGGTATTAGTTTTAGGCTATTCGCTTACTTGGTCAATTATTTGCATTATCCAAACGATATTGAAAGCTGGAACCCAAATATTATAGCATGGACAACCTTACAGCAAGGTGATGAATGGGTAAATGAAGAAATGCTAAACAAAAAAGCAATGTTATTCATACCTGATGATGATACTGAGTATGATAATGTACACCTGATAACAGATTATGCAAAGGGGTATATCCTGGGTTTTTCAAAAACAAAGGCAAAAGTATTAAACAACCCTGCAAAAGGTTATAGTGCCCCGGATGTAGGTGCTGACAACACAAATACTAACATAGAAGTGATAAAATAAAAAAGGCATACAAAACTGTAAGCCTTCCCGCCCATGCTGGTGTTCCTCACCAACATGCTGTTACAAGCTGTAAAATTCAAATGTCATGCCGGGCTTGACCTGGTATCTTAAGTAATAAGTATTTCGTGAGACTCACCACTAATTCCCCGCCGAGTCTCCTGCAAGGGACTCGATGGAGAAGTACAGTTATATGGACTCATTGCTGGATATTTTGCTTGTAAGGGATCAACACTTAGCCACCTACTCAATATGGGGTATATATCCGCGCACCAAAATCATAGTTATTACCCAAACCCTTCGGTTCATTATCCTTCTCCATATCGTTTAACCCATACTTATAATGCTCCATTAACTTCAGTTAGCAATATATATACTTGATAAACAATATAAAGAATAATTGACCCGCCATATATTTTACCATATATACTTTTTCGACGTATAAAGTAAATAGCTGAAAGTGGCATAACTAGGAAACACACTAAAATGACTCTGTAATTCATTAAGTCGATTTTACCATTACTAAATTCGAATAAAAACATAACTATAAACGCCCACAACGGAAGCAATAGTAATAGCCAAAATAGCATCATTGCAAATCTCTCCTTCATGTCACACTTATTTAATATCTAATTCCAGCTGAGTCTCCTATGACGGACTCGGTGCATCATGTTTCACGCCCATGCTATCGTTCCTCACCAATATGTAAATTACAGGCTGTAAAAATAAAATGTCATGCCGGGCTTGACCCCGGTATCTCAAGTAATAAGTGTTTCGTGAGACCCTGAAACAATCCCGATACCTATCTGGACAGGGTGACAATCTTTTTCCCACCAACAAGCAATAGCAAGATACACATACCCATCCGCAACGCTATAGTAGCAGTGCTCTTTTTTATTCCAGCCGAGTCTCTTACAGGACTCGGTGCTAAACTATCTTTCTATAACAAAGAACTTTACCAGATCGCGGCTGCTGTGTAATATCCGCAATATGCGCACGCGCTTTTTCAAAATGCGGTAGAATATCACATGGCTGTTCTTAGCAAAGCTTCTTAACCCTTTTCTTACTTCATTTCGCTCACGTCCTAATTCCGTATTAGCAGCAAGATTTTCAAATACACCCTCAAATTCACTTACGTATCTAATGGCTTGGTCAACGCCAAACTCGGAAACTGTATAATCGAAAATATCTTCTAAATCCTGTTCGGCCTGTTCGGTCAAATCATATGATCGTGGGGTGTCAGCCATTATTTCTTATGAGCTTTGGCCTTAGCTGCGACAATATCTTTTACGCTGCGATTACTTACCGGGCTATCCCAGCCTTTCGCTATTTCTGTACGCAATTCCTCTAATACCTTATTACGGTATAGTTCATGAAGGCGCAGCGCATCGCGCACCACTTCACTGGCATTTTGGTAATCGCCCGAGGCAAGCTGTGCAGCAATGTATTGCTCTTGTTTATCTGTGAAACTTACATTCATGTCTATATACTTTAACTATAAAGATACTATGAATGTCTATATTTAGCAAAAATGGACATTGATTGCAAGGGAAGAATGAAAACGTGTGAAACAAAAAAGGCTTACAAAACTGTAAGCCTTTTTGCTGCTCCTTCTCGCGGGCTCGAACCGCGGACCCTCTGATTAACAGTCAGAATTTTGCTATTTATTGATATTTACCGTTATTTTGATGATGTTATTAAAAACCTTTATAGGTAGTTGTTTTGGAGGTTTTTGATAAAATCCATTATTTGTTTATTTATTGTTAATAAGCAAAAGTTTGTGAGAAATTTGTGAGAAAAATAAAATCTCATACATGAGTAGTGTTACACTTAACATTTATTTAGATAACAGGAAACTAAGTAAATCAGGTAAATATCCGGTTCTACTAAAAGTGTACCATGACCGGGTTGCAAAGTATTATCCAGTATTTCATAGTTATCAAAAGCTCAAGCTAACTCCTGAACAATATAAGAGCAGTTATGAAGCTGTAAAGCCAAAGCGAGAATTTAAAGACTATAAAGTATCAATTGAAGCTTGCTACAAGAGAGCCTATGATATAATTGATAAGCTAGATCCTTTTACATTCCAATGGTTTGAGGTTGAGTATATGGGTAAGACTAAAAAGAAAACTGATCTATTAGCTTTATTTGAAACAATAATTTTTGAAAATGAAGAGCAAGGCAGGATAAAAAATGCCAATGCTTATGAAAGCTCTATACGTTCTTTAATACAATACTTCAATCATGTTAAGAAGAGTAAGGTGACAAGTATTAGTTATAATGAGATAACTCCCAAAATATTACATGACTATGAACACTATATGACCAATACAGAGATTGTTGACAACGGTAAGATGATTAAAAGGAAGCTCTCTCTGAGTACTGTTGGTAGCTATTTACGTGCTTTACGATATGTATTAAACAGAGCAATTGAAGAGGGTTTTATTAGCAACAAGCTTTATCCTTTTGGGAAGAGTGCATCCAAATATCAGATACCAGCCGGGCGTAAAATCAAAAAAGGGCTTAATAAAGATCAAGTAAAAGCCTTGTATGAATATGACCTGAGTGATAATCAAAAGGCAGCCAAAGCAAGGGACTTTTGGTTGCTATCCTATGTCTGCAATGGTATGCAGTTTAAAGACTTAGCTCATTTAAAGTATGGCAATATAACAGGAGATTTTTTCCACTTTATCAGGCATAAGACTAAGAATACTACTAAGGCAAACCAGTCGCCTATATTAGTGCCTATTACAGAGCATGTTAGGTACATGATCGAAAACTATGGTAATAAAACCCACCCGGATAATTATATATTTCCGATAATTGAAATTGGTATGACACCCAGAGAGCAAACAAGGGCTATAAGTAATTTTACAAGGTTTGTGAGCCAGAACTTAAAGAAAGTAGCTCAGGATATTGGTATAACTATGAACCTAGCTAATATGGTAGCAAGACATACATTTGCTACTAGTATTATAAGGAGTGGAAAACCTGTTGAGTTTGCACAAAGGGCAATGGGACATCAAAGCAAAAGAACTACAGATAACTACTTTGCAGGTTTCGAAGATGAGGAGTTAATGCAAGTAAATAGTGATTTATTAAATTTCTAATGCTGTACAAAAAATAGCACAAAAGCCGCTGTGAGCAATCGTTGCCAGCTTTTTAATCAGAGCTGTACTTTCTAAAATTTTCGGCTTGTTCAAATATCTCCTTAAATACCTCGTCCTTTGGCACTGGCGGATAACCATGTTCTGCCAGTGTCAGTATTAGGTCTACTTTAAGCTCTGCTTTTATGTCGTCACGATTAGCCCAGTCTGTGTATTTTGATTTGTCATCAACTACAGCCTTAACAGCTTTAGAAAGCTCTATTAGTTTTTCGTGCGGGTATTCAAACTTGTGTTTTTCGGCAATAGCTTTTAGAATATCGTAAAATGCTTTTTCCTCATAGTTTATACCCATGTCCTTAAAAGACTCTCTGTCCTTTCTTAGCTGTTCAAATAAGTCTGCAAACTGGTCTGCTAAGTCATTGAGTACATCGTTAGCCAGGGTAAAACTTTCGTCTCGCTCGTTGTATAGGTCAACTAACTTTTTAAGCCTTTGAGAAAAATCTACTCCTTTAATTCTGTTTACCCTTTTATAGTCGCGAACGGCACTTTCCAGTAACTTCTGCAATAGCTTAATGCGTGTATTGGGTAGTTCTATCTTATCAATTTTGGCCAGATATTCATCACTAAAAATATCTTCATTAGGTTTAGAGTCGTCTTTATCCAGTTTAAATATTTCTTCCACTCCTTCACTTTGCAATGCCTCTTCAATCATTTTTCTTACAGTATCATTCATTTGTGCTGTATCGGGGGCATCACCTCGGGTCAGTTTGTGTACAATTGCTCTTACAGCGATGTAAAAGTGTATATAGTCACGTTCCTGCTCAGTCACCTCTTCGCTTCCACAACATAGATTGTAAGCGCTACGCATACGTTTTACTATGTGCATAAAGCGCTTTTCTATTTCGTCGGTCAGCTGCACAAACTCAGCTGCTTTGTTTAGGCAGTTCAGCTGCTCTATAGGTGTGCCGCTAAAGAAGGGTGTCATGTTAAACTTATGAAATAGCTTGCCTAATACTTCCAACTGGTCTTTCACTATGGCTATCGCTTGTCCTATTTCCTCAAAGTTGTCTGCATCGGCTTTTGAGTACATTTTCAAAGCCAGCTTCATACTTTTTTTGATGCCGATGTAGTCCACAATAAGCCCTTCGTCTTTACCCTCATACACACGGTTGACACGTGAAATGGTTTGTATAAGCGAATGCTTTTTTATAGGCTTGTCTATGTACATAGTGTCAAGTGATGGTATGTCAAACCCAGTAAGCCACATGTCAACTACTACTGCAATTTTGAAGTTGGATTTTTCGTTCTTAAACTGTTTATCAAGCTTTTTACGATATTCTATTGTGCCTAACAGGTCATACAGCTCTTTTTCATCGTCTTTGTGACGAGTCATAACCATCTTTATTTTCTCGATGGGTTGTAGCTTCTTCTTGTCACTATCTGTTAGTTCTACTCCTTCATCTGCTTCGCGGATGTCTGCCCAATGTGGTCGTAGAGCAATAAGCTCTTTATATAGCGCCCAAGCTATTGGGCGACTTGCAGCAACAAACATTACCTTGCCGCGTACTGTAGCTCCTTCTTCAATACGCTTTTCGTAGTGCTTTACAAAGTCTTCTGCTACCAGCTTAAGTCTGTCGGGGTCACCCAGTATGATTTCCATTTTGGTGACGGCCTTTTTACTTTCTTCTACCTGGTACTCACTACTGCCTTCTTCCACACAACGGTCGTAGTAGTCTTCTATTTCTTTCAGCTTATCACTGTTCAGTAAGACTTTAGCAGCACGCCCTTCATACAGTATTTTTACGGTGATGTTGTCGTCTACAGACTCTTTCATGGTATATGAGTCTATCACTTTACCAAACACGTCCAGTGTGCCATCCACAGGTGTACCCGTAAAGCCGACATAAGTAGCCATAGGTAGTGAGTCGTGCAGGTACTTAGCAAAGCCGTATTTGCGCTCCAACCCTTTCTTGGTAGTTACCAGTTTTTGGTCAAGGTTGATTTGTGAACGGTGTGCCTCATCAGATATGCAAATGACATTTGCACGGTCTGTAAGTAGCTGAGTGTCTTCTGTAAACTTGTGAATAGTAGTGAGAAACACTCCGCCGCTGTTGCGACCGCTTAGCTCAGTACGCAAATGGTCTCTACTTTCTACACTAATAATATGGCTATCGCCAATGAATTTTTTTGCGTTGGTAAATTCATCACTCAATTGGTCGTCTAAGTCGGTGCGGTCTGTTATTAATACTATGGTAGGGCTGTCAAAAAAACTGCTCTTCATCAGCAGGCGGGTGAGAAACAACATGGTAAAGCTCTTGCCGCAACCTGTAGCGCCAAAGTATGTACCACCCTTACCACTGCCTATGGGGCGTATATTGTTTTTAATATTCTCGTATAGTTTGCGAGCTGCATAATACTGCGGATAACGGCAAACTATTTTGTCATCACTTTTAGGAGTGTCAGGAAAGTAGATGAAGTTTTGTATCACATCTGTTAGCCTGCTTGTATTAAAAAGCCCTTGCAACATTGTGTGTAATGAGTCTATGCCATCCTTGCCAAGTTCTTCTGTACCGTCTACTTTACGCCAGGAGTAAAAGAAATCGTAAGGTGCAAAAAGAGAGCCCGACTTACTGTTGACGCCATCACTTATAACACATAGGGCGTTGTACTTCATTAGCTCCGGTATATCACGGCGATAGCGGATAGTGAGCTGTTTATAGGCATCATGTATCGTACAGTTTTCTTTTACGGCAGATTTGAATTCAATAACTACCAGTGGCAACCCGTTGATATATACTATTAAGTCGGGTATGCGTTTTTCAAATCCTTGTATCTCCAGCTGGTTGACTATCTTGAATATATTGTTCGTACTGCCTTGGGCAAAATCTATCAGCTCTATAAAAAGGTCTTTTTGGGTATGGTCGTCACGCTTAAAGGTATATCCATCTGCTATTTTACGTATGATGTTACGGTTGCTCTCATACAATACAGATGCAGGCTCAGTTTCCAAGTCATGGATAATTCTCTTTACTTCATTTATGGTAATGTCGTCAGCACTGTATTTATTTAGCAAGTACTGTTGCAGATCATCGCGAAGTAGTACCTCGCGTTGCTGCTTATGTATAGTCTTGCCGTTTACATATGTATATCCCTGCTGTTGCAGCAGGGCAATCACGGCTTGTTCCAGAGAGTTTTCGTTAAAGCTCATAGCTCGTCCATAGTTATTAAATGAAGCTTGTTATTATCTACTCCGAGGGCAGCCATTGTATTTGTATGCCTGGCTTTTTCTTTATCTCCATAATAAGTAACGTACCATTCTGTATCATCACTTACGGATGCTATAACCTTTCTGAAATAAGGCTGGTCAACCTCAGAAATTGAGTGTCCTAACACTACTATTTTATCAATATCTTTTAAATCTTCAAAAAACGCCTCTTTTTCCTGAATGATCTCTGCTGTAGCCTTATAAGAACTTTTAATACATTAGCACAATTACGGACGGCAGAAAATAGCAAAAAGGCTATAATCCTTACTGGGCAAGGCTCTGATATAACAGAAGCAGCAACCGGATTGAGGAAAGGAAAAACAAAAGCTATTACTCAGGTTCTAGTATTAAATATGATAGATGTTGCTAAAGCAGAAGGCAGACAAGGCATACTGAAATCATTATGGAATACTTACCACTGTGGTAGCAAGGCATACACTTTTGAAAACAGGTATTATACTAAATATTGCAAGAATAGATTTTGTACCACGTGCTTAGGGATAAGAAAAGCAGAAATGATAAGGCTGTATTATTCAATAATTAAAGAGTGGAAAGACCCTCACTTTGTTACTCTTACAGTAAAGGCTCAGCCTAAATATATGCTCAATACAATGTTTGAAAAGTGTATAGAGGGTTTACAGTTGATAATCGATAGGAATAGAAAAAAGTTTGAAAGAGGAACCGGAATAAAGTTAATGGGTATACGTTCATTAGAGTGTAATTTCAATCCTAGAGCATACACATATAACCCTCACTTTCACCTTATAGTACCTGACTTAGAAACCGCTGATGTATTAAGAGATGAATGGCTTAAACAATGGAAATATAAGGATAACAAGAGAAAGCCATTAGCAAATAAAAAGGGACAGAAAATTAGTAGAATAAAGAATTTAGAACAGCAGCTAATTGAGACGGTAAAGTATAGTACTAAAGTTTTTACAGACCCTAAAGACAATAAGAGCGAAAAACGCAATCCTAATATATATGCAAGGGCTTTCTATAATATAGTAAAGGCGATGTATGGAAAAAGAATGTTTGCAAGTTTTGGCTTTACACTACCAAAAGATAATAAAGAGCGAATACCTGCAAGGGTTGTTGATGACTATGAGGAATGGATCTACTTACCCGAATATTTTGATTGGCAGCATATAGAAAGTGAACAGTTGCTATTTGGGTATTTACCTAATGCTGTATTAAAAGAGCTATTAGAAAATCATATTGACACTATAAAAGAGTAACAGATGTATCAGTATAATTATTGATCTATTAATATAAATAATAATAGCTCAGTAATGTCATATTCAATTTATTTTACTAGCTTTAATTGTTATTAACCATAAATCGATATTACTATGAAGCATATTCTGCTCACTTTGATATTCATATTTCCTTTTATTTCTCATGCACAGACTGTGCAAGCTGTTGTATATGATTATGATAATATTGGCAACAGAGTCTTAAGACATGTACAAGTAGTAGCGTTAAAGCCTGGGAAAGAACCTCTACAGCATATTGACACAACATTTGTTGAAACAAATGAACAACTAAAAGATCATGAAAATTCAATGTTATCCAAAGAGATATTAAAAATCTATCCAAATCCATTTACAGAAACTGTAATTGTTGAAAATTCTACATGGCAAGTTTCTACTGATGCTACATTAGTTATTGTAGATGCAACTGGGAAACTTATTAAATCTCAAAAAGTGACTAGTTGTAAAGAAAATATAGACTTAAAGTCAGTAAGTGCCGGTACTTACCATGTAAGGTATATAGTCTCGCAAGAAGTCAAGTCCTATTGGCAAATAGTCAAACTCTAATTTGCTGCATTTAGCTATAATAAATATTACTACAAAACTTTTAAACTTCTCTCATGAATAATAGTAAAATGCGTTTTGCACTACTACACATA
Organism: Flavipsychrobacter sp.; assembly: GCA_965228505.1. GTDB lineage: Bacteria > Bacteroidota > Bacteroidia > Chitinophagales > Chitinophagaceae > UBA5543. The sequence goes on along the minus strand of OZ245820.1, from coordinate 3,038,619 downwards.
ATCTTTCTCTCTCTAATTACATCAAATGTTAAGGCAACTAATGTTGTTGCTGAAATTCCGACAACCTACGATGTTAATAGAAATGGAGCATTTGAATATTCACTTCCATTGCGAATACCTCCAGGAATAGGAGATATGATACCTAGCCTTGCTATTACATATAACAGTCAAGCGGGCAATAGTATACTGGGAATGGGATGGTCTATATCAGGATTATCATCTATTACACGCAGTGTGCCTAATATTTATAATGATAAAATTATCGAACCCGTTGACTTTAACAATGATGACGTTTTTTTATTAGATGGTCAAAGGTTATTTGAAACAACGCCTGGGTCTCGAATTTATATGACAGAAGAAAAAAACTTTGCTATAATTGAATTACATACACCCGGAACGAGCACTGAATACTTTACAGTTACTTATCCAAATGGTATGGTGTATGAATACGGAAACACAATACTATCTTCAACTTCAGCGATGCTAGCTTCTGGCTCAACATCAAAAGTATTAATATGGGCACTAAGTAAAGTGACTGATAGAAATGGTAATTCTATAAAGTTTGAATATTATAATATTAACACTACTGGTGATTATAGAATTCGCAAAATTTCTTATGCGCACAATGATAATATGAGTCTTCCCTCAGCGCAAATAATATTTAATTACATGACTAGGCAGGATGCAAATACTGTATTTGTTGATAATAGTATGATTTCATCTGGACACTTGTTATCAGATATTGAGATTAAACATCCATCTGGAGATATTGCAAACAAATATGAATTCTCATATCATCATGATTTTTATGCACATTTGGTAAATATTACTGAAAAGCGAGAAGGGCTGCACCCCTTACCAATAATTACGATTAACTGGCACACAGGTTCACAAGAAGTAACACCGCATAGTAGTACTTTGCAAAGCACAACTAATAATTCGGTTAAATATGTTGGTGATTTTAATGGGGATGGATATACAGATTTTGTACGGATGCCTATATTGTACGGAGTTAGTAATTTTTATGATGTCTATATCAATGATAAAAATAACGGATTTACATTAGAAGAATCTGGTGTGGTGCCAGTTCCAGCAGGGTATTCTAGTACAGTAAAAAATCGTCATAGCACTCCATATGGTCCTGTTACTTTTGATTGGAATGGCAATGGTTATGATGACTTTATTTTTATTGCTACGGACCCAATAAATGAAAGTTATAGTATAATTCTCTACGAGACCGATCCAAACGCTACTCAAGGTGTATTTAAAAACCCAGTTCAATTATATACCAAAACACATACCAATACAGCGGATGAGTTTGTTAACAACTTACATATCTTACCTGGTGATTATGACGGTGATGGTAAGAATGAACTCATCGTAATAGAACCGCAACTTTTTTCATCAAGTAGTACTCAAACAGTAAGTAGTTATTTTGTAAGGATATTTGGTGTAGAATATAGTCAAAATTTAATAGGTGGAATTGCAGAACACATTGATGGTACTTTAACATTAGATTACAATGGAGATGGAAGAACTGACATACTCTACACAAATATTAGCCAGTTTAATACAGAAACAAATTTTATCATCACGCTAGATGTAACTTTTGATGCAAACTATAAACCAGTATTGTCTACTACTAGTAGTAAATACAAACTAATTGGTTTAGGTGGGTTTACAAATACATGGTTCTTAAACTGGACTGGTGACTTTAACGGTGATGGTAAAACAGATATGATCTCATTTAGTACAGCATTTGTTCATACTTACAATATAGGCTATCCAGATTATCAATGGTATATAGCTTATTCTAAAGGTAGACAGGTAGCTACTCCTGCTGAAAGTTACAAGGCTGAACCTATGCCTAGTTCATTAAGTATACCACCCGCAGCAGCTCAGCCACCAACGGTTCCTTTCACATATGACCCAGCTTACCTCGTTGCAGATTATAATGGCGATGGTAAAGATGATATATTGTACTTAAAACGTGATGGTAGTTACACAAATTACATTTTATGGTATTCAAAAGGTTATAGAGAGTTTGAATCTATTAGTGGTCAGGAACTTTATTATAAACTCGATCCTGAAAATGTAATAGTAGGTGATTTTAATGCTGATGGACAAGCCGATATTATGAGTGAAAATGATTATGATAGATACATATACTACTTCAGAGTTAATCAACAAAAGCACTTAGTAAAGAATATTGTCCATGCTGGAAAAACATTAGAAATAGAATATTCACCAATTACTCAAGATCAGGACTACGCATCTTTTTCACCGACTGCAAATAATTACCCTAATATATCAAGGCCTATACCAATAAAAGTTGTTAAACGACTATATGATAACGTTGAACTAGACAATAGATACACATATACAGGGTTGACACATGACTTACATGGAAGAGGAATATTGGGCTTTTATACCTTTAAAAGACTAAATGCAGCAGGACAAGACATCAAAGAATACTACGATTTCTGGTCAACAAGAATACCATATCTAGAATACCGACATACCCTTTTTGATTTATATGCTGATGATTGTAACGGCATCACTGAGCGTTTCGACGCATTTGAAGTTCCAGGGGGGTGTAATGGAAACTCATTAATTGTTTACCATGCTAAGAAAACATGGAACTGCGTAGAAGGCATTACTACTATAGAGTCAATAACTCCTGGTAATACAGGTATTGGATCAGTATTTTATGAATTTGGACAACCAGAAGCTAAACAAAAAGAAGTAATTACCACAGCTACCCTTCCAGGAACGACAACCTATTTAGAGGAATATACTTATGATGCGACAGCTCCGTTTTATACTAAATCTTACCCAACAAGAATAAAAACTACCGATGTTATTCGGTCTTCAAATCCATACATCAGAACTACAGATTATACATATGATAATCAAACAGGAATGGTTAAAACAGTAACCAGAGATCCTAGTACAACAAATGAACTTACGACTGAGTACTTTTATGATTATATGTCTGGCACAGGAGTAGGAAATGTAGAAAGAGTAGAAATTTCCTGGCCAGGTCTTGGAACTCCTAAGGTAACAGATGAATACACCTACGTGTTAAACGATCCAAGGTTTGTATTGTCTCATACAAATGAACTGGGATATGTGGAAGCCTATAAGTATGATGGACTTACTCCTCAAAAGTCTTGGGGTAATGTTGTTATTAAACATAATATTAATGACCTTGAAACTATATATGAATATGATGAGGTAAATAGATTAACAAAAACCATACTACCTACAGGTATAGAAGAAACTATTACTTATGATTGGGCATCTAATCATAGTACACATGCTCCATCTGTTGGTGTTACTCCAAGGTTCTGCACGGTAGGTGAGACATCAAATATAAGCGGTAAAACGTATAATTATTTTGACATTTACGATAGGAGCTTGCGCTCTGTTAGCCCAGCATATGATGGTAGTTACCATTTATATTCCGATAAGACATACAACAATGTCGGACTTATAGAAACAGTTACTACCGCATACCCATCTAATAATACTTCCGAAAAAATAATAACCTCTTACACGTATGATCAATGGAACAGACAAACAGAAAGTGAATCTGAATATGTAGCAACAAGTAACATTCTTAATTCTACTTCTACTAGTTACACAACTTACGATTACCAAGGTCATCCTTATATGTTAGAAAAATCAGTAACTGATAATACTTCGGGTAGGATAAATATTTTTGCGCAATCAGGTGATTTCTTGTTTGAGCAACAAGACATGGACAATTTTATTACGTATACATATCATGGTAGTGGTCAACATGAATCAGTTGAGATAGATGCTTCAGGCTCACAATATGGCACAACCCCTATTACAACGACATATCAATACGATAATTATGGGCATTTAACTACGATAACTGAACCTAATGCAGGCGCTACCACATATACGTATAATGTACTGGGAGAAGTTTTAACTGAAACTGATGCCAATGGTGACACGTGGGAATATACTTATGATGTTTTAGGCAGAGTAATTGAAAAGCTAGAATCAGGTCAGTCTACTCCATATACTTATGATTATTATAATGTTCCAAACGATATAAAAACAGGTACACTAACACAAAAGACAGCACCTAATGGTTCTAAAACTATATATACCTATTATGGTACAAGTGGATATGGAAGATTACAGACTCTTAGAGAAGAAGTAGACCCCTCTACATTTTTTGAAACCTCTTATACTTACGACATATTCGGTCGAGTCAAACAACTAACATATCCAAGTTCCGATGTTATTGAACATTACTATAGCAGTTTTGGTCATTTAGAAAGCATCGATCTAGTTAGTGGAAATGGCATTGCTCCTCAAAATATCTGGAAGGTTTCAAACAGAGATTATATGGGGCATGTAACTAAAGAAGAATACAAGTATGATGCCGGCTCAACTCCAACATCGCTTTATACAATTGATAGGGCTTATGATATTAAGGGGCATAACACTGAGCTAGTTGTTAATAACAATCCTAATCTAGCATTATTATCACACATGTCTTATATGTATGATGTTGGAAATTCTAACCTTACTACTCGTGAAGATATAACAGACCCATTAAATACCCTTTCTGAAACATTTGTTTACCAAACAGATTATGACAGACTAATCGAAATACAAGGTCTAACACCACCTAGTATACATATAGATTATGATGAATTAGGTAATATAAGAGGAAAAACAGATGCTACTACATCTGGACACTATTGGAGATATAATGATTATGCACTAACTAAGGTGCCTGAGCCTACCACAACAAACACAATACCATTAGATTTACAGAATGTGACATATACACCTTTTAAAAAAGTTCAAAACATACATGAAGATGGACATACAGAATACTCTTTTATGTATGGTCCGAATGAAGAGAGAATAAAAATGGAGTACCGTGATCATACAAACTTTCCCACTATTACACATACGAAAACAAAATATTACGCAACTAATTATGAAAAAATAATTGATCCGACTGGAAGTGGAGATGAAACTGATATATGCTATGTATGGGCTGATGGCAAACCAGTAGCAATGATAAAACATGACATTCTTGGCTTACCAAATCCAAGTGTCTCTGATGAAATATACTTTTTGATAACTGATTACCTTGGTAGTATCAATCAGGTACTTGATAACACTGGTAATACTAGTGGTACAGGATTAGTTGAACAAAGAAGCTTTGATGCCTGGGGTAGATCAAGAGATCCGTTAACATGGGTTTCTTATACTACTACAAATCACCCTGTTTGGATGACAGATAGAGGTTTTACGGGGCATGAGCATATATGGATGGAAACTAGCTCATCTGCACCATTTGTATATAATAATAATATCATTAACATGAATGGGCGATTATATGCGCCATTAGTAGGTAGAATGTTTAGTCCTGACCCTATTGTTGTTGAAGGGAATAACTCACAATCTTATAATAAGTATACCTATGCTTTGAATAATCCTCTTAAGTATACAGACCCAAGTGGGTACAGTTATGTACAACAAAGGTATAACACGGGACAAAATACATCTTCTGGTAGTCAAACCTATACAACAAAAGATTGGATAGCACTTGGTATATCTATTGTTAGTAATGGTATTGGAGGTTACATAGGTAATACACTCGCTACTGCCTGGGGGCCTGGTTTAGGTAAAGTAGGTGGGCATGTAGCTGGTCACATGACTGGTGGTTGGATAAGTGGCACTAGCAAAGCTATTTTATATAATCAGGATTATAATGGTATACTTAAGTCAGGTTTTCATGAAGCGTTAGGAGGTGCATCATCAGGACTTGTAGCAGCAGCAAATGCTTATACACCTATTAGTATAGAGGAGGCCCAAGTAAAGGCATATTATGGAAAAGATTGGACATTAGCAACGGATCAAGCTGGTGTTTGGGCCGCAAGGGGTTCTGATTATAATGAAACATTTGTAGGCACCACTCCTTCAGGAGCATTATGGGGCGGTAACGAATTCGAAATGGTAGTCTATAATTCTGGTGAGTTTTCAAGTTTTTCTGCAATAGAATTTTTTCAAGTTGTAAAAACAAATGATCCTATTGGTAGTCGACCTATGAACCGCTGGTTTATAGATAGCCAAAAACCAGTTGGTGGAGTTGGGAATGATATGTATCCTTTTTATAACTCCTCTCAAATGAACACATTAGCGGCTAACAAAATAGCGTCAGTCGGAATAAATGCGTTAAATATTTTTTATGATAAATCTGCCAGAATGTTAACAAAAAAAATTATATGGCAAGGAGAATTATCAATATTCGGACAAGTTTCACCTACTTCATCTTGGCAATATGTTAAATCATTCAGATGGGGGTGGAAATGGAACCCAGGTATGAAAAAACCTCAAAAATTACCATTTGCTGTAAAAGTCAAACCCAGCCCTGCAAGTTCTGCGAGGTTTGATCCTAGTTGGAAATAATACTATACACATGAGAAAAAAAATAATAACATTAATTGCTTTTTTGAGCTTGATATCACTGAGTTCTAATATCTATGCGTGTAACCAAGACACAACAAAGTTCATTGTAATAGAACAAATTGGTAATATGGATAATTTTTTTGTTCCAATATTTATTTATCCCGAGAATCAAGAATTTAAAGTTAATGAAGAGTTCGCGTATCACTTTTACATTTCGAGCGTTTCATTTAATGCAATTAGAAGTTATATTATTAATTATAACTTAGAAATTACAGATAGTATGGAAGCACTTATTCCTTATAGCGCGTGGACATTCATGATATCAATTTTTGAGAACAAGCAAAAAGTGTATTCTTATGAGAATCCAATAGCTTCAGAAACGAAATTGTTTTTTAAAGGGTTACTTGATAAACTAAATAATAAAGATTTGAATAGTTTAGGGCTAAAGAAGGACATTCAAAATAGAATTCTGTATAATGTTGATGAGTATTTGAAACTAAAGAATAACAATGATTAAATCTGATAAAAGTTATCAGCTAATAATCTTTTTATTACTCTTTACAAGTAGACTGTCTGCTCAAAACCATATATACAATGCTAGTTTTGAACAATATACTACTTGCCCAACAGCTTTAACTCAAGGGGGCACGAATTGTGTAGGGTGGCAGGCTATAGGGAACAGTAGTCCCGAATACTTTCATGAATGTGGTAGCCCAAATGTAGATGTACCCAGTAATATGTTAGGTTACCAATATGCAGCTCATGGTTCTGCTTATATTGGTTTTTTCTCTTACTTGCCAAGTGTTAGTAATTTCAGGGAGTATTTACACACGCAAATAACACCCTTACAGCAGGGAAAAATATACAGAGTTGCTATGTCTGTTTCTCTGGCAAATGCCTATGAAGCAACTAACGGGTTAGGTGTTTTCTTTTTTGATACTGGCTATACTACTTCCTCAATCGCTACTATGCTGGCACAAACACCACAAGTATCCTACAATAGTTATGGCACTATAAAAGACACTTTAAACTGGGTCAGACTAACAAAGTATATTACAGCAGATAGTTCGTATGACCATCTAGTTGTCGGTTGTTTTTTAGATGATAATACGATTAACATAGATACGATCAGCAACACAAATAACTCATACTATTATATTGACTCAATCGTAGTAGAAGAGGTAGATCCATTTTCAGTATCTATAAGCGATACTGTATTATGTGTTAATGATACTGTAGACATAATAGCTAATGTTGTTCAGAAATATTCGGTCATAAATACCTATACAGTTCAGGTGTCTGATGCGTCAGGTAGTTTTAGTAACCCCATAACAATCGGTACAAAAACAGCTGATAGTACAGATACGATCACGTGTGTAATACCCTCTTCTATTTCACCCGGTTCAGGGTACAGGTTCAGGGTTATTGCCAGTAGTCCTTCTGATACTTCAACACTCAACCCGGTAACATTATCAATCGGAAATCTTGATAGTGCTAATATTCAGTTATCAGTAAACGATACTCTATGCAGTGGAGATACATTGCACTTCAATACGTCTCATAATGCAACTAGTATATCTTTCCTCAGGACAGGCCCCAATAATTTTAACTCAACGATACAAAGCCCTTATATAGCCAATACAACTACAAACCACTCCGGCACTTATTATTCTCAAATTACAACGTATGGCTGTATACTTGTTGACACATTTAATGTCTTAGTAAAGCAAAGTCCGAGTAAGCCAACCGCCAGCAGCAACTCATCAGTGTGTGCAGGTGATACTTTAAAGCTTTTTTCAAGTAACAACTCGAATGGAGTATCATTCAGCTGGAGCGGCCCAAATAGTTATTCGAGTAGTAATCAAAACCCTGTTATCAATAACACTACAACAGCCATGACAGGCACATATATTGCTACATCCACTATAAACGGTTGTAGTAAAAGTGATACAACATCTGTAAATGTTTTAGTAGCACCATCAAATCCTAGCTTAAGCAGTAACTCTCCTGTATGTGAGAGTAAAACACTTCAGTTAAATGCTTCTAACTCAACAAGTGGGGTATCATACGCCTGGACAGGTCCAAGTAGTTTTTCCAGTAGTGCACAAAATCCGGTTATTAGTACGGTTAATGTAAATCAATCAGGCTGGTATAAGGGAACTATCAGTATTAATGGTTGTGTTTTTACAGATAGTATTAATGTTGTAATCAACCCAACACCACAAAAACCAATCTTAAGCTATAATGCACCATTGTGTGTCAGCGACACTTTAAAATTGTCTGCCAGTAATGTGATAAATGCAACATATACATGGTTTGGTCCGAATAATTTCAACAGTGCAATTCAAAACCCATTTAGATCAAACATTACTTTTAGTGATACTGGTGTGTATTACGGATTTACTACAATTGCAAATTGTAATTCTGATACAAGCAGCGTTAATGTGTCAATTAGTCCTACTCCATTTGTGGTTATTTTGGCAAATAAGGACAGTATATGTCAAGGAGAAACAATTTCTTTTAATACTCTACCTAATAACTCCTCTGGCAATCTACTTTATCAGTGGTATATTAATGCTCAGGTAGTGAATGGAGCTACTAATTCGCAATACTCAACACCACAGTTAAACAACGGAGATATTATTTCTTGCGAAATGACCGACCTGGATAAATGTTATTCTCCGTACACAGACCCAAGTAATGATATTAAAGTAAAGGTGTTAGCTTGGTTAGCCCCCCAAGTATCAATCACTGCATCGCCTGGCTTCCCGATTCATCAGGATACTTTGATAGAATTTCAAGCAACATCAGTTGATGCAGGCAGCCAACCAAATTTTCAATGGTATCGAAATGACCAACAAATAATTGGAGCAACGTCAGATAAATGGAGTTCCAGTAACTTAAATGATAATGACAGTATTAACGTTAAAGTGTTTAGCAATTATTATTGTCCAAATCCTGACACAGGTTCTAGCAATAAGATTGTCGTTAAGATACTATCGGGTATTAATGATAAAATGAGCAGGCTTGATAATTTCAATGTATACCCTAATCCCAATAATGGGCTTTTATACATTGACTTTTATAGCTTAAAAAACAATAAAGTCTTTATAAACTTAGTTGGTACTTCTGGAATAATTATATTCTCGGAAACTATAGAACTAGGTAATACACAAACTACGCACAAGCTTGATCTCACAAATATTCCAAAAGGTGTATATACATTAATTATTTCCTCTGAAAATATAATCAGTAAGCGATACAAGGTACTAATTGGTAAATAGAAGCTAACTAATAAATGGTATCTTTAAGTATTATCATTAATAGCTAAATAATGAAATACTTACTATCACTATTTGTTTTTAGCCTCATAATATATGATCTACATGCCCAAAACAATGTATCAAATGGTAGTTTTGAGCAGAACATTGGTTGCCCTGTTACAATTGCATCTGCGGACAGTTTAGTCAATAACTGGGATGCTGTAGATATAAGTTCTGTTGAATATTTTCATGTTTGTGGTGTTCAACCTAGTGTTAGAGTGCCAAGTAATATGTTAGGGTATCAGTATGCGGCAAATGGTTCAGCTTACATTGGTCAATTTTCTTACGTTTACAACAATACAGACTTTAGAGAATACTTTCATTCACAAATTACTCCTTTAACTAAAGATAGTTTTTACAGGGTTTCTATGTCAGTCTCATTAGCTAATGCTTACTTACCAACAAATGGGATTGGCACTTTTTTTTATGACTCAGGGTATTCTAGCTCTACGATTTATGCTATGACATCAAATACACCACAAGTTTCTTACTTAAGGTATGGTACAGTTAGGGATACACAAGATTGGGTGAGACTAGTTGGTTACATGCCAGCAGATAGTATGTATGATAATATTATAATTGGTTGCTTTGAGGATGATAATACAATCAAAATTGACACTCAATACAACGTTGGTCAAACGGCATCTTATTACTACTATGATTCAATAGTTGTTGAACGAGCTCCAAATATTAATATAGAATTTTATGATAGCCTTTTGTGCAGTGGAGATACTTTATATATTCCCATTTTTGTAAATCCTATATATTTTAATAACAATACAGTATTTACTGTTGAGTTATCAGATAGCACTGGTAGTTTTTCTTCACCTATTGTAATAGGGTCTTCACAAATTAGCTTTTTTGATAGCGTTATTGCGGTATTACCTAGTAACATACCTACAAGTAAATTGTACAGGATTCGTGTTAAAGCTAACTTACCAGCTTATATCTCACCAGATAACGGGATTAATTTACAAATAGGAAACGTAAAGCCGCTTAAGCCTTCAGTTATATCAAATTTGCCTGTATGCGAGGGAGATTCCATTATACTATATAGTACAAGTATAAATAACGGGATAAAATGGTATTGGTTTAATGAAAGAGAAAAACTAATTAGCACGAATGACAGTGTAATAATTCTAAATAGTGATTTGAAACAAAAAGAATGGTATAAAGTACACAGTTCCTTGAACGGCTGTTTATCAGATCCAGACAGTGTCTATTTAAGTATTAAAGAAAAAAGACACCCTATGGGGAAGCTTTATGTAAGTCCACACTACATTGCAAAGTCTGGTACTGAATTAACTTTCATAATAAAAGATACTATGTATTTAGGAATGACACCTGGATATACTTGGTTGCTTAATAATAATGTTATTTCAGGAGTAACAGATACATTCTACAAGTTTGTAATGGGTACAACCATCAATACAGGTGATGAGGTATGTATTAAGCTCAGTAGTAATTATCAATGTAGATTAAGTGATACTCTCAAAAGGTGTATAAGTAATATTGAAAACTTGCACATAAAAGCTTTCAAAAATAGCGATGGAAATCTAGTATACCCAAACCCGGCATCAACTATGATTTACATCAACACAAAAGATGCTACTCATATTCATATATTCGATATTAATGGTAAGGTAGTCTTAGATCATATAATTAAAGAAAATGAGAATAATGTAGATGTTACAGACATAAAACCTGGTATATACATCATTGAACTACTTATGAGAGATGGATATTCTGCATATATACGATTGGTAAAACGCTAAATACGCCATATTTATTCGGCATAGGATATAACCCAAACCTACTAAAATAATTATGGGTTAAGGCTCTGAGCAATGTAAAATGATTACTTGACTATATTGAATTAACAGGAAATTATTAACTTATTCAATGACAGCTTAGTTAGTAGATATGATTTGGTATTTTAAAAAACCTATATACTTATAAGTATTCAAAATGATTCTTCATTGTGTTACAGTTGAGTTTTGTTCATGATTAGGAATAATAGCATTAATCATGAAGATATATTTAATGTATAACACGCTGTAATATAAGCGTGAATAATGTATTTTTTGTGAGAATATTGTGAGAAAGAAAATAAAAAAGGGTTATATGAATATATAACCCCTTGATTGTTAAGCTCCTTCTCGCGGGCTCGAACCGCGGACCCTCTGATTAACAGTCAGATGCTCTAACCAGCTGAGCTAAGAAGGAATATCCATTTTTTGATGGGATTGCAAAGATAAAGCCTTTCTTTTTTCTGCAAAACTTTTTTTCTAAAAACCTCCCAGATATTTAAAATTGTTAAGTATCAATCTGGTATCTATGCCAGAAGTGTATTCTGTGGCATATGTGGTATCCAGCTCGGTTTTCAGCTTATCGTCAGGGGTATAATCGTCTAATATATTATATGGTGGCAATACACCGGCTCGTATTTCAGGCAGATTATTTTCAGGTATGGCATAGCCCACCCACGACTTTTTGCCGGATAATACAGAAAAACAGTTATTGATGAACTGTCCTTTCTTTTTTACTCTTAAGGCAAGTATAGGCAATAGTAAGATGAATGCGGTAGCCAATGATACGTCAATTATCCTTTTATTGCGCTGTTTGGCAAAGTCTGAAAGGTTATACCTTTTATCGATCGTGTACAGGTCGCCGGCCGTTTGGCTGGAGTTACTGCCCACAAAGCTCATGCTGCCTGGAATGTGGATCTTATACTCATATTCAGTGCCACACTCCTGCATTGATTGGAATATCCGGTTGTAACCCAGTCCATTCACACAAAATATGATCTCGTCTATTTCAGCAGTATATACGAATGGTTTCAGTTCATCCAGTTTTGAAATGGCGTTTTCAGAATCCTGTTCCGGTGCTACTCGCCCGATAAGTTCCGGTGCATAATTGACAATTCTTAACGTCTCGGCAGTTTGCTTATAAATGTCTTTTGTAGCTACTATTACAGCCTTACCGGGTATCTGGTCGTATGGTATGAATTTAAAGATACCTAAGCGATACATTAGCCCATGCAGGCCCAGCATAGCAACACTGCCTATTAATCCGGTGAATACAATAATAGCACGAGAGTAACGTAGCTCAGGAGGTAATAAACCGTAGTAAGCTAATATGATAACGGTACCGATCAACATACCTCTTACTACGCGCACTGCCCTATACGATTGATCGTATACACCATTGAAGTACAGGCTGAGCAACCATAAGAGTATATATACGGGGAAGGTTTTCAGTATCAGGTCAAATTCAATAGGAAGAATGTTTTTTACACGTTCCACCCAGAATTGTGTCATAAAAGATAATGTGCCCAGTAATATCAGTGCATCAAACAGCGGCATGCGCAGCACTTTCAATACCTGCTTCAACACACTGAATATAGCACGCAATACAATGCCGATATTGATAAGCATGATGAACAAGCGCGCATGAGATTTGCTGTAATGCTTTTTTACAAAAGTGGATAAAGCATCGTTGAATATCCTTACATGAGATATGGTGGCCTTGCGGGTACTTTCTCCTTTGTAATGTATCAATGTTGTTTCAGGAAAATAGATGTTCTTATAACCTGCATTGTGTATCCGATAAGACAGATCAAAATCCTCACAATACATGAAGTAAGACTCATCAAAAGCACCACCTATCTCATCTATTACTTTCCTGCGTACCATCATACAACAGCCGGATAACATATCTACTTCGGCTACTTCATCTTTATCTACATGAACAGCATAATACTTATTGAAATATGGCGACTTGCTGAATATCTTATTGATACCCGTAGTTTTAAATATGGCAACAGATAAAGTAGGGAAAGACTTTTTACCGTCTGGAGCATAACGTCCTCTGCCATCTATGAGCTTAGGGCCGATAGAGCCTGCCTCCGTGTGAGCATCCATATAGCCGACCATCTTTTGCAGAAAGTCTTCCGGCATTACGGTATCCGGGTTCAGGAAGAGGATATACTCACCCTTAGCTATAGCTACACCCTGATTATTAGCTTTTGAGAAACCCTTATTGTCTTTATTCTCGATCAGGTTTACATTAGGAAACCTGCTGCGTACCATCTCATTACTGCCGTCTTTTGAATCATTATCTACTACAATGATCTCTACATCCAAACCTTCCGCTGCCTTTTGCACAGAGTGCAGGCATACTTCCAGGAAGTATTTTACATTATAGTTGACAATTATGACGGATACCTTCATCCTGATGCACGTAGGCTAGTGGTTTGCGAATATAAATGTAGTGCTGTTAAATAACGAAAAAACAGCCTGTACATTGTACAGGCTGTTCAAATATAGTTTGGTTTGACTATTGTGTGAGAAAGTAAACATTAGTAACGAACTGTGTTGAGTCCGTTTCTTCCGGTAGTGTTACTACATATTGCTCAAGTTTCCATGTCACTTCTTTACCTTGCTTTTCAGCATGCTTTTCCAGTTGCTCATACACGGGGAATAGACCGCTGTAAGCCCCTTTATACCTGATCAGGTAACAATTGCTTTCCGGTACATCTGCATTTTCTAAGCCCGATACTTTAGCTGAAACAGGAATAGCAGGTGCAATATCCATTGTTCCGTTCTCTTCATTCTCACCGTAATATATAGTAGATGGCACACCGCTTACCTTGTCTCCCGCTTTCTCCATTATCTCTTCATATGCCTTGCTAAAGAACTCCTCCATCTCTTCCATTGTCAGTTGACCGCGAACAGTAGCGAAAGTTGTAGCAGGAAAACTGGTCTCTTCAATGTTAAAAGTCATTTTCGCCTCACCACTTTCTATGCGTTCTTTCAGTAATTCAAGTCCTCTTTCAAAACTGGCTTCCAGCTGTTTAGTCATCATGAGTGCAAAGAAGCCACGCTGCATGAACCCAACTGATGTGTGGAATGCCCATGTGGTTTTAGTGCCTTCATCAGTCGGCTCTACGCTTACATATCCGTCAGCTTCGCTTTCAAATGGTTCTGTGAAGTGCATATCATATTTCATACTATAGCCTTCAACAGAGGTAATGGTCATATATCCTGAACCGGAGTTTTTGCTTGTCCACTCGTACTTATTACCTACCTGCCCCGATGGACCAGAGACAGTAGATTTTACAGTACTGTCAGCTTCTTTCCACGGGCTCCAGCTTTCCCAGTGCTCATAATGGCCTATTTGCGACCATACCACAGTGGCAGGAGCATCAATAATTGTTGTTTTCTCAACTGTGATCTCTTTTGGAGATGTAGCGCAAAGAATGAGATATCCTACAAATAAGATCAGTATCAGTATCAGCAGGAATCGTAATACTTTTTTCATAGTTCTCGTTTGATTTTACTCTAAATTATAAAAATTCATATAAGAAGTACAGCTACGGATAATTTTTATAAAACGTTAATATGGTTGGTTTAGCGGATAAATAAAGTATTATAAATGATGATAATGCAGCAATCAACGTACCTTTGCCGCATGAAGAACATCAGGTATATGGATAAGGCTGAGTTAGAAGCCTTGATGGAAGAGTGGGGCGAGCCAAAGTTCCGTGCCAAACAGATATATGAGTGGCTGTGGCAGAAGTTTGCAGGAAGTATCGATGATATGACCAACCTGTCTAAAAGCCTGCGCGAAAAGCTTAATAACGAATACTATATACCCAAAGTAACGGTAGATCACAGCCAGTTCAGCAGTGATGGTACAATTAAAAACAGGCTGAAACTACATGACGGCCACTATATAGAAAGTGTCATTATACCGACTGATAAAAGGATAACTGTCTGTGTCTCATCACAAGTGGGTTGCTCGCTGGCCTGTAAATTCTGTGCTACAGGCTTTCTGCCGCGCGAGCGCAATGTAGAGTTTGACGAGATAGTAGACGAAGTAGTACTCGCCAATGAACAGGCTTTAGAACATTTCGGTAAAGGGCTGACCAACATAGTATTTATGGGCATGGGCGAGCCGCTGCTGAACTATAAGCATGTTCTGGCCGCTATCGACAAGATCACTTCGCCGGATAGCCTGGGTATGAGCCCAAGACGCATTACCGTATCCACAGCAGGTATAGCAAAGATGATCAGAAAGCTGGGTGATGATCAGGTGCGCTTCAAGTTGGCATTATCACTGCATGCTGCTAATGACAAAAAGCGCGATGAGATCATGGCTATAAATGAGACCAATAATCTGGAAGAGCTGACCGATGCCATGAACTATTATTACACCATGACCAAGAATAAACTTACGTTTGAGTACATCCTGTTCAGCAAATTTAATGACAGCTTTGCAGATGCGGATGACCTGATAAAGATATACCGCCGCGTACCCACCGATCTGGTGAATATCATAGAATACAATCCGATAGATCAGGCAGATTTCTCTAAACCTGATGAGGACAGAACGGATGGCTTTATGCGCTACTTAGAAAGCAAGAAAGTAAATGCCCGCCTGCGCCGCAGCCGTGGTAAAGATATTGATGCTGCCTGCGGACAACTCGCCAATATTGACCATAAAGAGAAGCAACAGGCTTAATATATTTATTATTCATATTTTTGGAATATGAATAAGCTTGTGATCTTCGTAGTCATACTTTTTACGTCATATTCTTGTAAGAATACTGCTACTTATCCTATCAGTGAGCCATCTGCTGAAATGATGGATGACAGAGTTGCAGGAAAATGGAAAATGATAGAAGATCCTGTACCTGAAAACTATTATGAGGTTTACAGAGCTGATAAAGTGTTTAAAGATGAAGATGTGAAATACTTATATCACATTCGATTCTGGAACAGGAAAGGTACTAACCCCACATTCGAATCAAATCTTCATTTTTCTAAAATAAATAAAGAGCTATTTATAAACCTGCCGTACTGGCAAGCAAGAGCGCATATCAATCATAAGGCAAACATGAGTTCTGAGTTGTATATGCACAATCCGGATCTGTATGATACTACTATTGGTGTTATTAATGATGGTTTTTTCAAAAACTTTGGATACTTTTTGGTTAAGGTTTTAGAGTTTGGTGAATACAATGACAAGATCACTTTAGCTGTTGTTGGTGATCCATCTTTGCGCTCACTGAATAGCCAACAAGAAGTATACGACCATGTAGCTGAAAACATGAACAAGCCCGCGTTCTACTCAGATACGGTTCACTTGTATAAGATTGGTGAGTAGTACTTTTTCAGATTGCTTTGTCAGATAAATCTGTCTCGCAATTACCGGTATTTTTGTTTTTTTAGATTGCTTCGTCAGGTAAGTCTGCCTCGCAATTACCGGTATTTTCTGTTTTATTCAGATTGCTTTGTCAGATAAATCTGTCTCGCAATTACCGGTATTTTTGTCTTATTCAGATTGCTTCGTCAGGTAAATCTGTCTCGCAATTACCGGTATTTTTGTCTTATTCAGATTGCTTCGTCAGATAAATCTGCCTCGCAATTACCGGTATTTTTGTTTTATTCAGATTGCTTTGTCAGATAAATCTGCCTCGCAATTACCGGTATTTTTGTCTCATTCAGATTGCTTTGTCAGATAAATCTGTCTCGCAATTACCGGTACTTTTGTTTTATTCAGATTGCTTCGTCAGATAAATCTGTCTCGCAATTACCGGTATTTTTGTTTTATTCAGATTGCTTCGTCAGCTTATCTGCCTCGCAATTACCAACGTTATGGAGTATCGTACGCCCACTTGAGATAGGTCGCACCCCATGTGAAGCCACCACCAAAGGCTGCCAGAATGATATTATCTCCTTTTTTCAGTTGCTTTTCCCACTCCCACAGGCAAAGCGGTAAAGTACCATTGGTGGTATTACCGTAGCGTTGTATGTTCAGCATTACCTTTTCTTCAGGCAGGCCCATACGCTCGCGGGTAGCGTCTATTATGCGCTTATTGGCCTGGTGAGGTACCAGCCATGCCACATCTTCGGCAGTGAGGTTGTTGCGGGTCATCACTTTTTCGGCTACATCTGCCATGTTCTTTACTGCGAACTTGAACACCGTTTTGCCTTCCTGATACACAAAATGCTCTTTGTTCATCACCGTCTCTACAGTCGCAGGTTTTACTGAGCCGCCCGCTTTTTGGTGCAGAAACTCACGGCCGGCGCCATCGCTGTGCAACTGAGAGTCTATTATGCCATAACCTTCGTCATTGGGTTCCAGCAATACAGCACCACCACCATCACCAAATATGATGCAGGTAGCACGGTCTTCGTAATCGAGTATAGAGCTCATTTTGTCTACACCTATTACGATCACCTTTTTGTATTTGCCTGTTTCTATGAATTGAGAGCCTGTAGTGAGTGCATATAAAAAGCCGCTGCATGCAGCACTTACGTCAAACCCGAATGCATTTTTAATTCCCAGCTTATCTGCTATGACATTTGCAGTAGCGGGGAACTGCATATCAGGTGTAGTGGTAGCACAGATGACCATGTCTATATCATCGGGCCCTATACCTCTCTTATTAAACAGATCTTTTATTGCTTCTACCGCTATGTCAGAAGACCCTTTGCCTTCACCTTTGAGAATGCGACGTTCTTTGATTCCCGTTCTTGTCTGTATCCATTCGTCAGTTGTATCTATCATTGTTTCCAACTCCTGGTTGGTCAGCACATAATCAGGAGTATACCCACCAACTGCCGTTATCGCCGCTCTAATCTTTTGCATTTATTATTATTTAAGTAGCAAAATTATGAGTTTAATATTTCTAAATCCATCAGATTATTATATAAAACCATATCAGGTATTCATACCACCGCATGCACTTATCACCTGTCCTGTGACATAGCTACTCATATCCGATGCCAGGAATAAGGCTACCTCTGCTATCTCTTCCGGCTTGCCGAAGCGTTGCAGCGGTATTTGAGAGAACCACTGTTCTGCACCGTCACCGCCTTCTTTCAGGTAGTCGGTCATATCTGTTTCAATAAAACCGGGAGCAATGGCATTGCAACGTACATTACGGCTGCCCAGCTCCTGCGCTATTGATTTGGTAAAACCTATGATGCCTGCTTTGGAAGCAGCATAGCTACTTTGTCCGCCATTACCCCTTACCCCAACTATTGAGCTAAGGTTGATGATACTCCCTGCACGGGCTTTCATCATCGGGCGGATGACCTGCTTGGTGAGGTTGAATACTGATCTCAGGTTGGCAGCTATCACTTCGTCCCACTGCTCGGGGGTGATGCGTAGTAACAGATTGTCACGAGAGATACCTGCATTATTCACACATATATCAATACCACCGAAATCTTCGGCCACATCTTTTGCCAGTTGCTCTGCAGCGGCAAAATCACCTGCGTCAGATTTGTAAGCTTTAGCTTTGATGCCCAGAGCATTCAGCTTTTCTTCCTGAGCTTTAGCACGCTCTTCTGAAGATAGATAGGTAAATGCTACGTTAGCACCGTGTTCTGCAAATTTCAGTGCAATTGCTTCGCCGATACCTCTGCTGGCACCGGTCACCAATGCGGTTTTGTTTTCAAGCAGTTTCATCAAGAATGATTTAGGGCACTAATGTACTGATTGCATCAAAGAAATGCACGTTAAAAATGGGATTAGTAACAGACCTCACCCCCAACCCCTCTCCACAGGTGGAGAGGAGAGCTCTTGAGTATAGGTTGTATTATCAGCTTTTGTGCCGTGGCATAGGTATTGTTGGCCGGTTTTTGTGTGTATATGCTGTTGCGTTTCCTGCCTTGGGTATATTATCGGGTTTATTTACAGGAAGAGGAGTGGTTGTATTGTTCTGTTTTGTTCCGCCGGGGGTGGGGGGTGTATGTTCTGCGGCTAGTTTTTCCTCCTGCTTTTTCTCTTCGTCCAACCTGAATTTGATGAAACCGCTTATAAGGGCATCCCAGAAGGGTTGCTTTTGAACAGGGGTATGCCCGTTCTTATCGGTTTTTTCCTCTTTTTCTTTCAGCATGGTCAGTTCGTATTCTTCTTTTGCCAGTTTGGTGTCCAGCTCCATAGCACGCAACAGGGCATATGGGTTCAGATCGTCTTCTACTTCCTGCACTTTGTCTTTCAGTTTTATGTGCCGTTTTACTTTGTAGCTGCCGTCTATCATTTCTGCCAGTATCTTTCTCTTCTTCCTGATGTATTCCAGCTCGGCTTTGATCTTTTTCACATTATCTTTCTCTATTTGTTCCGTTGCCTTGCTCATGGCCTTGTCGTTTGCGGCCTGTATGCGGTCTCTTATTTCGGGCTCGCGCATCAGCCTGCATGCTGCCGACCTTAATGCTTCTCCGCCGGCATTAGGGTAGGCTTTTTTGTAAGCATGGTACTTGTCTCCCGTGGCGAGGTACTCTGTTATAAATACCTGATGTTCCTGTTTCATGATGATATGTTTTAAGTGATAAATTTATTAAAACAAAAATACATAAATTATATGTTATAATGAAATATTGTTTTGCTAACGATATTTTAAATAATGCAGCTTAGAGAGTTGTTTTCTACAGACTTTCATATATTGAAGTCATCAAAAAGGGCAGCGCAAGTTGTTACAGCTATATGGAAGACTTAATTGCACTACGGCATCATCTGCACCAGCACCCCGAACTCTCTAAAGAAGAAAAGGAGACGCAAAAGCACCTGTTGGGCTTGCTCAAACAGCTTGATACAGACAATACAGAGCCCATAGCAGAAACGGGTATACTGGTACAGTTCAAAGGAAAGGAGGCAGGCAAGAACATCCTGTATCGTGGGGATATGGATGCACTGCCGATAGAAGAAGAGATAGATCCCGAATATAAGTCGGTAACCAAAGGCGTATCGCATAAATGCGGGCACGACGGGCATACGACCATTATGTACGGGCTGTGCGCGCACTATTCTAAACAGCGCCCTGAGCAAGGGAATGTATATATACTGTTTCAACCGGCAGAGGAGATAGGCTGGGGTGCGCAGAAAGTAGAAGAAAGTAATATACTGGACGGGCTGCCGATAGACTATGTATTTGCCCTGCACAATGTGCCGGGTTTTGCCCTGAATAGAATAGTTTGCAGAGAAGGTAGTTTTACGCCTGCAGTTACAACTATCATCGCCTATTTTAAAGGATATACGGCACATGCCGCAGAGCCGTGGAACGGACGTAACCCTGCACAGGCCATGAGTGAGTTTACCATAGAGGCATTAAGGCATAATCTTGAAGAAGGAGATAAGTTCGTAACGGTAACCCCTGCACATATGGAGCTTGGGGAGAAAGCTTACGGTACATCAGCCGGGCAGGGCAGTGTACACCTGACCATAAGGGCAGACAGCAATGAGAGGCTGAATGATGTGCTGGAGCAAGTACGGACAAAAGGGGACGAGCTTGCCAGAAAATTTGAACTGAAAGTCAGGTATGAGGAGCAGGAGCCATTCGAGTCGAACCAGAACGATAAAGATGCTGTGAATATTATACAAGAAGCAGCAAAGCAACTGAAGTTAGATTATCACGATAAAGAAGGGCCCTTCCGATGGGGAGAAGACTTCGGACTGTTTACCAACCGATATAAAGGAGCTATGTTCGGACTGGGTTCTGGAGAAGACTGCAAGCCATTGCACCATCCCGCATATGATTTTCCTGATGATATTATCGGTACCGCCATTGATATGTTTACCACGATACAAAAAACAGCACAAAGCAAATGATCGCATCATCAAGAATAATACTGGACAAATCGGCGATGAAGAACAACTGGGATTTTTTCCGTTCGTACTTCGGGAAGGACATACTGATAAGTGCTGTAGTAAAAGGTAATGCCTACGGGCATGGTATTGAGACCTATGTGCCGTTGGCCGAGGAGTGTGGTGCGAACCATTTTTCAGTATTCAACGCCAGCGAAGCCTATAAAGTGCATGAAGTGGCTGCGCCCGGAACTACCATTATGATAATGGGGGCAATGAATATTGACGACCTGCGCTGGGCGATACATAACGGCATAGAGTTTTTTGTGTTTGATATGGAGCGCCTGGATCATGCTATAGCAGAAGCAAAAAACTGCGGCAAAAAAGCTATTATACATATTGAGGCAGAAACAGGTATGTACCGTACAGGGTTTACTATTGAAGAAATACCCGAGGTGATAGAGAAGTTGAAAGCTAATAAAGAGCATGTGTTGTTGCGCGGATTGTGTATGCATTTTGCGGGAGCAGAACACATCAGTAATTATGTGCGGTTGAAGCAGCAGAAGATATTATTCAGAAAGTTTGTGAGAAAATTCAGAATGGAGCATTGTGAGCCGGAGCAGATACATGCCTGCTGTTCGGCGGCATCTATGCGTTTTGAAGATATGCGATACGATATGTTGCGCATAGGCATTATGCAATATGGTTTCTGGCCAAGCCCGGAGATAAAGGTGGAGTACATGACGAGGAACAATATTGAAATAACGGCTGATAATCCGTCGCCGCTGCATAGGGTAATACGCTGGGAGAGTAATGTGATGAGTGTGAAAGAAGTGCCGCAGGGTAAACATATAGGGTATGGTTACACCTTTTTTGCAGGACAGGATATGAAAGTGGCAGTAGTGCCTGTAGGCTATGCGCATGGTTTCAGCCGTAGCCTGAGTAATGCAGGGCGGGTACTTATAAAAGGGCACAGGCTGAGTGTGGTAGGCATCGTGAATATGAATTGTATAGCCGTAGATGTAACAGAAGTAGAAGATGGTGTGGCAGTGGGTGATGAAGTGGTGTTCATCGGTGAGCAGGGAGAAAGAGAGATAAGTGTAGCCTCATTCGGAGAGATGACCAGCCAGCTGAACTATGAACTACTGACCAGGTTACCACAGAATATCCCGAGGCTGATCAGTGATAGTGGTGGGTAGTGCTGTTCCCCCTATCCCCCTGAAGGGGAGACTTATATCGCAGGTGTTTGATAGTTAGCGTTGTAAACGCAATGCAAAGCATCCTCGTTGCAAACGAGGACGAGTAGTGAGACTCATAGTATCGTAACTAACGTAACCAATAGCATTATTCATATACTTACAGTAAGATATTGCACAATGATAAACTTAATCATAGCACAATTGGTCCTTAATAAAAGAATTAATATTTCGTTTTTATTTTTAGTGCTAAGTATAACGCTATGTTATGGTAAAAAACCGTTTAACCGGACAGATACAGATACGTTAACGTTAATCTTAGCAATGGAATATAACCCTAAACATCAATTCTCATTCTTTTCAGATGGTTATGAACAACCATTTAGAGGTTTCCCAATGTTGGTACAGTTGGATACAAATAATATTCTTAACTCTTATAAGAAAAATAGGGTGTATTCAATAGCAAGTATGCAAGAATCATGGACAGATTTTGATGATAGTACAGATGACCCTAGTTATAAAGATAGTTTATTAAGAAGCTATATAACTGATTATAATGTTATATATTATTATGACAAAAAGTTTCAAAGAAAAATATTAAAGCAATTTAAAAAGTTTACTACTGCAAATAAGGACTTTGATGGGAAATTCTATTATGCACTATTTAAGTTAAAATTTACTGTTGTTTACGAAGGGAAACATATGATAATGTTGCCTTCTGTTAGTGAAAAAACAAAGAAGAATGTTCTTATTAAAGATGTTGAGTGTGACATTATGTACATAAAAAAAATATTATCAGTTTCTCCTGTACCATGTTCTGATTTTTTATTCCCAGCCGAGTCTCTTTAGGCTTCGGCTCTTTTTTAAAAAGAGTACTGCTGCTATAGAGCATCCTCGTTGCAAACGAGGACGAGCAGTGAGTCTCACGAAACACTTATTACTTGAGATACGGAGTCAAGCCTGGCATGACATGTTATTATTACAGCCTGTAACTTAGATGTTGGTGAGGTACAACCAATATGGGTGTGAAAAATTGACTAAATATGATTAATTCAGAGTTGTTTTTAGAAGGTTATTTTTATTTCTGTTTTCATGAGTCTAAAGAAGTCACTATTAGGTCTGATTACACGAAAATAATAGCAAGTAGCTTTCTTATGGATCCTGCACAATACGGCACGTCGACTAAAATATTTTTTGATGGTGATGATATGGTTTTTGGAGATTTTAGACATGCACGATTAGAGTTTTTAACTCAGGATCTGAAAAAAATTGATATAGATAAAAAACGACCACTAAGGATGGATTTTTATGCGGCTATGCCATGTGGTATTTTTATTATTAAGGGTTCTCATGAGGACGCATTACAATTGTAGTGCTGAGATACAGGGTCAAGCCCGGCATGACATTTTTATTTTACAGCTTGTAACTCAACATGTGCGTGTATGTTTCTACTATACAAAAACTCTATCAACCACTTCAAATCTATTATCTTCTTTTAAGTACTTAACGAAATGCCTGGTTTCAAAAAAGACAAATCCTAAGTAGATTTTTTTTTCGCTATAGTTATTAAGAAAGACTTTTACGATAGGCCTTGTCTTGCTTGATAAAGCCTTAACTTCAACTTTACTTATCTTATTTATAGGTGTTTTTAGCAGTACTTTTTTCGGTATAAAATATCTTTCAATTATTAATTCGTCTTGCGTTATCGTTATTTTTTTTAATTGAATTATCGTACCACACGCAAAAACAATCGTTATCAAAAGAAAGATATGAGGAATGTTGCCCCAATTAATATGCGAATAGGTAATGAACATTATAACAGTAACTACAATAAACACAAATAATGTTACTACTGTTTTACCTCCAAATGTTTTTTCACTATCCATCTTCAGGTTTTTCTTGAATATATTTACTTCCGCCGTTGCAGGTGTTCTTCACCTGTAACAAGCATGTTGGTGAGGAACACCAACATGGGCGTTCAAGCCCGATATGGCTTTTACTCATAATAAGTATAGGTAGCATAGGCCATCAGGTTGAGCATGTTCTTTCTGTAAGCGGGTGTCAAATTACTTTGCCACCATTCCTTTTCATATACTTTACGTTTGAAAGTGATATTGCCTCTGCGCCAATAACCGTCAGTGAGCCCCATCACCTGCCCCTGAGATTTTGTGGTTGTTCTGTCGCTCCATGGGTAGGGGTCGTTACCGTGCCCGTCTATCCACTCTACTGAAACAAACACTCCTCTTTTTACTACTATGTTGAGGCTGCTGAGGTCGGCACTAACCCAACGGTTGCCGCGTGTGGCTTGTACTATGATGTTGCTGTCGGTGAGTTCTTTGCCGGGTGCGAGTGCAGAGGGGCTCAACTCATACACATGTATGCGGAACTTGCTGGTAGGTATGCCATATTCGGTTACGAAGAAGAATACCTCTTTCAATAAACCGCCACCTTCTTCCGCGGCTAACCAGATGGCCTGTTCATCACCGTATTCATTATACGTTCTACCGTTAAAGCGGCCACCGGCTATATGGTTGTTGATATTCTTCTTCCCCAGAACGCCTGTAATGATATCTCCCCTTCTGGCTGTGATCGTGACTCCCCTTAGCGGATTGTCTTTGCGTTGCATGGTTACAGAAAGGGAGTCTGTCTGAAACGTGTAGTTGAATGTATAGTCGGTATAACCTGCTGCTTTAGCTACGAGGTTGTATTCTTTGTCCTTCTTCAGCTTCAATGAAAAATGCCCTTGCTCATCAGTATAGGTACCGAGGGTAGGGTCTTCTTCCGGGAATATCAAAGCGTAAGGTAAGTGTTTGCCTTGCGTATCACTTATTTTGCCGTAGAGGGTTGATACCTGTGCAGCAGCAGTATTGCTTAGTAGTATAAATGCTATGAATAAGAAACGTACTGTCAAAATATTACTCTGTAGAAGCCTGTGCTATTGCAGGCATCATTGCTTCCAGGTTATTTACTTTTTCGCTGAATGTCATGTCTGATTTTGCGGAGGTGCTGCTACGGTCGTTGAAGTAATCGTGCCCGAATTCTTCTGTACATATCTGCATGTATTTTTCTCGCAGGTCGCGGTTGATCCTCTTGCCCGATACAAAAAATCCTTTTCTGCTGAAGTCATATTGTACTTTGCTATCAGGCCTTGCTATGCCATCTGCTACCATTTCTTTTAATAGTCTTAATTCACCACGCTTGGTGAGGTGGGCATGGTATTGCGCCTCTTTAATCTTCTTTCTGAAAGCAGATTCCCGGTGGCCAATAGCAGGCGCACCAATACCTTCATGCTTGCGGATGATGTATATAGTGTTTGCTACACGTGGTTCTTTTATAGCATCTACAAAAGAGAACCATTTTTCTGCATAGGCTTTACGCACATCAGCAGGGATGTCTACATTGCCGCCGGGTTTGCTGTTGTTATCGTGAACATATACTGTAAGAGCAGTTGTGTCAGTGTAGTCAACATAGCCATCTTTCAGCAGGTCGACCCAGATATAGTTAGGGTTGCCTTGTGCAAACATTTCATCGCTGAGTTTTACGAGATAATCATCGTCATAACAAACGCCAATATCAATACTGTCGTCATATGAAGGCATTCTGAAACGGTCAGATTTTACCAGCTCGATAGTTTGGGCAAAACTAAGATTGCTCAATAGTATGCATAAGGCAATAAGTGATAGCTTTTTCATGAGTTGTGTTTGTATACATGAAGGTATTAAAAAAAGAGCAGCGCCACTATAGCGTTGCGAACGGGTATGTGTATCTTGCTATTGCTTGTTGGTGAGGAACACCAACAAGGGCGTGAAACATGATGCACCGAGTCCGTCATAGGAGACTCGGTTGGGAATGAAAGTGGTTTTTTTAATTGAAAATATGCCTAGAATATTGTTTTTTTTAATGCTATACATTTTTGCTTGCGCACAGTCTATTGCACAAGAGAAAGGTGTTGCCCAGTCTATTGCAGATAAAGAACGCATACATGCTATTAATACCCTAGACTCCCTTTGTTTAAAAGGCAAGTACCAAGAAATTATCAATTTTTGTGATGAATCACAGTATCGTTTAAACTCTATATGCAGGTACAATTTAATTGGTGGTTATTATTTTTTAGGTGACTCTTCAACTGCTTGGAGTTTATTGAATAAAGAAATAAATAATATTACTTCAAATCAGTCCTATAGTTCTTATTCGTTGGATGTTTTATTGGGTGAGGATTATTCATCCTACAAGAAGTTTCTAATGACTAGCTCGGCTAAAAGCTATATTGTAAGTATAATGGATTCGCTTTATATGATGGGGCCATATACCGAAAAAGAAAGCGGTAAAGAATTGTTACATCTATTGATTGAAGATCAATGGGTTCGAAAAATGTCATCATTATATGATCACTTTAAACCGGACAGAAAATATCTGTTACCGAGTAATATTGATAGTACAGATGCTATTAAGGCGCAAAGAGATCATTCTACCGAAGTTTTCAACTTTTATCAAAAGCAAAATAAATTCTTTTCCAAGTCTGAAGTAGGTAGAATTTATTACCGGCAACTACTACTTTTCTTTCATGAAAGAGACTTGGAAAGACGTACCTTCTATCACAGATTAGTAAAAGAAGCAGTAGCATCAGGTATTTTGAAAATAGAGCAACAAATGAATTTTGAAATAAGCTCAGAATTTATTGAAATGGGAGCTAAAGAGTATGCTAAACATAGACTAGAAATTCAAGAAGAGTATAGAAAGAAATACTCAAAACCCGGGTACAGATATAGTATATATTAGAAATGGCAATTAACCTTTGGTCGGTCTTGTGACCGTACCAATCAAGAAATAAAGTTGCGCTAGACCCTGTCCGCAATAGATACCGGGTCAAGCCCGGCATGACATATTATTTTTATAGCCTGTAACAGCATCTTGATTTTTACAGCCTGTAACAGCATCTTGGTGAGGAGCAGTAATATGGACGAAAACATACCCCTGCCTCATTACATTCGGCTTCCCCTTTCTAAAGGGGAATAATAAGCATCAGAAAAATAAATCGGCGGCAATGGCATCTGCAAAGAGCTTGCCTTTGTTAGTGAGGGTGAGGGTGTTGTTTTGGTGCATCATTTTTTCTTGTTCTAAAAAAGGTTCACTGTTTTTGAGGAGTGTCTTGTGCGTATCGCTGCCCCATTGGGTGTCAATTCTGTTTAAGTCGATGCCCCATGTAGTGCGCAGTGCAGTCATGATGTATTCGTTCAGTTGTTGTTCGTCGGTAAGGTGTTCTTCTTCGTAGTCGGGTTTGTTTTCAGTCAAAATGCTTTTCATGTACCCGGCATTGTTGGCAATGTTCCAACGGCGGTGTTTGCCATCAAAAGAATGTGCGGAAGGGCCGATGCCAAGATATGGAATGCCCAGCCAGTAGTTGGTATTGTGTACGGCGCGGTAACCTTCTTTAGCCAGGTTGGATATTTCGTAATGCTCAAAACCCATTTCAGCAGCTTTGTCCATCAGTAGCTCAAACTGTGCTGCTGACTGTTCAGCATCTACGGGGGTAGCTTTTTTCTTATTGATGTTGTGGTGCAGTGCAGTGCCTTCTTCTACCGTTAAAGCATAGGCAGAAAAATGTGGTATGCCCAATTTGTTCACCATGGAGAGGTTATGCAGCCAGTTGTTGTCAGAAAGTCCGGGTGTGCCATATATCAGGTCGATAGTAAGGTTGGTGAACCCGCTGTCTTGTGCTGCTTTAATAGCATAGTCTGCCTCTTGTGCATTATGTGCGCGGTTCATGTACTTCAGGTCTTCATCAAAGAAAGATTGTACCCCTATGCTGAACCTGTTGATAGCGGTGGAGCGTAGCTCTTTAATGTATTCCTTTGTGAGGTCATCAGGGTTGGCCTCCAGCGTTACCTCTTTCAGGTTGTTGAGGTTATAATGCTGCGATATCTTATCTGTTATTTGCTTTACTTCTTCGGCAGAGAGTAGCGAGGGTGTACCACCGCCGAAATAGATGGTCTGCACTTGTTGCTCTTGCAGGTAATGGCGTTGTATTTCTATTTCCTGCATGATGGCCTCCAGCATCTCTGCCTTATATTTCAGCGAAGTAGAGAAGTGGAAATTGCAATAACTGCAAGCTTGCTTGCAGAAAGGAATATGTATGTAAATGCCTGCCATGGGTCTGCAAAAGTAGCAGTAATTAGCAGTGGTGTAAAAAACAATTACAGAGTAAGTGGCATATTTTTTATTTTAGTTGTCTAAACCAGTATGAGAAAGATCTTATTGCTCTCCATATGTTTTTGTGTGGTTGGTTTCAGTGTTCTGTCACAGGAGCTGAAGGACCCCAACTACTACTATGCACTGCCCAATGTGTCGCAGGATGCAAAGGACTGTTATGCACAGTTATTCGATATTAATAATAGCCTTAAATCATTCTCTATACTGGATAGTATGTTCACCCAGAACAAAGACACTCAGCCATTTTACATTTATCTGGCCTGTACCATGCTGCCAAAAGCAGATGGCGAATTAAGGACACAGCTGAATATAGTATGCCGTCACCTTACCGAGCAGGATCCTGATGCGGTGGCTAATGTCTTATACTCAAAGAGTAAACTGATGCGCAGCAGCTACCGCAGTGCATGGGGGCATAGAGTAGGGGTAGAGATTAGGCTCACCTGTGAGACAGACCCTACTATCTGCTTTAAGCGGTCGCGCAGCAGGGCACTTCAAAATTGTACTGATGGTAACAAAGACAAACTGGAGGCTATCTACAACCTGATAAGGCAGGATATGAGCCTGCACAGTCAGCGGTAAATATTATATAAGTACAACAGCTAGCCTTATCTTT
Organism: Flavipsychrobacter sp.; assembly: GCA_965228505.1. Taxonomy (GTDB): domain Bacteria; phylum Bacteroidota; class Bacteroidia; order Chitinophagales; family Chitinophagaceae; genus UBA5543. The sequence goes on along the minus strand of OZ245820.1, from coordinate 3,009,211 downwards.
GCATTGCTAATCCATTATGCAGCTGCTTATCAGAAATTTATTCTCTCTTGTATTGTGTGCCGTTTTGCTACAAGCGGGGGATCTGTATGCGAAAGTAGACCCCACCCTATACGATAGCAGCCTTGTGATTAATGAGCAGTTGGTAGAACAGGCAACCAACAGGAGCATGGACAGCCTTATGGCCACCCACCCTATGTTATTAACAGACAAGCCTGTAGTGTATGAGATGAAGCGGAAGATGGTGAACCATTCTTTTGATTTTTACCTGTTACTGGGGCTGGTGCTTTTTTTCGGGTTGATACGCTATATGCACCCAAGGTATTTTCAATATCTGCTCCGGTCTTTCCGTAGTCCCAACTTCGGCAGTAAGCAATTAAAAGACCAGATGGAGACCGCATTTTTCCCAAACCTGTTGATGAACCTGTTCTATGCAGCCTCGGCGGGTATCTACCTCTATTATATCTTTAAGTTAAACTTCCCCCAACGTTATAGTGTCTTCAGCCCGTCATTATTAGTGACAGTATTGATATGCGGCTTTGGTGCTTTGTACCTGGCCAAGCATCTTTTTATGACATTCAGCGGCTGGGTATTCAATATCAAGACGATGATGGGGCACTATATATATAATGTGTTCCTCATTAATAAGGTCATATCAATAGTATTGCTTCCGTTTACCGTACTGATCGCCTTTGCCCAACCCAATATCGCCGTCCCTGCCATGATAGTGTCATTGTTCCTTGTAGCAGCGTTGTTCATCAACCGTTATATAAGGTCTTGGCAGGTACTGGGAGCTTTTTTCCAGTACAGCAAGTTTCATTTTTTTGCGTACCTTTGCGCTTCCGAATTGTTGCCAATGGCAATTTTGACGAAGCTGTTGATACGTGAAATATATTACTGATCAACAACTTATTATTGAAGTAACACTAATTTGTTTTAGTAAAACAACCCGTTACAACCCATATGGCAAAAGCAGCAAAAACGAAAAAGAAAAACGGTACGAAAAAACAGGACATCAACAAAGTATTAATTACGCTGCCTCGTCCTACTACGGACAAACATCCTTATTTTGATCTGGCAGATAAGTACGGTTTGAATCTTGAATTTCACCCGTTTATCAAAGTAGAAGGCATTGACGGAAAAGAGTTCCGCAAGCAGAAGGTAGATATTACGAAGTACTCTGCTATCGTATTTACCAGCAGGAAGGCTATTGACCATTTCTTCCGCATCTGCGAAGAGCTGAAGGTCAAAGTGTCTCAGGATATGAAGTATTTCTGCAGTACGGAAGCTGTGGCATTATACCTGCAAAAGTTCATCTTGTACAGGAAGAGAAAAGTATTCTTTTCTGCTGACGGTAGTAGTGATGGTTTGCTGGAGATCATCGGCAAGCATAAGGACAAAGAGCAGTTCATTGTGCCTACTTCTGACAATGGTAAGAATGAGATAGCCCAATATCTGGAGGAGCATGGTGCCGAGTTTACGGAGGCTACATTATACCGTACCATGTCCAACGATATTGGCCCTGTAATGAAAGACGAATATGATGTGATCGTATTCTTCAGCCCGTACAGTGTGCAGACCTTGTTTGACCATGACCCGAAATTCAAGCAGAATGGTACTTTATTCGGTGCGTTCGGGCCTACCACTTCAAAAGCGATAGAAGAAGCTGGCTTACAATTACACATCAAAGCCCCGGCACCTAATGCACCATCTATGATAGCCGCATTAGAGAACTATCTGGGAGATAAATAATAATCGAGTAAAATATTTTTAAAAGGCAGCCCCGAAAGCTTTCGGGGCTGCCTTTTTTGCGTCTGCATATTTCGATAACTTACATTCCTTATGCCGAACAGATTAGCCAAAGAGCAAAGCCCGTATTTGCTGCAACACAAAGACAATCCCGTTGACTGGTACCCTTGGGGTGACGAGGCTTTTGAAATAGCCCGTGAAAAGAACAAACCCGTATTGGTGAGTATAGGTTATGCTGCCTGCCACTGGTGCCATGTAATGGAGCGGGAGAGCTTTGAAGATGAGGCAACGGCAAAGTACATGAACGAGCATTTTGTGTGTATAAAAGTGGACCGTGAAGAGCACCCCGATGTAGACCATATGTATATGGATGCGGTACAGGCTATTACCAAAAGCGGAGGCTGGCCTTTGAATGCATTTGTTACACCTGAGCGTGTGCCTTTTTTCGGGGGTACGTACTTCCCTCCTAAGCCTGTTTACGGCAGGCAATCGTGGATGCAGATACTGGAACGTATCAATGAGATATGGAATGAACAATATGAGGATATAGAAGCACAGACAGAACAGATGAAAGGCTATCTGCGACAGCTTTCTGAGGTGGCGATGAACAGTGAAGGCGTATGGGATAAGAGCGCCTGTATAACTGTGGCAACAGAACTACTGAAAAGTGCTGACCGTCAACATGGGGGCTTCGGCGCCGCACCTAAATTCCCCGGTACTATGTCTATCGGTTATCTGTTAGAGTATTACCATTTTACTGGTGACGAAAAGGCATTGGCACATGCACTGTTCAGCCTTGATTGTATGATGTACGGAGGTATATACGATCAGGTCGGTGGTGGTTTTGCACGCTACAGTGTAGACGCTGAATGGTTGGTGCCGCACTTTGAAAAAATGCTGTACGATAATGCGTTGTTAGTATCTGTTTTTTGCGACGCATACAGTATTACCAGGCAAGAAAAATACAAACGTGTAATTGAAGAAACGATAGCATTTGTGAACCGTGAATTGCAAAATGAAGCAGGAGGTTTTTATTGCGCGTTGGATGCAGACAGCGAAGGGGTGGAAGGTAAATTCTATACATGGAGCTATGACGACTGGAAAGCAGTGATAGGTGATGATAAGGAACTGGAAAGCTACTATGGTATAACTGAAGATGGTAACTGGGAAGGAGTGAATATCCTGAATGTTCCCGAAAGAAAAGAAGCACCTGAATTGCAGCAAAAAATAGCAACAGCAAAAGAAAAATTATTCGCCAAGAGAGCTGAAAGAATACGCCCTGCAACTGATGATAAAAGTTTGCTGGCATGGAATGCGTTAATGAACATTGCTTTGCAGAAAGCAGGTACAGCACTCAACGACAAAAAGTATACAAAGCAGGCTGAGCAACATATACAGTGGATGTTGGACACTTACTATGTGAACGAAGCATGGATGCACACCAGTAAAAACGGAGCAGCAAAAATAAATGCCAAGCTTGATGATCTGGCTTACCTGTGTAACGCATTATTGAAGATGGGAAGTATGACAGGAGACGAAAAATATGTGTTGAAAGCAGGCGAGATAACTAAGGTCTTATTGAGCGACTTTTTGCATGACAATAAAAGTTTTTTCTACTACAGCTCAAAAGAGCAACAAGATATACCGGTAAGAAAAACCGACCTGTATGATGGTGCCACACCGTCTGCCAATGCGGCGATGGCAGAGAACCTATTAACTCTGGGGGTGCTTATGGAAAAAACCGGCTGGATAGAGCAGGGGCAATTCATGTTGGATAAAATGCGAGATGTGTCGATGAGGTATCCTACTTCGTTCTCCTTATGGGCCACATTGGGGCAAAGAAAAGCAGCGTCAGTACAAGTGGCTATAAGTGCTGGTGATGGTGCTACAGTGTTGCATGAAGAGCTGTTACAAGAGTACATCCCGAATGTTTACCGTATAGTTAATAAAGGCGAAAACAGCCTGCCTGTAATGGCCGGAAAACAGTTTGACGGAGAGCGAAAAGTTTTTGTTTGTGATGTGGAGTCTTGCAAGCCGCCTATGAGCGATAAAAGCGAGATATTAAAAATGTTGGGGAAACTTTCATAAGCTATTGCATATTAATTGTTTTTTCCTCATATTGGAGCATTGAAATTCTTAACAATTTTTTTTTTGAGGCTTGCATTTTTGGAAAAAACTTTAAATATTGTGCATCGGTTTATGTGCGGAATAGCACTATATCCAAAAAATTACTTTATTTGCCTTAACGCAAAAAAATTAACAAACATAGTATGAAACAACTTTCCCTGAAGATCTCAGCTGTAGCTATACTGGCATTGGCAGCTAGCTGCGGAACCCCTGGCAACGGAGGTCAACTGGTTGGAGAGCCGAACACGATGAATTATAGACCGCCTGTTCCATTGGGGATGGTGTACGTTCCATCCGGTGTCTTAAAAATGGGAGCAAGCGACGAGGATGTTCGTGGAAAGAAAGACGCATTGATACGTACTACCCAGGTTACCGGGTTTTACATGGATGCGACTGAGGTCTCTAACGCAGAATACCGTCAGTTCACTAACTATGTGCGCGACTCTATCGCTCACACTTTGTTAGGTGACTATGTGGATATGGAAGACGGTAGCCAGAGAATTGACATGGACAAAAGGATCGACTGGCAAGACCAGGACCTACAGGACATGTTGGCCAACTTTTACATTCCTGCACAATCTTCAGGTTGGGGCAAGAGGGTTTTCGATAATTCGAAGCTCATCTACCAATACGAAACTTATAATTATAAGGAAGACGTAAACAATCCTGATCAGGAGACTACAGAATTCATTAAAAAGCATACAATAGCGGTTTATCCTGATACTACGGTATGGGTGCGCCAGCTGATGTATTCTTATAACGAGCCGATCGCGCTTCAGTACAACTGGTTCCCTGCGTTCAACAACTATCCTGTTGTTGGTATCAATTGGCATCAGGCTGACGCCTTCAATGACTGGCGCACAAGATTATGGAAATCTGAGAGGGAAGAAGATGGTATGTACTTTGAAGGCCAGTTCCGTTTACCTCGCGAATACGAGTGGGAGTGGGCAGCACGTGGTGGCCGTACAGAAGCTCCATACCCTTGGGGCGGACCATATATAGTAAATAAGAAGGGATGTTACCTTGCTAACTTCAAGCCTCAGCGTGGTAACTATGCAGCTGACGGTGGTTTATATACTGTACCTGTTGACCGCTACTGGCCGAACGATTACGGTCTGTACAATATGGCAGGTAACGTAGCAGAGTGGACATCGAGCACATACTTCGGTACAGCTTACCAGGTAGTTGCGGATGTGAACCCTGATATCGCATACGAAATTCAGGAGAACGATCCTCAATGGATGAAGCGTAAAGTAGTACGCGGTGGTAGCTGGAGAGATGTAGCTTTCTACCTGCAGAACGGTACTCGTGATTATGAATATGCGGATACAGCGAAAGCTTATATCGGATTCCGTTGTGTATATCAGCAGATCCAGCCCGCGTTAACCAACAGACGCGAGTAACAGTATAAATATTAACTGTCAGATAATATTCTTGTAATATTTTCGTTATAAGATTAATAGAGCATTAAAATTATTATCAATCCTTAGAAAAAAGTAAACAAAATGAGTTCAGTAGCGCTGTTTTTTGAGACCAAGCAGGGTAAGTACGTAAAGAACCTGATCATCGGTTTGGGAGCGTCTGTAGTATTATTAGGAGCCCTGTTTAAGATACAACACTGGCCTGGAGCAGGTCCGATGTTGACTGCGGGAATGTTGACTGAGGCATTCATATTTGCACTATTAGGTATACTACCTCCGCATAAAGATTACTATTGGGAGCGTTTTTACCCGAACATTGACGAGAACCCGCATGTTGAAGCTTACCGTAAGGGTACTAAGTTCGATTCAGCAGCAGGTAAAGTTTCTCCGGGAGCTACGCTTGACAAGATGATGGAAGAAGCACAGATCACTCCTGCTAACATCAGGAAACTGGGAGATAATTTCCAGAGATTCGGTGCCGTGGTTGACCAGATAAAAGATATTACAGAAGTGACTTCTGCTACAAATGAATACTCTACCAGTGCACGCGAAGCTGCTGAAGCTCTTGACGGCATGAAGAGCACATTCATCGGTGCTAGTAATACTATGGCATCGTTCAACAATGCAGCAGAAGATACAGCACGTTTCCACGAGCAGGTACAGGTGTTATCAAGAAACCTTGGTTCACTTAACCAGATATATGAAGTGGAATTGCAGGATGCAAATAACCACCTGAAAGCTATGAATAAGTTCTATAGCAATTTGGTGAATGCATCAGACGCTATGGCATCAAGTGCACAGGATGCTGTTGCTGCTAAGGATCAGATAGCATTGCTATCTCAGAACCTGACCACACTGAACCAGATATACGGAAACATGCTTTCTGCAATGCAGGGCAGATAATAATTGATATGGTTGTGAGCATGGAGTTTGTGTTCGCTATACCGGTTTGGAAATAATTATATAATAACCTTAGAAAAATAATACAGGATGTCTCTACCTAAAGAGCCACGGCAGCTAATGATCAACCTGATGTATCTGGTTTTGACCGCGATGCTGGCCCTCAATGTATCATCCGAGATATTGCACGCTTTCGAGGTGATCAATAACAGTATTACCTCTTCTAACTCTTCAATTGAACAAAAGAATGAGGAGATATATGACATTTTTCAGGAAAAGCTGAATGATCCGGTAGAAAAAGATCGTATCAGGAAGTATCATGAAAAGGCACAGATCGTAAAAGCGAAAAGTGCTTCTATGATCGCTAAGCTTGAAGAATGGAAGGAACGTGTGATCGCTCAAGCGGGTGGCAGAGATGATGATGGCGAAATAAAGAAGAAAGATGATATTGATGCAAGTACATTGCTTCTTGTAGAAAGAAGAGGTGGTGATACACTTCGAAATGAATTGGAACAGTTACGTAATGACTTGCTGAATGTAGTTAGCGAGCAAAACAGAAACTCTACTGCAAAAGATCTGCCATTGCAGATGTTAGAAGTAGAAAAGACTGAAAATAATAAACAAGGAGATTGGGCATATGCTTATTTCCACTACATGCCTACTATGGCGGTTGTTACACTAATGACTAAGTTCCAGAATGACGTAAGGAACAGTGAAGCATTGATTCTAAACCAATTAGCTGAAGAGTCTTTATCTGATATTATTAAGTTTGACGCTATTGAAGCTATAGCTGTACCAACGACCAGTTATGCACTGGAAGGACAGACTATAGAAGCTAAGATCTTGATGGCGGCATACAACAAAACACTGGAACCTAAAATAACCATTACCGGTGGTGGTGGTTCTATCAAAGAAGTAGCAGGCGGTGTTGGACAGTATGAGACCAAAGCAAGCGGAATTGGGTTGAAAACAGTAAAAGGTAAAGTAGTAGTAGATATGGGTGGTGGCAGAACCATCGAGGATGAGTTTGACTTCCAATATATGGTAGGTTCTACAGGTGCTTCTATGCAGCTGGATAAGATGAACGTATTCTATATCGGTGTGCCTAACCCGATCACAGTTTCTGCGGCAGGTTATTCACTACAGGATGTATCAGTAAGCATCGATGGTGCTACGATAGAGAAAGGTGAAGAACTTGGCCAGTATATTGTTAACGTTAGTAAGCAAGGTGAAGTTGACGCGAACATCATGGCTAAGAGCGAAGGATCAGTGAAGAAAGTGGGTGGCATGAAAGTGCGTGTTAAGTTCATACCTGACCCGGTTGCAGAGATCGGTGGAAAGTCTCAGGGAGCTATGCCTACAAACATCTTCCAGGCACAAAGAGGTGTGATAGCAGCACTTAAAGGATTTGACTTTGATGCACGTTTCGTTGTAACGAGCTACAGGTTCAGCCTGCTGCCTAAGAGGGGTGAATTACTCGGACCTTACGATGTGGAAGGCCCTTATCTTGACAGGGATAAAAATGTTTCGAATCTTATAAAAAGAGCGAAGCCTGGCGACAGGGTATTCGTAGAGGAAATAAGAGCAATAGGACCGGATAAGCGTTCTCGTGCACTTAACTCGATAACTTTGCTTCTTTTATAATTTTTTATAATTTTAATTGACCTAACATAAGCAAATAAGTACAGGAATATGAATGTCCTTAAATCATACAGAATAGCAGCTACAGCCTTCATGGTAATGTTTGGTAGTTTTGCTTACGCACAAGATCAGTCGATTCAAGACGTACATTCACAGTTCAACCAAAGGGATGCTGTGAAAGAGGGATGGGAGCCTTCTCTTGTTAGAGATGGTGCTTATGATCGCGTTGAGCATGTCAGTAAAATATTAGACTGGCAACCATTACGCGAGAATGACGTGATGTGGAAGAAAAGATTCTGGCGCGAAATTGACATCCGTGAGAAGCAGAATGTAGCATTCCGCTATCCTGGTGATGACCAGACAGGTGGTGGTTACTTTATTGAGATCATTCTTGATGCTATCAAGAAAGGTAAGGTAAAAGCATATTCTAACTTAGATGACCGCTTTACTACTGCGCTTACAAGAGATCAGATAACTGAAATTCTTATCGGTGACCCTGATACTGTATATGTTGAGGATCCGTTTACCGGTGAGATCACAATGAAGATCACTCAAAGACAATTCAACCCTGATATCGTTACTAAGTATAGGATCAAGGAAGACTGGATGTTTGACCGTAACCTTGGCAGAATGGTAGTGCGTATCATTGGCCTTGCACCGATCAAGGATATCCTTGATGAGAATACAGGTGTATACCGTGGTTCTCAGGCTATCTTCTGGTTGTACTATCCTGAGATTCGTCCGATGTTGGCTCAGTATGAGGTGTTCAACCCTCATAACGACATGGCCAGGATGACTTGGAATGACTTCTTCGAGAACAGGTTCTTCGCAAGTAAGGTCATCAAAACATCTAATCCGTTCGATATGAGCTACAGGGACAAAGGAATGTCTAACCTTGAAGCATTGTACGAAGGACAGAGAGATGCAGAGATGCTATTCAACAAAGAGCATGATATGTGGGTATACTAAACCACAGAATATAATTTTAAAAAGCTGCTGATCATCAGCAGCTTTTTTTATTTGCGCCTATTTATCATATTTGCAGCCGAAATAGTGATATGACAGATAATTTGCCAAGACTTGAAGTATGTTTATCGCCGGCATTGCTTCATCTATTTGATACTAAGGGTGCTGTAGTGGTGATCATAGATATATTCAGAGCCACATCTACCATTACAGCTGCGCTGGATAATGGTGCAAAAGAGGTAATACCGGTTGCTGAAGTAGAGGAGTGCATCAGGATGGGAGCAACTATTGAGAACAGCATAACCGCAGGTGAGCGTAACGGGCAGATCGCTGACGGGCTACAACATGGCAATTCCCCGTCTGAATATCCGCCATCTTTCATTGAAGGAAAAACTTTAGTTCTAACGACCACTAATGGAACAAGACTTTTGCATATGGTGCGTGATGCGGATGAGATAATAGCCGGTTCTTTCCTGAACCTGTCAGTAGTATGCGAGCATCTTAAAAAGGCCAATAAGAACGTACTACTGGCATGCGCTTCGTGGAAGGACAGGTTTAACCTAGAGGATACATTATTTGCCGGTGCAGTTGCCGACAGGGTTGCAGAGCACTTCAGTATCAAATGCGATAGCGCAATTGGTGCCAGACAACTGTATAATAGCATTGCTAAAGAACAACCTATCAAATTTTTAAAACAGGGGTCTCATTATAGCAGGTTGTCTAAGTTTGGCCTGCAAAGCGATATGGAGTATTGCGCTACTATAGATAAACACCCCGTGTTGCCTATACTCAAAGAGGGTAAGCTTGTAAAGGCTTAACCATCATTGCAGGAATGGGTTATTAGCTTTCTCAAAACCAATATTGGTTTCAGGGCCGTGGCCTGAGTGTACTACTGTATCGTCAGGTAGTGTAAAGAGCTGGGCCTTGATACTATCTAATAGTTGTTGATGGTTGCCACCGGGCAGGTCTGTACGCCCGATGCTGCCATGAAAAAGTGCATCACCTCCAATTACCCATTTGCCGGCAGGATAGTAAAATACAATACTGCCCGGTGAATGTCCCGGAACTAACCTTACTTCCAGTTCTTCATCACCGACGCTATAATTTTTTCCAGCTTCTATATAAAAATCTACTTCAGGAGACGGGCCGAACTCGAACCCGAAAAGCATAGCACTGCCGGCAGCACCATCGAGCACGGGCTGGTCTGCTTTATGTATGCCGAAAGGTATGTTGTATTTATCCTTAAGGGCATTGACGCCAAAAATATGATCGAGATGAGTATGCGTATTGATAATGGCCTGTGGCTTAAGCTCTTGCTGAATAATAAAGTCAGAAAAGAGCTGTAATTCATTAATATTTTCCATACCGGGGTCTACTATCCAGCATTGCTTGTTGTCGTTATAGATGACATAAGTGTTTTCCTGAAAAGGATTGAACGTAAAAGACCTTATATTTAGCATGTATTAAGTGTTTTTTCAGTAATTTGGTTAGCAAATTAACTACTAAGTAGTTATCGCAAAAGTAACGGAAACAGAATAATCATCAATCTATGCATTTCAGCCCAAGGCTAAAGGTAACCAGTATTGTCGCTCTATTATTCCTGGTCATAATTTCAGTGTTGAACCCCGTGTCTGCACAGACCAATCTTGAACTGTACGGAAAGAACAGAGTACAGACCCGTGAATACAAATGGAGATTTTATGATACCAAGCACTTTAGGATTTACCACTACGACAGGGCAGGCAGAGAGCTGGCAAGATATGTAGCCGAGCAAGTTGAAAATGACATCAATGTAATTGAAAATAAGATCGGTGGTAAGTTCCCGGATCAGTTCCACATAATACTTTACAACTCTTACGATGAATACAAGCAAACCAATATAGGCAGGGAAAGCAACTCTCAGCTGAGGGATATGCCGGCAGGTACAGTTAATGTTGTTGGTAATAAACTGGTAGTATATTTTACCGGTGAGCACACTGATCTAAGAAGGCAGACAAGAGCAGGAATGGCCAAAGTTGTGATGGAGCGTATGTTGTTTGGTGAGAACATCGGCGAGGTGGTAAGGAATGCACTATTGCTGAACCTGCCTGACTGGGCGGTAAACGGATTTATATCGTATGTAGTAGATGGTTGGGATGATAAAGCGAACAGCAAATGGAAAAACCTGATAGAGGCAGATACTACTGCTGATTTCTATAAATTATCAGAGTTGGATCCTGAACTGGCAGGGAAAGCTTTCTGGAAATATGTATCTGACAGGTACGGGGAAAGCAGCATGAAAGAGCTGGTATACACCACCCAACTAAAAGGTAGCCTGAACCAGGCGGTAAAACTTACTTTGGGTATGAAGGTAGCAGCAGCGTATGATTCTGTAATGGTTTTCTACGATGATGTGTATGCCCGTGATGAGGCATTGCATGAAGTGCCGGACAGTACACATGCGCTAATAGAAATCAATATACCTAAAGAGACCATAATTAAAGATATACGTGTGGCACCGCGCGGGCTTGATGTGGCATATGTGGCCTGGAAGAATGGGGAGTATGATGTAATGCTGAAAAAAACACAGAAACAGCAGGTGGCGGCATCTATTTTACATGGAGGAAAGATAGACTATAATGCCCAGCCTGACCCGAACTACCCACTATTGACATGGTCTAATACCGGGTATAAACTTGCTATATTATACAAGAATGGTAATGAGACAAGACTAAGGATATATAACTCTATTAAGGCGCGTATTGAGAACTATGTGATACCTGAAAACAGGTTTGACCGTGTGTTGAGCATGACCTTCATGGAAGATGATGATAAGATGATCTTCTCTGCCATCAAAAACAGCCAGACCGACCTGTATGAGTTCACCATCAGGGGTAAGAGGATGAAGAACATTACCGATGATGAATGGGATGATATGCAGCCTTGGTATGTGAGTGGTGGTTCAAGGAGAGGTATACTCTTTATATCAAACAGGCCGGAAGCAAATACAGATGTGCCGCTACAAGTGAACCAGTTGCCCACAGGCCCTATGAATGTGTACTTCTATAACACAACAACCAAAAGCAAGAGATTATTAAAACTAACCAACCATACCAAAGGGCATGTAACACAACCAATACAGTATGGTAGTGAAGATTATGCTTATTTGTTTAATGAGAACGGCATCTTCAACCAGTACCTGATAAGATTGAAGAATGACAGCAAAAACATGGATTCGTCCTACTCATCTGTTATTACTGATTACGCAACAAATATCATCAACCATCAGTACAATCCTGTCAGTAATCAGATAGCGGATGTATTAAGGGTAGGCAATAAGTACAAAGTATATTATAAACCACTCATAAAATCTACAGAGAAAGTAACTCCAAAAGAACTGGAGCCGACACTACTCAAACAATCAGAGGAGACGAAGAAGCGAAGTGTCCTTACAAGTGGTACAACAAGCAGAAGCAGTGATGAACCTGTACTGAAGCGTGGCAATACTTTCCAATCTGATTTTGATAATGAAGGATACCAGGCCGACAGTAAAAAGAAAGATAGTGGTGAGGGAGCTGTAGCAGAAGGAGAAGTAAAGAAATCGTTGCAGTTTGAAGATGAAAACAAAGTAACAGAATCGGACAGTACGTATATGAATATGAGGTCTTATCCTTACAGGCTCTCTTTCAAACCAAAAGACGTAACTGTGAGGGTAGATAACAGCATGTTGTTTACCAGATACCAGCCCGCAGGGATGAATGCCAATACCTTCCAGAACCCTGAGCTGGGTGGTATGATCACTGCCAGCCTGGAAGACCTGATGGAAGATCATGTGTTTACGGGAGGTTTCCGTATTCCGTTAAACTTCAGTGGCCTTACTTATTTTATCAAATATGAGAATTATAAGAGACGAGTAGACTGGGATGTGATGTACTTCAGGCAGGAGAACGTGAGGACGCAGTATGTAGAACATGTTGAGGTGCGAAATAACACAGCCTTCATTACACCAAGGGAGCAACTAGCCAAAACAGCAACTGACATTTTACAGGTAGGGGCTTCCTATCCGCTGAACAAATTTGAGAGCATACGTATGCAGATGGCTTTCAGAAGGGATGCCATGAACTTTAAAGCACAGGATAGCTTAAGTCTGGCAATACCGTACCCTGATGATAGACAGTACTGGCTGATGAGCCGTGCAGAGTATGTATTTGATAACACCAGCAACCCAGCTATAAATATTTACAGGGGCTTCAGGTATAAGTTCTTTGCGGAATATATGTTCAAGCTTGATAACCCGACAGGTAGTTTATACAATCTTGGCACAGACTTCAGGTATTATAAGCGCATATATAAGAATGTTATCTGGGCGGCAAGGGTGAACATAGCACACTCAGGCGGCAATAATAAGGTGTTGTATTTCCTTGGCGGAGTTGATAACTGGATATCCCCGAAATATGCTGATGGTACTCCTATCAGGCAAGGAGAACAATATGCCTTCCAGGCATTGGCTACTAATATGAGGGGCTACGAGCGTAACTCTTATAATGGTAATACATATGGCGTGTTCAACACAGAGTTCAGAATACCTTTTATTGCATCTTTTGTAAATAAGCCGATACAATCGCCGATATTGAAGAACCTGCAGTTAGTTGCATTTGCCGATGTGGGCTCTGCATGGTTTGGTGTATGGCCTACTGAAGCTAATGTACAAGCAGATGAAATATTCCCTGAGCCACTAAATTTTTACCTGTATCCTAATACACAACTGGTGTCGAATGAGCCTGTAACAGTATCAGTAGAAGATACCAAGAATGTATTTGGTTTAGGATACGGAGCCGGCTTGCGTACGATGTTGTTCGGATATTTCCTGCGTCTTGATTGTGCATGGAATATAGAGAACCACCTGCGTACACCGCTGTTGCATTTCTCCATCGGTACGGATTTTTAACAGTTGGATATTTGTAAATCGGGCAGGGCTTAACAGGACTTTATTACATTTGCTAAAAATACCCTTGACAATATGCGTTTCTCTAATGAAGCAAAGATCGGTTTACTGGTAACTATATCTATCCTGATATTTATAGGTGGCTTTTACTTCCTGAAAGGAGCGGACCTTTTTTCAGGAGAGAATAAGTTTTATGCTTATTACGATAATGTACAGGGGTTACAGGTATCATCGTCTGTACAGGTAAAAGGTGTAAATGAAGGTAGGGTATCTGATATAGAACTACAGAAAGACGGTAAGGTGAAAGTAACCATCGCGGTTACAAAGAAAGTAGATATTCCTGTAGGTACCACAGCAGAACTGGCATCATCAGACTTGTTGGGTACTAAGGTCATAATATTGAACCTGGGTATGGGTACACAGTTAATGGAAGACGGCGCTACATTGCCTGCTTCTATTGAGAGTGGTATTATAGATAACCTATCTGTTGAGATCTCTCCGTTGGTAACAGACCTGCGTGAAGTATTATCATCGCTGGATACGGTACTTGTAGGGGTTGGTGGCGTGCTGAATGAAGAAACAGCCAATAGCCTGACCAATACTATCTCTTCATTGGATGTAACAATGAAGAACTTCTCTGAACTGGCAGAAAAACTGAACGAAGAAAGTGACGAGCTGACCAGTATGATAAGCAATGCCAACAGCATTACTGAAAACCTTGCCAGAAATAATGAGAGTATTACCAATATCATCAGGAATGCAGAAAAGACCACAAATGAACTTTCTGCCGCACCGATAGAGCAAACAGTAAAAGACCTGAAAGCGGCATCGGAACAACTGAACCAGATACTTACCAAGATCAATGCCAAGCAGGGTACGCTGGGTATGATGGTGAATGATAAGCAGTTGTATGATAATCTGGCTGAGACCCTTAATGCACTTAACCTGTTGATACAGGATGTGAACGAACATCCGTCCAGGTATATCAATGTGACAGTTTTTGGTAAGAAAAATAAAGATTGATCTCTCCCTTCCATAATAAGTGTAGTCAACGATCTGTTCCTGCAATTTCTGGCATGAAGTACAGGCTGTTGCTTATTTGTTGTTTACTACCCGGCGTACTTATTGCTCAGCAAAAAGCAGATAGTACAGAGAAGGTAGAAGTAATGATAGACCGCGCAGGGTATATAGAGCTGATAACAACCGATACAAACTCGTACAACAAGCTGGTTGATGATGTAGCCCTGACACAGGGAGAGACAAGGATGTATTGCGACAGTGCTTATCTGAACAGTGCGACGAACAATGTAGAAGCGTTCGGGCATGTCATCATTATACAGCCGGATGGTACGGAGGCAAGGTGCGATTACCTGCAGTATACCGGAAATACCAAGCTGGCATTCATGTATGGCAATGTAAGCCTTACAGACGGTAAGGATATGTTGTGGTCGCTACAGGTACAATACGACCTGAATTCTAAAATAGGTATCTACAACAGGGGAGGTACTTTACAAACAGATACTACCAGCCTATCCAGCATATCAGGTGTGTACAATATTAAAAGTAAGCATGCAAGGTTTACACAGGATGTGTATGTGTACGACCCGCAGTATTTTATCATATCAGATGATATGGGCTACAATACAGAGACCAAAGTAGTGACCTTCTTCGGGGCATCGGTAGTGACCAGCGACTCTTCAGTGCTGACCACCCATTGCGGTACTTATGCTACAGAAACAGAAACAGCAGTATTCCCCTGTCGCTCATCTGTACGAACAACCGAGCAGTACCTGGAAGCTGACAGCCTTGATTACAGCCGTACTACTGGGCTTGGCGATGCCAGAGGTAATGTAATAGCCATTGACACTTCGCAAGACCTGACCTTGTACAGCGGCAGGACCTATATCAACGAAAAAAAGAAAACAACATTAGCTGTTATTAAACCCGTACTCAAGCAGATAAACGGTGAGGATAGTTTATTCATAAGAGCAGACACCTTTTTTACGGCCCCTGTAATACCTGTGCCTGATAGTATCAAGGTGATAAAGACAGTAGGCAAGGGCAGGAAGAAAAAAGAAATAGAAGTAATGATGCCGGATACTACTGCTGTGGAAGATACCGCCGACCTAAGGTATTTTATAGGGTATCATAATGTGAAGATATTCTCTGACTCTATGCAGGGGTTATGTGACAGTATCTCTTATTCGCAGCAAGACTCGGTAATGCGCATGATATATGACCCGATAGTATGGTCGAGGAAGAGCCAGATAACCGGAGACACCATACTGCTATACATGAAAGACAGTAATAAGATAGACCATATGTATGTGCCTGATAAGGCATTTGTAGCATCGCAAACAGGTCCGGATAAGTCGGGTATCTTCGATCAGGTACAGGGCAAAACGCTTACCGGGTATTTTAAGAATAATACCATCAATGAAGTACTGGTGAAGCCCAATGCCGAGATCATACAATACAGTAAAGACGAAGACGATGCATTTATAGGTGTGAATGAAGCTACCAGTGCACGTTTAAGAGTGCTCTTTCTTGAAGAGGGGATAGATAAGATAATACTGGAGCAGGAAGTGAAACAAAAAATGACACCTCTGCCACAGGCAGATATTCCCAACCTGAAGCTGAAACGCTTTAGCTGGCAGGAAGAGCGCAGGCCTAAGGAGTTGTCAGAACTTTTTGAGTAACCTTTGCAAGTATTTGAAAAAGTATATACATTTGCTGCCACAATGATGAAAATAAAACTATATAAGCAACTGAAACGCCTTACTGACAGGTAAGCCATAGTTGTGTAGTATAGTGATACATAAAACTTGAAGGGCTTACCATAGCGGTAAGCCCTTTTTTAATAAATCGCGTTATGCAGGTATACAAATTCGGTGGGGCATCAATAGCCACCGTAGAAAGAATGAGAGCGTTGTGGCCGATCATTGAGTCGGCGGAGCAGCCATTGATACTGGTAGTATCAGCCCTGGGTAAAACAACAAACGCTTTAGAGCGTATTGTAGATGCAGCTTGTAAAGGAGATAAACATGGGGCGAAAGAGTTGCTTGCGGGGTTAGAGAAACAGCATATGGAATACGCTCGTGTGATACTGGAGGATAAATATTATCCTGAAGCGGAGAAGGCATTGAATGTGTTCCTGACCGAACTGCAGTGGGCTATTGATGATGCAAGCGAAGAACGCTACGATTACAGTTACGACCAGATAGTATGTATCGGTGAGTTGATGTCTACAAGGATATTTTCGTTCTTCTTACAGCAAAATGGTTATGATGTAGAGTGGGTGGATATAAGGGATGTGATACGTACTGATGATACCTACCGTGATGCAAGAGTAGACCAGGCATATACTGAACAACAGGTGAAGGAGAAAATATTAACGCTGACAGAAAGCGGTAAGAGCATCATTACACAAGGGTTTATCGGTGCAACGTCTGATAATGCGTCTACCACACTTGGTAGAGAAGGATCTGACTATACTGCCGCGATACTGGCGGCTATGGCAGGTGCACAGAGCGTTTCCATATGGAAAGATGTAGAAGGACTAAAAAATGCTGATCCTAAAAAGTTCCCTAATACGGTAAGAATAGAAGCTATCAGTTATCATGAAGTGATCGAGATGGCGTATTACGGCGCGCAGGTAGTACACCCTAAAACTATCAAGCCGCTGCAGAACAATAAGATACCATTGTACATCAAGTGCTTTTTGAATAAAGACCTGAAAGGTACTGTAGTGAAAGATGAAGTGAGTAGTCTGTTCTACCCACCATTGATTGTACAGAAAAGCAATCAGGTTTTATTAAAGCTTACAGCTAAGGATTTCTCCTTCATTACAGAAAGTAAACTGAGAGATCTGTATAATGTATTTGACAAGCTGCACATAAGAGTGAATATGATACAGAATGCGGCCATCAGCTTTCTTGCTTGTATAGACCAGCATGAAGATAAACTGAAGCAGTTGAAAGAAGCCCTGAACGAAGAGTATGATGTGTTTGATAATGAAGATGTGTCGTTATTGACGATAAGGCATTATACGCAGGAAGTGTTGAATAACCATACCAAAGACAGGCATGTATTACTGGAACAAAAAACAAGACATACTGTACAAGTGGTATTGATGTAAAATAAAGAAGGTGATGTAACTACATCACCTTCTTACCTTTCATAGCATCTTTCAATGCCATCTCCATAATGCGTTGTGCAAATGGAGTGGTTATCTCATTCAATACCTCTGTCTCTTTCTGTATCTTGTCTTTGTCTTTTGAAGAAATAGCTACACGCAGTGCATGTATCTGATTGAGCGTAAGTGTTTTTTCCTCTTCGTTCAACTGATCTTTGTGTTTATCTATAAAGCGCTCTGTTGTGTCTATCATTTGTTCTGCTTCAGTAGTAGCCTCTACCAGTGCACGAACTTTGATGTCTTCCTTCGCGTTTTGTAGTGAGTCCATCAGCATGCTTTCCACCTCTTCGTCAGTAAGGCCATATTGTGGTTTCACTTCAATACTTTGCTCTACACCACTACGTAGTTCTTTAGCACTTACTTTTAATATGCCGTCTGCATCTATTAGAAAGCTAACCTCTACCTTAGCCAACCCTGCAGGCATAGCCGGTATGCCTTTCAGTTCAAATTCTGCCAGCTTACGATTGTCCTTCACCAGGTCGCGCTCGCCCTGAAATACAGAGATACGCATACCACTTTGTCCGTCTTTATGTGTGGTGTATTGGCGGGCTACTTTGGTAGGTATTTTAGAGTTACGTGGTATGAGTACATCCATCAACCCACCCATGGTTTCTATACCTAAGCTGAGTGGAGTAATGTCCAGCAGTAGCATATCCTGATTGTTGCCTGCAAGGATATCTGCCTGCACGGCTGCACCTAAAGCAACCACCTCGTCAGGGTTTAACTCATTATGCACTTCTTTACCGAAAAATTCACTCACACTGTTTTTAACATGAGGTACACGGGTAGAACCTCCTACCATAATTACCTCATCAATATCTTCTTTATTCAGTCCGGCATCTTTCAGTGCGTTTTTACAGGAAGTGAGTGTTTTGTCTACCAGTGGTTGTATCAGTTCGTTGAACTCAGTTTTAGTTATGCTCACTTTTTCTCCTGCTACTTCACCTTCATAACTGTCATTTGAAGAGAGATGTTTCTTTGCTTCTTCGGCAGTAAGCCTTAGTTGTTGTGCTACTGTTTTGTGCGTGTTCAGTTCTTCATCTGTAATACCGAGTTTAGACTGCCAGTATTTTACCAACGCACGGTCCATATCATCACCGCCAAGGTAAGTATCTCCGTTAGTAGAGAGCACTTCAAAAATACCGTTAGTGATCTTCAATACAGATATATCGAATGTACCACCACCAAGGTCATATACAGCGATAGTTTTTTCTTCATCAGGTTGCACACCCAAGCCATAAGCCAGACTGGCGGCTGTTGGTTCGTTAACGATACGTAGTACATCAAGACCAGCCAGTTTGCCTGCATCCCGGGTAGCCTGCCTTTGTGCATCGTTGAAGTATGCGGGCACGGTTATCACCGCTTTATTCACGGGTGTTTTGAGAATATGTTCTGCACGAGCCTTTAACTCTTTAAGAATGTATGATGAAAGCTCGATAGGAGAATAGAAAGTATCACCTACCTGCACTTTTACCAGTGAGTCCGTATCATCATCCAATACTTTGTAAGAGAAAAAGCCTGCATCGTTCTGCACGTCTTTGTAAGACTTACCCATCAACCTTTTTACGGAGTATATAGTACGGTTAGGTTCTTTTATCAGTAGTTGTTTTGCTTCATTACCGACAGTAATATCTCCGTGCTCACCAAAGTGTACTATAGAAGGTACCAGTATATGGCCGTCTACTTCTTTCAAAGCAATGGGTTGCTGTTCATCTTCACGCACAACAGCTATCAGGCTATTAGTAGTACCCAGATCTATCCCTACGATTATCTCTTCCTTCTGCAAGCCTCCTGTAGCTATGTTTATCGATACTTTTCCCATATGTATTGCTTTAACCTGCAAAGGTATGGCATGTTGTATGGATTAGCGAATTGCTATAGCTGTATTCGGCACAAATGATGTTAAAAAGGTGGTAACATTTTATGGAGTACTGTTTTTTTATATACATATAAGTATTTTGTGTTGAAATTGTCAGGATAGATGACAAATAGAATTTGTAAAATATTGCTCCTCTTTCTATTACCACTGTATCTTATTGGTTGCGGGTACGAAAAAAGAGAAAAAGCTGAAGCCCTTGACCGTCAGATAGGAGCTATCAACGATACACTACTGGTACATGCCAAAAAGTGGGGTGATGAGTTCAAGATAGCTATCAATACGCTGGATTTCTCTACCCTATACGAGCCACGTATGAAAATGCAACAATACATTGATGAGAAGATCGAGGAGATGGAAAATGTAGCGCATGTTGGCGGATCGGAAGAGTTGGTCAAGAAAGAGCTGGAATACCTGCGTGCAGAGCGCGAAATTGTCACACAAAAATTCGCTGTTTTTGAACAGTTTACAGATAGCGTTGCCATAGATACATTAGGACAGGCTTTTGCTGAATTTCAACTGAGTGAAGATGTCGAAGGCCCGTATCTGAACCAACTACATCAGCTCCGTGAAGAGTATGCCGAGCGAAATGGATTCCCCAAGTATATTGAGAAGTATTAAAAATTATACTTTGTCAGTATATATACTATTTTTAAGGGAGATAAGATTGTTTTATGAAGAACGGTGTAAAAACCATTTTACGGCATTATACAATTATACCGTTCCTTGTATTCATTCCCCTGATCATTTTCGCATTTTCCGGTAAGATAGCTTACGACGAATCCACTACTTATTACAATGTACTGAACAGAACACCTGCGGAGCTTATAGCTTATGAAGGCTATAATTCAGCTAATCACCATTTACTGAATTCGCTGTACTACTATGTACTGCAACAGTTAGGTATCATCAACCTGTTTATATACAGGCTGCCTTCTTTCCTCTTGTTTTTTGTTTATGCGGTATTACTCAATAAATTTTTACGCAGCAGGAAGGACTACAGGCTTAATTATATAGACCTTGCTGCTTTGTACCTGTGGCCATACACAATCTACTTTGCGCAGGCAAGAGGGTATGCACTGGCACTAGTAGCTTTTGCCATTGCATTTTGGTATTTAAAGCAATACCTGCGATCATCAAATTCCAAACATTTATTCTATATAGTATTTGCAGGCATCATAAGCACCTTATCCATATTCAGCTTCCTGTTTCCTGTTATAGCTGTATTAGCAGTGGTGGTTGTATACAGGTTCAAAGAGATAATGACAAGCCCGGCAAGGCTATTGGTACTGGCCTTGTACATTCCTGTGTTGTATTATGTATATCAGAAAGGGCAGATCATAACGGAGTTTGACCTGAACATTATAGGCGGTGATTCATTGTTTTTGGGTGGCACATTGTCCAGCATGGTATCGTTCATGAGCCTTATCAACTTTTTACCACATCATTATTTTTTAATACTCAAGCTGCTATACTTCGCAACATTAGTACCTGCCTTGTTCATCATGGTTAAGAGAAAAGAGTGGCATATAGAAGTACTGGTAATACTCATAACCCTTTTGTTGCTGGTATTGGCACATACATTGGCAGGAGCTATGTACCCACTGTTCAGAGGGGCGGCTTATATACTATTCTTATTCTATCTGGCACTAGCTTATACCAATTTCAAGAGGCATATTTTCATCACCATACATATGGCGACTATATGCATGATCGGTGTGCTTTACTTCTGCGTTATATTCTGGATACACAGCCACAAAGATTGTGGGGATGTACTGACTGATATAAGTAAAAGCCCGGGCGTTTTGCTTGATGCTGATATGAACAGGTGCAGTGATACATATAACGATATGTATCACAATAACAGTATCAATATTATCCATTGTAATATGGACGATACTGCCTGTGTACTTGATAAAATAGATAGTGCTCGTTATGTGATATGCACAGACAAGATATATGAGGCGGCAAATATGAAAGAAAGCTTCATTAAAATGTATAAAGTCACAACATTCTTCGATTATAGGCATACATTTTATATGCGTAAAGAGAACGAATAAAAGCCTGAACAAATAAGGACTATTTATATTCCCCAAGTTACCCACATTTGTTGCGCAGACAGCCCTTTCGCTTATAGACTAACGGCTGAAATGTATATTTTTGTTTTCCCCCTAAAAAATAAATGGTTTGCGTTTAAAGTCGTTAGATATAAAAGGATTTAAGTCGTTCCCCGACAAAACACATGTTCTGCTGGATCACCCCATCACAGGTATTGTGGGCCCGAATGGCTGTGGTAAGTCTAATATTGTTGATGCCATCCGCTGGGTGATAGGTGAGCATAAGATACGCTCGCTACGCTCGGATAGTTTGGAAGACCTTGTATTCAACGGGTCTAAGTCGCGCAATGCAGCGGGTATGGCTGAGGTATCACTGACTTTTGAGAATGACAGAGGTGTGCTGCCTACAGAGTTCTCTACGGTGACGATCACACGTAAGTTTTATAAGAACGGGGAAAGTGAATACAGGCTGAACGATGTAACCTGCCGACTGAAAGACATCCATAACCTGTTTTTGGATACAGGGGTAAGTAACGACTCTTATGCGATCATCGAGTTGGGGATGGTAGACGACATCATTCGCGATAAGGATGCCGCACGTAGGAAGATGCTGGAGCAGGCAGCGGGCATCTCCATCTATAAAACAAGGAAGAAACAAGCGAAGCTGAAACTGGATGCCACAGAACAAGACCTTTCAAGAATTGAGGACTTGTTGTTTGAGATAGGGAACAACCTTCGCACATTGGAGAACCAGGCTAAGAAAGCAGAAAGGTTCTTCAAGATCAAGAATGAGTATAAAGATATTAGTGTTGAACTGGCCAAGGCATCGCTGGAGCATTTTAATGATCAGTATAAAGAACTGAATGAACAGAATGCGAACCAGGCGGAGAAGAAACAGCAGCTGGAGACCAATATCAATCGTGAGGAAGAAATATTAAAGAACGATAAGGCCACACTAAATGCCAAAGAGCAGGAAGTGAACGGACTGCAGAAGCAATTTAACGAGTTGGTAGGCCGCATACGCCAGTTAGAGAGCGATAAGAAATTAGCATCGCAGAAGATAGACCACTTGAAAGAAAGGCAGCAAAGCATCAGTAAGTTCCTTACTAATGCAGATGAGCAAGTGAAGAGCTTAGAAGAGTCTATATCCCGCGCTGATAAGCAGATAGCAGAAGAAAATGAGCTGCTAGAAAAACTGAACAGCGAATTAGAAAGCTTAAAAGCGGTTGCTGATGAGAAGCGAAAAGCATTTGACGAACAAAAAGTGCAGTTGGACGAGTTGAGATCGAACTTCCAACAGAAGCAAAGAGAACAGTTTGATGCAGAGAAAAAAGTAGCCGTAGCAGATACATCAGTACTGAACCTGCAAAGAAGCATACAACAGATACAGGACGAGAAGCAACAACGCACATCCCAGATACAACAGCTGGATGCGCAGAAGACAGATAATGATGGCCAGCTGAGTGATAAGCAACAGCATCTTGAAGCATTGCATACCAAGCAGGAAGAAGTAAAAGGCAAAATATTACAGAGTCAGGAACAATTAGAGACCCTGAGAGCCGAACTCGTAGATGAGAACAGGAAACTGGATTCTAAGCGTAATGAGCACGACCTCTTGAAATCGCTGGTGGAAAGCCTTGAGGGGTATCCTGATAGTATCAAGTTTTTGAAAAAGAACAACCAGTGGGGCAAAGATGCGCCTTTATTGTCTGATGTATTCGTGGTAAAAAACGAATACAGAACGGCACTGGAAAACCTGTTGGACAGCTACCTGAACTATTATTTAGTAGATAATGTAGATGATGCTGCCAAGGCTATTCACCTGTTGGAAGAGCATAAGAAAGGTAAGGCTAACTTTTTCATACTGAACCAATTTAAAGGTGGTGAACAGGTATCTAAAGATATGCCGGAAGGCTTGGTGCCTGCCATGGATGTCATTACCATAGATGAGCAGTATAAACCACTGGCACAACATCTGTTGGGGCATGTTTATATAGCGGATAACGAAAATGCGCTGACCAATACAGAAACACTGAATGGTGATGTGATAGTAGCCAGGACAGGTAAAATGGTGCGCGGTAAGTATACCCTCGGTGGTGGTTCTGTAGGTGCTTTTGAGGGGAATAAGATCGGGCGTGCTAAAAACCTGGAAAGACTGGCTAAAGAGATTGCAGAACTAACAGAGAAAACTGCAAAGTTGAAGCAGGAGATCAACGATACACAGATGTTGGTGACCGGTTTTAATCAGGAGTTGAACGATAAGGATATAGAAGCAACTAAAGAAGAAATCAACAGATTGAAGAACCTGTTGGTGAATATAGATGATAAGAAAGCCAACTACGATCATCTGAATGAGAATGCAGTAAGAAGAATAGAAGAACTTGAAGCGCAGCTGGAAGATACACGTAGCAGCATTTCAGACTCAAGAGAAGCACTTGAAAAGATAGAAGAGGAGATAAAAACGGTAAGAGAGGAGATCGGTAGATCGGAAGCCTTGTTCATAGCAGCTGAAAAAGAATTCAACAACGCTACCGAGCAATATAACCAACAGAACATACAGTATACCCGCCAGCAAAGTAAGATAGACGGGTTGAAGCAGGAGCTTAGTTTCAGGAATAATCAGTTCAATGACCTGCAACAACAGATAGAGCAGAATAAAGAACAGTTGAAGAGTACAACAGAGCAGCTGACCAATACAGAAAGTACTTTGAACACAGGTGATACAGAATTGTATGACCTGATGAAGAAAAAAGAAGAGGATGAGGCTACGCTTAATGAGAAAGACAGGTTGTTCTACCAGTTCAGGAACACCATTTCAGAGAAAGAAGGGCAGTTGAACCAGAAGCGCAGAGAGAAAGAGCAAACAGAAACATTACTGAACAGCATTAAAGATAAGCTGAACGAGATGAAGCTGAAGCTGGCAGGAATGAAAGAGCGTTTGCGTGTAGAATTTAAAGTGAACCTTGATCAGGTGTTGGATGAAGACAGAACCACAGAGCTTACAGTTGAAGAAATAGAAACAGAAGCAGAAAGGTTGAAGCGCAGGCTGGAGAATATGGGCGAGATCAACCCGACGGCGATAGAGGCATTCAATGAAATGAAGGTGCGCTATGACTTTATAGAAGAACAGAAGAATGACCTTGTAGACGCGAAAGAAACATTGCTTGCAACAATTGAAGAAGTAGAAGAAACGGCTAATAATAAATTCAAAGATACCTTTGAGCAGGTAAGGGAGAACTTTATCAAGGTATTCAAGACACTATTTACAGAAGAAGATCAGTGTGACCTGAGGCTGACCGACCCTGAAAATATGGCGGACAGTAATGTGGAGATATACGCACAACCGAAAGGTAAGCGTCCTAGTACGTTGACTCAGCTATCAGGAGGTGAGAAAACACTTACTTCTACTGCCTTCCTGTTTGCGATCTATCTTATTAAGCCAGCTCCGTTCTGTATACTGGATGAGGTAGATGCACCACTTGATGATGCGAACGTAGGTAAGTTCACACAGATGATACGTACCTTCAGTAACAAGTCGCAGTTTATACTGGTGACGCACAACAAGCAGACCATGGCATCAGTAGATGTTATATACGGTGTGACCATGCAGGAGGCCGGTGTGAGCAAACTGGTACCTGTTGATTTCAGAAGTTTAAGTCAGAATTAAAATATTATAGTTCACAACTTTGAAGAGCGGCGGAAGCCGCTCTTTTTTGCGTTAAGGTTATCATAAAAGGAGTTTTCTAATATGAGTTTAAACTCATTACCGCTAGATTTATATACGTATAAACAGGTATGTAAAAACGATACGTATGAAACTCCACTACATCTCATTACTACTATTGCTTATTACAACACAGGTTTCAGCACAGGAATTTACCGTGTCAGGAGTTGTACAAGATGATGATGAACGGCCTGTTGCACTGGCTTATGTTTCACTATATACTCTTGATAGTTCAGACATTAAAACCGTGCAGGCAGATGAGAAAGGCCGGTTTGTATTTGAAAAAGTAGCTGCTGAAAAATATATGCTCACAGCACAGATGGTTGGTTATGGAAAAGTGAAGCAATCATTAACGGTGACAGAGAACATGACAGATGTAACTATCACGATAACCAGGAAAGCGAGCACAATGCAAGAGGTAGTAATTGCAGATAGAAAAAGAAGAGTGGAGACAGAGCTTGGTAAAACGATCGTGAACATAAGTGATGATATGAAAGCGGGTAATAGTTTACTTGAATTGTTGAAAGAAGTACCGGGTGTAACAGTCAGCCCTGAAGGGAATGTTTCGGTGCAAGGCAAGCAAGGTGTGACTTTTATAATAGATGATAAGCCAGTACAGTTTACAGACAGGGAGTTAGCAGAATACTTAAAAGGGATAAGTGCAGCCAATGTTGATAAAATAGAGTTGATGACGCAACCATCTGCAAAATATGATGCGGAAGGTAATAACGGTATTATAATGGTGAAGACCGACAAAAAGAAAAAAGAAGGGTGGAGTGGAAATGTAAACGGACAGTATATACAACCTGTATATCCTTTTGTATCAGTTAATGCACAGCTTAATTACAGAAAAGATAAGTTGGGGTTACATATATCTCCCGGAGGGTATTATGGTATGAACTCACTGCTGTTATACAGAGACAGAACGGCAAAAGATATACTTACAGGGAACGCAGCTATTACCATTGATGAAGATGGTTTTTTGAAAGAGGAGTTTCATGATGAGCATTTAGAGTTAGGGGTAGATTATGATATCAGTAAGAATACCACATTGAGTGCATCAGTACGAGGTAATTATCATCCGAATAAACAACGCGATTTTTATGAGACTACTATTACTGATGTCACCACAAATAATAAGCTATATAGTGTATCTGAGAATCACCAAGGCTTTTTAAGGAAGAATATTGAAGGTAATCTCTTTATTAAACATGAACCAGACAGTACAAGTAATATAGTGGTACATGCTTACAGTTTCAATGAAACAAGAACTCTTTTTCAGGAGCTTGAAAGCACGAACTATGATGAGCAGGGTAATGTTGTAGCGCCATCGTTTATATTATACAATGACCTACCTATTACATCAACTATATATAGCGGCAAGGTTGATTATACAAAAGATCTTGAAAGCAACACAAAAATAGAGGCAGGCTTAAAGACCAGTTATGTAGCTATTGATAATGAAAATATTTTTGAGACAGAGCAGAACGGAAGCAGAGTTAATGATACTACAAGAAGCAATCATTTTTTATACGATGAGCAGATATCTGCTGCGTATATAAATGGTTCTGCTAAAAAAGATAAATGGGCTGCACAGGCCGGACTGAGGGTAGAGCATACACATCAGAAAGGGCATGAGTTGACGCAAGACAATGAGTTTGTGAGAAACTACACGTCTGTATTTCCTACAGCCTATGTAAGTTACAAGGCAGATGATAAAAACAGTTTTGAGTGCAACTACGGCAGACGGATCAAGCGGCCGTTTTACAGAGAATTGAATCCTTTTACAAAAGTAAATAACCAGTATAGCGCATCAGTAGGTAACCCGAACCTGCTACCGATGTTTACCCATAATGTAGAGCTGAAGCATAATTTCGGTGGTAAGCTGATCACTACCGTTTCTTATTCTGTTTCTAATGGTGCTATGATACGTGAAGTGTCTTATGACTATGCGACCAATGTAAGCAACTATTCGACCACTAATAACGGCAGGAAAAGGGAAAGTGCGTTGTCAGCATTTTTCCAACATGAGATCAATGACTGGTGCACCACAAATGTAACCTGTAATGTATCATACATTGAATACGAGAACAGATGGCAGGGAGAAAAGGTATATGGCAGTGGTTTTAGTGCTTATGGTAAGGTTGATACTCAGTTTCATTTTAAGAAGGGTTGGTACGCTCATTTCAATGGCTGGTATATGAGCCCCATGCAGGTTGGTGCTTTTAACAGAGCAGGAGGAGCTGTGATGGTGAGTGCTGATGTCTCAAAAAGCTTCTTTAATGATACTACCAATATTAAGCTCAGCATTCAAGACCCGTTTAGCTGGTACCAATGGCCTGAGCACTATAATCAACCTGATATCTCAACAGAAATAAACTATGGTTTTAACAGCCAGAGTATGACATTGGCATTAAGCTATAATTTCGGTAAAAAGCAGGAAAATAAAAGAATAAAAGGTAGTATAGAAGAAGCAGGCCGTATGTAACTATGCTGTTTTAACTGCAGGGTTACGGTTGATGAAGTACTGTTTTTCGCCGTCTACCAAAAGAACGCGAACACTACGCAAGCCGTTCTCATCATAGTCCAAAGTAGCTTGTACGGGCTCATTATCGCCGGGTTTGTAGATGTATTCCAAACCGTCTATCAGAACCGTTTTTCCGGTAATGATGATAGAACCCGCCTCTTGTTCATGAATTACATGTTCGGAACCGTCTGAAAGAAATGAGATGTATTGAGTGCGGTCATAATTATAAGTCTTTCCGCCACGGCTCAACATGCGGTACAATATAACTGCCAGCACTGCAGCTATAGCTAATAATATGGGGCGCATTAATGATTCCACGTGTATCTATCTTTCGAGGCGAAAAATACTAAAAATCGAATAATAGGACAATTTTTAATAATCTGTAAGTTGTTATACAAAATGCCTGATAACAAAGTAAAGACATTATGCGATACATAGTGTAATTATAGTTATCCACGTATGTTTATAACAGACTAGTATAGTGTTACACCCAGCGGATTGTAAAGTGCTGTCAGAGAGTCGAGTATCTTGCCCTTGTCTTGAGTTGTTGTTTCTACTTTCAGCACTATGTAGAAGGTGTTGCTGTCTTCTGCAATGAGCTGTGCACTGGTGCCATAGGCTTGTAACTGCCTTTGGCGCTTTTCAGCTCTTGCTCTTGTGTCGTAAGTATTGATGAGTGCCCGTATTTTGGTCATTTTAGGTGGAGGACCTGTAGTTTCAGGTGCTGTCTCAATATCCTTTTCAGCAGGAGTATCTTCTTCCGTTTGCTGAGCATTGCTACCTTCTTCGGTATCAGTACCTGTGTTTTCATCCTCTTCGTTAGTAGTGTTTACGGGCTCTTCTTCAAAATCTGCCACTTCAGGTATCTGCGTTTCAAAGTTGGATGGAGGAGTATTTGTTGGTGCAGGTTTGGCCAATCTTGGTGCTACATATCTTGTGTACCCAAAGTAAGTACCTGCAGCAAGGATACCCAGTATCAGTAGTAACAATATCAAACGTCCCCACTTGATGCCTCCTCCCGAGTTTTCTTCAAACTCTTCTTCCTGATAGTGCTCAGGTTCGGGAGCTGCCATAGTCGGCCTGTTTTGAGGTGCTGCAGCACCTGCAGCCGGTACAAATGGCTGGTGCGGTATGGCCGGCCTGTCAGACCTTGGTTGTTGCTGCTGCTGTGTAGCCGTTGTACCTTTTTGTGCCCTGATGGGTGCAGGCTTATAAATCAGTTGAGGTGTGGTCACAAAACCAACACGCCCGTCCTGTTCCCTGAATTTACCAAGGTAAGGCAGGGAGACCTCTTCACCCTGTTGCAATGCCCCTCTTGTTTTAGCACTGTATTCTTTTAGTGCATTAGAAGCTTTAGAGATGCTTATTTGTTCGTTGTTAGCAATGAAATTAGCCAGAGCTTCATCAACATTGCCACCGGGCACCATGAGTATTTCGTAAGCAGAAGCATGGAGGGATTGCCCGTCGTAGCTGGCAGGTTTACGTACCATCTGCAAAGTACCCAAGCCATGTATATAACATTGCTCGTTCTTCAGCAGAAATAACCCTATGTATTTAGCTACATCCATTACTCTTATGCTCTATGATCTCTCTGTTTTTTGCAGGCTGTAAAATAAAACAATAGCCCTGATATATAGTAATATAGTTAGTGCAATTTAAAACTTCAGTCTGGCACCACCGAAAAAGTTAACGCCAAAAGCATCATATTGATACCACCTTTGATATGTATTGTTCAGCAGGTTGTTTGCCTGAACAAAAACATTCAACCTTTTAACGACCTTATATTCTGCCCCTGCACCTATGTCCAATAGTGTATTCAGCTTTATGGTCCTGTTGTTCTTCTCCAGCGCATATAGTTGATCAATAAACGATGCGTAAGCCGTTACCGTAAGGTTTTTAGTAGGCTGCAACAAGAAATCTCCTGTAAACCTCATGCCGGGCCTGTGCCATACTTGCTCGTATGTTTTCTGATAAAAATTGATCCATTGGCTGCTGAAACCAAGGCTAAACGTCTCTGCTACCTGATAGCGGATAGATGCCTGCAACGAAATAGCATTCACATTATCGTATACTATGTTGAACTGCTTCATGTCGAAGGCAGTATCGTTAATGAACAATGGCAGATTGTCATGATCCCACCAGCTTACCTTACCGCTGAATGTAATATTGTTGCCTATATTGCTTTTTACACCTGCATACCCTTCGTTGGTTCTTGTTTGCTGAACAGTATATGCGTTGTTCATAAAAGGGTTGAGAGTAGATAACTGCTCATAGCGGTTTTGCCTTAATGTACCTTTCCACCCTACGAACATCATCAATTGTGTTTCGGGTATGTTGAATTCTATTTCTGCATCGGGCAGGAAGTATTGTGAGCCGTTCTGCCCGAATGTTGGTGAGATGCCTGCATGGCCTTTTATTGTATTAGTCTGGAAGAGTACGCCCGGTGCCAGCTGGTAAATATTATTGCTTTGTGTAGCTCCCGGACTGTTATAAGAAGTTACCCATGCGTTGGCACTGGCATAAAGCTTCAGGTTATCATCAATAGCATAGTAAACAGGCACTGATACCTCGAAACTGGTTTCATTTGCAGCGTAACTATCACTGTACAGTATTGCTTTTACTGTAGGGTGGTATGTAAGGTCTGAGACCTCTGCTTCGTTGCGCATATCAGCAGCTATACTGATATTGGTAAAGGCCTGACGAACGCTACTTAGGTCGTAATTATAAAGGCTATGGTCATAGCCATAGTAATGATATTGATCTCTGCGTACGCCCAGCCTGGCATGCCATGTTTTAGTAGCTGAGTGTAATGTACCATCTGCCTCAAGACCAGTAAGGGACACTCTTTGCTCATTGATCTCTCCTGATTGTGAAAGGTGGTCTACATGAATAGCCGTTTCGTAGTTGTCGCCTTTTAAACTGCCGATGCCAGCGTCCAGGTAAAGGGTAGATAAATTACCGCCACCGATCTTTACATAGTTAGGAAATGGCTGCTCGGTACCTTTCATGTCTAAAGCCAAGGGGCGCAAAGGCTGCGATGAATAAGTATAGTATAAAGTTTGTTCGGGTACATGGTAGTTTAGGTCTGGTGTAGCGGTATCTACCGGTGGCAGGCCCGGAATAAGTTCGGGTTTAGGCAGCTCTTTCACTTCAGGTTTGTAAGACTGAATGATCTCAATAGTTGCGCCGTTAATAACGGTATCGTTGCTATTGGTTTGCGCCACTGCTGATTGTTGCAGTGCCGTGAGAATGGTCAATATGACTATCAGCCTGATATTCATGTACTATTTACTCTTCAGATAATTTTGTTTCCTTTTTTTCAAGTTTTATGATAGCAGCCAGCTTTGTCTCTGCCTCTTTTTTCAGCTCAACTATCTTACAGTTTTTGACAATACTCTGTAATGTGGCTTTAGCATTGAAATAATCTTCTTGCTTAGTGAGTATATCTGCCAGTAGTATATAAGATTTCACCACCCAATGCTCATCGCCTCCGGATTTTTGAATGGTATTATTAGCAGCTTCTTCTGCTTCTGCAAATTTGTCTTGCAGGTATAATACTTCTGCTATGTTATAGCGTGCTTCGGCAGCCACAGTACCCAGTTTTGCTTCTTGCAGCATTTTGAACATAGCTAATGCTCCATCAAGGTCACCTGTAGCCTTTTTCTCTCTTGCTTTAAATAATAAAGCACTGTTCCTGATAGTTGGTTCAACACCCGGCAGTGATAATATAGTATCTGCATATACAGCAGCGGTAGTCTGGTCGCCCTGCAAGTAATTGCTCATCATAAGGCCATTGTACGCAGTTTGCAGGCTAGCCTCATCCATTGCCATATTACGTAGCATATTGTAATACTTCTTAGCATTGGTGTAGTCCTGTTTTTCGTATGCTATGTTGGCAGCCCTACGTGCACTCTTTTCTGAGAAGTTGCTCCATTGCCCATCTAATACAGCGGCATAACCCTGCAAAGCTTTGTTGTACTCCTTCAGGTTGTAGTAGCTTTCAGCTTTATAATAATTGGCTTTAGTCAGGAATACACCGTTAGGGTATTTCTGTAAGTAGGTTTCCATCATTGATGCCGCTTTGCTCCAGTTTCCTGCTGCGTATTGTGTTTCAGCTGTTGCGTAGTATGTAGAATCTAAAGCAGTCTCATCGTCAGCACCCAGGTCATACTTCTTCAGTAGTCGTGCATATTCTTCAGGGGTGCCTTCTTGTATATAAAGGCTTTTAAGTGCATCCAGTGCTACTGGTCGTTCTTCTGAAGATGGATATTGTATCGCTACTGTACGGTAGGCATCAATAGCTTTTTTCTCATTTCCTGATTGCTGGTAAGCAAAGCCGATCTTCATCCATGCTTTCGGTGCGATGTTCCTTAGTTCAACAGCATCTGTGAGTGGCAGTAATGTGTTTATAGCACTGCTGTATTTATTTTGCTCTATGTATGATATACCGAGTTCGTATCGGGCACCTGTAGCATACTTAGATGGTGGCTGACGTTCGATAAGTGCAGTCAGGATTTTCTCTTTATTTCTGTGCTTGCCTTGCAGCCCATATATAATAGCTTGCTGGAAGTAAGCATAATCGCTATCAGAAATACCGGCAGTGATCACCTCGTCATAGAGTTTTATTGCCTGTTCATAGTCTTTCTGCATGAATACCGCATCTGCTTCTCTGAGGCTGGCATTGAGTGTGAAAACAGAATCGTCATACTTCATAGGGATAGAGCGGGCTTTCTTAAAGTATAACTGTGCTTTCTCGTAGTCTTCCAGTTTCATTGAAGCATACCCAAGCGTCATGTATGCGTTACGGTCATTAGCAGTAGGTGTCAGGTATTCAACCCATTCTTTACCTCTGGTATCTTGTATAAAGTCTTTAGCATATTGCAATGCTGCTTCCCACTGCTCTCTTTTATAAGACGTTTCAGACTTCCAGAACATAGCTGCCGACCTGTATGTGGGGTCGTTACCATGCTGTAAAGATTCAGAAATGAGCTTATCTGCCTCAACAATATTTTCTTTTTGCAGCTGCTGTAGTGCGTACCCGTAGGCTACTTTCTGATAGGCGCGGTGATAGGCATCATCTTTGTTGCTCACTTCCTGTAAGGCTGCATAAGCTTCGCGGTAGTTACTTGTTCTTATGAGTAACTCTGAAAGTATTGTTTTAGCCTCATCGGCATGTACGGTGTTAGGGAAGTCAGCCAGGAGTATGTTGATGTTGTAAATAGCATCGTTGTTATAGCCCAATTGGTAAGATAGCTTTGCAGCAAGAAACAGCGCTGCTTCCTGTTGCTTTTTGTTAAAGGGCATATCTGCACAGATACTGAAAGCATTCTTTGCGCTTTTTGCATCTTTGATATTCAGGTAGCAATCGCCTAAAAGGTACATTGAAGACTGTGCCAGTGAGTCTCTGGTATTACTCAATTGCTTGAAGTATTCAATGGCGTTTTGCCAATCCTTTAGCTGATAATATGTATACGCCAGTTCGTAAAGGTCTTCTTTGCGAATGCGCTCGGTATTATTGTAGAAATACTCAAAATAAGGCAGTGCCTCTTTGTAATTCTTCTGTTCAAATAATACCTGAGCAGCTAAAAGGTGCAGCTCATTATGATAGAATGTTTTTTCAGACCTTCTTATCAGGCGTTCAGCATCTGCAAGCGCTTTATCCTTTTTGCCTGTGAAGTAGTGTATCTCCGCAATGTAGTATGGTACAATATTGCGATAGTCAGGATGATGCTCAATGGTCTCAAAGCTTTTCAGGGCATCTTCGTATTTGTTCTGGTTGTAAGCAAGTAAGCCGTAATAGTAATTTCCGGCATGGTAATACTTACCTTCAAGTGCCCTGACAGATGCTAGCAGTGGTTCAGATTCCTCAAACCTGCCACTGTTGAAGTAACAGTATGCCAGCTCAAATTTTGAATTGATGACCTCTTCATTGTTCAGGTTGGCCACCCCTGCCAGCTCATAATACTGTGCTGCTTTCTCAAGCTGTTGATTATCAAAATAGAATTGTGCCAATTTATATGCAGTACGTTGCTTGTAAACAGGATTGGCAGTTTGTTCAATAAATGCAAGGGCTTGCTCTTCGCAATGAGTACCTTTTAGCTTCAGCGCAGTAACTGTTGCTATGTAGCCAGCCTTGTCCTGCTCATAATGTTTTTGAGTATTAGTTGCAGATGTGTTTTGTTCCAGAAAACTTAAGGCAGACTGTTCTGAAAGTTGGTAATGTTCCTGAGTATATTGCTCTTGCGCAGTATGTAGTTGCTTATTGCCGGGCAAATGTATAGAGTGTACCTGTGCATCAGCATTAGCTGAAACAAGTAACCAACCAAAACATAAATAAAACAGCTTATGGGTAATCTTATAATCCTCTGTTATTGTCATCTACCTTGTTAACAAGTTAGAAATTCCAGGTCACATTCATGCTCGGGAACAAAGGTAGTTGAAAAACACGTGTGTTATCAAGTCGTTCTATATAAAATATATTGTTGCGGTTGTAAACATTTGTTAAACTCAAAGTAGTCTCAAGATTAGAGAATTTGCTGATCTCGAAAATCTTACGAACAGAAAGGTCTAAGCGGTGGTAGTATGAAAGGCGGCCACCATTGATCTCAGTATCGTAGATGATACCGATGTTACCATTTTGTTGTAAGTGACTTGTAGAGATACCATTCTGCTGAATGTTCAGGTTCTCATAAAAACCCTGTGTTTGTGTGAACGGGAATGGTGAACCCAAATTATAACGTGCTGATATCTCCCAGTCTTTTTTCTTACCGGCAGTATAAGAACCCAGTAGGTTAACGTTAATTCGTCTGTCGAATGGAGGAGGGTAAGTTTGTACTTCAGTATCTCCTGTAAGACCAACTAGTTGACCGTTAGCTCCGTATACATTTTTTACCCTGTTGCCATTCAGTACCAGTGTTTCATACTGTATACGCTGGTAAGACACAACTCCCCACAGGTATATTCTCTTTTGGCTGTAACGTGCAGAAAGGTCAACACCATAAGCCCTGCCTGCACCTGAAGTAAAGTCAGGATCCTGAACATTCACTTTTACGCGGCTTAACTCTATATTCTGGTAGAAGTTCTTGTACCATGGCTCAAGGTTCAATTCTACGTTCTTAATATCTACTTCTAGTCCACCTACTAAGTGATATGCTCTTTGCAGGTTACTCGGTACACGCTCTCCATCATTATTGTTGATACCCTGGTCAGGACTAAGGATAAATCCTGTAAAGAAATTAACGATGTCTCTGTCGCTTTTGGTGCTTAATATGTTCTGAGAGTATAAGCCTGCCGCACCTTTCAGGCGGATAGTAGGCGTAATGTTATACTTCATACCTAAACGAGGCTCAGGCGTAAATGTGCTTAGCGATGAATAATACTGCAAACGGAATCCCGGCTCGAAGATGAACTTCTTGCTGAAGTTCTTACGGTACATCACGAATACTGATCCGAGTGTATTACGGCGCTCCAATTCTGTATTAAGACCTAATGAGTTAGCGTAGTCTAACGACGTATAGAAACCACTTACTTCGATACCATACTTAAGTTGGCTATAGCCCGGTAAGAAGTAGGTGAAATCGATACCCCCTTCAAAACCTTCGATAAGGCTGCTCCTGTCACGGAAAGTAGCTTCACTCGCATCAATATTATAGCGTGAATAAGCAAAGCGGCCTTTTATTAATGCAGAGCTGCTTTCGGGGGTGATAACGAATGTAGCACCACCACCGGTGGCTTTCCAGTTGAACTCTGCGTTCACATCACCTGTTTTAGGGCTGATGCTTTTGGCTTTATCATCAAAGTTGAAACCAAAAAGATTCAGCTTACTACCGTTGTCTGCGTTGATGGTCACTTTACCATATATATCTGTAAAGCTGTATGGCAGCCCATTCTCAAACTGTTCACCAAAGCCGCTGTATATAGCTTCTGATGTTTTATCTAAATAACTGTGTTTTACTGATAATAAGAATGTACTGGAAGCACCGCCTTCTTTTTTAGCTTTTACAAGCGGACCTTCGAGCATAGCACGTGCCATCAATGGTGAGATGGATAATTTACCTGCCAGCCTGTTCTTGTTTCCATCTTTAGTAGTTACATCAACAATCGCTGAAGTACGATTGCCATACTGTGCGTTAAAGCCTGCTGTTTGTACATCTACGTTACGTATGGCATCTGTTTCAAATACAGAATAAAGACCTATAGAGTGAAAGGGGTTGTATATGGTAATACCATCTAATAATATACCTGTTTGTGTAGGAGAACCACCTCTTATATATAATTGTCCGCCCTGGTCACCGGTAAAAACAACACCAGGTACTACTTGCAGGTATTGTGCAATATCCGGTTCACCACCTGTACTGGGGAGCATCTTCATCTCTCTAGGTGTTACGGTAATGGTACCTGCACCAATTTGTGTGGTCTTTTCGATTTTACGGGCAGCGATCACTACATCGTCCAGTTCTAACGTTTGTTGAGAAAGGAATATTTTTTGGTTGATGAGACTGTTCTCATTAATTGTGATGCTGGTTCTGAATGTATCATAGCCTATAAGGGTAGTTACTAATGTATAAGTACCAATAGGTACTTGTGGTATAGAGAAGTAACCGTTCACATCAGTCTGTACGCCGATCGGGGTGCCTTCTAATAATACATTAGTAAATATCATCGGTTCGCCGTCAGCCTTATCGTACACGAAACCCTTGATAGTACCTGTAGCTTGCGCCGCAGCGAACTGTACAGACAGTAATAAAACAGACGTCATTAAGACGTTACGTAGTGAAGTATAGAAACGGTTCATCTATAAAAAGATTGATTATGGCTGCGAAAAGTACAGCGTTATTTTTTTTCAGAATAGCAACAAAGATAGGAATTACAGTACTGTGGCAAAACATGGCGAAAAATTGCGAATGTATTACAAAAATAGAGCAGGTGTTTTTATCAGATTATCATTTGAACTAACTTGCGTCAATGAAGATATTCAGCGCTTCGCAGATAAAGGCTTGTGATGCTTATACCATACATGCGTCAAAGATGAGTTCTTATGACCTGATGGAGCGTGCAGCAGGGAAATGCGTTGAGTGGATCAACGGGCATTTTGCGCCGGATACAAGTTTCATAATCATATGTGGTTCGGGCAATAATGGTGGTGACGGGCTTGCTATTACGCGTATGCTAAGCAGGAACGGATATAATGCCAAGGCGTTTTTACTACGTCTGGGTGATAACCTGTCTGAAGATTGCAGAAAGAACTTTGAACGCCTGACAGATAAGGACAAAGATCTTGTTGAGATATTAGAACCTGATAGTTTTATAGCCCATGTACCCAATAAAGTGGTAGTGCTGGATGCCTTGCTGGGTACAGGATTGAACAGGGCGCCAGAAGGTTGGGTAGCAGAGTTTATACAACACATTAATGGTTTGCCTAACCTGAAGATAGCTATAGACATACCCAGCGGTATGCCTGCAGATAGTATTCCTACAGGTGAATTAAATATTGTAGAAGCAGACCATACATTAAGCTTTCAGTTTTATAAACGTGCATTTTTACATCCCGAAACCGGTAGATATGCAGGACAAGTACATATACTTGATATCAATCTGTCAGATAAATTCATTGACTCTACACAAACAAGTTATCATATAATCGATCAGTCTATTGCTAAGAGGCTGTATAAGAGAAGAGCACCATTCAGCCACAAGGGTGATTACGGGCTGGCGCAGATAGTGGCAGGCAGCCATAGTATGATGGGGGCAGCAGTATTGGCAACCAAAGCTGCTTTGAGGGCAGGTGCAGGCAAGGTGCAGGCTTTAGTGCCGCAGTGCGGATATGATATTATGCAGACGTCTGTACCTGAAGCACTATGCGCGGTGAGTGGTGAGACCTTTATGAGCCGTGTGAAAGAATGGGAGAAGGCCGATGTGGTATGTATAGGCCCGGGGCTGGGTATGGCTAACCCTACTGTGAGTGCTTTGGAAGATTTTATTACAGCCTGTAAAGAGCCTATAATAGTTGATGCAGATGCATTGAATATCCTGGCAGAAAATAAAGACCTGCTACATAAAATTCCTGCTAACAGTATACTCACGCCTCACCCCAAAGAGTTTGAAAGACTTTTCGGCAAGACCAAAGACTCCATGCAACAACTGGAATTAGCCCGTACTCAGAGTATGAAGTATAATGTATACATCGTACTTAAAGGGCACCATACAACTATCGTAACACCCGAGGGACTGTGCTGGTATAACCTGACCGGTAATGATGGTATGGCCACAGGCGGTAGTGGTGATGTGTTATCCGGTATTATCACAGGACTTGTATCGCAAGGGTATAAGCCATTGAACGCTGCATTGGTAGGTGTTTATCTGCATGGATTAGCAGGCGACTATGCCGCGCAAAAATGGACAGGCAATGCTATGATAGCCGGTGATATTATCGAAAAGCTGGGCAAGGCGTTCAAGGATGTTATGAGTTAGTGTATGAATACCTCATATTACCATACCAAAGAGTCTGTTGAAGAATACATTAAGTTATCAGTGGGGTATGACGGAAGTTTTCTGATCAATAAATTAAAGTCTTACTTAGCAGATGGAGCTCGAATACTTGAGCTGGGTTCTGCAGAAGGTAAAGATATAGCATTACTTAAAACATTAGGTTATCAGGTAACAGGTTCTGACTATTCAGAAGTGTTTCTGGATCTGCTGTGAAGAAAACATCCTGACTTAAAGCTATTACACCTTGACGCTGCTACGATAGAAACTAACGATTGCTTTGACTCTATTTACTCGAATAAAGTATTACATCATTTAACAGATGATGAGTTAGAAAGGTCTATTAGCAGGCAATACTCATTGCTAAATGACAATGGTATCATTTGCCACTCATTTTGGAATGGTGTTGGTGAAGAAACATTTAAGGGAATGCATGTGAATTATCATACAGTCACTGAACTTTCTCAATTATTATCAGACAGATTTGACTTGCTACATATAGAAACTTATGCTGAAATGGATAAGGATGACTCCTTATTTATTATTGCCAGAAAAAAGATCACTTAAACTCATAACCCAGATCTTTCCTGTAGTATTTTCCTTCGTAGTTTATTTTTTCAGCATTCTTGTATGATGTTGCTAATGCCTCGTGAATATCCTTACCATAAGAGGTAATGGCTATTACGCGCCCGCCGTTAGTTACCACATTTCCATCGCTTAGCTTAGTACCTGCATGTAACAGTATGCTGCCTTTCGTATCATCAAACCCTGTCATTACTTTCCCTTTTTCATAGCCCGCCGGATAGCCTTCTGAAACAAGCATAACGGTACATGCAGCATCTGATTTGTATGATGGGGTTACTTCATTCAGTTTTTGCTCATCCATTTTTACTATCAATTCAACAAGGTCGTTCTCTAAGCGAGGAAGTACCACTTCAGTTTCAGGGTCACCCATGCGGCAGTTGTATTCAATAACATAAGGGTCGCCGTTCACTTTTATCAGTCCGAAGAAGATAAAACCCTGGTAGGTCATATTCTCTTCTTTGAGCCCTTTTATTGTGGGTTCAATGATGCGCTCTGTTATCTTTTGCATAAAACTATCATCTGCAAAAGGAACAGGGGAGAGCGCGCCCATGCCACCTGTGTTTGGGCCTGTGTCTCCTTCGCCAATACGTTTGTAATCTTTAGCTTCAGGAAGCCTTACATAGTTGGTGCCGTCAGATAGAACAAATACAGAAAGTTCAATACCATCTAAAAACTCTTCTATCACCACCTTCTTACTGGCATCACCAAAGCGGGCTTCTTTTATCATCGACTCGAACGTCTCGAGAGCTTCATCATGGTTTTGTGCAATCACTACACCTTTACCTGCTGCCAGCCCGTCTGCTTTTAATACAATCGGTAGGCTATGTTCTTTAATATAGGTAACGCCATCATCATAGTTCTCTTCTGTAAACTCACGATAACCAGCAGTAGGAATATTATGTCGTTGCATGAACTTTTTTGAGAAAGCTTTACTGCCTTCCAGTTGTGCACCGTCTTTTGAAGGGCCAACAACTATAATATGTTGTAGTTCGGGGTCTGTTTTAAAGAAATCATATATGCCATTAACTAACGGATCTTCAGGGCCAGGAACGAGTATATCTATTTTATCCTGTATGCAAGTGCGCTTTATTTCTTCAAAGTCGTTTACCGGAATATTCAGGTTGCTGCCATACTGTCCTGTACCTGCATTACCTGGTGCAATGAAGAGTTCTTTACATAATTTGCTCTGGCTGAGTTTCCATGCCAAGGTACATTCTCTGCCTCCTGAACCTAGTAATAATATATTGTATGCTGACATAAGTAGTTGTTTTGTAATAAAGTAATACGAAGCTGCAAAGTTCGGATTTAATAACTATTTTAAAGGTTTGAAATTAATTAATACTAAAAACTAATACACTAAAGCGCAATTTCATTATGAGCGATACGCAAAACTCATCTAAAGGCAAACACCCAAAGGGGTTGTATGTGCTGTTCTTTACAGAGATGTGGGAACGATTCGGCTACTATCTGATGCTGGGTATCTTCTCTTTGTACATGATCGACTCTGTGGATAACGGAGGTATGGGCTTTTCAAACGTACAGAAATCAAGTATATACGGAACATATCTCGGTCTTGTATACCTGACCCCGTTTCTGGGTGGTCTATTAGCTGACCGTGTTTTTGGTTTCAGTAAGTCTATCATCGCAGGTGGTTTGCTGATGGCAGCAGGTTATCTGGGTATGGCCTTGCCGGGACAAACAGCCTTCTATATCTCATTACTGCTTATCATTTTAGGTAATGGTTTCTTCAAACCGAATATATCTACACTGGTAGGAAACCTATACGATGATGATAAATACCGTGATAATAAAGATGCAGGATATAACATCTTCTATATGGGTATCAATATCGGTGCCTTTGTCTGCAACTTTGTTGCGGCATATATGCGCATTAACTATGGCTGGGGCTGGGCTTTTGCTGCTGCAGGTGTAGGTATGTTGATAGGTGTATTCATATTTCTTGGTGGTACCAAGCATGTAAAGCATGCTGATGTGATGAAGCCGGTACAGAAAGAAGACATGTCCCTTAGTAAAATATTTACTGTAGTATTTGTACCAATGATCATTTGTGGTATACTGGGTTATATTCTTCCTGAAAAAATATTCGGAGCACCACTACTACAAACACAACAGAACGATGCATTTATCTTTGGTTGTATCCCGGTATTACTGTTTTATGTTTCTCTATGGACACGCGCCAGCAAAGAAGATAAGAACCCGATAGGAGCACTACTATCTGTGATGTTCTGTGTGATCATCTTCTGGGCAGTATTCCACCAGAATGGTGATGCATTAACTATTTGGGCTAAAGACCATACCGATAGGGAAATGCCAACTGCTGTAGCTAATGTGGCGACAAAGGCCAATATGGCACAAGAGGTAGAGAACCATTATACCGTTCATGCCTCAGAAGAAACCTATCAGGCTTATATGGATTCACTGGTAGCTGAAAAAGAAGGTGCAGTAGCAGCTAATAATGACGAGAAAGCAAAAGAACTGGGAGCACTCATATCATTAAGAAATAACTCTCGTAGTTATTTTGAGAGTCTGCCACCTGAGAAACAGCCTGCTGAAGGTAAATCTCTTTTATTATTCTCAACAGAGTTATATCAGTCTATCAACCCGTTCTGGGTAGTATTACTGACACCAGTAGTAGTAGGCTTATGGGGCTTCCTGCGTAAGCGTAAGGCAGAACCATCAACTCCTGCCAAGATAGCATTAGGTATGTTGATCACAGGTCTGTCTACACTAGTGATGGTAGCGGCCGTTTCCAGCATATC
The DNA here is from genome assembly GCA_965228505.1 of Flavipsychrobacter sp. Classification (GTDB taxonomy): domain Bacteria; phylum Bacteroidota; class Bacteroidia; order Chitinophagales; family Chitinophagaceae; genus UBA5543. Next base: position 2,967,257 of record OZ245820.1, on the reverse strand, counting down.
AATGGGTGATGAGAAAGCGTCCAGTTGGTGGCTGATAGCATCTTATGGTGTGATCACATTTGGTGAGTTGTGCTTATCGCCGATGGGATTATCGTTGGTGTCTAAACTCAGCCCGCCTCGACTGACTGCCCTGATGATGGGTGGTTGGTTCTTGTCTACTGCGGTAGGTAATAAACTATCAGGAATGTTATCAGGCCTATGGGAAGGTTTTGAAAATAAAACACATTTCTTCTTCATGAACTTCGCATTATGCATATTCGCGACAGTGCTACTACTAGTACTGCTGAAATGGCTACGAAGAGTGATGAGAGAAAAGAATATCCACTAATATGAAAGTCCCGTCCCGGCTCAGCCGGGACGGGACTTTTTTTGTTGCAATAAAGCACTATTTTTAGCGATTCATTCTAAAAAGATAATTATGGCGGAAACGCTTAATGAGTCGATCGACCTGAAGAGTATTCAGGATTTTAAAGGAAAATATCCGAGACAATTGTGGTACCTGTTCCTCACAGAGATGTGGGAGCGTTTTTGCTTCTACGGGTTGAGAGGAATGTTGGTGGTATTCATGGTATCTCAGTTATCAATAGCTGAGTCCACGGCCAATCTAAAGTATGGTGCAATACAAGCCTTCATTTATGCATTCACTTTTATAGGTGGTTTGTTTGCGGATAAGATACTGGGTTTCAGAAAGTCGCTTTTCTGGGGTGGTCTCCTTATGATCATCGGTAGCTTTACTATTGCTGCTTCCCCTACTGACTTTTTTTATATCGGTACTTGTTTCACTATTGTGGGTACGGGTTTCTTTAAACCGAACATCTCTACTATGGTAGGTGAGCTATATGCAGAAGGAGACCCGAGGAGGGATGCCGGTTTTGGTTTGTTCTACTCAGGTATCAATATAGGAGCATTGTTTGGTGGTATCGTGTGTGTATACTTAGGTAAGTATCATTCATGGAGCCTGGCTTTCGGTGCTGCAGGTGTGGTAATGATCATCGGTTTAGTGACCTTTATTTTCACAAGAAAGTCAATGGGGCCGATCGGTCTATCGCCATTGAAAGACATGGCCCCTAATAAGAGAAAGCTATATGAGACGCTTACATTTATCGGTTCGCTGGCAGTAATGCCTTTGATACTGATCATGGTGCAGAACACTCAGTATACAGATTATTTCATGTATACCATCGGGCCTATCACGTTGCTATATCTTATTTATGAGATGACAAGAGTAACAACCGCTGAACGTAAGAAGATGGTAGCAGCATTGGTGTTTATCTTCTTTTCAGTATTCTTCTGGGCATTCTTTGAACAGAGTGGTGGTTCGTTGAGCTTGTTCGCGCTGAATAATATGAAGCATTCACTCTTAGGTATTGAAGGTATCGATCCGAATGTTATTAATAACAGTGCCAACTCTGTATTCGTTATCATATTCAGTATCATATTCGGTTTACTATGGGTATGGATGGCTAAGAAGAAGATAGAGCCGAACTCTGTAGTGAAATTCGGTTTAGGTTTCTTGTTCCTGGGTGGTGCATTTTATGTATTCTATTCTACCAGGTTCTTTGCCGATATGACTACCGGTATGACCTCGTTGAACATATTCACGCTGGGTTATTTAGTTGTTACATTTGGTGAACTTTGTTTGTCTCCGATAGGGCTATCACTGATGACCAAGCTGTCTCCTAAAAAGCTGTGGGGTGTAATGATGGGCATGTGGTTCCTGGCGAGTGCATACGGCCAGTATGTAGCAGGTTTGTTAGGTGCCGGTATTGCAGAAGCAGGTGAAAATGCAACCAATACAGAGAAGCTGTTGGCTTATACGGATGGCTACAAGCAACTGGGCATTTATGCATTAATAGCAGGTGTGGCACTGATATTGATATCACCAATAGTGCGCAAGCTGATGCAGAATGTGAAGTAGGTTATGAGAATTACTTTGTACACTATAGTATTTCTTTTTCTAGCGAATACAGTTTTTGCACAAAGTGATTCACAACTCAACTCGCTGAAATACATATTTCAAGATGACGTATGGCTTTACAAAGGTTTTGTTAGAAACGATACACTTTTTGGAAGCGAAAGGCTGATATATAACTGTATTAGAAATTACCAGTATTATAATGTGATAGTTGAAGATACTTCATATGATTGTGGTACAATTATATTGTGGTTCGCAACCAGTATTAATCCCAGCGATATTTCTTTTTCGAGTTTCGCCCATTTACCAGGGATATGCCTTAGCTATGAAATCGCAGAGAATACGTATAAAGGAAAATATATTACGATAGATAGTGAGAATAAGGATATCCACTTCTCAATTTTAAATGATACTCATGTTACTTATACTGTTGAAGAGGGAAACAAATATTTTTTAAAGAAAACTAACATACTTCAAAAGAGATTTTTCAAATAAATTTTGCAGAATAAAATATCTATCGTAATATTGCGATAGATATTTTTATTTATGGGTATTACCAAATCAGAACTGTTTACCAAAAAGCAAAACGAACTGGCAGCAATGGCTAAGGCTATCGGTCACCCGGCACGCATTGCTATTTTGCAAGTACTACTCAGAACAGATAGCTGTGTATGTGGTAGTTTGGTAGAAGAGCTGGGTTTAGCACAAGCCACCATATCGCAACACCTGAAAGAATTGAAAAATGCAGGTCTGATACAAGGGAATATAGAAGGAACAAGCGTATGCTACTGCATCAACCCCAAAACATGGAACAAGTACAGGGATCTTTTCAATGGATTCTTTAAAGATATCACACCCGCATGCGGTGATGATTGTTGCTAAGACATATTTTTTTGATTATATTAATCGCAATATTGCAATAAATAGATAAATAATAACAAAAATGCCGACAGAACAAGAGTTGAAAGATATCGTAAGAGAAAAATACAGCGAGATAGCACTGCAGGATAAGGAAACCAATATGAGCTCCTGTTGTGGGTCAGGATGTTGTAGTGAAGAAGTATACAACATAATGAGTGATGACTATACAAAGATGGAAGGCTATAATGCTGATGCTGACCTGGGATTAGGCTGCGGACTGCCAACAGAGTTTGCACTGATAAAAGAAGGTAATACTGTTATTGACCTGGGTAGCGGTGCAGGTAACGATTGCTTCATAGCTCGTTCCGCAACCGGACCAACCGGCAGGGTGATTGGTATCGACTTTACGGAGGCTATGATCACAAAAGCGAGGGAGAATGTAGACAAGCTGGGTTATAATAATGTGGAGTTTCGTCAGGGAGATATTGAGCAGATGCCTGTAGCTGCTAATGTGGCTGATGTGATAGTAAGTAACTGTGTACTTAACCTTGTACCGAACAAGAACAATGTATTCAAAGAAATTTTCAGAGTACTGAAACCTGAAGGGCATTTCAGTATTTCTGATGTAGTACTAGTAGGTGACCTTCCTGAAAATCTTCGCAATGCTGCTGAGATGTATGCAGGCTGTGTGAGTGGTGCGATTCAGAAAGATGAGTACCTGAGCCTGATAGAAAAGAACGGTTTTAAAGACATTACACTTCAGAAAGAAAAGGAGATAGTAATCCCGGATGATATATTGGATAAGTATTTAAGCAAAGAAGAAATAGAAAGTTTTAAGAACAGCAGAACAGGAATATACAGTATCACAGTATTTGCTAAAAAGCCAACGGAAGCCTGTTGTGAACCGGGCTGTTGCTCATAAAGAAGAATCTAAATGAGTGCTAATAATTGTAACCCCGCAAATAAAAGAAAAAAGCTAGGTTTTCTTGACAGATACCTAACAATTTGGATATTCCTTGCTATGGGGCTTGGGGTAGGTATAGGTTATTTCATACCGTCTTCTTCTGACTTTATTAATTCATTTCAGTCAGGAACTACAAATGTACCTATAGCTGTAGGCTTGATATTGATGATGTACCCGCCATTGGCAAAAGTCAAGTATGAACAGTTGGGTAAAGTGTTCAGAAATACTAAAGTTCTGTCATTGTCATTGGTTATGAATTGGGTGATCGGCCCGTTACTGATGTTTCTTTTAGCTGTTATTTTCCTTGGAGACCAGCCTGAGTACATGATAGGGTTGATCATGATAGGGCTGGCCCGGTGCATTGCTATGGTGATAGTTTGGAATGAGTTGGCTGACGGCAACCGTGAATATGCAGCTGGTCTCGTTGCATTTAATAGTATTTTTCAGGTCTTGTTTTACAGCCTTTATGCATGGTTGTTCATCAAAGTGTTGCCACCATACTTTGGCTTGGAAGGGTATGAAGTAAACATTAGCATGGGACAGATAGCTGAGAGTGTATTCATTTATCTGGGTATACCTTTTCTTGCAGGCTTTTTAAGTAGATATATATTGATAAGATTAAACGGAGTTGTGTGGTATGAGCAAAAGTTCATACCATTCATTAGTCCGATAACGCTGATAGCGCTGCTTTTTACTATAGTAGCTATGTTCAGTCTCAAAGGAGAGCTGATAGTAGCTATTCCTCTGGATGTTTTAAAAATAGCTGTGCCATTGCTCATCTATTTTATTCTGATGTTTCTGATAACATTTTTACTGGGACGATATGCAGGAGCAGATTACTCACAAAATGCGGCACTATCTTTTACGGCAGCCGGTAATAATTTTGAGCTCGCAATAGCAGTTTCAATAGGTGTATTCGGTATTAATTCCGGTCAAGCATTTACAGGAGTGATAGGCCCATTGGTTGAAGTGCCGGCGTTGATAGCATTAGTAAACGTTGCCTTCTGGCTGAAAAAGAAAATGTATCAAAAGCATAAAACAATAAATGTATGAGAGTAGCATTATTAAGTGATATACATGCCAACCTTCCTGCACTGGAATCAGTATTAGCTGATATAGATAACAGAAAGCCTGATGCAGTGTACTGTCTGGGTGATCTGGTAGGTTATAACATCTGGCCTAATGAAGTATCTAAAACGATCAGAGAAAGAGGCATACCTACTATTGCAGGAAATTACGATCAGGGTATAGGGTTGAATATTAATGATTGTGGTTGCGCATATAAGACAGACGAGGATAAAGCTAACGGGGCTGTATCCATTGCTTACACTAATGAAGTGGTGAATGATAAAGAGCGTGCATACCTACGCAGTCTGCCGGCACACATCAGGGTAGAGTACAAGCTTAATGACGATGATATGCAGTTGTTGTTGGTACATGGTAGCCCGAGACGAATCAATGAATACCTGTTTGAAGACAGGGATGAAAAAAGCCTGTTAAGGATAATGAGGGATGCTCATGCAGACATTATGTGTTTCGGACATACTCATAAACCTTACCATAGAGTGCTTGAAGATGAAGGGTGTTACAGGCATGCTATCAATATCGGTTCGGTTGGAAAACCAAAAGATGGTGACCCCAGAGCTTGCTATGTTATGATGGATATTAATGAACAATTGAGTATGACAGATAAAGACTCGTTGAAAGTAGAGTTTGTACGTGTAGCCTATGATATTGAGAAGGCGGCTGAGGCTATAGAGGGTAGCCCCTTACCTGATATTTACGCTGAAAATCTAAGGAGAGCGTATTAATATATTCATACTTATTTTCGGAATAGTAATCTCGTTTATAAGAATGTTTTATTTCTTCACTAAGATGAATAGTAAAAATAGGGTGTGCTTCTGCGCACCCTTTCTTATTTTCGCAGCCTAAAGAGTACTAATATGAAAGAATTTATACAAGCTGCGTTTGAAAACAGGGAGCTTATTAAAGAAGAAAAATATAAAGATGCCGTCCGTGCTGCTATTGAAGAAATAGATAAAGGTAGGCTACGTGTGGCTGAACCTACTGATAATGGTTGGGAGGTAAATGAATGGGCGAAGCAGGCAATACTATTATATTTCGGGGTGCAGCAAATGCAGACCTGGGATCTTGATCCGTTTGAGTTTCATGATAAGATGTTGTTGAAGAAAGACTACGCTAAATTGGGTGTGCGCGTAGTACCGCATGCTATAGCACGATATGGCTCATACTTAGCGAAGAATGTGGTGATGATGCCGTCTTATGTGAATATAGGTGCGTATGTAGATGAAGGTACTATGGTAGATACCTGGGCTACAGTTGGTTCTTGTGCACAGATAGGTAAGAACGTACACCTGAGTGGTGGTGTAGGTATCGGCGGAGTACTGGAGCCATTACAGGCAACACCTGTTATTATCGAGGATGGATGTTTTATAGGTTCGCGTTGTATAGTAGTAGAAGGTGTAGTAGTAGAAAAAGAAGCAGTATTGGGTGCTAACGTTGTATTGACACAGAGTACCAAGATCATAGATGTGAGCGGGGAGGAGCCTAAAGAGATGAAAGGGCGCATACCTGCACGCAGTGTAGTAATACCGGGTAGCTACACTAAAAAGTTCCCTGCAGGAGAGTATAATGTGAGCTGTGCGCTCATCATCGGGCAGAGAAAAGAGTCTACTGATAAAAAGACCAGCCTTAATGATGCATTGAGAGACTTTAATGTTTCTGTGTAATGTAAACTGTTGATAATCAATATTTAGCCCTGCTTTTTTAGCGGGGCTTTTTGTTAACCGCTTGTTAGCGGGTTGCAAACTCGCGGTTAACAAAGGGCATTTATTCGTCCTGAGTGCCTCCGCGGTTGCACCTTTGTATTGTCATCAACGACAACTAAACTTTTAAAAACAAACATTTTAAACAAACCAACAAAAACAAACAATTATGAAAAAGATCATCGCAATCGCAGCATTAGTTTCTTTCGGTTTCGCAGCTCAGGCTCAGAACCAATCTAACCAGGACGCTTCAGCTTCTCAGACTACTAACTTAGTACTTAGCAACGCTATCGAGATTACCTTTACCGGTAACAGTTCAGCAACAGGTGCTGATGTGAACATTCCATTCACTACAGTTAACCATTATGCTAACGGTGTTGAGTCTGATGCACAGGAGCTTAAAGTACGTTCAAACAAGAATTTTTCAGTAGCAGTAAAGACCAACGCAGCTAACTTTACCTATACAGGTAACACTACACCAGCACCAAGCATGCCGGTAAGCGGAGTACTTGCTCTTAAAGTAACAGCTAACGGTACCGGTGGATCAGTAGCTAACCCGTTCTCTACTACTTCATATTCAACTCTGACAAGTTCAGATCAGGATCTGATCACTACAGCTGACCGTGGTGGTAACCAGACTTTCAGCATCAAGTACAAAGCAACTCCGGGTTTTGCATACCCTGCAGGTACTTACGCAGTAGATGTAGTATACACAGCTACTCAGGAATAAGACATTGTCTCTCTCGATTATAAACTCAAAAGAGCAACCCTGTAAGGTCGCTCTTTTTTTATGTATAGCAGCCTCCCCGAATACTTGCGGGATTGCTGCTTTTTTGCACATATACACATAAGGCTAAGAGTTCTGCCTTAATATTCAGATATTTGTAGATATAGAGGATCTATTCGGTATAGATACATACATAGAGCTGACCCGTTAAAGATGATACCTGAGCAAACATACAAGCGCCCGGGCATAAGGTTTATTATATGCCTAACGGTTCTTTTTTGCTTTACTATTCAGGCTCAGGCGCAGTTAAGCAAACGTATTTACCGCACCAAAGTACTTTCCGATACACTGATCGCGGATAATAACCGTGATTTTATGTATAACAATATCACCATCACCAACCTCACAGACGATTCTATTAGCGTATTAGTGACCATCACCCCTCCTAAAGGCTGGCAACTTACTACCCAAAAAGTATTAACGGTAAGCCTGCCGGGTAACCAGAACTCTATAGTAAGCATCAGGATGCTACCATCTAAGTCTTTATCTGCTGATTGGGAGACGGCCAAGATAGAGTACAGACTGAATCAGGGAGCAGAGACATTGACAGATACTTTTAAGGTGAAGGTGCAGGAATTCACCAAATTCAAAGCCAGGTTATTAATGCCTGATATGGTATTGGCAGCGTATCAAAAAAATATCAACTTTCCTGTATACGTAAAAAACAAGGGGAATGTACCGAAGAAGTACACAATGTTTTTCTATAATAATCTGCTCGACCTGAATTACAAGCAGGATATTTACCTTAATCCTGATGAAGATACTACTTACAAAATACCGCTAAGGCTATCAGATGCACAGTGGAAAATATTAAAGAGAGAAGAGATAAAAGTTCAGGTAAGGGTAGAGGATGGAGAAACGGTGAACCTAATGCAGGAACTATCTAAAATAGGGTATATGCTGAAAGAAAATAAGTCAGCATATCTGGATATGCCTTTGCAATTGGAGACAGGTGCTACTTATCAGGGGCCAAATGACATACAATATTACGGAGCATTGCATGGCAGACTGGCTTTTACTGATGACGACCGACTCTCGTTTGATATCAGAAGTAAAACATATACTCAAGGTCAAGTATTGGATAATGATATTTATTATGTAGAGTACGAAGGCAAGAAGTTTTACGGGTCGGCGGGTAACGTAATGCAATTGTCTGATTTTGTGATGGATGGTTACGGTATTACCGGGGGCTACAAGTGGAAGAACGATGTTAATAAGGTTGGCGTTTTCGCATTACTAAAAAGCAGGTCTGGTGATGCAAAACTGTATGGTGTGAATGCAGATTTTCTGGTCAAAGACAAAGTGGTGGTATCAGAATCGGCAACGGTAAGTATTAATAATACAACCAACCTAAATGGTTATTTGCTAAAGCAGAATGCAATGATGAAGATCGGTAAAGAAGCAGAGTTGAAGTTGACAACAGGTATAGGTGTAGAGCAAGTGACAAGAGAGATAGTTAATACAGACAAAAAAGCACAATTAGGTACATCTTTAGGGTATTCTTTTTTATGGAACAATGAGCGGTTCAACATTACATCCAATGTGATGTTCAATAGTAACTCATACCCCGGTGTATTCAAAGGCCAACGGTCACAGACTCATGATGTAAGAGGTATTCATAAGAATTGGTTTTTGGGAGGCTTTTACGAGTATAATTTGAGAAAACAGAATGTGTATGTTGACACACAGTACTTCTCTAATGTATTCAACCTGAAAACTCAAAGTTATGGAGCCAGAATAGGTACGAGTTTTAAAAAGACGAACCTTATATTATCAGCAGGAAGACAGAGACAACAGCAAACCGATACGGGATCTACGCCTGCTTATTTATATAATTTTCTGAACCTGAACGCTTCATTGGCATTTGGAGATAAATCGTACATGAGTATCAACTCTTATTACGGGGTAGGGATGCTGGAAGGTTACGAAGACACAAGTGCTGTAAATGTAATGAGTACACAAGGGTCGCTACAGGTGAAGTTTGCCGGCTTAACAGCGAGGTATGACATCGGGCCGTATTTCTACCATGAGTATATCAAGTATCTTGAAAATCCTGATACCTTCAGGCGACTTGTGTTAGGACCGTATGCAGAGGTTAGTATGTTCAAGAACAGTCTGACAATGCGTGCGCAGTATAACTATAATAAATCCCGCCCGAATGGGAATGAAAGCTCAATAGTATTAGGCAACCTTGTATACAGGAACTACAAATACAGTTTTGACTTTAACCTGACAGGCATGGTTCCGCTAAGCCAGGAAAAAGTAGAGCCATATGTCACCTTGTCGATGAGGATGATGATACACGTACCTTTTTTACCTGTCAGAAAATATTACCAGTTAAAGCTAGTGTTGTTTAAAGATGAGAATACTAATGGTAAATATGATGAAGGTGAAGACCCTATTGACGGACAAACAATGTCTCTGAACCAAAATCTGTTCGTGTCTGATGAGCGGGGCTATGTGATATTCAAGAATGTTGGCAAGAAAGATTTCAGGGCAGACTTCGGCCATACCAGTAAGATAAAAGGCTGGATACCTCAAGGAGGTACTATACAGACATTTGCTGTAACAGGCAATAAGACAATATACGTACCATACAAGAAGAGTAAGGTGCTGTCAGGACAGGTAAAGCTTGACCTTGACCGTAACTCGAACGAAGAATTCAGCGTAGCGAATATTAAAGTTATTGCAACAGGCAATGATTCATTGCGGACTTCTTACTCAACGCTTACAGATGAGAACGGTGAGTTTTATTTTAACCTTCCTGCGGGTGTGTATACAGTTACACTTAGCGAGCTTGCGTTTGATGACCAGTTTAAGCCTACTGAGTTTGCGCAACAGGCAGACCTTATTAATAATGATAATAAGACAGTGTACTTTATAGTAAAACAAAAACGCAGGAGCATCAACATAAGGCGTAAGAAGTAGGTTTCTTAATGAGTTGTTAACGGTTTGCAAACTGGTGGTTAACAGTTAACAAAACTTTCTACAGTTGTTCAGGTGATATGATATTTGTAGTAGTAAAAACATCAACTAACAAACGTATTAAAAACATGGACAATCAAATTCAGCTTTTCTCAAGAATAGCCGGTTATACAGCTCAAAAGCACCTTAACAACAAAGGCTATCACATCTCAACCGATTACGTGCAAGCGTTAATAAACAACGCTAATGCGTTGAATCATTCACTGATGACCATAGCCATAAAACTCATCAATAAAACAAAGTCAAAAGAAGGTATAGACATGGACGAGATGACCAGCAGACTGAATGAGGTTATAAACTCAACTGTAGCTAACTACGTGAAAAAGGTGTAAGAATATATACAAATAATTAAAAAGCACGTCTCAACTGAGACGTGCTTTTTAATTAGGTATTTGCAGGATTACCTGCTTATTGTAAATCGCAATATTCTGCTGTTATCTGTCGTATTCAAACGAAGCATGTAAACACCTGAAGGTAAGTCGCTACCCATATCAATAGTTTTATTGATAGTGCCGTTGGTAGTACTTACTTCATCTCTGTAAACAAGTTGTCCTACAGCATTCAATATATCTATTTTCATTTCTTCGTTACTTCCTATATCACCTTTCAGAGTAAATGTTCCTGAGTTAGGGTTAGGGAAGAGCTTGATACCTGACAATTTATTCAGTTCGTCTACGCTTACCAGTACCTTCATTGTTATTTTGTTACTGCTGGCTTCTTTAGGCTGTGTACATGGATCATCGCTTATCATTTCAACGCCTATTACATCACCGTCTGTAAGTTGTTGGGTACCCCACACAGAACCTGTAGCACCTTGTATCGGGTTCCCATTCCTGAACCACTGATACTTAGGTTTTTTGCCCGGGTATTTGGCATTAGATGTAAAGGTTACCATATCGCCATCTTTTACAACACTATCAGGTGAAACTGTAATGTCAATTTCAGGAGTAACGATAGGTCTTACTACCATTGTAATACCAATACTGGTGTCAGTAGCAGGTGAACTACATGTAGTAGTAGAGGTCATTGTACAGTTAAAGATATCTCCCGAAGTAACGTTTGATGTAGTGTATGTCGGACTGTTAGCACCTGTTATAGGGCTACCATTCTTCAACCATTGATATTGCGGACTGGTACCACCATTTGCACCAATTGATACGAATGTGACACTACCGCCTACACAAATTGAATCACCCGGTGAAGGATAAATGTTTACATCAGGTGCAACGTTTACTGCTACACTTACCGAATCTGGCAGTGAAACACAACCATTAACGGTAGCCGTTACATAGTACATTCCTGCTGCGTTACTATTAGCATTTGGTACTAGTGTAGTAGTGTTGGTCGAGTTAGCACTATAGCTATTAGGGCCTGTCCAGTTATATGTGGCATTTGTGATAGACGAAGATATTAATTCAATATCCTGACCTTCACAAATAGGGCTGTTACTACTTGCATTTGGAGTTGGAGTAGTTATGTTCACTACAACAATTGTACTGTCAGGGTCTGAAGTACAGCCATTTTTAGTAGATGTCACATAGTACTTACCTGCCATGCCGTATGTTGCATTATTAATAGCAGGGTTCTGGTCGGTTGAAGTAAATGAATTTGGTCCCCACCAGTTGTAAGTAACGCCCTGTGTACTGTTGGTGCCATATAGCCTGAGTACCGTATTCGGACAAACAACACTATTGCTGCTTGCAGAAGGTACATTAGGGTATTCGTATACCATAACATGGGCAGTGTCTCTTACAGAACATTTAGTACCTGATGTGGCTACTATGATATATTCACCTGTATCGGCCAGTGCAGCATTACTCCTTGTCGGGTTTTGACTGCTTGATGTGAAACTACCAGGCCCAGTCCAGCTATAAGTGACACCTGACATTGTAGGATGAGATGCTGTAAGGTTGATCGTTTGCCCGATACAAACACTATCGCCGGTAGCTACCAGCGGGCTTGGCGGAGCATATATTTTCATGTCGATCTGGTTGTCTGCAGATTCTCTCGATGGGTTAGAGCCTATTATGCGCACTCTGTAACCTGCACCCGTAGGTGTATTTGCAGGTATTACGCACTGTATTGTGCCTGCAGCAGTAGCAGAAGCAGTTCCTATTGTTGTCGGGGAAGCAAAACTACCAGACGCGTTTGACAATTGTATTGTAAATGTATTACCCGACTGGAAGTTGAATGTTACTCCATACTCAATATCAATCGTGTCTCCTGCACATAACAAAGTATCATCAAAAGGGTGTTTAATATATGGCAATGTATCTACCACGAATGCAGCTAAGAAACCATCATAATAACTACCGCCTTGTTGGGTCTGGTGTGCATTAGGCGTAGCAATACCGGTAGTACTGTATGTAGCACTCACAACATATAATTTACCTGCAACACTCGCGTCCATATTGTGGCTGCCGTTGTTGGCCCAGCCGCCACCCCAGCCGCCGCCCCAGTTGTATTCGGCACCGGGACCGCCATAGTAAGTCGCCCATAAGCGATTACCCGCGGTATCAAATTCTGCAATGAAAATATCGTAAGAGCCTCCAAGGCTATCCTGATATGTGTTAGAAGAAGCAATACTATCTGTACTATATGTAGTACCATCAATGTAAACTTTATTCAACGGACTAACTTTTACTGATGCACCCCAGTCTAAACCCTGGCCACCATAATAAGTTGCCCATATTCTTGCTCCTGATGGACTGAATTTTGCCAGATGTGCATCGTATTGTGTACCGGTAGAGCTACCTAGCCTTGTATTAAAAGCACCGGCAGTTGCCATCCAAAAGTCGTTCGTTGTAGATCCGGTCACATAAATATTGTTAGCAGCATCATGGTCAACACCACTAAGCCAGTCCCATGTTTGTCCGCCATAATAGGTACCCCATTGCCTAACACCATTGCTGTTGAACTTTGCAATAAAACCATCACCGTTATTTACATTGCTAGGATTAATGAAGCCTGCGTGTATAGGTTGGTAGCAACCTGTTGTAGCGATACCTGTAGAGTCGAAAGTTGTACCAGCTATAGCCAGATCACCATTATTATCAACACTGATACTGGTTACCATACCATTGTAATAGGTACCCCACTGTCTTACCCCATTCGTATTGAATTTGGCAAACCATCCGTGACTATAATAATAGTAGTAGGTGCTCAATCTTGGAGGTAGTGTGTCTAGATGGGCATTTTGTGTAGCAATGCCGTTTTTACTGTTTGTATGACCACCTACATATATGTAACCAGCCGGGTCGAATGTAACACATGAACCACCATCGTAGCTTTCTCCACCATAGAATGTGCTCCATATTCTTGAACCACTTGAATTGAACTTAGATATAAAGGCATCGCCGTTATACCAGTAATAGCTGCCGTCCCGTCCGCCAAATGTATCCTGGTGGCAACCGTTAGTAGCCATTATTGCAAGGCTATCGGTCCACCCTGTAGCATACAGGTTACCGAAACCATCGCAAGTAAGTGCATTGATGAATGCAGGGTAGTATGTACCCCATAGCTTTTTACCGGTATCGTTGAATTTAGCAATGTAGCCATTGTAATACCACCATGTTTGATTGTATACATTCGGCATTAGAGTATCCTGAAATGTCCCTGAAGTAGCAATATTATTAGGGCTGTACGTCCAACCGGCCATATAAATGTTCCCGATGTAGTCTGTGGTTACTGAGCTACCCCAATCGTAATGTGAGCCACCATGATATGTAGCCCAGTCAAGAAAAGGGTCAATAACCAACTCCTCATCGGAAGGCTGAATATTAAAGGTTACAATATTACCATCGAGGTTGAATGATGAGGTAACTTCTTCTTTAGTTGAAGACAAATAACTGTATGGTGCCTGCTCCGTTATTTCACCATGAGGAGAAGTAACAACAAGCGAGCCATTACGCAGTTCTACATTGTCAGCACCATCGTAACGCAGTTTAATATCTGCGGGGTTCCCTCCTTTGTGGACAATGAAGTCATATTTCAACTGGTTGTTATGGCTATATAATACCCAGTCGATATTAGGATATACATTTTTGTATGTTACCTGATTGTAAGTATGAGCAATGATCTCATCTTTTGAATTGGCAGTATAATACTTTTCAAAGTACTCCTGTTTATCTTCTTTAATAAGCTGTGCATTTGGGTTTGCACCAACGAGAGACACATCGATCCTGTAGGTAGCAATAGGTGCACTCATCACCTTTTTCTGCTGTTCGAACATCTCCTCGGGTGACATGTCTTCTCTGGAAGAACTTTTCTCAACTAGCGGCTGTACCCATTGGTATTGAATTTTTCCATTGCTGAGGAAAATGGACATACCGTTTGTATTCACAGAAAAGTCAATAGAGCGTTTTTCCTGTTTGCTGTGCGCGTCTTTGATCTGACCGTTGTTTTCTAAAAATGCCAGTGATGCGTCTTTCTTCAGTGTTTGTACCTTACCATCGACACTCACTTTTTCATCTTTTGAAAAAGCAAATACCGGAAGCAACATTAAAACACCTGCTACATAGTTAAATAGTCGTTTACCTGTGTACATGTAATTCATAGTAAAATATATTTTACATACTTAATTTCGTATCATATAAATTTACTGAACATTGTTAACCTTAACAATAGTTCATACAATTGAAATGATTAATACGTTGTGTTTGAGCGAGAATTTAATCAGTTATTAAGCCAGTGCTATTAACTGATAGTTAAACGGTTAGCTTAGGTAGCACAATTCACACAGTAAAAGCTATGGGGCATTAATAGTATCCTTCCGAGAGGTATTTCTCTATTGCACTTTTTACAGATACCAAAGTTCTCAGCATCTACCTGTGTGGCAACATATTTTAGCTTTTCCAGTTTGTCTTGTGCCTGTCGTAATCCTGCTTCCATTACACTTTTGTTATTGATCGCATCCATCCTTGATAATCGACCTATCGCATTTTCAGGAGCTACTGGTTTGGTCATTTCCTTGTACTCCGCTATTCTGCCTTCGGTTTTAGTGATCTCTTCCTGTATTTTCTTTCTTATTTGCTCTTTGTCTATTGACATGGTATTTTGAAGATAGTCAATTTTAACAGGAACATAATTAGTTATATATGCAGGTTTGTAAATATGAAAAAGCCTTTTATGACGCTTGTGTTTCTTTATCTTTGTGGCGATTTACCATTATTAAACATGTAAAAAAAATTATAAATGAAAGTTACTGTAGTAGGTGCGGGTGCGGTAGGCGCAACTTGTGCTGACAACATCGCAAGAAAAGAATTGGTTGAAGAACTGGTGCTGGTTGACATCAAAGAAGGTTTCGCAGAAGGAAAAGCTTTAGATATTACTCAAACATCATCTTTGTTAGGTTTCGATACCAGGGTGATAGGTAGTACTAATGACTATACAAAAACTGCTAATTCTGATGTGTGTGTTATTACATCCGGTATACCACGTAAGCCGGGTATGACGCGCGAAGAACTTATAGGTACTAATGCAAAGATTGTTGAAACAGTAGCAAAGAACTTACTGGAGCACTCTCCGAATGCGATCATCATAGTTATCTCTAACCCGATGGATACTATGACGTATCTGGCACTGAAGTCAACAGGCTTGCCTAAGAACAGGATCATCGGTATGGGTGGTATACTGGATAGCGCACGTTTTAAAACATACCTGCAAAAAGAATTGAACTGTTCTCAGAATGACCTGCATGCTACAGTTATTGGCGGTCACGGTGATACTACTATGATACCGCTTACCCGCCTTGCTACTTTGGCAGGTATACCCATCAGTAACTATTTAAGTAATGAGCAAATGGAAAAGGTAGCTGCTGATACTATGGTAGGGGGTGCTACACTTACAAAACTATTAGGTACTTCGGCATGGTATGCACCGGGGGCTGCAGGAGCTGCGCTTGTGGAAAGCATCATCCGTGATGAGAAGAAAGTATTCCCTTGTTGTGTATACCTTGACGGTGAGTACGGACAAAGTGATATTTGTTTGGGTGTGCCTGTAGTAATAGGTAAAAATGGTTGGGAAAAGATCATTGATTATAAGCTGAACAATGAAGAGCAGGAGAAATTCAATG
Source organism: Flavipsychrobacter sp. (assembly GCA_965228505.1). Taxonomy (GTDB): domain Bacteria; phylum Bacteroidota; class Bacteroidia; order Chitinophagales; family Chitinophagaceae; genus UBA5543. Next base: position 2,950,886 of record OZ245820.1, on the reverse strand, counting down.
CTTCTGCAGAGGCTGTTCGTAAGATGAATGGCGTGTTGGATACAATGGTTGAAGGTTAATAATAATTACGATACATAAAAAAGCCATGCAATTTGCATGGCTTTTTTATTTGCTCTAAGAGTTGATTACCAGATATTATTTCTGCTGCCTTCAAATTCTTTTGGCCTTACTATTGTGAATACCCTTGATATGTTAAATCCGAAATGTATCATTCCGTTGTTGTCAAATCTCCATTCACCCGGTGTTTGCCCAATGTAAGCACGTTCTGTCATTGCCATTGAGTTAGAGAGCATTAGCTGGAATACGTGCCCGCCTGTTTCAATATCAACACCAAGAGAGAATACATTGTGATAGCCTAACTGTTCAGTTCCTGGTATTCTGTAAAAATATTCACCATTTATACTTATACGGTTAGATACTTTTACACGTCCGCCTACACCTACTGCAAACATATCGTTTGACTCAGAAGTAGTAGGCACCAGATTGTAGTGTATGTGTGTAGGCATGATCTGCAATGAAAGCCATTGATTGAATTTTCTTGCTATCAATAATTGATTGAAGAAATACATCCTGTTACTGAAAGGATAGTCGACACTGTCAGGATATGGAGATGGAAGTGCCTGTATACTGGAGCCACCAACATAGCTCAGGCTGATCGGCATTTCATTTTCTTCAGTTTGCCTCAGTATTCTTGCTTTAATAAAACCGTCATACTCTTTCTGAAATGTATTACGCCCGATACCGATACTCAGCCAGTCTGTTACGCCGTAATCAAAACCGATACGGGTGTTGGCATTATCAAGTCCGAAAAAAGTGGTCAACCCGCCCTGTATTGCACCAAAACGGTGATTGATGCGGAAGTCGAGTACCCCTTTACCTGTATTTTCAATACTGTGGCCTGTAACTACTCTTGTTGTTTTAAAAGTTGCTGTTACATTCCTTTTCTTCTTAGGGGCATCATTTAGCAGCTGTAATAATTCATCAGAATTGCTGCCTGTATTATCTCCATCCTGTGCCCATGTATTAAAACCGCTACTGAATATCATTGTAGCTAAAAAAAATAATGGGAGTACTGTTTTGCGCATAGTAGTAATGTTATTGGCTTAAATTATTTTTTATTCAAGATACAGTTTACCGTTACTTCTATCTCCTCAGCAATTTTATCTTCAACTAATCCTGGTATATTTATTTTGTAGTCTTTAGGCTTTACGTTGAAAACACTCTTAATGGTTACATCATCTCCCTTTACAACAACAGTTCCCGGTATTTTTACATCTTTTGTTACACCGTGTATAGTTAGTTTGCCTTCTGTAGTTACATCATAACTACCGTCTTTTGAAAAGTTTACCTTATCAGCATTTGTGATCTTACCTTTATAATCTGCTTTAGGGTACTTATTGCTCTCCATGTAGTTCTCATTGAAGTGCTCCTGCATGAGAGACTTTTCAAATTTGAAACTTTTGATAGGTGCCTGAAATACAAAAGAGTTTTTTTCTGCATCTAAAACACTGGCTACTTCATTATTGAACGCTTCAATGTTTTCCAAAGGCGTTGAAGAAAAGAAACTGATCTTACCTGTTCTGGTCATGTATTTCTGTGCCATTGCAGGTATTGCAATAGCAGAAATAAGTAGCATTGAAATTATCTTTTTCATATCCTTAAATTTTATTGAGGTGTACCTGCATTTATCCATGCAGCAATCTTTTGTATACTACAATTGTCTAGTTTAGCCATTCCCTTCGGCATAGCTATGAACCCTGCATCATGCCTGATAACACCCAGAAACCTGCCGCTATTTGCGGTGGCAACACTACCATTGTAGCTGCTCAGGTCATATCCGAATGATTTTGTAGTTGCATCATGACAACCTGATAACGCACAGTTCTGATCCATTATCGGTTTAATGTCAGCTGTATATGTCACATTCATTGTGTCGCATGGTGTACCTGCTTGCGATGGAGCAGGGTACATTTGATCTGCTTTATCATAATAACAACCTGTCAGTAATATCACACATATAGGCAGTATATACTTCTTCATATTTTCTATATTAATACTTATAAATTTATGCCAAAAGTTGTTAATGTTTTTCACATATGTTTATTAATCATTCAGAGCACCCGCTACAATCCACTTCTCAATCTGCCTGATCTCACAATCACTTAGTTTATTTCCCCCTTGTGGCATTTGCAGATAACCCGCTTCGTGTCTTACAGCACCCAGTAAACGGCCATTATTAACTTCAGTTGTTACGCCATTGTAATTGTCTAGCACAATGCCCCTTGGGGCAGTAGCACCGCTATGGCAACCCACACAATATTTATTCATCATCGGCAGAATAGCAGTAGAGAATTTATAATTGTTGCTATCGCATTTTGTACCACAATTTGTACTATTTTCTGCTCCCTCATTTATCCACCTACGTATCAGCTCTTTTTGTTCATTGGTCAACGGATTATTTGGTGGCGGCGGCATTATTTTGTCTGTTCTGTCTTCAGTTATTTTCTCATACAATTCAGTTGCACTTGCATTTCCTGCTATGAAATCTTTTGATGTTATTGAGTTATAGTCTGTAAACTGATAGCCGTCTTGTCTTGATATAGCATCGTGACAACCTGCTTTTGCACAGTTGGAGATGAAAATGGGAAGAATATCTCTTTCAAAACATATTCCGGTGTCAACGGTGCTTCCACCTCCATTGTTACCGTTTGTAGGTATTTCAGGCGTTGGTAGCTGGCTTTCATGTTTGCAGGCTGCAAACACAATAACGATCAGTATTACTGTAATTATTTTTATGTATATCCCTTTCATAAAAAAATGCGGGTACTTATAATATCACACAGTCAGTAAGCAGTACGCCAAAAAGACTACTGCCCGTACAGAAACCCTTTACAGTTACTGTTCCACCAGCGGTTACTTGTGCATTACTGTCACGCATAGTACACTGTACATCGTTTTCAGCTCCGTCTTCTACTAGGTAGACCACAAGGTTACCATCCTGGTTGGTTTCGGTGTTCGATACCGTGCCCGTAACCTCAATAGCTTTATTCAGGTATTTCTCATTGGCTGCAGCTTCGTCTGTCGAAAAAGCATTGGTCAATTCGCCAACAGTAAGTACAACACTCTCTACGTCTTCTACTTTGGTGTGAGGTTTATTCCACATCCGGTAGGCTACGAAACCACCAATACCTGCGGCTATTATGATCACTATCAATACTATTTGCCACTTTTTCATAAGCTGATTTTAATAATAAAAATACTATTGTAGGTGTTACATTCTTAGTGAAATAGGATGAATTGGTAAAAAACAGTGATGAAAGAGTTCTGTTTGGTCTTAAAGGTCACCGGATAACCACTTTTTGAAACTGGCGCTCCTTTCAGAACTTACTAAAGGTGCCTCTTTGGTTTCTGGTAGTAGCTTTACCAAGACACGGGATTTGCTGTATGTTTTCATATTGTCAATGGCATCCAGTGAGATAAGGTACTGCCTGTTGATACGGAAAAACCTATCCGGGTCAAGCAGTTTCTCCAACGCGTCCAGATTATTATCAATAGGGTAGGAGCGGCCTTCCTTCATGCGAGCAAAAGTAGCCTTGCTTTCACTATAGAAGTAGGCAATATCTTCGGTTAGCACTGCTTTCAAATTGTCACCGAAACGTACCATGAACCGCTTTTTATATTCTGCCGGTTTTAGAACATCCAACAGGTTATCCTGAACCTTGTCTTCTTTGAATATTTTTTTGAAATCCTCAAGCTTGGCAACTGTTTCTTTCAGCTCTGTTGCTTTTACTGGTTTTAGCAGGTATCCTACACTTGAAGCTTTAAATGCGTCTATCGCATACTGGTCATATGCTGTGGTGAATATTATCGGGGTTTCGATATTCATAGCATCCAGCAGGTCGAAAGCAGAGCCATCAGCAAGGTGTATATCCAGAAAGACCACATCTGGGGCATCATTTTGTTCAAACCATTCTTTGGTGCCTGCAACACTATCCAGATGCGCCAAAACATCGCTGTTCTCAATATGCTCTTTAATAAGTTTATTGAGCCTGTTGAATGCAGGTAGCTCATCTTCAACTATCACTATTTTCATATCAGTGGTAATTTTACATTGAAATAGTCATCCTGAATATAATAACTAACTGACTTTTTTGTGAGCAGGCTATACCTTTTGCGAATATTACTCAAACCAAGTCCAGCACCTTTTTCCTTGCTGATCTTAGGTTGGTATGTGTTTTGAACAGTTATATAATTATTGTCTGCTTCAATAGTTATATTCAATGGTTTGCTTTTAGAAACAACATTGTGTTTAATGGCATTTTCTACCAATAGCTGAATAGCCATAGGTACTACTTTTTTTGTTTTCATTATCTGTTCCGGCAGGTCAACTTTTATTGTAATCGCATTGCCAAACCTGGTTTCCTGAATATAAAGATAATTCTCAATGATCTCCCACTCTTCCTGTAATGAGATAAGGTCTTTGTTTCGGTAAGATAACATGTTTCGGTACAGATCTGATAGTTGCCCTGTGTAAGCTATAGCTGCTTCTTTATCATCTTCAATTATGTTAGTAAGTGTGTTAAGGCTATTAAACAGGAAGTGTGGATTAACCTGACTTTTTAAATGCTCATATTCAAAAAGCATTCTTTCTCTCTGCAGGGAGGATAGTTTTCTGAAATTACGTTCGCGCAGCCTGACATAAGTATATACTATTAACCATGTAATAGCTGCCACTAGTATCAGGAACAAAGGGTGCAGCCAGAAAGGGCGTTGTATAGTAAAGCTATATGTTGCTTGCCTGGTATTACTGAATAATGGATTAGCAGAAGACTGCACAATAAAATTATAATCTCCCGAAGGTAATTTGGGAAAAGTAACAGTACGGTCTGCAGTAGTTATCCATGAGTCGTTATAGCCTTCTAGCTTATATCTGAAGTATATCTGTTGTGGATTAGCATAGTTTACTGATCGGTACCCGAAGCTTATGTGATTATTTGCATGAGTGAACTGCTTAGTATATAGCGGAACTTCTTTAAAGAAAGCACTCACTGAGCGTATTGATATTGCAGGTAATAGTTGCTGTGTGGTATGTACATTATGGAAACATATCAGTCCATTGTTATAGGGTATGTATACATTACCTGAATTGTCTTTTGCTGAAAGGTTCAACTCTTTTGATACAGAGTCGATGCCTAAGTTCATTTTTTTATCGAAGTGCCTGAATTGTTTTAATTGCGGATACCATACATCAATACCTAAAGCATGCACTGCAAATACCTGACCTGTGTTGTTGGTGTTTATAGTTGAAATATTCAGGTCTTTCAGGCCATCTTCCTGATTGTATTTACTCCAGTTATTTCCGTTGTATTTTAATAATCCATGCTCGAGTGTGCTTGCCCACAGGTTACCATCGTGATCTTCAGAGATAGAATACACTACATCCGCTACCATACCGCTGCTGCTATCCCAGTGCCGGTATTTACCTGAGTGATAACAGCAAATGCCTGCACCGTCTGTACCCATCCATATGTTATTCTTTTTATCGGTATATAGCGAATAAACATAGTCGCTACCGATACCTGTATGTTTGTTATGTGTTTGAATGAGCTCCAGGGTATTGTGATGAATAGACAGTTCCTGAACGCCATTAAGTCCTGCTACCCATAGTTTATTATGTTGAATGGCCATGTCAAGTACACTTTCGCTCTGAAGAATAGGGATGCCATCAAACTTCATGATGTTTCCGGTAGTAGTACGTTTCCATATCCCATGCCCAAAAGTACCCAGCCAGATAGTACCATTACTATCTACCATCATGCTGGTGATAGATGAAGGTAGTTTCCCGTGCAGCTCCAGTTGTGTTGTATTAGTATGATTTAACTTATACAACTTGTGTTCTATAGCAAGAAAAATATTCTTTTGATTGTCACATGCTAAAGCAGTTATTTTCGATAGCTGAAACGGAGCTTCCAGTTCGATAGCTGATATATAATCTACTGTTAACATCATCAAGCCCGTATTGGTGGCGCACCAAATGTTACCAGTACCGTCAGCAATTATTTTATTTAATTTTTTACCGGGGTAGTGGTATTGTTCTATTTGAATATTGTTGCTGTCTTTCAGTATAACCTTTAGTAAATATCCGCTCTCAGTACATACCCATGCTGTGTCTTTACCGGCAGGTAGGATGTCATTGATCTGTCCCCATCGCCAACCACCTTCAACTTTAGGTGACCATATCTCTTCCCGCTGACTACAGTATAAACTAAGTCCGCCCTGATGTGTGCCTATCCAGCTAAAGCATTTGTCAGGCATAGGTTTTATTACACGAACGATATTATCAGATAGTCCGTCTGACATTGTGAATGACCTTACTGCAATCGGATCTTTTTTGTTCAAGGTCACTTGATTGATTCCCCTGTCTGTTGCCGTAAGGGTAGTAATGCTATCCGGGAATACAGTAGTATATATGTATTCGTCAGTCAGGCCATGGGCAAGTGTGAACCTGTAAGAAAAATTATGATTTACAAGAAAGATGCCTTCACCTGCAGTAGATAGTATCAATGTATTTCCGGGCAGTGTTTCTATCGAGTTGATAGATGTTTTCGGGCTTTTACCAGAATATTTCCACGGATAAAATTTTTCATTGTCTACAGTACCCATCGTGCCATTCTCAAAGCCTATATATAGTTTCTGTTTCGTTGTTTTTAAAGCTGTTACAGAAACATTGTCATAAGTATGAAGGTAATGCGCTTCAATTCCATCGTACCAATACAAACCATCTGATGTGCCCATCCAGATGATTCCGTCATTGCCCATTACTATACAGTTGACTTCTACAGGCGTATTGGTTTCGTTCAGCCATACCTCTTTGCTAAAAGGTTTAAAAGCAAAAGACTGTTGTGTAATAAATAACAGTATTGTAGCCCATATGTAGTGAGATATGCTCATCTTGCTATGAGTCTTGCGTTGATACTGACAATAACGGCTGTAGCAAGCTTGTCGTTTACAACACGAGGTATTTTTATGTTATGGTCAGATAATTCAACTTCAAACTCAGAAGCTATTATTATTTTCTTTTCTGTTTGTTTAACCTGGGCATAGATTATCCTTTCTTCTTCTACACCATGAATGTTCAGGCGACCTTTGGCTCTTAACTTGTGTATGCCCGGTTCATTAAGGTCAATGTCTTCGATGATCTTACCAGAAAAAGTGGCTAGTTTATACAAATGAGATTCCATATAATTCTCATTAAAATGATCTTTCTGTAACGGACTGTTGAACCCCATAAAACTCCTTATATCTACTTTGAATGCAAAGGTTCTTTTTTGTACATCAATAACTCCTTCCAGTTTCTCAGAAGTCGCTTTGATGATCTCATTCGGAGCATTTGAGTTGAATGTAATACTTCCTTTGTCAACCTGATATATTGTTTGCGCAGTGACGTATTGTGATACAAACAATAAGGCAGATAATACTAACAAACGGTAAACGGCCATATATGTAAATATATGTCATTTCGTGTTGTGAGTAAATGGTGTCAGCTTTTAACGAATAGAGAGCGGCTTTTCCGCTTATTATGGAAGGAGACTTCTACAATGTAAGTAGCATTTTCAAGATGATCTATATCTATTGTGTTTTGTGTTTTGTGGTTACTATTACGGTCATAGACAATGTTTCCAGACATGTCCATTATTTTCACATGATCTATTTCATCGTCTGAAAAGATGTTCAGCTCTTTACCTGTTGATATCGGGTACACAGTTAGGTTTTTATCCATAGGACTGTACCATATTATACTACAAATATGCTCATATCAGTACTCAATGGAAATACACGTATTATGGTATTGTATATCAGTGCTGGTGGGTATGCGATGTTAATTGTCCAGTTTGATCTCAAATATCTTTGGCCAGAACTTTCCTGTTACGAATATCCTGTTGTTTTCTTTATCATAGGCAATGCCGTTCATTACATCCTCATATTCTGTGGGAGGTAGGCCGGCTTGCCTGCGAAGACTATTCAAGTTAGCCTGACCTACAACCTTACCTGTTTTGGGGTCGATCTTTATAATGAGGTTCGTAGTGTATCTGTTGGCATATATATATCCATTGATGTATTCAAGCTCGTTAATATTTATGACAGGCCCGTAACTATCTCTTACTTCTATTTTACGTATGCGCTTAAAAGTAGTTGGGTCTAAAAAGTAAATATTAGTAGTTCCATCGCTGTATATAAGATGAGTGCCATCATTGGTGAAGCCCCATCCTTCTTTTGTTTCAAGAGGATAGGTTTTTATCAGGTTGAATGTGTTTTTATCGTATACAAAACATTTTTTTGCTTTGTAGGTAAGCATGTATATCTTATCGCCCATAACAGTCATGCCTTCACCGAAATAGTCATCTTCAAGCTCATGTTTTTTGAGCAGCTTGCCTGTCTCCAGCTCGTATTTGGCAAGATAAGATGTGCCATACTGTCCTGTGCTTTCATAGATATGACCGTCTACGTATTCCAAACCTTCTGTAAATGCTTCAGTGCTGTGTGGATATTGGTTCACAAGTTTAAAAGGGATGATCTTTGTCATTTTTTGCTCTTCTACTACAGTTTCGCGTTGGGTTTTCTGCTCGTCATTCCCGCAGGAAACGAGTGTGGCCAGAAGTATACATAAGAGCGTTGTAAAACGGATCATATTGTTAGTTTATGCAGCGAAAATACTGGCAAAGCACCAATACTGCAAAAGATATTATTTCTGTACGGAGGTACGTACTATCTTATAGTAAGGTTGGGGGTAACTGATATTGCCAATACTATCTTTCATATACCTTGCATAATAAAGAGTATCGAAAGCATTGCTTTGTAATGGAGCAATATTGTAAAGATTATTAGTGAGGATAAAACTATCTGCCACTTTAGTATTCAGCCAGAACCGTGATGTTGAATCCTGTAATGCAAAACTTACCTGATTAGATGTTGAGCGTCCGGCAGAATCAGAATAGACATGTTTGATGGTATAATACCTGCTGATGATAAAACCATGGTTTTTCTCAACGGCGGATAAGCTGTTCCAAACAGAGTTGCCGGAACTGTTGTAAGCATCTATAGCTGTCCAGTTACTGAAGATACCATCACCACCCATACATATTAACAGGTCGTTTCTGGGAGTGCCGTTAATACTAATGAAGTAATTATTGCTGTCTGCAAAGTAATCAACCTTTTGTTGCAAAGGCTGATCGTTACTGAATTGGTACCAGTTAGCAACCTTATGATCTTTAGTATGCCAATCAATATAATAACGAAAACTGTTTTTCAACTCTGTATAAGGAATAGTCACTGAGTCTCCTGCTGCAACTTTTACTTCTACAATATGAGGAATAGTACCTGTAGCTATGTCCAGTCCGTTCATGGTAATGATAACAGAGTCGTTTACACTGTTAGCAATAGTAATATCTGCTGTGCCTACTGTTACAGCATCTGGTGCTACATTTTTATCTTTCTTACAACTTACAAAAACAATGATCGCAGATAATGTCAGCAGTAGTGTATGGCGCATCATTAATTTCTTTGGTATTATATCAGGTACTTAACTATTAACGTATTTGCTTGATTATTATTACATGTAATAAAAAAGCCCCCTAAAACGGGGGCTCAAAACCGGTTATATCTTATACTTTATCAACCTGAGTATCTCAATGAGCATGTCAGGAGTAAATAGTTTCTTTTTACAATGCAATATCCTGCTGAGTATTTGCTGGTCGGTTTTCAGGTGTGTTGCCAACTCAGCTTGTGTTACTTTTTTGTGCTCCATATAGTTTTGCAGTCCTTCAGCAATCACCTCATACATGTTTTTAGGAGGTTTCTTAGTTGCCAATATCTCATTGATGCTGGTAGCGCGTGCATATTTCAAGAACTTGTCAAGAAATGCCTGAGTCAATGGAGTTTCACCGTTAATGACTTTTGAATAGTAGTATGGAGTAACCTTTATTCGACTGGCCATTTCACCTTTTGTAGCAATGTTGCGGCGTTTCATAAGAATTGCTGCTGCCTGCTTCAGCTGTAATGGCTTCACATCTTTTACATGTTTAGCTTTTGGTGGCATTACATATTTGCATTTGCGTAAATATACAGATATCTAGCTGTTAATGCAATTATTTATGTAAAATTGCTGCTTAAGTTTTTGCGGCGTTTATTAAACTTACAGGTAGCACTATTGTTTTACCATCAGGAATATATAATCACTGTTGGGGAATAGTGCTGTTACCGTATCAGTAGATGTGCTCTCATAATCAGGTGGTGAGGCTGTAGGCAGCTTGCCTCCTGTCATATTTCCAAGTATTCTTCCGTCCTCTGCTTTGAATTCTATATAAGGAACTACCGATTGTTGTACGAGGAAGCTGATAGTCTGTGATTGTTCAGCACCACTGTTATCCTTGAATTGGTAGTTAGCGGTAAAGTTTTTGTTTACTGTAATTTTTCTGAATCGTTCATTGTCATTTAGTCCGGGCCATTGATTACTATACCCTGTACTACTGTGATAGAGATATGCTCCAACAGCTATCCAGCTTGTGGCTGATTTATTGTTACTTAAAAAAGCAGTTCTGCTTTTTCCCTGGTAGGAGTCTTCAAAGTAGTACGTGTTGTTACCTGATTCAGGTAGGAAAGCTACACGGTTGCTACCATTAGAATAATTGTCATTGAACCAGTTGTTCCTGTAATAGTTTTCAGAATACCAGTCCATATAATAAGTTCTTCCGCTTGAAAAGGAGTTGCCGGGCATAATAAGGTTCTCATTAGCTTTCACTACTTTTCTGGAGTGCAGGTTAGCATTCAGTGCGTAGTCATCAAAACTGCTGTATATATCCAGGGTAATATCCTCGCCTGTTCTGTTAACGAATGTTACATTAGTATTGTCATCCTTTTTTTTGCAGCCATAAGCCAACATTACTGATAATAAAATCAATAGTACACTCCTCGATCTACTCATATCTTCAATAAGGTTTTTTTTAACATTGTTGTAAATATCTAAAGTAGGAAATTTTTAGATACAGAATGGCAGTACTACCTCACGATAGTGAAAGGTACTTCTAATACATCCCTCTGGTAGATGATGCGTAGGAAGTATACGCCTGCTGCCAGCTTATTTTCAACACTAACATCATAGTCCAGCAAAAAGTCTTCAGGGATGGCGTTATCTCTGAAGACTACCATACCTATAGAGTTGATTATCTCGAATGGCATTGGTCTATTGTCTGTAAGAAGATCTGCTTTGAGTGTAAAGTTACCATCGTTGGGGTTGGGAAACAGAACGAATACACCTGCCTGTCCGCTAGCATTACCAACCACAATATCAATAGAGTCTGCGGCAGTGCAATCACCCAGTTTAGTAGTTAATATGTATGTGCCGGCATCTTCCGGTGCTGCGTTTACTATTACCGGATCCTTAATAAGAGAGCTGTAATTATTCGGTCCTGTCCATCTGAAATTTGCACCTGCGGTCGGATTGGTCATGAATAGTAGTATCTCACCGCCAATACTCACGGGGCTGTTGCTGGATAGTAGAGGTATTTCAGGCGCTTGTTTTATTACTACTTCAGTACTGTCAGTTATAGTGCAACCATTTCTGGACACCTGCAAACGGTAATACCCTGCATGGTTCGTAGTTAGACCAGACCTTGTTGCGTTTTTATTGGTGTCGTAAAAATTGCGAGGGCCGAACCAGGTGTATAACACATCTGTAGAAGTGTCTTCAACACTAAGCATTAACTCCTCTCTTTCGCATATCGGGCTGTTGGTTACCAATTGAATATCACCCGGTAGTGGAGTAATGTCAAATAAAACAGTGTCGTAGCCCATACATCCTGTGGTATTGTCAGTAGCAGTTACTACATATCGGTCATCATCGGTAAGCCTGGCTGTTGCTATTCTCACTGTGTCGCCATTTGCGGTAAACGAGCCGCTGAATCTTGACCAGCTGTAAGTTTCATTGCCTGCATTGGTAACATATAACTTCATTTCATTTCCTTCGCACACAGGGCTATTGGTCTCAACTTCAGGTGTGGGGTTAGGATTCACGGTTACCAATGTGCTATCCTTTTCTGAACCACAGCCGTTTAATGTAACGTATGAATAATAATATCCGATTCGGGATAGATCAATATTATTGATTGTTGCAGTACCAGTATTTGCAGTGTATCCTACAGGCCCTTCCCATTCATAATTCACTCCTGCTGTACTACTCATACTCGTCAATGTCAGGTCGTCACCTTCGCATACTGGTGAATTGTTACTTACTGTTGGTTTGGCAGGTTTAGGTTTTACCGTAATGTTTGCGGTGTCGTATGTAGTACATCCACCGGAAAATGCACGCAAGTAGTAAATGCCGTCGTATGATATAGGTACATTCAGATATGTTACTTTCAACCCTGTTGAGGAATCTCCAACAGGGTCAAATAATGTCAGTGAAACTGTATCAGGGTGCCTTAGTTCTATTATCAGACTGTCACCTTCACACACAGGACTGTTGGATACTATTTCCGGTTTAGATATGGTATCTACAACTTTTATGTAAACACTGTCTTCTCCTGCCGTACAGAGGCCTGTAATAGTCTTCACCTTGTAATAACCAGAGTCTACATAGCTAATGTTGTTGTTAGAAGCAGATGAAGCATTCGAGCTCCAATTATTAGGTCCTGTCCAGTTATAAGTAGTGCCCACGGGTTGACCGGGCGATATTGTAAAGTTAAGGTTTGCTGTAGGGCAAACAGTAGTACCCGGCGTGACTTTAATATCAATATTTGCAACGACAGATTGAGTAACACTTACCTGTACGGTATCTGAGGTGCTACAAGTACTTATGTTAGTAGTGATGATATATTGTCCGCTATCTGAGGTTTGAATATTACTTCGCACCGGGCTGTCCAGTGACGAGCTGAAATTATTAGGCCCTGTCCAGGAAACGGTTGCAGCAGATGATATATTCGATCCTGTTAGTTGCAAGTTCATACCACTGCAAAGAGGGCTGTTGCTACCTGCATCAGGTTTTGTAGGGCTTTGTATGACAGTCACATTAACAGTGTCTTTTTTCACACAGTTATTTACGCTAGCTGTCACAATATATTCGCCGGAATCAGCTGTTTGAATATTGCCTTTGACAGGATCTTCAATGGTTGAAGTAAAGCTGCCCGGCCCTGACCATTGATAACTTACACCACTTGTGCTATTAGAAGCGTATAGCTTTAATGAATCGCCGCTACAAACGGGGCTGTTACTAGATGCGTTAATTGCAGATGGTGATTGAGATATTGATACTACAGTTGTATCGCTACCGGAACAACCATTACTAAATGTAGAGGTGATAGTGAACACCCCGTCAAGTGATGTGCTGACATTTGGTATAGGGTTAGGGTCTGTTTGTGTTGAGGTATATCCATTAGGCCCTGTCCAACCAACAGTTGCACCGTTACTTATATTGTCTCCATCTAGTACCAGTGTATCGCCGGTACATAATGGCCCGTTATTTTGCGCAATGGGTGTTTGAGGTGCTTGAATTACTGTAACATTAATCGTGTCTTTTTTAGTACACCCATTCAGGTTAACGGTTACAATATAATTTCCTGATAAAGAAGTATCTAAAGAGCCTCTTTTGGCATTTTGAACATTAGAGAACCAATTGTTTGGCCCTGACCACAAATAAGATACGCTACTGGTCGACGTTGTAGCATTAAGTTCTAACGTATCATTACTGCAAACAGGAGAATTACTGGTAGCTGTAGGTGATACAGGATTAGGCTTAATAGTTATGTTGTTTCCGTTGTCATAAGAAGTATCAGCGGGGTTAGTTGCTATTATTCGAATCCTGAATCCTGAGCCTGTTTGGTTAGTAGGTATGTTACAGGTAATAGTCCCATTTGTTGTTGCTGTTGTATTACCAATGTTTGTTGGGCTAGCAAAACTACCGCTATTGTCTGAAAGCTGCACGGTAAAAGTATTGCCTGCACGAAAAGGAGATGTTGTGCCATAATTCAGAACAAAAGAGTCTCCGGCACAATGAACGGTTTGTGTGAATGGCTGAAAAATAAATGCTGTAGTATCGGGAGTGAATTTCGCAAGGAATGCGTCGTTATTACCCCCATAAAGAACCTGATGTCCGCTATATGCAATATTAGAAGAGCTGGCAGTATTACCACATATATATGTATGTCCGGTTTCAACTATGTCAATTCCGAATCCGTAATCCTGGTTAATGTCTCCATAATAAGATGCCCATGTTCTGGTACCCGTAGGTGTGAATACCGCAAAGAATGCGTCGAAGCTATTGTTGCCGCCACTGCTTGCCTGGTGCGCACCTTGTGTGGCAATATTAGTAGTGCTGGCAGTTGATCCGGTAAGCATAATGTTACCTGCATTATCAATTACCAATTCACCACTATGGTCTACTGCACTTCCTCCGTAATAGGTGCTCCATACTCTTATAGCACTTGTGTCAAATTTAGCAATGAAGGCATCATATACTCCAGTTGATGAGCCTGCGTTCAATTGTGTTTGGTGGGCGCCGCTTGTTGCAATGTTACTGCTGCTGTTAGTAGAGCCAGAAAGGTATATACTGAAGTTGTCGTCGACGCCTAACCCTTGTGGAGTATCGTCATTACTGCCACCAAAATAAGTTGCCCATTTAAGAGTACCGTTACTATTGTTGTACCTGGCCAACAGGCACTCTAACTTTCCGTTGGAGTTTACCTGATATGTACCGGATGTGGCCATACCAGAACTCTGGAAAATACCCGCAACATATACATTGCCATCATTGTCAAGTGCTATTTTCCTGAAGTTGTCAATGTTACTGCCTCCGTAGTAGGTCCCCCATAACCTGTCGCCATCATCATCAAATTTGACGAGAAAAGCATCATAGTTTCCTCCTCGGGTAGTTTGTGCTGTTCCGGTAGTAGCAATACCCGTATCACTTTTTGTTGTTCCTGCCAGGTAGATGTTGTCATTAGCATCAGTAGTAACAAATGCCTGATATTCCAGGTTCTCCTGCTCTTCATCTTCTCCACCATAATAGGTGCACCATATTCTAGAGCCAGATGTGTTCATTTTCAGCACAAAACAGTCGCTACCGCCACCGCCGTGGTTTGACTGATGCTTTGCAGCATAAGATAAGTTATACGAAGTATCAGTAACACCTGCAAGCAACAGTTTGTCTTTGCTGTCTGTTGTAATGGAATAAAAAACCTCGTTACCATTACCGCCATAATAGGTGGCCCAGCGAATGAACCCTCCGGAGTTGAACGAAGCGATATAGGCATCATCGTTGCCGCCTATTGTAGTTTGAAATGCACCGCTGGTGGCAATATTGGCAATACTTTTCGACCTGCCTGCAATGTATACATTCAACGAACTGTCTGTAGTAAGGCTATACGCGCTTTCGACACTATCGTCGCCATAGTAGCTGGCCCACTCAAGTGTGGGATCTACTGTAAGGTTGCTAATGATGTTATTTGTGTTGAACGTAACTGTATTCCCTTCTAAAGTATAAGCTGAAGGAATAAATTGCTTTGAATCGTTGGTATATGTATATGGCGCGTGTTCAGATATTATACCAAAAGGTGTCGTGATCTGTAATGCCTGCTTGACTATTTCAATATTCGATGCTCCTTTATACTCGAATTTAATGTCATTTACCACACCACCTTCATGCACTACGAAGTCGTATTTAAGGGTTCCATCCTTAGTGTATATAACCCAATCAATGTTGTCGTATATATTTCTATAAATGACTTTTTTGCCTGATTTAGCAACTGCACCATCAAGATCGTTGGTATAGTAAGTTTCGTAGAATGTTCCCTGTTCAAGTATCTCTGGTGTAATATGCTTATGAGCACCAACTAATGTAACATCTAGCCTATAAGTCTCAAAGAGTGGTGTGTTATCTTCATTGATAGGTTTTTTCCATTGATAATGTATACCATTACTACCAATGAATATCTGTACGTTTCCACTATTTACTTTGAAGTTTATGTCAGGTCTGTTATGGCCATATTGGTCTTTTATCTGACCTACATTCTGCACCAGATATAGATTGTCTGCTATCAACTCAGACCTTTTCGCAGAAGACTGTAAGTGAAAAGAACAGAGCAGAATGATAAGTAATGATACAGTGCTGTTACATACCTTATGTATCATAGGTAATCAGAATATATGAAATTACCCAAAATGTTATGATATTCCTTGATTTCCCGCTTGTTTTCAGCTGTTTTTAATCTATAGCTGTTTGATGAAACCTTCAATGGTAGATTTAATGATGTGACTAAGGTTATCAGTAACATTTTCTGAAGCCTCTGGCTGCTCCTTTTTGTATGCCTCTAATATTGCCAAAGCCTTCTGTGTCAACTCTTTTTCCATTGCAGATAGTTTGGGCATGATCTCCTCAAAATCAGGTCGGCTTCCTTTAATACCGGCCATCATTTTGATTTCTGCAAGGTATTTTGCGGATATGGTTCCCGCAACATCCTCAAAGAGGCTTATTGTGTGTTCAGAATTGCCCATTGAGTAAAAACCTAAAATAAGAAATATTTTATAAAAAATACACTTATAATGAGTTTTAGATACAAACTATTTTTAATTCATTAAAAAAAGCCGGTGTACACCGGCTTTTCTTAAATATAATTAAGTAAAACAGATCAATCTAAGGTGCAATTATAGTCATCTCTATCGATTTCTGCATTACGCACACGCGAGGCATAGTCATCGCATAGACGGTTAGCATGACTCTTGCTATTGGTCTTAAATATCAGTTGGTTGGTTTCTGTCAGGTTTTCACTTTCGCAGTTGCAATTGTATTCTTTCGCACAAGAAACCATAAGTACGCTTGCGGCAGCTATTAAGAGAACGTTCTTCATCGTAGTAAATGCATTTGAGGATGCCAAAATAACCAAATTATTAACAAAACTATAAAACTAAAACCATTTTTTCATCAATGGAAAATAGCTTTTTGTCACATGTGTGTTGAAAAAGGGGTACAAAAAAATCAATCTATATTACAAGTAAAGTTACGCCCGCCTTTATTAACTGAATCTGCAACAGTCTCACAAAGGTATTGAGCTTCTCCGGATGTCTCTGTTCTGTATGTTATAATACTGTCTACAGTACCTGTTTCATTATTTGTGCATTGGCAGGTGTAAGCGTAAGCATCACGCCTGCTGCAAGAGTTAAAAGCAACTACAATCAGTATTAATAGAGTATAAATATATCTCATATTACAGGTTGTCAAAAATCAATAATAAGTTTTGCGTTTATTAATCTTGATGTTAAACGATTAGGTACTGCAAATGTACGTCCACTACTTTGATCTTGTATCCAAGAGTAAGAAAGAGTGTTTTGGATACCCAGCAGGTTGAACACTTCTGCGCTGAACCATATTTTCTTGAAACCACTCAATATTTTTTTATCCTGATGTTTGTCGCCATCAAGCAGTAGTGCTGAAAACCCTATGTCTACACGCCTGTAATCCGGGAGGCGTAGTGTATCACCATATCTCTGCTGGTCAGGCGGGCCGAATGGCAGCCCTGTAGAATACATCAGATTAAGGTGCATTTTAAAATTCTCGTTGCGTGGTAGATAATCTTCAAAGTACATACCTAGTACAAACCTCTGGTCGGCAGGGCGGGGTATATACCCCGGTTCAATGGTAGCACTGTCAGCACCGTTTACTCCTTTGTAGGTAATGAAATCATCTGTTAGGTCTTCTTCAGCTTTTAATATACCTATGCTTATCCATGATGTAGCTTTAGGTACAATGTCTCCATACAACCTGGCCTCCAATCCGTATACTCGTCCAACGGCATTGTTCCTGCCAAAATACCTGATACGTACATTATCATATTCATAAGGCACTATATCCCACAGCCCTTTGTAATAAGCTTCTGTCGTGAATTTAAACGGACGATCAGCTATTTTAAAGTTATAGTCAGTACCTACTACAATATGGTATGATTTCTGTGCTTTGAGGTTTTGGTTCACGTTACCGTCAAGGTCACGCATTTCACGGTAGAAAGGTGGCTGCTGGTACAGTCCACCTGCTATTTTAAACACCCAGTCACGTTGCCATTTAGGCTTATAGGCAAGTTGCCCTCTGGGGCTTATCAGCAATTCATTATTGAGGGTGCTATAGTTGAAGCGGACCCCAACAGAACCTGTCAGTTTAGCTGAATCGCCGAAATTGAAGTTGTCTTGCAGGTACCCGGTATACCTTATGTAATCAAATACAGCTTCTGATCGGTATACCCTTGTAAGTTCAAGAATATTAGGGTCGTATGGTTGTGTGTATCCTGCAGAGTCCCTGCGTTCCCATTCGTTCAGTTTGTCTGATATATAGGTTACGTTTCCACCAAGCCCCCATTGTATAAAATGCCTGCCTGCATCATAAGAGCCTTTGTGAGCAACATCTCCTACATTTACTTGTAAGTAGTTGCGTGCGTAGGTATGTATAATGCCGGTACCTAAAAATGTTTTTACTTGTCCGAAGTTCTCCTTTCCAAGGTCTGTTTCCAGCTCGCCTAACAGATACTCACCTATTATGTCATAAGTCTCTCGCTCATTGGTCTGGAAACCAGATGCAAGTAGCTTTAACCGTAATCTCTTGTTGGGCTTAAATGTGGTAGAGACACCTCCGAACCGAGAATCGAACTGGTCTGTCTCTGCCCCATCATAAAATACACGCAACTGAAAAGCCTTGTTTATTAGTCCGAAGCTGCTTGTTTGCTCTTCGGGTATAAAATCGAAGCGGTTGCGAGCATAGTTGCCTATCAGTTCGACCTCCCATTTTTCACTTATATCGTACCTGATGTCTGCCTGCACATCAGTAAAAGATGGATTGTATATACCTTTTTGTTGTTGCGCACTTAGAAGGTACTGGTTGCTTTTATGCCTTGCACCCACCATCCATGTCAGCTTATTATTTTTAGTAGCTCCTTCAAGTGCAAGGCTGGCACCGAGCAGGCTGGCACTAATACGCCCGCCGAATTCAGTCGGTCTTCTGTAATCCACATCCAGCACGCTGGACATCTTATCTCCATACCTTGATTGGAATCCACCTACTGAGAAATTAACACCTGCTACCATATCAGGATTCACAAAGCTGAGACCTTCCTGTTGTCCGCTGCGTGTAAGGAAGGGGCGGTATATTTCAAAATCGTTTACGTATACAAGGTTCTCATCAAAATTTCCACCGCGTACATTGTATTGTGAGGTCAACTCATTGTTGCTACCTACGTATGTTTTTATCAGTGCTTCAATACCACCCGTTGTAGATGGAATGATCCTTGCTTTACCTGCATTCAGCTTTATGTTACCTGCTTCATCTCTCCTGTCAGCACTTTTTACAGCTTCTTTGAGTTTTACCGTGGTCTCTTTAAAGTTGATATTGATCTCTTTTTTCTGACCCGGTATGAGTGTCATACTTTCTTTTTGAGGGTCGAGACCTACGTATGAGTACACAATTGTGATGGAAGTATTAGCGGGTACTTCCAGGTTGTAGTTCCCCTTTCTATCTGTGTTAGTGCCTATAGATGTGCCCTGAACTGCTACGGTAACCCCATCCATCCCTTTA
This sequence comes from Flavipsychrobacter sp., assembly GCA_965228505.1. GTDB lineage: Bacteria > Bacteroidota > Bacteroidia > Chitinophagales > Chitinophagaceae > UBA5543. Next base: position 2,931,283 of record OZ245820.1, on the reverse strand, counting down.
CCTTTTTCATCAGTTACACGGCCTGTTATGTATGCTATTTGTTGGGCATACAAGCTGTCTGACAGTAATAATAACGAGAAAAGGAGTAGTAAATATTTTGACATCTTAATCAGAACGCTAATCGTATCAGTTTATTTTCCGGTTGCTTTCAGCTTTTTGATCGTTTCGGCAGGGTTGTCTGATGAAAAGACAGTGTTGCCCGCAACCAATACGTCTACACCTGCTGCTACCAGATCAGGCGCGTTATCCAGTGTCACGCCACCATCTACTTCTATCAAAGTATGACATCCCGCATTGGTTATCATGGCCTTTAGCTTACTTATTTTATCCAGTGCCTGATGTATGAATTTCTGTCCGCCAAAGCCGGGGTTAACGCTCATAATAAGTACCAGGTCAATATCAGTAATAATGTCTTCTAATACACTTACCGGTGTATGCGGGTTAAGCGCTACACCCGCTTTCATGCCCAGTGCTTTTATAGCCTGCAGGCTGCGGTGCAGATGCGTGCTGGCCTCGTAATGGATCGTCAGTATGTCAGCACCGGCATCTTTAAACGCTTCAAAGTACTTTTCCGGTTCTACGATCATCAGGTGTACATCAAAGGTTTTTTTGCCCATTTTCTTCATGGTCTTGATCACGGGCATACCAAAACTGATGTTAGGTACATAACGGCCATCCATAACATCTATATGAAACCAATCGGCCTCACTATTATTGATCATCTCAATATCATCTTTCAGCGAAAGGAAATTAGCTGATAATATTGATGGAGCTACTAAAGGCATTTTAAATGTATTTATTAAGGTTGCTGCAAGATAATAATTATCGCACAGGTTGAATGAGGGGGTATATAAGGGTTATGAAACTAAGTGTAATGTTAACCATATGCTTTTATAGGGTACATATTGAGCATTTTATTTTTTTGTTTTTACATTTGCACGACTTTTTAAAAAATAAAAATTTATGGCTTCACAAAAGATTCAGGAATTGTTGGGTGACCAGGCAGGGTATTTCCTGGACCACAAGTGTAATACTATTGATGCTTCAATGTTGCACACTCCTTCTCCGGATTCAGTAGATAATGTATGGATCGGGTCAAATCGCAACATTCAGACCATTCGCAGCATACAGTCTATTATTGGTAACGGCCGTCTGGCTAATACCGGTTATGTATCAATACTACCTGTAGATCAGGGTATAGAGCATAGCGGTGGTGCATCTTTTGCCCCAAACCCGGTATATTTCGATCCTGAGAATATTGTGAAGCTGGCAATGGAAGGCGGTTGTAATGCCGTTGCGTCAACATATGGTGTTTTAGGTTCGGTAGCACGTAAATACGCTCACAAGATACCTTTCATAGTAAAAGTGAATCATAATGAATTAATGACATACCCTAATAAATTCGATCAGATAATGTTCGGAAATATTAAGGATGCCTGGAATATGGGAGCTACTGCTATCGGTGCAACAATATATTTCGGTAGCGAAGAAAGCAGTAGACAGATAGTAGAAGTAGCTGAAGCTTTTGAATATGCACATGAACTGGGTATGGCTACTGTATTGTGGTGCTACCTGCGTAATGGCGCTTTCAAAGTGGATGGTACTGATTATCATACTGCTGCCGATCTTACAGGACAAGCTAACCACCTTGGTGTTACCATCCAGGCCGACATCATTAAGCAGAAGTTGCCAGAAGTAAATGGTGGTTACAATGCTTTACAGAAGTATGGTAAAACTCATAAGAAGGTATACGATGAATTGACAACAGATCATCCGATTGACCTTTGCCGTTATCAGGTAGCGAATTGCTATATGGGACGTTCCGGCCTGATCAACTCAGGTGGTGCATCTAAAGGTTCAGCATCGTCGGATATGCAGGAAGCTGTGATGACTGCTGTGGTAAATAAGCGTGCAGGGGGTATGGGGCTGATCAGCGGGCGTAAAGCATTCCAAAAGCCGATGAATGAAGGAGTGGAACTACTGAACACGATACAAGATGTTTATCTTGATGATAGCATTACTCTAGCTTAAGTTTTAAAGACAGTATCTGAATACAAAGCCACTCATTACGAGTGGCTTTTTTGTTTACAATCGATAGTTAATAGATAAGAGTGAATTTATAGCTGTCAGTTAATTTTATGTCATTTATTATCAAATAGTTACAAAACTATTTTAATCTTATATTAATCAGTGCATTAAACCAGCGGGATGTTAAATAGGTAACTTTATATAGACAGGTATATTATATAATTTTTAAACGCCCACGTTATGTATACGACACGAAAACCCCTGGTCAGGCTGTTGCCTGCTACTTTTTTATTCTGCCTGATATGTCTCTTGAACATTAAAACGGTAAATGCACAAACACTTATGCCGTTGCCTAATCACAATAGTGTATATAGCGGCTCTGCAAGAGGATATTGGTTTATTGCGCCAACAAATTTTACAATAACAGGATTGCGTGTGCCAAGTCAGGCGGGTACAGGCTTGCAATACATTCAGGTTGTAAAGTTAAATACTACGCCGCCTATCCCATTTGGTAATCAATCCAGCAACTTTACCACACTGGTATATATTAATGGCGCCACTAATGGCGTTATTCAATCTGTAAATATTAATGTACAGGCAGGCGATGTAATCGGTATTTTGGGTACTGCAGGTACAAGCAACTCATACGCAACAGGTGCCTATACAACTAGTATATACGGACAAAGTTTTACGATACAGCGTTTTGGCTATCAGGGCCATATTACAGGAGGCGCAACCAGCCAAGTATGGGGTGTGGCACAGGGTGCTTCAGGTAGTATAAGCAGGGTAGAATTGTATTATGGTCAGCCATGCGCAGGCGTTACCAACCTTGCTACTACAAATATTTCCTCAATGTCTGCAGAGGTTAACTGGACAGGAGTAACAGGATCTGCAGGTTATGATTATGCCGTTGATCAGTCTGCAACGCTTTCTCCGACAGGTAATATCAATAATACGAACAATACTTTTGCTACAATGAGCGGGCTAATGCCATCTACAACATATTATGTGCATGTACGTAATTATTGCTCAAGCACTGATAAGTCGGCATGGGATACCGTCTCGTTTGAGACATTGCCCCCTTGTAGTCCTCCGCAGGGCTTTACGCCTATAAGTGTCGACAGTAACAGTGCCTCATTTATATGGAATCCTTTGATCACAGGCTTAAGCTACTTGTATGTTGTAGATACAAACAGAAGTGATCCTGCGCCAACTGCAGGTATACCTACACTAACTGCCGGTGGTAGTGTTATTAACCTGATCGAAGGCAGAAAATATTATGTCCATATTAAGGCATATTGTCAGCAAAACGATAGCTCAGGCTGGTCTTTAGACTCGTTCTATACTCCAGTAGTATGTCGTGCTCCTGATGTGCAATTCAGGGATATTAATACTCAAAGAGCGATAGCCTATTGGTCTGATAAGCAAAGTGCTATCAATTATGAATACTTGCTGAGCACAGAGTCTGCGCCCCCACCATTGGGTACCAAGACCACGAATAACGCTGTTCATATGCCCAATCTTGATGCGGGCAGCAAATACTATTTTCATATCAGGTCAAATTGTGATGACAGAGGTATTCAGAGTAGCTCAAAATGGTCTACTTACGAGTTCAGCACTTTTGCACTTTCAGTTGGTGAGTTTAACGATGATGAAACTGTGGCTATATATCCTAATCCGGCACAAGAGCAGTTTACTTTCGCAGTTACAAACCCTGAAAAGGATGGCAGGTTAATAATTACGGACCTAAGTGGCAAGGAAGTAAAAAGGGTTGATGTTAATCATACGGAAACCAATATTTCACTACAAGGGTTGGAGTCCGGTATCTATTTATTAAGATATGTTACTTCCGGCTCATCCGGCACGTATAGAATACTGAAACAATAACTCAAAGATTAGTTATAATGATCATAAACAGGCTGCCTTCTCTGGCAGCCTGTTTTGGTTAAAAGAAAAAATATTGTTCACCCAACCCTTGATATTGATTAATATGTCTGTATTTAATCTAATTTTAATTCTTAGGCGTATTCAATATTTAAGCATGAAAATAATTATATACAAAATATTTACAATCAATAGCTTATATGGTTTGTTATTGATTTTTGCAATTTCTCTAAGCACGGATGTTCATGCACAGTCTATACCTGAATTGATGTATTTCAAATTCAACTCGGTAACTGGTAGTGATGTAGCAAACGAAGCACAAACTGCAACAAGGGTAAGTACGAATGGAACGCTAAACGGGACAACCATAGGTGGGGCAGGACAGTTCGGAACTGCATTGCTCGGTAACGGAGGTACAACTGCATCTAATAGTCTGAATGCTAACTGGGCAACAAACTTATCAGGTTCATGGACTATCTCATTATGGATGAAAGGTATAACTAATACTGCAACAAGTAACTATATCTTCGGTGGTAGTGGCGGGTCAACATTCCGTGCTTTTACAGGTACAGGTCTGGTTTCAGGTGGAGGTAATATCATGGTGCGTGGTACAGGCATGACTGATGTACTGATCAATAACATATTTGACGCCAGTGGATCTGCTGTAGTAGTGCATATTGTTTATGATAACACTACACCTGCTATACGTGCATATAAAAATGGCGCCTTGGTGTTAACGGTTGCCCAGACATCCACTATGACATTGACGGGTACAGATTTTAGAGTAGGCGGGCAGGCTACATCGAATGGCATACCGAATGGTTCTTTTGTCGATGAGTTCAGAATGTATAACCGAGCACTTACTGCAGCAGAGATAGCGTCTACATGGAATATTGAACTGAATCCGGGGCCTCCATGTCCCGGCCCAACGAACATTACTATAAATAACGTGAATTCAACCAGCGTTGACTTTTCATGGACTGGAGTTGGTACATCTATAGGCTATGAATACATAGTAGATCAGAATGCTACCGGCCCAACCGTTACGCCTTCAGCAACAGGCGGGCTTAGTGCTTCGGCCATTGGCCTTACGCCTGCAACTCAGTATTACATACATGTAAGAAACAAGTGTGCAGCTAATAGTCTTTCAAGCTGGGTGACTTTACCGTTTATGACCAACCCACCGTGTACAGTGCCTCCGGGCTTCATATTCAATTATATTGGTAGCGATAGTGTGAGTTTTTCATGGGGGCAAGTAGGTACTAGTGTTGCTTATGAATATCGTGTAGATCAGGTAGCCGGTGATCCTGCTCCGGGTTCTGTAGTGACCTATACTCCTAATACTTTTGGTAACGCAACAGGCCTTACAGAAGGCCAGACATATTATGTGCATATACGTACAAGGTGTACGGGCAATGATAGCTCCATATGGGCAGAGATTCCATTCTATGCACCTGTTATTTGTAAAGACCCCGACGTGAAATTTAATGATGTAAATACTGATATGGCGGTTGCATACTGGGGGAATATATTAAGTGCCTTACATTATGAGTATGCTTTAGACAATAACCCTACTGCTCCTCAGGCCGGAACAAGAATTACAAAACCAAGCGTGTTGTTATCATATCTGGATCCGGGTACCAGGTATTATTTCCATGTCAGGTCATTCTGTTCTGACAGAGGTGTGCTGACCAATACAGATTGGAAGACATTCTCTTTCAGCACTTTTGCACTTAATATAGAGGATATTGAAAATAATAAGACCTTAACTTTTTATCCTAACCCTGTAACAGATGTATTGGTCGTTCATGTGAATAATAACAGTAAAGGAGTGTTGACTATCACTGATATCAGTGGGAAAATGATTAAAAAACTAGATATTGTTACAGAGCGGTCAGAACTGTCTTTATCCGGAATACAAGCCGGTATGTACTTAATTAATTACACGTCTGCAACCGGTTCTGAAACGTATCGTATTGTGAAGCAATAAGTTATATTATTTAGTAATAAAGGAAGATGGCTATGCCCTCTCTTTTTATTAGCTAAGACTTAAATTAAAATAAGATTAAAATTTGTATAAAAAATAATTAATGTATGTGCTGTCTTTAACTTTAGATTAACGCTAATAGTAACAGGCAAATATTAATTATTATGAAGAAAATAATCTACATCAAATCTCTGGCTACTGCTATTATAACATTATTATGTTTTCAGCAGGCCCAGGCCCAGCTTAGTGGCTCCTATACAATAGGTGGCACTAGTCCGGATTACTCAACATTAAGTGCAGCAGTCAGTGCATTGAACAGTCAGGGTGTTAATGGCCCGGTTGTGTTCAATATCAGGGATGGTAGCTATTCCGGTACAACTGCAATAGGTTCCATAGGCAATATTACTGGTGCCAGTGCAACCAATACCATCACTTTTCAATCGCAAAGTGGCAATAGGGCCAACTGTATATTGACCAACTCAGGAGGTTCTACTACAAACTACATTTTTGAACTTAATAATGCCAGGTATATAACTATTAAAAACCTGACACTAAGTAATACTAATACAACATTTGGTTGTGATGTGAGATTTGCAGGCTCTGCATCTTATAATACAATTCAGAATTGTGTATTAACAGGTAGTACAGCTACCTCAACCAGCAATAATATGTCACGCATTTTTGGTACTGGACTGGGTTCAGCATCAAACAATACTTTTAAAGGAAACTTGATAGATAGAGGTGCATACGGTGTTTATTTCTATGGCAGTGGTACTTCAACTACAACTAATGATAATGTTTTTGAGGACAATCAGTTCAATGAGAACTACTTCTATGGTATGTATGGTTTTTACAATGGTGATATAACGGTTAAGAATAACACATTTACCCGTAATGGTAGCGGTACTTACTATGCAATGTATTTCTATTATACAGCTAACAATTTCTACGTAACGGATAATATATTCAACCTTAATACAACAAGCACTACTTATGCTACAATGTTGTATTACACTAACTATTATACCCAGAATAAGGATGCTGGCCTGCACCTGACAGGTAATGTTTATAACATGACATCAACTACAAACTCTATCTATCCTACATATCACTACTACAGTTATTACTCAGACTATTCGAATAATACTTTCAATATTAACTCAAATAGTACTTCGGGTTATATATATGACTACCTGATGTACTATAACCAATACTGTATTGCAGAAAACAATACATGGAATATAACTAAGGCTGGTGGTTACATCTACTTAAGACCTTTGTACTACGGAGCAAATGATACATTCCGTAATAATGTGATCAATGAACAGGGTAATGCTTTTACGTACAATTACTTCCCTTATTATTGTCAAGGCTATGTTGTAACAGGTAATGAGGTGTCATTAAAAACCAATACTACTACAGCTTACGGTGCGTATGTGTACCAGTATAGCGGGATATTTGCTAATAATAAGATCAATTGTGAGAGCACTTCAGGTGCTATGTATGGAATGTATCTTTATTACCAGCAGGGTAGTAAGATATTCAACAATACGATACGTGTTCAGTCTGGCGGTACATGTTATGGTGTAAATGCTTATTACAATTATTCCCCGACCAGGTTCTTCAACAATACGATCTATAACGAGGGTACAAGTTCTTCTAGTTATGGTATGTATTTGTTTCACTCTTCAGCATCTTACGATATAGATGTACTTAACAACATTATCTATAAGACAAGTAGTAACGGGTATAGTATTTATAACTATTATCCCGATTATGCTCATACAGACTATAACTTGTATTATAAGCCTGGTGGTAGTTATTTCTATAGCATTTCGCCAAATAATACATCAGACAATCTGCAAGATTGGCGCAAATTTAAGGGTGATGATATGAACTCCCTGATCTATCAGGTTCCGTTCAACGATGCTTCGAATGGTGATTTCAGTATAGATGCTAGCAGTACAGCAGCATGGGCCGTTAACGGCCGTGGTGTACACGACACTACAGCTACTACAGATATAGCTGGTAACCCACGTGCAGGAGTTGTTACTGCCGGTGTGCCGGACCTTGGTGCTTACGAAGTGGTGCCAACCAGCATACCTCCGTATGCAGATGCTACTCCTACTAATCCTGTAGCTAACAGTACACAGGTGTTTACTTTCGGTCAGGATACAGTAGGAACGATCAACTGGGGCAGTACAGTGCCATCAAGTTTCCAGATGCGCCAGTATACCGGTACGCAGGCAGCACCAATGCCAATGGGTGTAGGCCGTATGTACTTCTATACCACTGCTACCACATCAGACTGGACACACAGCCACATGCCAAATATCCGTTATAAGGATCCATGGATAGGAGATGTGTCATCAGAGCAGAATGCTGTAATAGCGCGTTCCAGCAACGGAGGTATCTGGGAAGGTTATAACTATACCAATGCAAATACTAATACAACGCTGAATATACTGTCACCAACTAACCAGTTGGATAGTGTTGGTGCTTATACAGGCGTTGAGAATGGCCGTATCGGTATCCGTTGTGTAGAGAACCCTAAAGGTATCAGCATAACCAATATCACAGCCTTTACGGCAGATATAGCATGGGATCCTGTGTTCAATCCTATCGGTTATCAGATCATTCTGAAGAAGAACCCTGCAACGCCAACAGATGCAGATTGGACGAATTCATCACTGGCCACAACCAATGCCCATTCGGCTATCGGCCTTGATGAGGATTCAACCTACTATCTGTTCATCCGCAGTATCTGTGGTTTGAAAGACACTTCAGGTTACTCGATGGACTCGTTCACAACCCTGATCACTTGTCATACTCCTGATGTACAGTTGACAGCACAGAACGACAGCCGTGTGATCGCATACTGGGGGCAGATCAAAACAGCGTACAAGTATGAGTATGCACTTACGAAGTCTCAGACGCCACCATCATTCGGTACAGACATAACTAAGACCAGTGTATTGGAAAACTACCTGAATGACGGTACAGACTACTGGGTGCATGTAAAAGCACACTGTGGCAGTATTTATCCTACCTCACAGTGGGAGACGGTACCGTTCAAGACCTGGGCAACGAATGTAGCGAATATAAATACAGAAGGTGAAGGGCTGAGTGTATATCCCAACCCGGTAAGGGAAGAGCTGGGTATCACCATAGGCGGAAGTGTCAATGGTACAGGAACAGTGATGTTGCTTGATATGACCGGTAAGGTGCTTAAGGCAGCAACGATGAATGGTAAGCAATTGAGTATGAACGTATCTGAGCTGGCATCGGGATCATACATTCTGCAATACATGAATGATGACCGTAGAGAACAGATCAAGTTCAATAAGCAATAGGATTTAATATCCTGCAATTAAAATGGTTTTAAGCCGCCCCTTATGGGCGGCTTTTTTGGTATTTGAAAGCTTATATATTCTTCACAAACATGTGTATCGCCCTGATGCTCTCGGCAAGCTGCGTGGTATGCTCGGTCTTAAAGCTTCATTAATACTAAGTAAATATCATTTTAATTACCGAGACCTCTGTTTTAATTCATATAGCACATATATTCAATTACTTTTAAGTAGATTTTATAATAATATGTATAATCGGGTCTTCGCCCGGTTATTTAAATAAGTAAACAGGTAAATAAATTATTGATTATGAAAAACTTCGACATGATGAACAAAGTATGGTTAATGCTTATTTTGTTTGCCTTTGGTGGTTTCACTGCCAATGCGCAATTAAGCGGAACATATACAGTAGGGGGTACCAGCCCGGATTATTCTACTTTGAGCGCTGCAGTCAGTGCGCTGAACAGTCAGGGTGTAAATGGTCCGGTAATATTTAATATCCGTGATGGTAATTATTCCGGAAGTAACTGGAGGGTAAGTATAGGCAACGTAACTGGTGCCAGCTCAACTAATACAGTTACCATAAAGTCGCAAAGTGGTAATAAGGCTAATTGTGTTCTGAGTAATTCAGGTTCTTCGTCAGCCAACTATATGATAAGGCTTAACAGTGCTAAATTCATAATCGTTAAAGATCTGACATTAAATAATACAAGCTCTTCTTATGGTAGGGTTATAGAATTTGCCGGTAGTGCTCAAAATAACACGATAGAAAATTGTGTGATAAAAGGCCATACGGGAGGTAATACAAGTAATAGAAAAGCGCGTATTTATGGTTATGGCAGTGGCGCTAATAACAATACTATTCAAGATAACAGCATTGAATATGGTTCTTACGCTATATACTGGAGAGGTAATAATACTTCTTCTGTAAGTACCGGAAATGTGATCAAGAATAACGAGATCGTACAACCTTACTACGGCGGCATGTATCTCTATTACATGGGTTCTCTGGAAGTTTCAGGTAACTCTATAGAGCGTTCAGGTAGTGGTAGTTCTTATTTTTACGGGATGCAGTTTGGGTATACCAGAGATAAGGTTCTTATTTCTGATAACGACCTTGACTTGAGTCCTAATGCTTATCGTACCTATGGTTTGTATATGTATTATTGTAACAGGTATTCTCAAAACAAAACTGACAGGCCTGAGGTGAAGAATAATAACTTAGACATTAATACCAGTTCTTCAGTTTATTATACATATCCTGTATACACTTACTTCAACTACTACTCTCTATACGAAAACAATACAATTGATGTATATAATGCCCGCTCAAACGGTTATATCTACAACTATCTGATGTATTATAACTACTATTCAATGTTCAGAAATAATGATGTGAAATTGTCAAAAAATGGTGGTTACATCAGAAATTACCTAGTATACAGAGGTACAAAAGATACTGCTGATGGTAACAATATCACAATTGATGTGGATGGACGTTATTCATACCCGTACAACTATATGGCATACTTTGCCCAAGATTATCATATAGTCAATAATAATGTAGATATTGATGCAGAGGATAGAACTACTTACGGCGCTTATGTATATTACTATAAAGGTGTATTTGCAAATAATAAGATAGATGTAGATGCTGACTATGCTTCTGTATATGGTTTGTATTTATATAGAGCAAGTGGTGCATTGATCTACAATAATACTGTTGTTACAAAAACGAGGGGGTCTAATTATACATTTAGAGCATATTATAACTTCTCTCCTACAAAAGTGTTTAATAATACTTTCCATAGCAGATCAACTGGTAATACTGATTATACAGCGTATATATATCATACCAGTTCATCTTACAATATGGAGCTGAGGAATAATATTTTCTCTAAAACTGGTACGAGAGGCCGCTTATTCTATACAAGAGACTCAAGAAGGATGGATGCGGATTATAATTTATACTACGCTCCTTCAGGTGCAGATATCTTCCAAAGTGTAACCGGCAACAGTGTAACGACTAACTCGTTGAATACATGGCGTAGCAGAACTGATCATGATATGAATTCACTGATCCACGACCCGGGATACATTGATGCAAATGCCGGTGATGTGCGTATTGACCCTGATAACGTTAATGCCTGGGCTGTGAATGGACGTGGTGAGCATGATACTACAGCGTCAACAGGTTTAGGAGGTAATACCCGTCCCGGTGATGTTACTGACGGGGTTCCTGATATTGGTGCATATGAAATAACACCAACCAGTACTCCTGAATATGCGGATGCCACTCCGGCTAACCCTGTTGCTAATAGTACTCAGGTGTTTACTTACGGACAGGATACCGTAGCTACTGTTGATTGGGGTAACACTGTGCCGTCGAGCTTTCAGATGCGTCAGTATACAGGTACACAGGCAGGTCCTATGCCTGCTGGTGTAGGTCGTATGTTCTTTTACACTACAGCTACTTCTTCAGACTGGACTCATAAGCATACGCCCAAAGTTTATTATAAAGAACCTTGGATAGGTGATGTGTCATCAGAGCAGAATGCTGTTATTGCACGCTCAAGTAATGGAGGCGCATGGGAAGGGTACAACTATACCAATGCCAATACGAATACAAATCTTAACATTCTGGCTCCTACTAATGAATTTGATAGTGTAGGTGGTTATACAGGTGTTGAGAACGGACGTATAGGTATTCGCTGTGTAGAGAATCCTAAAGGTATTGTCATAGATAATATCAAAGCATTCTCAGCAGATATTACATGGGATGCGGTATTTAACCCTATCGGCTATCAGATTATTCTGAAAAAAGATCCTGCAGTGCCAACAGATGCAGATTGGGACAATTCATCTTTGGCCACAACGAATGCTCACTCAGCTATCGGACTTGATGAAGATTCTACCTACTATTTGTTCATCCGCAGTATCTGTGGCCTGAACGATACTTCAGGGTATTCAATGGATTCATTTACCACATTGATCACTTGTCATACTCCTGATGTGGCACTTACAGCGCAGAACGATACACGTGTCATTGCCTATTGGGGAGACATAAAAACTGCGTACAAGTATGAGTATGCTTTGACTAAGTCTCAAACACCACCATCATTCGGTACGGATATCACTAAAACAAGTGTACTGGAAAATTACCTGAATGACGGTACAGACTACTGGGTGCATGTAAAAGCACACTGTAGTAGTATCTATCCTACATCGCAGTGGGAGACGGTACCGTTCAAAACCTGGGCAACAAGTGTAGCGAATGTAAATACAGACGCGAATGGCCTTAGTGTTTATCCAAATCCGGTTAAAGACGAGCTGACAATAAGTATCGGTGGTAAAGCCAACGGTGCTGCGACTGTTATGTTACTTGACATGACCGGCAAAGTATTGAAGGCTGCTACGATGGATGGTACTCAGTTAAGTATGAATGTATCAGAATTGCCTGCGGGTACTTATATTTTACAATACAGAAATGATACTCGTAAAGAGCAGGTGAAGTTTAATAAGCAATAATTTCAGTTCATAACATTAAATTCAAATTAAGGCAAGCCATTCGGCTTGCCTTAATTATTTACATCTACTTGAAATGTATAACAGGTAATTAATACAGAAGATTTGTGGTGTCTGTTATTTATGTTCTTCTATACAATAATCACAAGTCTTTTAATTTTATTTTAATATCTAGCTAATTGTATTTTAATTGATGTATGTACCTCATCAAATTAACTTTACTGTACATGTTAAAATTTTTAACCGCAGTTTAGTTTTTATTTAATCATAGTGTTAAATATGCTATGCTTTGAACTGTGTTCAATAAGCAATTTTTTAACCTCAACTAAAAAATACAGGTAGATGAAACAAGTCAACTCATTAAAAGTAGTAGTAGTTACAGTGTTTGCCCTGATCTTATCTGTACCGTCTATAGCTCAGCTTAGTGGTACATATACGGTTGGTGGTACAAGCCCTGACTATTCTACGCTAAGTGCTGCTATCAGTGCATTGAACAGCCAGGGTGTTAACGGCCCGGTTATTTTTAATATCAGAGATGGTAACCATAGTGGTAGCAGCTGGCAGGGCACCATCAATAACGTATCTGGTGCAAGTGCAACTAATACGATCACTTTTCAATCTCAAAGCGGTAACGCGGCTAATTGTACATTAAGTCCTTCGGGCAGTTCTTCAAATAACTACGTATTCTATTTGAATAATGCCAGGTATGTTACTATCAAAAACCTAACGCTAAACAATACCAACTCAACGTATGGTTGCGATATCAGGTTAGCGGGCTCTGCTTCGTACAATACCGTGGAAAATTGTGTTTTGACGGGTAATACAAGTAATTCTACCAGCACAAATAAATCTCGTATATACGCTACCAGCTTTGGTAGTGGGTCTTACAATGAATTTCTGAATAATAAAATTGTGAGGGGGTCGTACGGTGTATACATGTGGGGAAATAACACATCATCTACCAGTAATTACAACGTTTTTAAGGATAATGAATTCGATCAGAACTATTATTATGCTTTCTATGGCTATTACCTTGGCAACCTTACTTTAGAAGGGAACACAGTTACTCGCTCAGGTAGCGGTACTTATTATGGCTGGAGGATTTATTATACAGCCAACGATTTTATAGTTAAAGACAATGTGTTTAATATAAATACTTCAAGTACTACATACGTTACGTACTTCTACTTCTCGAATTACTACAGTAATAGTCAAACACAACATCTGAAAATGACCGGTAATACATATAATATTACCAGTTATTCTAATACCGTTTATCCAACATACCATTATTTTGGTCGTCGCTCTTATTACGCTAACAATACTATCAATGTTACATCAAGTTCTTCGTCAGGATATATTCGTAACTATTTCAAATATTACGATTACAATGGTTTAGCAGAGAACAATACATTTAACTTCAATAAGTCTGGAGGTTACATATACAACTACGCATTCTACTACGGTCAGAATGATACTTTCCGCAACAATGTTATAAACGAAACAGGAAACTGTTATACGTACAACTATTTACCTTACTACTGTCAGAATTACGTAATGACGGGCAATGAGATAAACGTTACCACTTCTAGCAGAACTTCGTATGGTATATATGCTTATCAGCGTGGCGGTATTTTAGCCAATAACAAAATAACTATGGAAAGTAGTTCTGGAGCTATGTATGGAATGTATCTATACTACCAGCAGAACGCGAAAATATTCAATAACGTTATACATATAAAAACCAACTCCAGTGCTTATGGAGTAAGACCACAGTATTGTTATTCTAGCTCTAAGTTCTTTAACAACACGGTCTATAACGATGGAGCTAGTAGTAGCAACTACAACATGTATGTTTATAATACATCTTCTTCATACGGTATGGAGATCAGGAATAATATTTTTTACAAAACAAGTGGTAACGGTTATAACTTTTACTGTTATAACTCTAACTATGTAAACAGTGATTACAATCTGTTCTACAAACCATCGGGTAATATATTCCAACGTTCTCAATCATCTTCTACTGCAGATAACCTACACAACTGGCGTAATACTACCGGCGACGAAATGAATTCTCTTTTTTATCAGGTTCCGTTCAACGATGCGTCGAATGGTGATTTCAGTATAGATGCTAGCAGCACAGCAGCATGGGCCGTTAACGGCCGTGGTGTACACGACACTACAGCTACTACAGATATAGCGGGTAACCCACGTGCAGGAGTTGTTACTGCCGGTGTGCCGGACCTTGGTGCTTATGAAGTGGTGCCAACCAGCATACCTCCGTATGCAGATGCTACGCCTACTAATCCTGTAGCTAACAGTACACAGGTGTTTACTTTCGGTCAGGATACGGTAGGAACGATCAACTGGGGCAGTACAGTGCCATCAAGTTTCCAGATGCGCCAGTATACCGGTACGCAGGCAGCACCAATGCCAATGGGTGTAGGCCGTATGTACTTCTATACCACTGCTACCACATCAGACTGGACACACAGCCACATGCCAAATATCCGTTATAAGGATCCATGGATAGGAGATGTGTCATCAGAGCAGAATGCTGTAATAGCGCGTTCCAGCAACGGAGGTATCTGGGAAGGTTATAACTATACCAATGCAAATACTAATACAACGCTGAATATACTGTCACCAACTAACCAGTTGGATAGTGTTGGTGCTTATACAGGCGTTGAGAATGGCCGTATCGGTATCCGTTGTGTAGAGAACCCTAAAGGTATCAGCATAACCAATATCACAGCCTTTACGGCAGATATAGCATGGGATCCTGTGTTCAATCCTATCGGTTATCAGATCATTCTGAAGAAGAACCCTGCAACGCCAACAGATGCAGATTGGACGAATTCATCACTGGCCACAACCAATGCCCATTCGGCTATCGGCCTTGATGAGGATTCAACCTACTATCTGTTCATCCGCAGTATCTGTGGTTTGAAAGACACTTCAGGTTACTCGATGGACTCGTTCACAACCCTGATCACTTGTCATACTCCTGATGTACAGTTGACAGCACAGAACGACAGCCGTGTGATCGCATACTGGGGGCAGATCAAAACAGCGTACAAGTATGAGTATGCACTTACGAAGTCTCAGACGCCACCATCATTCGGTACAGACATAACTAAGACCAGTGTATTGGAAAACTACCTGAATGACGGTACAGACTACTGGGTGCATGTAAAAGCACACTGTGGCAGTATTTATCCTACCTCACAGTGGGAGACGGTACCGTTCAAGACCTGGGCAACGAATGTAGCGAATATAAATACAGAAGGTGAAGGGCTGAGTGTATATCCCAACCCGGTAAGGGAAGAGCTGGGTATCACCATAGGCGGAAGTGTCAATGGTACAGGAACAGTGATGTTGCTTGATATGACCGGTAAGGTGCTTAAGGCAGCAACGATGAATGGTAAGCAATTGAGTATGAACGTATCTGAGCTGGCATCGGGATCATACATTCTGCAATACATGAATGATGACCGTAGAGAGCAGATCAAGTTCAATAAGCAATAGGATTTAAATATTCATAATATTAATAGCCGGTATCATACCGGCTATTTTTTTGTCATATGCAGAAGCTTATTAGATAATCCTTCGATACATAAGAATAGGTGTTTTTTTATATCAACAACTTTGTTTATTTTTAAAGAGATATTGTGCAGAGTATGACACTTTGCATATAATTTCCGTATGTAAAGGCATGTAAACTTTTGACTATTATGAAGTTAAAAAACTACTTTTTGAATTCTAAGGTGCTTTTTGCTAACCTTATTCTACTAATTGCTGGAGGTCATGTGATGGCTCAGGGCAATTACTGTATGCCCACATTTTCGCAGGGGTGCGGTACAGGTGCGTCTATCCAGAGTGTATCGAGCCAGAATGGTATCAGTAATATCACAAACAACAATACTAATTGTGGTAACTCAACTACTTCTTTCTCTGATTATACAGGTACTAACGAAAGAGTAACTCAAGAAGCATTAAAATCAGTTGACCTGAAAGTTACCTATTCAAGCAGTGCACCTTCGGGTTCTTCTGCGTTGACTAGAGTATATGTTGACTGGAACCAGAATGATACGTTTGAAGTAGGGATAACTCCTTCTGAATATATTGCACCTGCTGTAACTACACAGCATGTACACATAAACCCTGGTACAACGGTAACTGTTAAGATCGATGTTCCGGGACAAGCTAAGAACGGTGTAACAAGAATGCGCGTGGTTACCGGTTCACTAGGTTCTATTTACGATCCTAACGTTAACCCTTGCGGTACAGCATATGGTGAAGCAGAAGATTATAATTTCGAGGTAATTAACCCCTGTCTTCCTCCAAACGTAATATCTGTAGCAAATGTAGATTTCAAATCTGCAGATATTTCATGGACACCAAAGTTAAATGCTGAGATGTATGAGTACCTGATTAAGAAAACGCCGGATACGCCAATGGCAGGGTTAGGAGGGTATAAGTACACTACTGTAAACTCTGTAGATCTGGAAAACTTAGATTGTGATACCAAATATTATGTATTTGTACGTTTGGTTTGTGACTCATCTGGTACATTTGCGAATTGGGAAATGTCAGCTTGGAAAGTTGACTCATTTAAGACAGACCCTTGTTGCTATGAGCCTCAACTTAGGTTAGAGGACACAACTAGTACAACTATTAAAGTTAGCTGGGATCCAATTCAAACAGCATATGGTTATGAGTATGCAGTAACAACAACTCCTGATCCGCCACAGCAGGGTACATATACTACAAAGACAACTATATTCTTACAAGGGCTTCAAAGCAAAACAACGCATTTCATACATGTAAGAAGCAGGTGTACACCTACACCATTATCTGATTGGAGTAAGCGTTCTTTCAAAACACTTAAGAGTCTCGCGGTAAGCAATATTGAAGGAATTGATTTCAATATGGATGCATATCCAAACCCTGTTCAGCAAGATAATCTTACTATACAGCTGAATGGTGAAATGGATAAGAATGCAAAACTGTTGATCACAGACGTAACCGGTAAGGTTGTATATCACAACACAGTTACTTCAAACATTGTATCAGTTAATACAGAAAACTTTGCTCCCGGTGTATATGTTGTAAAATACATGGATGACACTCACAATGAGATAATGAGAGTTGTGAAGCAATAAGCTGATAAAAGAGAGTCCAATAGAAAAAGGCTGCGAATTTCGCAGCCTTTTTCTATTGATCAAAATTATATTGACTTGCCTGTGTTACAGGTTGAAAGCTTTCTTAACCTTATTTACATAGTCAAGTTTTTCCCAGGTAAATAGCTCTACTGTTACTGTTTTGCTTTTCCCTTCACCGTTTGTAAATGACTTTTTAACTGTTTGAGGTGCCCTGCCCATATGTCCGTATGCTGCACACTCGCTGTACATTGGTTGGCGAAGCTTTAACCTTTTCTCGATGAAATAAGGACGCATGTCAAATATATCTTCAACCACTTTAGCTATCTCACCATCTGTCATGTCCACCTTGGCACTGCCATAGGTATGAATGTATATACCCATAGGCTTTGCTACACCAATAGCATATGATACCTGAACCAATACTTCGTCGCAGACACCAGCTGCTACAAGGTTTTTAGCTATATGCCTGGTAGCATAAGCAGCAGAACGGTCTACCTTACTAGGATCTTTACCTGAGAATGCGCCACCACCGTGAGCACCTTTACCTCCGTATGTATCAACAATGATTTTTCTACCAGTAAGACCAGTATCCCCATGAGGGCCGCCTATTACAAACTTTCCGGTAGGATTGATATGATATTTGATCTTGTTGTTGAACAAATGCTTTTGACGAGGGTATTTTTTCTTAACCCTTGGCATCAATATGTTCAATACATCTTTCTGTATCTGCTCCAGCATTTTCTTTTCAGTGTCAAAATCATCATGCTGAGTAGAAAGAACGATAGTATCAATACGTACGGGTTTGTTATCATTATTATACTCAAGTGTAACCTGGCTTTTTGCATCGGGCCTCAGATATTTCATCTTTTTGCCTTCTTTGCGTATTGCAGCCAACTCCTTAAGAATAACATGAGACATGTCCAGTGCCAATGGCATATAGCTATTGGTCTCATTACTAGCATATCCGAACATCATGCCCTGATCTCCTGCTCCCTGTTCCTCTTTATTTTGTTTGTCAACACCTTGATTAATATCCGGCGACTGCTCATGGATGGCAGATAGCACACCGCATGAGTTAGCCTCAAACATATATTCACTTTTGGTATAACCTATCTTGCTTATCACCTCACGGGCGATGTTTTGAACATCGATATATGTTTTACACTTAACTTCACCGGCTAGTACTACCTGGCCTGTTGTTACAAGTGTTTCGCAAGCTATTTTTGAGTTCTTATCCCATGCAAGAAAGTTATCTACTAAAGCATCAGATATTTGGTCTGCTATCTTATCAGGATGTCCTTCTGACACAGACTCTGAAGTGAATAAATATGACATGTTTTATCAGAATAGTTGTTTAGTTAGTCTGTAAATATAAATGGTAAGTGCGTAAAAATTACTCAACTGTTACCGATTTCGCCAGATTCCTCGGCTGGTCTACATTACAACCACGGAGAATAGCTATATGATAAGCAAGCAGCTGCAGTGGCACTATACTTATCATTGGCGAAAGCACTTCTTCTGTTTCCGGTACTTCAATAACATGGTCTGCCAGCTTTCTTATGTCATTGTCACCACGGTGTACTACAGCAATGATCTTGCCCTTACGTGCTTTAACCTCTTGTATGTTTGATACTATCTTTTCGTAAGCACTCTGGTTAGTTGCAAGGAAGACAACCGGCATATCTTCGTCTATCAATGCTATCGGGCCATGCTTCATTTCTGCAGCAGGGTAGCCTTCGGCATGTATGTATGATATTTCTTTCAGCTTCAATGCTCCCTCTAGTGCTACAGGGAAGTTATAACCCCTGCCCAGGTATAAGAAGTTGCTTGCATCTTTATATATCTCTGCTATCTCCCGTATCTGGTCGTCTAGCTTCAATACTTCTTCTATCTTCTTAGGTATATTTTCCAGTTCATACAATATCTCTCTAAGCTTCGATGTAGCGATAGTACCTTTTTCCTGCGCTATTTGTAATGCAATAAGCGTAAGTATCGTGATCTGTGTAGAGAATGCCTTAGTTGACGCAACCCCTATCTCAGGGCCGGCATGTGTATAAGAGCCTGCGTGAGATGAACGTGCAATAGAAGAGCCTATAACATTACATATACCATATATCAAAGCTCTGCGCTCTTTTGCCAGTTCTATTGCAGCAAGTGTATCAGCCGTTTCACCTGATTGTGAGATGGCAATAACCACATCATCTTCATTAATTATAGGGTTTCTGTACCTGAATTCAGAAGCATACTCCACCTCAACAGGTACTCTTGCAAGGTCTTCTATAAGGTATTCGCCTATTAATGCACTGTGCCATGATGTGCCGCAGGCTGTTAAAAGGAAGCGCTTGGCATTATCTATCCTGTTGATGTATTCAGATAGTCCGCCAAGTTTTATCCATCCGTTCTGTGCGTTCATTCTACCTCTCAGGCAGTCTGCTATCACTTTAGGCTGTTCATATATTTCTTTGAGCATAAAGTGCTCAAACCCACCTTTCTCTATCATCTCAAGGCTCATTTCAAGCTCCTGAATGGCAGGTGTCATTTTGATATTGGCGAGTGTTTTAACGGTAAAAGAGCCGTCCCTGTTCACTACTGCATATTCCTGATCATCAAGGTATACAACGTTCTTTGTGTATTCGATGATAGGAGAGGCATCTGATGCTATGAAGAACTCTTCTTCTCCTACACCTATTACTAACGGACTACCTTTTCTTGCTGCAATAAGCTGGTTTGGATTTTTCCTGTCAATAACTACTATGGCATATGCACCCACTACCTGGTTTAATGCAGCGCGTACTGCTGATTCAAGATCAGGGGTATCGCTTTTCCATACCTCTTCAATAAGGTTGATCAATACTTCTGTATCTGTATCTGATTGAAATTTATAACCTCTTTTTTCAAGTTCTGCTTTAATAGAAGCATAATTTTCAATAATACCATTGTGTATAATGGCGAGGTCTCCTGATTGTGAGATATGTGGGTGTGCGTTGCTATCATTAGGTTCACCATGGGTTGCCCATCGTGTATGCCCTATACCGATGGTTGCAGCAAGGTTCTCACCGTTTTCAGTTACTTTCTCCAGCTCACTTACCTTTCCTGCTTTTTTGTATACTGCAAGCTCGCCGTTAAGTAAAGCAACACCTGCACTATCGTAACCGCGGTATTCAAGTCTTTTTAGGCCTTTGATCAATATGGGAAGTGCATCCCTTTTTCCAATGTAGCCAACTATACCGCACATATTTGTTTTATTTAGTCAGGTTTAGAATAAATGATGTTTAACTGTACTTTCAGAGGGCCACTGTTACCACCTGCAGTTAACCTATAGGCGCCCGGGTAAGTGGTAGAACCCCTTATACGCAAATGTAATTCTTTACGTTGTTCTGTAATAGCCTTTTGTACCTCTCTGGGAATATTTATTCTATATATAATGTTGCCGTTATCAGCAGTTTTTATACCATCAACGAAATCAACAGCTATCTGAGGGCTTTGAGAGTTATAATCCTGTATGATGTATAAAGAACCGTCGTCATTTACCCCCCACGGCACTATACGCGATGGCGAAGCAAGTGTATCTGAAGGGTCTCCTGTTAACGCTTGCGTTATTACAAGCTCTGCCTTTAAAATAGGCGCTACAGGCAAGTTCTTAATATTAGGTATTCTGATGTCGATAGACGCGCCGGGTTCGTTTTGCATGAGCACAGTATCATCAGACTGGTTAGGATTGTTTATGCCTCTGCCTATCCAGTATTGCGCCCTTGTATTGCTGTAGTTTCTGCTTATCCAGTTATAGCTTGCGGCTTTATCTCTGTTGAAGTTGAAAAACTCTGTAAGTGTTTCGTTGCTGCCGTCCTCACGGAAGTAGAATACAATAGCAGTACGGGCATAGTCCTCTGCACCTTCCAGGTTGAAGTATGGCAGCACATCTCCTCTGTGCGTAGTATCAGCAGGACCTATATAAAACCCTTTAAAGAACGATTGGAAGTTGGCTTCAGTCTCAAATGCAGCTTGACCGACCTGGCTGTTTACCTTATCCCTGAAATCGTCACTGAGGCGAATACGCAAATGCTTGTATGCTGATGGAGAGTCTCCTACGGTCGGGAATTCTTTTATCAGCTTCTTCATATCAATATCTGCCTGTCCTATCGGGGTGCTGCTGATATTCAAGCGTTGATTGCTGTAGTAGTCAGCATTAATGCTCATATCTTCGGTCAGTTCATGAACAACAAACCTTTGTACACCCGGGTCAGTAGTATCTCCAAAGGCAAAGCCGCTATACCTCATTACAAGTACTACAGAGTCTATAGTATATGGTACATTAGCTGCCCTGAACCTGAAGCCGGTTCTGGGTAATGCCAACTGAAAGAATATACCGGCAGTTGTTTTACCAAAATACGGGTCATAAAAACTTCCTGCTGTATGATAAAATGGCAAACCAGATAACCTGTCGCTGGTGACCATTGTGTCTACAAACACCGTTTTAGTGATCTTAGTAAACGTATCAGGTACTAGTGTAGTGCCTAAAATATTGTTTCCTGGAGCAACGTCTGAACGTATAATAGTACCTTCTTTACATGACTGTATAGAAACGAACAGGCAAAGCCCGATAATCGTCAGTATTGATTGAAATAACCGGCGTTCCAAATGCTAATAATTTTCTACGAAGATGGTGAATGATATTCTAAGACTCTGTTAAGCTTTGGTATAAGTCCAGAAGAGGTGTAACATCCTCTTTCCAGCTATCTTCGTATTTCACGATCTTCTTATACCTGCTGGCTTTTAAGTCATCAGCAGTTTCTTTACCTACTTTCTCATCGCCATGTATTACAACATCTGCACTTTTACCGGCACCAATTGTTAGTGCTTTATTGTTAGCAGGTGCAAATAGCTCCAGGTCTTTCTCCTTCATGCCATTTGCCAGCAATGCTTTTTTGGTAAAGTCAGCATCCAGCTTTTCTTTGAACTGATTGGTTTGTGCGGTATATAGTACCTTAGAGTAGTTGAATACAGGCTCTTTTTTATAAGCTGTCTTCAGGTATAAAGGAACAAGTGATGTCATCCAACCATGACAGTGAATGATATCAGGAGGCCATCCGAATTTCTTTACGGTTTCAAGCGCACTCTTACAGAAGAATATCATCCTTTCAGCATTATCATCAAAGAACTTATTCTTATCATCGCCGAATACAGCTTTGCGTTTGAAATAGTCCTCATTATCCATAAAGTAAACCTGCAGGCGCGCATTTGGCAAAGAGGCTACTTTTATGATCAATGGATAATCGTCCTTATCAATTATGATATTGATACCTGAAAGGCGAACTACTTCGTGAAGGCGGTGGCGGCGTTCATTGATGACACCAAATCTGGGCATGATCACCCTGATCTCCATTCCGCTTTCGAAAGTTTTCACTGCCAGGCTGTTAAGTATTTGAGCAAAATCTGTAAATTCCACGTACGGAGACAGCTCATTGGCAATGATCAAGACACGTTTTTTGTCTTCTGGCATGCTTCTGTATTAGATTGATTAAATAGAAATGTTATTTTCACCGAAATTGATTGCAAAATTACGAAAATATTAATTTACGTGCTTTCTAGCCGCTAATTATACAATGGTTATATTCAAAAAGGCTGATGATATTGGTCGTTATTTATTGAAAATCAAGGAGAAAGGGCAAGTTATAGGTTTTGTGCCTACTATGGGAGCATTGCATAAAGGGCATCTTTCTCTGTTAAAAAACAGTAAACAGAACGGCGACTTTACGGTGGCCAGTATTTTCGTTAATCCTACACAGTTCAACGATAAAGACGACTATGATAAATACCCCGTTACAATAGATGAAGACATAGCTTT
The DNA here is from genome assembly GCA_965228505.1 of Flavipsychrobacter sp. Classification (GTDB taxonomy): domain Bacteria; phylum Bacteroidota; class Bacteroidia; order Chitinophagales; family Chitinophagaceae; genus UBA5543. Next base: position 2,907,496 of record OZ245820.1, on the reverse strand, counting down.
ACTTACCGAGGCAGGATGTGATGTGCTATTGCTTCCATCGGTAAATGAAGTATATCCTGAAGGGACGGTTAATACAACAGCTTTTGATTTCGGGTATCTTGAAACAATACTGGAAGGGGCGCACAGGCCCGGTCACTTTAAAGGGGTAGGGCAGGTAGTGAACAGGCTGCTGGAAATGGTGCAGCCTGACAAAATGTACATCGGCCAGAAAGACTACCAGCAATGTATGGTGCTCAGCAGCCTGATAGAACATACCAACCACGATACAAAGCTTGAGATATGCCCCACTGAGCGCGATGCAGACGGATTGGCACTCAGCTCACGTAATAAAAGGTTGACAGACCCGCAACGTAATGTAGCAGGTACAATATACCAGTGCCTTGTCTCCATCAAAACAAAAGCATCAGAGGGTAAATTTCCTATCGTGCAGAAGGAATGTGTGGAGTTGCTGCAAGAAAAAGGTTTTGACCCTGATTATGTTGCTCTTGCCGATGCGGACACATTAGAACTATTAGACAATTACGATAGCCAACGCAAAATGGTAGCACTGATAGCTGCTAAAATTGGCGAAGTACGCCTGATAGATAATATGCTGCTGAGTTGATCTTACTCTTTTATCACTTTAATGCGTTGAGCAGTACCGTTTTCTTGCGTTATTCTTAAGACATAATTACCCGCTGCGTATGATGACATGTTGATACTATACTTATTGTTCGACGTGGTAGCATGGTGTATTTTTTTACCTACCACATCGTATAATTCAATGATAGTTCCGTTGTCAATACCCTCTATGTATAGTTCGTTCGTTACCGGATTGGGGTAGATGTTGATATTACTATTACCTGCTATTGTTGCCACACTTAACCGTATATCTACTTTAATGCAGTTACTCAAGGCAGTATCAGGTTCAGGGCAAACATGATCACTGAACAAGACCACACATATATCATCTCCGTCACTTAAGAAATTGGCATTTGCTCCCCATACTGCACTTTGCGCGCCACTTATCGGGCTGCCGTTTCGTAACCACTGGTAGGTAGGATTATTACCCCCATTGGTCGGGCTGGCTGTAAAGGTTACAGGTTCGTTAGGATAAAGACTTGTATTGGGGTTAGCACTGATGGTGACTGATGGCGCTTTCACATCATTCACCGTCATGGTGATGCCGTTACTGGTATCGGTATAGGCAGTAGCACAGGTACCCGTACTGATCATCTCGCAACGTACCACATCTCCGTTATTCAGTGTACTTGTTTTAAAAGTTGTGCCTGTTGTTCCTGTTGTGATATAATTCACCGTCCAGCCGTAGGTGGCTGTGCCTGCATTGGTAGGTACGGCAGTAAAGGTGGCTTCTTCACCCTTACAGATAGTAGTACCCGGGCTCGGGAAGATATTCACCACAGGGTCAGTATTTACTTTAATATGTACACTATCCGTATCAGATTTACAACCGCTGACCGTAGCATATACGTAGTAATATCCCGAATCAGTAAAGGTCATACTGTAGCGGGTAGGGTTTTGGGTAGTAGCAGTAAACAAACTCGGGCCGTACCAATTGTAAGATGCGCCTGTAATATTACTTGCTGTCAACTGAAGGTCTTGAAACTGACAAAGCGGACTATTGGTAGCACCCGCAGTAGGCTTAGCTGGTTTGGGCAATACCACTACCGTAGCCGTATCGCTGCTGCTGCAACCATTGAGGGTAGCTGTAGCGATATAACTACCTGCGTGAGTGGATGAGGCATTGCTTGTAACAGTAGGGTTTTGTGTGGTAGAATTGTAACTACCCGGGCCGCTCCAGCTCCAACTAACTCCGTTGGTAGTAGTACTAGTGGTAAGGTTGAGTGCGAATGTCTCACACACAGGACTGTTACTGCTCGCGGTAGGAGTATCAGGAGTAGGGCACATCTCCACATCTACCGTATCACTCAGGCTGCAGCCTGTGCTGTTGAGGGTAGCAGTGAGTATATATCGGCCCGAATCACTTATTTGTGCATTGGCAATGAACGTATCTTTTTGTGAGGAGGCAAAACTGTTAGGCCCGCTCCATGCCCAGTTGATAGCACCTGTTGTGGTAGTGCTGCCTGTAAGGTGCAGGGTGTCTCTGGTGCATACGGGGGTGGCAGTAGTATTAGTAAAGTTTTTAAGTGCATCTTTTATGCGTATATCTACCTGATTATCTACAGAAGTATCTGCCTTGTTATTGCTTACAATGCGTAGCCTGTATCCATTACCCGCAGCTATATTGCGAGGGATGACACATTGTATGGTATCACCCGTTGTGCTGGTTTTAGCACCTATGTTGACAGGATTACTGAACCCGCCTGTATCATTACTGAGTTGTGCGGTAAATACATTACCACTTAGAAATGGAAAGTTAGTGGTATACACCAACTCAAAACTATCTCCCGGGCACAGCACAGTGTCTGTAAAAGGCTGGGCTATAAAAGCACTGGTGTCTTCTTCGAAAGTTAAGCCTATATAAGACCCTGCACCTTTTTTATTATGTATCACTGTGAAAGTGTCAATGCCAGGGTATTTTATGACAATATCAACACATCCGAATGTATTATTGGGACCATTGTCAAACAAATCACCGTTACTGTTAATGATATAAACAGAGTCGGAACAGTTAGTACAATTAGTGATATTATTATTTACAAGGTTGCTTTGATGAAGCTTATAATGCTGACCGTTAATATAAAACATGAACAATTCAGAAGTGTCAGAATTAATAATGTTCAACCTGATATGATCTGTTTTCTTAAAAAAGGTAAATGTTTGTCCATATGCATCATTAGGTTGACCAATAACATGACCATTTTCATTGATACAGCCCCAATTGCTTCTTGGGTCTAATGGTCCGCCAATACCTGTTATACCTACAAATGTACCGCCATAAAGTACATTACCGGAAGCATGAGTAACACGATATAAAGTTTGTGCATCAGATTTGGAGCATATAAGAACAGCAATCAAAAACAACAAATGTGTTGTATAAGATCTTAGCATGGACAAAAGGCTTTGGTCAGCCTAAAGTTATTAGTATTTTTTATAAAAAAAAGAGGGTGTTTTCACCCTGTTAGTTGTTGTATTTATTGTATATTTGTTATAGTAAAAGTATTGTCATTCCGTCCCGTGAGCCGGAACCTCACTACTCATTATGTGAGATAGTATGGCAGGATATAGACATCCTCCTTAATCCTCCTTCTAAGGAGGAAGCAGTAAATCTCCCTTTTAAGGGAGATACAGAGGGATGTATCAATTATAAAGGCTTGTCGTCTACCTATATCGGGAAAATTAGATAAGGGTGAACCACTGTCTTTGGCAGGCATACCCCCTCCCTTGGATGGAACAAAACGGAACAAACACGTGATTAGATTCCCTCATTCATTTCACTACAGCGAAACTCATGGGGAATGACGAGAGGGGGTAAGGTGGAACATCCCGATAGCTATCGGGACGGAACAAACAGGTGAAAGACGATCAAGGTATAACGCTTGGCAGCACAGTAGCAATGAAGATCAATAGTAAGCCACCGCTAATTTCGGTGTAATAAATTAGCGGCGCATTTCTTTCGTTCTTTCTTTGTGCGCACAAAGAAAGAACATACATATTTGGTGAGATTGATTTATCACAGCGTTCCTTCCCGAATCGAGTTCGGGACAGGCGCAATGACTCGGAAAGCAATAGCCTACCGTTGACAATTGGAACAAATGTAACAAAACATAAAATAAATAAACCATAAATAACTGAATATCAGAAATGAAAAATGGAACAATTCAGGGAGTACCCTAAGTGGAACAAAACGGAACCCCGCCTACGGACGGGGCAGGCATAGCCCCCTTTAGGTGGAACAAAGCAGAACAATCTAATCGCCAAACACCTTTTTCAGGTAGACAGTAGTATTAATAGCTAATGAAGGGTCGTAAGGACAAACGGCAGTGAACTCTACGAAATCAAAATCTATATTATCCGGTGCTGTCCACTCCATACCAGACATAGTGCCCTCACTGGCTGTGATCTCTATCATATCACTATTCAGTGGTAATATTCTGCCTGTAGAAAACTCACCTTCAATATTGATGTAGTAGTTCATGACAGGTTTTATACTGTCAGTATATAGATTGAATCGGATACTTTTTAAATAGCAAAATTGTTCTGTTATCGTATCTGTTACGCCATCACAAGTGATGAAGAATTTGACTTTCCCTTTATTAGCCTGCAACTGTTGTTTGTCCAGACTTAGGTATCTGCCTTTCATTGCTCCGTTTGCTGCGTCAATTGTACAGCGTTTAGGTATCGGTATATTCAGGCCGTCAGCATTCTGGTTAGTTATCAGCACAGTGCCTTCTGTCGTAAACTCTGGAACTGTGTTGACATCACTAAAGAAAACTTTATAATACTGTGCCTGTACAGCATTACTGATTAACAAGAGTAGTATATATAGAGCAGCTCGCATGAACAGATAAGTACAAAAAGCATTCCTGCTATTGTACGCGCCATACTTTTAACATATTGGTAGGTAGCTGCTGTTCTACAGGTGTGCTGCCGGTATGTATCACTACATCGCCGGTGTTAAGCAATCCCTTTTCTTTCAACACTTTACACTGGTCTTCAAATATCTGGTCAAGGTTGTCGCCATGCACATAATAAAATGCCTGTACGCCCCAGCTAAGGCTCAGCTGGTTTACTAAAGTTTCTGTTTTAGTAAAAATATATAGTGGTGAGCGCGGCCTGAAGCTGGACAGCATAAAACCTGTATATCCAGATTGTGTCATCCCGATGAGCGCGTTGGCCTTTACATCCTTAGCCATTTCACAGGCATTGTAGCAAAGTGCATCGCTCAGGAAAGATGGAGAGTGCGGTTGTGGTGTCAGGTTTCGGTTATATACGATCTCTTCTTTCTCCACTTCCTGTATGATGCTAACCATAGTCTCTACTACCTGCACCGGATAATTACCCATAGCCGTTTCGCCACTCAGCATAACAGCATCAGCACCTTCCAGTACAGCATTGGCAACATCAGTTATCTCGCTACGATTAGGGCGCGTACGGTCCATCATGCTTTCCATCATCTGAGTAGCTATAATAACCGGCTTGGCGCGGTGTATACACTTCCTGATGATGTTTTTCTGTATCATAGGTATTTGCTCCAGTGGCAGTTCAACTCCCAGGTCACCACGAGCTACCATTACGGCATCGCTGGCCAGTATTATCTCTCTCAGGTGATTGAGTGCCTCCGGTTTTTCTATTTTAGAGATGATCTTGGCATGGCTGCCCCTTTCTTTAAGAATATTTCTCAGGTTATGAATATCATCTGGCTTTCTTACGAACGACAGTGCTATCCAGCCAATCTCTTGTGATACTATGAAGTCAATATCATTAAGGTCTTTTTTAGAGAGTGAGGGCAAGGATATCTGGGTTTCGGGCAGGTTGACTCCCTTTCTTGAAGAAAGCACTCCCGGAGTAGTTACCTTGGCTTTTACTTTATTATCAGCGGTTATCTCTATTACCAAAACCTCTATTTTGCCATCGTCCAGCATTATGGTCTCGCCAACACGCACATCATTATGAAAATCAGGGTAGGAGATGTAAATATTTTCATGTGTCCCAACCACTTTTTCATTAGAAAAATAGATCTCTTCATCTTCTTTCAACTCCAGTGCATTGTCTTGTATCTCACCTACGCGAAGTTTAGGTCCTTGCAGGTCGGCCAGAACAGCTATATTGAAAGGGAAACTGTCATTTATCTTCCTGATATTATGAATTACTTCTTTATGTTGATCGTGCGTACCATGTGAGAAGTTGAGCCTGAAAACATTCACACCCGCTTCAACAAGTTTCAACAGCTTTTCATAAGTATTGGTAGCAGGCCCGACAGTAGCTATGATCTTGGTTTTATGTAACAACCTCAATGTAGTTATTTATCAAAATTCGTCAACTAATATAAAATTATGATTACGAACAAGTTAACAATATGTGTGCTTTATTGTTGCATTTTATCCTCGTAATAAAAGCAAGATACTGATAACAAGCTTTAAGATTGAACTTTTTTGTCTTACTTTTGCACCCAATTCAGATCAAGGTATATTAATAATATATGTCAGGACAGCTTAAAGAGGTTCGTGGCCGTATAAAATCGGTTACCTCTACACAACAGATCACTAAGGCGATGAAGATGGTAAGTGCGGCTAAGCTACGTCGTGCGCAGGATGCGATCACTCAAATGAGGCCCTATGCTGAAAAACTCCAGGAAATGCTGAGCAATATTGTCAGCAATAGCTCAGGAGATATAGAAATGGCGTTGGCTGAAGAGCGCAAAGTAGAGAAAGTATTGCTTATTGCTATTACCAGCGATCGTGGTCTTTGTGGTGCGTATAATTCTAATGTAATAAAAACTACTCGCAAGGCAATACAGGAAAACTACAGCCAGCAACATGCTCAGGGTAATGTTACGGTACTGCCGGTTGGTAAAAAATCATACGAATACTTTACAAGGCACGGGTACAAAACTATCAACGACTATTGGGAGTTGTTTACTGACCTGACCTTTGACAATGTACGTAAGATAGCAGTATATGCTCAGCAGGCCTTTCTTGACAAAGAGTACGACAAAGTAGAGATCGTATACAGCCAGTTTAAAAATGCAGCAACTCAGGAGTTCATTGCTGAGCCATACCTGCCTATACCAAGAGTTGAGACAACTGAAGAAGAAACTACAAATAAGGCAGACTTTATTTTTGAGCCTTCTAAAGAAGAGCTTGTAGAAGAGTTGATGCCGAAGATCTTAAATACTCAGGTGTTTAAAGCTATACTGGACGCACATGCATCTGAACATGGAGCACGAATGACAGCTATGGATAAAGCAACTGAGAATGCGAACGAACTACTTCGCGATCTGAAAATATCTTACAACCGTGCCCGTCAGGCAGCTATTACTACAGAGCTTACAGAGATAGTAAGTGGTGCAGCTGCATTACAAGGCGGATAAACATTGGTGCTTATAAAATACTTACAAGACCGCTGCATGGCTATATGCAGCGGTTTTCTTATTTTTAGAACAAATAAATCTTAAGTGATGCATAGACTATTACTGGTGGCAGCGTTGATGGTTTTGTCAATATCTGTTAATGCGCAGGAAGCAAACGGAATAATACGCAAAGCACCATTGCGTGGTATAACTAATGTGAGAGAATTGCCTCAGGACTATAACCTGCAGGTCTACAACCTTGAAGCTCCTGCCCCTGATGGTAATGCTGATAAAATAAGGTTGAGAAAGGCTAAAGAAGAAGTAGCTAAAATGTTTCCGAGAGGAGCAAGAAGGTCTGCTGCGAAAACCACTGCTGCGCAAGCACCGGTAGTAACTTTGTCTTATGGTGCGAATACTGCCCCCGGTATACCACCTGATAATGATGTTGCTGTTTCTACAGGAGGTAAGGGTATGTCTGTAATCAACTCGAATGTATACTTTTTTGATGCACAAAATGGTAGTCAGGATGGTTTTAGAGGGTTAGGTATTTTTTCGAGTGCTGCAGGTCTTGGTTTTAACAGGTACGACCCTAAGGTGATATATGACAAAAATGAAGACAAGTTCATCTGTGTGATGTTGAGAGAAAGAGATGAAAATAACTATATCATAGTTGGTTTTTCTCAGTCGAATGATCCTTTTGGTACATGGGCATGGTATACGTTTTACGGAGATTATAAATCTGACAGTACATGGTTTGATTATCCCGGTGTTGCCATAACTAATGACGAGCTTTTTCTTACGGGTAACCAAATAGGTTTTGCAGAACCATGGGAAACAGGCTTTTCTGAGACAGTTATATACCAGATCAATAAAAAAGACGGGTATGACAGTGCAGCGAACCTTACTTACAAAATATGGGATGGTATTCAATATGGTGGTAAGTCTATCAGAAATCTCTTTCCTGTAAAACCGGGTTGGTTGCCATCGGGCGATGAACAATATTTTGTATCTAACAGAAACTTTGACACACAGAACGATACTATCTTCTTAGTGAAAGTACCGGGTAAAATAAATGCCGGAGGTAGCGTTTCTGTACAGGTATTGAAATCGCCTAAAAGTTATGGTGTACCACCTAACGGCAGACAAACGGATACCAACTTTGTATTGAATACCAATGATGGCAGAATATTAGGAGCCTATGCGATGTATGATGAAATACAACTTGTAAGTACATCAGTGCATCCTGTAAATGGTAATGCGGCAGTTTTTCATGCCGTTATCTCAGATTATAAGAATTCACCCTCCATTACTCATGCTGAGTTCTTTACGGTAGATACGCTCGATTTTGGTTATCCGAATATTTCATACACTGGTAACCCTTGGGGTAAGAACCAGTCGATCATCTCTTTCAACTTTACAGGGCCTAACAGGAATCCGGGCATGGGAGCTATCATGTACGACGGGTTAAGTTATTCTGATATGACCACAATTACAGAAGGGTATTCTCACATATCCAGATTAGGAGGTAAGAACCAAAGATGGGGTGACTATACAGGTGCGCAGGTTGACTTCAACCAATTAGGTGCTGTTTGGGTAGAAGGTATATACGGAGACAGTGTAAATGCAAACTATGGTAACTACATTGCCAGATTAAATTCACCGTCATTGAGTGTAGATAATGTGGAGAAGGAGAATGTGTTCAAACTTTACCCGAACCCGGTACAAAATACACTCTTCTTCGAGTTTGAATTATCTGAACCGGGAGAGGTACAATTCAGCATATACGACATTACAGGTAAGGTAGTAGACAAGGTAGCTGATGTTACATGTAAAAAAGGTAAGAACCTGGTACGTTTTGACTCAGGTAAACTGACTCCCGGTAATTACATATTGAAGGCTGTAACAGTTGATGGTGAACAAGTGATCACAGAGCAGTTTACCAGACAATAATTTCTTGTTGAATGAATCGGCTGTTATTCAACCTGAGTATTGCTTACAAAGCTATTAAAAGCAACAAGCTGCGTTCTTTTATTACCATTGCTATTATTGCATTGGGTATTACTGCGCTTATAGGCATACTTACTGCTATAGAAGTAATGAAAGAAGGAGTGTATCAAAACTTCAGCAGGATGGGGTCTAATACTTTCCAGATAACAGGAGATGTGATAAAACAAAACAGGAGATCACGTGGAGTACATATCAGTGTGGCTCAGGGTGAGAATATCTCTTATAATGAAGCAAAAGAATTTAGAAAGAGGTATGCTTTCCCGGCAGATGTAAGTATTTCAATGAGAGGTAATACTTCAGCAGTTGTTGCCTACGGATCAGAAAAGACCAACCCTAATATCACAGCTATGGGTATTGACGAACATTACCTGAAAATATCTGACACAAAGCTGGAAGGAGGAAGAGGATTTTCAAAAAGTGAGTTACAGTTCGGGAATACGGTATGTGTGTTGGGCAACGGTGTTGCTACTACACTATTCGGAGCGAAATGGAAAGAAGCTATAGGTAAAACGATCTCAATAGGAGATTTGAAGTACAGGGTAATCGGCGTTGCAGAACAAAAGGGTGGCTCGATGATGATGAATGCTGACAACATTGTGTTTTTACCCTTAGAGAATGCACGTGAGGTATATGGTTCGAAAAGCACAAAGTATGTGATGAATGTTATGGTGAATGATATTGCTTTGCTTGATGTAGCACAACAGGAAGCAGAAGGATTGTTCAGGGTGATAAGGAAAGTGCCGGTAGGCATGGATAATAACTTCAGCATTGTGAAAAATGACAGCGTTGTAACCTCTGTATTAGAGAGTATCAATTTTATTAATGTTGCCGCATTGGTCATTGGTATTATTACGCTTATTGGTTCTGTGATAGGCTTAATGAACATTATGTTGGTATCAGTAGCGGAGCGTACAAGGGAGATAGGAGTTAACAAAGCATTGGGTGCCCGTGCATCTACTATAAGGCAACAGTTTCTAACAGAGTCTACATTGATAAGTCTGATAGGTGGTGCTGTAGGAATAATCTTCGGTATACTGGTGGGCAACCTGTTCGGGTTGATATTTAATACATCGTTTATAGTGCCATGGGGGTGGGTGATAGTTGGCCTTACGTTATGTACCGCAGTAGGTATTATTTCGGGTATATATCCTGCATTGAAAGCAGCAAGGCTTGATCCGATAGTTGCACTCAGGTACGAATAGTAACAAACATGTCAGAAGTTAAAGGAGTAGTTTACAGGTCTACAGGTAGTTGGTATGTTGTGTGTGATGACAACGGCATGTTTTGGAATGCACGCATAAAAGGTAAGTTGAAAATTGATGAGGAAATATCTTCAACTAACCCGATAGCAGTTGGTGACTTTGTATTTTTTGAAGTAGAGAATGAAGATACACGGATCGGAACGATCACTACAATAGCAGAGAGGCAGAACTATATTGTAAGAATATCACCACGTAATAAACACCAGAAGCATATTGTTGCTGCAAATATTGATGCGGCTTTGGTAATGGCAACAATCGCACAGCCCAGAACTTCAACAGGATTTATTGACAGGTTTTTACTAACGGCTGAAGCTTATCATGTTCCCGCTATTATTGTTATCAATAAAACAGATCTGTTAAATGCAAAACAGAACGCAATATTAGAACACTGGCAAAGTATGTATACAGCCGCAGGTTATGAGTTTTATGCTGTTACTGCATTAGATCAAACATCTATCACAAGGCTTGAGAAGAGATTGCAAGGTTGTACTACATTGTTCAGCGGCCACTCAGGAGTAGGGAAAAGCACATTGATCAATCAACTGATACCTGAAAAAGATCTTAAGACAAAAGAAGTATCTGACTGGAGCGGGAAAGGGCAGCATACTACTACTTTTGCAGAGATGTTTGACCTGCCTGATGGGGGTAGAATAATAGACACTCCCGGAGTAAAAGAGTTCGGGTTGATAGGTTTTGAGCGGGAAGAGCTGGCACAATATTTTCCTGAAATGCGCCACTTGATGAGCGAGTGTAAGTTTCACAATTGTGTACACATAAATGAGCCCGGGTGTGCTGTAAAGGAAGCGTTTATAAATGGAACATTGGAGGAAGACAGGTACATGAGCTACTTGTCTATACTTGAAACAATAGAAAAGAAATGGTAAAAGATAGTTATGGTACTATATAATGTTACAATAAAAATAGAACATAGTGTTGCAGAAGAGTGGGTACGCTGGATGCAGGAAGAGCATATGCCCGAACTAATGAAAACAGGATGTTTTACAGAGTATAAGCTCTTTCGCTTAAGAGATGTTGACGAGCAGGACGGTATTACCTATTCAGCTCAATATTTCTGTAATAGTATGGATGATTACAGCAGGTATATATCTGATCATGCTACTGCAATGCGAGGTAAGGGAATAGAACGATTTAAAGATAAATTCGTTGCTTTCAGGACATTAATGGAAAAAGTTTAGAAAAAAACTGACCACCGCCCGAAAGCCTTGTCTGTAGGGCAATTGCTCATAGCAAAATTCTTGCCAATATGACGAATGTGTTGATAGTTAACGCATTATAGCGTTTATATAAAGAGTTGAAAGTCCATGCAATGTGAATACTTTGTGGAAAGTCACTACTGGTAAGGGTTTCCGCTGATAAAAAAAGACCGCACTATATTTGGAAGTGCCCCGAACGTGAGTATATTTGTCTTTACACGAAATAAGTATTTACTCATCCAAACACACTTTAGTCTATGAACAAAGCTGAATTAATCGATCAGATCGCAAAGGACGCAGACATTACAAAAACACAGGCAAATGAGGCCTTAGATTCTTTTACTAACACAGTGATCAAGTCACTTAAAAAAGGTGGCCGTGTTACGTTAGTAGGTTTCGGTACGTTCTCAGTGTCTGACCGTGCTGCGCGTAATGGTCGTAATCCTCAAACAGGTGAAGTGATCAAGATCAAAGCACGTAAAGTGCCTAAGTTCAAGCCTGGTAAAGAGTTCTCAACAAAAATCAGCGGTAAGAAATAAACTGAAAGGTTCTGCCGCTAGAAAGCAAGAAACTAATCCTTTCTTGCTTTTTTTTTTAAAACTGTACATAATACAAATACTATGGGTAGAGGTGACAAGCGTACTGCAAAAGGTAAAAGAGCAAGCGGCACATTTGGTGTCAGCAGACCTGCTCGTCCTGCAAAGAAAAACGCTAAAAAATCAGACAAGAAAAAAGAAGCATCTGAATAAGATTTGAAGCCACTCATTGAGTGGCTTTTTTATGTACTGTTAACGAACTGATAGTAAAAGTTCGATTTTGTTTTCCTGACATTTAATATATGTTTGCGCAGGTATAGAATTCATTATTATGACAGCTTTTCATACAAAAGATATTAGCAACTCAAGCTTTTTGGTAACAGGTGGAGCAGGATTCATTGGTTCTCATATTACGGAGTATTTATTAAGTAATGGTGCCGGAAAGGTAAGAGTACTGGATAGCCTTGCTACAGGTTTTCAAAAAAATATTGACCTGTTAAAAGGTTATGATAATCTGGAGTTTATTAAAGGAGATATAAGAGATGTAGATACTTGTAAAAGAGCCTGTGAGGGTATAGATTATGTAAGTCATCAGGCGGCACTGGGTTCTGTTCCCCGCTCAATAAACGACCCTATTACAAGTAATGACGTGAATGTTGGTGGCTTTGTAAACATGCTTACTGCTGCTAAAGATGCTGGAGTAAAAACTTTTGTATACGCATCCTCCTCTTCAGTATATGGTGATGAGCCTAACCTGCCTAAAACTGAAGAGAGAGTTGGCAATCCTTTATCTCCGTATGCTGTTACTAAAAAGGCTAATGAGCTTTACGCACATGTATTCAGCGACCTGTATGGAATGAAATTAGCAGGTTTCAGGTACTTCAATGTATTCGGCCCGAGGCAAGACCCGGACGGGCCTTATGCCGCTGTAATACCATTGTTTGTTAGTGGCATACTTAAGAATGCAACAGTATACATAAACGGTGATGGTGAGCAGACACGTGACTTTACATTTGTAGATAATGCTGTGCAGGCAAACGTGAGAGGTATGCTCGCTGAAAATGAATCTGCTTTCGGTAAGGTGTACAATGTTGCAGTAGGTGAGAACTTCTCAGTGAATTATCTATACAAAGAGATCAGGAGTATACTAGGTGCTGAGCATGAAGCAACTTATCGTGAACCGAGAGCTGGTGATGTACGAGATTCCTTAGCTGATATTACCTTGGCTCAAGAGCATTTAGGTTATAAGCCAACAAAGCGCTTTCAGCAGGGGTTGGAGCAAACGGTTGAGTTTTTCAGGGAAATGTACAGCTAGTCTTCTTCAAGGTTAGTAGAAATCGGCCTGCGAGGTGCATCGCGATAGTCAACACCTTTTTTATCTAATAGCTCGTAATAATAATCAGACATGTCTCTTACCAATCTCTGGTAGGAGTAATGCTCCAGTGCAAATTTTTGGCCAAGCTGCCCGAAGTAAGCTCTTTGTTCCGGCTTATTAATAAAACGAAGTAAAGCTTCAGCAAAGGCTTCTGCATCGTCTGGGTCTGTGATGTATCCGGTTTGGTTATCTGTAACAACGTCTTTCACTCCTCCTACGTTAGTAGATACAACCGGTTTAGACGCGGCCTGAGCTTCGATAAGAGATACAGGTGTGCCTTCATTGTGTGAAGTAAGGGCTACTATGTCCATACCCGCCAGAACTCTGTCCATGTCGGTTTGCCAGGATATGCATGTAGCTGTTGCTTCCCTCGGGTCTCTTGGATGGTAAGTATAATCTATACCGGCAGCTTTGAACTCTTCTTCCATTTGAGGGCGCATATCACCATCGCCAACGATTACGAACTTAACAGGCCGGTCAGTTTCTGCTAACACCTTTTTAGCCGCTGCAACAAACAAGCTATGGTTCTTTACAGGTACAATACGACCTATGATGCCCACAACTATATCATCAGGTTTTATATTGAACTCCTGTCTGAACTCGGCTCTCTTTACTTCAGGGTGGTCTTGAAACTTATCTAGGTCGAGCCCTAGTGGTATCTTCCTGATCTTTTCTTCCTCACATATGTTGTATACGTTAGCCAACTCATGTTTTTGAGAATCGCTAATGGCAATAATACCTGTTGAGCGGCGGGCAAGGTAACGTTCTATTTGTATGAAGGTGTTCGTTTTGAACTTACTGAAATAACTATGAAAAACATGACCATGAAAGGTGTGCAGAATAACAGGCACGTTGCAGGCATCGGCAGCTAAACGGCCGATAACACCTGATTTTGCAGCATGTGTATGTACCACATGCGGACGGAATTTTTCTATCAGCCTTTTGATGCGTTGGTAAGCATAACCATCATTAAGCGGGCTGATGTCCCGTTTCATTTCTGGCACAACAACAGGTTCTAATCCTAGATTTACTATGAGGTGGTCAGCATCTTGCTCATGACTGTCTTTATCACCAATTACGAGCATGGTCTCAAAGTCAGGAGCCATATATTTGGTAAGGTAGGTCACATTAATAGCAGGGCCACCAATGATCAATCTGTTATGTATTCTAAGTACCCTTGGCATATGCTTTTAAAGTAGTAGGTATTATACAAACCTGTAAATAATATAGGTACTACACAAAATATTTTTTCCACCAGTATTGGAAAACGATCAATGCCCATATAGTGGCATGACTGTCTTCAGGATTGCTGCTGTGTAGTTTTTTCTTCAGTTGTTCAGTTGCATGTACATTGAATATGCCCTGCTCTTCTATAAAGTTCCTTTCAAGCAAGTCATCATTAATGAGTCCCCACAGCTCTTTTCTGAACCAATCTAATAGCGGTATTTCAAAACCATGTTTGGGACGGTTGTATATCTCCTCCGGTAGCATCGGGCGGAAAGCATCCTGTACGATGCGTTTTTTCATCTGACCATCTACCTTATACTTTTCGGGTAGTGTGAATGCAAAGTCAACCAACTTATAATCTAAGAAAGGGCTGCGTACTTCAAGACTGTTGGCCATGCTCATCATATCAACCTTCACTAACATATCACCTGTTAGCACGAGGCTCATATCTGTCTTTAGCAATTCATTGTAATCATCAGTCTGAAAATGTTGTAGTATTTCTTGTCGCTCTTTTTCGATGTACGTCTTGTCTACTTTAGATTTTGAATCATCACTTAATAACTCATCAACCTTTGCCGGAGTATTAATAGATGCCCATCGCCAATACCTGTCTTTCGTTGATAGTTTTGCACCTTCGGCAAAGCGGTGCAATTGCCTGAACAGGTTTGTTATTTTATTATTCCGACTTTTTGGTAACATTGACCATATCGGCATCCCTGCCTTTACAACAGAGTTGATCAACGAAGCCTGCCTCATCTTCCATTCGGCTGCGTGTTTATTGTAACCTGCAAACACTTCATCACCACCATCACCACTTAGCGCAACTGTTACATGTTTGCGTGTATAGTAACATAGTATATATTCAGGTATAGCTGAAGAATCTGCAAAAGGTTCATCTAAATAGTCAAGTACACTATTTACATGCTCCAGGAAATCGTTGCTGCTCAGTGAGAAAACAGTATGGTTAGTTTTGTATTTATCTGCTACAAGCTTTGCGTACTTGGTTTCATCGAAGAATGGATTGTCTTTATAACCTATTGAGAAGGTATTGAGTTTGTCAGTGTATTTACTGGCTAATGCTACTACTACAGAAGAGTCAATACCGCCACTAAGAAAAGCACCAAGTGGAACATCTGATATCATTCTTTCTTGCACTGAAGCATCCATTAGTTCAACTACTTTCAGTTGTGCTTCTTCATAAGAGTATTTGTTGTATTGATCGGGTTGTATTTGAATCTCGTAGTATGGCTGATAAGCTTTAATACCAGAGGTGTCAATAAGCATGTAGTGTGCAGGCTTGAGTTTTGCAACACCCTCTACCATGCTTTGTGGTTGTGGTATATAGTTGAGTTGTAGGTATTGGTGTAATACAGAGTAGTTCAACTTTTTAGGTACACCCCACTCAAAAAGAGATTTCATCTCAGAAGAGAAGGCAAAAACATCATCAGTATGATAATACAGTAGTGGTTTTTTACCATACCTGTCACGTGCTAAAAGTACTTCACCGGTTTGCTTATCGTAAAAAGCGAATGCGAAAAAGCCGCTTAGCCACTCAAGGCATTTATAGCCATATTCTACTAGTAGGTATAACAGTACTTCGGTATCAGAAGTTGTTTTAGGGCCGCCGTTTTTAGCCCACACGTCTTTAAGGTACTTTTCTGAGAGTTCTTTATAGTTAAATATCTCACCATTGAATACGATAGTGTAGCGGTTGGTAATATCACTCATTGGTTGGTGAGCACCTGTAGATGTATCTATAATAGATAGTCTCCTATGTCCAAGAGCAACGCTATTATCCACAAAGTTATCCCCATGGTCAGGACCCCGCAAATAGAGTTTCTGTGTTGATTGTGTTACCTTTATAAGGTTATCTTTTGCGTTATCTTTTAATGCATAAAAACCGGTAATACCGCACATCTAAGTTGTAGTTTTTTGATTATTGGCTACCTACGAAATACAAGCAGATGGAACCGATAGATTGGTCACAATTTATAACATTATTAGACTACTTGTTACTACCTTTTTTTCTGGTGGCCATATTGTTTATTGCGCGTTTCTTCCGTGATATAAAATATCCTCCGGGCCATCCGTGGAGAAAGTATTTTATCCCGGGTTTGCTGGCAAAGATTGGCGGGGCATTATTCATCGGGTTTATTTATCAATATTACTATGGCTGGGGAGATACAGCTCTGTATCACTGGCATGCAAAGCTTATCAACAGTTCATTTAGTGAATCTCCGGTAAAATGGTACAACCTTATATTTCGTATACCTGACTGGTGGGAAGGGGAGTATGCTAAGTATATATCTAAAATGGAGTGGTACGAAGCGCCTGCCGAGTATACGGTATGTGTGATCACATCTGTGCTTTGCATTTTCACATTCAATACATACCTGCCTACCTCAGTGCTGTTGGCAGCTATTACGTTTACAGGGTTCTGGGCATTGTTCAGGACATTTGCCACACTCTTCCCTACACAGGTAAGAAATATCGCTATAGTTACACTGTTTATTCCCAGCACGATTATGTGGGGGTCAGGGATATTTAAGGATACGATATGTATGTTTAGTTTGGGTTGGCTGACATATGGTGCCTTCAGGCTACTTATAAATCGTGATTTTTCTGTTCGTACGATAGTGATGACAGTAATAGCATTTTACCTGCTTGTAATTATTAAGATATACATTCTTGTAGCATTCCTTCCGGCAATAGTATTCTGGATCTTAGCTTCATACTCTCATAAAATACGTAGTGCTTTCATGCGATTTTTTGTTAGGATCGCTGTAATAGCCATTTGTATAGGCGGGTTCTTTTATGCTATGGAAGAGTTCTCTAAGGAGTTGGGTAGATACTCACTGGAGAAGTTTGCAAAAACTTCATATATGATATCCAGCTATATTCAGGAGCAGTCCGGTGATGAGGGTAGTGCGTATAGCCTGGGAAAGATCGAACCGACAACTGTAGGCATGCTGAAAAAATTCCCTGCTGCAGTGAACGTAACATTATTTCGTCCGTACTTATGGGAAACAAAAAAGATCATTCAGTTTATTAATGCATTTGAAGCATTAATATTCCTGCTTATAACCATAAAAGTGGTTTTTTCAATCGGCTTAATTCGGTTTTTCAAGACTATTTTTTCTGATGCTACGTTACAATTTTGCCTGATATTTACATTGATATTTGCATTTGCGGTAGGTATTTCCTCAGGTAACTTTGGTACTCTTTCCCGATACAGAATACCCTGTTTACCATTCTATGGACTGATGTTGATACTTGTGTACTACAAATACTATCCTAAAGAGGTTAAGCTATTCTCTTTCAATATGATAAGCTGGAAGCGTGTAAGTTGGGTTTATGAAAAAGCCTGAATGAAACGGTCTTTATTAGCAGCAGTACTATATTCATATAACATTTTATCACGCCCTGCATTACCCGCAGCCTTTCTCAGTTCGGTATCTTTAATGAGCGATACAAGGGCAGTTTTCCACTCTTCTTTTGTAGAGCATAAATAACCGTTTTTACCGTGCTCCATTATTACTTTGTTTACTCCTACAGGGCTGGCAATTGCAGGTATGCCTAATGATAAGTATTGAATGAGTTTGAAGCCACACTTGCCCTCACTCCACTCATCTGCAACAAGGGGCATTACACCAATGTCTATCTTTATGAGATCTTCTATTTCCGTAGTAGCATTCCAGGGTAGAAACTCGATATTTTTCAATGGTAAGTCTGGTGCTTTATTAGCTATCACAAGAAACTTTGTGTTGTGTTCTTGTTCTATATCCTGTAATACTTCTACAATGTCATTAAGGTAGAATAAAGTAGAGTGGCTACCTGTCCAGCCAATAGTCACTAAACCATCAGTATGCTCTTTTACTTTATTGTGTTGTCTTGCCATATCAACACAAGTAGGAATGAGCACTACATTATTATTGTATTGCCGGGCATAATTACAGAGGTATTCATTTCCTCCGATCACCTTATAAGACCACTTGCAGATATACTTTATCTTCCAGAATGCTTTGACCATAGATGCCAGCTTATTTGCAGCACTGGTATTAGGTATCCAGATAGCATCGTCAAAGTCATAGATCATTTTTTTGCGAAGTAGTTTTGAAAGCATCCATTCAAATATCGGAGGCCCTAAAGGCGCTGCTTCTCTATGCACAAAAACATAGTCGTAGCGTGGTGCATCTATAAGTACTGTTTTGAATCTCTTAAGAAAACCCTTGATAATACCCCATGCTTTTTGTGCTGCTGACCCCTGTTTATACAATACATTCCATGTATGCTCGTTCATAAACGGAGCAAAATCGTATTCAACCCCTTCTTCCTGCATATAAGGTTCAAACAACTCTACCCTGAAACGCTGCGATGGGGCACGTTTTACAGGGTATGGCACAATAAACAAAACCTTAGTCGCTTTCTGTTGCATGTGTTTATGCTTCAATTATTTCATACATGCTTGATAAATACTCTTTGATACCGAACTTATTTCTCACATAACTCTTACCGGCTATAGCATATTTTTTTCTCAGTTCGTAATTAGAAGCAAGTGTTAAAACAGCTTTACTCATGGCATCAATATCCTTTACGGGTACCAACAATCCTGTTTCTTCATGTACTACTATTTCTTCTGGTCCGCCACATCTTGTTGCTATAATAGGTGTGCCGTAATATGCTGTTTCCAGGCAGGTCATAGAAAAAGATTCTGCTTCAGAAAAGTTCAGCACGATATCAGCATCTTTAATTGCTTGCTCTACATTCGCATTGAAAGTATTGAATGTTACTCTTCCTGTCAATCCTAACTCGTCTACTCTTGATTGCAATTCCTTTTTAAAAGATATGTTTTTTTCAAGACCCATATCCCCTCCAACAAATGTCAGTCTTATTGCCTTATTATTGTTATATGCCAAGGCAAATGCTTCAATTGCGGCATCTTGGCCCTTGCCTTTGATATAGTTTGACAAGTATAAAAACTCGATTGTATCTCGTTCGGAATATTCTTTTTCAGGTAACTGTTCTGATAACTTTATAGGGTCGTATATTCTGATGCACTTCTTATTATCCGGCAATTGCTTTAATACAGCATCAGAAACAGCAATTACTTTATCTGAATGTTTCAGTGCCTGCTTTATCCAAAGTTTACGTAATACTCCCGGCATTACAGAAGGGAGAAAGCGCACGTAAGTAAAGAGTTTACCCTTATAGTCAAACTTCTTTAGCATGGCACCTAATAGGTTATAAAAGTCGTTGACTTGTACTATATCAATACTATTTCGTTTTACAATCTTTCTTAATTCAAGTGTATTACGCAACAGCATGAATGGATAAAGCAGTAACAAAGGAATGGATCTTCTTATTTCGATCATTGGTAATTGGTATACCTTAAATCCCTTCTCTTCTACTTTTTTCCTGAGGTTACTTTTGTGGTTGAGAACAAAAATGAATTGATGCTTATCTGATAATAATTCAGCTTCACCCAATGCGCATTTAAACGCACCGGTAAACTCAATTGAATTATCTATGATCAGAATGTTCAAAATATTGAATTAGTTATTGATTATTTTCTGCCATTCGGTTAATAAAGTATCTAATGTGAAGCGTTTCATCAGCTGCTCGAAATCTTCAGTAGCGGGTTGTGGTGCATGTAGCCAATGTATCACCTCATTTGCCCAGGTATCAACAACCGAGTCTGTAAGGTTTAATAGCATTGGCGCAAGTGTACCTACTTTTGTACGAACCGGTTCAGTTAATGGTTCTTCAGTAGGTACAGGTACATTCAATATTTCGCGCGGGCCGGTAGGGCAGTCTGTTGTAACCACTTTCTTCTCACATATCAAGGCCTCGGCCAATACATTCGGGAACCCTTCCCATGATGAAGGTAATGCAAACACTGTACTATGATGAATAAGCTTAAAAGCATTATTCTGGTATTTCATGAAATAAACATCAGCATCTTCATACTTCCCTTCCCATACTATTGCTTTCAACCCAAGATTTCCTGCTAACTCCAATAATTCATTCAATCTGTCTCCATCACCTAATATCATTAGTCTTACATCTTCTTTTTCTTTGATCTTGCTGAGCACGGTTATCATTTTATCATGCTCTTTCTGCATTTGTAACCTGCCTGAATTGATGATCACCATTTTAGAGAATATCTTCTGCTCTTCTTCTGAAAGTGGTTCAAGCGCCTTTTTCTTTATCTCTTCATTCTCGTAAAAATTGTAAATAACAGCCTGTTTCTCTTCAGGAATATTAAAGTGTTTATGCAACTCATTTACAAGCGCCTGTGTGACGCACACAATTTTATCGGCACGTTTGTATAAAAAAGGGATCAACACTCGTTTCCTTATCAAGCCCATTGTACCACTTATCTGTCCGTCAAATTCTTTTGATCCACGAATGCTCAGTACTACTTTTTCTTTGCCTTTTGTTAGTACGTTCACATAATCAGGCCCTTCTAAAAAGCTGATGGAAACGTCAATATTGTTTTCTTTTTTTAGCTGTTTTATCTTTTTGATCCTGTATCGCCATGCATTTATTTTTTGAACAGGATTGTTATGTGCAGGCGGGTCTACAAATACGATCTTAGAACAGGTTTTATAATAACTGTCTCTACCTTTACCGGATAGAATACATAGCGTCACGTTATACCCTATCTGCTCAAGGTAATAGCTGAGTAATGAAATGGAACGTTCGGCACCACCTTTCCCTAATTCTGACCCGAGTAATAATACATTCTTCATATAGTGCTATTTTAGTTCCCCTTCCAGAAAATCAGCTACTTCAGACATGAACTGTGTGAAGTTATAATTGTCAACATTCTCTTTTGCATTCTTACCCATTTCAATAGCATCCTCCCTGTTATTATATGCCCACAATATTTTTTCTTCAATTGCTTTTGTATCTCTTATTGGTATTACATGGCACCCTCCCTTTCCGCGGCTCAACAACTCACTGGAGCCGGAATTCTCAGTGATGATAACAGGAATACCATAGTGTGCCGCTTCAAGCGCAGATACGGGAGCGCCGTCTACAAGGCTGGGTACTACAAACAGGTCCAGGTCTTTAAGAAATGACGGCACATCATTAGTATGTCCTGAGTAGGTGACATTTTTCACATCACCTAAATTTTTGTCGATATAGGCTTTAATAGTAGGGTCTATCCATCCTACTATATTCAGCTGTACGTCTTCTATTTTATGAACTTCGGTTATGTTCTTCCAGGCTTCCAGAAGATAAGTCAACCCCTTTAAGGCAACTGTATGCGCAACATATCCTACTTTGAAAGGGGATGAGTTCTGATTTTTCTTTACAGGCATATCGTAATGTTCAAAATCAGCCTGTAAATGTCCCAGCAGTTTTGTGACCTTCCCGTTAAAAGATTTTGAATTGGAGTAGCTTTTATACACTGTGGGTAATGAGCCAATAACAATGTCAAGATTTTGTATCGAGTTATTGAAAAACGTTAGTCGTTCTCCATATGTATAAGCATCCAGTTCCTTGATGTTAAGTTTCTTTTTTTCTTCAGATACTATTTCATAAATATAATTTTCTTCCGGAGTGCCGGATAGCAATATAGTTTTGATGCCTAACTTACGTGCCTTTTTAAAAGTTATTTCCAGAAATGGGAAAGTGACAAAAAGTATCTCAGTTGAACTGTCAAGGTGTTTAGCACAATAATAATCATATATACGTTCTTGCCAATACCGGAACTTATAGCTGGGGAACTTGAAAATATTATTGAGTTTGTTGAGTATATATAGATAGAGCCTTGATGTAGATGAAACAGGTACACTGGGAAAAGGTGTTGTATGCTTTCCTTTTGAATGTACAATGAACTTTTTCAACAGCCCACGGCTATGCAGTTCTTTTGATAAGAAGTAGCCTAAACGTGCCATGCCCTCACCACTACGTGCAGATAAGGACTGAAATGAAGCAACTATTATTTTGCTCATGACGTTTGTTGTTTTAACCTGTTTTCTAAATAATTTGCTATTTCAACTACAAACTCTTCCGGCTGATAGTTGTCAAGTATTTCTTTAGCATTTCTTCCCATTTCAATGGATGCCTCTCTATTATTGTATGCCCACAGTATTTCTTCCTTAATTCTCTCGGGGTTTCTTATAGGCACTATTTTACAACCTCCTTTCCCTCTGCTTAATAATTCTGCAGATCCGCAATTTTCTGTTATTATAACCGGTAAGCCGTAATGTGCTGCCTCTAACGCAACATAAGGGCCTCCGTCTGTTAGGCTGGGAACAACAGCAATATCCTTATCTTTTAGATATGCAGTAACATCAGGCACACGGCCAACAAAATTTACCTTTTGAAGCTGTATAAAGTGCTTATCAATATGGCTTTGTACCGTTTTGTCAATCTTGCCAACGACATAAAGCTTAATGGGTAAGTCAGTGGTTGCTTCTGTCAGTAGTTTCCACGCTTCCAGTAAATATTGCAAACCTTTAAGCGCAACTGTACTGGCTATATATATAACTTTAAATACCCCACCTGAACTTTTTGGTTGTAAATCGTATGCTTGAAAGTCAGGCTTTAGGTGTCCGTTTATTTGTAATACTTCATAGTTGCCATTTGCTTCTTTATAAGTATTATATACCGTGGGGTAAGTACCTATAACAGTATCTACGTATTGTATGCTTTGATTGTAGAAATCAAGCCTTGGTCTGTAAGTATATGGGTCAGTAGATTGTATTCCTAGCTTTTGGTTTTCTTCTGTTACTAGGTTGTAAATGTAGTTTTCTTCCGGATTTGCCGGTACATATACAATAGTAATGTTATATCGTTTTGCTTTCCGGAATGTCCTTCTTAGGTGTGCATTTGTAGTGAACAGAACTCCTATGTCTCTTTTTATATGCGCAGAGCAGAAAATGTCATAAGCATGTTCCTGTAATAGCCTGAACTTATGATCAGGTAGCTTAATGAGCTTGTTAAGCTTATTAAGCAGAAATAGTAAAAGCCTTGAAGAGAAAGTAACAGGTAAACTTGGAAATGGAGTTGAGAACTTACCTTTAGAGTGTACTACAAAATATTTAAGTATGCCTTTTGTGTATAGCTCTTTAGACACCAGATAACCAAGGCGTGCCATGCCTGCTGCACTGTCTTTGGTCAGCGACTGGAAAGAGGTTACTAATATTTTTTTCTCTACAGGCATTTAATTAACTACTTCAGCATTTCTGATAGCGATACTTTTTGCACTTTATATCTAGATATATAATCAAGAAAGTCGAGTAATATTCGTTTCATTGTAATGGTTTCATCATATACCATTGGATAGTCAAATTCTACATAGTGTGTTGACAATACAAAGTCTCCATTGAACTTACGAACCATGTCAAAATCATACTTAAGTGTGTCAAGCCTGGTTGTGGGTTGCAAAGGGTAGTGGTACGCTATTTCATTATGGTTACTGAATCTCAATACACGCGGATAATCAGACTCTCTGTTTAGAGCCTTAAAGAAAAACTGCCTGGTGAGGTTGTATATCCCTTTTGCATTTTTTTCTTTTTTGTAAAACGGAATACCACCACCACATATGTTGAGCCCGGCATTTAATACCGATTGGTACCCTTGCTCGCTTAGTAGGTTTTGCGGCGGAGTAAAAACAGATATTGGATGATCGAAAAGATGCTCAAGATGTTCTACTTCTTCCCTGATCATGTTGGTATGGTCCTGCGTTGTGTAGAACTCTGCTCCTCTTACATAATTATTGCTTCTTTCTTCCGGTAGTTCAGTGTCTTCATTCCTGTGCGACTTTGCATGAAAGCCAATATCAAGCTTACCTTCTTTAAGTTTATTTCTCAGAAATGTTACCAGTTCTTTATTGTCCTCAATAGGATGAGGTGTATCATCTTTACGCCAGGCATCCCAATCAGTATCTTGTTTGTCTTTGTATATCTGGTGCACCCAGTGTAACCAGTTGCCTTTTACTTTTGATATGAGGCAAAGGGTAGGGGTGTATTCATCCCAAATGTCACCGTAGCAGTTTTCAAGCTCTTCAGGAGTAGTAAAAAAGTTTGTATCGTCATCTCTTATTGCAAACCTCATATGTTGTTTGTTTTGGGTTAATATTTGGCGGTAGCTTGTTTATATACATCGACATAAGAGTCTACACACTTATCCATATCAAACTGCTCGTAGTTGCATGTTGTGTTCTGCTTGTGGCTATTATACAGCTCTTTATCTGAATAGTATAGTTCCATGGTTTTTGCAAACTCACTTACATCAACTTTTCCGCCTTTTATATTGGTGATCAGCGCAGCTGGCTTTTTATCCTGTCCCGTCATATTAGTGATCTCACCCGCATCGCTGGCCAAAATGGGTATATTACAATACAAATATTCGATCACAACAGTCGGTAAACTTTCTGACGGGTAAGTAGAAGGCAATAACCCTACATCGAAAATATTGATCCAATTTATAGGATTGTCAGAATGACCCGTGAAATGTATACGTTGCTCTCCGGCATATTTACTCTTCAAATCATCCAGATACTCGCTTGCACCTGTTAATACTAAATGTGTTTGCTCTTTGTTTAGCTTTAGAAAAGCATCTATAGCTACCTGCCAGCCCTTATCAGCAATACCTCTGGAAACCATTCCGAACACAAAGTCTCCTTCGTTGATACCTAGTCTCTTTTTCAGGACTGAAGCCTCTTCAGTAACCTTACCACTATAGCCGTTATATATCTTTGATGTTTTGTTGCTGGTTTGTGCGTTGAAGTGCTCTTTGAAAAAGGCCAGTTGCTTATCTGATATGCATACAGTGTGCGATATGCGTTCCAGGTTTGATGTGGCTTTTTCTTTATAGTTCAGTAGTGGAATAGGAGTACCAGACTTTGTTTTATTCCAAAACTGCAGATAGTCGCCGTGAATAGTATTAACTACAGCTATGTTTAATGGTACGGCAACATCCAGGCATAATTTATCGACTTTCAATAAGTGGCTATGTATTACATCAGGCTTAAAATCTGCTATCAGTTTTCTTAATGAATTTTTGATATAACCTGCACGAATGCTATGGTCAATTTTAAGCCTGAATAATGCGCTATCTGTTTTTTGCAAAAGTGTTCTTGCAGGAATTTCAGCAGGTATTATCTCCACATCCGGTGCCAGTACTTTACATAAATCGTAATTAAGAAGCTCTTTGTAAAAAACGAATACTACAACCTTATGGCCCTTGTTTTGAAAGGCCTGTGCAAGGCGCAGAATAAATGTTTCAGCTCCTCCGGGATGTATTACTTCCGATGCCAGTATGATATTCATCTTATAAGTACCTGCTTCTTAAATAATAGGCTAGTGTTTTATAACCGTTTATATCAGTTAATGTATTTGCGAAATGTTTTTTGATCAGCTCTTTTGCTTGGTTCCAGTTTTTTTTATCAGTTGCTTTTGCTGCCCACACCCTGTACCTATCAGCCATCAGGCCTTTGTTATTATAGATACTTTCTTCAAAAGCTTTCCCTTCTTCAGGTTTGTTTTCCTGTAGCCAGTCTGTGCCTGTTTCTGTTACTAACCTGTGTAGTTCTTTAATAATATCCTGTGCTATCATCTTCCTCGGGTTGTCCATTACATTAGTAATAGAGCCCGGGTTGATTCTGTAGTAGTATAGTTGGTCTTTTAAGACATAAATAGGATACTTACTGTTAGCTCTTATTGTCCAGTAATGGTCATCGCCATAAGTGCCGATAAAATATTCAGAAAAGTACCCGAACTCATCGAATAGTTCCCTTTTGAACATTAAACCGGGAAACCAAAAAGGGTAGTTGACCTGAGGTTCCGTAACGATAAAGTCTTTACTATATGTTTTACCATACTCACGAAACTCAGGAACGTCTGCCAAAGAGTTATCTTCTGTATCAATAGGTTTAAAAGCACTGCCACACAGTTTTATGTCAGGGTTGTTTAAGAATACATTTACCTGTTTCTCTAACCTGTCATGTGGGCACATATCATCGCAATCAAGCTGTGTAACGAGTTCGCCAGTAGCTTTGCCCATGGCAAAGTTCTTATTAGGGATATACCCAAGATTGTTCTCTTGGTTATAGAACTTTATTCTTGGGTCATCAAGGTATGATTCGATGATCTCTACTGAATTATCAGGAGAGCGGTCGTCACTAATAATAAGTTCCCAGTCCTGATAAGTCTGATTAACAATACAGTCTATTGCTTTCCTCAGGAATTCCCCGCCATTATATGAGCACATGATGACACTTACCTTCATATACACAAAGTATCAGGGTTAAGAAATATATCTGACGCTTCGAAATAAGTCAACGGTAACAGCAGCCCCGTAAGTTTCAATTGAGAACGTACTAAGTACATTAGTGTACGATAGTTCTTTGTGAAGAAAGGTGCTACTTGTATCGCCTTCCTCATAAGCTCCCATGCGTTTTTATGTTTACCATAGTCTATTTGTATGCTGGCAAACATTCTTATTTTATCTGAGATGAGTTTTTTGTTATCTAACAAGCTTTTTTCGTATGCTTTTAACTCCTCGAGTTTATTGTCATTCAGATAATCAGTGCCTGTTTCTTTTCTCTGTTTTTTCAGGAATTGATATATGTCAAATGAGATTAACTTCCTCAATCCATTCGGGTCTTTCAGGTCAATACTTCTATGATCAGAGTTAGAGCGTGCCCAAACAAAGTATAAGTACTCGTCTATATAGTACGCACCAAACTTCTCCATAATATCCATGATGAAGTAGTTATCATAGCTGGTTACTCTGTCCCAAAATAAATGGTAGCCCGGTATTGTATCCAATATCTCTCTCCTGAACATAATGGTAGCAGGAGCCCAGTCTTCATAAGTATCTATCGTAACAATACTTGATCCCGGGCGAGCAGGATATTCAGGTTCAGAATGCTGGTAATAGTAAATAGAGTTGGTCATACAGCAACCAACATCGTAGTTATCTAATACTGCGGCTTGTTTTGCCACACGTTCAAGGTCGCACCAATCATCAGAATCCTGTATCATGATATAATCGCCTTTCGCTTCTTTGAAAAGTCGATTATAGCACTTCATTCCTCCTTGATTAACTTCAGTAGTCAGTAGCCTGATGCGTTCATCTTTCTCTGCCCATCGTTGGAATATCTCAACAGAATTATCTGTAGAGGCGTTGTCGCAGATGACTATCTCAATATTCTTATAGGTTTGATTGACAACAGACTCCAGGCACTTGTCCAGGAATTCTGCACAGTTATAGTTAGGTATTATTACAGAAACAAGCTTATCCATTTATATGCTTTGTTTATCGTTATGCAGTGGTTTTTTCTGTTAACATTAGTTCGTTGTATGATAGTGTATCTGTGATCTTACCACCATCAATTTTAAATATGCGGTCACAGTACTTCAATGAAGTATACCTGTGTGCTATTATAACTACTGTCAAACCTTCACCACCAAGCTTACGTATTGAGTTAGTGATCTCTTCCTCCGTTTTAGAATCGAGGGCAGAAGTTGCCTCGTCAAATATGAGTATCTCTGCTCCTTTATAAATAGCCCTGGCTATTGATATACGTTGTTTCTGCCCACCTGAAAGATTACTACCTCTTTCGTTGAGCATGGTGTTTTCTTTTTCAGGCCAGCTATTCACCAATTCATTAAGGCTGGATAGTTCAATAGCTCTTTTTAACCTTACTTCATCAATATCTTCTATGTTTTCACCGATTGCTATGTTCTCTTTAAATGTAGCATTCATCACAAATACTTCTTGCCTTACATAGCCTAGTATCTCCCACCATTTATGAGTATTATTAATAGTAAGTTTGGTATTGTCGATTAGTATTTCCCCATCTGTTGGGTGCAGGAAACCAAGTAGATTGTTCACTAATGTTGATTTACCTGCTCCGGAACGGCCAATGATACCTACCGACTCTCCTTTGCGTATATTAAGGTCACAGCCTTTTAAAATATTATCATCAGATCTGGGGTATTGGTATTTTACATCGTTAAAATAGATGCCCTCATTGAGTGTAATATCTGCTGCTGTATGCACTATTTCTTTTTCTTCATCTTCAACAGGTTTAAAATCAGGGTCTTTAAAAATGAAACCCGTAGAAGTAAGGTTGTTCATAGAAATCACAAACCTGTTTATAGACGGAATACTACGGTAAGCAACAACTGAGAATAAACTTACAGTAGTGATGATCTTTTCTGTGTCTTTAAGCACAAATACACCGTATACAAGTATGATGATGATACATAGGAAGATAGCTATCTCAATGATGCGTGTTGGTACAAACATCATAAAGTCTATCTGAGACTGATTATGGCTGAACTTTTTTGCGAAGCGGCTGAAACGATTTTTAAAACTGTGTTCCGTGCCTGCGATCTTAATGTCTGTATAACCAAATATCATTTCCTGAGCATATGCGTATAGCTTGATGCTGTTCTTACTTTTTTCTTCACCGGCATTTTTTATCATTGTTTTTACCTTCTGGTAAAATAGTGCCATAATAGGCATTACTACACCTATCAATAGAAAGAACAGCTTCCAGTCGTGTACACATATAATTAGCCCTGTAAGAAAGAATACTATTGCCTCATTAATAAGTATCAGGCTGGATATAGTAGCACTACTTGCCAATGCGCTTTGATAATACGTCAGTTTACTCACTAACTCGTTAGATGTGTCCTTCTGCATTTCGAGCATTGTACGCGCATACAGTTTATCCAGTACGCGCATGGTAGAGGATACATATAGTCTGCGGACGAAGTTTACCTGCAGTTTGTTGATCCATAGGCCGAAAGCATTTTTACCGATAATAAGAATGAAAAATGCTGCAATAGTATACATCAGCAATTCATTTTTACTAAAGCTTTCGAGTATAGGAATTTGTGTTGTAATACTGTCGTAGAATGTTTCTGACATTACAAGACCAACAACAGGAATAATAAGAGAAAGCCCGAGAAGGTCACTTATTGAGGCTACGAATGTCAATATAATTAACCCTTTGAATTGTCTTTTTTGCTTATTGTTGAATAAGCCATATAGCTTGCCTATATATGCAATGGAGCTTGTTCCTCTTTGAAATTTCATCAGTCTATATGTAAGCTTAGTTACAGAAAAATTATCCCATGCAATTATATCCCTTTCATATAGAAATGAAATATAATCTCCCTCTTGTTAACATGCGAATAACTGAAATGAAGATTACGTTATCCGTATATATAGTTTTAAGTGAAGAATCGCTTTAGCAAGCCCTTCTTCTTTCTCCCTCTCGTTGTTTTTCTGCTTTTTTTGTTGTTCTCTACATAGTAGCCACCACCGGATTGGTATCCGTATATATAACCATAGCCATATGCAGCACTACCTGTATAACCGTACCCATACTTCTTAAGGAATTCAACACCATTGAATATGATGGCCGGGTTCTGCACCTTCCCGTCTTTATGCAGCACATCAAACATTCGTGCATGGTGCTTTTCAGTGTAATTCTGGCGGATTATGAACAGGTTTACTGAGGCGTATTGTGATAAGACAAGTGCATCAGATACCATTCCTATCGGTGCGGTATCTACTATTATCACATCAAACATCTCTTTAAGCTCGCCAAAGAATTGTGCCGTTTTATCAGATACCAATAGCTCTGACGGGTTCGGTGGTATGGGGCCGCAGTTTGCTACGTATAAATTCTCATGTATGCCCGATGCTTTGATAACACTCTCCAGCCCTGTAAGCCCTGCTAAATAACTACTGATACCGCCATCGTTAGAAATACCCAGGTACTGTGATATTTTCGGTTTACGAAGGTCGAACTCAAGTATGATCACCCTTTTTTTAGCAAGGGTCATTGTAATACCAAGGTTGATAGAGATAAAAGATTTACCCTCTCCACTGGTACTTGATGTAATAACGTATGTGCGGTTTTCCTCAGCTGAGGACATGAACTCAAGGTTGGCACGTATCAATCTGAATTGTTCTGCTACACCTGTTCTCACGTGTGG
Source organism: Flavipsychrobacter sp. (assembly GCA_965228505.1). Classification (GTDB taxonomy): domain Bacteria; phylum Bacteroidota; class Bacteroidia; order Chitinophagales; family Chitinophagaceae; genus UBA5543. The sequence goes on along the minus strand of OZ245820.1, from coordinate 2,876,925 downwards.
GCCTACAACAATGGTATTATCACTTTTTGCGGCACCTTCAACCCTGCCTATAGACCCTACAACCGGTATTGATGTTTGTGACTCAATATCATTGTCGTTGATCACTTTATTGTTCAGCATTTCGCGCAATACAATAATAGAGCCCGGTACCAGCATACCCAGCAGGAACATCATCATGTATATGGTCTTCGGTACGGGAGATATAGGCGAGCCTCCTGAATAAGGTTCAACAACAATTTTTGATTTATACTTATTAGAGTAAAGTGATATTTCGTTCTCAATGAGTTTTTGGTAAAGCAATAAGTAGATGCTTTGCAGTACAGGGTAGTTCCTATTTACGTTTTTGATATCCTTATCTATTTCAGGAGCTACTTTTATTCTCTCTGCTATCTCTTCTTTGTTCTGCAGTGCATTGTTAAGCTGTCTGTTAAGTGACTTCTCAACCTTATCAGCAGCATCGATGATCCTCTTTCTAAGAGCCGCTATTTCACTCTCTTTATCTAGCAATATAGGGTGGGCAGGCCCGTAGTTTCTGGCAAGGTCGTCTCTTTGCCTTACTGATGCGTTGTATTCACTGGTAAGCCTGTTTAGGTTATCATCTTCGATCCCGATACCTGCTATGATACCATATTCATCATTAAAGGGGTTTTCGAGCGTGTTTTTCAAAGTGCTGATTGCCTGCTTAGCAATATATAGCTGGTCTATTTGCCGGTCAAATTCTGTTTTTTCGTTGACGAGGTTACCTGTTTCTGATTTAACGTCTACTATATCGCTTGATTTCTGAATGTCAACTGTCAGTGAGTCAAGGTTTTTAAGTTCTGTAGCAATAGATGTTTTTCTATCTTCGATAAATTCCCTTGTTCTTTCAGCAGTGTAGTTGCTGCTTTCCAGTTCATTCTTACGGTAGTAGTAGATCAATGTACGAAGGAAATCTACACCTCTTGCACGTATATTATCCCTGTAATAGAGGTCTAACAAGCTGGTACGGCCATCTTGCAGGTCAACACTGAAACGCCCACCAACACGCCCTACAGCATTATTGATGCTTTCTACCTGTATAATGAAATCAGTAGCATCAAGAAAACCTTTGTTTACATCAGGCCCGTCTACATATATAATTTTAAAGCGGCCCCATTTCCTTTTTATCCATGTGCCGTATAAAACTCTTTCGGTATGTTCCCCTTCTATTAGCTCAAACTGCCCTTCTACTATTTGGCGCAACATGAACTGTCGTCTTCCGGCCTGAAAGCCTTCATCATCAAAAATGATCTTGATAGGGCACTCTGTGTAAAGTTCAGTTTCTTTTACACGTCCTATTGCCCAATAGCGGATGTTCAGGTCAAGTGAGTCTACAACATCCTCTATCATATCCTGAGACTCAAGTATTACTTTCTCATTAAACAGGTTTGTGTTCGACTTGTCGTTGTCAGGGTCTATCTTATTAAGAAGGCTTTGGGCTGCACTGTTATCTTCCTCGTCTATGAGTATTGAGCTGAACATTGCGAACTCAGGAGTAGTATAACGCAGGTATAAGAAGCCGGCAGTAAGTGTTATAGAAAGACAGAGTACAAACCAGTACCAATTGGTCAACAATGCCCCGAACAACCGCTTGAAATCAAACGTACTGTTGAGCTGATTCATCAGCCTGTTAGGTGCTTGTTGTTGTGAACTCTGGTCTATCATTCTCCTCTGTCTACTGCTGTCTGGCTATTTGAGTGACACCATATACTGCTATTGCAGCTGAAAGCAACGATGTGAAAGTCGGCAGGTAGAACCTCAGGAATTCATTGCTTTCCTGACGGCGTACCTTGGTCGGTTCCACATATATGACATCGTTTTGTTTTAAATAATAATACGGGCTTTGAAATACGTTCTTGCTGTTCAGGTTCAGTCTTGCATATTCCCTTCGTCCTTCAGTCTCCCTGATGATCAGCACATTGTCTTTTCTTCCTGTAATAGGCATGTCTCCTGCCAGTGCTATTGCGTCCAGTATGTTGATCTTGTGGTTGGGCGCGATAATAGTGCCCGGTGCACCAACTTCTCCTAAAACAGTAATGCGGTAGTTGATTATTCTTGCTTCTACTACGGGTTCTTTTACAAAATCTTCAAGCCTTTTAGCCATCAGGTCTTTCACCTGTCTCAAGGTCAGGCCTACTACTTTTACTTTGCCCAATACCGGGTAATCTATGAAACCATCCTTATCTACCAGATAACCTTTTGATGCTTGCATCTGCCCGTTGCCTAACGACCCTCCTAGATTGTATTGTATACCGCCATCGTTGAAGATAGTAACAGGATCCACCCTCGGGCCGGTAGCACTACCACCCAGTATTGCGATGCTGCTTATTGATGATACATGTATCGCAAGTATATCATCCGGCAACAATGTGATCTCTTTACGCGGCTCAATATTTTCTACCTGAACATGCGGGTCAAGTGGCGTGTTCTCGGCAAAGTATATCGTTTTCTGCGGCGTTGTACAAGATACCACTAGCATAGAGATACAGGCTGCTGCTAGGTATAGTGTCTGTCGCATGTTACTTCTTTTGGGTTAGTAATAACGTTTTAATCTTCAACTATTAATCAATACAAATGAGTATCAGGAGGTATATTACCTCCTTTTGTTCAGGTATGTATGTACAGTATTTAGCACTAATTATTTACGTGCAGAACCTTCCTCAATTTATATGTTAATATCCACAGCCCGGTATGCACATTATTATATTATGCAAAATACGCTGTGATATGCACAGCCAGAAGAATTGTGGAAAACTTACTCACAGAGAATCAACAGGTTATCCACAGTTGCTACGTGGTTTGTACGCAACAAAAATAGTTCGCGAAAAAAGTAAACGCTGTTACCCGTATGTTAACTAGAAAAGTTTTTAGATAATGTTAAGCTAATAGCTTGTTAACAGGTTGAAATACAAGGTTTAAGGAGCTAAACGAGCTTTCTTCCAATCTCCTGAGCTGGTTTTTGTGAATGTTACCCTGTCATGCATTCTGTTGCTGCGTCCCTGCCAGAATTCTATATAATGAGGAATGACAGCGTAGCCACCCCAATGTTCAGGCCTTGGTACGTGGTCATTGCCAAATTTTGACAGGTATTTTTTATAGTTTTCGTCCAGGATGTTCCTGCTAGGTATTTCCTGACTTTGAGGGGAAGACCATGCGCCCAACCTACTGCCGGCAGGTCTGCTCATAAAATATTCATCACTTGTTTCAGGCGAAACCTTCTCAGCTATGCCATCTACCCTTACTTGTCTTTCTAATTCAGTCCAGAAGAAAACAAGCGATACTTTATTATTGCCTGATATGTCTACTCCTTTGTTGCTCAAGTAGTTAGTGTAGAAAACAAAACTGTTGTGCTCTATCCCCTTAAGTAGTACTATGCGTGCATGTGGCTGGCCATCAGCATCAACCGTAGCCAAGGTCATAGCATTTACTTCATCAGCTTTAGCTTCTTGTGCTTCAGAGAACCATTTTGAGAAAAAGAGTATGGGGTCGTTACCAACTGTATTTTCAGACAGTTCAGCCAGCTGATAGTCTTTCCTGATATTTGCAATATCCTTCAGTGGTATTATTTTTATTTTTTCTTGTCGCCGCCAAGATATTTTACCATTACTATTAGTAGCTCCAAGGTCATTAAGCCAATAAAAACGTAGGATATTATCCAGCCGATGCTGTACTGAAAAGAGTCGTAGAAATTATTTAATAATACTGCGGTCATGATTGACTGATTTGCTGCACAAGATACAAACAAACTGTTTATGTATTTCCCTTTTTTGTAGCTATTTTTCGATGAAATCCCTTTTGCAGATATATGTTTTTACGCCATATTCCATTCCTGAGATCAGTGCTGATGTACTCTCTTACTGCATTTGGTGGGCCACAAGGTCATTTAGGGATGATGGCAAGAACATTTGTGAATGATAGAAAAGACGTAACAGAAGAAGAGTTGATGGAGTATAATGCCTTTTGCCAGATGCTGCCCGGCCCGTCTTCTACACAAACAGTTACACTTATCGCATATAAAAGAGGAGGCATCCCTTTAGCAGTGCTTACCCTATTGTTATGGATATTGCCTGCAGCCACTTTTATGGGGGCGTTCTCTTTCCTGATATACTATATTGATGTAAAAGACATAAGTACAAACCTGTTTAGTTATGTACAGCCAATGTCAGTAGGTTTTATTTGTTATGCAGCAGCACGTATGATGAAAACCAGTGTCCGGCATGTGGCTACATGGGCTATTATGACCGGGTGTTTGATCGTAACGATATTTCTGCAATATCCGTGGGTATTTCCTTTGCTATTAATCCTGTCAGGTGTCATCAGCAACTTCAGTAATAAGCGTATACCTGATACCAAAGAGAAGAGAAAGCCTGTAAAGTGGATGAACCTTTGGATCTTCGTTGCAATATTCATAGTGGCAGGTGCGCTCAGTGAGTTGGCAAGGTTATACAACCTACCGCCTAATGCCAAAGTGTATAATCTGTTTGAGAACTTCTACAGGTTTGGCTCTATAGTATTTGGTGGAGGGCAGGCCCTGCTACCTATGATGTTATTCCAGTTTGTGAACCGGCCACAGAACCTTGGTATGGAGCCGTTCATGTCGGGAGAACAACTATTAACAGGATTTGGAATGGTACAGGCATTGCCCGGCCCTGTTTTTTCTATATGTTCTTATGCTGGTGGTATAGTTATGAGCCAGTATGGCCCGATATGGCAAATAGTAGGCTGCCTTGTAGCAACGATAGGTGTCTTTTTACCCAGTACTTTATTATTATTTTTCTTGTTTCCGGTGTATCAAAACCTAAGGCAATATGTAGTTATATACCGTGCATTGGAAGGTATTAACGCAGCTATTGTAGGTATTATATGGGCATCAGGTTTGGTACTGTTCCAATCAATGGAGTTTGCATGGACGAATGTAATTGTAGCTATCATTACATTTTGCATGCTCTACTTTACAAAGATACCGGCACCATTTATTGTGATAGGCTGGCTATTAATGGGGCTTGCAATGAATATGTAATTTTTATCCTTCGTCTTCACGTAGTTTCTGAATGTCTCCTATCAGCTGGTTTACTTCTCCTTCATCAGTACCAATGTAAGAGCCTCTTATATAACCATCCTTATCTACAAGCATAAACCTGTCAGTATGTATGAAGTCACTTTGTATATCAACAGTTGCAGTATCATCGCTTGCAGTTACCAGATAGCTATATCTTGCAATATCATAGAGCTCTTTTTTATCTCCGGTTAAAAATAACCATTGGTCAGGGTCTGCGTCAAAACGAAGGCTGTATGCTTTCATGGCTTCAACAGTGTCTTTTAGCGGGTCAACTGTATGTGATAGTATCATTATGTCACTATTGCCGCGGTATGCCTGATACACTTTACTCATGTTCTCATTCATTTTAGGGCATATGCCTTTGCATGTTGTGAAAAAATACTCAACAACCAATATCTTACCTTTAACATCTTCTAATGTAGTGGTATCGCCTTCCTGGTTAATGAAGCTGAAAGGTTGAATATGGTGGCCGCTGTTGGCACCTAGTATCGGCAGTTTTTCAGGTTTTTGTACATCATCTCTTGTAACGATTACGAACACCGTAGCCAGAGCAATAAAGAATACAAGCAGGAAAATTGCGGTCTTGTTCATTTTCATAATGCCCGCAAAGTTATGTAATGAGTACTATTTGGCGGAAAGAATTTGGTGCTCATTGTAAAATTCAGGTAGTGGATATCCGTAACCTTTCATTATACGTTCCAACCATGGTTCTTCTGAGGGGTGATATTTTTTATTAAGATTAAACCCGTGTAACACAGACCAGCTTTGCCATTTGATAGCTGCCGTACGACTTTTATAGTCTTTGATAATATGATAAATATTAGCCCCTGTTTGTCTGCTGACAAGTTTTATGAGCAGCACGCCTTGTGTTTCATTCAGGTCTTTTATCTCATCCTCAAACTTTTCTTTCAGGTCATCTTGTTTGGAACGTATGTAGGCTTTTTGCTCCTTTTTGCTCATGTTGGGGTCATTCACGCGTTCTTCCATTTCGTTGAATAATGCAACTGCCTGATCCAGATATGGCAGGATGGTTTTTACATAATACTTCATTTGATTGTAGTGATACTGGATGGTATCATTTTCCCATTCAAGTTCACTCGTTATCTCAACAGGACGCATTTGTACATGCAGAACAGTATCATTCTGGGCACTTACTACTACTGTACTGTAGACAGATAAAGTGAGCAATAGAATAGTCTTATATATGAACTTTAGTTGCATTACACAACACTTATTGCAAGCAGTGTGCCATAAATACTTAAGAAATGTTATTATTTATTGTCTTACTACTGTAAAGTGTATGATCCTGGATTCTCGCCCGGTACTTAATTGCAGCATATACACGCCGGATGGCACATTGTCCAGTTCAATTTCTTTAAAGAATTTTGAACGATCAGGTATTGTGCTGCCTCTATAAACAACCTTGCCCAGACTGCTGATAACGGCGAAGTTAAGCTGGTCATCGGTTTGAGTGAAACCTTCTACAATAAATTTGCCATTGTTAGGGTTGGGATAAAGCTTGGCAGATATACCAAGAATATCTTCAACTAAAACAAGTGTTTTTGCTTTAGTGGTGCAACCATTATACATAAAAGTAACCTCATATATTCCGTCGTTTCTGTAGGTTGCTTCTTCTATGGTTGGATTTTGCTCGTTTGAACTGAAACCATCCGGGCCTTCCCAAAAGAAACTCACTCCTTCTCTTTGATTCTCGCTGAATAATAGCAATTTATCGCCTTCTGTAAGCGGGCTATTGCTACTGGCACTACCGGGGCCCGGGCCTTCTCTGGTCTCTACTATGGTCGTTGCTTCAGCAGACTCGCAACCATCTGCAACTACTTTAACACTATAAGTGCCTGAGCGGTCTTCTTCAAAATATATTTTAGGATTTTGTTCGTTTGAGTTGAAACCTCCGGGGCCAGTCCATGAGAAGTCAGAACCGGGAACACTACTGTTGGCATATAACTCCAACTCGCTAAAACTGCATACAGGGCTGTTGCTACTAATATCGGTAATTACAGGCATGGGTTTTACAGAAACATTCGTCGTTCCCGTATCAGCGCAATGCAATAGTGTGGTTATACAGCTATAAATACCGGTGTCCGCATATCCTATATTGTTTACAGTAGCAGAAACAGAGGTCTCATTAAATCCGTTAGGCCCGCTCCATGTATATGCTCCTCCGTTTGAAGGAGTGGCCGTTAGTTCAAGCCTTTCACCAAGGCATATTGGCCCGTTGTTTTGAGGGTCAGGACTTTTAATATTCGGTATATTGATGTTGATATAAGATGGTGGTGAGATACAACCATTTACCTCTTGAGTAACAACATATAGTCCCGAGTCAGATGGAGTTACCGTAGAAGCGCCATACAGCCTGTTGGTGCTGATAATAATGCTGTCATTAGGCAGGTGGAACCATTTTATACCGTCTGTCCTACTGGTTTGAGCCTGTATGCTCAACCTGTCTCCGGGGCAAAGGGTGGAGTCCCCACTTATAGGTAGTGGAGTAAGGGGGATGCCTACTTTTACCAGTGTGCTACCTGCTTTGGAGTCGCATCCGTTTTTTCTCGCATATACATAATAAGTGCCTTCGTGATTGCTCTGAATATTTGGCCTTGTAGCGTTTGGTCCGCTGGCTGAATAGCCGGCCGGTCCTTCCCACCAATAGGTTACTCCTGAGGTAGAGGTGTTTCCGTTCAGTCTTAAAGTATCACCTGCACAAAGCGGACTGTTGCTGATAATTGTCGGTGTGTCGGGCAAGGGTTTGGTCTTAATGTATATAGTAGTGTCAAGGAAACAGCTGCCCACTTCTACTGTAAATTTGTATGAGCCACTGTCTTTACTTTTTATGTTTTTGTATATCAATGTGAAGTTGGTACTCACAAGTGTACCGTCAGACAAGTACCACCTAGGTTTCGAAAGGTTACTACCTTTAGGGCAATTGTCACATCTCGCATGCAGGTCAAGATCTTCATCTTCACAAACAGGTGAGTTGGCACCCAGGCTGTCAATGATAGGTGCAGGAAAAATATCTACATCAACAGTATCTTCTGAAGTGCAACCGTAACTGGTAGTATAAACCCTATAAGTGCCTGTGTCGTTTATATTGCTTGATGCTTTTATGGGTCGCTGCATGGTTGATGTAAATCCGTTAGGCCCTGTCCAGCTGTAACTTGGCAGTTGGCTATTAGTAGATGCTTGAAGCTTCAGGGTGTCACCCTCACATATAGGAGTATTGTAACTAACAGTGACCTTTGGTAGTTTAGAAATACGAATATCAACTCCATTGTTAGGCGAAATATAAGGATATCCACCTGTGTAAGGGCTGTCTGCAACAACTCTAATCCTGTAGCCGGTTGCAGGTATCACAGTAGTATCAATGAAGCAAGGCACAGTAGCAAAAGAGTCACCCGGTTGAAATCCGATTTGCTTAGGGTTGTTGAAATTTCCGTTTGAGTCAGATAACTGTATCCTGAATATATTACCGTCTCTGAACTTTCCTGTAGGGCTGATCTTAGTGGTAAAGTTTACACCAATACACAATAGGGTATCAGTATAGGGTTGTTTAATGGGGGCAATCTGAGCGTTTACGCTATTATGCAGCCCTAAAGCAAGTAATATTATTATTAGTAGAGTTCTACGCATATTCGTTTCCTGTAAATGTAAATTTACATACTAATAATATACTTGAAATTAATATTTGCACAAAGTAGTTAATATACATATTATTGCTATTGTAGTTTGTAATGGTATTCAGATAAGTATGAGCAGGATTTTCTTAATGATTCTTATTGTTGTGGTGGCCACGTTTTGTGCCTGTACTCCTGATATGTGCGAAAATGTAAGGTGTGAGAACGATGGTGTATGTGTTTACGGGAACTGTGCCTGCCCTTATGGTTTTGAAGGGGAGTTTTGCGAGGAAACATGGGCGGGGAAGTTCAATGGAGACTGGTTAGTATCAGAATCATTATCAGATGATAGCGCAACACAAAATTACCCTGTATCTATTACCAATGCCAGAACACTGGACACTTTAATGATACTCGGTTTTGCTGACAGTGTAGATACCGTATTTGCTGTTAGAGAGGCGTATGACAGATTTGTATTTAAGGAGCGCGTAAAAGATAATATTACTATACAAAGCGGTAACGGAACATTCGAGTATGACAGTAAAACAGTCACAGGAGTGTACTCTTTTAAGAAAGAGGAGCAAATAACAACAGTTACCTTTACGATGAGCCGCTAAATGCAATAAATTTACAATCGGAATAATTATAGATAAAATGCGATATTGGAAAAGTGTGACAAGTGCCACCCTCATTGTAATGGCTGCGTTTACAATAATAGTATATAGTGCATGTAAAAAAGAAGAATATACTTATGTTGATGAATGTGCTGATGTGAGCTGTCAGAATGGTGCAAACTGCTTCAAGGGAACCTGTCTTTGCCCGGCAGGTTTTAGTGGCGACTTTTGTGAGGATGTATGGCTGTCTCGTTATCTTGGCCGCTGGGAGGTAAAACAGACTATTGCAATATCAAATAAAGACGGGCGCCAGTGGCAGGAGTCATCTTATTTTATGACTGTAAAGCGTAAGGGAAACAGTAATACCAGTTTTTTGATAGACGGCTTTATGGGCAACCCCGCGTATAATAATGTTCCTTGTAAGATAGGGGTAAATAATGATGGTGGGTTTGATGTGTCTACTAAGTTTATCTTTACTAATAACCACACTGTAGCTGGTACACAGATCGTTATTGAAGAAGGAGAGGGTAACGTCAACTTTTTAGGACAGAATATGGGAGGTAATTTCAATATTCACTATACAGAGGTCGACACCAACGGATACCCCTTTTTAGTGCAGGAAACAATGACTTTTACTGCAACATTCAATTAAAAGTTCTGCTATAGGTATTCCCCCTTGAAAAATGCAATTAAAAAAATTTGCAAAAATGATTTTGTTACCTACTTTTGCAATCCCGTTTCTGAACGGAGGAAGTTCTTTGTAGTACAGAAGCCGCTTTAGCTCAGCTGGTAGAGCAACTGATTTGTAATCAGTAGGTCGCTGGTTCGACCCCGGCAAGCGGCTCATTTTCAGGTAAGTATTACTATGTATATAGTATTCTATATACTTGTAAATATTTTCCGGGCAGATACCCAAGCGGCCAACGGGGGCAGACTGTAAATCTGCTGTCTTACGACTTCATAGGTTCGAATCCTATTCTGCCCACATACCAGATATGTAACATAGCCTAAAGCTATGTTACATATTAACATAATTAGCGGGAGTAGCTCAGCTGGTAGAGCGACAGCCTTCCAAGCTGTAGGTCGCGGGTTCGAACCTCGTCTCCCGCTCTGATTGAAATATGATTTCATAAGGCAAAAAGTGCCGATGTGAAAGCATATATGTTATTTGAAGCAGCTGTTGGGTGATCGCAAAAGAGCGGTCGGATTGTAGCGCAAGGAATATTAAGCTGTTGTAGCTCAGTGGTAGAGCACTTCCTTGGTAAGGAAGAGGTCGGCAGTTCAATCCTGCTCAACAGCTCAAAAACAAAGCTGTTATTAGCAGCAAATAAAAATAGAATACTGAACAGGCATAAGCCGACAGATATATAAATTTTTAACAACATCTATTAAAAACGATAAAAATGGCAAAAGAGACCTTTAATCGGGAGAAGCCCCACGTAAACATTGGTACCATTGGCCACGTTGACCATGGTAAGACTACTTTGACTGCAGCAATTACTACGATCCTTTCGTCAAAAGGATTGGCAATGGTAAGAGGGTATGATGATATTGACGGTGCTCCGGAAGAAAGGGAGCGTGGTATTACTATTAATACTGCTCACGTTGAGTATGCTACTGAGAATCGCCACTATGCGCACGTTGACTGTCCTGGTCACGCTGACTATGTGAAGAACATGATTACCGGTGCTGCTCAGATGGACGGTGCTATTCTTGTGGTTGCCTCTACTGATGGTCCGATGCCTCAAACTAAAGAGCACATCCTTCTTGCACGTCAGGTAGGTGTTCCTCGTATCGTTGTTTTCATGAACAAGGTTGACCTTGTTGATGATGCTGAAATTCTTGAGCTTGTAGAAATGGAGATTCGTGAACTACTGTCTAAGTATGATTACGATGGAGATAATACTCCGATCATTCAAGGTTCTGCTACTGGTGCTCTTGCCGGTGAAGCTCAGTGGGTTGATAAAGTAGTTGAGCTGATGGCGGCAGTTGATGATTACATTCCACTTCCTCCACGTGCTATCGATCAGCCGTTCCTGATGTCTGTTGAGGACGTATTTACGATCACTGGTCGTGGTACAGTTGCTACAGGTCGTATCGAGCGTGGTGTGATCAAAGTAGGTGATAACGTTGAGATCGTAGGTTTCAATGAAAAGCCAATGACTTCTACTTGTACTGGTGTTGAGATGTTCAAAAAACTTCTTGACCGTGGTGAAGCTGGTGATAACGCCGGTATCCTTCTACGTGGTATTGAGAAAAAAGATATCAAGCGTGGTATGGTTATCTGTGCTCCTAACAGCATCACTCCACACACTGAGTTCAAAGGTGAGGTTTACGTACTGAGCAAGGAAGAAGGTGGTCGTCACACTCCATTCTTCAACAAATACCGTCCTCAGTTCTACTTCCGTACTACTGACGTTACTGGTGAGTGTAAGCTTCCAGAAGGCGTTGAGATGGTAATGCCTGGTGATAACGTTAACCTGCACGTTGAACTGATCGCTCCGATCGCGATGGAGAAAGGTCTTAAGTTCGCTATCCGTGAAGGTGGTCGTACTGTAGGTGCCGGTCAGGTAACTGAGATCATCAAATAAGATCAATATTCAATTGATATAGAAAGGGTTCCGGCATGCCGGAACCCTTTTACTTTATACTATACTTTCCAGAATAGCCAGCAGGTCTTCTTTCGTATTGGCATCTTTCACAGACTTATCTTTACGCCAACGCAATATTCTGGGAAACCTTAATGAGACTCCTGACTTATGTCTGGTAGATGGGCGTATGCCTTCAAAAGCCAGTTCAAAAACGTGATGCGGGGTGACACTTCTTACCGGCCCGAATTTATCGAGTGTATTTCGTTTTACCCACCTGTCTACTTCTACCAGTTCTTTATCTGTCAGTCCTGAATAAGCTTTGGTGAAGGGTACCAACTCTTCACCGTCCCATACGGCAAAGGTGAAATCTGTATATAGGTCAGCACGGCGACCATGCCCTCTTTGTGCATACAATAAAACACCATCAATGGTCAACGGGTCTACTTTCCATTTCCACCAGCCTCCTTTTTTACGTCCCGTCTGATAGATAGAGTCTTTTCTTTTCAACATCAGACCTTCACTCATGTTTTCTCTGGCATTAGCGCGGTGTTGAGTTGCCTCTTCCCAACTATTACAATTAAGTAGAGCAGACAATCTTAACGAAAGATCCGGTAATAGATGAGTTGCATCATCCAGCACTTTTTGTAGTAGATCACGGCGTTCAACTAAAGGTAGTTCCCTGATGTCTTTGTGGTCATACTCCAGCAGGTCATAACATACCATCACTAAGGGAGCCTCTGACAGTGACTTTTTACTCACGTTTTTCCTGCCTATACGTGTCTGCATTACGTGGAAGGGTAAGTACTTCCTATCTTTCATAGGTATGATCTCACCATCTAAAACAGTACCATTAGGCAGTATATTCACTAATGGGTGAAACTCGATGAACTTGTCAGTCAATAGTTCTTCTCCTCTGCTCCATACAAATAGCTGTTGGTCCCTTATTATTAGCTGCCCCCGTATTCCGTCCAGCTTATGTTCTATAAACCAGTCTTGAACATCACCCAGTTCTTCAGGTTCCTGATCTAGTGGGTAAGCCAGAAAGAAAGGGTAAGGCTTTGATATATCATCACCTGTTTCTGCAGTCATCAGGCCTTCAAGTGTAGCCGTTTCAGGATTCCAGTTGCCAGAGAGCTTGTGTGCTACTATGTTACTGTCGGTGTTATAAGTAATGGCCAATGCCTTGATCACGATCTTCGACGACACACCCATTCTAAACCCTCCCGTGATTAATTTATTAAAGACGAACAGTTCTTCCCGTGTTAATTGTTGCCACATACTAAGTATGTATTCTTTTCGCTCGTCTTCTGCTCTGTCCCGAAGTTTTATCAACGTTTCAATTATAGTGTGTAATTGATATACGTTTTCGCTACTGCCTGTCGGCAATACCAGGCTTATAGTTTCTGCCAGGTCACCCACAATGTGGTAACTTTCTTCAAGCAGCCATGCAGGTATATTACTTTCTTCCGCACACCAGAGTTTTAATTCTGATGTTTTTACCGTCCTTCGAGGTCTTTTACCCGTAAGTAAGGCAACGCACCATATAGCATCCTCAGGCTTAGCAGTATCAAAATAGGTAACGAGCGCATTGATCTTCTCATTGCTTGAAGTAGTCTGGTCGATATTTTGAAACAACTGGCTAAATGCTCTCATTTGTATTTTCTGTTTCTTCTTTGTCAAGCTGCTCGCCTGTATACAAGGTATCTACCTCAACTGCATTAATGCCGTAAGTATCTGTCAGCCACTTCGCATACACTGCTTTGTAACCGTGCGTTACATATACATTTTCTGCCCCGGTTTCTTTTACAGCCGTATTCAGTTCATCCCAATCTGCATGGTCTGATAGTACAAAACCCATATCTGCATTTCTTCTCCTGCGGGTGCCACGCAGTTGCATCCAACCGCTGCATATGCCGGTGCGGTAAGGTTTTAACCTTCTTAACCAGGGCGTGCCATCCGCCGACGGTGGGGCAACAATCATCGCTCCCTTTATTTCTTTTTTGTCAATGCTTTTGTCGAGGTAAGTAGTAGGGGGTAGTTGTCCTACATGTTTTTCATATAGCTGATTGATATTGTGGATAGCTCCGTGTGTGTAAATGTTTCCGATAGAAGGATCTAAATGTTTGATGATCCTTTGTGCCTTTCCTAAAGCATATCCGAACAATACCGAGTTTCTGTCATCTGCTTTATTTTGTTTCCACCATTCATTAATGTCTGTATGAATAGTTTTAGGGTCTTGAAATTTATATACAGGTAAACCAAAGGTGCTTTCTGTTATGAAGTGGTGACATTTTACGGTTTCGAATGGCGTGGATATTTCATCTTTGCTTAATTTATAATCACCACTCACTACCCATATTTCACCCTTGTATTCCAGCCTTATCTGCGCCGATCCCCATATGTGCCCTGCGGGGTGTAGGCTTATCTGTACACCGTTCCTCTTTATTGTCTGATGATAATCTAGCCCTTCCACACTGATTTTTGCGCCCAGTCTATGACGCATAACCGGTATCGAGTCATGATGTGCTAAATAATGTTTCATGCCCCAACGAGCATGATCAGAATGTGCATGTGTAATGATGGCCCTGTCTACAGGTTTCCATGGGTCAATATATACATCAGCCGGTTCACAATAAATACCGTTGTCGTTGAATGTCAGCATAGCTTGTTAAATAACACGATAAGTGCGGTATTAGTTTAATAACATTAATCTGGTTTCCTGAACAGTAGCACAAGAGTGCCAACACAACAGAGCATCAGTAAGAATAATGCAGGCAGCCCGCCCAGATTACTGAGCATCTTTACCCCATCAATACCTGCAAAGCTCACCATCACCCATGCTACTACACCTACAACGATACCCCACAGGTATTTTATGTATCGCGGAGGCACAGGAGACTCCGGCGATAATCCGTTGGTACTGATACCCGACATGGCTACTGTATTAGAGTCTGCAGCGGTAACATAAGAGATGAACATACTTACGAGGAAGAGGATAATAAATACGGAAGCAAGCGGGTAGCTGTTTAATATTATGTAGATAATAGACTCCGGCCCGTCGGTTTGTAGTGCTGAAGATAAATTCAGGTTACTGTTTAACTCATGATACAAAGTTGTTCCGCTGAAGATAGACATCCAGAATATGCCGAATAAAGACGGAATGAACCAATTGAATAATATAAATTGTCTGATGGTATAACCATAAGATATTCTTCCCAGAAATAGTGCTGTTACCGGAGCCCAGGCCATCCAGTTGGCCCAGTAAAATGTAGTCCATGAGTGTGTCCAGCCTGTATCACTGAAATCACCGAATGACAGACTATGCGGAATAAAGTTGATTATATAGCTTTTTACACCTGTCAGCATGTAGCTGAACAGTTCACGTGTAGGGCCTAGTGCTGCGATCAGAATAGAAAGTATAATGAAGATGCCCACATTTACAGAGGATAATATTCTTATACCTTTTAAAATTCCCGTAGCTGCTGACACGGTAAAAGCCAATACGATGAATAGCGTTATTAAGGCAGTCATAGTAGCGTTATTCTCCCAGCCTGTCAACCTTGATACACCACCAGATAGACTCATGATTCCTGCACCCAACGATGCTGACATGCCCGCTACCAATGCAAAAAGGCATATGTTATTGAGACCCACACTCCACCATTTGTTATCTGTTTTGCTAGTGAGAGGAAACAACATAGTACTAAGTGAAAACTGATGTTTCTTATTGAAATAGCCCAATGCAAAGAGTAGTGCGGGGATAGTATATATAGCATAAGGTGTAAAACTCCAGTGCATGAAAACGGTAGACATACTGAAGCCGATCTTGTCAGTGTCTGAACTGAGCGATAGAGTAGCTGGCGGAGCAGTAATATGATAAAGTGGTTCTGCTGAGCCCCAGAAAAGTATGCCCACGGCGATAGTAGTGCACAGTATAATGGAGAACCAGCGATATTTATTCAATAATGGTTTAGCATCTCGTCCTCCAATCTTCATGTTTCCAGCTGGCGAGATATAAACGGCTATGCATAACAATACCATGAAAAAACTGGTGAAACTGAATGCCCTGTCAAAATGGTTGAGTATCCAGTCGTTAGCACTTGTTACCATATTAAGGAAGCCATCTTTATCAGCAAGGCTGAATATTAAAGATGCGAGCAATAACAAAAATGGTGGCCAGAATACTGCATGGTTGAGCCTCTTGACAATATGTGGTTTTTGCTGTGAGATGGGATATATTTGATTGAGATAATACTTCAAGATATGAATAATACTATAACATACCTGAATACAGCAGCCTGTGGCCTATTGCCTGGTGAGTTCATAGTAAGGGCAAAGGAATTGTATGCAGGCATGGCATCAAACGCCAGCGCACATGCAGAAAAATGGAGAGATCAGTATCAACCTGAAATAAAAAACCGTATCGCATCATTCTTAAATGCACCTGAGGGAAGTATTGCACTATTACCAAATTTCTCATGGGGTATCAATGGTATAGTTCAATCTTTAAAAGGTACAGAAAAAGTGCTCATGTACGAAGGTGATTATCCTTCATTTACAGAACCGTTTAAGATCAATGCTTTTGATATAACATGGGTTGGTGATGATGGTTTTGCTATAGATGTTGATTTGCTGAAGCAAAAGATAGTAAGTGACAAGATAGACATATTGGCCATAAGCCATGTGCAGTGGATGTCTGGCTTTAAAGTAGACTTGAAGGATTTAGGAAACTTTTGTAAAAAACATAACGTACGTTTTTTAGTTGATGCCACTCAGAGTATCGGAGCGATTCCTATAGACATAGCAGAGTTGAATATTGATGTGCTCATAGCCAGTAATTACAAATGGATGAACGCCGGGTTTGGCACAGGGATAATGTATGTGAAAGATTCTTTTTTAGAAGAGTATACACCGGCAGTAGGTGGTCATAACAGCTTCAAGGAAATTGGCGGTGAGTATGAGCCTGGCATACAGAGTTATGAACCGGGACATCCTAATATGTATGGTTTTTCTGTTTTAGATGCCGCTATAAAAGATAAAATGGAAAGAGGGGTAGCAAGTATTCAGCAGCATAATCTGCAGTTGGCAGCACAATTAGTTAATGAGATAGGCGAGACAGGCTTGCTGGTAGGGCCCGCAAGTATGAAAAAAAGAAGTTCGATTGTATTTCTAAAAGATGAAAAAGGACTGTGGACTAAGATGCAAGAAGCTGATATTGTTGCATCACAAAGAGGAGGGAACATCCGCATCAGTTTTCATTATTACAATACTGAAGCGGATGTTCAAAAACTAATAGATGTAGTAAGGTCGCTTTAGTCTTTAGTTACTTCAACACCATTCCAGAAGGCAATGTAGCCCTTGATAGCTTTAGCCAATTCTGATGCTTCAGGGTAGTACCACGCCGCGTCTTTATTTTCTTTTCCATCTACCTCAACAGTATAATAAGATGCTGTTCCCTTCCAGGGGCAAACAGTTGTCGTGTTACTTTCTTTAAAATATTCTTTCTTAATACTATCAGGTGGGAAGTAGTGGTTACCTTCTATTACTCTTGTTTCGTTGCTTTCGGCAATAACTTTGCCATTCCATGTAGCTTTCATATTGCTAGTATTTTATTGTTTTTCTAATAAGAAATCTGAAAAGTATTGCTTGCTATCTGTAAATACTTCTTTTATGAATAATCCTGTTTCATCTATCAGTTTATTGATAGTGTCCCTGTCATACTTTCTGGATATCTCCATGTGTATAGCCTCTCCCTTGTTGAAGTGATAAGTAGCGCCAGTTGCTTCTATAGACACATGTTGGTCGGTAGTACTTACAATATAGCTTTCGGCCTGTCCTTTTTCTTCATTATATATTGGTTTGTGGTCAAACTGATCAATATTGAAGTTGCCGCCCAGTTCATTATTGATACGAGTAAGCAGGTTTAGGTTGAATGCTTTGGTTATTCCTGCCGCATCGTTATATGCAGGTAGAATAATGTTCGGGTCTTTTTTGAGATCAACACCCATTAATAGCTTATCTCCGGGATCCATTTTGTCTGCCAGCTCCTTAATAAAACGATGAGCATTGACATCCAGCATATTCCCTATGTTCGAGCCGAGGAATAATATCACTTTACGTGCTGTATGCTGCTTGATCTTACTCAGTACACTAAAATAATCTCCCTGTAAGGGTGTTACCTTAATGCCCGGAACTTCTTGAGCTAACCTGTTTTTTAACCCATCAAGTGCATGCTGGGAAATATCAATGGGCATGTATGTAAAGTCTTCTCTTCCTTCCAGCTTTTTTAAAAGTTCTATGGTCTTTGTTCCATCTCCTGCGCCCAATTCAATTAGTTCAAGGGCTTCTTCATCTACATTGAATGCGTTGATGATCTGTTCTGCCTGTTGTGTGAATATCTCAAACTCTGAATCCGTAAGGTAATATTCCGGCATATTCATGATCTTGACGAATAGCTTATCACCTGTTTCGTCATAAAAGTACTTTGACAGTAGCCTTTTGGGCTCTGAACTTAGCCCTTCGTGTACATCATTTTTAAAGTTCTCGTTCATTTTACTTTACTAGTCTTATGCCTGAATATTGCCACTGAAAGTGTGGGTGAAAAAAGTTTCTATAAGTTGATCGGCTATGTCCCGGAGCTGTTGCTACAGATGCACCACGTAGTACCATCTGGTTCACCATGAATTTACCGTTGTATTCACCTACTGCTCCTTCTGCAATACTGAACCCCGGATAAGGCAGGTAGGCACTGTTGGTCCATTCCCAACGTTTGCCCCATTTGAAGTAGTTACTGGCAATTTCCCATTCAAATTCTGTTGGTAATCTCATGCCCTTCCATGTTGCAAAAGCTGCAGCTTCGTAAAAGCTTATATGAGCAAGGACGGCCTCAGTATTTACAGGTTGTAAACCACCAAGCGTAAAATAATGCCACTCCCCATCTACGTTGTGCCAGTGCATAGGCGACTTGATATTATTTTGGTTCACCCATGCCCAGCCTTCGTCAAGCCAGAGGTTGAAGCGGTCATAGCCGCCATCCTTCATGAACTCCAAATAGTCACCATTCGTGACCAGCCCTTTATTTATCTCAAATTCGTGCAGGTATACTTTATGTCTGCCAAGTTCGTTGTCATAACAAAAGCCGTCCCCATTGTAGCCAATCTCGTATATGCCTTCATCAATTTTTATAGTGCCATTTTCCTCATTAGTATCATCCAGCAGGTTGAAGCCTTGTTTGTATACAGGGAATGTTGGGTTAAGCCCTAATGTATATTTTAAGTCTGTAATTAATAGTTCCTGATGCTGTTGTTCATGATTAAGTCCTAGTACAATAAGGTCAACTATCTCTTTTGACAGTTCCTCATTAATTAACAATGTCATATGCTCGTCTACATGCTGCCTGTATGCTCTGACGGTTTCCACTCCGGGCCTTGTAATATCTCCACGCTCCGAACGTATAGTTCTATTGCCTACAGTATTGTAATAGCTGTTAAACAAAAAGCAAAAGTCAGGATGAAATTCTTTGTAACCCTTCTTGTGTGATTTTAGGATCATCTCTTCAAAGAACCATGTTGTATGTGCTATATGCCATTTGGTCGGGCTCACAAACTCTGCCGGTTGCGGTATAAAGTCCTCAGTTTTTAATGGTGCGCACAGCTGTTCTGTTTTCTGGCGAACTGATTGGTATTGTTCTTGTAAATTCATCATTAGTATCAGATAACATCTAAGTTATTGGTTTGTTCTTTATCATAAAACTATCAGTATTTTATATCATTATATATAATGCTTATTATTAAGTAGTTGTACTTATGCAAAAAAGAATTGACTGCTATTTTTAAATAAAATATTTCTTACCTTTGCAATTGCCCCGAGATAGGGGGCTTTTTAATTTACGTCAGTTTTAAGGTGAAAATTATACTGATGTTGACACACGGGCATAGTTCAACGGTAGAATAGTGGTCTCCAAAACCATTGATCTTGGTTCGAATCCAGGTGCCCGTGCCACTTCACCTTAAACGGTGGAAACTAACCTTTAAAACAGGTATTATGAGCAAATTCGGATCTTATATCCAGGCCGCATATGACGAGTTGGTACACAAAGTAACCTGGCCTTCTTGGCAGGAGTTGCAACAGACTACCGTTATTGTACTGGTAGCTATGGCCATCTTTACATTAATGATCTGGTGTATGGACCAGGCCTCTGCAATATCACTACAGTTCTTGTACGGTATACTGGGTTAAAAACACGATACAATGTCAGAAGAAGTTAAAACACAGGAAGAGAAAGATACCAAATGGTACGTGTTGCGTGTCATTAGTGGTAAGGAGAAGAAGGTAAAAGAGTATCTTGATAAAGAAGTTCAGATACAAGGTTGGGAGAAATCAATACTTCAGGTATTGTGCCCGGTAGAGAAAGTGTTTAAAGTACAGAGTGGTAAAAAAGTACTGCGTGAGAAAATACTTTTTCCGGGTTATCTGATGCTTGAAGCTGAGAATGGTAAGCTGAATGATGAGATGATACAAGTGATCAAGAATGTTACCAATGTTATTCATTTTCTTGGTAAAGATCATCCTACAGCATTGCGTAAGTCTGAAGTGAACAAGATGTTCGGTAAAATGGACGAAGTTAGCGAGCAGGGTATCGGGTACGCTGAACCATATATTGTTGGTGAAACAGTACGTATTACCGATGGTCCGTTCAACGACTTTAACGGTACGGTTGAGGAAGTGAACGAAGAGAAGAAGAAGTTGAAAGTTGTTGTGAAGATATTCGGTCGTGCTACGCCTGTTGAGTTGAACTATATGCAGGTTGAAAAAATAGCGTAACGGCTACAACATTATAATATTTGCGCCTCCGTGTTTCGGGGGCGTTTTTATTTATTGAAGGACAAAGATTTACATTTGTAGCAATCAGCGGTCAATGAAAAAGTATGCAATAATAGTAGCCGGAGGTAAGGGAGTAAGGATGGGCATGGCATTGCCCAAACAGTTTTTGCCACTTGTGGGTAAGCCTGTGCTTTATCATACTATCAGAGCATTTGTTAATGCTTATGAGGATATGAATATCATATTAGTGTTGCCTGAAGACCAGCTTAGCTATGCGCAGATAGTTTTACAGGCATTTGAAGAACGTATAGATGTAACGATTGTACCGGGCGGTGAAACCCGGTTTCATAGTGTACAGAATGGGCTAAAAGCGGTAGAAGGCGACGCAGTTGTATTTGTGCATGACGGTGTGCGACCTATTATAACAAAAGAATTGATACAGAAATGTTATGTACAGGCAATAGAAAAAGGTAGTGCCATACCTGCTGTTACTGTAACAGATAGTATCAGGCTGATTCAAGGTGATACAAGTCAGCCGGTAGACCGCACTAAACTCAGAAGTATACAAACACCACAAACGTTCAGGTCAGAGATACTGCTTCCTGCTTTTGAACAAGTGTATCGAGATGAGTTTACAGATGAGGCAACAGTGGTTGAGATGGCAGGACATGAGGTTCACTTAATAGAAGGAGATAAAAAGAATATAAAGCTTACCACACCTGAAGATATGGAGTGGGCAGAAATGATGTTGAAAGGCAGTACCGAAGATGAGTAGATGGTTGTATATATTATTTGTTGTGTTTAGCATGTCAGCAACTGCGCAGGATAGTAGCATTTTTAAGCTGCCTGTTAAGATGGATGAGGTGGTGATAAAAGCACAGAGAGAAGGTTGGGATGTTGATGCCTTTATAAGAAGAGTACAGAACGATACTACCTTTTATAAGGCTTTTAAGAGTTTAAGAGTAGTTTCTTATACTGCCACAAACAATATTAAGGTATTGAATAAACGTGGAAGTGTAAGGTCGTCTTATTATAGTAAAACAAAGCAAATAGCATGGAATGGTTGCCGTACGATGAAAGTACTGGAGGAAAAAGTAAACGGTAACTTCTTTAAAAAGGATAGAGAGTATAGATACTATACAGCTGAATTGTATGATTACTTATTCTTCACCAAAGACACTATTTGCGGACAGAATGATATTGTAGCGGATGGAAATAATGAGCGTGAAGACGGGCAGTTAGGTAAGCACAAGTATAAGCTCAAACAACTTATTTTCAACCCGGGCAGTAAGGTGGCAGGTGTGCCTTTGATGGGAGATAAAGCTGCTATTTTTGATCCTGATGTTGCTGTTATGTATGACTTCAAGCTGGAGTCTGAGATGTATGATGGTGATGATTGTTATGTATTCAAAGCAGTTCCTAAGCAAGAGTTCAGAGATGATGTTGTGATCAATAATCTGGCAACATGGTTCAGGAAGAGTGACTATTCAATTGTAGCGAGGGATTATTCCCTGTCTTACAATGTCTTAGCCTACGACTTCGATGTGCGTATGAAGGTGCGTACCAGACAGATAGGGGATAAGCTGTTACCTGTTCGTATAGAGTATTATGGTAACTGGCATGTGTTTACACAAAAGAGAGAACGGGTAAATTTTACTACAACAATTGTATATTAACCTCCTTTGCTAATTTAGTATTGAGATGATTGCTCGTGAGTCGATACAGGAAGTAATGGCGCGTGCCGACGTGGTGGACGTGGTAGGGCAATTTGTGCGGTTGAAAAAGCGCGGCGCGAATTATATTGCCGTTTGTCCTTTTCATAATGAAAAGACACCCTCTTTTTATGTGTCCCCGGCAAAAGGTATCTATAAATGCTTCGGTTGTGGTAAGGGAGGGAATACAGTCACTTTCATACAGGAGCATGAAAAGCTGACCTATCCTGAAGCGATCAAATGGCTGGCCGATTTCTACAATATTGAAATACAAGAAACAGAAAAAACGCCCGAGCAGAAAGAGAAGCAACTGGCTGAAGAAAGCCTGCGCATTATCAATGAGTTTGCAGCACAATATTTTCATGACACACTATTGAATGATGAAGAAGGGCAGGCGATTGGCTTATCTTATTTCAAAGAGCGTGGATACAGAAAAGAAGTATTGGAGAAATTTCGCTTAGGGTACAACCCTGAAGGGTATGATAAGTTTTATAAAGCAGCACTGGATAAAGGTTATAGTGCAGAGCTGCTAGAGAAGTCGGGTATAGTAAAACAACGAAATGGCAGGCATTTTGATGTATATCATGGCAGAGTAATATTCCCTATCCAGAGTATGACCGGGCGAGTGCTCGGCTTTGGAGCTCGTATCCTGAAGAAGACTGATAAAGCACCGAAATACATCAACACACCAGAAAACGAACTCTACAATAAGAGTAGAGTGCTTTATGGTTTACACCAGTCGCGCCAAATGATCGGCAAGCTGGATGAGTGCTTCTTAGTAGAAGGATATACTGATGTAATATCACTTCATCAGGGTGGAGTAGAGAATGTGGTGTCAAGCAGTGGTACTTCTCTTACAGAAGGACAGTTGAGACTGATAGGTCAGTTGACCAAAAATCTGACTATACTTTATGACGGTGACGCGGCCGGTGTAAAAGCTGCTTTGCGTGGTTTAGATCTTGCTTTGGAGCAAAGCTTTAATGTGAAGCTGGTTCTACTGCCTGAGGGTGAAGACCCGGACAGCTTTATTCAGGATGCAGGCGAGAAGAAATTCCATGAATATGTAGCGGAGCATAAAAAAGACGTTATTGGTTTCAGGTTGGATGTCGGGTTGAAAGAAGTAGGCAATGACCCTGTAGCCAAATCAAAACTGGTGAATGAGATCGCTGAGAGTATCTCTCGCATTAATAAAACTGAGGATTTTGCCCTGCAAGACCACTACATAAAAGAAGCCTCCAAAAAACTGGACGTTGATGCTGTCGGACTTGTCAACCTGGTGAATAAGCATATCAGGGACAGACTGGATCAGGAGCGTAGAAAGCAACAGTTTCAAAAACAAGATAAAGAACCTGCCCCGCAGGATGCAGTATATGAAAAGCAGGATGTAGTAGAGCCTAAAAGTGAAGAAGAGCAGGAATGGGAGTTGGTTCGTGTATTAATAGAGCATGGGGGAAAGCAGTATGAAGAGTATGACCATGTAGCTACCTTGATAAGTGAGCGAATTGATCCTGACCTGATAGAGAATGCTATGGCCAGAATGATATACGATAGTTACTTCGCTTACCAGTCTGAAAAAGGAGAGTTGCCGCAAACGGCTTTTTTTAGTCAGTTTCCGGAGCAGGAAATACAAACCAAACTGGCTACGTTGCTCCATACAAGAAACGATATAAGCCATAACTGGAAAGAAAAGTATGGTATAGAGAGCATGCACGGCGAGTTGAATTACTTCAATGAAGTGGATAGCTCCCTGTCTTATTTTGAGCTAAAGAAGCTTAAAAAGGTACAGGAGGAAGTAATAAAACGTATCAAAAATGAAAACGATACACAAAAGCTAATGGCTTTTCAGGCAAAACTGGTTGAACTGAAGTTGGCTGAGAAAGAGATAGTGAAAAAAGCAGGTACAGTAATAATCAAGAAGATGTAATGGCAAGGATACTCGCATTAGATTACGGAAAGAAACGAACTGGTATAGCGGTGTCAGACCCGCTTAAGATAATTGCACGAGGGTTAGAAACGGTTGAGACACGCGAACTGATCGGTTACCTGAAAAAATATATGAAAGAGGAGGAAGTCGAGAAGATAATAATAGGCTACCCTCTTAATTTTGATGATACACCTACAGACGCAACGCCTCTGGTAGATAAGTTCATAGGTAAGTATAAAAATGTATTCCCCTACCTTGAAATAGAAAAGGTAGATGAACGAATGACCTCTTCAATGGCATCGAAAGCCATTACTGAAATGGGACTTAAAAAGAAAGAAAGACAGAAAAAAGCCCTGATAGATACTGTAGCCGCTACTATCATGCTGCAGGAGTACCTTGAAAGCAATCCTTAATACCTATCTTTGTCAACTTAATTTAATAAGAAGTACTAATGATATTACCTGTAGTAGCATACGGACATCCTGTATTACGGAAGATGTGTGAAGACATTGATAAAGATTATCCTGATTTGGAGAAACTTATATCAGACATGTGGGAGACCATGTACAGCAGTAGCGGAGTAGGAATTGCTGCACCCCAAGTGAACAAACCTATCAGGTTGTTTGTAGTAGATACAGAACAGATAGTTGAAAGCTTTGATGAGATCGACAAAAAAGACTATCCGAATGAAAAACCTGTAAAAAGGGTGTTCATTAATGCGCATAAAATCGAAGAAAGTGGGGATGAATGGGCGTATAATGAGGGTTGCCTGAGCATACCAAAGGTCAGAGAGGATGTTAATCGTGCTGAAAAAGTGAGGTTGCGTTATCTGGACGAGAATTTCGAAGAGCATGAAGATGAGTTTGACGGGATTACAGGTAGGGTGATATTACACGAATACGATCATATTGACGGGAAACTATTTATTGATTACCTGAAGCCGCTGAAAAAAAGATTATTAAAGAAAAGGTTGAATGACATATCTGTCGGGAATGTGAAAACCGATTATCGTATGTTGTTTGCGAAATAGAAATAATTGTATTTACTTGCCATAGCTTGCCAACACAGACTACATATACTGAACAGGAGTTGATAGCTCTTCTGCAACAAAAAAGCAGAGAGGGCTTTAACTATGTATATAAGCAGTACTCTGCTGCTTTGTTCGGTATTATTAAAAAGGTGGTCGTTGATGAGAATACAGCACAGGATGTGTTGCAGGAAGCCTTCGTTAAAATTTATAAGAATGTAGAAAAATATGATGCCACTAAAGGGCGTTTATATACCTGGATGCTCAACATAGCACGTAATACTGCTATTGATAAGTTGAGATCAAAAGGAGAAGTAATGCAGGGCAAAATCCAAAAAGGTGATGACATCGTATATGGTAGTGAGCATGAACAACAAACAGAACAAGCGACAGATACGATCGGTTTAAGGAAAATTGTAGATGAGCTGGACCCGCAGTATAAAACCATTGTCGAATTAGCGTATTTTAAAGGTTTTACCCTGAATGAGATTGCAAAATCAACAGAAACGCCGCTAGGTACGGTTAAAACCCGTATGCGGAAAGCCATAAATGTGTTAAGAAAACATTATAGTAGTTAAAAAAGTGAACGTTAAGGAATACATAGAATCAGGCATTTTAGAAGCCTACGCACTTGGAGCACTCTCTGAACAGGAGAGAGCACAGGTAGAGGCTGATATTGCCATGTATCCTGAGCTGGCTGATGAGCTTACTGCAATTGAGCAGTCGCTTGCACAGTTGGCAAACGAGCATGCCCAGGAGCCACCTGCATTCTTACAAGACCAGATATGGAATGCAATAGATGGTGGTATTGATGATACTTCCGGCGGCACACCAACCAGAAACATTCCTGTTTCGCCACAGGCACCTCAAAGTGCTGCCCGTCAGGTGAGTTGGGTACGCGCTGCAATGTGGGCTGCTATACTGGTAAGTGTTGCTACCAACTTTATTCTACTATCTCAACGAAACGAGACACGTGAGCAACTTACTGCCAAAGTTGATTCGATGGCTACACAACAACAACAGCTTACAGATATTGTTGCTTCTGTGAGGGCAGAGCGTGATATGATCGCTGACCCTGCTACTATTAAAGTTGAGATGGGTAGCCTGAAAGAAGGCAAGACAATGAGCAGTACTATCTTCTGGAATAAGGAGAAGAATGAAGCATATCTTGCACTGAATAATATGCCTGCTGCACCTGAAGGTAAGCAGTATCAGCTTTGGATATTACAAGATGGCACGCCTGTAAGTATGGGTGTGATTCCGGATGAAATGGTTGTTGAAAAAGGTATGATGAAGGTTAACGCTTCTATACCAAACGGTCAGGCATTTGCTATCTCTCTTGAGCAAGACGGTGGCAGTGAAACTCCGACAGACGTGCAAATTCTCGGAGCAGTAAGCTCTTAATTCCCTGAATTATTTTGATTGAAATAACAGCAGTGATGTATTGTTGAGTATATAGCTGTTAATCAGCAAAATGTTGCTCAGCTTATTACTTCTTCCCTTCTTTTCTATCAGTATTTCAGGGATGCGTTGCGTGTTAAATATTTCGGATGCGATCCATGTTGCAAAACCTGATGATGTATCATACTCCCCGCAAAGATGTTTAAATACAGCTGATGTCGTAGTATCGCTAAATAAGTTGCAAACCTGCACGTAGGTGTTTTCCTGTTTAGTGTCACCGTTATTACCGCAGAGTACAATGTCTATATCATCATGTTTTAGCCCATGTTTAGACAGCATATTACTAATAGCACTACCTATATCGTCAATACTTGCATCTTGCAGTGTTTGTATTGCAGAAAGTTTGCAAATAGCATTGTCAGGCCTATTGCTTAACGTAAAGAAAGCAGAGCCCTCTCCTGCAATTGTACCTTCTGTGTCCTTGTGTTCAAATAGATCTACACTGTTGGTCGGCACAGGATTTTTCCAGTAACCCACTTTGTCTTTTACTCGTACGTAATCGTCAGTTATTTCATCATAGCAACCAACAAGAACAGTTTGTGCTTCTTCTGCTTCGCTTAAAAGTAATTGTGCATCAAGCATAGCCAGGTCAAACGATCCTCCTCTGTGCACGAATGTTTGGTTGTACCCTTTGCATTTTGTTTTGAGCGCCAGCCACCCGTTTACAGAATTGTAAGTAGACTGAATGAAAGCAGTAGGTGTAAGAGCTTCTTCTTTCAGGCGTATCATATCCAGCAGAAATTGCTCCATGTCTACCATTGAGCCTCTTCCTGTGCCTGTAATAATAGCATCCGGACTGTCTATGCCTGCTTTTTTGAGTGCATTCATTCCGGTGCTGATACCCATCTTCAACAGTTTACTCATTCTACGTATCGCAACCGGGTTTATATAGTCGCGATAGTTAGGGTGTACTATGTATAGCTTGCCGTTATCGGTATGGTTGATGTTATTCAGAAAGCCTTCCTCCTCAAAATGTTGCTGAGGAGAAATGCTGCTTGCAGATAATATGTAAACAGGTTGCATCATGCTTTACTGAATATCAGGGATACGTTACTACCGCCAAAGCCAAATGAATTGCTGAGTACATGATCGAACTCAGCTTCAATAGCCTCGGTAACAGGAGCTATATCCAACTCTTCCATTTTATTTTTAAAATTCAGGTTGGGTAATATTTTTTGTTCTTTTAATGCAAGCAAACTGAATATGCCTTCAATTGCACCTGCCGCCGCCAATGTATGCCCTGTATAGGGTTTTGTTGAGCTGAAAGGTGGAACATTTCCGTTAAACAATCTTTGCAATGCCTTGCCTTCAGACTCATCATTATTGAACGTGGCAGTACCATGCGCATTTACATAGCCTATTGCATCAGGCTCAAGACCAGCTTTTTTCAATGCCAGTTGCATGGTTCTTAATGCGCCGTCACCTTCAGGCGATGGTGCTGTAGGGTGGTGGGCATCGTTAGTGTTGCTATATCCGCTAAGTACCCCAATTATATTTGCGCCACGAGCAATCGCATCACTTTCTTTCTCAAGCAGTATATATCCTGCGGCCTCTCCAAGGTTCAAGCCCAGACGAGACTGGTCGAATGGTTTGCAGGCATCTTTAGATACATTTTTCAAAGAATGGAAACCGTTCAGTGTAAACCGGCTCAACGCATCACAACCACCGCAAATAGCTCTTTCTACAACTCCTTGCTGAATTAACCTGGCTCCCATCATAATAGCACTTGCAGATGATGAGCATGCAGTACTTATAGTGGCAGTAAATGGTTTTATACCAAAATAGTTGCAAATATTATGCGTGCTTTCAGCACAATCAAGGGTGTCAATATAATTTATGAAATGTCCCTCTGTTTGTTCGGAAATAAAATCAAGGTACATGTTCTCAACAGAGCACATGCCACCAACCGTATTAGCATTGATGAATGCCAGATTATCACCCGGCAATTTGTTATCAATGTTATTCATCAGCTCTTGCATTGCTATTAATGCAATAAGCGTAGTACGTGTATAACCATTATTACCTGTTGGGAGGCTCAGCTTTGCTGATAATTCATCATCAGACAGGTCTATCTCACCCATCAGAAAGTCATTAGAGTACCTTGTTTTTAAGTGTACAGGATGTTTGAGCCCGGATGTTTTATTCAATAGGGCTTTATGGTTGGCATTTACCCCTGCACCAAGTGCTGTGATAATGCCTGCTGAGGTGATGACAATTCTGTCCGCCATAATGGTTGCGGAAGTTTATTATACCGTGCGGTGTTCTTGTATATACTCAGCCATAGACTGTACAGACTCCAGTACTTTTCGGCCTTCGCGTGCATCTTCGATCTTAATACCGTAGTTACGCTCAAGTAATACCATCAGCTCAAGAGAGTCAATACTATCCAGTCCTAATCCTTCCCCAAAAAGAGGTGCAGTATCCTCAATATCATCAGGTTGCATCCCTTCCAGGTTCAGCGATTCAATAATTTGCTCCTTAAGCGTTCGTTTCAGATCTTCCATATCAATTTCAAAGTATGGGGCAAAAATAATAATATCGGGAGTTT
This sequence comes from Flavipsychrobacter sp., assembly GCA_965228505.1. Classification (GTDB taxonomy): domain Bacteria; phylum Bacteroidota; class Bacteroidia; order Chitinophagales; family Chitinophagaceae; genus UBA5543. Next base: position 2,847,519 of record OZ245820.1, on the reverse strand, counting down.
TTACCTCAATTGTACTATTTAATATCAAATGCTTTGTCAATAAGTGCTTGTTGTTCCCTTGCATGAACCTTTGAGAAGCCCGTTGCTGATGCAGCACTCGGAGGTCTGGTAAAGTATTCTTCAACAGAAAAATCTTCCCTGTTCATATACAAATATCCTGCAGCGCCCATGTTACGAGGTTCTTCCTGTATCCAAACCCATTTGGCATTTTTGTATTTCTTCTTCAATTCGTTCAGTTGTTTATGCGGCATAGGGTATATCTGTTCCAACCTTATTATTGCTACATCTGTTCTTTCCTCCTTTATCTGTTTTTCACTAAGGTCAAAATACACTTTACCACTGCATAACAGCACGCGTTTCACTTTCGTTGGGGCACTTATATTAGGGTCGTCTATTACCTCTTTAAAACCACCTGTAGTGAACTCTGCTATTGTTGAATACGTTCTTTCATGCCTTAGGTTAGCTTTAGGTGAGAAGTTGATCAATGGTTTACGGAACTCCCATGTTAACTGTCTGCGGAACATATGAAACAGGTTGGCAGCAGTAGTAATATTTGTAACTATTATATTATACTCAGCTGACAACTGTAAAAAACGCTCCATTCTTGCTGAAGAGTGTTCAGGCCCTTGTCCCTCATATCCATGAGGTAGTAACAGAACAAGCCCGCTCATCTTTCTCCATTTAACTTCTGCTGAGACTATGTACTGGTCAATAACAGTTTGTGCTCCATTGGCAAAATCACCGAACTGAGCTTCCCAAATAGGCAAAGCGTTAGGATCAGCGATTGAATAACCATATTCAAATCCAAGTACAGCAAACTCACTCAACAATGAGTTGTATATCATGAAAGTGTTCGACTTGTCCTTACTGATAGTGCTGAGTCTGTTATAGCTTTCGTAAGTGTCTGTATCGTGTAATACGGCATGGCGGTGAGAGAAGGTACCTCGCTCTACATCCTGACCACTCATCCTTACGCTTTTTCCGTCATTCACCAGGCTGGCATATGCTAGTAGTTCACCTGTAGCCCAATCAAGCTTTCCATCGTTTTTATAAAGCTTTACTTTCTCATCCAATAGTTTTTTGATCTTTCGTTGGGGTTTAAAACCCTCCGGCAATTCCATTATTTTATTGAAAAGAGTATCCAGGTCTTTTTTGGTAATTGCAGTCTCAGGAGATTTGTCAAAATCGTCAGGATGAGAGTGGCGTAAGGTTTGCCAGGCTTTTTCCGGTGCCTGTAATTTATAAGGTAGTGGTTTCTCTTTTACTTCATCCAATTTGTTCTGTAGTTCATCCCAGAAGCGCTTTTCCATGTCCTTCGCCAGCTTTTTGGCGTCAGCTTCACCGTCATTTAATAAGTATTGTGTGTATACTTCACGCGGGTTTTTATGCTTTTTAATGATCTGATATAAACGCGGCTGTGTGAAGCTTGGGTCGTCTCCTTCATTATGCCCGTGCTTGCGATAGCACACCATATCAATAAAAATATCCTGATTGTACTCTTGTCTGTAGCGTACAGCCATTTCACAGGCCTTTACCACTGCTTCAGGATCATCACCGTTTACATGCAGTACAGGCGCCTGTACCATAGCTGCTACACTTGTACAGTAGTTGGTAGAGCGAGCCTCATCAAAATCTGTGGTAAACCCTATCTGGTTGTTGATGATGAAATGTATAGTACCTCCGGTATAATAACCTTCGAGCTTAGACATTTGCAGTAACTCATATACTACACCTTGCCCTGCAATTGCAGCATCGCCATGTATCAATATTGGTAGCACATGGTCATATTCACTATTATATATAGAGTCTGCTTTCGCTCTGGCAAATCCTGTAACTACAGGGTCTACAACTTCCAGGTGTGATGGGTTGGGTGCCAGCTGAACATTTACAGCTTTTCCTGATGGTGTCTGGATGTCAGAATGAAAGCCGAGATGGTATTTTACATCTCCGCTACCCATAGTAGTATCAGGATCCATATAGCCTTCAAACTCAGAGAATATCTGTTCGTATGTTTTCTTCAGTGTGTTGGCCAGTACATTCAGGCGGCCTCTGTGCGCCATACCTATCACTACTTCTTTTACACCAGATTCTGCTGCTTCATTGATTATGGTATCTAAAGCTGGTATTGTGCTTTCTCCACCTTCAAGGCTGAATCGTTTTTGCCCTATATATTTTTTGTGAAGAAACTCCTCAAACATTACTCCTTCATTCAGCTTCTCCAGTATGCGTTTCTGTTTCTCAATAGGAATATCTTCCTGCATCATTGCCTCAAACTCATTCTGCACCCATTCGCAGGTTGGCTGGTCATTTATATAGGTAAACTCAATACCAACGTTCGCTGCATATGTTTTTTTCAATCTCTCCTGAATCTCTCTCAATGAAGCCTTGCCCATCTTAAGTACCTTGCCAACAGAGAATTCTGTGTCAAGGTCGGCTTCTGATAGTCCGAAGTGAGCAAGGTCTAACTGTGCATTTCTGTCCTTTCTCTGGCGTACAGGATTGGTAGTAGCTATTAAATGTCCGCGTTTTCTGTAAGCGCGGATCATTCTGTATACGCCCATTTCTTTACTCAGCTGCTCATTACTCAGCGGTGCTGTGTCTTTTACACCTGAGGCTGAAGTTGATGGCGCAGCTGTAGCTGCACTTCCATTCGATCTTGATATAGCAAAATCGAAACCTTCAAAGAATTTCTTCCATTCAATATCTATTGAAGCTGGGTCTTTGATGTAATCATTATAAAGCTCTTCTATGTAAGAAGGATGGGCGCTCATCACGTAAGAGAAATCTTTCATCGTATTACCTTCTGTTTGGTATACTATAATGTTTTTAGCTAACTACCGTTACCGGTTCTTGTGTAAAGGTATATCTTACAAAGTTAATGCTATTCGTCAATTGTAGCTATTGGTCTTAATAATGCGAACTGCAGGTTTAGTTATATAAGTAAAAAAGCATATTATTTGATCAACACCCAATTGAAGCCGAAGCGTATCATGGCATCCTGTGCCGGATAGCCGGGAGTTGTTATCAGGTTTGTTGTAAAGAACTGTTGAACCTGATCGAGCATAAGGTATGCTCTGAACTTCTTGACCTTGAAATTGAAAAATACAGATGCAGCCGGCGTATTGCTCAGCAGAAAGGTGTTTTGGTAGTAAAATCTGTTGAATATGGGGCTATATAGAGCAGAGTTATAGGCACTATGATAACGCACTTCTACTCCGGTAGCTATTTTGAGTGCATTTTTAAATATATATCGCTCGTAACTTAACTGGTGTCTGCCAAGCAAAGGGGGCACATTAACAGGCGCACTATTACTTATTTGTTGATACACTATCTCGTTGTCAAATACTACTCCTTTCCAGTGAAAAGCTTTTTGTAACCAAACCTGATTGATGTTGAAAGATGGTGCATACTGATCGGGCAACTGCATATTGTTCATATACAGGTAATTGCTTATGAGAAAGCTGTTCAATCCCATATTCAGCCTTAATCTGTTGCTGGATATTCTTGCATGAACTTTTGTAATACTTTCCTTATTAAAACTGTTTAGTATAGTGTCATAGTTATTGTAGTAATTGGTGTAGTTGTATGGTGCGTTGTTGATGTTTTGTTGTATACCTGCCTCAAGTGTTCCGAAGTTGTTTAATTCCTTTCCTACACCGGCACTGATAACAGAACTTCCGGAGGCAAGCCCGGTGAGGTAAAAAAGAGCCTTGATATTGTAAAACCATGCTCCTTCCTGTAGTGCTTCTTTCCTGATCTGTCCCAGCAGATAATTACTGGTAGTATTGGTTTTAAATATGTTCAGTCCTGTCCTGGTGCTGAATTGATCAAAGCGGACTCCGGCACCGGCACTGAATTCTAATTGCTTGTCTCTTTTACCTAAGAAACCGTTTAGCAATACTCTGTTATCAAAGGTGTTTTGCTTTTGCCTGCTAAGTACAGAGTCATTATCTCCATTAAACCCGTTGGAGAAAAATGGCACATATCGTAAAGAATCAGGGGCTTTGTCAGAGTAAGTAAGCTGTTCGTTCTTTAGTTGAAACTGATGAGTAATGCTGAACCTTGGTGTGAATTCAAGGCTCATTTTTGTTGAATCTTCATTATACAAGGTATCAGTACTACCCCAGGCGTAACTATGATTCAATATAGCATTGTAATCTCTCAGTATATTGTTAACAAGTGATCTTGGTATGTTTGATGACCCGCTTGCAGTAGCATTGCCAAAAACAATGTCTATATTACTTCTGTCACTAAAGTCGGGGTCGTCTAGTTGCGATGCGTCTGCTATACCACCATTCTCATCATGCTGTGCCTTATTATATGCAATACCGATATTTAGCTTGTAACGTTGGTTTATACTACTATAGTTTGTACTGAAAGAGGCATGATCCTGATTGGTACGTTGTAGCAGGAAGAAGCCTTCGGATAATACTTTATTATAAGATGCTGCTACATTCCAGTTGGGTTTTATATTCTGAGTATGCAGTATATAAGTGTTCTGTTCCAGCTTACTACCTAATCCGTACTGAAACTCTGAGTAGGGTGCAGTTGTGTGGTAGTACTTTAAACTATCAGCATGTATTTTATACACATCAAATACATTATAGCCTAATGTTGGGCCGAGCCTGTCTTCAGGAGTGAATTTCAGGTTTCTTACGGCTGTTCCCATATTCCCAAGGTCGCGATACCATGGTTGTGAAAATGGCCTTCTGTGAAAAGTATGGATGGATGTATCTGGCGTGTATATTTTGTCAGAGTTCAGTAGCTTGTACTGGATTTTTACAGACACATTGTGCCATTCATCGGTGTTGCTTTCTGAAAAACTTGTGGAGTCTTGTTGTTGTTCTCCGGGCAGGCCAAGTGGTGAGCCGGGCGGTTGGTTTTGTGCATTGGTATATGTAATGTTACATACAATAAGACCTAACAAGCTGGTTGCTTGTCTTATATAGTGCCAATATCTGCTTTTTGTCTTTTCCAACAGGAGGGCAAAGTTAATAGAATAAGCCTTATAACTCTCTAACCAATTCACTTACTAGTTGTGCCATTTTAGGTGCTGCGGCTTCAGCCGCTTCCAGTACCTCTTCATGTGATATTTTTTCAACATGTCCCTCAATGCCGAGGTCAGTTATTACACTCAGGGCAAATACACGCATATCAGAATGCCGGGCTACTATTACCTCAGGTACCGTGCTCATACCTACACAATCTGCTCCGCTGTGGTGTATCCAATCATATTCTGCCGGGGTTTCATATGTTGGTCCCTGCAAACCTGCATATATACCTTTTTTAACTTCAAACTTGAGTTTTATAGCAATGTTTTCAGCTTTTGTAAGTAGTTGCAGGTCATATGGCTCACTCATATCAGGAAATCGCACACCCAGACGTTCATCATTGCTGCCTCTTAGCGGGTGCTCGGGGAAGAGGTTGATGTGATCTTTTATCAGCATAATATCACCTACTTTAAATGCAGGGTTCATGCCACCGGAAGCATTTGATACCATCAAACTGTCTACCCCTATGGCCTTCATTACTCTTACGGGAAAGGTAACCTCTTTCATGTCATATCCTTCGTAATAATGAAACCTACCTGCCATCATCACTACCTCTTTACCACTAAGCTTACCAAATACGAGCTTTCCCTTATGCCCTTCAACTGTAGAAACAGGAAAATTAGGGATAGATGAATATGGTATCTCTTCTGCACCTTCAACTATTTCTGTAAGGCTTCCCAACCCACTACCCAGAATAATGCCAATGGAGGGACGATAGTCCGTATTACTCAATATATAGTCTTTAGTAATTTGAATTTTATCGTATAAGCTCATCAGGTGCCATTTTATTGCGCAAGGTAAACAAGAAGAATGCAGAATAATAATTACTGTGAAGGCTCGTCGCCGTCATAGCCGGGGTTAGCTATGTCGTTTACTTTCACACCTTCTTCAAGGTGTTCGTTTGGTAGTTCCATAAAGTGACGTTGTTCGATCGTATCAATCGAAGCTTTCCTGTTCAGGTGCTGTCCTATTATTACTTTAATGCTTTTGCCAGCCAGATTCAGAATGGTGTTTTTCAAACGAATAGCCCTTGATGCCCTTGCCAAAAGATAAAACAACAAAGCTATGAGGATGATCAAACCATATATACCAAATGAGAACGCCTCAATATTAACAACACCCAGCTTCCTGAATTCCCCTTTATATCTGATCTCAGAAAGTAAATGAAAAGGGTATACTTTATCAAGGAAAAAAGCAAAGGCAATAGTTCCTATCGCCAGTAAGTAACATAGTATCTCTGAAAATATCAACGCTCCTTTGCTGATAAGGCGTTGTGCGGCGGGCTTTCTTAAAGACGTAGCTAGCGGGTCTAATAGTTCTACCTGCTCATATATTACGGTCTTCTGTTCTTTGAAGTCCCTAAGTAAGTCATCCTGTAACCGGTTGGATGTCATAATGCCGATGCATTGTTCTTAATACAAATGTAACATAGGGCAGAGTAATCGCAACAGTGACCAATAAAATAAGTTTCCACATTAATTCTGTAATAATGTTCATAAAACAGACAGATTTCGCAACTTTGCAGCCTTATTAATAGTGCCCTTTCTATTATAGTGTTATTCTTTTAATGTGTTTGTGTTTAATTATTATAAGAATAGCTGATGTAAGGCATGTAGAATTGAGTATTGACCAATGAAGCTGGATAAAGAAATCAGTCGCAGGCGAACTTTTGCCATTATTTCTCACCCCGATGCGGGTAAGACCACTCTGACAGAGAAATTGCTCTTGTTTGGTGGTGCTATACAGGTAGCAGGTGCGGTAAAAAGCAATAAAATAAAGAAGCATGCTACCAGTGACTTTATGGAGATAGAGAAGCAGCGTGGTATATCGGTAGCTACTTCGGTAATGGCATTTGAATATCGTGATGTGCTCATCAACCTGTTGGATACCCCTGGTCACAAAGACTTTGCAGAAGATACTTACAGAACATTAACTGCTGTAGATAGTGTTATACTGATAGTAGATAGTGTAAACGGGGTGGAAGAGCAGACCCGCAGACTGATGGAAGTGTGTAGAATGAGGGACACTCCGGTTATAGTATTTGTCAATAAACTTGACCGTGATGGTAAATTTCCGTTTGAGCTACTGGATGAGATAGAGAAAGAACTGGATATACAGCTACACCCCATGACCTGGCCGATCAATATGGGTAAGAGTTTTAAAGGAGTGTACAACCTGCATAGTAAAAGTCTGAACCTGTTTGCCGCCAACCAGAAAGCTACAGAAGATAATACTATTCCAATACCGTCTCTGGAGGATGAATTGCTGGATAAGAAAGTTGGAGAGAACGATGCGAATCAACTAAGAGAAGATGCAGAATTGCTTGAAGGAGTATACGGCGCATTAGATACAGATGCTTATTTGAAAGCAGAAGTGGCACCACTATTCTTTGGTAGCGCAGTGAATAATTTTGGTGTGAAGGAGTTGCTGGATACTTTCATAGAAATATCACCCACTCCACTCGGTAGGAATACAGATAAGCGTTTCGTAAAACCAGATGAAGATAAGTTCTCGGGGTTTGTATTTAAGATACATGCCAACCTTGACCCTAAGCACAGAGATAGATTGGCTTTCCTGCGTGTTTGTTCAGGGGAGTTTAAAAGAAATACCTACTTCAAGCATACAAGGTTGGAGAAGAATGTAAGGTTCAGCAACCCATACACTTTCCTTGCTCGTGATAAGGATATTATTGAGTCTGCCTATCCTGGTGATGTGGTTGGCTTGTATGATACCGGTACTTTCAAAATAGGCGACACACTTACCGAAGGAGAAGACCTTCAGTTTACCGGTATACCTACTTTTTCGCCCGAACTATTCAAAGAGTTGGTGAATAAAGACCCGATGAAGACCAAGCAGCTGGATAAGGGCATCCGCCAGTTGACAGATGAAGGAGTAGCTCAGATGTTTACCCAGCATGGCGGTAACAGAAAAATAATAGGTTGTGTTGGTGAACTTCAATTTGAAGTAATACAATACCGTTTGCTGCAGGAATATGGTGCTTCTTGTGAGTTTAAGCCATTGCAATTCTATAAGGCTTGCTGGATAACAGGAGATAAGCAAAAGATAGATGATTTTGTACGCTTCAAACAGGCGAATATCATGGAAGACAAAGACGGTAATCTTGTATATCTTGCCCAAAGTGAATGGTTCCTGAATACCGAAAAACAGAATAATCCTGATATAGAGTTTCACTTTACCAGTGAGTTCAAGACGGCGAAGGAAGTGTAGTAATACATTAATCGCATCTCATTTCCCATAATGGCGTCCAAGTATTAGTTTTGCTGCTATACACTTCTAAGCAGCTTATATGAATATAAAGAAGGTCCTCATTGCGAATCGTGGCGAAATATCGATTCGTGTAGCTCGTGCAGCATCAGAATTAGGCATCCGTACTGTAGCAATTTATACCTACGAAGACAGATATTCGCTTCACCGATATAAGTCGGACGAAGCATATCAGGTAGGTGCGGATAACGACCCGTTAAAACCTTACCTCAATATTGATGAGATAATTGCTGTAGCTAAAGACTGTGGTGCAGATGCCATCCATCCGGGTTATGGATTTCTGTCTGAGAATGCCGGGTTTGCTCAAAAGTGTGCGGATAATGGTATTGTATTTGTTGGCCCGAGGCCTGAGGTGATGTCAGCTTTAGGTGATAAGGTAACTGCAAAGGAAGTGGCCATTAAGGCGAGCGTACCGATAATAGAAAGCAATAAGAATGATCTTACTGATATTGATATTGCCCTGAAAGAATCAAACAGGATAGGCTATCCTTTAATGCTGAAAGCTGCTGCCGGTGGTGGTGGACGTGGAATGAGAGTGGTTCGTACCGATGATGACCTTAAAAAATCATTCCCTGAAGCGAGAAGCGAAGCCAAAAATGCTTTTGGTGATGATACAGTGTTCCTTGAGAAATATGTAGAGAACCCCAAACATATTGAAGTACAGATAGCTGCGGATAATCACGGTAATATCGTTCACCTGTTTGAGCGCGACTGTTCATTGCAACGTCGTTTTCAGAAAGTAGTTGAGATAGCTCCTGCTACGACATTGAAACAAGAGACCAAAGATAAGTTGTATGAATATGCAACGTCAATAGCAAGAGAGGTTAGTTATAACAACCTTGGTACAGTTGAGTTTCTTGTAGATGCAAAAGAAGATATTTACTTCATTGAAGTAAACCCGCGTATACAGGTAGAGCATACGGTTACTGAAATGGTAACAGGTGTTGACTTAGTAAAAACGCAGTTGTATATAGCTGACGGATATAAGTTCAGTGATAAAGAACTGGGCATAGAGCAGAGCAAACTATCAATAGATGGTGTGGCTATCCAGTGCCGTATCACAACAGAAGATCCGGCCAATAATTTTAAGCCTGATTATGGTACACTGGTTACTTATCGTAATGCAGCCGGATTTGGTGTGAGGTTGGATGAGGGAAGTACTTATCCGGGAATGAAGATCAGCCCGTTCTTCGATTCGATGCTGGTGAAGGTGAGTACCTGGGGCAATAATCTTGAAGATTCTGCATCGAAAATGCACCGTGCTTTACGTGAGTTTCGTGTGCGAGGAGTGAAGAATAATATTCCTTTTTTAGAAAACCTTATTACACATGAGGAGTTCAGAAAAGGTAATACTACTGTAGGTTTTATTGGAGAACATCCTGAATTATTCCAATTCACAAAGCGACAAGACAGAGGTACAAAGGTATTGCGCTATCTGGCCGATGTATCCGTAAATGGAAATCCTGATGTGAAAGTCGTTCATGATGGAAGAGCGTTTCGTAAGCCGGATGTGCCTGAGAGTCCTCTAGGCATGGAATACCCGAAAGGAACCAAAGACCTCTTAACCGAGCTTGGCCCTGATGAGTTCAGCAAGTGGCTGAAGAACGAAAAGAAACTACACTATACAGATACTACTTTCCGTGATGCACACCAATCGCTGTTGGCTACTCGTATGCGTACACACGATATGCTGAAAGTAGCCGGACACTTTGCTAAACTTCACCCGCAGACATTCAGTATGGAAGTATGGGGTGGAGCTACTTTTGATGTGGCCATGCGTTTCCTGAAAGAAGATCCATGGTTGAGGTTGGAGCAGATAAGAGAAGCTGTACCTAATATCCTGCTGCAAATGCTGATACGCGGTGCAAATGGTGTAGGTTACACTGCATATCCTGATAACCTGATAGAGAAGTTCGTTGAGAAAAGCTGGGAGAAAGGTGTAGACATCTTCCGCATATTCGACTCACTGAACTGGCTGGAAAATATCGCTCCATGTATAGAAATGGTGCGTAACAGAACAGAAGGTATTGCCGAAGCTGCGCTTTGCTATACCGGTGATATACTTGACCCTAAGCGTACGAAGTATGATCTGAAATATTACCTGCGTTTAGCAAAAGACCTGGAGAATGCAGGTGCACATATCCTTGCCATAAAAGATATGAGCGGGTTGCTGAAACCATACGCAGCAAAAGAGCTTATTACTGCACTTAAAGACACTGTGAATATCCCGATACACTTACATACGCATGATACTTCTTCTCTTCAACCGGCAACATATTTACAGGCTGCAGAAGCCGGAGTAGATGTGGTAGATGTGGCTATCGGAGCCGTTTCGGGTTTGACATCACAACCGAACTTTAATGCAGTAGTGGAGATGATGCGTTTCAACGAGCGTGAAAATGAATACGATATAGACTCGCTCAATGAATTCTCTAATTATTGGGAGGCGGTGCGTGAATATTATTATCCATATGAATCGGGTTTGAAAGCCAGTGCTGCAGAAGTGTTCAGGCATGAGATACCGGGCGGACAGTATTCTAACCTGCGCCCACAGGCGAAGGCGCTTGGTTTAGAGCACAAGTTCGAAGACATCAAGAAGATGTACGCTACAGTAAATGACATGTTTGGTGACATAGTAAAAGTAACGCCAAGCTCCAAAGTAGTAGGAGACATGGCCCAGTTCATGGTGGCAAACGATCTGTCTAAAGAAGATGTATTTGAGAAGGGACATACCATACCTTTCCCTGAGTCTGTACAACAGTTTTTTATGGGCGTTTTAGGACAGCCTGAAGGAGGTTTGCCCAAAGAATTACAAAAGATCATTTTAAAAGATAAAGAGCCATTTACAGACAGGCCTAACAAACACCTGAAGCCTGTTGATTTTGATAAAGAGATGAAGGAGTTCCAGGCGCAGTTCGGTGATGATCTGGGCATTTGTGAATTCCTCTCGTACAAACTATACCCAAAAGTATTTGAAGAGTATATAGCCTTTGTACGTGAATATGGTGACGTGTCTGTGATACCAACGCCGCTATTCCTGTATGGAATGGAAATGGGTGAAGATGCAACAGTTGAAATAGCGAAGGGTAAAACACTTTTGATACGCTTCTTAAGCATCGGTGCAGTGAATGAGAATGGTAAGCGTACCGTATTCTTCAAGCTGAATGGACAGACTCGTAATATTGAAGTGCTTGATCGCTCTGTGAAAGTTGAGAAAGCTGAGAACAAACCTGTTGATAAAAACAATAACAGGCATATAGGTGCACCATTACAGGGTATGCTTTCTAAGTTACAGGTAAAAGCAGGTGACAAGGTGAAAAAGAACCAACCTTTATTTGTTATTGAGGCGATGAAAATGGAAACTGTCATAACGGCGAATGAGGATTGTACGATCGCTTCTGTTGAGTTAACGGAAGGAACATTAGTAAATACAAATGATCTGGTGATGGTGATGGCTTAATGTTTCATTTGTTAAAAAAATGTATTATTGTTATGTATAAAATGCTGGTTTTGAGCCGGCATTTTTTGTTTTGTTCCGTTTTGTTCCACTAGGGGGAGGGGTGACAATGTTTCGATTGATTGGTGTTGGCTTTCATGTGGTTATATTTCAGGGTTAGTTGTAATTGTTCTGTTTTGTTCCAGTAGAGGTACCCCTTTATCCTCTTTCTTTTTACTTCAAAAGAAAGAGGCAAAGAAAACCGCCGACAATTTAAGCTTCAAAATTGTCGGTTGCGACCTTGATAAGCTTCTGCGCTTCGGCTCTGCCATGCTTTCGAATTTCTTTCTCTGTGTTTGCCATTAAGATTGTTCTGTTTTGTTCCACTAGGGGGGAGGGGTGACAATGCTTCGATTGATTGGTGTTGACTTTCATGTGGTTATATTTCAGGGTTAGTTGTAATTGTTCTGTTCCAGTAGGTTACCCCTTGTGTTATTGCTAGGAATCAGGCAATCTTGAAATAATATATTTTCTGATCTAAGCGTGGCAAGATTACCACGTCAGTATTTGAGGGGCCAAATACTTCCTCGTAATGACGAGTGTAGTGTTTTTGTTCCGTTTTGTTCCACTAGGGGGAGGGGGTAGCAATGTTTCGGTTGATTGGTGTTGACTTTCATATGGTTATATTTCAGGGTTAATTGTAATTGTTCCGTTTTGTCCCGGTGAGGTACCCCCTTAGGTCATAGAAATCGTAATGACGAGTGTGGTTTTTGTTCTGATTTATGGTAAGGCACCTTATTCTATTCTTCATGATATAAGATTTATTACAACAAATTTACGTTATTTTATTTATAATATCTGTTATATATTTACAGCATGGCTACACAATCAACATCTGACGAGGCAGTATACAAGGCGACAGGGAAATTGTATGACGAATGGTATTCGATACTGGAGCAAAAGAAAGCGAGTAAACTGTCTCATAAAGAGATAGCTGCTTTGTTGGTGGAGGAGTATGATGTGTCATTCTGGTGGGCACAAACCATAACGGTAGAGTATGAGCGCCTCATAGGCAGGCGTGAAGTGGGGCAGAGTTGTGAGGGTGACTTTCAGGCCGGTGGTAGCAAGACCATAGCCGGTAGTATGAATGGAGTGTACAAGGAATGGCAACAATTTGTAGCCGGGAAAGACAAGCTTAATGATGTGCCCTTTAAGGATGAGCCGACTTTAAGCGAAACAGAAAAATGGCGGTATTGGCGTGTGCTGTTAGCAGATAATAGCAAGGTGAATGTGCATATACATCAGAAAGCAGCGAATAAGGTACAAATAGCTGTGAACCATGAACAGCTGAACAATACTGATGCTGTTGCACAATGGAAGATTTTCTGGAAAGGGTATTTTAAGGAGTTTGCAGATAGCCTGTAAAACGTCCCCTCTGTTTCTTACCCCATATCCGGATACGTTTACCCCTTTCTGCTATTGCAATTGTAGTTCTTATACTCAATAGTAGTAATTTAGGATCATGAGAAAGTTGTTCCTATTGTGTATTGTAGTGTCTTTAGCATGGTCTTGCAATAAGGCTGATGATGATGTTTCGCCCGTTGCATCCCCGAATACTCAGGAGGAGTTTGAAAGCTACTTGTCTGATGTAGTAGAGGATCAAAATATCGCAGCTATATCTGTATTGTTGTTTAAAGGTGCGGATATCAAGTACGAACGATACATTGGTGTATCAGATAAGAATACCGGAGCGGCTTTAAACAGCTCTAATATGTTTTTGTTAGCATCAATTTCAAAGACGGTAACGGCTACTGCGCTGATGCAACTGTACGAGCAAGGTAAGTTCGGTCTGGATGACAAGATCAATAATCATTTACCTTTTGCGGTGAAGGTACCGGGCCGATCTACAGATATTACATTCCGTATGTTGCTGATGCATACATCTGCTATTGCCGATGGTGCTGCGCTGGACGGGCAATATTATGATAACCGGGACAGTCCTGTTCCGTTATCAGCGTTCATGCAGGATTATCTGACTGCAGGAGGAAAGTATTACAATGCAACGGATAACTTTCACAACTTTGAGCCGGGGACGAAGCATGAGTACAGCAATATAGGTAGCGCCCTGATAGGCGTACTGGTAGAGCAATTGTCAGGAATGGACTTTAATAGTTATTGCAAACAGCACATATTTATACCGCTAGGTATGAATAATACTTATTGGCGGCTGGATGAGGCACCCGTGCAGCAGATAGTACGCCCATATGATGGTGATACACGCCTTGAGCATTATACGTTTACAGATTACCCCAATGGCGGTTTGCGCTCTACAGCGCAGGATATGTTCCGGTTTTTATCGGCATACAGTAACTCAGGAGCATATGGTACTACCCGAATTTTAAAAGAAGCCACTGTACAGGAAATGCTGCGGGTACAAAACAGCAGTATAGATAATACGGCTGGGTTGCACTGGTTTGTTATGAACACCGCGAATAATATATGGGGGCATGATGGCGGTGAGAAAGGTGTAGCAACTATCATGGGTTTTAACCCTGATAATAAAACAGGGGCAATAATTTTTACCAATCAGGGAGACGCAGACCTTGATAATGTTTTAGTGACAGCATACAACTATGCGGTGAAGCTCTAATCTTCTTTATTTATGTAAGCATCTTAATGCTTGCCCATTATCTTCTTTAGTGCCGGTTGCCAGACAATGGCATGGCGGCCGCCGATCTGTACGTATATCTTATTATAATGATCCAGGCAACTATCTATACGGCGTAGCATAAACTGATCGCGGAGGGAAGCACTGTAGCGGACTATTCTGTTCAGCTTTGTTTTATTGTAAGCTATCTCTACGGTTGTATAGTCAAATGTTTCGGGGTTGAACTCGTAACCATAGAAATCATTGTATAACTGGTAGAAGTGTGCAATGCTTTTTTGTTCTTCTTTCAGTTGTAAGCCTGCTGCCTGAAGGTCGCTTATTAATATAGGATAGAGTCTTTCAAAATCTTCTTTGCTATTTTGTTTGATGTAGAGCATGTTCTGTCCCAGAATGGTGGCCAACAGTATTTCATCTGCGGTATATTTTTTCTGTAATTCTTCGGTCAGATAAACTGATGATGGCTCAAGGTTGAGGTCGGGGATGTTTTGCTGCTTAGCCAGCCAGCGTACCAGCCCCATTTCGTAATAGTTGACTATGTTGTCATGCTTCTTTTCCTCCAGCCCGATATTGTCTCCTTCGTATAATACCAGTTCCGGTTTGAATTTTGTGAACTGTAGTTCTATATCTGTTAGCTCTTTATCTGCCGTATCATTAGTATGGTAGCTACCAAATACCAATACTGCTTTTTGCCCGTTTGTATACTCTTGTGCAAAAGGCAGCTTTTGCTTACTTGTTGAGTAGGGCAGCGTTTTGTATTGGCTGTTGCAGGCGGCGAGTAATAGTATTGATATAAGTAGTAAACGTGACATCTACTAATAAAAATACTTTTTTGCTCTAAAAGTGTGGCTGTCATATTTTGGTACTGTTAAACTCAATAAATGGTCATTGCGAGGAACCGCCGCCTTGGCAGGGTAAACGAAGCAATCTCGACTCAACCGAGACAGAGAGTTAGGCAATCTATACTAATACGTGATTAGATTATTTCGTTCATTATTATTTTTATTGGCCTCAATGAATGCTCTGCATTTCCCACATTCGTATTTACATGGCAAATACTCATTGGGAATGACGTGAGTGAAAATTGTATGATGTTGCCTTAATAGGTTGTTGAACTTCGGATATGCCGGGCGCAGTTATATTTGTTGGTGAGGAACCACCGCCTTGGCGGGGCGTGCGCCAACAAAGGCAGTAATTTATAGAGCCTTATATTTGAATAATATGCCATTGAAACGGATACTGTTAAATAGCATCGTTCTTCTCCTCTTATCGTTGAAGCTATCATTCGGGCAAAGCAGTTTTGTGATAGGTATCGAGCCATCAACCTTACTGAACACGATAGACTTTGATCCTGTATATGATAATTTGAATATTGATGGTAAACGAGGGTTGTGCTTCAGTCTGCATTTAGCATACCAAAAGAATATTACAAAGTCACTCTTTTTTAATGTAGGCACTCGTATCATGTTCCTGAATAGTAAGATTGACTTGAATCTAGAGCAGAATGGTTTTAATGAACAGAGTCAGATATATTATGATGATGTATCTGACCGTAATACAACTGACTATTATTCAGGTGCCGGGGTGATAGTTCAGTTGGGTTATGATATGAGCATCAACCGCAAAAGTGCTTTTAGTATCGTAACGGCAATTCATGCTGATATCCCTATTGTACCAACTACAGAGAATAGCATATTTTTCAATACAGGCTCTGCAAGCAGTCTGGTATATTATGATAACCTCACATCACAAGAGAGTTACCAGACCGTATACGTGGGTTTCGACCTTAGTTTGCGTTATAATCTTATCGTAAGTAAAAAACTTACTCTGTTTGCGGGGCCTACGGTTTCTATGTTTCCGGGGCAGCTTATCAGTGGGTGGTTTCAGGTATACCCCTCTATACCTGCTGCTGATAACCATGGTTCTTTTTCTTTGAACCCCAGTTATGTAGGTCTGGCTTTGGGTATGAGGTTGTCTAAGTAGTGGTGTGTTGTTATGCTTGTTGGTGAAGAACACCAACAAAGGCGAGAGCTATGTAGGTTTGGCTTTGGGTATGAGGTTGTCCAAGCAGTAATGTAAGCATTAAAAATGCCTTACCTGCTCATCCTCGTTACAAACGAGGACGAGTGGGAGTATGCGGTTGGCTAAGTAGAGCTCACTCCACCCACTCACCAATCACTTTTTCTAATTCGGCATGGTTATCGGTAAGCTCTGCCAGGCGGTGTATTACACCTTCTACTAAGGCATCGGGGCAAGAGGCTCCGCTGGTTACCATAATATCCAAAGGTCGTTTTTCAGGCAGGTAGCCTGTAGTGGTTACTTCTTCGTGTTTATGCAGGTCAAAGTGAGAGATGATGTTTTCATCAAGCAGGCAGCTTTCATTCTTTACAAAGTAAGTAGGCATGTTCTTTTCGCATAGCTCCACAAGGTGAGAGGTGTTACTGCTGTTGTAACCGCCTATTACTATTGCGAGGTCGGCCTTTTGCTGCAACATACCCATTACGGCACTCTGGTTGTCGTTGGTAGCATAGCAGAGTGTATCGCGGGTATCGGCAAATCGTTCCGGTATGTTCTCGGCAGTAAGATTGTGGTGTTCTATCATCACTTGTTTCAGGTAGTCGGCAATGCCCTGTGTTTCACTGGCCAGCATAGTAGTCTGGTTCACCACGCCTATACGTTGCAGGTGTTCTTCTACATTAAAACCCTCAGAGTGCTGGTATTTGAAATCTGTATAGAACTGTTCGGCAGGTAATTCCGCTGTAATGAATTTTGCAAGGTGTTGTGCCTGTTCCATATCTTTCACTACTACAGTAGGGGCGTTCTCTTTACTGTGCGAGAAGGTAGCCCTTGTTTCTTCGTGGCGGGGCTTGCCGTGTACTACTATGGTATATCCCTTTTTACCGATCTGCTCGGCACGGTTCCATACTTTTTCTACAAAAGGGCAGGTGGTTTCGTAACGTTCCGGCTCTATGCCTTTTGCCTGTAATTGCTGTTCTATTTCTACCGTTGTTCCAAATGCGGGAATGATCACAATATCGTCGCTCTTTAGTTCGTCCCAGTCCATGAGCATATTGCCCTTGGTATCCATGATGAACTGTACACCCATATTTTGCAGGTCGGCATTTACGCCGGGGTTGTGTATCATCTCACTGAGCAGGTATATCTTTTTACCCTTGTTCTCAGCCAGTGCACGGAAGGCTATCTCGATAGCATTCTCTACGCCATAACAGAAACCGAAGTGTCGTGCGAGGTAGATATTGAGATCGCCCAATGGTAGGTGTGTAGGCGTAAAGTCTTTCTTCATCCTGTCATCAGCTTTGCGTTGCTGCTTGATGGATGTAATAAGCGGGCTGCGATAATGTACGGGAACGTCGAACGATTTCATAATTGCAGAACAAAGTTAGGCAATGGCGGGTTGAAAGCGGTACAGAGGGAGCTGTTAAATGTTAAAGTTGGTATAGGCTACCCCTATATTGCCGAAGCTATTGCGGTAGCAATGGTGGTAGCTTTCATTGAAAATATTGCGGAACCAGTCTTCTGTATAGGCTATGGTATTCAGGCCCTGACTGTCTGTAAAACGCACGCCTGTTTTGTTGGAGGTACAGGTAATATCTTCAAATCCGGCACTCATATAATAATCTGCCCGCACTGATTGCGTATGAAAATCTGTTTTATAGGTAAAGATGAGTACGCCATCACTAAGACTGAGCGATTGTCTGATGATTTCACTTGCATCAGGAATATTACCAATGATATTGAACGGGAAAACAAAAAGAGTGTTACCCGTGCCTGCATTGATATACTCAGCAAAATGCTTGATGTCGTCACAAAAGAAACTTGCTTTATCAGTGTTGCTGTATAGTCTTTTAGCCTCACTGATATAGCGAGCTACATTGTCTACGCCGGTGTATCTTTTGTCTGTATCCAGCACCATGCGAGCGTGTCTGCCGTTTGAACAGCCAAGCTCCAAAACCTCATCGAAGTTGTGCAACACCTGCTCAAGAATGTTCTTTTCTTCAAGCAGGTAGTTCCTGATGTTATAGTTATAACTCTCCGGGGCCAATAGCGAGTCGCCGATACCTTTTTCGTATACGGTCATAGATATGCAAGGTTCTTATACAGCCTTTAACGGAAGGAATGGTTAAATATTTTATAAAAGTTATTCAGATACCTGAACTTCTCGAATACAGCTGTTCTGAAAGCCGGTTTGAATGTCAATATCAGCAGAAAAAAATATGCTCTATTCAACCTGTTCGTATATGTTTTGTATATAATTTAGACTTTGATTACTCATTATGAGGCACAAGAAGAAGCTGATCGCGTTACTGATACTGGTAGTAGTGCTTACTGTTATCCAGTTGGTCATGCCACGTTACCCCAAGTATACTATTGTATATGCTGATTATGTTTTTGTGCCGTATCAATCTTTCAGGAACATCATCTTTGGTTGGTCGCAACTCAGTTTCGGAGATCTGTTCTACTTCGGTTTGAGTATAGTGCTGTTGTGGCTTATTGCGAAATGGCTGTATTATTTGTTCACCATCAGGAAGAACAGCAGGCTCTTTGTCAGTTCGTTTATAAATACGGCTCTTGTAATAGCTGTTGTTTACCTGTTGTTTTTGATAGGCTGGGGGGGTAATTATTATAAGCCGAGATTGGTTGATTATTGGGGAATGGAAAAAGATAAATGGAGTGCAGGGCAATCTGAATACGAATACAATAGGTTTTTAACCGCAAGGTTGAACGGGTATGCCAAAGGTTATCAGCCTATAGCGTTCAAACAGGTAAGGAAGCGCAGCATGCAGTTTTATAAAGAGCATACTGATTGCAGAGCGAGGCTACATGGGTTGAACGTAAAACCTTCTATCTATGATTACTTCATGCAGTATCTGGGTATACAAGGGTATTATAATCCTATAACGGGAGAGGCACAGGTGAACAGATACCTGCCTTCTTTCATGTTGCCTTTTGTAATGCTGCACGAGATGGCGCACCAGGCCGGTATAGCTGCAGAAGATGACGCAAACCTATTGGCTTATACCATCGGGTTAAGGTCTGATGACCCGAGCTTTGCGTACTCCTCTTATCTGAATATGTGGTTGTATAATCATTACCGTTTAAGGCAGGAGGATTCAGTACAAGCGATGCAGCTGATGGAAGAGCTGAACCCGTTAACACTCAGCCATATTGATACACTCAGGCAAATAAGAGAAAGATACCGTACCGAATTCAGCCTTTACAGTACCTCTATTTATGATTCTTACCTGAAGCTGTTACAGCAGGAAGAAGGGATAGGCAGTTACAACAACTCCATAGAATCGGCATGGAGCTGGGAGACTTCACCCGACAGCATAAGAACAAGGGAAAGATTGAACATCCCTTAGCCTTTGTACTCTCCGTAAACACCTCTCAGTACATCAGCTATTTCACCAACAGTGCATAATGCTTCTACCGCATCTACAACGGCAGGCATCAGGTTGTCAGTTCCTTCTGCACGGCGTTTTATCTCGGCAAGACATTCCTGTACTCTGGCGTCATCTCGTTTTTCGCGTAGTTTTTTCAGCTTTTCTATCTGTGTCTGGCGGATGGCATCATCCACTCTGAACTCTGAAGGCTCTTCACCTGAATCAGTGACATATTTATTGACACCAACAATTACCTTGTCGCCACTCTCAATGTCTTTGGTGTATTGGTAAGATGAGTTGGCTATTTCTTTCTGTATAAAGCCCTGTTCGATTGCCTTTACTGAACCGCCCATGGCATCTATTTTATCTATTAGCTTCCATGCTTCGGTTTCTACGGTATTGGTCAACTCTTCTACAAAGAAAGAACCTGCTAAAGGGTCAACTGTTTCTGTTACACCACTTTCATATGCTATAACCTGCTGGCTGCGTAGTGCTATAGTTGCTGCTTCTTCGGTCGGCAGTGAAAGAGCTTCGTCATAACCATTGGTGTGTAGCGACTGTGTGCCGCCCAATACTGCACTTAATGCCTGTAGCGTAACACGTATGATATTGTTCTTGGGTTGTTGTGCGGTAAGTGTGCTGCCACCCGTCTGTGTATGGAAGCGCAGCATCTGTGCTTTAGGGTCTGTAGCACCGAGGTCTTTCGTGATCTTCGCCCACATACGGCGTGCAGCACGGAATTTGGCTACTTCTTCAAACAAGTTGTTGTGCGCATTGAAGAAGAAGGACAGTCTTTTGGCAAATACGTTTATATCCAGCCCTTTTTCAATGGCGGCTTTTAAATAAGCCTTACCATTTGCCAGAGTGAAGGCCAGTTCCTGAACGGCAGTTGAGCCTGCTTCACGAATGTGGTAGCCAGAAATAGAGATCGTGTTCCACTTCGGTACTTCTTTGCTACAATATTCAAAAATATCGGTGATGATACGCATAGATGGTGCAGGCGGGTAGATGTAAGTACCACGTGCAGCATATTCTTTCAGTATATCGTTCTGTATAGTGCCGGATATTTTTTTGACGTCTGCTCCCTGCTTTTTAGCCAGAGCGATGTATAGTGCTAGAAGAATATACCCGGTAGAGTTGATGGTCATAGAGGTAGAGATATCTTCCAGTTTGATGTCTTTGAAGAGTATCTCCATGTCGTCTAATGAGTCTATCGCAACACCTACTTTACCCACTTCCCCATCAGCCATATCGTGGTCAGAATCATACCCTATCTGTGTCGGCAGGTCGAACGCCACAGATAGCCCCATCACCCCCTGGCTGAGCAGGTAGTGGTATCGTTTGTTAGATTCTTCTGCCGTACTGAAGCCTGCGTACTGGCGCATAGTCCATAAGCGGCTGCGGTACATACCGGGATGTACACCACGAGTGTACGGGTACTCACCCGGCTGTTCATTCATTTCTACAGGATCTGTATATACCTGCTTTATCTCAATTCCTGAATCTGTTTTGAATTCTTTCTCGCTCACTGTGTTTTGATTTTAGTGATTGCTCAATTATGCCTGCGGCCCGTGACTTAATATGCGTCTTGACTCTTCGGTAAGAATCTGTAAAGCTACATCTGTAGGTTGTTCTCCCTCGTCTGTCAGTACATATTCCAGTATCATCTTGTGCAGGTCTTTTGCCGGTGCTTCAGGGTTTAACCTTTGAGCAAAGGTGTTGATGATATTGATCTCCTGCTCTTTTACACCACGCACTGTTTCCCAAACCTGCTTGGATACATATATCTGTTGTGCCAGATTGTGGTCGAACTCTGAGCGGATGGTTTCTGTAAGCATGGCAGCGTATACAGCTACGTTCATGTCCTTTTGGTATACTCTGTTCAATAAACTCTGAGGCTTGATGCGCTCTATGTATAATGCCAGCCTCTCGTACGCCTGTAGGCGCATAGGTATGGTTATGTTCTGCGTTTCATGAAAAAGTGCCAGTTGCTTACGTGTTGTTTGCTCTGTGAGGAACTTACCAACTATCATATTGGTAGCAATAAGCATGATGAGGGCAGGGAGAGTGTATTTAAGTATTTCAAGTATTATCGTCAATGCGTCCATAGTACAATCTTTATACAGCCTGCAAATTAAAACGTTTTGCCTGGGTATTCAGTATTTTCGGGCTAACAAACTGCTAAAATGAATCAGGAACAAGAATATTTTGAAGTGAACAGGGCTTTATGGAATGAGAAAACCAAGCACCATGTAGGCTCAGCGTTTTATGATATGGAGGGTTTTCTGGCTGGGAATACCTCATTACAACAACCTGAATTGGAACTATTGGGAGATGTAAATGGTAAGAGTATTCTGCACCTGCAATGCCATTTCGGGCAGGACAGTATGTCGCTGGCGAGAATGGGAGCAAGGGTAACAGGCACTGATATTGCGGATGATGCTATAGCTTTTGCGCAAAAGACGGCAAAGGAGTTAGGGCTTGATGCGAGCTTTGTACGAGCAGATACTTATACAGTGCCTGAACAGGTGAAAGAGCAATTTGATACAGTATTTGCAAGCTATGGGGTAATAGGCTGGTTACCGGATATGCAACGCTTTGCTGAAGTAGTAGCTAAAATGCTGAAGCCCGGCGGGCGATTTGTATTCGCAGAGTTTCATCCTGTGGTATGGATGTATGATAACGATTTTAAGGAGATCACCTACTCTTATTTCAACAAAGCACCGATCATAGAGGAGTTAGAAGGAACGTATGCTGATAAAGATGCAGACATCAAAATGAAAGAGATAGGCTGGAACCATGCTTTAACAGATGTGATGCAATCGTTGATAAATGCAGGACTTAAGTTGGAGGTGTTTAAAGAGTACGACTGGTCGCCACACGATTGCTTTAATAATACGGTGCAAATAGCAGATGGTAAATGGCAGATAAAAGGTAAAGAAGGCTTGATGCCTATGATGTATGCGTTAAGATCTGTTAAGTAAAGCCTCGGTCTCATTATCTCAGAACAACCCGTTCTCGTTGGGACTGTCAGGTAGAGCTTCCTGATGGGCTTCCCACATTTCGATGATCTTGTCGCCCTCAAAACGGAAGATGTGCATGACACCGTATACTTTCCCGTCAAGGAGAACTTTTCCATGTACGGTTACCAGATCACCGTCTTCTAAAGCATGAATGACGGTATAGGTTTTGTTGGGAAACTCCTGTTGGTTTTCCTTCATGGCTATTCTTAAGCTATCCCTGTCACCTTTAAAGTACAGGTTGTGATGTATGAAGCCTGTATGTGTGCATTGCTCATATGCTTTGTCTACATCGCCTATGGCACCTTCTTCCAAAAAAGTTATTGCGGTCTCTTTTTTACTGTTCATGATATGATATTACAACTGTTCATCTGCACTGCCTAACTTTTGTACATTCATAAGTGCAATTTTAATTTTTTTACTCATGACTAACCAACAATTGGTACAAGACTGGTTCGGGAAATGGGAGACGGGAGATTTTGAAGACCTGCCTCTTACTGATGACTTTATTCATGCCAGTCCGTATGGAACGATAAAGGGGAAGCAGGCTTATATTGAACTGGTAGCCGCAAACAAAGAGCAGTTTTTAGGGCACCGCTTTGAGATACATGATGAGCTGTGCGGAGAACACTCTGCCTGTGTACGGTATACTGCCCGTCAAGGTAACTTCAGCTTGCAGGCCAGTGAGTGGTTCTATTTTAAAGAGGGCTTGATAGCGTCTATTGTTTCTTACTACAATGTAGAGGAGAAGAGAGTGGAGGAGTACTTAAGTTAGCCATAAGCCGAGTCCTTGTCAGAGACTCGGATGGGAATGAAGCGTGTGTTTGGTAAGTTAGGTATGTAGTTCAGTATGCCATATTGTTCTAGCACCTGTTAAGCTCCCAGTAGCTTCGCCGGTTGCCCGTAATCTGTTATATTCAATTTGCTTTTCAACTTCTGGACGGTAGTACTCTAATACACGCTTTAATAGCTTCAGAATTTCTAATGTAAGAGCCTGTTTGGATTGCTCATCAAAACTAATGATACCTTCGAAAATATCTTTTGTTTCTATTTCCCATATTCTATTTGTCTGGTATTGTGTGCTATTGGCAGTTTTTTTCTGAGCGGTATTTATTAATTCTTGCATTATGCCATCAGGAATTAACTTTAAATTTGAGTTCGTATTTCCCCATACAATTGCGGTAAAAGAGATGATAGCAAATGAACTTTCATCGTTTTGAATACGAAATAAAAAATTGATAGGCTTTATAAAGCCCAGTGCATATTCTCCCTCAACACTGATAAAATAACTTTTATCATATAATTCTTTTGAATGACTTTTGTATTTGACTTGGTATGTAATGTTCTTTGTATTGTAAATAGAAAAATTATTTCTATTACTATGAATTGGGAATGGGATAATAGCAGGTTTTGTAGTCTTTAATATTATTTTTTTATCGATTAAATCATTAACAGATTCATCTATAAGAGTTGCTATTTTTCCTGATAACTCAGTTTTTATTTTTAGTTTTTCTTCATTACTTCTCTTGATGTCTTCTAGTTCTTTATTTTTTTTAAGAGTTGAATCACTTGAAGTGAAAAAGTCATCGATTAGTGTGTCTAGTGGATTTATGTTCGGCGCTTCTATTTTTAATAAGGCTTCTTCAATGTTTTCATTTGTACATAGCTCTAACCTTTTACGCCAATCTTTTGTTAGCATATTGCGAGCTAACTGTATTGTCGAGTACTTGTAATCGGCATTGGATAATTCAGGTGCATCTTCTTTTATTGCGATAACTAGGTTCGCGTACGGAGCTATATCAGAAAATAATTCTTTTTTCATTATCAAGTCATGTAAAACTCCCCCGATCTGGTACAAATTTACAGCCTTCCAGCCTTTTTCGCTATCTTCTTCAATACGAGTCAAAAACTCTGGAGGTGCATATCGCAGCGTTCCAACAAATTGTTTGCCTAGTTCATCACTGTAAGAATCTGTACCAATAAGTTTTATAACCCCTAAGTCCATAAGAACTATTTCTCCAGAATCACTAACCATGATATTCTCAGGTTTAATATCTCTATGGACAATCCCTTGTTCTAATAATTTTTCAGATACTAGAAGCAATGTGTCTGCAACCTTTCTCACAAACTTTTCATCATACTCACTTGTCTTTATATAATTCTTCAAGTTTTCACCCTGTATATATTCCATTATTATGAAGTAATACTCATTGTCATCTATTTCTTCTTTACCACCCTCTATTATTTTTACCAAATTTGTTATGCTATGTTGAGCTAGCTCTATTTCTTTTTTAATTCGTTTTTCCTGTATTTCATATCCGTATTTGTCAATCATATCATTGTCAAATACTTTGAGAGCATAGTAGTTATTGTTTGAGTCTTCAACTTTAAATACTGCGGCAGATTTCCCATTGTCAATAAGTTCTAATACAGTATACTTTTTTAGAAAAGTCTGCCCTTTTAATACTTCAAATAGTGTTTGTGACTTGTGTCTATCCATGATGTGTCTTATTATTACAAAAATACTTAAAACGCATAAGTAAGGTTTCGCATTTTCAACAAAATAAGGGATTAGAAGTAATAACCAACTGGCTCTCTGCAAAGGGGCTACAGCCTTTTGCTTTCCAGGAGGAGGCCTGGCAGATGCATGCCGAGGGACTGAGCGGTATTGTGAATGCACCTACAGGTTTTGGTAAAACCTATTCTGTTTTCCTCGCTGTGGTGATTGATTGGATCAATCGTAATGAAGACTACAAAGAGCAAAGAGATAATGGGCTGCAATTACTATGGGTATCTCCACTACGCGCACTGGCTAAAGACATTGCCCGTGCTATGGAGGAGGCATTAGCAGAACTGGGCATTCCGTGGAGGGTAGGCATCCGCAATGGTGATACTACTACCAAAGAACGGGAGCAGCAGAAAAAGAAAATGCCCGAGATACTGGTCATCACTCCTGAGAGTTTGCATCTGTTGTTCGCCTCTAAAAATCACGCTTCTTTTTTTGAAACACTTACCTGCGTAGCTGTTGATGAGTGGCATGAGCTTTTAGGTTCTAAGCGTGGTGTGCAGGTCGAGTTGGTGTTGGCGCATCTTAAGTGGTTGCGCAAAAATCATAATCCCGATAGCTATCGGGACAAAAAATCAAATTTCAACAAACAAATTCCAAAAACAAAAAACTCAGAACATACTACTAATCACTTACCACTACGTATTTGGGGGATATCTGCTACCATTGGTAACCTCGAAGAAGCGATGATCGTGCTGTTGGGTGAGGAGCAGAACGGTGTATTGGTAAAGGCACAGTTAGAGAAGAAGATCAACATACAAACCATATTGCCTGATACCGTAGAGCGTTTCCCATGGGCTGGGCATCTGGGGTTGAAGATGAAAGACTATGTGCTGCCGGTCATTCGTAATAGCAGGTCGACATTATTGTTCACTAACACCCGCTCGATGGCTGAGTTGTGGTACCAGCAATTACTGGAATCAGCACCTGATCTTGCAGGAGCTATTGCCTTGCACCATAGCAGTATTGATATGGGTACACGCCTGTGGGTGGAAGAGGCTTTGCACCAAGGCAAATTGCAGGTAGTAGTATGTACCGCCAGTCTTGACCTCGGTGTTGATTTTCGCCCTGTAGATACGGTAATACAAGTAGGTAGTCCTAAAGGCATAGCGCGTTTCATGCAGCGTGCAGGGCGTAGTGGTCACAGTCCTGATGAAGTGAGTAATATCTACTTCGTGCCGACGCACTCATTAGAAATAGTAGAGGCTGCTGCACTTAAGAAAGCATACAAAGAAAAACAGATAGAAGGACGACAGCCTGTGGTAATGGCCTTTGATGTGCTGATACAATACATGGTGACCATGGCTGTAGGTGATGGTTTTGTGAGTGAGGAATTACTGGAGGAAGTACGTACCACCCACTGCTTCAGCGATGTGACTGATGAAGAGTGGGAGTATATGCTCTCGTTTGTATGTTCAGGAGGCAAGACACTACATGGTTATGATGAGTATCATAAAGTGCATTTAGTAGAGGGCAAATACAAGGTGACCAACAGGCGTACCGCTATGCGCCACAGGATGCACATAGGTACAATAGTCGGCGATGCGATATTACAAGTGAAGTACATGAACGGTACTTATGTGGGTACTGTTGAAGAGTATTTTATCAGCAGTTTGAGTCCGGGTGATGCATTCATTTTATCAGGCCAACGATTAGAGTTTGTGTTGCTGAAAGACATGGTGGCATATGCAAGGAAGTCTAAAGCTAAAGATGCGCGGGTGCCTGCATGGGGTGGTGGTAGAATGCCGCTGTCTGCCAATCTCGGTTCTGTGCTGCGGACAGTATTTCACAAAGCTGCTTTAGACCCTAAAGGCGATGAGTTGCTGGAGTTTTTACAGCCGCTGTTTGATACGCAAAGAGAACGGTCTATTATACCGAAAGAAGATGAGTTGCTGGTAGAGTTTATCCATCACAAGAAGCGTTATCACATGTTCGTATACCCTTTTGAGGGGCGATTTGTTCATCAGGCCATGGCATCGCTATTAGCATATCGTATATCACAGTCCAACCCTATTACATTCTCAATGTCTGTTAATGATTATGGTTTTGAGTTGGTGAGCGAACAACCACTACCGGTGGATGAGGATAATATCAGGAAGTTGTTCTCTGTAGATAACTGGTATGCCGACCTGCAAAAAAGTGTGAATGCAGCAGAGATGGGACGCAGAAAATTCAGGGATATTGCTGTGATCTCCGGTTTGGTATTTCAGGGCTTCCCCGGTGAGCAGCGCAAACAGAGGCACCTGCAAAACTCTACAGGACTTCTCTATGATGTGCTTGTAGATAATGAGCCCGGCCACTTGTTGTTGCAGCAGGCTTATCATGAAGTGTTGACCGATGAGATAGAAAGTACCCGTTTGCACCTGTTTCTGGAGCGCATAGTAAATAGCAAGATAGTTATTGCCAGGCCTGAAAACCTGACACCGTTTTGCTTCCCGATTAAGGTAGATAGCCTGCGTAGAGAAGAACTCAGCAGCGAAAGGCTGGAAGACAGAATACGCAGAATGCAGACGCAGGCAGGAGGAGATGTTGATTAAACTGTGCGTATCCTGTTCATATCCTGTGATTTATGTGTCAGAGCCGTTAATTACCTGTTCTTATCAGCAGTAGATAGTCAGTAAATATTTTTAATGTATCCCTTTGGTGTCAGCATTAATGGTCGTATCTTAGTTGTCCGCTTTTTTTCAGATAGGGTATAGGAAAGTACAGTGCAGAAAAAAATATTTGAAAATTGATTTGGTGGAAATAAATAGTTTTCTACCTTTGCACTCCCTTCGCAAAAAGGATGGCTCTTTAAAACGACGAAACGCAGTGATTATCACGGGTTTATTTAGAAATAAAATATCTGAATAAACATTTTGCAGAAAGATAATTACAGCATAATTTTGCGCCCTCGATCAGCAATAAGTTTAACCATTACATAATGGTTTGTTGAAAAAGGGATAACAGTAAAGCAGTGTAGCTGCGGATGTGGGTCGGCTTCCACGTTACTGACATCGTTGACTAAAAGTAGTTGACATAAGTTCTTTGAGAGACTGGAAATTAAAAAAGCAACAGCATCTGACAGATGAAGTTCTGTCGGATCAGGTAAGAGCGTAACAAATTAACTATGTTACAAACGTCTTAATTCTCTTTATAGAGTAAAAAATTAAGCTAGTAACAAACAATTCATTTACAATGGAGAGTTTGATCCTGGCTCAGGATGAACGCTAGCGGCAGGCTTAACACATGCAAGTCGAGGGGCAGCAGGTCTTCGGACGCTGGCGACCGGCAAACGGGTGCGGAACACGTACGCAACATACCCTTTACTGAGGAATAGCCCGGAGAAATCCGGATTAATACCTCATAGTATATTTTGAAGGCATCTTTAAGATATTAAAAATTTATTGGTATTGGATTGGCGTGCGTCCCATTAGATAGTTGGCGGGGTAACGGCCCACCAAGTCGACGATGGGTAGCTGGTGTGAGAGCACGATCAGCCACACGGGCACTGAGACACGGGCCCGACTCCTACGGGAGGCAGCAGTGAGGAATATTGGTCAATGGACGAGAGTCTGAACCAGCCATGCCGCGTGGAGGATGAAGGCCTTCTGGGTTGTAAACTTCTTTTGCTAGGGAAGAAAAGCGAGGTTTCTACTTCGTCCGACGGTACCTAGAGAATAAGCACCGGCTAACTCCGTGCCAGCAGCCGCGGTAATACGGAGGGTGCAAGCGTTATCCGGATTTACTGGGTTTAAAGGGTGTGTAGGCGGGCAGGTAAGTCAGAGGTGAAATCTCCGAGCTTAACTCGGAAACTGCCTTTGATACTATTTGTCTTGAATTTCGTTGAGGTTGGCGGAATATATCATGTAGCGGTGAAATGCATAGATATGATATAGAACACCGATTGCGAAGGCAGCTGACTGAACGAACATTGACGCTGAGGCACGAAAGCGTGGGTAGCGAACAGGATTAGATACCCTGGTAGTCCACGCCCTAAACGATGATTACTCGACATACGTGATATACAATGTGTGTCTGAGCGAAAGCATTAAGTAATCCACCTGGGAAGTACGTCCGCAAGGATGAAACTCAAAGGAATTGACGGGGGTCCGCACAAGCGGTGGAGTATGTGGTTTAATTCGATGATACGCGAGGAACCTTACCTGGGCTAGAATGTCATTTGCCGATACCTGAAAGGGTATTTTGTAGCAATACACGGATGACAAGGTGCTGCATGGCTGTCGTCAGCTCGTGCCGTGAGGTGTTGGGTTAAGTCCCGCAACGAGCGCAACCCCCATCTTCAGTTGCCAGCACGTAATGGTGGGAACTCTGAAGAAACTGCCGTCGTAAGACGTGAGGAAGGAGGGGACGATGTCAAGTCATCATGGCCTTTATGCCCAGGGCTACACACGTACTACAATGGGGAGGACAAAGGGCAGCGACCTGGTGACAGGAAGCTAATCTCAAAAACCTCTTCTCAGTTCGGATTGAGGTCTGCAACTCGACCTCATGAAGCTGGAATCGCTAGTAATCGCGCATCAGCAATGGCGCGGTGAATACGTTCCCGGACCTTGTACACACCGCCCGTCAAGCCATGGAAGTTGGGTGTACCTAAAGTCGGTAACCGCAAGGAGCCGCCTAGGGTAAAACTAATAACTGGGGCTAAGTCGTAACAAGGTAGCCGTACCGGAAGGTGCGGCTGGAATACCTCCTTTTTAGAGCTTATGCCTGATAGCTGTTGTTTTTTTTCCGTCTTTCAAGATATTGTTTACCCCCTGCACCCCCAGAAGGGGGAGGTAAGAGTAGACGAAGTTCTTTGTAAAGCTCTGATAAGCCGAAGGGCGCGGGATGTGAGGCGAATGCCTGGTGAACAAGCAAAGCCCCTTCAGGGGTTTGGGGTTCATAGATCCGTAGCTCAGGTGGTTAGAGCGCTACACTGATAATGTAGAGGTCCCCAGTTCAAGTCTGGGCGGGTCTACAGGGGTAGGTCCCTGGTTCATCCCGATAGCTATCGGGACTGGCGGGTCTACTTTTTTAGAAGTTCTTTTAATAGAAGTATCAGTCATTACGATGACGTTCAGGGGTTGGGATTTGAATTTATTTGGATTTTGATTTTTGAATTAACCTAATGGGGGGTTAGCTCAGCTGGCTAGAGCACCTGCCTTGCACGCAGGGGGTCATCGGTTCGACTCCGATATCCTCCACTTTATTTTGAGGGGTTGGGTATTGAGCGGTAAGATACAAATGATGTTGCCTTCGGGGCTGCGGGTTCATAATCCGGGCATCAGCAAGAGGCTTTAGCTCCATTTAGGGGTTAGGGTTTTGAAGTTCTTTGACATATTGGGAAAGCAATTTAATAGTGTGGCAAAATAACACAAAGTAGCGTTAGAATATTTATTCGTTAAGAAAGTAAATAAGGGCGTATGGTGGATGCCTAGGCACTAAGAGGCGATGAAGGACGTGGTAAGCTGCGAAAAGCTGCGGGGAGTTGCATACAAATGTTGATCCGCAGATGTCCGAATGGGAAAACCCGGCATGTTGAAGACATGTCACTCGAAAGAGAGCTAACGCAGGGAACTGAAACATCTAAGTACCTGTAGGAAGAGAAAATAACAAATGATTCCCCAAGTAGTGGCGAGCGAACGGGGAAGAGCCCAAACCGCTGGGGCGTGCTCCAGCGGGGTTGTAGGACTGCATTTAGGAGACAGCATTAAGATGAACACTTTGGAAAGAGTGGCCATAGCAGGTGATAGCCCTGTAGTTGTAAATTTCTGTTGACGAGCAGTATCCTGAGTAGCGCGGGACCGGAGGAATCCTGCGTGAACCAGCCGGCACCATCCGGTAAGGCTAAATACTCCTTAGTGACCGATAGTGAACCAGTACCGTAAGGGAAAGGTGAAAAGTACTCCGAACAGGAGAGTGAAATAGTACCTGAAACCGTACGCCTACAAGCGGTCGGAGCCCTTCGGGGTGACGGCGTGCCTTTTGCATAATGAACCTACGAGTTGCTCCTCACTGGCGAGGTTAAGTTCTTAAGTAACGGAGCCGCAGCGAAAGCGAGTTCGAACAGAGCGTATTAGTCAGTGGGGGCAGACGCGAAACCCGGTGATCTATCCATGGGCAGGTTGAAGGTTAGGTAAAACTAACTGGAGGACCGAACCCGTAAACGTTGAAAAGTTTTGGGATGACCTGTGGATAGGGGTGAAAGGCCAATCAAACCGGGAGATAGCTCGTACTCTCCGAAATGTTTTTAGGAACAGCGTCACATTTTATATTATTACAGAGGTAGAGCTACTGATTGGGCTAGGGGGCTTCACCGCCTACCAAACCCTGACAAACTCCGAATGCTGTAATATTTATGTGGCAGTGAGGCTGTGGGCGCTAAGGTTCATGGCCGAGAGGGGAACAACCCAGACTATCATCTAAGGTCCCTAAATCTGTGTTAAGTTGGATAAACGAAGTTCAAATCCTAAGACAGCCAGGATGTTGGCTTGGAAGCAGCCATTCATTTAAAGAGTGCGTAACAGCTCACTGGTCGAGGGTTTGAGCGCGGAAAATGATCGGGCATCAAACACAGTACCGAAGATATAGGCTCAGCAATGAGCGGTAGGAGAGCATTCTGAACAGCGCTGAAGGTGTAATGTGAGTTATGCTGGAGCGTTCAGAAAAGAAAATGTAGGTATAAGTAACGATAAAAGCGGTGAAAAACCGCTTCGCCGAAAGACTAAGGGTTCCTGATCAACGCTAATCGGATCAGGGTTAGTCGGGTCCTTAGGCGTACCCGAAAGGGGAAGCTGATGGAAAACTGGTTAATATTCCAGTACTTGTTAATAATTCGATGGGGTGACGGAGAAGTGAAAGGCCCGCGAGGCGACGGAAGTCCTCGTTAAAGCGTGTAGGTATATTTTTGGTAGGCAAATCCGCCGAGAATGCTGAACGTGATAGTACTCAAAGTCTTCGGACGGCGAGATAGCGGCTGTAATCCTGCTCACGAGAAAAACCTCTAAGTTATGTTATTGACAACCCGTACCGTAAACCGACACAGGTAGTCGAGATGAGTATTCTAAGGCGCTCGGGTGAGCCGTGGAGAAGGAACTAGGCAAATTGTGGCTGTAACTTCGGGATAAAGCCATCCCGCAGCGATGCGGGACTCAGTTAAAAGGTTCAACCAACTGTTTAGCAAAAACATAGGGCCCTGCAAATTCGAAAGAAGACGTATAGAGCCTGATACCTGCCCGGTGCCGGAAGGTTAAGGAAGCATGTTAGGATTTATCCAAAGCTAGCGACCGAAGCCCCGGTAAACGGCGGCCGTAACTATAACGGTCCTAAGGTAGCGAAATTCCTTGTCGGGTAAGTTCCGACCTGCACGAATGGTCTAATGAGTTGAACGCTGTCTCCTCCACGAGCCCGGTGAAATTGTAGTATCGGTGAAGATGCCGGTTACCCGCCACGGGACGAAAAGACCCCGTGAACCTTCACTACAACTTTGCATTGATCTTGAGTAACAGATGTGTAGAATAGTTGGGAGACTTTGAAGCATTGCCGCCAGGTAGTGTGGAGTCATCGTTGAAATACCAACCTTCTGTTACTTAGGGTCTAACCTGTATGGGGACATTGCATGGTGGGTAGTTTGACTGGGGTGGTCGCCTCCTAAAAGGTAACGGAGGCTCGCAAAGGTGCCCTCAGTATGGTTGGTAATCATACATAGAGCGTATTAGTACAAGGGTGCTTGACTGTGAGGCTGACCAGCCGATCAGGTGCGAAAGCAGGCTAAAGTGATCCGGTGGTTCTGTATGGAAGGGCCATCGCTCAAAGGATAAAAGGTACTCCGGGGATAACAGGCTGATCTCCCCCAAGAGCTCATATCGACGGGGAGGTTTGGCACCTCGATGTCGGTTCGTCACATCCTGGGGCTGGAGAAGGTCCCAAGGGTTGGGCTGTTCGCCCATTAAAGTGGCACGTGAACTGGGTTCAGAACGTCGCAAGACAGTTCGGTCTCTATCTGTGGTGGGCGTTAGTAAATTGAGTGGACATGACCTTAGTACGAGAGGACCGGGTCGTATGTACCGCTGGTGTATCAGTTGTGCCGCCAGGTGCAGTGCTGAGTAGCTATGTACAGACAGGATAAGCGCTGAAAGCATCTAAGCGCGAAACCTTCCACGAGATGAGTTTACTCTTAAGTGCCGTCAGAGACGATGACGTTGATAGGCTACAGGTGTAAAGGTGGTGACATCAAAGCCGAGTAGTACTAATTGCACGTGAGCTTTATAACGGAGTGTGTTCTTATGATTGCGTTGTGTTTGTCACACGTGAATTGCTTTTTCCCGAATATGTCGAAATTATTGTGTAATAAAATACCAAAGATGAAATTCCAAATGACAAAGGTTTTGGAATTTGTGAATTGACTTTTTGGATTTTGAAGATCTTATGGTGGTTTTGCCGGCGGTGTTCACCTCTTCCCATTCCGAACAGAGAAGTTAAGCCCGCCATGGCCGATGGTACTACGAAAGTGGGAGAGTAGGTAGCTGCCATATTTATTTAAAACGCCCCGTGTATTAATTTACATGGGGCGTTTTGCGTTTAGGGGAGCAACAGAGCAGCCTTACTTACCGAAGGTAGGTTAAGCCCGTTCCGAGAGGTATCGGAAGAAAGAGAGAGCCCCACAGGTGCGGGGTGCAATGCGGGAGCTGCCCCCGTCTTGGTTAAACCGAGACAGGACAGGCATATTTATTTTAAAAGGCGTTGTTCATACGGAACAGCGTCTTTTTTGCGTTTAGGGCTATTTTAGCAGAAAGATATGCTATGGAATACGATATAGATATTGCAGTACCGATATTGAGAAAGACACCACATGTACTTAAGCTGCTATTATCAGGGCTTGATGAAGGTTGGGTTATGCAGAATGAAGGAGGAAATAGTTGGAGTGCTTATGATATAATAGGGCATTTGATACATGGTGAAAATACAGACTGGATGCCCAGAATAAAATTGACAGTACAAAACAACAATGCAACATATAAGCCATTCGATAGGTTTGCACAATTTGAAAATAGTAAAGGAAAGACGCTACAGCAGTTGCTAGATGAATTTGAGAAACTGAGAGAGAAAAATCTTAACGAATTGAAAGAAATGGGACTAACAGAAAATGACTATGATCATAAAGCAAAACATCCTGAATTTGGAGAAGTAACATTAAAGCAGTTGTTAGCAACATGGGTAGTGCACGACCTTTCACACATTGCTCAAACTGCTCGTGTTATCGCGAAGCAATATAAAGATGAGGTAGGCCCATGGAAAAACTATATACCATTGATCAATTAATAAAATTTCAGAATGAACATACTTTTCATATTAACGTTAAATGTAAATAATATGTTATTGACTTGTATGTATAACAGGCATTAGGCAAGGTTTTTGTAATGTTGCTAGTATTATTAAAACATCATGAGGTATTCACTAATATTCTTGTTGTTCATCGCCCTTCTTTCAAATTCTTGTAAGAAAGGTAAACCAGGTTATACTACTCCTGTTATCGATCCTACAAATACGTATGATAACAGGTCTGTCGGTGCATCAGCAAAAGACTTGCTTAGTGGTTTAAAATATGAAACGATCATATTAGAGGTAGCTTACACGAAGAAGCATGATATGCCTGAAGATGTTATTAATGAAGCAGCTGATTTCCTGAGAAAGTACTGTAATAAGAAGAACGGTGTGAAAGTAATGACCCATGAAATACCGATACAGGGAACTAACCTTACCATTAATAACCTGAATACAGTTGAGAAAGACTGGAGAGAGTATTATGAAGATAGTACTGTTGAGAACGGTTATACACTCGCTATATTCATGGTGATAATAGATGGTAGGTATGAAAATAGAGAAGTACTAGGTTTAGCATACAAAAATACTTCTGTTGCGATATTCGATGGGACTATTATTGATAATACTGGTGGCATCGGTCAGGCGAAAAGAAATGATGTTGCACCGATAGTAATGAAGCATGAACTTGGTCACCTGCTGGGGTTAGTAAATACAGGTACAGGCATGGTTGTAGATCATCAGGATGAAGCTCATGGCAAGCATTGTGATAATAAGAATTGCCTGATGTATTATACTACTCAAACGACAGATCTATTAGGTTTAGTATTTAATGGTGCTGATCCTGAACTGGATGATAACTGTAAAAACGATCTTAAAGCCAACGGCGGTAAGTAAGTTTATTCTTTCCTTAATTTAATTCTTACTGTTAAACTATAACTTTGGATACAATGTTATAGTTATATGCAAGAATGGTATCGCCTCAATACAGAGGAAGTAATCACTGAACTACAAACTTCAAAAAGCGGGTTAAGTAACAAAGACGCTACCGGCAGACTTGAAGAATACGGACCTAATGAGCTTGAAGTATCAGAAGCAATAAGTTGGTGGAAAATATTGTTGGAGCAGTTCAAGGATGTGATGATCATCATCCTGATATTGGCAGCAGTAGTTTCATTTGTGGTTGGTGAGCACACTGATGCATATGTTATTCTCGCGATTATTATTGGTAATGCCATCATAGGTTTCGTACAGGAGTTTAATGCAGAAAAATCTATACAGGCATTAAAGAAAATGGCAGCGCAGCATGCTCTTGTAAAACGTGACGGGACGAGTAAAGAGGTGGAAGTATCTAAGATAGTTCCCGGTGATCTAATATTATTAGAAGCGGGCGATATTGTTCCCGCAGATGCACGGCTTATAGAAACTCATAGTTTTCAAACAGAGGAAGCTGCGTTGACAGGCGAAAGTGAAGCTGTTACTAAGAGGATAGAACCTATTGATGAAGAAGACCTGTTGCCGGGCGACCGGTTGAACATGGTGTTTAAAGGTACGATAGTGAGTAAGGGAAATGCCAAAGCTATAGTAACAGCTACCGGTATGGAAACTGAAATGGGTAAGATAGCTGAAATGCTCGGTGGTGAAGGGCGGAAGACTCCATTGCAAATAAGGTTGGGAAGGTTTAGTAAATACCTCGCTGTAATTGTAATTGTGATTTGTGCATTAGTATTCGGACTAGGAATGCTACGAGGAGAGCCTGCACTACAAATGTTTCTTACAGCATTGTCATTGGCAGTAGCCGCACTGCCTGAGGCGTTGCCGGCAGTAATCACAATAGCGTTAGCAAGAGGCGCTTCAAGGATGGTAAAGAGGCAAGCTTTGATAAGGAAGTTGCCAGCTGTTGAAACGTTAGGTTCTGTTACATACATCTGTAGCGATAAGACAGGTACGTTGACACAGAATAAAATGACGGTGACTAAACTGGAAGCTGCAGAAGGGAAAGAAGAGCTGCTGTACAACAGCATGATGCTGAATAACGAAATTAAGGTTGACGAAGACGGAACATTAATAGGAGACCCTACTGAAAAGGGAATAGTGAACTATGTGTTGGAAAAAGGTTTGGATTATAAAACATCCATCAATAGTTATCCGCAGGAAGGTACTATACCATTTGATTCTGACAGAATGATGATGAGCACTTTGCACCGCGATGGTGACAAATGGCTGCTTGTAGTAAAAGGTGCTCCGGGAAAGATCGCAGAAAAGCTAAAAGATGAGACCGAAAAAGAGAAGTGGCTACAATTAAACAGGAAGTGGGCTGCTGAAGGGTTAAGGGTATTATTGTTTGCTTATAGAAAGCTGGATGAACAGCCGAAAGATCTAGATGAAAGTATTGAAAGTGAATTGGAGATCATTGGTGCTGTGGGAATGATAGACCCGCCAAGAGAAGAAGTGATAGAAGCTATACGAGAATGTAAAGAGGCCGGTATAAAAGTGAATATGATCACCGGAGATCAGCCTGTAACTGCAAAAGCGATAGCTAAACAGTTAGACCTTGCGGAAGACGATGATGAAGTACTTACCGGAGCTGATATTAAAAGCATGAGTGAACAGGAGTTTGCAACAGCAGTAAGAAGAGTAAATATATATGCCCGTGTTTCACCGGAGCAGAAAGTAAATATAGTAGAAGCACTGCAGGAGCAGGGACAGTTTGTTTCTATGACAGGCGACGGTGTGAATGATGCACCTTCATTAAAGAGAGCCAATATCGGGGTTGCAATGGGTATAACAGGTACTGATGTATCTAAAGAAGCATCAGATATGATATTACTGGATGATAATTTTGCTACAATAGTTGGAGCAGTAAAAGAGGGACGACGTATATATGATAACATCAGGAAATTTGTATTATACATTCTGGCGTGTAACCTCGGAGAGATACTGGTAATATTTATTGCACCGTTTCTGGGTTTGCCAATGCCGTTACTACCCATTCATATTTTATGGATAAACCTTGTAACTGATGGTTTGCCGGGCATTGCATTGGCAGCTGAGCCTGAAGAGAAAAACATTATGCAACGCCCACCGGTGCCTCCAAAGGAAAACCTGTTTGCCAGAGGTTTAATGTGGCATACTATTTTTACAGGGTCGGTACTTGCTACAGTATCATTAGGGGCACAATACTGGGCTAACGGACATGGTTTTGACCTGCGGACACAACAGACGCTGGTATTTACAGTACTTTGTTTTTCGCAATTGCTGAATGCATTGTCTGTACGCTCTGCATATAAGCCTGTATATGGGATGTCATTACTTTCCAATCCGTTGATGATCTATTCAATACTCGGAA
The DNA here is from genome assembly GCA_965228505.1 of Flavipsychrobacter sp. Lineage (GTDB taxonomy): Bacteria > Bacteroidota > Bacteroidia > Chitinophagales > Chitinophagaceae > UBA5543. The sequence goes on along the minus strand of OZ245820.1, from coordinate 2,809,439 downwards.
CAGTAGCGTTGCAATTCGTGATTATTTATGTGCCGTTTGTAGAGCCTGTATTTAAGACCAGTGCATTGGATAGTACTATGCTGGCTGTAACTGGAATCGCTGCTGTAGCTTCATTGATAGTGATCGAAGTGCTTAAAAGATTGTATTACAGTAAAGCGCAAAAAGTGCAGCACAGTTAAGTGCTTGCACTTTCAGTATTGAGATTAATACTGTATAAACTATCAGATTAAATCAAAATGTAAAACAAAGTCGGGAGTGCTGAAGATGTCTGTACCTGTCTGACCAACATAGATGTCAAAAAAAGTACCTGCTGCATCTACAATACCAGCTACTTCAACTGTGCCTGAGGTCAGTGTGTTTACCTGTGCATTAGAAATGTCCGGGAAAAGTGCATCGATTAGCTCAAGGCCGGTCATGTCCTCAACCTCTTCGGTAGTAATACCCAGATGGTTAGCTATAGCATTTATAACAGCAGCTCTTTTAGCTGTGTCTGTTCCGCCAGAGTAGTTGCCGATCTTTACATATAAGTTAGTAGGCTGGAATATTTCTTCTAATACTCCCATTACATCAGCAGCTGTATTATCTACATCAAGTGTTACATCTAAGTTTAGTCCGGCACCACGTTGATACTGCTCAAGTGTTATCTCTTCTATGTCAGATTGATCACAATCGTGTTGTCTGAGGTCTGACTTTTGACATGATACAATGGTTGCGAAAACTACAATGACTGCGAGGTAGGCTAAGCGTTTTTTCATAAGTAAAAGGTTTAGTAGTTAGTAATTGGAATACACTATAAGAATGTGATAAATATAATTATTTATTACTTCAATAAATAATTATGTGTATGTAAAATGATACTTAGTATTTATTCTTCTTAAAGTCACCACGCTTCCAAGCCTCGTAGAACTCACCCCAAGCCATCGGGTTGAATAGATTGGTTGGCGGACGTTGACCGTAATACACGGCGTTTGCAGCTTGTTGTGCCTGATACATACTTTGGTGCTCTCCACCGTCTCTTGGTAGGTTATATGCCATAGCGCGAAGCATCAAGGCCTCTGTATTGCGGCGAGCCCTTTCATACCTGTCGTCAGGAATATCCCAATACTTAAAAGCATAATTGAACTCTTCTTGTGTTGGGTATGGGCGAATAATAGATTCTGCCAGATAGAAGGTGTCCTGTGTCATGAGCTGCACCATAGAAAAATAGTGTCCATCAATATCATCAGGAATCACAAACTCGTTGGTACGAAAGCCAAGTTCAGAAAAAACCAGTGTATCACCTTTATAGGCTACAATGGAGAATACCCCCATGTCTGTAGAAACTGCACCTCGATTATCGTTCTTTACTAATACGACTACGCCCGGTACTGCTCGCAAACTATCGGCTGTCATGGTAACACCATTTATCTGTACAATCCTGTCCTGTTCACTTTGTTTCTGTGCGGTCGCCTCTGCGAAGCCAAAAACAATTAATAATAGAAATAAATATTTGTAGGTGCTCATCAAAACAAATTTACGCTGAAAATAGCTTATAGAGAAACATAGCGTCATATTGATATAAGCAATTCAGCTATCAGTAATCAATTGGGCCGATCTTACAAAGAAAAAGATGTATGACGTACTTTTGTCTATAAGACAAACTAGTTTAACAAAGGTTTAGTATGATAACAAAAGAAGCTGTACTGAAAGCATTAGGCAATGTTGATGATCCTGATCTGGGCAAAGACCTGGTAACACTGAATATGGTGAAGGATGTGGAGGTTGACGGCAATAAAGTTTCTTTTACTGTGGTGCTTACCACCCCTGCCTGCCCGATGAAGGAAATGATAGAGAAAGCATGTATCACTGCTGTACAACACCTTGTTAGCAAGGAGGCAGAAGTAACTGTGCACATGACATCGAATGTGAATAGTAACCGTAAGGATAATGAGGCATTGCTACCAGGAGTGAAAAACATAATCGCTGTAGCATCGGGTAAGGGTGGCGTAGGTAAGTCTACAATATCTGTGAATCTGGCACTTGGCTTAGCACAGGAAGGCGCAAAAGTAGGATTGCTGGATGCTGATATATACGGCCCCTCAGTACCTATCATGATGGGTATAAAAGGAGAACGCCCGCAGATGGTTGACCCTGATGGTAGTGGCAAGGGTAAGATAGTGCCGATAGAGAAGTTTGGTATTAAGTGTATGAGCATTGGCTTGTTAGTAGATGAGAAGCAGGCAGTAGTATGGCGCGGGCCGATGGCCAGTTCTGCATTGAAGCAGTTTATCACCGATGTACATTGGGAAGAACTGGATTATCTGATCATAGACTTACCACCGGGCACAGGCGATGTACACCTGACACTGGTACAGGCTGTGCCGATAACAGGTTCTGTAATTGTATCTACTCCACAGCCGGTAGCTGCTGCTGATGCCAAGAAAGCGATCATGATGTTCAAGCAACCGCAGATCAACATACCGATAATGGGTGTGGTGGAGAATATGGCTTACTTCACACCTGAAGAGCTACCGAATAATAAATACTACATATTTGGCCAGGGTGGTGCTAAACAGATGGCTGAGCAGTTTGAACTGCCATACTTGGGTGAAGTGCCGATAGTACAAGGCATACGCGAAGGTGGCGACAGGGGTACTCCTGCAGCTATTGATACGAACAACCCATCTAGGAAAGTATTTCTTGAGTTAGCGCAGAATGTGGCAAGGAATGTATCTATCCGCAATGCTAACCTTGAACCAACCAAGGTGGTGCAGATGCAGGGGCAGTAGTTATTTTCTCAACAGAAAAACCTCCTGCTGCTTGAAAACATACCTGTCTTTTGTTGCTTGTGGTAGTTGAGCACTATAGTCACTGTGTTCTGATTTGAATCCCGGAGCAAGGAATCTATCCAGGAAGTCACGGCCATAAATACGCACATGATCGAACTGGCCGAAGTGCTGGCGGCGAGCTTCGGGACTAGTGACGGATGCATCTTCGTAAGTTGTAGACCTGTCTTTATCATAAGGTACTTGCAGGATGGCGAAACCGCCTTTTTTCAATACACGGTAAAGTTCTGATATGGCTTTCCTGTCGTCTTGTATGTGCTCCAGTACATGTATGCATATGATACCGTCTACTGATTCGTCTTCAAGAGGAATATCAGTAATATCCATCTCACGGGTGCCTTCAGGATAATCATACACCTCTTCAAACTTATCAGCAGGGATGTAATGCTCACCTAACTGCTTTTTGAAAATATCGAACAGGCATTGTTCCGGGGCTATGTGTAAGAGTCGGGTGTTGTCTTTAATAAGGTCAAGCTCCTGTACGAAATGGTAAATAAGCCTTGTACGCTCTAAAGAGCCACAGTTGGGGCATAGGGCATTAGCACGGTCAAGGTAAGGCAGGAAGGATGCATAAGAATGCCCGCAGATATTACAGGTAACATTATTACCAGCTAATAAGCGTGCAAGTAGTTTTATTTTAAATTGTTTGCGTAGCCTTGCGGTAGACATCAGATGCCTAAGATAATAATAACAAGTTTTACTTGAGCTTGCAATCTCTCGGGCCGTCTAACTCAGGGGCGATCATAGCTTTGCATGTTTTTTCTGCTTTACTTTTGCTGGTGTTTTTGATCTCTACATCATACCATTCATCAGGGAACCAAGATGACTGGCAGGTACAGGTAAAGTCTTTTTTGCAAGAGGTAAATGAGAAAATAGCAATAACTGCTGCGGATACTAATAGGGACTTTTTCATAAAATAGTTGGTTTATGTAAAAATACGGGGAAGAGTGATCTGTTTCTTTCTTTATGTTTAATTTAACGTATGGCTATGAGCACAACTAACGATTACGGAGCATCTGCACTGACTACCATACTGGTAGTATCTGATATAACAGCTTCAAAGAAGTTTTATGTAGACATATTAGGTGCCGAGCTGTACCGGGAGTATGGAGGTACATCGGTAGTGTTGCAATTGCTTGGCAACTGGATATTGCTGGTAACGGAAGGTGAGCCTACCGCAGACAAACCCGATACCGCCTTTAAACCACCGGCTACAGATAAAGAGGTAAGTCATGCCTACACCATGCGTGTGGAGAATTGTCAGAAGGCTTATGAGATACTGAAAGGAAGAGGTGCAGCGTTCATTACTCCGCCTTATGACTGGGGTGCAGAGGTGCGCTGCTTTTTTAAAGACCCGGACGGGCATTTGTTTGAGATCAGTGAGTATAGGGGGTAGTGCCGTTCAATCGTTCGAATGAACGAACGGTGTACATTCCTGCTTGCGTCATTGTGAGGAGGTAGTTGATTTGTCATACTACCGACGTGGCAATCTCAAGATAACATGGATACTTATAACGTGAGATTATTCAGATCATTATGATTCTATAAGGTCTTCATGAATGCTGCGCATTTGCTTCGTCACTTCGTTTCTCGCAATGACGTATTATGTTCATTCGTTCACGTTCATTTTTTTGAACGGTGAACGTTCCATTTGTTCCCGTTCCACTTTTGGAACGGGAAACTTATGCCATTTCATGCCAAGCCAAAAGTGGCATGGGTGTTTACATCGAATATAATGATATTAAGGTGTTTACGCTGGCCTCAATTATAGATAAGTGTCTTTTCTCATCTTCTATAAAATCATGGGAATAAAAACCGCTCAGCTCATCAGATGTAATATTATTTTCTAAAGTTCTGGTCATGTTGCAAGTGAACATTATTTGCAAGAGGATATTAAATGAATCTATCAGATTTTTGATGTCCTCCTTATATTCTTTTAAACTGGGTCTTATTATATCAGTTTCAGATAAATGAAGATATCTTCTTGGTATACTACTGCTTTTATTATCTAACTTACATTTTCCATCACTATGTTTTGTGCAATTAGCAATAAAATTAACAATGTGCGTTGACTGATTTTTGTACCATTGTTTAGGATGAAAATGAAATTTGCGCTTCATATATTCAGACAGGGATAGAGTATTTGTAATGTCACTACTTATCAAACTTTCTATCATTAATAGAACATCATTAATAAAGTTTTCGTATTTGTGAAAAGTAAGTACATAACCCATTCGTATGACCTCGTAGTGTAATTCATCTATTTGGTTGTATGTGTCTTTTAAATGGTTTGCATACTTTGATTTAAGTATATAGTTTTTAGTGGTTCTTATTTCTGTTCTAGCAGCTGGAAGAAACTTTTCTGCAATCAAGTCTTTAGAGCCATTAATTGACAATAGACCAGTGGCAATAGTAGTTTTTATTTTCATTACTTCTTCTTCTGATAAAACACCTTTCTCATCTTTTACACTATTAAAGGCATTCGATAGTCTTTCTGTGAGATCATCGATAGGGTTGATATTTTTCTTTTTTGTCATAATGTATTGTTTCTCTAATATTCAACTATTTACAATTTAAATCAAGGGGAAAACACCCATTTTTGGCACAGTGGCTCAGCGGGCCGTTCGAAAGTTCGAACGAACGGTATATATGTATCAGCTGAATTACTAAAACTCAGGAGATTATCACGCCCTGCTCTCGGCTCAGCCGATACGGGCTCATAATGACGACTCTATTGGACAATGACGAAATGCAGGTGTTCACCGTTCAAAAAGTTGAACGGTGAACGATTGAACGCCGAACGTTCCGCGTTCCAAAAGTGGAACGGGAACAGAATGGAACAGCACATTAGAATATAGATAAGGCCGTTCGTTCATTCGAACGAATGAACGGTTACCCTCTGTAGATAATAGCATCGTTTATTGCATTTACAATGCTCTGAACATATTCTTTATCCTTTGAGATAAAGCCATTTGTTTCTCCTGCATTTGTGCTAATACGTACTGAGTATTGGTTCTTGGTGTACTTTAACCATAATGCACCAATTCCCGCTATTGCTATGCCAGCGAGATAATATGAGGTAAATAACAAAATTACACCAACTATTATGAGTATCCATTGTATAGTCCTGTCTGCCTTAATTTCAAATAGGGTAACCGAGGATACATTTCTCATGGCAAAAGTCTTTGAGCCCGTAACAAATCTTGATTGTGTAACGGTAGCGTTATCGTCTTGGAAAAAGGTTTTATCAGCTTGAGCTTCCATAAAATATGAGGTTTAAGAGATAAAAATAATCTACGTTCAAATATCACGGTAGAGTGAAAACACCTATTTTTTCATTTACGCCACATGCCACTTTTGGCATGGCATGAAATGGCATGAATGGTATTGGCCAATAAGGTGCTACGCATTAGCTGAAATCTTATCAGAACATTCCTTGTTTCTTCTCCACTTTTGTGGAAAACCTTAGCAGCATCCGCCAGCCGTTTTCAGTAATTTTATCATTACCCGAAAAAAGAGGAAAGGAAGCCTGTGAAGTTCTCACATCTACATAATCATACCCAGTTTTCGCTGTTGGATGGTGCATCTGCCATCCCCAAGCTATATGACAAAGCCGCTAAAGACGGGATGCCCGCTATGGCCATCACCGATCACGGTAATATGTTCGGCGTGTTCGAGTTCGTCTCTCAGGCATGGAAGAATACTAAGGTAGTAGGTAAAGATGAGGATGGTAATGACATCAAAGAGCCGGTAGTAAAACCTATTGTTGGTTGTGAGTTTTACCTGGTAGAAGACAGGCACAAAAGGCAATTCAGCCGTGAGGAGCGGGATGTACGTTACCACCAGTTATTACTGGCAAAAGACGAGGTAGGGTATAAGAACCTTGTAAAGCTATGCTCGCTGGGATATATGGAGGGCTTGTATGGTAAATACCCCCGTATAGATAAGGAACTGATACTGAAGCACCACGAAGGACTGATAGCTACTACCTGTTGTCTGGCGGCAGAGGTGCCCCGTACTATATTGCGCAAGGGTGAAGAAGAAGCTGAAAAAGTTTTTAAATGGTGGCTGGACCTGTTTGGTGAAGATTACTACGTAGAGCTGCAACGCCATGAGATACCCGACCAGATAAAGGCCAATGAGGTATTGCTGAAGTTTGCGAAGAAGTACAATGTTCCCATTATTGCCTCTAACGACAGCCACTACGTAGAGCAGGAAGATGCCAATGCGCACGATATACTGTTGTGCATCAACACGGGTGAGAAGCAGAGCACTCCGAAGATGAAGGACTTTGATGATGAAGGCTTCAAATCGAAAGACACCCGTTTTGCATTCCATAACGATCAGTTCTTTTTTAAGAATACACAGCAGATGACGGAAACCTTTAAGGATATTCCTGAATCTATTGATAATACCCAGATGATAGTGGACAAGGTAAAACCACTGAAACTGGAGAAAGATATCCTGCTGCCGCACTATAAAGTACCTGAGGAGTTTCACGACGATCAGGACAAATACCTGGAGCATATAACATGGGAAGGTGCAAGGGAACGATATAAAGAGATCACCCCTGAGATAGAAGAACGACTCAACTTTGAGCTGTTCACCATCAAAACGATGGGCTTTGCAGGCTACTTCCTTATTGTAGCTGATTTCATCAAAGCAGGCCGTGACCTTGGTGTGTTTGTTGGTCCGGGGCGTGGTAGTGCTGCCGGTAGTGCTGTAGCGTACTGTATTGGTATTACCAACATTGACCCCATTAAGTACAACCTCCTGTTTGAGCGTTTCCTGAATCCCGAGCGTGCCAGCATGCCCGATATTGATACGGATTTTGATGACCACGGCAGACAGAAGGTAATAGACTATGTAGTAGATAAATATGGTAAGAACCAGGTAGCGCACATCATTACCTATGGTACTATGGCTGCCAAAATGAGTATAAAGGATGTGGCGCGTGTGATGGATATGCCATTGCCCGATGCCAATGCTTTGGCTAAAATGGTACCCGACAGGCCGGGTATCTCTCTGAAGCGGTTACTGAATGCACCTATAAAAGGAGAGAAGAGCCTTAGTGAGAAAGAAGGTTTAGGTAGCGATGAGTTGGAGAATGTGGAGAAAATGCGAGAGCTGCATAAAAGCGACAGCCAGCATGGCGTAGTACTGCGCGAGGCGGAGAAGCTGGAGGGTAGTGTACGGAATACAGGTATACACGCAGCGGGTATTATCATAGCCCCGCAAGATCTTACAGACCTTATTCCCGTTAGTGCTACAAAGGGAGTAGAGCTACTCATCACTCAATATGAAGGGAATATCATTGAAGATGCAGGCGTAATTAAGATGGACTTTCTGGGGTTGAAAACCCTGACCATCCTTAAAGATGCGTTGGCACTCATCAAAAGGAATTATAAAATAGATATAGACCTCGATACGATACCGTTGAATGATGAGAAAACATTTGAGCTGTATCAACGAGGTGAGACCAACGGTACTTTCCAGTTTGAAAGCCCGGGCATGCAGAAATACCTGCGTGAGCTAAAGCCCGATAAGTTTGAAGACCTCATTGCGATGAACGCTTTGTACCGTCCGGGGCCTTTGGAATATATACCCAACTTCGTAAGGCGTAAGCATGGTGAAGAAGCCATTAGTTACGACCTGCCTGAGATGGAAGAATACCTGGGAGATACCTATGGTATTACGGTGTATCAGGAGCAGGTGATGCTGCTGAGTCAGAAGTTGGCTGGCTTTAGTAAGGGTGATGCGGATATCCTTCGTAAGGCCATGGGTAAGAAGAAGAAGGATGTGCTGGATAAGATGAAAACCCAGTTCATAGAAGGGGCAACCAAGAAGGGGCATCCTGAAGATAAGCTCAATAAGGTATGGACCGACTGGGAAGCTTTCGCACAGTATGCCTTCAACAAATCGCACTCTACCTGTTATGCTTTTGTGGCATATCAAACAGCCTATCTTAAAGCACATTACCCCGCAGAGTTTATGGCTGCAGTACTCAACAACCAGAACAACATCGACAAGATCAAGTTCTACATGGAAGAGTGCCAGCGTATGGGGCTAAAGGTATTGGGGCCTGATGTGAACGAGAGTTTAAAAGGGTTTTCTGTAAGTGATGAGAGTGTCATTCGTTTTGGGATGAATGCCATTAAGGGAGTGGGCGAGGCTGCGGTAGAAGACATTATTAAAGAACGTGAAGAGAACGGTTTATATACATCACCGTTTGATCTGGTATCAAGAGTGAACCAGCGTACAGTCAATAAAAAGTCGTTGGAAAACCTTGTATTAGCAGGTGCTATGGATAGTTTTCCTGAATTGCACAGGGCACAGTACTTCTATGCACCGCCTACTGATCCGGTTACAGGTTTAGAGCGTTTGGTAAGGTTCGGTAATCAGTTTCAGGCAAATAACTCTATGGCAGGCAACAGCCTGTTTGGTGATGCAGAAATGCCTGAGGTGAAACCACCCGAAGTGCCTGTATGTGACCCATGGGAGCTGCCCGAACTACTAGAACGCGAAAAAGATGTGGTAGGTATCTACCTGAGCGCCCACCCGCTGGATGGCTATAAGTTCGAGATGGAGAATTACGGGTTTACCAACATATCAGATATTGAGGAAAATAAAGGCCGTTCGATACGTATAGCCGGTTTTGTGACAGATGCTGAACATCGAGTGACCAAAAAGGGCAGTAAGTTCGGCAAAATGGTGCTGAACGATTATACCGGCCATCATGAGATCATGTTCTGGCAGAAGAACTATGTGCAGTATGCCAACTTTCTTGATAACGGGCAGAAGCTGATGATACAAGGCATGTACCGTGAGCATCCTTACAGGCCGGGAGTAATGGAGTTTGAGATACAGAAAGTGTTGTTGCTGGACGAAGTGAAAAAAGCACTGACCAAGAAGATGCATGTTTTGTTACCATTGAACTGTGTAAATGACGAGTTAGTTGAGTTTTTAGGAGAGAACCTGAGGACAAACCCCGGTTCAACCGACCTGATGTTGCGAATAGTTGATACAACAGACAATATGACGGCACAATTTAAGACAGGAGGGCAGAAGCTTGCCATAAATGACGAACTGGTGCAATATATAGATGAACGGGATTATATGCGTTATTCGTTGGAAACACAATAGTAGCGCGTATTATGCAATAGGCTTATGTGCGTATTTGTCGCCTCTATTGCAGTAAAGCAATAATGGCCTTAATTTTGACCTTTTAAAGTTGATATAATTTTTACTTAATCATTTAATAAAACACATAAAGATGGCTGCTGAATATACAGATGCAAACTTTGAAGCGGAAGTGCTTAACTCTGACAAACTAACTGTTGTTGATTTCTGGGCACAATGGTGTGGCCCATGTTTGGCATTAGGCCCAACGATCGAAGCTCTTTCTACAGAGTATGAAGGTAAAGTGAATGTAGGTAAGGTAAACGTGGATGAGAATCCTAACCTGTCTACTGAATATGGTATCACCAGTATTCCTGCAGTATTATTCATCAAAGATGGTAAGGTAGTAGACAAGCAGGTGGGAGCTGCGCCTAAGGGGGTTTTCGATAAGAAAATACAGGCACACCTGTCATAATCATATTATAAGAGATTCAAAGCCCTGCTATGCAGGGCTTTGCTTTTGGTGTTTTTACTATATTCATGGTATCTTGCACTATTATCATTCAATCAAACAGAAGGCAATTAATTGTTGTAGAAGCTCATGAAGACTTTAGGAGTAATTACAGATCCGGTATATAATAAAGAGCATGTAAAGCATACTAAGCTTGATAGGTTTTTTCTTCAATTCATTCGTGATGAGCGAGACTTACCATTTATATACCTAACGATCAAGATAACATTTACACTGATACCTTTGGCTGTATTATTGTACTTGCCGGGTATCACGGGATGGATATGGTGGGTGCTTGTTTTCGCCTATCATTTCTTTAACAACTTTACTTTCAAAGGGCCTTTTGGTTTAATGCTGCATTGTACCAGTCATCGTAAGCTCTTCAAGAAGGAATATGATTTCATGAACCATTACCTGCCATGGGTAATTGCACCGTTCTTCGGTCATTCTCCGGAAACCTACTATACACACCATATAGGTATGCACCATGCTGAGAACAACCTTGAAGATGATGAGAGTACTACTATGCCTTACAACAGGGACTCGATAGCAGGGTTCGGTCATTACTTCGGTAAATTCTTATCAGTAGGTATATATCATCTTTGCAGTTACTTCTTCAAAAAGAAACGTAAGAGACTGCTGATGCGTTCCGTAAGAGGTGAGCTGCTATTCATTCTTTTCTGTGTGGGTATGAGTTTTGTGAACTTCCCTGCGACATTGGTTGTGTTCATCATACCGTTCTTCCTGTACAGGCTGATAGCTATGATGGGTAACTGGGCACAGCATTCATTCATTGACCCTACAGAACCCGGTAATGATTATAAGAACAGTATTACCTGCATTAACACAGGATATAATCACAAATGCTGGAACGATGGTTACCATATAAGTCATCATGAGAAGCAAACCATGCACTGGACAGAGCATCCTGTTTATTTCAAGCAGACCCTGCAGAAGTACATAGATAATGATGCCATTGTTTTTGATGGCATACACTTTCTGCACGTATTTATCTATCTGATGGGTAAGAGGTATGACCTACTGGCTAAGCATTTTGTGAACATAGGTGATAAATACCAATCAGATGAAGAGGTGATAACTTTTCTTAAGTCAAGAACAAGAAGAGTGCCTTTTGCATCAGAACTCGCAGCCGGTTAGCAGCTACTTTGCAAGCTGTTCGTCAATAAACAAGGCTTCATATATATAAGTACGCAGAACTTCTGCATCTATCTCTTTTGTAGAATTGAAACTGATAGTTGCGATCTCTTTACGACCTTGTTTACTTAAAATACCGGCTTCGTCAGTTAGTTTTTGACCCTGGCAGAATCCTAGCACTACAGTATTCTTTTCCTTTATACCTCCCCATGGTATAGAGGATGGCCATATATAACACACTCTTTTATGCTGATAATAGAAAGGAACATTATATGCCAGTTTCTCTTTGCCGTATGGCATGCAGTTTAGTATAATCCCCCTGATACGTTGAACGATCTTTTTTTCATTATCAGGGAGGTAATCCAGAAACTCATCTACGTCCTGAAAGGATATATTTTGAAACTTGTTCATAAAAAAACTGCCTTGCAATTTATGCAAAGCAGTATAATATGGTAAGCAATTTTGTTTATTCTTCTACTACTTCTACTTCAGGCTTGTCATCATCCTTAAGCTCGCAATAGTGATATACAATAGCATATCTGTTCAGGTAAGTTTCCTCAGTTTCATAATACCTGCATTCTGCTTTAGCATCTTCTTCCAAATCTCTTATTGAATATATATCTAAAACACTTTTTACAGTATCGTTGTCTACAACTGTTTTGCGGTCACAATGACAATAGTAAGTCTTCTTACAAGACGGGAACGCAAACATTAAGGTTAAGAATAATGCGACAGACGCTAAAGAGTATCTCATGTAAACTTTATTTATCCAATAAAAATAGACTTAGTAATTGAAAAAAACAAGCGGCTATCATTCATAAGCTGTTGGTAAGCCTCATCTGAAACTTTTCTGACTGATTTGACACTTGTTGTATAACAAATACCTGTCAATAAATAAGTTGTATATACTGTTTGTAAATACAGCTTTAGCGTATAGTTGGCAGATAAGAGGCCGAATAGTAGTAGTTATCAAGAAATAGATAATTTGAATGGCGAAGCTTTGGCAAGGTTATTTTTTAGCAATAATTATCATTATTTTGCATGCAATGCGTAAGTCAGCTAAACATACGTTCCATCAGGATTGTGAAACTTGTGGTTCAAGACACAAATCGATTTTTTGCCATCTTGATATTGAAGAGATGCATGCCTTTAATCAGGCAAAATCTTGTATGTCATATAAAAAAGGCCAGGTGATCTTTAATGAAGGAGGACACCCGTTAGGTCTGTTTTGTGTAAATGATGGTAAGGTAAAAATAGAGCACACCGGTGCTGACGGTAAGGAGCAAATACTAAGAATGGCCAAAGGAGGTGATGTATTGGGTTATCGCGCGCTACTAAGTGATGAGCGATATAACGCCAGTGCAGTTGCACTAGATGATACAGATGTGTGTTTTGTACCCAAAGACTCTTTCTTTTCGGTATTAAAATTAAACCCCAGGTTATCTCTGGATATTATCAAAATGCTCTCAACTGAATTGAGAAAAGCAGAAGATACAATTACAGACCTGGCTCAAAAGCCTGTCAGAGAGAGGATGGCAGAGGCCTTATTGTTTCTCAAAGAAACTTATGGTTATGAAGAAGACGGACAGACAATTGATGTGGTGCTTACCCGTGAGGATATTGCTAACCTTGTAGGGACGGCTACTGAAACTGCCATACGGTTACTATCCGAATTCAAAAAAGATGGCATAGTAGAAGCTGTAGGTAAGAAACTGAAAATAGTAGCCATTGATAAACTTGTAAAGACAGCCAACGTTTACGATTAATTCACTTCTCATTAGAAACATGATAAAAGTCATGTTCTAATATTGCAATCATCATATTTTACTCTTAAAGGCACAGTTACTTTCGTACAAAGTAAGTAATGTGTCATGACAGTAATTTTATCACAGTATAGTAGCGAAGGTCTGCCGGAACTGATTGTTAGGCTTAATAAAGACTATTACCACCCTCTTGAAATTGTATGTGAAGATGCAACTGCTCATGCAGTCGTGTTATCTACAGATGAACATCATACGTCTACTGCTCTTTATTCAAGCCTCTCAATAAAACTAATTGAACGTGTAAACAATCTGATTAAGAACAGGAAAGAAGACTTGATCCCGTATATCAATGATCTCTTCAAAAAAAAGCAAGAAGGTCATGATTGCCGAAATTGCACAGGTGGTTGTCATGTAGGGCATAACACACACTTACTATCGTTAAAAGATTCACACAAGCAAATTAAAGAAGTCCTGTTCAGGTTGCAGTCGGTAGCTGTTCCACTCTATAATAACATACCCCATACAGATACATACAGGCAATTGCGTAGCGCTGTTACAAGGATGGACACTTTGCTTACAGAAATGTTCTATCTCGAAGAAGCTAACCTGATTCCAGGTGTGTTTGAGGCTCAAAAAAACATCCATGCCTGATATAGCTCAGCAAAAGAATACTATTGTTGTTCAAAAGGAGATAGAGCAGAAGTCTGCAGTGTGTTATCATTGTGGCACATCTTGTGCATCAAAGGCGATTCGTATTGATGATAAGTTCTTCTGTTGTGATGGTTGTAAGCTAGTCTATGAAATATTAGATCAAAATGGCCTTTGTGACTATTATAAGATAGAAGCCCACCCCGGGCTAACACAAGTAAAGCCCACACGAAACGATAAGTATGCTTACCTCGATAGTGAGGACATAGCAAAGAAACTTTACAAGTTCACAGATGGCAACCATACCATAGTTACATTTTATATCCCGGGCGTACACTGTAGTTCCTGTATGTGGTTGTTAGAACATATGCACAGGCTTAACCCGGCAATAATTGAAAGCAGGCTGAATTTTACTAAAAAAGAGGTCACGATACACTTCCGCAAAGAAGAGATGTCTCTACGTAGTATAGTGGAGCTGTTGACCACAGTGGGTTATGAGCCATATATCAGTCTTGAAGAAACAGAAGCAAAGAAGCAGAGCAACTTCGATAAAAAGCGCATTTATAAGCTGGGTGTAGCAGGCTTTTGCTTCGGTAATATCATGTTGATGAGTTTTCCTGAATACCTTTCGTCAAATGATAGTATCGAGTATCAGTACAGCAACTTGTTCCGTATACTGAATATGGTCCTGGTACTACCGGTCTTTTTCTATAGTGCGTCAGAGTTTTTCAAAAATGCCTGGATCGGCCTTAAACAGAAGATGATCAACATAGATGTGCCTATCGCACTTGGTGTTATCATCATGTTTTTACGTAGTATTTACGAGATAGGAACAGGTACAGGAGCAGGATATCTAGATAGTCTCAGCGGAGTGGTGTTTTTTATGTTGGTTGGGCGTGTGGTTCAAGACAAAACCTACCAGTCCATTTCTTTCCACAGAGATTATAAGTCCTATTTCCCGATTGCTGTTGATGTAGTAACTCCCGAAGGTATAGTAAGTCGCCATCTGCAAGACTTGAAAGAAAAAGATGTTGTAGAACTACATAATGACGAGATCATTCCGGCAGATGCTACTGTTGTAAAAGGCAGAGGAAGTATTGATTACAGCTTTGTTACCGGTGAAAGCGAGCCTGTAACTGTAGATGTCGGACAGGCTTTGTATGCAGGTGGAAGGCAGGTTGGTGAAAAGCTGACCATTCAGATAGTGAAGCCGGTAGCCGGTAGTTACCTCACGTCTTTATGGAACCACAATGCATTCAGTCATAATAAAGTTGAGTCAGATAAAAAGAACAGCTTTATTAATGTGCTCAGCAAATACTTTACTGTAGTGTTACTGATCCTTGTGGGTATAACCGGAGTGTACTGGGCATTTGTAGATATGTCGAAAATGATACCCTCTGTAACTGCAATGCTTATTATTGCATGCCCATGTGCATTATTACTGGCTGTAACCTTTACCAATGGTAACTTATTACGTTTACTAAGCAACAATGGTTTATATCTGCGCGACGCGTTCGTAATAGAGCAAATAGGTCATGTTGGCCATGTTGTTTTTGATAAGACAGGTACACTAACAGAGGGCTCAAGCGAGTATAAATTATCAGGAGATGAATTAACAGAAGCTGAAAAGGCAGCTGTTTTTGCTGTAGCTAATTCCAGTAACCATCCTTATAGTAAAGCATTAGTATCATATTTCGGCAATAAGGCTCATGTTGAGTTAAGCAATTGGAAGCAATACATAGGTAAAGGTGTTGAGGCAGTCACCGATTCAGGCAAAGTGCAAGTAGGCTCGGCAACATTCATAGGTGTGAGTGAAGAGCGATACAATAAGAATGCCGCTTGCTACATACGTATTAATGATAAGGTAACAGCTCTTGAAATAACACCCAAACTGCGCCAGGCTATACCCGGTGTTATTGCGCAATTGAAAAATAGTCATAAGCTTTCTCTTCTTTCAGGGGATAACGACAGACAGAGAGAACAGTTCCTGCAACTGTTTGGCAGTGATAGTACGCTGCAGTTTGAGCAAAAACCTGTAGACAAGCTGAACTATATAGAGCAGCTACAAGGTGCAGGCCAGAAAGTACTGATGCTGGGTGATGGCTTAAATGATGCGGGAGCGTTACAGCAAAGTAATGTGGGTATTACACTGGCAGATGATGTGAACAACTTCACACCATCATGCGATGCTATTTTGGATGCCAGACGTTTTGGCTCCTTCCCGGGGTTGATAAGCTTAGCTAAGTCGGGCAGAAAGATCATCAACATAACGTTTGCTGTTTCGATCATATATAATGTGATAGGACTGGGTATATCAATGCAAGGGTTGATGAACCCGCTTATAGCAGCGATACTAATGCCAGCAAGTACAATAACTATTGTATTGCTAACAACCGGTTTAAGCAGCCTGATGGTGAAGAGATATGACTTGTCGTTAAGCCCGCTTACAAAAACATGACATTAATCATCTTTTTGCGTGAGGCTAATCATATTAAAGCCTTTAGGCTGATGATAAATTTGACAGATCAAACTAAGAGTTATGAGTGTGATATACATTTTAGTGATAGCAAGTATCGTAATAGCAGGAGGCTTTCTGGCTGCCTTTATCTGGAGTGTACGCAGCAATCAGTTTGAAGATCAGGAAGGTTCGGCAATGAGGATGTTGTACGATAACGAATTACAGGAATCAAACAATAATAAATCTTAAAGACAGATTCATGAGTAACGCTTCGCAAAACGATCCGCAGGCAAATGCGGGCAATGAAGTTAAAATGCACAATTCCCTACAGATGGATAAATTCTTTTACGACAACAAGATCGTAAAGTGGTTTGCTTACGCTACCATGTTCTGGGGATTGGTAGGGATGCTTGTAGGTGTGCTTGCCGCATTTCAGTTAGTATACCCGATACTAAACCTAAACACTGCTGAAACTACTTTCGGACGTGTAAGGCCTGTACACACCAATGCTGTGATATTCGCATTTGTGGGTAATGGTATTTTCATGGGGGTGTATTACTCATTGCAAAGGTTAGTAAAAGCCCGCATGTTCAGCAATATGCTGAGTAAACTACACTTCTGGGGCTGGCAATTGATTATCGTACTGGCGGCAGTATCGCTTCTTGCAGGATATACAACAGGTAAAGAGTATGCAGAGCTGGAGTGGCCTATAGATATCTTAATCACACTTGTCTGGGTAGTGTTCGGCATTAATATGTTTGGTACGATCATCAAGCGTAGAGAGCGCCATTTGTATGTTGCTGTGTGGTTTTATATAGCAACGTTTGTAACGGTGGCAATGCTCCACATAGTTAACTCATGGGAAATTCCATTTACATGGATCAAGTCATATTCGTGGTATGCAGGTGTGCAGGATGCATTAGTGCAATGGTGGTACGGACACAATGCTGTGGCCTTCTTCCTGACCACTCCTTACCTGGGCTTGATGTACTACTTCCTGCCTAAGGCAGCGAATCGTCCGGTGTATTCCTATCGCTTATCGATCATTCACTTCTGGGCATTGATATTCATTTACATCTGGGCAGGTCCTCACCACTTATTGTATACTGCATTACCTGATTGGGCACAGTCTCTTGGGGTGGTGTTTTCAGTGATGTTGATCGCACCATCTTGGGGTGGTATGCTGAATGGTCTGTTGACTTTGCGTGGAGCGTGGGACAAGGTGCGTGAAGAGCCGGTGTTGAAATTCCTCGTAGTAGCAGTTACAGCATATGGTATGGCTACGTTCGAAGGGCCTATGTTGAGTATTAAGAGTGTGAACGCTATCAGTCACTTTACAGACTGGACGATAGCTCACGTGCATGTAGGTGCTCTCGGTTGGAACGGCTTTTTGACCTTCGGTATACTGTATTGGCTGATACCAAGGATATTCAAGACAGAATTGTATTCAACTAAATGGGCTAACTGGCATTTTTGGATAGGTACCCTGGGTATTGTGTTCTATGCCGTGCCGATGTATTGGGCAGGGTTCATGCAGTGGTCTATGTTGAGAGACTTTACGCCTACAGGCCAGTTGGAGAATACATTCATGGAAACTGTTGTTGAGATGCGACGCTTTTATATGATGCGTGGTATAGGTGGTGTACTTTATTTAGGTGGTGCCATATTGATGACGGTTAACCTCATGAAAACTATTGCAAGGGGTAAGGCAGTGAATGAAGAAGCTGCAGAAGCAGCGCCGTTAGCAAAAGTTTATGTAGAGCATGGTAAGCACCACTGGCACAGGTGGATTGAGCGTCGCCCGGTGCAAATGTTAGTATGGAGCCTTGTAGTTGTTGCTATTGGTGGTGTTATTGAGATAGTGCCTACTTTCTTAGTGAAATCTAATGTGCCTACAATTACAAGTGTCAAACCATATACTCCTCTTGAACTGCATGGTCGTGATATATATGTACGTGAGGGTTGTTATACCTGCCATAGTCAGATGATACGTCCGTTCAGGGATGAAGTAGCACGTTATGGTGAATACTCTAAAGCAGGTGAATTTATTTATGATCACCCGTTCCAGTGGGGTAGTAAGCGTACCGGTCCTGATCTGGCACGTATAGGTGGTAAGTACCCCGATAGCTGGCACTTCAATCATATGTATGAGCCTACCAGTTTATCTCCGGGTTCTATCATGCCACGTTATCCATGGCTTTTCGAGAAGAATATAGATACAGCTATTACAGGTGCTAAGATAAGGGCTATGCAGATATTGGGTGTTCCGTATGAAGAAGGTTATGATGCTATTGCTAATAACGATGTGATGGAGCAGGCGGCTAAGATTCAAGAAAACCTTGCCGGTGATAATATTGAAATAAGCAGTGATAAAGAGATAATTGCCCTTATTGCTTACCTGCAGCGTGTTGGTACAGACATAAAACTAGAGCAGAAATCTGAGCAGGAGGTAGCAACAAATTAATTACAACAGTAAATAACAGATAATGAAATTCAGGCACTATTTAGAAACGATAACCGGGGTAGACATCTATCCTATGATATCACTGATCATATTCTTTGGCTTCTTTACGCTGTTGGCTATCTGGGCTGTAAAAGCAAACAAAGACTACATCAACGAGGCAAAGAACCTACCATTAGATAACAATGATATCAGTTAAATGATAAACAATATAAAAATGCGCAAATACCTCAATAAACAATCGATACTGGCAATTATACTGCTAACTGTTCCTGTGTCAGTGTTTGCAGCTGATGCATCCGGCAGTGGCAACTCAATGAATATGTTGCTGATCGGACTTATTTCGCTCATTATAATCTTACTGTTTGCCATAGGTATGCTGGGTAGTACACTAGTACAACTTGGGTTGGCTTATCGCAATAAGCTAAAAGAAGAGCGTGGTAATAAATCAGGCACAGCAGTGAAATCTCTTTTGTTATTGTTGGCAGCAGGTACTATGTCTTTCTCTGCAATGGCTCAGGATGCAGAAACTGTTGTTACTCCTGTATCTAACTCAATAGGTGGGATATTGAAAGAGGAATTTTACATCATGGTTGGTGTCATTACGTTAGAACTGATCGTTTTAATAGTGCAGATGGCTTTGGTGAAAGTGTTGATAAAAGCACTAACCGCTAAACCAGGTGATGAAGTAGTAGTCCGGAAAAAGAAAACAGTTCCGTTTTGGGATAGGTTTCACAATGCAGTGGCAATTGAAAAAGAAGAAGATATATTACTTGATCATGATTACGATGGCATCAAGGAGCTTGACAACAGTTTACCGCCATGGTGGAAATACGGGTTCTATGTTACTATAGTTGTTGGTGTGATATACATGTGGTATTACCACGGCGGTGGTAATGGTATGAGCTCAGAAGAAGAGTATGTAGCATCAATAGAGAAAGCAGAGAAAGAAGTAGCTGCATATTTGGCTAAGTCTGCAAATAATGTAGATGAGAACTCTGTAGTTATGTTGGAAGGTATGGACATTGCAAAAGGACAAGAGATGTTTGTAATGACCTGTGCTGCTTGTCATGGTCCCGATGGCGGTGGTAATACTATTGGACCCAATCTGGCAGATAACTATTGGTTACATGGTGGAAGCCTGAAAGATATATTTAAAAGTATTAAGTATGGTTGGCCGGATAAAGGAATGGTAAGTTGGAAAGAGCAGTTCTCCCCAAAAGAGATCGCGCAGCTCACCAGTTACATACGTTCTCTGCAAGGCACAACGCCTGCTAACCCCAAAGCACCACAGGGAGAATTATATATAGAAGCAGAGAACAAAGAAGGAGTAGGAGAAAATACAGATAGTACTGCAACAGAAGTAACAGAACCGGAAGTAGCTATAATAGAATAATAAAGTGTCAATAAGATGGCTGAGGTAGAGCAAGATAAGTCGTTCAGAGACTCGGTAGCGACTGTAGATAATACAGGAAAAAGGCTTTGGGTATTTCCCAAGAAACCTAGAGGGAAGTATTATAATGCGCGTACCTGGTTGAGCATCTTCTACCTGATAGTTCTGTTTACGCTACCTTTTATTAAGGTTAACGGACATCCGCTGTTTCTAATTAATGTATTAGAGAGGAAGTTTATCCTGTTCGGCCAGATTTTCTGGCCACAGGATTTTTTCATTTTTGGTTTGGGTATGATCGTCTTCATTGTGTTCATTGCCCTGTTTACTGTAGTGTTCGGTCGTATCTTCTGTGGTTGGATATGCCCCCAGACTATTTTCATGGAGATGGTATTCCGTAAAATAGAATACTGGATAGAAGGGGATATGGGCGAGCAAAAGCGTCTGGCAAAACAAAGGTGGAACAGCGATAAGATATTTAAGAAGGTGATGAAATGGACCGTGTTCTGGGCTATCAGTTTTCTGATAGCTAATACTTTTCTGGCATACATTATTGGTGTCGATGAGTTAAGGAGAATTGTCTCAGAACCCGTAAGCCAGAACCTTGGCGGATTTACAGCGTTAGTGATCTTTACTACAGTTTTCTTCTTTGTGTATTCATGGTTCAGAGAGCAGGTGTGTACGGTTGTTTGCCCTTATGGTAGAATGCAGGGCGTACTGCTGGACAGGAACTCTATAGTTGTTAGTTACGATCATGTGCGTGGTGAGCCGCGTGGAAAATTTAAAAAGAATGAAGAGCGTACTATAGGCGACTGTATTGATTGTCATCAGTGTGTGCATGTTTGTCCCACGGGTATAGATATTCGTAATGGCACACAGTTAGAGTGTGTGAACTGTACCGCATGTATGGACGCCTGTGATAACATGATGGATGCTGTTGGCCTGCCTAAAGGACTAATACGCTATGCATCTGAAAGTAATATTGCAGATAAAAAGAAACTACGTTTTACAGGAAGGATAAAATTCTACACAGTAGTAATGGTTGTTTTATTAGGTGTGGAAGCCTTTCTGCTAATGAGCCGAACTGATGTTGGTATTACAGTGTTGCGGGCACAAGGACAGTTGTTTCAGGAGCAGGAAGCTGAAGGGACGTTCAGCAATTTGTACAACTATAAATTTCTGAACAAAACCTACAAAGAAAAAGAGCTTGAATTAAGGCCTGAAAACTTTGAAGGAAGAATTGACATAGTAGGTGAAGGTGAGTTGGTTGTGCCCAAAGAAACTGACATTAGTGGTAGTATGTTTATCTACATAGACAAAGAAGATATTAAAGAAAGGAAAACAAAGCTGAAGATAGGAGTGTATGAGAATGGAGAGAAGATCACGACGATCAAAACATCATTCTTAGGGCCTTTTACAGCTAATTGATAACTTGAAAATATACGCATTATGAAGTTCGGATGGGGAGGTAGAATCGTGTTATTATATAGTGGTTTTGTTGCGCTTATAGTAACACTTGTTGTCAGCAGTGTAAAGCAGGATATTCAACTAGTGTCTGACGATTATTATGAACAGGAGCTGGAATATCAGAATGTATTGAATGCCGGGAAAAACCAGTCATCGCTATCGAACCCGGCAAGAATATTTGCCAGTGAGTCTACAGTAACCATTGAGTTTCCGCATGAGTTTAATGAAGAGATCATTAATGGTAATGTACACTTTTATTCACCTATTAATAGAGACTGGGATAAGAAAATAGCCATGAATGACGTGGAGAAAAGCTTCATTGTTTCTCGTGAAGAGTTAGTGAAAACAAAGTACAAAATTAAGCTCCGCTGGCAAGCAGCAGGTAAAGAGTATTATCAAGAGTCTGACATAAACTTGTTTTAAATGAATACACTCACCATAACAATGGCATTGCTGATGGGGCTTACCGGTAGCCTGCACTGTGCAGGTATGTGCGGGCCAATCATCTGGGTAATGCCATTCCAGTTGTTGAGTGGGTGGAAAAAATGGTTGGCAATATCTCTTTATCACTTCGGACGTATCTCTGTATATGCAACCATGGGTGTGGTATTACATTCATTCAAGTCGGTATTTCAGCCGCAATGGCAACAGTATATCTCTATCGTAATGGGAGTAGTACTGTTACTTATAGGACTGCTCTCTTTCTTTCCCAACAGTAGATTTTCTATTAAGCTACCATGGACTCAATTCGTTAAAAACAAACTCTCTCATTTCGTCAGCAAGCCAAGTGTCTCTACATTATTCATCACAGGTTTGTTGAATGGTTTACTCCCGTGCGGATTGGTGTATATGGCTCTTTCCGCTACACTGGCCGCTCCTGGTTTTGCACATGCCGCTCTGCTAATGTATGCCTTCGGTTTAGGTACAATACCAATGCTTGTAGGACTTACCATTATTAAAGACAGAACAAAAGTGTTTGGGTTGGGTGGCAGAATGAGAAAGTTCGTACCGCTGTTTATGCTATTCTTCGGTAGCTTGTTTGTAGTGCGTGGTATGAATCTGGGTATCCCTTACTTAAGCCCCAAAGTAGTAGTAGAGCAGAATGAGATAAAAGCCGACTGTTGTCATAAATGACAAGCATTTATTCTGTAACAGTACTGCATAACAAAGCCACTGATTATCAGTGGCTTTGTTGTTTGTAGCCCTCATCGGAAACTTTTCGAACCGTTTTATAGAGGGTTTAAGGATGATTACCGTAAAATAATTGAATCATATCAATTGCCCCTTAATAGACGATATGCTTTAATCGCTGTTATTGGGGCTCACACATTGTCCAAATTGTAGGAAGTAGCCATTGTTATCATAAATCGCAAACTCCCTCATCCCATACTCAAAACTTTCAAGCGGATAACCGATTTTTGATTCGTCTTTTAGTTTATTCCATAAATTATCTACATCAGTAACAGTAAAATAGAACGAACCTGTGAATGATGGCTTTTCAAATGGCAAGTGTTCATTAGGTAATGAAAGCATTATTTCCACATTATTTAGAATCAAAGAAGCCCATCCCCAATCAATATTATACGAAGCGCACGTAAAGCCAAGCGTCTGCACATAGAAATCAATTGTTCCTTTCAGGTCATTTGTATACAACATTGGAACCAATTTTTGTAATTGCATACGATGCATTATTTATTGAGATTCAGAAAATAATAGTTTATTACCAAAAGGGTCAACTACTTCCATACAAAGAGCTTTCCACGGAGCATTCTCAAGTCCGGGGGCATTATATTGGTAGTTCTTACCACGCAGTTTTTTATGATATTCTCTTAATCCGGTACATTCTATAAATGCTTTGCTGCCAGGCGTGCAATCACCATGATGTTCCGTAAGGTGTATCACCATTCCAGATTTTGATATTTGCATGTATATCGGTGGTTTGCCATCAAAAAAACTATGCTCCCAATCTATTGAAAAGCCAAGCCAGTTGACATAAAATTCTACGGCCTTATTTTTATCGAAAATTCGGAATATTGGTATCACTCTGACAGGTGATAAGCCATCTTTTTCATTACTTCCTTCCGTTTTTACTTCCTGTTCAGACATTATTCCTGTTTTTAGTGTTGTTAATTATTAAAGGACATTTGGCAGGTGCTATTTACACTATTTATGATTTGAATAACCTGCTATGTACAGCATGACTTGTTTGATTGAATAGGTGGACATTTAACTGTACCATAGCTACAAAACACACAACAATCTCCCTCTAAAGGTTTTAGCCTTGTTTTACATGCTTTACATTCGTAGAAAAACTGGCAAGCATCAACTGGCATTGTTTCCTCTGTCTTCTGTCCACAAACAGGGCAGGTAATAACTGATTGTAATATTATTTCTTCTGACATGATTATTATTTAGTAATACTATTCACATTCTTTCACTTCTGACATTTTTTCTTCATGTACAGTCATAAGTTTATCGGCTCTTTCTTTGCCAATATACTTTACGAATATCTGATAGGCGTCTTCTTGCCATTTACCTTGTGTTTCCTGGCTATGCAGCTCATCAAGAGAACGAACTTTAACTAACTCATCCTTAAAATATGCTTCTAAGTCATATTGAACCTTTGTTGCTTCTGTACTGTCTATTAAACCCTCGTCCAAAGCAAAACTGATAGCTTTATTAGCAATTACAGTAGCTTCTTCAATACTCAGTTTATCGACATCCATTCCCTTAAGCCATTTACCAGCATCCTTAAAACTTGCATTGAGTTCTTTCAAATCAGAGGTGTCTGTTATTATTTCAGCGTCTATATCATTTTTTGCAAACAGCGCATTCATTCTTTCGAGGTTAACGGTACCATTCCATACTATAGCGATTACAGTACCTTGTCTGTTAGTCCAAGATTCTTTGATACTTTCTTCTTTTTCGGTTTCTATAAACAATGGTTTTATGCGACTACCACAACCTATATCAGGCGCTGCTCCACAAACCAGTGGCACATTATAGAATGAGACATTTTCTTGAGTTGATTGATTTCTGCTTTGGCAACCTGCAATAGTGATGAAAGCAATCGCTAACACTATTTTAGACACTAACTTTTTCATATTATGGAGTTGTTTTATAATCCGTTTTCTTGTTCACCATCTGCATCAACGTAACAAGCGACACTTTCGTCTTATCGTATGTCACTGTAGTGGTACTATCCTCATAACTGGTTTTTGCACCCACTACTCCGATCTCATCTAAAAGCACTCGGTTTACGTGTTCTTCACAACTTGTACAAGTCATTCCAATAACTCGGAAGGATGTAGTCGTATCATTCGTAGAGTTTAATTGTGTAACCTTAGTTTGTTTCTGTGTAAAAAAAATATGAGAGTAATAGGGAAACGTTAATAACACAATGGTCAAACATGCTATAATCCATATGAAAGCCCTTGATTGTACAAATGATTTCTTCTTTGTTTCACAACCGCAACTGTCTTTTTTTCTTGGTTTGTATGCCTGATAAAATGCAAATCCTAAAGAAATTACTGTTGCCCCTATCAGGTAGGGTCGTAATGGCGTAAGCCAACCAAATGAACTTGACACTCCAGCTACGCCACCAATAATTGTTATAACAGGAACGATACAACACAATGATGATGTTGTGGCAAGCAGGATACTTGAAATAAGAACATTATTTCTTGTGTTAATTTTCATTATTGAATCACAACAGCTTGATTGATATGTTTAAAGAATGGCTTTAATATTCTCATGTGACTGGCTTTGATTGAGTAGTAGATTGTTTGTCCTTCTTTTCTAAACTCTATAACATTCCCATCTTTTAATTTTCTCAAATGCTGCGATATAGCCGGTATACTCATGTTGAGTATGTCACTTAAGTCACATGGGCATAGTTCTTTTTCTTCTTCAAGCAGGTATAATATTTTAAGCCTAACCTCATTACCGGCAAGATTTAATACACGAGATAATTCTTTGAAAGAAGTATCACAAGATTGAATCTTTTCTTTACACTCCTTAATTTGCTTTTTATTGGCAAACTGTCTAATACAAGTATCCATAGGGCGAAGTTAGTAATTTTATTATTTAAGCAAATTCTTAAATACACTAAAAAACCTTATCAGAATCGAACCAATCACAATTGAATATCAGATACTTAAGAAAACAGAGAAATAGTTAGAATTGAAAAAGCCACTGATAATCAGTGGCTTAAATTCCTGTGTAGCCCTGCCAGGAATCGAACCTAGATCTAAAGTTTAGGAAACTTCTATTCTATCCATTGAACTACAGGGCCGTATTTGAAAGAGGGCAAAGTTACTAATACTTTTCTTTTCACTCAAGCTATAAGTGTAGATACTGTAAAATATACTTGGTGTTATTAAAAACGCTGAAGGTTCAGCTTTTTTGATTAGTTTAGTGCGGCTAAGTATATAGATCTGATAAACAAACAAAACAATTATCTCATAGGCAACTACGTGGAAAATAAGATAAATACTAATAAGAAAGTATTTACATGCTTATTGATGGCTATATGTATACTGTCGTGTAATAATATAAACGAAGCAGAAAAGCCTGCACAAACAAAATACCTTAAAGACCAGATTGAAGCTGCAGTTGAGTTATGGGAAAATGGTGATAGCATAGGTGCACGTCATTATGTAGATTCGATATATGCTCAACAGGATAATATTACTATTACTGACAGGTACGAGTATTACTATTTTTTCAGCGATAGATATTCAAGATCTGGCCGGCCTGAGGAAAGTGAGTTATACTTAGACAGCATGCTAATGCTGATAGAAGATGCACAGCTTACACACGTCATGAAGGCGCGATATGCTCAGGCCAATTACTTTAAAGGGGATAGACTGTTAGATAAGGGACAATATGAAAAAGCATTTCAATACTATTATGTAGCGCAGTCGATTGCTAAAGAAAGTAGTGATAGCTGTGCCTTAGCTTATTATAATTATAAGACCGCATGGGTTTCTTATCGTAGCGAACGGTTTGGGAATGCCATAAATTTCTTTGAAGTAGCTTTTGACCAATTCGGTGCATGCAACGATGATTTTGCATTTTTCTACAGAAGACAACAGATACTGGATAATATCGGGCTTAGCTTCTTCAATCTGGGTATGCCCGACTCTGCTATCAAATATTATGACAGTGCACTTCGGTTTATTGAATTAAACAGAAGTAAGTACCCTGAAAAGAAACAAGAGCAATGCGAAATGGCTAACGCTGTAATTTGGGGTAATCTGGGTAGTGCGTATTATGAATTAGGAGAGAAAGAGCAGGCTGAAAAATTATTCATAAAGAGTATACATACCAATGAACAACCAAACTTTGATAAAATTGATGCCCAATTTACACGTATCAAGCTTGCCAACCTGTATCTGGAGGCCGGTGATGTGCAACGAATGCTAGAGATCGTGAGCGTTGTTAAATCGACACTGAATGAATCTCCCAACCCTACAGTGGAAATGCGTTGGAATGATCTGATGTGGAAGTATTATGATAAGGATGGCAGAGACAAGAAAGCATATAAGCATTTATTAAGAGCCAATGAGTTAAGAGACTCTATTAACCTTGTCAATAAAAAAACGCACCCCGCAGATCTGGATGAGCGCGTTAGCATTATAGAACACACATACCAGTTAGAAGCACTTGAAGAGAAAGAAGAGAAGCAAAAGGCATATTTATTTATTGCTATACTCACAAGTATACTTTGTATTATCATAATTGCACTTGTTGTTACATATTGGAGAAGGTCAAGAAAGCATGTTAGCCTTTTGATGAAAATGAACGAGCAGAGTAAAGTACAGCAGCAAGAACTGAAAAAAGCACTTAACGAGTTGGAAGAGCTAAGTAATGAGAAAGACAGGATACTTAAGGCTGTTTCTCACGATATGCGTAGTCCTATTAATTCTTCTCTCGCATTAGTAGATATTTTAGGTGCTGAAAACGACAATTTTACAAGCGAACAGGAAGAGTATCTTTCCTTAATAAAATCTTCGAATGAAAATGCTCTGAACCTTACGAAAGATTTACTGGAACTGGCAACGTTAAATACAGAAAGTCTTGAAAAAGAGGGGGCAGATATTACAGCACTGATTGAAGAGAGAGTGAAGCTGCTGAGCTTTAAAGCAGCTGAAAAGCAACAAAAGCTGGTGTTTAAAGCTCCCGATAATCATATTTCTGCAAAGGTAAATGCTGAAAAAATATCACGAGTGGTCAACAATCTGATCACTAATGCTATAAAATTCAGCCCTGGAAATAGTGAAATAAAGATCTTATTGCAAATAGAAGGATCTTATTTCAGGATAACTGTCTCTGACAATGGTATAGGTATTCCGGATCATCTTAAGCCTAAGGTGTTCAACTTATTTTCTGAAGCTAAGCGTTTCGGTACGTCTGGTGAGCAGCCTTTCGGTTTAGGCTTGTCCATATCAAAACAGATAACTGAAGCACATGATGGTCGTATTTGGTTTGAAAGTAAAGAAACCGTAGGAACAACATTTTACGTTGAAGTACCTATGGGTATTTAATTGTTCCAATGCAATGTTTTCAGCATATGATCGATGTCTTCTTTCAGAAATTCGTTTAGCGGTTTTAACGAATCCGCATTTGGCGCAACATTGAAGTATAGCGCTCCTCTCAGAAAGTGATTTGCCGAATCCGTAGCATAGAACTGGTATGCTGATGCAGCGTCGCCAGTGACATTATAGAATATACCATATACATCCCTTGAAGGGTCGGAAAAGAAATAATTTTCAATATAATCAGCTTTTTTATCGTGGGCATTAAAAGTCATACGGTACATATCTTCGTTGATGGTTTGCAGGTTGTTTTCGGGAGTAAGTTGAGTATAACTAAGGTAAATTTTCCCGCCAATATCTGGGAAGTCTATATTTAACCAGAACGGGTTGTCTGCGTCTTGTTCAAAGAATTTAGGGTTGTATACAATATTACTGTATACAGGGTATTCAAACCTGTATGGGAAAGAACTACTATCAAACTGAGTATAGTCTTTTTCGGGCAGATCTACCTTAAAATAGCCTCTTGGTTTAGGAGTATATACTTCAGGCCTGCATGCCACAAATAAGGTGATACAGAAAAACGATATTAAAACTCTATTCATACCTCAAAACTAAAGCCTGTAATAATATAAAGCTAAAAGAGTGTTACCAAATTTATTTTTATTCAGGGCACTATTTATCTTTTAGTAATTTAGCACCCTGAAAAATCAAATACAGAAATGGAACAAGACCAAAACAAAGAGCAACAATTAAATATAGAACTGTCTGAAGAAATGTCTGACGGTGTTTATGCTAATCTGGCTATTATTACGCACTCGTTTGCAGAGTTTGTATTTGATTTTGTGAATGTGATGCCTAATGTACCTAAGGCAAAAGTTAAGTCTCGAGTAGTAATGACGCCTCAACATGCTAAGCGATTGATGAGAGCATTGGTTGAAAACGTGAAACGCTTTGAAGCACAGCATGGTACTATCCAAGAGCAGGAGCAGGTGAACATACCATTTAATTTTGGTGGTACTACGGGAGAGGCATAACACTGGTAATTAGAGTATTATATGAAAGAGAAAATATTAATACTGGATTTCGGGTCTCAGTATACACAGTTGATAGCAAGAAGTATACGCGAGTTGAACATATACTGTGAGATCCAGCCATGTACTAAGGAGATCAATTACGAGGATGGCTTGATGGGGGTTATATTTTCCGGTAGCCCGTTTTCAGTAAATGACCCTAATGCACCAAAACCTGATATGAAAGCTGTTGCAAACAAACTTCCTGTATTAGGCGTATGTTATGGTGCACAGTTGCTGGCACAGCAGTCGGGTGGTACGGTAGGTAAGTCTAGTCATAGAGAGTATGGCAGGGCTCATTTAGAGGAAATGGCTAACGACCCACTTTTGAGTGCTATACCTGCTGATTCACAAGTATGGATGAGCCATAGTGACTCGATAAAAGACCTGCCGGAAGGTTTTGAAATAATCGCACGTACAAAAAGTATTCCTGTTGCGGCATTTAAAGCAAGTGCCGACTTTGCACCCAATAGTGTATATGGTATACAATTTCACCCGGAGGTTACACATAGTACAGATGGCAGGCAATTATTGAAGAATTTTCTTGTTGATATATGTGGCTGCTCACAGGATTGGACCCCTGCTGCTTTTGTTGAAGAAACTGTAGCTCGAATTTCGGAACAGGTAGGCGATGGTAAAGTAGTAATGGCTTTGAGTGGTGGGGTAGATTCTACCGTTGCAGCTACATTGATACATAAAGCTATAGGCGATAGATTGTATTGCATATTTGTAGATAACGGCCTGTTGCGAAAAAATGAGTTTGAAGAAGTACTGGAAGGATATAAGCATTTAGGACTAAATACAAAAGGTATTGATGCTAAAAAGAAGTTCTATACTGCTTTAGATGGTGTAAGCGACCCTGAAGAAAAGCGTAAAATAATAGGTGGCCTTTTTATTGAGGTGTTTCATGACGAAGCGATTCAAATTAGTGGCGTAGATTTTCTGGGGCAAGGGACTATATACCCGGATGTGATCGAGTCAGTATCTGTTGCAGGTCCATCTGCCACTATCAAATCACATCATAATGTGGGTGGGTTGCCGGATATTATGCACATGGAATTGGTAGAGCCATTACGATTCCTTTTCAAGGATGAGGTAAGGCGTATCGGTAAAGAGTTGGGTATTGATGATATTTTCCTTCAAAGACACCCGTTCCCGGGGCCGGGACTAGGTATAAGGGTATTAGGTGCCATATCAGAAGAGAAAGTGACTCTTTTGCAGGAGGCAGACCATATATATGTACAACACCTGAGAGACTCAGGACTGTATAAAGACGTATGGCAAGCCGGGGCGATCCTATTACCTGTACAAAGTGTTGGTGTTATGGGTGATGAGCGAACTTATGAGTTTACAGTAGCTTTACGTGCGGTTACATCTGTGGACGGTATGACTGCAGACTGGGCGCATCTTCCACATGATTTTCTGGGTAAGGTATCAAATGATATTATCAATAAGGTGACAGGAATTAATAGGGTAGTATACGATATTAGCTCAAAGCCGCCTGCTACTATTGAGTGGGAGTAGTAACGTAATTTGAATTATGACAAACGCAGCACGCTTTTTTACATTATGGTTAGTATTACTATGCTGCTTCAGCTATGATGCAGATGCACAGTTTTGGAAAAAGTGGTTCAATAAGAAGAATGACAGAGTAGAGCGTGTAGATGACAGGGCACCTGTTATTAAAGACAGTTATGGTAATGATAAAAAACAGCCTGTCATTCAGCCTAAAACTGATCCGCATGAAATATTATATCCGCAATCAGTAAAAAAAGACCGTTACAGGGTAGATCTGTTGATGCCTCTATATCTTAATGAGCTGGTAGCGGATAGTGTTGCTGTGTATAGAACAACCATCCCCAAAAAAGCACTACCATCAATTCAGTTTTATGAAGGCGTTGCCATAGCGGCAGATACACTTAAAAAGCTTGGATATAAGCTTGATATATATGTGCATGACGTTACAGATGAGCTGGAAAGTGTTGAGACACTTGTAAATGCGGGTAGTCTTGATAATAGTGACCTCGTGATAGGCCTGGTGTCGTCTAAGTATTTCCCGACTATCGCACGGTTTGCAAAAAGAAATAATATCAACTTTATATCAGCATTATCACCATCTGATGATGATATTCAAAATAACCCGTACTTCACTATGCTGCAACCAACACTACAAACTCATTGTGACGTAGTGCAGGATAAAATGTTTGAGAAGTATAAGAGAGCTCCGAGAGTGATGCTTTACAGGTCTGATATACCTGTAGATAATGCAGCACATCAATATTTTTTGAGTGATGAGCAGGTACCTTACATCAAATACAATTGTGATAAAATACCTACCAAAGAACAATTATCACCGCTTTTTGACAATACTCAGGTAAATGTTGTGCTTATGCCCATTATTAGTGATGAGTATGCTGCTGAGTTACTTAAAAAACTTTATGAGTGGTTTCCTGAAATGAACTTTGAAGTATGGGGTATGCCTTCGTGGAATGATATGAAAGACCTTAAGAAGCCTAATGCATTTCCTAATGTAGCGGTATTTTATACAAGTCCTTATTATTTCGATGTGTCTACTGCATCGGGTCAGGCATTAGTAAGAAACTACGAAGCAAATTATGGTAGTAGCACTCCTGACTACATGGTATTCAGAGGGTATGAAACCTTATATTGGTATGCCTATCTTCTTAAAAGGTATGGTACAATATTCAACCCGTATGTCATAGACAATGGCATGGCGCCGTTTACACGATATAAAATAAAAATGACCTTCGATACGGATGATAAGCCATTGTATAATGAGAACAAACACCTGTATTTATTCCGCTATCAGGGTAGTTCCTATATCGTATCTCAGTAATTGATACTATTATTCTGTTGTTAGAGTAGAAGTGTTGAAGCTGTTTTGAGTTGGCTCATTAGTAGTCCCATTTGTACCATTGGTGTTTCCGCCGGGAGGCGAGCCGGGTATATTTTTTGCCAACCTGTTCTTCCGCATGTAATACAGAATACCAAACAAGCCCAGCGAAACTGAAATGATGCAAAGCAAAGCCAGGTTTGGGTTGTAGTCCTGCATTACAAGTGAAATGAGTATAATAAAGATGTTTGCTATCAATAATATGGAAACCGCTCTGCTGTGGGTAAACCCTAGATCAAGCAGATAGTGATGCAGGTGAGTTCTATCAGCTTTAAAAGGTGATGTGCCTTTCATGATACGTGTGATAAATACCCTGAATGTATCAAAAACAGGTACAAACAAAATAGACAACCCGACAACTAATGCTCCTTTTGGTGTACGTACGATCTCTGAGAATATCGTATTGTTGCTAAAGGCGTTTACACTCTCGATACAAAGTATTGAAATGATAAAACCTATTAGCAGTGATCCTGTATCGCCCATAAATATTTTAGCAGGCGAAACATTGTATCTGAGAAAACCGATAATGCCCCCCAATAAAGAGAATGCAAGACAGGCAGCCCCCGGGTGGCTAAACCCTGCGAGTGAGCAGCCAAGAATGAAAGTAGATAAGGCACCGATTGAGCCGGCTAGCCCATCTATGCCATCAATAAGGTTAAAAGCATTAGTTACGAAGATGATGCCAACTATGCTGAACACAATACTCCAGCCGTAGGGTAGCTCTTGTATGCCCAATAGTCCGTGTAACGATTCCAGTCTGATATCTGCAATACAAACTATGATAACAGCAGCAACAAATTGCGTCAGGAACTTTTTAGATGGACTGAGTGATATAAGGTCGTCGGCTATACCTACCAGAAACAAGAGCAGTGATGACGCAATAATAAAGTTCCACTTCTTAAATGCCTCAGGCTGAATGAATAAGGAAGCTGTTGTGATAAAGCCAAAGAAGATACCTATACCACCAAGGTTGGGAATAACTCTAAGGTGTATCTTTCTTTTGTGGTCGGGTGTATCATACAGGCGCTTTTTAGTAGCAACCATGATTATTTGGGGTATTGAAATAATGCTAATGAATAAAGCACACCCAAAACACAGAAAGTATAATAAACTAGAAGGTATATGTTGTATCATATCAAAGTATGATATGTATGTATCAATCGTAAAGTTAAAGTATAAATATGTTGAATAGTAGGATAACGGGTTATTTACGTGTTAATAACCTGCGTGTTTTATCAACTATATGTGGATAACTAGATGGATTTCCTTAATACTGAAATGATCTTATCAGCAGATTTGCCATCCCACATATATGGGCGTGTACTTTTCTTCCATTGCCCTGTAAATAATTTTTGGAGCGTACTGATGATAAGGTCCGTATCTAAACCTGTTACAACATTATATCCCGTCAACGCAGTTTCTGGTCTTGCAACACTTTTTAAGAGTGTAATGCAGGGTGTCTGCATAATCGTTGTTTCGTCTTGTAGGTTCTCAGAATCAGTAATTACAGCTTTAGCATAATCAGCCAAATAATAAAGTTCAGCAACGCCCGGCTTATCAATAATATGCAGGTTATGTGCTTTTATACCAAGCGCATTCAACGTCGTTGCTAATTCCCGGTTAGCAGGTAATATAACAGGTATATTTCTCGCAGCTTTGATAATAGTCAGCAGTAAAGATTTAAGCCTTGAGGTATTTTGGGTGATCGACGGATGTTCAAGATTCAACAAAATGTATTTGTCTTCTTGTAGTTGTAATACACCCCACACAGCTGGTTGAGGTAGCGCAGGCAACTCTTTTAATAGAAAGTCTGCTATAGTATTTCCAACAAAGAAGATAGTGTCATTACTAATGCCGGAACTGCGCAGGTGATCGTTAGAAGATTGTGTTATTGAAAAATAATAATCTGTAACAGCATCAATAATAGATCTGTTTACATCATCTGATGAGTATCTGTTCCGTTTTCTAAGTCCTGCCTCTATATGTGCTATACGTACATGCTGGTCTTTACTGGCTGCAACAGCGCAAGCCATAGCACCTGAGCTATGGCCGAAAACCATAACTATATCAGGCTTGTTAAGTTGTAATATCTTATCGTACCTGACCATAGCAGTAGAGGTGAATTCAGCAGGGTTTTCATGAGCTACTTCCAGAAAGGTGTTAGGTTGAGGTACATCCAGATATGTGAAGTCCCCGATAATGCTTTCATAGTCAGCTTGTCTGCCCGTATAAATAAGACGATACCCCATGTCAACACCCGAACGTTGTTCTTTATGGATGGCATCAATTACAGGCGCTATTTTATAAAAATCAAGCTTTGTGCCTGC
This sequence comes from Flavipsychrobacter sp., assembly GCA_965228505.1. Classification (GTDB taxonomy): domain Bacteria; phylum Bacteroidota; class Bacteroidia; order Chitinophagales; family Chitinophagaceae; genus UBA5543. Next base: position 2,774,792 of record OZ245820.1, on the reverse strand, counting down.
TATAAAATCTATCAACATATTTTCTCATCTCTAACTGTAACAAGATGTTCGTGATAACACAACATCAGTTGTAAATATAGCAAAAACAGTATGCCTCTTAAATAGAAAGAAGGTTATAGATAATGTTAATTCTTTTTTTGTTTATTGATGATATCTGATGCAAAAGCATATATATTGAATGATGGCTCTGATAAAAGACCTGACAGTTGTTCTGAGATATGTTTTTTGCTGAACCCTTTCATCTTTTCAGCTTGTATCAGTTGCCAGCATTTCTCTGTCAGCAGTTGTACTTTTCTTTTTGGTATGGTTGATCGTTCTTGTAAAAATGTATAGATGCACTCAGCCGCAATATCAATACCATTGTTTGTAGTAGCAACAGTTTTCAGAACAGGTGTCTCGAAACCATCAGTTGATTTTTCGTGAGCTAAAGTTTTTAGGCTTACGTATAAAGCGTCTGCAGAATCTCTGTCAGCTTTATTGATAATGAAAACATCTGCTATTTCCATAATGCCTGCTTTTAGTGTCTGTACTTCGTCACCCGCTTCAGGCACTAAAGTTACTACGGTACAATCGGCCAATCCTGCAACTTCAACCTCGCTTTGGCCAACCCCAACTGTTTCTACCAGAATGATATCAAAAGGGGCTGCTTTCACAACATCAGTTACTTCAATTATTTTCGGGTTAAGCCCACCTAAAGCACCTCTGCTGGCCAGTGACCGTATATATACATTGGGGTTATTATAAAATTCACTCATGCGGATTCGGTCGCCCAGAAGTGCGCCAAAGTTGAATGGGGAAGATGGGTCAACAGCGATTACTGCTACCTTTTTGCCTTTATTGGTCCAGTAGGATAATAAAGCACTCACCAGAGTGCTTTTTCCGGCTCCCGGAGGCCCTGTTATACCTACTACTCTTGATGAAGTAGTATTTGGCAACTGTAACAATAGATCCTTGTAGCCATCCAGTTCATTTTCAACTATTGTAATAGCTCTAGCCAGGGATTTGAATTCACCTTTTTGTACGTCTTCGAGAAGTTGTGTTATCTTGTCTGGCACTAAAATGTTTTTATTATCGTTTTAGGAAGATAAAGGCTTTGGTGAGTACAAATATATCTTTTATAAGTAAAGACGGACTTAAATCTAACCTTGCTGTTTTATGCGGATTAGGTATGCTTGCCGGTTTCTTGTTTTCAAGGGCTATGCTATCTACCAGTATAATGGTATTGGGCTTTGCTGTTATATTGCTTAGCGGGCATCCCAAAAACTGGTTTAAAGACAAATGGTGGCTGATAGGTGTGGCATGGGTAGCAATGTATGGTTTATCGGCTTTGTGGAGTGATAACTCAGGTGTATGGGCAGCTGCAATTGCTGCGAAACTACCGATACTGCTTTTGCCCCTGGCCTTTACTTTTATACCCGCATTGTCAGACAGACAGATGCAGGTATTTACTATTGGTGGTGCATTATTGATAATGGCCAGCATAGGATACAGCCTCTCTTTCCTTATTACGGACCCGAGTTTTTATATAGAGCAATATCGATTGTCAAAAGTACTGCCAACACTTGCACAGCATGACTATATACGTTATAGTCTCTCATTAGCCATGTTCACGATCTGGTGTTTTTGTGTATGGACTCGGTTAAGTGCTATTTGGCAGAAGTGGTTTGTTGGATTGTCAATATTAGTTCTGTGTTTGTATATACATATTATAGCGGTAAAAACCGGTGTGCTGGTGCTTTACATGTTCTTTTTTATATGGGGGCTTTATCATGCTTTCAGCAGGCAGAAATTATTGGGTATAGGGTTGATTTTTTTGATGTTCAGCTCCTTTTTTGCAGCATATAAGTATGTGCCCACTTTTGAGAATAAAATAGATTACTTCAGGTATACATGGAAAGTATTTGGAGAAGGGCACTATGATAGCGATTACAGTGATATAGGAAGGTTGGTATCTTATGATGTTGCTATAAAAAAGATCAAGGAGCAACCATTATCAGGAACAGGTGCAGGTGATATATCTGCTACAATGTATGAGGGGTATACAGAGTGGTATCCTAAAGTGCCTGATGAACGTAAGCAGCGTTTATTACCACACAATCAGTTTATGGTGGTAGCCCTGGTCTGCGGTATTCCTGTAATGTTATTATTTGCTATTTGGGTTTTCTATCCCGTAAAATGGGTAAAGCGTAACAGAAGCGGTTTCTTCTTTTTTGCTGTGTGGTTTCTTATGTTCATCCCCCTTATGGTTGAACCTTTTCTTGAATTACAATTCGGGGTGTATGTATATTTGTTTTACCTTTTGTGGTTCAGAAATAATATGTTGAGCAGCAAAACAGATAAAGAGATAGCAGTATGACGAATTTTGTGCCGATCTTTCCATTAGATATTATAGTATACCCCTCCGAGCCTTTAAATCTTCATGTTTTTGAACCCCGTTATAAGCAACTCATCAAAGAGTGTATAGATGAGCATAAACCTTTCGGTATTCCGGTAGTACTTGAAAAAAAAGTGCTGGAATACGGAACGCTAATGGAGGTAACTGATCTGGTGAAAGAGTATGATAATGGTGAGCTGGATATAAAAACAAAAGGTAAAAAAGTATTCAGGGTATTAGAAATGGTAAAAGAGGTTCCTGACAAGCTATATTCAGGGGCAATTGTCAGTTACCCTGAAAACAAGATGGAACAGGAAGATACTGACCTTGCCAACCTGATATTGAAAGAGGTAAAAAGGTTGTACACGTTATTGGACGTAGAAGAAAAATTTCCCGTAAAAGGTGATAAACCAATATCTTATGAAATAGCTCATTATATTGGCCTTACAAAAGAGCAAGAGTATGAGATGTTGAAGCTATTCAACGAAATGCAACGGCTTGAGTACATAAGAAGACATTTGAATAAGGTAGTGCCCCTGATAAAAGAATTTGAACAGGTAAAAGCCAGAATACAGATGAATGGTCATTTCAGGAATCTGTCGTTGGACGATCTGGAGTTTTAAATTTGTTATTCCGCTTTAATAATACCTATTGATTTACTATTTTAGGCATCCTTAATTTAAACGTATACGAAATGTCATTAAATCTTTGTATTGATTGGGGTAATACGCTTGTAAAAGCAGGGTTGTTTGAAGGAGGTAATCTTGTCGAGTCTTTTAGCTGGGCAGATTTTGATGCGCATATGCGTCTTGTAGATCTTTTAGATAAACATACTCCTGACTATGGTATAGTATCCAGCGTGTCAAAAAAATCCTCAGAGATCGAACATACTTTAGCTGACAGGACAAAGCGTTTTATCAAAATGGATGACAGGACGCCTACACCTGTAATGAATGCATACTCTTCAGACTCTGTAGGTATGGACAGGCTGGCAATGGCTGTAGGTGCCAACGCACTATATCCGCAAAAGAATAATCTTGTAGTGTGTTTAGGTACTTGTATCACATATAATTTTATGCAAAATACCCGCACATTTCGTGGCGGAGCTATATCTCCGGGGTTGCGCATGCGTTTAAAAGCTATGCATGAGTATACTGACCAGCTTCCTGAGGTTGGTTTAGATGGAGAAACACTCCTTTTAGGTTACGATACTGAGACTTGTATGCGCAGCGGTGCAGTGTTCGGGATCATTTCTGAGATAGACGGTATGGTAAACTCTTTCAAGAATCAATACAATGATTTTAACGCCATATTAACTGGTGGTGATATGTCATACTTTGCAGGCAAGCTTAAAAGTGAGATATTTGCAGACCCTGATATTATTCTGAAGGGGTTAGATATAATACTTAAGCATAATGTGCCACAAGCTTCTTAAACTATCAACAGTTTTATCTTTTACAATCCTATTCGCCTTTCCAGCAGTTGCTCGTGGCCAGTTATTCAGTAATGCCACACAGAATTTCCAGACCAAGGCGAACAGGGAGAATGCTCCGTACTCCAGATTTGGGATAGGAGAGTTCAGAAATGGTATCAATCCTCTATTGAGGGGTATGGGTAGTATTTCATCTGCATATAGCAGCCCGATAGCTGTAAATACTGATAACCCTGCTTCATACGCAGGACTAATGTATACCACATACGAAGGTTCTTTAAAAGCCAGTACACGTACTGTTCATTCAGGTTCTGATAAGTTCAGTACAGGCATGGCAAGTATCAATCATTTTAATATTGGTATTCCTGTTGGGAAGATCGGCGGTTTATGTATTGGATACAAGCCTGTAACCCATATTTATTACAACTTGCAAGACACATCTGACATTGCAGGGTATGGTAGAGGAATACGTACATTCTTTGGTGATGGCTCATTGAACTATGCCTTTATAGGAGCAGGGTTTAAATACAAAGGCTTGAGTGTCGGTGCTAATTTCGGTTATCTGTTTGGTACAACTGTATATGCTAATGTCCTTGAGAATATCGATAATAAAAAAGTGAATGATGCTCAGTTTGTGCAGATCGTTCAAACAGGTGGCGTATACTGGAAGGGTGGTGCAATGTATAGCACAAGAGTCGGGCAAAACCTGTTTTTAAGAGCGGGTGCTACTTTGACACTTAGTCAAAGTATGAACTCAGAAGCAGATAATTTCTGGGTTAGTTACAATACAAGTGGTGGAGATACAGCATTCAGCAACCTATCTCAACGAGGCAAACTTACGATGCCTATGATGTATAGTGCAGGAATACAGTTGGCTGATAGTAATAAATGGTTGCTAGGGATAGATTTTTCTGCTGCAGACTGGAGTCAATACCAAAGCCTTGCAAGAGTAGATTCTGTGACTGATATGTCATACAAAATTGGTATTGGTGGACAATATACTCCTGACGAGACCAGTCTTCGTAAGTACTTTAACAGGGTTAATTACAGGTTAGGTTTTTACTATGGTAAGGATTATGTTGATGTGCGTAACACACCCATTAACTACTATGCAGTTACCTTTGGTTTAGGCTTACCTTTCAAACAATCTCTCGACAGAATAAATACAGCATTCGAAATAGGTCAGCGTGGCTCTGAAAGCAATGGTTTATTCAGAGAGTCTTTCGTGAAATTTTCTATAGGTATTACGTTAAACGCATCTGGCCCGGACAGGTGGTTCATCAAGCGTAAATATGACTAATACTAAGCCTATAGCATACTATTCAACAAAATGGCATTATGCCTTATTAGTGTTTTGTGTGTTACTAGTCGCCTGTAAAAACGATCCCAAAGAAATTGAAGACCTCATAAACAGGCACAACACAGAGGATAAGGCTGAAAATGTTCAGATCATATACAGTGAGCAGGGCAGGGTGAAGATGCGTATGTTCGCTACAGAGTTCATCAGGAATGAGGTTGCGAAACCGCCCTATACAGAAATGAAAAAGGGCATGAGGATAGAATTCTTTAATGATAGCCTTGAGATAGAAAGTACGTTGGATGCTAAGTACGGAAGGTATTATGAAGAAAAAGGAAATGTGCTGATAAGGGATAGCGTAGTTGTTGTGAACGAAAAGGGTGACACCTTAAGGACAGAGGAACTTATATGGGGGCAAAAAGCCCGTAAAATCTATACAGAGAAGTTTGTACGGATCAACACACCTGACCAGGTAATGTATGGAGATGGGCTAGAAGCCAACGAGGACTTTTCATGGTACAGAATAAAAAACCCGAAGGGGGTGGTTAAAGTGAACAAAGAGGAAGTGCCTGATTAAGAATCCCCCTATTTATACCGCTATGTAGTCCCGGCAATATTGCTAATTTTGCGGCAAAGGTTACTACAATTTCAATTTATACTAATATGACAATGATTAAAAAGTTACTTCTTTCACTGGCAGTAGTATGTATGCTGATGCCGGCACGTGCAGATGAAGGTATGTGGATACCTATGCTGATAGGTAAAAACTATGATGAAATGGTCAGAATGGGTCTGAAACTTTCAAAAGATGACCTGTATAATGTAAACCACAGCAGTATTAAGGATGCTATAGTACAGTTTAACGGAGGCTGTACCGGGGAAATGATCTCAGGAAGTGGGTTATTGATCACTAACCACCACTGTGGTTATGGTGCAATTGCCAGTTTAAGTACTGTAAAGGATAATTACCTTGATAATGGTTTCTGGGCATACAGCTACGAAGAGGAACTGCCTGCTAAAGGTGTAGATGTTCTGTTTTTAGAGCGCATGGAAGATGTTACTGAAGAGGTAATGAAAGCTGTTGGAAACAAAACAGGCGAAAAGTTTGAGAAACGCTACGAAAAGATCGTTGAGAAAATAACAGAGCGTATAGAAAAGGAGGATAGCACTGTTGAAGCTCATGTAAGAGATTATTTTGAGGGCAACCAATATATTCTGTTGGTATACAAGCGTTATACTGATGTGCGCCTTGTAGGTACTCCTCCAAGGTCGTTAGGTAAGTATGGTGGAGATACAGACAACTGGATGTGGCCAAGGCATACTGCCGACTTCTCTATGTTCCGCGTTTATGCTGACAAGAACAATCAGCCGGCTGGATATTCTAAGGATAACGTGCCTTACAAACCTAAGAAGTTCCTGCCGATATCAATACGTGGTGTTGAGGAAGATGATTTTGCTATGATATTCGGATACCCCGGTCGTACTAACCGTTACGAAGTTTCTTATGGTATAGACATGTCTATAAATGAGGTGAACCCATCAATTGTGAAGCCTCGTGAAAAACGTCTGGAGATCATGCGTAAGAACATGAAGAAAGATAAGGAAGTGTACCTTAAGCTGACTTCTTATTACTCTGGCATATCAAACTACTGGAAGTATTTTATTGGCCAAACTGAACAATTGAAAAGACTGAAAGTACTTGACCAGAAGAGAGCAAACGAAACAGAATTCACTAAATGGGCCAGAAAAAATAATACTGAGTATAAAGATGTAATAAGTGAGTTTGAAGAGTTGTACGGTAAATTCAGGCCTTATGCGAAACACTATATATATTATAGCCAGTGTTTTAAAGGGTCTTTGTTGTCAGACTTTGGTTCTGACTTCTATGATCTTTACCAGGAGCTAAGTGAAAAGAACCCTAAAGAAAAAGATATTGCCAAGCAGGTGAAAGGCATAAAGAGGTCTTATAACTCTACTATGCGCTTGTTCGACATGGAGACAGAGAAAGAGATCTTCGCGGAAATGACCAAAATGTTCTATCAGGATATTCCTAAAGGCCAACATCCGGATATATACCAGAAGGTGATCTTTGAGAACTTCGGAGGAGGTAATAGCGATGAAACTTTCTATAAATATGCTGACTATGTGTTCGCTAATACTATGTTATTGGATAGCAATAAATTGAATGAGTTTTTAGAGAACCCTACTACTGAGGCTATGGATAAAGATCCGGGTATTATGCACGCCCTTAGTTTTGTGTGGAATTACGAAGAGTATTACAAGCCTAAAGTTGATGCTTACCGCGAAGCAAAAGATGTTGTAAAGAAAAAATACATCAGAGGTTTGATGGATATGAATAAAGGTAAGCTGTTCTATCCTGATGCTAACTCAACCATGCGTATAACCTATGGTAAAGTTAAAAGCTACAGTCCACAAGATGCCATAACTTATGACTACTATACTACTCTTGATGGATTTATGGAGAAGTACAAGCCGGGTGATGACGAGTTTGATGCTCCAAAAGAGTTAATTGATCTTTATAAAGCTAAAGACTATGGTAAGTATGCTGATGAAGATGGTCAATTGCGTACATGTTTCATTACTACCAATGATATAACAGGTGGTAACTCAGGTAGCCCTGTTATAAACGGTAACGGTGAGTGGATCGGTATTGCTTTTGATGGTAACTGGGAAGCTATGAGCGGTGATATTGCTTTTGATAAGAAGTATAAGAGGACAATATGCACGGATGCAAGATTTATTTTCTGGATCATTGAGAAAATGGGTAAAGCTCATAACCTGATAGAAGAAGTAGAACTACATCGTTAAGTTTATTGAAAATAAAGTGTTTAAAGCCCTGCCTACTGGCAGGGCTTTATTTTTATAACTACATTTAGTAGATGAAGCTTAAAGAAAAAATACTCAGCAGAGAAGTTGTGTTTGAAGACTATTTCACGATTGAAAAATGGTACTACCAGTTTGAAAAAGCAGATGGCACACTAACTGAAAAAGTAGACAGGATGTGTTTCCAAAGGGTGGATAGTGCAGCCGCTGTGGTATACAATACAGATAGTAAAAAGGTCATTTTTGTAAACCAATTCAGGCACTGTACATATGATAAGGGGCCCGGTTGGATATTGGAAATACCGGCAGGCAGATTAGATGAAGGGGAGCAACCTAATGAGGCTATTAAACGAGAGTTGATCGAAGAAATAGGTTACAAGACAAAACATATTGAAAAGATAGCTGCATTCTACGCTTCGCCGGGGTGTATGACGGAAAGGATGCACGTATATTATGCTGAAGTAACGAATGAAGATAAAGTAGCCGAAGGAGGAGGCCAGGATAGTGAGCATGAATATATAGAGATAGTAGAGCTCACCATTGAAGAGTTGCAAAAAGCACTAAAGAATGATGGTTTGCCTGATGCAAAGTCGATAATTGCCTGTAACTATTTGTTGAGTAAGCTCAGAGCTTAAGACAATGTCTTTTCCAACTCAAGGAATGTTTCAGCAGGTGATCTGTCGTTCCATAATACATTGAAAATAGCTGTAGCTATCGGTATGTCTATTTTCAATTCGCTACAGATGTTTTGCATGCCTCTAGCGGCATAATAACCTTCTGCTACCATGTTCATCTCCATAATAGCGGTTTTTACAGAGTAGCCTTTACCCAGCATAGTACCAAGCATTCTGTTACGGCTGTGTAGTGAGTAGCAGGTAACCAATAAGTCTCCAAGGTAAGCACTGGTATGGAAATCAGGTCGCTCATCTGATGGGTGTACTTGTGCGAAATGTGCTTTCAGAAAGCGGTACATTTCCCTGTAGCAGTTAGTGATGTAAACGCTAAGAAAGTTGTCGCCGTAATCAAGAGCATGTGCCATACCTGCACCTATGGCATAAATATTTTTTAACACGGCAGCAAACTGTGCACCCCATATGTCATGGTTAGCTGTTGTGTAGATATAGGTGTTTTGAAATGCTGCAGCAACCTCTTCTGTAAGAGGATCATTCAGTCCTGAAAACGTAAGATATGAGATACGCTCGTCTGCAACTTCTTCAGCATGGCAAGGTCCGGTTATTGCTACATACTGCTCAAGATTAATAATTTTATTCTTATCTAAATAGTCATTCAATAACAGATTGCTATCGGGTAAGATGCCTTTAATGGCAGATATGATATTCTTATCCTTCCACAACCCTTCATCTACACTTTCAATAACATCTTGAACATATGCGGAAGGAACGCAAATAATAACTGTATTGCATTTATTCAGTACTTCGGTCAGGTTGCTTGTAGGTATTATTGTTCCAGGTAGAAACCTGACTGATGTAAGGTAATGCGGGTTGTGGTTGCGTTCCTCAAGGTGCTTTACTGAGTTCTCGTTTCTTACCCACCAGTATAGGTTTTGGCCGTTATCCGTAAGTATTTTTGCAATAGCAGTACCCCAGCTACCATTGCCAATTATTCCAATTTGTCCTGTGTTCTTATTGTTCAATCTGATATTTGCTTTTGTTACTCATCAGTAGCTTCAAATAAGCTTTCTTTTTTTACTACAGACACCGATGATTTGTCTTTGAGTGTACGAGCTATAGCTCCATAAGGCGCAATGACTACCTTTTCCCCTTCTTTCAATCCGTCGGTGATCTGAATATATTCATTGTCTTGTATTCCTGTCTGCACATCCCTGATGTATACTTTATTCTCTTTTTCATTATACACGAATACTATCTGTCTTATCTCATCAGTACCTGATTTGTCCATTTCTTTTTTTACACTGTCAGACCAGTCTCTTGTTGTAACTGCATTTACCGGAACTGCGAGTGTGTTATTCTCTTTCTTCGTCTGTATGTCTACAGCAGCACTCATACCGGGTTTAAATACGAAACTACCTTTGCTTAACTCATTATTAAGGTCTGAATAACTGCTTTCTAATATGAGTATGTGTACAATATAATTTGTGACCTGATTGGTGTTCATTACCTGAGCAGCAGTTCCGCCACTTGAAGAAACCCCTACTTTAGATACAACACCTGTAAATGTGCGATTACGGTAGGCATCTGCTTCAATTTCAGTAGTGTCTCCCAGCTTAACTTTTGCAATATCTGTCTCACTTACTTCCACTCTAACTTCAATACGGCTCATATCAGCAATAGTGAGCATCTCAGTTCCGGCCATCTGTGCTGTACCTACAACACGTTCTCCTTTCTTTACATTTAGTTGAGATACAATACCTGATACGGGAGCAATTATAGTAGTACGTCTTAAGTTCTCCTTGGCTTGAGATAGGTTAGCTTCGGCTGCTTCAACACTATAACCGCTGCCGTTGGCATTTGCCATAGCAGCTTCATAGCTTGCTTTTGCACTAAGGTAGTTAGCTTCCATCTGTTCAAACTCCATAGCAGAAATAACCTTTTCCTGATAGAGCTTTTTATTACGCTCATACTGAGATTTTGCCTGCGTGTATTGCGCCTTTGCCTGTTGCGCCATTTCCTGTACATTACGAGCTCTTGCCTTTGTTTCGGCAACACTTGCTGATGCCTGGTTGTACATAGATGAATAGATAGCAGGATTGATGCGAACCAGCAGTTCTCCACTATATACACTGTCTCCTTCTTCTATAGTAAGATCAGTTATCTCACCACTTACTTCAGGGGCTATTTTTACCTCTGTTTCAGGATATATCTTACCGCTGGCCGATACAGTTTCAACGATTGTATGTGGTGCTGCTGCTTCTACTGCTACTTTAATGCCCTTATCGCCGGTCTTCTTCCCAATAATAATGAGAATGATGAGCAGCAATATGGCCCCGCTTACTATCCACCATAAAGTTCTTTTTTTCATGTCTATTGGTTACGTACAAAAATAACTATCGAACCTCACTTCCCGGGCCGGTTTGTTCTATAGGAGATACAAATACCAGTTTCCCATCAGCATCTTCAGCCATTAAAATCATGCCTTTGCTTTCAATACCACGCATTTTGCGTGGTGCAAGATTAGCAACTACAGTTACCTGTTTGCCTATAATATCTTCTGCTTCATAGTGCTTTGCAATACCTGAAACTACAGTTCTTTTTTCAAAACCCATATCCAATTCTATTTTCATGAGTTTATCTGTTTTAGGTACGCGTTCTGCATGTAAAACAGTTCCTACACGCAGGTCAAGTTTTACAAAATCCTCAAAGCTTATTTCTTCTTTTTGCGGTGCTACTGTGTTTTCTGTAGTTTTTTCCTGCTCTTGTTTAGCTTGTTCGCTGGCAGCATGTAGTTTGTCTATTTGTTCCTGCACTTGCTCGTCTTCTATTTTTTTGAATAATAATTCAGGTGCCCTCAAAGGATAGTTTGATTTTAGCAGATCTATTCTTCCTGCATTTTCCCATTCCAGCATTTTATCTACCACTTTCATCATATGTGTCATCTTCTGGGCCGTAAAGGGTAGGAACGGGTTGACAAGGATAGACAGGTTTGCTGTAAGCTGCAGACATAAATGCAGGCAGTTGTCAATTATTTTCTGATTTTCAGGATGCTCTTCGAGGGTCTTGGTTACTTTCCACGGCTCTTTTTCCTGCATGTAACCATTGCCTTTTCTTGCGAGGTCAATTATCTCGAACAGTGCATCTCTGAATTTATAACGTTCTATACCTTCTTCTACAGTAGCTTTTGCTTCTTTGATGGCTTGTATAATTGCCCTGTCTTTATCATCAAGTATATCCTCGTGTAACGGGGGGACACGGCCATTACAAAGCTTGTGCATCAGTACAAATGTCCTGTTCACAAAATTGCCGAATATGCTTACCAGCTCACTATTGTTCCTGCTTTGGAAATCTTTCCAAGTAAAATCATTGTCTTTTGTTTCAGGTGCATTAGCACAAAGTACATATCTCAGAACATCTTGTTGCTCAGGAAAATCTTTCAGATAGTCATGTGCCCATACTGCCCAGTTCCGCGATGTTGATACTTTTTGTCCCTCGATATTCAGGAACTCATTAGCAGGCACATTGTCAGGCAATACATAATCGCCATGAGCTTTCAACATTGAGGGGAATATGATGCAGTGAAACACGATATTATCCTTTCCTATAAAGTGTACCAGCTTAGTATCCTCCTTTTGCCAATAGTCGCTCCACATAGGTGTGAGCTCTTTAGTCGCACTGATATAACCAATAGGTGCATCAAACCACACATATAATACTTTCCCTTCAGCATCTTTCAGCGGTACAGGGACACCCCAGTCGCTGTCACGTGTCATAGCTCGCGGCTGCAGACCACTGTCCAGCCAGCTTTTACATTGGCCGTAAACATTAGCCTTCCATTCATCTTTTTTGCCTTCGACTATCCATTTGTTCAGGAAGTCTTCATACTTGTCAAGAGGAAAGTACCAGTGTTTAGTTTTCTTTTTTACGGGTGTTGCACTGCTCAAAGCACTACGTGGGTTCTTCAACTGGTCTGGTGAAAGGCTGCTACCACATTTTTCGCATTGATCGCCGTATGCGTTCTCATTAGCACAAACAGGGCAAGTGCCTATTATATATCTGTCTGCAAGAAACACCTTAGCTTCCTCATCATAGTATTGCTCCGTTTCTTTTTCGTCGAAAACACCATCATCATACAGCTTTTTGAAGAAGGCCTGAGCTGTCTCATGATGTGTTTTATTAGAAGTACGAGAATATATATCAAAAGAGATACCTAAGTCCTCAAAACTATCTTTAATGATCTTATGGTATTTATCCACTACATCTTGCGGAGTAATACCTTCTTTACGTGCTCGAATAGTAATAGGTACACCGTGCTCGTCACTACCGCAAATGAACTTTACGTCTCTTTTCTGCGCTCTCTGGTAACGTACATATATATCCGCAGGCAGATAACAACCCGCCAGATGGCCTATGTGCAATGCACCGTTGGCATAGGGTAGTGCAGCCGTTACCAATATCCGCTTATGATCCATACTAATAAACTCCTGTTTTTCAGGCTGCAAGATAATGAAGATTGAGGGCTATGGTAACTAATGGTTTTTAAAACCTGTTAATTTATGTGTAAATTTATTTCTATATGTTCTGTCTAAATGAAAAAATACGTACTAATAGTTATTGCTCCAGTATTAATAATTGCTCTCGGTGCGTTTTACTACCTGCCAAACCATAGTGATGATGGTAAACTATTGGGTGAGCCCGGCTGTGGTAAAGGGTATGTTGATTCTCTAATTACATTTAATGGACATCAATACCACTTGCTATATAGGGCATATATCATAGATGAAAGGGAAAATCGATATCCTGCACATACTTATACAGTATTAGTAGAATCTAAGGATGATCCGCAGTCATTTGAAAACTTAATTCAATATTGTAAAGAACATACTGGTCTTAATTTTCGACCTTCTGATATTATACTTTATACTAACGACTCTACATTATACCCGATCATCAAAGGAGATTATTCATCTGTAGTAGGTATGAGTATTTATGAAATAGCAGACAAGGGTTATAGACATCATGGGTACATACTCAGTGATACAGGATATGTATACTTAGGCATACAAAAGTCTGTTCATGATAAAGAAATGGTCTACATCAGAGATATAGATGAGTTTTACCTGAAAGTGAGAGGCCATTCATATTCAGATGCATACTTCATCATTGGCTCTCAGAGTAATTTTCATTAGCTACATCTTGAGCTAACCTTATTCCAGATGTTAAGATAAATATAATTAATCGCTATATTAACGTTTTTTTTAGTTTTATAACGTGTTTTTACGTTGTAAGTTGTTAGATTTAATTTCACAAAAAAATAACCTATGAAAAAACTGATCCTACTTTCTGCCTTACTGACTACAACAACCTTGTCGTTCGCTCAGCGCTATTCAGACTTGCAGATCACATTACTACAACCCGTGAATAATGACACTATTTATGTAGATAATGCATTCACAATAGCCGCAAGCATAAAAAACTTAGGTGTTGATACTATTCAGCTTAGCGATTCGCTGGGACTAGCGTTGTCTTTCGATTCGTCAGCTATCCAATTCAATTTTGGTAACGGTCCATTACCCTACATGCCCCTTACTAATAGGCAGCTTTTGCCAGGCGATAGTGCAGGGTTCTCCATTAATTTTACAGTTAACCAGGGCTGGGATACAGGCTCAACCGAGTTCTGTGTCAGTATTGAGCATATCAACACAGTTGATACTTTAATAGATAGTATTATGGCAAACAACAGGAGTTGTGCAACTATTTATGTGTCAGATCCGGTTTCTGTAAATGATATTAGTAAAGATATTTCTGTACTTGTGTATCCAAATCCATCTTATGGTGTTGTCAATATTCAGCTATCTGTATTGGGTATGGATTTTGTGCATATTGAGTTGTATGATTATACCGGTAAAAAAGTACTACGTGAGGATAAAGGATTAATCGGAGGTACAAAAAACACTGTTAGTCTTGATGTTTCTACCTTAGTACAAGGAGTGTATTTATATAAGATAACTGGAGAGGAAGTATCTACTCAGGGAAAACTCTATATAAAATAAACGTACGGTCGGCATGTAGTCGCCCGTATTGATAATATCTATGGAAGTCTTACCAAATAGTGATTTTCTCTATTAAGTTTTTCTCTGCAGTTTTTATGTTCAGTAGGTATACTCCTGATGGTAGATGATTAAGGTCTATTTGTTTTTTTAATTGATTTGAACTGATTGTAAGTGTTTCATTATGAACTACCTTACCCAAAGTGTTGGTGATGCTTAGCTCAGAAGATTGAGCTTTAGTTGAGTTTATAAATAACATGAATATTCCGTTGTTTGGGTTGGGGTATATCTTAAAGCTGTTACTTTTAACATTATCGTTAATTCCCGAAGAAACATGCATAGTGATACTATTACTAATACTATCACCAATAGGAGGAGGGGTACAACCTATTAAGCAAGCTATGCGACATGCTATTACATCTCCATCATTTAACGAAGATGACGTATATGTAGCTGCTGTTTCACCATTGATATCTGTCCCGTTTAGTGTCCACTGGTATTGAGGAGCGGTACATCCGGTATCTGTTGCTGTGAAAGTAACTATAGTGTTTGGCACAATATTACTGTCAGGGCTTACGGTGATACTAATATGTGGCGTGTCAGGTAAGGTAGGGATGATTGTTACAGTGTCTATGTTTATGCCTAAACTTGCAGGTATACGGCAGATACTATCGACAACAAAAAACTGAATAATTCCTACATTACTGTTTGTAGGTGTCCAACTGAATGAACCGGATACAGTATCTGTTTGTTGATTTTGATAGCTGGTCGTTGCAGTAATATTTTTAGAGTCTTGCATGTTCAGTTCTGCCGCAGTATCTGATGAACTCATGAAAAAATCAAAGCTCAGGTTCTGATTAATACAAGCAAGAATAGTATCTCCGCCGACAAGATTTCCTCCAATGACGTTACTTATTCCAAAACCATATTGAATAGTTGGCCCTGAGCCAAAAACAGTAACAGGTAGCTCACGTATTACTGAGCCTAGCTTAATCCCGTTCCTGTATTCAGATGTTTCAAAAACAAGGCTATAAGTACCTGCCTGAGTAGGTGTGAAGCTATATAAACCATTTTGTGAGTTCAGGGAAAAAGAGCCGCCGGTAGGGAAGGGGTTATTAGACAAATTGTATGAGCTTGAAGAGAAAGTTAAGTTTGTAGGAGTAACACTGCAACCCGTATTTGCTGTGCGGGCCATTATCAGTTTTGTTACTAAAGAGTCGTTATCTGTATCTCGTGCTGATACGTTGTATGTGAATGGTTGATTTGTTTGAACATAAATAGCCGGAGTGAGTGAGTAAAAGGGAGAAGAATTGTTATGCGTGAAACTGTTATTCATTTTCACCTCGGCGTAGAAGTTATTATTATTAGCATTACTTATGTTATTTACTCCTGCCCGACTATTTATACTAACATAAGACCTCCAACTATTACATCTGGTAGGCAGAGTAACAATAGTTGAATACCAGCATTGTTGATAACCTTGAATGTTAGACCCTGAACTATCACAAGTACTTTTGACGTTGGGACAACCTGTAGTAAAGTTCGAGCATCCTCCGCCAGTACCCGTCCATTTAGCCATTTTTTGAGAAAAGTTGATGTTGTTACATGTGTCTTCAAAACATACGTCAAGAGAATCAGTTGTATTTGTATTGCAAGTAATGTAAAGCTTCAGGAATATTTGGTAAGTAGAGTCGGCTACATGAACTGATATTAATTCTCCGCCGACTATTGCACCACTTTGTGCAAAAGATTTAGTTATAAGTAACAAGGAAAAGAATATAACAGAAAGAGATGTTAAGAGCTTTTTCATAAATAGGTATATTTAGATTATAGTTCCAGTTTATCAGACATAAATAACAAAGAGAAAGTTGGTAGAAAAACAGAGTAGTATGACTCCGAAATTCTTCAAAACACCTAAAGCTTTTCGTAAATGGTTGGAGACAAACCACGAAAAGAAAAATGAGTTGTGGGTAGGTTATTATAAAAAAGACACAGGCAAGGCTTCTATTACATGGCCGGAATCTGTAGAGCAGGCACTTTGTTTCGGATGGATAGATGGTATACGCAAAAAGTGTGACGAAGATAGCTATATGATAAGGTTCACACCACGTAGAAAAGGCAGTATATGGAGTGCGACAAATATCAGGTTTGTTGAAAAGCTAACGAAGGAAGGATTAATGCATCCTGCCGGTATTGAAGCATATAAAAACAAGAAAGAGGATAATTCAAGTATATACTCATTTGAACAGAAAAAAGAAGACATTAAACTGCCCCCTGCATTCGAAAAAGAATTCAGAAAAAACAAAAAAGCTTGGAAAATATTTCAGGCTATGGCACCATACTATCAACGTTCTGCTATATGGTGGGTCATCAGTGCTAAGCGTGAAGAGACACAGAAAAAAAGATTGCAGATATTAATAAGTGACTCTGAAGCAGGTGTAAAAGTAAAGCCACTAAGGAATGGTACAAGCTGACTTTTATAAAAGGTCTTTCCATTCTTCAGATAATTTACTTTTCATTTCCTGATCTGTAAGGTCAAACTTTACAGGCACTATTGATGCGTAGCCGTTTTTCAGGGCTTCTACATCTGTTTCTGTTCCGGTATCCATATTGATGAACTTACCTGTCATCCAGTAATAGTCTTGTCCGCGTGGGTCAACTCTCGAGTCAAACTCTTCTTCCCATTTAGCATATGCCTGTCTGCAAATACGCATACCCTTGAAGCTGTTCTCGTCTACTTTGGGAATATTTACATTTAAAAGTGTATGAGCAGGCATAGGTTTTTCCAGCATTTTTTGTGTTAGCCTGCGTGCTACTCGCTGAGCAATAGAAAAATCTGCATCATGACGCCAGTCTAATAAAGAGAACCCTATTGATGGAACACCTTCAATCGCTGCTTCCATAGCGGCACTCATTGTACCTGAATATATGACGTTGATAGAATGGTTCGCACCATGATTTACACCACTGAGGCAAAGGTCAGGTATGCCGTGTAGAATAATATCGCGTGCCAACTTTACACAGTCAACTGGTGTACCGCTACTCTCCCATGCATCAATACCATCAAATATTTTTGACCTGTGTAGCCTTAACGGCTCACCGATAGTAACAGCGTGCCCCATGCCTGATTGCGGACTGTCAGGTGCTACTACAATTATACGCCCAAGGTCTTTTACTGCCTCGATCAATGCGCGAATGCCGGGTGCAGTAATGCCGTCATCATTCGTAATGAGTATAGTGGGTTGCTCGTTTGTCATAAAGCAAAATTACCAATCACTTTTTAGTATGCGATATCTGCCTATTAAGTAATAAATAAGGATCCATATTAAGGAGGCAATAACATAATAGATATCTGATATGCTAACTGTTACACCTGCAACAGTCTTAACAATTTCTGCGAGAGGAAATGGTAATAATTCATCACTTGCTTGCAGAGGTAAGAAATTGCCTGTTTCTGTATTGGTTATCCAATTAATTATACCTTTAAATAAAGACTCAATAAACATTGCATATAGAAAAAAAATACCTATAGAAATGCCGCTGCGCTTGAGTAATAATGCCAGTAGAAGTCCAAAAGCACTATAGTTAAGCGTAAGAATAAAGACATAGAATAATGGTGTGATTTCGCCTGGAAAGTTGGATATCTCATCTCCGGATAATCCGAAAAAGAATCCAATAATAAAGACATATAGTGTAGTAAACACGCTTAATGCCATAACGAATAACCATTTGCTATGGTAAAACTCAAGACGAGTAAGTCCATCAATGATATTTTGTCTGTTTGTACGAAAAGAGTGTTCGTTACTAGTTATGATTATAGTTAATACACTGATGAATACAACAAATAAGCTGGCCCAGTACCCAAGATTACTCCATACATATTGAAAGGAGTAGGCCTGATTGAAAAGACTTCCATTATTACCACCAATCTTTACCATATTGTTATTGATACTATAATTCCATAATGGTAGTAGTAACACGAAAAAGCCAATGAGTATCCAGAACGTACGATACTTTTTATATTTCAACCACTCTATTGATAACAGTTGCTTCATTATTATTTGTTTATAAGTTCCATGAATTTAGACTCCAGGCTCTTCTTTTTAAGCAATAGATGAGATAGTGTGACCCCTTTTTGAGAACAATATGCGTTTATGTCTATTGGTTTGATGCTAGTATCACAGCTAAGTAGTAAAGCATCTTTGGTTAATTTTACATCATTCACACCGTTCATTTGACTCACTAGTTCTTTAAGTGCTTTAAGATTATCTGCGCTTATTTCTATCTGGTCTTCGTGGGTCAGTGCATCATTTACATGGCCGTTTACCAGTAAGTCTCCTTTTTTAAGAATAGCTACATGGCTGCATACTTTTTCAACTTCATCAAGCAGGTGACTCGCAATGATAATTGTTTTCCCCTCTTTGTTCAGATCAATAATAAGTTCTCTTATTTCTGTAATGCCGGTCGGGTCAAGCCCGTTTGTAGGTTCATCAAATACAAGAATGTCAGGGTCTCCTAATAGTGTAGATGCTATTGCCAGTCTTTGCTTCATCCCCAGGGAGTAGGTGTTGAATTTACTCTTTTTACGCTCCCAGAGGTTTACTTTTTGCAGCACATCTTCTCTGTCGTTCAATCCTTTATTTTTGATCTTGGCAGCTACTTCAAGGTTATCCCAGGCATTCATATAATGGTAGAAGTTCGGTGTCTCTAAAAGAGAGCCGATTTTTTTTCTTGCCTCACGTATGGGTACACCATTAAGCCATTGGTAGTTTCCAGAATCAGCTCTTAATACATCTAGAATAATGCCCAGCAGAGTGGTTTTGCCGCTACCGTTAGGCCCGAGTATACCAAAGACACTGCCTTTAGGTACATCAAAGGATACATTGTTCAGCGCGCGGATATGCCTGTAGCTTTTTGTGATGTTGCTTAGTGATAATATAGTTTCCAAGCTGTTGTGATTTTTAATCTAAGAAAAGGTCTGTTTGAAGGTCAGATGAAGGGTCGATCGCATATTGCTCAAGGTTGGTAATGCCTGCCTCAGCTAATACATCTTCGTCTATTAATGTTTGCCCGGTATAAGTAGGTGGTTGGCAAAGGATATGATAAACAGAATCAGCTATTATCTCAGGTTTACGGCTGCGCTGTACCAGTGCGTCACCTCCTAATAAATTTTTTACTGCTGCAGTACCTATCGTTGTAGCTGGCCAAAGAGCATTAGAGGCTACTTTATGCTCCCTAAGTTCCGCAGCCCATCCAATTGCCATCATGCTCATATTATATTTGCTGATCGTATATGGTAGTGACATTGCCAGCCATTTAGGGTTCATGCTTATGGGTGGAGATAATGTAATGATATGACCTTCTCCTGATTTTTTTAAAAAAGGAATACAGTGTTTTGTAACTAAAAAAGTACCCCTGACATTTATATCGTGCATCAGGTCGAACCGTTTTGTAGCCGTTTGGTCTGTGTTGGTTAACGATATAGCCGATGCGTTATTGATAACTACGTCTATGCCTCCGAACAGCGCTATAGCCTCACGAATTGCGTTTAGTATCTGGTCTTCATCCCTTATGTCGCATGGTACTGCCAGAGCCCTGCCACCTGCACTGTTTACTTCTTCAGCTACAGAGTGTATAGTACCGCCCAGACGAGGGTCTTCAGTTACAGATTTTGCAATTATTACGATATTCGCACCCTCTTTAGCTAATCGCAATGCAATGGCTCGTCCTATCCCTCTGCTGGCACCGGATATAAAAACTGTTTTTCCCTTCATGCTATACGTGTTAAGGCTAATTACCAGTAAAAGGTACAGGATTAAAGACAAATACTATAATAAATAGGTGTTAGATAAATGGTAATGTTAACCATGCTATAACAATCACTCATTAAATTATAGTTATAACGCCAACTTTCGGTATAGTTTTAGATGTCTTACTAACTGAAAGCAATACATTTTACCTTTTGTGTGACCTTTGTTACCGGATAGGAGAATAGTTCTACGTATATTAGAATAGGTATATTAAAGTTCAAAAAGAAAAAAATGAAAAATAAACTTTTCAATTGGTCGGTGATGATACTTGCCATAGCAATGTTCTCAGTGAGTTGTAACGGTGATGATGACGGCCCTGAGCCACAAGAGAAATATGGGAATGTAAAAGTACAGTTTGAATATGTATTTGGTCATAATGAGGAGCCATGGGATATAGGGAAAGTTTTAGTACACCCTATGACTGGTGATACCATGACATTTACTATGTTCAAATATTATGTGTCTAATATAAAACTTAAAGATGCTTCAGGTAGTTGGTGGAGTGAACCTAATAGTTATCATTTAGTTTGTACGGACTGTGATAATAGAGGCGTAATTATGATCAATAATGTACCGGAAGGTAATTATACCGCAATACAATACACAATGGGTGTAGATAGCGCAATGAATGTATCCGGTGTTTATGATGGTGATCTTTCTTTAGGTAATGGTATGTTCTGGGATTGGAATAGTGGATTTATCATGTTGAAAGCTGAAGGAAAATCTCCTAATTCATCAACAGGCAACTTTGCATTCCATTTAGGAGGATTTAAAGGAACCGAGAATATAGTAACTGTAAAAAATGCAGATTTTGGCAGTAACCTTAGTGTTCAAAATGGGAGTATGCCATCTATAAATTTAAAAGCTAACCCTGCAAGACTCTGGCACAATGCTGATGGTTTAAGTGTCGTAAGTACAGCGCATATGCCGGGTCAGGTAGCTGTTGATATGGCAAATGCGTTCTACAGCAACATATATCTTTCATCAGTGTCAAATTAAGAGTAAATGTGTTAAGATATTATGTACATATAAGTGCTTATATTCTGATGCTTATAATCTTTGTTAGCTGCAAGCATCAAGACGTTTCAAAAGATCAGGAACCATATACAGCGACGAGGCCGACACATTTTCCGCAGGCTCATTATCAGTATGGTGATAATAAGTTTACTGAAGAAGGCTTTATTCTTGGAAGACTTTTATTTCATGACCCGATATTATCAATAGACAGTACTGTTTCTTGTGCAAGCTGTCACAAACAAAAGGATGCTTTTGCAGATAGATGGAATGCCTTAAGTAAGGGTGTAAATAATGGCTTTGCCAACAGGAATGTACCTCCAATATTTAACATGGCTTGGAATACCAGCTTTATGTGGGACGGAGGTGTTAATCATATAGAAGTAAGTCCTTTAGCCGCATTGCAGAGCCCGTTGGAAATGGGTGAAAACTTAAACAGTATAGTTGGGAAGTTGAATAGAAGTCAACATTATCCTGAACTATTTAAAAAAGCTTTTCATAAAGACACTATTAATATTCAACAACTGTTTTGGGCGCTGGCGCAATACGTAAGCAATATAGTATCGGCAAAGTCCAGGTACGATAATTATATTACAGGTAATGGCTCATTAACAGAGCAGGAGCTAAAAGGCCTTGCTGTATTTAGGTCTCATTGTGCTTCTTGCCATAAGGAGCCACTATTTACAGATTATAGTTTCAGGAATAATGGCATTGACAGCGTGTTTACTGTTGATTCAGGCCGGTATAGGATAACGCAAGATGACGCAGATTGGGGAAAGTTTAAAGTGCCTACACTCAGAAACATTGAATTGACTAACCCTTACATGCACGACGGGAGATTTAATACACTTAATGAAGTGCTAGATCATTATACGTTAAATGTAAAGTCGAGTAAAACGCTTTCACCCTTATTAAAGCAAGACAATGGACTCAATGGCATTCCATTAAGTAGCCAAGAACGTGAACAATTAAAAGCATTTTTGTTGACCTTAACTGATGAGGAATTATTATCTGATGAGAACCTTAGTGACTTGTAACATAACTAAGGAGCTTTAAACTCGTCACTGTTTATCATCACTGAGTCTGTAAATGTTTTAAGATATGCTACCAGTTGTCTTTTTTGAATGTCAGTAAGGTTGAGGCCATCCTCTTTACCGGGTTTCAGCATTACAGGGTCAATATTACTTACTCTTTTAAAACCGTGGTCATAAAAATCAACAACTTCTTCTAATGTAGTAAAGCGTCCGTCATGCATGTAATGAGTACGCAAAGCCACATTGCGGAGGGTTGGTGTTCGGAATTTACCTAGGTCTTCTGGATTCCCTGTTACATTGTAATGTCCTTTGTCTATTTCTTTGGCGTATGTGCCACTATCTAAACCTGTATTATGTAAAGCGTTGTCTGTTGTGAATACTTTAGCATGACAGTGGAAACAATCAGCAGTTTCTGAGAAAAACAATTGTTGACCCGCTCTTTCAAAAGCAGTCAACTGGCGATTGCCTTTTAAATCCTCGTCGTCAAGAGTATTTCTTGAAACTAGTACTCTCATATACTGTGCAAGTGCTCTGGCCAGATCGGTTTCTTTAATTTCATTAACACCATAATATGATTTGAACATTACTCTATATTCGTCAATATCATTGATCTTGTTCATATCGGTTTTAAATCGCTTAGTGATCTCAAAGAACATAACTTGCTCAAGACTACCTGTAATACGACCATCCCACATGAAATTTTTATACCAAGCAAGATTGATCAGTGGTAAGGATGTATGTCCGTTATCAAAAGCGGAAGTACCAACCATAGAAAAACCAAGATTTTGCTTATGGCAAGATTCGCAATTCTCCCCGTTATTTGAAAGTCTGGTGTCGAAGAATAATTTTTTTCCTAATGCTATCCTTTCTACATATAGTTGATTGT
The DNA here is from genome assembly GCA_965228505.1 of Flavipsychrobacter sp. Taxonomy (GTDB): domain Bacteria; phylum Bacteroidota; class Bacteroidia; order Chitinophagales; family Chitinophagaceae; genus UBA5543. The sequence continues at coordinate 2,751,419 of OZ245820.1, read as the reverse complement.
CTGCAGGAATAGGCTCCGGCTCAGGATAAAATGTCGGCCTGATAAGCTCGTATGGGGTCATGTCAGCTAGTTGAATACTGTCAATATTATCATTATCATCAGAGATAACAGGGTCTTTTTTACAAGAAACACCCCAAAGACATAATGCAATAACAACTAATGATAATTTTTGCTTCATAACCACCTGATATTATAACTAAAATACATGAATTATTATTATTCATGTTTAATTGTATTTAAAATTACTAAAAGTTAAACACAGCTTCTGTAACATTAGACACAAAAAAACTGCTACAGGTTTGTTGTAGCAGTTAAAAATTAACTTTTGTTGAAGTTTAGTTAGCAAATTCGCTCATAAACTTTATACGCATCATCTGTAATTGTTCAATATTGATATCGCTGTCACGGAACTCTTCGTATGCTTCTTCAAGGTTATCATCAGTGCTCGTACGGAAAAAGTCGAAAATATCTTCTTGCTCTTCCTCATCAAGTTCCTGTTCTAGTATATAATCCAGGTTTAGTTTAGTCCCGCTGGCTACAATACTTTCCATTTCGGTTAACAACTCTTCTGTTGACAAGCCCTTGTTCCTTGCAATAGTTTCCAGTGGTATTTTCTTATCTATGTTTTGAATGATAAACACCTTCATGCCGCTTTTATTTACGACACTTTTCATCACAAAATCATCTGGCTTGTCAATATCATTATCTTCAACATATTTCTCGATCAGCTTGACGAACTTTCTGCCGTAGCGCATGGCCTTGCCTTTACTCACACCCTGAATCTTCTCTAGCTCATCTAAAGTAGTGGGGTAGTTAGTGGCCATGTCAATAAGAGAGTTCTCAAGGAACACAACAAATGGCGGTACTCCTTTTTCAAGTGCAACTTCTTTTCGAAGCTCTTTTAGCATCTCAAATAATTGCGGGTCGGTAGTGCCTGCATTATTTGTTTGTGTTACCTCCTCCTCTGTATCCGTTTCTTCAAATTCATGGTTTAATGATACCATTATAGAGAACGGCTTGCGCAGGAAGCGTTTGCCTTTATCTGTTATCTTCAACAACCCATACTCCTCTATATCTTTACGCAATAGGCCTTCCAACATCATCTGGCGGATAAGTGAATGCCAGAAGTTGTCTTCCATCTCCATGATTTGGCCGGTACCAAAAGCCTTTAGCTTATCATGCTTGAATGTTTTTATTTGAGGGTCATGCTTGCCTTGTATCACATTCACTACATAATCTATGTTAAACCGCTCGTCAAGTTGTTTAACTGCATCCAATACGATCTTAGAACTGTCTTTTACTTCCAGTTTTTCTTTAGGGTTCAAGCAGTTGTCACATTGTTGGCAATTATCATCTTTATATTGTTCTCCGAAATAGTGTAACAGAAGCTTACGACGGCAGACACTACTCTCAGCATACGCAACAGTTTCTGTTATCAGTTGCGCGCCCATTTCCCGCTCGCTTAAAGGTTTGTCTCTCATCAGATGCTCCAGTTTCTGAACATCTTTATGCGAATAGTACAAAAGACATTTTCCCTCAAGCCCGTCCCTGCCGGCACGTCCTGTTTCCTGATAGTAGTTTTCTAATGATTTTGGGATGTTGTAGTGTATCACGAAGCGTACATCGGGCTTGTCGATTCCCATGCCAAATGCGATGGTAGCCACTATAACGTCTACTTCCTCCATCAGGAACTGATCTTGCCTTTTAGCACGCACCCCTGAATCTAATCCGGCATGGTAAGCAACTGCCGATATGCCATTTGCCTGAAGTGTGTTGGCAAGTTCTTCAGTGGTTTTACGATTGAGTGTATATATGATACCACTCTTACCTTTATTCTTATGTATAAATTTTACAATGCTTTTTAAGGTCTGGCTTTTGTTAACTTTCGCTACTACTTCATAATATAAATTAGACCTGTTAAACGAGGATATGAAAATACTAGGTTGGGTCAAGCCGAGGTTTTTGACAATATCATCCTGAACTTTGGGTGTTGCGGTAGCTGTTAGTGCAATGATAGGTAGCTCCGGGTCTATTTCATCGATCATGTCACGAAGCTTACGATATTCCGGACGGAAATCGTGCCCCCACTCAGATATACAGTGCGCTTCATCTACAGCAATGAAAGAGATGTTCATCTCAGAGAAAAAGGATATGTTCTCCTGTTTTGTGAGCGTTTCCGGAGCAACATACAGAAGTTTTGTACTGCCGTCAGACAGGTCAGAACGAACTTTCTTTTGTTGCGCTTTAGTAAGGGTCGAGTTGAGGAAATGTGCAATATTATCATTGCTGCTATACCCCCTAATGAGGTCAACCTGATTTTTCATTAAAGCAATAAGTGGTGATACCACTATTGCCACACCTTCACTCATGATAGCGGGCAGCTGATAACATAATGATTTTCCGCCACCAGTGGGCATAATTACGAAAGTATCCTTACCTGAAAGGATGCTATTAATTATCTTCTCTTGCTCACCCTTAAATTTCTTGAACCCAAAATGGTCTTGCAGTGCTTTGGTAAGCATTTGCTTGGTCACTGGTTTCGGAGCAACACTTCCTGTAGTCATAAATAATTATTTACTCTGAGTGAAAGTCATATCATAGGCAAGGCCAATATGTATCAGGTTTCAGTAATATAAGGGTTCTTACCCCTAAAGAGTGCGCGAATTTACGACTATTAATATAAAAAAATTGCCATTAGTATGCAATGTTTTCTTAAAATATTAGCACTTATATGTGGATAAAATGTTGTGTGTTAAGTAGTTGATAATTATGCATATTCAGATACTGATAAAGTATCCGGACACTCGTCTAATAGGGTCTTAATATCTTTTTTTAATGCTGGATGGGTAAGGTTGGGAGCTATTTCAGCTAAGGGTACCAAAGCAAAGCGCCGTATTTGCAGGAATGGGTGAGGTATTGTTAGGTTTTCAGAGTTGATAATATCATCTCCGTATAGCAGTATATCTATATCTAGTGTTCTCTGCCCCCATTTCACAGCTCGTTCTCTGCCCAGGCTGGACTCTATCTGTTCAGTGGCTGACAATAGTTCTACAGCAGATAGCCCCGTTCTAATTTCAATGGCAGCATTTAGATAATGTGGCTGGTCTGACAAGCCCCAGGGTTCAGTTTCGTATACTTTAGAAATAGCAACGATTTGCCCATGCTTTTGAAGCAGATCTATTGCTCTTTTAATGTTCTTTAATCGATCTCCTTCGTTGGATCCTAAAAGCAGATAAGCTTTTTTCATTGTGCAAATGTAATGGAAGGGCTATTATTCTATTTTGCTAAAAACTTTATAGAGCTTATGAGTGCCATATAGTTTTGTAAGATCTACAATAAAACCATAGTTTTTATTACGGCCATTTTCACCCGAACTGAGAAAAGTAGCTAATGCTTCTTGTTCCTCTTTTTTCATTTCACTTACTATGTTTACAAAGAGCTGTTTTTCGTGATCGGCCAGTAGATAAATAGTTTTTTGAAGTTCATCTATTTGTCCTTCACTCCAGATAGGTATCTCTTTACCGATCATAATACACTTCAACAATACAGAGTCAGTGTAATCATATCCTAGTTTTCTGAGTTTTTTAATGTATTCAATACTTACATCGTTTAACTCTTTGCCCGTGTGTGGGTTGAATATATCAATAAAGTCCTGCTTACTGGCAGGGAAAACCTCAATAAACCTCATTTGCAGTATAGGCGCGTGCGGCTGCTGTTCAATATCCTGGTAGGCTTCATATATTAACTCTGCTTTGGTTGACAGCTTTTGTGCAAAGCTTATTACAGGTACTAATAAGAGCAATGTTACTGGCAGTATTTTAAAGCCTTTGCTAAACATCTTGTAAAGTTAGCACAGATACTGATAAAGATTAACCTCAATATTCCCCCTGTTACCAATGACATTAAACCGCATTGTTCGCATTATCCCGTGTATATTTGCATAAATAAAGTATAACAAGTATAGTTATGAGAGATTTCTTTAAAATGTTCTTTGCCTCGTTATTGGCAATGGTCATTACAGGGGTAATAATATGCGCAATATTTATTGGACTGATTGTAAGCGTAGCTTCAAAGGCAACCAGCCCTAAAAAAGAAGTAACAGTATCATCAAAAAGTGTCTTGTATATAGATCTGCAAAACAGAATACACGAACAGGGTGAGGAAAACCAATTTGCATTTTTTACAAATGAGAGTGTATTTAATCCCGGTTTGTTTGATGTGCTAAGAGCTCTTGAGCATGCAAAGACAGATGATAATGTAAAGGGTATAGTGTTGAGGTTGAACCCATCACCAAATGGCTGGGCTACGCTGCAACAGCTGAAAAAAGGTATTGAAGATTTTAAAGAAAGTGGCAAGTTCGTATACGCTTATGGAGAGATCATACCTCAAAATGCATATTATGTTGCTACTGCTGCAGATAGTATTTATCTGAATCCGGTAGGTGCTATAGAGTTAAAAGGTTTTGCCACGATCCTAGCATTCTTTAAAGGTACATTAGATAAGCTGGAAATAGAACCGGAGATATTTTATGCAGGTAAGTTTAAAAGTGCAACCGAACCTTTAAGACTTACAAAAATGAGCGAAGAGAACAGGAAGCAAATTAAGGAGTTTCAGGATGATTTTTGGAGTGGGTTTGTAACTGCTGTAGGTAATAGAACAGGTAAGGACAGCACTGGTGTAGCTACTCTTGCTGAAACAGGAGCAATAGAGTTTCCGGAAGATGCACTCAAGTACAAGCTAGTTGACGGATTGAAGTACTCAGATCAGGTAGAAAGCCTGATACGCGAGCAGATTGATATTAGTGAAGATGATGACATAAAATTCGTACAGATAGCAAAATATGCTGATAAAGTAAAAACAACCTATAAAAAAGGTGGTGAGAAAATAGCCGTATTGTACGCTGAAGGGTCGATAGTAAGCGGTGAGTCGGATGATGCGTACCAAATAGCCTCAAAAAATATGGTGGCAGCTATACGTACATTGAGGAAGGATGATAATGTTAAAGCTGTGGTAATGCGTGTGAATTCTCCGGGTGGTAGCGCACTGGCATCTGAAGTGATATTAAGGGAGTTACAGTTACTGAAAAAAGAAAAGCCACTGGTAGTTTCAATGGGAGATGTGGCAGCATCAGGAGGGTATTATATTTCCTGTTATGCAGATAGTATTTATGTGATGCCTAATACTATTACCGGTAGCATCGGTGTCTTTGGTATGATGTTCAACACTCAGAAGTTGATGAACAATAAGCTGGGCATCACCTTTGATGAGGTGAAAAATGCTCAATATGCTGATTTTCCATCGGGGGTTAGGCCTTTAACACAAAGTGAGAGGAATCGTGTTCAAAACTCAATTGATCATATTTATGTGACGTTCAAAACACATGTATCTAAAGGGCGCAAAATGTCTATGGAGGCAGTAGACCTGGTAGCACAGGGACGTATCTGGACAGGTACTGATGCGTTAAATAACGGTTTAGCGGATGCAGAAGGAGATCTTGACAGAGCTGTATCCGGAGCTGCGGACTTGGCAGGGGTAAATGACTATTCAGTGGTTACATACCCTGAGCCAATTGACAGGTTGGGCAATATGCTTAAGAAAATGAGTGGTTCTGAGGCAACTACTCGAGCTATTCAAACCGCTATAGAAGGTCAATTAGGAGAGGAATACAAGTTTATTAAGCAGATAAAAGACCTTAAAAAGATGAATGGTCAGGCAATGACACTCTTGCCTTTCTCAATAGAGGTTAGATAAAGCAAACTTCATTTTGTAGAGAATACATAGTGGTATAATTTTGTAACAACGATTTCAGGGGAGGTGCTCCCCTGATTTTGTATATAAAACGTAGTAACGTGATCAAAGAAAGCATATCCGTATTCGACATATTCAAGATAGGAATAGGTCCTAGTAGTTCGCATACACTTGGGCCCTGGAAAGCAGCCTTGCGCTTTTTAGACACGATAAAGGCAAAAGGTATCGATGATCTTGTTCGCGTAAAGGTATTGCTCTACGGGTCTTTGGCTAAAACGGGCAAAGGGCACGGAACTGATGTAGCGGTATTACTTGGGTTATGCGGAGAAGACCCGGTGACTTTTGAAGTAGATAAGGTTGACCCAAGGATAGAACAGATAAACAGAGAGAAACAAATAACTATTGCCGGTGAGAAAACCTTAGTATTTGATCCGAAAGTTGATCTTGAATTCCTTTACACGGAAAGTTTGCCTTTTCATCCGAATGCGGTAACCTTTTTAGCATCATTTGAGAATGGAGAAGAAATCGCAGAAACTTTTTATTCTATAGGTGGTGGTTTTGTAATAAAAGAGGCAGAAGACAATATTGCACACGGACAGGTAGAGTTACCTTTCCCTATTGAAAAAGCACAAGACCTTTTGCATTGGGGACGTAAAACCGGATTGAGCATCTCTGATATAGTATTAGAAAATGAATCTGAATGGCGTACTGAAGAAAAAACCAAAGAGGGAGTTTTGAAGATATGGGAGGTAATGCGCGACTGTATTTATAGAGGTTGCCATGTTACAGGAGAGTTGCCAGGAGGTTTACATGTGAAAAGAAGGGCAGCCAACCTGAATACGAGGTTGTTGCATGGTAAGTCGTATAGTAATTATAATGAATGGGTAGACGTGATCAAGGCAGAAGGTAATAGTTTTAAATATACGCTTGACTGGGTTAGCTGCTTTGCATTAGCTGTCAACGAAGAGAATGCCTCATTTGGGAGAGTAGTAACGGCACCTACAAACGGAGCTGCAGGTGTGATACCTGCTGTATTACTGTACTACATCATCTTTAATGATGGAAATGACGAAGAGAAGATCATTAACTTTTTGCTTACAGCATCAGAGATAGGTAGCATCTTTAAGAAAGGAGCTACTATATCAGCAGCAATGGGTGGTTGTCAGGCAGAGATCGGAGTGTCTGCATCTATGGCTGCAGCAGCACTAACAGAAGGTTTGGGTGGTAACATAAGACAAGCACTCATGGCTGCTGAAATAGCGATGGAACACCATCTGGGGTTGACATGTGACCCGGTAGGCGGGTTGGTACAAGTGCCTTGTATAGAACGTAACACAATGGGAGCTATAAAAGCGATAACAGCATCGCAATTGGCACTACAGAGTAATCCTGATAACGCAAAAGTGTCACTTGACCACGTAGTGAAAAGCATGTGGGATACCGCACAGGATATGAACCTGAAGTATAAGGAGACAGCTGAGGGTGGCCTTGCAGTTCACGTGCGTGGAGAGGAAGAAACTCATATCCCTTTAAGTCTTCCTGAATGTTAAATATCAGAAAGTTTATTTTTACCGAATGAATCAGGAATATTTACAGGCATTTTTCGGAAGCTCATACACTAAAGACAATTTCTTTTTACTGGCAGGCCCATGTGTAGTAGAGGGTGAAGAGGTTGTTATGAAAACCGCTGAGAAGATATTGTCTGTATGCCGAAAACATGATATTCCATTAGTATTTAAAGCATCTTACAGAAAAGCAAACAGGACTAGGCTGGATAGTTTTACAGGTATTGGTGATGAAGAAGGTTTAAAGATATTAGCGAAAGTAAAGGCAGAATTCGATGTGCCCGTTGTAACTGATATACATACTGCTGAAGAAGCTGCAATCGCGGCAGAGTACGTAGATGTACTTCAAATTCCTGCATTCCTTTGCAGGCAAACAGATATCTTGGTAGCTGCTGCAAAAACAGACAAAGTTGTCAACGTGAAGAAAGGACAGTTCCTTAGTGCTGAGGCAATGAAATTTGCTGTAGATAAAATAATTGAAAGCGGTAACGAACAAGTAATGCTCACTGAGCGTGGTACAACATTCGGCTACCAAGACCTTATAGTAGATTACAGAGCTATACCTACAATGCGATCTTTCAATGTTCCGGTAGTATTAGATTGCACACACTCGTTACAACAACCAAATCAAACCAGTGGTGTAACTGGTGGTAACCCTGAAATGATAGAAACAATTGCCCGCGCAGGTATAGCCGCAGGTGCAGATGGTCTTTTCATAGAAACACACCCGGACCCATCCACAGCAAAATCAGATGGGGCCAATATGTTACATCTGGATCGGTTAGATGACTTAATGCAAAAATTAACAAAGCTGAAAGCTGTTGTTAATACTCTTTAGGGCAATGCACTAACCCCTATTTGTTTATGGTCGGATATTTTGAAGTGGTTGGAGTCTGCAAGATTCACTTCTTCTCCATGTAGAATTACATTATAGTATTGATAGGCTGCATCTGTTATCACTGTACGTCCCTGTATACTTAGAAAGTAGCTGTGCCCTTCTCCAGCAACATCATTGAAGTTCACATAATGTGCTTTTGTAACAATCGGGTATTGAGGGTATCTTCCAAGCTGTTTGCATAGGGCTGCAATTTCTGCACCTTTTAAGACTTTGTCTTTGGGATTATATTGAATATAAATGTTGTCAGCGAACTTTATATTCGATAACCAGTCAGCATGATCTTGTTCAGCTATACATGCAGCATTTATAATCAGATTGTCTACCCATTTAGTGGTGTTGATGGATTGTAGCAACTCCCTTTTTGCAATTTCACGCAAAAGATAATTACCCATACTGTGGAAGAAAAGACTGAGATTCCCTTCTCCAAACTGTCCTGACTCTTTTAAGCTTTTGACATTTTTGATAACCGGATAAAAATCTTCATAAGCATGCCTGGCATTTTTGATGGCAAAAAAATAATTCCCTATCATACTTTTTGTAGTCGTAATGCTAGGGTAGTCAAGGAGCATTACATTCACATTGTATTGTGATGACATCATCATACCCCTGTTTACTCCTGACGTAAATATTTTGCCCATACCTTCTGTGTATATTACCCAGTCGTTATTCAAATCAGGAGTTTTATTCAAAGCATCTGATAGGTTTTTTTGTAACAATACATGCCATTGGCCTTTGTATGTATAAACAAATAGATAATGCAGCTCGCCTTTACCCTTATACTCACTCATGTAACGGTTGGTATCTGCTAATAATATCCTGTTGGTAATAACAATTATAGAGGTGTCAATTTCTTGAATATTATTATAAACGGGTTGATGCTCAATTGGTAGTCTTGCCCACCATTCATCACTATTGAAGTTGTCATCAAAAGCAAAAACGCTTTTTGCTAGAATGATGAACAAGAATAAGCATATATACCTCATAAGATACCCTACTAAGAATTGCGATATATTTTAATTAACGCATATTTTTAACCAATAATTATCAATAAAGTTGACACATGATAGGGAAAAAGCAAATAGGATCAGTGCTTTTGTCATTACTGGCGATATGCACCGTACAGGCACAGGATAAAAAATATACTATTGAAGAGGCCACAAATGGTATATATACCACATTAGCACCTGAAGGGCTAAAAAGCACTAGTTGGGAGCCGGGTACAAATAAACTATACCATGTTGTAAAAACTGAAGAAGAGCAATATTGGGTATCCATCAACTTTCCTTCTGAGGTGATTGACACTGTACTTACCTTGTCAGCGTTGAATAAGAGCTATAAAAGGGAGCAGGATTTTAACTCATTACCATACTTACACTGGTTGTCAGGTGGACTTGTATGGATGAGAGACGGGACTGATCTTGTTCAGGGTTTTGTTTCGGATGGTGGTGTAATATGGTCAAAATGGGTTTCTGTGCCAAAGAATGCAGCTAATATTACTGTTGATGAATTTCAGAATGTAGCTTATACTGTAGATAACAATCTATTTATGATAGATCGTGATCGAACTACCAGACAAGTAACAAACGATGATAATGAACATGTGATCAACGGACAGGCTGTTCACCGCGTAGAGTTTGGTATATCAGGTGGTATATTCCAGTCACCACAGGGCAACTATCTGGCTTATTACAGAATGGATGAAACTATGGTGGCAGATTATCCCGTTGTCGATTGGGCTGAAACACCTGCAAAAACCAAGATGGTGAAATACCCAATGGCTGGGCAAACATCACACGAAGTACAGCTATTGGTCTACAATCCGGAAACAGGAAAGTCCGTAAAAATGCAGGTAGAAGGTCCTAAAGATCAATATCTGACTTGTGTTACATGGGGGCCGAACGAAAGGTATATATACATAGCAGTACTCAATCGCGATCAGGATCATTTATGGTTGAACCAATATGATGCATCAACTGGAACGTTTGTAAAAACACTTTTTGAAGAAACCTATGAGCATTATGTAGAGCCTCAGCATAGCCTAACATTTCTACCGAATGAGAAGGACAAGTTTATTTGGTGGAGTCAGCGAGATGGATATATGCACTTGTATCTATATAACACACAAGGGAAACTTATCAGGCAACTGACAAAGGGAGATTGGTTAGTAAATAGTATCGATGCTATTAACGAGCAAGACAAAAAACTAATTATCAGCACAACAAAGGTATCTCCGTTAGAAAAGCATATTTATAGTCTTGACTGGAGGAACGGGAAGATGGAGCGAATTACTATGGAGTCAGGTTGGCATAGTGTTGAAATAAATAGTAACGGGGAGTATATATTGGATGAGTACAATAATACAGATGTACCTAAGCGTACTTTAGTGAGACGTATTGATGGCAGGTATGCTGTGGAATTGAAAACTGCGGCAGATCCCCTGAAAGATTATGACCGTCCTGAAATAAAAAGTATTAACCTGAAAGCTGAGGATGGTACTGACCTATATGGAAGGCTGATATTACCAACTGATTTCAGCCCCAACAAAAAGTACCCGGTAATAGTATACTTGTATAACGGACCGCATGTGCAACTTATACGAAACAGTTTCCCTGCCAGTGGTAATCTGTGGTACGAGTATTTGGCTCAACGAGGCTATGTTGTGTTTACTATGGATGGGCGTGGTAGCAGCAATCGTGGTTTAGCCTTCGAGCAGGCTACATGGGGGCATTTAGGAACGGTAGAGATGGAAGACCAACTTAAAGGGGTGGAATTCTTAAAAAGCCTGCCGTATGTAGATGCAGACAGGATGGGTGTACATGGCTGGAGCTTCGGTGGGTTTATGACCACCTCACTTATGTTGCGCCATCCGGGTGTATTTAAAGTAGGTGTAGCCGGAGGCCCTGTTATTGACTGGAAGATGTATGAGATAATGTATACCGAACGATATATGGATACGCCGGAACAAAACCCTGAAGGGTATGAAGAAGCGAACTTATTAACGAAAGTGGATAATCTGGATGGTAAACTACTCCTCATTCACGGGGCTCAGGATGATGTAGTTGTATGGCAGCATTCAATGAAACTGATTAGAGAATCTGTAAAGACAGGTAAGCAAATAGATTATTTTGTTTACCCTGCGCACCCGCATAATGTAAGAGGCAAGGACAGGGTACACCTGATGCAGAAAATAACAGACTACTTTGATACTCACTTGAAATAAACAAAAGCCCCTCTGAGAGGGGCTTTTGTTATATAACAGAGATACTATTTATTTATTCCCAATACATCTTGCATAGAAAAGGCGCCCTTTTTATCAGCTATGTATTCCGCTGCTAACACCGCGCCTAATGCAAAGCCATTTCTATTGTTGGCAGTGTGTGTAATATCAATATCATCAATTTCAGAATGATATTTTATGCTGTGTGTACCGAAAACACCTTCTTCACGCAGAGCTGTAATGTGTAGTATATTATCTGCTTTTTCTTCTTCGCTCCATTTGTTTTTTCTTGCTATGGCATCAAGTATCTGGTCTGCTAATGTAATGGCTGTACCGCTGGGTGAGTCTTTTTTCTGAGTGTGGTGTATTTCCGTCATGCTCACCTCATAGTTTGTCTGCTCATTCATCAGTCTTGCGAGTAGCTTGTTCACTTCAAAGAAGATGTTGACACCAACACTATAATTAGAAGCATATAAGAATGCAGTATCATTATCTTTAGCTGCCTGCTCTGCCATTGGTATATCAGCATTCCAGCCTGTAGTCCCGCTTGTTACAGGAACACCGTTGTTCAGGCAAAAAAGAATATTGTTTTTTGCCGCTTCAGGTTGGGTCATCTCAATAACTACATCTGCTTTTTTGATGTTTTCAGTATTCAGGTCTTCAGCATTCGATGAGCTAATTTTCAGCACTATTTCATGCCCTCTTTCAATAGCAATTTTTTCAATGGTTTTACCCATTTTACCGTAGCCTATTATCGCGATGTTCATATTCAGAAAAATAAAGAAAGTATAGTAAATACGGCAAATACGATGCTGCCAATGCCGTTTGTTGTCATAAATGCTATATTGACCTTGCTGAGGTCATCAGGCTTTACAAGTCTGTGCTGGTATATGAGTAGTCCTATAAAAATTGCGGCACCTATCCAATATATCCAGTTGAATGAAGCCATATATCCCGTAGTGATGATCAGCGATGTTGTAATGGCATGAAGCATCAAAGAGACAAATAATGCTCCTTTGATACCAAGCGCTGCGGGTATTGAGTGTAGTTTATGCTCCTTATCAAAACCCTCATCCTGCAATGAATATATAATATCAAAGCCGGACACCCATGTTAACACTATTATTGAAAAGAGTAACGGTACCCATGAAAAATAGCCTGTTACTGCCAGATATGCCCCAATAGGAGCTAGCGACAAGCCTAACCCCAATACCAAATGGCATAAAGCAGTGAATCGCTTTGTATAGCTATAGAACAGTACTACAAATAGTGCTACAAAGGATAAATAAAAAACAAGGGTATTGATAAAGTAACAGGTAACGATAAACAAGACACAGTTGGCTATGACAAAGAAGAGTGCATTATTAGCTTTTATGTCACCTGCCGGTATTTCTCGTTTGGCTGTTCTGGGGTTCAGTGCATCTATATTCCTGTCAAGGTAGCGATTGAATGCCATTGCAGCAGAGCGGGCAAAGACCATACATAGGAGCATCTTTATCAATAAGTGCCATTCAAAGTTCTGCTGTTCGTAAATAACAGCAAGAGAAAATCCTATCAATGCAAAGGGTAATGCAAAAACAGTATGGCTGAACTTTATCAGCGATAAGTATTGTTGTATGCGTTGTATGAATGTCAATTCTGTTGTGCTCATTTTTCAACTACTTCGGCGGTAAAACCAATGGACATAGACGATTCCTGTGCGTTGCTGTATACTAATACATTTTTTTGCTGGTGTCCTACACGGTTTTGGCTGTTGAATTCAACTACTATTTCACCTTCGCCGCCCGGTGGTATCGGTTCTTTAGGGTATGAAGGGACAGTACATCCACATGAGGCGACAGCTTTGGTGATGAAAAGCGGATTGTCTCCTGTGTTCTTGAAGTGATAGGCATGGCGAACTTTTTCACCTTCAGTTATGGTACCGAAATCATGCTTAGTGTCGTCAAAGCTGATGTTGGTTTTAGGCATTTCATTTGCCTTTTTTTCTCTCATCTCTATTTCTGACTCATCATGATGAACATGACTGCCTCCTTCGCCAATGCCATATTTATTGAATAGTGCAGTGCTGCTTACTCCACTTAGTTCTACCAATGCAATGGCGAAAACTGATAGTGTGAGTACTGTTAATAGTATTGTTTTTAGTTGCTTATTCATCTTTTATTTATTGTATAAAATTATTTACCTGCCCATATCTGTGCCAGGTGTACTAATACTTCTACTGATTTTTCCATGTCTTGAACACTCACGTATTCTTGTTTAGAATGTATGGCCATTTCTCCTGTGAAAATATTGGGGCATGGCATACCCATAAATGATAGTCTTGAGCCATCTGTTCCACCTCTTATACTCTTACGTGTTACAGTAAGACCCGCTCTTTTATATGCTTCTTCTGCATTATTCATCACTTCAGGGTTAGGGTCTAGCATTTCTTTCATGTTGCGGTATTGCTGCTTTACTATAAATTCCATAGTAGCACCGGGGTATTCAGCAACAGCTTCTTCTGCTATTTTCTTCAATCGCTCTTCATGCTCTGCTAAATTAGATGTTTCAAAGTCACGTATGATAAATTCAAGTGTTGTCTTTTCTATCAGGCCTTCTATGCTTACTGCATGCACATAACCGTCCCTGCCTTCGGTTGTTTCCGGGCTCCACTCATTTTTAGGCAGCTTATCCATAAAGGTAGAGGCTACTTTGATAGCGCTTACCAGTTTGTCTTTTGCATAGCCGGGGTGTGCACTGATCCCATTAAAGTGTATGGTCACGCCATCAGCAGAAAATGATTCGCCTTCAAGATCGCCACGAGTACCTCCGTCTAATGTATAGCCGAACTGAGCACCCAACTTCTCCATATCAACTGCATTAACACCACGCCCTATCTCCTCGTCTGGTGTGAACAGGATGCGTATTGTACCATGTTCTATCTGAGGGTTATCAATAAGGTACTTTGCAAGATCCATGATAATGGCTACTCCGGCTTTATCATCTGCACCAAGTAGTGTACTGCCTGATGCGGTTATTATATCGTCACCAACACGCTCCTTTAGGTATGGGTGGTTGTCAGGGCTAAGTATCACGCTTTTATCATCAGGGAAGGTAATGTCTCCGCCATCATAATTTTTGTGTAACCTTGGTTTTACTCCTTTACCGCTCACGTCAGGCGCGGTATCAACATGGGCGCAATAGCAAATTACAGGTACTTCTTTGTCTGTTGTTGCAGGTATTGTAGCATAAACATATCCATGCTCATCAAGTTCCGCATCATCAATGCCCATGCCTTTTAATTCCTCAACCAATAACCTGCTCAGGTCTTTCTGCTTTTCAGTAGATGGTTGAGAATCGGAGTTAGGGTCGCTTTGAGTATCTATCTGCACATACCGCATCAGCCTTTCTGCTGCGCTATGATTATAATTATCTATCGCCATGTCTATCTTTTTTGAGGGTGTAAAAATAGGTATTCTACAACCTATCTGAAAACCAGACAAAACAAATGTATTTTTGCATCAAATTACGCTTTGGAGAATATATCATTAGCAGAAATAATAACTACTTCACTTACGCTCTTTGCAGTAATAGATATGCTTGGCTCTGTGCCTGTATTGCTGTCGTTGAAGAAGAAGATGGGAGATATTAGCTCTGTGCAGGCTACATTGGTTTCTGCACTGCTGATGTTCGGGTTCTTTTTTATAGGAGACAAGTTCCTGGAGTTATTAGGGTTAGATATCAGCTCATTTGCCATTGCAGGCTCTATAGTGATCTTCATACTCGGGTTAGAAATGGTGTTGGGTGTAGAGTTCTTCAAAGGGGAGCAGGATTCAAAATCCGGCAGCATTGTGCCTATTGCCTTTCCATTAATTGCAGGTTCCGGCACATTGACAACTATCATGTCTTTAAAGGCAACATATCATTCATTTAATATTTTGATCGCTATAACGATCAATCTTATAGTTATTTTTATTATCCTCAGGTCTTTGAGGTTGGTAGAAAGACTGCTGGGGCCATCAGGGATAACAGTGGTTCGTAAGTTTTTTGGTGTGATTCTTCTGGCTATTGCCATTAAGATATTCAAGAATAATCTGGGGATAGAGTTTTAGTACATAGTACCATCAACATATATACTATCAACTTCTTTGTTGAATTTTTCCAGTATTATTTTCCTTTTGATCTTAAGTGATGGTGTGAGCTCTTTTGTATCAATTGTCCACTCATTAGGCAACAACACAAATTTCTTTACCTGTTCAGGTTGACTGAACTGTGGATTGTATTTATCAATTTGCTTCTGAATGATGTCAATTACTTCAGGCATTTTGACTAGTTCTTCATTACTGGCCGGAGCGTTTATACCTTTTTCTTTCAGGTTATTGCGTATGTGATCAAAGGCAGGTACTATCAATGCGCTAACAAACTTTTTGCCGGCTCCCAATGCCATTATCTGCTCAATAAAAATGCTTTCCTTCAATTTGTTTTCTATCACCTGTGGAGCAACATATTTACCACCCGAAGTTTTAAATATTTCTTTTTTCCTGTCAGTGATCTTAAGGAAACGTCCTTCTACCCATTCGCCGATGTCACCTGTTTTGAACCATCCATCTGCTGTCATTACATCTGCCGTCATTTCCGGGTGTTTATAATATCCCATCATGATGTTATCACCTTTACACATGATCTCGCCATCATCCGCAATTTTTACTTCCACATTATCTATGAGTGTCCCTATTGAACCTATACGCCTGTTCTCGCTCTCAAACCTGTTCACTGATATTACGGGTGATGTTTCAGTTAGTCCATAGCCTTCCATGATGATGATACGTGCTGCTGTAAAGACCCTGATCAGCCTGGGCTGGCATGGTGCTGAACCTGTAACTATAGCTTTAATATTATTGCCCAAGGCTTCTCTCCACTTACTGAAAATAAGCTTGTTGGCTAAATTGAGTTGAAAGCGGTACCACCAATTGCCCTGATTAATATTATCATATCTAAACCCTAAACGCAATGCCCAGAAGAATAGCATTCTTTTTATGCCTTTTAGGTCTAACCCTTTACCAAGTATTTTTTCATATACTTTTTCCAATAGTCTGGGAACTGTTGTGAAGACGAGTGGCTTTACTTCTCTCAAATTATCGCCTATAGTTTCCATACTTTCTGCATAGTATATACGTAAGCCCGCATCAATGTATATGTATGTTACGGTACGTTCAAAAATATGGTTGAGAGGAAGGAAACTAAGTGTTTTAGCATCTACCTCAGCAAAAGAAAAGGCAGGCATAGAGTCATTTACATTGCTGACTATGTTTTTATGACTGAGCATTACACCTTTAGGGTTGCCGGTAGTGCCCGAAGTGTATATGATAGTAGCTAACGTACTTTCATCTATTTTATCTATTACATTTTGGTCAGGATCTGCATTCTTATCAATTATCGTTGTCCAGTGTTCAGCTCCATTTACTTTGTCAAACGAGTAGATATACTTTACATCAGGGCAATTGTCAAAAGCAGGCTTGAACCGATCATATAGCTCCTGGTTAGCAATAAATACTATTCTTACTTCAGATTCTTTCAGTATATACTCCATTTCACCCGGGCTGATAGTAGGGTAAAGTGGAGTAAGTACTGCGCCACTTATTTGTACACCTAAATCTGTTATGATCCACTCGGGCCTGTTAGGTGATATTATAGCTATCTTTTCCTGCTGTTCAGGTGTTAATATTTGATTCTTAATGCCTGTTTCTTCCAGCCCTCCACATAGTTTCTTTGCTGTATCCCATACTTCTTTTGTGGAATATTCACGCCATTGGCCATTCTCTTTAGCTGCCAGCAATACAGAATCAGGGCGGCTTTCCGCTCTTTTTGCTACAATGTCAAATATCCGTTGCGCCATATCTAAATATAACGAAATTCAAAATAATATATATCGTTCCCGCACAAATGTTTCATTACTTTTGGAACGTTTTACCATAATATTATAGTTTAAAAGCTTTGACTTTTAACATTCATGCGACTTAGTATCAATCATCTGATTCCCGACCCTTTAAAGGATAAAGTAACTGCTGCAAGCTCATGGGTTTGGGGGCAGGAATTGACCTTTAACCAAGGAGAGCGTGTTTTGATACAAGGACCATCAGGTTCAGGAAAAACACTTTTCACAGATATTCTTTATGGTATTCGCAAAGACTATTCGGGAGAGGTTCATTGGAGTGTATACAACCTTATAGAAGCCAATAAGGCTGATGTTTCCAGATTAAGAGCATCATCGTTATCAATCGTATTCCAAGACCTGAAGTTGTTTGACATACTGACAGTTATGGATAACATAGAGTTACAACGCGGGTTAACTGATACCGTTTCTGAATACGATGTTGAGAAATGGCTAATAAAGTTGGGTTTGAAAGATAAGATGCATACAATAGTAAAAGAGCTTTCTCTTGGTGAGCAACAAAGAGTGGCTATTATACGTGCATTGGCCCAACCATTTGATTGGTTGTTGCTTGATACTCCTTTTTCATATCAGGATAGTTATAATAAAGGTAAAGCAACAGCTTTGATAAATGAGATAACTTCAGTATCGCGCGCTGGAATACTGATAACAGATACAATTGAAAACGATTATTTCGTTTATGATAAAAAACTAATGCTTTGAGCAGAAAGCAGAGAAAAAAAATATTGCGTAACCTGTTACTTAGTCAGGACGGAAATAAATATCTGTGGCCTTCACTCGTAATGCTCTGTGCCGGTACGCTTTTGCTATTGCTCACTGTATTGTTATGGTCTGCTTTTGATGGTTTGCTCAATGGGCGAAATACGAAAGACCCACTTGGGAGTACTTATCTCACTATTAGTAAAGAAATACAAAATGGAAAATTAGCAGAGCAAAAGCCCGGTATATTCAGTATAAAAGAGATCGATGTATTGGCTTCTTTACCACAAGTTATTGATGTAGGGATATATAACTCCGCTTCTTTTCCAGTAGAAGTATCTATGAATAGTGGCGATACATTGAGCTTCTCTACTAAACTCTTTGTAGAAGCTGTCCCTGATCGTTTTTTGTTTTCAAGACCGGTTGAGTGGAATTGGCAACAAGGTAAAAGAGAGATACCTGTTATTGTGTCAAGAGAGTTTCTCAACCTATATAACTATGGTATTGCGCCTAACGAGGGGGTTCCTCAGTTATCTGAAGGGACAATAAGAACACTTGAGTTTAATATGAAGGTTGGCATAGGTTTGTTCTCTGAGAGTTATACAGCAAAAGTAGTCGGGTTTTCAGATCGCATCAGTTCAATACTCGTACCTATGCAGTTTGTAGAATATGGTAATTTATTATTTGGTGATAAAGCTGTCACGCCTCCTGTAAGGTTGATAGCTCAAGTAAATGATCCGTCTGATGAGGGTTTTGTGCAATTTTTATTAGACAGGTCTTATGTGACTAATAATGATCTGTTAAGGTGGAATAAATTACGTGAAGTAGTTAATACTGTTATTTATTCTATCCGGATATTATCGGTCTTGCTTTTACTATTTGGTATAACTCTTCTTTTCTTTTTCACGTATGTTAATAGGAATAATAATCTTGAAAAAGTAAAGTGCCTGTTACTACTTGGTTATAGCCCAAGGTACTTGCATAGGTTTTTATTTTTGAGGCATCTATTTACTATAACATGGGTTATGTGTATTTCTGCTATTCTATTGCTTATCATTAATATAAGGGTAGCTCGTTATTTATATGGCTTAGGGCTGGTGATCGATAAGTTTCCTACTATCGAGATGTGGGGTGCATTGGTGTTTATTTACATTAGTTTGTTACTCATCATTAATATGAGTATAACCCGGTTATTAAAAGAGTAGGTTATCCTAAAGCAACATCAAGTACCATCATTATAATGAACCCACCTATGAAGCCCAATACGGCAATGTCTGTGTATTTATCCCTTTGGGTTTCGGGTATTACTTCCTCTACAACAACGTAAATCATAGCACCTGCTGCAAAAGACAAAGCGAATGGTAATATCGGCTCTACATACATTACTGCAAATGCACCTACCACACCTGCTAATGGTTCAACTATTGCCGATAACTGCCCATACCAGAAACTACGGAAACGCGTAACCCCATGCCTGCGTAATGGCATTGACACAGCAATGCCTTCGGGGAAGTTTTGTATGCCTATGCCTATAGCCAATGCTATTGCTGATGCGATACTTGCATCATGCATGCCATTAGCCGCTGCTCCAAAAAGCACACCAACAGCAAGGCCTTCTGGTATGTTGTGTAATGTTATTGCAAGAATAAGAAGTGTTGTACGGCGAAGTTTTGTTGGAACACCTTCCTTTTCGTCTAAACCAAAATTAAGATGTAGGTGCGGCGTGAACCTATCAAGTGTAAATATGAATAATGCGCCTAAGAGAAAACCTACCGCAGCAGGCATCCATATCATATTCGGGTATAGGTCTTCTGACATTTCAATAGCAGGGTTGAGGAGACTCCAGAAGCTTGCAGCCACCATTACGCCACCGGTAAAACCCAGCATGGCGTCCAGTAGCCCTCTGTGCAAGCTCTTGAATAAGAATACAAGAGATGCTCCCAGTGCAGTTAGCAGCCATGTAAATGTCGTTGCCAGTAAAGCACTTTTTACAGGCCCTATCGAAACAAAATATTCAGTTAATTGCTCCACTGTAATTATCTAAATAAAAATTTAGACAAACCTAAAAATAAATAATCAACTAATTTTTTAGTTTTTAAACTAAATTATTAGTAGTTTTACTAAAAGATTAGTTCATGAAGAAGAATTTCAAACAACTAACAAAAGCGGAAGAAGAGATCATGCAGGTGTTATGGGATCTGGAGCATTCCTTTGTCAAAGATATAATAGATAAGCTGCCAGAGCCTAAACCACATTATAATACAGTAAGTACGATAGTGAAGATATTGGAAGAAAAAGGTTTTGCTGATCATGAGACGTTTGGTAAATCTAACCGTTATTTCCCTCTTGTATCTAAAGATGAGTACAGCAGAAAAAGCATGAAACAGTTCGTCGGAAAATACTTTGATGGCTCATTCGCAAATATGATGTCGTTTTTCGCAAAAGAAAAAGATATAAGCATCAATGAACTGGAAGACATATTGAATGAAATTAAAAAAGCTAACCCTGAAAAATAGTTGTTATGATCTATTTACTTCAAGTCATCATATACACAGGTTTGTTACTGTTGGTTTATCTGCTGCTATTGAGAGATAAGCCCATGCACAAGTTTAACAGGGTTTACTTGTTGTCTACTACGATATTGCCAGCCCTATTACCATTTATATATCTGCCACAACAATTGAGACCAGAAACAAGGTCAATAGCAATGTCAAATATATTACCGGAAATATTGGTTACTAACGCAACGGTAAAGACAGGTAGCTCGCAAAGCTTACTACCAATGTTGCTTATTGTGTATTCCTTAGTAGCAGCCGTGTTCCTATGCTTTATGGTGTATAAATACTTTTTACTTCGAAGAGTAATAAGTAAAGCCGATAAAGAGCATTATGGTGAGTACATACTGTTAAAAAACACAGGTTACGGTCCTGGTAGCTGGAGACACTACATTTTCCTAAGCGGTTCAGATATCAACGATACTATTATTAAACATGAGATGGCCCATATACGGCAACACCATACGCTTGATATAATATTTATCGACTTGTTAACTGCTTTGCTATGGCCCAATGTACTGCTGCACTTCATTAAAAAAGAATTAGTACTGGTGCATGAATATCAGGCCGATGCTGCTGTAGGGGTCGAGCGTAAGGAGTACTCGCAACTATTACTGTCTTCGCTGTTTAAGACCTGCACATTACCATTTACACATTCATTTATTTTTCACCCGATAAAACGTAGAATCATGATGTTAAACACGAATAAAACCTCTCAAAAAACAAGGACACTGATTGCAATTACTACCATTCTTGCATTATGTATTAGTGTAGTGACACTGCAAAGCTGTGAGCAAACAAAAGAGGTAGCACCAATTGTAGGTAAAGACAATAGTATGCTATCTAAAAAACCACAGTTTGCATATGGTATAAATAAGTATTTAATAGAAAATATTAATTATCCGGCAACAGCTTTTAACGATAGGGTAGAAGGTAAAGTATTAGTGCAATTTGTTATTGACAAAGATGGAACGGTTACTAACGTTACGACAGTTAATGAGGAGCCGATTGACGAAAGGCTAGCAAAAGAAGCTATACGTGCTGTCAAAGAGATGCCTAAATGGACACCGGGAGAAAAAGATGGTAAGAAAGTGCCTGTAGAGTATTTATTGCCTGTTAGCTTTAAGCTGCCTCCGGAATCAGATGGTGATAATCCGCCCTTGCCCCCACCGCCGGTAGCTACATTAAATGACAAGTCTGAAACAAGTAAACTTACGCAACGTGCTACACCACGAGTTAAAGGCAGTAAAACATTTAAAATTGAAGATGAGTCATTGACTAAAAAAGATGTTGCCAATAGGCTTTATAATGGTGAAGGGCTGAAGATAAAAA
This sequence comes from Flavipsychrobacter sp., assembly GCA_965228505.1. Classification (GTDB taxonomy): domain Bacteria; phylum Bacteroidota; class Bacteroidia; order Chitinophagales; family Chitinophagaceae; genus UBA5543. The sequence continues at coordinate 2,729,473 of OZ245820.1, read as the reverse complement.
TGAGTAGCAATCAGGTGGGTTTAAAAGAAGCAGCAGCTTCTCTTGATGTAAAAAAAGAAGAGTCAAGTAATATAACTACTACAGAATAATGTTATTACGATAGACATTATCATTTGTTTGGAAAAGTATTGTTTTAAGAATGAGCCTATTTAGGCTCATTTTTGATTATCCTTCAGCTGTCATTTTGTATCTTGCCGCCCGTTATGAGCAAAGAGATAGTTGTTAGCGGAATAAGATCAACAGGATACCTGCATTTAGGTAATTACTTCGGTGCAATGAAGAATTATGTGCAGATGCAGGAAGAGTATAATTGCTATTTTTTCGTGGCAGATTATCATTCGCTGACTACACATCCTGACCCCAAAGATTTGAAGGCAAATGTGTTCAGGGTAGTAGCAGAGAATATGGCTTGTGGTCTTGATCCCGATAAAGTAGCACTCTATGCTCAGAGCGATATACCTGAAATACCTGAGTTGTATCTATTGCTAAATATGTTAGCGTATAAAGGAGAGCTGGAAAAAGTACCAACATTCAAAGATAAAGTGCGCCAACAACCTGAGAATGTAAATGCGGGATTGTTGACCTACCCTGTATTGATGAGTGCTGATATTATTATTCATAAGGCGGTAAAAGTGCCTGTTGGAAAAGATCAGGAGCAGCACATAGAAATGGCTCGCAATTTTGTGAACCGCTTCAATAATCGATATGGAGAATTGTTCCCTGAGCCACATCCATTTAACTTCAGTAATGAACTCATAAAAGTGCCCAGCCTTGACGGGAAAGGTAAAATGAGTAAAAGCGAGAATGAGAACGCAACTATATTTCTGGCCGATGAAGATGATGTGATCCGCAAAAAAATAAAAAAAGCGAAAACGGATTCGGGTCCTACAGAGCCTAACAGCGAAAAGCCGGAGTATATTCAGAATATCTTTCACTTAATGAGCCTGGTATCTGCTAAAGAAGTTGTAGCAGAATATGAGCAGGCGTATAATGATTGTAATATTCGTTATGGTGATATGAAAAAGCAGTTGGCAGAAGATATGGTCAATTTTGTTTCACCGATACGCGAAAAGACAATCGAGCTGCAAAATGATGAGGCATACCTTAAAAAGATTCTTAAAGAAGGTGCCGAAAAAGCACGTGAGAGTGCTTCAAAAACCATAGCAGAAGCAAGGAAGCTGGTCGGTATAAGTTATTATTAATTTCTCATAGTTTATTATTAGAAGTAAGTTTTTCCTGTTTTATTCGCATCGGGTATAAATTAGGGTACTAAAATTGTATCTTAAAGTTGTGTGATGGCAAAAAAATAGCCTGCACAATTTATCCACTGTCTTTTATTTAGAGGATATGGCAAAAAAGAAGTCGATTAAACACATAGCAGTAGCCGGTAATATCGGTGCAGGTAAAACAACACTTACCGAGCTATTAGCAAAACATTATAAGTGGAAGCCTAATTTTGAAGATATAGACCAGAATCCCTATCTGGTAGACTTCTATGAGGATATGCATCGTTGGTCGTTCAACCTTCAAGTCTATTTCTTAAATACACGCCTCCGTCAGCTTGAAGAGATACGTTCAGGTAAAGACACCGTTATACAAGACCGTACAATTTATGAGGACGCGTACATCTTTGCGCCCAACCTCTATGATATGGGGCTGATGAACAAGCGTGATTTTGATAACTATACTTCCTTCTTCAACACGCTGATAAAAATGGTGCAACCGCCTGACTTGCTTATTTACCTCAAAGCCTCAATACCTAAGTTGGTAGACCAGATACAAAAAAGAGGACGTGAATACGAGGAGAATATAAGACTCGATTATCTCAAGCGGCTCAATCAGTATTATGATAAATGGATCGATAACTATAAAGATGGTTCATTACTCGTAGTAGATATTGAAGACCTGGATTTTACAGATGGTGATGATGACCTTGCAGAAGTAGTAAAGCGTATAGATGCTGAGATAAACGGCCTCTTCTGATTTTAACGTAACCTTACGCATTTTACAGTTAATATTATGCTGTAAAAACTATCTATGACCAGAGCTATACTACTTACTTTATTTTCTTGCTTGACCCCTTTTATTAGTTACTGTGGTGTTTTGAAAGGTGTGATCACTGACACCAAAGGTGAGCCCTTACCCTATGCAACAGTTTATATAAAGGGTACCACTATGGGTACTGCGGCTAATGCTAAAGCAGAGTATATACTACAGCTCAGCCCCGGACAGTATACTGTGTATTGCCAGTATATGGGTTTTGAAAAAGCGACGTATACTGTTACGATAAAAGAAGGGGAGACTATTACACACGATTTTTCTTTAGCAGAGCAGGCACTGCAGATGAAAGATGTGGTTGTAAAAGCCAATGCCGAAGACCCGGCGTATGCCATTATTAGAAAGGCAATAAAAAGAAGGAAATTCCATAAAGAGCAGATAGAACAACTGCAAACCTCTATTTATATGAAAGGTGTTATCCGTAATAGAGAGATGCCTTCAAATATTTTCGGTTTTGATATTTCAGGTGATGATATGGAGTCATCTGGTGGTGGCGGTGCCGATTCCAGCAGTTTAGGGATATTATACCTGAGCGAGCAGGAAGCAGACTATTATACTGACGGGAAAAAGGAGCGAACTGTTATCCGTTCTGTACGTGAGAGTGGTAATCCTAATGGTTTCGGTTTGTCGAGAATGCCGCCTATTGTTTCTTTCTATGATAACAATGTGAATCCGCTCTGGGAGATCAGTGAGAGGGGGTTTATATCACCCATAAGTGAAAATGCGCTGCTGTATTATAAATACCGTTTTCAGGGACAGTTCATGCAGGACGACTACACTATTTACAAGATAGATGTTACTCCACGCAGGCTATACGAGCCATTGTTCAGCGGTACTATTTACATAGTAGATAAAGACTGGGCAATACACAGCCTTAACCTTTGGTTGACTAAAAAGTCGAACCTGACAGGTATAGACTCTCTGCAAATTGAACAAACATACCTGCCGCTCAAGAAAGATACATGGGTGATAAAAAGTCAGGTGCAATATCCTACATTAAAGTTTCTGGGTATGGATTTTACAGGCAACTTCGTGGCAGTTTATGATGCACATAAAATAAATGAGCCGTTACCTGATAGCTTGTTTAAAGATAAAGTGATCAGCTCATACGATAAGAATGCCAAGAAGAAAGATACCAGCTATTGGACGGATGCCAGAGTGCTTCCGCTTGAAGAGGATGAAAGAGTAGATTATAACAAACGGGACAGTATACATGCAAAGTTATCCTCGCCCGAATACAGGGACTCGATGAGGAGGCTGCGCAATAAATTCAAGGCGGGAGACCTGCTATTGAGTGGGTACAGCTATACAACAAAAGAGAACAAACACCGTTTTGCCACCAACTCGTTGATGAATGGTATGATGGAATACAACACAGTAGAAGGTGTGGTCGTTTCCCCGAAATTCTGGTGGGACCATCAGATAGATACCGGCAAAACACTTAATACAGTATTAGGTACCAGATATGGTTTCAGTAACACCCATTTTAATACATACGGGCGTATTACTTATACCACCAACGACAGAAGCTGGCGCAGTAGAAAATGGTGGCTGGGGGTAGAAGGTGGTAAATACATTTTCCAGTACAACCCGAGAAATACCATCACCCCTTTGTACAATACCGTTACTACATTGCTCTACGGCAGGAATTACATGAAGCTCTACGAGCGATGGACGGCAGCAGCATTTGTGGGCAGGAATTTCGGTAATGGTTTTGCCTTTAAGTTCAAGGGTGGTTTCCAGCGCAGACTGCCTGTTGCGAACACGTCTTTTTATACTTTTTCGGGCGATGGAGAAAAGCTCTTTACTCCGAATGTGCCTGACCAGCTTTCTGGTATGCTTTGGGAGGTGCATAATGCTGTATTGGCTAAAGCATCTGTGTCTTATCAGCCGGGAGTGACCTATGTGCAATATCCTGATTTTCTCTCGCCGCAGTACAGTAAATGGCCTGTGTTTACGTTGGAATATGATAAGGGTATACCGGGCTTGCTGAACAGTAAAGTAGATTTTGACAACTGGCGTTTTGCCGTGTCTGACTATATGAATATGAAACTGCTGGGTAGTATTGAATACAATATAGGTGTAGGAGGTTTTCTGAATAAGAACTATGTAAGCCTGCCCGACATGATGCACATTGCAGACAACAGGCTCATCATTGCATCGCCATACCTGCGTAGTTTCCAGTTGGCACCATACTACCAATACAGCAACACGACCGACCTGTATGCCGAAGCACATATCGAGTATAACATGAACGGGTTGTTGACCAATAAACTGCCGCTATTGCGCAGGGCCAGGTGGAATGTAGTAGCAGGAACTAACACCCTGTTCATCAACACTAACAACTATTATACAGAAGCATTTATAGGCATAGACAACCTCGGGTATAAGATATTCAGGTTCTTAAGGGTTGATGTGGTACAGTCATGGGACAATTTCAATAACCGGATGACGGGTGTGCGTATAGGTTTAGATATGGGTATGTTAGGCTTGCTGGGCGGACTTACCGTAGATGAGGATAGCGAGAAGTTTGAGTGGTAGGAAAATGATAGTTGACTTTAAGCATCTTTCCTGAATTTTCACGAACTTAATGTGCAGCCAGCTTTAATATGATAAGGAGAATAATCATACTGTTGTTATTGGTGTGGACCAGTTTTGCATGTAAGTATCCTGAACTGGTAGAATATAATGTACCAGAGCAAACTCAAACAGTGCAGCATGATTGCACAAAAATATTGAAACATGTTACATATTATTGGCGTACTGATTCTTTAGCGAACAATGGGTATAGAAGTGTGGTCGAACATCGTTTGCGTAACTGTATTATTGATAGTGTTTCTGTTGATTCGGTACGATATTATTTGGGAGATCCATCAGAAGTAAGAACATATTTACATCCTGAGGATCAATTTTCCTATGTATACTATACTTATAATTCAAATAACATGGATTCTGAAAAAGCTGGAGGCTTTCGTCCTGGTATTGAGGGGTTAATATTAGATTTCAGTTCTGATACTAAGAAGCTTTTGTATATACGTGTTTTAAGAATGGAATAATCTCCCCTTTAGGTTGTTGTCACGAACCAACACATTGATGCAGATTCTGATTGGTACGGTCACAAGACTGACTAAAAGCAATGTAATCATGTAAAGAATTATAATCAACAGCAAAAGCACATGAAAAATAATGACTAGTGAAAATTATTTAATATTTGTATTGCCTTTAGAATTTGATGAAAGGGACATGGAGTACTCTGACGCAATTTCTTGGGCTTATTCCAACACTGAAAATGAAAATGTTATTTCTTTAGCAATAGAGGATGTATATCTTTTAGATCAGAAAGTACTAGATTTAATTAATGATGTAAACGATAGTATGATTGGTCCTTATGAAGATGGTTGGGTGAATTCGCAAGAAGTTAAAAAGATTATATCATTTAGATTGAAAAAATATACAATTGAAATTAAAGAGGTTAGAGAAAAATTTCTTGTAAGTAGGATTATTCAACTATTACAAAAAGCAGTTGAAACTAATCATAATATTTATTTTAAGTTTTAAAAGTGTAAAATCATTTTCCTTTAGGTTGTTGTCACGAACCAACACATTGATGCAGATTCTGATTGGTACGGTCACAAGACCGACCAAAAGAAAAAAATGATTATTTGAAATGAAAAGAATATTTACTCTTTTTATCACTGTTACAATGTGTCTTGTAAGTCGTGCGCAACATGAGGATATAAAAAAACTAGTATTCGAGGATTTGCTCTTTTTAAATGAGCTGTACAATGGATGTTTACTACAGAATGATCAGACTAGCTATGTTATAAATGGTAAGGATACAGTTAAAAATATTAATACTATAGACGATATTAATGTAGAGTTTGAAAATAGAGTTTCTATAGTTCACATAGACAGTACTTTAGGGTATTATTTTGTTGAAATAAAATTTTTAATAATTCCGAAATCACCATTTGTCAATTTATTTACTGAAAATTCATTTAGTTATCTTCTATATAGAAGCAATAACACATTACTAAAAATAAATGGATTTGTAACGTCTGAAATTTTTTATGTTGACGACTTCCCATCTGTATTTGTTAGAAATTTAGGGGGTATTAACACATATAATAGAGTTAGAAAGCTTTGGGTTAAAAGGAATGTGCAAAAGATTGAAAAATATCTTTTTATAAGTGTTTTGAAAAAGCTACATGAGTCGGGGTATTATATCGATTATCACCCATATATCGTAGATGAAATTTGTCTAACAGGAATGTAAATTTTTCCCCTTTTGGTTGGTAAAACACCAACCAACACTGATACAGAGGTAAAAAACCTTTAAAATGGCTCTAACCCCTAAGGATTTAGGTTATTCTGTAAAATCGTAGTCAATGAATTTAATTTCCAGTTCATCAATATTCACTTTACTCCAGTAAGCGTCATTTTTCCATTCATTATCCATGAAATCTTTGATCAGCATTTTAATATTATCAATTATACCTTGCTTACTATCAGCCATAGTATTGATATGGCAATCGCATATTGGCTCTACAGAAGATGAACTATAAGTACCGTTTTCTTCTCCTAAATAAAAGGTTACTGTTTCCATAGATCAAATATAATTATACTATTAGTGTGTTGGTTTGAGTTGACAAATAGGTTTATTCAATCGGGTGTTGTCACCAACCAACACACTGATGCAGATTCTGATTGGTGTGGTCACAAGACCTAAAGGAACAATAGTAGTTGACATTAAGCGTCTTTCCTGAATTTTCCCGAACTTAAGGTGTTACAAACCTAAATGATGAGAATTATTACTACAATAATAGTAGCTTTTTTATTTATCTACTATCTAAGTGGTTGTAAAGTAAAAGGACAGGAAATATTTTATATACCTCACAATTATCAAGGAATTATTGTTGTTTATTTTAATTGTTTAGATGGTAAGCCTGTTAAATATGAAGATGGATGTAGAATTTATGAAATTGATACAAATGGAATCCTTAGGACACAATTTGAAGATAATGAAGGGCATTCTATTGAATCAAAATATTATTATGTTTTAGATGATAAGACTAGGGTGAAAATTCCATATAACTCCGATATGCCATTTAGCGATATTAACATAGGTAGTGATGATGTATACGCATTTTCAAGAAGGTATGAGGTCGGCGTAAATACTAAAGAAAATAAAAAATACAGTTGTATAAATCTTATTATCGCAAAGTATAAAAATGCGGACTCTATTTTTCAGTTACGAGAACTAGGTTTACCTCATTCTTAATCGACCCTTGGTGTTGATAACAAGCATTAACTAAAAAAGCCCCTCTCAGAGGGGCTTTTTAGCAGTCCGACCTGAACTCGAACTATGGTATTTTTTAGTTTCTTAAATTTTCCTGAAATATAATGCTGTTCAGTATTTCGCCCTGTTTATAGGTGTTTCAGGTGATTAAGAGAAATAAAGCTAAATAAAGGCTGATTAAAAAAAATAGTCCCCCATTTAGTCCCCCAGTCATTTTTGGGGTACTATTTTCGTATTTTTACAATGTTCAACATTGCAAAACATTATGAGAGTAACCTTTTTCCTTAAAGACGTTAAGGCAAAGAAGAGAACACCACTATTTGCACGCGTCTTAATAAATGGCAAACCGTTTTTAAAGTACTACCTGCCAATAACAATAGAGCCAAAACACTGGAATCAGAAAGAGCAACAATTTAGAAGGACGCTATCAGGATTTGCAGCCTCAAACCATTTATTGCGGGGCTGGTTGGCTGATATGGAAGAGGTGTATAGGGATTATGTGGCTACAAAAAAAGAAGAGCCTAGCAAGAATGTGTTAAAAGACCTGTTTGATGCAAAAATTAAGCCTGATACAGTAGTTGCTAATTCCGAAAACTCTTTTATCTCTTATTTTGAAAACTTCATTGCTCAATCAAAAGAAGGTATTCGTTTAAACCCTAATGGGAAGCCTGTAACTTCAGGTACTATTAATACTTATGAAGGGACACTGAATTTTATTAAGTTGTATCAAAAGACTATTAAACGCCCTGTGGATTTTGATACTATTGATCTTGATTTTTATTACGGATTTACTGAGTATTTGTCAAAAAAGCAATTGCAAAGTACCAACTCAATAGGTAAGCATATTAAGAACCTGAAAGCCATACTTAATGATGCTACAGAAAGAGGTGTTAATAAGAACTTAGCATATAAAAGCAAGTTGTTTAAAAGGGTATCTGAAAAGACTGATAGCATATATCTTACTGAGAATGAAATTGCAGCATTAGCACGTATTGACCTGACTAATAGGAAAGGACATGAACAGGTTAGGGATTTGTTTATTGTAGGTTGCTATACAGGCTTAAGGTTTTCTGACCTGAGTAAATTGAAAGCCGAGCATATAGAAGATGGATTTATTGAAATTGTACAGCAAAAAACAAGTAATCCCGTAACTATACCTGTACACCCTGAGGTGCAAAGAATATTAGATAAGTATTATGGAGAGCTACCAAAGGCAATAACTAACCAAAAGACTAACGAGTATTTAAAAGAGATAGCTGATATACCTGAATTGCAAGAGACACAAAGTAAGACCATTACAAAAGCTGGTACTGGGATTACTAAGAGCTTAAAAAAACACAAGCTTATAACTACACACACTGCAAGACGCTCATTTGCTACTAATAACTATAAAAATGGAGTGCCTGCCATTACTATAATGGCTATTACAGGGCATAAGACCGAAAAAGCATTTTTAAGCTACATTAAAGTAACGCCAAAAGAACACGCTAAGATTTTGCAATTAAACTGGCAAAAAAGTACTAGAGTAAAGCAAGGTTTTGATTTATGAGATTTGAACAACTAGAAAGGTTAAAAACTATTATTGAGTGTTTAACTGGAAATAGCGAAGATGATTTAGATTGCAACGAGGAAGTGTTAAGTGCAGAGTTTGAAAATACAACATTTAGATTGCTGTTAAATGAAATCAAACAAAACTTATTTCAACTAGATGAAACTAAAACAAGAGCATATATACATGAGGTTTTAAGCATAATAACATACGGTGTAAAATATATTCTTGAAGAAAATAAACAAACTCTAGAGGCATATGATAGGGGTAAATTTGATTTTGAAAAAATGACCAAAGAGCAGGAAGTATTATTTAGACTTTACTGCCTTCGAGAAGACTTAATTAATAACATTTATTTGATTTGCCTACAATTTGATGTTGATTTTTACTATTTACAGGAATCATTAAAATTAGACTCTAGAACGCTAAGAATAGAGAAGCAAGACATAGGGTATCAGGAAATAGGATTACTTAATACAACAAATAAACTCAAATGGCTTGGCACGCCTGCACAGTTCGGTTTTATTATACAGGAGCTAATAGGTAAGGGCTATATTGAAAAGCCTAGTAACTCATTAAGAAAAGACACTGAATTATTATTACAGCATTTTGATATAGTTGCTAAAAAGGCTACTATAGAAAAGGAGATAAGCGAAAGACAAAATTCATTATCCCCTAGTAATAGAGCTAGGTTTAAAATTCCCTTTAAAGACAGTTTGAAATAGGAAAATTTACTTTCGCGAAAGTAGTCCGAAAACAAATACAATAAAATCCCGCCAACTTGCATACAAATACATATAGTATGCAACAGTTAATAGTACTAACAGAAGAACAATTAAGACAAGTAGTAGCCGAAACGGTAAAAGCAGAATTTCAGGAAGGAGTAAGTTTAATAACTAGATCAGTAGACACAAATACTGATAAGCAGGATGAGTTATTGACGCGTAAACAGGCAGCTAAGATATTAGGAGTGTCTTTGCCTACCTTGCACAAATGGACGCTTAACAAGACCGTGAAGGGGCGTACTGTAGGCACTAGAGTGAGGTATTGGAGGAAGGATGTTGAGCAGGCTCTTTCAGAGATTGGCAGCGCAAAGAACAATAAAAAGTGAAAGGGATAAGATTGCGGCTTATCCCTTTCTATTGTGTTCAACAATTGCAAACAATAAGAGTGTTACCTCTAATCGTTCACTGGTATAAAGGTACGGTAAATGGTTGACTGGTTGAAAATATCAGTCACCTTAAAGCAGGATATTTCACAGTTTATTGAGAGGGCTGGAAGTATATTATCTGTTACGTCAAATATTGATACAGGTGAGGTGAATGAGTATCCTATTAGAGGGCAATGGAATGGCTTTGATTTTGTTGTTAAGTCTGAACGGTATATGATTATTGAAGGTAGTCTTCATAAGCTTTATCATAGAGGGCATAACCATACGGATTTTACTTTTTCTGAGCTTTGTAAAGCTATTAGTATTCTTTCTTGCTTTACAGGTATTGAGCCATATAACATGCACATTCATAACCTTGAGTTTGGGTTAAATGTAAATACTGCAATGCCGGCTGAGGCGATTATTAAAGATGTGATCTGCTATAAATGCAAATTGCCATCTGTGCCTATAGACAGTAAAACAGGCTACTATACACAATACAAGCACACCGATTATGTGGTAAAGCTTTATGATAAGGCAAAACAGTACCATATATCAGACAGGAACATATTAAGATATGAGCTTAAAGGACTGAAGCAAAGGTTTTTTGCTGACTGTGGTGTAAAGTCATTAGCAGACCTTACAGTAAAAGGCAATTTGCTGGCATTAATGAAAAAGCTAAAAGACTATTTTGATGGGTTTGTGTTTGATGATAGCAGCCTTTATACTAGTAGCTTAAATAATTGTGATAAGAAAGTGTATGATAAGTGGAGCAATCCGAGGGAATGGGCAAAGATTAAGAAATGTAAAAAACAGGCTCATTTTGCCAGTATTAAGCGTTTTAAGGGTATAGTAAGAAATGTGGGGAGATGTGACCATATGGAGGCTCTTAAAGCCTTGTTTGAGGCAAAGAGTATTGAACTAATTGAAAGCTGATTTTTATAGCTTTTCACACTTAAGGTATACTGTGAAAACTTATAAAATTTATAGTTGTAATGAACCTGATAAAACCTGACATCATACGCGCGAAAATGTTAACAATTCTCAGCATATAGCTGGAGTTTTACAACCAGTACGCGCGCGCGAGGGGGGATTGCTCTAAAACCATTAATTGGCTCTAATCCCTAAGGATTTAGGTTATTTCTGAAAGGGTGTTTTCACCCTATATACTAAATCTTTCCTTTTTGTATTTTAATGCCCATTAATAAAAACCTATGTCAGAAGAGCAAAAAAGGAAGCTAGAGCAGCAACTTTGGAACATTGCCGATACACTAAGAGGCAGAATGAACGCGGATGAGTTCAGAGATTATGCACTCGGATTTATATTCTACAAATACCTGTCTGAGAAGTTTGCACTTTATGCAAATGAGATACTTAAAAATGATGGTATTAAATATGAAGAGATACAAGAGAAGACTGAAGACGGTGAGGAGATAATTGAGCATGTAAAAGAAGATGCTTTGCTAAAGTTGGGTTACTTCTTACGCCCGTCTGAGTTGTTTGGGGCTATTGCTGCAAAGGGAGGTGCTAATGTTGAAGAGGAGGAGCAGGAAGATGAACATACACACGGCGAAGCCAAAAGCAATTTTATACTGGAAGACCTTACGGCTATACTCAACAATATTGAGAATAGTACAATGGGTACAGAGAGCGAACAGGACTTTAATAAGCTCTTTGAAGACCTAGACCTTACCAGTACCAAATTAGGACGCTCAGAGCAGGATAAAAACAAGCTAATAGCCAAAATACTGGCACACCTCAATAATATTGATTTTAAGCTGGGTGATACCGATGCTGATATATTAGGTGATGCCTATGAATACCTGATTGGAAAGTTTGCCAGTGGTGCAGGCAAAAAAGCTGGTGAATTTTATACACCTCAGCCAGTGAGTACGGTATTGGCAAAATTGGTGACCAATGGCAAAAAGCAGATACTGAGTGCATATGATCCTACCTGTGGTAGTGGCTCTTTGCTATTAAGGATAGGTAAGGAGGTAGAAGTAGCCAACTATTACGGGCAAGAGCTGAACCGTACAACCTACAACTTAGCCCGTATGAACATGATATTGCACGATGTACACTTTAGCAAGTTTGACATCAGGCAAGATGATACACTGGAACACCCTGCACACCTTGAAGAGCGTTTTGAGGCTATTGTAGCTAACCCCCCGTTTAGTGCCAAATGGAGTGCTAAGAGCCTGTTTAATACCGATGACAGGTTTAGCCAGTATGGCAGGCTTGCACCTAAAAGTGCAGCCGATTTTGCCTTTGTGCAACATATGATATACCAGCTTGCCGAGAATGGTATTATGGCAATAGTATTGCCTCATGGTGTATTGTTTAGAGGAGGAGCAGAAGCGCAAATAAGACAATACCTTATTGAAGAGCGCAATTATTTAGATGCTGTAATAGGGCTGCCAGCCAATATGTTTTATGGTACAAGTATACCTACCTGCATACTGGTATTTAAGAAGTGTAAAGAACACCCTAACGATATACTCTTTATAGATAGCAGCAACCATTTTGAGAAAGTGGGCAAGCAAAACAGGCTACGCAAAGAAGACATTAGCAAGATAATAGACACCTATACAGAGCGTAAAGCAGAAGACAAATACAGCTATGTAGCTACGCTGGAAGAGGTGAAAGAAAACGACTACAACCTGAATATACCGCGCTATGTAGACACCTTTGAAGAGGAAGAGCCTGTTGATATAGAAGCTGTAGCCAATGAGCTGAAAGCACTGGAGCAGGACATAGCTGAAACGGATAAGCGAATAGCCGACTATTGCCAACAACTAAACATACCTACACCATTTTAAGCTATGATTTTAGAACAGAAAAAAAAGAACCTGCCTGCTTTGCGCTTTCCTGAGTTTAATGATGGATGGGTACTCAAAACTATGAGGGACATTTCAAAAATCAACCAAGGCTTACAGATTGCTATTGCTGATAGGCTTAAAGAACCTGAAGAAGGAGCATACTTTTATATAACAAATGAGTTTTTGAAAGAGAATTCTAAAGCCAAATATTATATTAAAAACCCTACTAGTTCTGTACTATGTGATGAGGAAGATATATTAATGACTAGAACTGGCAATACAGGCATGGTAGTAACTAATGTAACTGGTGCTTTTCACAATAACTTCTTTAAGATAGACTACAATAGAGAGATTGTAGAAAAAGGATTTTTGTATTATTATTTAGTATCTACCAAAGTTCAAAACTTAATATTAAGGTTAGCGGGAACTTCTACTATACCAGATTTAAATCATGGAGATTTTTACAAGATTACGATTCCATTACCCACCAAATCTGAACAACAAAAGATAGCTGATTTTTTAACGGCTGTGGATGAGCGTATTCAAAAACTGAGTAGAAAAAAAGAACTGCTGGAGCAATACAAAAAAGGAGTAATGCAACAACTCTTTAGCCAGCAAATACGCTTTAAACCTGCCCCGAAGAAAGCGGGGGATGATAACGGTAATAACTATCCTGATTGGGAGGAGAAAGCAATAAAAGATATAGGGTACTTCTATTATGGTAAAAGTGCTCCAAAATGGTCTATATCTGAGGATGCTAAAACGCCATGCGTTAGATATGGAGAATTGTATACAAAATTTAATACTATAGTAGATAAAATATACTCCTATACTAATATTGAGCCTGAAAATCTACGGTTCAGTAAAGGTGGAGAGGTATTAGTACCGCGTGTTGGTGAAGATCCAAAAGATTTTGCAAAATGTAGTTTTTTGCCATTTAAAGACATAGCAATTGGTGAAATGATTTCAGTTTTTAATACTGGTGAAAATGGGTTATACATAAGTTACTATTTTAATACACTATCAAAGCAATTTGCACGAATGGTAGAGGGTGGAAATGTTTCGAATTTATATTATAGATACCTAGAGGATATAAATATTACCATTCCTTCAAAAGCTGAACAACAAAAAATAGCTGATTATCTAAGCAGTATAGATGATAAAATAATAGTGCTAAACAAAGAACTGGAGCAAAGTAAGGAGTTTAAAAAAGGCTTATTACAGCAAATGTTTCCCGCATAGGTGCGGGGCAGGTGTATAAATAAATTGTACCAACTATGACCACACAACCTGAACAAGTACTTGAGAGCAATCTTGTAAAGCAATTGCAAGAGCTGAACCATGAGCGGGTAATTATAAAAGATGAAGCGGAGCTTTTAGCCAACTTAAAGAAGCAGCTAGAAAAGCATAATAATGTCACCTTTAGTGATGATGAGTTTGCCAAAATACTCAACCACTTAAATCAGGGCAGTGTATTTGACAGGGCAAAGCTATTGCGCGATAAATTTCAGTTTACGAATGATGAGGGCAAGCCTCAGTATATAGAGTTCTTAAACCTTGAGTATTGGTGTCAGAATGAGTTTCAGGTAGCTCAGCAAATTACCATGACAGGCAAGCGCGAAAACAGGTATGATGTTACGATACTCATTAACGGGCTGCCACTGGTACAGATAGAGCTAAAGCGTAGAGGCTTGGAGATGAAAGAGGCATTTCACCAGATCAACCGTTATCATAGAGATTCCTACAGTTCAGGCAAGGGCTTGTTTCAGTATGTACAAATATTCGTTATCAGTAACGGTGTCAATACTAAGTATTACGCTAATAACTTACTAGCCAACCAAAAGAATAAAGAGACCTTTCAACAAACCTTTTTCTGGGCTGATAAAGACAATAGAAAGATCACGAACCTTGAGGAGTTTGCAAAGGTATTCTTAGAGCCTTGCCATGTCTCTAAAATGATATGCAAGTATATCGTATTAGCTGAGACGGATAAAAAGCTAATGATACTACGCCCGTATCAATACAACGCTGTAGAAGCAATAATTGATAAGGTAAAGAACAGTACTGAAAACGGCTATATATGGCATACTACAGGTAGTGGTAAAACGCTTACCTCTTTTAAAGCCAGCCAGATAATAACCAAACTGCCACAAGTACATAAGGTAGTGTTTGTGGTAGACAGGAAAGACCTTGATTATCAAACTGCAAAAGAGTTCAACAGCTTTAGTGAAGGCAGTGTTGACAGTACAGATGATACAAAAACACTGGTAAAGCAATTTACAGATGATACACAACTGATAGTTACCACGATCCAAAAGCTAAACACGGCTATCAGTAAAAAGAACTACCTGAAAAGTATGGAGGCATTGCGCGATAAGCGTATTGTATTCATATTTGATGAGTGCCACCGTTCACAGTTTGGAGATACGCATAAGCGAATAACTGAGTTCTTTAATAATTATCAGATGTTCGGCTTTACAGGTACACCCATATTTGCCGATAATGCCTCTAAAAATGAGCTGGGCAAGCGTACCACTAAAGACCTGTTCGGCGATTGCCTGCACAAGTATGTAATTACAGATGCTATTAATGATGGTAATGTATTGAAGTTCAGTGTGGAGTATGTAGGCAGGTATAAGCAGAAAGAAGACAGTAAGAATGATCTAGATATACCCGTAAACGACATAGATGTAAAAGAGTTGATGGAGTCCCCTAAAAGGCTGGAGGCTATAGTTGATTACATCATTGCCAACCATGACCGTAAAACGCATAGCAGGGAGTTTACAGCCATATTTTGCGTAAGTGGTATAGATATTATAGCGAAGTATTACGACCTGTTTAAAGCCAAAAAAGAAGCAGGAAAACATAATCTGAAAATTGCTACCATATTCTCATACAATGTGAATGAAGAGGATAAGGACGCAAACGGCACGCTTGAAGATGAGCTGGAAGCTACAGGAACGGTAAATATGCAAAGCAGGGAGAAGCTGGAGAGCTATATAGCCGACTACAACAAAATGTTCAGTACCAGCCACTCACTTAAAGACAGTAAAGCATTTTACAAATACTATCAGGATATAGGTAAGCGGGTAAAGAATAAAGAGATTGATATTTTGCTGGTAGTAAATATGTTCTTAACGGGCTATGATAGTAAGCACCTGAATACACTTTATGTAGATAAGAATCTCAAGTATCACGGGCTGATACAAGCCTATAGCCGTACTAACAGAATATTGAACGAGCAAAAGAGTCAGGGCAATATAGTTGTATTCAGAAACCTGAAAGACCTAACGGATGAAGCTGTAGCCTTATTTGCTAATAAAGATGCTAAAGAGGTTATTTTCTTAGAGCCATATGAGGACTATATAAGGCAGTTTAATGAAGCCGTAGCCAACCTTAAAAGTATAGTGCCAACTGTAGATAGTGTAAGTGACCTACATGGAGAAAATGAAAAATTTGAGTTTGCTCAGGCATTTAGAAACTTAATGAGGCTAAAGAATACGCTGGATTGCTTTGTTGATTTTGAGTTTGATGATACGGATATGACTGCACAGGAATTTGCCGACTATAGAAGTAAATATCTTGATCTGTATGATGAGGTAAGAACTGGAGGAGATAAAGAGAAGGAGTCTATACTCAACGATGTAGATTTTGCACTGGAGCTATTACATAGGGATGAGATAAATGTAGATTACATACTACAGTTATTGGCTAAGATGAAAGATGCTGAGGGAGAGGATTACGAAAACCAAAGAAAGAACATTATAAACCTGTTAGGTGGCGAAGCACAGTTAAGAAGCAAGAAGGAACTCATAGAACGCTTTATTCTGGAGAATATGCCACGTATTGAAGACGGTAATGAAGTAGCTGAGGAGTTTAGTAAATACTGGAGTGCTGAGCAGGAAAAGGCTTTTGACGCTATAGTACAGGAAGAGAACCTTGACGGCAAAAGGCTGGAGGAGTTAATTGAGCGTTATACCTATGAACAACGCGTACCGTTAAGGGATGATATATTAAGCGCACGTAATGAAGGACAGCCGAGTATCAGAGAACGCAAAACAATAGCCGAAAGGATAAAAAACAAGATGTTGAACTTTGTTGAAACCTTTATTAATAACATGGGAGGAGAGTAGCGTTTTTTAAATACTTAGTAACTTTATATAGAATTATTAAGTATGGGACGTTATACGACAGGAATTGTTACAACAAGAGAGGTTAAAAGAATAGAACTAAAGGAACTGCAAGCAAATGGAGTCATTAAAAAAGGCTTTGTTACTCATTCACAATATTCATGGTCTTCAGGTTGTAGTATTGGCATTGTAGCCAATTTAGAAGGGGCAAATAGTTATATCAGGCTCAGCTATGTAACAACTGATAGTAAAGGGCATAAAGAACAGTACGACTATAAAGTACAATTGGTATCAGTACCGTCTAACTTAGGCAAGGGAGAAGTTTATTATTTCCTTTGTCCTGTTACTGATAAAAGGTGCAGGATATTATACAAAGCATACGGCTGTGATATTTGGAAAAGTAGAAATGCGTATCAGAATAGAATATATTACAGTTCGCAATTGTCTTCTCACAAAGGCAGGTTTAATGATAAGTATTGGAGGTTAGACAGGGAACTGGAAGAGATGCGTAATAAAAGGCGTACATCTACCTATAAGGGAAAGCCTACAAAAAGAGCATTGTTATACGATAAGAAACTACAAGAGCAATATGAAGCCGATCAATTGCGCTGGAGCTTGTTTGCTATGCCAGTAAGATTGCAGAAACTAATGAAGAGTAAAACATAGTTTAGTTTTTACAGTCCCTAAAGAGGCAATTATAGAAAAGTAGTACCCTATACAGTACCCTAAAAAGAAAAACGCTTCATAAACTATTGATTTACAAAGCGTTTCTTGTTGTTAAAGCAGTCCGACCTGGATTCGAACCAAGACAGACAGTACCAAAAACTGTAGTGCTACCGTTACACCATCGGACTGTTTCCCTTTTCAGGGACGGCAAAGTTAAGACGAACTGATAAATTGCCAAAACTTTTACCGCATATTTTTCTTTACTGTATATCAGGGCTGTACTCATTATCAGAAAAATCATACCTGACAACCCTATGCAGAAATCATCTTTTTCTACTAGGTTTGTAGTAGTTTAAATTTTTCACTCTTAAAGCATGTCTTTCGCCTCTGCACCGCGCAGATACGTTATTTGGTCCATTTTTACTGTGGTGGCACTCATCATCATAGGTAAGCTGCTGTACCTGCAATTGTTTCAGGACAAATACAAGATACTGGCAGATGATATTGCTATCTACCGTAAAGTGGTATACCCGCCGCGTGGTGTCATCTACGATCGTAAAGGCAATGTGATGCTCTACAATAAGGTGGTGTACGACCTGATGGTAACTGCCAACAATGTACCTAAAGACATAGATACACTGGCGCTTTGCAGGATATTGGAGATAGATACAGCCGAATACAGCCGCCTGTTTCATCGTGCTAAAGTGCGTAATGGCCCTTTGCGCAAAAGTGTAATGATGGAACAACTCTCGCAGGCACAGACAGCCCGTCTGCAGGAGAATATTTTTGAGTTCCCCGGGTTTGAACTCGGAGAACGTTATATCCGTACTTATCCGGATTCGGCTGCTGCACATATATTGGGGTATATCGGTGAGATATCAAAATCGAAATTAAAGACCGACAGGTATCGCTCATACAGGCAAGGTGACTATATCGGTATTTCAGGGTTAGAGTATCATTATGAAGAAGTATTACGTGGACAGCGAGGCATACACTTCCTGGAGCGGGATAATTTTAACCGCCCTACGGACCCGTATAAAAAAGGCGCATTAGACACACCTGAGGTGGCAGGGCGCTCCTTGGAGTTATATTTAGATGCAGAGCTACAGAAGTACGGCGAGCAATTGATGCAGAATAAGATCGGCGGGTTGGTGGCTATTGAGCCTAAAACGGGTGGTATCATTGCTATGGTCAGTGCCCCTTCGTACGATCCTAATATGCTGAGTGGCAGAAAACGTGCTGCAAACTTCAGTAATATGTATGTCGACCCGCGACACCCTTTATTGAACAGGGCCATTCGCGGGTTCTACAATCCCGGCTCTACAATGAAACCCATGACTGCGCTGGTAGCGTTGGATGCAGGAGTGATCACACCTTCTTTTGGCTTTGCATGTGGTGGTGGTTATTATAATTGCGGGCGCAGGCTGGGTTGTACACATAGTGGCGGAGGTCACGCTGCTAATTTGAGGTTGGCATTGGCTAACTCCTGCAATGCCTACTTTGTGCATATTTTCAGGAAGATGGTAGATGCGGAAAAGTTCGGTGGTGTTAAGAATGGCGTGGCCAAATGGTATGAGTACAATTATAATTTCGGGTTTGGCCATCCTACAGGGGTGGATATGCCTTTTGAGTTGGGGGGTACATTGCCTGATACCGGCACTTATAACAGGATATATCCTGCAGGTACGTGGAACTCATGTAATATCATGTTCGTAGGTATGGGGCAGGGTGAGATAGCACTTACGCCGTTACAGCTCGCCAATGCCATGTGTATCATTGCGAACAAGGGCTATTATTACACGCCGCATATGGTAAAGACCATAGGTGGCGCGTATAACGATACAATGCTCAACGATTATCACGAAAAACATGTAGTGACCAATATCTCGAACGAGACCTATCAGGTGGTGATAGATGGTATGCATGATGTGGTGCTGAAAGGTACAGGTCGTGTTGCCGACCTTGATAGTATAAAAGTGTGTGCTAAAACAGGTACTGTTGAGAACAAAGCGAGGATAGGGGGCAAGGTTATTAAAATGAAGGACCACTCGGTATTTGTAGCCTTCGCACCTAAAGATGATCCCAGGATCGCTATAGCAGTGGTGGTAGAAAATGCAGGCTATGGTGCTACATGGGCGGGGCCGGTAGCCAGCCTTATGATGGAAAAGTACCTTACAGACACTATTGCAACAAAAAGAAAATTTCTGGAAACTAAACTGTTAAATGCTAACCTTGTTAGCCCTTATGTATATGAGATAGACAGAGAACAGAAGTATATGGACAGCATAAGATATCACCGCAGGTTGGAGCGAGAAAGAATTGCTGATAGCACAAAGAGAGCAAGAGATTCTGTAGCAGCGTATAAACTGTATGACCGTATATATGGTAAGTAGTATATGAGCCGTAATAAAAAAACATTTGTAAGCAGGCTGGATAGTATAACAATATTGTTGTACCTCCTGCTGGTGGCAATTGGCTTACTGGCGATATTCTCTGTTGAGTATCGCAGTACAGATAGCTCATGGCTGATGAGTGGTAAAAGCCATACGCGTCAGTTGATGTTTTTAGGCATATCATTTTTTGTTGGCATACTGATCATGTTTACTGACAGTAAGTTCTTTTCATCAGTAGCTTACCTATCATACACTATTGGCTTATTTCTGTTATTGATTACCATATTTGCAGGCACCAGTGTAAAAGGGTCATCCTCATGGCTGGGTGTAGGGGCATTTCGTTTTCAGCCCGGGGAAATGTGTAAAATATTCACATCTCTTGCGTTAGCTAAGTTTTTATCTTCTTCTGAGACCAATTTCAGGACTTTCACGCATAGGCTTGTAGGGGCAGGCTTTGCACTTGTACCGGCTATCCTCATCATTCTGCAGAAAGAGACAGGATTAGCTTTGGTGTACTTTTCTTTCTTTCTGGTAATGTACCGCGAAGGTTTGCCGCATGGTATTCTCATTGCAGCCTTTTCGGGTATTGCACTTACGATAATAACACTCACTGTTGATAAAACGTTATTGCTTTACCTACTCACAGGTGCTGCTATTCTTATTGGTATTCTTATAAGAAAAACACTTAGTAGAGAGGTGATGGCAAGGGTGATATTGATTGGTGCATGGGCGATCGCTATATTATTTTCCCAGTTTGCAGTACCGTTCTTATTTAAAAATGTTCTGCAAAAACACCAGGTAGAGCGTATTTATACAACAATTGGTCAAGAGGTGCCGGAGGCTTATCTCGACCCTGAAGATATTGGTAAACGCAGGAGTATCAATGTGTCGGGGTATAACGTTTGGCAGTCAAAAATTGCAATAGGTTCCGGCGGGTTTGCAGGTAAGGGATTTTTAAATGGTACATCTACCAAAAACGAATTCGTTCCCGAGCAGAATACTGATTTTATATTCTGTGCAATTGGTGAACAATTCGGTTTTTTAGGGAGTACAGCATTGGTACTCATATATCTCGCATTAATGATGCGCATTCTTTTTATTGCAGAAAAACAACGGTCAGCATTCAGCCGCATATACGGGTATTGTGTTGCCTCAATACTCTTCTTTCACTTTGCTATTAATATATCAATGACCATTGGTCTGGCACCGGTAATAGGTATTACATTGCCATTGCTTAGTTATGGGGGTACTTCTCTGTTGTCATTCAGTATACTTATATTCATATTGTTAAGATTAGATGCTGATCGCCATGTTATGATCCGTTGATGGCTTAACTTTGCGCCCATGGCAAAAATATTCCCTTTATCCGAAGGTGTTTTTACTGTAGGGCATGATAAGCAGTTTCATCCTTTTAATGTTGATAACGATGAGTTGACTGACAGGGCAAGAGGCTCTCTGTTGGTTGAGATACAGCCATTTCTTGTAGTAACAGAAAAAGATGTCATTATTCTGGATACAGGGCTCGGTTACAAGAATGATAACGGTGAGTTGCAGATACATGCTAACCTTAAAAAACAGGGGTATACGCCCGAAGATGTAACTAAGGTATTATTAACACATTTGCATAAAGATCACTCCGGTGGGGTTGTATATAAGGATAAGGACGGACTGGTTAAAACTTCGTTCCCTAATGCTGATTACTATATATACAGGGCTGAAGCAGAGTTTGCATTAGAACAGGGTATGCCTTCTTTTCATCCTGAAGATATTGACCCTTTGCTTACCTCAGTGCAGGTTAAATGGATAGAAGAACCGGAAGGCGATATTGATAGTTATATCAAGTATTATCATTCAGGCGGACATAGCCCTCAGCATATAGTTTTCCTGATTGATGATGGTGAGGACAAAGTGTTTTTTGGCGGCGATGAAGCACCGCAGCGCAAGCAAATGGTCATCAAATATGTAGCCAAATATGACTATGATGGTAAAAAAGCATTGGCTTTAAGGGAGAAATACGCTGAACAGGGCAGGGCAGAAGGCTGGAGGTTTCTATTTTATCATGATGTAGACAATGCGGTCAGTAGGCTGTAGCTATTTTTTTCTGTCGCCATGACTGCCTCTCCTGTGATGCAGCTCTTCTAACAGGCGCTTTTTAAAATCATGTTCAGCCTGGTATAGTTCAGCAAGTTGTTGTTCTGAAATAACCTTTAAAAGCTTGTCTTTGTATTCTTTTTTCAGGTCAAGCTCTGCTTGCTGGTAGTCTAGGTTATCGTTTACATATTGATGTGCCGTGTGCTTGTCAGAAGTTAGATTTTTTTCTTTGTAGGCTTCGAAAAATGTTCTTCGTACATCCCTGCGTTTGCGCTCATATTCATTATACACCGGCCAGAATTTTTCAGATTGCTTTGCTGTTAGGTCAAGCTTGTCTGTAATATAACCGATCTTCAGTGCTTTGATGCGTTCATGTTTATCGTGTCCACCGTCATGACGCTGCGCGAATACACTTAAGCTTATAAGTATCAATATTAAAATGCCTGCTATACTTTTCATCACTTATTATTTTATTTGATCTGCCCAACCGGTTTCATTCAGGTAGTTGACTATATCATCTTCGTGAAGCTGTTGGGTTGATATACCAGTATTGTTGTCGGCTAGTAGTTCGTTTTCTATTGTCTCAATATCAAACTGGTTGATGTTATTGTTTATGTATTCACTTAACTCTGATTCTGGTATGGTGGCCAGTTGCTTTTCAAAACTACTGTCACCGGTATTCATAACATGGTAGCCGCCGATACTTACCAGTACAAGCAAGGCCGCTGCTACAGCCCACCTGATAGTTAGGTTTATAGTATTGCCTTTGCGAGGCGTATCTTGTTTTATTTTATTGAGCAGTTGAGATGGTAATGTCTCGAAATATCTTTCCGGAACAACACCCGGCATATTTGCCCCTGCCTGTTCTTTTAATTGCAGGTGGTCAGCTATATTGACAGTAAACTCGTTGAAGTAGCCATCAGGTACCTCATAAGGCATACTACGAGACTGTTCAGACAATATGCTGCTCAGCTCTTTTAGTTCCTTCGATATGTCCTCCGGGTGCTTCATCTTTTTATTAGACCTTATATATTATTTATGGTTTAACCTAGTTTAATAAATGCTTCTACTTTTTTTGCTGCATGGTGGTAAGATGCTTTTAACGCCCCTTCTGAAGTGTCCAGTACTTTTGCCATTTCTTCATAAGGCATTTCATCATAATATCTCAGGCTGAATACTACTCTCTGTTTCTCAGGTAAAGACTGTATTGCTTGTTGAAGTTTCCACTCTGCTTTACGTGCATCAAAACCCTTCTGCGCCACTAACTGTTCGCTCAAGAGCCCATCATCCATATCCAATGAGACTGCTCTTCTTCGTTTCTCTTTATCCAGCCAGGTAAGGGTTTCATTTGTTGCTATACGGTACAGCCATGTATACAGCCCTGATTCCCCTCTGAAAGAGCCCAGGTTGTGCCACATCTTTATAAATACATGCTGTAATATATCGTCTGTGTCATCATGTGTCACGACCAGCCTGCGGATATGCCAATACAGCTTTTGCTGGTACTTTTTTACCAGTTGTGTGAAGGCTTTTTCCTTTGTCTCTTCATTGTTGAACGAAGCGAGTAGATGGTTATCGTCTGTATGGATATCGGCTTCAGGCATATGCTGTAGCATTCCTTTATAAGACTAAAATAGCTTTTCAGGGTTTAAAGCATAGGTTTATCTTAACAACATTTTAGTTTTGTGGCTTATGTCGGCATTTGAAGACCTCAGAATAATATTTTTAGGAACACCCGAATTTGCAGTTGCATCACTAAAAGCATTAGTAGATGCAGGTGCTAATGTAGTAGCAGTCATTACTGCGCCTGATAAGCCGGCTGGCAGGGGCATGCAATTACAACAGTCTGCAGTAAAAGAGTATGCTCTTAAGCAAGGCTTGCAGGTACTGCAACCTGAAAGATTGAAAGATCCTGTGTTTTTGGATGAGTTAGCTGCACTTAAGGCTGATTTACAGGTTGTTGTGGCATTCAGGATGCTGCCTGTAGCAGTTTGGGACATGCCACCCATGGGCACTATCAATGTACATGGTTCTTTATTGCCGCAATATCGTGGTGCAGCCCCTATTAACAGGGCTATAATGAATGGAGAGAAAGAGACGGGCGTAACAACATTTAAACTGAAGCATGAAATTGATACCGGAGATATTCTGCTGCAAAAGAAAGTACCGATACTGCCTGAAGATAATGTAGGCACACTTTACGAAAAGCTGATGAAGGAAGGGGCAGACCTGATCGTTGAAACAGCAAAAGGCCTTGCAGCCAATTCATTAACAGAAATACCACAAGACGATATACCTGAGACCGACCTGAAACCTGCACCTAAAATATTTAAAGAAGATACTTATATAGATTGGAGTAAGCCAGTTAAACAGATACATGATCATATACGTGGGTTATCACCATATCCGGCTGCCATTACTGAGTTACAAGGTAAAATATTAAAGGTATATAAGTCGCATATTGAAGAGGTTAGCAATATAGAAAAGCAGCAGGGAGATTATGATACTGATGGTAAAACCTATCTGCGCTTTGCTGCTAAAGACGGCTGGTTATATCTTGACGAGTTACAGTTACAAGGCAAAAAAAGAATGGATGTAGAAGCCTTTTTAAGAGGTTTCAGGCCTTAAGTTGGCTATAAAGTATTGTAGCGCTAGCTCATATCCTTTCAGCCCCAGCCCGGTAATACAGCCAATGCAGTTTGTAGCTGTCAAAGATGTTTTTCTGAAATCTTCCCTTGCATATATATTTGAAATATGCACTTCAATTACAGGTACATCTATAGCTGCAATAGCATCTGCAATAGCCACACTGGTATGTGTATACCCTGCTCCATTAAAGATAATGCCATCAGAATTAAGCCTGCAATTTTGTATATAGTTCACCAGTTCGCCCTCAACATTACTTTGGAAGTAGCTAAACGTAATATCAGGGTACTGAGTGCGCAAACCCGATAAAAAACCATCAAAGCTTTGGCTACCGTAAATGTCTTTTTCACGTGTACCGAGCAGGTTCAGGTTAGGTCCGTTTATGATCGCGATCTTTAACATTAAATCTGCATTTCAGACAATATTAATAAATAAATAGTATTGTATATTTTTGTACTCGCCGCTTTACTTTAAAATCGCTCTGCATTATGCCGAAAATAGAGGAACATCTTATAACGAAGCCTATTACTGATCCGTACCAGAGAGCAATGCTCAATATCATGTTCACCGGAGTATGGCTACAGCAACGTATGGGACAAACGTTAAAACCTTTTGGTATAACTGAGCCGCAATATAATGTGTTGCGCATACTTAGAGGGCAAAAAGGAGATCCAATGAACTTGTATGCTATACAAGAGCGCATGATACAAAAGATGTCGAACGTATCCAGACTAATTGATAAACTTGTAGCGAAAGAGTTGGTAACGCGTACCGAAAGCAAAGAGAACCGTAGACGAGTAGATATTGCAATCACACCAAAAGGGCTTGGACTGCTTACAGAAATAGAGCCTGCGTTGAAACCTGTATTTGCTAAAATTGCAGATAACATCACTGCGGATGAAGCTCAGGGCATGGGCGACCTGCTTGACAAAATGCGCGATGAGTAAAGACAACAAAGTATGGGCAGCATATTTGAAAGGTTTTAAAGCCTATTTACAACTCGAACGTTCTTTATCTGACAATACGGTAAATGCCTACATACACGATGTTGAGCTATTAGGAGAGTACATTTATAATGAACAGGAGAATACCGCTATTACATCTATCAAACTGGCACACCTACAATCATTTCTTGCATACATCAATGAATTGGAGCTTACAGCCAATACGCAAGCACGTATACTAAGCGGTATTAAGGCGTTTTTTAAATACCTGATGTTAGAAGAGGTGGTCAGGGAAGACCCTACAGAATTATTAGAAGCGCCAAAGTTAAAAAGAGGGCTGCCTGTACACCTGAGTATTGATGAGATTGAACAGCTTTTTAGTGTAATAGACCATAGTACACCTGAAGGACAGCGTAACCGTGCAATGTTGGAAACAATGTACAGTTGCGGGTTAAGGGTGAGTGAATTAGTCGGGTTGAAATTGTCAGACCTGTATCTGGATGTCGAGTTTGTAAGGGTGATCGGTAAGGGTAATAAAGAGAGGTTGGTACCTATCGGAAATACAGCAATAAAGCAGATAAAACTATACAAGGATCATGTCAGGCCGCACCTGAAAACCATCAAAAAAGGATGTGAAGATATATTGTTCCTGAACAGGCGAGGAGGACAGTTATCCAGGGTAATGGTATTCCTTGTACTTAAAGACCTGACAGCGAAAAGCGGTATCAAAAAGAACATTCACCCCCATACATTAAGACACTCTTTTGCAACTCATTTAGTTGAAGCAGGTGCCGACCTGCGCGCAGTACAGGAAATGCTCGGACATAAAAGTATTACTACCACTGAGATATACACACACTTAGACAGAGGTTATTTACGCAAAACGTTGGAGCAGTACCATCCTAGGTTCAGAAATGAATAAGGAAACGTGATTTAGTACATTTACATCGCATCATATTAATTATCTCATATGGGTCTCCGGTCATTATTTATCTCGTTTTTATTTCTGTTCGTTATTTCTTGCGATACTACTTCTAAAATGAAAAGTAGCCAGACCGCAGGTAAAACCGGCAAGGAGGAGAATGTTGAATATGAATCGAATATAGTTCTGCACGATAAACCATTGGAGACGATCAAAAGAAATGTAGTAAACAGAAAATGGCAGATGTTGTACCGGATTGGAGGGCTTACGGGGGATGATATTGCTCATTACGACAATACATTTATTACCATCACTGATAATGAAATGATAAGGGAGGAAAATGGCGAGGAGAAACGTCAGAAAATAAATTGGAAGCCTCAGAGAGATATTACCACCGGAGATGCTACATACGTAATATCAGGTTTTGTGAACTGGAAAGTAGAAGGTATCTATAACGATTCGCTTAAGCTGGCAGACAATTATTATGATGGTTATGGCTATACACTGATACCAGCTAAAAATAATTAGTGCTTTTAATAAGGTTTAATATGTATTACTTTCATATGCAAACTATAACCTTATGGAATTTGGCCGCAGAAATTTTTTAAGATCGGCTGCATTATTAGCAGCTTGCTCATTCAGTGAGATAGATGTCTTAGCAGCAAAAAAACAGCTTGAAACACACAACGGAGATGTAGCACCTGATGATGAAGAATACTGGAAAAATGTTCGCCAACTTTTCCCTTTAACAAAAGACAGGGCTTATTTGAATAATGGTACGATGGGGCCATCCCCATACCCGGTAATCGACGCTGTTCATAAAGGCATCATGATAAACGAAAGAGATGGTGATTATAATGGTTACAATAAGGCGGTCAAACCTATAGCCCGGTTTTTAAATGTTGATAAGAAAGAGATCGCCTTAACTCACAATGTTACAGAAGGGATCAATATTGTTGTGTGGGGATTACCGTTAAAAAGGAAAGATGAAGTGATACTCACCACACATGAACATGTAGGTAATGCATTGCCTTGGCTCCGCCGCCAACAAGTAGATGGTATTGTTATCAAAACATTCACGCCTGCTAAAACTGCTGCTGAAACACTTGAAAGGATAGAAGACCTCATATCTAAACGAACAAGGGTTATAGCTGTTCCGCACATTCCTTGTACACAGGGGCAGGTGCTGCCTGTAAAAGATATTTGTACACTCGCCAGATCTAAAGGTATTTATTCATGTATAGATGGGGCGCACGGGCCGGGTATGTTGCCTGTTGATTTACAGGATATTGGTTGCGATACATACGCAGGGTGTTTCCATAAATGGATGCTGGGGCCTAAGGGTAGTGGGTTTTTGTATATTAATGAAAATATGCAGGATATGGTGCAACCTTATTTTGTCGGGGGTGAAGGTGACATGGGAAACTGGGACCTTACTGTTGATCCGGCATTAATGGCCGATATGAAAGATACAGCACATAAATACTTTGGTGGTACACGCTCATTACCCAATGCCATGGGTGTGATGGCAGCAATAGAATTTATTGAAAGCATCGGCATAGAAAATATCTACAACAGGGTTAAGTATTTAGGTGCATATGTACAAGAGCGTTTACTGGGTTTTGGAGATAAAGTAGAATTATTAACGCCAACAGAAAGTATATCTTATTGTGGTATAAATGGTTTCATGATACGTAATGTTGATTATAAAGAATTCTTTATTCATTGTTTGGATAAGAGGATAAGGATACGAGCAGTACCTGAAAATGGCTTGAATTGTTTACGTGTATCTACTCATATTTACAATAACAAAGGAGAAATAGATAAGCTAATGGAGCTTATTGACAAGTACTCAGTATAAAAACGATCACAATATGGCACTAACACCATCAAATACTATAGGGTTGGGCACAAAAGCACCTGAATTTACATTGCCTGATACAGTGTCAGGCAAAGTGTTGTCATTGAATGATGTAAAGGGAGAAAACGGCACTGTGATCATGTTCATTTGTAATCACTGTCCGTACGTACTGCATGTTAATCAGGGACTGATTGATTTAGCTAATGACTATAAAGGCAAAGGCATAGGTTTTGTAGCTATCAGTAGTAATTATGTTGAGAATTATCCACAAGACGGACCTGATAAAATGAAAGAGCAAGCGCAAAAACTAGGCTATCCTTTCCCATATCTATATGATGAAACTCAGGATGTAGCAAAAGCTTACGATGCAGCCTGCACTCCTGATCTGTATATATTCGATGCGCAATTGGAAGCATTCTATCACGGGCAGTTAGATGACTCAAGGCCCGGCAATGGTATACCCGTTACTGGTAGCGATATGCGTGCTGCGTTGGATGCTTTATTGGATGGTAAAACATATGATGCTCCTCAAAAACCAAGTGTAGGTTGTAACATCAAATGGAAGTAATGAAACTATCGGTTCGTGAAATAGAGCAACAGGATATTGAGCTCATAGCTAACTATTGGCTGGAGTCTGACCCTGCTTTTATGGAAAGTATGGGGGTAGAGTTGAGTAAGTTACCTGCAAGAGAGTTCTGGTATGAAATGTTGCGATCGCAGTTGGATGCACCCATTGAAGATAAGCAGTCTTATGCAACCATTTGGGAGGCAGACGGTAAAGCTATAGGGCATTGTAATGTGAATAAAATAGTGTTTGGTAAAGAGGCCTACATGCACCTGCATATTTGGGATAAAACCATCAGGAAGAAAGGCTATGGCGAGCAATTAGTAAAAATGAGCCTGCCATACTTCTTCAACAACTTAAACCTTGAAACCATTTATTGTGAACCTTACGCTTTAAATCCAGCCCCGAATAAAACACTAGCAAAGTTGGGGTTTCAGTTAGAGAAAGAATATGTAACCACACCCGGATTTCTCAACTTTGAGCAACCCGTAACAAGATGGAAACTTACAAGAGAACAATTTAAGCTGCAATAGAATTATTGTTAATGAGATTTATTATTGTTTTGCAAACTCATAATCACTATCTGTGAACTCGTAGGTATATGTCTGATGTCTTGAATGTTTGTTTTTATCTTCGTATTCATATTCATATGTTGCACTATTGAGTATATTTCCAATAGTAAAATATTCATAAAAATTAGTTGAATAACTATTTGGATTTTCTACGTAATGAGACACTTTATATGTATCATCAAATA
Organism: Flavipsychrobacter sp.; assembly: GCA_965228505.1. Taxonomy (GTDB): domain Bacteria; phylum Bacteroidota; class Bacteroidia; order Chitinophagales; family Chitinophagaceae; genus UBA5543. The sequence continues at coordinate 2,699,623 of OZ245820.1, read as the reverse complement.
CTACTACTGCTGAGTCAATATCATAGAAGTATTCTGAGCTAAAACCTGCATTTCCACTTTTACCTCTTCGCCAGCCATCTGCTACTTGGATACTTTCATTTGGCTGTAGCTTTATTGCTTTTTGAGTGAAAACATACCCGCCTTTGTAGGGCAGTATGTCAATTTTATGTGCAGAGCCATTGCTTATGTACGCTTTATATATTGTTTGCTCCTCTTTAAAACAAGAGCAGAGTAGAACTAGCAGTATGAGTTTAAGATAATAAACCTTTGTCATGGTGTTCAGTTTGCCAGATTAGGTATGTTCAGAGTAATATTTTGCAGCAAAATTATGTTGATAATAAATATAAAGATCATAGGCAGGAGTCTTATTATAGTAGATTCATGATAGCTTAGTTTTAGTCTATATCAACCTACCAACACTTGTATTATCTTTGCAGTATATGGAATTATCACCCCTTACGGCTATCAGCCCAATAGACGGGCGTTACAGGAAGCAATTAGCCAATTTAGCAGCATATTTCTCAGAATATGGCCTGATCAGGTACAGGGTCAGGGTAGAGGTAGAGTACTATCTCTTTCTTGCTGAAAGAAAAGTATTCAAACTACCTGCTGCTATCAAGCCTGCAAGGCTCAGAGCATTGTACAACGACTTTTCTGAAGCTGATGCCCAACAAATAAAAGATATTGAGAAGGTAACCAACCATGATGTAAAGGCGGTTGAATATTTCCTGAAAGAAAAGCTTAGTGAGTTAGGTGCTGAAGATACATTGGAGTGGGTACACTTCGGATTGACATCTCAGGATATTAATAATACGGCAATACCCCTTCTGTGGAAAGAAGCACTGGAAGAACAGTACCTGCCTATGTTGGAGGAGCTGGAGCAACAGCTTAGAGAGATGGCGTCAGAATGGAAAGAGATACCTATGCTGGCACGCACGCACGGGCAACCTGCTTCTCCTACTACTCTGGGTAAGGAGTGGATGGTGTTCGTTGAGAGGCTCGAAGGGCAGATGTATTTGTTGTCGAATATTCCATACGCGGCCAAGTTTGGTGGAGCAACAGGGAACTTCAATGCACACAAAGTAGCGTTCCCTGATAGTGATTGGGAAAAATTCGGTAACGATTTTGTAGAGCGTAAGCTTGGATTGGAGCGTATGCAGTTCACTACGCAAATTGAGCATTATGACAATATCGCTGCCCAGTTTGATGCGCTGAAACGCATCAATAATATTCTTGTAGATTTTGCCAGAGATGTATGGACGTATATCTCTATGGAGTACTTCAAGCAAAAAACTAAAAAAGGTGAGGTGGGTAGTAGCGCTATGCCTCATAAAGTAAACCCGATAGATTTTGAAAATGCAGAAGGTAACCTTGGAATAGCTAATGCGTTATACGAACATCTTTCGGCCAAACTGCCTGTAAGCCGTTTGCAGCGCGACCTGACAGACAGCACAGTATTGCGTAATGTGGGTATGCCACTGGCGCATAGTTACCTGGCATTAAAAAGTCTGGAGAAAGGCTTGGGTAAACTACTATTGAACAAGAATAAACTGAAAGATGATTTGGAAGATAACTGGGCTGTGGTAGCAGAAGCTATTCAAACAATTCTCCGCAGAGAAAACTATCCTAAACCGTATGAGGCATTGAAAGAGCTGACACGTGGTAAAACAAGTATCACAAAGCAGGATATTCATGAGTTCATCAAAACACTCAAAGTGTCCGCTGGTGTTAAAAAAGAGTTGAAAGCTATTACACCACATAACTATACCGGCATCGACTTTGATTACTAAAGCTTAATACTTGAAACAAATACCTGAGCAATTACTCAAGAGCCTGAACGATGTGAAAGGTTTTGATAAGGAATGGTTCCTTAATGCTCATGGTGAAACTGTCCCGGTTTCCATTAGATTGCACCCTCAAAAAACTGAGGGTATACAATTGGGCACTGAAGTTGTGCCTTGGTGTGCTACAGGCAGGTATCTTGAGGAACGTCCCGTCTTTACAGTCGACCCTTTATTTCATAGTGGAGCCTATTATGTACAGGAGGCATCAAGCATGTTCCTCGATCATATGCTCAGGCAATTACTGCCAGACAGGAGCGGACTGAGAGTATTAGACCTTTGTGCTGCACCTGGTGGTAAAAGCACATTGATCGCCTCATTATTAGAAGATGATAGTCTCTTGATATGTAATGAAGTGATCAGGAGCAGAGCATCTATACTGGAAGAGAATATCACTCGCTGGGGTTATATGAATACATGGGTTGCCAGCAATGATCCGGGTAGCTTCAAAAAGCTTACAGGTTATTTTGATGTGATAGTAGTTGATGCCCCTTGCAGTGGTTCGGGCATGTTTCGGAAAGATGAAAAAGCCATAGACGAATGGAGCGAAAATAACGTAGCCCTTTGCAGCCAAAGACAGCAAAGGATACTTGCTGATATATGGCCTTCTTTAAAAGAAGATGGAGTACTGATATATTCTACCTGTTCTTATTCCGTTGAGGAAAATGAAGATGTTCTTGACTGGTTAGGCTCAACCTTCAAGTTAGATAGCTTGCAGATAAGCGTTGAAGATAATTGGGGTATAGAAGAAACACTTTCTGAGAAAAATAAATTAACAGGTTATCGTTTTTTCTCCGGCAAAGTAAAAGGGGAGGGCCTGTTTATGTCAGCAGTGAGAAAAAAAGAAGATACAGGTGCAATCAAGCCGGTTAAGTATAAATATGCCCACGATAAGAAATCCTATGATCAGTGCAGTTATTTATTAAACACCGATTTTTTATGCCTGTCTACTGAACAGGATTATATAGCCATAGAGCCGGTTCATGAGGCCGACTACCATCTGCTGAAAAAACATCTGTATCTACGAAAAACAGGAACATCGCTTGGTGTACCGACAAAGAAAGACTGGTTGCCGTCACATGATGTTGCCCTAAGCGTGTCATTATCTACAGCTATAAAGAAAGTAGATCTTAATAAAGAGCAAGCGTTAAAGTTTTTAAAAAAAGAAGCCCCCGAATTAGACGGCCTTAAGAAAGGATGGTACGTTGTATGCTATAATGGGCTTGGCATTGGTTGGATAAAAGCACTTGGTAACCGTATTAATAATTACCTGCCTAAAAACTGGCGTATCCGTATGGAAATAAATGATGCTGATTGGGCATAATTATTGTATTTTAATGCATCTGAAGATTCAATAAGCATATGTTGAGGATAATATTAAGTATCGTATTCATTACATATATGCTCCCGCTTTATGCCCAGATGAAGGTTGTTTATGATGATGAGTCTCCTGAAAAAGATTCATTGAAAGTGGTGTTTTATGATGACAACTGGGCAATAAGGCACAAGGTTAAAAAGGGAGAGACATTATTCATGTTAGCGCGCCGATTTCATGTGCCGCCTGCTTTGGTTGCCGACTTAAATAATATGAGCTATCAGTCCGGTCTTAGTGAAGATTCTATTTTATACATCCCACTTGGAGCTTATAATCAGGTTACAGAAGATCCGAATGATGAGTACAATCACAAGGCTCTGTATTATGATGTTCAGCAGTATGATAACCTTTTTCGTATAGCACATGTTTCAGGGGTGCAGCAAAAATTAATGCAACAGTGGAATGGTATGGAGAATAATTATATTACTGAAGGTATGAGGCTTTTTGTTGGTTGGGTAATGTATGACCATACTGTAACTGAATCATCTTTAGCTGAACAGGATGAAGCAGTTGCCGGAAGTAGTGCTGTTAACGATATAAACAACAAGCAACAGGCTAGTGCTGAAAAAAAGGTCACTTCTATAAATGAGTTAACTGAGGTTATAAGAAAGCAGGGAGATAATCCTAACGAGACCATTATCATAATTAAGAAAAAGCCTCTTGATACACTTTCTGAAATTGAGAAAAAGTACATGTGGCAAACCAGCAATGAAGAGACTGTCAGTGAAGAAAAAGGCACTGCAGTATTTTTTGATATGAAAGGGAAAGTGCAAAGCATAAAAACGTACTACGCATTTCACAATACCGCTCAGAGAGGAACGATCATCAAAATATATAATCCCGGTACAGACAAAACAGTATATGCTAAAGTATTAGGCCCTCTACCTAATACCAAGCAATACCACGGTGCTGTGATAGGTATCAGTAATGGCGCTAAAGAAGAGTTATTAGTTCCTGAAGACAGAACATGGTGTGAGCTGAAATATGCACCCACATTCTAGTTATCAACATTAGTTTATAATTCTCTGTTGAAGACAATTAATTATTTATTAGGTTGCTTCGATGAAAGTACTGATAGTACGCTTTTCTTCTATTGGTGATATAGTATTGACCAGCCCGGTTGTGCGTTGTTTAAAGCAGCAGCTGCCGAATGTCAAAGTACACTACCTTACAAAGTCTGCCTTCAGGCCTGTTGTAGCTAATAGTCCTTATATAGACAAGCATTACTATCTGGAGGATAATTTTGAAGAACTGATACGTGACCTTAAAAAAGAGAAGTACGATTATATTATCGACTTGCATAAAAATTTGCGCAGTCTTCGTATTAAACAAAATCTTAAGTGCGAGAGTTTTTCATTCCCTAAGTTGAATTTTAAAAAGTGGTTGTACGTCAATTTCAAGATCAATATTCTACCTGACAAAAGTATTGTGAGCCGCTATTTTGAAGCTGTTAGAACACTGGGCGTAAAAAATGACGGTAAAGGGCTAGACTATTTTATTACCAAAGAGGAGGAGGTTACAAACAAAGACATTCCTATGAGCCATTGGGCTGGTTATATAGCTTGCGTTATTGGCGGCTCTTATAATACCAAAAAATACCCTGTTGAAAACTGGAAAGAATTCTGCCGTATATCTCCATATCCTATCATATTGCTGGGCGGCCCCGATGACAAAGGAGAAGGTGATGAGATAGCAGCAGTTGATAATGTCAAAGTTTACAATTCCTGTGGTAAGTTTAGTATTAATGAATCTGCAAGCCTGATCAAATTTGCGCAACAAGTCATTACAAACGATACAGGTTTAATGCATGTGGCAGCAGCTTACAAAAAAAAGGTAATATCTCTATGGGGAAACACTACTCCGGAAATGGGTATGTTCCCGTATTACGGAAATAATAATTTGAAGGATGTTGTGAGTAGTGAATCAATCATATTAGAGAATAATAAATTGTCATGTAGGCCCTGTAGTAAGATAGGGTATAACAAATGCCCGAAAAAGCATTTTAATTGTATGAAATGCATTGATGCTGAGATGGTTAGAGATAATTTAGAATCTTTAAGATTGTTAAACCAACCTTAATATATATTTTCATGTCTACTAATGTAGATTGCTTATATATGTAATATTTATTATTAATATAAAAGCCATTAATACTAAATCCCGAAAAAAACCATGTAAGCCTTATATTTGTTAATATTTATTTTTATTTTGTAAGATATATTAGGTATAAATAAACAGGTAATAACTTCAGTTATGATAAAAAGAATACTTTCTTTAGCGTTCTTGGTGTGTCTGACATTTGCTTTTGTTGGAACTACTAATACGGCAAAAGCATCGCACGCCGCAGGTGGAGAGATCATTTACGTACACATCAGTGATTCAACTTATCAGTTCTTCTATAAGTTTTATCGTGATTGTACAGGTATTTCAGAGCCCGGTACTGTACAGCTTTGTATCTATAACAACTGTACCAACCAGACCTTTACCCGTACAATGCAGAAGTGGACAGGTACATTGCCTCCTGATAACAGGTCTAACGGATCTCCTGTATCAGCAGGTTGTTCGCAGTATCCCAACAGGTGTATCAACAGTTCATCATCGCTGCCGGGTTACCGAGAGTGGTGGTATACCTGGATAGAGACCCTGCCTTTGAAGTGTAACTCATGGCGTTTCTCCACTTCTATTAACGCACGTAACGGAAGCCAGAATATTACCGGTGGTAATCTTTATGTTGAAACCACGTTCAACAGTACTGTGTCCTGGGTCAATTCATCACCATTTTACGCGATCAAACCGATTCCGTATGTATGTTTGAACCAGCCTTATACTTACAATAACGGTGCTCGTGATTCTGATGGTGATTCATTATATACTCAGTTGATGAGGCCACTTACTTCAGGTGGTTGTCAAGGCCCCGGAACTCAGGTAGGCTTAAGGACATTGTCACCAGCTATCAACTTCACTAATAACCCTTTCCAGACCAATAACACATTTGCGTTGAACCCGCTTACAGGCCAGATGAGCTTTCAGGCGGGCCAGCAAGGTGCGCATGCACTGACCATCCGTACCGATGAATATCGTAACAACCAGCAGATAGGTTCTATCATGCGTGATGTGCAGGTACAGGTGATTCCTTGTTCTACACAGGCACCGGCACTGGATACCCCGCAGATAGATACTACCAAACTCGGATTACTGAATGGTATCTTCCGCGGATGTGTGGGACAACCGATGGATTTCTGTTTTGACATTGTGGCTACAGATACCGATGCTATCATACTGGCAGGTGATAACCTTGGCCAGCCGGGCATCTCTATCAATGGAGCCAGTACTTCATATAGCAATCAGGGAACAGACTCATTGAGGTTCTGTTTTTCATGGACACCAACAGCAGCAGATGCGGGTAAGACCCAGAGCTTCCAGTTGACGATCCGTGACTCCACCTGTAAGCCTCCGGGTATTCTGTTAACATATGTACGTGATATCACATTATACGTATGGCCTAAAACAGAAGCATCACCTGATACGAGTATCTGTCAGGGAGAACCGATATTTCTTGGCGTGAACGGCGGCGGCCAATATGAATGGGAAGTACTGAGTGGTAATGACCCTAACATGCCGGCAACAGGTGCAGGCCCTACGGGGGTACCAACAGTAACCACAACTTATCAGGTAACTTCAACAGTGAACAGCTACTGTGCTAATTCAAATAAAGACACGGTAGTGATCACCGTAGAGCAAGGCCCTGATATGGGAGGCCAGAATGATACTACCGGATGCCCGGGCAATCCATTCTTCCTTGACCTTAAGATCAACAGACAGACAGGAGCAACATATGACATTAAGTGGACGCCTGCTACAGGCCTGAGCAGTGATACTGTGGAAAGACCACAGGTACTGCTGAACAACGACCGTACTTATTATGTAGAAGTAGGTTCAGATGTTAACAGGTGTAAATCACTGGATACTACAGTGGTAACGATACTGGACGGCTTCAGTGTAGAGAATCCTGATACGGCCATCTGTATCGGCGAGGGTATCAGGACCAGGGCCAGCGGTGACGGAGCATATACCTACCAGTGGACCTCCTCTGATATCACGGCAGCCTTTGCTAACCCTGCAGCATTACAAACATCAGTAACACCGGGCGATACCGGTACCTACGAAGTGATACTGAGAGGAAGCTACACAGGTTGTCCTGACAGTGTTGCTAAGTTCATGGTGACCGTAGAGCCTGTGCCTACCGTAGCGGTAAATAACGATGCGAGCCTATGTTTCGGAGATACGATGAAGCTGAACGGAGTGGTACAGCCTAACAGTTATACCCTTTATACCTACGGCTGGGCCCCTGGTGCTTCACTGGATTATCCTGACCGTTTAGACCCGATCTTTACGGCCAATCAGGAAGGGACGACTACACTGACGCTGACAGCTACAACCGCACAGGCCGGTTGTTCTGCGAGCGAGTCAATGAACATAGAGGTATTCCCTGCTGATTACCTGGAACTACCCGGAGATACGGCTATCTGTCCGGGAGATTCTATCGTGATCGCTATGAATGCGAACGGTGCCCCTAGCTTCTACTGGTCTCCTGATTTCAATATCAGCAGTGTGAGTGCGGAGCAACCGAAAGTATATCCTGTAACCGACCAGTTGTTCACCGTATACGGAAAGGACAGCACGGGTTGTCTGGATACCAATCAGATATTCATCACAGTACGCCCGAGGGCGATAGTGGACCTTCCTGATACAGTGACACTGTATCCCGGAGAGAGCTACCGCATGGATCCGGGAGGCAACTGTCTGTACTATAGCTGGTTCCCTCCACTGGGCCTTAGCCGTGCAGATATAGCCAATCCATTGGTGAACCCCGGAGTGAACACAAGATATGTGATACAGGCACGCACAGAGGGCGGTTGTAGTGTAACAGACAGTGTTGATGTGTTGGTGAACACGGACAGCTATATAGATATGCCCAATGCGTTCTCACCACATATGCGTAGCAACAACACATTGAAGCTGATCAGGAGAGGAGATGTACAGGTTAAAGACTACAGCATCTTCAACCGCTGGGGCACGAAAGTATTCCAGACCACAGACCCGGACATGGGTTGGGATGGAACCTTCAACGGAGAGCTACAACCTACAGGTGTATACATATACACTATAGAAGCTGTAACTCCGGCCGGAAGAACGATCAAAAAACAAGGTAACGTAACTCTGATACAATAAAACATTATTGTATCAGAGTTGATACATAAACGGAATAGAATTATAGTCCATAAAACAAAGACGGAATGAACCTAAAATTATATAGAGTATTATACAGCTTAGTATTATTTGTCCTCACCTTAGGAGTATCTATTGGTGTGAGCAAAAAAGCTGTAGCTTCTCACCTGGCAGCGGTTGATTTGAATTTAACTTACATCGGTGGTGGTGGAGATGGTTGCTCCGGTACTACAGAGTATATTTATATCATTACGTTTGATATATACAGAGCTTGTGAGTCAAATTCAGCAGGTGCGCCAAGTAGTGCTACTATATTTTATGAATCATTGAATGCAGGCTTTAGTTCCAGTATATCAATGAACTCTCCTGATAGAGATACGGTTGATCAGCTGTGTGCTTCATTTAAGCCGATCAACTCCTGCCGCGTACGAACTAACCAACAATATCCGGGTTATGTGCTTAGCAGGTTTCAGGATACTTTGATTTTGCCTTCAGCGCAGACCGATTGGAGATTTTGGTGGTCTAGTTGTTGTAGAAATGGTAGTATCATAAATCTTACAAGTACAGGTAGTATGTATATAGAGGCAGGTTTAAATAACCTGACAAAATATAATAATAGTACTCCGAGGTTTACTGAGCCACCTTTACCTTATATATGTGTTAATCAGCCGTCTAATTATCTGAATGGTCCGTTAGATCCTAATGGAGATTCTATGGTTACGGTAGTACAGGAGCCTTTACAAGGGCAGAACAACCCGATAGCATATTCAGCGCCATATACTATAGCCAACCCACTAACTTCAACTGCTGCTAACTTCTCTTTTGATAATGTAACTGCTACAGCGAGGTTTGTTCCTGATAATCAGGGTATGTTTGTTATGGCATTCCGTTGTGATGAATATGAGCGTGGAACAGGTATACCACTAGGTTATATCATGCGCGATGTTCAGGTGAATGTTTTCCAGTGTGCATCACCACCTCCTGCAATTGACTCATTACCAACAACATTTACTAATGTTTCAATTGTTGATATTAACAATGAGGATGTATTAATAGCATGTCCTGGTAGTAATATTGATTTTGACATATCATCAGTATCATCAAACCCTAATAGTGCTGTATTTATGGAGGCCAATACATCTAATATCCCGGGCTCTGTGTTTACAACTACAGGAGGAGGTACTAACAGTGTGACAGGTAACTTTACATGGACACCAACTGTAAATGATGTTAAAGAACACACGCTTATTATTACTACCAAAGACTCTACATGTTCAGGTACAGGTTTCTCTATTGTATTTAAAAACTATACGGTTCTACAGTTAAAAGTTGTTTTAGGTTTAGATGCCGGCGAGGATAAACCTATATGTGAACTTAATCCTGATTCGGTGCAACTATTTGTCAGAGGTACTGATAATTTAGATATTAACTGGTCTACTATCGGAGGAGGCCCGTTGTATCTCTCTAATGAAAATATACATAACCCTAAGGCATTACCGCCTGTTACAACATCTTATATCGTTGAAGCACCACAGCTAACAGGTGCTTGTAAGTCTAAGGATACTGTTGTTGTGTTTATCGATGAAACGAATAAAGTATCAATAACACCTAAAAATCCAAGGCAGCCTGAAGAAGCACTTGTTATGTGTAATCCGGGGTATCTTCAGTTAGAGGCTATCATTGAAGGTAGACCACCTAAAAATAACGTGCCTTGTGGTACAGGAAATCCAACATTATGTAATAACCCTGATGTGGCTACTGTTTATGGTTCTGCACTTTTTGGTAAAACTGTTGTAGATACGATAGGTAGGAATGCTCCTATCATGTACAATACCGTAAGGTCTACAAAACAGCAATTCCTGATAAGGAACGACGAATTCGATAACGCTAAAATGTATTCTTCTACCATACGTAGTATCAGTCTGGAGACAAGTGGTGCTACTAACACGACCCATGTTTACAGTAACTTCAGAATATCTATAAAGTGTACTGATAAAGACTCCCTGGTTGCAGGTGACGGTTTCGAGAATTTCGGTATGACTGAAGTATACTATTCTCCTGCTGTTACATTTGAAGATGGTGTTCATGAATATCAACTATCTACACCTTATACTATAGATACGAACAGAAACCTCATTGTTCAGATTTGTTACAGTGATAACCCTGCTATAGATACCGGTTGTGGCGTTTCAAGCTCGCCTCCTGTTGTTAGGTACGTACCAACTACATATACTTCAGGCTTAATATTAGCTGCTGATAACGGTGCTACACAGAATATTTGTGGAGTAGATAAAAGCGCTAATATTAGTGCGGTGCCAGCACGCCCGGCGTTCACGTTCAGCTATTGCGAAGCTGATCCGTTACCATTTGATATAGTATGGAGTCAAGGACCACACTTATCTGATAGTACTATTGCAAATCCGCTTGGATACGTTCCGGGCAGTACCAGATATGTTGTTCAGACTATAGGACGTAGTGGCTGTTTGATGCGCGATACACTTGATATTTATGTACCGGAGCATGACTACAGTATTTCTCCTGTAGATACCGCTATATGTTTTGGTGAAGAAACACCTATTCAAGGTCTGGGTAATGGATGGCGCTACTGGTGGTATGAGTATGATAATGGTCAATACATCAAAGATGGCGAAGGTGTAAGTTGCTTTGAGTGTCCTACTCCTACTATTAAACCTTCTAAGACTACCGACTACAGAATAGTGGTTTCAGACAGCGTGTTCTGTTATGATACTCTGAATGCTAGGATAGAGGTGCTACCACTACCTGATGTACGTATCCTTACTGAAGACACAACAGTGAAGTATGGTAAACCATTCCAGATACTGGCTTCAGGTGCAAGACTGTACAACTGGACACCGGTATCATCTCTGAACAATCCGAACATCTCTTATCCTATCGCACAGCCTACTGAAGACACACGTTATGTACTTGGTGGTATCTCAGCTAATGGTTGTCGTGCATTCGATACGTTATATGTAACTATAGACGACAGAGATAACCTGTTTGTTCCAAGTGCATTCAGCCCGAATGGTGATGGCAAGAACGATATGTTCAAGATCACTAACCTGACCTTCCAGAAAGTAATGGAGTTCAGGGTGTTCAACCGCTGGGGTCAGGAGATATTCAGTACTACTGACAATGGTAGAGGCTGGGACGGAACCTGGAAAGGAGTAGACCAGAACATAGGTACATATAGCTACCTGATAAGAGTTGGTTCTCCTGACGGATCTGTAGAAACATACCGTGGTGAAGTGACACTTATCAGATAATTTTAAGAAGAAAAAAATAATAGATACACAAAAGCCTCGTCTTGGTATAACTGAGACGAGGCTTTTTAATTGAATAGAAAATATCTGGTTAGAATTTCTTTTGCATATGGTATCCGATAGTTTTATAGCCATGACGCTCCCAGAATTTTACCCCACGCTTATTGCTTACATAGCAGTTAAGTTCTGATGCTATACACCCTTTACTTTTAGCATATTCAAATATCCATTCCATTAGTCGGTCTCCTATACCTTGAGATTGATAATCAGGATGAATGATCACATTGTCCGGTTCAACATGCTTGCCGACATAATATTTTGCGAGAAACCATAAACCAGATATACCTATCAGCTTGTTATTATCGTACACTCCTACACACTCATAATTATTTACTTTCATAGCATCTAGCCGTTCAAAAAGTATCTTTTCAGGAATATTAGGGTCTAATATCCTAAGCATTGGTATTATTGAGCCAAGGCTCTCTTTAGGGATTAGTTGTATATTGATCATAATTATTATCAGTTATTATATGGTAGGTTGATGATTATCAATGTTCCTTTACCAGGTTGTGAGTCATACACTACTGTGCCTTTTAAGTATTGGATGCGTGTTATAATATTTTTTAAACCTATCCCTTTGGTATTATTCGTGTCGGTCGAATCAAAGCCAATACCATCATCTTCTACGGTAGCAGTTATTTCATGGTCTTCTTTTATTATAGATATATCAAGACGACTGGCTTTGGCATGTTTTATTACATTATTAACACATTCTTGAATAACACGGTATAGTATTGTTTCTACATCTGTATTTAATCTTTTGTCAAGGCCTTCTGTATATAAATTCGTTTCGATAATATTATTGTCGATCTTATTAATGAAGTCACGAATAGCCGATGATAACCCTGACCTTAATAGTGCATTAGGCATCATTGTATGAGAAATACTCCTTACCTCTTTACAAGATTCATCCACCAGGCTCAGAATATTCTCAAATTTTACTGTTTCTTTTTCATCATGAAATGAAATACTGTTTTGTATGGTAGACAGGTTGATCTTCACTGCACTGATTATCTGACCTACACCATCGTGTAAGTCTTGCCCTATTCTTGCTCTTTCTTTTTCTTCTGCCTCCAATACTGCTTGTGTGGCCAGCTTTTGTTGGTTTATTATCTCTTGCTGCAGTTTCTGCTCCTGTTTTGTTTTGTATCTGTTATAGTAAGAGTAGGCCAGAAGTACAGCTAATATAAGAATAAGAATTATTGCTATAATGATGTAGTTTCTGTGGCTTATCTCAAGTTGTTGTAAGGCTATTTGTTTTTCTTTTTTTTCTGTCTGGTATTTAGTGTTCAATTCCTCTATTTGCGCAGATTTTTCAATGTTTAAAAGTGAGTCATAAATATTATCCGACAGTATATAATTTGTATATGCTTTTTCCGGTTCCCCGTTTTGATGATATAAATGTGATAGCAGCTTGTAGTTATGAGCTATAAGTTCAGGATATGAAAGCTTGTTTGCTATATGGTTGCTTTCAGTAACTGCTTCAATAGCCTTTGGGTACAACTTCATTGAATCATAAAGTGCGCCAAGGTCACTATAGTTGATAGCTAGTGAGAAAGAGTCATTGAGCTTCTTCCTCACGTTAAGAGCTTCCAGCAAGTATTTTTCCGATGTTTCGAAATTTTGCAGTAGGGCATAAGACCCTGCAAGATTGTTATAAGCATAACTTACGCCAATTTCGTTACCTGTTTCTTTGGCTATTGTAAGTGCTTTTGAATATCTTTTAATGGCTTCTTCATAATCACCTCTGTATTCAAACACAACTCCCGACTCATTCCATATCATCTCCATGCCGCCTTTATTTCCAATGACCTTAAAAATGCGCATTGCATTATCATAGTATTCCTCTGCTTTGTCTAATTCTCTGGTTTTTCTGTAGAGTTTTGCCAGATTATTGAAAGCATTAGCAAGATGAAGTTGCTCATTATGTCTTTCAAATATGCCAATGGCTTGGTAATAATTATTCGCTGCAAGATCAAAATTGCCCTTAAAATACTGTGCTGAACCTATTAAGTTTTTTAGTTCACCTATAGAAACACTGTCACCTATGCTTCTGGCTATTGTGAGCCCCTTTGTGCCATATATTATTGATTGTTCAAAGTCTTTAGTTTCAGTAAATGCTGCAAGTTGTTTGTATGCAGCTAGTTGCTCTTTTGCCCCTCCTGTTGCAGTAATATGCTCAAGACTGTCTTTTAAAGATGCTTGAGAAATATGTATTGAGCATATACATAATAGTATTGTAGCTACTCTCTTGATCAATAACATATTGAATTATTACTGTTCCTACTTAAAGATATTCAATTAACAATTTTATTGAGTGAAATCATCATTAAGAGGTAAGTTGTTGATAGTCAGTTATGTGTAAAAATAAATTTGTTAACCGTTTGTTAGTGGGTTGCAAATCAGGCGTTAACAAAGCGCATTTATTCGTCCCTAGTGCACCTGTGGTTGCACCTTTGTATTGTCATCAACGACAAACAAACAAAAACAACAAAACAAACAACAATTAAAATCAAACATTAACCATTAACAAAAACAAACAATTATGAAAAAGATCGCATTATTCGTAACAATTTTGACTTGTATCAGTTTCGCAACAAAAGCTCAAAATCAGTCTAACCAAGACGCTTCAGCTTCTCAGACTACTAACTTAGTTCTTAGCAACGCTATCGAGATTACCTTTACTGGTAACAGTTCAGCAACAGGTGCTGATGTGAACATCCCATTCACTACAGTAAACCATTATGCTAACGGTGTTGAGTCTGATGCACAGGAGCTTAAAGTACGTTCAAACAAGAATTTTTCAGTAGCAGTAAAGACCAACGCAGCTAACTTTACATATACAGGTAACACTACACCAGCACCAAGCATGCCGGTAAGCGGAGTACTTGCTCTTAAAGTAACTGCTAACGGTACCGGTGGATCAGTAGCTAATCCATTCTCTACTACATCATATTCAACTCTGACAAGTTCAGATCAGGACTTGATCACTACAGCAGACCGTGGTGGTAACCAAACTTTCAGCATCAAGTACAAAGCAACACCGGGTTTTGCATACCCTGCAGGTACTTACGCTGTAGATGTAGTATACACAGCTACTCAGGAATAAGCATTGTCTCTCTCGATTTAATATTAAAGCAGCAACCCCGTAAGGTTGCTGCTTTTTTTATGTATTAGTAGCCTTCAAGTACTATCAGGGTTGTGTTTGTTACGATAGATATTTACCTACTATCGGCACTCTTCTCCCAACACCAAATGCTTTTGGAGATACCCTTATAATTGGGCAGAACTGGTTACGCTTATATTCATTGATATTCACCAGTTTCAATATCCTTTTTACCAAGGCTTCATCATATCCCATTTTGATAATTTCCTTTGGTCCTTGTCTGCGTTCAATGTACTGGTAAAGCACAGGGTCGAGTACATTATATTCTGGCAGACTGTCGCTGTCTTTCTGCTCATGCCTCAACTCAGCTGAAGGAGCTTTTTCAATTATATGTGTAGGGATAACCTCTTCGTTTCTATTAATATATTTAGCTAGAGCATATACCTGCATTTTATAAACGTCACCAAGCACGCCTAAACCACCGGCCATATCTCCGTACAATGTGCCGTAACCCGTAGCTAGTTCACTTTTGTTGGATGTATTTAGTAAGATGTAACCAAATTTATTAGCAAGGGCCATGACTAGAGTCCCCCTTATACGAGACTGTAAATTTTCTTCCGCCAGTCCGAAAGGCATATCATTAAAAATAGGCTTAAGACTGCTGTCGAAGGTTTCGAATATATCTTTTATCGCAATGGTATGGTAAGGGTTATTCAGGTTTTTTGACAATTGTTCTGCATCGGATACTGAATGCGATGTAGAGAATTGTGAAGGCATCAGTAATGCAGTTACATTTTCAGCGCCTATAGCATGGCAGGCAAGTGTTAACGTTACCGCGCTGTCAATACCACCTGAAGAGGCTACAATTGCTTTTCGGAAACCTAGCTTATCAAAATAGTCTTTTATACCTAACACGAGTGCGTCATATATTTCATGTATATCCAGCCAACTATCAAAGTCTTTTGGCATAGGGTCAGCAAATGGGATATCATCTGCTTTCCTGATGACAGGCTGTTGAAGAGTATGATCATCATTCAGATCAACAGATTGTAGTGCTTCTTTAAAATACGGTAGCTCTGCAACAAGGTTCTGGTTAGCATCCATTACAACCGAACCTCCGTCAAATACTATCTCTGTTTGAGAGCCGGTGGTATTACAATAAACTATTGGTATTTGATATTTCTGTACGTTTCTCTTTACAATGCCTAATCGCTCTTCAGCTTGCGCATAATCAAAAGGAGATGCGCTGATGTTGATCATCAGGTCAGGTTTTTGTTCCATTAGTATATCCATCGGGCAAACGCGGTAAAGAGGATTGTCTCCCAGATTCCATATATCCTCGCAAATGGTGACTGCCAGCTTTTTGCCTTTAAACTCTAACACATTCCACTCGTATCCCGGCTCAAAGTATCGGTATTCGTCAAAAATATCATAAGTAGGAAGCAGGGTTTTATTCACAACTCCTTTTACTTCTTGCTCATACAATAAATAAGCACTGTTGAACAGGTCTTTGCCTTCTACCTTCGGATTTCTGCTCGGGCAACCTACTATCACACCTATGGTATCAGCAGCTTCCTTCACTTTATTGAGCGCTTGCAGACTTTGCTCAATAAAATCATTGAATTCAAGAAAATCACGAGGAGGATAACCACATATTGCCAACTCCGAAAATACGATCAGGTCACCATCTTGCTTTTTAGCTTCATTAATAGCGCTTATGATCTTTTCTGTATTAGCCTCGAAATTGCCTATATGGTAGTTCTGTTGGGCAAGAAAAATTTTCATACAGCACAAAATTACACTTAACAATCGGCTTTCCTACACGAAAAAGCCTGTACCAGCGGTACAGGCTCAGAGTATGTTTGAAAATATTTTTTAAAAGAATATACCCAGTTTCAATGCTAAATTATTCAAGCGAATATTCCCATCAGAGAAATTCCCTTCAAAATCAAGGTTCAGCTCTTTAGGGCTGGTTACATCAGGGGCAAAACCATTATTGAAGAACAATCCCACATAAATACTCATCTTATCTGTAGCTTGATATTCTATACCACCACCAAGGTTCATTTGGAATAAGATAGGAGTAATTGCAAGTCCTCCACGTAGTTTTTCGTTATCGCCGGTCAGTACTACATCGCTTATAGTACCATTACCACTAACAGTATCGGTATATGTGATCTCATAATTGCCTTTTTTAGAAATGTTGATAGCAGCAGTTACGCCCACATTACCGAAAATACGCACACCACCTGATAGATTATCACTCATCAGCTTTAACCCGAAAGGAACTTCCAGATATTGCAGCCTGTAATCTATATTGGCAGATTTAACGAGGTTAATGCCTGCATTGCCTGTAGGTATAGGGTCGGCGTAGGTTGCCGTCATATTACCACCAGTGGTATTGAGTTGTATTCCTGTTGCGATACCATAGTTCTCGGCAAAAAAATGATCTACCATCAAGCCCCAGGTAAATCCGATTATACCTCCTGAACTGCTTACATCATAAAGTCCGTCGTTACTTTTAGATGATGTTGGTTTCATCCATGAGCTATTAGGTGCAAGGAACAGTCCAAACCTGGTTTTCTTAATGCCGCTTGGCCCGTCATTTACAGGTATGGGATCCCCGTAAGTGTACTGTGCAAAGCCTGTGGTAGTGATTGCGAGTAAGATAATAATGGTTAGTAAGTGCTTCATCTCTATATATAGTTAATAACTGATAAGATAATCATTAGTCAAATAAAAGAGTAATGTTATTTTTGCCCGTAAAAATAAGGGCATTTTGCCGGATGTAAAGCTTTTTGTGGTATGAGAAATGTATATATAGTATTACTATTCCCAGTAATATTACTGTCATTGATAGGTTGTGGAGGTGATTCTGATACTCCCCCTGACGTAACGGATATTAATGTATCAATCAACAGCAAACGTTTTGATAAGGATCTGTACAATATTGATACCAACAATTTTGCTGCCGAGCTACAGCAATTAGAAGAGAAGTACCCTGATTTTCTGCCTTTCTACCTGGATCAGCTAATGGGTTTCGGAGTCAGGGGCAATTATTCAGATACTGCAATGGCTATCAAAGAAGGTATCAGGGCTTTTATGACGCATAAAGACTACCGTGGTGTATTTGATACTGTATTGGCAAAGTATCCTGAAACAAAAGATATTGAAGAACAGCTAACAAAAGGGTTCAGATACACTAAGTACTATTTGAAAGACTACCAGGTGCCTGAAGTAATATATATGGTCACAGGATTGCAAAACCATGCTGCGATTACTATAGGTAGTGACCAACTGGCTATAGGGTTGGATATGTTCCTTGGTTCAGATTATCCATTTTACAAATCAGTCGGCCTGGCAGACTATGCTACTATTAAGTTCAACAAAGAAAATATTCCGGTTGCAGCCTTCCGTACCATTTACAGACTACACCAGCCTTTTGACGCTCAGGGTAAAGTACTACTGGATATGATGATAAATAGCGGTAAAGAAATGTATTTCGTTAGTAAAGTGCTACCTTTTGTTGATGAGCACATAAGGCTGGGGTATACCAAAGAACAGTTGGAGTGGTGTGAGCAAAATGAAGCTATGGTATACGATTTCTTCATCAGGCAGGAGTTGTTATATGAAAATAATCTGCAGAAAGTAATCAGGTACGTTATGGAAGGGCCTAACTCAACCGGTATGCCGCCGGAAAGCCCCGGTAATATAGGTGCATGGTTAGGGCTGCAGATGGTAAAAGCCTATATGAAAAAGCACCCTGAAATGACATTAGAAGAGCTGATGAAGGAGCAAAAAGACCCGCAGAAATTTTTACAGGAATCAAAATATAAACCAAAATAAAAATTGAAAATCAACCAAATTATGAAGAGATTATTACCGTTGTTATTATTGGTTATTACTGCATCAGCAGATGCACAATTGAAGCGTACAGATACTGTACGCGCAGGATTAACAACAGACAATAAAGATACCGTTGCGTGGATATATAACGGTACAGTGAATTTTGGTATTAACCAGGGCTTTTTGCACAACTGGGCAGCAGGTGGTGAAGTGGCTTCTATTACTGTTAACGGGTTGGTGAATGCCAGCCTTACTCGCCTGGTACACAGGCATGTTTGGAGCAATAACCTGGATATGACCTATAGTTTATTCTATGCTTACTCTAACCAGTTCGTACCACGTAAAATGGACGATCGTATCGATCTTACATCTAAATACGGTTACCGCCTGAGTGAAAAATCTGATTTTTATCTGACAGGGTTATTCAACTTTAAGTCGCAGTTTACTAAAGGGTATGATTACGACACTCCAAGTTTTGATACAATGCCTACTTCAGACTTTCTATCACCGGCATACGTTATTCTTGCTCCGGGTATCGAGTACAGGCAGGGTACTGCATTGAACATTTTCTTGTCCCCTGCTGCAGGCAGGCTAACTACTGCTTCGCTGGAATACACAACCCGAGATCCTGAAGGGGCATTTGGTGTGGCTTTTGGTGAAACTACAAGATGGGAGCTGGGTGCATATTTCTCAGCAAGGTATACTGTTAATATTACAGATGATATCTCTTACCGTACGCGTCTGGACCTGTATTCAAACTACCTGGCAAAAGACTATACTGACAGCTTAGGTAATGTAGTGAAGGAAGATAATCCCGGAAATATCGATATTTTATTCGACAACCTTTTTACGTGGAAAATGTCAAAATACTTTTCAATAGCAGTAGGCGGTACGTTTATTTACGATAACGACCTGCCTTATGATAAGTTTACTATAGATGAAACAACAGGCGAGAAGGTGTTGAAAGATGAACCAGGCACAGACCTTGGCTGGTGGCAGATAAAGCAGATATTCACTATCGGTTTCCAGTATAAGTTCCATAATAAAGATAAAGAGGGATAAAAGCTATCTTTGATAGTTTAGAGCGAAGCTAAGATGTCAGAAACATACCAGATAAAACTACCACAGTTCGAGGGACCTTTCGACTTGCTGCTATTCTTCATAGAGCGGGATGAATTGGATATTTACAATATACCGGTAAACAAGATAACCAACGACTTTCTTGAGTATATACATACGATGGAGGCGTTGAATATAGAACTGGCCAGTGAGTTTATTCTGTTCATCTCTACACTCATGCGTATAAAAGCAAAAATGCTTTTACCGCGAAAAGAGTTGGATGAAGAAGGTAACGAGATCGACCCCAGACAGGAGCTAGTAGATAAGGTGTTAGAGTACAAGAGGTTCAAAGAAGCATCAGAGCAAATGAGCCTGCTGGAGGCAGAACGCTTACTACAGCAAAAGCGCGGCAATATTCAGCAGGAGTTGGATGAGTTAGGAGAAGAGTACTCTGAAGGTACGGAAATACAGACCATTACTATGTACAAGCTCATGCAGGCGTTTGAGCGGGTAATGAAGCGGTATAAAGAACGTACTGATAAGCCAACACACGTTGTAGTAAAGTATAACTATAGCATGGATGGCCAGAAGGTCTACCTTACAGATTACCTGAAACAGAACCAAAGGGTAGGGTTTGAGACCATATTCTCTCAGTGTGAAAACAGGGTGCATGCTATCTTTACTTTTCTGGCATTGTTAGAGTTAGTCCAGCAGAAGTACCTAACTTTAATGATAGGTTCAGGAAGAAATAACTTTATTATTGAGTGGAGCCCTGATGCGCCCGAAGAAAGTCCGCTGAATGATGACAATGAAGAGACCGAAAATGGTGATGATGATGAAGGTTTGGCACAATAATTGAACTACGATCTGTATCAGGTTGCTATATTAATGGTTCCCATACACTGTGTGCACGGTTGTTCGGGAACCATTATTTTTTCTTCCCCATAATATAAATGCCGGATTCCAATGTGGCAGGTGTAAGTTCGCCCGTAATATTCATAGTGCCATTAAGGCTTTGCTTAATGCTTGCATTTACAACCATACCAGTAGCTATTTCCACATCATAAGAACCTTCCTGTGTACCTTTCATATCTGCAGTGGTGCCTTGCGCCTGTGTGATATTGGCGGTAGTGATCTTACCCTTTAGCTCAATATGTGCTATACCGTCCTTTATTTCAGTAAGCTGGTAGCCGCAGCGTACTATGATATTGGTAAATCCGGCAGAGGTACTGAACTCATTTTTCCAGGTATCGCCCATCATGACAGGCCTGTCAGGGTAAAAGCTAAGGGTATGCACCAATATCTTCCTCATAGAGTTATCATCAAAGCTGAAGCTGCTGTTAGCATCTTCTTTCCTTGTTACTAATGATTCTGAAGAAATAATATCGCCTCGCGCTGATATAGTCATTTTAAACGGTTTGTCTATCAGGTAGCGTAGGTCTTCATAAAGCGGTATGGCGCCATTATCTGTTTCAGAGTCAAACTCAACTGAGAGTAGCTGATTGCCACTGCTCATGGTTATGTGCTCGTAGGTAACAGAAACTGTTTTATTATCTCCTTTTGTTTCAACAAGGTCATATGTAGTGGTCAGGGTCAGGTTTTGTTCCATTGTGATCACATTATCCTCATCCAGTTGCTGTTGTACCGATACCCTATTTTTTATAGTGTATTGGTAGGTGCTGTCATTAGATAATTTGAAAGTAATGTCCCGCTCTTTGTATGATTGTTCGGTGTTGCCCACATCTTCACAGCCCTGTAATAATACAGGTATGGCTATTGTTAGTAAATAAAACAGGTTGCGAAAGTTCATACTTATGTTCCAACAAATATAATCATCAATCAATGCAAATGCAGTAGCTCATGCCAATAAATATCATATAAATATTTTAATGTAATTTAAGTTTATTTATTGTATTTTTGTTGTTGTAAATATACTTACATCATTGTGAAGACTATGAAGTGTCGACAGTAAATTAATCTCACTGAAATGCTAAAAAATGTTGGAGTTGGAACAAAGTGTAACAATTGTAAAAAATAATAAAATATAAAACCTTGATTATCAGCGAATAAAAATGGAACATGCTATACCCCCTCCCTGGTGGAACAAAACGGAACAAAATTATCCCTTAATTTTGCCACCTTCTATATGAGTGAGAAAATAAACATACTGGCTATAGAGTCCTCTTGTGATGATACAAGCGCAGCTGTTGTACAGGATGGCAAAGTACTGAGTAACCTAATTGCTACACAAAAGATACATGAACAGTATGGGGGAGTAGTTCCTGAAATGGCGTCACGAGCGCATATGCAAAATATTGTGCCAGTTGTTGAGGTGGCTCTGAGAGAAGCAGGTATGTCAAAACACGATATAACTGCTGTAGCATTTACGCAGGCACCTGGACTGATAGGATCGCTTTTGGTTGGTGCATCTTTTGCTAAAGCATATGCACAGGCGCTTGACATTCCATTAATTGATGTACACCATATGCAGGCGCATGTACTGGCTCATTTTATAGATGAACCTAAGCCTGAGTTCCCATTTATCTGTCTGACGGTATCTGGCGGGCACACGCAAATAGTATTGTGTAAAAGCCACCTGGATATGGAAGTGTTTGGGCAAACCCTGGATGACGCAGCAGGAGAAGCTTTTGACAAAACAGCTAAAATGTTAGGCTTACCTTACCCGGGCGGTCCGGTAGTGGATAAACTGGCAAAAGAAGGCGACCCACACCGTTTTACATTTCCTATATCAGATATTGAGGGGTATAACTTTAGTTTTAGTGGTATTAAAACAGCGGTTCTTTATTTCCTACAGCAGGAAGAAAAGAAGGACAAAGATTTTAAGGAGAAGAACATCAACGACATTTGTGCTTCAGTACAGCATACCATCATCAAAACCTTATTACAAAAATTGGAGCGTGCAGTAAAGGAAATCGGAGTAAAGCATATTGGTATTGCAGGTGGTGTTTCTGCTAATAGCGGTTTAAGGAAGTCCTTTACTGAAATGTGTGAGCAAAATGGTTGGCAGGCACATATACCGGCTTTTCAGTATTGTACGGATAATGCAGCTATGATCGGTATTACAGGTTATTACAAATTTCTTGAAGGCCGTTTTGCTGATCTGGATATAAGTCCCACTGCAAAAGCAAGCTGGTCGTGAGTAATACCTACTTTCAATTCAAGCAATTCACCATCCACCAAGACAGATGCGCTATGAAAGTATCAACCGATGCCTGCATACAAGGTGCTTGGACACCTGTAGAAGTAAGTATGGAAAGGGTGCTTGATATTGGTGCCGGAACGGGGTTGTTATCACTTATGTTGGCATCGAAAAATGAGCGTATTAATATTCATGCTGTAGAGATAGATAAGAATGCGGCTGAGCAGGCAGAGCAGAACGTAAACAACTCGCCATGGGCTGACAGGATAGAAGTAATACCAGTAGATATAAAGCGGTACAGAAAAAAGAAGCGGCCTTATGATATGATAATCACTAACCCGCCTTTCTTTAATAACAGTTTGCTAAGTACTGATGATGCTACCAACATAGCCAAGCACACTCAACACTTTAAATACGGCGACCTTTTGCACGCTATTGATGTACATATGAAAGAGGACGGATATGCTTCAATTCTTTTGCCGGTGAAAGAGTTTACTAAGTGGGAAGAGTATTTGTTATGTAGTGGATGGTCAATCAACTCAAAGCTGTATATACATCCCAGAGAAGGTAAGGAAGCTAACAGGGTGGTTGCATTAATAAGTCTAGTAAAAAGAGATTATCATGAGGAGCATTTATACATCAGGAGGAAAGAAAGCGATGAATATACAGACCAGTTCATTCAGTTAATGAAACCGTACTATCTAAACCTGTAACTTAAATAGCGTCTTCTGTTGTATCTACGTTCTTCTTTATTATTTTCTTCTCTACAAGTGCTTTATGGTACAGAGAATACTTCACATAGTTGCGGGTCATGAAATAAGAGATGGCGGTTACGATCATCAATGGTATGAACAGTGTATATCCACCTGTTATCTCAGCCAATAGGAATATCGCGGTTAACGGTGCGTGCATGACACCTGCTAATACTCCTGCCATAGCAGCTACTATGAAGTTCGGAGATTTAATACTAAAGAATTGAGTTAAGTTAACCACATATGAGAATAAAAACCCAACTATTCCGCCTATAAATAATGATGGAGCAAAAATACCACCATTACCTCCTGCACCATTCGTTAGGGCAGCACTTACAGATTTAAAAGCTATCAAGAGTACACATACAAGAATAATAGCTATATGTTCATTGCCTAAATATTTGAAGAAAGAGTAAGATGTAAGGACTTCTGTGTTTCCTTTAAGTAGTTCAGTTACAGTGCCGTAGCCTTCTCCGTATAAACCCGGTAAGATGAATATTAGGAGACAAAGCGGAATACTGCCTCTCAGCCATGATCTCCAGTTTAATCCCTTTAGTTCAAAATAATTCTCAATACGTTCTACTGTTTTTGTGGTATAAACAGAAGCCAGACCGCAAACAACACCAAGAAGTATGTAAAATGGTATGGATTGTATATCCCAGCCTTCGATAATGAGGAAGAAGAACTTATCAGGGTATAACAACTGCGACACAACGGTAGCTGTAGCCGTTGATATGAGCAGTGGAATGAAAAAAGGAATATTGAAATCTATCATCAATACTTCCAGCGCGAAGATGATACCCGCTATAGGGCTGTTGAAGATCGCAGCAATACCACTGGATGCACCACATGCCAGTAATAGGGTAGTATCCCTGTACTTTAGTCTCAGATCGTGCGCTGTATTGGCTCCGATAGCAGAACCAGTTGCTACAATTGGAGCCTCCAGACCAACAGAACCGCCCATTGCAACCGTTACTGAACTAGTGAGTAAATGCCCGAAAGTGTGTTTTAATGCAATTCTGCTACGCTCTGTAAGTATGCTTTTTAAGATAAAACCAACTCCTCTTTGAAGTTGCCCCTTGAAAACCCTTAATATGATAATTAATGAGATGCCTGCGCCTATTAAAGGGAATATTGCTGTAAGCCAGTTGCTACCCAACAGACCGTTTATTTTATGAGCCTGGTGCTCTACAAAGCCAACCAGCAGCTTCAAACATACAGCAGCAAGTGCAGATAGTGCACCTACAACAAAGCTGATGGCGATCAGAAAGTTTCTATGTCGTATATATTTGGTCCTGAAATGATCTAGCTTTATAAGCAATCTTCCAAAACTCTTTTGGTAATACGTCATTAGCTGCTACTCTGTGACAAAGCTGCAAAGATAGGAAGCATTACACGCTATTGAGTATATTATTACTTTTATTTAAATAATGTTTTAAAATAACCGATACATTGTGTATTTTCTTAATTAGTTATAAGTTAACCTATTGAATTCATTCTATGGGTATTTATGACTACTTTTGCACGAAATTATGGGCAGAGTATTGGTCTGATTTAGAATATATCGTATGTGTACATAGTTTATATTCAAAAAATTGATTCCTTTCCTGCTTATAATATCTTGCTAGACATTAGTTGCAACAACACATAGTCAATGAGTAACAATACTGAGAATAGCCTTCCTGAAAATAATGCGGCAAATAATGCAGCTGGTGAAAATGAGACTGAGTCAAGTTTACTAAATGTTAAATGGATATTTACAACGATATTGGCTACATGGCCATGGTTTGTTGTGAGTATAGGTATAGCTTATCTAGTGGCTCACTTATACTTGAGGTATGTTACACCTGTATACAGAGTAGGGAATGAAGTCCTTGTTGATGATAAGAGTGGTTCCAGTAATGCAGCTGCTGAAGCATCAGTATTATCTGATTTGGGCTTTAATAGCAGGCCTGAAAATATCAACAATATAATGCGCAGCCTAAAAAAGCGTGAGTTGATGGAGGAAGTAACAGATGTGCTTAATATAAACATCCGTTATTTTGAATATGGCCGCTTTAAAACAACAGAGTTTTACCAGAATAACCCTATAAAGATCTTTGTTGCCGATTCTATAGTTAATGCACTTGAAACAGAGTATGTTTTTGTTTTTGTATTTAATGAAGATGGTACTTTTAAGTACAAGAGGAAGAATGGCAAAGAATATAAAGAAGGCAAGCTTGAGGACTATCTTAATATGCCATTCGGGCAGGCTAAAGTTATTAAAACAGGTTACCCGTTACATTATGGTAATGAGTATGAGGTACGGATTACAAGCCCTTACAAGGCAGCTGGATCTTTTCTTGGAAGGGTTGGCGTTGTAAGGCAGGACAGACTTGATAATACGTTAAATATCACTGCTACAGATGAGCTGCCTCAGAGGGCAATGGATATTGTGAATACGCTTGTAGAAGTATATAAGGTAGAAGACACTGCACAGAAAAACAGGATCAATAAACATACTATTGACTTTATTAATAAAAGGCTTGACACAGTTGAAAAAGACCTGTTCACAGTAGAAAAAGAGATAAGAGATTTTAAACGATCCAATGAGTTTATTAATCTTGAGTCACAGTCTTCCTTGCTGCTCGCGAATACTAATGAGTATAGCAAACAGATATCGGAACAGCAGGTACAACTCCAAATAGTCAATCAGATAAGGGATTATATATCATCTACAAACAACAAGCATGAGATGATACCTACAACCTTATTTATTGAAGATAACAATATCACTACCTATCTTGACCAGTATAATAATTTGCAACAAGAAAGAGAAAGGAAATCAATAAGCTACCAGGAGGAAAGCCCGGTCATTAAAGGAATTAACAGAGACCTGAATAATCTTAGGCAGCTGATTCTGGAAAATATATCATCACTTGAAAAGTCTGCCAACCTCAAAATAAAACAGCTTAGAGAACGCTCTGCGTCACTTACTGCTGAAATAAAAGATGTTCCCGAAAAAGAAAGAAGAGCTCTTGATTTTGAGCGTCGACAGCAGATACGACAGGAACTTTACTTGTACCTGTTAAAGAAGAAAGAAGAGACTGCTGTTGCACAAGCAGCAACTATTTCAAGTGTATCGGTGATTAACAAAGTGGTAAGTTATGGTGCAATTTCTCCTAATGGAAAGAGGATAAAGTCGAGAGCAATGATATTAGGCTTTTTAGTGCCTATGCTGTTTTTCTCGATAAGAAGATTGTTGAATAACAAGATAATAGCAAAGAGTGATATTGTAGCTAATTCTTCGATTCCGGTGTTGGGCGAAATAGGACACTACAAAGATGA
Source organism: Flavipsychrobacter sp. (assembly GCA_965228505.1). Lineage (GTDB taxonomy): Bacteria > Bacteroidota > Bacteroidia > Chitinophagales > Chitinophagaceae > UBA5543. The sequence goes on along the minus strand of OZ245820.1, from coordinate 2,672,584 downwards.
GGATACTCAGGTAGCTGTAAAAAGAAACAGTAATACTGCATTGGCAGAGCAGTTTCGAGCACTCAGAACAAACATACAGTTTCTGTTACCTGATGATAAAGATAAAGTGATCCTACTTACCTCTAGTATGAGTGGTGAGGGTAAGTCTTTTGCCGCGATCAACCTGGCAATTACTTTTGCTATATCAGGTAATAAGGTTGTGTTGATAGAGTTGGATCTGAGAAAACCTAAGATATCCAAGCATCTGGGCATTGATAATTCTATCGGTATATCAGGCTATGCGATAGGTAAGAATAACTATGAAGAGATCATCAAACCTTCAGGTATTGATGAGAACCTCTTTGTTGTTCCGTCAGGACACATCCCGCCAAACCCGGCTGAACTTATGATGTTGCCTAAGGTTGATGAGATGTTTGAAAGGCTTATGAGTGAGTTTGACTACGTTATTATTGATACTGCACCTGCAGGGCTAGTAACTGACGCTGTGTTGCTTAACAGGTTTGCCAGTACATGTCTATATATTATCAGGCAAGGATATACCTACAAGCAGCAAATACAATTAGCTAACGATCTTAAGAGGACTGGAAGAATTCCAAAGATCAATTTTGTAATAAACGATGTCGTACAGACGCGAGGGTATTCTTACGGTTATGGCTATGGTTATGGCTATGGTTATGGCTACGGTTATGGCTATGGTTATGGTTATGGTTATGGAGAGCATGGTTCATCAGGATATTATCAGCAGGAGAAATCGTTTTTTGATAAGCTGAAATTTAAAGCTGCTAAGGCATTTAGAAGAAAAAAGAAACGCAGGTTTAAATAATCATTAAATACTATCACAACTGAGACGCGGTTCTTGTATTTTATACCTTTGCGCATCAATTTGATAGCCTGTAGTCAACATTTCTAAACCTTACGCCTACACATACATACAGTTTGTCAGTGTTTTATGTGACTGACAGTGGCGAAGCCTTCTTTACAGTTTCGGAAAAGTGAAAAATGTACTTTTTTTAAATCTAACTGCGTTCTCAAAAAATGGTGGGTTAGAGCGTTTTAATAAGTGTTTTTTGAAAGCACTTAGCGAGCTGGATAAAGAAGGATTAACCAATACAATTTGTTTTTCAGCTTATGATGAAATAGCAGATGAAACGTATTTCTCTCAGGAAAAGTATCATGGGTTTAAGCAGAATAAGCTAAAATTTGTAGTGAACAGTATTCTACACGCAAGAAAACATGACCTGATTTTTCTGGGGCATATTAACCTGTCAGTTATCGGAGTGATCATCAAAAAGATCTTCCCGAAAAAGAAGGTTGTTTTAATAACACACGGTATTGAGGTATGGCAAGAGCTTTCAGGGAATAAGAGAAAGTCGTTGGATGTAGTTGATGGTATTTTATCTGTAAGTGGTTTTACCAAAAGAAAGCTAATAAAGCTTAATGCTGTATCGGAAGATAAAATAACTGTTTTCCCAAATACTATAGATCCGCATTTTCCTATTCCCGAAAACGTGGAAAGGCAGAATAGTATGAGAGTAAGATATGGGTTGAGTGAGAGTGACTTTGTGTTATATACCTTGACAAGGCTTGCAAATACGGAGGCTTTTAAAGGCTATGATAATATCTTTAAAGCCATACCGCCTATTGTTAAAGAGCACCCGAATGTAAAGTATGTACTTGCAGGCAGATATAGTGTGCAGGAAAAAGAAAGAATACATAAGGTACTAAATGAACTGAATATTACAGATAAGGTGATATTAACAGGGTTTCTTGATGAAAAAGAGCTGACAGATCATTATCAAATGGCCGACTTGTATATTATGCCCAGCAAGAAAGAAGGGTTTGGTATCGTATTTTTGGAATCAATTGTATGTGGTGTACCTGCAGTAGGAGGAAATGCTGATGGCACTGTTGATGCGCTTATGCAAGGTGAGATAGGCGAATTGATAGATCCGGATAGTGTTGATGATATTATAGAGGTTGTTGATAAAAATATTAAGGAAAGAACGCGTGAGAATATAGAGTTGCTGAAAAGCAGGAAGAAAAAAACGATAGACAATTTTTCATTTACAAGGTATAAGGAACGCCTTAGAAAGGTTGTTGAAGCTTATTGATAATTTAGTTCCTCTATTTGAAACACATGGCAAATGTTGCATTAATAACAGGAATTACCGGGCAGGATGGAGCTTACCTGGCTGAGTTTTTATTAAAGAAAGGGTATATAGTACATGGTATAAAAAGAAGAAGTTCTCTCTTTAATACTGATCGTATTGACCACTTGTATCAAGACCCGCATGTGAGAGACAGACATTTTATTCTTCATTACGGAGATCTTTCAGACAGCACTAATATTATCAGGATAATACAAGAGGCTCAGCCTGATGAAATATACAACCTTGGTGCAATGAGCCATGTGAAGGTTAGTTTTGAAACTCCTGAATATACTGCTAATACGGATGCTATAGGTACATTGAGAATATTAGAGGCAGTCAGGTTATTAGGTATGACGGATAAAGTGAGGATATACCAGGCATCTACGTCAGAACTATACGGTAAAGTTCAGGAAATACCACAAAAAGAGACAACGCCTTTTTATCCTCGCTCACCATATGGAGTAGCTAAGATGTATGCTTTCTGGATAACAGTTAATTACCGGGAAGCATACAATATGTATGCCTGCAACGGGATACTGTTCAACCATGAAAGTCCGTTGAGAGGAGAGACATTTGTTACCAGAAAGATCACAAGAGCAGTTGCACAAATATCTCTTGGACTGCAAAAGAAGTTTTACATAGGTAATATGGACGCCAAGCGAGACTGGGGACATGCTAGAGATTATATTGAAGCGATGTGGCTGATGTTACAGCAAGATACCGCTGAGGATTTTGTAATAGCAACAGGCCAAACCACTACCGTAAGAGATTTTATTATCATGGCCTTCAAGGAAGCTGGTGCTGAACTGGAGTTTAAAGGTGAAGGTGTAGACGAGAAAGCATATGTAAAATCTCACAAGGAAGGGACTGCTTTCACAGACGGACAGGAAGTGATCAGCGTCGATCCTAAGTACTTTAGGCCTACAGAAGTAGACATACTTATTGGTGATGCCAGCAAGGCAAAAGAAAAGCTTGGCTGGTCACCAAAATGTACTTTGCCAGAGTTAGTAAAAGAGATGGTGAGTGCAGATATAGAATTGTTCAAAAAAGAAAAGATATTAAAAGACGCTGGTTACCAGTATTTGCAACAACACGATTAAGAAGGGTATGCAAAAGGATAGCAAGATATATATAGCAGGACATCGTGGAATGGTGGGCAGTGCTATTTTAAGAAAGCTGAAAGGAGAAGGATATTCAAATCTGATCTATAGTACTTCAGCAGAACTTGATCTAAGAAATACCAATGCTGTAGCAAGTTTTTTTGAAAAGGAAAAGCCTGAGTATGTGTTTCTTGCTGCTGCAAAAGTAGGTGGTATCCTGGCAAACAATACCTACAGGGCAGAGTTCTTGTATGATAATCTGATGATACAGAATAATGTAATTCACCAATCATACGAACATGGCGTTAAAAAGTTACTGTTCCTTGGGTCTTCATGTATCTACCCGAAGCTTGCTTCTCAGCCAATGAGAGAAGATGCTTTGCTGACAGGTTTATTGGAGCCTACCAATGAACCATACGCTATAGCAAAAATCGCAGGAATAAAAATGTGTGATGCATATAGGGATCAATATGATTGTAATTATATATCTGCTATGCCAACCAACCTGTATGGCCCTAACGATAATTATGATCTGAAAAATTCACACGTGCTACCAGCATTGCTTAGAAAGTTTTACGAAGCTAAAGAGAATAATATTGAACAGGTTGAAATTTGGGGTAGCGGTTCTCCTCTGAGGGAGTTTCTGCATGTAGATGATCTTGCAACGGCTTGTTTATTTCTTATGGAGCATTATAATGAAGCGGGGCATGTAAATGTAGGTTCGGGAAGCGAAATAAGTATTAAAGACCTCGCACTTCTCATAAAAGATATTGTTGGGTATAAAGGAGCATTGGTATGGGATAGTTCAAAGCCCGACGGAACTCCAAGAAAGTTAATGGACAACACCAAGATTAATAACTTGGGCTGGAAACCTGAAATTGCATTGAGAGAGGGTATTGAAAAGGTATATAAGGAAAAATTTCTAGTAAGTGTCAAATAAGACTCAATTAATGGAAAATAAAAACGAAGATTGGTCGCTCGTAATTAAGCCTAAGTACAGCTTACTGGAGGTCAATCTTAAAGAGATATGGCAATACCGAGACCTGATAATGATCATGGTAAAGCGGGACTTTATCTCTTTCTATAAGCAAACTGTATTAGGCCCTATATGGTTTTTGATACAACCATTAATATCTACCGCTGTATACGTGCTTTTATTCAACAGGCTGGCTCAGGTAGGCACTGATGGGGCGCCACCTATATTATTCCAGTTGGCAGGTATTACTTTGTGGATGTATTTTTCCGAGGCGTTACTGAAGACTTCGAATACGTTTATTACCAATGCAAGTATATTCGGTAAGGTATATTTTCCAAGGATAGTAATGCCGGTATCTATTGTTTTATCTACGATGATAAAACTTGGTATACAGCTCGCACTCTTCTTTAGTGTTTGGGCCTACTACATATTTTTTGAAGACGCCAATATTCATATGACATGGGCTGCCTGGTTATTTCCAGTACTTATTTTATTAATGGCACTTCAAGGCTTAGGCCTAGGTATGATCATATCATCTCTTACATCGAAATATCGCGACCTTAGGTTTTTACTCACATTTGGTATGCAATTGTTGCAGTTTTCTACAACTGTTGCATATCCGCTTTCTGCGGCTTCCGGCACGCTTAAGAAGTACATTGGTTACAATCCCTTTACAGCAATCTTAGAGACTTTTCGTTATGGTTTTATGGGTACAGGACAGTTTTATCAAACGTACTTTATCTATAGCGTGATTGTAACTGTAATCTTATTAGTTATTGGTGTCCTTATTTTCAACAAGGTTGAAAAGACCTTTATGGATACTGTATAAAATATTCGCATGTCTGACATTGCAATAAGTATTGAAAATGTATCAAAAATGTACCGACTGGGGCAGGTTGGTACAGGTACCTTGTCTCATGATCTTAAGAGGTGGTGGTACAAGGCAAGAGGTAAGGAAGATCCTTACATGATATTAGGCGAAGAGAATAAGAGAGATGCTGCAGGTGGTGGAAACTACGTTTGGGCGCTGCAGGACATTAATTTTAATGTAGAGCAGGGACAGGTATTGGGCATCATAGGTAAAAATGGTGCGGGTAAATCTACACTGTTAAAGCTACTGTCCCGAGTAACAGCACCAACCAAAGGAGAGATAAAAGCTAAAGGGCGTATTGCCAGTTTATTAGAAGTAGGTACCGGTTTTCATCCCGAGCTTTCAGGCCGTGAGAATATTTTTTTGAATGGTGCCATACTTGGTATGACCAAACCTGAGATAAAAAGAAAGTTTGATGAAATAGTAGACTTCTCTGGAGTGGCTAAATATATTGATACGCCTGTAAAAAGATATAGCTCAGGAATGTATGTGCGTCTGGCATTTGCAGTAGCTGCACATCTTGAATCTGAGATACTTATAGTTGATGAGGTGTTAGCTGTTGGTGATGCGGATTTCCAAAAGAAGTGTATTGGTAAAATGGGAGATGTTAGCAGGCAAGACGGACGTACTATATTGTTTGTTAGCCACAACATGACCGCTGTAAAAACCTTGTGCCCTAAATCACTACTGCTTAAGAATGGCCGTACTGAGATGAGCGGTGAAACAGATGATGTTATTCGTGAGTATTTTAAACTGAATAGTGCAGGTGCTAATACTGAGTTGAAAGAACGAACAGATAGGTTGGGTAATCAAAAGTTCAGGTTTACAGATGTCGCTTTTTATAATGAGAGGGGGGATATGGTAAATGAAGTTATATCAGCAGAATACTTGAGAATTCGGGTATATGCTGATTGTGCTGATGATCTTGACCCAAGAAAAATTCAGTTTGGAATTAATTTTTGTGATCATTACGAAGATATTGTTTTGGCCTACTTGAGTGATGAAATGGGAGGATTTGATTTTGATCGTTCTAAAGGATATTTTGAACTTATTATACCAAATATATACTTAAGAGCAAATGTTTATAACATAAAGCTGCTTGCCTTTTATGAGAATACGAATGATGACGGTATGCTTGATATAATAGAGCGAGCAACAGAGATAAATATTCTGAACGGAGATATATGGCATATCGGCAGGCCAAACAGGGGAGGGAAATACGCTATTATTCCCGGTGAATTACAATGTTAATGAAAGGACTAATAAAAAAATACATCAGAACTATAATCAGAGAGCTGAGAGCAGAAGAGCTCAGCAATAAAGAGCAGCAATATCGTAATGCTTTTGAATTGAGCGAATCATTTTCTTTCGGAGATATTGAGCACACACATTTTTCAGGGAATATTAATATAGGTGCTCATTCATATTTCAATTCAGGGATTATTCAAACAGGAAGTAACTCTAAAGTGACCATTGGTGAATGGTGTGCTATAGGATATAATGTGAATATACTTGCTACCACACATGATGTAAATAACCCTACTGGCCCTGAAGATGGCAGGGTAATGCCTGAAAAAGATATAGTAATCGGTGATAGAGTATGGGTAGGATCTAACGTATATATTAGAGAAGGCATTACTATCGGAGATGATGCTGTTATTGGTGCTAACTCTGTCGTTACTAAAGATATTCCAACAAGAACTGTTGCAGGCGGTGTTCCTGCTAAAGTTTTATACGCAAAAGAATAATTTTGAAAGTACTTATTGCTGGTCATAGTGCAGGTACACACTTAAGCGTAATGTGTGAGGGTGTGAAAATGGCTGAACCTGATATTTCCTTTTCGGTGCTAAACCTGATGGAAGTATGGGATGAAGTGGATCTTAATGAATATGATAAGTATTTTGATGCGGTATATTCAGACAAAAAGGTATCCCTCAGGAGTGGAAGCCTTGCAGATTACATCAAGATAATTATTAAAGGTGCTAGCAGTTTCCTAAAAGGGGAAGGGCTAAAAAAGTCTTTTGGTAAGCCTGCTATCATCAGGTATTTTAAGGGTAAATACCTTGACAATCTTTTTCGTAAACATGATGTGATCAACTTCCATTATCTGGATGAGTATACTTATGAATATGTGAAGAATATTCAACCCAATAACAAAGTAGTTTGTTCTTTTTGGGGGTCTGATTTGTTAGTTGAGGAAAGTAAAGCTCACAATGAAGCTGTAAGTAAGTTGGTGAACCTTGCAGATGCTATAACTACTCATACCGATTTTCATAAAGATGTCATATTGAAAAAATATGGTGAGCACCTTAAGCCTAAAATACATAAAGCACTTTTCGGGTTGTCACACAGACATGTTACTAAACTTCAGGAAATCGTTGAGAACGATAAAGCCGACTTAAGTATTTGCCAGCTTATCAAAGACGAGTATGGTACAGATGTAAATACTTATAAGCATATCATCCGTGTGGGATATAACGGCAATACTGAACAAAATCATATTCCTGTAATTGAATCTTTAAAAAAGTCAGAGAATAAAGAAGATATCTTACTCTTAGTGCCAATGTCTTACGGTTTGGCCACAGATGAGTATAAAGCAGAAGTACGCAAAGCGCTTGAGCAAAGTGGATTCAATCATCTGATAATTGAAAAGTACTTGTCTGAGCAGCATGCATTTGAACTAGGTAAGCTATGTGATATAGCAATAATGGTAAGAGATACTGATGCGTTAAATAACGCTCTAATAGAGGAATTGATGGCAGGCTCATTTGTGGTAGCAGGTTCATGGCTTCCATACAGGGTCTTATCCAATGAGGGCATATACTTCGAGGAGGTCTATAATTTTGATGTGTTGGATAAAGTCATTGCGTATATCAATAACGTAGATGGATATAAGGCTAAACTAGCTAACAACGGCAAAATTCTTGCTGATTTTATTTCAAACAAGAGAAACGGGAAACACTGGGCCGCGGCATTTAAAAGTGTGGTGCAGGAATAATTTACAATGGCAGACAATAAAAAATATGCTGTTATTATCATCAACTCAAATGCTCATAAAGAGCAAAGGGTGATCAAAACCATTGAGGCGCTGAAAATAAGTGGCATAGTGCCCATTCTTTTTTCTAATACTGAAAGTTATGATGGCTGTATATGCTATGGCTTACCAACTATTGTGAGAAAGGCTACGCACCTTGATCTGCCTTTGCCTATCAGGAAGTTATATTCACTCCGCTACAGGTACATGATATGGAAAAGCCAACTGTTTAATAAGTGGTTTTATAACGATTACAGGCATATAGCAACACTAATAAGGAAAGAGCTACAACCATATGAAGCCGATACAGCAGTTGTAATAGCACACCATATGAAAAACCTGCCTGCAGGCGCAATACTGGCAAAGATGATCGGTAAAAAGCTGGTATTTAATGCTCATGAATACTATCCTGAGCAATTCATGGAACATGATGGTTGGCAAAAGCAGCGTAAGGTACTTAATAGAATAGGTCACAGTTTTCTGAATGATTGTTATAAAATATTTACAGTTTGCCGGGGGATATTAGACAGGTATCAGCAGGTATTCGGTTTAGACAATGATAAGCAGATACTCGTTACAAATGCGACCAAATATTACAATCTTACTCCTACAAGTGTCGGGAATAAAATAAAGCTCATACATCATGGGATAGCCAATAGAAACAGGCAGCTTGAAATGATGATAGAGGTAGCAGATCATGTTGATAAAGACAGGTTCGAGTTTTACTATATGCTTGTGCCCAGTCCACACGATGTTGCTTACTTTGACTATCTGAAAGAAGAAATAGAGAAGAAACCAAACTGTTTTTTGCTTGAACCAGTAAGCACAACTGAAATAGCTACTAAGATCAACCAATACGACCTTGGTTTCTATTTGTATAATAACAAAGAGAACTTTAATATGCAGCACTATCTACCTAACAAGCTTTATGAGTTTATACAGGCAAGATTAGGGGTTGTAATTGGGCCATACGTTGAAATGGAGCGTATAGTGAATGAATATGATATTGGAGTAGTGGCACAAGAAAATAATACGCGTGAAGTTGCGAGAATATTATCTGCCATTACCAAAGAAGATGTTTTTAAGTACAAGAATAATACGATGAAAGCTGCTGAAGCATTGAAAGGAGAAAATGAAATCCAGAAGATGGCTACAGTTTTTTCAGAAATAGTTAACTAATCAGATTATTTAATAATGGAAGTTAGAGAGTGTACGAAACTGTTGTTTGATACTTTGGACGACCCTGATATGACCTTTGATGAGAACGGGGTTTGTAGTTATTATCACCAATATCTGCAACTGGAAAGAGATTATGTGAAACACGGGAAAGAAGGAGAAAAAGAAGTAGAAGAATTTGTTGAATACGCTAAAGCAAACAGAACAGGAAAATATGATTGTATTATTGGTGTGAGTGGAGGCGTAGACAGTACTTATTTGCTTTACCTCGTAAAAGAGAAGTTAGGACTTAACCCGTTAGCTGTACACTTTGATAATGGATGGAATTCTGAACTGGCGGTTAAAAATATTGAAAGTGTAACCCAAAAATTGAGTATAGACCTTCAGACTTACGTAATTAATTGGGAGGAGTTCAAAGATATACAGAAGTCATATTTTGATGCCGGTGTTGTAGATCTTGAGGTGCCAACAGATCATGCTATATATGGTGCCATGTACAGGCTTGCAATGGATAATGATATTAAGGTCATTGTGAGTGGTGTGAATATCGTATCAGAGTCTATAATGCCACATCATTGGTCTTATGAGAAGCTTGATCATGTCAACCTGTTAGATATACACAAGCGTTTTGGTACAAGAGAGTTAAAAAGCTATCCTCTAGTAGACAATAAGTTCAGGAAGAAGTTGAGGAATGCAAATATTAAGGTGTTTCGTTTACTTAACTGGGTACCTTATAACAAACAGGAAGTAGAGGATATTCTTATCAATACTTTAGGCTGGAGACCATACGGAGGGAAGCATTACGAGTCTGTATTTACAAGGTTTTATCAGGGGTATATTTTGCCAAATAAGTTTGGTATAGATAAACGTAAAGCGCATTTGTCAAACTTGATTTGTAGCGGACAGCTTACTAAAGAGGAGGCTAAGAAAATACTTTCTGTGCCTGACTATCCTGAAGAAATGCAAAAAACAGATAAGGAATATGTATTGAAGAAGCTGGATTTTTCTGATGAGTACTTTGATGAGTATATGAAGAAACCTGAAGTGCCTCATTTAGCATATTTGAGTTATAAGTCTTCATTGTATGACCAATACCCCATTCTTAAGCCTATCAGGCCGATCGGGCGATTCATAAAAAAACTTTTTAACATTAGATATACTGCTGTTAGATAATGATAGAGTGCACAAGATGTATTTTAACAAGTGATGATGATCCTGATTTAAGTCTTGACGACAACGGGGTATGTAATCATTGCAGGTATTACGACGAGCAGGCCAAACGCCTTTTGAAAACAGGTGCCGAAGCTGAAACACTATTGACGAATACCATCGATAAGATAAAAGAGTATGGCAAATCGCACGAGTATGATTGCCTTATCGGACTGAGTGGTGGTGTAGATAGTAGCTATGTAGCATATCTGGCAAAGCAATATGGCTTAAGAGCTATGTGTGTGCATTTCGATAATGGATGGAACTCTGAACTGGCGGTAATGAATATCCAGAATATTCTGAGTAAGCTCGGGTTCGACCTGCATACATATGTAATAGACTGGGAAGAATTTAAAGACCTGCAGTTAGCATACCTAAAGGCATCAGTAATAGACATAGAAGTGCTGACAGACCATGCTATATATGGCAGCATGTTCAAAATAGCAAAAGATAATAAGATAAAGTACGTACTAGGCGGCCATAATGTTGTTACCGAGGGGGTATTGCCATACCATTGGACTTACAATAAAATGGATTATATAAACATCAAAGCGATACACAAGGCTTATGGCACGAAAAAGCTAGTGTCTTACCCTTTCCTTGATCGTAAGATGAAAAAGTTCATCAAAGAATCAGGTGTTGAGTTTGTCAACTACCTGAATTGGGTGCCGTTCGATAAAGCAAAAGTGAAAGAAACCCTCCAAAAAGAGTTGGGGTGGCGTGATTACGGAGGCAAACATTATGAAAGTATCTGGACACGCTTTTATCAAGGTTATATATTACCAACAAAATTTAATGTTGACAAACGTAAAGCGCATTTGTCTTCCCTTATATGCTCTGGCCAAATGACAAGAGCAGAAGCCCTTGAGGAAATGAAGAAACCGGCATACGATCCGGAACAGTTTAAAACTGATAAGGAGTTTGTGCTAAAAAAGCTAGAGCTTACAGAAGAAGAGTTTGACCAAATCATGAAGATGCCTGTAAGGCAACACAAGGAGTTTGATACTGAAGGCTCTTTCTTCAACTATTATCCTGTATTTAAGCCTGTAGAACCGATATGGAGGGCGTTAAGGCCAATACTGAAAAAGCAATAAGTAGCATTGGGTACGCATAGTTCTAAAATATCAATTATCACTCCTTCTTTCAACAGGGCAGGTATTGTTCACGAGACTGCTGAATCTATATTTAACCAGACAAACCCGAATTGGGAATGGGTAATAGTAGATGACGGCAGTACTGATAATAGTTGGGAGGTATTGCAAAGCTTTGTGTCCAGAGATGACAGGGTTAAAATTTTTAAAAGGGATAGAGGTCCGAAAGGAGCATGTACTTGTAGGAATATCGCGGTTGAAAAAAGTACAGGTGATTATGTGATGTTTCTGGATACGGATGATCTGATGGCTCCGTTCTGTATCGACCAGAGGTTGAGCGCAATAGAGAAAGCAGGTGATGTTGACTTTGTCGTTTTTCCAATGTTGATCTTCAATAAGGAACCCTATGATCTGAACTTGTTATGGAATATTGATAAAAATGAAGATGACCTGTTTCGTGTACTAACCGGCGACCCAGTATGCCAGGGGACAGGTCCGCTATGGAAGAAAAAATCTTTTATAGAAGTTGGTATGTGGCGTGAAGACCTGAAGCTGTGGCAGGATATAGAATTGCATATCAGAAGTTTTCTGCATCCGGTTAAGTATAGTAAAAGACTTGACCTGGAACCTGATGTTTTTTTAAGAATATCAGATGACAGCCTTTCCAGAGTAAACTATCACTCATCACCTAAATTGAAAAGCCGCCTGGAAGTTTTTGAATATACCTACAAGCAGATGCTTGAAAAACAGATACTGCAAAAGTATAAGGACCCGGTAAGAGGCATGGGGACAGATGTGATCCTTAGCTTGATAAACGGCAGGTTATTTGATGAAGCTGCGGCTACTATTAATAGTGTAGACGATATAGGGTTGTATGATAAAAGTGAAATAAAACATTTCAGGAAGTATATGAACAGTTACAGAGCGAAGTTGTATAAGATCCCGGTGCTGTTCAACCCTATCAGGGAAAAAGTACAAAGTATTCCAAAACAATATGAATCCACAATGAATAAAATCAAGTGGGAAAAATCAATTAATAATTCTAAAAGATAACAAATGGCAAAAGTTCTTGTTACCGGTGCTGCCGGATTTATTGGTTCACATGTCTGCGATCACTTAGTAAATGGAGGGTATGAAGTAGTTGCGCTTGATGACCTGTCCGGTGGATTTGAAGACAACGTTAATCCCAAAGCCAATTTTATTAAGGGGTCTATTAATGATGTTGCACTGATAGACAGGCTGTTCGAGGAAAATAAATTTGAGTATGTTTTTCATCTTGCAGCATATGCCGCAGAAGGGCTAAGCCATTTCATCAGGAGGTTTAATTATAATAATAACCTAATAGGTAGTATAAACCTGATTAATGCTGCCATTAATACAGGTACTGTAAAGTGTTTTGTGTTTACTTCATCTATTGCAGTATACGGAAAAGGACAGCTGCCAATGCGTGAGGATATGACCCCTATGCCTGAAGATCCTTATGGTATATCGAAGCTTGCTGTTGAGCAGGACCTGAAGTCTGCACACGAAATGTGGGGTATGGATTTCATTGTCTTCAGGCCTCACAATGTATACGGTGAAAGACAAAATATAGGTGATCCATACAGAAACGTGGTAGGCATATTCATGAATCAGATAATGCAGGGTAAAAAGCTTACTATTTTTGGTGATGGTATGCAAACAAGGGCGTTTAGTCATATAGATGACGTTGCTCCGATCATCGCTAAAAGTATAGAGATGCCAAATGCTTACAATGAAGTATTTAATATTGGTGCAGACACACCATATACTGTTAAGGAGTTGGCGACTATTGTATGTGAATCGTTTGATGCAACTGAGCAACTTGAGTTTCTTGAAGCAAGAAATGAAGTGGTGCATGCATACTCTGATCACTCAAAAGTGCATAAGTACTTTGGCGACCTTATAAAGAATATTCCATTGAAGGAAGGTATTGAAAAGATGGTGGCAGATGCGAAAGCAAAGGGGCCAAGGCAAGGGGATAAATTTGGAAATATTGAGGTGGAGAAAAATATGCCTCCGGCATGGCTTAAGCTAATTTAAGTTTATAAATAATTCAAAGAATGGCACAAACACATCCATCAATATCAGTAGTAATACCTGTTAAAAACGAGGCGAGAAAGATTCGAGATTGTATAGACGGTATTTTGTCACAAACTGTACCTGTGACTGAAATTATCGTAGTTGATTCGGGGTCTGATGATGGTACATTAGATATTCTTTCAGAGTATGAAATCGTAAAAGTGATCCACATAAGTGGTTCTGAATTTAATCATGGTGCTACAAGGAACCTGGGTGTAGAAGCGGCAAAGGGAGAATATTTATTATTAACGGTTGGTGATGCCCGGGCATACAATGATAAATGGATCGAGGAGATGCTGAAGGGTTTTGTTGATGAAAAAGTGGTAGGAGTGTGCGGACAACAAGTAGTACCCCACGATGAAAAGAACAACCCTGTGGAGTGGTTCAGGTCATACTCTGAACCGCAAATAAAAACATACTCCTACAAAAAAGGTGAGTTTGAAAAGCTATCGCCAAAAGAAAAGAGAACAGTTTGTGGATGGGATGATGTAACCGCAATGTATCGTGCAGATGTAAAAAAAGAGATACCATTTAGGTTTACGACTTATGCAGAAGATGCATTATGGGCTAAAGATGCTTTAATAGCAGGGCATACTATTGCGTATAATCCTGCCGCACGAGTATATCATTATCACTTAGAAGATCCGGATTTTTCTTTTAAACGCAATTATACTGTGTTCTATCACATGTATAAATTTTTTGGTGTGATGCCGGAAGCTAAAGAGCTTACATTAGCTACACATATGTCATATTTCAAATCGTTGATTAAAGCAAAAGGTATATCATTTGCTGATATGATAAAATGGTGGAAGTATAATGTTTCAAGAAAAAAAGGCCTGATAAAAGCTGCTAAAGCAGTTAATGAAGCTATAAAGAAAGGTGAAGACTACTTAGATAAAGAACACATGAAATATTGTGGTAAGCCACCTATACCTAAAAAAGAGTACTAAAAGTAAATTTGTAATACTGTCGTTTTGATGAAAGAACTGAAAATAGGGTACTTCGCAGATGGGCCTTGGTCGCATAAAGCATTTGAAAAGATAATTGCAGACCCTACTATCAAGATCATGTTTATCGTTCCCCGGAATGATACGAAAGACATGCAACTGAAGAATTATGCTGAGCAGTATAATATTGATTACATAACAGGAGCTAAGGTAAACTCTGACGAGTTCATTGAAAAAGTATCAGCTTATGGGTGCGATCTGTTTGTATCTATGAGCTACAACCAGATATTCAGAAACAGGATAATAAACGTACCTCCTATGAAGACGATCAACTGCCACGCCGGTAAGTTGCCTTTTTATAGAGGAAGAAACATCCTGAATTGGGTATTGATAAATGACGAGAAGGAATTTGGCATTACAGTACACTATGTGGATGAAGGTATTGATACCGGAGATATAATCCTGCAAAGAACATATCCTGTAACAGATGAGGATACGTATCATTCGTTATTAATGGATGCCCACGAGGATTGTGCAGTAGTACTATATGATGCGCTGAAGATGTTGCAGGATGGTACGGCAACAAGACAAAAGCAGGATGAAATACACCCTGTAGGTTTTTATTGTGGTGAAAGAACGGTTGGTGATGAGATAGTGGACTGGAATCAAAGCTCAAGAAAAGTTTTCAATTTTATTAGATCGATATATTGTCCCGGAGATATTCTTGCTACTTCATATGTGAACGGCAAAGAAGTATTGGTGAAACGAGCAGCTATGGTAAAAGATGCTCCTGAATATATTGGTATACCCGGACAGGTTGTAGGGAAGACTGACAGAGGAGTACTTATAAAGACTGCCGATACCATGCTGGAACTGTACGATTATGAGTATGAACGCAAGTTGAGGGTAGGGGATCGCTTAAAAGGCAAGTAGTAATAGGAGATGTGTGGAATATCGGGAATAGTAGCCAGAAGTGCTGACCGTTACAGGCAGGCGCAAGATGCTATGGTGAAAGCCCAGCATCATCGAGGCCCTGATGGTAATGCTGTTCACGGGTTTGAAAACTGCCTGTTAGGGCATAACAGATTGAGCATTATTGATCTGGACAATGGTGCACAACCCATGTTGAGTAATGATGGGAAGAAGTGCATTGTTTTCAATGGAGAGATATATGGGTATAAGTCGATAAGAGAACGGCTGGATTATAGTTATAATAATACATCTGATACAGAGGTTATTCTGGCGATGTATGAGCGTTACGGGCAGAAGCTTACAGAACATTTGCCGGGCATGTTCGCTTTTGCTATCTGGGATGAAGCAAAGCAAGAACTATTTACCGCAAGGGATCGTTTTGGAGAGAAACCATTTTTTTATGCAATTGCTGATGACGGGTTATTTGTTTTCGCATCAGAAATAAAAGCCATTGTAGCATCAGGAATTATAGAACCTGAAATAGACAATAAGGCTATAAGCAGGTATTTAAATTATGGTTATACGGGCCCGCTACAAACGATATACAAGAACGTTCACATATTGCCCCCGGCACATACCCTAAGTTACAAAGACGGAAAGGTAGATGTAAGGAAGTACTGGCAGTACCCAGCAACTAGCAAAGAAAACATCTCGCTGAGCGATGCGGCAGAACGGTTTGAGGAGTTGTTTACAGAAGCCGTAAGAAAACAGATGGTTGCGGATGTTGAAGTGTGTGCCTTTTTGAGTGGTGGGTTGGATTCAACATCTGTTGTAAGCGCTGCACATAAGTTCAACCCTTCATTAAAGACACTTGCTTTTGGCTATAAGCATGAAGATAATGAGTTGTCTTTTGCAAAAGCTGCGGCTGATCTGTATGGTACAGACCACCATGAGTTGTTAGAAGAAAATGTATCAATAGAAGAGTTCTTCTTGCAACTGCCGAATATATATGATGAGCCTTTTTCAGACTCTTCGGCAGTAGCTACTTATGCTATTTGCAAGCTGGCATCAAATATCTGTAAAGTAGTGTTGACTGGTGATGGGGGTGATGAGTTACTAGGTGGGTATACCTGGTGGTATAAGCCACTGGTAGCAAGGCTGGCTGAAAAAGACACTAGTGAAGCAAAGTTTGCTTTTGTAAAAACGATGGCTGTTGCGGAGAAGATAAAAGAAAAAGCAGGCGGCTCTCGTTACCAGAGAAAATGGAGAGATAAGTATCTTAATATAAAAGGCATAAGAACTAACAGCTCGGTTGTAGATGCTGCCTTGAATAAATACAGGCAATTAGATAGTGCAATGCTGGAGAGTATCGGTTTGCCGATGCCGGATAGCTTTAACCCGATATGGCAGGAAGAAGGAAATATCAACGATGCTATGAAAGTGGATATTGCTGATTATATGCCAGGTGATATATTGGTGAAAACGGACAGGGCAGCCATGGCGAATAGTTTAGAACTGAGGTCTCCTTTCTTAGATGTTGACCTGGCTGAGTTTTGTATTTCTATGCCGGGTGAGTATAAGGTGAATAGCAATTCTGATAAGATACTATTGCGTGAAGCAATGAGTAAAAGTTGGCCATCTGAAATACAAAAAAGAAGTAAACAAGGGTTTGGTGTGAGCAAAGAACATTGGGAAGGCTCGAAGGGATTAAAAGAAATGTATAAACAATATATTTATAGTAAGGAAAGTGCCTTATACGATATATTACCTTATACAGAAACAACCCATTTGATAAAAAAGAAGCCGGGACTAGAACACAGGTTTTTCCTGTTGGCGGTCTGGCTTGAAAAAAAGTATAAAAATTGACAACTGTACTTGTAACAGGAGCCGCAGGCTTCATCGGTTTTCACTTATCAAAGCTGCTTTGCCAACAAGGTTACAAAGTAGTAGGCGTTGACTCAGTTAACGACTATTATGATGAGCAGTTAAAGCTTGATCGTATTAAAGAACTGGAGCCTTTAGAGCATTTTATATTCAGCAAAATAAATATCAACGATAAAGAGCCTTTTGATAAACTTTTTGAAGACCATGATATAAAAGTGGTGATCAATCTTGCGGCACAGGCTGGTGTAAGGTATAGCATCAAGAATCCTTACCAGTATATAGAGAGCAATGTATCAGGCTTTATGAATGTACTGGAAGCTTGCAGGCATAATAATGTAGCGCATCTGATATTCGCATCATCCAGCTCAGTATACGGGGCCAATACTAAAATACCATTCAATACAAACGACCGTACAGACCATCCGATATCGTTATATGCCGCTACTAAAAAGGCTAATGAGATGATGGCACACAGCTATGCTGAGTTGTATAAAATACCTATGACGGGATTAAGGTTCTTTACGGTATATGGTCCGTGGGGCAGGCCCGATATGGCATATTTCTTATTTACTAAAAGTATAACAGAGGGTAAGCCTATCAAGCTATTCAACAATGGTGATATGCTGCGCGACTTTACTTATGTAGATGATATTGTCAAGACCATCAGCTTGCTGATTGATAAACCACCTGTTGCGGATGAAACTAAGAAAGGAAAAGAACTGAATACATCAGAGAGCTTTGCGCCATATCACTTATATAATATAGGTAACAATAAGCCAGTGAATCTGAAGTATTTTGTAGAAACACTGGAAGATTTGATTGGTAAGAAAGCCAATATAGAATATATGCCGATGCAGCAGGGCGATATGCACAAGACCTATGCTGATATTGACGGACTAATAGCCAGAACAGGCTATGAACCTAAGGTTGATATCCGTGATGGATTGGAACAGTTCGTAAACTGGTACAAGTCGTACTATAATGTTAAGTAAACACACCAAAGAACAACCATTAGTTAGTGTACTAATGACAGTATATAACCGTGAAAATGTTCTCTCCGGTTCGATACAAAGCGTGCTGGATTCAACATATACCAATTTTGAACTCATCATTGTAGATGATTGCTCTACTGATGGCTCTTATGCTATCGCTCAGCAATTTGCTGATAAAGACGAAAGGATCCGTCTCTATAAAAACGAAAAAAACTTAGGAGATTATCCCAATCGCAATCAGGCAGCATCGTATGCTAAAGGAAAATACCTGAAGTATAATGATAGTGATGAAGAGGTATATTACTTCGGGTTGGAAATAATGGTTGATTGTATGGAACAATTCCCGGAGTCGCCCTTAGGTTTTTGTCAGTTACATGAAGATAAAAAGCACCCTTACCTGCTCAGTTCTGAAGAAGCATATAAGATGCACTATTTTAAAAAGCCGTTCTTCAGGAATGCTCCTTCATCAACCATGATAAGAAGAAAAGAATTTGAAGAAGTGGGAGGTTTTCGTCCTATAAGGCATAGGGGGGATTATGACCTGTGGTTAAGGTTGGGTGCCAGATACCCGGTAGTAAGGCTACCTGCATTCATGGGTTGGAACTATGAGCACCCGGGGCAGGAATTGAGTGTCAACCACCTGAAGAAAAAAGCATTGAATTATAACCTCTCTATGGAGGCATTGCATAGTGAGCACTGTCCATTGAGTAAAGATGATATAGAAGCCGCGGAGAAAAGGTGGACAAGAGGATTTGTGAGAAATAACATATATAAGAATCTCCTGAAAGGAAAGTTCAGTGATATTTCTTACCTCACGAAGGAGTGTAAGATAAGAACAGGAGATATTTTAGCAGCATTGTAAGTGGTAGATAAGCCTCTGAAAATATTAGTTGTAGGGCGCGAGATATCCAACTTTCTCTGCCCCTTATTCAGGCAGGTAAAAGAGCAATATGGCCATCAGGTAGATGTGCTGGAACTGCGTGACAAGGAGCAAACAAAGAAGTGTGCCTACGATGTTTTTGATAATGTGTTGGATGTTTCTCTTTCAGCTAAAGGTTATTCGAAATCTGCACTACTCTCATCGGCTTTGTCAGGAGAATTTCTGAATCGTCTTTTAAGAAAAGGCGATGTGAAAGAGAGTATGAAACTTACTGTTATCAATAATGCTGTAAAGAAGATTATCAGTAATTATGATGTAGTGCATGTTTTCTTCCTGACTCCTGAGGTGTTTACTATTTATGACGCGTTGGCTTCAGCAAAATGGTTAGTGGTTTCGTTCTGGGGGTCAGACCTCATGCAGAACAACGAAGCTTTTGTTTATGAGAACCACAAAAAGCTGGTAGAAAGGGCTGATAGAGTGTCCGTACACCAGAAGGAGATGAAAGAGGTGTTTCTGGCAAAGTTTGGCAGGCATCATATTGATAAGCTGACAGAGATGTTGCTGATAACGGACGTTCGTTGTTTACATGATTATATCAATGCGCTACCCAAAAGGAATGATTATATCAGTTCTTTTAAGAAGAAGCATAATATAAACGAGAGCAAGCGCATAGTCGTTATTGGTCATTCCGCACATAAATTTGACAACCATGCGGAGATCATAAAGATGTTGCAGGTATATAAAGATAAGCTTATAGATAAGGTTTGTCTTGTATTTCCTATGACGTATTCTTCCCCTTATCCTGAATATATTGACGTGATCGAGGATTATTGTAAAGAGAGCGGTTTTGATTACAGGATATTGAGGGAGTACTTAACTACTGACGAGTTGGTTGAATTCAGGATGGCATCTGAAATACTATTAAGGCTATCCAGCTACGATGCGTTTAGCCTGGCATTAAGTGAAGGGCTATGTACGCGTAGTGTATTAATAACCGGCACATGGTTGCCTTATGGCAAATTGAGAGGTAATAATGTGTATTACGAAGAAGTGTATGACATGGAGCAAGGAGGGGAAAAGCTAATTGATGTAGTGAATGATTATAACAGCTATTATGAAAAGTGCAGGCACAATCCGGAAAATGTGTTGAAAGTATTTGAAAATGAAAAAAGTCCTGAGAAAGTGAACAATATGTATCAATCCTAATTAAAACATCAGCAAACAAGTTATGGAAGACGCTAAACTGAAACATATTCAGGAACTGTCTATCGACGTAAACACCACCATGCTAGAGGCATTAAGCAAAATGGATGCGCTCGATAAAAAGCTATTGATCGTTATGGATAATAACGAGTTCAATAGCCTTGTAAGTATCGGAGATATTCAAAGAGCTATTATTGCCAATCAACCTTTCGACTCGGCTATTAAAACGATTCTGAGAAAGAAAATAGCAGTTGGTAAAACATCAGATTCAAAAGAGCAGATCAAAAAAGTGATGCTGACGTACAGAACTGAATTTATGCCAATACTGGACGATAATGGTAAATTGGCTGACATCATTTTCTGGGAAGAGATCCATAAGTCTGATGTTGTTGAAGTAGAGCAAGGTTTAAGAGGAACACCGGTAATAATAATGGCCGGAGGTAAGGGTACAAGACTAAAGCCAATAACGAATATCATACCAAAGCCGCTGATACCATTAGGAGATAAGCCTATGATAGAACTGATCGTTGATCAGTTTCACAAACATGGGGCAACAGATTTTCATTTTTCTATTAATTATAAAGGTGAGTGGATAAGGAGATACTTTGATGACCTGAAAGACAGGAAATACGATATTGAGTACTTCGAGGAGACGAAAGCTTTAGGTACTGCGGGTAGCTTGTTTATGCTCAAAGATAAAATAGACAAGACCTTTTTTGTCTCAAATTGTGATATACTGATCGATCAGGACTACAACGAGGTAATGAAATATCATAAGGACAATGAAAACGAACTGACCATTGTTGCAGCTATTAAAAAGTATAGTATTCCTTATGGTATTCTGGAAACTACTAACAACGGCTTGTTGGAGAATATTAAGGAAAAGCCTGAGTTGGTATACCAGATAAATTCAGGAGTATACATATTGGAGCCTGAAGTGATCAATGAAGTGCCGGAAAACGAGTTTTACAATATTACTGACCTGATCGAGAAGATCATGAACAGAGGAGGAAGGGTAGGTGTATGGCCTGTGAGTGAGAAGTCGTGGCTGGATATTGGTGACTGGAACGAATACCTGGAGAGTATGAAGTTTGTAAATAACAGAAGTATCCTTCGGGGATAGTACATTTGCAAAGAATCAGACAGAAATAGATGATCGCAATAATAAACTACGGACTGGGAAATCTTGCATCGATAAAGAACATGTGTAAAAGGTTAAGTATCGATGCGGTGATAACTGATGATGCACAGCAAATAAAAGACGCGTCTCACTTATTACTGCCCGGAGTAGGACATTTTAAAAGAGGAATGGCTAACCTGAATGAGTCGGGTTTACGAGAAGTAGTTACAAAAGAAGTAATAGATGGCGGTAAGCCTTTATTGGGGATATGTCTAGGAGCACAATTGCTCACCAAACATAGCGAAGAAGGTGATGTTGACGGTCTGGGCTGGGTAGATGCTAATACGGTCAAGTTCGATTCTGAAAAATTAGGCAAGCTCCCGATACCGCATATGGGTTGGTCGGATATAAAGCCCGATGAAAGTTGTGTATTGATGAAAGGCCTTCCGCAAGATCCTAGGTTTTACTTTGTTCACTCGTATCATTTTTTGTTTGAGAAAGCAGAAGAGGTGACTGCAACTACTACGTATGGTTATGAATATGCCTGTGCATTTCAGAAAGGGAATGTGTTCGGTGCACAGTTTCACCCTGAGAAGAGCCATAAGTTTGGAATGAAGTTGTTGGGGAATTTCAATAAAATTCAATGAGAAGGATAAGGATCATCCCGGTATTGTTATTGAAAAATGGGGGGCTTTACAAAACAGTAAAGTTCAAAAATCCTGTGTATGTAGGCGATCCTATCAATGCCGTTAAAATATTTAATGAAAAAGAAGCTGATGAACTGATATTGCTGGACTACAACGCGACGGCAGATAAGCGTTCTGTGAACTATAAGGCAATTGAAGAAATATCAGGTGAAGCATTTATGCCGATGGCGTACGGTGGTGGCATCAAATCTCTTGATGATGCTAAGCGTGTGTTTGATAGTGGTTTTGAAAAAGTGATATTGAATTCTATTCTGTTTAAAGATCTTAAGCTGATCAATCAGATAGCAGATATATATGGCGCACAGGCTGTAGTGGGTAGTGTTGATTTTAAGAAAAGTTTGTTAGGTAAGTCGAGGGTGTATAGTGCGTCTGGTTCAAAGAATAGCGGGCAAGACCCTATAGCATGGTGTAAGACTTTGCAGGATAGTGGTGTTGGTGAAATAATGATCAATAGCATTGATAAAGATGGTACATGGGAAGGTTATGATCTGAATGTTATACAGAAAGTTGCAGACAGTATCAGTGTTCCTCTTATTGCTTGTGGTGGTGCAGGTTCTTTAGATGATATGAAACAAGCGGTCGACGCTGGTGCTTCAGCAGTAGCAGCAGGCAGTATGTTCGTTTTCCAGAAAAAAGGAATGGGTGTGCTCATTAGTTTTCCATCGGAAGATATTTACGCTTCATAAATAAAGTTTACAAATAAAAAAGGTCTCATATGAAATCTGATCTGAAGTTTGCGATAGTAGGATGTGGCAGGATCGCAAACAGACATGCAGAGCACATTGATAATATAGGTACTCTTGTAGCAGTATGTGATATAGTACAGGAGAAAGCTGATGAGCTTGGTGGGAAGTACAATGCGAAAGCGTACTATAATATTGAAGACATGTTGGCTGCTGCAGATGGAGCTGATGTCGTATCCATCTGTTCTCCGAACGGGTTACATGCACAGCACAGCATACAGTCTTTAAAAGCCGGTTATCATGTGCTATGTGAAAAACCATTTGCTACTAATGTGTACGATTGTGGTGAAATGATCAAGACAGCTGAGCAATATAACCGCAGACTGTTTGCTATAAAACAAAACAGGTTTAACCCTCCTGTTGCTGCAGTAAAGCAAGCTATTGATGAAGGTAAGTTTGGAAAGATATATAGCGTTCAGCTAAGTTGCTTCTGGAACAGGAATCCTCAATATTATGAGAACTCGTGGAAAGGCACGAAGGATTTGGATGGCGGAACACTGTACACACAGTTCTCACACTTTATAGATCTGTTGTACTGGATAGTAGGTGATGTGAAAAATGTAAAAGCTTTTACCAATAACTATGACCATCAAGGGGTTATTGAGTTTGAAGATACAGGAGTTGTAATTCTTGAATTCTATAATGGTGCGATAGGTACTGTCAATTACACAGTGAATAGCTATGGCAAGAATATGGAAGGCTCATTGACCATATTTGGTGAGAAGGGTACGGTAAAAATCGGCGGACAATATCTGAACGAATTAGAATATCAGAATATAGAGAATTTCAAACTGGAGAACCTGCCTGAAGGTAATAAGGCAAACAGCTATGGTACTTATCAAGGATCAATGTCTAACCATGATATGGTATACAAAAACCTTGTAGATGTATTGGCCAAGAATGCAGCCATTTCTACCAGCGCATTTGAAGGCTTGAAGACAGTAGAGATCATTGATAAAATTTACTCAGCAGCTAATAAATAAGTTATGGGTGAGCCAACAAGGTACCAGTCGAAAGTTGTAAACGTAGATTTTGGTGAAGGAGTGAAAATTGTAGAACCTGTGAATATTTACGGATGCAAAATAGGTGACAATTCTTTTGTGGGACCTTTTGTAGAGATACAAAAAGATGTTGTTATCGGGAACAGAACAAAGATTCAGTCACACGCTTTTGTATGTGAACTGGTAAATATAGGTGATGATTGCTTTATAGGTCATGGTGTGATGTTCATCAATGACCTGTTCCAGAAAGGAGGCCCGGCACAGGGAGATAAAAGCATGTGGAAAGAAACGCATATAGGTAATAAAGTATCGATCGGATCAAATGCAACGATACTTCCTGTACGTATATGCGATGAGGTAGTAATAGGTGCCGGTGCAGTAGTGACTAAAGATATAAATGAGCCTGGTGTATACGTTGGCAACCCTGCAAGAAAAATTAAATAGTTATAAATTAATGAAAGTCCCTTTTGTAGATCTTAAGTTGCAGTATCAGAACATGAAAGCTGAAATTGATACTGCCATTGAAAATGTTATCAATGATACTGCTTTCATTAAAGGTAAATATGTCAGCGAGTTTGAAAAGAACTTTGCTGAATTATATGGTGTTAAGCATGTCATCAGTTGCGGTAATGGCACTGACTCGCTTTACATCATTATGAAGATGTTGGGGATTAAAGAAGGCGATGAAGTTATTACTGCAGCACACAGCTGGATCTCAAGTTCTGAAACAATTGTGCAGACAGGGGCAACTCCGGTATTTGTCGATCCAGATGGTAGATACCTAAGTATGAGTGCTGAAGGTGTAAGGAAAGCTATTACAGATAAAACAAAAGCTGTTATGGCTGTGCATCTCCACGGGCAGGCTTGTGAAATGGAAGCTATAAAAGAGCTTTGTGAAGAGAAAGGCATCTACCTGTTTGAAGATTGTGCCCAGGCACACTTCTCTGAACATAAAGGGAAAAGAGTAGGTACAATGGGTATCGCAGGTAGTTTTAGTTTTTATCCGGGTAAGAACCTTGGTGCCTATGGTGATGCAGGTTGTATGATGACCAATGATGATGAGTTAGCAGAAAGGCTTCGTATGTATGCTAACCATGGTGCCTTGAAAAAGCATCATCATAAAACAGATGGTATCAATAGCCGTATGGACGGCTTTCAGGGAGCAGTATTGAATGCAAAGCTTCCTTATATATTAGATTGGACAGAAAGCAGGATCAAGAACGCTGCGATGTATTCACAGCTATTAGCAGATGTGCAGCAAGTCAAAACACCAATAACCAGACCTGACTCTAAGCATACCTTTCATGTGTACATGATAATGGCTGAAAACAGGGATGCTTTGCAAGAGCACTTAAATGAAAATGGTATTGCAACTGCTATTCACTATCCTACTGCACTACCATTGCTGCCGGTTTATAGTCATTTGAACTTGTCAGCTGAAGGCTACCCTGTAGCAAGAAAAATGATGGCAAATTCTCTTTCATTGCCTATGTATCCTGAAATGACAGAAGAGCAGATCAGTTTCGTAGTCCAGACAATTAAAGACTTTTACTCGAAATAATTAGTGGAGATTACCAATAAAACCATTCTTGTAATATCCCAGCAAGACTGGGGAAAGATGTTTGTTTCTAAGCATCACTATGCTCTTGAACTATCGAAGTTGGGTAACAAAGTGTACTTCATAAACAGCCCCGATAAAACAGGAGATGTAAAAGGAGGAGAGGTTAGTATAGAAAATACAGAACACGACAATTTATTTGTTGTCAAACATCGGTTCAATTTTCCTTCTATAATCAAGTTTAAGGCTAAACCTCTATTTGATTTACTTGTGAAAAAACACATCAGGAAAATTGAAAATGCTATCCCCGGTAAGGTAGATATTGTATGGTCATTTGATCTGTCTAATACATTACCTCTATATTCATTCAGCAATACAGCTAAGAAAGTATACATGCTGGCGGATATGCCAAATGAAGATTCTGTAAAAAGTGCCAGAACCGCAGATGCCATTTTCTCTACGAATTTTACTGATGAGTATCTTGAAGAGAAATTCAGCAGATACGATGTACCTAAAAAATTCACCAATCATGGTGTGGCAGAGGTTTTTCTGAGAAGTGATGTTGCTGTAGGCCAGAATGAAAAGATACAAATAGGTATGTCAGGTAATTTTTTAACAAGGTTCATAGACTGGCCAACATTATTGCAAATTATCACCGGGCATCCTGAGGTCATTTTCAACTTTTGGGGGGCAACAGAAGTGGGAGATGCTAATCTGGGTCACGAAGAGGGCGACCACTTGGATAGTGTAAAGAGGCTTAAGGACTTTGATAATGTTGTATTACACGGCCCCGTAACCAAACCTGTATTAGCTGAAGGCTTAAAAAAGATGGATGCGTTCCTTATCTGTTACGATGTATTCAAAGAACAGAGTAACGGAACTAACTACCATAAAATGCTGGAGTATCTGGCGAACGGGAAAGTTGTGATAACAAATAATGTGTTGGCATATGTTGGTACAGAAGGTTTAGTAGAGATGCCTGTAGACAGACACAATGCTGAATTGCCGGCACTTTTCTCAAAGGTGATCTCGAATTTAAAAGAATACAATACTAAAGAAAGACAGCAGCTGCGTATTAACTACGCAAAAAACCACACTTACCGGAAGAACATTCTTAAGATAGCCGAGTACTTGTAATAGATCATGCCGAAGATCTGTATCGTTTCAGATAAGCATTTACACACTAACCCAAGAGTTTGGAAAGAAGCTAACTCTCTTGCCAATAAAGGATATGAAGTTGTAGTGATAACACAGTTCAGTTCCGTTAAGAGTAAGCTTGAAGATGAAAAGCTGCTGAACAGAATAGGAGCGAGGTTTAATTATATAGCCGGTGTTGACTTGTCTGAAGAGGGAAGTAAGAATGATATACTATTTTATAAGACGAGGAGGAAGCTTGCAACAATAGCCAAAAAAGCATTAGGGAAGGATAGTGAATACCTTATTACTTATGCTCCTGAAAAAATCTCTGAAGTTGCATTTAAAGAAAATGCTGATCTATATATAGCACATGTAGAGGGTGGCTATTGTGTAGGTAAGCGCTTGCTGAAGGCAGGAAAAAAAGTAGCTTTTGACCAGGAAGATTGGTTCTCGAGAGACTACCTCGTTCCTGAGAGGCCGGTGAAGCTGTTAAGCTCATTAGAGAAATTCGCACTGAAGAGTGGAGCATATGTGACTTGTCCGTCTTATTCAATGGCTATTGCACTAAGTGAAGCATATCATGCTGAAAAACCCGAAGTGATATATAATAGTTTTCCCAGAGAAGAAAACTACCAACAGTATGTAAGTGAGAAACCCGGGCTGGTTTGGTTTTCGCAAACTATTGGTGCAGGTAGAGGGTTGGAACGAATAATAGATACTTTAAAGCAAATTGAGCGTCCTGTTCAGTTATTACTAATAGGTAATTGTTCTGCCCGATATGAGTCGACTTTGAAAGAAAGGATGGGGCTCAATTCTTTACATGAATTGAGGATTCATAAACCTGTAACTCATCATGAGCTGCACGACATACTATTACAACAAGATATTGGTTTAGCATTAGAGAATAATCATCCTGATAACAAGGATACTACGATCTCTAATAAAATGTTTCAGTACCTGCAGGCGGGGCTAAAAGTATTGGCAACTGATACTAAAGGACAAGCTGAAGTAGCTAAAATGTTCAAAGATGCAGTTAGCCTGGTTGGTGCTGATGATAATGAAGGGTGGGGTGATGTATTGTCGAAGTTACTAGAAGTTACTATCTCATCAGAGGAAGTTGTGGCACAGTATCATAACTGCTTTTCATGGGAAGAGCAAGAGAAGAAATTGCTGCAATTGGTTGAAAAGGCATTACGTGCGTAATATTCCATCAATAGTGATGTTACATCATATAAGTGATGATGCCGGCTTGTCAAGTCTGGGCAGATGGCGTATAAAACAAAAGACCTTCACACTCTTTCTGGATCATCTGGAAAGCAACGGGTACAAAACGATCACTTTTGATGATATTACCGATGACTCTTATGATACAAAGAAGAAAGTAGTAATAACTTTTGATGATTGTCCGCGGCACTTATGGGACTTTGCGATTTCTGAGCTGAAGAGAAGGAGTATGAAAGCCGTATTTTATATGCCCACAAAATATATTGGTGGTAAGAACGATTGGGATATTGAAGAAGGTAGGGCAGGAGTAGAGCTTATGACAGCATCAGAGATACGGTCTTTAACTGAAGAAGGTATGGAGGTCGGCTCACACACACATAGTCACGTAGAGTATCAATATAAGAGTCAGGAATTTGCATACAATGAAATAAGTAAGAGCAAACAACTTCTTGAAGAGGTGACAGGCAAACAAGTAAATACAATTGCATATCCGTATGGTTCTTTGCCAAAAGGTTATAAGACTATCTGTAAAAAACTATCTTTTAAATATGGTCTAAGTGTATTTACTCCTATCGAAAACAGGTATGCTTTAAGAAGGTGGATACTTGATGATGAGGATACAATACATTCAATAAAAGAAAAGATGTCTGCTGCTTATCAGAGAAAGAGGGTATGGAGTGATTTGAGTGGTATATGGAGCAAGCAGTTAACAAGGGAGATGTACAGAGCCTACTCTAGAATGAAGGGTAATAGTTGATTTGAAAAGAGTATTAGTCATATCACCTCACTTTCCACCTGTCAATGCTGCTGATATGCAGCGAATAAGGCATACACTCCCTTATTTGAAAGAGTATGGCTGGGAAGCTGAGGTTATAGCAGTAGACCCTGCGTGCATAGAAGTGTATAGTTCTGATGATCTGTTAAATGACACAGTGCCTGAAGATGTGAAAGTTCACCATGTGCAGGCATATGATGTACATAAAACCAGGAAATTCGGACTGGGCAGCCTTTCAATGCGTTCTTTTTTTCATTACAAGAAAAAGGGCAATGAGCTGCTTAGGAGTGGGAGATTTGACCTGATATATTTTACTACTACTGCTTTTCATGTGATGGCACTAGGGAGATATTGGAAACGAAAGTTCGGTGTGCCATTTATATTAGATATACAAGATCCGTGGAGGAATGATTTTTATCTGGATAAACCTAAAAATGAAAGGCCGCCAAAGTTTTGGTTGTCGTATAACATAGATAAATATCTTGAGTTGTATACCATGAAGTCTGTAGGCGGAATTATAAGTGTCTCTCAGGGATATGTTGATACTTTATTGAGTAGGTACTCTTACCTGAAAGAAGATCAGTTTAGAGTGATCCCGTTCGGGTACAGTACCATAGATTTTGATATTATGTCGCGTAACGTACATGGTTCTGAGTTTGTCGACCTGAAAAACGGAAAGATCAACATAGCATATGTAGGCAGAGGTGGGCATGATATGAAGTTAGCTTCAGAATGCTTTTTTACTGCTTTGCATAATGTAAGTAAAGAGCAGGAGAATGTAGAAAATAAGATACATTGCTGGTTTGTAGGTACTAGCTATGCTAAAAAAGGTGCCGGTAAGGAAACGATCAAGCCGATAGCTAATAAGGTAGGGGTGGGAGATATGGTTACTGAAATTACAGACAGAATACCATTTTTTGAGACATTGTATATACTAAAAAATGCGCAGGCTTTGTTTGTTCCGGGGTCAACTGATAAAGCTTATACAGCATCAAAAATATACCAATATATATTAGCAGAAAATCCATTATTAGCCATTTTTTATGAAAAAAGTAGTGTGGTAAATATTCTTAGAAAGTCAGAAGTAGGTACTGTAGTTACTTTTGATGATTCGTTACAATACACAAAGGAAATGATATTGGAGTGTGAGTTGTACTTAAAAAAACTGCTTTCAGAAGGTACAGGTGAGGCGAGGTATAATCAAGAAGAAATGGAACAGTATTCAGCAAAAACAATGACCGAAAGGCAAGTTGAGCTCTTTAATAAAGTGGTAGATAATAGTAGATGAAGTTAGCTATCGTTTCCACACATCCGATACAATATAATGCACCATGGTTTCGTATGCTTGCCGCCAAAAAAAGCATAGAGCTGAAGGTGTTTTATACATGGGAGCAGGCAAAAAGTTCAGCTAAATATGATCCCGGCTTTGGAAGAATAGTTGAGTGGGACCTGCCATTGCTGGACGGTTATGAATATACATTCGTAAAAAATATTTCAAATGACCCGGGCTCACATCATTTTAAGGGTGTTGATAACCCAACGCTCAATGATGAAATAAAGAAATGGGGAGCTGAAGCAGTTTTAGTATTTGGTTGGGCGTTTAAAAGCCATTTAAAATGTATAAGACATTTTAAAAGCAAAATACCTGTATTATTCAGGGGCGACTCTACTTTACTTGACGAAACAGGAGGGTGGAGAAAAGTATTAAGGAGACTGTTTTTGAGGTATGTCTACTCTTTTATTGATTATGCTTTATATGTTGGTGATAATAACAAAGCGTACTTTTTAGCACATGGTGTAAAACAACAACAACTTGTATTTGTACCGCATGCAATAGATAACAAAAGATTCTCTGCAGATGAGGAACAATATAGGATAGAGGCAGAGGAATGGAAGGGCAAACTGGGCATCAGCAGAGATGATTTTGTGATTCTGTTTGCGGGGAAGCTGGAACCGAAGAAAGATCCGTTTTTTATTCTTGAGTTAAGTAAGCTTCTTAAAGATGAGCGACTTAAGTTTGTAATTGTAGGCAATGGTAAGTTGGAGCAAGAGCTGAAAGACAAAAATAAGGATAACAGAGTCCTGTTTTTAGATTTTCAGAATCAAGGGCAAATGCCGGTTGTGTACAGGTTAGGTAATGTATTCGTACTACCTTCGCGAGGGCCAAATGAAACCTGGGGTTTAGCAATAAATGAAGCTATGGCTTGCGGTAATTATATAATTACAACAACTAAGGTTGGTGGTGCTGTGAATATGGTCAGCAGTAAAAAGAACGGGTTGATAATAGAACCGGGTGATGTAGAAGCAGCAGCAGAATATATAGAATACATCGTTAATGCTCCTGACAGTAACAATATCAAAGATCAGGTAAACACATCAATATTAAGAGACTTTTCTCTTGATAAGCTGACTGATAACATTGAAGAATTGCTTAAACGTATATCGAAGAAGTATTGAGTTCAATAGCAGGAAATAGGGTTAATGTAGAGAAGTATATCGGAAAGATAGATGGTGTTATATTATCACTATCTGTATTGTATGGGCTGTTCTCACAATACTTCTTTTTATGTGTATTATCGGGTATCGCCCTGGTAGTGATACTAAAAAGATTATGGAAGCCATATGTACCGCCGGTACTTGTATTCTTTTTAACATTCCACTGGGTACAGGTATTTTTTAGTATAGTTTATGTTGATTTCTTAGGGTTAACGATAGACAAAGCATTCGACAGTAATGATACCGAGACATTATTTGCATTCACATTTTTGCAACTGATTGTTATGGCAATTGTGTTGTCGAGCTTCTTACATAAGATAAAGCTACCTGGTTTAAGTAAACAAACACTAGTTGATGCAGCAAAAAAACTCAACACGAATAACATTATTATATGCTACATAGCAAGTGGTATCGTGTTGCCTGTTATACTATCAGTATCATACAGTAGTCCATCGTTAGTGCAACTTATCAGATCTTTCTTTGCTATTAAGACCTTGTTTGCAGGGCTGTTATTCTTTACCCTTTTTCTGAAAAAAACAGAAAACAAGTGGCTGATCATATTGCTGCTTGTGGTTGATTTTTTATTGAGTTTTGCATCTTTCTTTTCAGACTTTAAGGAATATATTTTCATGGTTGCTATCGGCTACCTCACACTATATCCTAAATTGAAGGCAAGTACAGTGATGAAGATATTACCAGCGGGTATATTACTCTTCGTTTTCTTGTCATTCTGGTCATTTGTAAAAGGTGATTATCGTGAATATCTGAATCAGGGTAGTGGTGCACAGGTAGTGCGCGTTAGTAATACTGATGCCCTGAAGTATATATTCAGTCAGTTTACAGATTTTAATACTGATGCGCTAAGGTTAGGAGGGGAGAAACTACTTTCAAGAATCCAATACATGGAGCGATACTCTGAAGTATATAATCGTGTGCCAAGAGTCATCGAACACAGGGATGGACAGAATCTGGAAGCTACTTTGAAGTTCATTCTGGTGCCAAGGTTTATTGATCCTGATAAGGGCATAAAAGATGCGTCCAGCCATACTTCGTATTACACAGGTAAAGCCTTTAGAAGTGCTGCACAGGGTACATCTATATCAATGGGATATTTCTGCGACTTGTATATCGACTATGGCTTGTACTTCATGTTTCTTCCACTGATCATATTTGCGGCTATAATTGGTTATTTTGTGCAATATATTCTTTCACAACGCAAGTACAATATTCTTTTTTCATATTCGCTGCTAATTGGTGTTTTTTTGAGTTTTGGAACGTTTGAGTCGGATATGAATTTCTTTTTAGGAATGATGAGAAATAATATCGCGTTTCTGATTGTTGGTTATGCGGCTATATTTATGCCAATCCATAAGTTTATTACGCGCAAGTAATGAGAGTGTTCATATCCTTCCAATACTTTTTACCTGCCTACAAAGCCGGGGGGCCTATTCAGTCTATAAATAATCTTGCAAAATACTTATCATGTCAGGGAGCAGAAATTTTCATCTTTACATCTAATAAAGATCTTGATGGTACTGTACTTGATGTTGAGCAAGATAAGTGGCTAAATTATACTGACGGTATACAGGTATATTACAATTCAGGAACTGTTACTAATAAAAAGGATGTAGTCAAGTTACTGAGTGGAGTAAGCCCTGATGTTATATTTATAAATGGTATTTTCTCACCCGTGTACACTTTATACATGCTTGCAAATAAATTTGCAGCAAGGAAGATATTATCGGTAAGAGGAATGTTGCACCCGGGGGCGTTATCTCAAAAAGCATTGAAGAAAAAAGTTTTTCTACAAACCTTTAAGTTTTTCAAGCTGCATAATAAGTGTGAGTACCATAGTACTACTGATCTGGAAACAAGTTATGTTGAAAACGTTTTTGGAAAGGGGAAAAAGGTATGGATGGTGCCTAATCTGCCCAATGTATTAGCATATCAAAAACCTCCTGAAAAGAAAGAAGGTGAATTAAAGCTAGTGTCAGTATCACTTATCAGTCCGATGAAGAATATATTACATGTTCTGAATGCATTAAGAAATACAAAAACCTATATTACCTATGATATATACGGCCCTGTAAAAGAAGCATCTTATTGGGGAAAATGTGAAACCGTAATACCTCTATTGCCCGAAAATGTAAGGGTAGAGTATAAGGGAGAAGTACCCCCTCATGAGATAGAAGCTACTTTGGGTAATTATCATTGTTTTATTTTACCCAGCAAAAGCGAGAATTTTGGTCATGCGATCTATGAGGCATTGTCTGCAGGTAAGCCCGTAATAACAAGCATGAATACTCCATGGAATGGACTGGAAGAGGCAAATGCCGGTTATAACGTGGAGGGTGAAAATGAAGATGCTATCAGGAAAAAAATAGAGAATTTAGCTGCAACAGGTAATGATGAATATCTAGCAATGAGTTTGGCAGCAAAAGAATACATTACTAAGAAGTATAACTTAGAAGAAATACAGGATCAATATAAAAACATGTTCTCCTTAACAGGATAAATAATAATTACAATGACGATTTTAGGTATTAACGCATACCATGCAGATTCAAGCGCAGCAATATTTGTTGATGGTAAACTGATAGCTGCTACTGAAGAAGAACGTTTTACACGCGTAAAACACTGGGCCGGATTTCCTGCTAAGGCAATTGCATTTTGCCTTCAGGAAGCAGGCATAACACTTGAAGAGCTTGATCATATAGCTATTGGCCGCGACCCTAAGGCTAAGATGAAAAATAAAATGGCTTTTTTGGCGAAGAACCCGCTTGCTAATGCAGGTATGGTGCTAGATAGATTGAAGAACCGTAAGGATGTTTCGACACTTGAAGAAGAGTTTGCAAAAGCGTTTGGTGTTGATGCTGAGATGATAAAGTCTAAGATACATCAGGTAGAACACCACCGTAGCCACCTGGCATCTGCTTTTTTTGCCAGCCCTTTTGAGGAATCAGCAATACTATCAATTGATGGATCAGGTGATTTTACTACCACTATGATCGGAGTAGGAAGAGGCAATCAGATAGAAGTGCTCGACTCTGTTGATTTTCCCGTTTCTGCGGGGCTGTTTTATACAGCATTTACTCAATATCTGGGTTTCCCGTATTACGGGGATGAATATAAAGTGATGGGTTTAGCGCCATATGGCGAGCCAAAATATACAGACGATATCAAGAAAATATTGAAGTTTACTGATAATGGATTGTTTTCATGGGATTCATCATATTTTACACCACCATCGAAGATTAAACTAAGCTACGAGGACAATATTCCTTTTGTATCTGAACTATATACTGACAAGGTCGAAAAACTGTTCGGACCGGCAAGGAAGAAGGGTGATGAACTGACTCAACATCATAAAGACCTCGCAGCATCTGTACAGAGGGTTTGTGAAGACCTCATAATGCACATATTGAATAAGCTACAAGAGCGTACGGGAATGAAGAACGTATGTATAGCTGGTGGTGTAGCACAGAATTCTGTGGCTAACGGTAAGATATTGTCACAAACACCGTTTGAGAAGCTATATATTCCATCAGCAGGACATGATGCCGGAATATCTATGGGGGCAGCTTTGTATGTGTATAATCATGAGTTGAAAAGCCCTCGTGCAGAAGCAATATATTCTGCTTACACTGGCAGTCGCTTTACAAACGAGGAGATAGAAGCGTTCTTAAAAGAAAAAGGAATAGCATACACAAGATATAGTGATGATGAGTTGTATGGCAAGGTAGTAGAAAAACTAATGGAACCGGGAGTTGTAGGTTGGTTCTCCGGTAGAGCAGAATTCGGTCCTCGTGCTTTGGGTGGCAGAAGTATATTGGCAGACCCGCGTAACCAAAAAGCTAAAGAACTTATTAATAGTAAGATAAAGCGTAGGGAGAGCTTCAGACCGTTTGCTCCGTCTATATTGGTAGATCATGTTGGAGAGTATTTTACAAGAGTAGAAGATGTGCCTTTCATGGAAAAAGTATTCCCTATAAAACCTGAAAAACATGCTGCTATTCCGGCGGTAACTCACGTAGATGGTACCGGCAGGTTGCAAACTGTAATGAAGGATGTTAGCCCTCGCTACTATGCGCTTATAGATAAGTTCAGAGAAAAGACCGGAGTGCCTATCTTATTGAATACATCATTTAACGAGAATGAGCCAATCGTAAATACACCAGCGGAGGCATTCGATTGTTACGAGCGTACCGATATGGATATGTTGGTAATGGAAAATATAGTACTGGAGAAGAACAGGAATGAAGGTTAGTATAGTTACTGTAGTCTATAATTGTGTTGATACCATAAGTGGATGTATAGAGAGTGTGCTCGGGCAAGACTATGATGATATAGAATATATTGTAGTAGATGGAGCCTCTAAAGACGGTACTATTGATGTGGTCAGGAAATATGAAGACCGTATCTCAAAGTTTGTATCGGAGAAAGATAAGGGTATTTACGATGCGATGAACAAAGGCATTAAAATGGCGACAGGTGATGTGGTTGGTATTCTTA
Organism: Flavipsychrobacter sp.; assembly: GCA_965228505.1. Lineage (GTDB taxonomy): Bacteria > Bacteroidota > Bacteroidia > Chitinophagales > Chitinophagaceae > UBA5543. The sequence continues at coordinate 2,636,786 of OZ245820.1, read as the reverse complement.
ATGCAGATGATTTCTTTTACAGTAACGATACCATAAGCAAGATCGCACAAGCGTTTAAGAACGACCATAAGCTTGATGCTACTATAGCAGATATTGTTTTTGTGAATGAAAACAATGATAGAATATTAAGACATTACAGCGCAAAAAAATGGAGACCTACAAAATTTGCATGGGGCTTCATGCCGCCACACCCTTCTTTCTTCTGTAAAAGGCATTTATTTGATGAGCTAGGCTATTATAAAACTGATTATAAGATAGCAGCTGATTATGAATTGTTGATACGTTATTTGTTGTTAAGTAAGATCAATTTCAGGTATCTACCGATTATTACAACGCGTATGAGGATGGGAGGGGTCAGTACAAAGAACTTTAACAGCATCATTACTCTGAATAAAGAAATAAAGAGGGCATGCGAAGAGAATAAGCTGCCCACTAACTACATGAAAATATATACTAAGTATATCTTCAAACCATTTGAGTTTCTGCTGAACAATAGGTAATGAAAATTCTTATTTCCGGAGCTTACGGATTTATCGGTCAAAACCTTATTCCTTATTTAGAAAGTAAAGTAGAAGGAGTTGACTTTATTCGCCTCACAAGAGAAAAGAGAGGTGAAGGGAAAGAGTTATTGTGGAGTGAGTTAGAGAAGTATGATACAGATGTTGATGCTGTTGTTCATTTAGCAGGCTTGGCGCATGACACTAAGAATACTCTTGATAATGCAGCTTATTATGAGGTGAATTATGAGCTTACTAAACGTCTTTTCGACTGGTATGAAAAAACTACTGCTAATAAGTTCATATATATAAGTAGCGTAAAAGCTATAGCAGATAGCGTAAAAGGTGCACTTACAGAAGAATATATACCGGAACCAATTACAGCTTATGGCAAGTCTAAGTTGCAGGCAGAGCAGTACATCAGGCAACAGGCAAAAATGATAACTAATAAAAGGTATTATATTTTAAGGCCCTGCATGGTGCATGGACCAGGAAATAAAGGGAACCTGAACCTGTTATATCAGTTTGTGAAAAAGGGCTTGCCTTACCCGCTAGGCGCCTATGATAATAAACGCTCATTCCTGAGTGTGGAAAATTTCTGCTATGTGACTCACGAGTTACTTGTTCGCGATATTGATAGTGATTCATTCAATCTGGCTGACGATGGTGTACTTTCAACAAAAGACTTATTCAGGATAATAGCAGAAGTTGTTGATAAGAAGGCAAAAGTATGGCAAGTGCCTAAAGGGGTAATAAATACACTGGCAAAAGCAGGTAATGTCCTGAAGCTCCCATTGAATACTGAGCGGTTAGATAAACTTACAGAGAACTATATTGTGTCTAACGCTAGGGTGAAAAAAGCTTTAGGCATATCTTCTATGCCTGTAGGTATAGAGGTAGGGTTAAGAAAAACCATCAGTTCATTTGAAGAATAATGCAGTACGAATACATACTCATAGCAGCAGCATTATTTATTATTATTCTTGTTTACTTTAAGGTAGCAGACAGGTTCAATATTATTGATAAACCAAACGAGCGCAGCTCGCATGTAACACCTACCATCCGAGGTGGAGGAGTGATATTCCCCCTGTCCATTCTATTATTAGCCTGTATCAACTATTTATACTTTCCGTTATTAACAATAGCTGTATTGCTTTCCGGTGTTGTAAGCTTTATTGATGATGTTAGAGACATGCCAAGATGGTTGCGCTTTGGTGTACATATTATTGCTGCCAGCTTAATATTATATGAAGCCAATGTAATGCTAATGGCACCTGTGATCGCAGTACTAGCCTTTGTTTTTGTAGTAGGTGTTATTAATGCTTACAATTTTATGGATGGCATTAATGGTATTACAGGATTTTACAGTATAGCTGTATTGGTACCATTAATGTACACTGAGACAGACCGTTATACTTTCCAGCTACAGTCAGTGGTGTTGATTGCAGTACTGGTTTTTTTATTTTTTAATGCCCGTACAAAAGCACGGTGCTTTGCTGGTGATGTAGGTAGTGTGACTATAGCAGTAATAATAAGTTTCCTTATCTGTGAGCGGATAATCATTGAGCAGGATTATAAATATTTGGCATTTTTGTCATTATATATAGTAGATACAAGTTCTACTTTTATTCAGCGTGCTAAAATGGGAGAGAAAGTTTTTGAAGCGCACAGGAGACATTTATTTCAGGTTCTTTCTAACGAGATGAAACAGCCTCATTTATTAGTGGCAGCAGTTTATGGAACAATACAATTAGCCATCAACTGGGCTCTTATTCAAGCCGATGTAAGTATTCCTGTCTTAGTAGCTGTATTTGTGTTGCTATATACCATCTATATTCTACTTAAGGTTAGGATACTGAAGAAACAGACTTAAAATATAAACAACTTATTTAATTTGGTTGAAAGGCACAGTTACTCTGTGCCTTTTTTTGTATTCTTTTCCTTGCCAGAACTGAACATTCGCTCAAGTAGTCCACGGTTATCTTTTTGTGTTTCTTTTTCAACACTGTTGATGCTTATTTGTTGATCTACAGCCGGCATAAGTGCTTTAATAAAAGCATTTTTTAAAACATTCCATATGGCTTCCAGTGTCAGTATGTCGGGATTATTAAATGAGCCTTCTATAGGTACTTTAGTAGCTACCTGATCTTGCTTCTGGTTTTTAAAAATATCTCCAGCAGTACCTACAATACCTTCCCATGTTTTCCTTAGCAAACCATCTTCACTGTCTTCCTTTCCGAGGACATCAAGGTCTTTTAAGACGGGTTTTACATACCCTTTAAAATTTCCGTCTTTTGCTGCAAATTCAGTATATAACCCGAACTCTCCTTTGTTTACATCAAACTTTCCATAGACTTTAAAGAAATCATTAAGCTCTGTAAGGTCTGTATTATTGAGCTCTGTAGTCAGGTCAAATGTCGGATTCTCTTCCAGCAGGTCTATGCCCATATCTAGAGACAGCTTTCCTTTATAAAGATTAGCTGTCATTGTAATAGGTGAAGGAAGTGTTTCTGTTTGTCGACTTGAGTTGGTTAGATTCTTTGCCAGAAGCTCTATTTCAGTGAGAGATATATCTACATTAGGATCTGATGTTTTATCAATATATCTTATTTTGCCTGAGTGGATTGTAAGTTTATTTACATCAAGAGGCATGGCTTTTTTCAGTACTCTTCTGAAGTCGTTACTGTCTTTTATGATCTGCTTAGGTTCTACTTTTTCTTTTGTAAAGCTTATTTCCGGATTTTCAATCCTTACTTCACCCACTATTGAACCTTGAAACAGTGCTGCCCACTCTATTGAGAGGTCTGTAAGTTCTACCTTTACAAATTCAGTCTGTTCACCCGTCACACTGTCTACTTTGTTCAGGTACATTTTTTTTACTTTGTAAGCGCCCCTATACAAAGCAAGGTCTACATCCTCCATATGACCATAATAGCCATCCATTTCTGCCAGTGCCTTGTTTCCATAATGCAGCACAACATATGGCAAAGCAATTCTGATAGCTATCAACACTAATAAGATTGCGATAAATATCTTAAGCCCTTTTTTTTTCTTTTTTGATTTCATTATTAATTATAACACATAAATGTGTCAATTTGTTGTAGTAAGAATTAGATCTAGCGCAAAGTCCTGCTTAAAGATAAGAGATTAGTATTTGCCTTTGCTTTGCAGCCATTATCGGAAATATTTCTACCCAGCTTATTGATAGCCTAAGAGCTCTTATATTCTAGCAAATACATTTCCAGTATTAAACAATACATTATGCATTGGCTACACTTTTGAGGAATACTGTGTATTAAATATGCCCCATTTGGGCAATACTCTACTGTGAATACTGAAATTACTTTTGACAATATCATTTAAAAATATTGCTATATGAAAAAGTTAAAACTGATCACAACGTCTACATTAATTGTAAGTATTCTTGTATTTGGTGCTTGTATGTCTTCTTGCAAAAAAGAAAATAACACCAATAACCAGCCCGCAACTAATACTAATAATACTGCGCCGGATGCGTCATTTAATGCTATTATCACAGGAGATATGTCAAACAGTATTGACTTTACCCTTCCTGGAGGTGTTGCCGATACACGCTCAATAAATGGTTCTTTGATATCCAGTGCTAAGCTATTACAAATTATAGTGCTGAACGGTAGTGCCAGCACTATCACGCTGGTGGCTTCTGGAGAAGCACTCACAACCGGATCATTTCCTATGAATACAGGCAACGGGGCCATTAGCTCATATACTGATGGCAGCAACACGTTTCAGTCAACATCAGGTACTATTAAGATTAATAATGTTCAAGAACATTCGTCAGGAATGGGTGGATATATAAGTGGTGAAGTAAACATGAGCATGGAAGAAAAAAGTAGCTCAGCCACTCGTACTATTTCTGTTTCAGGTACATTTTCTGGTGTATATATTGGCAAATCCTAGCCCTGATTTTATAAAAGATAAATCATGGTAAGAATATTGGTAATAATATTACTACTCATGCCTGTGACTATATGGGCACAAGATGTAAAGGGTGGTAAAGATCACAGGTTTATAACAAGATACCCGGGTTCTGTTATAAAGTATTATGAGGAGCAGGATTTTCACCCATATAAAATAGCTACCGGCCCACAAACAGGGTATAAGAAAATTGATAAATGGATAGAGACCGAAGGTAAGTTCACACGCATATATTATGTACTGGACGGCACAAAAACGGTAACAGAAGTCTACCGGAACTATTTGTCAGCGTTGCAGAAAGGCAGCTTTACAATACTCGCAAAAGGTGTGAATGATAAACGCAATGTTGGCAAGGAAGTAGGCGGAAGGACATTTCTTGGTACCGTATACGAGCAAAACCCATACCCGACCGGCAAAGGCATAACATTGCTTGCAGGCTCATCAACTGTAGGTGGTACTTGTTATATAGCAGCAATGATAAATAAATCAGGTGCAAAAGCCTACATCGTTGTTGGCGGTAGTCAATACAAAGAAGGCCAGTTAGTTTTTATGGTTGATATTATAGAAGAGACTACTATGGATGACGGGCTTATTACCGTAAATGCAGAAGAAATGAAAAAAGGGATAGCGGCTGATGGAAAAATTGCCCTGTACGATATTTATTTTGACTTTGATAAAGCTTTAATAAAGCCAGAATCCCAAAATGCTCTGGAGCAAATTGCTCAAATGTTAAACGGCAATAAACTACTTGAATTATACATCGTTGGGCACACCGATATGAAGGGTGGTCTTAGTTATAATATGACGTTATCTCAGCAGCGAGCAAAGGCTATAGTCAACGAGTTAGTAAATAATTATGGTATTGCATCTTCACGATTAACACCCGAAGGAGCAGGGCCGCTATGTCCGGTATCAACCAATAAAACCGAGGCCGGTAGAAAGTTAAACAGGAGAGTTGAGCTAGTTGCAAAATAATATGATAAGCGCAATGTAATATTTTTAAGTATGGTACGAGTTGTATAACTTAAATGTTACCATATGCTTTAAAGATATTGATGTAATTGAGTTCGCATGAGGTACCTGCTAATATTTTTCATGTTTGTTGCTCCTGTAGCATACTGCCAACCTATGCAGTTTGAAAACATGACCTCGAATGAAGGCTTACCGCAAAACAGAATATCTGCACTTATGCAGGATAGTCTGGGGTTTATATGGATGGGTACTAGTAGTGGATTGTGCCGTTTTGATGGTGTTGATTTTAAAACATTTAGACGCGTATATGGTAGTAGCTCTCATGGAGAACTACTAAATAGTAGCGTTGGCTGTTTAGCACAAGATAAAAAAGGAAATATTTGGGCTGGTAACCTTAGCCAAGGCGGATTAAACTTTTATCATTATGAAAAAAACAGTTGGATTGGTTTCCCTCCAGACTCCACTGGGAAATCGGGTCCTGTAAGCTGGATGGTAAACGCTATTGCTGTAACAAAAAACGGTGAGGTTTGGTTTAGCAGTAGTAATAATTTACAGCAGGTGAAATATAGTGGTGATGATTTTGTATTTAATACTCACACATTATTAAATAACCATAACCTTAAAGGTCAAATGTTCATTCATAAAATCATTGAAGGTGATGAACATACTCTCTGGCTTGCAACAACTTATGGGCTTGTAAAGTACGATCGTCAAAAACAAAAAATAATATATGACCCCGATCAGTTAACAACAGAACACCCGCAAAATATTCTGTCATTATGTGCTGATAAAAACGATAATGTATGGATAGGCTTCGAAGATGGAGGTATCGCTGTTTTACCTAAAAACAAACTGGCACCTAACGCTCATATTGATTTGATACCAAACTGGCCTGAAAGCATGAGCAAAAGCGCTGTATATGATATTATTGAATCAGCCGCTGGTGATATTCATTTTGCTACAGAAACAGGCCTGGTTACGTACAATAAAAAATACAGTGATTCCGCTTTTGTCGTAACAAAGCATATTGAAGGTAATGACCGTTCTCTAATTAATAATATGGTTTTAAGTATGCTGGCAGATAAGTCAGGCAACTTATGGGTTGGTACAGAAAGAGGGTTAAGTAAGTGGTTTAAACAAGGGCAACACTTTTATACGATTAACAATAAAACACTAAGTAATTTTCAAAATGAGACTTACAGAATCGCAATAGATAACAAGGGACTTTTGTGGACAGGTGGCCCATATGGCATTCATGTGTCAGACCTTGTTAAAAAGGTAGTTAGAAAATATGAGATTGCGGGTACGTCTGTAAGTAGTGCTGTGTCAGGTATGGCAAAAGATGATACAGGTAATATATGGTGTGTACTAGCACCATGGCTTATTTGTATCAATAATGATAGGAAAAGCTATCGTAAAATACCTATCAAATACAGTAATTACTTAAGTAGTAAGATTATTACAAACATAGCTATATCTCCAAATAATGGTGACATATGGTTAGGAGGAACATCAGAGTTGTTGAGGTATGACCCTAATGAAGATAAGTGGGGGAGCATCACTTTTACTTATAAGACATTTATAACGGGATTGACATTTACGGAATCAGGACGCCTGTTCATTTCAAATTCATTTTTCTTGTTTGAAGTGGATCGAAACAACATGACATTAATAAATATTGAAAAAGATGGCAACGGACCCGATAATAAAACCTCATATTTAAATCTCGCAAAAGATATTTACTACCTCAATAATAAAATCTACATAGCGCAAATGAGTGGCTTATTGGCCTATGATATATCAAACAAAACCTGGCAGGAGTGGCATATACAGGACGGGCTACCTAATGAAGCGGTAAGAGCTTTAGCATCTGACAATAAAAAAAACCTTTGGATGAGTACAAGCCGGGGTATTGCTTGCTTGCAAACTAATGGAAAAATTAAAAGTTATAGTAGTAGCAGAGATTTCCCTGCGTTAGATTTTCATAGTAGAGCTGTAGCAAGAGATAATTCAGGCAATATATATTTCGGGTCTGATAAGGGTGTTACCTACTTTAATCCCTCCCGGTTTGTGACAAACACATATAGCACCCCACCTCTCTTTACAGGATTCAAATTATTCAATAAAAAAGTAGCAGTCTGCATGAGTGATTCTACCACATCGCCTTCCTTCTGTCTTGATAAATCAATCATATTTAAAGAAAAATTGAACCTGAGTTATAAACACAAAGTATTTACTATAAATTTTACTGCACTCAATCATTTAGAACCTGAAAAGAATCAATATGCCTATAGGCTTATAGGGTTTAATAACGAATGGATATATACAGGCAACCGCAATGATGTGACATTTACGAACCTTGAACCGGGTAGTTATGAGCTACAAGTGAAAGCCGCAAATAATGATGGTATATGGTGCGATAAGATCAGCACATTGAAAATAAACGTATCCCCACCATGGTACAAAACATACTGGGCATACACGTTATATGTATTGATATTTGTACTCGCCATATGGTTCTTGCTGCGCTATCGTTTAGGACAGGTAAGAAGAAAAGCGGCTATTGATTCTGCTGAGTTAAGAGCGCGTACAGCCGAAGCAGAAAAGAAAGCATTAGAACTTACATCGGTTGCAGAATTAGAAAGAGCAAGGATACAAGAAAGAGAAGCAATGCGTAAAAAAAGTGCACAAGACTTCCATGATGAAGCAGGCATCAAACTTACACGTATAGGGTTGCTTACCAATACAGCCAGACAGAAGTCTACTAATGAAGATGTTCAACACCTTTTAAATAAAATAAAAGAAAATGCACAGGACCTGAGCAGTAGTATGCGCGACTTCATATGGGTATTAGATCCGGAACAGGATTCACTCTATGATATATTACAACGCTTGCAGGATTTTGGCAGCAAACTGTTTGAATATAGCAACATTGCTTTCAAAAGTGATAGTATTCCAGAAGCTTACAGAGAACATACACTCGGTTTTGAAGAAAAAAGACATATAATGCTGATATTCAAAGAGGCTATGAACAATTCTTTAAAATACAGCGAAGCCGAAACAATAACATTGTCAGTGAAGAAGAACGAAAAAGAGGTGCACATCACTATGCAAGACGATGGTAAAGGCTTTGATATAAGCTCCAGACAAGATAGCTATGGATTACGTAATATGAAGAGCCGTGCTGAAAAGATGAATGCTGGGTTTAAGTTGCATACTGTACCGGGAGGTGGTGTTAAAATAGTTGTTGTACTGAAAAAACAAACAAATGAATAATAACCAACCTGCAAGACTAGAGGATATTATCACTGTATCTATTGTTGAAGATGACCCTATTATCAGAGAGCATCTGGCATTAGTTTTAAATTCATCGGATAAAATAAGATGTATTTCTACTTATTCAGATGCAGAAACTGCGAAAGACGGCTTGCTGGCAGATGAGCCTGATGTGATATTATTAGATATAGGTTTGCCGGGTGTCAGTGGTATTGAGCTACTGAAAAGTATAGCTGTGGTAATAAAGAATACAGATTTTATAATGCTTACTGTAAGTGAAGATTCTGAAAATGTGTTTGAGAGTATATGCCAGGGTGCTACAGGGTATATAGTCAAAGAAACATCTCCTGAGATGATACTTCGTGCCATTAAGGAAGTTAAAAATGGAGGTTCTCCAATGAGTAGCAACATTGCAAGGATGATTGTTAGCAGCTTTCGTCAACCGTCAAAAGATGCCATACTCACCGAAAGAGAGCAAGAAGTATTACAGCATTTATGTGAAGGCGGGAGCTACTCAACAATAAGTGAAAAACTATACGTATCAGGCAATACAGTACGTGCTCATATAAAAAGTATCTACAAAAAACTACAAGTACATACTCGCGCAGAAGTTGTGAAAAAGGCTATAAGAGACGGACTGGTATAGCTTACTTTCAACAAGGTAATTCACCTAAACAGTTTCGTTGAAATAATACTGAAAATCCCCCAAATGAGTAATTGTACACGCATTAGCATGCAGGTATTTTTGTTTCAGATCTTGTAAAAATCATAAAAAGATACCGTTATGAAAATTATACTTACAATGTGTATGCTGATTGCGATTGCACAGCAAACAACTGCGCAAACTGTTGCTCCGACAACTGACATGAATGTCAAAAGAGTAGGACATCAAGCGCAGCCGCTCGGGAATGGCAAGGTATTGGTTTTTGGTGGGCAAACAACAAGCTCAACATTCCAACCGATTGTACATGCTTCATGCGAGATATATGATTCAAGTACAAAAACATGGACTACGGCAGCTAGCATGAATATAGCCAGAACAAACCATGCTTCTGTTGTTACGCAAGCAGGAAAGATACTTGCAATTGGCGGAGACAGTTCAGGAACCAATAGCCGTCTTAATGTAGAAAGCTATGATCCTGTAACTGACAAATGGACGATTGTAGGGACACTAAACAAACCAAGAAATAGTGGCGATGCTATTGTTTTAGATAACGGACAGGTTGTTGTGGTAGGTAATTATCCTTCTTCTATTGAAACTGGTCCCGCTGACGGTTCGGGCTTATGGACAGAGACCAGTATTCCTAATCCCGGAGACCGTATTCCTGAGGATGCAAGAATGATAAGAATGAATGACTCCCGAATATTGGTGGTAGGAGCTGTTCCGGGTTCTGCAGGAAACACAGGTATCATCATAACGCAAAGTGGTTCCATATCCACTACGACAAATGACATGACGGAAGACCACAATAGTGCCGGGCTGGCAATTTTACCTAATGGGAAAGTACTGATAACAGGAGGGACTGCTACCGGGGTAAATGAAGTATTCGACCCTGCGACTAATATGTTTTCAACAGGAGCTACATTTAATAATAGCCGATTGGAATGTCCGTTAATGAAAATGACTGATGGCAGAATTGCTGTATTTGGACCGGGTGTAATCGGTAATCCGGATAACGAACGTGATATGGTTGAGATATATGATCCTGCTAATGCTAACTGGACCATAAAAAAAGGGCATAAGTTTTGGGGAACAGAAGCTTACAGGGCAACACCGCTCGGTGATGGTAAGTATCTAATTACAGGAGGTGTGGAGCATATGCAACTTAAAAGTACAGGTACGAAGCAGGCATTCATATTTAATGAGAACGAGACAGTAGATATCAAAGATGTTCAGGTAAATACTTTTAATATAGCCTACTACCCATCAGAACACAATCTAAAAATAAAGATGGAACACAACTCTGACTATGAGGCAGGTCTGTTTGATATAAGCGGGCGCTTAATAAGGAAATATACATTTCATTCAAATGAGGCCAGTTTGTATACACCACACCATCTTACTGATGGGGTATACTTTATTAAAGTAATAGACACTAACAACGGAACAACTAATCCCAAGAAGTTATACTTATATTGAATTATCAGCTTCTATCCTCGTTCTATTATAAAACCTAATAAGAATCGAACCAACTTGAGTTAGGTATCAATAAGTTATAGAAATAGCTATAATAGCAAAAATAATAAAGCCACTGATATTCAGTGGCTTAAATGTGTCAGTAGCCTCGCCAGGAATCGAACCTGGATCTGGAGCTTCGGAAACTCTTATACTATCCATTGTACTACGAGGCCGGGTGCCGCAAAGATAAAGGCTATGAATAACAATAACATAATTATTAAAGATGTTTAAAGCCGGTGATTGTATTGACGAATTCGGTAAATTTATAATTACAGATTTTCTTCATCACTAAAACAAATAGATATGAGCGTACTAGAAAATGCACAAAACCTACAGGGTATGATGGCCGAAGGCAAAGTAATGGAGGCTTTTGAGCAATATTATGATGATAATGTACAAGTATACGAAATGCCTACCGGAGAACACAGAAATGGTAAAGCTGAACAAAGAAAAGCTATTGAAGGGTGGTTTGCTATGGTTAAAGAACACCATGGCGGAGGCTTGAAGAGTATAGCTGCTAATGAAGAGACAGGTGTTACAACTGCTGAAACATGGACAGATTTTACTCCGCATGAAGGTGGGCGTATGAAAATGGAAGAAGTGGCAGTGCAGCAGTGGAAGAATGGTAAGATAGTAGAGGAGCGTTTCTATTACAATATGCCGGGCGTGTAACAGTATATATAAAGTACTGAAAATAAAAAAGAGCAGCTATATAGCTGCTCTTTTTCGTACCACGTACGGGAATCGAACCCGTGATTCCTCCGTGAAAGGGAGGCGTCTTAACCCCTTGACCAACGCGGCATTTACCGTTTTGGGAATGCAAAGGTAATGTTCAGAGGGGTTACTTCAAAATCTTTTTTGAACTTTTTATTGACCTATCATAGCTTTTATAATACCATGAAAGTCAGCTGCTTTCAAAGAAGCACCACCAATGAGCCCTCCGTCTACATCAGGGCAAGAGAATAGCTCTTCTGCATTACCGGGCTTACAGCTACCTCCGTAAAGAATAGTTGTATCATTAGCTGGTTGCTGCCCGTATTTCTCTGCAACTATACTACGAATATGTGCGTGCATTTCCTGTGCCTGTTCTGATGATGCTGTTCTACCTGTGCCTATTGCCCAGATTGGTTCGTATGCTATTACTATATGCTTAAACTGATCTTCATTGAGGTGGAATATGCCTTCTTGTATTTGCTTGCTTACATAGTCATTTTGTGTGCCTGCATCGCGTATATCCAATGGCTCACCACAACAGAAAATAACCTGTAGCCCGTTTTCAAGTGCTATATCTACTTTTTTAGCAAGGTCTTCGTTGCTTTCGTTAAAATACTCTCTACGCTCGGAGTGTCCCAGAATTACATATGTAGCTCCGGTACTTTTTACCATTTCAGCAGAAATTTCGCCTGTATACGCTCCTGATGCTTCTTTATAGCAGTTTTGCGCCCCTGCTGATATATGCTCTTCATCGTGCAACAGGTCTGCAACTTCTGTTAAATGAATAAATGGTGGGCAGATAACTACTTGTTTCTGCTCGTTTAACTGTGGAGCATCGGCAATAATGTCTTTCACTAATGTTATGCCGTCCTGCAGGTTGTTATTCATTTTCCAGTTGCCTGCTACGATCATTTTACGCATATCTGATCTTTTTATTTATTGTTCGCGAAAAGGTCTCTCTGCTTCTGAGTGGCTGCAAATATATGTTCCATCATCTTTATTTCTGCATCACTTAGGGTTTTATTCCTCCTGCCCATCATTCTGTTAGCGGTATCTACAGCTTTGTCAAGCCTGTAAGATGTCATGCCGTCACTACCTCCCCAACTAAATGATGGTATGAACTTTTCAGGGAAGCCACCGCCATATATATTGGCAGATACGCCTACTACAGTTCCGGTATTGAACATTGTATTGATACCGCATTTTGAATGGTCAGCCATAAGCAGGCCGCAGAAGGTTAGCCCAGTTTGTACAGATTTGAAGTTATGCTCATCCCATATCTTTATAGTATCGTAGTTGTTTTTCAGATTAGAGCAGTTGGTGTCAGCACCCAGATTACACCATTCTCCTATTACCGCATTGCCAAGATAGCCATCATGCCCCTTATTACTGTTGGCAAAGAACACTACATTGCTAATTTCTCCACCCACTTTACAGCCATAGCCAATAGTAGTATCTGCATATATCTTAGCGCCCATTTTAACCGCAGCATTTTCGCAAACAGCGACTGGCCCACGCAGCATTACACCTTCTAACAGTTCTGCATTTTTACCAATGTATACAGGCCCTGTTGTAGCATTAATAATGCAACCAGGGCTTATAACAGCACCTTCTTCGATGAAAATTTGCTCATTACCTGTAACAGTAGCATGATCTGGTATAGGTTGGCTCTTTCTTCCGTTTGTTAATAGTATGTAGTCGCTTTTTATAGCAGCTCCGTTCTTAGAAAAGATATCCCAGATATGTTCCAGCTTGTCAACCTCTCCGTCATATGTTACTTCTTTAGGGGTTGTATTTATTGAGATGCCGTTATTAAAACTTACGGCAGCTTCGGTAACTCTTGCAGCTAAAATAAGGTTGCCCTTTACTAGTCTTTGTTCCGGTTCGAGTGTATTAATAGCATCAAAAAGATGCTGGCTGGCAAATACAGCTCCGTTTATAAAAAGGTTGTCACTACTACTATTTTGGGGGAATACCTCTTGCAGGTAGGGCTCCGAAAGGGTTCCGGTCTCTGCTTTTATGAAATGCTCCCATCGCTCACGCATGGTCATAATACCACAACGTATATCTGCTACAGGGCGGGTATGTGTAAACGGTAAGAGGTTATTGCGAATGTCGCTGTCGAATAAGATGTAGTTCATATAGATATATACAGCTCTTCTTAGTACCACACAAGGGTGGGATAGAGCGACTTTATTGAATCAAAAAATCCCGACAAAAGTCGGGATTTTTGATGCGGATTGCAAGTTATGTATCTGCTTATAGCAATTATTTCTTCTTCTTTCCGTAACGCTTGTTGAACTTCTCGATACGACCAGCAGTATCAACAAATACAGACTTACCTGTGTAGAAAGGGTGAGATGTGTTAGATATCTCGACCTTCACTAACGGGTATTCATTACCGTCTTCCCATACAATAGTATCGCTTGTTGCAGCTGTAGAGCGGGTAAGGAACGCATAGTCGTTAGACATGTCCTTGAACACCACTTTACGATAATTTTCCGGATGTATTTCTTTTTTCATCTTATTTCAGTTTTAATGTATGGATTTTGCCATACTTTCACAGAGTGTGCAAAGGTAGCGTATTTTTCATATTCAGCAAAAATATCAGAAGATTCCAAGAAACTTTTTACGCTCTTTTATGTGTTTTTTCAGCTCCTTTTCTGCTTCTTCAGCGAAAGTGTATTTGGCTATTACATTGCCGTCCGGCCCGACAAGGAAAGCCTGCGGTATAAAACTAACACCATATAGCCTTGCTGCCTCAGACCCCCATGCACCCAGGTCGCTCATATGATACTCCCACGTAAGGCTGTCTTTTTCAATGGCTTGTACCCATTTATCCTTATCCTTGTCAAGAGATACACTTAATACAGTAAACCCCTTTTTAGCATCCTCAAACTTCTTGTCTTTATACTCATGATACATTGTGACCAACTTGGGGTTTGCACGGCGGCATGGCCCGCACCAAGATGCCCAGAAGTCTATAAGCACATATCTGTTTTTAGTTATATCTGACAGTCTTATAGTATCGTCAGCAGGGTTTTTAAAAGCCAGTTCAGGGGCTGGTTCTCCTACTACAATTTTATCGTTTGAATATTGTGCATTTGCAAAACCATGTGTTGTAATGAGTATAACTAACGCAAGTGCTAATTGCTTCATATCGTCCTGTTTTTAATTTTGTCTAAGGTAAGTACTGTGGTCTTAAAAAAATTATAATTCTAACTCCAACCCGTCGTAAGACAGTTGAATACCATCTGGTAGTTGGTTGTTGATTTTTGAATGATTGCCAAGCTGGTGGCTGATATGTGTGAAATACGTTTGTTCTGCACCTATTTCTTCAGCTACTTTTATTGCTTCTTCGAGCGTGTAGTGCGATGGGTGCTCTTTATGACGCAATGCATTTAATACTAATACCTTGCTGCCTTTTATCTTTTCTATTTCTTCCGGTGCAATATAGTTTGCATCAGTAATATAAGTGAAATCACCAAAGCGAAAACCCAACACATCCATATGCATATGCTTCACTAATATAGGCTTGATAGTATGTCCGTTAATATCGAAGTTTTGTTGTGCATTTATAGTATTAAGGTCTATCTGTGGTATGCCCGGGTATTGTTTTTCACTGAATACATAGTAAAATTCTCTTTTTAGTGCCTCCTGCGTTTCCTGAGTAGCATATATGTTTACTGCTTTTTTAGAAAAGAAGTTATAAGCTCTTACATCGTCAAGTCCGGCAATATGGTCTTTATGACTATGTGTGAAAACAATAGCATCCAGCTTTTTTACTTTAGCACGTAACATCTGGTACCTGAAGTCAGGGCCGCTATCTACCACTATGCTTGTATCGCCTATTTGTACCCATATAGATGAGCGCAGCCTGTTGTCACGAGGGTCAGCAGATATGCAAACTTCACAATCGCAGCCTATAAGTGGTACGCCTTGTGAGGTACCTGTTCCAAGAAAAGTAACCTTCACTATTTGAGCTCTATTTCAGATTGTTCGTTAGATGAATTATTTTCTTGTGCTATGCTTTGCAGATGATGGTACCATTTTAGCATTTCGGTACTCAACTCGTCTTCCTTTACGTCAACTGAAGGTAAAATTTCTACAAGTGCATTGATACGGCCTTCCATATCAAGGAATTTGTTGATCACGGCAACGCGCTTGTCTTCAAGGATACAGTAGCCTGAGTTGAAGTTACCCCGTTCGTAGCGTACCACGTAGTTGGCCTCTTCAAAAAGCTGCTCCATTTTTTTCAGCGTGTTTGCAGTATATTTGAAGCTCATTAGCAAATTTGGTTTCTGTGGTTAAAAATAGAAAAATCGTAACACTAATGCTGATCTTGGTTTTAGTGTCTGTGATAAGGGTAAGTGCGCAAAGTTATTACATTGAAGATAACAGAACTTTTTATGGTGGTTTTTCTTTAGGGTCAACTTTTACACAGGTTCAGGGCGACCTATATGCAGGGTACCATAAGATAGGGATCACAGGCGGTCCTATAGTATATGCAGAGTTAGTTAACAATTTTGCTATTAGCCTTGAGATATTATACAGCCAGAAAGGAGCAAGGGCTAATAAGGATGAAGCGCGTGAGAACTACCTTGTCAGGGATTATTATCTAAACTTTCACTATGTAGAGGCCCCCGTATTATTCAACTATTTTGATAAAAGAAACAGCCATATTGGTGCCGGGTTTTCTTACTCACAGCTTTTTGGTTTTAAAGAGAATCCGGGTACAATACCTGAATACAAGGAAAATCTTGATGATTATGCTTTCAGATTTTATGATATTAACGCAGTTGTAAGTGGAAATCTTCATCTGTATAAAAATATCTTTCTTAATATCAGGTTTCAACATTCATTGATCTCTATAAGAGATAACCGCCCGCCCGAACTTTTCAGAGAAGGTACAAACGGCCAGTATAATAATTTATGGGTGGTGAAGTTGATGTACCTTATTAATTCGTAAGTTTATATACTAAGAATCATCTGATGAAGCGCTATTCAATATTATTAATATTTCTGTTTTGTACATCTTCGGTCTTTGCCCAGAGCTATTATCTGGATAATGAACGTACATTCAACGGAGGGTTAATAGCAGGTACTACGTTCACTCAGGTTGATGGAGATAATTATAAAGGGTATCGTAAGATAGGTTTTACAGGAGGGGGGATAGTATATGCAAAAATATCACAGATGTTTGCTCCCAGTATAGAGATACTGTATACGCAAAGAGGGAGTAGGATTGATGAACCGGGTTTTGTTAATGACAGGACATACTATGTACAGGATTATGGTATCGATCTGGATTATGCAGAGTTGTCGATATTATTGAACTATTATGACTCACCCCGCAAAAGTACATTTGGAGCAGGACTGTCATATTCTCAGCTAATATCAGGTAAGGAATATGCTAACACGGTACCGAAAATACCTGATAGTGTTGACTTGAATCTGGATCATGAATTCAGAAAGTATGATCTGAACTTTGTACTTAGCGGTAGTTTACATCTATATAAAGGAATATATTTCAACGCTCGTTTTCAATATTCTCTGCTTTCCGTTAGGAATAATGCCTTCCGTCCGTTAGGAAGGGATGAACAGTTTAACAACTCTTTTGTCTTAAGAGTAATGTATTTATTCAAATAAATTTTGGTTGCTACATAATCAATTTCAAGCCTGTATCGTTATTGTTATGAAGTAATTTTTATTATATGTTGGTTTTTAGGTACTCTCTAATATTTGTAACAAGTTTATTGCTGCTTATCACTGATGTACAAGCACAAAAAAGCGGCTATTTTTCTCCCGATAAGGATGATATATTTTTTGGCGGACTTACTGCAGGTGCAAACTTTTCTACAGTTGAAGGAGATAGTTATAGTGGCTATAAAAAAGTGGGCTTCGTTGGCGGTGGCATCGTATATGTAAGAGTGATACCTAAGTTGCTTACTAGTGTAGAACTTTTATATACACAAAAGGGTAGCAGAGGTGTCGCTCAAAAAACTTCTTATTATTCCGGTGACTTCTTTGAACGATATTGGCTTGATCTTAATTATGTTGAAGTGCCGTTGCTGGTGCATTATGAATTTACACCTAGGTGGCATATCGGCGTTGGTGCATCTTATGCACAGTTGATAAACTCGAAAGAAGAGATATATACAGATCAGCCTGTGGTTATAAACCCTGAAACTACACAGTTCAATAAAGAAGATTTCAACTTTATATTACATGGGGCTTTACAGATAGGTGATGGCTGGTTTTTGGTTGCCAGATTTCAGATGTCTATGGGGTCAATAAGAGAAACGCAGAATATACCTGCATGGCAGTTATCAGGTCAGCAATTCAATAACCTCTTCAGTTTGAGGTTAACATATTTAATATATTAATTAGAAAACAGAAATTCCGGGAGGGTCATTCTTGAATTCTTTTACTTGATCGTTTACGTCCCTTAGCTCTTTTACAGCATCATTGTATGTTTCAGCTTCGTTGATCAATTTACTTGTAGTACCTTCTGTATCAGCCTGCTTTGTTTTATCCTCTACTTTTTTAGCAGATGCGCTTATGTTCTTTAGTTGCTCTGCAACCGTTATTTCAGATAGTTTTTCTGTTGTTACTTCAGCTTCTTTTATGTTTTGGTTGATCTTTTCTTTATTTGCGACAAGCGTACTGGTTTTCTCACCTATAGCTTTAAGAGATGCTGTTACTCTGGCAGCATTCTTTTTGATGTCTTGAGACTGTTTACGATAGTCACGCATGGTATGTTCTGCATCCTTTATGTCTTTTCTGATGTCGATAATCATTCCATTTTCTATCTCTTGCTTGGTATTGTTTAGGTTCTTTTTAGAATTGCTTAATGTGTACTTGGTAGATTGTATGATCGGGTCTATCTGATCGCGCATTTCTAGAACTGTGGTATCATACCTGCCTGCAATTATACCTTTATGGTTGTATATCTCAACCTGATCGCTAAAGCGCAAAGTGATCATTTTTTCATCCATCAGGTTTTTAGAAGCCAGCAGTGCGATAGTGCCTTTAGGTATTTTCACATCCTTGTCAATTTCCATGGTCACTTTTACCATGTTACGGTCTTTCAGCTCAATATCGCTTACTTCACCTATTTTAACGCCATTCAATACTACTTGCGATGAACGCTGAAGCCCATGCACATTCTCATAATGGGTATAGTAGGTGTAATTTTGGTATACGATATAACCATAGTGGTATACAAGGTATGCCGTGACTGCCACCAGTATTACTGAAATGGTAATGATGCTTCTTCGCCAGATAGATGATTTTTTCATCTTAGCCTATTTATTGCAAGGTAAAGCTACTTAATTATTGCTAGCCACCATTAGGCTTCTGAAAGTAAGAGATGTCTGCCAGACGCTCACCGCCCTTTATACCAAAGTCCAGTGTGCGTATAGGGAATGGTATTGTAATATCATTTTGGTCAAAAGCCTTTTTGATGTACATCACAGCTTCGCTACGCCCCTGCAGCCAAGTTGGCTGGTCAGGTTTGTTGATCCATATACGAACCTGAAAATTAATAGAACTGTCTCCAAACTCGTCGTAGAAGAAGGTGATCTCATCGTCAGTTCGTACGCTTACTTGCTGTACAGCATCTAATACAACACGTTTCACTTTCTCAAGGTCATCACCATAAGAGATGCCTACAACAAGGTCCATCCTTCTTTTGCCTAGTAGTGAGTAGTTCTCAATAGGATTTTGAAAGACTTCTTTATTTGGAATAATAACTCTTTGTCCCTGAAATGTCAGTACAACGGTGTCTCTGAGGTTAATATCCTCGACAGTGCCCATATAGTCATGGAGCTTAACAATATCGCCAATATGTATGGGTCGCCTGAATGATATAAATATGCCTGAAATAAAGTTGGCTGCAATATCCTGGAAAGCAAATGCTAGTGCCAAACCAACAATACCGGCACCAGCCAATATAGACGTAACTGCCTTGTCCAGTTTAAGTATGCTAAGGGTAACAAACAGTATTATTCCTAATGTAAATACATGAATGAATGAAGCGAAAAGACTATTGAGTGTTTGCTGTTTTGAAACCTTGCTGATAAGTTTCAGAGAAAGCCGCTTAATAGCTTTAGCTACGAAAATACCCAATACAAAAACCAGAGCTGCTAGAGCTATGTTAGGCAGCAGTTGTACGAAATCTTCAAACCATTTAGATAGTTTATCTACCAAAAGATCGTAAGACTTACTGATATTTATAGCTGATGCAAATACCATCTTGGTTAATAGTATTAGTTTATACAATTATCCCCTCATTTTGTTGAGGGGATAATTAAGTAATGTATGTTTTACCTTACAGGCTTATCCCACAAGAATGAAAGTGGGTAGGCCATAAGTGAAATATTATAACCTAACGGACCGCTGTAACGCTTCTCTATCACACCTGCAGCAGAGCTTAAGTTCTCTGATTTAATATCTATAAGATCGTATTGACCAAGATATGCGGTACCTCTTATCTTCCATGCCACACCCAAGAAGAAGCCTATCTCTGCCTTTACAAATGGTATTGCTTTTATAATAGCATCTTGCTTGCCTGATAACGGATCAACGGTGATATATGAAGCTGCAACACCGGCACCTACTGCTAACATTGCTTTATGGTCTTTACTTAAAGAAGCATCTCCGCCCCATTTATAGTTGACCGATACAGGGCCTGATAACATCATGAAAGGCATATTCTCCTGATAAAATGTGTCAATACCGTCAGCTATTACTTTCTTTATAGCTAATGAGTCATAACTTAATTCACCCATCAGAAGGTTAGCTTCTATGTCAAGGCTTATCATACTTTTTTCTCCGATAAGAGCTACAGGCACAGAAACGCCGATATATCCGGATATAGATTTCTTAAGCCGTGCAACAGTTTGGATGTTGGTATCTACTTCCATGCCTGATACCCTATCTGCATAAGAAGCTGAATCAAAGAATGTTGTGTCCCTTATACGAAGGTAGAGGGGGTTACTCATCAAATGCTGGCCGTAAACACCAAGGTATACACGCTTGTGTAACTGAAGTTTAGTGGTTTTCTCTTTATCAGACTTTCGGTATCTGTTGAGGCTTGTAGTCAACTGCGCTTCAGACGGTATATATGCAATAAGAAATGCTGCAAATAAAAACCAGGCAACTCTTTGTTTCATTATGACCTTCATTGATTTTAAGCTAAAATAATCTAAAAAGCTGTTTAAACAAATACATATGCCTTATTACTTGAGTATAATATGGTTACCTGTTTTTTTTGCTCTGCTTATAGCTCTTATGCCCACTGCTCATAGGTGGCTTGTGACAGCTACTGATAAAAAAGGAGCAAATAAGTATTGCTGCTATTATTTGAAATATACGTTGCATAATATAATGTGTTTTAAGATTATCTGTTAAAGGTTTTACAGGCTTTTCCTTTTTGTCGCTAAACAATATGTAGTGTTCATCTGTTATATAAATATAACCAAAACGTACTACTGATGAGAACTATATTGTATTTGGTAGCAATTATCTTAGTTATAGGATGGATATTAGGCGCATTTGTTTACAGTGTCGGCCACCTTATTCACCTGCTATTGGTAATAGCTGTTATTTCACTGATTCTTGGGGTTATTCGTAGAGCCTGACCCCGATATTCTTTAACCGCTTACTCTCACCGGGTAAGCGGTTTTTTTTGACTAAACTTATGAGCCAATTTTTCTTTCAGGTATTTATTTGTTGGTACTTCATACCATTTATACAACACCATGCTTGCAATCAGCGAGATGAAAAATATTATAACAACCTCAATGTAATTAGTTGGTAAGAAGGTGCTTAAAGAAGGTACTTTCAGTAGGATGTACTCATAATACCTGAAAACCAGCATATGTATCATATAGAACCCGAAACTTATCTCTCCCAGATACACCAAGGTATTATTCGACAATATTCTTGACACAATTCCTTTGGAATAGGAAAATGTATATATCAGTAGTGCCATAGGTGGCCAGTAGTAGCATGAATACCTGAAGCCTTGCGGTATATCATTATGGTAGTATAGGAATAAACTCAATATTACTATGGACAGAACTTCAAAAATAGTTCCCAAGTACTTTTTGTTTACTAGAGCTACTACTCTTCTCTTTCTGAATACCCTGAATAGTAAAATGCCGATAATAAAATCTCCGACCCTTAATAATGGGTTGATGTAGAAAAACTTTTCGTGATAATTTTCTTTTACTAATAATAGCAAAAGCGGAATACCTAATAATAGTAATGGGATGATCTTGAAGTATTTTCTTTTATGCAGTAAAAACACCAGAAAAGGAAAAACAAGGTAAAAGAACCACTCAACAGAAATACTCCATGATACAGAGTTGAAGTAAAAGTAAAAGTCATCAGAGGGGATGAAGCTGTGTAGTAGGAATAGGTTCACAAATAGTTGGCCTACCCACTTCAGCATATCATTTTGAAAGGATAACGGTATCGCAATTATCAAGGTAAGTATATGCATTGGGTATATCCTGGCAAAACGTGCGAGCATGAATTTGCTGTAGCTTATTTCTTTTTTTAGGAATCTATCATGATAATTATACGCCAGTACGAATCCGCTGAGTATGAAGAAGAAACTTACTCCGATATAGCCTTCATAGAAAATATCATCATATAACTGTTTCAGGAATATTGACTCATCCTGTAATAACCACATATGGCTCAGGAAAACCATAAACGCAAAAAAGAAGCGTAAAGAAGTGAGCGGCTTTATCATTTATCCTAAACTGATGGCGAATTTATAATTTACTACTCGAACATGCATTATATATATAGGAAAATAACAAGTTGTTTGCAAGGCTACTCACAACATTTGCACAGCTTTCATTATTGGATTTCCTTTTTGTACAATTAGTCCTAATTTTGGCTTTGAGGCATGGCAGAGAATTATATCGTATCCGCACGTAAGTATCGTCCGCAGACTTTTGATACTGTAGTAGGCCAAGAGCATATTACTACAACACTAAAGAATGCGATAAAGAATAATCATCTTGCACACGCATACCTGTTTTGTGGTCCGCGTGGAGTAGGTAAAACTACCTGTGCACGTATTCTAGCTAAGACTATCAACTGCCTGAATCCTACTGCCGATATGGAAGCCTGTGGTACTTGTAGTACCTGCCAGGCATTTAAAGATCATACCTCATTCAACGTATTTGAGCTGGATGCTGCTAGTAACAACTCTGTAGATGATATCCGAGAGCTGGTCAATCAGGTTAGGTTTGCTCCACAGGCAGGTAAGTATAAAGTATACATAATAGATGAGGTGCATATGCTCAGTGCCTCAGCCTTCAATGCTTTCCTGAAAACTCTGGAAGAGCCGCCACCGTATGCCATATTCATATTGGCAACTACCGAAAAACATAAAATTTTACCGACTATCCTTAGTCGGTGCCAGATATTCGACTTCAAGCGTATTACTTCAGACAATATATCCAACCATCTACATAGCATTGCTACTAAAGAAGGGGTTGTCGCCGAGGAAGCAGGGCTGCATGTAATAGCACAAAAGAGCGAAGGCTGTATGAGGGATGCCCTCAGTATGTTCGACCGGATTGTAAGTTTTACCAATGGTATGCTTACCTACAATGGTACAATGCTGCACCTGAACCTGCTGGATGCAGATTTCTATTTTGCATTGATTGATCATATGCTGGCACAAGATGTAAGCAGTACACTACTACAACTGGATGGGGCACTAGAACGAGGTTTTGAAGGCGATGTAGTATTGGAAGGGCTGGCAGAGCATTTACGAAACCTGCTACTCTGTAAAGATGCCCGCATGGCCAAGCTGCTGGATGTGCCAAACGACCATAAGCAGGTGTATTTTGAGAAAGCCAACCAGGCGCCACCATCATTTATTATTTCTGCGCTTAATGTTGTCAACGAGGCTGAGATCAATTACAGGAATGCTAATAATAAAAGGCTACATGTAGAGATGTGCCTTATCAGGCTGTGTTATTTGCTACAGGCTATTGATGCCTCTGAGTTAAAAAAAAACTCTAACAGCATAGCTTCTGAAGAACAGACAGTAGAAAAGCCTGTAGTAAAGCAGGAAACTCCCGAACCGAAAGTATACAAAGAAGAACCTAAACCTGCACAACAAGTAGAAGAGCCTAAAGAGGTTACTAGTGAATCAAAAGAGCAGCTCAGGCAATCAGTCAACATTACACCTCCAAAACCTAAAAAACAAGCTTCCGGGAAAAGTAGACGTATAAGCAGTAATCTTCTTGATGAAATAGATGAGGCTGTTAATAGCTCGGTTAACGAACAGCAAGAGCAGAAAGAACTAACACAGGAACTGGTTGATGAATTATTTGTAGCATACAAAAAGAGGGTACAGGAGCAACAAAAACATATGTTGCATTCTCAGTTAGGTATCATGAAGCTGGAGCTGCACCCGCCCGATGAGGTACGTATTATCAGCCCGACTGACCTTACTGACACTTATGCGAAAGACAACCGTGACGAAATTCTTGAATTTTTAAGAGAGCATTCAGGTGTATTATTACGAGTAACCAGTGAGGTACGTATAGACAAAGCTATTGAAGAGGAACAAAAGGAAAAGGTGCTCAGCAAGCCCGAAATAGTAGAGGAAATGATCAAGAAGAACCCTACTCTGGCAAAGCTGAAAGACCAATTAGGGTTACAGATAGACTATTGATATATCTTTCCCTTATTTCTCACTGAAAATACAATATGAGCGGTATCTGCAAGTAAGAATGAACAAGCTTCACGCATAATTGTATGTTTGATATGTGAAGCTATTCTACAGGGAGCAAATCCATAGATATAGCGGTTAATTTAAGGTGAAATAAAGGGTGGAATTGTTTACTTTTGACATCTGAAATATTTAAAAATCAGGAGTATATATGGCCGAAGCGATACGTATGCCGCTGTTAAGCGATACCATGAAAGAAGGGGTAATAGCTGAGTGGCATAAAAAGGTGGGCGATAAGGTGGCAAGTGATGATGTAATAGCTGAAGTAGAAACGGATAAAGCTACAATGGAAGTGATGCCCTATGTAGAGGGTACACTGCTTTACATTGGTGTTGAAAAAGGTGATGCTGCGAAAGTGAACCAGATCATTGCTGTTATTGGTGAAGAAGGGGAGGATTATGAATCTGTATTAGAAGATGGAACTCCGGATGGAGACGTGGAGGATAAAAAAGAGCAGAAGAAAGCCAATAATCAGGAAGAGACAGTGAACAGTGAAGATGATGATACTGAAACCGACTCTCAGCAGGAGGAACAACCTGCGAAGAAAAAGAAAAAAGATTCTGACGGAGATGCTACCGTAATACGTATGCCGCTACTTAGCGATACGATGAAAGAAGGTAAGATCGTATCCTGGAATAAAGAAGTAGGTGACAAAGTAGCAAGCGATGATGTATTGGCAGAAGTAGAGACAGATAAAGCTACTATGGAGGTTATCGGTTATGCAGAAGGTACTTTATTACATATTGGTGTGCCTGCAGGCGAAGCTGCCAAAATAAACGAGATCATTGCGATTGTTGGTAAAGAAGGTACTGATGTAGAGCCTTATCTTGATGGTGACAACGATGATAAGGAAGAAAACACGGAGAAAAAGGCTAAGAAAGAGAGTAGTGATTCAAAAAGTAGTGATAAGAAACAAGAAGAGGTTTCAGATAATAAAGCCGGCAAAGATAGTGGTGGCAGGATAAAAGCATCGCCTCTTGCTAAAAAGCTGGCTGATGACAAAGGTATAGATCTGGAAGATGTACAAGGTAGCGGAGATAATGGCCGCATCATCAAGCGCGATATAGATAATTACCAACCTTCGAAGAAAACATCAGGAGACACGAAAGGGGCAGCACCAATACAAGCAGCACCTGTCGGAGAAGAAGGGTATGAAGATATTTCTGTATCTCAAATGAGGGGGGCGATTGCACGTAGATTGGCAGAAAGCAAGTTCACTGCGCCGCACTTCTACCTGCGTATGAGTATTACAATGGATAAAGCCATTGAATCACGTAAGGCTATCAATGAGGTATCTCCTGTAAAAGTGTCGTTCAACGACCTTGTTATTAAAGCATGTGCTATGGCACTGCGTAAGCACCCGCAAGTGAACAGTAGCTGGTTGGGTGATAAGATGCGCCAATACCAGCATATACATGTTGGTAGCGCTGTGGCTATTGATGATGGGCTGATAGTGCCAGTCATCAAGTTTGCAGACCAGAAATCACTGTCGCAGATAGCTGATGAATCTAAAAAGCTGGCTGAAAAAGCACGTAATAAAAAATTGCAACCACCTGAATTCTCAGGCAATACATTCACCATATCTAACTTGGGTATGATGGATATTGATGAGTTTACTGCTATCATCAATCCACCTGATGCCTGTATTCTTGCTGTAGGCAAGATAACGCCAACGCCTGTTGTAGAAGATGGTGAGATAGTTGTGAGGCAGATCATGCAGATAACATTGAGCTGCGACCATAGGGTAGTGGATGGGGCTGTAGGCTCTCTCTTCATGCAAACGGTTAAAGCACATTTAGAGAATCCTGTAACTATGCTGGTTTAAATGTCTTGAAACAACATAAAACAATAAAGGCTGCCATTGGCAGCCTTTATTGTTAGTATAAGATGTAGATTATTGTTTGTTGAAAGTAACTACTTCATTGGTTTGTCCGTTTGTAAGGTTCAGGAAGTACGTACCTGAAGCCAAAGAAGAAACATCCACAGAATTGTTGAACATACCTTGTGCCACAACGCTACCATTAAGGTTGTATACTGTATAGTTGTAAGCAGTGTTACTGATACCCTTTAAGTATAGTGTACTTGCTGCAGGATTAGGATATGCGGTGATGTGCACTTCTGTAGCAACAGTACTTACAGAAACGGGAGCTTCGGCCAGCGAGGTAGAAGTTGTATTCCATTGGTCACCACTGGCGGCTGTATTATTGTCTACTGCGTTTACAGCCAGGTGCATAGTTACAGTCCCACCACCTTGTGCCGGTGCGGTCCAGTCTACAGTTGCAGAAAAACCTCCCGACATAGCAGGTACTTTTGCTTTGTGCTCAAATACTGTAAATCCGCCCACCATTTGTGTTTTTGTAGTAGCACCTGGCATTGGGTTGGCGAAAGTACCAGCCTGAGCAGTGCCGCCATTTTGAGATGCCCTCAAAATAAATCCATAATGTGATTGTACAGCATTAGTACCACCTACAACAACTGTGTAGGTTTCACCTGGTGTGAATTGCCCATTGCGGACAGTATCACCTGTAGACTTATGAATAACGATCAAAGAAGCAGCAGTCGCGCTACTTGATGCAGAGCCATGACAACTACCGCCACCACAGCCGTTTTCTGCTGTATCATGTGTAAACGCTGTTGCTGATGGTCCGGTGCTGAAACTAGATACTGCTAAATATAGCATTGCAGCAGTAAAAGATAAGAGTAATGTTTTTTTCATAAAGTGGTCTTTTAGTGTAGTACAATAAATTTAACGATTTTTAATAAATAAGTGGCTAACACTAATAAAATTAGAGATTATTATCAGATTAATTTTATAGAAATGCCCTTATTACTTATAAATATCCTGTACAGATTGTTGTAATTCCTTGGGTGTCAGATCTGTCTTACTCTTAATAAATGCATTGAAATTGCCCTGGGTGTCAAAATTCAATTCATATGCAATTTCTTTTAATGACAACTCATTGAGTAGCATCAACCTGCGTATTTCCAATAAAAGCTCCTCATGTATCACTTCATGAGCCGTTTTGTCTAGTGTGGCTTTGCATGCGACATTTATCTTGTCAGGCGTACAATGTAGTAATTCAGCATATTCACTAACCTTTTTCAGGTCGCGAACATGTTCCGATATCCTTGTAAGGAACTGGGATAATAATTGGTGTTCTTTATCAAGTGAGATCTTTTGCTCCTGCTGTTCCAATAGTGTAATAAGTATGATCTGCAAGTAGCTGAAAGCCTTGTGGCGCATCATACCTATACTATTGCTCTGTGCAGCTACAACCTCTTTCATCTTATCAGACAACTCTAATAAGTGTTTGAAGACGCTAATGTCGCAATGCAAATGTGATGCTTTGTTGTAGAAACTATAATGCTTTAGAGGGTGGATATATTCAAAGATGTCTTTTCTGAACTGTAGTAAGATTCCTTCAGCCGTGTCCCTGAACATCAGGTGAACCTGCCCCGGGTATATAATGAAGATATCACCACTCTTCATCTGGTAGTTATCAAAGTCTATCAACTGAGACCCTTGCCCTTTATTGACAAATATTACCTCAAAATAGTCGTGACGGTGTAACTCTTTAAAATTGTACGGATTATTATAATTGAGTGGTTCAATCATAAGGAGCCTGCCCGGGTCTGGCAGTTCAACATAGTTGATATGTTTTCCGGCCGTATTCACTTCTTGTAATTTACTTATTGATGGTGAGTGAACGCCGCTTACTTATTCCCAAGCTTAATAGTTGTACTAGAGCTTCTTACTTTTCCCTCTTGGTCGGTGATTACAGTCGAGTTGGTTTTTACACCTCCGACCTGTTGTTGGTATTGGGTAGCATTCATCTGTGCTGGTTGATCAGCATTGAAATTGAAATTATTGGGTGATGTTTGCTGTGGAGTAAGTGTGGTGCTGAAAGATGAATTGCTGTTCTGGTTCATGTCAGCTTTGTACTTCTTACTCAGATCCTGATCCTCATAATTATTATTGTTAGCGGCAGGTTGCGTTGAGGTTTCCTGTAATAGCTCAGCATTGCTTTTACCAATGCTCATATCCGATCCTGCTTTAGAAAAGTCTACCTTTTGTTCCTGAGCAAACACAGATGATGTAAAAACTATTATTGCTATTGAGAGTAAAACGACTTTCATGACCAAATTGCTTTCTTACAAGTTACTGAAAATATTAATGCCACCCGTTTGGGGTGGCATTCAATAATAGTAAGTTTATATGTAGTCGGAGTCTACAGAGGCTGTTATTTCTCGCTCAGAAACTCTTTAACCTTGTCTTTGTGTACCATAGCTTCTTTAAAAGTATAAGCACCTGTTTTAGAGCTACGAACTGTTTTTACCACTTTAGTGTAGTTCTTAGCTTCAGCACCACCTTTACCTTCTGTCTTGATCGCTGTTTTTGCCGCTTTAGCCATGACGTATTAAATATTTTGAATTAAATTATTTGATTTCTTTGTGTACGGTTACTTTGTTCAATATAGGGTTGAACTTTTTCAACTCTATACGACCAGGCGTATTTTTCTTGTTCTTAGTAGTGATATAACGGCTTGTACCGGGCTTACCACTGTCTTTGTGCTCTGTGCACTCAAGTATTACCTGTACGCGATTTCCTTTCTTCGCCATTTTATATGCTGTTTATACGCTTAGTATTATTAAAATTATATTTTTTCGCCCGCAGCACGCAATTCCTTAACTACAGGGTACAAACCTTTTTTGTTGATAGTACGGATAGCATCAGCAGTTAACTTCAATGTTATCCAACGATCTTCTTCAGCAAGATAGAAACGCTTTACCTGCAAGTTAGGCAGAAAGCGGCGTTTAGCCTTCTTGTTAGAGAATGATACTTTATGACCTGTTAATGGTTTTTTGCCTGTTACCTGACATACACGTGCCATGACTTCAATTTTTTTGGGAATGCAAAGTTCTTTCTTTTTTGTTGAATGACAAAATAATTCCTGAAAAAAATAATATCAGGAAAGAGCCGGCAGCAACAGGCTGTCTAAGTCGCCCAAACCTATAGAGGATTCACATATAAAACCTTCACCATATTCTACTCCTATGCGTTTGCCAAGAATAGATGCCCTGTATTCAATTTTGTTTAAGAATCCCTCTGTTGCAATATAGCTGATAGGCTCATCTGAATCGGGGTTGTGAAACTGGCTTTTGTATGCTTTCACAGATTCCATTTTGGTTGAAAATGTGTCTGTTATGTCGATGATGAATGATGGCTCTATAAAACGGTCCTGTATCATATGATACACCCTTTTGGGCCTCCATGCTTCTTGCACTGCACCATTATCCTCTGTTTGTATCTTTCGCAAACCTGCCAGAAAGCAGGCATCTGCTATTAGCTTGCCAGCCCTGCCGTGGTCGGGGTGCCTGTCTTCTAATGCGTTAGCTATCACCACATCAGGCTTGTAGCGGCGAATGTATTTGACAAGTTGTAACTGGTGTTCTTTATCGTTTGTAAAGAAGCCATCGGCCATGCCTGCGTTCTCTCTGACTGTTAAACCCATGACCTCTGCAGCAGCCTGTGCTTCCTGCAGGCGTATTTCAGGTGTCCCTCTGGTACCAAGTTCACCTTCGGTCAGGTCGAGTATACCTACTTTTTGTCCTTTGTTAATATGTTTGATGAGCGTACCGGCGCATCCCAGCTCAATATCGTCGGGGTGGGCAGCTATGGCCAGTATATCCAGTTTTTGCATCCCTCAAAAATAGTAGAAATATTCGTGTAAGGAACTGATCAGGATTTCTTGGCGGTAGTCCTCAATCGTGATTTCTGCACCCTCAGTTGGTATTCGTATTGGTAATTGGCCTCCAACTCTCGAACGATTTGTTCCATTTCCCGCTCCTCGCCATAGGGGTCGTATTCAGCCTTCAGGTCGTGACTGAATATTCTGGCAATAGATTGAAAGACCACAGCTGAGAAGCCACCTTTCAATTCTTTGATGATGTGGTAACAGTTATGCCCGACTTCACGGTCTATTAGTTTGACGAGTACATGTCCCTGAGACATAGTCATATCTTCTAACTCTCCTTTAAAGCGTCGTTTCAGTTCTGCTTCTACCTCATTCAGGTATTGCCTCCTTGCCTTTTTATCGTCACCTATAACAGCTAGGTTCGAGTCTACATCTTTCATCACATCTGCTGCTATCAGAGCATAAGGGTAGGTTTTATATACATTCCGCCTCAGCTTGTCGTATTTCGCTCTTTTCCTTCGCCATTTTTTAGGAAGTTTATCCAGTACATATACATTATCCATAAATACCATCGGGAAGGTGTCAGCATCAACAATATATCCTCCCAGCAAGAGAGAATCATTATCGCCTTCTTGCGCATAGCTGTTGGTGCTAAACAATAATGTAATTAGTAATAGTATGGTATGTCTGGCTTTCAAAAAGCTCATTTAACGTAAATCTCTTATTTAATCAGCTAAATACAATCAAAATTTATGCAATATTTTCTGAAAATATGTTAAAATCGCTACTTAACAGGGCAATATCAACATTGTCGTAGATATTCTGTTATTTTTGTTCATCGAAACATTCACAATAATGCAAACTATGAAGAAGTTAATAATTCCGGTTGCTGTTTTAGCTATCACTTTTGCAGCATGTCAGGGTAATGCAGGTACATCAATGACTGATGAACAGATCAATGCAAAGGCTGATTCGATCGTTGGAGAACAACTTGACGATTTGAACAGGGAAGCCAATGAAGACCTTGACAGAAGGTTGTCAATAGACGTAAAGCTAATGGCTGACTCTATAGTAGAGGCTGAAACAACTAAGTAATCAGGCAATATGTTGCCCGACAGCGACAATCCGATCCTTTTTTTTGACGGGGTTTGCAACCTCTGTAACGGCTTTGTTCAGTTTGTTATTCGTAACGATAAGCAGAGCCGTTTCAGTTTTGCTTCGTTGCAATCAACTGCGGGCAACAAAGTTGTTCAGGCTTATGAGCAACAACAAGGCAAAGTGCCTGATAGCTTGATTCTGTTGTACAAAGGTGAATTCTATACTAAATCAGATGCCGCATTAATGACAGCAAGGTTGTTAGGTGGTGCATGGTGGTTTTTTCTTGTAGGGTACATATTCCCACGTTTTATCCGTAATGCTATTTATGATAAGGTAGCTAAGAACAGGTATAAATGGTTTGGCAGGAAAGATGAATGTATGATCCCAACACCTGAGTTAAAGTCAAGATTTTTAGAATAGCTTTTCTTTTTTACGTAGCATACTTTTTTATATTTGGTACATGAGCCGGTACTTATTCAAACTCTGTTTTCTGTGTTTTCTTATTGGCAAATCCATATCTCTTAATGCTCAGGAGATATTTTACTCAAAATATGAAGGTTTCGACTTCAGATCAGGCGAGTTTTCTGTAGTAGGAAAAGTGGGTGACAGACTTTATGTATACAGAGGGTCATCACAAGGGTATTACCTAGATGCGTACGATAGTAAAATGAAGAGGCTGGCAACAGTTGTATTGGATTTTTTGCCTGAGCGTGTAATGGGTACAAAGTTCATTACATACAAGGATAAGATGATCGTTCTGTACCAGGTAAGTGAAGGGAACTCGGTACTGGTATTTGCGACCGTACTTGATAACAAGGGCAGGATTAGTAAGGAGATAGTAAAAGTGGATGAAGTACATTATGACTTCCTTGGAGGACGTTCCGGATTGTACAATTATGCGATCTCTGATGATAAGCAGGTAATAGGTATTTATGGTGTTGGTCTTGATAAGAATGTGTTGAAAGCAAAGGTAGTGCGCCTGGATACAGCTCTGCAAATTGATGGGATAAGCAATGCAAGCTTTGAAGCTGATAATAACATATCATTTGGTGAAGGCCTGATGACGAATAGAGGAGACTTTTTACTACCTGCATTTACTCCCACAGGCAGTCGCCGTTATGCTGACAGGGTATGGTTATTATCCTTGACAAAAGGGTCGCAGGTTTTTGAAAATGCAGAATTACCACTTAACAATATGTATGCAGCAGGTACATATATGGAGTTGGACAAGTCAGGAAAGACCATATACATAGGTGGTTTTTACTCTGACAGAAAAAGCGGGCACTATTCGGGTATTTTGTATACTGCCTACAATGTAAATACCAGACAATTTGATGGCTATAAGGAAATACCATTTTCTGAAAGGCTACGTAATGCTGCGGGTGGTACTAATAAAAAAAGAGCCTTTAACGACTATTCAGTAAAGCACCTTGTGGTAAAAAATAACGGAGGTTTCGTTATGATAGCAGAAGATAGCTACATTACTACGAGAAATAATTATTCGCAGGGTATGGGTTATTATTCATGGTATTACCCAAGTATGTCAGTTTCAGTCAGGGAATATAA
Organism: Flavipsychrobacter sp.; assembly: GCA_965228505.1. Taxonomy (GTDB): domain Bacteria; phylum Bacteroidota; class Bacteroidia; order Chitinophagales; family Chitinophagaceae; genus UBA5543. Next base: position 2,604,062 of record OZ245820.1, on the reverse strand, counting down.
TTTCGGTGATATTATGTGCATCTCATATAATGGTGAAGGAGAGCAGGAGTGGGTGTCTTTTATCAGGAAATATCAATACTCTCAAGAGGATGGAGGACTTTTCTCTTCATTTGCACTGGTCAACACAGGAGGCTCATTAGGGTGCCTTTTCAATGATTTTAATATCAGCCGCTCAAGGATACAACTCGGTAGTATCAGTGCAGGTGGTAGTGTGAGTGTGAGGGCTCTTACGGGATTTAACTCTGAAGAGCCTGACTGGCTGCCAAGGTCGGGTAAGCAGGTATCGGTCAATGAATTTGTTACACCATGCCTTAGGAGGAATCAAATATGCTTTGCTAAAATTGTATTTTAGTCCAAAACCTTGTTGTGGTACAACTTATAAGGAGTAACAGTCCGTTTACTGTAATTATACTATTCATATATGCACTGGTAATTAATTATCAGGCACTATTCAATCCACAGTTGCCACAGGTGCCTGAAGGCCAATATCTATATGGTGTTATCACTAAGTTTTTTCTCATCATATTCTTCAAAAAAGCGTTCATTTTTACATTATTCTCCACGCTATTATTGGCATTGCAGGGGGTAATATTGAATGTGATTGTGAATGTAGGCAGGTTGTTTCCCAAAAGCTCTTATGCTGTTGCTTTTACTTATATATCACTATCATCATTATACCCTGACTTAGCATATTTCAGTCAGCCATTATTAGCCAACTGGCTTATCATTATCTTATTCGGTTTAATATACAAACTGGCACAAACCAACAAACCAAGGCAGGTTATATACAATATGGCATTTGTAGTAGGGCTTGCCCCGTTATTGCACTTTCCATTAGTTGTATTTGTATTACTACTTTTTGTTGCGATAGCACTATTGCGCTCGTTTATACCTGGCGAATGGCTGGTAGCACTGTTAGGTGTGTTTACCCCTGTATATTTGGTTTCAGGGTTTCTGTTTCTATTTGATGCACTGTATGTTCTGCCGGGTGTGATCGAGTTAGGCGTAAACCTGCCAAGAAGCTTAATTAACCCTGTTTATCTCATAGGATTGTTAGCTGCAGTCATTATACTTTTTTTTATGGGTGTGTACAAATTGCAAGGTCATATCAACAAGTTGAACGTGTATATCCGCAGGTGTTGGACAGTTACTAGTATATCATTTTTTATCTCAATGTTAGCTGCCGTTTTTACTACTCAATCTATCAATAGTGCTTGGCTTGTAATAATACCCTCGTTAAGCCTGTTAACAGCAAACATATATTATAGTGAAAAGAGCAAAGCATTTAGTAATTTTGCATTTTATTTTATGATACTGTTGGTTGTATTCTGTAAAATCACCTACATGCCGCAGTAAATAATAATTACTAGTAATGAAATTTGGTATAGTAGTTTTTCCGGGTTCTAATTGCGACAGGGATATGATGCATGCCCTGAAAGACGATCTGGGTCAGGAAGTAGAAATGCTTTGGCACAAAAATGATAACCTCGAAGGTTTTACTAAAGACGACTGTATAGTACTTCCGGGAGGGTTCTCTTATGGTGACTATCTGCGTTGTGGAGCTATCGCTCGGTTTAGCCCGATAATGGAAGCTGTGATAGACTTTGCCAATAAGGGAGGTAAGGTGCTAGGCGTTTGCAACGGATTTCAGGTGTTGTGCGAGTCAGGTCTGCTTCCTGGTGCATTATTACTCAATAACCATCAAAAGTTCGTTTGTAAGAATGTATTCATAAGATCGTCTAACAATATTAGTGCTATTGGTAAGAATACAGATGGCAAAGTATTGAAGATACCGGTTGCACATGGCGAGGGGCGTTATTATGCTGATGATACCACAGTGAAAAAGCTTGAAGATAACGGGCAGGTGTTGTTCAGGTATTGTAACGAAGCAGGTGAAGCGAACGGAAACAGTAACCCTAACGGTGCGATAAATGATATAGCCGGTATTTGTAATGAAGCCGGTAATGTGTTTGGCATGATGCCACACCCTGAGCGTGCCTGTAGCCAAGACCTGAGTAATGTAGATGGCAGGCTGATATTAGAAGCACTGGCACACGCCAATTGATTTTAACTATATTTACCGGATACATGGCGCAATCAATACTATATATGGTTGCGCTAAAGTTTTCTTAAAACAAGGTACTCAACCCTATCTATTCATGTAAACATAGTTTCTTTATAGATAAACTTTTTTGATGATGAGATTTCTAAAGGCACTTTCTTTATCTGTTATCTGCGCACTTGCTTTTATTAGTGTTCAGGCACAGCCAAATACTGAAGACCCTTCTACATGGGAATTCAAAATAAAGAAAGTAGAGGGTAATACTTACGACCTGATATTTCATGTTGACCTGAAGGATAACTGGCACATTTTTGCGCTGGATCCGGGTGGTGAAGGTTTATTTATCCCTCCCAGTTTCACATTTGCTGAAAGTGATAAGTATATACTTGTTGATGAGCTTAGAGAAGAAGGTACTATAATAGATGAAGATGTGCCGGAAGTAGGTATCATACATTACTACAAGCATGCAGATTTTATTCAGAGGATAAAAGTAGCAGGTAACATGAAGGTAGAAGGTACTTACAACTACATGACCTGTAACGATGTAATGTGCCTGCCTCCCAAAACAGAATCTTTTAGTTTTGAGATAACTGATGCCGAAGACATAGATCTGGCGGCTGAAAAAAAAAATGACAGCGGAGCAGTAGGCGGAGATGGTGAGGATAAAGAGAAAAACAAATCGTTGCTCTGGCTTTTCCTTGCAGCATTAGGGGGCGGTATACTGGCTGTGCTTACGCCTTGTGTATATGCCATGATACCTATCACTGTAAGTTTCTTTACTAAGCGCAGTAAAACACGTGCGGAAGGGCTTAAAAACGCTTTTGCTTATTCACTATCCATCATATTGATATTTACCATTCTTGGGGTATTAATATCAGTTGTTTTTGGCGCGAATGCATTGAATAACCTATCTACCAACTGGATAGCTAACCTTTTCTTCTTTGCAGTATTCCTGATATTTGGTATTTCGTTTCTTGGCGCATTTGAAATTACATTGCCTAATTCATGGACGAATAAGACTGACTCAAAAGCGGGTGTTGGTAGCTTCGGGGGTATCTTCTTCATGGCATTGACATTGGTAATTGTATCCTTCTCCTGTACAGGGCCTATAGTAGGACCTTTATTGGTATTAGCAGGTAAAGGTGGTATTGTTGGTCCGATAATCGGGATGTTTGGTTTCTCTGTGGGCTTGGCATTGCCATTCGCACTGTTTGCTGTTTTCCCTGGTTTGTTGAATAAAATGGCACAATCAGGAGGATGGTTGAATCAGGTAAAAGTAACACTTGGTTTTATCGAGCTGATGTTGGCACTGAAGTTCTTGTCTAATGCAGACCTAGCTCAAGGTTGGAGGTTATTAGATAGAGAAATATTCATAGTTCTATGGATAGTATTGGCAGCATTCCTAGGTATATATCTGCTGGGTAAGCTAAAATTGTCACACGATGATGAGTCGCCTAAAAATATTTACGGACAGAATTATGTAGGTCTGTTCAGATTATTCTTAGCGATGACCAGCTTTAGTTTTGCTGTATATCTACTACCTGGGTTATGGGGTGCGCCATTAAATGGTATGAGCCAGTTCTTACCTCCTATGGGTACTTTTGAACAGTTTGGCGGTGGAGGTGCTGCCGGTGATGGTCATGGAGGAGATGTAGAAGGTGTAAGACCTGAAAAACACGCTTCTATGATGAGGATGTACGAACCTCCTGTTGTTGTCAACTCTGGCTTAGTTACATTCTTTGATTATGAAGAAGCATTGGAAGCTGCTAAGAAAACGGGCAGGCCTGTAATGCTAGACTTTACCGGTATCAATTGTGTGAACTGTCGTAAGATGGAAGCACAGGTATGGTCTAAGCCTGAAGTGATGCGTAGATTGAAAGAGGACTACATTGTAGCATCTTTATTCTGTGATTTTGATAGAACAGAGCTACCGGAAGAGCAACAGTTTTTCTCTAAAGAGTTAAATGCGCAGATAAAAACGATCGGAGATTATAATGAACATCTGCAAGCTGCTAAATTCGGCTCAAGCGGACAGCCTGCTTACTATCTGGTTGATGAGAACGGCGAACCGTTAGTAGATACAGAAAAGAAATACGGCTACGACCCCGACATACAGAAATTCGTAGACTACCTTGATAAAGGGTTAGAAAACTATAAGAACAGATAATAAAAAAGCCTCTCATAGTTGAGAGGCTTTTTTGTGAATATCATTCATTATTACTTAAGAAACGAACCATACATCCATACCAGTTTCTCCTGCTCGCGAATGTAGTCACTCATCAATGAGTTAGTACCTTCATCATTGGCGTCATCTGAAAGGTCTAACAGTTCACGCTGTAGTTCTAATAGTATCTGAAAGTCATCAACTATATGCTGTACACATTGCATGCCATCAGTAACATTTGTGTGCTCTTTTACCTTTGCATGTTTCAGGAAACCTGTATATGAGTGCAAAGGTGTTTCTCCTAATGTAACGATACGTTCGGCTATCTCATCTATTTTTAAAATAATATCGTTGTATAACTCTTCAAACTTTACATGCAGCTCAAAGAATTTCTCACCTTTAATATTCCAGTGAAATCCTCTGAGGTTAATATAATATACCTGATAGTTGGCCAAAAGTGTATTTAGCTTCTCTCCGATATTTTTTGACTTCGTTGCGTCTAATCCTATTTGGTTTTTCATGTTGTGCAATTTTGATCTTATTAATTCAATCTTTTCTTCAACAAAGTTAACATAACAGAAAGCCTATTGTTTATACAATCCATTTATACTCATGTTGATAACACTAATAAAATAAGTAACATTAGTTACTGAGATTTCTTTTTCAATATCCTAATCATCAAAATAAAAAAGCCGCCCTGAAACAGGACGGCCTTGTAATGGTGTGTTAATATTATTAGTTCACAGCCTTTTGCACCAGCTCTGCCGCCTCACTAAGAAGGATAGCAGATTGTACTTTCAGGCCTGAATTGTCTATCAGTTCTTTAGCTTCAGTAGCATTAGTGCCCTGCAGGCGAACGATTATCGGAATTTCGATATTGCCCAGATTCTTATATGCTTCTACAACCCCGGCAGCCACACGGTCGCAGCGAACGATACCGCCGAATATGTTGATGAGGATAGCCTTAACGTTAGGGTCTTTCATAATAATACGGAAACCTGCTTCAACAGTTTCTGCATTAGCACCACCACCTACATCAAGGAAGTTAGCAGGCTCACCACCGGATAGTTTGATCATATCCATGGTAGCCATAGCAAGGCCGGCGCCATTTACCATACAACCAACGTTACCGTCCAGCTTCACATAGTTAAGGTTATACTCTCCTGCTTCTACTTCTGTAGGGTCTTCTTCTGTTTTATCACGCATAGCAGCCAGGTCTGGGTGGCGTACCAGCGCACTCTCGTCAAGGCTCAGCTTACAGTCAACCGCTACTATCTTATCATCAGATGTTTTGAACATCGGGTTGATCTCTACCATAGCACAGTCCAAACCAACATATGCGTTATACAGGTTAGTGACAAACTTCACCATGCTCTTCATAGCATCGCCACTCAAACCAAGGTTAAAGGCTATCTTCCTTGCCTGAAAGCCCTGTAGCGGCATGTTAGGCTCTATCCACTCTTTGAATATTTTATCAGGTGTTTCTTCTGCAACGGTTTCAATATCCATACCGCCTTCGGTGCTGTACATGATCACATTCTTCTTCTCGGCACGATCCATCAGTACAGACAGGTAAAACTCTTTACGCTCACTAGGGCCGTCATAGTACATGTCCTGTGCAACAAGTAGTTTGTTAACGGTCTTACCTGCTTCGCCTGTTTGTATAGTTACCAGTGTATTGCCAAGAATGTTTTTAGCAACGGTCTCTACCTGCTCTGCACTTTTCACTACTTCCACACCATGCTGCTCAGGCACTTCTTTCATATGGCCTTTACCACGTCCGCCGGCGTGTATCTGTGCTTTAACAACGGCAAATTTGAGCCCTGTATCGGCAGATATCTTTTTATATGCTTCTACGGCATCAGCTGCATTCTCAACTGCTATACCTTCCTGTACGGGTACGTTATAACGCTTCAGTAATTCTTTAGCTTGATATTCGTGTAAGTTCATTTTTAGCGGAAAATTTTGGGCGAAGATAAAGGAAAATGACCACCTATACCAGTAAGTTTTTATCTGATTACCTATTGCTTGCTGATTTTTCTGTATTCTATACCTTCCGCTTCAGTAGTAATTTTTAATATATAATTACCCGCCGCATATATTGACATGTTGATACTATACTTATTGTTCGACGTGGTAGCATGGTGTATTTTTTTACCCACCACATCGTATAATTCAATGACAGTTCCGTTGTCAATACCCTCTATGTGCAGTTCGTTAGTTGCCGGGTTAGGGTAGATGGTGATATTACTGTTACCTGCTATTGCTTCCACACTTAAACGTATGTCCACCATAATGCAGTTACTCAATGCAGTATCAGGTTCAGGGCAAACATGATCACTGAACAAGACCACACATATATCATCCCCGTCATTCAGGAAGTTTGCATTTGCCCCCCATACTGCACTCTGTGCACCATTTATGGGGTTACCGTTGCGCAACCACTGGTAGGTTGGATTATTGCCCCCATTGGTCGGGCTGGCTGTAAAGGTTACAGGTTCGTTTGGATAAAGACTTGTATTGGGGTTAGCTCTTATGGTGACTGATGGCACTTTTACATCATTCACCGTCATGGTGATGCCGTTACTGGTATCAGTATAGGCGGTAGCACAGGTACCCGTACTGATCATCTCGCAACGTACTACATCACCGTTATTCAGTGTGCTTGTTTTAAAAGTTGTGCCTGTTGTGCTTGTTGAAATATGATTCACCGACCAACCGTATGTGGCAGTGCCTGCATTGGTAGGTACGGCAGTAAAGGTCGCTTCTTCACCCTTACAGATGGTAGTACCCGGGCTGGGGAAGATATTCACCACCGGATCAGTATTCACCACAACGCGTACACTATCCGTATCAGAAGCACAACCACTGACCGTAGCATATACGTAGTAATATCCCGAATCAGTAAAGGTCATACTATAGCGGGTCGGGTTTTGGCTAGTAGCAGTAAACAAACTTGGCCCATACCAATTATACGATGCGCCGTTGATATTACTTGCTGTCAATTGAAGGTCTTGATTGACACAAACAGGGGAATTACTACTAATTCCTAAAAATGGTATTGCAGGGTAAACCAATACATTTACACTATCTGTTTCTGATATACAGCCATTGCGTGAAACTGTGAGATAGTAGTAGCCATTAAGTGATGGTGTAGCGGTAGCAAAGGATAAATTCTGAGTATTTGCAGTAAAACTATTGGGGCCAGTCCAGCCAAAACTTACTCCACTTAAGTTTACAGAGGAATTGATCAAAACTGAGTCTCCATAACAAACTGGTGAGTTGCCTGTAACAGTATCAACTTCAGGGGTTTTATTGATTGTAACTAAAGCACTGTCTGATAATGTACACCCCCCTTGTATTGAGGCTGCGACCACATATGTACCGGAGTCTGCACTTGTCACATTATTGACCACTGGAGAATCCAGATTGGAAGCAAAGCTGTTAGGACCAGCCCAGCTGTAGTTGACATTATTAGTAGTACTGCTTGCAGTAAGTTTTATTGTATCGCCTGTACATAAAGGGCTGTTGTGCGACATAGTAAAATTCACTGGTATTGCTTTGATATGAATGAATGTGTCCAGCAGGAAAGTATCAATTGGAGCTGTACCTATGATACGCATCCTGTAATTTTTTGAAGTGTGCATGGTATCAGGTATAGGGCAAGCAATGGTATCTGTAGAGTCTGAATTAATCGAACCGATGTTCATAGGACTGGTAAAGCTGCCTGAACTATCTGATAGCTGAATCGTGAACACATTATTAGGTTGGAACACTCTGGTAACCTCATAGGGAATACCTACCGTATCACCGGCGCACCACACCGTATCTGTATATGGTGGAGTAATATAAACGACCGTATCTGGCTCAAACACAGCGATAAAACCATCGATAAGGCCACCGGAAAATTGCTGATGTGCGCCGTTGGTAGCTAAGCCACCTGAAGCTGTTGCGCCTCCCATAACAATATGCTTGTCTGTAACAGTAATGTTTCCTCGAGCACCATCACTGGCTGTGCCACCAAAATAGGAACCATACAACAGGTGCCCGGTACTGGTCAACTCTGCCCAGAACATATCAAAACCACCTGATTTTACAGGTTGATATGCATTAGTTGTTGCTATGCCTGAGGTACTGGCAGTGTATCCTGATATATATACAATACCTGTTGGAGCAACAGCAACATCATGAACAAAAGTACTATCATTACCATAATAGCTGCCCCAACTCAACTGACCACTACTTGTAAACTTTGCTACAAAACCTTCAAAATAGTTATTAATAGTAGAAGAGTTTACTGTATCCTTATAGGGCTTATATACAGCTGTTGTAGCTATGCCTGTACTACATCTTGTATAACCTGCTACATATATATCTGTACTATTACACTCTAGAGCAAACGGATATTCTTCACTTTCACCACCATAATAAGTACCCCATATGCGCTGACCGTTTGTATTGAACTTTACCAGCATCATTTCTATACTGTCAATAGCTGTCATACTAGGTTTGTATGTACCTGAAGTAGTAATCGTAGAATCACTTTTGGTAACTCCAATTACGTATACATTACCTGCATAATCGCAATCAATAGCACTAAACTGACCTAAATGCTGCCCATAGTAGGTACCCCACTGACGGGTGCCTGTACTTGAGAAATTTGCTAAAAAAGCAATTTCACCTGTACCTACCCTTGTGCTCTGATGACCATTATTGGTAGCAATATTATTGCTACTTTTAGAATAGCCGGCAATATAAACATTACCCTGACCATCAACAGCACAACCATTTATTCTGTCATCATTACTACCTCCATAATATGTTGCCCAAAGTCTTGAGCCATTTGTATTAAACTTTACCAAAAGCCCGTCTCCCATGCCACCTGGTGATGTTTGGTGAGCTCCTGTAGTTGCCAAACCTGTACCGCCATTACCAGTACAATAAATTATGCCATTGCCTCCTGAAGCTATGTGATTAAAAGTGCTATTACCTGTTCCTCCATAGTAAGTAGCCCAAAGACGTGTACCTGAGCTATTAAAAGCAGCTAAAAAAGCATCAGCTGTAGCCGATAAAGTAGTTTGAAAAGCTCCAGTAGTAGCTATATTGTTGGTGCTACGTGTATAACCACAACCAATAATGCCACTGTTCACCCCTTCCGAAAAACCTAAGAATTCATCCAGATTTGTACCACCGTAATAAGTAGCCCATGCAAGTTGGGGGTCTATTACTAAAGTGCCTTCATGGTCAGCAGTTTTAAAGCTGAGAGTGTTTTTATTCAATACATATTCGGTAGCTACAGTTTTGTTATTAACAGCCTCATAGCTGTACGGGGCAGCTTCTGTAATTCTACCATATGGTGTAGTAGCGGTTAACGCACCATCATTAATGGATAATTCAGTAGCCCCTTCGTAGCGTAACTGTATATCATTTACATTACCACCCGGGTGGACGATGAAGTCGTATTTGATAGATGGTACTTCATCCCCCGGCCCTCCCGAATGTGTTCGGGACAGGCTTACCCCATGCGGAGAAGGGGTGAATTCATTTTCACTATCTCCTTCTCTCCCCTTCAGGGGAGCCGGAGGGGTATATAATACCCAATCAATACCCGGCCATATATCCTTATAGGTTACCTTCCCGTATCCCTTTGCCTGTACGCCAGTCTCGCCTGTATATTCTGTGTAGTAGTTTTCGTGGTAACCTGTCGGCTCTTCAAATATCACTTCTGCATTCTTATTAGCACCCACAAGCACCACATCCATTCGGTAGATTATTACCTCCCCTTCTCGGGCTAACTTATTTCCCCCTTCTAAGGGGGATAGGGGGATGTTATTTGTTCTCTCCCCTTTGGGTAGAGTTAGAGAGGGGTCGGTATCCTTGACCCACTGGTAATGCAACTGCCCGCTACCGACAAACATCGTCACCCCGGCTTGTTCTATTTTGGCATCTATATCCGTCCGAGGTTGGTGGTACTGGTCGGTCACCTGCCCCTTGTTGGTGATGAGCTGGAGTTGGCCATTGCCTTTACTGAAAGATAAAAGGGGCAATAGCAAACAAACTAATATTGTGACAGGCTTAAACATGATGAGACTTGTAAATTGAAGTTAGTGTAATTTTACGAAAAGGTAAAATTATTGTATATTTGTTATGATAAAAGTGTCGTCATTCCGGCCTTGAGCCGGAACCTCAATACTCAATTATGTGAGATAGTTTGGCAGGATATAGGCATCCTCCTTCTAAGGAGGAAGCAGCAATTCTCCCTTTTAAGGGAGATACAGAGGGATGTATCAATTATAAAAGGTTTGTCGCTTCCCCGTATCGGGAGAATTAGTATAAGGTGGAACCCCGCCTACGGACGGGGCAAGCATACCCCCCTCCCTAGGGCGGAACAAAAAGGAACAATATCGTGAAAGACCATCAAGGTATAATGCCCGGCACAACAGTAGCACTATAGATACATCATGGCTACACCAAGACCTTTGCCGTCATCAGGTCTTGGCGGTTTTCTTTGCCTCTTTCTTTTGAAGCAAAAAGAAAGAGGGGCACCGGAACAAAACGGGACAATTAAGAATAACCTTAAAACGTAATACAATGAAAACCAACAAACAAAACCGGAACAATTCAGGGGGTACCCCTAGGTGGAACAAAACAGAACAAACACGTGACTAGATTCCCACACTCATACCGCCTTGGCGGTACTCGCTGGGAATGACGTGAGTGGTTGTTTTGCTTCGTTCCTCGCAATGACCACCGCTCCGAAAGCATTCGGAGCGGGGCTACGGGGTAAGGTGGAACAATTTTAAAACAACGTATTGCCACCACCATGTAGCTCCGGAGGAGTGAGGTCAGTACCGCAATGTTTATTGAGTTGTTCTATAAGGTATTTGATGAGTTCGGGGGAGTGGAGCTCCTCATGCTGGTGCATGAAGAAGTAACAGGTTTTTAGTCCCTGCTGCATCCATAGCTTAATGCGTTGTACCCAATCGTCAATGCGCTCATAATCGGTATGGTGTAGCGAGTTGCCTACAAAACGGATAAAACACTCAGGTGTGCTCAGGTGCATATGCACGCAATCTCTGCGGCCGCTGGCATCGGTAATAATAGTACCACGCTGTTGTGCTACGAGGAAGTCGTACAACTCACGGTGATAACCATCAATATACCAGTCTTTATGCCTCAGTTCTACAAACATGGATACATCTTGCGGAAAGTCTGTAATGAATTCTTTAAGCGTATCTATCTGCTTGGGTGAAAGCTGTGGATGCGGCATGAGGAATAAAGGGCCCAGATTGTCTCCAAACTCTGTCATGGCTTCGAGGAATTTACCTGTCTCGAACGCTACATTCTTCAAGCGCTTCATGTGTGTGATGCTTTGTGTGAACTTAGGACAGAAAAGAAACCCTTCAGGTACTTTGCTTTTCCATTTCCATACATCGCTGGGGAAGGGCATGCGGTAGTATACAGCGTTGAATTCGATGCAGTTAAAAATGCGGGCATAGTGCTCTAAAAAGTCTTTCTCTTTGGTCTTGGGTGGATACAGTTTGCCTACCCAGTCTTTACGTCCCCATTTGGCACAGCCGATATAGAACTTAGTAGGTGTTTTTCGAGGTTTTAAGACCTTGCTGTTCACCTCAGGGTCTGGTGGCAGGGAGAAGTCTATTTCTTCAAGTTCCTGCTCTGTTACTTTACCGAATTCCATAGGTTAAATTTATCTAATTATGACAATGCTGTGAACTATCGCAGTAATAATATGTCTTAACTTATAGTTGTTATAGTGTATATGCTTTATAGGTTAATGATAACGATAGTGTTTGTAGCAACTGCTACGGTCAGCCACGCGCAGTTTTTCCCTCCTGTGCAGCAAACAGTAAATGTATACAGGGCTGGTATTTACAAGGAATATGGTACATCAAATTCCTATCTGTATACCTTCAACGCTTCCAGAGAATATAAGTTGCGGACATGGTGGTCGGTAGGTGGTGAGTTAAGTATGTACAGGTTCAGCTCTATGGATTACAGTACAGTCGGCATCAGCTTGCGTCCGGCAACCAGGATATTTTACAGCTTCCGGTATTTTGAAGTTTTTGGAGAGGCCAGAGGCGGGCCTATCTTTATGCTGCCTCAGAATACACACAGGTTGGTCAATTATAATTTTGTAGGTTCTTTGGGTGTAGATATGTATGTGCTAAAGAACAATGCCATTCGCATAAGTGTCGGTTATAACCATTTCTCAAATGGTAAACCCAAGGCTGATCTCATCAATCCCACATGGGATGGGGTAGGGGTAACACTCGGTTTCGTGAAAAATATATTGTAGTTATTACTTCATAGCCTGCTGGAACATAACATCAAGTCGTGCCTTAAGTGCCTTGTCATTCTCGTAGGCCATAGTTATCTGGTTGAACTCTACCAGTTGTAATCCTTCTCTACGAATGGCTATTTTCATTTTGTCGGCAAAAGCTTCCTGAGCAGCAAAAACTTTTTTACTCGTTTTTTTAAACTCTGCAATATCTGCTTTAGAAGCACCGCCATATGATATGGTATCTCCTATTTTCAGTGAGCCGAACATTTTATTGAATTGTTCTTTTGATAGGCTGGACTCTGATAGTATAGTATTGATTTTGTTTTTAGTATTTACCTGCTCAGTACCCATCGCGATGTTGACATTCACAAATTTCTGTAGTGTTGCATCATCGTAATTGGTTTTGATGTTGTCAGGCTTTTTCTCGTACATCTGTGCATTTGCTGTAGTACTGACAAAGAGAATAGCAGCAGTGGCCAACAATACTGTTTTTATGAAATATGTAAACCTGCTCATTTTTTCAGACTTTTTGTTTGGTATTCTTTCAAACTTATGACAATTTACAAACCGTGCAAAACAATGAACTGATATAAGTCATTGTTTGTTACACTATTAACAAAGTATTTTTGAACTATAAATTAAACAATATGGATGTTATCATACAATCAAAAGGGTTTACAGCCGGTAAAGAACTTGAAGACTATATAATTGATAAGCTGCAAAAGCTGAATAAAATGGACGATGGCATTATTCGTGCCAGGGTAATGCTACAGGAAGGGCAGGAACAGGAAAATAATAAACATTGTGATATAAGGCTTGAGGTGCCGGGCAATGATCTTTTTGTTAAGAAAAACAGTGCCAACTACGAGGCTGCAGCCCTCGAAGCAATAGATACATTGCAGAGTGTGATACGTAGGAATAAAGATAAATAAGAGCTTTTACTAAGCTCCTACACCAAACTGTTCTAAAACAATATCGGTTTTACCCCCGTTGCCAACTTTGGCAGATATGAGGATGAAGTGGTCTGCTATTCTTTTACAATAATTGTTGATAGCATCTTCAGTCATTTTTTTCTGACCATCATTAGCCTTGCCAGTTGATACCTTGCTGATCGCTTCGCTTTCGCGAGTGTTTTCTGCTTCCAGTTGCACTGTAAGGTGCACTCTGTTAAGCCCAGCGAGGTGCTTATTGAGTTCGGTTGCTTGCATAAATCAATTTGGTTTTGATATAAATTTAATTTTAAATTCTAAATTTTGCAATAGATAAAATATCCTTATTTAAAGTATGGTGACAAGTACTAAATAACTGTGGATAAACGAACTCTATAGTCTCTCAGCTGTTATATCAGTAACTTTATATAACTACAAATACAGGGAGGCTGACCATGAGCACCAAACATATTGTAATACTTGGAGCAGGCTTTGCAGGTCTTCAGCTCGCAAGAAGAATAAAAGATACCAGCTATAAGATAACATTAATAGACAGGTATAATTTCCACCAATTCCAACCATTGTTCTATCAGGTAGCAACGGCAAGGTTAGAGCCTAGTTCCATATCTTTTCCGTTACGTAAAGTTTTCCAGAAGAAAGATAATGTACACGTAAGACTCGCAGAAGTAAAATCTGTAGACACAGATAACAAGGTAGTGTGTACTGACGAAGGAGATGTAAAATATGATCATCTCGTCATAGCCACGGGTGCTACATCCAACTATTTTGGGAATGAGAATATTGAGCGTTATGCATTCCCGATGAAGTCAACCACAGAATCTATAGCGCTAAGAAACAGGATATTACTCAACTTTGAAGATGCGTTGAATGCAAGCCCGGATGAGCTGGCAGGTATTATGAATATCGTTATCGTCGGTGGCGGGCCAACAGGTGTAGAGCTTGCAGGTGCTCTCGCTGAGATGAAAAAGAATGTACTGCCAAGGGACTATCCGGATATGGATTTTTCAAAACTCAATATTTATCTGCTTGAAGGTATGAGTAGTACCCTAGGCGCTATGAGTGAAGCATCACAAAAAAAGTCGCAAGAGTATCTGGAGAAAATGGGGGTAGATGTATGGACCAATACAATGGTTGATGACTATGATGGTGAAATAGTGACAACAAAAGACGGAAGAACCATTCGTACACATACAATGATATGGGCAGCAGGCATTAAAGGTAATGTGCCTGAAGGTATACCTGAAAAGAGTATCGTGAGAGGTAATAGAATTATTGTAGATGAATATTGTATGGTTGACGGAGTGAATGATGTATATGCTATAGGTGATATAGCTTATATGGAAACTAAAGACTGGCCTAAAGGACACCCTCAGCTTGGTAATGTTGCAGTTAATCAGGGTAAGTATCTTGCGCGAAATTTCAAGCAACTAATAAAGGGCAAGACTTTAAAACCATTCAGGTATAAGAACCCGGGCACAATGGCTACTGTTGGTAAGCGAAAAGCTGTGGTCGATCTTCCTGCGTTTAGCTTTCAGGGTTTTCTGGCATGGTTGTTCTGGATGTTCCTGCACCTGATGCTGATAGTAAGTGTTAAGAACAGGTTATTCATTTTCATTAACTGGGCTATCAATTATGTGACTAATGACACCACACTTAGGTTGATACTGTTGCCTACAGTAAAGCAGGTAGAAATGGCCATGAAGCATTACGAAAAAGTGGAAGTTGGCGCAGTAACAGAAGAAAATATCTAAGCAGCATCTTCCTCAATAAATCTTACAAGTGTACGTTTGGCAATAGGGAGCAATGTTTCATTGATAGGTATTTGCAGTGCAGACTCCATAAGGTATACTGCAGGGTTAGGTAATGTTTTGATTGTTTTTATAATGTTGCTTTTTATGTTTTCATATGTTATTGATATGTTTTTTGTCCAAGAGTCAACATAGTTGATCCGTAAACTCTTGTAGCGAGCATCTTTATGTGTGAATAAGTTAATGTTATAATTGTACACACGTACATCAGATTCGTTGCTGTAGTGTAGCATCAGGTACCCTTCATTTTTGTACAGTGGTAATATACCAACAGGCTCTATTCTCAACTGTTGCTCTACCAGCTCATATATTTCTGTACCACTCTCTATCGTACCTTTCATTTGCGGGATGGCATAGTCAATAATTCGCTCCAGCTCATGCATTACTTCATTATCAGCCAGCATCTCTTTGTAGACCAACTTCAGCTTGTCTAAATCCACTTCACTTAATGTTTTTGGGAAGCTGCTTTGTAAAAGCTCTTTATTGTTTTTGAAGTTCTCCAGATTCCTGTAATGAAAAATAACATCAGCTAACTGAGGATATAGCTTTTGTTCGTTAAAGCAATTATCAACTTGCTTCAGGTAAGCTAGCAAACGGTATTTCTGAAGTTCATAATCAATATACCCATCCAGGAACCATGTTTCACTTAATGCCATTTTCATGTTAATTAGTACTAACTAATTTAATGAAAAAGGATGATAAGTTGTACTAACAGGGTGTTAATAAGTGGCTGTTATACACTGTTTTAGAAGGTTGTGAGCTAGTCGTGAATAGTATCCATATGTATGGGGTTACTTAGCGCCATAGACACAGGACACTTTTCTGCAATTACATACAATCTCTTTTTCTGCTCTTCATCAAGCTCTCCGAAAAGTCTTATGGTTTTTACAATAGTGCTCTTTTTTGCCTTCCTGTCATATTCAAAGTCAACTTCTACTTCCACCTCATCAAGCGGCCATTCTTTTCTGTTGGCATACATACGCAGTGTGATACAAATACAAGAGGCCAGCCCCGCTGCAAACAATTCGGTAGGCCTTGGTCCTTTGTTTTGCCCGCCATCCTCCACAGGTTCATCTGCAAAAAACTCATTGCGTGATAAAGCTGTTATTTTTGTTGTGTAATTTTCTCTGCCGATTCTGGCAATACTCTTAGGCATAATTTACGTTTATGACAATTGTATGATTATTTCCCGTAACTATATATCATGTAAGATACCGTAATGTTGCATATTTGTAATGCCGAGTTACTTATTTCCCACCCTTAGAAGTTTCTTACTAACTTGATATACTAAGACGATATGGGAACAGATATACTTACAGCAAATATTTTAGAGCCTGAGAAATGGATTGAGCGATATTCAGACCTTTTATTCAGGTTTACATTACTGAGAGTTTCTGATAAAGCAATAGCCGAGGATATAGTCCAAGAGACATTTTTAAGTGCATGGAAAGGTAAAGAAGGGTACAAAGGTGAAGCCTCAGAAAAAAACTGGTTGTTCAGCATTAACAGAAACAAGATTATTGATCATTACCGAAAGGCAGCTAAAACATTAACGGTACGTGGAGTAGAAGATTACGAGGAGTTGTTCTTTAATGAGAGTGGTGGAGGACATTGGCACGCAGATAAAAAACCTGTTGATTGGGGCGTTACTTACAGCAATACCATTGAAACAAAGGACTTTTATAAGGTGCTAAATGAGTGCAAAGACAAACTAAAGGATCTCCAACAAGCGGTGTTTGTGTTGAAGTATTTTGATGAGCTGGATTCTGATGTGATTTGTAAGCTTTTAGATATTACACCGTCTAATTACTGGGTGTTGATGCACAGAGCTAAGCTACAGCTAAGAGAGTGTATTCAACACAATTGGTTTGAAAAATAAAATGTCGATTTACCGTGATAGGAATGATAAGTTGTAAGGAAGCAAGCTACTTAGCCTCAAAAAAGGAAGAAGGTAAGCTTAGCTTTAGTGAGAAGATAAAGTTGCAGGTACATATCGTTTTCTGTGGCATGTGCAAGGTATTTGCATTGCAAAATGAGTTTTTAGCAAAACATGCCAGGCATATAGAGGAGCACAAGCTGAATGACGACTCTGTGCACTTAGCTGATACAGTGAAAAAAAATATCAGTAGCAATATCTCTTAGATAGTTTGTTTTCAATCTGTTAGCTATATTTTATTTTTTTAATTGAATTTTTTTCTTTATTCTTGTAAGGACAATTGTCATACAAACGTCAGACAATTCGCCGTATAAATTATTGTTTGCTGTTGTTTATCCCATTGCTCCGGGGTGATATTGTAAAACCAGAAAATCAATACTTTATGAAAAAAGCAATTATTCTGACAAGTGCTTTATCTCTATTGTTGATCACTTCATTAATGCAGGGTTGTAAAAATAATTCTGATGATAGTGATGACAATATGAACGCCAATCCTGAATTTGTAGCAGACAACAACACCTTTGCAGGTTACGAATCATGGTATTTACATGATACTAAGACAGGTGTAGATCCCGCCAATCTGGGTATGGCACATGGAGGTGCAGACAGTACTTCTGAAAGAAAAATCTACTTTACAAGTAGTAGTGTTACTAAACAAAATGGAGAGTTTCCGGTTGGTACCATTGTATCTAAGAAAACCACATGGGACAATGGAAATATGACCATGATCACTGCTATGGCTAAAAGAGGTAATAATTTTGATGCCGATGGCAATGACTGGGAGTATTTCATCCTGAATGCCGATGGTTCAATATTAGTTGATGGTGGTGAAACCAAACGTGGTGCTAACCTGAATAATGGTGGTTGCAAAAGCTGTCATGGCAAGGTTTCAAATAACGACTACATTTTCACTAAGCAATAGTATTAATTATTCATTGTAATATAAAGCCGGCTTTCGCCGGCTTTTTTGCTTTTAAGCCTTTCTGCTACTTTTGTGTACATAAAAGACTTATTTATGTTCACTATAAACAAAACACTGTTAGTTTGCTTTTGCCTTTCATTATTTTCAAGTATTGCCTTTGCACAGCGAGGATCCATTGAGATTGCCACTGGTGGTGGTGTAAGTATGAATAATGCGCCTACGGCTAATATGCCATTTACAGGAACCAGAAGTCCTGTCAATTACGTAGCACAGCTGAATATGTTGTATAATATTCATAGGAATATATCTGCGGGGATTGAGTTGAGGACAATGGAACTGTCCAGAAAGTCTGATTCAGGTTATTACATACTTCATTCAGGTATTGTGGGAGGGGATGACAGAAAGATCGTTTATTCTGATATGATGATGTCAGTATGTGGAGTAATCAATGGAAAAATAAATGTGATGCGGGGTTACTTTTATGGAGGGGTCTCTGTAGGGTATGCTTTCAATATTCATGATGCTGCAAAAATAAAATTGACTAATGAATCGTACCGTGCGCCAAATGATGGTAGCGGGCTTACATGGGGGCCACACTTAGGGTTTACATATGGTGTCAACCATTTTATGGCTTTATATGTGGAAGGAGCAATGCGCAAATACTACTTGTCTTATAACTCTTTTGAACCGGGACTTTTTCCTACAGAAAAACTAAAGTATAATATTACTGCATACAACTTTACAGTAGGATTGAAATTCAGGATAATGCCACCTAGAAAGGTGCAGAATGATATACCCGGAATGAGAGGGCAGGGGCGTAGCCTTTAATTCACCTTCTCTTTTCGTTTATTCACGAATAATATCAGTATCAAACCAGTTAAAACCAACACTGTCGAGATGATCTCTGCCTGTGTGGGCTGAATAAAACCAAGGTCATATTTAAAGTTTACCCTGATCTTTTCAATGAAGAAACGCTCCAGTCCATTCATGATGAGATATACGCCAAACAGTTGAAGCGCATATTTCAAGCGTTTACGCAATACCCACAATATTCCGAAAAGTATCAGGCAAGCTACAAATTCATATATCGGTGTGGGGAATACACTTACCGGCAAAACGGCACAATAACTACCTCTACAACCCTCTATGAGTACCCCCACATTATTTACATTATGTGCATAGTTCATCCCATACAACCAGTCAGGTAACCAGCCTGGTGCAGGCGCATATATATGAGGAATACTTATCAGCTCATTATAATATCTGTGCGACTTTAAACTTTCTACAAAGCTTTGAAATTCTGTTTCAGCAGCCAGTCTGAGTGTACCATCTGGGTCAGTTAGATACGCGCTGTTGAATATACCCCAGTCGCCATCACCGGCAAAGTGGCAACCAAGTCTGCCTATACCGTAAGATAATATCAGTCCCGGTGCAACAGCATCGCAAAGGTGCTTGAATGGTATCTTATGCTTCCTGCAATAGATGTACAGAGATATGGTTGCAACGATAAGCCCACCATAAAAAGTAAGCCCGGATGATGAGAACAGGTTGCCTACAGGATCTGCAAGAAAATCTTCCCAGGTTTCAAAAGCATTGAAGATCTTGGCACCTGCCATTCCGGATACTGCAGCTACCAGTATTATCTCCATTACCCTCTGGTGGGGGTGCACAGCTACTTTTCTTACTTCAGGTTTGGGAAGCTCTTGTTTCTTTTTGTCACGGTACTTCATGAAACCAAACAGTGCTGCACCGGCAACACCTATCAGCAAGTTACCCTTCAGTGACAGAATATAGCCTAGCGGGTCTGGTGCTACTTCCTGAACGTTTGCAAACATACCGCCACCCTTAAAGCCCACTAAAAAGCCGGTCACAATAGCCCAAACGAGATCCATAGTAGTCAGGGCATGTCCTACTTCTATTTCTTTGTATGTTGGTTGTAATAAGCCTTGAGCTTCTTTTCTCTTCAGCTCGAGAGATAATGTATATGCAGCAGCAAGGAAGCCCATGGCCACAAAAAATCCGAATATCTTAAAGATGCTGAGCCATGCAGGCATGTCTGAACCGGTAAGGCTCTCTAACAGGAATTCAAAATCTGGATACATAAATCGGGTGTAAATCTAATAAAGTTGAACTACTGAAAAGCAATAATACCAAAGTGCTTAAGAATAGTTTAACTATAACTGTTCTATTACGGATAGCGAATGTTTGATCATATGTTCTATAGCAGCAGGTATATTTTTTGAAGCTGTATTATCAATTCTATTGCCTACTACAGTACTTATTGACAGGCATTTATGTCCCATTATTTTTCCTAAACCGTACATGGCTGCTGTTTCCATTTCAAAACCGGTAGCCGTTAACCCTCTGCTCCTAAAGGTTGATAAAGCATCGATAAGGTATGGGTAAAGATGTTCAGCTCTTACTGTTCTGCCTTGTGGGCCGTAAAACCCGGGTGCCGTTATGGTAATGCCGTCAACATATCCATTGGTAAAGTGTTTTCTTAGGTTGATAGAGCCTTCTGCTATATACGGGTTAATATCGCTAAGTCTTGTGTGTTGCAAAAAATCATCTATGATATAGCGTTCTTCTGCGTTGACCTCATGCCTGTAATAATGTAACAGGTTGTCCAGCCCAATAGCATAAGAGGATGTGACAAGACTATCTACAGGTATATCTTTTTGCAAGCTGCCACAGGTGCCGAGGCGTATAATGTTCAGGCTTTTTATGAGTTCAAGTGGTTTACGAGTAGTAAAGTCAATATTAGCAAGGGCGTCAAGCTCATTCAGCACAATGTCAATGTTGTCGGGGCCTATTCCTGTACTGGTTACCATAACGTTTTTTTTGCCCAATCTGCCCCCATGTGTAATAAACTCAGGGTGCTTTACCTTGAATGATATACTATCGAAGTATTTGGACACTTCCTGTACGCGATCAGGGTCTCCGACTGTGATGATCGTATCAGCCAGTAAGTCAGGTGTAAGGTTAAGGTGGTACACGGCCCCACGCTCAGTAAGGAGAAGCTCTGCGTCTGTACGAATACGCTTGTTATACTGCTCCATAATTTATTATTGTTATTGTAAAGAAACGATTTTTTGCTACATTTGCAATCCTTCAAAGGTCACGTGGCCGAGTGGTTAGGCAGAGGTCTGCAAAACCTTGTACAGCGGTTCGAATCCGCTCGTGACCTCCTCAGATAACATCCCTGCAATAGCTTTGCAGGGTTTTTCATTTCTACCCGTTTTAAAAATATATTATCTTGTATACAAACCGCTTTGTATATGAGAAGGCTGCTTGTATTACTGATTCTTATTGTATTCAGTTCTTCTGGACTTTTTGCTTCTGATACGCTCAGGCATTACAATCCGGCTGCATTGAATGTAAATGTTACTTCTGCCTATAAGATGTATATCGCTCGTTTTGAGCCTTTAGGTCCCGGGTATATTCAGAAGCTTATAATTACGTTGGGAGGATTAAGCGATAATGGAACAGCAACATTGCATTTGTTTGGCCATGATGGAGGAACAGCTTTCCCACAATGGCAGGAAGACCTGATCACACCGATTACATTGAATAAAACACAGTCGGGATATCAAACATTTACCATTGATCTCAATAAGCCTGTATGGATAGATAACAACCAGTTTTTCGTTGCCTTATCAGACTTATCATCAGGAGTTTCTGCTGTTGCAACTAATGAGCCGCCATCGGCATCATGTCAGTCGTCAAACGGAGGGGACTATTATTTTATGTTCTTTCATAACCCCGGAGCATCCAGCCCCTGGATATTAGGGAGCAATAAAACATTGAAGATAGATGCAATAATGGACTATGCAACCACGACACCAAAGAACTATATGGTTGATATTACAACAGCTGCAGGCTTGCCTGATAATTTGAATAACAAAGACGTAGCATGGGCAGATTATAATAAAGACAATTACCTTGACTTATTGATAAGGAATAGACTTTTCAGGAATAATAAGGATGAAACATTTACTGATGTATCTGCGGCAGCAGGTTTTGATACGGCTAAGTACACGATGTTTGCTGATATGAACAATGACGGTTGGGTTGACATAATATCGCTGGGGGATAGTGCTTTGAATATTCTATATACCAACAACCATGACGGTACTTTTACAGCAAACCCTTTTAATGTGCCTTTTCCTGATTTTGGTCCGCTAAAGGCAATTAGTATAGCTGATGTAAATAAGGATAAATATCCCGATTTCTTTGCTGCCAGGCTTTGGACTAATTATGGACAGAGTGACTCTGCATTCTTCTTTTACAACAATGGAGACTCCACCTTTGCTGATAGTACCAGTGTGTTCTTCTCAAATGGAGTGAATGGTAACTGCCGTGGTTCTATTTGGGTAGACTATGATAACGACGGCGATCAAGATTTATACGTTGTAAACTATGTAACACAAACTCAACCACCAAGAGATAGGTTGTTCAGGAACAACGGAAATGGCACATTTACAGATGTAATAGGACAAACACCATTAGATAATAACAACAGCAATGGAAACCCATTCTACAACATGAGTTCAGGAGTTGATTTTGGTGATTATGATAATGATGGAGATATGGATGTGTTGTTGCCAACTTTAGCACACCCTCACCATATGAAACCGTATGATGTAAGACCTACTACCATATTCAGTAATTCAGGCGCTCCTGATTATAACTTTACTGATATGCGGGCTACACATAATCTACAATATGAAGAAACGCATGCAGGTAGCACCTGGGGAGATATTGATAATGATGGCTTGCTGGATATAGTCACAACTGCATTTTATGGTTGCAGGTATATAGATATTTACTTACAACAACCAGATCACAGTTATAAAATGGAAACATTTGATTTCGGGTTGAAGGATGTGGTTACAGGTGAAGATGCTATATGGGTTGATTTTAATAATGATGGGTATCTTGATCTGTCTTGTGGTGCCGATAACAGATTTAGATTATACAAAAGCGTATACCCTCATGGGAAAAACTGGGTTGAATTTGATCTTGAATGCACCTCAGGTAATAGCCAGGGTATAGGAGCCAGGATCACTGTTTACAGTCCCGGTGTGACATACACACGCGAAGTAACAGCAGGAAAAGGACAAATGATGCAACATCCTGCAAGGGCACATTTCGGGCTTGGATATGGAACAATAGATTCTGTTACTGTTCGCTGGCCGGATAGCAATAATACCACAACTGTATACACTAATATTACCCCCAAGAGGATATACCTACTGAAACAAGATGGCAGTACAGATATATTATCTGTTAATGATACGGGTCCGCAGAATGAATCTTTAAAGGTATATCCTAACCCGTCAACGCATGAAACTTACTTTACATTCAGTCTGCAGGGCAGAGCATATGTTGAACTAGATATTTACAATAGCACAGGCAGCAAAATATCAACAGTTGTAAGTGAGGAGATGAATAGTGGTCAGCACACAGTTACATGGGATATTAATAGAGCTAATGGGGTATTGCCTGCAGGTGTCTACTACTATAAGATGGTGGCAGGTAGTAACAGTTGGTCAGGGTCTGTCCTTGTTCGATAAATGTTTCCTGAGCTTTCTTACCATAAAGCTTTGTAGCGTAGATGCTAAAGCAGTATAGGAAACAGTACGGCTGATCTTTGACTCATAGTTATAATTATCATTGGTGGAAGATGTGATGGTGTTTTTCCAGAAGTAATCTATCTGTTTGCGATTATGGTCAAATAATATCAGTGCCTGGTCGGTCAGCGTGTTAAGACTTCCAAAGCCTTCTTTTGATACCGGTACACCATAGAACGCAATGTAAAAGCTGGTGTCACTGGTTTTGAGTGGAGATTTGGCTACCGGACTCCAACTGCTGTCCATCAAAACATTATCAAGATCTCCCTTTAACACTTTGTCTAGATTAGTGTCTAAGAAATAATAAACAGGGCATAGCTTGAAGTTGTTATTGAAGTCGTTCATCATAGCGTTTCTTACAGCTATAGCATCTTTTTTTATCTGTGTAGCTCTTTCTTCTCCGCCTCTTTCTTCCAGAACTTCAATTTTACGTTGTTCTGATTTTATTTGCACAAGTATCACATCGGGAGGGTAGAGTTGATGCTTTTTTTTAGCAACAGCTGTTGTTGTTAAAAAGCAAAACACAAGAAATAGTATGGTTTTATAAAACATCTATAGTAAGTTTTAAACAAATATAAGGCACATAGTAGCCATAAAAATAAAGAGCCTCCTTAATGGAGGCTCTTATGACAATTAATATATGCTGTTATTTCCTTAACTGTTGCAGCATGCTTTCAAGTTCGCTTGCTGTAGCATTGTCGTTATGCTTTCTTGCAATAGCTGCCAGGCTATCGATCATATTCATGCTTTCTCCAATCAATTCATTTGATGCAGCACCAGCTGTACTGTCGGCAGCATCTGCCTGGAACCTGCTGATGTTATATTGTGATTGCATTGCAAGTTGCTTCACGCTTTGTGCCGCCTGTTGCAGTTCACCTACCTTGTAATAAGTGCTCACAATTTCAAGCTCAAGTTCATTAGCCGTTTTATTGTCGCCGTTTCTCCTTGCTGCAGTAGATAATGTACCTATTATTGAAAGGTCTCTTTCAAGGTCTCCCCTAAGTGCATTCTTACTGTTTTCTCTCAGGCTTACAATGTAGTCAATATCGTCTACAGCTGTTTCTACGACCTCCAGAGTCATTTTTCTGGCATCATCTTTATATCCGATCCTATAATAACCCATTGCCATGTAATATGCAGTTGCATCGTAATGATAAGAGTCTTTAGAGATCATCTTTTTCACCTTATCAAGTACTTGCTTACCTTTTTCAGGGTCTCCGGCTGCCGCTATTTCCATAGCTATACGTGCTGAGTTGATACGGTAAGCAGCAAACATGATGCGGTTCTTTTCATCGAAGTATACATCACTACGTTCAGCATTGCCCCATGAGTATTGGTTCATGAACAGCTCATAGCTCTTGTCTGCATCTACACTACCCATTTCTCCTGCTATTGGTTCTTCATAGCTTTTGTACTTAAATGGCAGTAGCCTGTATACCACACCCTCAAGGCGCATGTAATCATTCATGCCCACGTAGTTATCGCCAGGTAAACCACCACTGAAGTATATCGGGCGCTCCCAACCTTCTTCTGCAATACCCGCAATAATATTAAGTGTTGCAAGATCATCTTTATATGCTACGTCTTGCGGTAGTGTGAATTTTACATCTGTGTCTATACGCGCGGTATCTTTGGCACTGGCCAGTCCTTTGGCAATCAACTCTTCTTTGCTTAATGATGGCAGGAAGTAGTTTTTACTCGGGATGTAATTTTCTTTACTTCCGTCAGTCATGCCTACTTTAGTACTTGGGTTATCCGAAATCATAAATTCGCATATTTCTTTCAGGCTGTAATACCTGTCAGAGCGAATATTAGGATTGTCAAAATAGCGCATGTAGTTTCTTCTGTCACCTATGTAATGTTCTTTTTTCCATATCATAGGTACAGGCATGCCGTCATTTACCCTGTAGTTCAGTTGGTCAATATACCAGTCGATGCCTAATAAACTCATGTTGACCACCCTGACATCAGGACGCATACCTTCTACTTCCTGCATGTACCATAACGGGTAGGTGTCGTTATCACCGAATGTAAATAGTATTGCATTAGGTGCACAAGAGTTCAATACGTTAGAAGCTGTTGATTTAGCCAGCGTTTTGTTAGAACGGTCATGGTCGTCCCAGCCGTCTTTTGCCATTATTACAGGGCATGCCAACAATCCTATTGTTACAGCCAGTACAGCGCCTACATTACCCTTTAGCAGTTTCTGTATCAACTGGTTGAGCATAAGCACACCCAGCCCTATCCATATTGCATATGAATAAGTGGAGCCTGCAAATGCGTAATCACGTTCACGTGGCTGCAATGGCGGCATGTTCAGGTATATTGCAGTAGCAATACCTGTGAAGAAGAATAACACCAATACTGTTATACCGTCTTTTTTATTGAAGTTAAATTGGTAAACCAATCCTAAAAGCCCTACAATAAATGGTAATAAATAAAACTGATTACGAGCCGGGTTATCTCTGTATCCGTCTGCCATGGCATCCAGATCTCCCATACCACGCATTTTATCCAGCATTGGTATACCTGTTATCCAGTTGCCACGTTTGGCATCACCTTGTCCTTCAAAATCGTTTTGCCTACCTGAGTAGTTCCACATAAAATATCGCCACCACATCCAGTCTATCTGGTATCTTAGGAAGAAGCTGAAGTTGTCAAACGATGTTGCATCCTCATTTTCAGACAGCCCCAGATAGTCCATATAGAACTTCTTATGGTTAGGGTCATTGTAATCCCATATTCTCGGGAAGAATCTTTTGTCTGATGCCCTGAACTTAGGTTCTACTTTATCACCTACGTCTTCATAAAAGTCTTTGCCATCTTTTGTTGAGCGGATCAACCTGTCTCCTTTATACTCATAATCGATAGGTCTTTTATTAAAGTCCGGACCAAATAACAAAGGTTGAGAGCCGAATTGTTCACGTTTGATGTATGATACCAGGCTGATGGCATTATCAGGGTTGGTCATATCTACCGGCACGTCCGCACGCGAACGGATGATTGGTGCCAGGTAACTACTGAAACCGATAATGATGAATATGATACACAATAAGCCTGTATGTGCCAGGTACCAGCCCTTTTTACGGATAAGCATTAATGCACCCACTAGTACAGCTATCAGTACAATAATGAAGAAGAATGCACCACTATCAAATGGCATTCCAAAGCTGTTTACAAATAGCAGATCAAACTTAGAAGCTAATATTGGTAACCCTTGCAGTATGCCATACTGCACCAAACCTAATATCACACAACCTATCAGGAAGGCTACTATCGTGCCCTGCATGGTAGCTTTGTACCTTCTGAAGTAGTATACCATAGTTACAGCAGGTATTGCCAGTAAGTTCAGTAAGTGAATACCAACAGACAATCCCATCATATAGGCTATGAACAGCAACCAGCGGTCAGCATATTTATTATCAGCTACATGCTCCCACTTCAGTATTGCCCAGAATACAATGGCAGTAAATAGCGATGATGTCGCATAAACCTCCGCTTCAACTGCTGAGAACCAGAAAGTATCAGAAAAAGTATAGGCTAATGCACCTACAAGGCCTGAACCCATGATAAGGATCGTTTGCCTTGTATCAGGTTCTTCTCCACGGCCTACCATCAGTCTTCTTGCAAAGTGTGTGATGGTCCAGAAAAGGAAAAGAATGGTTAAACCACTTGCTATTGCCGACCATGCGTTGACATACATGGCTACATTAGCATGATTTGATCCTGCCAGCATACCGAAGATACGCTGTATAAGCATGAATAAAGGCGCACCCGGAGAGTGTCCTACCTCTATTTTATATGCACAGGAGATAAACTCACCACAGTCCCAGAAGCTCACAGTGGGTTCCATGGTCACCAGATACACAGTAATAGCAATTAAGCCTGTGATCCATCCAACAATGTTATTGACTTTGCGGAAATTCATGAATAGTATTTTGACAAGCAACAAAAATAGAAAAATACACCAACCGCGGAAATGGCAATTATTGAATTAACATAATTCTATATGAATATTCCTGCCGGTTAATAGTAGACTTATCTATAATAAAAGATGGTTGATATTTTTAAGTCGTTCAGGTGCAATGGACTGTGCTAACTGTACTTGGGGCATAGACCTTAGTTCATTGGTTATTTCGTGTGACAAACTTTCTGCCAGCCTGTTCTTTATCAGCCATAAATAATCCAGCTGTTTTATTTCAGGTAGTAAAGAGTTTTTATCGCTGCGAAGTTGGTATAACATATGTGTACAACTGCTCATGGGTTCTTCATATTTGTATAAGGAGAAGAAGTGCGCCTCATCTTTTTTGGGTTTATATGCTACATCATTCTCCGGCTCGCGTATAAAATTAAAATCAAGATATCTGTTAACTGCCCAGCAGAATTCATAGCCTTGCAGCGGGCAGCCTATACCAATCATGGCCGTATCAGAAAAAAACTCTTCCTCTACAGCACTCATGTCTAAAACCAGTTTTGCAGCCATTGGCCTCTAATTTCGTACATTTTTCATGTACCTTATGCTTTGTTATTAATTACCCGGATATTTTTTCTGCATTTTCCGAAAAATAAACATAGGGTATTATACTTTTGCCGGGTACTGAACTTATAGAGAAAGATATTATGGTAGATGTACTATTAGGTTTGCAATGGGGTGATGAAGGTAAGGGTAAGATCGTAGATTACCTGGCTGCCGATTATGATATAATAGCAAGGTTTCAGGGTGGCCCTAACGCCGGCCATACATTATATGTAGATGGTAAAAAGGTAGTGTTACATACTATACCTTCAGGCGTGTTTCAGCCTAAATGCCTCAACCTGATAGGTAACGGAGTCGTTATAGACCCGGTAACCCTTAAAGCAGAGATAGAAGAAATAGAGCTCCTGCAACCCGATATAAAAAGCAGGTTGTATATATCGCAGAGGGCACACCTCATATCTCCAACACACAGGGCACTGGATGCAGCTTCTGAAGCAGCAAAAGGAAAAGAGAAAATAGGGTCTACCCTTAAAGGTATTGGCCCCGCTTACATGGATAAGACCGGCCGTAACGGACTGAGAGTAGGTGACACCCTAAATGCTGAGGCATTCAAAGAAAAATATAATAAGCTTAAGAAGAAACACTTTGAACTGCTGGAGCAGTACGATTACGAAGTGGATATTACTGAGTGGGAGCAACAATTTGAAGAAGCAATAGAATATATCAGTTCTTTACAGATCATCAATGCAGAGTACTGGTTAGAAAATAACTTGAAAGAAGGTAAGCGTATACTGGCAGAAGGGGCGCAGGGTAGTATGCTGGATATTGATTTTGGTACCTATCCTTTTGTTACATCATCTAATACAATTGCTGCGGGTGTATGTAACGGACTGGGTATTGCTCCAAAATATGTTGGTGATGTATATGGGATAACCAAAGCATATTGTACACGTGTAGGTAGTGGCCCTTTCCCAACAGAGTTACATGACGAAACAGGTGAAGCTTTACGCAAAGCTGGTAATGAGTTTGGCGCAACAACCGGCAGGCCTCGCAGGTGTGGTTGGATAGACCTTGTTGCTTTAAGATATGCTGTGATGTTGAGTGGTGTCAATAAACTGATAATGACAAAGACGGATGTGCTGGATAGCTTTAGCCCTTTGAAAGCAGCAACAAGTTATATTGTAAGCGGAGAGGAAACAAATGAAATGCCTTATGACCTATGCACAGTTGAGGTAACACCACAATACAAAGACTTTAATGGTTGGGAGAAACCAATAAACGAATGTAAGACCTATGAAGAGACTCCTGGTACATTTAAAGAATACTGTGACTATGTAGAAGAGTACCTGGGTACTGAAATTGCATATATTTCAAATGGAACAGGCAGGGACCAATTGCTGAAAAAATAGCGAAAAAAAAACAGGATTTTTCTGAAAAAATCCTTTGCAATTTTGACAAACTATTGAATATTTACGCCAGTAATTGATACGCATATGAAGTGGGATGCTTTAAAACAAAAAACTAAGCAGGTAGATGAGCCTGTTGCTTTATCGCTTATCACGATTAGTGATAAAGGTATCATTAGTTCAGGCCTTGACTTAATTGAAGAGGAAGCAACTGATGAACTGCCTTTCAAAAGACTATTCAAAGTTCCTGTAGCGGCAAAGAAGAGTGTGAGTGATGATGACGACGATCTGGATGATGAAGATGATGATCTGGATGACTTTGACGATGATTTTGATGATGTAGACCTTGATAAGGATTTTGAAGAATTTGATATGCCTAAACCTAAGAAAAGTACAGGAGGCAAAAAGTCAAAAGAAGATGATGACTTTGACATCGACGAAGATTTCAATTTCGATGATCTGGATGATTTTGACGATGAGGATGAAGATGATTTCTAAACTGCAATAACATTTTGCATATCGAGAAAAAACGATACAGTATTGCCGAAGGGCAGTATGAAAAAATAAAGGATAGAATGCTGAGCTGGGCGAACCAGTTCAGCATTCTGCTTTTTCTGGATAGCAATAACTATACAAACAAATATAGTAGATATGAGTGTTTGTTAGCTGTAGGAGCAGCTTGGCAACTTGATGTTGATACTTCCACAGACGAGCTAGCTATGCTATACCAATATCATGAAGAGCATAACTGTTGGTTGTTCGGGCATATAAATTATGACTATAAGAATGTTTTAGAGCCCGGACTAAGTTCTGGCCACCCTGATAATATTGGCTTCCCTGTTATATCATTTTTCCGGCCAAATGTTGTTTGCTATGTAAATTCAGGCAAAACCAGCTTAACCATCGAAGCTGAAGACCCTGATACTGTTTATAAAGAAATAAATGATGTTCCGCTGTCAGATACATCACATTCAGGCAGCAATGTAGTGTTCAAAAACAGGGTAGAGAAGGGCCAATATTTACAAAACATAGAGCAACTGAGGCAGCACATAAAAGACGGTGATTGCTATGAGGTCAACTATTGTACAGAAGGGTTCTCCGAGGATATATCTATAAAACCGCTTGAAGTTTATCAACGATTGACAGAATTGTCGCCGGCACCATTTGCAGCATATTACAGGCAATGTGACAGATATATGATGTGTGCGAGCCCGGAAAGATACCTGCAAAAATCAGCGAGTATAGTTACTGCTCAACCGATAAAAGGAACTATAAAAAGAAGTGCAGACAAGGTTGAGGATGAAGCACTAAAAGAACAACTACTACAGAGCATAAAAGACAGGGCAGAGAATGTAATGATAACTGACCTGATGCGTAACGATCTTGCACGAAGTTGTGAGGTAGGTAGCGTAATGGTAAATGAACTTTATGGTATATACACCTTCCCGCAAGTACACCAGATGATATCTACTATATCGGGGAAGGTAAAGGAAGGTGTGCCCTTCACAGATATTTTGAGGTATTCTTTTCCAATGGGTAGTATGACAGGGGCTCCGAAAATTAAGGTAATGGAGTTGATAGAACAATATGAAAACTCAGCCCGCGGGTTGTTTTCAGGTACTGTTGGTTATATCGACCCTAACGGTGATTTTGACTTTAATGTGATCATCCGAAGCCTTTTTTACAACGCTGAAAACAGATATTTATCATACCAGACGGGAGGAGCAATTACATATGACAGTAGCGCAGAAGCAGAATGGGAAGAGATGCGCCTAAAAGCCTGGGCCCTGGAAAGAGTATTCAGCAGGCACTAAAAAAAAGTAATTACTATGATGGATTTTTTAAGTCTGGTGTAGTATATTCACTGTCATGAAAAAGGCATTATATACATCATTAGTACTGGCGTTAACAGTAGCTCTTATGCAATCTTGTTCTCCGAACCGCAAGTTGCCGCGTCCGCAAAGGCATCCTACGCCGCCTAAGAAGTTTGTACAGCATACACCTGCGGTACAGCCTACAGTTGCTACGCTGAAAGATGCGTAGACAGTAGGTTATTTCATGTGTTATACCTGTTATACAGGTAACATTTCATCGTGTTTATACATTACATACTTACCTTTAGTATATGATGAAGTATTTGTTTTTAGCATGCTTAGTGCTTCTGCCGGCATTGGTACAGGCCCAAAATGTAGTCATTCCATTTGAACAAACCAGAGGAACACGCACACCTCCTTACCAGTTGGTAATGGATGTGTATAACCGCATTGCAGCACAAACGGTCAAAATAAAGATAGAAGAGGTTGGTCCAACTGATACTGATTACCCGTTGCAAGTGGTATACTATTCAGGTAATGGCAATTTTGAAGTAGAAGACTGGAAAGCTGACGGGAAAGTGCTGGTTCTTATCAATAATGGTATTCACCCGGGTGAGCCTGATGGTATAGATGCCAGTATGATGCTACTGAATGACATAGTAAACGGTAAAGTAACAGTGTCTGACAATGTGGTGTTGGCTATTATTCCTGTATTTAATATTGGCGGACACCTGAACATGAGAAGGAACACAAGGGCCAACCAGAACGGGCCGCTTGTAACAGGTTTCAGAGGAAATGCGCAGAACCTTGATCTGAACAGGGATTTCATAAAAATGGATGCAAGAGAAACACAATCACTTGTAAAGCTGTTTCATAAACTGGACCCTGATATTCTTATCGACAATCATGTGAGCAATGGTGCAGATTATCAGCATGTAATGACTTTATTAAGCACACAGCATAATAAGCTGGGTGGCCCTATGGGTGATTACCTGAACAAAAAACTGGAGCCGATCATATACAACGAAATGAAAGATCAAAAATATGATCTGGTGCCTTATGTTAATGTGTGGGGGAAGGGACAGACACCTGACAAAGGTTGGGTCGCTTTTCTGGAAACACCACGATTTTTAAGTGGCTTTGCGGCAATTTTTCATACTTATGCTTTTGTTGCAGAAACACATATGCTTAAACCATACCAGGAAAGGGTGAAGGCTACTTATGCACTAATGGAGAGCATAATAAAAATTGCAGGAGAAAAGAATAATGATATACGCGCAACACGAAAACAGCAAAAAGACTGGGTAGCACACACAAGCGAGCTGGCAATAAGTTGGGAGGCTGACACTACAACATTTACTGAGATTGATTTTAAAGGTTATAAAGGCGAGACTAAGCCAAGTGATATATCAGGTCAATCGCGCTTATATTATGATCGTGACAAGCCGTTTAATAAGAAAGTGCCTTTTTATAATACCTATAAGCCAGATCAGGTAAAGAAATTGCCTGAAGCATACATAGTATCGCAGGGGTGGTATGACGTAGTTGAAAGACTACAAATGAACGGGGTTGAAATGAGAAGAATGACAGCAGACTCTAATGTTGAATTAACCGTTTATTATATAGCTGACTATAATACCACAAATGCCCCTTATGAAGGACACTACCTGCATAGTAATGTTAAAGTAAGACGGGAGCGACAAACGATCACTATCAGAAAAGGGGACTATTATATACCCGTACAACAGAAGCAAAAAAGGTATATCGTTGAGACGTTGGAGCCGACTGCTCCTGATGCGTTTTTTGCCTGGGGCTTTTACGATGCTATTTTACAGCAGAAAGAATATTTCAGTTCATACGTATTTGAAGACCTGGCAGTAGAAATACTTGAAAGAGATCCCGAGTTGAAAAAACAACTGGAAGCCAGAAAAAATGCGGATACAGATTTTGCTAAAGACGGTAGCGCACAACTACACTTCATATACACACATTCAGACTATTATGAGCCTGAGCATATGCGTTATCCGGTGTATCGCTTAGAGTAGTTTATCAATAGCTGCTGCCAGTTTACGGTCTTTTTCAGTCACGATATTACCTGCATCATGTGTTGATAGGTGTATCTCTACCTTGTTCCATACATTGCTCCAGTTAGGATGATGTTGGTGTTGTTCTGTAAGTATCGCCACTCGCGTCATAAAGGCAAAAGCTTCTGAAAAATCCTTGAATTCAAAGCTTCTGTATAGTTCGTTGTCTTTTTCTGTCCAGCTCATGATTTTTCTGTTTTATTTCAATCTACTTAAAGAGTCTTGATTTTCCTATTCATCGCTTGTCTCAAACCAAACCGGGGCTTTGCTGTTCCATTCGCCGGTATAGTTAATGGTCAACTCTTCATCAGCCTCTATGTCTCGCATAGTGCGTATTATGATGGTCTCTTTCTTATAGTTCATGAAGTGTTCACAATTGGCATGGTCTGAATGGTTATATATCGGTACGTAGCCAAGTGCCATGCAACACAATTTCTTGTTTCCCGGTTCCCACTCAAATATATAATCGTGAAGCAGGGTCTGATCAAGATGATAACGTTGCGCGTCACTCATGACTATTACAGGAGATTCTTCAATAACAGTTCCTTCAGCTAATGGTTGCCTGCTAAAAACACCTAACCCTTTATCATGCGTATCAGCTATGTACAGTTGTTGGCTTAAGAACATCTTATGAAAATAAAAAAAGCTCCTGTAAAAAACAGGAGCTCCTTAATTCGTTGTTTGAACTGTTATAACTGGTTGGTGTTGTTATCTTCTACAATACCCTGATCTGCGTTTCTTTGCGCCAGTATTCCACGTTTGCCTTCTTCTTCAGATACAATTTCAACTTTTACTTTAGCAAGTCCGTCATAATGGTATCCAAGTCTTTTAGCACAAATACTTGCCATATCTATCAGGCGTTTATTAGACTTGTGCATTCTATCGTTGATACGAACGTATAAGATCTTACCATTATTAATATTGGTCACTTTCACATAAGTGTTCAGCGACAGCGTATTACTGGCAGCAGTATACTTATCATTACTGAATATCTCACCCGTAGATGTCTGCCTTCCCACGAATTTATCATGGTAATAACTCGCAACACCTTTAGCAACAGCATCGTCAGAAATGACCCTGCCATTGATATTCGGATAATCTTGCTCTTGAGCCCCAACTGTTGTTGAAAGTAACAATACCAGAAGACCAGTAAATATTAGTTTCATATGTATGATTTTTGTTATTGAGCCCGCAAATATACTGCCAATTATCATATAAGAATGTTAATAAGAGACTATAAATATAATAAATTAATATTTCTTCTTGCTCTTATACTGCCTTTCTCTACGCTTATATGGCTTATTATCAGAGCTTTGTGAAGATCTGCCTCTTCCACCACCACTTTTCCCTCTAGGGCCATTATTTTTCCTGTTAGGCTGGTCTGCTTCCTCAATTCTTACCTTTCTACCCTTATGTTTCATTCGTCCTACTGCTGCCACAATAAACTCAGCTGCGTCTACAGGCACATTGAAAAAGCTGCTCAGTTCGCGTACCGTAATACGTTTCAATAACTGTGGCTCAACATCTGTAGCACCTGTTACAAACTCAATAAGTTTTTCAGGGCTACTGATACCATCTTTCTCACCCAGGTTCATGAACAGACGTACATCTTTACCTGATCTTGAATCACTGTCGAAACCTGCATTCAGATCTTTAGCATTAGCGTATACATCAATTGTTTCTTTTAGCTGCAACCATATCAACCTGCGGATCAACTCGTCTTTATCCATTGCTTCAAAGCGTTCATGGATAGTAGATAAGTATACCTCGGCAAAATTGTCTTGCGGCTTTGCCTCAGCTATCTGCTCTAAATGATAGAACAAGCGCTTGCGTACTACTTCAGCTCCATCAGGAATGTCACTCTTATGGAAACGAGATTTAACGATGCGCTCTATCTGGCGTATGTTAGATATTTCTTTCGGAGAAACGATCGACATACAGATGCCCGACTTGCCTGCACGAGCAGTACGTCCACTACGGTGTGTATACACCTCAGGATCTTCCGGAAGTTCGTAGTTAATAACGTGCGAAATATCGTTGATATCTATACCACGTGCTGCCACATCAGTAGCTACTATAGCTTGCAACGTTTTATTCTTAAAACGTTCCATTACTTTGCTACGCATTTTCTGGTCCATATCACCATGCAGCGGACTTACATGGTAGCCCATGCGCATCAGCCTTTCGGCTACTTCCTGTGCATCGTTCTTAGTACGTGTAAATATGATGCCGTAAATGCCTGGGGTGAAGTCCAGTAACCTCTGTAATGTATCGAACCTGTTATGATGGTTGGTTACATAATACTGATGGTCGATATTTTCGTTGGTCACGTTCTCTTTAGCAACGGCAAATTCTTTCCAGTTGCTCATAAAGCGCTTAGCTATCTTGCGCACGTCATTTGACATTGTAGCAGAAAATAACCAAGTATGCTCACGAGATACGGCACCTTTAAGTATGAATTCGATGTCTTCTCTGAAACCCATGTTCAACATCTCATCAGCTTCGTCCAGCACTACGTGCTCTACTTCTTCAAGAGAGATCACTTTACGCTCCAACAGGTCGATCAAACGGCCCGGAGTAGCTACAATAACATGCGCTCCTCTTTTCAATTCTCTGATCTGGCCACCAATAGGTACGCCACCGTACACCGCTGTGGTTTGTAAACCACGCATGTACTTACTGTATTTTTTAAACTCTTCCTGTATTTGCATACACAACTCGCGTGTAGGACTTAAAACCAGGGCTTGCACATGATTATGTGCAGTGTCGATGTTGTGCAATAGCGGAAGTCCGAAAGCGGCAGTTTTACCGGTACCTGTCTGAGCCAGGCCAATGATATCTTCAGGATTGTCAAGCAGGTAAGGGATTACCTTTTCCTGAATGGGGGTCGGGGTTTCAAAACCCATTTCCGTTACGGCACGTGTCAATTCTTCTCTTAGCGAGAAGTCGTTGAATGTTACCATTAATAAAGAACTTATTGTTTTATGAGGCGCAAAGGTAGGCTTAATAATTGGTTTATGAGCAATTGTATAATATTTAACAATAATCTTTGTGGAGAGTTGCAGGCAGTCCGTCTCTTTTTGAAATAAGTCAATTATGAAGAGCAGACAATACTTATTCGTAGTAATACTGGTATGTGCAGCCTGTACCGGCAATAGCCAGACAAGATATATGAAGCACCCGAACCCTGAAGATGAAAAAGGTACAGCAATTCTTACAAAGTTTACGCTCAGAGAAGAAGGCTACAAGCGTGTTCAAGTTGATACTCATTCATTTGCATATTATCTCAGGAACCTTCCGCTAAAAGCATATGGAGAAAAAGTACGGCTATATAATGGTGAACTTAAAAACAGGCAGGATGTGCATGCAGCCGTAATTGATATGGATATAGGCAACAGAAACCTGCAACAATGTGCAGATGCTGTAATGCGTTTACGTGCTGAGTATTTATATAAAGAAGGTAGATTCAATGATATTCATTTCAACTTCACCAATGGCTTTCGTGCAGAATATTCAAGATGGAGAAGAGGTGAAAGGATAAAAATATCCGGTAATAAAACTTATTGGGTCAATAGTGCAGTTGTAGATACAAGCTACAAAGCATTTAGAAAGTATTTGGATATTGTGTCTGCATATGCGGGTACATTGTCGTTATCACAAGAGTTGGATAGAGTATCGTATGCTGATATGCAGATAGGGGACGTATTCATAAAAGGGGGTAGCCCAGGGCATACAGTGATAGTAGTAGATATGGTTGAAAATGAAAAGGGTGAACAAATGTACATGCTGGCACAAAGCTATATGCCAGCACAAGAGATCCATATACTGAAGAATGAAAACAGCGAGTACAGTCCTTGGTATAAGCTGGATGTAAGAGAGCAAAGAATAGATACCCCAGAGTGGACTTTTACCAAAGATCAGCTTAAACGTTTTTAGTATTTTACAAACGGTTGAACGTTACAGTATGTCTATGAAAATGTAATACAACAACTTATGAACCTCAGGCATTACATTTTAGCATGTTTAATTACACTGTTACCTCTCAGTTTATTAATTGCACAGGAAGAATGTGCTGTAGATCAAATTCACAAACAGCTTTTACAAACAAACGCTCAATATCATAAAGACTGGCAAACTGCTGATAAGCATTGGGCTGGGTATATCGATCGTTCAAAAGGTAAGAGGATAATTACCGCTAGCGATACTTTGTATGAGATACCTGTCGTGGTACATGTATTGCATCGTGGAGAGCAGCTAGGCCATAAATACAATCCTAGTGATTTTGCTATACGCCAGATGATCAAATACACAAACGATCGCCTGAGAGCAGATATGACCGGTGCGCGTGATACAACAAATGGAGGAACTTACGTACCTATCAGTTTGGTTTTGGCACAAACCGACCCGGATTGTAATCCTACTAATGGTATTAACAGGGTGAACACCAGCCATATTGCAACATATAACACTACAGGAATTGACCTGAATGGTTTTAACGCCAACGATATAGAAGTAAAAAGCCAGAGTATATGGCCACATACTGAGTATCTCAATATCTGGCTGGTATGGGATATAAACGGCAACGCAGCTGGTTATGCGAACTATCCATGGAATGCTGGTTACAGGCATGACGGAATGGTGTTGGATGCTGATTATGTATCATCATCAGATATTACAATCATACACGAGTTGGGGCATTTGTTGGGTTTGTACCATACGTTTGAAGGCGACGGTACAGGTAGTACCTGTCCGTTAGATACAAATTGCTTAACGGTAGGAGACCGTGTATGTGACACCGAGCCTGATAAAAGGTACCCTAACTGCACAACACCATATAATCTATGTGCCGGTAAGCATTACGGACTGGTAAGGGAGAATTATATGAATTACAGTTCATGCACACGTAATCATTTTACCCCGGGGCAAAGAGACAGGATGCTGTTTCATTTGCTATCGAACCGCATGGGTTGGGTGGTATCAAAAAAAGGTGACTTTGTATCAAGTACCGGGCCTAAGTCAAGTACATGTGTTACAACATCAGCTTCTACATTGGGGCTTGGAGGTCCGGTAGAGGTAATATTCAATACAATACATAAGATAAGTAATGAATATACGGAAGACAGTAACAAGGCTTACCGTGATTACTCCTGCATCCAAAGAACTGAGGTGGTTGCAGGAAAGACATATGACCTGACTGTTAATGGTAGTATCAGCTCTTACCATATGACTGTTTATGTGGATTATAATAACGATGGTTCTTTTAATAAGAATAGTGAGTTTCTATACGATAATGTTGGCTTGGGGACAGCGACAGTAACCATACCTAAAGCTGCAGTGTTGAATACTCCTTTAAGAATGCGTGTTATTGTTGATAAAGAGAACTTTGTACAGCTGGAGCCATGTGCCGTGCTTGAGAACGGACAGGCAGAAGATTACACGATCACTATAAAAGAGCCTAGCAGTGTGAGTGATAAGTTTGCTGCAAATGATCTTATCAAAATATATCCTAACCCTACAAAGGATAAGTTGTATGTAAATATTTCAACAGCAGAGAGTACAGTGTCTGTCTATGATATGATGGGTAAAAAAGTACATGGCCAAAAATATACCGCTGGTGAAAACGTTATAGATATAAGCAGTTTTACTGCTGGCGTGTATGTCATTAAAGCTGTTTCGGGTAATAACACCAGTACTCTTAAGTTCACCAAACAGTAAAAAACAGCCCCGCAGAAGCGGGGCAGGGCTTTTCCAACACATGCCGACCTGTTTCTATCTTTCCCGTCCTTACCGGTCAGGTGGTCGGCTGAATGATGAGGCCTGTTGCAATATCTAACGATATGCACTGCCTGTCAACACGAAAAACGTGTTATGAATATTGCCTGACCGTTAATCTACAATCAGGTTACAAATGAAAAATGTACTGTAATCTGCAAGTAAAACAGCTATTCAGCTTTAATAAAACGTATGGTGTTGATGGCGCCTTCTGAATCTGTCCAGTGTAGCAAATACATACCCTCTGATAAGCTAGTTGTGTTAAGCTGATAAATCGAATTATTGATAACAGGCGTATTGTCTGTAATTACAACCCTGCCTGAAATATCGGTTACGCTGATATTCTTGATTAGATATTTATTGGGTAGTTCAATGTTCAGTGTGTTGGTAGCAGGGTTGGGGTAGAGAGACAGTTTAGTTTTACTTAAGTATTTTACATTTGAAGCAAACCAACAAGAGCCATTATATTTTCTGTTTTCATAGTTTGTCTTTACACCATCTTTATATGAGCAAAGAAGGTAAAACCCTCCTGTGAATGTGTTTTCTGGGATAATTTTATACTTCCATTGAATACCCATATTAGAGCCAACGCCTTCTACTAGTGTATATGGTTCACCATAATACTGCCCCCGCATGTATATATGTTTGAGGCCATTTACATAGCCAATACTATCTACGATGTTATTTGAAGGAGCATTATTGTGAGCTGCTAATCTGATGTTTGTCACATCAAATGTGTCACCAGTATTCAACTCCATTTTTGATATTACACGATCAGTTGTGTCATTTTGGTGACCTAACCAAGTTAGTGTTCTGCACCATACAATACCTTTTGTAGTATCTTCTCTCAAAAGAAAAACCGGGGTGTGATGGTAAGAACTTGTAGCTAATAACTTGTAAGTATGACTATTTACAACAGTGTCTTTTATCGCAAATATGGTATCATTATGCCAGCCAAACTCATCTCCCCACCTGTACACCCATTTAGTTGAATTCTTACCAAATATTGATTGGTAAGGCTGAGCAAAAGAATCAGTGGAAAATAGTAGTATAGTTACAAGTATGTAATAGTATTTACGCACTATATAAAGATAAGTATTAGGTATAGATTAATAAACAAATCCCCGGCTTAGCCGGGGGTTGAGGGGTGCACTAACGCAATCTGGTCTAGTTTCTAACTCTACCTGCTCGTTTTCTAACCGTTTTGACCAGCGCAAGAAATTCAGCCCTGTATCCTTCTTTGTCAGCTCCTATATTCTCGCTTGCCAGTGAGAGTATCTTATCATAGGTAGCACGATTTTTATACTTTGAATCTTTTAACATCATTCCAAACATAGCAACAGAGGTGGCAAATTGTACATTGCTATGCGCATCTTCCAGTTTTTGCTCGCTGTTTTTTACTATGTGCATTAACTGCTTACTCTTGTCAGCATCTGGGTTTTTATACCTGAACCTTATGGTAGCCAGTTCTGATTCGTAAGTCAAAAAGTGTTTATGTTGATATTTTAGCTCATCTACTTCCCTTATATCCTTACTTGACTGGCCGGCGGGGATTATCTCGTATATCATGGTAACGGAGTGGCCTGCACCCATTTCTCCCGCATCTTTTTTATCATCCCTGAAATCTTCAGCATTCAGCAACCTGTTCTCATAACCAACAAGTCGGTAGCCCTGTACGACAGCCGGGTTGAATTCAACTTGTGTTTTTACATCTTTAGCAACAGTAAATATCGTGCCGCCAAATTCATTGACTAATGTTTTTTTAGCTTCATTCAGGTTGTCGATGTAGGCATAGTTACCGTTGCCCTTATCAGCTAATATTTCTAGTTTAGAATCTTTGTAGTTGCCCATGCCATAGCCCAGACAAGTAAGGAACACGCCTTTCTCTCTTTCACCAGTAATAAGATCCTCTAGCTCGTTATCTCCGCTTACACCTACATTGAAGTCCCCATCGGTAGCAAGTATTACCCTGTTGTTGCCTTTTTTTATGAAATTATCTAAAGCTGTTTTGTATGCCAGTTGAATACCTGCACCGCCTGCTGTAGAACCACCTGATTCTAAAGCGTCTAGTGCACTGATGATCGTCCGTTTATCACTGCCTTTTGTTGAAGGTAAAACCAAGCCAGCATTCCCTGCATATACTACTATTGCAATACGATCTTCTTCACGAAGGTTTTGTACCAATAGT
This sequence comes from Flavipsychrobacter sp., assembly GCA_965228505.1. GTDB lineage: Bacteria > Bacteroidota > Bacteroidia > Chitinophagales > Chitinophagaceae > UBA5543. The sequence continues at coordinate 2,562,544 of OZ245820.1, read as the reverse complement.
TTTAGTGATTGTTTGACTAACGGCAATTTATTGTATTCACCCATTGAGCCTGATACATCAATAAGGAATACAAGGTTTGACGGAGGGAGGTCAGCAATATCCATCTTCTGGGCTTGCATGCCAATATGCAGCAACTTGTGCTTTTTATTCCACGGACATTCTGTAAGCTCTGTAACAATAGCTATCGGGTCTGTGCCTTCCGGTTCAGGATAGTCATAATGAAAGTAGTTGACCATTTCTTCAATACGCACAGCATCAGCAGGCGGTATTTGCCCGTTATTGATGAACCTTCGAATATTGCTGTAAGAAGCCCTGTCAACATCTATTGATAAAGTAGATAAAGGGTTTGTAGCAACATTCATGAAATCATTTTCTACTTCTTTTTTATAGGTTTCCTTGCTCGGGTTCAAGTAAACGGGTTGTTTTTTATTGTTGCTTACAGGTGGGCTTTTGTCTATCATTGGAGATTGGTATTTGTATACTTGCCCGGTAGCATCTCCATGCTTGGCAGAGGTGCCCGATGTTGTAATCTGCATCTGGTCAATTGCGCCTTGTGGCAGGTTGATGCCTCGGCCACCTACAACCTGTACACCGTCAATAATGTATAGCATGCCATTGCCACGAGCACTACTTATATTTACACCATTACCTTTTGAATAAACTCCGGGCTGTGTTTGTGCAATGCTGGTCGTATTTCTTGTTGGCATGCGCTCTATTTCTTCTGAAGTCTTTATAGGGTTTGCTCCGCTTCCGAATTTATCAATAAGTTGAGGCTCCCATTTTGATTGGATAACAACTTCTTGCAATGATGTTTTTTTTGGGGTCAATTTTGCATTTACTTCGGTTGGCTTTCCCGGAGCAACTAATATGTCTTTAACCAAATGCTCCATGTATCCTATCAGCTTAATACTAAGCTCATACCTGCCTGGAGCAAGTGGTTTAATAACGTAATTGCCATCAAAATCCGTTACGTTTCCATTCTTTACAATACCATCTTGAATTACTTGTATTGTAGCACTGATAGCAGGTTCTCCGTTTTCATCTACAACTGTACCCTGAATACTGCCCGATTGCCCTTGCGCTGATAGCAGGGTGGGAAGTGCTGCTATTAACAGCAGCAATGTCATTAACTTTTTCATACGCTGTAAGTTTTAGTATGTTCAACATGTCTTTATTCTTTTGATTCCAATTTCAACTATTTTCCATAAAAAACTTTTGCGTATCAGCTGATATGAATTTCAACTGACAGTTAATCTACATTTTCGTTACAATAATTTTTTGAATAGTAAAATTATTGCCATAAAAAAATATCGACTGTTTTTGGTGATTTGTGGTGCGATTGTTGTAGCAAAAAAAATCCCCGGCAAAGCCGGGGATTGAAGTATATCTGAATATGGTTTACCAGACCTTAGCACGTATACTATCGGCGCGCCACATGTTGTCTCCTTCTTTTATATCAAATGCTTCGTAAAACTCCGGCATATTGCTCAACGGGCCGTTGGTTCTCCACTCAACTGGCGAGTGCGGATCGGTAATGATGCGGTTAGCCATTTCCTCATCGCGGGTGTTGGCACGCCATACCTGTGCCCAGCTAAGGAAGAAACGCTGGTTAGGCGTAAAGCCATCTATCTTTTCACCATTCTTAGCCTGCTCCGTTTTCTGGAAAGCTTCATAAGCTATCGCCAGTCCGCCAAGGTCAGCAAGGTTTTCTCCAAGTGTCAACTGTCCGTTTACATGCACTGTATCCAATACCGTATAATTGTTGAACTGGTCAACTACGACACCGGTCAGCGCATCAAACTGCTCCCTGTCCTCATCTGTCCACCAGTTTTTCAGGTTACCGTCAGCAGCGTATTTACTACCCTGGTCATCAAAGCCGTGCGTCATTTCATGTCCTATTACACCACCTATGCCGCCATAATTCACAGCATCATCAGCTTCCATATCAAAGAACGGGAAGGCAAGTATACCGGCAGGGAAAACGATCTCGTTAAATGCAGGGTTATAATAAGCATTTACTGTTGGGGGTGTCATGTACCATTCTGTTTTATCAACTGGCTTGCCCAGTTTGCTCACCATATAATTATAGTCAAACTTAGCAGATGCCATCACATTATCTACATAGCTATCTGGTGTAACAGATAATTTAGAGTAGTCTCTCCACTTATCAGGATAGCCTATTTTTTTAACGAAAGTGTTCAGCTTAGCGATAGCTTTCTGCTTGGTTGCATCTGTCATCCAGTCCAGCCTCATGATACGGTCGCGGTATGTTTCTTGCAGGTTGCTTACCAGCTTCACCATGCGCTCTTTAGCTTCAGGTTTGAAATGTTTGTCTACATAAACCTTGCCCAACAGTTCTCCAACACCACCATCAACTACCTGCAATACTCTTTTCCAACGTGGTTTTTGTGCCTGCTGCCCACGTACTACTTTACCGTAAAAATTAAAGTGGGCATCGTCATACTTGTTGCTCAGGTAAGGTGCCATGTCGTTCACTACATGAAACTTCAGGTACTTTTTCCATGTTTCAACAGGTGTGTTGTTCAGTTGGTTACTTACTTCTTTAAAGAAATCAGGCATGCCTACTATCAGTGAGTCTTCGCCTGTTACATTCATTGCAGCCAGTTGTTTTTCCCAGTCAATAGCAGGAGTTATTTGCGTGAAACCTTCAATGCTGTATTTATTGTAGGTTTTTTCAGGGTCGCGCCTTTCGGTGCGTGTCATAGATGCTTTGGCTAGTTTTTCTTCTAGTGCATATACATCAGCAGCTGCCTGAGCTGGGTTTTCCATGCCCATCATTTCCATCAACTCTATCTGATAAGCCTTGTAGGCATTACGTATTGTTTCAGAACGCTCATCATTATTAAAATAGTAATCGCGGTCAGGCATGCCTAAGCCGCCCTGGTATAACTGACATATCTGTGTAGTTACATTTTTGTCGTCAGGAGATATATAGAACCCGAATACTTGCGACAAGCCTTCTGTATGTAATGTGCCTATCTCATTAAGTATATCTGATTTTGTTGTTGCATTGCTTATTCTGTTCAGTATTGGCTGAACAGGATCAAGCCCTGCTTTTTCTATAGCGGCGCTGTCCATGCCACTTTTGTAAAAGTCACCTACTTTTTGCGTAGGTGTTCCTGCTTCTGCATTTGCTGCGGCAGCCTCGTTAAGTAATGCCTGCAGCTTATTCATATTGTCTTCGCGTAGCATGTCAAATGTACCCCAGCGAGTTTCTGACTCAGGTATTTCGTTTTCCTTCATCCAGCCACCATTAGCATATAGAAAGAAATTCTCGCCCGGACTTACTGTTGTGTCCATGTTTGCGAGATCAATGAATTTTGTTGTGCTTTTTGTCTCAGTTTCCTGGCAAGATGCAATGGTTGCAGCAGCCAATAAAATAAGTGCACTGGTTTTGATATTCATATCAGATTATTTTGAAGCGACAAAAGTAATAAACTGACGGCTAACATTAGTTTTTAACCGAATTTATGAAGGGTGAAAAAAGGGGGTAACTATGCAGTGCGTTTCATCGCTCGTCTGATGCGCTTAACTTCGTATATACCGGGGAACAGGTATTTGCCCCTTTTCCCAACTTCTTTACACAGGCTTCTTGTTCTTAACTGTTTGAGCTTTTCAAATACACGGCCATCTTCTGTCCGGAACCACTGTCCTTCTAAAAGGTCACAAACCAAAATATGTCCATGTTCACGTTGGTCATAGTTATACAAGGCCCTGTATAGATCCTGGTCTGTACAGGTGCTGGCAGCAGGATTTTGCATATACTTCATCAGTGCCTTCTCAACATCGTTGGGGAATATCTTTTTGCCAATAAATGGCATGAGCATATGGCGAAACTGTGTTTTCCACTCATTACCATGTGGTGCTGCTTTTCGTCCAAAATGGTCGTGTGTGACCATATGTGCCAGCTCGTGTATCAGTGTAATGAGGAAGTTGTATTTGTTCAGGTTGATGTTGACTGATATTCTGTGGTGCGGGTCTTTTTTTGTTGGTTCCCTATAGTCTCCAAGTACTGTTTTTCTTTCTCTTGTGAGTGTAAGGTGGATAGTATACCGCCTGAAGTACGGCGCAACCATCGGGAAGGTGTTTGGCGGCAGAAAGTATTGTAATTGATATAAAGATGTTTCTTTTTTACTCATAGATCACTTTGATGATCTGGCCATTATTGATAACATCCATGTTTCAGCAATAGAGTAAACAGCATATATACCGAACAGCATGAATAAAGATGGCTTGTGTATGTTTGGTTTGTTAACTATCACATAGGCTAATATGGCTATTATGCAGACGAACATTTTCATGAAAGATGAGGCATATACACCACGTACAAAAGCGTCCGGTTTTTTGCTTATTTGAGCTGTAACAATAAAAAAGCTGATAAATGACAAGGCAGCCATCAGGATATTGCCACACATTAAAACTACCAGGTTAAAATCAGGATAGTTATCCTTGAGCCAGAAGAAAAGCAGGCTCAGGATGATTAAGATAGCAGTTATTGTGATAATGAATTTTGTCTTCATTTCTTAGGCTTATTAAATGCCCTTATTAATTGCCAGAGCAGTAAAGTTATTACTACAATAGGCAATATTATGACGAATATGGGAATTTTCCACCCGATTTTTTTATCCAATTCCCAAGCCCCAAGTACTGTCAAAAGAAGGATGATCATCCACTGCATACCCAGCCCCATATATCGTAGCAGATCTTTATTTTTATTGGTAGGCATAGGTAGGTTTACTTTTTCTTTTCTTTCTCTTTCTCCTTTTTTACACTTTTAGCGGCTTGCTCTATCAGGTCCTTCGATTCAGGCAAAAGACTATTCATTTCTTCCTTGTGTGTTCTTTTCAGATCAAGCATTGTAGTGTCAATTTTCGTCTCAATATTACCTGTGATGATATTTCTAATATTAGCTTCATATCTTTCCTGTGCTGCTACCATATCTGTAAGGGAGTCTACTTGCTTTTTCATGTGTATCATCTCAGCCCGTGTGCGTCCCCCGGCATATCCCGGTATATAATACTTTAAAGGAGTAAACGTCATGAGCAGGAAGGTAAATATGGCTATGAGTACAAAAACGGAACATATGAGGATATATATCTTACGGGTACTTACCCTGTAGGAAGCTACCTCTTCAAGAGATTCATCATCAATGAATACTACTCTGTAATTGGCATTTGCCCTTCTGAGGAAACTCTGTTTTTTTTCTGTTGTTTCTTCCATTACTACCAGCTCGAACCGCAAGTTACATTATTAGGTAGGAAAGTGATATTGCCAAAATATATTTATGAACAGGTTAACAGCAGTATCTGGTTCTAAACCCTTTATTCAAAGGTTTTTTGGCTATTTTTGACGCGTATCTGGCATGTTGCAAGTAAAAACTCAGGTATTACAAAATATTTTGTTCCTTAGTTAGTTATAGTACTGAACGGGTTTAAATAATACGAAGTAGATATTAAGAAGGTATTAATATATATAGTCATGCTTATAGCTGCCAATGCAGCTATACCCGAATTGTATGCCCAGATAAATACAGATAGCCTGAGGGCTGCTCGCCAACAACAGATAGATTCTACAAGAAAAGCACAGGCTAGGTATTTTGATAGTATGCGCACTGCACGCAAGAGAATAATAGACTCTACCCGAGAAGCTCAGCAGAGGTATAATGACAGTGTACAAACTGCGCGCCGCAAAGCAATAGATTCTGCAAACAAAGCCAGGGAAAAGTATTATGACAGTGTGCGTGTAGCCAGACAAATATATCTGGACAGTGTTAAAGCTGAAAGGCAGAGAGTGTCAGACAGTCTTAGAGCTATACGTGAATACAGGAGTAGTGACCGTTATAAGGATAGTGTAGCGGCTATACGGCAGGCAAGGCTGGATTCTATTAAACTCGTCAGGCAGGTACGGCTGGACAGTATTAAAGCAGATAGAAAGAGACGAACGGATAGTATGATCGCAGCGAGAACTGCGTATGTAGATAGTATAAGAGCTGTGCAGAAGCGACGGTCTGATAGCCTTGCTACTATTCGAGAGTATCGAAATAGTAAACGGTATAAAGATAGTCTTGCCGTTGTGCGAAAACTGCGACTGGATAGTATCAAGTCGGTAAGGAAAAGATATTATGACAGCATAGCTTCAGAGCGAAAGTCGTACAATGATAGTGTTGCAAGAGTCAGGAAGGCATATACCGATAGTATTGTCGCTGAAAGGAAAGCTTTTGCTGATAGTTTGAAAGAAATACGGCAAATACGTGCAGACAGTATTGCCAAGATCAGGGAGAAACGGGAGAAAGAACAAAAGATACGTCAGAAACAAAGAGAAGAAAAAGCACAGTTAGCCTTAGAGCTTAAGATAAAAAAGAAACAGGAAGCCTGGAGCAATGAGCAGATGTTGAAGAAGCGATGGGGTTTCCCCCGATCCTCTTTCCAGAACCTGTTCACTAGAGACAATTATTACTTCAATGCCGATATAAAAATGGATGAAGCGCTGGATAATATGCAGCGTTTCCGGCAGGAGAACTATGACTCATTGCTTGCCTTGTATCCCTTTGACCCTGACAGGGATTCTTCCGTATTAGCGTCTGATATGGATAGTATTATCCGAAAGGCTTCTGTTGGTATACAGATACATGATCCGCGCACACGTTGGGCAGATGATCTTTACTTGCTTCTCGGACAGGCATATTATTATAAGGCTGACTATAAGAATGCTGCTGACGCCTTTAAATATGTTGTAGCATTAAAAGATAAATATAAGAAAAGGAAGAAATCAAAGAAAAGGCGTACAGTATCTAAAAAAAGCAATTCTATTATAGAAGAGGAAAATAATGGTGTGTTTGACATATTAAAGCACCGAACGGTACATAATGAAGCAATATTGTGGCTGGCGAGAACTTTTACTGAAGATAAGCGTCCTGATGAAGCAGAAACAGTTCTGGACCTGGTAGAAGCAGATCCTAACTTTGAAGGGTCGCTTGAAGGCAGGGTAGCACTCGAAAAAGCATATATAAGGTTAACAAAAAAAGACTACAGAGGGGCAACAGACCACCTTGGCATAGTGGCAAAAGATAATAAACTACCAAGTTGGGTAAGAAGACGTGCTGCATTCATTAATGGTCAATTGAACCAGCGTTATGAGAATTATGATACAGCCATAAAAAGCTACAAAAAGGTACTTGCGCTACACCCTAACCTTGATATGGGTTTTTATACCCGTAAAAATCTTGCCACCAGTCTTATGTTGAAAGGTGGCCAGGAGAAAGAAGCAATAGACATTCTTGAAAAGGTATTAAAAGAAGGTAAGTATGTAAAATACTATGAGCAGGTATATTATGTGTTAGGACAATTATCAGTTAGCAGTGGTGATGAAGAAGGTGCAATAGCATACCTTAATAAGGGTATTGAGTCCCCTAAAACATCTGCTGAGCAGAAAGCATTGTCTTTTGCTACATTGGGTGATATATACTACAAGCAGCGCAGGTACGAGTTGGCTAAGTTGGCCTATGATAGTGCAGTTGCATTATCATCAGATCGAAGTACTGTTCTTATGAAAACTGCAGACAGGAGAGCTGAGGCGTTGACAGCATTAACCAAGCCTATAAACGTAATAAGTGAGAATGATAGTTTACTCGCGCTTGCTGCTATGAGTGATAAAGATCAACGTTCTGTAGTGAGGAAGTACATCAAAATGTTGGAAGACCGCAGACGTGATAGCATATTTCAGGCAGAGAATGCAGGATTGAACTCAGTAAAACAAAACAATCGGGGAGGAGGTAAGAAGAGCAATTACGAAGACTGGTACTTCTCTAATGCCAACCAGATGCAGAAGGGATATAATGAGTTTAAGCAGAAATGGGGCAACCGCCCGTTAGTAGATAACTGGCGTAGGTTGTCTTCAGGAGGCTTTGCGCAAGGGGGGAGCAGCGGCGAAGATGGCGAAGATGTCTCTCTTGATGGTATCCCTACAGAAGAAAGCTTGTTAGCAGCCATACCTAACGATGCTGAAACACAGGAAAAGCTACGTGAAGAGATCAGGGTAGCATATATTGATGCAACAAATGCTTATGTAAAAGATCTTGAGGACTATCCACCGGGCAGTGACTTGTTGGATACACTTGATATACGTTTTCCGCAACATGAATCAAAAGACGAAGCGTTATACTTGAGATATTTAATCGCACTTAGACAAGGAAAACTTGACGAGGCGCAACAATACAGTAGAGAGCTACAGAGTAAATACCCCGACTCAGAGTGGTCAAAAGCAGTGAGGCCAACTGAAGATGGTGCCGGAATGAATGCAAGCCAGGAAGGGATGATAGCGTACTATGATAAGACTTATGGTATGCTGATAGACAGGCAATATCAAGAGGTACTGCCAAGGGCTAAGGAAGGACAAAAGCGTTTTAAGGATCAGGTCTATAAAGACCGTTTCATGATAATAGAAGCGATGGCAGCTGCAAAGTTAGGAGAGCTTACGCTTGCTGACTCTATACTTACTGTTTTCATGACTGTACACACAGATCCCAACGATTCGTTGCGTAACTGGGCAGAAGCGATATTAAAGTATGTTTCTGATGAACGTTCTAGGCAAAGCAAGCTTCCGGGCACTTCCGGTTTAGTAAATAAGGCAGACTCATCTGCTAATCCACTTACAGATTCTACAGGCAAACTACAAATCCAACAAGCACCTGCAAGCACACAAGGCCCGGGCCAGGCACCTGCACAGTATACGTTCGATGCAAAAGAAGAGCATTTTGTAATATTTACATTCAACAAGATGGAGCAGCGCACGATGGGGGTGAAAGCCGGAATGGATGATTTCAATAAATTCAAGTTCGGTTCACTGAACCTGAATGCAGAGATCAACATGTTAAGAGGTGCACAAGGAGTGATTACGGTCTCTTCTTTCAGAAATAAGAATCAGGCGATCATATACTTTAATTCTTTAGCGAAGAGTCAGCAGGTGTTCAGGGAGTATGATAAAAGTGAATACCAGTTGATGATGATCTCCGCACCCAACCACAAGAGATTGCTTGAAACCAAAAATCTAGGAGAGTACATCCTGTTCTACAATAAGCATTACAAAAAGTAAGGTCATACATCCTGTTATTGTTGCTTAACTTGTTTTTATCAGTATTTGAAACTGAATATTCGTAAATTTATATTTAGGCTTGTTTTGTATGGAAACGACGATTGCACAGATATATCATAAAAGCGAGGAAGAGGAGAAGAAACTCATACTCAGGGAATACAGGGCACTATTGCGTGCATTAAGGCAGCGTTTGAAAAAAGGTGACAGACCCAGGTTCAGAAGAGCATTTGAAATTGCAGCAGAGTCTCATAAGGATATGCGCCGTAAATCAGGTGAACCATATATACTTCATCCGATAGCAGTAGCACAGATCGCAGTAGATGAGATCGGCCTTGGTGTGACTTCAGCAATATGTGCGTTACTACATGATGTTGTAGAAGATACAGAAGTGACCCTTGAAGATATAGAGTCTGAATTTGGTGCCAATTATGCAAGGATCATAGATGGGCTTACCAAGATATCTAATGTTGTAGACCTTAAATCATCAACTACAGAGCAGGCTGAGAACTTCAGGAAAATACTGCTTACGCTCGCAGATGACCCGCGCGTAATACTCATAAAATTGGCAGACAGGTTGCACAATATGCGCACGCTTGACAGCATGAAGCGGGAAAAACAGTTGAAAATAGCCTCTGAAACTACTTACATATATGCACCACTAGCGCATAGGCTTGGTCTTTATGAGCTGAAATCTGAACTAGAAGACCTGTCACTGAAATATACACAACCTGAAGTGTATGATGAGATCACCCAAGGGTTGAAAGAAACCAAACGAGACCGCACTCGATACATTAATGAGTTCAGTAAACCCATTAAAGAGGCACTAACTAATGATGGCTTTAAGTTTGAGATATATGGCCGTCCTAAGTCTATCCATTCTATATGGAATAAAATAAAGACGAAAGAGGTAGCCTTTGAAGAGGTGTATGACATTTTTGCTATCAGGATAATTCTAGACTCTCCGGTAGAGCGCGAAAAAGAAGATTGTTGGAGAGTGTATTCGATTGTAACGAATTTCTACCGTCCCAGTCCTGATCGTTTGCGCGACTGGATAAGCGTACCTAAGGGGAATGGTTATGAGGCATTACATACTACAGTTATGGGCCCGGGTGGGCGATGGGTTGAAGTACAGATACGTACCAAGCGTATGAATGAGATTGCAGAAAAAGGAGTTGCTGCACATTGGAGATACAAAGAAGGCAAGGCCAGTACAGCACAGGAAAGTAAGCTTGACAGTTGGCTGGAGCATTTAAGGGATATGTTGAATAACCCTGATACCGATACCATGGATTTCCTCCATGATATTAAGCTTGACCTTTTTACCGAAGAGATATACATATATACACCAAAAGGAGATATGCGAGTGCTGCCTAAGGGTGCCACGGCATTAGATTTTGCCTTTGATATACACTCAGAATTAGGGGCAAGATGTATTGGTGCTAAGGTGAATTATAAGCTTGTGCCTATAAGTCATGTATTAAGTACCGGTGATCAGATAGAGATCATCACATCGATGAAACAAAAACCATCTGAAGATTGGTTGCAGTTTGTAGTTACCGGTAAGGCAAAGTCACGCATTAAATACTACCTGAAAGAAGAGAAGCGAAATGTCGCAGAGGATGGGAAAGAAATTTTTGAACGCAAGCTAAAGCACTTAGGTGTGCCAATGTCTCAACATAATATTAATGAGGTGATGCAATATTTCAAAAAGCAATCGCCGCTTGATGTGTATTATGGTATAGCAGTTGGTAATATAGACTTGAAAGAGTTACGTGCATTTACAGTTGTAGGAGACAAACTGGAGCAGCCGGTTAAAGAAGTGCAGCTTGATACCAAACATCTTATTTCTGAAGAAGAAGAGCAGAAAAAAGTACACGAAAAAGATGCAGAGCTGATAATATTCGGCGAAAGTTCTGATAAGATACTTTATAAGTTGGCACAATGTTGCCAGCCTATACCCGGTGATGATGTATTTGGTTTTATTACTTCAGGCGAGGGGTTGAAAATACATCGTACAGATTGTCCTAATGCTTCCCGACTATTAGCCAACTATGGCCATAGGGTTGTAAAAACAAAATGGGCGAAGAACAAAGAAATATCGTTCCTTACAGGTGTGCGCATCATCGGTTTGGATGATGTTGGTGTAATACAGAAAATTACCAATGTTATATCTGCCGATCTTAAAATGAACATGCGCTCTATTAGTATTGATTCTCATGACGGTATTTTCGATGGTACCATTATGGTATATGTGCACGATACAAGTGAGCTGGATGTTTTAAGTAGAAAGTTATTAGCACTTAACGGCATTAATAAAGTGATAAGACTGGAAGCAAGTGATAAATAAGTAGGAATATTTTATGTTGATTAACAAGACCTCTAAAGAGCTTTACGAAGAGTATAAAGAGATCGCGCAAAAAGCTGCAGATATTAATAATGCATCAGCAGTACTAGGGTGGGATCAGGAAGTGTACATGCCACCCAAAGGGTTCCCTTATCGAGGAAGGCAGTTGGCTACACTCGCCTCATTAGCACATGAGCTTGTTACCAGTGAAAAATATGGTAATATCTTAAAAGAGCTGTCAGGCAGGAATGATCTCGAGGAAGCCGCACTGGATAATGTGAAGTTGAGCTATGAAGATTATCAAAAGGAGCAAAAGCTCCCATCTGCATTTGTTACCAAACTTACACAACAGATAAGCGCCAGTTATGATGCATGGATCCGTTCCCGAAAAGAAAATAATTTTCAGGTGTACGCTACAGAGTTAGCGAAAATGGTAAATCTGAAGTTACAACAGGCAGACTATTATGGCTATGATGAAAATGCGTACGATGCATTGCTGGATGAATATGAAAAAGGAGCTACTGTAAGTATGCTGGAGCCTGTTTTTACACAGGTAAAAGAAGAACTGCCACGAGTTCTTGAAGTAATACAGGATGCAGAACAGGTTGATGACAGTTTTTTATTCAGCAGCTATGATAAAGACAAACAGTGGGACTTTTCAGTAGCTATTTTAAAACAGATAGGATATGATTTTGATGCAGGGCGTCAGGATCTGTCAGAACATCCATTTACAACCTCTTTTGCACCCGAAGATGTACGTGTAACTACCAGGGTGAATGAAAACGATTTTGCATCGCTACTTTGGAGTAGTATACATGAAGGTGGGCACGCGTTATATGAGCAAGGGCTGCCTAAAGAGCAGTACGGGTTACCGCTTGGCGTTGCAGCATCGTTAGGAGTGCATGAGTCTCAGTCAAGACTATGGGAGAATAATGTTGGGAGGGGGATTCACTTCTGGAAATACAATTACCCTAAGCTGCAAAGCCTGTTCAAAGAGCAGTTGAAAGATGTTCCACTGGAAAGCTTTTATAAAGGAATGAATAAGGTGTACCCTTCTCTTATTCGTACTGAGTCTGACGAGCTGACATACCATTTTCATGTACTCATTCGTTATGAAATAGAGAAAGCATTACTGAACAAAGAGTTGCAGGCGACAGATCTTGTTAACGCATGGAATAGTTTGTATGCACAATATTTGGGCATAACACCCCCTGATGATAAACAAGGAGTATTGCAGGATGTACACTGGGCGCACGGTAGTTTTGGATATTTCCCAACCTATTCATTAGGTAGTTTTTATGCAGCACAGTATTATGAGCAGACGAAAAACGATATAGCAGGGCTGGAAAAGCAATTAGAAAACGGTAATTGTATGAACTTGCTTGATTGGTTGAGAATGAATATTCATCAATACGGTCGGAAATACAGATCTGAAGAACTATGTACTAAAGTAACAGGTGAGGGCTTAAGCTTTAATGCATTTATGAAGTACACAACTAAAAAATATGAGGCTATTTATAGCATTAAAATAGCAGATGAAGCAACTGCAAATAATAACGCATGAAGAAATAATGGATGCTGAAGAGCTGGCTTTTCTTGAAAAAAAAGATGAAAAGGAGTCGGCACAGTTCTTCAGGTTCATGCGTATTGTTTTGATATTATGTTTTGTGATCCCTTTTATTGCTGCCTGGTTTAAGGCTTTAAGTGGCGATGCTGATCCTTTTAGTTACTTTTTTTACTTCATTGGAGTTTTCATATTACTTGTCTTTTCTACTTTGTGTGCATACATAGCGTATAGGAGAAGTTTATTCAGAGTAAAGCAGGACATTCGCCAGAAAAAGAAAATAGTTGAGCATACACATATCACTCGCAAACAGTATATGCCTCACAACAGGTTATTCTATTTTTATCTTGACTCCCCTACAAAACTGAGTATTGAAGTATCGGAAGAAGACTACCATACAATGGATAAAGGGGATGAGTTAAATATAGAATATTCAAAGTATGCTAAATTCTATTTCGGGTATTATTAATTTTGCCAGCTTATGTTGAGAGTAGGTAAAATAGTCGCAACGCATGGTTTGCAGGGTGCAGTCATTATTAAACACATAGTTGAGAATACTGACTGGCTAAATGAAGGTGACGCCATTTTTGTTGAAATGACCAAAGGAAGCAATATTCCATATTTTGTTGAACATGCTAACAAGCATGCTAGTGTTGAGCTACTCGTAAAGCTGGAGGATGTTTCGGATGCTGAAGCTGCCAAACGTTTAGTTGGCAAACAGGTGTTTGCAGACGTGGACATTCTTGAAAAAGCAAAAGCTGATACTCCTTTAATGTATATAGGTTTTGAACTGATAGACCAGCAAAAAGGTAGCCTTGGAGTAATAACTGATATATTTCAGGCAGGGGCTCAATGGATCGCTCAAATAATGGTTGAAGGCAAAGAAGTGCTGATACCACTGGCTGATAACCTTATTCTCGACCTTAATAAGAAGAATAAATTCATTAGGATGGACCTGCCGGATGGACTTATAGAAGTGTACCTTGATAGTTAATCTGTTAACTTTGCACCCTTGATGAGGATCGATATTATTACAGTTGTCCCTAAACTATTAGAGAGCCCGTTCAGCCATTCTATTTTGAAGCGGGCTCAGGCAGGTGGTTTGTTAGAAGTTGTGGTGCATGACCTAAGGGACCATACGCCCTATAAACAAGCACAAGTAGATGATTATCAATATGGTGGTGGTGCCGGTATGGTACTAATGCCAGAGCCGCTGGCTATTTTGATCGAGAAGCTGAAAGGTGAGCGAGAATATGAAGAAGTAATATATATGACGCCTGATGGTGATACATTCGACCAAAAAATGGCTAACTCATTATCTCTCAAAGGTAATATGATGATCATTTGTGGTCATTATAAAGGCATTGATGAGCGCATCAGGGAGCATTTTGTAACCATGGAAATATCAATAGGTGATTATGTATTGAGTGGGGGAGAGTTGGCTGCTGCAATCGTAGTAGATGCAGTAGGAAGATTGATCCCGGGTGTACTTAACGATGAAACTTCGGCACTATTTGATTCTCATCAAGATGGGTTGTTAGCTCCCCCGGTATATACCCGCCCGGCTGATTTCAGAGGCTGGAAAGTGCCTGAAATACTCTTGAGTGGAGACCCTAAGAAGGTAGGAGACTGGCGATATGAGCAATCTTTGAAGCGTACAGAAGACAGAAGGCCTGACATGCTTGAAAAAGGTGATGAATAGAGATAGATTTTTTTTGAAAATTATAATTATTCCATTTACCTTTGCAGACCCAAAATATATTTAAAATGGATAACGCTATAGCTTACGTTCACGAGGTTTTGACACCGGCGAAGGATTTACCTGAATTTAAGGCAGGTGATAACGTAACTGTTAACTATAAGATAGTAGAAGGAAATAAAGAGCGTATACAGTCTTTCAGAGGAGATGTGATCAAGCGCCAGGGTACAGGACAAACACAGACTTTTACCGTTCGTAAAATATCTGACGGTATCGGTGTTGAGCGTGTATTCCCGCTTTTCTCTCCAAACCTTGATTCGATCAAAGTGAACAAGAGAGGTCGTGTTCGTCGTGCTAAACTGTACTACCAGCGTGAGCGCTTCGGTAAATCAGCTCGTATCCGCGAGAAGAAATTCATCGCGAAAGCAAAAGAAGATAAGAAGTAATTACTATATAAGACTTTATTTAAAGCTCCCGCATATTGAAAGCGGGGGCTTTTTTATTTGCATTATTGTCCTCTTTCTTTTAAAATCCTTAAGCGTTACCTTGCAGTAAATTTTCCTGAACATGCGTGATAATACAGTATACAACCTTATAAACGAAGAACTGGAGCGCCAGCGCCGCGGACTTGAATTAATTGCTTCTGAGAACTTTGCCAGTATGCAGGTAATACAGGCCATGGGTAGTGTATTGACCAATAAATATGCCGAAGGTTATCCCGGTAAACGATACTATGGCGGGTGTGAAGTGGTAGATCAGATAGAGACAATAGCAATGGATCGTGCCAGAGAGATATTTGGCGTATCTTACGCGAATGTGCAACCGCATAGCGGGTCTCAGGCTAACGCAGCCGTTATGCTGGCAACACTTGATCCTGGAGATACTGTTTTAGGGCTAGACCTTAGCATGGGAGGACACCTGACTCATGGTTCCCCTGTAAGTTTTTCAGGTAAATTATATAAGGCCGTTCATTATGGTGTGCGAGAAGCAGACGGACTGATAGATTACGATGACCTTGAGGCCAAAACCAAGAAGCATAAGCCTAAGATGATCATATGTGGTGCTTCTGCTTATAGCAGAGACTGGGATTATGAGCGTATACGTAAAGTAGCTGACGATGTAAATGCTGTTGTATTAGCAGATATCTCTCACCCGGCGGGCTTGATAGCCAAAGGGCATCTGAATTCTCCTTTTGAGCATTGCCATTTTGTAACAACTACTACTCATAAGACACTCCGCGGGCCTCGAGGTGGATTGATTTTGATGAAAACCGACTTTGAGAACCCTTGGGGTATAAAAGGCCCGAAAGGAGATACAAGGATGATGAGTCAGCTGCTTGATCTGGCTGTTTTTCCGGGTATTCAGGGTGGCCCATTAGAACATACCATTTCAGCTAAGGCGGTCGCTTTTCATGAAATATTGCATGAAGATTTCGGTACATACACAAAACAGATAATAAGTAATGCGCAGGCATTAGGCGATGCATTGATGGCTAAAGACTATAAAGTTGTTTCAGGTGGCACTGATAACCACTTGTTACTCATCGATTTGCGTAATAAGGACATATCAGGAAAAAAGGCTGAAAAAGCATTAGTAAAGGCGGATATAACCCTCAATAAGAACATGGTACCTTTCGATGATAAGTCACCATTTATTACATCAGGAATCAGGATAGGTGTACCTGCGGTAACTACGCGTGGGTTAAAAGAGGAGCATATGCCCCAAATAGTTGATTGGTTAGATAGAGTATTGGTCGCTCCTGAAGATGAGGCTGTTTTGAGCACAATAAGAGGTGAAGTGAACGAATTCATGCAGGCATTTCCGTTATACCCTGAATTGCTGTCAACTGTTTGAGAATGAATGGTTAATATTTAGTTATTTGGAAAGCCGGGTATACGGCTTTTCGTACTTTTACAGGAATTGTAATTTCAGATAGGTGTGCCCTTTTTCGGGCACAAAGCTTAAAAGAAGCTCATGGTAAAAAATATACTTCAGTTTGTTAGCATATTCAGTTTGCTGACTTTATGGATGTGCCAACCTGTAGATGCACAATGGAGGAAAAATAAGGACAAAGAAAAAGAAGAGGAAGAGATCAGTATATACGAAGTAGATACTTTGATCGCACCTGTCCCTATCAATCGTAGTTTATGGCATGAAAAGAGAATCGATGCTACCCAACATTTAATAGATCTAGCTGACCATAGGCAGGATAGCATAGTTACTATTGAGGATGATACGACATTTACACGCCTCATAACACAGGCCATGCTCCATGATATTGACAGGATGCAGATACTGATCGAAAACCTGCCTATAGATAGTATGGCCATAAATGCAGGTAGTACGTTCGATACCGAACAGCAACTGCACAGAAAGAAATTAATATACCTGAAGGCATTGTACGATATGCTGAAGAACTATAATATGGATCCTTCGCCGGACGGTTATTATTATAAGAGGCTGACGAATAACATGAGGGAAGTGATTATTGCTGATTTTGAAGGAAAGGTATCAGACTTTGTACGAAATAACATAAGCATATATACGCTTAACAACATCAATGAAATATTAGCACCGGAAGATAGAGACAGGTATTTTATATATGCTGAGATGGCAAAAAGTGAGCCTGAAAAAATGATACAGAAATTAGGCGAATTTGCTACTCACCCTTATGCTTGTGAGATAATAAAAGAGGCAGCAAAGGTGGTGCCAAATATGGTGTTCAATTTTGCTACATCTACTACTCATATACGTTTTGTAGTAGAAAGTTGTAATGACCCCTTAGTAAAAACGATAGTAAGGATTGCAAGGCAGTCACGCTCTCCGTTAAGGGCTATGCCTTTCCTTCATGATATTTATACTGGTAAAAAGAGTATTGCTGAGATAGATGTGATCACGGCAAACGAAGATTTGTTTTACCAGAACCTTGTAAGGTTAAAGCTGGAGAATGTTGACCTTGGTGGAGATACTTACACCAGTGAGCTGGAATATCGCGGTATGCGTTATGTGCGTGAAATGAACGACCTGCACGAAGAAAAAGGCTCTATACGCTTTAAGTGTATTAATGGTATGGCACCTGAAGTGCTGTACTTCATAATGGTATATGGGCAGGATGAAATATATACCAGTAGCTTCCTCGGTACATTCGAGCGCATGATGGAACGTATGGGTGATATGTCGGGAGATCAACTTCTGGATAAAGTACATCGTGATAAATTCCGCACATTCATCCGTATGTGTGCCGGTTATAATACACTGAACCAGTTCTTAGGTTCTATTGAGCCTAATAACCGTACTGCTTTAATGCAAGACTTTGTTGCTGGTTTGGAGAAAGGTAAACAAGATGACCTTGAAGATGCCGTAGATGTTGCCGATGCTTTTGGTAGTATTAAGGATACCGTACTTGCAGACTTTTTAAGGGCAGAGGTTAAGAAAAACTATGAACGTTCTTACAGGATGGGCAGTAAGAAAGGTGTGATCGTTTACGGGCTGTTGGCGACACTTTTTGAAGGAACAAGAGATGCAGATAATGATGAAGGAGTAAAAGGGCAATCTGACAGGTTGAAGCTACCACCGATAAACCTTGTGCCTTACAGTAAACTTACAGACGATGATGGCGTGGTGTATGAACAATATTTCTTTTACGGAGATGAAGATGGCAGGGCGTCTTATAATAGTTGGTTGACCAACTTCAGAGAAAAGTCAAAATGGTCTATAGAGAAAAGCCAGTATTGGACCAAGATCACATCTCTGCAAGGAAAACCAGTGACTGTGTTTGCAAATATGCCTTTAGAAGAACCTGAAGATGAAATAGCGATAGATACTTTATGTAAGTTTTTGGCAAGTAGGAAAATTCAGCCTACAGTAATGGTACACAGAGGCCATAGTTACCACCTTCCTTTAACACTTGAACGCTTACAAAAAGAAACAAAAATAGTAATGCTGGGTTCTTGCGGCGGTTACCACAACCTGTCAACAGTACTTACCAGATCGCCAAACGCTAATATCATATCGTCTAAGCAGACAGGTGCTATGAGTGTAAACGAACCTATTATCAAATCGATCAACGATCAGATATCAGGTGGGCAGGATATTAACTGGATAACTACATGGAAAGGATTGACCGCTTATTTTGATGAGCGTCGGGGAGCACAAAAAGAGATGTTTGACGACTATGTGCCTCCACACAAAAACCTTGGAGCGATTTTCATAAAAGCATACCGTCGCATGTTCAATGCTAATATGTAACTCTGACAATCATGGGTAAGATAAAACTGAGTGAAATAAGTACACGTGCTCCCAAAGACTGGGATAAGCAGGATAAGAAAGCTGAGTTGGTCGATATTATTGAGGAGCTTGATGAGTTACAGAATATGCTTTATGCAGAAGATAAGCACAGTGTATTGATAGTTTTGCAAGGTATGGATGCCAGTGGTAAAGATGGGTTGATCAGAGAAGTATTCAGCCAGATAAACCCGCACGGTGTGAGTGTGACCCCTTTTAAAGTACCTACAAAAGAGGAGCTTTCTCATGACTTCCTTTGGAGAATACATAAGAACACACCTCAGAAGGGAATGATCAAAATATTCAACCGTTCTCATTATGAAGATATTCTTGTTACCCGTGTTCATGAGATAATAGATGATGCAACAGCTGAGAAACGTATACAAGCGATCAATGATTTTGAACGACTTTTAACTGAACATAACAATACACATATTCTCAAGTTTTACTTGCATGTATCTCAAGAGGAGCAACACGAGCGTTTGATGGAACGTTTGACTATTCCACGTAAAATGTGGAAGTATAATTCAAACGATTTTGATGAGTCTGCTAAGTGGGATCTATATATGGGTTATTATGAAGAGGCATTTAACCGTTGTAATAAAATTCCATGGCATATAGTGCCTGCAGATCAAAATTGGTGTAAAGCGTATTACGTCGCTAAAACATTAAGAGATACATTAAGGTCGCTTGATATGAAATACCCAGTTATTGAACGTGATCACTAGTGCTTTTCAATGAACTCATGAATATGTTCATTTACTATACCTGCTTTTTCTATCTGTACAAAGTGACCTGCCTGGTCGACTAGGATAAGCTCAGCCTTTGGTATTTGAGCTACAGCTTTTTCAGCTATGCTTTTCGTAGAGGTTGGATGTATTAAGCGATTAGGTATCAGTGCATCTCGTTCTCCGTATATAACCAATGTCGGTTTTAGAATGAATTTCAACTTGTCAAAGATAGGCTCGTTGAGCATCCCTTTTATGCAACCTTCTATCATCTTCCTGTATTGGCTCACTGGCTGTTCTTTCATCAATTCTACTAACTCTGCCAGCATATCCTCAACAGCTTTAGGATATTTATAGAAGCTGGTTTTTATCACTCTGCGTAAGCTGTTCTCTTCTGTAGAAAAGAAATCAAAAAAGTGGACACTTCCTTCATAAATAGCTTTCTCAAAACCATTGAAGGTCTCAAAGCCGGCAGGGGCGAGTAGTACCAGTTGCTCACAAATATCAGGATGGTTTGTGACCATATCTATAGCAGTTTGTCCGCCCATAGAATGACCGATAACTATAACATTGGTAAGTTCCCTTTTCTGAATGAACTCGTATACGGATTCTGAAAAGAAGTTGATACCGTAAGGGTAATCGCCTTTGTCTGAATAGCCATTCCCCGGTAAGTCGATTGCTATGCAGTGGTAGTACTTGCTAAAGTATTCAATATTTATATGCCACCACTTGCTATACGTAGCCAAACCATGTATAAAGACCAGTGTCTTATTACCTTTACCTTCTTCTATATATGCTATATTGCAGCCGTTATCCAACTGCTGCTTTTTTATTTCGTACTTCTTATTATCAATCACATGATGAAAATATAAAAGGTGCCCTAATAGAGCACCTTTTTGTATAAGTAATGTTATAAAATTAGCAGCGCTTAATCACCCACTTGGCTACGCTTGGTGCCAATTCTTTCTGAGACTTACTACCTACGAATACACCAATATGTCCGCCAGGGAAAGGGTACTCTTCTTTATCCTTACTGCCGATAGCATCCATTACAGGAAGTGTGCTTTCGTTAGGGATGATATTATCATCTGTAGCGTATACATTCAGGTAAGGAACTGTCATATTCTTAAGGTCTACCTTACGGCCGCCTAATTCAAATTCTCCTTTGATCAACAAGTTGTCGCGGAAAAGGTCTTTGATGTATTTACGATACATCTCACCCGGCATTGCAGGAAGATCTCCTTTCCATTTTTCCATACGCAGGAAGTTGAGCATTTTCTTCTCATCATCAAGCGAGTTCAGTACGCCCAGATATTTACTGATGTTCATGCTTGGCTTCAACATACCGAATGCACTATCTATCATTTCGCCAGGTATAGTACCTACACTGTCTACCATAGCATCTACGTCAATGTATTTTGCCCATGTATAAAGCATACAACCATTGCCGCCCGGCTCAAAATCGTAAGGTGCAACGTATGTAGTAAGCGACTTCAGCTTTTCAGGATATAGTGATGCGTATATCATAGAGAATGTACCTCCCTGACAGATACCCATCTTGTGTATCTTATCCTGTCCGCTGGTTTTACGTACAAAGTCAATGGCATCGTTCATATAGCCATCAATATAGTCTTCCATTGTCAGGTAACGGTCTGCCTTAGTAGGATAACCCCAGTCCATAATGTAGATGTCTAAACCTTCGTCCAACAGCTTTTTCATCAGGCTGCGGTCAGGCTGCAGGTCAAGCACATCATGCCTGTTTAGCATAGCAAATGATACCAATACCGGAGTAGCGCATTTTGGCTTGCTGTCACGAGTATAGTGATACATGCTTACATGATCGCGCTGCCATACCTTTTCTTTTGGGGTAGTAGCTACTTCTACTTCTTCTATGTTCTGTAAGGTTTCATAACCTTTGGCCAGTTTATCTGTCGTGTTGGTCAGTTCTTCAGCCAGTCCAGACGGGTTCCAATTCATATTGTCCTATAAAATTTGCGCGAAGGTATGAAGATTTTATTATATGAATACGCTTCGCAAGTGAGTTAATACATATGTAATATAACAAGAAAGCAGATGTTAGTCAAATAGATGTTTTTTTGCTATGATGATACCTTAACTATAATTTTCAGTCGTTATTGAAACGCTCATTATTTTGACAAAACAAAAAAGCCCTCGTTACTAACGAGGGCTACAATAATTGGTTATACAGTGTTTACGTGGCTCTGGGAGGTATAGGAGACGGTACTCTGTTCTCAACTGGCTTAATCGTCTTCAGGTAAGAGAATATGGCTTCAATGTCTTCGTCAGTAAGGTTACGGTATTGCTCCCAAGGCATTGGAGGTAACAATGGCCTGCTATTATCAAGACCTTTATATTTCCCTTCCCTGATGGCTCTTTTAAAGTTTTCCGGAGTCCATCCACCAATACCTGTAAGGTCGGGTGTTAGGTTAGCTGCAAATGAAACTCCCCATGGGCCAGCAGCAGCAGTAAAGTCGTGATTGAACAAGGTCCATTGCCCGGTTGATGCCAAAGCCGTATCATAAGTTGTAAACGGGTTGCTGGCATTATAACCTGATAGACGTCTTGAAGTGTCTTCAACAGGACCGTGCTCAGTCATTATTTTAGGTGAATGGCAGTCACCGCAACCGATAGATTTGACTAGGTATTCGCCCCGTAGTTCTAATTGCGTATTAGAAATACTAGTATTCTTTTTCTCTGACTCTTCAACTGAGCATGAGTTCAGACATAAGAGTGTCATTAAGCCCATAACAGGCAGTGCTACATTTTTTTTCATTGATTATGATCTGTTTTTAAAAAAGGTGTGTCTTGAGTAAGGCTTTAGTTGGCCATAGCCAGGTCGTTATAAACCTGTTCTTTTTCTTCTTTATATATTATTGAGGGTACAGAACCTGAGAATTCTTTAAAATCGCGTATGAAATGCGCTTGGTCAGCATAACCATGGTCATATGATATACCTGCCCAGGTCTGTTTATTTTTTTCAAGCTTTTGTATGCTTTCATATGCATTTCTGAAACGTATGATGCGTGTGTACGTTTTCGGAGTTACTCCATAATGATCTTTAAAACCACGTTGTAGTTTTCGTTCACTCACATTGATCTCACGGCTTAATTCATCGATACTGAGAATACCTTTATTCTTGCGTATAATATTTATAGCATCGTCAAGATAACTTCTATGAATATCAGCCTCTTTTAAACAATTCAACAGGAATTGCTCTGTTGTCGCTATGAGTTTTTGGGGACAATATTCTCCATACATTTTTTCTTCAAGTACATGTGCACGCTTACCTAAGAAATTACTCAGCTTAGTATAGTTGTTGAACATTACAGAAACAGGAACTTTAAAGAGGTGTAAAAGTGTTTCCGGTTTTAAAGTGACATAAAACATAACTGTGTCGCCTACTACCTTCCATAAAGCAGGATCTTTATACACCCCGATGAATGTGGCTTTTGACATTTTATCCCACCTGTTATTCTGGAGTGTAAATATTTCTCCATTATTTACAATAATGATGATCTCTGTCATTCCTAGTGGCAGGCAGCGCTGTATAGGAGATTCTTCGCGCGGGCCCAGACCTGTAAAAACCTGGTAAGTATAACTGTCTACATACCGCTGCAAAGGTGCAGAAGGGAGAAACTCTTTACAAGTGTTTAGCATATATTATATTTATATACTGTTAAGAAGCCTGCTTTTATATAATAATTGCAAAGATACATAGCGGTTTGATGCCTGTATTGAAAAAAAGCGACATTTTATGCATTTACAGGAATAAAGTGCTCAGAGTTAAATATTCGTTCAAACCTTTCATTGCTTAATTCTTTTTGTGCCATATTCACATATTTTGTAAATACTTCTGAAGCAGTATTTTTATATATGCCTGTAAACCATTCAGTTATTTCGGAGTCGTTTAGCGATCTTATCATCCATCTACTTTCTACCATTAATATTTCAGGTTTTATAGATGCAACTATGTTTTTAGTTACTTCGTGTAATTCTTCATCAGTGTAGTATTTCCATAATTCTAATAACAGGGAATGTTCTTCTTTATTCATATGATAAAGATTGAAAGCAATAAACTCATTAAATGAGTAATACATATTGCTGCCAATCACCGCTCTTTGTTCCTCATTTTTAATATTTATCCATTCTATACATAACTCTCTTAAGCGGTCAGAAAGCTTTTCATCGATTTCATGGTCTTTTTCAAAATCCATTATCATATCAGGGTTATATTTTTTTAATAACGGTAATATGAACTTGTCTTCATTGTGTGCATGTTCGTGAAAAACATCAATAACTGTAGCTAGTTTATGAATGACATCAACAGCATTGGCTTTGCTCATGTCTGTAAGCTGTATATTCATAGCTGTATCATAAAGCATACCACGCAACCCTTTATGTATCTGGTTGAAGATGTTGTAACGCTTCTGTGTCATATCTTTTTTCTGCAAAACTATTTACAGTACGCTCGGCAGGATAGAAAAAAAGCGACAACCTTTTCCTTTTATCTCAAACTATAGTTATGTTGCTGATTTTGCTCCGAGATATCCCTACGTCCTCACGTCTGTCCCGCACTCATGCGGGGAGGAGGTATTTGCAACACCAAATACTGACGCGGTGATCTCATGTTATAAGTGTTTCTGTCCGGTTTCTTTTTCCTGTCCTTTCTTTGCTTGTCCAAAGAAAGAACGAAAGAAAAGACACCGAAAATTAAGCTTCAAATTTTCGGGGGTAGCCTTGATAGACTGCACCCTTCGGCTCTGCCATGCGTTCCTACTTCTATGCTTTTACTCATTTTTTGTTCCGTCCCGATAGGTATCGGGATGTTCCACCTTACCCCCTCTCGTCATTCCCCATGAGTTTCGCCATAGCGAAATGAATGAGGGAATCTAATCACGTGTTTGTTCCGTTTTGTTCCACCTAGGGGAGGGTACGCCTGCCCCGTCCATAGGCGGGGTTCCACACCTTCCCTTTTATCATGCTGAACTTGTCCCGATAACTATCTCGGACAGCATCTCACGTAATGAGTAACTATGTCCCGTGAGATTGCGGGTCAAGCCCGCAATGACAGGAAATTGTTCTGGTTTGTTCCACTATGAGAGGGGGTATTTTGTTGTAAATGCTATTGATTGATTTTCAGGTTTTTATGGTTTGTTTTTTTTAGTTATTGTTGTTATGGAACAATTTGTACAGGTCCTATGAAAACGTACATAGGCTACTATGGCAGATATACGTTAATTTGATTGTTAATGTTAATTTACTAACGAATAAGCTGTTTTAACTGTCTAGAATATAAACCTATTATTTATGCGAACCCTTACCGTACTTGCTTTCCTTTGTCTTTGCAACACTGGCTATGCACAAAAACATAATAATAATTGGTGTTTTGGTGATGGTATTAATTTAAGTTTCAATACTCTCCCCCCAACTACTACTCCTTGTGCCATAGATACTCGTGAAAATGCTGCAAGTGTAAGTAATCGTAATACCGGCGATTTATTGTTTTATGCTGACAGTGATGAAGTGTGGAATAAAAATCACCAATTAATGCCCAACGGTTCAAATATCAGTGCCGATAGATCTAACTCAGGTATGCAGGGCACGATCATTGTCCCATTTATTGATAGCCCTGATAAATACTACATATTCACAGTTGGTTCCACAGATACTGATCCTGAAGGTGTGTTAACTTATTCAGTTGTAGATATGAATCTTGATGGTGGGCGTGGTGATGTTGTACAAGGGCGCAAAAATGTACTTGTTGACAGTGGAAGGTTTAATGAGGCTATGACGACTGTACCTGATGATTGTGGTAATATCTGGCTGGTCCTAAATCAAAGAAACAGTAATGATTTCTATGCTTATAAGATCACTAAGTATGGTATTCTGAATAATCCTGTTACCTCGCCCATTATAGTACACAACCAAGTACCATATGGTATCATGACAATGAAAATTTCACCTGACAGGAGTAAGCTGGTACTTATTGCTCCGTCGTATTTTGGCATGCCATCATATGTTACGCTGCACGACTTTGATATTAATACAGGCAGAGTATCTAATAATATTATACTCACTCAAAACTCGTTTCATACGGGAGCCTTT
Source organism: Flavipsychrobacter sp. (assembly GCA_965228505.1). Classification (GTDB taxonomy): domain Bacteria; phylum Bacteroidota; class Bacteroidia; order Chitinophagales; family Chitinophagaceae; genus UBA5543. The sequence goes on along the minus strand of OZ245820.1, from coordinate 2,536,688 downwards.
TCTGCCAATAGTCAACGTTTATATATAACCGGACATATTCGAGAGGTTTATCAGTATGATCTGGCCCAAACCAGTACTGCGGCTATTGTTGCATCGGCTAAGCTTGTGCATAAAAGTAACCTTGCAGGTATTATAGTGAGCATGCAGAGAGGACCTGATGATAACTTATATCTGGCATTTAATATTCCTGAATATCTTGACAGGATAACTAATGCTGATAACCTGTATCCAAACTGTACTTATACTGTAAGTGCTATTGACCTCCAATCAAGAAGGGCAAGGCTAGGTATGCCGCAAGAAGTAAAGTATGCTAAGCCTTACATTGGTCAAAGGTATACAAGCAGGATGGATACAACAGTTTGTTTATCACCTGCCATCACTTTAAAAGCACCTTCAGGACGGCAGAATTACACATGGCAAGACGGCACGCAAGGAGATGAGCTGCAAGTAACTGATTATGGTACTTATTGGGTAACTAGTACAGATGGTGCATGTACAGATTATGTAGATTCATTTGTTATAAATGGGGACGTAGATGTATATACTGCTAACCATACAGCTACTATATGCAACGGAAAGCCGGTAATATTAGTTCCTGATACGATAATAACTACAGCTGATTACAAGTGGAATGATGGTAGCAATGATACTGTATATAAAACCGATGCAGGTGGCAGGTACTGGGTAATAACGACTTTAGCGACTAGTTGTGTAGTATTTCATGATACATTTGATGTGGAAAAGGTAGATATTGATGTTATTGTTAGTACAAATGACACTATAATATGTAGAGGTGATACCATAATGGTTCAGAGTAGTAGTAATATTTCTGCAGCTACATATAAATGGACAAGCGGAGATATAGGCTCAACAGGAAGAGCATGGGAAAGTGGTTATAATACGGTTACTGCATCCTATAAAGGTTGTGAAGCTAAAGATGATGTTTACCTGGCGGAGGTATTACCAGTTGGTATTGATCTTGGAAATGATACATTTTTGTGTGGTACAGAACGTTTACAATTACCAAAATATGTTACCAATCTATCAATTGATGATTATCAGTGGTCAACAGGGTCGACTGGGATATCGTTAACAATAACCGAACCAGGAACTTATTACGTGACAGTATCTAACCGGTGTCATAGTGCAAGTGATACGGTCAACATAATCCGAAAGGGGTGTAATGTATTTATGCCTAGTGCTTTCTCTCCCAATAGAGACGGACTTAACGATATTTTGAAAATTGAGGGAGATCTTTCAGATATTACTACTTACCAAATGATAATTTATAACAGGTGGGGGCAGCAGGTATACCAATCGACCTATAAATATGATGGTTGGGATGGGCAGTATAAAGAAAAAAATGTTGAGATTGGCACCTATTATTATTACATAGAGTATACAGCCTTTGGTGAAAAGCAGCAGGTAAAGGGGTCAGTGATATTAGTAAGGTAAGTTACACTTCTTCCTCAACCAGTTGCTTCTTCATATCGGGGTTGCTCTCGATATATCCGAATACCTTTTTCTGTTCTTCGGTGAGTTCGCCCTGTTGGCGGATGAGTTTACTCATCTCCTTAACGGTAAGGGTAGATTTATCAGGGCTCCAGCCCGGAGGAGCAAATATGTAGTTGAACTTATCTTTCCATGATTTGGCTTTGCGTACATCTGCCCAGATGTTCTCAAATTCATGGGTAACTATCTTAACCGGGTTGTAGCTATCAGGTGGTTTGGTAACACCAAAGTGCCTTTCCTGCCCGTCGCGCCCATCGTGGAAGGTGCCAAAAAGCTTATCCCAGATGATGAATATACCACCATAGTTCTTGTCCATATAGGCGAAGTTCTTGCTATGGTGTATCTGGTGGAGTTGTTGTGTGTTGAATATTTTTTCGTACCAGCCAAGGTGTGGTACTGCCAAAGAGTGTAGCGTAAACTGGTATAGTGAGTTGATAGAGATAACCATCAGTACCATGACCGGATGAAAACCAACAGCAGGCATCCACAACCAGTAAATGGGTTTGAAGAAGAAGATAGTCCAGCCATTACGGAAGGAAGTGCCTAAGTTGAAATATTCAGACGAGTGGTGTGGGATATGTGCTGCCCATATGATACGTACAGTATGAGCAAAACGGTGGTGCCAGTAAAAGTTGAAGTCGTCACCAAGTATGCAAAGCACCCACACCCACCAGGCAGTACCCAGCCAGTCGTACCCGATCGATTGTCGTACCGGCTCAAAGAGTTCAAAGACAGCTGTAAATACAGCCAATGTAGCACCCTTGGTCAATACCTGAAAAAACACAGCTCCTATACCTACCCCGGCACTGGCCAGTGAGTCTTTTTTCTCGTAAGCGTGTTGCTTCCTTCGTGAGCTCATGATCACCTCAATAGTGATCAGTATAATTGCCAGGGGAATAAAGTAGGGGATAAAATATACTTCTTTCATCTTCGAGTCTCTGAAATGTGCGCTATTCTAAGAAATTAATACTGTGTAAACAAATAAATCCGGTAAATATTGCTTAGGTAATGTTATGATTTATGCCTGTTGTACCTGGCTATTAGCTTTCCTCAAATATATCAATAGCAGTATAGACATAATTGCTGATATGATAGTGCCGGGAACTAGATACCACAATGTGAGGATGCTTAATATGAGTAACGCACGGGGAGCAAATTTTATATTCATGATCAACGAAACTGATAACACCAAACCAATAGCCCCCCAAAGGAGGAATGTCCATTTCATCAGGTCAGATTCAGGATCAATGCCAATTTGTGCCACAAGACTGCTCCATGGGCCTAACTGTCCTGCATATTCACCCGATTCAGGGCGCACATAGTCGCCTACTAATAAAGCGCGGGCACCGTCAAAATTCATGAACCCGAAATTGATGATGCCTAATACTCCGATCACCCATTTTAAGATATTCATATAATCTCTTTGCGCAATGGTACGCAAAATGGGTAGATATTTACTGAAAATAAGAGAAATCACCCGAAAGTACCAGTCAATTCATTCTTTAGTATAACGGCTAGAAGCCCTGCCGGATATAGCTTTGCTTAAAAATTAAAAATTATGAAAAAGCTATTATTGATCACATTATTGAACGTAACATTTTTAAGTATGAACGCACAATTAGACGTAGCAAAGCTACGAGCCACAAAGACAGGCACCTTTGCAGGACTCACTTATTCGACACCTGACCTTGAGGAGGCCAAGCAACTTTTTGAGCAATTGAACTATAAGGAACTAAAGCGCACTGACAACAGTATTTACTTATCTGACGGATCATTATTAATTAAACTGGAGCAGGGAAATGATAAGAAATACGAACTAACGTATTATTCAGATGACCCTAAGAGTTTATTAAAGCAATTTGCTGATAAAGGAGTTGCTGTTAATAATAATCACATAGTTTTCCAGGGTGTCACTATTGTAGTTAGAGAGAAAGTTTCTGGTGTTGAAGAGCAGACAGGTGTTACTTTTTTAACAATGAAACCGAACGATTTCATGGATGGAAGTAAATTCCCAAATGAAAAGTGCGGGGTTTTCGGTGAGTATGCTATCCCTGTTGAAGATCTTGACGAAGCTATTGCCTGGTGGGAAAAGCTGGGTTTTAAGGCTCCAATGAAAATGAGCCAGCCGTATCCCCATGCTATTATGTCTGATGGTTATATGATTGTAGGGCTACATCAAACAACAGAGTTCAGGGAACCAAGCATGACTTATTTCGCGCCCGATATGGAATCGAGAGTGAAGTCACTGCGAGAAGAAGGTACACCTGGTATTGAACACACAATGGGAGATAATGATAAAAATGTAGTTGTAACTATGCCCGGAGGACAAAGTATATTTCTCTTCTCTATGGGTATGTAATAAACATTACTAGATAACATAATAGCACCTTGCTTCTAACAAGGTGCTATTTCATATGCAGTACAAGTCTTTAAGCTTATAAATCGTTTTGCGATTACGAGTCGTGCAGATGGTTTTTAGTTTCTGCTCAATGAATTTTGGTGTGAGTATGGATTTTCCCCTGTCACGGTAACGCAAAGCGTATAACACATTACCAATTACTTTAAACGTATCAATGTCACTGTTATAGCTGTATAGCTTATCCAGTAGATCTTTGGTTGGTGCATCTTTCAGGAAACCTACATACACCACTGCGTTGCCATCGTCTTCAATTTTTTTGAACGGATCTTGTTCTGCGACGGTAACTAACTCATTTGTTGTTAGTACAAATGTCTCTACTTCAAAGCCCAGTTCTTTCAGTAAGTGTTTTTCGATCTTTGTAGCAAGATTATCGGTATTAGCAGCGCGTGTTTCAAAATACATATTGCCTGTTTGTATGTAAGAGGCAACATTTTTAAACCCCATGTCTGTGAACATCTGCCTTAGATGTTCCATCTTGATGATCTTGCTACCTGATACGTTGATGGCCCTGTGAAATGCTATATACTTACCCATTGTTGTTTTTTTGGTTGAGGAACTCATTATCCGCATAAAAACCAAGGTCTTTACCCGTTAGTATCTTCGTCCAATAGGCTATTTGTCCGGTATGGTATGAGTAATGTTCTACAACATGAATGATATTGGCCATTCCTGTATAGCAGAAGCCCTGAACTGTCCTCTTTTCAAGTAATTGATCCTCGTTGCACGCTTGTATCACTTCAGCAGCTTTTTCTACTGTGTGATGTAACTGGTTATACAGTTCTATTTTAGTATATCCACCGTTAACGGAAAACTCTGTGTCTCTTTCCCGATTATCTCTTTCACCTCCGATTGATGAAATGATATATTGCGAAATATTCCCGTTCAGGTGCAGTATCAGGTTACCGATACTACTCAACGTTTCATTAGGCTTTTGCCATACTTGATCTTCGGTTAGCAATTGCAGGCACTTTTCTATTCTTGGTGTGTTTAGTTTTAACCGGTAAACACATTGCTCAATAAGTTCTGTTGTTATTGCACTGTTCATGCTAACTTATCTTTCCTGTTATCAAGAAATTTCACCTGCTTGCGACTGCCTTCAGGAAATTGGATATTACGAATATCTGAAGCTGAATGGAAGTGGAGTAGTGGTGCTACCCTAAGTTTACTTTGTAGCTCAGGTCGCAATTTAGCTTCGCAATCATCTATCGGTAGTGGTGTATGGATGTGTAGTTTCAATTCGTCGTTGCCTAACTGATTGGTAAATGTCTCTACCACATATTCGTCTACGTAGCTGATGTTATTGAGTATATCGAAAACAGCTGGAGGGTATATTGTAGTACCCTTATATTTTATCATCTGTTGCTTGCGCCCTAATACGGGTGATAGTCTGCGCGATGTACGCCCACAGTAGCACTTAGTTTCTATGAAAGAACAAATATCACCCGTGCGATAGCGAAGTAAAGGCATGCTTTCTACACCAAGAGTTGTAATGGTCACCTCTCCGTATTGCCCGGCAGGCAGTGGTTGGCCATGATCATCTAATATCTCCATAATAACCAGGTCCGGTTGTTGGTGGGCTCCTACACCTGCATTACATTCTGTAAAAGCGGTCTGCATTTCAGTAGACGCATAAGTATTGAAGAGGTGTAGAGGCCATTGGTCATATATTTTCTGTCCCAGGTTATTTAACTCATAATCTGCATTACGGATGCTTTCTCCGATACAGATTGCTTTCTTAACAGGAGTGTCTGACAGATCTATCTGTTCTTCAATGGCGTAATCAATTAGTCTGAGCATAAAAGAGGGAACTGCAACTATGCTGTTAGGCTGCAGGCGTTGTATAGTATCCCATTGTAAGGCTGGAAGTCCGGGCCCGGTGCGTACCAGTGCAGCACCTAGCTCACGTATGCCATGATAATAAGCGATACCTGCCATGAATTGCCTGTCGAGGGTAAGCATGAGTTGATAGGTATCGTTGGGCTGACCATCTGCAATAGCGAAAGATTGACGCTCGTTGTAAGAAAGCCTTTTCAGATCATTCTCGGTCAAGGCTATAGTTACCGGCCTGCCCATAGTGCCGGAAGTGGCGGTATACTCTTTTATTTCATGTTCCGGTACGCAGAGAAATTCCCAATTATGTTCCTGCATATCCGTTTTAGACGTAGTAGGCAGAAAACTTATGTCTTCAAGAGACTTAATATTATTAATGTCAATATTGTGCTCTTTGAACAACTTCTTGTAGAAAGCTGAATTTTCAGATACATACTTCAGCAATTCGGTTAACTGCCTGTACTGGTAATCCTGTTGTTCATCAATAGAAGCGTATGATAGTTCCGGGTAAAACATGAGCCGTGATATTTACATACTAATGTACGCTGAAATAAATCTATTGTCGTATTCCTAAATCTGATTTTTCATTTCTAAACTGTCGACATATCTTTGCACATGGCTGCAAAATCAAAGTTCTACGGCGAAGGCCTCACATTCGATGATGTATTGCTTGCTCCGGCGTACTCAGAAGTACTTCCGCGTGATGTAAGCACAAAAACTCAACTGACAAAAGACATTATCCTGAATGCACCGATGGTATCGGCAGCAATGGATACAGTTACCGAAGCTCCATTAGCAATAGCTATTGCCCGTGAGGGTGGTATCGGCATGTTGCATAAGAACATGAGTATTGAGCGACAGGCAGAGCAGGTACGTAAAGTAAAGCGCAGTGAAAGCGGACTGATCGTTGATCCGATAACACTTACTCCCAATGCTACAGTATCTGAGGCTGTGAAGCTCATGCGTGAGAACAAAATAGGTGGTATCCCTATTGTTGAAGGTGACAAGCTTGTGGGCATTCTGACCAATCGTGACCTGCGTTTTGAAAAGAACATGCGTAAAAAAGTATCTCAGGTTATGACACAGGATAACCTTGTGACCGCACCTACAGGTACTGATATGGGCAAGGCAGAGCAAATACTGGAAAAGCACAAGATCGAAAAGCTCCCGATAGTTAATAAGAAAGGTAAGCTGATGGGGTTGATCACCTTCCGCGATATACTGCATCTGAAGAGCCATCCGAATGCCGCAAAAGACAGTATGGGCAGATTACTTGTTGGTGCTGCAGTAGGTATTACAGCTGATACGCTAGAGCGTGTGGAAGCATTGATAGCTGCAGGTGTAGATGTTATTACTCTGGATAGTGCACATGGACATTCTAAGGGTGTAATTGATACCGTTGCCAAAGTGAAGAAAGCATTCAAAGACCTGCCTGTTGTAGCAGGAAATATAGCTACCTCTGCAGGAGCTAAGGCCTTAGCTGATGCTGGTGCAGATGCTGTGAAAGTAGGGGTAGGGCCTGGTTCTATATGTACTACCCGCGTAGTGACAGGTGCGGGTGCACCACAGTTAACAGCTATCATAGAAGCTGCATCGGTACTGAAAAGAAGAGGTGTTCCGGTAATTGCTGACGGTGGTATCCGTTATACAGGTGATATGGTAAAAGCGATCGCTGCAGGAGCCTCTTGTGTAATGGCCGGCTCTGTATTTGCAGGCACAGAGGAAAGCCCGGGTGAAACGATCATATACGAAGGACGTAAGTTCAAGTCTTACCGTGGCATGGGTAGTGTAGAGGCCATGCAGGAAGGGTCTAAAGACCGTTATTTCCAGGATATGGAGGCTGACGTAAAGAAATTAGTACCTGAAGGCATTGTAGGCCGTGTGCCATATAAGGGTACTATCAGTGAGATAGTATTACAATTTATGGGCGGACTGAAAGCAGGTATGGGCTATTGCGGGGCTAAGGACATAAAGACCTTACAAAACAATGCACAATTTATACGTATTACTCCTGCTAGTATGGCAGAGAGCCACCCACATGACATTGTCATAACGAAAGAAGCACCGAATTACAGTAGGTAAAAGTATTCTCTTACAAAAATATAGGGTCTGAGCATACGCTCAGACCTTTTTTTGTTTATCCAAAATATTATACATAGATTTACGATGTATTGATATTCTATGTATGAATAATTCTGAACTTTTAAAGGGCACTTTGAGCACGCTGATACTGCGGTTGCTGTCGGAGCATACACGCCTGTACGGGTATGAGATAACACAGCTTGTAAAGGAAAGATCGAAGGAGAAGATATTGATCAAAGAGGGTTCACTCTATCCGGCGTTGCATAAGTTGGAGAAAGACGGGTTAGTTATATCAGAGCAGGTGAATATAGGTAAACGTGTACGCAGATATTATAAGCTTACACCACCGGGTAAGAAAGCGACAAAGGTATATGTAGAAGAGCTACAGGGATTTTTAAAAACTATTGAAGAGCTGATATTTCCGTACCCGGATAGTTATGAACCAGTTAAGTGAGCAACATATAAATATAGTGTACGAGCGCTTAAAGAAAAGTGCACTACGTAACGGCAAGCTCGAAGAAGAGCTATTGGATCATTATTGCTGTCATATAGAAGATGCTATGAGTAAAGGAGCTGAATTTGAAACAGCATTTGAAGATGCGGCAAAAGACATTGCACCAAACGGAGTAAAGGAAATAGAATTTGAACTTTTTTTATTGATCAACTTTAATAAACAATTATCTATGAAGAAGACAATTTTCATTATCGGGTTTTTATCTGCTTTTTTGCTATCCAGTGGTATTATGTTCAGGACCATGCACTGGCCGGGAGCAAATGTAATGCTGGTAACAAGCATGTCTCTAGTGCTAATAACTATGGCCACAGTATTGTTACACTTATTCAGCTTCAGCAGAAACCAATCTACATTATTCTGGTTCCGTTCTATTACAGGTGTAGTATCTATCATGTTGATTGCATCAGGTTTTCTTTTTAAGATGTTTCATATGCCTACAGCAGCGATACAGTATACATTGGGTACATTGATATTTAACCTGGCTTTCCTGCCTATGTTCTTCTATCATTTATATAAGAGCGGGGTAGTACGGTATCAGGTTAGTGAGACTGTATAGCACAAATAAAGCCCCGCTGTTGCTGGGCTTTATTGTAATTCTTATCAGAACTATTCTACTGATTTGAAATATATGCCATCATAAAACGGTTTAGCCATTTCAACAGCAGCAGCTCCGGGCATGTGAACAGTACTCCTTGTGCTTACACCAGGTGCATTGTGCCATAACTTTGCAGGGTTTGCTATCATTTTTACAGTGTGTGCATTGCCGCCATCAACTGATAATTTATTGCTTCCAAAATCCGCTTGCTTAACTGTAACTATATTCTCTGAGCCCTTAAAACCTCCCAGGTGAATAGCAAAAGCATTAGTAGATGAGTTAGGAGATAAGCCTTCTGCTTTTATCATTATAAAGCCACTATTCCAATCCCAGTACATACCTGTACCTAATGATAGGTCGCCATCGTATACACCTGAAACATTGGTGGCACTATCTACCCCCATTGTATACTCCATAGCTACGTAATCTGCGGCAGGAACATTGTCTATGGTAAAAGTTGAATTGCCCGGACAGCTGGCACAAACCAAATGGTGACTATTAGGTTCTGCCCACCAGTTGCCTGAAGCATCTTTGAATTTCAAGTTGGTCACATAGAATTTAAATGTCTGGAAGGTTAGAGTATCACCTGTTTTAGGGTGAGTCATTGTTTGGCCTATCTTCCATGGTAGCTGATTAGCGCCGAATACATATTCAAACTGTACATTAAGGCTGCCTGTTGTTGCCGGTTGCGGTGTTGAATCTTTTTCTTTTTTACAGCCTATAGCTAATACAGCTACAAGCATTATAAAAATAGCAGAGGTGTATATCCTTTTCATATTAACGTGTTTTGGTGTAGATATAAAGGTAAGATGAGGGTTACCTGTTTTCTGTAACTAAAGTCACAATTCATCTGTTTTATATATGATTTTTGTCATAGACTAGTACGTAAAAAAAACGTATCATAACAGGTTGTGCTTTTACCTCATTTAGTCTCCTGTGAAGGACTCAACGTAACAGATTTTTATATGCTTTGTGCCGTGTCCATGTTGAGACTCGGCTGAAATAGAATATATGAAACCCTGCATAGCAGGGCTTTTTTGTCTAGTTTTATGTAATCATGCTTAACTGGAAAAAAATATTGCTATTGGTTTGCACTTTGTCTTTGGGTGCTTTTCATGTAATTGCGACAACGAAAGTTCCTGACAAAGTAGAAGTTAAAATCGAAAAAATACTTTCATCCAGCGATAGTGTCATATCTTATTCTAGGTTTTCTTATGGTCGTCAAGAGGCTTCTATAGCATTGTTATATAAAAAGAAAGAAAACTACTACTATGACTATTACCAGTGGAAAGTTTCTAATGATAAGATTATTAAAAGGACACATTCTAAGAAGAAAAGTCAATATATAAAACAAATATTTTCTTTTGTTAGTTACAATTTTAAGGAACTAAGTAGCTATAGTGGCTTTCACGATTTATCACTTACGAATATTGTAAATCAGATGAATGACACTGCGACTGAGGGAAGACGCTACGGTTTAGGTCATAGTAACCATGGTACTAGCATAAAATATAAGATAAAATTTAACAACCAGACTATCAATACAGGTACAGCATATAGAACTTCTATACAGTATCATATAGAACGGTTTCCTTCGATGGGCATACTGCTTTTGTTATTGAATAATATATACCTTGATAATGGGTATTTGCTGTTACATCCTAGCAAAAGAATAGATGATAAATGATACAGTTAAGATGTATTAAGTATAAAAGCAGTTCTACCTAATCCCCCGCCATTTGGTCGGGCTCCTCTTCTTCGTAGTAGGTGTCAGACATGGGGGAGTTGTTGATAATGCTGTACACCACCGGCCCTTGTTGGTAAATAGCTTTGTTGTATTTATTCCCCAGAACGATGATCGTGAAATTGTCTTTTATGAAGCGCAGGAACAGGGTATTGTTACCATGCCACCATCCGTTGTGGAAGACTATCTTATCACCATCAGGGTAGCAGTACATACGCCAGCCTAAGCCGTAGTTCTTCACACCCGCACGCTCGAAAGAGCAGGGGCCATAGGCTTGTTCCATAGTTAGGCTATCCAGAAAATCGAATTTGTAGAAAGACTGGTCCCACAGGTACATATCACGAACAGTGCTGTAAATGCCTTTGTCTCCATATACACCATCAGCAAACATATCGGGGTATGGTACCCAGTTGTAGCGATAGCTTTTGGTGGCACTTTGTGGTAACCCCCAAGAAGGGTCGTATACAAAAGTGCTGGTCATACCCAACGGATCGAAGAAGTAGTGCTTCATAAAATCACGATAGGTCATTTCCGTTACCTCTTCTATCAGCCTGCCAAGTATAGCATAGTTGCTGTTGCTGTACTTAAATCTTGTATCAGGAGTGAACTCTAAGCCGGGTTTATACTTGGCAAAAAGTTCCATAAGTTCATCGTTATAAACAGGTGTTTTTGTGTCTTTCCTGTAACGGGGATACCACTTCAGGTAATCAGGAATACCAGAACGGTGGTTCAGGCACATTTTGATGGTCACATTTTTGTACGGGAAGGTAGGCAGGTACATTTGTACCGGATCATTGATGTCAAGATACCTGTGTTGGTGCAGGTACATTATGGCGGTTGCTGTAAATGTTTTGGATGTAGAAGCTAGCTGTACTGCTGAGCTGGGAGTTAGTTGTGCTCTTGTACTTTTGTCAGCGTAGCCGTAATATCTTTCGTAGAGTATCTTACCCTTATAGCCTACCAGCACACTACCATTGAAACCCCTTGCTACCTGCGTGGCATAGAAAGAGTCCAGCCTTTTGATCATCATACGGAACTCAGGCTCTGTAGTATCTGTGTGGTACAGGCTGATGCTGCCGAACTTTTTATTGTCATCCGGGGCAGGCGGAGTCGCCAATGTTAAGACCGGATTGAGGCTACAGGCTAGTACCAGCGAAAAAAGAAATATGTATAAATAGTTTTTTAAAAAATATGTACGCATCGTGCAACAAGTCTGCTTTACAAATCTAGTTAGATTTGACTATGCTTACTTACCCATTAACTCTGTGTTAACAAAATTATATGCTTTTTCCATAAACTCAAAAAAGCATTGTTCCAGCTGATAATAACGGAGTATAAAAGTGTTGTAAGCATCATCGGTAGGTGGCATGCTTTTAGCACGTCTGTATAGTCCGCCCAGTGAGCGTTCTACGCCTTTTACATGCCTGTAATTATATAGCCAGTTTTGCTCTACCATATATGGGAACATTTTAGCAAACTGAGGCGGGAAATATTGACTGTGCTCTTCCAGCTTTTTGTAAACGTCTTGTGAAAACTCGTAGAGATACTCTTCGTTCTTAAAAAAGTGTGGATCGGTAGCCAGAAAGTGGTCGTAAATGATGTCAATAATAGGCCCTGAATACAGACTGTATCGCTCCCTGAACCATACTTTGGCACGAGTAGTGGCAGGGTGCATATCTGCCATTGTATCTAACTGCCTGTGCAACAGAATACCCTTTTTAATTTTTTCAGGATAGTTATCTAAGGCTTTTTTGCCTTTCACATAATCACCGATCATATTCCCGACCAATATTTCAGGATCTCCTAAAGAAAGAAATGCGTGCCCCAGATAATTCATATTGCTAAGCTACTATAACCTCATGATACGGGGCAGCTTTTCTGCCAATACCGTCAGGTCTTTGTTCATAGACTTCAATTCGATGAGCATTTTTTCCAGATATATTTCTTGCTGCTCAGTGTAAGGACAGTCTGGTTGTGGCAATTGTTCATTAGAATATATAGTTGTTTTCAATTCAGGGTTAAGTTGTTGTAGCAATTGAACATTGGCGTTGAACCACTCCAGGCAATCTTTTACGCAGTTATTCTGTCTTTGTATAACATCTTCATCGGTCACAGATTCGCTATTATCCTGGTCTATCTTTATGTTGTTGAGCTCTCGGGTGATGCGTATGTTATGCGTGATGATGAAATAAAAAATAGCATATGGCCGTTTTCGGAAGCTTGGCTCCTGCATATACCTGGTAAAAGAGTCGAATACATTACTATTACCAGATTCAGCCAATCGTTTGTTTTTTGTCCAGTTAAAATCTGTTTCGTCGGGGAAGAATGTGCCGAGGAAATAGAGGTAGTTCCTGTAGATGGCATCAGCCAAATGCTTGGGCAGTTCTTTTTTATCCCACACGGGCAACAATGCAAAACCCGCTACTATAGCCAACCCTGCACCTGATATGGTAGACAATGCCCGTATCAGAATAAGGTTGTCGCTCATCTCCCTGTTGATGTTGAATAGCAATACAAGGTTGATGGTCATAAAGAAAACTGCCCATGAATATTTTATCCGCAGGTAGATGATCATAGGTATGAAGCTGAGGAACAGTAAAGCCTCTTGTAAGTAGATACCAGTTGGCAATTTTAAAAACAAGCCCGCCACTAAGCCACCTGTTAAAGTACCAAGAATTCTGTCTCTGGCCTTTTTTATGGTGGCGCCAAAATAGGTCTGCATTACTATAAGCAGGGTAAAGGGTATCCAGTAGCCATGGTCAATGTCAAAATATTTGTATGCAAACATGCCGACTGCAGTAGCTACAGCAGTGCGGAACGCGTATTTGGTAGTGAAGGTGTTCAGGTCTAATAAAAGCCTGAGGTACTTCCACCAGTATTTGGGGTGCAGTATGTAAAATGTCTTGATGAAAGAGTAGGGGCGTACCAGTGATCCTTCGTTCACTATATCGTGCATGTTGTTGAATGCCGATTGTGTAATGCGTGTGTTTCTTTCTATCAGTTGTATGAAACGGTGGATATATTTATTATCCGCATCAGCACTTTGCGCTAATGTGTCTTTCAGTAATGCAATCAGTTTATACAACCTGCTTATGCGAGAGCGAAGTATAAGTACTTCTCCTGCATCTTTACTTATCGTGTATGCGGCAAGTCGCTCCTGCAATTGTTGAGATGCTCTTAAGATGGTAAATATTTTCAGGCGGATATTACTATCTAAACTGTTGATACTAATATTGGATAACTCCTGACTGATAGTGATCATTTGTGCACCAACAAGAGCTGATGCCTTACGGGCATGTGCCAATTTATATTCGTGCCCGTCTTTTTCAGCTGACTCCTGTGCTGTTTTTTCGAACAGGTCAAGTGAAGCATCAAGAGCTTTTCGGATCTCTTTTTCTTTCAGGTATATCAGGTGCTCATTACTACGCGGGCCTTTGCCTTCCCATCCTTTTGAGAGGGTTAGAGTAAGATCTGAAATGCTTTTCCAGATAATAGCCACTGAGCGGCGGTAAGGCTCCTGCGCAGGCGTGAATGCTGATGATATAATTGCAGCTACAGTATTCCATACGGCTCCAATAAGTATTAATACTACACGTTCTCGTAATTCATGAGGTGTAGTAGCAGGGAATGCGTTGCAGAAAATGAATAAGGCATATACACATAGGGCCAGGCCTGTGCCTCGGTCACCCATTGTTTTCATGATAGAAGTAATGAACCCTACACCAGCAGCCAGTAATACACTCAACCAGATAATACTGCCCGAAGCTGTACCAACAATACCGAAAATTACCCCCAGTAGTGTACCTCCTATAAGTAGTTTTATTCTGTCTTGAAAAACACCTTTAAGTTCTATCCAGCAAATACATTCTGCAGTAAGTGCAATCCAACCGGCATCTTCAAGCCTGTCAGTATATAAGCCCCATATCAATGGCGCAGTGGCTGCTACAGCCATGCGTATAGCCCACCTGATGCTCGGCTCAAAAGACTCTTTTTGTATCAGTCTGTTAAGTTGCTTATATGGTTGTATGACTCTCAACTTAGTATCCTGACCTTATCTGTTTGCTAACTAAAGGAGTGATGTGGTTTGCTTCTACTACACCTTCAAAAAACTTCCTGTACTTATTTTTTTTGTAGAAGATAAGTGTTGCCGGTATGGAGCCTTGCCACTTATTCTCAATTTTCGGGATGAACTCGTTGGCGTTTGTTTCATTCAGCCAAACTACTTCATGTTGCAGTCCTTTCTTTTTTACAAAACGAGGTATTTTTTTTGCATAGTCCTCTTCAAAGTCTAAGCTGACGAGCAGTATCTTTACGGGTTTGCCTTGAAATTTTTTGGCAACAATATCAAATTGGGGTAACTCTGCAATACAAGGCCCGCACCAGGTAGCCCAGAAGTTAACTACATAACAAGTGTCACTATTGGAATTAAGGCGTTTCATCAGGTCATCTGCTTTATACACAGGTATGTCCTGCGCAGAAGCATTGACAGATACCAATAGAATTATTACCGGCAACAAACGTTTTAACATGATACAAAGGTATTACAGATAACTGAGCGCAGGGTTTTTATATCTTTTAAACTATGTTAAATAGCAGTTTTGACTCATTTGCATTAGGTTTGTCGCGTATTTAAATAAGGTATTTGTATATGGATAAAGTGTCTTTGTTACAGGAAAAGATAAAGAAGGCTTTGTTAGGCGGTGGAGAGAAGCGAATTGAGAGCCAGCATAATAAAGGAAAACTAACAGCCAGAGAGCGTATAGAACTACTTATGGATGAGGGTTCTTTTGAAGAGATCGGGATGTTGGTTACACACAGGGCCCGTGACTTTGGAATGGAGAAAGAAGTATACCTGGGAGACGGCGTTGTAACAGGGTACGGAACTGTAAACGGCAGGCTGGTATATGTTTTCTCACAGGATTTTACTGTATTTGGAGGTAGCCTTTCTGAGACACATGCTGAGAAGATATGTAAGATAATGGACCTCGCTGTTGAAAATGGTGCGCCCGTGATAGGGTTGAATGACAGCGGTGGTGCTCGTATACAGGAAGGTGTAGTGTCTTTAGGTGGTTACGCTGATATATTCCATAGAAATGTGAAATCATCAGGAGTGGTGCCACAAATCTCTGCTGTAATGGGGCCATGTGCTGGTGGTGCGGTGTATTCTCCTGCTATTACAGATTTTATATTGATGGTAGAAAATACTTCTTACATGTTCGTTACAGGACCAAACGTTGTAAAGACCGTAACACATGAGGAAGTAACCAGCGAAGAATTAGGTGGAGCGCAAACGCATGCTACTAAATCTGGGGTGACACATTTTGCATGTGCTAATGAAGTAGAGTGCATAGAAAATATCAAGCAATTGCTGAGTTATATGCCACAGAATTGTGAGGAAGATGCACCTGTATATGACTATGAACTGGCAGATGAAAAACGCCCGACACTAAATAGTATAATACCGGAAAATCCGAACCAACCTTATGATATGAAAGAGGTGATAGAGGAAGTAGTAGATACGGACTCTTTCATGGAGGTTCACAAAAATTATGCTGAGAATATCGTGGTCGGTTTCGCACGAATAGGTGGTAGAAGCATTGGTATAGTAGCTAACCAGCCTGCCAGTCTTGCAGGTGTACTGGATATAGAGTCTAGCAGGAAGGGGGCAAGGTTTGTACGTTTTTGTGATGCCTTCAATGTACCATTGCTTGTATTGGTAGATGTGCCGGGCTTCCTGCCGGGTACAGACCAGGAGTGGCATGGTATCATCACAAATGGAGCCAAGCTGTTATATGCGCTCAGTGAAGCAACTGTGCCTAAAATAACGGTAATAACACGTAAGGCATATGGCGGTGCCTATGATGTGATGAACTCAAAACATATTGGTGCGGATATGAACTATGCGTGGCCAACTGCTGAGATAGCGGTAATGGGAGCTAAAGGGGCAGCAGAAATTATCTTCAGAAGGGATATAAAAGATGCTGACAACCCTGAAGCTGTATTGAAAGAAAAAGAGCAGGAATACACTGAAATTTTTGCCAACCCATATAAAGCTGCGGCCAGAGGGTATATTGATGAAGTGATAATGCCTGAAGTAACCCGTGAGAAACTGATAAGAGCATATAAAATGCTTCAAAACAAAGTGGATGTAAGGCCACGTCGTAAGCATGGGAATATACCACTGTAATAAACAGTTTGTAATATTGAAGTACGGCCTAAAGCCGTACTTTTTTATATCAGAAAATTGATAAAAAAATTAGTACATAACATAGTTGATTGGATACTGTACACAAGCATTTTTGCAGCTTTTTGTGCACTGGGCCTATGTATGGCTACAGAGCATTTGCTTTTGGGTGCTATCCCTCCATTATTCTCGCCGTTACATTTGCTTGTCTTCAGTAGTACACTTTTTGTATACAATACCCATTATGTGCTCAAAAAGTCAACCCCGGAGTTATCAGATAGATATGGATGGTCGCAACAGAATAAAGGCTGGCATTATTTCTTTCTCACAGCAGGCATAGCTGGTTGTGTCGTGTCTGTATTTCTACTGCCATGGAAGATATTGATCGGTTGCGGGGTGCTTGGATTATTATCATTCTCTTACTCAATACCATTATTGAAATTCAAGAACAAGAAGAAAAGGCTAAAAGATTTTGGCTGGATAAAGATATTGGTGCTTACTGCTGTGTGGACGATAGTAACAGCCGTGTTGCCAATATTGTATTATGACCAGCTTATCACAGAATATCCGTATGAGATATTGATGCGTTTTGTCTTCATGTTTACGTTATGTGTGGCTTTCGACATTAGGGATATGCAAACCGATATGGATGACGGCATATCTACACTACCTAATATAATTGGAGTGAAGGGTAGCTATGGTGTTATGAGTGCTGCCATGATCATGTTCATTTTGATGAGTATTGGTCAGTATATGAGGTATCCCTCAGTATCCAGGCTGGTAGCAGAGCTGGTAGTTGCTTTATGTACGAAACTGGCAGTAGACTATGCAAAAAAACACCCGTCAGACAGGGCCTATCTTGGCTTGGTTGATGGCATGATGCTATTATATGGTACCCTCATTTTATTTCAATAGGTATATTCTTCAAGGTTATTTGATTTGAAATATCTTTGCCCGAATAATGGGACAAAAGAAGTTAATCCGATTCCGCGCTATTGATCAATACGAGAATGTACTGCAATACCCGGAAGGAATGAAAGATAAGTGGACTGAGTTTTTCGGGAATGATAACCCGATAACTCTTGAGCTGGCATGTGGTAAAGGGGAGTACAGTGTGAACCTTGGGCGAGCGCACAAAGACAAGAACTTTATCGGTGTTGATATAAAGGGGAACCGCATGTATATAGGTGCAACGCAGGCGCTAAATGAGGGGTTGAAGAATGTAGGGTTTCTTCGTACGCATATATTACAGATACAGGATTATTTCAATGCAGGGGATGTTGAGAAAATATGGATCATTTTCCCGGATCCGTTCTTAAGAGAATCGAAGGAGAACAACAGGTTAACACATCCTAGATTTTTATATCGTTATCAACAGATATTGAAGAAAGGAGGAACTGTCAACCTGAAAACAGACTCAAAAGAGCTTTATGATTATACACATGAAGTGATAAAAGAACACAATTGTACCATTGTAGAAGACATACAGGATATATACGGTAAGGGCAAGGCTACAGGTCCGTTAGCAATACAAACCCATTATGAGAAAATGCACCTGGAAGACGGTAGGCTAATCAACTATTTGTCGTTTAAGTTACCTGAAGAAGAAATAAATATTCCTGAGAGGTACAAAAAACACAAGGCTATTGCAAGAAGGGATTGATTATTATATTGATGAGAACGGACTTTTAGTGTTTACAGAGAAGTTTCATCTGGAGCGTGGCATATGTTGTGGCAGGGGGTGTAAACATTGCCCTTATGACTATGAAAATGTCCCTGAGGTAAAAAGGGCCAGATTACTGGAAGCACGCAAAAAAAATGATGAGGAAGGGTAAAGAAAGTATATACGATGCCATATACGATGTGGTTAGAGAAGTGCCGAAAGGTAGAGTTACTACCTATGGTGCAGTAGCAGCTTCTATTGGGTTGAAATCTGGTGCTAGGATGGTGGGGTATGCAATGAATGTATCATTTAATGCCAAGCCAAAAGTGCCTGCACATAGAGTAGTAAACAGGAATGGTATGCTGACAGGCAAACATCATTTTGAATCGCCGGATATGATGGAGAAGCTTTTGAAAAAAGAGGGCGTAAAAGTGAAAGATGATACTGTTGTTGATTTTGACCGACTTTTCTGGGACCCTTTAGTTGAACTTTAGATTCAATTATTTGTTTCAGTACAAACAAAAGTTATCTATGTCAAAATATAAATTGCTCCCCCTGCTATTTGTATTCATTATTATAGCCTCTTGTAAAGATCGTGTAGATACGGAAGTATTCAGAAAAGAGATAAGAGCAACCTTTAGTGCAGAGGATTCAAGTGTTACAGGCAAAAGTAAAGCGGCTACAATGGCTGCCAACAGGTACACCATGTACCGCCTTAATAACTATGAGCCACTGTGGCTAAACGAAAGAGCTGAACTGGATAAGCCAAAGGCATTCCTGAAAGAATTAAAGAGATTGCATGAAGAAGGGGTACCTGCTGATAAGTACAATATTGTTGCATTAGAAGATAAAATTAATATAATAGATAATTCTAAAGGACAGATAGATATTGAGCAGGTACTGGATTTTGAGCATTTATTCACTGAAACATATCTTACTGCAGCCAACGATCTTATGTTTGGTGTGATGAACCCTAGAGAAGTCACTGATATGTGGTATCATGATAATGATACATCGTTAAATATAGCCGAAAGTTTCGATAAAGATTTCCCATCATTAAAGCCTTACAGAAGCAAACATGCTACATATGCCGCATTAGTGCAATACAGAAAAGAGCATGCTAATAGCGATAGCTTGAGAAACGTAATTGATGCCAATCTTGAAAGGTTGAGGTGGTTACCGCAGGATTTTGAAGAAGAATATGTTTTAGTCGTAATACCCAAATTGGAAGTTGATCTGATAGAGAGAGGGAAGCGCACCATGAACATAAAAGTGATAGTTGGGAAAACTAGCAGGGAGACACCGTCACTAAATGCAGATATGAAAAATATTGTGTTCAATCCATCGTGGGGAGTCCCGCCTGGAATTCTTAAAAAAGATGTAATACCGGGGCTTGTAAATAAAGGTGAGGCATACATTAATAAAAAGGGGTTGAAAGTATATGACAGGCAAGGTAATGAAGTAGATGTACGAACAATCTCCACTGAAAATTATGATAATTATATTTTCAGACAACCACCTAGTGAACGTAATGCATTAGGGCAAGTAAAATTCGACCTGCCGAATCCATATGCTATATATCTGCATGATACGCCGAATAAAGAGCTATTTAAAAGAGAGGAGCGAGCCTTCAGTTCCGGTTGTATAAGGGTAGAAGAACCAAGAAAACTAGCTAATTACATTCTTTCTGAGATGGGTGACAAAGAGTATACTATGAGTGAGATTGATGAGATCGTCAGCCATAATGAAACTGAATATGTTAAACTCAAAAAACACGTTCCTGTGCATATTGTTTATTTAACAGCACATCAACCGGTTGGAGGTAAATTAGAGTTTTATAAAGATATTTATAACAGAGATATGGATATCATTAAACAACTATAGGTTGGACTGGTACTTTATCACCTTTTCAACTATGTGGGGTTCTTTTACAGAAGGTTTCTCAGGGTCTTCAGCACCATCATCCCGAAGGAAATGGATATCAAGTGCTTTATTCAACCAATATGAATCTGTTAAATAACGTTCAGAAGGATAATATATAAAGAATACGGAACCTTCTTTTATATAGTTGATAACAGCATCAGAAACTTTTGCAGATACTGCAGGGCAGCCCCAGCTACGGCCTAAACGTTTGTGTGATTTAATGAAATCGTAACTTACATAATCAGCACCATGCACCACGATCGCTCTATCCATTGCGGCACAGTTATAGCCTTTATCCATACCAATAAGACGTAATGAATTACCGTGTTTCCCAATGTAGGTAGAGCCTGTTACGAAAAACCCAATACTACTCTGGTGAGATTCATGAATATTACTGAACTCATTAGCGTAATTGTCTCCGGAACCTTGTCCATGAGCAACGTGTGTATTTAACAATACCTCTCTTTTGTTAAGGTCTATGATCCACATTCTTTCATCAGTAGAAGGCATACTGAAATCACATATTGTAAAAATATGGTTGCCCTCAGCTACCTTACCGGATCGTTTCAAATTAATATAGCCGATCAACCCCTTCTTAAAAACATCGTAATCAAGCTTATTATTCCCGGTAAAATCAATATCCATATAAACGCCCACAATATATTTTTCAAGATGAGCAGGAACTTTTCCGACCGGTGTTTTTGCGTGAGTTTTCAATGTGAAAGCAACAGCTATTAATAAAGAAATAATATGTAATGCAGCGCGTTTCATATAATTAAATATGAATATACGAAAGATGCTGTTTTTAAAATAATTACATGGAAACTCTTAACAATTCTTTTAATCTTTTGACACACAAGACTATAGAGAAATAGGCTGTATTTATATACATGGTTTAAAAGCAGCAATTTCACTACATTTGGCAGTCTTTAAAATATTTCTCAGTTATGAAAGAAGTTTATATCGTATCCGCAGTACGTACCCCTATGGGTAGCTGGGGCGGATCGCTGAAAGGTTTTTCGGCAACACAATTAGGTTCGTTTGCGATCAAAGGAGCTTTAGAAAGAGCAGGTGTTGAGCCCGCTGCTGTGAATGAAGTACTGATGGGTTGTGTTATGCAGGCTAACCTGGGGCAAGCTCCCGCACGTCAGGCTGCTATTTTCGCAGGAGTTCCTGATAGCGTACCGTGTACAACTGTAAATAAAGTATGTGCCAGTGGTATGAAAGCTGTAATGCAAGGTGCTCAGGCTATTATGTTAGGAGATGCTGATGTAGTAGTTGCAGGTGGTATGGAAAGCATGAGTAACGTGCCGTTTTATAATGATAAAACTCGTTGGGGTAGTAAGTATGGTAACATCACACTGATAGACGGACTAGCAAAGGACGGTCTTACTGATGTATACAATGATTACCCAATGGGTAACGCAGCTGAACTTTGCGCTAAGGATTGTAACATCAGCCGTGAAGCACAGGATGAGTTTGCAATAGAAAGTTATAAACGCAGCCAGGCTTCAATTGAAGGCGGTAAGTTTGATAACGAGGTAATACCTGTTGAAGTTCCTCAACGCAAGGGCGACCCGATCAAATTTGATAAGGATGAAGAGCCATACAATGTGAAGTTTGAAAAAATACCTGCATTACGCTCAGCATTTCAGAAAGATGGTAGTGTAACAGCTGCCAATGCAAGTACTATGAACGATGGTGCTGCAGCATTAGTACTGGTAAGTAAAGAGAAAGCAGAAGAACTAGGGCTTAAGCCGATTGCTAAGATCAAATCTTATGCAGATGCTGCACAGGCACCTGAATGGTTCACTACAGCCCCAGCATTGGCAGTTCCTAAAGCGGTTGAAAAAGCAGGTTTGAAGATGGAAGACATCAGCTACTTTGAATTGAACGAAGCATTTAGTGTGGTTGGGTTGGCTAACATGGAGAAAATGAACCTGAAGCCTGATCAGGTGAATGTGAATGGTGGTGCGGTATCTCTTGGCCATCCTTTAGGGTGTAGTGGTGCAAGGATATTGGTAACACTTGTGAATGTGTTACACCAGAACAATGCACAATACGGTGCTGCAGGCATTTGTAACGGTGGTGGTGGTGCCAGTGCTGTTGTGATCGAAAAAATGTAATTGAGTTATTTTTAATATTCAGGTCCCGCATTTGCGGGACCTTTGTTATTTTTAGGATATGTTGATAGGTGTATTATCTAAACGTTCGGGCTTTTCAAGAGATACCATCAGGTACTACGAGAAAATAGGTCTGATCGAATTGCCTGCTGCCAGAAGGGAGCATAACTATAAAGATTATCCTGAAGAAGTGCTCCAACAACTAAACGTAATACGTAAGTATAAAGAGCTTGGATATACGCTTGAGGAGATACGGGAGCTCTTGGTGCTGCAATCAATCAAAGTATTGGACATAGCCAGAATGTTAGCAATAACAGAACGCAAGATAATGGGTGTAGATACAGAGCTGGAACGACTGCATAATATTCGTTTAAAACTGGGTAGACAACAGCAGTCGCTGTTGAAAAAGAAAACCGGACACATCATTGAACTGCCTGAGCTTAAAGCCGCCTAAGGAGTGACCATTTTGTCTACAATTCCATAATCTATGGCTTCTTCGGCATTCATCCAGTAGTCGCGATCGAAGTCTTTCATTATTTTCTGTACAGAGTGACCGCAGTTTTCTGCCAATATTTTTGCCGTCAGTTCTTTAGTCCTCATGATGTGTTTGGTATTGATCTCAAGGTCTTTAAAACTAACCTGATAACTACCTGATGATGGTTGGTGTATCATGACCTCTGCCATAGGGTATATATACCGATGTCCTTTTTCTCCTGCTGATAAAAGTATTGAACCCATAGAGGCTGCAAAGCCAATACAATAGGTATACACTGGTGATGATACTGCCTGCATCATATCGTGCATAGCATAACCTGCTGTTACTACACCACCCGGACAATTAATGTACATGTGTATCGGTTTACCCGCTTCAACAGCGTCAAAATAGCAGAACTGCTCCACAATTTCCTTAGAGCTTTTATCTTCTACTGCTCCCCAAAGGAATATCTTGCGTTGTTCTAAAAGCGTGTTGCGTAGTTTGTTTTCGAGAACTGTATCTGAATTGTACATATTGTGCTTTTAAATACAAGTATAAGGGGTGGAGTATAGTCCATGGTGTATGATTAATTTGAAATTTCTATTTTGTTGCTATGAATATTACCAAGCTAATGTTGCTGCCTGTTTTGTTGTTGATAACAAGCGTTGCAGATGCGCAACTGTATTCTAAAGCCTATGGCGACAACAACAATCCCGCGATCATCTTTCTGCATGGCGGTCCCGGGTATAATTCATTCACTTTTGAAGCTTCGACTGCCGAGCGATTGGCAGAAGAAGGGTACTATGTTATTGTATTTGACCAACGAGGTTGTGGCAGGTCAGAAACAGAGGGTGATGATTACACTTTTGAAGAAGCTATAACTGATATTGACGGGATATATAAAAAGTATAACGTTGATAAAGCCAGCCTGATAGGCCACAGCTGGGGTGGTGGATTGGCCATAGTCTATGCTGAGGCTCATCCTGACATGGTAAATGACATAGTACTGGTTGGAGCACCAATGGATTACCAGCAGACGTTTAAAGCCATATTAGTGCATGCAAGAGCCAGCTATGAGAAAAATAGCAAACAAGCGCAGTTAAGCTATCTGGATATATTAGATACCATGGATAATACTTCATTGGCTTATGCCAACTATTGTTTTATGCACGCTATGAGTAGCGGGCAGTATAGCACAAACGATCCTGCAGAAAATGTAAAAGATATTGCCGTGAAAATGCAGCAACACCCTGATATAAGGCAAGCTATGAATATGACACAGCCTCCTGTAAAGGGATTTTATGATTCTGAACACTATACTACGCTTACATTCTACGACAGGCTATCTGAGTTGAAGGAGGAAGTGCCTGTTTATGGTATATACGGCAAAGATGATGGCTTGTTTGATGAGGAACAATTAAACAATATCAGCAGAATAGTTGGTAGTGAAAATTTTACTGTTGTTGAAGGTGCATCACATAGTGTGTTTATAGACCAACAGGAAGAGTTCATAAAACTGCTTACACGATATACCGAGAAGTAAAAGTTGATAGCTACTTCAAAAACTCCTCTAACTCTTTCAACGAAAAGCTGCTCAGGTTCTTTTCTTTTATAAGTCCGCCTTTTTGTGCAGCCTTAACACCGTAGTATACATCATGGTATCCTTCAATAGAGTGAGCATCAGGATCAATAGAAAGTAATGCTCCTGCTTCAATAGCATAACTGATGTATTGCCAGTCAAGATCGAGCCTGCGCGGGTGGGCATTTATTTCAATAACTACGTTATGCTTTACACATTCATCAATAATCACCTTATGGTCTAGCGGGTAGCCCTCACGAGACAGTAATAGTCTTCCTGTTGGGTGGCCAAGTATTTTAGTATATGGATTTCGTATGGCGGTAAGCACTCTTTCCATTGCTTTCTCTTCAGTCATTTTCAGGTTGCTGTGTACAGAGGCAATTACCAGATCAAATGTGGCTAGCACATCATCATTGTAGTCCAGGCTTCCGTCATTGAGTATGTCGGCTTCAATACTTTTGAATATCCTAAAGGGTGCCAGCTTTTCATTGAGTGCATCTATTTCCTGATGCTGCGCTGCTATGCGCTCTGGTGTTAACCCGTTGGCATAGAAAGCAGACTGCGAGTGGTCGCTTAGCACAAGGTATTCGTATCCTTTTTCAATGGCAGCATTAGCCATTTCTTCTATACTGTTCGAGCCATCACTCCATGTAGAGTGGGAGTGTATGATGCCCTTTATGTCTTCGGGTTGTATGAGTTCAGGTAGTTCATTCTTTGCGGCTTTTTCTAAAACATCAGCGCTCTCCCTCATGGCAGGGTGTATGTAAGCCAGTTTGTTTTCAGTGAAAATATCAGCATGTGAGGATATATTCTCAGGCATGGAATACTGTTCATTAAAAGCTGTTATGAATTCATCAGATCCTGTAGTAAGAAAGACTGTTTTATAAAAATCATTTTCAGCACAAAAGTGAAACCTTATATCCTGTTGGTTGGGTATGCTTACGCTGAGTTGCTGTTCAGCTTCTTCAAACGATACTTCAGGTATATTACCAAACTGTTCTTTGATAGCATCCACTGTTGCATCAGTAACTATGTCAATTATTTCAATGGTAGGCATTTGCCTGCGCATAGCTCCTGTAAGTGAAAATTGTTTGCCAGAGTTAGCTTTCAGTAGTTGCGATATCAAACTGTTAGCGGCTTCTTCTACTTCAGCATATAGCCTGAAGTTCTGGTTAGCTCTAATGAACTCAATGTTCTTTAAAATGCTTGCCTGAGTTTTAGCACCAAAGCCTTTGAAGGTCACTAACCTGTTCTCATTGCAGGCATACTCCAGTTCACCAACACTTTCAATACCCATTTCCTTCCATACTAAGGCTATCTTTTTCGGCCCTAATCCTTTTATCTGCATCATCTCCAGAATACCGGGAGGAGTTTTAGCTATGATTTTTTCCAGTTGGTCTAACTTCCCTGTCTCTATCAACTCACGTATTTTCTTGCCTGTACTTTCGCCAATGCCTTTCATGCTGAATAGTTCGGCATCATCCATGTCTTTAGCCTCTTTTGACAGCTTATCAATATTGTAAGACAGTACTCCATACGACTTAGCGCGGAAAGAGTTCTCACCGTGTATGTCCATTAGCTTAGAGAGTAAAGAAAAGTGATCTGATATCTGGTGGTTAGTCATGCTGTTGAATTCAAAAATCAAAAATAAAAAACAAAAAGCAGGGTATTGTACAAAAAAGGCCTGTCTGACGACAAGCCTATATCATACTAAATTCTATTTCTTATGCAGTGGCTTCAGTAGTAGTCCTTTCTTTCACCCAGCCCAGTGCTTTTTTGAATTGCTGTTCCATATTCATATTGGTGCTGTCCAGTACAACAGCATCATCAGCTTTGGTCAGCGGACTTTCGTCACGGTTACTGTCTATATAGTCGCGCATCTGCAAATTGGCCATCACCTCTTCATAAGTAATGTTGGGGTTTTTCTTATAGACCTCTTCAAAGCGGCGTTTAGCGCGTACGTCCAGATCTGCGGTCATGAATATTTTCAACTCTGCATCAGGGAATACGATAGTACCAATATCACGTCCGTCCATTACTATACCTTTTTCTTGTCCCAGAGCCTGCTGTTGAGATACTGCAAAGTCGCGAACCTGTTTAATGGCTGCCACATCACTCACTTTTTCCGCAACGATCATATCTTTTACCTGATGCGCCACATCTTCACCATTCAGGCATACTTCTGCCTGTCCTGTATGTTGATTGATCGCAAAGTCAAGGCTTATTTTCTCCAGTGCGTCTTTTACCTCCAGCTCGTGAGAGATATTGACATTGTTGCGCAGGAAATACAATGTAATGGCGCGGTACATGGCACCACTGTCTATATGCCGATAACCCAGCTCTTTTGCCAGGTCTTTGGCAAGGGTGCTCTTCCCGCAGGAGGAGTGCCCGTCTATTGCTATGATTATCCTTTCCACCATAACACAAATCTCTGTGTTATCTGCCGGAAATAAAACAAGTAAAAGTCTAAAAAAAGCTGTAACTTATAAAGTTATTTTACCCTCACTCCATATGTTGCTGCAATACAGGCATTGCAATAGGTTTTTCCATCACAACCAGTAACTCCCGGGCAGTCCTGAGGGCAAAAGGCATCCTTCATTTGCGCATAGAGTTCAGGGTCAAAACAGCCAATGTTTTCCTTTTCTTTTTTACAGGATACATTTATTGACAGCGCGAAAACAAGAATTGTTGCTAATCCTGTTATTGATATTAAGTTGAATCGTTTCATATGTTTTTTTGGTTTAACGTAAAAAGCGGGACTGTAGTACACAGCCCCGCTTATATTGTTTGTAATAAACTGAATTATGATTGCTTCATTTCTGCATAGTACTTGTGGAAGTACGGCAGTGTCTCAATGCCTTTGAAGTAGTTCTCTACGCCATACTTCTCATTCGGTGAGTGGATGGCATCGCTGTCCAGTCCAAAGCCCATAAGTACGGTTTTAAGTCCTAATACGCTTTCAAACAATGCTACTATTGGAATACTACCACCACCGCGTGTAGGTATCGGGTCTTTACCGAAAGCTGTAGATATAGCCTTAGCTGCCGCCTGATATGCATCAGAGTCTGTAGGTGTTACAACAGGCTCTCCACCATGGTGTGGTGTTACTTTCACTTTTACCTGAGCAGGAGCGATACTCTCAAAATGCTTGGTGAACAACTCTGTTATCTCGTGAGAGTTCTGGTCCGGTACCAGGCGCATAGATATTTTAGCATATGCTTTAGATGGCAAAACCGTTTTTGCTCCTTCACCAATATAACCGCCCCATATGCCGTTCACGTCCAAAGTTGGGCGTATGCCGGTACGTTCTGTTGTAGTGTATCCTGCCTCACCACGAACATCAGCTATGCCAAGGTCTTTTTTGTATTCTTCAAGATCGAATGGTTTATCGTTTAATGCTTTGCGGTCTTCATCACTCAACTCTGCTACTTTATCGTAGAATCCCGGAACTGTAATGCGATGGTTTTCGTCTTGCAGGGAAGCGATCATTTCACAAAGGATGTTTATAGGGTTACCGACAGCTCCGCCGTATACACCGCTGTGCAGGTCGCGGTTAGGCCCAGTAACTTCTACTTCTACATACGTCAACCCACGTAGCCCGGTTTCTAATGACGGATGTTCCATACTTACCATCGCAGTATCAGATACCAGAACGATGTCAGCCGCTAGTTTTTCTTTATTCGCTTCAAGGAACTTACCGAGGTTTTCTGATCCTACCTCTTCTTCTCCTTCTATCATCATTTTTACATTACAGGCCAGGGTATTGGTCTTAGCCATTACTTCAAGTGCTTTTACGTGCATGAAGAACTGACCTTTATCATCAGCAGAACCACGGGCATATATATTGTTATTTTTTATAACCGGCTCAAACGGGCCGCTTTCCCAAAGGTCAAGCGGGTCTGGTGGTTGCACATCATAGTGTCCGTATACCAGAACTGTAGGTAATGAAGGGTCAACTATTTTCTCGCCATAAACTATAGGGTGGCCTTCAGTAGGGCATATTTCAACAGTATCACAGCCTGCTTTTTCCATTGACTCTTTTACTGCTTCAGCACATTTCTTCACATCTTCTTTATACTTGCTGTCTGCACTTATCGAAGGGATTCGTAACAGATCAAGTAGTTCTTCCAGAAAGCGGTCTTTGTTTTCAGACATATAGTCGTTCCAAACTTGCATATTATATTGATTTTGAATTTTTGAATCAGGTGTCAAATGTAATGAGTTCAAATAAAATAAGGAACTGCGGGATTATGCTAACAAATTTTGCCTAATCTTTGTTAAAAGGTAATATTTCGCAAGGATAATTGAATTGTTATATTATTAATTATTCGCTAACTTTGCACACTTTTAAATTATACTGCTACGTATGAAGTTGTCGCAATTCAAATTTGATCTCCCTCTTAATCTTATAGCGCAACATCCCACAAAAGCGAGAGAAGATAGTCGCCTGATGGTGGTTCACCGTGATACTGGTGAAATTGAGCACAGGTCTTTCCGAGATATACAAGAATATTTTACTGACCGTGATGTGATGGTGGTGAATAACACCAAGGTTTTTCCTGCACGTTTATACGGCCGCAAGGAAAAGACGGGTGCTAAGATCGAAGTGTTCCTGCTTCGTGAGCTGAATAAGCCAAACCGCCTTTGGGATGTGATTGTTGATCCTGCACGTAAGATAAGGGTAGGGAATAAGCTATATTTTGGTGAGAATGATGAACTGGTTGCTGAGGTAATAGATAATACTACCTCTCGTGGCCGTACTATCCGTTTCCTTTTTGATGGTGATGATGAAGATTTCAAGAGGATATTGGACCATCTGGGAGAAACTCCATTGCCTAAATATATCAAACGCAAGCCTGATGAACTGGATAAAGAGCGTTACCAGACTGTATATGCTAAATATGAAGGTGCTGTTGCTGCTCCAACAGCAGGTCTGCACTTCAGCCGTGAGTTGATCATGCGCCTTGAAATTGAAGGTATCAAGTTCTCAGAAGTTACTTTGCATACAGGGTTAGGTACTTTCCGTCCGATAGAGGTAGAAGATCTTTCTAAACACAAGATGGATGCTGAATACTTCAGGGTTGATAACTATGCTACCAAAATAGTGAACCAGGCAAAGCAGGAAAAGCGTCGTATATGCTCAATTGGTACTACTACCATGCGTGCTTTAGAGAGCTCTGTAACTGCTAATGGTATGCTGAAAGAAGAAGAAGGTTGGACGAACTTGTTCATTCATCCCCCGCATGACTTCTCTATAGCTAATTGTTTAGTGACCAACTTCCACTTGCCTAAAACAAGCTTGTTGATCATGGTATGTGCTTTTGCAGGTTACGATCTTGCTATGGAAGCCTATAAAACGGCTATCAAGGAGAAGTACAGGTTCTTCAGCTATGGTGATGCCATGCTGGTACTTTAATAATCCACAACATATTTATATTATCCACACAACGCACCTTTGAATAGGTGCGTTGTTGTATTTTAGAATTTATATGCGCGAGCAGATAAAAGATATTATTTCAGCTTCTGTTAACACAAAGCAAAAAGTATTAAGTAATGAGTCTATTTTAACAACAATAGAAGAAATTACTACGTTAGTTGTTAAAGCTTTCAAAGGTGGTAACAAAGTGCTTTTTTGCGGGAACGGAGGTAGTGCGGCAGATGCACAGCACCTGGCAGCAGAGTTCAGTGGCAGGTTCTATAAAGACAGGAAACCATTACCATCAGAAGCATTACATACTAATACCTCATACCTTACTGCTGTTGCAAACGATTATGGGTATGAGCATGTCTACAGTAGAGTAGTAGAGGGAACAGGAACTGATGGTGATGTGTTGATAGCGTTGAGTACATCCGGTAATTCAGCTAATATTACAAACGCATTACAAAAAGCCAGAGAGATTGGTATGATTACTGTAGGGTTAACAGGAGAAGGTGGTGGTAAAATGAAAGATATGTGCGACCATCTCGTCAATATACCTAGCGCTGATACACCAAGAATACAGGAGGCTCATATTATGGTAGGGCATATCATATGTCAATTGGTAGAAGAGCAATTTTTTAAGGATTAAAACAGGCAAGAGATGAACACGACGAACATACAACAGCAGATAGGTAAAGACTGGACCCTTTTTTTAGACAGGGATGGTGTGATAAATGAAGAGATAAAAGGCAGCTATATAACAAAATGGGACGAATTTAATTTTTGTGATGGTGCGCTTGCCTCTATCAGAAAATTCACGGAGCAATTCGGCAAATTAATAGTAGTGACCAACCAGCGTGGTGTAGGCAGAGGTATTATGGACCTTGAGGCGCTGAGAGACATACACTCTAATATGATAAACATTGTGAATAGCGACGGAGGGCATATTGATAAAGTATACGCTTGCACTGCTATAGAAGATGATGACCATAACAGAAAGCCAAATGTTGGTATGGCTACACAGGCAAAAGAAGACTTTCCCGAAATTGACTATAAGAAAAGTGTCATGGTAGGTAATAACATGAGCGATATGGAGTTTGGGAAAAAACTTGGTATGCATACTATCTTCCTTACAACTACACAAGCTCCGGTCGAGCTTCCTCACGACCTGATAGACGAACAATTTTCATCTTTAAAGGATTGGGCAGATAGTTTGATCAGCGAACCGGTTGAATAGTATTTTATTTAATTTGTTGATGGCTGATTTTCAGTTTGCTTAATTACCGACGTTTAGCGTATAATGCCTTGATAAACTTAATATTAAGGATGTGTTACAATTATTTGGATGAATTAAAAAATCACCATACCTTTGCAGTCCTTTAATAATATGGCCAAACAACCCCTTATAAAGCAGGATGGAGTAATAGTGGAAGCATTATCTAACGCGATGTTCAGGGTTAGACTGGAGAACGATCACGAGATACTTGCTACCATATCCGGTAAAATGAGAATGCACTATATAAGGATACTACCCGGAGATAAGGTAGGTGTTGAAATGAGCCCGTATGATTTATCAAGGGGACGAATAATATATCGTTATAAATAATAAAATTAATAACCATGAAGGTTAGAGCATCAATAAAGAAGCGTAGTGCAGATTGCAAAATAGTTCGTCGTAAAGGCAGACTATATATTATTAACAAAAAGAACCCTCGTTTTAAGCAACGTCAGGGGTAATTTATAATTTTAAAATTAGAACAGATACATGGCTCGTATAGCTGGTATTGACCTTCCGAAACACAAGCGTGGTGAGATCGCGCTTACTTACATCTACGGTATAGGCCGTAGTACGGCAAGAAATATTCTTGACGAAGCTGGTATTGACTACGATAAGAAAGCGTCTGATTGGAATGATGATGAGCTTTCAGCTATTCGTACACACATTACCAACACAATGAAAGTTGAGGGTGAATTGCGTTCAGAAGTTCAGATGAACATTAAGCGTTTGATGGATATTGCTTCTTATCGTGGCTTGCGTCACCGTAAAGGGCTTCCTCTTCGCGGACAACGTACTCGTACCAACAGCCGTACTCGTAAAGGAAGGCGTAAGACCGTTGCAGGTAAAAAGAAGGCACCAAGGAAATAATATTTTTGCCACTGTCGGATCTGCGTTGGTGCAGCAGGGAGGAGTGGCAGAAAGCCGGTTAATTCCGGTTTGTTTTTTAAAGACTACCTTATTTAAAGTAAAATGGCAAAAGCTCAAAAAGGAAAAGGCGGAAAAGCCCCTGCTAAAAAGCGCGTAGTAAAAGTAGATGCACATGGTGATGTGCACATAAGTGCTACATTCAACAACATTATTATCAGTATTACCAATAAGAGTGGCCAGGTTATATCATGGTCTTCTGCCGGTAAGATGGGTTTCCGCGGTTCTAAAAAGAACACGCCATATGCTGCTCAAACAGCAGCTGCTGATTGCGCTAAAGTTGCAATGGACGCAGGACTTAAGAGAGTTGACGTATTTGTGAAAGGACCTGGTTCAGGTCGTGAGGGTGCTATTCGCTCGATCGCTAACAGCGGTATCGAAGTTGTAAGCATCAAGGATGTTACTCCGTTACCACACAACGGTTGTCGTCCTCCTAAGAAGCGTCGCGTATAATTTAGTTCATTATTTATCAATAATATTAATAACAAGCTGTTGCGGATCGAATTTTTCGATTTTTAATGAGACGTAACGGCTAAAATGTAAAAATCGACATGGCAAGGTATACAGGACCAAAAAACAGAATCTGCCGTATTTTCGGTGAGCCAATCTTAGGTTCAGGCAAGAGCCTGAAGAAAAACAGCTTTCCTCCGGGACAGCATGGTAACTCTCGCAGACGTAAGTCTACCAGTGAGTACGCTATCCAGTTGAAAGAGAAGCAAAAAGCTAAATACACTTATGGTGTATTAGAAAAGCAGTTCCGTAATACATACGAGGAGGCGAACAGGCAAAAAGGAGCTACAGGTGAAAACCTGATCCGTTTGCTGGAAGCACGTCTTGACAACACAGTATATCGTATGGGTATTGCACCTACACGTCCTGCTGCTCGTCAGCTGGTTTCTCACAAGCATGTGATGGTGAACGGCAATATCGTAAACATACCATCTTACCGTTTGAAGCCGGGTGATGTTATAGAACTGAAGCCTAACAGTAAAGCAAATACAGACCTTACTGCTATGGTTGGTGCTAAAGACAACAAGATTACATGGTTAGAATATAGTGAGAGTGAAATGAAGGGTACTTATATAGCACACCCTGAGCGTGACAGTGTTCCTGAGAATATTAAGGAACAGTTGATAGTTGAATTGTATTCTAAGTAATAATATCGTCCTGCCTTGTGCAGGACTTTTGCAGGTTTAGCCTGTACATTAAAAAACGTAAAATAATCAGATCTCAATATGGCCATATTGAATTTCCAAAAGCCGGATAAAATTGTTCTTCAGAAAGCAACAGATTTCGAAGCTCAGTTTGAGTTCCGCCCGCTAGAGCCGGGTTACGGTGTTACTATAGGTAATGCACTACGCCGTGTATTACTTTCTTCGTTAGAAGGTTATGCTATCACCGGTATAAAGATCTCTGGTGTAGATCATGAATTTGCAACTATTAAAGGTGTTCTCGAAGATGTTACAGAGATCATCCTTAATCTGAAGCAAGTTAGGCTGAAGAAGACAGTAGAAGATGATGTTACTACTGAGCGTGTAGAATTGAATGTGAAAGGCCATGAAACTTTCACAGCAGGTATGATCGGCGATGCACTACCTAACTTCGAGGTGATGAATCCGGAGTTGATCATCTGCAACATGGAGCCTAACACGCACATGCAAATAGAAATGCACATAGGTAAAGGCCGTGGTTATGTTCCTGCAGAGGAAAACCGCGTAGAGGATGCTCCTTTAGGTCACATAGCTATCGACTCGATCTTTACTCCTATTAAGAATGTAAAATACAGTATCGAAAATACTCGTGTTGAGCAGCGTACTGATTTTGAAAAGCTGATAATGGATGTAAAGACTGACGGTACAATACATCCTGAAGAAGCAGTGAAAGAAGCATCTCGTATTCTTATTCAACACCTTATGATCATTACTGATGAGAACATCAGCCTTGATACTAAGCGTGAGGAGAAAGAAGCAGTTGTAGATGAAGAAACACTTCAGGTTCGTAAGACTCTGAATACTCCATTGGAAGATCTTGAGCTATCTGTACGTGCATTCAACTGTTTGAAGGCGGCTAAGATCAACTCATTAAGTGAGTTGGTACAGTATACTCAAGACGAGCTTATGAAGTTCCGTAACTTCGGTCAGAAGTCACTTTCTGAGATCGAGCAGGTACTTGGTGAGCGCGGCTTACACTTCGGTATGGACATCAGCAAGTATATGCGTTCAACTGACTAATAAAATTTAAACAGAAGCAGACTTAATGTTTGCTCTGTTTTTTATTAATAACAATCAATAACAAAGTACCCTGCATACCTTGACACGGTGTAGGGGAATCTCAAAAAACAATCGTCATGCGTCACGGAGATAAAGTGAACAATTTAGGGCGTAAAAAAGCACACCGTGCAGCCCTTCTGTCAAATTTGACAAAGCAATTGATACAGCATAAGCGTATCACTACTACACTGGCTAAAGCAAAAGCATTACGCGTTTACGCTGAGCCGTTGATCACACGCTCTAAGAGCGATACCATGCACAACCGTCGTGTTGTATTCAGCCATTTACAGGATAAGGAGTCGGTTAAAGAGCTGTTCGGAGTTATCGGTGATAAGGTTGCAGCACGTCCGGGTGGTTACTTGCGTATCATCAAGCTATCACGCCGTATGGGTGATGCTGCTGATATGGCCATGATAGAGCTGGTTGACTTTAATGAGCTGTACCAGAAAGAAGCTAAAGAGAAGAAAACACGCCGTAGTCGTCGTGGTGGTAAGAAAAGTACTCCTAAAACACAGGAAGAAACTAAAGCAGAAGAGCCGAAAGCTAAAGCAACTGAAGATGCTCCTGCACAAGAGGAAAACAACGACGAAGAAAAGAAAGAAGCATAAGCGACAACAGGCTTATCAATATTATACGGGCTGCCAATTGGCAGCCCTTTTTTTGTTGTCAACAATACAGTAGTATTATTTGTATTATAGATTAAATAATACGCTATTAAAGAGGTTACGCTAATATTTCCACATCAGTTATTCAAGGATCATCCATCAGTAGATAAGAATAGAAAAGTGTACTTGATAGAGGAATATCTTTTCTTCTCTCAATATCCTTTTTTAAAACAAAAGCTCATCTATCACCGAGCTTGTATGCGAGCTTATACAGATTATTTAAGGGAACAAAGCATTACAGTAAAGTATATAAAAGCTACAGAAAAAGAGCATGATATACGCGAGTTGTTCAACAGCATAAAGGACGTTGATAAAGTCTACTATGCTGATGTATGTGATGATTGGCTAGAACAACGCATTAAAAGATCTGCTGATAAATATGATATTGAAATAGAGGTGACTGATAGCCCCGGGTTTCTCAATAGTAGGGATGACGCTAATAAATATCATCACCAAAGAGATAATTATTTCCATCATGACTACTATGTAGCTGAACGAAAGAAAAGAAATATACTGCTTAACAAAGACAACAGCCCCAAAGGTGGTAAATGGTCGTTTGATGAGGAAAACAGAAGGAAACTGCCTAAGGAAATAGAGATACCGGCTATCAAGTTCAGAGATGAAAGCAACTATATTGAAGCAGCTTCCCGTTATGTTACCGAGCATTTTAAAGGTAACCCCGGTAGTAACAATGTTCAGTTTGGTAATGATACAGGCTGGTATCCAGTCACACATAAGCATGCAGCAATGTGGTTAGATGATTTTTTGAAGGAGCGATTTAAGCTTTTTGGGAAATATGAAGATGCTATAGCAGAAGATGAACAAACCGTATTTCATTCAGTATTAACTCCTATGCTTAACATAGGCTTGTTAACACCCAGGCAAGTATTGGATAAAGCATTGAAATATGCAGATAAACACCAGATACCTATGAATTCATTAGAAGGCTTTATCAGGCAGATAATAGGGTGGCGGGAGTTTATGCGTATCATATACCTGCAAAAAGGCAAACATCAGAGAGTAGGTAATTATTGGGGTTTCCAACAAAGAAAGATCCCAAGCAAGTTTTATACAGCAGAGACTGGTATATACCCGGTAGATAATACGATCAAGAAAGTGCTGAAAACCGGATATGCCCACCATATAGAACGACTTATGATACTGGGAAACTTCATGTTATTATGTGAAATACATCCGAATGAGGTATACAAATGGTTCATGGAGCTGTCTATAGACGCTTATGATTGGGTAATGGTGCCAAATGTGTATGGAATGAGCCAGTATGCTGACGGAGGACTTATGACTACCAAACCATATGTTAGTGGCAGTAACTACATTAAAAAAATGAGTGATTATAAAAACGGTGACTGGCAGGAAGTATGGGATGCTTTATATTGGAGGTTCATAGCAATCAACGAGCATACATTCAGTAATAATCATCGTATGAGTATGATGACTGCAATGTGGAATAAAATGGACAAGGCAAAGCAGGATAAACACATGAAGTTGGCAGAAACCTACCTCAAAAAACTATGGTCTGAATAGATATTTTCCCGAACATAGGAATACTTTTTACCTTTACAATATCTATGCTTTTTAAAGATATACCCGGACAGAAAGTAGCGAAAGAAGGACTGATAAGTATGTGGAAGAACAAGCATTTCCCGCATGCTATAATGCTTTCAGGTAATGAAGGAGTAGGGGGGCTGCCTATGGCTCTGGCTACAGCTCAGTATATTTTTTGTGAAAACAAGCAGGAAGCTGATTCGTGCGGAGTATGTGCTAATTGCAGTAAGGTGAAAAAAATGGAACATGCCGATCTGCACTTATCTTTCCCGACTATATCACCTAAGCCCGGTACCAAGGCTATGAGCAAGTATTATGTTAACGACTTTAGGGAGTTTGTAAAACAAACGCCTTTCAATAGTACATACGACTGGTTGCAATTCATCAATGCAGAAAATAAACAGGGTAATATTACTGCCGAGGAGTGTCGCGAAATGATAGATACCCTTAATCTAAGGTCATACGAAGGTGGTGCTAAAGTGCAGATAGTATGGCGCCCAGAATACCTGGGTAAAGAGGGGAATATTCTACTGAAGCTGATAGAAGAGCCGCCCGCAAATACCTTCCTTATATTTATTGCTGAGGATATGGATGATATTCTCGGTACTATCTTGTCACGAACACAAATAATAAGACTGTCGCCAATTACGGCGGCACAAGTAGCATCTATGTTGCAGTCAAAACAATTGGCTGATGAGCAACAAGCCTTACAACTAGGGCACATGGCGAATGGCAGCTATGCAGAAGCATTAAGACTGTTGCAACATAAAGAAAATGACTTATTCCCCGATGTTAGGAGTTGGTTCAATGCTATGTTCACAAACAACGGAATAGCCATATCAAAGTTTACTGACCAGTGGGCAAAAGCGGGTAGGGAGCAACAAAAGAACTTCTTACACTATATTATTCAACTGTTGGAGCAGTCTATTAGAGTAGCATACTTACCCGAGCATCCTCCGGCATTACCGCAAGAAGAGGCAGCGTTTGTAAGAAAGTTGGCAGGCCTTAAGCTGCCTATCGAAACGATAAATAAAATGATAGAAGAGCTTACGAATACTATATACTACATAGAAAGAAATGCTCATAGCAAAACACAATTACAAACGTTATCTATAAGAATGGTGTATGCCATTAATAACAGGCAGCTGCCCGTACTTTAGTTCAATAGCTTTATGATTTCATCCCTGATACCATCTTTATTGGTGAGTAGTGCCAACTCAAAACTATTCAAGGATTTTTGAAGCTTCATTTGCTCTTGCAGAGACAGGTTGTCGAAGAAATAGGCTATTTCAATTGTAGTTCCGTCTTTTTTCGTTGCATACATAGCCTTCGTAAGTACCCATGTGGTTGATCCTCCCTTTGTTCCTGCATGTTCCAGCCATTTTTCATTAGCAGGATTCTCCATAATAGCCTCCATTGTTGTTGCTATGTTTCGTTGTACATCTTTACTGAAATATGTGCCGCTGTTTATTTTTTGCATGATATCTGCATAAGTTCTTGTAGTGCTTTTTGTTAACCTATCACTCCATATTTTCTGTACATTAAAGGGTATATTCTTTACATTACTTATCTGCGATTTGTCTTCTTTTAGTTTTTCATGCCACTCGTTCGACTTTTCTACGTACTCCTCTTTTGATATTGCTTCTATCTCGTTAG
Source organism: Flavipsychrobacter sp. (assembly GCA_965228505.1). Classification (GTDB taxonomy): domain Bacteria; phylum Bacteroidota; class Bacteroidia; order Chitinophagales; family Chitinophagaceae; genus UBA5543. The sequence goes on along the minus strand of OZ245820.1, from coordinate 2,498,266 downwards.
CCTTTTTATCATGTATCAGCATGAGTGAGGATATAAAATAGTAGAGATCATCATGGTCTTTTAAGGATAGCTCTTTGATGCGCTTGTTGATGTTATCCAACCCTAACAGGTCAATAAGGTACTCTGTATTAGCATTAGAACTAAAATTGATCATCCCTTTGGCCACTTCTTCAAGCGATGTTTTACCTTCATTGAGTAAACCTTTTTTCTGCACATAGTTTATCCATCCCGGTTGTGCACCACCATCTGTATTAGGTATGTAGTAATGGTTCAGTATTGAAGTGTCAACAAGTTGGGCAGGGTTCACTTTGCCTGAAGCTGCCTGGTAGGCATATTCGATGGCTACTATGATCTTTACAGTACTGGCCAGGGGCATCATCCTGTCAGGGTTTACTGACGCTTGAACCTCACCGTTTACTACAAGGTATATTGAACTTTTGTCAGGGTTATCTCTTATGAATTCGGGTATTGTCTTTTCCTGAGCAATTGAATGGTGGAATGTACCGGAAATCAGAAGGGTTAATGCAATGAATATATAGTGCTTCATGCCCTAAAGTAAAGTAATATATAGCACATTAATTTTTAGATATTACTTAATCGCGCTCATAGATGCCTCTGCGTACAGCTTCCATATGCAGCCAGGGGTTAAGGCTTTTCCTGTATTTAGTAAGGAATCGGATCACTTCAGGTTGCTTAGGATGAATGATCCTTTCGGGACAAATACCCTCTTCGTACAGTAAGGTGTCACATCCGGCAGGTATACGAAGGTCAGAGCCTGCGGCAATGTAATATAACGGGTCAACCCCGTCCTTAACAAAGCCGAAGCCATGCACGGCAATTCCATCAACCTGCTCTAATGAGCATTGCAAAGAGTCATTTAGCAGAAAAGTAAAGGCTACTTCGCCAGTATCATCATCAAAGTTCAGGTAGAATATCTTCATGTCCAGCATGGCAAAGCTTTTACCTTCTATCTCTTTTGAGCGACAGTTCTTTACCGGTACATCACAATAGTTGCAGTACATTCGCCATTTAAAATCTTCAGTAAGCTCATTGATGCCTAGCTCATATATCTTTTGGCGATATTGAGCGTCTATTTTATCATAGATGCCCTCATCAGTAATATTATCCGTATCCTCTTCGCAAGAAGAAAATGGAAGTAGTAACAATAACAGGAGCCAAAAACGGTTCATGTTTAACAGATTTCTCTCTACATGCTAAATTAGTTATTATTCTTTATCATCTGTATCCTCTTCTTCTTTCTGCTTCAGATGTTTCCTGAAGTCACCCTCAATAACATTCTGGTAGTACTTTTTCAGTTCGGGAATGTATTCCTCCTCCCAGTATGTTTCATAAAACTCTGTTTCAGGGTCTAAAGCATTACCTGAGCTATATGCACCCTCTACAACAAGATAGCTTGATGTGTCCTCATCGTAACTATATACTATCTCATACATGTACAGTGTGTACTTTTTCTTATCTGCCGTTATATTGACACTTGAAATTAGTGTTATGCTATCAGGGTATTCGTCTATCAGGTATAAGTAATCATACATCCGTGCTATAGAAAGCTCTTTCTGATTGAGGTATTCTTTTGGGATAAGGTTCGTTTTATTTTCTTTTTTAAGGTCATCGTAGAGGTCTTTTCGCGACTCTATATCAGCAGCAATTCTCTCCCAGATACTTGCCGGTACTGGTTTATCTTTTTTTGCAAGTAGCATAGCAGATTTCCTTGCCAGATAACGATTCTTGGCTGTAAAGAAGGTGCTGATGGCACTATCTGCAGCCGGGGTGTTCATTCTCGATAGTAAGTCGGCAATATATGTATAGCTGTAAGTAAGGATATTAGTATCGGAGTTAGTGCGAAGGCTCTTGGCATATGCTATTACATCTTTTTCAAAAGGCAAAATATCTTCTTTGTTGATCATGTTACTATCCAGTAATGTGATTGTAAGTTGCGCAACCGATGTACCCCAGAAAGTATCTGCTATCAGTTTTGACAAGTCTTTATAGAATAGCTTTGTTAGCTCAAGGCTATCTTCAAGCGATCGTTGGAAATAATACTCATTGAGCTTAACATTCTGATTCATTTGCATCAATTCAACAAGGCAGCTAAAGCTTTCTTTTGTTTTCATAGATGCCAGTGTGCTTAATGCAACACCTGCAAGCTCAGGACTTGTTTTAGATACTTTAGCATATTCTTTCCTGATGTAAGCTATTGTACTGGTATTACCGACTTCACCAAGCTTTTCTCCTAACTCTTTGTTGATGGTATATTGACCACCATAATACACACTGTCATACTTCTGGAACAGTGCTTTGTTCAGTTGCTCTACTTCCTTGTCATCTATATTAAGGTCACTAATGGAGTTGTAGGCATTTAACCTCGTTAATGAGTCACTACTCTTTATGTCTTTGAGTACCAGTTTAGTTTTACTGATAAAAGGATTTGCAGTTGATTTGTGATAAGATTTGAATGAATTGAAGAAGCCTGATGAATGTTCATTTGTAATTTCTTTTTTACCACCATAAGCACATAGCATATACAATACATCAGTTACAAGTACTGCTTTTATCCTGATATGCGTTTCCGAACCTGCTTGTTTTACAAGGTATGTTGCAGTAGCAGGATTGGCTGTAGCATTGATCTTGCTACTGATAATGCTGTCTTTCTCAATATTGATATAGTCCTCAATACTCTTCTTAAGAAACTTTTTTACGTCAGAGATGTATGTATAAGGCGTAAGGGTGTCTGTAAGTATATAGTAGGTAGTATAGTTGTTTTCATCAAAACTGTAATAAGATACTTCAGTAGTGTACCATGATGAATCTATATCCAACTTTATGGGCGCTGGTGCCATTGTTGAAAAGGTCTTAAGTGAATCATGTTCAAGGGTCCACGTAGACTTTTTATAATCAAAGAACCTTAACGACTTGAATATGTTTTGTACAGATGGCTCCTGCATTTTTGCAGAGTCTGTACTGAACACCATGATCACATGAGCGTTACCCCTGTAAATAGAGTATATTTTCATGTACCCGTATTGTAAAGACTTGCCTGTAAAAGAATAACCATTGTATCCGTTAATGGTTATCTTTTCTTCTTTCACATCTTTTGCTCCTGCATACATTGTTTCTTTAAAATCAATGTGGCCTGTACTGTCAGCCTCTATATAATAGCCGGGCAAAGGTTTTTTGTGTAGTAAGAAGAGGGTATATCCGTTTATTTTATCAATGCCTGTATAATAATCTATCGACCAGTCTCCTGATTTATTGATAGCATCTGAAAGAACTTTGTTATACTCAGGCATGATTGGTGTCTCAAAAGAAAGAGCCATCAACGAGTCGCTGAATGTTTGTATCTGCAGGTTTTTGGGTTGTACTGTGTTGAATTGTACTGATTTGAAGAACTTATCTGCTATGCCAGATTTCAATACGTCTTCTTTAAGTGAGATCATAAAAAAACACATCAATATCCCCTTGTGTTTGAAGTATTGTACACGTGCAGAATAGGAGTCTCTTGTGCCGAAATACTCTTTGCCACGTACATCACCAACGCTTACCTTTTTGCCCTTTTTAACATCTGTTTTACTGAATGTGTTTTTAGCAACTGCTTCGTATAAACTATCAGTATTTAGGTTATTGTTAATGGGTACTGCCATAGAGTAAAATACCTGCATTTTGGTAATGTCGAAGGCACAGTTGACATCTATCATGCCAAACAGTTTTACATTTGTGGTCTGCACGGGCATGTTTACAGAATAAAAACTGTCGTTATCTATTATAGTTACCCATTCAGGTTCTACGGGTGTGAATTTGTAGTCGTCTGGAGATATTATTTTGCTTGATATTACAGGTGTTACAGTAAAACCTTTTTCTCTAAGCTGGTCAATAAGGCCTTCTTCGCCGGGAAGGTGTGCTGTGCCTACTGCAAAGAACATACTTCTGATACGTGCAAGGCTATCAATTCGTCTTGCCATTTTATAGTTTCTTTTTATTACACTTCTGACACTTGAAGATGAGTCGTTTGCATTGAAAAAAGTATCAATAGCATTAATGTCCTGATTTTTATACATCTCAATGATGTCTCTGAGAGTTGATATTCTTTCTGATACAACTACGTTTTGTATATCATATGATGAAACATCTTTCATCTGATCTTCTATATCTTCAATACCTCCTGTCCACTTGCCTTTTGCTGTTGCTATATTGTATAAGTGCACATCAAGTATGGTCTCCATCTTACCTTTTTTTACATAATCTGTCAGCCATTTATTCTTCTCTTTTATTATGTCTTTGTAAGAAATATCTTTCAGCGGTTTTTTGAACTTTTTTGTGAGTAGGTCTCCATACTCTTCTTTCTCATAGTCAGACAATTCGTCATCCAGAAATTTTTCTTCGCTGAGCCTGTCAAATACTTCATTGATGTAGTATACCGCCAGCTCGTTCATGTCCAGTTCATTTGCAAAGCCTTCTACTTTTTCAATTGCTGCGTATACCGAGTCTCCCAGATAAAAAAGTTCTTTATTGGTCAGGTGTATCGTCCCGAAGAGGTAAGATGGTTTTGTAAGACCATTACCTTCAACCCTCCATAGTATTGTGCTTTCGTATTTATCTGCTGAAGCGTTACCGGGTAATAATGAAAATAACAATATTGAGATGAGAGTTAGGGTTTTTGCACGCATCGTTTAAGTTATTCGGTTAATGATTATAATACAGAATGTATAATTACGAAAAAAGCTGCTCAGTATAGAGCAGCTTTATAAATTAAAGAGATGATAATTATTTATTTAATAGCAGCGATGCCGGGCAGCACTTTACCCTCAAAATACTCAAGCATGGCGCCACCACCTGTTGATATATGGCTCATTTTATCTGCTAAACCGAACTTATTAGCTGCAGATACACTATCGCCGCCACCTACAAGAGAGTAAGCTCCGTTTTCAGTAGCTTCTGCCACAGCTTCTGCCACAGTTTTAGTGCCATGCTGAAACTTCTCCATCTCAAACACACCCATAGGCCCGTTCCAAAGAATAGTTTTAGATTCTTTGATAACCTTGGAGAACGTGTCGCAAGCTAATGTACCTATGTCCAGCCCCATCCAGCCATCAGGTATCTCTGAGTTGTTTGCCGATGAGACATTAGCATCATTGCTGAAGTTATCAGCTATAATACTGTCAGATGGCAGGTGTATCTGTACACCTTTTTCTTCAGCTTTTTTCAGAAGGTTTAAGGCTACATTGCAAAGATCATCTTCACAAAGAGACTTGCCTATATGTGCACCTTCAGCCTTGAAGAAGGTATACGCCATACCGCCACCTATAATGATGTCGTCTGCTTTGTCCAGCAGGTTTTCTATTATCAATAGTTTATCAGAAACTTTAGCACCACCAATGATAGCTGTAAATGGCTTCTGTGTGTTTTCCAGCACATTTTCAGCAGCACTGATTTCAGCATCCATCAGCAGGCCGAACATTTTATGTTCTGCATCAAAGAATTCAGGTACGATAGCTGTTGATGCATGTGCTCTGTGCGCTGTACCAAAAGCATCATTTACATATACATCTGCCAGGTTGGCCAGCTTTTCAGAAAAGTCCCTGTCTCCATTCTCCTCGTGGGCAGTAAAACGAAGGTTTTCAAGTAACAGTACCTGACCTGTCTGCAGTTCAGCTGCTTTCAGTTGAGCTTCTTCTCCAACACTGTCAGTTGCGAACATCACTTCTGTTTCCAAAAGTTCAGCTAGACGATCTTCAATACGTTTAAGCGTGAAGTCAGCAAAATTCATATCAGGGTTCTTCTTGATCTCTTTTAGAGGCCTTCCCCAATGACTCATTAATATAACACTACCCCCATCGCTAAGTACCTTTTTAATGGTAGGCAGGGCTGCTTTGATACGTGTATCATCGGTTATCTTTCCATCTCTGATAGGAACATTAAAGTCAACCCTTATCAATGCCTTTTTGCCGCTGAAGTCGTATTTATTGAATTTGCTCATATGGTATTAGTATAGACAAGAACGCTACCTGTAATAAAGGTAGCGTTCAAGATATTCGGTTAATTATTTGCTTATCAAACCTGCGAAGTGTTTCACAGTACGAACCAGTTGAGAAACATAGCTCATCTCGTTGTCGTACCAGCTTGCTGTTTTAACAAGTTGTGTATCTCCGACAGTCATTACTTTAGTTTGTGTTGCGTCGAACAATGAACCGTATGTAGTACCGATCACATCGCTGGATACTATCTGGTCTTCTGTATATCCGAAGCTTTCATCTGCAGCAGCCTTCATAGCAGCATTTACTTCATCTGCAGTTACTTTCTTATTAAGTACTGATACCAGCTCAGTAAGAGAACCGGTGATAGTAGGTACACGCTGTGCACCACCGTCAAGCTTACCCTTAAGGTCAGGAAGTACTAACCCGATTGCTTTTGCAGCACCTGTTGAGTTAGGGATGATGTTTGCAGCAGCAGCACGAGCACGGCGAAGGTCTCCTTTAGGGTGTGGAGCGTCCAGTGTGTTCTGGTCGTTAGTATACGCGTGTATAGTACTCATGATACCACTAACGATACCGAAGCTGTCATTCAATGTTTTAGCCATTGGTGCCAGACAGTTAGTAGTACAAGATGCACAACTGATAACTGTTTCGCTACCATCAAGTATTTCGTGGTTTACGTTGAATACGATGGTCTTAAGGTCTCCTGTAGCAGGAGCAGAGATCACAACACGCTTAGCGCCAGCTGTAATGTGTGCAGCAGCCTTATCACGGTCTGCAAAGAAACCTGTACACTCCAGTACAACATCTACATCATGTGCTCCCCACGGAATTTCTGCCGGGTTGCGCTGTGCATATATCTTTATTTCATCACCGTTAACGGTTATTGAGTCATCACTGTGAGATACTGTTGCGTCAAATCTACCTTGCGCTGTATCGTATTTCAGCAAGTGAGAAAGGACTTCAGGGCTCGTCAAATCGTTGATCGCTACAACATCAATACCTTCCATGTTATAGATCTGGCGGTAAGCCAGGCGGCCTATACGGCCAAAACCATTAATGGCAACTTTTACTGTACTCATTTTTATGGAACTATTTAATGATATGAAATTAAATGTGCGGCAAAGGTACAGTTCAGGGCAATAATATCCAAGGTCGTATATAATGGAAAGAAATGTTTAACGTATAGCAGCTAAGCTAATATTACATCCTGATCTCTTGGTCTTCAGTGTCAATAACTACTACAGGATGTTTCTCAGCGGGTTGTCCTGTTGGTAGCCACCCTCTTCCTGTAGCACAAACCAATAATAGTCCGTGATCATCACCCATAACAGTAAAATCATCACGAACCGGCCCTTTTGAGAAAAAAGGAATATGATGGTCATTTTTTAACCTGTTAGCAACGGTAGTTACATCATCAACTACGATACCTATTTCGCTAACAGATGCAATAGCTTTAGCATTAAAGGGCAGCGGTGCTGTGTATTGCAGGTCGTAGCGTACTATAAACTCAAGTATGCTATCGTTATTATCATGGAAGTATAAAGATTTAGCATTCCAGTTAGGGAAATCAACGTGGATATTACCCTCATAGGGCAATATTGCCAATTCTTTCTTTCTTATGAATGCAGTGCTCTCTTCCAGCATGTTTTCGGCGATAGTAAAAGCAATATGATAGAAAGGAGATGCGCCGGTAGTGCTCTTAAAATGCAGTATGGTACTACCTGCTTTTAATTCTATACTATCAACATTTTCTGATAACAGGGGTAATTCCAGTTTTTGGGTGTAGAATAGCTTTGTCTCTTGCAGGCTTGCAGTATATAGTGTCAGCTTTTTTATGTGCATCCTATTACTTTATTCCCCTTTCATTTAATGCCTTCTGGTAGGCGCGTGCATTCTTCATATGCCCCACATAATCGCTGGCAAAACTGTGGTAACCACTCAGGTCGTCTTTGGCGCAAAAGTAGAGGTAATCAGTATCTTCAGGGTTCAGTACTGCATTTATGCTTTCTTTTGATGGGGTACATATGAGGCCCGGTGGTAAACCGGCGTATTTATAAGTATTGTATAATGACTCATGCTCCAGATGTACATTCAATATCCGCTTCAGCTCAAAATCCTGCATGGCAAACTTTACGGTCGGGTCGGCCTGTAGCTTCATGTTATAATCCAGCCTGTTGAGGTATACAGATGCTATGGTAGGTTTCTCGTCAGCCTTATTGGTTTCTTCTTCTACTATTGATGCCAGTATCATTACCTGTGTCGGGGTAAGGTTCAGTGCATATGCCTGTTGCTTTTTCTCTTCGGTCCAGAACTTTTCGTAATAACCGACCAGTCTAGAGTATATGCTTTCAGGGTTAGCGTTCCAGTAAAACTCATAAGTGTCAGGTATAATAGCTGCTAGTGCCGTACTGGTGTCAAAGCCATGTTTTTGCAGGTAACCATCGTTATTGAGGAGTTTCATCATTTCTGCCGAATCTGGCTCTAAAGTGCCGGAAACAAGCCTTGCAAAGTCACTTTTTGTGCGCACTTTATTGATAACGAGGTTCACAGGTTTTTGCCTGCCCGAACGTAACATGCGTATCAGCTCTAAATTGCTTATCTGGTAAGGTATCTTATAGCGGCCGGGCTTTACCATTTCATCATAGTTGAGCTCTTTTGCCAGCAGATCGAAAGTGAAGATATCATGAACATAACCACCGTCTTCCAACTCATCTTTTACATATGTGTATGATGCACCTGTGGGGATGTACAAGTACTGCCCTTTGTGCATATCGCCTGTGTTAGGTCCCCATATATTAAAGGCTATATAGCCACCTATAACAAGTATTACAATAAAAATGAACAGGAAGAATAACCCAAGTCCGCCTCGTTTTTTCTTTTTCCTCTTTTCAGGAGGCTGATTTTGTTGCCTGCTGCCGTAATATTCTATATTCTGGTTGGTGCTCATACAAGTAAAAATAAAAATACCTGCTCAAATAATAAGAGCAGGTACCAATGAAATATCTGTTACTAAATTAACTTAGTTGCTTTGTGAAGCAGGAGCGTTCGTTGTTTGCGGTGTTCTTTGCTGGTTAGCTTCAGGAGCGTTGAAGAACATTACCGATACAATCGCCAAACCTGCGATAACAGCCATAGTGGTCCATGTGCCTTTCTCCATCACATCGCCTGATTGCTTAACACCCATTACCTGGCTACTAACACTACCAAAAGCTCCTGTAAGGCCTCCGCCTTTAGGGCTTTGTACCAAAATGAAAAATGCCAGTATCACACAAGCCACCATTATTAATATTGCGATAAGAGTTACCATTTATATTATTTTTCTTTTAAAACTTCTTCGATTTTCCGCGCAAAATACGCCTTTTTTTGCGGTTTGCGCAAACTTAATTTCTTATACATTTCAATGGCCTTGTCGTGCCTGCCCTGCTTCAGGTATACTGCCGCCAGGGCCTCACTGGCCAATGCATCCTCTTTAGAGATTGAATTGACAGCCATTTCAAATACATTTTCAGGTATTTCGTCATCTCCTTCTTCCAATGCAGCAGCCAGTCTTTCCTTCTGCCACATGGTTTTCAGTGCACGCTGGTCTTCTTCTTCTTCCTGCTCCTGCTGTCTTTTCTTCTTATAGTACATCAACCACTCTGAGAAGCTCATTACGACCATTAGCGACCGTTCATCTTCAGGGATGTCCATTGGTTGTCCGCTCTGGTTCAGGTCGTCAGGTATCTGGTTAGATACGGGCATGCCTTGATGTAAGAAATAGTCTTCTGTATAGATAGGTGGTATCAGATTCTGGTCTTGTTCAGCATCAGGGCGAGCCTTAGGCTGTTCTTGTTCTGTTGCTAAATGTTCCTCCGCACTCTCCGACATGTCAACTACTTCGTCAGGAAGGTTATCTTCAAATATCTCCGAAGGTGGTAGCTCGGTTTCTTCTGAAACATCATTAATATCAGCCCTGCTTCTTACAAACTCTGTGTTTTTAGGTATGAATTCTCCAGTATCTGTATTTTCTGTTTCTTCTATTAGCTCTTCTTTTACTTCTTCTGTAACAGGAAGCTCCTCAATGACATTATCAAATACTTCATGCTGTTCTGCGGCAGGTGTATTAAGCTGCTCTTCTGCCAGTTCTTCCTCGGGCAGGTCGCTAATATCAGGTATTGCAGGTATAGGTTCTTCTACTGTTTGCTGAACTTTTGGTGCCGGTTCTGCAACAGGAGCATCAATATCAAAATCAGTTGTGCCGGCTGCATTATAGAGATAATCAGAATATTGCCACCAATTACCCCTGTACAGGCTGATGGTCGACATCATATCCGGGTTGAACGGCTGCCCTTTATGGCTAAGCGCAGATTGCAAATACCTGCCCGGGACAAAGTAAGGGTATGCCTGCACCAGTTGGCTTATGCTCTCAGAGTCCGCCTCAGAAATGTTCTGAGGGTTATCCAGCAATTGTGATATATATGATATAGAAGATGAAGTGATCATTATACTCTAAAACAAGATATTTACTACCAATTTACGAATGCTTTATTAAAAATGTCATTGGCCAGTTGTTCGCCAATTTCTTCAATAAGTCCTGCCTCGGCTGCTTGTAATGTTTGAGATGCCGGAAAGTCCGCAAATCGCGTAAAGGTTTGTGTAAAGTTAGCTTTTTCATCCAGCTTGTTCACAAACTTAATGTTCAATGCTATGGTCAGCCTGTTTGTGCTGGCGGTCTGTGTGTTCTGAACGCCCGATACGGTAACGTTGTATTGGGTGATCGTTCCTGTAATACTATAATCCGCTGCTTCGGTATTAACAGGCGATAGCCCTGTTTGTGATAATATACGGGTACGTATTTTAGAGGTCAGTGCAGGGCTGAGGGATGGTACTACATTTCTTGCCTGGTTTTCTAAAGGTGGCAGGTACAATGTTTTACCCTCAATAGAGGCTCCTGTAAAGCTGTACAAACCACAACTGGTGATTGTAAGCATAAGCAGGGGAGCAATAAATAATAATAATCTGTTCCGCATTACTGATACCTAAAATTACTCGCTAATATCGTATTCTTTGATCTTTCTGTAAAGTGTGCGCTCTGAAATACCTAATTCACTGGCAGCATCTCTTCTACGTCCCTTATGTTTTTTCAGGGCTTTGGTGATGAACTCCTTTTCCATATCAGCCAGTAGCAATGAGTCTTCTACTTCTTCATGGCTGGCAGTGTCTCTATGTATCACAATAGGTGTGCTGCCTGTACCTTCATTATAAGCTGTTGGCTCATGCTGGTCAGTACCACTTAAAACAGGATATACACTGTCAGAAGGGGCAGGGTGTGATGGAGTATAGCTTCCTGTGCTGCCATTTGTCAACTGGTATATAAGCTGCTTCATTTCTGTAATGTCTTTCTTAATGTCGAAAAACAGTTTGTACAGAATGTCGCGCTCGGTTGTGCTGTCGTAATTCTTATTTCCAGAAGCATCGTGCGATGGGGCAGGCAGGCTGGAAGGCTGTATCAATGCGAGGCTGCGTACTGTCCTGTCTTTAGGTAAAAAGTTAGCCAGTGCCTCTGAGGTGATGGTAGATTCTGTACTTAATACAGATATCTGTTCGGCTATATTTTTCAGCTCACGCACATTACCATTCCAGGGATAATTGACCAGCATTTGTTGTGCATCGGGTGTAAGCTGTACCGTATTCGTCCTGTATTTTTCTGAAAAATCTGATGCAAACTTCCTGAACAATAAAGGTATATCCTCCTTCCTGTCGCGCAGGGCAGGTACACGTATAGGTACAGTACTCAGCCTGTAGTACAGATCTTCCCGAAACTTACCTTTTTGGGTAGACTCCAGCAGGTCAACATTCGTAGCTGCAATAACACGTACATCTGTTTTCTGCACTTTAGATGAACCTACACGGATGAACTCTCCCGTCTCTAAAACACGTAGTAATCTTGCCTGTGTGCCTAATGGCATTTCGCCGATCTCGTCCAGAAATATGGTACCACCATTCACCGTTTCAAAATATCCTTTACGGTTATCTACTGCTCCGGTAAAGGCACCCTTCTCATGCCCGAAGAGTTCGCTATCTATCGTACCCTCAGGTATGGCACCACAGTTGACTGCGATAAAAGAGTTGTGCTTGCGTGGAGAAAGCGCATGGATGATATTAGAGAAGACCTCTTTACCGACGCCGCTTTCACCTACTATTAAAACAGAAAGGTCTGTACCTGCCACTTGTGTAGCTGTGCTGAGGGCATGGTTCAACTCTGGTGAGTTACCGATGATACCAAACCTGTTCTTTATACTTTGTAATTCCATTGGTCTTTTTAAGCGTTATTTCATGATTGCACATAGCTGTTTATATACCCGAATTCATACACTACTTGTTTGTTTTTATTGATGCTATTGATGAAAAAAGGGTTTTTCAGCTTCTCTTCAGGCACAAGGTCTATGTTTCTGCGTAGCAAATCCTGCAACGCAAACAGGAAGTTGAAATAGTTATCTGCATAATCCATTTCTCCTATTTCATCTTTCTTAAAACGATACAGGAAATCAATATCACTTGCTTCAGTAAAATCTTTTTCGTTATCAGCTGCACTTCCGATAAGGTATAAGGATCTTACATGATGCTTTTTACAGACATCTTTGATCAGGTCTATATTTTTTCTTATCAGTGTTATCATTACAGTTTTATTATCTCTCCCAATAGGGTAGCAGAGGTAGCATCGTTCACTTTTACATGAACATAGTCTCCCTTCTTCAGGTCGTAATTACCTTTCGGGAAGACGATCATTTTATTCTGGCTGTTTCTGCCACACCAGTCGTTCTCACTTTTCTTACTATCACCTTCTATCAGCACTTCAAATGTTTTACCTATATCGTTCTTATAGCTTTCGGCAGAGTGCCCGTTCTGTAGTTTGATGATCTCTGTCAGCCTTCTTTTCTTCACATCTTCAGGCACATCATCCTCATAACGGCGGGCAGCCAATGTGCCCGGGCGTTCACTGTAAGAGAACATGTACGACATATCAAAACGGCACTGCTCCATCAGGCTTAGTGTATCCCTGTGCTCTTCCTCTGTCTCTGTACAGAAACCACTGATGACATCAGTACTCAACCCACAGTCAGGCATTATCTCACGGATGCGTTTTACCTTGCTCAGGTACCATTCGCGGGTATAAGTACGGTTCATCAATTGGAGGATGCGGGTGTTACCGCTTTGCACGGGCAGGTGTATGTATTCACAGATGTTTTTGTATTGCGCCATTGTGTGCAGTACATCATCTGTAATGTCTTTAGGGTGAGAGGTGCTGAAACGTACCCTTAGTAAGGGTGATACATTTGCTACCATTTCCAGCAACTTAGCAAAGGTCACTTCCTCTAATTTCCCATCCGCACCTGCTTCTGTATGATAATAACTGTCCACATTCTGCCCCAGTAAGGTTACTTCTCTGTAGCCTCTTTCAAACAGGTCTTTACACTCATTGACGATGCTCTGTGCATCGCGGCTGCGCTCACGCCCACGGGTGAAAGGCACTACACAGAAGGTGCACATATTGTTACACCCGCGCATGATGCTCACAAATGCAGTAACGCCATTGCTATCCAGCCTAACGGGTGCTATATCAGCATAGGTCTCTTCACGACTCAGCAGTACGTTCACTGACTTCTGTCCGCCTTCGGCTTCTGTAACCAGCCCGGGCAGGGTACGGTAAGCATCAGGACCGACTACTATATCTACCAGTTTCTCTTCTTCCAGGAATTTGGCTTTCAAACGCTCGGCCATACAGCCCAATACCCCTATCAGCATACCGGGCTTACTCTCTTTCACTTTACGGAATTCCGTAAGCCTTTTACGTACGGTTTGTTCTGCCTTCTCGCGGATGGAACAGGTATTGATGAGTACAAGGTTCGCCTCTTCATAGTTGCGGGTAGCACCAAAGCCCTCTTCGTTGAGGATGGAGGCTACTATCTCGCTATCGCTGAAGTTCATCTGGCAACCATAGCTTTCTATATAGAATTTCTTTTGATATTGGTTAGGGTCACCTTCAAACGGGGCATAAGCTTCGCCCTGCTTGCCTTCTTCAATCACTTTTTCCAGAATGTCTGCCATAATTTCCGATTCAGTAGTGGGCAAAGATACGGTGTTTGCGTGGCTAATCCATGATAAAGAATGGTTAATATGGTAAAATTGGCAGGTGTTATTAATACGAGTAGAACAGGCGCGGTCGCACGTGCGACCAGTACCAAAATCTAAAAAGGCGTATGGCGCGCTACCGCTCCTAAAACTCAGTATATAAAAGGCGACGCTTGCATCTATTTAGGTTTTTAGAGATATTCGCAACTTTTTTTAATATGTACATAATGAAAAGTTTACTCTCTTACAAGCATTCAGTGTTGATGTTAGCACTGGTTATCCTGTTTTCATCATGCGGCTTATCTGTTTCCAAAACGCTTACAGATAATCCTAACCCGTACTTAAGCAGCAGTTTTGAGCCTCTAAAACGTAGCGATTATGATTTGTTGGATCAGACTGCAGGAGATGCCAGATCAAAGCAGTTTTATATCTTGTTTTTCCCAATCGGTAAGTCAAAAACCGCACAAGAGCTGGAAAGCAATGCCTATAGCGATGCCGTATCTAACTGTAAAAACGCCGATGCTGTAATACTACCAAAGGTGGAGTATAAAAGACTCACCATACCTCTGATACTGGTAAATTATTCGTCTCGTAAAGTAACTGTAAAAGGTAGAGGTGTACAGCTGAAATAAGCTAGTTCCACTTTTATAAATTATACTGCCCGGATAACATGTCGTTATTCGGGCATTTTTTATAGCATTATGTCTTGATGGAATGTAAGATATTGGAGCGAGGCCCCGCCGTGGCGGGGCTCCCGCTACCAAAATACACGCCACAACCAAACGTCATTGCGAAGGAGTATTTGCATAGTCAAATACGCATGAAGCAATCTTGAGAAGTGCAGGAGGCAATACTCATTTCGCGAGATGGCTTCGTACCTCGCCATGACGAGAGTAGAAGTAGTCGTGGTCGCACGTGCGACCAGTACCAAATTACAACCATACGTCATTCCCCATGAGTATCTGCTACGCAGATGCGAATGAGGGAACCTAACCACGTTTGTACTAGATTATCGGGCAGATTTTTCTTTCACTTCGTTCTCTCGAAATGACAGTCTTGATTTGATATGAGAAAAGGTAGCGGTCGCACGTGCGACCAGTACCAAATGTTTATTCAAACCTCCTCCCTCCCGATAGCTATCGGGAGTACTCCTCCTTATCTAAGGAGGTGAGTCAAATCTCTTTTAGGAACTCCACCCTTGGGGGAGGCTGGGAGGGGTATTAAGTCTTCCTTGGTTTTTTCTTGGCAGCTGGGAACAGTACGTTGTTCAGTATCAGCCTGTAGCCGGGGCTATTGGGGTGCAGGCTCAGGTCGGTAGGCGGGTCGCCGATGGCATGCTGGTAGTCTTCGGGGTCGTGTCCGCCGTAAAAGGTCCATGTACCTTTACCGTATTCACCGTGTATATAGCGGGCTTCCCTTGCCGGCTTACATTCGCCCATTACCAATACACTGGTCTTTAATACCTCATTGCGGAAGGCTGTTGTCTGTCCCATAAAACCCTTTACGGTAGTAGTATGGTTCTGGCAGAGCATGGTCGGCACAGGGTCGAACTTTGCAGAGAAAGTAAATAAGGTAAAGTAGTCTATTTCTTTCTGTATCTGCCTGCTGCGGGTAGCGTCTATGGTTGAGAACTCATACTCATACGGGTTGCGCGACAGTTCATAATCTTTAAATGCAAAGCCCTGTGAGAAGTCCAGCTTGTTCTGCGCATCAGGATCAGCAGGGTCACCATCAAAAGGTACTTCGCAGATGTCTGTATTCTGTGCCGCTATGGCTATATCGTAACTATCAGTAGCAGAGCACATAGCAAACAGGTAACCACCACCTACTACAAACTTCTGTATTTGCTTGGCTACGGCAAGTTTCAGTTGAGAGACCTTTTTAAAGCCGTTCCTTGCAGCTATCTCCTCATTATGTTTTACCTCTTCCTGATACCATGAGGCATTTCTGTATGCTGCCCAAAAACGTCCGTATTGCCCTGTAAAGTCTTCGTGGTGCAGGTGCAACCAGTCGTACTCAGGTAGTTTTCCTTCCAATACTTCATCATCATATACCTCATCATATGGAATCTCTGCATAGGTAAGTACCAGCGTTACGGCATCATCCCACGGCTGTAAGCCTTTGGGAGTGTATACTGCTATTTTGGGTGCTTTCTCCAGCTTTATGATGTCCCCGTTATAGTCAGGGTCTGAAATGGTATTAAGGATGCCGCTGTACTGTGCATCGCTCATTACCTCGTAACTGACCCCACGTACCTTGCATAATCGCTCTATGGTTTCTGTTTGCACCATCCCGAAGCTGCCACCATCATAATTCAGCAGCCAGTCTACCTCTATACCCTTGGTCAAAGCAGCATAAGCCACACCGTAAGCCTTAAGGTGGTTAGTCTGGTTATCAGCATTCATGGGTATGTAGATACGTGCCGCAAGGGCTGTGCCTGCCAGTAATACTAATAATGAGGATAAGAATAATTTCAAATAGCGGGTCATATACTGTTGTAAGTTAAGTCATTCTGTTGCGCCAATACACATAGGGCTATTTATTTTAACAACATATAAACTACGCACAGGTTCTTTACCTTTGCCAGCGCAATGTCTGAAAAAACAGGTTACAGTAATTTCAAAGCTTTACTGGCATTAACACGTGCCAGCCTTCAGTCTACCATGAAGAGCCCCTCGTCTATAGTGTTTACTATCGCGTTTCCGTTGGTGTTTATACTGGTTTTTGGTTTTTTAGGTGGTGGTAATAAGTTTGAAGTAAATGTAGTAGGTGCACCGAACATAGATACCACTACAGAGCTGTACAGGACATTACACACATCAGAAACAATAAAATGGGTAACTACTGAAGAAGGAGCAACGACAGAGAGCATCCTCAGCGATGGCGGCATTGCAGCTATTGTTGATATTCAACGATCGAACAGTGCAGCAGAACAATATATAATAGAGTTAGAGTCGGCAGCAGGACGAGAAGAACAGGTAGCACAACTCAAGGCACTGATAAAAGATGCTATACAGATGAGCGACCCTGTGATCAAAGAGAGAACACAGGAGCTGATAGCCTTTAATGTAAAAGAGGCAAAGGTGAGGGAGTTCAAACAGATAGATTTTATACTGCCCGGACAATTAGGGTTCTCTTTACTGGCAGGTAGTGTATTCGGTACTGCATTTATATTCCTGAACCTGCGCGATACATTGGTGCTGAAGCGTTTCTTTGCTACACCTGTTCGTAAATACATCATCGTATTAAGTGAGGGGCTGGCAAGAACTATTTATCAGTTATTAGGCGCGATAGTCATCATTTCAGTGGGTTATTTTGCGCTGGACTATACGCTTATACATGGTGTGGTTACTTTCATAGAGATGATAGGCTTGAGTGCTTTGGGTATCATGGTATTTATGGGTTTCGGATTCATCATCAGCGGTATTGCCAAATCTACCAATACGGTGCCGCCGTTGTCTAATATCGTTACGCTGCCGCAGTTCCTCTTAGCAGGTACTTTCTTTCCTATTGAGGCGTTCCCCACCTGGTTACAACCGTTTTGCAGAATACTGCCGCTTACCTATCTGAATGATGCTTTGCGTAAAGTAGGTTTTGAAGGTGCCAGCCTGTGGGATATAAGAATAGACCTGCTAGTGCTGATCATTTACGGTGTGGTGTTGTATGCCGTTGCCTCTAAAGTTTTCCGTTGGGAATCATAATTACCTGATGAGTGTTACCGTTCCTCTTACTGCCTCTTTATTACCAGATAGGCAAGTAGCCTTTAAAAAATAATGGTAAGTACCTACATCGCAAGGCTTACCCTTGTAGGTGCCGTCCCATGTTTCGTACGGGTTCGATGATACAAATATCCTTTCTCCCCAGCGGTTGAACACTGATAAGACGTAATATTCTGTATCTCCATAAATTAGGGGTCGCCATGCATCATTGTTTCCATCGTTGTTCGGAGAGAAGGCACTGGGGTAGGAGAACCTGCAACATTCCTGAATATCATCAAAAGTTAAAGTAGCAGTACTTTCACACTGGTGTTCACTGTAACCCTTTACGGTGTATGTGCCTGCTTCATCAATATACGTATATGGAGCATCATCGCGCATTTCAATTTTATGTTTTGGAGCCCAATCATACCAGGCTCCACCACTGGCTACAAGGAACATACCTTCACCATAGCAAGCTGTACCGCCCTTGTTTTCTATCTTAATAGAAGGTGTATCGTGAATATAAACTGTGAATGTGTCTTTTAAAGATTCACATACGCCAACAGTTTGGCTTACCAACCATTGCAAGGTAGATGCAGAATCAGTAGAGTATGACGGTTTAGTATCAAGCTTTACCCCCTCCATGTTGTACCAATTAATAGTTCCGCCTTGAATACCATTTGCATATAATTCATGTGGTAGGTCAAATAAACAATGGTGGATATCCTCATGCGTCACATTTGGTGGGTTGGCAAGCCTAACAGTATAAGCTACTGTAATACTACTTGATAAAGGACAAGCATCATCTTTATATGTAGCGTATATATTGTAGTTACCATTGATAGGGTTTTGTGGGTTCCATTTAAAATGGATGATTGGAGTGAGTGAGTTATTATTATCAATAGTTACCACTGCACCAGAAGGAATGTTTGTAACTGAAACATTGACATTATTTCCATTTATATCAAACACAGGTATGCTAAATTTAATTTGCGGAGCGATATCACATACGCTTATTGAATAATCTGTGGCTAAATATCCCCCAGAGACGGTACTGGTGTCTATAATTCCTTTAGGCGGGTCGTTACTACAATTATCCAGCACTATAAAGGTCATCTCACGCATACTGCTGCCTACAAGTACACCGTCTTTATACTCTTCTACTTTATTCACCACTAACGAGCGTTGTATGGCATCAGGCGTAAAGTCCATCTGTCCTGAGCTGCTGTCAAAAGAGAATGAGCCGGGTAAAGTGTTCAGCGGGTCTATCTCACTGAAGGGATTTCTATAGGTAACAGCCAGTGTTCTTGTTCTGAGTGCGGGTGTAAGTGAAAAGTACAGGGAATCATTGTCCGGGTCAACAGCACCTTGATTGTATTGTTGGGGGGTATTGATGCAATAAAAAGGCGTAGGTATGGTGGTGTATTGTGGTGATGAATTATGCCCATTGATGTTGTTGAGTGTAGCAATAAGCGTCATTACTTGTCCACTCGACCCGAATATTATGTTGGTAATGCTGTTGCTTCGTCCGGCTGCAGTATTGTTGCCCATAGCCCCTTCAAATACTATCTCCCACATATGTCCCTCTTCCATAGTTGTGGTAGCTGTGTATACAAACATCATTACACCCGGCAGGCTTTTATCACCGTCATTCCGGCATGCTGTATTGTGAGCTTCTTGGGGGCATACAGGAGATACTTCTTTTCTCTGGCTTACATCTTCTGAAAGGTCAATACTACTCCAGACAGCTTTATTCTTGTATAGCCTTATAGCAGGGCTTGCGTTATGTAACCTCGGAAAAGCACTACCACTGCAATCGCCGTAAAGTGTAAGTGTAATTCTGTATTGATTGCCGCTGAGGTGTGTGTATAGAAGATCTCCACCGTAAATGTGCGTAGCATTGGCAAACTTACAGGTGATGAGTATCATTAAAAGAAGCAGAATTCTCCTCATGTACAATTAAAATAGTTATTGAAGTGTTTCTAAAGTTCTGTAATTATCCGCTATCCAGCAATTTTGAAGCAAAAAATAGCCCTTTTGGTAATATTTAGCTAATATTAAGCCATGAGGAAACTATTATTAGTACCTGTTTTTTTACTGCTTGTTAATAATGCATATAGCCAAACATTAGCTACTGCTGATAAACAATATGCACTGGTGATACATGGTGGTGCAGGCAATATGACTAAAGAGAATATCAGCGAGGAAAAAGAGGCGCACTATAAAGAAGTATTGGGAAAAGCACTTGATGCAGGGGAAAAAATACTGTCAAGCGGCGGTGCCGCCATTGATGCAGTACAGGCTGCTATAATGGTGATGGAAGATGACTCGCTGTTCAACGCAGGCAGGGGGGCAGTACTGACTAATGAGGGTACCTGCGAAATGGATGCCTCTATAATGAACGGGAGCGACCTGAATGCAGGAGCGGTAGCGGCCGCGACCGATATAAAAAACCCGATACTGGCTGCGAGGTATATAATGGACAGTACGGTGCATGTAATGTTCTCAGGCAAAGGAGCATCTGAGCTTGCAAAACAATATGGGCTTGAAACGGTAGCACCAGATTATTTCATCACAGAAGAAAATAAGGTAAGGCTTAAAAGAGTGCAGGAAAATGCTAAGAAGGAAGATAAACACGGTACAGTTGGTGCGGTGGCTGTAGATAAACAAGGCAATATAGCAGCAGGCACTAGTACTGGGGGTATGACCAATAAGAAAAGCGGCAGGATAGGAGACAGCCCGATAATAGGAGCCGGTACGTATGCTGATAATACTACCTGTGGTGTGAGCTGTACTGGTTGGGGGGAGTACTTCATACGTTTGGTGATGGCCAAATCTATTTCAGACAGAATGGGCATGCAAGGGTTAACACTTGACGGCTCTGTGAATATGATGATACACGATAAGCTGGAACGTATGGAAGCTACAGGTGGTGTCATAGCGATAGATAAATACTACAATGTAGTAACAGCCTTCAATACACAAGGCATGCTCCGTGCCTGGGTAAAGTCGACAGGAGAAAAGAAGATAGAGATATATAAATAAGCAGATATTTTTATGGGCTTGAAACAGCTGAGTACAATTGCTAAAGTCAAGTTCTTGTTGTTGTGCCTTTTCATAGGTATTGTTACTATGAAGGAGTTCAGCTATCACGTAGTGCCCGGGCTGGATGAGACCTACCGATGGGCGCTAAACTACTTTTTAGGTAATGATAAGGCTATACTTTCATACATCACTTACTCTTACGGCCCGCTTACGTTACTGAAATGGCCCATACCTCTTGGTGACCATGTGTTGATAGCCTCCATATTCAATATTCTGTTGAATGGATTTTTCGTTTTTTCATTGGCCAACTTTTATTGCAGTTATAACAAAACGCAAGAGTACATAAAACCTGTACTGCTGGCATTGGTTTACCTGCTGGCGGTTAATATCGATTATATATTGATAGGTGCTATTGCAATAAACCTTGCATTCGTTCATTATGAAAAGAAAAGATATGCGCTCTATTCAGCATTATTGCTGACCGTATTGGGCATATACATCAAAACAGCCATCATGGTGCTTATACTTACCATATGGGTGGTGTTTCTTCTCGGCCTGCTTATTAAAAAAAGGTTTAAAGAGGTGCTGTTAAGTATAAGTGCAGGTTTTTGTATGTACCTGATAATCGGAGCTATTGTGTTTTATAGTATGCCTGCTGCATGGAACTATGGCATTGTGAACCTGTCTATGGCTATGAGCTATTCTGATGTGTTGAACCTTTACCCGGATAATAACATCAGGTATTTATTGGTTTCTATATTGTCACTCCTCGCGGTATTTCTGATCTACAGGAAGCAGCCAGCCGGTTATATCATTACCCTGTTAAGCCTTTGCCTCTTTGCTAATTGGAAATACGCTATGAGTTATCAAGGGTACTGGCATGCTGTTTCATTTATATACATCATATTGCTGGCATTGGTAATGGTATTAGTAGTGCAAAAGAAACAGCTGGGTTTATTAGTTGTTCTTTTTCTGTTGTCAATCAGTACCTATGCACATAATCTGCAAAATGTAGTGCACTATCGTAATAACCTTATCTGGATACCTGACCTTTCTATTTTTAAACAGTGGGTATTACATCATGACGAAACAAAAGAGAAGGTTTGGCAGGAGTCAAACAATGCCTGTGCCCCCAATGTGTTGCCAGAGGAGGTACTGAATAAAATAGGCGATGGCACGGTTGATATACTGCCGTACGACCTGAGTATAGCCATGATAAACAAGCTTAACTACAAGCCCCGCCCTACTTTGCAAACAGGGCTGTTTGGTGTGGCATTAGACAAGAAAGATGCTGCATTTATTGCTTCAAATGAGGCATCTGAGTACCTGATATGGCACAGTCACGGGGCAGGCAAAACATCTTTAGACGGGTTGGACGATAACTACCTGCCAAATACTAATCCGTATTCTTTTGAAGCATTCTGGCAATATTATTCTTCGACCCATTTACATAACGATAGGTATACTGTTTGGGAAAGGAGAGGTAAGCCCTTACAACAAACAATAAATGAACAAAAAACACAGAATTTGCGTTGGGGAGAATGGGTGACTGTTCCGGTACAGGACAGTAATGAGCGAATAAGGGTAAAGGTAGAGGTGCCGTTTACCATGAAATATAAGCTGCGCTCAGCTGTATATAAAGGGCTGCCTGTATTTATTGAAATGGAAACTGAATCGGGTAGGGTGGTGAAATATCGTTTCTCCCCTTCAAAAGGAGAAGCGGGGTTATTAGCGTCACCTTTGTTTACAGACCATGATATGAGTAGTGAAAAGGTAAAACGTATCAGATTTGTCAATCAACGCCCGGGAGAAGGGTATTATCAAGATGAGTTGAGCATACAATGGCTGAAACTCAGTTATAAAGAATAGATAATTTAAGCATTAGGGCTACAACAATTATATTTGCCCTGTTCAATAAAAAACTAATATGGACCTGGAATTTAATAAGAATGAGGATGCAATGAAGTTGTTAGTAAGCGAAATGAAACAACGTCATGCGCAAGTGAGTTTAGGCGGTGGGAAGAAGTCGATAGAAAAGAATAAAAGTAGAGGTAAAATGACTCCGCGTGAGCGCATCAAATACCTTGTAGATAAAGGAAGCACCTTTACGGAGATAGGTTCATTTGCAGGCTGGGGTATGTACGAAGAGTACGGCGGTTGCCCGTCCGGCGGTACAGTAGCTGGCATCGGCTATGTTCAGGGCCGTCAGTGTATCATAGTAGCTAACGATAATACGGTAAAAGCAGGAGCGTGGTTTCCTATCACCGGTAAGAAGAATCTTCGTTTGCAAGAGATAGCCATGGAGAATAAGCTGCCTGTTATCTACATTGTAGACAGTGCAGGTGTTTTCCTTCCTATGCAGGATGAGATATTCCCTGATAAAGAACACTTCGGGCGCATCTTCCGCAATAATGCACAAATGAGTGCAATGGGCATTACCCAGATAGCTGCCGTAATGGGTAGTTGTGTGGCCGGTGGGGCTTACCTGCCAATTATGAGCGATGAGACTTTGATGGTAGAAGGAAATGGCTCTATATTCCTTGCAGGGCCGTACTTAGTAAAAGCCGCGATAGGCGAAGATATTGATACACAAACATTGGGAGGTGCTAAAACGCACACCGAAATAAGCGGTATCGCTGATTATAAGTTTGATACTGAACAGGAATGTCTTGATCAGGTGCGCCGCATTATGGACAAGATAGGGGAGCAGCCAATGGCCGGCTTTGACAGGGCTAAACCTGAGCCACCTAAAAAAGACCCGAAAGAGATATATGGTATCGTATCTACAGATAACAGCAAGCAGTATGATGTATTAGAAGTGATAGAGCGTTTGGTAGACAATTCGGAATTTGACCAGTTCAAGAAAGATTACGGTAAGACAATAGTATGCGGGTACGGACGTATTGATGGCTGGGCTGTAGGTATTGTAGCTAACCAGCGGACGGTAATTAAGAATACTAAAGGTGAGATACAGATAGGTGGAGTTATATATAACGATAGTGCAGATAAGGCAGCAAGGTTTATTGAGAACTGCAATCAGAAAAAGATACCATTGGTATTCCTTCAGGATGTAACAGGGTTTATGGTAGGTAGCCGTAGTGAACATGCCGGTATTATTAAAGATGGTGCAAAACTGGTGAATGCTGTAAGTAACTCAGTAGTTCCTAAGATCACGATAGTAATAGGTAACTCATACGGTGCGGGTAACTATGCTATGTGCGGCAAGGCTTATGACCCTCGGTTCATATACGCATGGCCTAACGCTAAGATAGCTGTAATGGGTGGTGCGCAGGCGGCTAAAACACTGTTGCAGATACAGGTAGCCAGCCTGAAGGCAAAAGGTGAAGAGATAGACCCGGAAAAAGAAAAAGAATTGCTTAAGAAGATAACAGACAGGTACGAAGAACAAACCACTGCATATTATGCTGCATCAAGGTTGTGGGTAGATGATATAATAGACCCGGGAAATACCAGAAAAGTGATAAGTGAGGGCATAAAAGCAGCTAACCATAATCCTGATATCAAAGAGTTCAGGACGGGTGTATTCCAGGTATAATTGACATAATTATTGTTAATCATAAAAAATACCTACCATGAGTTATGATTGGAGTACTTTCTCGCAAAAGCAAAAGCTAAAAGCTCCGGTACAGAAAATATACGACCTCTGGACAACAAGGTCGGGTCTGGAGTACTGGTTCTTGCGAATGGCCGAATTTTCCAGAGGCGGTGAAATTATACCTGATGATGAACCGGTTGCTGTAGGCGATACATATCGTTGGCGTTGGCATGGCTATCCTGATGATATAACTGAAACAGGAGAGGTGTTAGAAGCAAACGGCAAAGACAGGTTAAAATTTGTTTTTGGGAAAGCCGGTAATGTAACTGTAAGTATTGAAGACATTGGAAATGGGGTGTCAGAAATGACCATTACACAATCTGAAATACCTACTGATGATGAAAGCAGAGCTAATTTTCATGTCGGTTGTTCTACAGGGTGGACATTTTATCGTTGCAACCTTAAATCAATCCTGGAAGGAGGTGCTGATTTGAGAAACAAGGATAATAATGATGATATGAATGATTAATATGTTCTCTTTTCCTACTTTTATGGTAATAGAGGAAAGATCATGGAAATAAGAGATATAAATGATGCCGGGCCTATTGCCGGGCTGAACAAGCCTTTACTGGATATGCATGTCTCGAGACACCCTTTGGTGTTCAAGCCATTTGATGAAGAGTCGGTAACTGCTTATTTCAATGACTGTATATCTCGACCTGAGTTCATTCACATTGGTGCATTTGAAGGTGACGAACTGGTAGGTTTTATACAGGGAGAGATAAAAGAGAAACCGGATACTGTATTTTCTTACCCGATCATATACCTGCACGTACATCAGATGTATGTACTATCAAATCATAGAAAAAAAGGTATTGGGAGATCGTTGTTAGATACTATAAGGAAACGAGCTAAAAAGTTGGGCATCAAAAAAATTATCGTGGCAATATGGGATATTGAAAATAATATGATCGATTATTACAAGTCATATGGATTTGAAATAAGCCTCACCAGCATGCACATTACTATATGATCGTTATTATTACGGCTCGATTTTTGTCTTTTACAGTCTGCAACTATATTTTTGATCAATATTCCACCCCCGGATGATAGAAGTAAAAGATATATACAAAAGCTTTGGTGATAAAGAGGTACTGAAAGGTATTTCAGCCGTTATGGAGCCGGGTAAGACCAACCTCATCATAGGTGCCAGTGGTAGCGGTAAAACCGTTTTTATCAAATGCATGATAGGTTTGATAAAGCCTGATAATGGTGAGATACTATATGAAGGAAAGAACTTATTGGAGATGGATCGGTACGAGTTGAAAGAGATCCGTCAGCAAGTGGGGATGCTCTTTCAGGGTGGAGCTCTTTTCGACAGTCAGAATGTAGCACAGAATGTAAGGTTCCCTTTAGATATGCTTACCGAGATGAACAAAGGGGAAAAGAATGACAGGGTAGATGAGGTATTACGAAGAGTAAATCTGGAAGGTGCAAATAATAAGTTCCCTGCAGAAATAAGTGGTGGTATGCAAAAAAGGGTGGCTCTGGCAAGAGCTATCGTGATGAACCCTAAGTACCTTTTCTGCGATGAGCCGAATTCAGGCCTCGATCCGCAAACATCATTGGTAATAGACGAATTGATAAGAGATATTACGCAGGAGTATAATATAACTACTGTTATCAATACACATGATATGAACTCTGTTATGTCAAGCGGAGATAATATCATTTACCTGCACAAAGGCCACAAACAGTGGGAAGGCTCCAGCAAAGACATACTCTTCAGTGAGCATGAAGAGCTCAATAAATTCATTTTTGCTACAGACTTTATGAAAAGGGCTAAGATGGCTAACAGAGAGGCAGAGAAAAAATAATCCCGACTATATAAATAAAGCCGGGATAACAATGTTGTTACTTATTTTTATTTATAGTTTTTCTACTTTTTCGGTAACTGATTTGTCATTTCCGGTCAGTTGTATGTAGTACACACCAGAAGGTAAATGCTCCATGTTTACAGCAAAAGTCTTACCCTCAACAGCTTGTTGCACCATAACCTGCCCCATACTATTTAATACTTTTAATGAAGAATAGTCATCATTGTTAGTATTAATAGTGAGCACTCCCGTTACCGGGTTAGGATATAGCGTTAATGCCTGTTCAGTAGATAGTTCATTTACACTTAACGGCCCTATAATATTCTCAGCATAGTTTGTGATTACAACAGGATTAATATCAAAGTATATACCTGCACGGTTTTGTATCTGAGTAGTGGGGCTTAGGCCTTGTTTCGCATTGATTGTGAACATAATATAACCCTTGTTATGATCTGGTGCGCTTTTATCTGCAAGATGGATATTTAAAAAGTCAAACCTGATAATATCATTCCCGTTATCTTCAACTTTAGTTGTAGTAACATCATGTGAGCTGCTTATCACTTCTATAGTGCTTCTATCCAGATATTGTGACAATGTATCCAATACGTGTATGTTAAATGCAGTGTCATTACCTAAGTTCTCAAAATTGATCGTGTACTGTAGTTTGGTACCCGGCATAATCTCTCCTGCAGGATAAACGTGTTTATCATTAGGGTCCCACGATGCGCGAACTTCATCACATTGTGTCAGGGTGTTATTATTAGTATTTATGTCACCCGAAATAGGTGTAATACTAACGTAATTACATATTGTATCATTTATTGAAACTGTGGTAGCAGTATCCATTTCTACAGTTATGAGAGGATAATTAGTAACTGTGATATTGTTGAAATTCCATGTAATAATATTTCCGTTCACACTTGCTGGAGTAGGACTAGCACTTTTAAAAGAATACTTATTACTTATATGTAGTGTTACAACTCCGCTTTTGCTACCACAGGCATTGTTGTAGGGGTATATATATATCCTGCTGATGTTTACAGGCCTGAAATGTCCGATCATATACACGCCGAGGTCGAATTGTGAATTTGAACCGCATTGTACACCATAATCAGTATTAATATAATTATAGCTATTTGGTGAAGTAACCGTTATTACACCATTAGAAGGGCAGGTAGCATTAGCGCCTTGTAGTGTATTCAGTGCTTTGAATTTATATACTGTATTAGGTGCATTAGCTTTATATATAGTTTTTCCTAAAACACTGATAGTATCAATGACAGTGCCTGCTGAATCAACCTCAAAATCTATTTTCATCCTACCCGATATTTCGTTTATGTCTCTTTGACAATTGTTATTACTATCCAGATAAGTACTGATGTATATATAGCTACAGAATGTATTATGTGTGCTTACAAAGGTGTCTATTGGTACATTATTCTTATACAGGATATTAAAAATTGTATAGAAGCCTGGTACATTGTAAAAATGTACTGTCCATATACTTGTTTGGTTGTTTGAAAGCTGGGTCGTGTTAGAGTTCCCATCTCCCCAAAAGGTTTCGATCTTTAGATTTGCTCCGGCTGCACTGATCGTAATAAATTGACTTATCCTGTCACAGGAGTCAACATTAGTTACGTTATTAAAAGTTTGGGCATTTACACCATTTGTTAATGCGGCGATAAGTAAGACTGCTATCAATAATAAGTAAGTTGTCTTTTTCATAACAAGGTCTTTAATGGATAAAGAATCATTAATAGTAATGACGAACCTAAAAGAAAAATGTTAGAAAAATATACTTATTTAGAATTGATTGTCAGTTGTTTGTCAAAATGAAGAAAGCCGGTTGACACCGGCTTTCGTACAATTAGAATTGATTACCCATTACATACTTAAATATTGTTGGTGAGAGGTTTCGTATCGTTTACCTATTAGTTTAGCGTTTTCAATTCAATAGACGCCTGCACTTAAAAAAAGGTTGGTGATAAACAGAAAAAAATTGTGAAAGCACTGTTTTGCCGATTATTTGCGCTTGCATTTGGATGTATTTGCCTTAATTTTGCACGCGTTACTTATTTTTCCATAAAAAGACTTTAATAGCAAATGGCTGTATTAGTAAATAAAGATTCGAAAGTTATTGTACAGGGCTTTACAGGTAGCGAAGGTACCTTCCATGCCGGTCAGATGATAGAATATGGTACCAACGTTGTAGGTGGTGTTACACCGGGCAAAGGTGGTAAAACTCATCTGGATAAGCCGGTTTTCAATACTGTAGAAGAAGCGGTAAAGGCAACAGGTGCTGATGTTTCTATCATATTTGTTCCTCCTGCATTTGCTGCAGATGCTATTATGGAAGCTGCTGATGGTGGTATTAAAGTGATCATCTGTATCACTGAGGGTATCCCTGTACAGGATATGGTGAAAGCACGTGCATTCATAGATGGTAAAGGTTGCCGTTTGATTGGCCCTAACTGTCCGGGTGTTATTACTGCTGATGAAGCGAAAGTAGGTATCATGCCGGGCTTCGTATTCAAAAAAGGTAAGATCGGTATCGTGTCTAAATCAGGTACCTTGACATATGAGGCTGCAGATCAGGTAGTTAAAGCTGATATGGGGATTTCTACTGCAATTGGTATTGGTGGAGACCCTATTATTGGTACTACTACTAAAGAGGCTGTTGAGTTGTTGATGAATGATGACGAGACAGAGGGTATTGTGATGATAGGTGAGATTGGTGGTAGTATGGAAGCAGATGCAGCTCGTTGGTTGAAAGACAATATGAGGAAGCCTGTGGTTGGTTTCATTGCAGGCCAGACAGCACCTCCGGGTCGCCGTATGGGTCATGCGGGTGCTATCATTGGTGGTGCCGATGATACAGCAGCAGCTAAAATGAAGATCATGCGCGAGTGTGGTATTCATGTAGTAGACAGCCCCGCTGATATTGGTAAAACAATGGCAGAAGCATTGAAGAAAGAATTAGCATAATATTTCTATAATTGATATTTAACGGCAGCCAACAGGTTGCCGTTTTTTATTGCCTGAAACTTATACTGTGTTTCATTAAATTCGCGGCATGATATACAAGGCCATAGGACTGATGAGCGGTAGCTCGCTTGATGGATTAGATATAGCATTTGTAGAGCTGAATGAAGTAAGGGGCGGCTGGACTTATGAGATATTGAACACAGATTGTATAGATTACGATAAAGAGCTTAGGGACCAGCTTAAGAATGTACACCAATTAGAAGTGCATGATTATCTGCGTTTACATACAAAATATGGCCGTTACCTTGGTGAGAAGGTGAATGAGTTTATCGAGAAGAATGGAATAGAGCACCAGGTGCATGTAATAGGTTCTCACGGACATACAGTAATGCATGACCCTGCAAATAACACCAGCGGGCAGATGGGTGATGGGGCATCGATAGCAGCAATAACAGGATTGCCTGTTGTGAGTGACCTGCGGAATATGGATGTGGCATTGGGAGGACAAGGAGCACCGATAGTACCCATAGGAGACAGATTGCTGTTTGGTGAATATGACTACTGGCTGAATATTGGCGGTATAGCTAATATTACTGTGCCTAAAGACGATGGGGTGCTGGCATTTGATGTTTGCCCAGCCAACCAGATACTGAACGGACTGGCAGAGATGATCGGTAAGAAAATGGATGAGGGCGGTGAGATTGCCCGCTCAGGTACTTTGCAGATGGATATACTGGCCGACCTGAATGATGAAGCTTACTATTTACAAGAGCCGCCAAAGTCTTTAAGCAATGAACAGGCAAAGGAGTTGGTGTTCCCCATATTATTGAAAAGTAAAAACGAACTGCCCGAACTCATGCGTACGGCGGTACAGCATATTGTAGATAAGATAACGGAGGTGGTAAAAAAATATCCCTCGCAAAACGAGCAGCCTAAACTACTGGCAACGGGTGGGGGAGCATTGAATACCTACCTGATGGAACTATTGAAAGAGGGACTATCTACTGCTGGTGTTGAATTACATATACCGGACGAGCAGACAGTGCAGTATAAAGAGGCTGTTGTAATGGCATTGATAGGTGTGCTAAGGTTAAGAGAAGAGACCAATGTATTAAGCAGTGTAACAGGTGCAACGAGAGACAGTATCAGCGGTGCATTGTGGATGGGGCATAGCTATAGTTAGCGGTTCTGGTATACTCCCGGAACGGTTAGCAGTATTTCATTTGTGTTTCTGTAAGGCGGCATTTCTATTTTGTTTTCAATTCGTGTTCCTCTGCCACGTATAACATCGATAGGTGTAGCAACTTTAAGTTTATACTCTTCAATATAGGGGAAGCTACTGATACCTTTTGATAATGTTACTCTTACAAATACTTTTTCAGAGTCATTGACTATAACATTTTTCACTAGTCCTCTTTTCAGATAACCATTATCGGCAGGTATGTATGCTTCAATAGTGTATGTCCCGGTGTCAATATCCCAAAACATGAAATCCCCTTCAATATCACTTTTTGTTCTGTAAGAGGTATCTGCATTAAACATTGCTACGGATGCGTTTGCAACAGCTACTTGTTGGGCATCATATACTTTGCCACGTAAGTAGGATGTGCTTTCATTCGCGTTCTTGGCTGTTTGAGCAAGTGTAGGTTTATATAATATCATTGAAGTTAAAAGAACTATGCCGAACATAATGACCTGCAAAAGAGGATTATGATGTCTTGATATTTGTATGGGTTTATTCTTTTTCATTAGCAGCTCAGTGATCATCATTTACCGGGTATACAAAACTTGGATATATTTCTGGCGCTACATATGTTGAGATAGCACCCCCAAGCAATATGCAGTCGTCAGGCCTTAAAAAAAAGTCCATCTGGTTTTGATTTGTTATATAGTCTTTATTCACTCTTCTGATAGATGAACTGTACCCTGCGCAATTGACCTCTAAAAGCAGATTATTTGAAGTAGTTGATGGTATCTGTAGTTTATAAGAGCCATCTATGCCGGTGATTGCACTTGATATTACTCTGCCGTATTGCTTTACAGTAACTGTGGCTAGTACAACGGGTGTTTCATCAAGTTCGATAATAGTACCACTAACTGTTATGGTTTCATCAGAGTTATTCAAGGTGTCAGTATTATTTTCAACCTGCTCAGTTGCAACCGTTAAAGGTGCCTGTGCAAAGGTTGGGCTGTTGGGTACAGCCGTTATGATCAGTGCCAGCCCTGCGGCTACAATCCATTTATAGAGTTGGCTATGTGGTTGAGGAGGTAGGCTGATATTCCTGTTCAATTGACTGGCTTTGAACCTGCCGCAAATCTTCTGTCCCTCGTGTGATGCTATGTATTTGTATAGTTCTTTATCACTGTAGGTAGAGAAATCTATAATACACCTTTGGCAACTATCACAAAACCGACCCTGCTCCTGTGGAGTCATCTTGTTCCAATCCTCACTACAAGGTTGGGGTACGGATATTTGTATAGGTAGGTTTTTTCTCATCTGTATGGTGAGTTTTCTATTTCTTCTGAAGTGATTGTTTTATGTATGCCTCCGTTGTATGGATCTAGTATAGGTACATCAATTTTTATATACTGGAAACATCTAATCACTTCCTCATTATTTGTTTCATCCATTACAAACAATATAGGTGTGGTCAATTGTTCTTCGTTGTTAATAGTATGAGTTTTTTCTTTGTACCCTAAATGCCTTGTAGTTATAGTAAGAGGATACTTTGATTTTTCTGGTTTAGGAAACATAAGTTTATAATTACCATCATAGTCAGAGACGTCTCCTGTTAAAACCTTACCGCTTTCATCAAATATTTGTACAACAGCAATCAATAGCGGTTCTTTATTCTCATCAACAACTATTCCTTTGATAGTAATAGAGTCGTTTTCGCCAGTTTCAGCAAAAGCACCTAAAGAGATACAAGAAAGAAGTATGGTGAGGAAAAACTTCATACCTACAATTTACAACACTTAAGTGGATGCTATTGCCATGGAAAATCCATAAAATCAGATTGCCTGATAGTCTAAACACCATGGGAACAGGAACACCGCGTAACACTCGTAACAATACAGATACACTACACTCATCGCGTCATTTCGAAGGGACATAGTGAAAGAGAGATCTATTGATGAAAGCGTGTGCCTATAGCCCGCTTCCCCTTATATGTAACAGTAACAACACACTGTTACAGGCGATACATATCTAGTACTGCCCTGTACTCAGCAATACCAGCGTACATGCCTCCTGCACTTTTATGTCCTGCTCGCGTAGTTTATCCTGTAGCTCATCGTTCTCAGTACCGGGATTAAATACTACACGCTTAGGCTTTAAAGAAAGGATGTAATCATAGTACTCTTTCTGGTTGGTGGGATTGAGGTACAACGTAACGGTATCAATATCATCCCAGTCTTTTTTCTCTTTATCAAAGTCTACACCTGCTACATTACCTTTCCTTCTGCCAATTGCTACTACAGGATGATTGTGTGAGGTAAGCATATTGATGGCTTTGTTGCTATATCTTGCCGGGTTTTCAGAAGCACCCAGTACTAATGTTTTCTTTTGTTGCATAATGTAAAATTACGTTAGTATATACCATTACATATAATACATGTATAAGGTTGTGTTATAGTTATTTCACCTTTCTTTCACAGGCAAATCAATGCTATTCAGTAACTTTAATAGATAAGGTATAAACTATGAATACAGCATATATAATTGCAGGGTACCGTACGGCAGTGGGCAAGGCCAAGAGGGGAGGTTTCCGCTTTACCCGTCCTGATGATCTGGCGGTTGATGTGATAAAAGGTTTATTAGCATCAGTACCACAATTGGATCCTAAACAGGTAGATGATGTAATAGTAGGCAATGCCGTTCCTGAAGCAGAGCAGGGCTTACAGGTAGGCAGGATAATAGCCAACCGTGCTGTGGGTGAATGGGCACCGGGAGTAACCGTGAACAGGTATTGTGCATCGGGACTGGAGACCATAGCAATAGCTACTGCTAAAATACAGTCGGGTATGGCAGATTGTATCATAGCGGGTGGTACAGAAAGCATGAGCCTCGTGCCAACAGCAGGCTGGCGCACTATGCCCAATTATGATATTACAAGTGATAACGGGGACTATTACCTGAGTATGGGCTTAACGGCTGAACAGGTTGCAAAGGATTACAAGGTAAGCAGGGAAGATCAGGATGAGTTTGCGTACAACTCTCATATGAAAAGCCTGAATGCTATAAAAGAAGGATATTTCAAGGATGGCATATTACCCATCACAGTAAAGGAGAAGACAGTAAACGATGCAGGGAAGCAAATTGAAAAAGAGTATGTGGTAGATACGGATGAAGGCCCTCGCGCTGATACTAACCCTGATGCTCTGGCAAAACTAAGGCCGGTATTTGCACAAGGGGGAACAGTGACAGCCGGTAACTCTTCTCAAACATCGGATGGTGCTGCCTTTGTGATAGTTATGAGCGAACAACTGATGAAACAGCTGAACCTGGAGCCGTGGGGTAGACTAGTGAATTGTGCCAGTGCAGGGGTTGACCCTCGTATAATGGGTATCGGTCCGGTTGCGGCTGTGCCTAAGGCATTGAAACAAGCGGGTATGAAGCTGAACGATATTGACCTTGTAGAGTTGAATGAGGCATTTGCTTCACAATCGGTAGCCGTGATAAGAGAACTGGATATGAACCCTGATATTGTGAATATAAACGGTGGGGCTATATCACTGGGGCATCCGCTGGGTTGCACAGGTGCTAAACTCTCGATACAGCTACTGCACGATATGAAACGCCTGAACAAGAAATACGGAATGGTAACTGCTTGTGTGGGCGGTGGCCAGGGAATTGCAGGTATTATTGAACTATTAAAATAATGTATCCTTACCGGAACTATTGAATGCATACGTTATTTTCGCACCTGATCGAGGTGTGACATGATGCGCAGTACATACTCTTTGTTACTATTACTGGTATTAACTATTGATGTAAATGCCCAGCTTATAAAGAAACCGGTATTCTCCGGTTTGTATGTACAGTGGGGATATAACAGGAACTGGTTCACAAAAAGCGATATACATTTTAAGGGAGATAACTACGACTTCACCATATATGACATAGTTGCGAAAGACAAACCCGACTTCGATTACTTCAAAAAAAATCCGCTCGATATTACCATCCCGCAAAACAGCTACAGAATAGGTGTTTACCTGAATAAAAAACGAACACATGCCATTGAGATCAACTACGATCATGCAAAGTATGTGCAACAGGATAACCAGACGGTAAGAATGAGGGGGTATATCAATGATAAGTACGTTGACGTAGATACTAACCTTGGGCAGTACATAGTGCACGTAGAACATACGAATGGCGCTAACTTTTACCATCTGAATTATGTCAGGCAATACGAAGTGAAGCATAATAACAAGAAAGACCGTCCGCTGGCTACCGTATTATGGAAAGCAGGAGGGGGAGTTGTGATACCTAAATCATACGTTATCCTCTTTCATGAAAAGCTGGATAATGAGTTTACAGTTGCAGGATATGTTTTCAGTGCGGAGGTAGGTACAAGATTTTATCCATTGAAGAATTTCTTCCTGGAGGCTAATATCAAAGGCGGCTATGCCAATTATGTGAATGCACTAGCGGTTGGTGACGGGCGCATTAACCATGATTTCTGGTATTTCTCTGTACTGGGGCTGGTAGGCTATGATATTAACTTCAATTTTGGCAAGAAAAATGCTGTAAAAGAGTAGTTGTTTCATTTTACTTAACTTCGCAAAGTTTTCAGCATTAGGTTATTACATGCTAAAAAAGGCATTACATAGTGTTTTATCAGTATTCTTGGGGTTGCTTCTGGTTTTCGGTAGTACCTCTAAAGAGTATATTCACCTATTCGCTGATCACGAAGATACAGTTCACTGTCATCAACATTATGATGGGCTTACTATAGAACAAGAGCACCATCACTGTACTTTTTTATCTTTTACACTTACTTCATTTATTAATGATGCCGGACAATACCATATAGAGTTTCGGCCTCATCATGATCTTATTCTTCAAAAGGCACAGGTTGATCATCTTATACCGCGTGCTGTTCCCGCTTCCCGTTTACGAGGCCCGCCTGTGGTTGTATAATGTTTGTAGTTAAGTAAGGCAGTTATTGCCATTCGTTCATTTCAATTTTGCGTTATGCAAAAAAGAATTGCAGCATTATTGTTGCTTTCATTGCTGTATGTAACAGCAATAGGGCAGCCGAAATGTGATATACACCTTGACCTGTTGGTGATAGAAACACAC
Organism: Flavipsychrobacter sp.; assembly: GCA_965228505.1. Classification (GTDB taxonomy): domain Bacteria; phylum Bacteroidota; class Bacteroidia; order Chitinophagales; family Chitinophagaceae; genus UBA5543. The sequence continues at coordinate 2,462,696 of OZ245820.1, read as the reverse complement.
AACAGTCAACCGTTGTCACTAGTAGTTGTACATGTTGATGAGTTAAATAAGACTTTCGAAACTGACTTGAAGGGGCAGGTAAGTATTGACGGTTTATGTGCCGGAAAATATACTTTCCATTTTCATGCTTCCGGGTATGAGCACTATGCCGAACAAGTAACAGTGCACAAAAGCTCTGAGCTTAAGTTCCGTTTGTCTCATTTAAGGCGTGATCTGAAAGTGGTTACTGTGAAGAGTGAGCGCAGGACTACCCTCATGCAAGATAAAGACAAGCTTAGTAAGCAGGAGTTAAGTGGCGAAACAGGAAAAACCTTGGGAGACTTGTTGCAAAAAGTAAATGGTGTTTCAACACTATCTAACGGAGCTACAATCTCTAAACCTGTAATACATGGGCTGCATAGCAACAGGATAGTAATGCTGAACAATGGCATCAGGCAGGAAGATCAGCAATGGGGTGGAGAACACGCTCCTAATATTGATCCCTTTATGGCAGATAATATAACCGTTGTGAAAGGGGCAGCCAGTGTAAAGTATGGCTCTGACGCAATAGGCGGTGTTGTACTGGTTGACCCTGCTCCTTTAAAAAGGTCTCCGGGTTGGAAAGGAGAGTTGAACCTTGCCGGTTTGAGTAATAACAGAATGGGTGTTGCATCCGGTATGTTAGAGCATAATTTCAAGAAGATAGCCCCATTGAGTTTTCGACTACAGGGCACTATGAAGAAGGGTGGCAACTACCGCATACCGGGCCATTGGGTGGCAAATACAGGTATAGAAGAGAAAAACTACTCGGCAAGTATAGGTTGGAAGGAACATCACTACGGTGTTGAAGTTTTTTACAGCCATTTTGATACCGATCTGGGTATATATCGCGGAGCACATACAGGCAACCAGAACGACATGAATGCTGCTATAGAAAGCGATACCCCTCGTGTTCCTGCTGATTTTACATATGATCTGGAAAGACCGCGACAGCATGTTGAGCATGACCTGATCAAGACCCGTTTATTCCTGGATAGCAAGCCAGGGGTTTGGCATGTTACATATGGGTATCAACATAACTTCAGACAGGAGTATGATGTGCTGCGTAAAGAAAATAACAAAGCACAGATGAACCTGACACTAAACACTCAAACCCTGAATGTAAATCTGGAACATAGACGTTTTCTTGGCCTTGAAGGAGAGATAGGTGTAGATGGAATTCGACAAGAGAATTTCATACAGCCCGGTGACAGGTTGTTTATACCGAACTACAGGTCAAGAGGAGGTGCAGGGTATGCTATAGAAAGGTATCATACAGGCAACAAAACCTTTGAAGCCGGAATACGGTATGACTATCGTTGGTATGAGATGTTTAACCCCGAAGGTAATAGTGGAGAAGTGGTGAGGTACGAGTTGGATTATCAGAACTTATCATGGACGCTAGGGTTCAATCATCAGTTTGCTTCTAAGTGGAAGTATAGTATAGTATTCTCCAATGCCTGGCGTGCGCCGCAAGCCAATGAATTATTCAGCCGTGGATTGCACCATGGTGCAGCAAGGGTTGAGTATGGTAACAAAGACCTGTTGCCTGAACGTTCGTACAACATAAACGGTTCTCTGGAAGGTACAATAGCAGGCAGATACCATATAAACCTATCCTTGTACTCACAATACATCAGGGATTTTATATACCTGGAACCCGGTGTTGACTTGCTCACAATTCGAGGATACTTTAAAACTTTTAACTACAAACAAAACAATGCACACCTTAATGGAGCCGACTTGTCTTTAGGTGTAGACTGGAAAACCAACCTTACATCAACCTTGAAAGCTTCTACACTCTTTGCCAGAAATGTAGAACAAAACGACTGGCTGATACTGATGCCTTCAGATCGTTTGTCACTCAACACTATTTACAAAACAGATATTGATCAAAAACTAAGGGAAGCATTTATATCTGTTGAAGGAAGATATGTGTTCAGACAATGGAGGATACCGGCCAATTTCGACCAGATAGACTACCCACGCCCGCCGGCAGGATATTTCCTGTTAGAAGCAAGTATGGGAACTACTGTCATGTTCGGAAAACAACCTATGGAAATAAGCCTTTCAGCCATGAATATTTTAAACGAAAGGTATCGCGATTATCTGGATGCTTTCAGGTATTTCATTGACCAGCCGGGAAGGAATATTGTATTCAGGTTACGCATACCATTTATTACTAACAATCAAGAAACAATCGAAGAAGTATTATGAAAAATCTCAAACAATTAACAGTATTTGCATTCACAGCATTAGTTGCATTTTCTGCATGTAAGAAAGAAAAGAATGATATTATAGAAGAACCACATGTTCATGAAGAAGAATTGATAACGACTGTAAGGCTAATTGTTACAAATAGCTCAGGGTTTAACCAGACCTTTAATTATAAAGTAGATAACGGAATAGGTAGTGCCAACCCTGCTACACCTGTAATAGACAATGTGGTATTATCAGCTAACAACACATACAATGTTGAGGTTCAGGTTTGGAATGAAGCTGAGACCCCGGCTGAAGATGTAACAGAAGAGGTGAAAGAAGAAAGCCTTGAACATTTATTTTTATTTCAAAGCACGCCAACTTCTGGGGCAGGTTCTATAGTATTTAGTAATGGTAATAAGGATGGTAATGGTGACCCTCTAAACCAAACAATTACATTTACCACAGGTGATGCAGGTAGCGGTAGTTTAACAGTTACACTCAAGCATGAGCCGACTGATAAAAATGCTACTGACCCAGCTAGTGCAGGCGGAGAGACAGATGCACAGGCAATATTCCCTGTGACTCTCAACTAGGCTGATCAAGTAAGATGATAATTTGTTAAAATCGCTCTGTGTTAACAACAGCACAGGGCGATTTATTGTTATTATTTCGTAACTTACATTAAATGCACATTAAAAATAACTTGTAGTATGCCCATCAGTAACGTAATAGAAAAAGAAGCAATACCGGACTATAAAGTTGTTCCGGCATTTGTAGACAAAACAGATTATTGGAGGAACGAATTACAATATGCAGCCAGGCTTGGCAACGAGTTCAAAGCAAAAACAAGCATAACATTTGAAACAACAAAAGGCCCCAAAACCGTAAATACTACTGTGTGGTCAGTTACAGAAGACTTCATGCAGTTAAAAGGTGGATTACACATACCCCTGCGTAGCATCATCGATATTCACTTCTAATAAGAAGTATCTCGATTTAGCAAACATATTCACCGATCCGTAACATAATACATAATCCTTTTCATTATTGATATTCAACAATTGTATTTACCTTTGTTGCTACTGAAAGAGTGAATAAAGCGTCACAACCCCTAACGTTTTAGTGTATATGAACCAACAAGATATTATTGAGCGTATTAACGCTTTTATGATCGAAGATTTTGAAGTTGAAGAGCACGCTATCAAGCCGGAAGCAGATTTAAAAAGCACACTGGATCTTGATAGCTTGGATTATATTGATTTGGTAGTTGTTATAGAGCAAAATTTTGGTTTTAAAGTAAAGCCGGAAGATTTCCAGCAAATGCATACTATCAAGGATTTCTACGATTATGTAATCAACAGGTTAGCAACTGTAAATGTCTGATCAGCAGACCTGGGAGGGGCGATCCAGGGGTACTACATTAGGATATAGAATATTTATTTGGCTACTCAAAACAGGTGGCTTACCAGCGACGTATCTTCTGATAAGGTTCGTAACACTATATTATTTATGGTTCATGCCCTCTGCGATAAAGCCTTTAAAGCAGCTATATACAGAAAGGCTTGGATACAGCAAGAGAGAAGCTAACAGGTTAATAAAGCAGAACCTGAAGATATTCGGCCAGACAATTATTGATAAAGTAGCTGTACTCGGTAATATTAAGAACAAGCTCAGTTTTTTTAGTGAGAACGGTCATCATATAGATCAGTTAGTTGCTGATGGAAAGGGTGGTATTTTATTAAGTGCCCACCTTGGTAACTGGGAGGTAGCAGGACATTTACTCAAGCGTGTAAATACAACTATAAATATTGTAATGTACGATGGTGAGGCTGACCAGATAAAGCAATATATGGATCAGTTCAATACCAAACGTTCTTTCAACATAATATACATCAGAGAAGACTTGTCGCATATTTATGAGATGTCTGCTGCATTAGCACGTAATGAGTTGATATGTTTACATGGCGACAGGTTCAGGCCGGGGAACAGAACTGTAGTGAAAGAATTTCTGGGTAAAGAAGCACATTTTCCGATCGGGCCTTTCATTCTGGCCTCTAAATTAAAAGCACCTGTTTGTTTTGTTTTTGCGTTTAAAGAAACTAATTTTCACTATCACTTTCTGGCATATCCTCCTGCAATATATGCCGGTAGGGGCTCTGAAGGAATGAACAGGATGTTGGATGATTATATTCAGATATTGGAGCATGAAATAAAGAAACATCCGGAACAATGGTTTAATTATTATGACTTCTGGAAGAATGATGCAAGATGAGATCATAGCATATATACCGCAACGGGCACCGTTCGTTATGGTAGATGAAGTAGTGCAGGCAGATGAGAAGTTGTCTAAGACGACATTTGAAATAAGGGAGAACCACCTGTTCGTACAAGATGGATATTTTACAGAACCGGGCCTGGTAGAAAATATGGCTCAAACTGCAGCTGCCGGAACAGGCTATAAATACCAGATGGCAGGTGAAACTGTACCTATTGGGTTTATCGGAGCATTAAAAAACCTGAAGATCAATAAACTGCCTGCTATAGGCGATATTTTAGAGACAGAAATTGAGATATTGCATAAAGTACTCAGTGTATACGTTGTAGCATCCAGAGTGTTTGTTAGAGGTGAACTTATGGCTTCCTGTGAAATGAAGATATTTGAACAATCAGAAACCTGAGTTAAGTTTGAGATCATTACAACATACTACTGAATTTGAAGTAAAATTCAGTGAGGCTGACCCTTTGGGTATAGTATGGCACGGCCATTATATCCGTTATTTTGAAGATGGGAGAGAAGCTTTTGGAAAGGAATATGGATTAAAATACCTCGACTTTTACAAACATAATATTGTAGTTCCCATCGTTAACATACAATGCGATTATAAGCGTATTCTCCGTTATGGTCACAAAGTCAGGTTGGTGACCACATACAGGGATGCCGAAGCTGCAAAACTACTCTTTGATTATGAGGCTTATGATGCCGCTACAAACGAAAAAGTAGCCACAGGCTCATCTGTGCAGGTGTTCATGCAAAGAGATGCTCTTGAGTTGATGTTGTACGTTCCTGAGTTTATGAAAGATTGGAAAAAACAATGGCTGAATGAATAGGAATGTATATGCTATAGCTTCAGATATTACATCTGGTTTGGGTTTTGGTGTTGAAAGCCATTGGAGAGCTGTTTCAGAAGGCAAACAGGGTATTAAAGAGTATCGCGATGATCTATATAGCGCTGAGCCTTTTTACGGTTCTATGCTCAGCGAAGAGCAATGGGGTCAGATAAATAACAGCACTACAGAACTACAAGATGTTACATCATTTGAACGTTTGTGTATTTATTCTGGGAAGTCTGCTATCAACGAAGCAGAGATCGACCTTGACAAAACAATACTCTTACTATCAACTACAAAGGGTAATATCGAGCTGCTTAATGTAGACCCGGACAATACTATATCCTTGTTCAGAAGTGCAAAGGTGGTTGCCGGAGCGTTAGGTATTAAAAGCAAACCTATTGTTGTATCTCATGCCTGCATTTCAGGAGCTGCAGCACTGCTATATGCACAAACATTGATACAAGGCAACAGGTGTGAGCATGTGATCGTTATAGGCTGCGACAGGTTTACACCCTTCGTGCTAAATGGATTTCAGTCATTTCAGGCAATAGCAGATGGTCCTTGCCGCCCTTTTGATAAAGGGAGAAAAGGTATTAATCTTGGAGAAGCAGCGGGCACAATAATATTATCATCAAAACCTGGTGAGGTACAGTTAATGGCAGGCGCTACCTCTAATGATGCTAACCATATTTCAGGACCTTCGCGTACAGGTGAAGAGTTATCAGATGCAATTAACAGAGCGTTATCTATAGCAGATATTACTGCTGACGATATTGATATTATATCTGCTCATGGTACTGCTACTCTTTATAATGATGAGATGGAGGCAAAAGCACTCAACATATCAAAACTTTCAACAGTACCGGTACACAGTATGAAAAGCTACACAGGGCATACATTAGGTGCAGCGGGTGTATTGGAAAGTGCAATGCTTATCGAGAGTTTTAAGCGTCAACAGTTAATACCTTCGGCAGGATATAACGACCATGGTGTAACAGTACCTTTAAATGTAACACAGAAAGTTGAAGTTGCTGATATAAAATATGCACTAAAAACGGCCTCCGGTTTTGGAGGTTGTAACGCAGCTTTGGTTTGGGCTAAAGCTTAGTCCTGTAGGGCATTGGCCACAATCCATGCCATAGTACCTATTCCTGTTTTCATTGATTCTTCATCTATATCAAAATGGGCATTGTGTACCGATGCTGTAAATTCTTTATCGTTTTTATTAGTACCTATTCTGAAGAAACAACCCGGCATGTGTTGTGTATAAAAACTAAAATCTTCACCTGCCATTCTTAGATCAAGAGTTTTCACGTTATCATCACCCAAAAATGCTTTCGCCCAGCTTTCTGCTTTAGGTGTTATTTCGGGGTCATTGAAAAGTGAGGGGTATCCCGGTGGTATATCCACTGTAGCTTTTGCTCCGTATGCCTCACATGTCTTTATGGTAAAGTCTCTTATCCATTGGTGTGCTTCTGCCCTCCATTCTTCGTTCATCGTTCTAAGTGTTCCCCAAAGCTCCAGCTTGTCAGGTATTACATTAGTTGCGAATCCCGCATCTATTTTACCAAATGTTAGTACTGACGGTATGATCGGGTTTCCTTTCCTTGATACAACTTGTTGCAGCCCTGTTATAACCTGTGCTGCAATAGCTATAGGATCAACAGCTTTATGGGGTAGGGCAGCGTGCCCGCTTTTTCCTTCAATAGTAATATATATTTCGTCTGTACTTGCCATGTACTGCCCTGAACGGAAGCCTACCGTTCCACTTGGCATATGTGGGTATACATGTAAACCAAATATAGCTTCAGGTTTAGGGTTTTCAAGCACGCCGTCTTTTATCATCAGACTGGCACCGCCGGGGTGTTTCTCCTCTCCGGGTTGAAAAATAAGTTTTACAGTCCCTTCCCAATCATCTTTAAGGTCATTAAGAATTCTGGCTACGCCTAATAAACAGGTACTATGCACATCATGTCCGCATGCGTGCATCACACCATCGTTCTTTGATCTGTAAGGCACATCATTAGCCTCATGTATAGGTAGTGCATCCATATCAGCACGAACTGCTATACACTTCTTATCAGGATTTTTGCCTTTAATAATGCCTACAATACCGGTTCCGGCAATACCTGTTTGATGTTCTATCCCAAACTCTGTCAACTTGCCTGAAATAAATTCAGCGGTTTTATATTCTTCAAATGATAATTCTGGATTAGCGTGTATGTGGTGGCGTATACTCTGTATCTCAGGGAAATATTCTTCTGCCTTTCTCTTTATATTATCTATCATTACGCAACTTATTTACTGTTATTTTATCAGGTACTATCATACATGCACCATAAAGGGATATGGCCTGTCTATATAGTTCTACAGCTTCTTCTCTAGTTACAAAGTCACCTACTTTCACTCTGTATTGCGGTTGAATATAGGTCATATAAACCTGTACATTCGGGAAGCGTCGCATAAAATCAACCTTCCTTTGTATTGCTTTAGCTCTGTCATTACCATAATATATCTGTACTCTATAGCCTCTTCCCGGCCTGATGAGACCTTTCTGAATGTCAATATGTTTTTTGACTAATACATCGAGGCGTTGGTCTTTATATATATTGACATTCCCATCCCAGTAGTTCGTAGACGTACTTCTTTCATCGTTGTTTTCAACAACCATCTGCGCATTGCTTGTATTAGAATGGCAGATCAATGCTGTAAGAAGAATTAAAATGTACCTTTTCATTTTTCTGTTTTGCTAAGCTACAGTTCTTTACTGCCTTTTACAATTTCTATGCTTGCAGAACAACCAAGTCGGTTTGCTCCTGCTTCAATCAGTTGTTTGGCAAAAGCAAAATTACGAATACCTCCCGAAGCTTTTATGTTAACATTCTGCGGTAAGTACTTTCTCATTGTTGATACTGCTTCTATTGTAGCTCCTGTCCCGCTGAAACCTGTTGATGTTTTCATGTAATCAATACCTGCAGCGCCGTATCGTTCACAACATGTTCTTAATTCTGCTGCAGATAACAGGCCACTTTCTACAATTACTTTTATCTTTTTACCTGCTGAATGGATGAGTGCTGTAGCCTTTTTTATTTCCTCTTCAGCTTTTTGCCAATTGTTGTTTTTTACGTCACAGATATTGTGAACGATATCTAACTCTTGTGCACCTGCTTTTAAGGCTTCTTCTATTTCAAACAGTTTAGTTGATGAGGTAGCATAACCTAACGGGAAACCTATTACAGTAACCGGTAAAACCTTACTATTATTTAAATAGCGCACCGCTACAGGAAGGTATGAAGGTGGAATGCATACTCCCTTAAAACCAAATTGAACAGCCTCATTACAAAGCTGTTCAATTTGTTCTTGTGTTGCGTCCGGTTTTAGAAGTGTATGATCTATATAAGACGCTATATTCATTACTAAAAATGTTTGATGATCTCGTCTGCAAACTCGGTTGTAGATACCTGCATTGCATCATCCATAAGTTTGTAGAAGTCAACTGTAACTCGCTTATGCATGATACTGGTTTGTAAACCGTTCTTTATGCACTTTGCAGCTTCGTCCCAACCCATATATTCCAACATCATCACACCGCTTAATATCAGTGAAGATGGGTTCATTGTATTTGTGTTGGCAAAACGCGGTGCTGTACCATGCGTTGCTTCGAAAATAGCATGCCCGCTTGTATAGTTGATATTTGCTCCCGGTGCAATACCAATTCCGCCTACAGCAGCAGCTAAAGCATCTGATATGTAATCACCGTTCAGGTTAAGTGTTGCAATAACAGAATAGTCTTGCGGGGCAAGAAGTATCTGCTGAAGGAAGTTATCAGCTATCACATCTTTTACAATGATCTTACCGTCGTGCTGTGCTTTCTCCATTTCCTGATTTGCTTCTGCCTCACCTTTTTCTTTTTTGGTAGCCTGCCACTCATCCCAGGTATACACTTTATCTCCAAATTCTTCTTTTGCTAATTCGTATCCCCAATTCTTGAACCCGCCTTCGGTAAACTTCATAATGTTACCCTTGTGTACCAGCGTTACAGAATCTCTCTTGTGTGATATAGCATACTGTATAGCAGAGCGTACAAGCCTTTGGGTCCCTTCTTTTGATACAGGCTTTATTCCAAATGATGCTGTATCAGGAAAACGTACCTTATCACCAGCGTTCAACTCTGTTTTTATGAATTCAAGTAGCTTTTTAGCTTCAGGACTATCGTAATTACATTCAATACCTGCATATATATCTTCTGTATTTTCACGAAAAACAACCATGTCAACACGATCAGGGTAGTGTACAGGTGATGGTACACCTATAAACCAGTGTATAGGGCGTAAGCACACGTACAGGTCTAGCTCCTGCCTTAATGCTACATTTAGTGAGCGAATCCCGCCCCCAACAGGTGTAGTAAGTGGCCCTTTTATAGATACCAGATATTCTCTGGCAGTATCAAGCGTAGCAGCCGGGAGCCATTCACCCGTTTCGTTGAATGCTTTTTCTCCTGCCAGCATCTCTTTCCATTCTATCTTCCTTTTGCCATCATAGCAATGCTCTACGGCTGCATCCAGCACTTTTTTTGATGCTTTCCATACATCCGGGCCTATTCCGTCACCTTCTATGAATGGTATGATCGGATGATCAGGTACTACTAGTTTTCCTTTTTCGTCTAATGTTATCTTTTGTGCTGACATATTGCTATTTGTAATTACGCACGCGAATCTAACTGAAGAATTTTAAAATCTGAAAACATATAAAATCCCGCTATGTTAAGTTGCAGTATCCGAGTTCTTTGCTGGTTCAGGCATCTGTTATCATTACTCACTGATTCAATAAGTTACATCACAAGATTATTTCAATCTCTGGTATAAAGAAGATTTTTTATAATTTTTATCTGTTTTGTTAATATCATGTTAGTTCATGTTAATTACTATTACTGATCATTGCTTGATATTGTTATCAATACACTTTAGTAAATGTTCATAAGTAATTGAATTGTAAATATTTATTACAATTATAACAGCTAGGCGTTGATTTTGTATGTATAAGTGGAAAGCTTGTGAATTATACTTCATCATTAGAGAGGAATCAGTGTTTAATATGCTTATTATCAGATAGTTACAGCTATTAATGGATATGCGATATGATGTGTATATATAGTGACTAAGTGAATTAGTATTCTTCAGGTGTATATATGATCTTTGTCATGCACAAACAAAGTGCTGATTACCAATACCTAAACTTTGAAAACGAGATAACCAAGTCTTCTCTTTCCTCTATATGTATGTATCAAGCTACCTCTTCCAGGTAGCTTTTTGCTTTATTGGAAGAAGGTGTTTTAGCCCCGGCAGCAAACTCCAGTGCGCGCAGGTATTCTTTCATACATTTAGAGATGATCTTTTTGCAGCCACGTGTAAGCTTTGGAGAAGAATAACCTTTATTTTCTTTGTAATCTTCCCTGATCCAGGTAGCCCTGTGTATCAGTTCGTTATTAAAGGCTGAAGCTTTTGAGTTGATCTCAGAGAAGGAGAGAGGGGTCTGCTGTTTTTCAGCATGTTGATATAACTCTTCAATACTATCATGAGTATAGGTCCATGCCATATCCTCATATAGTTTAAGAAATTCTTTACCGTATATCTTATCCTTAAATAGTTCCCTTATTTTCGGGTGCATTGTATCTCCTCTCTGGTATAACGAAGATAAATATTATTACTATATATACAAGCCTGTAATATTATTCTTTACCCTTTTCAAGAGTAAACCCAAAAGATGAGCCTACGCCGACCTTACTGCGCACAGTCACCGTTTGTTCGTGAGCTTCAATAATATGTTTAACAATAGCTAAGCCCAGTCCTGTGCCGCCAACATTACGGCTACGACTTCTATCAGCCCTGTAAAAACGCTCAAATATACGTGACAGGTGTTCTTCTGCTATTCCAGGCCCATCATCAGACACTTCTACATAAATATTCTTGTCATCCATCTCGTAACAACCTGTAGTTATTTTACCACCATTGTGTCCGTATTTTAGGGCATTGACAACTAGGTTTGATAATACCTGTCTGATCTTTTGTTTATCAGCATGTACCGTAAGTGGCTTTTCTGTACCTTTTTTAAGAAGCAGTTTGATATTCCTTTCTTTTGCTTCTAGTGTCATTTCTTCGTATACATCCTTTACAAGGTCTTGTATCACAAAAGACTCTTGTATTATAGGTATCCTTCCTGACTCTAACTTTGATATTTCATCCAGATCATCTACCAACCTTACCAGCCTGTCAATACTGTTAGATGCATTGTGCAGGAACTTCATGTTTACTGTTTCATCATTTAGTGCCCCGCCGGCCAATGTATCTACGTATCCTTGTACAGCAAATATTGGTGTGCGTAATTCATGAGCAAGATTCATCAGAAACTCCTTTCTGAATTGCTCATTAGCACGTAGCATATCTATTTCATCCTTTTTTTGTGTTGCCCACTTCTGTACATCAAGGCTCACTTCTTCTAATGATTTTCTGGGAAGGATGTTATTGTAAAAAAACTCTTCTTTTTTTGTGGCCTTTGTCTGGTATATGAACTTATATATTAGCTTGATCTTCCTGTATATAAAGTGTTGAAGCGTATAGTTATATATCCAGTAGATAATAATGAAAGTAATAAAGAATACTGCTAGAGGCACATACCAGTTCAGTGACAGAAAAAGGCTTAATAAAGCATTAACTGAAGAGATAATGAGGGCTGTGATGGTAGATAGCAGCCTGGGGGAAGCATTTTTAGTATCCAGTAACACCGACATAGTATACTAAACTACGCCATTTCAAATTTATATCCTACGCCCTTTACAGTAGTAATAAGGTCAATACCCAGCTTCTGGCGTATTTTACGAATGTGTACATCTATTGTGCGATCGCCGACAATAACATCAGTGCCCCATACCCGCTGTAGTATCTCGTTTCTTAAGAATACGCGGCCTGGTTTCGAAGCAAGAAGAGATAACAGTTCAAACTCTTTTTTAGCAAGAGTAATATCTTCTCCTTTGTATGTTACAGTAAACTTCGTTTTGTTTATTTCAAGGTCGTTGAAACTAAGCTTATGCTCTTGGTCTTCATCGACTTTTGTGCGGCGCAGAGCTGCTGCTATTCTTGTTACTAACAGGTCTGGTTTAATGGGTTTTGATATATAATCATCAGCCCCGATATTCAACCCGTCTATCTCTGATTTTTCGTCGCTGAGTGCAGTAAGAAAAATAATAGCGGTTTGCTCAAAATCAGGAGATTGGCGTAACTCTTTTATAGTTTGAATGCCATCTTTGTTCGGCATCATTATGTCCAGCAGTATAAGATCCGGACGGAACTCTTTTGCTTTTCTGATAGCCTCAACGCCATCTTTTGCAGTTGCTATCTGGTAGCCTCTACTTTTAAGATTGTAGCTGATGAACTCTACTATATCAGGTTCATCATCAACAACAAGTATTTTACCGGGAAAATCCATAATACCTCAATAATCCGACACAATAATATAACAGCTACTGTGAACTGAAAAGAAATGCCGTATTATCTTATTGTTAAGCTGATTAACACACTATTATCGTATTTCTGTGATAGTGAGTTGGTTAACGTAAATCAACATTACCACTACCTATCTTAAAACCGCCCTGGTATATACTGATAGCGTAAGTACCTTCTTTATACTCACTATCTTGTTGCCAATCTACAGTAACATCATTTATCGGTTTATTTTTCTCAAGGCTTATCAGTTTCGATATGGTATAATTAATTTCTTCACCTCCATCAAGTATCGTAACACCCGATCCATATGCTGCATTGCTTAACAAGCTACCGTTAGGGTCTGTAATTACCAGGTATATTTCCTGCACACTATTTTGAGCTATCCTGTTCTCATCTATATCAAATTTGATGCGCATCACATCAACACGCTTAGCCTTTTCGGTTTCTTTTACTTTTTTGCCGCCTTTCCTTATGTCAATAGGCATCATGCGTATGTTGGAAGCATGTAGTACAGATCCTAGTTTATACAGCTCTTCTCTTTCTGCTGCTAATTCACTTCTTTCTTCTTCCAGTATCTCGGTCATTTTCTCAAGACGCATATTGTCACTTTCTAGCATAGCAATACGTTCTTCATAAGTTTGCACCTTACTGTTCAGTTGACCTATGAGTCGTTTAGCTTTACCAAGTTCTGCAGCCGTAGCGTTCTTGTTTTTAATGATCTTATCTATCTGCCTCCTTAATATCGCAACTTCACTGTTTTTATCATGCAGTGCGCTATCCAGAACAGAGTTTTGAGACATTAATTCGTCCAACCTTACAAGTGCGGCATTGTAATCATTTTCAATCGCCTGCCTTGAAGAGTCTGAAGCATTGTATTGTGATAATACCGTTGCCCTGTCATTCTTTACTTTATTTAGCTGTACAGCAAAATATATATTAGAGAATACCAGCAATAAAATAATTACAATAAATATCGGAGTGAGGTTTCTTTTATTTGAGGGTACAGGCGGAGCGTAATCAAGTGGTTGTTCTTGATTCTGTCCATCTTCAGTACGGTTGGTTTCCTGACTCATAAAAAATTGTTTTTATTTACAAATATAATCAGCAGCATTTACTATGCATCAATACAGGCATATATTGTTTTTGGATATTGAGACCGTACCCATAACGGATGATTATGGGACACTGAGTGAGCGTATGCAGAAAGAGTGGGAGCGTAAAGCAAAATTTATACGTTCTGATAGTACTGAACCTACACCTGAAGAGCTGTTTAATGATAGGTCTGGCGTATTCGCCGAGTTTGCTAAGGTTGTTTGTATCTGTTTTGGAAGTTTTTCGGAAATTGATGGCGAGTGGGTCATGCGGCTTAAATCAATAGCAAATGTTGATGAAAACTTATTATTAAAAGAGTTTGCAGATACGGTAAGCAGGTTTCATGCGTTTAATCAAAGCATGGCCTTTTGTGGCCATAATATCAAAGAGTTTGATATCCCGTTTCTATGCCGCAGGATGTTGATAAATGGCATACAGCTACCCTCGGTAATGGATTTAAGTGGTAAAAAGCCCTGGGAAAACCCTCATATTGATACTATGGAACTATGGAAGTTCGGGGATTATAAGAATTATACTTCCTTGTCTTTACTTGCTGAAATACTAGGTATACCTTCACCTAAAGATGATATTGACGGTAGCATGGTAGCAAGTGTTTTTTACAAGGACAACGATCTTCCCAGAATAGTAGAGTACTGTGTGAAAGATGTCGTAACATCAGCTAAAGTGTTTTTTAAGCTAAAAGGACAAGTTGTTGATTTTGAAACTGTTATTGTAAAGTGATGTTAGAGGGATACAAGAAGATCATAAAATCGATCGAAGAGAAGCAATATGCTCCGGTGTACCTGATAGATGGCGATGAGCCGTTTTATCTGGACATGCTGACTGAGTATTTTGAGGATAAAATACTCAGGCCTGAAGAGCGGGATTTTAACCTTATAGTTTTGTATGGCAAAGATGCTGAGTGGAGCGATGTCGTGAATTCGTGCAGACGATTCCCCATGTTTGCTGAAAAACAAGTAGTAGTGCTTAAGGATGCGGCACAGTTAAAAGGGTTTAATGAATTAATAGGATATCTGGAGCAGCCTGCACCTACTACAATATTTCTAATAGAGCACAGATCAAAAAAAGCAGATGGAAGAAGTAAGGTAGTGAAATATGCCAAAGACAAGGGCATGTACTTTACTTCAGAAAAAATACGAGACGAGCAGGTGCCCGGATGGGTACAGAACTATGGTAAAGAAATAGGGTTCGAGGTTGGTGTTCGTGAGTCACAAATACTGGCTACATATCTGGGTAGCGACTTACAAAAAATAGCTAATGAAATAGCCAAGATTCGTATCAATGTTCCGGAGGAGAAGGCATTGACTGCCGAAATGATACAGAAATACATCGGTATCAGCAGAGAGTATAATGTTTTTGAATTTCCGGAAACAATAACAAACGGCGATAAAGATAAGATGTACAGGATGCTCTCTTATTTCATTGCGAACCCTAAGTCGTCTCCTATGCCTTTAATTATCGGTTCTTTTTACAATCACTTCAGTAAGCTATACCAGGCATATTTTGTAATGGGCAGGCCTGAGAAAGAAGGCGCATCTGCCTTGGGCACTTACCCTAATAGATATAGGCAAATAATGAGTACTGCTCAAAGGTATTCATTGCAAAAAATGGAACATTGCATGTTGTTACTTGGTGAGTATAGTAAAAAGACTGTTGGAATAGACAGCAATGTAAACGACAGGGAGTTATTAAAAGAAATGATTGGAAAGATAGAGCTTGCTTTAGCCTAATATTTTTTTGGCTTGTAGTTCATCTTTTTTCAATTGTTCTTGTAATTCATCGATCGAGCTAAACTTTTGTTCCTGCCTTAATCTTTCTATGAATATTATTTCCAGCTCCCTGCCATATATATCTTCAGAAAAGTTGAAGATATTTACCTCAATTGATAGCTTGCTATCATTCGCTACTGTAGGTTTAAAGCCGATATTAAGCATACCGGTATATTCGATGTTATTATACACTACTTTTACTGCGTATACACCATTAGCAGGTATGATCTGTTCATTGTGCAATGGTTGAATATTGGCCGTAGGGTATCCTATTGTTCTTCCCAGTTGAGCACCTTGTTTTACGTTGCCTAGTAACGAGTAGCTTCGCCCAAGCATTTGTTCAGCTTCACTGACTTGTCCTTCTTTTAGTGCTTTTCGCACTTTTGTTGAGCTGACAGTAGCATTATCTATTAACTGCGCACTTATCTCTACAACGTTGAAGTCAAATTCACGTTTCATTTCATTCAACAGTGCAATATTTCCTTTTCTATCGTTACCGAAATGATGATCGTAACCAATAACAATACTCTGAGGTTGGAATTCTTTCACAAGAAAGTCACTCACATACTCTCTGGCAGACATTTTTGCAAACTTATGAGTGAAGGGAACAACAACTATATGTTTAATGCCTATGGCGTTGATCAGTTCAAGCTTCTTATCTAACGGGGTAATGATCTCTATTCTCTGCTCTGGGAATAGTAGTTTTCTGGGGTGAGGTTCAAATGTGAGCAAAATACTTTCCCCGTTATTTTCTTTTGCGTGATTGACAACTTCTTTCAGTATCACCTGGTGTCCCATGTGCACACCGTCAAAAGTGCCTATAGTAAGTGCTGCATTGTTAAAAGCAGGTAAGTCGTCAGTTGAATAATAAATAGCCATTATCTAAATCGCGCGTAAAATTAGTGATTAAGATATTAAAGGACTAATAAAACAAAAGCCCCGATTCAGGGGCTTTTGATATCATACTTATTAGGGTTATTGAATGAGTTTTTGTTGTGCTATTTGAGGTACTTTTGTTATCTACTAAGTAATAAAGTGTGGGTAAGGGGCTGAAATGTTAATATAAATTCTTGTCATGTGAAATTAGTATTTAAACACTTTTGATTACAATACTTAAGTCACATGTTTGTAATATAAATTTTACAGTTTCATGTATATGCCGTCTATAAAAGCGTTGTGCCCGAAACCACATGAAGCTTTACCATTTAGGTATGCTACAATTGCAATGCCATTATAGAAGTGTATTTTGAAAGAACAGTCTC
This sequence comes from Flavipsychrobacter sp., assembly GCA_965228505.1. Classification (GTDB taxonomy): domain Bacteria; phylum Bacteroidota; class Bacteroidia; order Chitinophagales; family Chitinophagaceae; genus UBA5543. Next base: position 2,445,722 of record OZ245820.1, on the reverse strand, counting down.
CATATTCAGTTGAGCTGTAAAGAATGGTATGACCTTGTAAGCGTACAGTATCTGTTAACGAAGCCAAATTATGTGCCGGCGGCCCGGTAATATTTTCAAAATTGATTATGTATTTATTGTCATCAATATGCTCAACACTAAGAAGGCCAGTCGTACCTTCTTCACCTACCGAGTATGTGTATGTTCCTGCAACTTCGCTAACGATATTAACTTCATCAATAGATACGAGCGTGTCGATGTGCATCATCGAGATGTTGAATTGCTTATCGTCAGTTGGAGATGACCATGTTCCTTCAGCAGCGTCAGGGCTTGTAGTAAAGTGCCAGTACCCTGAAATTTGACCATCAGGCAAGAATTCATTGATCAGATACTCCTCGTCAGTAATAGTGCCTATTATTTTTATAGGCTGAGGGTCTTTTATGTTAGTGTAAAAAACAGAGCCAAGTATCACGCTATCAACCTGCCTGTACCACATCAAAACAGGTATTCTCCCGTCAAGGTTCCCTTGCCAGGCATATATTGGTGAAGCATCAACAACAGTTGTACTATCTGTATTTGATTCTTGGGTATTTTCCTCATATTCTGAAATACAAGAACCAAACAGGAGTATTATTAGAACAACTATTACCGGTACTCTCATAAGGTTAAAAAATTATTGCTCAGTTGTATTGCCAACGCTCATAAGTATCTCATAAAATCGGTACACATCTTCAAAAGTATTGTATAGCGGAACAGGAGCTATACGTATCACATTAGGTTCTCTCCAATCTGCAACAACACCGTTCTTGCTTAGTGCTTCAAATACTTCTTTCCCTTTATCATTGAAAAGTAGCGAAAGTTGGCAGCCCCTTCGATGCGGCTCTTTTGGAGTAATGATCTCAAACGAAAGATGTTCTATCTTATTTAATAAGAACTCCATGTATCCGGTAAGTTGTTCACTTTTTCTTCTCAGTGCGTCTATGCCTGCATTATCATGAATATCCAGTGCGGCATTGTGTGCTACCATATTAAATACAGGGGCATTGCTCATTTGCCAGCTTCCGGCATTTTTCTGTGGTATGAATCCTTTCTTCATCAGGAAACGATCTTTCTCGTCATTTCCCCACCATCCTGCAAGTCTGAATGTATCCGGGTTGTTGTAATGCTTTTCATGTACATATAGTCCACCAACACCACCCGGTCCTGAGTTCAAATATTTATAAGAGCACCAGCAGGCAAAATCTACATCCCAGTCGTGTAGTTTCATAGGTATATTGCCCGTAGCATGTGCCAGATCAAACCCTGCAAAAGCACCAACTTTGTGTGCCGCTGCTGTAATGCCTTTCAGGTCGAAGAATTGCCCCGTATAATAGTTTACTCCGCCGAACATTACTAATGCCAGGCTATCACCTGCGTCTTCTATTGCTTTGATTATATCTTCATCATCTATAGTATGTGCGCCTGCTTTCGGAGCTATTTCAATGATGGCATCTTTCGGGTCATAGCCATACATTCTTACCTGTGTTTCTACAGCATATTGATCTGACGGGAAAGACCCTGCTTCCATCATTATTTTATACCTGTCGCCTTCAGGTTTATAGAATGATAACATGAGTAATTGCAGGTTCACAGTTAGTGTGTTCGTTGCAACTACTTCGTCTTTTTTAGCTCCAACAAGCCTGGCCAGCCTTTCTGAAAATATATGGTGGTAATAGAACCAAGGATTCCTTGCCTCAAAATGCCCTTCTACGCCATATTTTGCCCAGTCTTCCAGTTCTTTTTTCATCAGGTGTCCTACACTCTTAGGTTGTAGGCCCAATGAGTTGCCACATAAGTAAACCACATCTTTCCCCTCGTGCTGCGGAATATGAAAACGTTCCCTGTTATGTGCTAATACATCTGTTTTGTCTTGTTCCTGTGCGTATGCTAAACTCGCCTCGTACTTATTGCTCATTTTCTGATTTTGCGTAAAAATAGATAATAGCTTATGATGTTAATAATCATCTTCTATAAACATTATGCCTGACAACTCTGTTTAAGAGTTAATGGATCAAAATATGAATATTATGAACAATTTAAAGAGGATTACAAAGACGACATTAGTTACAGGATTGATTTTATTAACATCAAATGCTTTCGCTCAAAATGCAGGTGATGTAGGGCTTGGGCTCAGAGGGTCTACAGATGGTTTAGGCTTGAATGTTAAGTCATACATTACCGATCATTTTTTATTTGAAGGGCAGGTAAATGCCGGTGGTTTTGATATTAGAGGAAAGAGTGTGACAGCCGTTGCATTACTTGAAGGGTCTATTAACTTATCAGACGATCCTACATGGAAATTATTCTTAGGTGGTGGTGGCCATGCTGGGTTATACGATGAGGAAGTAGCGTTTACAAGAAATCCTGCAAGGGATGATGGAGCTATATTGGTACAAGAGCCTGAATGGGTATTTGGTGTAGATGCTATTGCAGGTGTAGAGTACTTTTTACCCGGGTACCCTATGAGTATAAGTATTGATGTAAAACCGGCTGTGAACATAGACTCTGAGGGTGATATTAGCTTTTACCCGTACAATCTGGTAGGGGTAGGTTTAAAGGCATATATAAGATAATACGGAGTGAAATACAGAAATCTTACATGACGAAAGTAAATAGCAAAAAATAATAGATACTATTATTAATAGTTATGGAACAAACTGAATCGAGTATTTGTTTTAAAAATAAAAATAGAATGATATGAAAAGATTACTGATTATTACTACGATATTATCATTGCTTGTTACTAGTAACAGCTACGCACAAAAAGGAGATGCTGCAATAGGTATCAGAGCTACGCCGGATGGTGGCGGTTTCAATGGTAAAGTATACATTACAAATCACCTCGCATTTGAAGGACAGTTAAATGCAGGAGGTATTGTAGGTTTAGAAGGCGAAAGCTTTAACGCAGTTGCACTATTGGAAGGTGTTATTACATTGCCAGACCCGTCTTGGAGAATATTCTTTGGTGGTGGTTTGCACGCAGGAGCGTGGGACCGTGGCCGATGGTATCGCGAAAGTGACGGAGAGTGGATATATGATCGCCCAGAACCGTTATTTGGTATTTCAGGAATAGGAGGGGTTGAGTATGTATTTAAAAATATACCGTTGAATCTGAGTGCAGATATAAAGCCTTCTATTAACTTGATAAATGGTCCTGAGTTCTTCCCTCATAATATGTTTGGTTTGAGCGCCAGGTACTATTTTAACAGGTAAATCATACTGTTTCTTGATATATTTTACGCCGGCATTTGCCGGCGTTTTCAGTTTTATACTAAAGGCTTTACTTTTGAGTAAAATTTAAACAAATGAAAAAAGGTACCATTGTTATTATAGTGCTTATTGCCTTAGTTGTATTTGGCGGTTGCGGGGCAGTAAATGTTCAGAACAAGCTTGTTGACTTAGACGAGGGTGTAAAAGCTAAGTGGGGTGAGGTAGAAAACCAATATCAGCGTCGTTCAGACCTTGTTCCTAATCTTGTAGCTACGGTTAAAGGTGCTGCTGAGTTTGAGAAGTCAACATTAGAAGCTGTTATTCAGGCTCGTGCCAGTGCTACTTCTATAAAAGTAGATCCGGAAAACCTAAGCCCCGAAAAACTACGTGAGTTTCAGGCTGCACAGGGTCAGTTGAGCCAGGCATTAGGACGCTTAATGGTTGTAAGTGAGCGTTATCCGGAGTTGAAAGCCAATCAAAACTTTCTGAGTCTGCAAGACCAGTTAGAAGGTACTGAAAATAGGATCACAACAGCGCGTGGCAGATTTAACGAATCTGTTCAGCAATATAACAGTACAGTGCGCAAGTTCCCCGGTAACCTGATAGCAGGTATGTTGGGTTTTGAGACTAAAGGCTCGTTTGAGGCTGAAGCCGGAGCAGAGAAAGCACCTGAAGTGAAATTTTAAAATTGCATTATATGGGTTTGTTTGGTAAGAAGAAACTACCTCTTACAGATGAGGAGCAGGATAGAGTAGTAGAGCGTATACAAAAAGCTGAAGCCGGAACCACAGGAGAGTTGCGCATATTTATGGAGGCGAAATGTAAATATGTGAACCCGATAGATCGTGCTAAAGAGGTATTTGAAGAACTGGGTATGGTCGAGACAGAACGCAGAAATGCGGTATTGCTTTACATGGCTTATGACGATCACCAGTTTGCCATTTTAGGTGATAAGGAAATATACGAACAGGCCGGTGGCCCTGCATTCTGGAAAACTGCTGCACAACACCTGCAAGACCATTTAAGAGCAGGGGAAATGACTGAAGGTATTTGCGCCTGTATTGATGAGTTAGGTAATGCTTTGGCAAAACACTTTCCATTCGATCCATCCATTACAAAGAATGAATTGCCTGACGAAATAGTTTTTGGAAAATAGAGTAAAGCAAAGGAGTTATATTGTTACGTTACCTGAGTATATTATTTATTGCCTTTTTATTACCTACAATAGCTTTTTCATCTGTTGATGAAAAAGACTTGCCGCCTAAACCCAACCCGCAAAGGTTAGTGAATGACTTTGCAGGTATGCTCAATGCAGAGCAGGTCTCTAGACTCGAAGCAAAGTTGGTAGAGTATGATAAAGCAACATCAACTCAAATAGCAATAGTTACCATTAAAAATTTGGGGCCATATGAAGAAAGTGAATATGCAATAGCATTAGGACACGAATGGGGAGTAGGGCATGATGGGAAAGATAATGGTGTTGTTGTTTTAGTTTCTAAAGAAGACCGAAAAGCATTTATAGCAACAGGGTATGGTGTAGAAGGGGCGCTTACCGATATTATGGCTGGCCGCATCTACAGAAATGAACTTGTGCCAGGGCTTAAAAGTGGTGATTTTTACAAAGCGTTTGACCGTACTGCTGATGCTGTTATTGCTGCTACTAAGGGCGAGTATAAAGCAGAAGAAGATTACTACCATGGTAAGAAAAAAGTACCTGCGATTGTCACTATAGCTTTTATAGTAATGATAATACTCATAGTTTTTGCTATCAGCAAAGGTGGTGGCGGCTCAGGTGGTGGCGGCTACATGAGTGGCCGCGGGCATACTGATTTTGCTACAGGCATGCTGTTGGGCAGCCTTCTTGGCGGAGGCAACAGAGGTGGTGGCTTCGGTGGAGGAGGAGGCTTTGGCGGAGGAAGTGGCGGTTTCGGTGGTTTTGGCGGCGGCGGCTTCGGAGGCGGCGGTGCCGGTGGTAGCTGGTAAGGTTAATATTCTCTCATTTCATTGGTAATTTTCCCTTCCTTTGTAAGGAATGTGAACTTCATACGTATATAATGTGTATACAATAATGTAAACAGGTACACGTTAAACGATTATGAAAAAGACTTATTTGATAATTGTAGGTTCTATCACTACTATGATTGTTCTGAGCATGCTTACATTCACAGCATGTAAAAAAGCAGGTAACGACCCTGCAGTAAGTACGCAAGTAGAACCTAAAACTACAGAGTTAAACTATTCTAAGAAAACCTCTCCGGTAATGTTTGAGATCACCAGCACAGGCTGTCCAAGTTGCGGTAGTTGGGGGAAACCCGCTTTTAAAGAACTGGTGGCAGCCAATGGGTCTCACGTTACACCTTTGGCAATACATATTAAGTACGGCGACCCGATGATAACAGAAGAATCGAATGCCATTGGTAATAACAGGCATGGTCAAAGGTACACACCGCAAATATGGGTTGGAGATGAGAATGCTGTTGTGCTGAACGGGCACATAGTAAGCCAGGCTTCTAAGGATAAAGCCAACAGATTAATAGATAGCAATAAGCAATTAGAACAACCATCACTCGCTGCAATTATTGAAAAAGATGGTAACAAATGGAAAGTGACATACGGAGCAAAGTTTATTGATATTGCTGCAGATGGTGAATACGCATTAGCCTGCTTTCTTACGGAAGACGGTATAGTGGCTCCGCAGTCGTCATCACCAAGCCCCACTACGCATAATCATGTTATCCGTACATCAGCTAATGGTGCATTCGGAATGTCTTTTACCAATGATGATCTGGTAGAGATGGAAACAAAATATGAGCATACATTTGATGTAAGTGAGTACAACTCAGCTAATACTTATATCACAATAATACTCTGGAAAAAAGATGGCAACCGATACCAGCCTGTAAATGGATTTGTAGTAAAATAATATATGATCACATATATAACACAAAGCACTGCCATGCAGTGCTTTATTTTTTCTCATCTTTTTTACTCTTCTTTTCCTTTTTGCTTACTACTACCCACTCGTCCAGGTTTACCGTAAATGGCATTTTACCTATCATTACAATAGCTTTTTTGTCTTTTATCTCTTTAAGCTGTCCTACCTGATGGTTTTGTTTATGACGAACAAAATTGCCGGGTTGAGGAACACCTCCTACAGTTTTATAATTCTTATCAGCTTTTTTTGCCATAGCTGCATTCGCCTGTATCTGCTTCTTACGAAATAGTACTTTTTCTGCTGCTTTGATGGCTTCTTGCTTGTCTTCTATGCTTTCTGCCTTTTTCCAGTCAATTATTATCTGCTTGAACTTGCGTTCCATGTCTCTGAGGTACTCAAGTTCTTCCTTCTTTATCTGGTTTTGAAGCTTCAATGTGTTGTAGTGTTGCTTTAGTTTTTCTTTATCTGTTTGGTCCTCATATTTCTTTTTAGCGGTCTCATGTTCTTTCAGTAGCTTATTTAGTTCCTGTTCTTTCTTTTTTAGCCTGACACTTTGTTGTTCTGCCCGTAGTAATACTTTATCCAATTTGAAATGATCGCGCTCTGTTAGTTCTCTAGCTCTGTTAATGATATCTGGTGGTAGCTTGCTTCTTTGTGCTATTGCAAATGTGTAAGAGCTACCGGGCTTCCCTACCTCGAGCCTGTATAATGGTTCCAATTTTTGTTCATCAAAGGTCATAGCACCATTCATAATGCCATTCACTTTACCAGCCATTACTTTCAGGTTCAAATAGTGTGTGGTAATAATGCCTAATGAGTGTTTCTTTGCTAATTCTTCAACAATAGCTTCTGCAAATGCACCACCCAGGTTGGGGTCAGACCCGCTACCCAGTTCATCAATAAAGAATAATGTTTTGCCGTTAGCGAAATCCATAAAATATTTCATGTCCCGTAGGTGGGCACTATAAGTACTGAGTTCATGCTCTATAGATTGTGTATCACCTATATGGATCATCAGTTGTTTGAAGATGCCTATCTCTGAGGTAGCACTTGCTGGAATAAGTAATCCGGATTGTGCCATCAGTTGTATCAGCCCGACAGTTTTCATAGACACAGTTTTGCCTCCGGCATTCGGCCCGCTGATGATCAAAATCCTGTTATGCTTGTCAAGTTTGATGTTGAGTGGTACAGTGGGCTTTTCAGTAGTATTATTATGTAATAACAATAAAGGATGATGTGCCTTTACCAAGTCTACTCCGGGGTGAGCACTTAGCCTGGGCATGTTTGCATGCATGTCTCTTGCCAGTTGTGCTTTGGCACGAATAAAATCGTATAACCCTGCTATATGATAATAAGATTCAAGCTGTGGGTGAAATGCAGCTATTTGCTCAGTTGTTGATGCTAATATTCTTTGTATCTCTCTGGTTTCTGCTCTTTCAAGCGAGGATATCTCGTTGTTCAGCTCTATCGTGCTCTCAGGTTCAATAAAAACAGTGCGTTGTGAGTCGCTCTCTCCGTGAAGAATACCTTTTACTATACGCTTATGCTCTGCAAATACAGCAACAGTTCTTCTCCCGTTCAGAAAGCTTTCTGAAATATCTGCCAGATAACCTTGTTTATTGAGCTTGCGCAGGATGCCATCAAATACTTTTCTGAGCTGAGCCCTCAGCTTTGATAACTCACTTCTGATAGAAACTAACTCTTTAGAAGCATTATCCCTGACCTGTCCGAACTCGTCAATTACTGCATTTATAGTATCTGCAATTTGCTTGTCATAATTAATATTTTTACACAGTGCCCTTAACTCATCATATAAACCTTCATGTTTATTGAACCATAGCAGAATGTCTTTCATGTTAAGGGCAAGCTTCATCAGCCCTAATAACTGTTCACCAGACAATACAGACCTTGGTATCGATAGCAGTTTTAGCTCTTTTTGCAGGTTGGTAGTATAATCATTAGGGAAGAGGTCACTGCTTTCTAAAATAGACTTGAATTCATGAACTTGCTTTAGTTCTCTCTCAACATACTCCAGCTTGGTATGAAAACGAATGTTCTCTGTATGGTCATGCGCTGCATCTGTACGACATTTCTTATGCAACAGCTCTTTTACCTTACTGAATTCCAGTGCTTCTGCCGCATGGGCAGGGTACAAATGAATCATAGTTTTAACTCGCGATTGTAAAGGTACATATAACAAAGTATTGTGACTTTCATAAGTCTAAAATCCGTTATATTGCATTAGGACTTATTATGAATAATTACGACCTGCTTATATCACGGCTGGACGCATTTATACGCAAGTATTACGCTAATAAACTCATTAGAGGTGCGCTCGTGTTCCTTACTTGTTTATTGTTCTTTATACTTACGGTAAGTGTCAGTGAATACTTTCTGTATTTGCCTTCTTGGTTGCGAATAGCAATAGCAACAATATTCATATCCGGAGGGTTGGTTACACTTATTGTGTGGGTAGTAATGCCATTAGTGAAAATGGCTAAGTTAGGTAAGGTCATTTCTCATGAGCAGGCAGCCAGAATTATAGGTACACACTTCTCCGAAGTAGACGATAAACTCCTTAACATATTACAGCTTAGACAACAACATAATGGTCATGCAAGTAAAGAGCTTATAGAAGCCAGCATAGATCAGAAATCCAAACAGCTGACTCCGGTACCAATATTGTCTGCAATTGATTTCGGCAGCAACAAAAAGTACCTGCCGTATTTACTGCCTGTATTATTAGTTGGAATATTCATACTTGTGGCTGCGCCCAATGTCTTTACAGATTCGTCGCAGAGGTTATTGCAGCCATCAAAGACATTTGAAAAGCCTGCTCCTTTCAGCTTTGTATTAAAAAATAAGGACTTAAGAGCAGTAAGAAATGAAGACTTTCAAATAATTATAACAACAGAAGGAGAGATATTACCGCTGGATGTATCTATAGAAGTAGATGGAGATATAGTTCCAATGACAACGGGTGGCGAAAACGAATTCAGGTATACTTTCCGTAATGTAACAGAACCTGTCAGAATGCGTTTTTATGCTGCAGGTTTTTACTCTAAAGAGTATGAAATACAAGTTATTCAGAAACCTGTTTTGAGGTCATTTAAGGTTAACCTCGACTATCCTGATTATACCGGGAGAAAAGATGAGCAGGTCAATAGCTTGAGTGATATGACAGTGCCTGCTGGCACCAGAGTTAACTGGACATTTATTACAGAGTACACCCAAGATGCTGTTTTTATGTTAGGTAGCAACGGCATGCTGCAATTAGAAAAGAAAAGTAGTAATGGTTATTCAACACAATACCGTTTCCTTAATGATACGTCTTATACTCTTGTTTTAAAGAATAAAAAAGAGAAGGTGTCTGACAGCTTCAACTACTTTGTAAAGGTCATTCCTGATGAATACCCGATACTACAGATTGAAGAATATAGAGATACCGTCTCCGGTAAACAGATTTTATTAGCAGGCAATGCAGGTGATGACTATGCCATAAGTAAGTTGTTCTTCCATTATGAGATTTTAGGTAAGAACAATAACAAGATCAGAGAAAATAAAAAGTCTTTGAGTATCAATGCAGGGGCTTTGGTGACTTTTCAGCATTATTTTGATCTGGCTACATTAGACCTCACTCCCGGACAACAAGTTAATTTTTATATAGAAGCATGGGACAATGATGGCGTAAACGGTAGTAAGGCGACACGTAGCGAGCTGATGACCTACCGAATGTTTGATAAAGACCAGCTCGATTCTGCAATGAATGCAAATGCTGAGCAAATAAACTCAGGTTTAAGTAATAGTGCCCAACGTTCAGAACAGTTGCAAAAAGAGTATAATGATATGCAGAACAAACTGTTGCAAAGTGATGCTATGGATTGGGAGCAACAGGAGTCGATACAGAATATGATGAAGATGCAACAGTCGTTACAAAACGAACTGAATGCAGTAAAGAAACGTTTTGAAGAGCAGCTACAACAAAGTAAACAGAAAGAATACAGCCAGGACTTAAAAGACAAGCAGGATGAACTAAAGAAGCAGATGGACAATGTTCTCAATAAAGAGCTGCAAGAACAAATGAAGAAGCTCAGAGAACTTATGTCTAAGCTAAACAAACAGGAAGCAGTAAATACTATGCAACAACTTGAGCAGGACAATAAACTGCTGAGTATGGATATGGAGCGCATGAAAGAGTTGATGAAAAAGCTGGAGATGCAAATGCGCCTTGAAGATCTTGCGGCTAAAATGAATGAACTGGCTGAAAAAGAACTATCATTAAAAGATAAAACAGATGCAGGTAAGACTCCTGCCGGTCAACTTCAAAAAGAGCAGCAGCAAATACAGCAACAACTTGAAAAGGCTATGCAGAAGGATATGAAGGAGATAGATGAACTTAATAAAGAGTTGAGGCGGCCTCAGGAGATGGGCGAGGCTAAGGAGCTATCAGACAAGGCTAAGCAAGAGATGAAGAACAGTGAGCAACAGTTACAACAAAATCAGAAAAATAATGCCAGCCAGTCGCAAAAGAAAGCTGCAGATAACCTAAAGCAAATGTCACAAAGCCTGAGTAGTTCAGCAGGCGGTATGAATATCAATCAGATAAAGAAAGATATAAGAGCAGTAAGACAAATACTCAGCAACCTGATGCGACTGTCTTTTGATCAGGAACAATTGATGAATGAGTTAGGAGACGTAAATATTGCCAGTAAAACATATGTGGCTAAACAGAGAGAACAAAAACGTCTGCATGATAACTCTAAAATGATACGGGATAGCCTATTTGAGCTAAGTAAAGATAATTTTCAACTGTCTGCTAGTGTAAACAAAGAAACAACAGAGCTGGAAAAGAATATGCGTGCTTCAGTGCACTCAATCGAAGAGAGACAAGTAGATAGAGCGATGACAAGGCAACAATATGTGATGACCCATACTAACAATCTGGCTCTGATGCTGAATGAAATGTTGTCTAACCTGTTGCAAATGCAAAGTCAGGCACAACAGGGTCAGCCCGGGCAATGTAACAGCCCCGGCGGGCAAACACCTAAACAAGGCAATCAGGGAGACCCATCTGAACAATTGTCTGATATCATCACACAACAGAAAGACATTGGCAATGCCATGCAGCAGATGGAAAATGCGATGAATAAAAGGCAAGGACAAGGACAAAAAACGGGTAAAGACGGGCAACCTCAACCGAGCTCAAAAAGCGAAAACTCATCCAAGAGTAGTGAAGGCGAATACGGAGATGCTGAACAATTGGCAAGAATGGCACAGCAACAGGCTGAAATACGTAAAAAACTCAGAGAGTTGAGTAGCTTATTGAATAGTAAAGGTTTAGGTGCTGATGCCAGGGAACTTCAGGAAATACAAGACGAAATGGACAGGAATGAAACCCAACTTGTTAACAAACAACTGGGTAGAGAGCTCATATTACGCCAGCAAGAAATACTAACAAGGTTATTGGAAGCAGAAAAATCTGTCAGGGAGCAAATGCAGGATGATAAAAGGTCGTCCGAAACTGCAAGCGAGATAAACAGGCCTGTACCACCTGAATTGAAACAATACATTAAAGATCACAAAGGTTTGACAGAACAATATCGAACAAATCCACCCTCACTAAGGCCATATTATAAAAACATGGTAAATGATTATTATAAACTATTAGGTATATAAAATAGTAAAATAATCCATATTTCATAGTGATTTCCGTTAAAATAATTTAATAGCTATGTGCATTTAAATCTTAAATGTCAGAAAACTGTTAAAGTATTTATTTTCAGCCTTTTATGACTTTCTTTTTTGTGGATAAGTACGTCTGTTAATAGTGTGGCTGGTTATGCTGATATCAGCTATTGTTACAGCGCAAAAATATGCTTAACTTTCATATAGTTAGTTTTATTATTCACTTAAAATCGTGCCTATGATATTCTCAAGAACTTACCGGTACGTATCTTCTGTACCTGAAGATGACATTAAAGGACGTCTTATCGGAAAACATGTTAAGATCCATAATCTTGACTTTGAGGTTTCTGAAAAAGACAGAATGCTTAAGATCATCCCACATGCAGAGCAGGATACAAACATCAGAACACTTCCAATAACTCATATTGAGTTTAAAGGAAAAGCGGGAAAGACACAAATTGTAGTTAGTTCTAAAATGCGCAAAATTGACTCTGGAGGTCCTATGCTCATTATGGTATTTGTGTTATTCCTGATAATTGCTGCAGTAGCATTATTTTTATTTGGGGATAATATGACTTACACTTACCTCTTAGGAGGAATAGGTTTAGGTATTTTCCTGATATTCTGGATGAGAATGGAGACAGGATATTTCGACTATATACGTAAAATAAGAAGTTACGTCAAAAAACAAACAGCATAGGCTAAGCCTATGCTGTTTGTTTATAGGTCAATATCATCTTGTTTTATTCAATGTATGACTTCAGCATATCGATAGGTGTTTCTCCCTGAAATACCTTAATCAACTTCCTGTCCTTATCATATACATTGATCTGCGGCAAAGCTTCATACATATATACTTTTTGTATAAAATTAGAGCTGTCTACCCCAACATTCAAGCTAGGGTATCGCGAGTACTTTGTGACATTGTTAAAGAACTCAAGATAGCTGTGCAATTCAGGGCCACAGATCAATAATACCTTTGATTTATCAAAGAGGTGAATATTTTTCTCAAATATGAATACCTGCTCCTGGCAATGATCGCAGGTAGGGTTGAACATCATAACGAACAGGTTGCCTTTATCTTTAAAATCTTTGTTCGTCAGTATCTCCTCTTTACGTGTATAAACACGAAAGTCTGGTATCTGAGACCCAATAGTCTTATGGTCGATCTTTACAGTGTCAGTTGTTTGTTCTGTAGCACCTTTTTTCTTCTTCTTTGATTTTTTTTGTGCATATCCGGGTACTACTATACCCAGCAGAAAAATAATGATAAGTAAATTGCGTAACATAGCAGCGAATATATGGTTTTACTTGTAAAGGTATTGCTAATAGTATGACAACATTATCACAAATACCGTTGGCTGAAAGAGTCCGTCCCGGAAATTTAGATGAGTTTATCGGGCAGGAGCATTTAGTAGGCGAGGGTAAAGTATTAAGAGAGATAATCAGGAACAGGAAAGCATATTCCATCATATTCTGGGGACCTCCCGGTGTAGGCAAAACTACATTGGCTCAGATAATAGCCGAAGCACTGGATATGCCTTTTTTTACGCTTAGCGCAGTTGATGCAGGAGTAAAAGAAGTAAGAGCGGTAATTGAAAATGCACGAAAGACGGGACATGCACTATTGTTTATTGATGAGATACACCGATTTAACAAAGCCCAGCAGGATAGTTTGTTGGGTGCGGTAGAGAAGGGTATTATCACGCTAATAGGTGCTACTACAGAAAATCCCTCATTTGAAGTAATAGGTGCACTATTGAGTAGATGCCAGGTGTATGTATTAAAAGCCTTAGAAGAAGAAGATCTTAAAGAAATGGTGCAACAGGCCCTTGATCGGGATAGTTGGTTGATACAGCAAGATGTAAAAGTGGAAGAGTGGGAGGCTCTGCTGAGGTTGAGTGGAGGAGATGGCAGACGCTTACTGAATTTGCTTGAGTTAGTGGTTATGTCGCTGAAAGGAAGTGAAAAGAAACTGACCAATGATGTTGTGCAGGAGGTAGTGCAAAGTAAAATGGCTTTGTATGATAAAACAGGTGAACAGCATTATGATATTATATCAGCATTTATAAAGTCGGTCAGGGGTAGCGACCCTAATGCTGCTGTTTACTGGTTGGCCAGAATGATTGAAGGAGGAGAAGATCCTAAATTCATAGCACGCAGAATGGTCATACTGGCCAGTGAAGATATTGGTAATGCTAACCCGAATGCTCTTTTGTTGGCTACAAGTACCTTTCAGGCAGTAGAGATGATAGGATACCCGGAGTGCAGCATCATACTTTCGCAGTGCGCCACATACCTTGCGTCTTCTTTGAAGAGCAATGCCTCATATATGGCTATAAAGCAGGCACAATCACTTGTAAGAAAAACCGGAGACCTGTCGGTACCATTGTCGATTAGAAATGCGCCTACCAAGCTGATGAAGAATATGGATTATGGTAAGGACTATAAATATGCACACAGCTACGAAGGGAATTTTGCAGCACATGAATTTATGCCTGATAAAATAGCCGGAACTAAACTGTATGATCCGGGCGATAACCCGACAGAAGCCAGGATAAGAGACTATCTAAAGCATAATTGGAAGGACAAATATGATTATTGATCTTCTGATCGAAACTGTACTTTAACAGTGTACATAACATCAACAAATCTTCCGTTTTGCTTACCTGCTGTCCACGGAGGCATAGAGCTGACAACTCTAACCACTTCTTGATCAGCAAGTGGATGCAAAGACTTTCCGACAATAGTTGCACTATCTATCTCTCCGGTGCTTTTTACAATGAAGCGTACAGCTACATGGCCATTAATATTTTCAGTTTTTAGTTCAGGTGGGTAAATGAGATGCTCTTGTATATAAACTTCGTAGTCATAAGATGCTTTAGGCATCTGCTCTACATAAGTGAACGTAACTTTCTTCCCCTCTTTGTTGACGAAAGTTCTGGTTGGTTCGGTATGTTCTACCCAAACTGTTTTCCCGTTTACTTCTTTTTGGTATAGTGTCTTAGTCTGGGCGTACGTACTGTAAGTACAACATGCAAGCATCAATAAGAATATGGCCTTCATGTAATAAAGACACATGAATTAGGAAATTCCATATCTAATGTGCTATCTTTCTTTTCAAAACACCACCAGCAGTTTCTTTAATAGTGTGTGTGAATACGAAAGCTTTAGGGTCGATGTTGTGAACAACATTCTTCAGCTTACGTACTTCAAGGCGGGTAATAACAGTAAATACAATATCACAATCATGACTCACTTCGTAGGAGTCTTTCATAAATCCACGCTCTCCTTTATAAATGGTAATACCTCTTCCCATCCGCAATACGAGTGATTCTTTTATCTCTTCACTTTTGCCGGATATGATCGTAACGCCTGTATACGCCTCTAGCCCTTCTATTACATAGTCAATAGTGCGCATAGCTATGTAATAAGTGATCATAGCATATAAGGCTATCTCCAGACTGAAGTAATAGGTAGCAGCCAGAAACAAGACAACATTCATAGCCAATATCACCTCAGTAATAGTAAAGCTGGTTTTCTTGAGCGTATAAAGTGCTAATACTTCAATACCATCAATGGCACAGCCTCCACGCATTGCCAACCCAATACCAAGGCCGAGGAAGAAACCTCCGAATGCAGATACTAATATCTTATCATCAGTTAATGTCGGAAAGTGAATAAATTCCATAACCAATGCTAAACCAACAACAGCAAGTGTAGTTTTAATAGCAAAACCCTTGCTTATCTGGTATGCACCCATAATGATGAATGGTAGATTGGTCAGTATAAGTAACAGGCCTAGGTTCCAGTGAAAGTGCTCATGGCCGAAAAGTGATAGACCTGTTACGCCACCATCTAAAAAATGGTTTGGCACCAGGAAGCTTTTCATGGCAAAAGCAGAAAAGCCAATGCCCAGTAGAATATAGATTGTATCTTGTATTAGATGTTGAGGTTTGAAATGACCACTCATGTGAAATTTATTTTTCCAGCTTGGATTTAACAGCCTTTAAATGTTTGTCCTTTTTTTTCTGTCTTAATTGAATAGCAGTTTTAGTGAAATAATTGTGTGCCTCCAGAAATTTCACTTGTAGTTCATTCCACTCATCTTCTGTATTAAGTATTCCGTACACACAAAGCTCATCAAATAGTTTATCACCAATTGTAAAAAAGTCATCTCTACCTAAATAATCAAGGTCTGCATCGCATATTATCTGCTCAAGATGGTTTTGTGGTTTTTGCGGCACTTTAGTAGCCATTATCATCCCACATATTTTTTCTATCTGTGAGCTGTTATAATCGTATAATGGTAGGTATTGTCTCGCAATGTCGCAAGAAAGTTTTTCGTGGTTCTTTGAGTTAACAAGAAATCCTGAATCATGAAATAAAGCTGCAGTCATCAATAGTTTCAGATTCTCTCCTGTAACTCCTTCATGTTTTGCCAGATATTTGCAGGCATTCAATACATCCTTTACATGCTCTACACTGTGGTATGATAAATGCTTGGGTAGCTCTTTCTTTAACTTCCCGAGTATGAACTTTTTTACTTCTGCATATTTCATAAGCAGTATTATGTCACTAAGATATTAAAACAGGCTTTTACTTGTATATCATATATTAAATAGCTTTTTTTAATGTGTGAGATTTACACTTTTTACATTATTTCTTGTAAGTATCGTTTTTACTACACTTGCTCAGAACAGAGGTAAGAGCTATGTAGACTCTTTGTTGAACGAACTGGAAATTGCTGATGATATTATTGATAAGATCTACATTACCGGTGATCTTGCCGGTGCGTACAATGATATTGATGTTGATTCTGCAATTTATTTTGCACGGAGAACACTGACGTTAGCAGGCAAGGTTAAGGATACGGATGCCAGACAATTCGCACATAACTCTGCCGGTATAGTGTATCTGATACTGTCAGACTATGATTCTGCACTGTATTGTTATGAAGTCGCTTTAAAAGAGAATATAAAGCAAAAAGACTCTATTGGCCTGGCTAACTCTTATTATAATATAGCCGGCGTATATTCCTCTCAAAGCCAGTATGCTACGGGCATGCAATACTACTTGCAGGCACTGAGCATTTACGAATCGCAAAATTCAGAAGAAGATCTGCCATCTCTTTATACGGATATAGCTAATGTATACGCGATGGTAGAAGAAGATAAGAAAGCAGATAGCTTTTTTCATATCGCACTGCATTTGAACAGCAAGATAGGAGACAGGTATAGCAGGGGATATCTGCTTTATTGCCTTGCTTCATTCCAGTCGGCAAAGGAACGTTATGATGAAGCACTCGTCAATGCAGATTCAGTTATTGAAATATACCGTGAAATTGGCAATGGCTTCTTTGTGACATTTGGTAAAGAGATAAAGGCAGAGTGTTATCTGGGAACTAATAAATATAATCAAGCTTTAAGGCTGTATAAAGAAGCAGAAGAGTTTTATATAACAACTAATGATGAATACAGCATTGCCATAAACAAGCTTGCACAGGCAGATGTTTACGTGTCGCTACTCAATGATACTACAGGATATAATTATGACAAAGAGCTATTTGAGTCTACCAGATCGCTGAATATTGAAAAGGCAATTGATATGCTTGAAGAAGTAAAGCAAACATTTGAAGACAATTATGATGAAGTTGAAGTAAAAAGGGATATTTACGAGTTATTGTCTAAAGCTTATGAACAAAAAGGTAGTCATGCTACTGCCTTAGAGTACTACAAGCTGAGGTCTGCAATGCACGATTCGATAACAGCACAAAATGAAACTAAGAAGGTGTCTGATCTTGAATCAAGGAAACAAATCGAGGTTAAAGACAAAGAACTTGAGCTGCAAAATCTGCTGATTGCTAAAAAGAAAAATGAAAGATGGTACCTGATAGGTGGCATAGCCTTCCTTGTCATTGTACTTATTATCATCTACAGAAACTACTCAGAGCGTGGTAAGATGAACAAGCTGCTTAACGTTGAAAAGCATAAGTCTGAAGAGCTATTACATAATATTTTGCCTGAAGAAGTAGCCAGTGAATTGAAAGAACGTGGGGCTACAACTGCTCAGCATTTTGACAGAGTTACAGTGTTGTTTACAGATTTCGTAGGTTTTACTAAATCTGGTGAACGCATGACATCGCAAGAGTTGGTAGATGAACTGCATGCATGCTTCAAAGCGTTCGATGAGATAACAGAGCGATATCATATTGAAAAGATCAAAACCATCGGTGATGCATATCTGGCAGCTTCAGGATTGCCCATTGCTGATGATAGCCATGCAAGAAACGTAGTAAACGCAGCTATAGATATTCTCAACTTTATGAAGCATAGGCAACAAAAATTGGGTGAAAAAACCTTTGAAATAAGAATTGGTGTACACAGTGGCGATGTAGTTGCAGGCATTGTCGGTGTAAGGAAGTTTGCTTATGACATTTGGGGCGATACAGTAAACACAGCTGCCCGTATGGAACAAAATAGTGAGCCTAATAAGATCAATATATCGCAAACTACTTACGAGTTGGTAAAAGATAATTTCAACTTCACATTCCGAGGCGAGCTTGATGCTAAGAATAAGGGCAAACTGAAAATGTATTTTGTGAACGTATGATTGTTCTGTTTTGTTCCAGTATATACCCCCTCGTCATTCCCCATGAGTTTCGCCATAGCGAAGTGAATGGGGGAATCTAATCACGCGTTTTTGTTCTGTTTTGTTCCGCCCTAGGGGGGGTAGCCTTGATAGGCTCTTGCGCTTCGGCTCTGCCAAGCTATCCTACTTTTATGTTTTTACTCATTTGTTGTTCCGTCTCGATAGTTATCGGGACAGCATCTCACGTAATGAGTAACTATGTCCGTAAGATTGCGGGTCATGCCCGCAATGACAGGAAATTTTCTGTTTTGTTCTACCAAAGGGTACCCCTGAATTGTTCCGGTTTTTGTTTGTTGGTTTTCATGTGGTTATGTTTTAAGGTATTTCTTAATTGTTCTGTTTTGTTCCATTAAGGTGAGTGCTGAAATATCTAATGATATATAAAACCTTTCCATAGTTAACTGGATTTTCAAAAAACGTTTATTATAACAAATATACGTTATTTTAAACAAATGCTAAGAAGCAAAGCAGTGCGAATATGACTGCAAGAAGTATTTTGAGGGCATTAGTTTCGCCCTTCAACTTATTTTGAAGATTGAAGGTGTAAATGGATCCGGAGTTTCCCAGATAGGAGTCTTTTAGTATCTCATTCGCTCTCTCCACATCAGTATCAGCTACTTGCAGCTTTATCCCACCTACCGCTACCTCAAGCAGTGGGTCAATGGTAACTGTTTGTTCATCTTTGGTATAGCAAGGTATGCCCTCATGCTCCAACTTGCCTTTTATCACATGCAGGTCGAAAGAGTTAGAAAATCGTGCTACGGTCACCAGATCCATACAGTAATTTACACCATATTTCTCTTAATAGCATCTAAGAACTCCCTATGGCTGGCGTTAAAGGGGCGTTTAGTAACGATTATGTTACTTCCCCGGTATGCTGCAGTGGCTTGTACATACTCCTCGTCTTCAGTTTTAAACCTTATTCCTGCTGTTTTAAGCACAGGTTCAGCCCAATTGTGCAGGTTGGTGATGAGGACAACATTTTTGGGTTGCAGGATGCTTAGTTCTTCTTTAAACAGATGAGCAGAGTGGGGCAGTTGTGCCTTAAATACCTCTTCAGGCATTTCGTTGTCTGTTGCAGGTGCTATTTTTAATAGGTTGCTATAGGTAATGATGTGGTTCCAGTCAGTTTCGCTCCTACCATACCTTTCCATCACCAGCTTATAAGTGATATTCCAGAAAAAGGAGCGGTATATATTCTTTTTTATCCAGTTTTTATTGACCCAGTCCAGCGGGCAGCCTTTAGAGGTTAGAGATTGCTCATAAGCTTTTTTTACTATGGCTTCGGCCTGAGTCTTATCTTTTGTTAGCTTAAAGGTTGGTTTCCAGTTGTTTACGTACTGTCCATAAATCAGTAGTTCTCTTTTTTCTTCATAATCTTTACCGATCATGGGGTAGAACATGCAATACTTGTTTTGCATAAGTGATTTGCTATCAGCTTGTTGCAAATATTTTTGAAGATCGGTGAGGTTTTTCTCCAATTCCAGATTATATACAGATATGCTTTCTTTTTTAGCCATAACCGGGTGAAAAAGTATAACGTTTCGTGTTAAGCGAAGTTTAATTCTGGTGCGGTTTTCAGGAATTCTGTGCAAGGGTAACAAAAAAATAAAATTTCTTCAGAATTATTTTGTCAGAATAAAAACTACGCGTTACCTTTGCAGTCCCAAAATTTTACGGGAAAGAAGTTATTTATAAGTATGTCACAGCGTATCAGAATAAAGCTTAAGTCTTACGATCACAATTTGGTTGATAAATCAGCAGAGAAAATTGTTAAGACTGTACGCAACACAGGAGCGGTGGTAACAGGTCCAATTCCTTTACCAACGCAGAAGAAGATCTTTACAGTATTGCGCTCACCACACGTGAACAAGAAAGCACGCGAGCAGTTCCAGCTTTGTACGCACAAGCGTCTGTTGGATATATATACATCTTCTTCTCGTACAGTTGATGCATTATCGAAGCTAGACCTGCCAAGCGGTGTTGAAGTAGAGATCAAAGCGTAATAGAAGAAATTGGTTCTTTAACAAAATTGAAAAACGGCCAATCCCGGTCCACACGAATATAAGCAACCGGGCGCTTGGTTAAATATATAAGACATGAAAGGCATTATAGGCAAAAAAATCGGCATGACCAGTGTCTTTGATCCAACGGGCAAGCAAGTAGCTTGTACGATAATCGAAGCAGGTCCTTGTGTGGTAACTCAAAAGAAGACCGTTGATACAGACGGCTACGAGGCGCTACAGATAGCTTATGGTGAAGCTAAAGACAAGAATACACCTAAAGCGCTTCAGAATCACTTCAAAAAAGCCAACACTACCCCTAAGATGGTAGTGAAAGAAATACGTAACTGTTCCATTGATAAACAAGTTGGTGATGAAATAACCTGCGACATCTTTGAAGAAGGTGCGGAGGTTAGTGTTATTGGTACCTCTAAGGGTAAAGGTTTCCAGGGTGTTGTTAAACGCCACGGGTTTGCCGGTGTGGGTGAAGCTACTCACGGCCAGCACGACCGTCAGCGTGCGCCGGGTTCTATCGGTGGTTCATCTTATCCAAGCCGTGTATTTAAAGGTATGCGCATGGCCGGCCGTATGGGTGGCGATCGCGTTAAGATAAAAGCATTGAAGATCATGAAGATCTTCCCTGAAAAGAACTATATGCTTATCTCTGGTTCTGTACCGGGACATAATGGTTCAATTGTTTTAATTCAGAATAAGTAATTGTCATGCAGATTGACGTTGTAAATATAAAAGGTGAACAAACAGGCCGTCAGGTAGAACTGCCGGACAGCATTTTCGGTATCGAGCCGAATGACCATACTATTTATCTTTCGGTAAAGCAGTATCTGGCAGCTCAGCGTCAGGGTACGCACAAGACCAAAGGCCGTTCAGAAGTGCAGGGCTCAACAAGAAAACTGCACCGCCAGAAGGGTACCGGTGGTTCTCGTAAGGGTAATATCCGCAACCCATTGTATAAAGGTGGTGGTAGGATCGGTGGTCCTCAGCCTCGCGATTACAGCTTTAAGCTGAACCGTAAGGTGAAAGATCTGGCTAAAATGTCTGCACTTACTTATAAGGCAAAAGAGGGTAAGATAGTAGTAGTGGAAGATGTACAGATGGAGACACCTAAGACCAAGGAGTTTGTAAACATCCTGAATGCACTTCAGGGAGATGCAAGAAGGTCTCTGTTCATTGTTCGTGAAAACAATGATAACCTGTACCTAAGCGGCCGTAACCTTCAGAATACCAAGATGGTAGTGCTGAACGATATGAACACGTATGACCTTGTTAATTCAAGTGTATTGATATTCACTGAATCTGCAGCTAAGCTTTTCACAGAAGAGCCGATAGCAGAGCCGGTAACAGAAGCATAATTATTAAAGAAACTGAAACAATAATAAGATGAAACTTGCTGAAGTTTTGGTAAAGCCGATAATAACCGAGAAGGTAAATAGCCAGATGGAAGATGCCGGACGCTACACCTTTATGGTTGACAGAAAGGCTAACAAGCTGGAAATAAAAAAAGCAGTGGAAGAGTTTTACGGCGTAAGAGTGGAAGAAGTTAACACTATGGTTGTACCGGGTAAAAACAAAACTCGTTATACTCAGGCAGGATTTATAAAGGGTATGAAACCTGCATATAAAAAAGCAGTAGTAACCCTTGCAGAAGGAGAAACTATTGACCTGTTTATATAAGCTGAAAAAGAAAGAAGAAAATGGCAGTACGTAAATATAAACCGATGACAGCGGGCACTCGTTGGAGAGTAGGCAACGCATATGCTGAAATCACAACAGATAAGCCTGAAAAGAGCTTGCTTGAAAAGAAAAGCAAAACAGGTGGCCGTAACTCTAGTGGCCGTCGTGCTATGCGCTACATCGGTGGCGGTAATAAAGGTAAATACCGTATCATAGACTTTAAGCGTGATAAGAAGGATATTCCTGCTACGGTTAAGTCTATCGAATACGATCCGAACAGAACGGCTTTCATCGCTCTGTTGTCATATGCTGATGGTGAGAAGCGTTACATCATTGCTCCTCAAGGGCTACAAGTTGGCTCAACGGTGATGAGTGGTGATAAAGCTGCACCTGAAGTAGGGAACGCATTAGTACTGAAGAATATGCCTTTAGGTACAGTAGTGCATAATATTGAGCTTCAGCCTGGTAAAGGTGGTTCAATTGCACGTTCTGCAGGTACTTATGCACAGCTGAATGCTAAAGAAGAAAAATACTGTGTGCTGAAAATGCCATCGGGCGAGCTTCGTAAAGTACTGAGCACTTGTATGGCAACTGTAGGAACTGTGTCTAACAGTGACCATGCACTACAGTCAATGGGTAAAGCAGGCCGTAACCGTTGGAAGGGTATTCGCCCACGTACTCGTGGTGTTGCGATGAACCCGGTAGATCACCCGATGGGTGGTGGTGAAGGTAGGGCTTCTGGTGGACACCCACGTAGCCGTACCGGTAAGTATGCTAAAGGTGAGAAGACACGTAAGCAGAAAGGTTCTGATAAGCTGATCATCCAACGCAAAAACGGTAAGAAACTTTAATAAAATAACTAGTAAGAAATAAAGCAATATGGCTCGTTCAATTAAAAAAGGACCTTACGTAGATGTGAAGCTGGAGAAGAAGGTGGATGCTGTAAACGAAGGTGGTGCCAAAAAAGGTGTTATCAAAACATGGAGCCGTCGTTCGACAATTACGCCGGACTTCGTAGGACACACTTTCGCAGTGCATAACGGGAACAAATTCATTCCTGTATATGTAACTGAATATATGGTAGGCCACAAGCTTGGTGAATTTGCGCCAACACGCAACTTCAGAGGCCATGGTGGTAGTAAAAAGTAATAAACAATAATAACAACATATTTGGTTCCATCTTCTGGTGGGCCGGCTAAATAAAAAAAGTAAAATGGAAGCTGTAGCTCGTTTACGTAATTATCCTACATCGCCGCGCAAAATGCGTCTGCTGGCAGACCTGGTACGTGGTAAAGGTGTTGAAGAAGCGTTGAACATTTTGAAGTTCAGTCCTAAGCACAATTCAGTAGCACTTGAGAAGTTACTGGTTAGTGCTATTGCAAACTGGGGTGTGAAGAATGAGGGTGCTGATGCATCTGAGGCAGATCTGTATGTAAAAACCATTATGGTGGATGGTGCTCGCGTATTGAAGCGTATGCAACCTGCACCACAAGGCCGTGCATACAGGATACGCAAGCGTAGTAACCATGTTACTATTGTTGTTGATAGCCGCAATGCGAAGCCGGTTGCAGAAGTGGAAACAGAAGAAGAAACTCAAGAAACAGAAACTAAATAATTAATAATAACTAACGAATGGGTCAAAAAGCGAATCCTATAGGTAACAGGTTGGGCATCATCCGCGGATGGGACTCAATGTGGTATGGTTCAAAGAAGGACTACAGCACAAGGTTAATTGAGGATCATAAGATCCGCACTTACCTGAATGCACGTATCAGCAAAGGCGGTATTTCTCGTATCGTAATTGAGCGTACTCTGGGAAAACTGATCGTAACTGTACATACATCAAAGCCTGGTATCATTATAGGTAAAGGTGGTTCTGAAGTTGATCGCATCAAAGAAGAGTTGAAGAAGCTGACAGGTAAGGATGATGTACAGATCAACATTATGGAGATCCGCCGTCCTGAGTTGGATGCACAGATTGTAGGTGAAACCATCGCTCGCCAGTTAGAAAGTCGTGTGAGCTATAAGCGTGCCGTTAAAATGGCTGTTTCTACTGCAATGCGTATGGGTGCTGAAGGTATCAAGATAAAAGTAAGCGGACGTTTGAATGGTGCTGAGATCGCTCGTTCTGAAGAGTTCAAGCAAGGTCGTACGCCACTTCATACATTCCGTATGGATATTGACTACGCTTCAGTATTTGCACTGACGGTATATGGTAAAATAGGCATCAAAGTGTGGATATGTAAAGGTGAAGTATTAGGTAAGAGAGACCTTAATCCGAACTTCTCATCAGGTTCTGACCGTCGTGGTGGCCCTGGTGGTGGTGGCAATGAAGGCCAGAGAAGAGGTGGTGGCCGTGGACGTGGCGGACGCCGTTAATATAATTATTAGAAGAGCTTAGCATAAAAAATTGTAACGATGTTACAACCAAAGAAAGTAAAACACAGAAAGGTCCAGAAAGGACGTATCAGAGGAAACGCACAGCGTGGTGCTACTATCGCATTCGGTTCTTTCGGTTTGAAAGCAATGGAGCCGAAGTGGATCACTAACCGCCAGATAGAAGCTGCGCGCCAGGTGATGACCCGTCACATGAAACGTGAGGGTAACGTTTGGATACGCATTTTCCCTGATAAGCCAATAACCCGTAAGCCATTAGAGGTAAGGATGGGTAAAGGTAAAGGTAACCTTGAGTTCTGGGCAGCAGTAGTAAAACCGGGCCGCATCATGTTTGAGGTGGACGGTGTACCTAGACAAGTTGCTGAAGAAGCAATGAGGTTGGCTGCGCAGAAACTACCGATCAAAACAAAATTCGTAGTTCGCCGCGATTATAACGGTAACTAATAAGTAATAAAGAAACTTAAATCAAGTAAAAATGGCTAAAGGAAATAAAGTTGAGGAATACCGCTCGATGGATGACCAGACGCTGGCAGACAACATAGCTGCAGAAGAAAAGCAGTTGCAGAACATGAAGTTCGGCCATGCCGTTAACCCGATCGAGAATCCTCTTGCTATCCGCCAGTTGCGCCGTGAAATAGCTCGCATGAAAACTGAGCTACATAGAAGAACATTAGTTGAAGAATAAAATATTTATAAATGTCAACAACGACTGAAACAACTGAAATGACTGAAGCGACTCAACCGGCGGTTGAAGAGCAGCAGGGTTCCAACGCTAGGAATAGCAGGAAGAGCCGTATCGGTATCGTAACCAGTGATAAAATGAGTAAGACTATCACAGTTACCGTTGAGCGTAGGCTTAGACACCCGATGTACGGTAAGTTCGTTAAGAAAACGAAGAAGTTTCATGCTCATGACGAGAATGAAACAGCAGGGGTAGGTGATACAGTACGTATCATGGAGACCCGCCCGCTAAGCAAAACAAAGCGCTGGCGCTTGATAGAAATTATTGAAAAAGCTAAGTAATCTATTAATAGATGATACAACAAGAGTCCAGGCTCAATGTAGCCGATAACAGTGGTGCAAAGCAGGTACTTTGTATTCGTGTACTGGGCAACTCCGGCCAGGATTATGCCGGTATTGGTGATAAGATAGTAGTAACGGTGAAGGATTCTTTACCGGGTGGAGGTATGAAGAAAGGTACAGTGTCTAAGGCAGTGATCGTACGCACCAAGAAAAAGCTTCGTCGCAGAGACGGATCTTACATCAATTTTGATGACAACGCAGTAGTACTGCTTAACAACTCTGACGAGCCTCGCGGAACGCGTATTTTCGGACCTGTAGCACGTGAATTGCGTGATAAAGGATACATGAAAATAGTTTCTTTGGCACCGGAAGTATTATAAAAATAAGTTGTACCTTTGCAGCCCGATTTTAAAGGATGTATGGTAGAACTACTTAATTTATAAGTAACGTGAAAAACAGATTTCAACCGAAATTCAACATCAAAAAAGGCGACGACGTTGTAGTTATTGCCGGTAACGATAAAGATCGCACTAAAGCGCGTAAGGTACTTGCAGTATATCCGCAGGAAAACCGTGTGCTTGTAGAAGGTGTGAACGTAAGAACCAAGCATCAGAAGCCTGATGCGCAAAACCCTCAGGGTGGTATCGTGGAAATGGAAGCACCTATACACATCAGTAACATTATGTTGTGGGATGCTAAGAGTAAAGGCCCTGCTCGTATTAAACGTGAGCGTAACGATGATGGTGGATACGCTCGTATTTCTAAAAAATCAGGAGAAGAGATCAAGTAACAATGGAAAGCACAATATATACACCGCGACTGCACAAGCAGTATAAGGACACAGTAGTTCCGGCTCTGATGAAGAAGTTCGGATACAAGACAGTAATGCAATGTCCTCGCCTTGTTAAGGTATGTCTTAATCAGGGTGTTAAAGGTTCTGTAGCTGACAAGCGTATGATAGATGATGCTGTGAAGGAGATGACGACGATCACAGGTCAGAAAGCAGTGCCTACATTGTCAAAGAAAGACATTTCAAACTTCAAATTGCGTAAACACATGCCTATCGGCTGCCGTGTAACGCTACGTGGAGTTAATATGTACGAATTCCTTGACCGTCTTATCTCAATATCGCTGCCACGTGTACGTGATTTCAAAGGTATCAACGATAAGTCTTTTGACGGTAGAGGTAACTATACCATGGGTATCACTGAGCAGATCATCTTCCCTGAGATAGATATCGACAAGGTGAACAACATCAGCGGTATGGATATCACATTTGTAACGACAGCCAACACGAATGAGGAAGCATATGAGTTGTTGAAAGAGCTTGGCCTGCCGTTCAAGAATATCAAGAAAGGAGAAGAAGAAAATAACTAATAATAAAAGTACAGGAGCTAATAAATGGCAAGACAATCAATAATAGCCCGTCAACGCAAGCGCGAGAAAATGGTAGCAAAGTATGCTGAAAAGCGTGCTGCACTGAAAGCTGCAGGAGATTATGAAGCTTTGGATAAACTTCCTAAGAACGCATCTCCGGTACGTTTGAAGAACCGTTGCCAGCTTACAGGCCGTCCGAAGGGATATATGCGCCAGTTTGGGGTATGCCGTAACGTTTTTCGTGAAATGGCATTGAACGGTAAAATACCAGGTGTACGTAAAGCCAGCTGGTAATGAAGAAACGTGGCAAGGTCAGGAATATGCCTGAAACCGGCTACAATTAAAACACTTTACAAACTAGAAAGAAAAAATGGTAACAGATCCGATAGCAGACTTTTTAACCCGTATCCGTAATGCGCAAATGGCGCGTCACCGTATTGTAGAGATACCTGCTTCTAACGTTAAGAAGCGTATCACAGAGATCCTTTATGAAAAAGGATACATATTGAAATATAAGTTTGAGGATGACAACAAGCAAGGTGTTATCAAAATAGCACTGAAGTACAACCCTGAAACTAAAGAGCCTGTTATCAGGTCTTTGGAGCGTATCAGCCGTCCGGGTCTTCGTCAGTATGCGAAGCCGAATGAGCTGCCACGTGTAATAAGCGGTTTAGGTATTGCTATCATCTCAACTTCAAGCGGTGTAATGACTGATAAAGAAGCACGCAGCAAGAAAGTAGGTGGTGAAGTAATGTGTGCTATATACTAATAATTAAATAATTCAGTCCGATACATTAAGCCGAACCTATATAGAGGCTGACCGGTCGGAACTGATACACATAAAACAGTAAATAAATAAATTATGTCTCGTATAGGTAAGGCTCCGATAGCAATTCCTGAGAAGGTAGAAGTAAGCGTTGATAAACACAACGTAATAACTGTAAAAGGGCCAAAAGGAGAATTGAAAGAACCGATCAACCCTGATATCAAGGTAGAAGTGAAAGATGGTGAGATCATAGTTACGCGTCCTACAGACCAGATACGCCACCGTGCGCTACATGGGCTGAACCGCGCTTTGGTTGCTAACATGATAGAAGGTGTGACCAACGGTTACAAAAAGATGCTTGACTTGCATGGTGTGGGTTTCCGTGCTGCAATACAAGGCCAGCTTTTGGATATGTCAATAGGTTTTTCGCACAATGTAGTGTTTGAATTACCTGCTGAAGTAAAAGGTAGTGCTGAAATGCAGAAGGGTATGCCACCAAGGGTAACCTTAGAGTCGATAGACAAGCAATTGCTTGGTCAGGTAGCTGCAAAAATTCGTAGCCTACGTAAACCAGAACCATACAAGGGTAAAGGTATTCGCTACTCTGATGAGATCGTACGTCGTAAAGCGGGTAAAGCAGCAGCTAAATAATAAATTTTAAAAACTTCGGTAGCCATCCTTATGGGTGAGCCCGTAACCTAAATAAAATAACAATGGCAGTTCATCAAAAAGTAATGCGTCGTCAGAAATTACGTTGGCGCATACGTAGCAGGGTAACAGGTACAGCTAGTAAGCCACGCCTTTCTGTATTCCGCAGTAATAAAGACATCTATACACAACTGATAGATGATGTTACAGGAACAACACTGGCTTCTGCAAACTCTCGCCAGGCAGATATTGCCGCACAAGCGGGTAACAAAACAGAGAAATCTGTTTTAGTAGGTAAAGCTCTTGCTGCAAAAGCTAAAGAATTGGGTATTGAGAAGTGTGTATTTGACCGTGGTGGTTATTTATATCATGGCCGTGTAAAGGCAGTGGCAGATGGTGCTCGTGAGGGTGGTTTGAACTTCTAAAAAATTATTAATATAACTTATTACTATAAAGTAACTGATGTCAAAAGCAAAAACAAATAAGGTAAAGGCCGGAGA
This sequence comes from Flavipsychrobacter sp., assembly GCA_965228505.1. Classification (GTDB taxonomy): domain Bacteria; phylum Bacteroidota; class Bacteroidia; order Chitinophagales; family Chitinophagaceae; genus UBA5543. The sequence goes on along the minus strand of OZ245820.1, from coordinate 2,416,817 downwards.
TCTGGAACTGCAGGAGAAAGTAGTTGCTATCAACCGTGTTGTTAAAACTACCAAAGGCGGCCGTGCATTCAGCTTTTCTGCACTAGTTGTAGTAGGTAATGGTAATGGTGTTGTAGGGCATGGCCTTGGTAAGGCTAAAGAGGTACAGGAAGCTATTACTAAAGGTGTAGACGATGCTAAGAAGAACCTGATAAAAGTACCTGTAATGAACGGTACTATACCTCACCAGCAGTTTGCTAAAGAAGGTGCTGCTAAGGTGCTTATCAAGCCAGCTGCACACGGTACTGGTGTGATCGCAGGTGGTAGCATGCGTGCTGTACTTGAGTCTGCAGGTATCACTGACGTTCTTTCTAAATCACTTGGTTCGGCTAACCCTCACAACGTGGTTAAAGCAACATTCGCAGCTTTAGGCTTGTTGAGAGAGCCTGTAAAGGTGGCTAAAGATCGTAACGTTAACCTGAAAACGGTTTTCAACGGATAGTAGAAACCGGGTAACCTTTTTATACAACAAACCAGAGTAATCTAATAGCGTCATGGCTAAGATAAAAATAACACAAGTGAAGAGCGGCATCGACCGTCCAGAGCGCCAGAAGCGTACTTTACAGGCATTAGGCCTGCGCAAGGTTAATGCTACTGTAGAAGTAGAGCAGACCGAGCAGATAAAAGGTATGGTGAACAAAGTAAGCCACCTTATCAAAGTAGAAGAAGTAAAGTAATCAGTTAACAATAAACATTGCGAGCGGTTTTTTTTACATTCCGCGCAAGTTCAAAAAAGTGTAAAATGGAACTACACAACTTAAAGCCTGCAAAAGGTGCTACAAAAAACAACAAACGTGTTGGCCGTGGTGAAGGTAGCGGTTATGGTGTTACAGCCGGTAAAGGTAACAAAGGCCAGCAATCACGTGCAGGTTACAGTTCTCTAAAGGGCCATGAAGGTGGGCAGATGCCAATACATCGCCGTATGCCAAAACGTGGTTTTAAGAACATAAACAGGGTAGACTATAAAGTATACAACCTTGGTGATGTAGATGCACTGGTTGAAAAGTATCAATTAGAGGAATTCTCTCTTGAGACTTTATATATCAACGGGTTGATCAGCCGCACAGATTTCGTTAAAATATTGGGCAACGGAGAACTGAAATCTAAACTGCCATTCAAAGTAAATGCTGCAAGTGCAAAAGCTAAAGAAGCGATTGAGGCAGCCGGCGGTTCGATAGAGTTTATCTAACAGTATTTCAGTGAGTTGACGCATTTGGAGAAATGCGTCTTTTATCGTTTATTGCATTTCATTTTTTGATTAACATTAGTTCAAGTGAAGAAACTGGTAAACACGCTTAAGAATATCTGGAGTATTGATGAACTCCGTAAGCGTATATTATACACCCTGGCACTTATTTTTATCTACAGAATAGGTAGTTACATCACACTTCCGGGTATTAATCCGAACGATCTGGCCCTTGAGGGTAGTGAAAGCGGTCTTTTAGGGTTATTCAACATGTTCGCGGGTGGTTCGTTCAGTCGGGCTTCGATATTTGCATTAGGTGTAATGCCTTACATTTCTGCTTCGATCTTCATGCAGCTTGCGGGTATCGTAATACCGCAAATATCTAAGTTACAGAAAGAAGAAAGTGGCCGCCGTAAGGTGAATCAGTATACTCGTTATCTTACAGTAATTGTTACAGCTTTTCAGGCGAGTGCTTATGTAGCATATTTGCGTGGTCAAAGCGGACATGCGATCGTTCCTGAATTCGGAACTTTCCTTTTCTGGTTATCAACTACTGTAGTATTAACAGCCGGTACATTATTTGTAATGTGGTTGGGTGAGAAGATAACAGACCGCGGTATCGGTAATGGTGTATCTCTACTTATCATGGTAGGTATCTTTGCTCGTTTCCCCGATGCTATCAAAGATGAATTCCTTACAAAGACCGTAGGTAGCGCAGGTGGTGGCGGACTACTGATATTCCTGATAGAGATGGTATTCTTTATTGCCGTAATTATTGGTTTGATACTACTTACTCAAGGTATTCGTAAAATTCCGTTGAACTATGCACGCCGTGTAATGGGAAATAAAGGAGCTTCTGATGTAATGGGTGGTTCTCGTGATTTCATTCCATTGAAAGTGAACTCTGCAGGTGTAATGCCTATCATATTTGCTCAGGCTATCATGTTCATCCCGGCAACACTTGTTGGTTTTGCTGAGAGCAACGAGACAGCACAGGGCTTTATGCGTTCACTGTCTGATTATACTTCATTGCCGTATAATATCATATATGCCATACTGGTAATAGCATTCACTTATTTCTATACAGCGTTGATCTTCAACCCGACAGAAATGGCTGATAACCTGAAGCGTAATAATAGTTTCATTCCGGGTGTTAAGCCGGGTGAACCGACTGCTAACTACATAGCTACGATCATGGATCGTATTACATTACCTGGTTCTGTATTCCTTGCATTAGCAGGTATCCTTCCGGGTATTGCAGCACTGTTAGGAGTTACGAGTGGTTTTGCTTCTTTTTACGGAGGCACCTCTATGCTGATCGGTGTTGGCGTTATATTAGATACATTACAACAAATTGAAAGTCACCTGCTGATGAGAAGGTACGACGGTTTGATGAAAACAGGCCGCGTATCAGGAAGGCAAACAGCCAGCTCGCCAATATAGCAGGAAAGTACTTTACCATATGATACACATCAGGAGTAAAGAAGAAATTGAGATCATCAGAAGAAATGCAATGATGGTAACTGCCACCTTAACTGAGGTGGCAAAATTTTTAAAGCCGGGTATCACTACAAAGTCTATTGATGCTATGGCTGAAGAATTTATCAGAGATAATGGTGGTGTTCCTTCCTTTAAAGGTTATGGGCCGGCGCATTCTCCGTTCCCTGCCAGTTTGTGTATTTCAGTGAATGAGGTGGTAGTTCATGGCTTCCCGTCAGAATATGTACTAAAGGAAGGAGATGTGATCTCAGTAGATTGTGGGTTTTATAAAGATGGTTATCATGGTGACCACGCTTATACATTCGCCATTGGTGAAGTGCCCGGAGAAGTATCTGACCTGATGCGTGTTACCAAAGAAGCGTTAATGCTGGGTATTGCAGAAGCTAAGGCCGGAAACAGGGTGGGGGATATATCTTTCGCTATTGAAGAACATACTGCTAAAAAGCATGGGTATGGTGTAGTGAGAGAATTAGTAGGACATGGTGTAGGCAAAAATCTGCACGAAGATCCACAGGTGCCTAACTATGGCAGAAGAGGTGATGGTAAAAGGCTAAAAGAAGGCATTGTATTAGCGATAGAACCTATGATCAACATGGGTACTCATAAAGTATATACAGAAGACGATGGATGGACGATTGTAACGACTGACGGTAAAGTATCGGTACACTATGAACATACTACACTCGTGGGTAAAGAGTCGGGAGAAAACCTATCGAACTTCGGGCCTATAGAAGAAGCAGAAAAGTCCAATGACAACTTAAGTACTGCCCATCTGAAGAAAGTGATCATGTCTTAGACTGTTTATATGATCCTGCTTACTGCAGGATTTTTTAATTTTAGATAAAATCTTCCATATGAGACATCTGGTAACAATATTCACGGCAGTGTTTATGATAACACTATTTGTGCAATGTGGTGAAAATGTAAATGAAGAAACTGATTACGCTACTGAGCAGTCTTATACTATTGCTGAACAACATGCTAAAGTCTGGGATCAAGCCAGAGAGCAAGTGATAGAACTGGTAGACAGAATGCCTGAAGACAAATTGAATTATCGTCCGCATGACAGCTTAAGAACTTTTTCAGAGCAGATCGTACATATCGCACAATCGTCAGTCACTATATCTACTATGTTCCTGAAAGGTGAAAAAATGGATGGTCCTTCGCAAGAACTTGATGCTTCGAATATGACAAAAGATGAATTGAAAGAGTTGGTTGATGAAAACCTGACAACAGTTCGCGAGATTATTATGACCATGTCTAATGACGAACTGATGAATGGAACAACGAAGTCTTTCTCTGGTAACGAAATGTCGAAGCTGGAAGGAATGATGTTCGTGCATGACCATCTGACCAATCACAAAGCAAAGGCTAATATGTACATAAGAGTATCTGGTAGTGAGCCTCCGAGTTACAGGTACTACTGATCAGAAGAGAATATTTACAATAAACGCTCCTCAGTATATGCTGAGGAGCGTTTGTTATTTCAGCGGAGAGAGAGGGATTCGAACCCTCGATACGGTTGCCCGCATACACACTTTCCAGGCGTGCCTCTTCAACCACTCGAGCACCTCTCCGAAAGGGATGCAAATTTAAGTATTTACATCTACTTACTGAAAAGCTTTTCGGCATTCTCAGTAGTTATTGATGCAATGTTGTTGATCGAGGTCTCATAAGTATCAGCCAATTTTTGGGCTATCAGCGGGATGTAACTACTCTCATTTCGCTTGCCGCGGTGCGGGGTAGGGGCAAGGTATGGTGCATCTGTTTCCAAAACTATACCAGACAGGTCAACGCCTTTAATAGCTTCGGGCAATTTGCTGTTCTTAAATGTTACAACACCACCAATACCTAATATAAAGTCAAGCTCAACAATTTGCTTTGCTTCATTTTCAGTGCCGCTAAAGCAATGAAAGATACCTTTTAGCTTACCATTTTGTTTCTTTTTAACTATATCTATACAGTCTTGTAAAGACTCCCTGCTGTGTATTACAATAGGCAGGTCAAATTCGAGAGCCCAATCTATTTGTGTTTCAAAAGCTTTTATTTGTTGCTCTTTGAATGTTAGATCCCAATAGTAGTCTAAACCTATCTCACCTACTGCGTAAAATGTCCCATTCTCAAGGTGTTGCCTTGCAACTTTCAGTTCGTTTTCAAAATTGTCTTTTACATAACAAGGGTGCAGTCCCATCATAGGGTAGCAAACGTCAGGGTAGCGTTCAGTCATTTGTATCATGCTATCAATAGTCGTGCTATCGCAATTTGGCATGTACATCTTAGTGACACCATTATCAAGTGAGCGCTTTATGGTTTCGTCAAGGTCATCTGAAAATTGCTGGTCGTAAATATGTGTATGTGTATCTATGAATTTCATTAGTCATTTAATGTTTTGGTGCTCCATTTTTTTGAAGCAATGTATTCCAGTACAAGAGGCAGAGCATAACTCATTCTATCCCATGCCTTATCGCTGTCATGAAAAACAATGATGCTGCCGGGTGTAATATTGGATATTACGTTTTCGGCACATTGTTCGGGTGATATATTTTTGTCAAAATCGCCACTTAATATATCCCACATATATATTTTCCAAGGCTTTGCAGTCTTTGTCAAAGCGTTTATTTGTCCTCTTTTTATTCTCCCGTACGGTGGTCGAAATAGCCTGCTGCCGATATGTTGTTCGGCATTACTAATATCTGATAAGTACTTTTCTTTGTCGGTTTTCCAGCCATTAAGGTGGTTTTGTGTATGGTTGCCTATCGTATGTCCCCTGTTTAGAATATCACGATATATATCAGGGTGTTTTTGCACATTGTTACCAATACAAAAGAAAGTAGCTTTTGCATTGTATTGTTCCAGTTGCTCTAAAACATAGGGCGTAGCCTTAGGGTGGGGGCCATCATCAAAGGTCAGGTAAACGGAGTCTTTATCCGGCATTCGCCAGATGAGTTTTCGGTATAAAATATCTGTTAGTATTCTAGGAGCTTTGACCCTGTAAGTCATGTAGCAAACCAACAAAAAAAGATTGACTTTAGCACGGTTATATTATTGCAAGTAATTCTTTTTCTAACCAGCCTGTCCTACCGTCGGGTAGTTTCACTTCATACCAACTAGCTTGTTCTTCGCAAATCTCTACCTTAGTGCCTTCCGGTATCAGACTTTTAGATGTAGTGTTTTTTGGGTTGGGCATTAACGGTGCTTCTTCTTGCATAACGATTGCATGGTTGCTCCCTATAATATTCTGTGCTGAAGCTAAACTCAAGAGAATTAATATACCGCAAATAACAAATGAGCCTATGATCAACTGGTTTCGCAGATCAATGTTATGTACACCAATGCGTTTTGTAATAATATAGCCTATACTAAGTATGAACAAAATGGCAGCCAATACAGCATATGTGTTTGATAAGTTTCCTGCGGTTATGTTTTGCCACCAACGTAAGAAGAATATTTTTTCAAGTGGTTGTATCCTGTTGTTAACCCGACTTTGAGTGAGGGCGAGGTTGTCTGTAGCCTGTTTATGACCCGGGTTGTATTTCAGGGTCTTCTCATAATATAGAATTGCATTTCCTATATCATTCAGTCGGTAGTAACTATTGCCGAGGTTATAAAGTGCTGACGAGTTCTCTGGTTGCTCTGCAATAATAAGTTTGTAGTAGTACGCGGCACTATCATATTCTTTTTTCTGGAAATGATCATTGCCTTTCTCCCACCAATTTTCAGACTGGCCATCAGCAAAACAGACATTACCCAATGCTATCAATATGGTTAGCAATATTATCCTTCTCATGCTTTGAACGATTCTTCCAGTTTGCTGATAATATCAACAGCTACCTTATAGGTCTGGTTCATTTGTTGGTTACCGCCGGCACCCGAATATAGAGCCATTTCGCAATCTTCCATAACATGAGATAGCTGTTTTTGCAGATCTTCAGGAATGTTCTTGTCCTTTAGTGCATCCCAAACATTATCTTTTGATAGTGATGAAAGTGGTATGTTTAGTTTATCGCTTAGGTATAACCATATAGCTTTAGATACTTCTTCGTAGAAAAGTGTGCGCTCGTTCTTTTGCAATAGCTTATTGGCAGTAGCAAGTCTTTTCAGTGCTATTTTGTTGGCCTTTCTACGCTTCAAGGATATGGTATCTTTTGCCAGCTCTTCTTCCCTGCGTTTCCAAGCCAACACGCCAAAGAGTGCCAATAGTGGCAGTGCGTACATTGACCAGTATCCAACAGAAAGAACTATAGGTTTACTTCCCGGTTTCAATTTGCCAAATGGTGATGTATTGATAGTGTGGATGTCCGTAAGCGCAACATTTTCGAGTGCATCAGGTTTGTAGTTTTTACCAGGTGCTACTTTTATCTTAACCGGTTTTGTTGTTGTAGTTATATAGGAGCTTGTTTTAGGGTCAAAATAGGTGAAGTTGATAGCCGGTATCTCATAATCTCCCGGAGTAGTAGGTGTTACAGCATATGTTATAGTTTTGGTGCCGCTTATAGTTGTAGTGCGTCCCGTTATAGTATCTTCAATTGCAGGGTCGTAAGTAGTTAGACCGTTTGGCAAATTCAGTTCAGGGGCTTCAATCAGCTTAATGTTTCCACTGCCTTTTATTTTTACTTTTAAGTTCAGTACATCATCTGTAGTGAGTTCTGTTTTGTCAACTGTACTGCTTACCGTAAACTTTCCTACAGCTCCTGTATAATGTTCTGGTTTGTTTGCTGTTGGTAAAGAATCAACTTGTATCTTGATTGGTTTACTTTTTACATGAACTTCTACATCCCTGTATTCAACTCTTCTGAAGAATTCTTGCAGATAGGGGTCGTTCATCATGAAATTGTTGAACCTTGGATCGTTAAAGAAGGGGTCTCCTCCCCGGACTTCCTGAGCTATTCTTGCTACACCTTCTGCCTCTGCAGGGTCTAGTACAAGGTTGCCTGTTTGTTGCGGGAAAATAGCAGATTTTTTTAGTGTGAATACCTGGTAGCGTTTGCCGTCAATGACTTCAATTACAGGCTTGTTCTGGTCTTCAGGCATAATGAAATCTTCTGTCCAGAACCCATTAAGGAAAGGAACTTTTGTAATACCCATCCTCATTGGTACACGTGTGTACAGCTTATACGACACCGTCATTTGTTCTCCTAGATATACTTTGCTTTTGTCTACATATACCCTGATAAAAATATCCTCATCAATGTTTACATCGCCGTATTGTGTTTGCGGGCCTCTTTGCGGCTGTTGTTGCATACGTTGTCGCATGGCATCCATTTGCCTTTGTCTCTGCCTCATAAAAGCATCAAATGGATCATTGCTGGCAAAAGGGTCCTGAGCCTGCCTTTGTGCTACTACACTGCCATCAACAACTTCTATGCGTATACTATTCGATTCATATTCAACACCATCAGAAGTATGGGCGTATGCTTTAGGTATGGTCAGTGTGCCTTTTCTCTTGGGTTGTAAAACATATGTAAGCGTAATGCTTTGCGATGAAGATACTTTACCATTAATAATGGTCGTCTGTGAACCACTACTTGTAGCAGGTCCGCCAACTATGTAAAAGTCTTTGGTGAGTTCAGCGTTTTTTGGGCTTAAAGTCTGGACATTTTGTGCATTTTTCAATACGTATTGAACCTGTACCCGATCTTCTATGCCCATTCTTTCTGCTGCCAGAGCAGTAAAAGATACCTCTTGCGCATTGGTATGAATAATGCCTGTTATCATCAACAGGCAGAACATGAAATACCGTAACATTTGTTGTGATTTAACTCTGTTTATCACAATTACAAAAATAAAATATACCAGTTGTGATGATAGTTGTGACCCTGTTAAAAAACTCACAAATCTCCCTTTATAGGGCGCATTACAATAGTTTCTACATTGGCTTTTGAGGATAGTGTATATGCAGCCCAAACCATATCAGAAACATCTTTGGCATCCATTATTCTATTTGGGTCAATGCCTGCTCCTTCCCACGAACGGCTGTTTGTAGCTCCCGGGCATATTGCAGTTACTCTAATGCCGTCGTCTTTCAGTTCTTCACGAAGGTTGTCAGAGAAGCCAAGCAGCGCATATTTAGTGATACCGTAAGACCCTCCATTCGGGTATGCCCGAAGGCTGGCAACGGAACAAATATTGAATATGTGGCTACCAGCCTGTTCTTTAAGCTTTGGTAGTATTGCTCTTGTCAGGTAGTATGCGCTATACATATTGACATCCATCAGTTTTTCAAGGTGGCCATCAGGTTCATCAATAAGTTTGCCGGGGAAGAATAGCCCGGCATTATTGACCAGAATGTCTATTTGGCCAAATTCTTCTAAAACACGTTTTGAAAAAGCTTGCACTTCAGCTTTTTTCGCCAGATCGGCCCTGTGTGCTATGATATTGGCATCAGGGTAATATTCATCCCATTCTTTATACAGCTTATCCAGATCAGCTTTAGTACGGGCACATATAGCTACAGAAAACCCTTCTGACAATAACCGCTCTGCAATGGCTTTTCCTATACCTTGGGTGGCACCTGTAATAACAGCATTTGGCATAACAATTTATCTTTAGACGTTTACACTATGACACAAGTATACAAAACCGTAATGAACTGGAGCTCAGGTAAAGATGCCGCGTTGGCTTTTTATCTGCTACAAGAGGATGGAAAATATGATGTAACGCATTTGCTCACAACTGTGAATGATGAGCAGGACAGGGTTGTAATGCACGGTGTTCGCGAAGAGTTGTTAGATGCACAGGCAGAGAGAATGAGTGTGGATATGAAGAAAGTAAAACTGTCCGCTTCACCTAAAGACAATGTTTATAAAAGGGCAATGAAGCGTGCATTACATGAATTAAAACAAGCTGGAGTAAACACAGCCGCTTTTGGAGATATATTTCTTGAAGACCTGAAGGCATACCGTGAGCAACAGTTACAAGAAGTAGGGTATGATGTTATATTCCCACTTTGGAAGATGGACACCATGGAGCTTGTAAGAATGGTAGAACGATCAGGAATAGAAGCAATGATAGTTTGTGTAAATGAACAGTATTTGGGTAAGGAGTTTTTAGGTAGAAGAATAGATAGACAATTACTGAATGACCTACCGAAGAATGTTGATCCCTGCGGTGAGCATGGCGAGTTTCATACGTTCGTTTATAATGCTCCGTTCTTCTCTTCTGCAATACAGGTGCAGAAAGGAGAAATGGTACATAAAACATATAATAATAAAGCCGGCAATTGGGATGCCGGCTTCTGGTTCTTGGATCTATATCTTTAAACTATTCGAAATTCACCCATGCTATATATGCTTGCTTTTTTCTTCCATTTCTCTTTATCATAAGTACTGCATAAGTATCTTCTTTAAATGATGAGGTTTCAATTGCAGAAAATGCTTTTTTATCATCATTAGGTATGCCGTACAGATAATTGCTGGTAGTATTATCCTTATCAATTTTAGTGTATACTGTTACACCGTCACTTACCCTGCCAAAAACATATAGCTCTTTATAGTCTTTTTCGTTCAGGTTTTCGAAGACGTCGTTATAAATTATATATGAGTTATTGTTGCTGGTGTTGATATAATCGAATGAAAAGAAATGACGATCTCCACGATTTTTATTCTTGTTGGGTATAGCTCTTATCCCTTTTTGCCTGGCATTATGGTAAAAGTCAGGTACTGTGCCGTTAAGGCTGTGTTTTTTGGGTATGCACACATCATTTAATGGAGTGCCTTTATAGTCTAAAGTTGTTACTCCTATATTGAACAGGTAGGTGTAATATTTTACGCTCGACTTATAAGTTACAGTTTCTACAGTCTCTTCTTCAGAAAGGAACGTGGTTGTGTTGTCCTTATTGATGATCATGTCTTGTGCCAGACCTCTGTAATCTTCCCCGTTTACTATGTTCTTTTTAATATAGCCAGTGAGCCCTTCAGAAGATAGTAACTTCGTTTTAGTTACTTGCAGAGATTCGGGGTCAATATAACTTATGAGTTGGGCATAATAATTTGTGTTTCTACTTCCTTTTTTCTTAATGTATGTCTGCGTTAATAGCTGAATAAAGCCTATTTCAGGATTTTTCTTCATGATGCCTCTCGTAGACAAAAAATCATCAGTAAACTCTATTTTATTGTACTTAAAGTCTTTGTCAGTAATACTCCTTTTAGACATAATGACACGTGTGTCTTTTCCGCCCGATGCATTGGTATTATAACCGTAAGTAAGTACATAGCAGTTGTCTCCGTCAACCAGTGCGGTTATTATTTCAATGTATTTGTACTCACCTGAGTTGTAATAAGACCTGTTAACTTCTGTATGTACTCCGTTTTCTACTTTATATTGAACAACTTCAATACGTTTATTACTTTCTGATGCAAATGAGTTGTAATTGACCTGAATGTAAGAGTTAGAGTTGGGGTCTTTATATATCTCAAAGTCAGCGGCATCAACACTACCCAAAGCCATTGCATAGCCTGCTCCAAACTTATATTTCTTAAGCTCTCCGATCTTTGTTTGTTTAACTATTGCTCCGGTTTTGGGGTTTAGCTGAATACGATATAGTAAGGGGACTCTTTTAATGGTCTGATGTAGAAAAATTACCGGTTGTCCGTCAATTTCGTATATGCCTTCTACTATAGATTTATTGATACTTTTTGGGTCCCAGAGCTCACTTGATAAAACTTTTTTAGAAACTGTTTTACGTTCTTCATTGTAAACTATCAGGCTAATGCCTTCTTTTCCATCAAACTTGAATAAAAAAGTATATCCATTTTTTAGTTGTAATAATTTGTTCCAGCTATCTACAGGTTCATCAAAAGGTAGACTGTATTCAATGTTTTTTACTTGTGCTGTAGATACTATTGCCCATGCAAACAGGCATAGGGTTAATAAGAGGTTTTTCATATAACTATCTGATTTAAAAGACAATGATAATTAATATCAATAGCATTTGGAATAGCTGGTGTTAATCCATTTTTACTAGTTAGAGTAATTAAATATTCATTTAATACCTTTGCCGCGTAAATAAATTTTCACTTCAAATACATTCAAAAAAATTAGTATGGAATTCCGTATTGAGAAAGATACCATGGGCGAAGTTCAGGTGCCTAAAGATGCTTATTATGGAGCACAGACACAGCGTTCTATAGAAAACTTCAAAATAGCCCAGAATATAAATAAGATGCCTATGGAGATCGTTCGTGGGTTTGCTTATCTGAAGAAAGCGGCTGCATTGACCAATACTGAATTAGGTGTATTACCTGAAGAAAAATCTAAAGTGATAGCACAGGTGTGTGACGAGATACTGGAAGGTAAGCTTGATGATCAGTTTCCATTGGTAGTATGGCAAACTGGTTCGGGTACACAGTCGAATATGAACAGTAACGAGGTTATCGCTTTCCGTGGACATGTATTGAATGGTGGTAAACTGGAAGATAAAGAGAAGTTCATTCACCCGAATGATGATGTGAATAAATCACAATCATCTAACGACACTTTCCCTACGGCAATGCATATCGCAGCCTATAAAATGTTGGTAGAGGTAACTATACCGGGCATACAAAAGCTGCGCAATACCCTTGATGCGAAAGCTAAAGAGTATATGAATGTGGTGAAAATAGGCCGTACCCACTTTATGGATGCAACGCCTTTAACATTGGGACAGGAGCTAAGTGGTTATGTATCTCAACTGGATCATGGACTGAAGGCCATCACTAATACATTGCCTCATCTTTGCGAGTTGGCACTCGGAGGTACTGCGGTAGGTACAGGTATTAATACACCGGAAGGTTATGCTGAAAAAGTAGCACAAAAAATAGCTGAGCTAACTGGCATGCCGTTCATCACAGCGGAGAATAAATTTGAAAGCCTTGCAGCACACGATGCGATCGTAGAAGCACATGGTGCATTGAAGACAGTTGCCGTTAGCCTGATGAAGATAGGCAACGACATACGTATGCTGAGCTCAGGGCCACGTTGCGGAATAGGGGAGATATCTATACCGGATAACGAACCGGGATCGTCTATTATGCCGGGCAAGGTAAACCCTACACAGTGTGAGGCACTGACCATGTTGGCAGCACAGGTACTGGGCAACGATGTGGCAATAAATGTAGGTGGATCGAACGGGCATTTTGAACTGAATGTATTTAAACCGATGATGATCTATAACTTCCTGCATAGTGCAAGGTTGATAGGTGACGGTTGTGTATCATTCAACGATAAGTGTGCGGTAGGTATTGAGCCGATACAAAAAAATATAGATGCTCACCTGAACAATTCACTGATGCTGGTAACAGCACTAAATACCAAGATAGGTTATTACAAAGCAGCTGAGATAGCACAAACAGCGCATAAAGAAGGCAAGACATTGAAAGAAACAGCCGTAGACCTTGGCTACCTGACCGCTGAAGAATTTGACGAGTGGGTAGACCCTAAGACAATGGTGGGTAAGCTGAGTTAGTTTGCTGGCGAGATATAATTACAGGGGTTACTGCGAAAGTAGTGACCCTTTTTTATTTTAGCATTTATATCAGCTCCTAATGGATAAAGCTATCGGTAAAAAAACCTCTTACTTGATCACTGCTATGTTGCTCCTGTTGCTGTTTGTAATAGGTACTAAGATACATGAGTCGGTAGATGGGATATACTGGGAAAAATGGGTGCCGCATTTATACAAGAATGGGTTGGCCAACGCGTACGACTTGCCGGGTAATGATTATATGCCTATTACACAGATCATCTTCTACCTGTACGGACAACTGATGGGTAATATGGTCGCCATTATGAAGCACCTTAACTACATCAAGATAGCACCATTGTTTTTCGATTTCTTAGGGGTATGGTATATATACAAGTACATCAATAAGCGGGTAGCATTTATCTCTATCCTGATGGTGTGTATGCTGAACCTGGGTTACTTGTATAACACGCTTATCTGGTTCCAGTTTGATGGTATACTGTCCACTCTCAACTTCATAGCTATATATTATACCGCAAGGGGAAAGATGACCAAGGCATGTGCATTCTACGCTATGGCTTTCAATATGAAGGTTCAGGCTATTATCCTACTTCCAGTGATAGGTATTTTTTACCTGTACTATATTGCGAAGAAGAAAAGCTGGCAGAGTGCAGTGTACCCTGTATTGGCTATGTTGGGCATACAGGTATTGTTCCTTTTGCCGTTTATGTTCAGCGATGGCGGACTGTCGCAGGTATGGTATGTTATTACCAGTTCGGTAGACAGATACCCGAGTGTTTCCGTGAACTCGTACAATATATGGGTGTTCTTATTATACGGTCAGGATGCTACGCAAATAGCAGATAGTACCACTTATATAGCAGGTATGACCTATAAGACTGTAGGCTTACTAATGTTCTTTATCAGCTCATTTGTTGTGTTGTACCCATTGTTGAAGCAATTCATGTTGAGTATCAAAAACAAGGCTGTTGAGTTGGTTACACCCGATAAGTTGCTGCTTGTATGCGGATTATTGTACCAGTGTTTTTACCTGTTCAATACACAGATGCACGAGCGGTATAACCACCCGGCTATGATATTCTTTGCAGCTTACGGTTTCTATACCCGGAAGTACTTATTGTTTATTCTTTTCTCTGTGGTCTACTTCCTCACATTGGAAGATGTGATGCACTGGATAAGTTCTGTGCTTATTGACCGTATTACCAGTACTGAGTTTTTAGTGGTGTTGAACATAGCGATATTCGGGTACGGGGTGTTTAGGTTGTATAAAAAAGAAAAAGCTGACTATTTGATACTATGATCGATATAGGCTTCTTATTTAATAATTGCTAATCTATGACAGCACATAATCTATGATAAGCTAACTTTATAAAGTGCGCCTTTTCTTGCTTACATTATTGACTTTAACACAAGTTAGTTGTGTTTATTTGAAAGAAAGGAGTTTTCGTCAAACTCCTAAGGCTAAGCTATATGATATAAATGCTATTGAAATAGGTATGAGTAAGGACGAGGTATTAAGTATTATGGGTAATTCTTATTCTATACTATTTCATGGGTATGATGTTGTGTATTTTGACAGCATTGATAATTATTCTAACGTTACATATGAATATGATTTACGTAAAGGGTTGAAAGTGGGTTCACTTCGTATACGTTTTGACTCCACAAAACATGTAAGTAGAGTCAAGAAACCAGTATATAGAAAGCCTCTTTATTTTAACCCAAGCTAATCGGCAAAGAAACATAAAAGCTACCACATTGCTGCGGCAGCTTTTATCTATTTGGTGCTGTTAATTAGCTTTTCCCATTTTCGGGCTAATTCAATTTGTGGATTCCTACGTGAGGGACCGTCTTTTACTTCGCTGTAAAAAGCGATGTCGAAAAGCTTGTCATCGTTAAATACCACCCTTAAGATCACCTCCTGAATATCCCAGCTATTTGTATGACTTTTTTCGAGTCCTTTAGCAAGTGACCTGTACCAAATACTTGCTGTAACAACTTCTGATAATGGTATGGTCGTAGAACGTAACCCTTTTTCTTCATGCACTTCTGCGTACAGTAAGTGAGTTTTATCGTTATTAACGCATATTAAAGATGATCGGAAAAAGTCTTTTGTTTCAATTTCCCCATTATGTCTGTTTTCAAATTCTTTTATAATGAGGTTTAATTTTTCTTGTGCTCTTTGTTCACCTGCTCTTACTGAATAGATAAACAAAAAGATAATTATAGCTATCAGCAAAACCAGAACGGTTGCTATAACAATAGTAGCATCCATACTATGTTTGATTTTAATAATGATGAATATCCCACTCATTGCCCGGGGTGAACCGTACAATAATGGGCAATACAGATATAACTATATGGACACTACTGCTTATAAGAAGCTATGGTAGGGAAATATGAGTGCTGATATTTTGGATTGTTTTATAAGGTGGTTGCACTCAAGGTCTTGCAGCGATTGAATGATAATTGTTGTATGCTGCTTTAAAACATTGCTATTAATGTAGACATAAAAGTTAGGTGAGCCAGCTCTTTTAGCTATACTACTGATGATAGATGTGCTTGGTAGTAAATGTAACCGATGGTCAAGTAATGCTTCGAAAAGGCTTTGTGGAGTGTGGTGCGGCGAGGTGTTACTTTGGATAGTTTGCACATGATGTGCAGATACGGGAGCATCTGTTTGCGAAATGCATAGCGTACTCAAGCTAAGGCATAATGCAATAAACATGAACACCCATAATATTTTTTTCGTATTTCTCACCAGCTGCGAATGTAATGTTTTCTTATCAGTTACTGCTTATAACCTTATTGTAAAAAAAGCTACCACATTGCTGCGGTAGCTTAATAATATATTCAGACCTCCTCCCCCTGCGGGTACTCCCCGCATAGGTGCGGGGCAGGCCTCCTTATCTAAGGAGGAGATTTGTTTGTGTTACCATATATTCAACCCGAATTTATCAGCATTCTCAGTAGCTTGGTCGTAACCTGCATCGTGGTGGCGGAGCACACCCATTGCAGGGTCGTTGTGTAATACTCTTCTTAGTCTTTCGTCCGCATCGTCTGTACCATCAGCCAGTATTACCATACCTGCGTGTAGTGAGTAGCCCATACCTACACCACCGCCGTGGTGAAAAGATACCCAACTGGCACCACCTGCCGTGTTGATGAGTGCATTCAGTATCGGCCAGTCTGCCACGGCATCGCTACCATCTTTCATGGCTTCTGTTTCCCTGTTTGGTGATGCTACAGAGCCACAGTCCAAATGGTCACGACCGATAACGATCGGTGCTTTTACCTTACCAGTACGTACCAGATCGTTGAAGAGTAGGGCCGCCTTTTCTCTTTCGCCCATACCTAACCAGCAGATGCGGCTTGGCAACCCCTGGAAGGCAATGCGCTCTTTAGCCATATCCAACCAGCGTATCAGTCCTGTATTCTCAGGGAATAATTCTTTCAATGCCTGATCAGTAGTATAAATATCTTCAGGATCACCACTTAGTGCTACCCAACGGAAAGGGCCTTTACCATCGCAGAACAACGGACGTATATATGCCGGAACAAAACCCGGAAAGTCGAAAGCATTTTCAACCCCACGTTTATCCTTAGCCTGCCCGCGCAGGTTGTTACCATAGTCGAATGTGATAGCACCGCGCTTTTGTAACTCCAGCATCTGGCGTACATGTTTAGCCATAGTATCCAGCGAGCGTGAACTATATTCTTCCGGATTAGATTCACGTAGTGTATTGGCTTCTTCTACGCTTAGCCCCTCAGGGAAGTAACCTATCAACTCATCATGAGCAGATGTCTGGTCGGTTAGTGTATCAGGAGTAATGTCCCTGTCTATCAACCTTTGTAACAGATCAACTACGTTGCAGCAAACACCTATAGATACTCCTTGTTTGTTCTCTTTGGCCTTCAGTGCCCAATCTATAGCCTCGTCAATGTCGTTAGTGTATTTATCTAAGTAGCGTGTTTCTATACGCTTTTTAATGCGCCATTCTTCCATTTCAGCTGCCAGGCAAACACCTTCGTTCATCGTGATAGCCAAAGGTTGAGCGCCACCCATACCACCAAGCCCGGCAGTAACGTTCAATGTGCCTTTCAAGCTGCCATTGTAATGTTGGTTAGCGAGTGACAAGTATGTTTCATATGTACCCTGAACAATACCCTGCGAGCCGATGTATATCCAACTGCCTGCTGTCATCTGTCCGTACATCATCAACCCTTTGGCTTCTAACTCACGGAAGTGCTCCCAATTTGCCCAGTTACCCACTAGGTTACTATTAGCTATAAGTACACGTGGCGCATTTTTATGAGAGCGAAGTATACCTACGGGCTTACCACTTTGCACCATTAAAGTCTGGTCTTCTTCCAGATTTTTCAGGCACTCTAGTATCTTATCAAAGCTCTCCCAGTTACGGGCTGCTTTACCTATACCGCCATATACTACAAGGTCTTCAGGGCGCTCTGCCACTTCAGGGTCCAGGTTGTTCTGTATCATCCGGTAAGCCGCTTCGCTTACCCAATTCTTACAATTCAGTTTCGTTCCTGTAGGAGATTTTATTACTCTATGTGTTGTTTCGCTCATAACTATCTTACTTGGATTGCAAAAATACAAAACCCCGTTTATCTGCACAGTGCAGAAAAGAAAACATACCATGTTCACGCTTTGTTCACGATGTTCATAGTCCCGTGAGCGTGAACGCTACTTGTATGATGGGGGAGTAGCAGTAAGTGTGTCAGGATAGTACTTATTGATGATGGTCTCAAACTCATCGCCCCGCATGAAAATGTCAATGCTGAGTTCGCTGAGGTTTTTACAACCAGCTGCCGCCAGTAATTCAAGGGCAGCTTGTACCGTGTTTTTATGAAAATAATAAGCTCGCTGGCTTTTGTCAGTCACTACCAAACCCTTCATCAGCATCCTGTTTTGTGTTGCTACACCCGTAGGACAGTCGTTGCTGTTACAACGCAGGGCTTGTATACAACCTATTGAGAACATAAAGCCGCGTGCAGAGTTGCATAGGTCGGCACCCATAGCTAATACTTTCAGTATCATATGAGCTGTCAATATTTTACCTGAGGCTATGATTTTTATTTTATCTCTCAGTTCATAGTGTTTTAACGACTGGTGGACGAATATCAATGCCGGTTCCAGAGGCATGCCCACACCATCACTAAACTCCATAGGCGCAGCGCCGGTACCTCCTTCAGCACCGTCAACTGTAATAAAGTCAGGTGAAATGCCTGTTTTTTGTATAGCCTTACATATATCAGTAAACTCGGTTGTTTTTCCTATGCATAATTTAAAACCAACCGGCTTGCCACCACATAGTTCCCTCAGTCTTTTAATAAAGTGTAAAAGCCCTTCTGCATCATTAAATGCACTGTGAGATGGTGGCGATAGCACAACCGTGTCAGGTTCTATCATTCTTATCTTGGCAATCTCTCCTGTATTCTTTTTTGCCGGTAATACACCTCCATGCCCGGGTTTTGCACCTTGCGACAATTTTATCTCGATCATCTTCACTTCAGGATAATTGGCCCGCTCTTTAAACCCATCTTCATTAAATGTACCGTCTTTGTGCCTGCACCCAAAGTAGCCGGTGCCTATCTGCCATACCAGGTCGCCACCCATACGGTGATGTTGCGATATACTGCCTTCACCTGTATTTAGGTAAAAGTTCCCTTTTTTGGCACCCAGGTTAAGTGCCTTAATAGCATTGGCGCTCAACGAGCCGAAACTTAAAGCTGCTACATTAAATATAGATGCACTATACGGTTGCTTGCAATCGTTGTTGCCGATCGTCACTCTTGGTGGTTCTTGTAATACGTCGGCTGCATATATAGAATGCTTAATACCTTCATAGTCTCTTGTATTGATGTCCAGCTGAGTACCGAAAGCACGAGTGTCTTGCACATCCTTAGCTCTTTGGTAAGCCAGGGCACGTTCTGCTTTACTGAAGGGGCGGCCATCAATATTTGTTTCAATGAAATATTGTTGTAACTCAGGCGATATAGCTTCAAGCATATAACGGAGTCTGCCGAGTAAGGGGAAGTTTTTCCGTATAGCGTGTTTCTTTTGCAAGGCGTCATATACCCCAAGGAAGAAAAGTATCAAAATGAAGATCAGTAGCCAGACTGAAGTTGGATATGGGAAGAAGTAAGCAGTAGCCGCTGTAGCCAATACTATTGGTATGCTTATTATAAAGAACCTTCTTCTCATTTTATTAGTTTAATCTAGGTCTTTCAATGCCGACTGTAGTGTTTTGATCCACTCATCTTCAGGAATGTCTTGCTTTATAAACGACTCACCTGTTACCTTTTCATACAGCTCTATGTAGCGTTCAGATATGCTATTCACCACCTCATCGCTGATCTCCGGCATAGTTTGTCCTTCTAATCCCTGAAAGTTATTGTCCATCAACCACTCTCTAACAAACTCTTTACTCAATTGTTTTTGAGGTTGGCCTGTATCCTGTCTTTGCTGATAACCCTCTTTATAGAAATATCTTGAACTATCAGGGGTATGTATCTCATCTATCAGGTAGATGGTATCACCTATTTTGCCGAACTCATATTTTGTATCTACCAGTATCAGTCCTTGCTTGTCTGCTATTTCCTTACCACGCTGAAACAATGCACGAGTATAGGCTTCTAGCTTAATATAGTCTTCTTCGCTCACTATGCCTCTTCTTAGTATCTCTTCGTGGGAGATGTCCTCATCATGTCCTTCTTCTGCTTTAGTTGCAGGTGTTATTATAGGCTCAGGAAAATAGTCGTTCTCCTTCATGCCTTCCGGTAATGGTACGCCACAAAGTAGACGCTTGCCGCTTTTATAGGTACGCCATGCGTGCCCTGTCAGGTTGCCACGTATCACCATTTCAATCGGGTAGGGGGTACACTTTAATCCGATAGTAACATTGGGCAGTGGGGTACTCAACTTCCAGTTAGGAACAATGTCTTTTGTTGCATCCAGAAAACGAGAAGTGATAGTATTCAACACCTGTCCCTTATAAGGTATAGCACGGGGTAGCACATGGTCAAAAGCCGAGATTCGGTCACTTACTACCATAGCCAGATACTTATCCGCAATAGTATATACATCACGTACCTTACCCTTATAGAAATTCGTTTGTTGTGGAAGTTGTAGCATAGGATGCGAAATTAATAAGAAAATCTACAGCAATAACAGGATAGTTAAATACTATATACTGTGATCTATGTTGCTTTGATTTAGGGCTTTATTGGCTAAATTTGCGCACACGTAAAACAATAAAAGAATAACAGATATGCACAACGCTTATTTCAAATACGAAGAGCCGAAGAATGAACCTGTAAAAAGTTACGCCCCGGGTAGTCCCGAGCGTAAGGAATTGCAGGAGACACTTGCTAAGATGAAATCGAAAGAGGTGAATGTACCGATGTACATAGGTGGTAAAAGGATTCGTACAAAAGATAGGCGAGAAATGCGCCCACCGCACGAGACAGCTCACTTACTGGGACACTACAGTGCAGGTGATAAAAAACATGTGCAACAGGCGGTAGATGCTGCGCTTAAGGCAAGAGCAGAATGGGCTGCTACACCGTGGGAGCACAGGGCAGCTATCTTCATGAGAGCTGCAGAGCTTTTAGCTACAAAATACCGTGCTACTATTAACGCGGCTACCATGTTGGCACAGAGTAAAAACGCTTTTCAGGCAGAAATAGACAGCGCATGCGAACTGATTGATTTTCTGAGGTTCAACGTGCATTACTTAACTGAAATATACAAGCAGCAGCCACTTTCTCCTGATGGGATACACAACCGTATGGAGTATCGTCCGCTGGAAGGGTTTGTATTGGCAGTAACACCATTCAATTTTACGGCTATCGCGGGTAATTTACCTAGTGCACCTGCTATGTGTGGTAATGTATGTGTATGGAAACCTGCTAATAGCCAGATATACAGTGCAAGAGTGATCATGGAAGTACTGATGGAGGCAGGACTGCCTGACGGTGTGATCAATCTGGTATATGTAGATGGTCCGACTGTAGGTGATGTGTGTTTCAATCATGCTGACTTTGCAGGAGTACACTTTACAGGTTCAACAGGGGTATTCCAAAACATGTGGAAGACCATAGGTGGTAATATAGATAAGTACAAATCTTACCCACGTATAGTAGGGGAGACAGGTGGTAAAGATTTTGTGATGGTACATCCTAGTGCAGATGTTGATACCGTTGTAGCAGGTTTAGCGAGAGGCGCATTTGAATATCAGGGACAAAAATGCTCTGCTGCAAGCCGTGCGTACCTGCCGGATAATATATCCGATAAGATATTAGACAAATTGGTAGCTGAAGTACAAACCATGAAAATGGGGCCTGTTGATGATTTCACCAACTTCATTAATGCGGTGATCGACGAGAAAGCATTCAAGAGCATTACAAAATACATTGACAGCGCTAAGAGAAGTAAGGATGCCAAGATCATCTGCGGAGGGGGATACAGTAAAAAAGATGGCTGGTTCATTGAGCCAACAATAATAGTGGCTAAGAAACCACAGTACACTACCATGTGCGAAGAGATCTTCGGGCCGGTATTGACCATTTATGTGTACAAAGCTGACCAGTGGGAGAAGACCTTAGATGTTGTGAATGAGACCTCTCCATACGCATTGACAGGGGCTATCTTCTCACAAGACCGTTATGCTGCCGAGTTGATGACGCGTAAGCTGGTAGATGCAGCGGGTAACTTCTACATCAATGACAAGCCAACAGGTGCAGTAGTAGGGCAGCAGCCATTTGGCGGTGCGCGTGCTTCAGGTACTAACGATAAAGCGGGCTCTGCATTGAATCTGTATCGTTGGTTGAGTGCCAGGACCATTAAAGAGACATATGCAGCACCTACTGATTACAGGTACCCTTTTCACCAACCAGATAGCGAGTAATAAATGGTCAAGTACTTAGCATATATCACTCTTTTGGTTTTTGTAGCCGGTTGCAGCTGCGACAGGTACACACAGGCTATTGTAGCGGACCATGAGACCAAAGAAGCCATACAAGGAGCTGAGGTGTATAGTTATGCTGCTTTAGACGGTAGAATGAGGGATGAACGCTACACGTATACCAATGATACGGGCTGGTTTGAGACAGCATTTACCTTAAAAAGAATGGCTAAGTGCGGAACATTGAAGCTAAGAGTTGGGAAAGGTGGTTATGATACAATATTCTTGTACGACCACCCTGCCGGAGATACTATCTTTCTAAAAAAAGTTCAATAAAGAAAGCCCCGATTTTCGGGGCTTTCTTTTATATCAGACATTCCTTAATTTTAGATGGAATGATGAAAGTGCTGTCAATATTTTTGATGAGTTATTATTCCATCGGGCTAGTGTTTTTCCCGATGGCAGACTTCTCATATATGAAAGACATGTCAGCTATGCATGAGCATTGTAGCCATGAAGAACATGACCTTACTTTCCATGATTTTATTTCTGAACACCTCTTTTGTTTTGGTGCTACATTGGAAATAATAGAAGGTGATTTTGAAGACGAAGGTGAACTACCTCATCAGTCAAGCTTTAGTCATACTCCAGATATTGTGTTTACATTGTTACCTGTTAATATATCAGCTTCATTCAATATCCAGTATAATAGTAATTGCAAAAGTTACATTGTTACTAATAACAGTATTGTTTTTAAAGGTTACTTATCAGAAGTGTTCCGTCCTCCCCTCGTATAGCTGGTTTACAGATTATAAAACAATATTTTACACATAAAAATTTATACAATGAAAAAACTAATAATATTATTAGCTGGCATGGTTATGCTAAGTTGTAATGAAACCGCAGATACTGATGATACAGCAGAAGTATCAATGAGCCCCATGGATATAGCTAAAGAGGCTTTTGCAAGTGATCATGCAGGTGTTAATGCAACCGAATGGGAAGAAGAAAATGGTATGTACGAAGTATCATTTATGAAAGACGGTGTAGAGCATTCTATTGTTTACAATAGCGAAGGCAACATTGTGGAAGAAGAACATGAATTGAATGTTGACGAACTTCCTGAAGCGGTTAAAACATCTGCGAATAATGCAGGAGCTATAACTGAGGCTTGTAAGGTGACTAAAGCTGATGGTACTATATCTTATGAAGTTGAAATAGATGGGAAAGATATGGTATATGATGCTGAAGGAAACCTTCTGGGTACAGAGGAAGATGAAGATGACGATAATGAAGATGATGAATAGAAGTATGTGGAACTAAAACAAAAGGGCGGGTATTTATCCGCCTTTTTGCTATTCATTATAATCATTCATTGTTTGCTGTATGCCCCTGAAGGCGAAGCTTTCTATCATTTCTACGCTTTTGGTCACTTTTTCTTTCAGTACGGGCATGTCTTCTGCATTCCATTTGCCCAGTACATATTCTGCCTGCATACCTCTGGGAAAGTCATTGCCGACACCAAACCTCAGGCGAGGGTATTTGCTTGTTTGTAACAGTTCCTGAACACTTTTTAGCCCGTTGTGGCCACCATCACTACCTGAACCCTTCATGCGCACCGTACCTAAGGGTAAGGCTATTTCATCTATGATTACCAATACCTTATCAACTGGTATATTTTCTTTGTCCATCCAGTATTTTACTGCTTTTCCGCTCAAATTCATGTAAGTGGTGGGTTTTATGACGATAAGTGTCCTTCCTTTCCACTTTACTTCTGCTTTATATGCCAGCCTGTCGGTCTGAAAACTGCTTTCATGCTTCATTACGAGCACATCTGCAATATCAAAGCCGATATTATGCCTCGTGCCATCATACTCCGGGCCTATGTTTCCGAGTCCTGCAATAAGAAACTTCATGGGCGCAAATATACTACTGTAACCACTAGTAAATAAATATGGGCTATTTGTTAATATATAATAATGTTTAAAAATATTTATTTTCAATACCCAACTAAATTCATTAATTTTTCGTCCTATTTAGTGAACAATATTTACTATTTTGGGGGCTAATTATAAGTTTCCATAATACATTAGAAACAAGTTAAATATATAGATAATGCGAAAGGCTTTACATCTTCTGCTTGCATTTATTTTGTTGGGTTCTATTTGTGCTAATGCACAACCGTATTCAACAGTTAGTCATCTTACGGGTACTGTTAATGTAGCAGGTACAAATGTTACTGTAACGCAGATAGGGTCTGTGAATTCAGGTAACTATTGTACTACAGGTCCTTACCAGATAGGTAAGACTCAGGCAAATGGATATAAGTATGATTTTAACGGTCCGATTACACATGCCAGAATTAATTTTACCAGGATACACAATGATGATACGATGAAGATCATCATTAATGAAGATAATACGATTGTACTGCCGGCGGTGACACCTTATGCAGCCTGCTCGCTGACAACAAATAATGTAAATATCACTAATGATACCTTGGTTACTACTACAGGTGGTGCAACAGGTACGGGTCAGGATGGCACATTGACGCTCACCATTACTCCTAATACTATTACAAGTCTTAGAGTTGAACACATCAGGCATCCGGATAACAATATAGCCAGTGACATATACTATTCTCTTGAGATTGCAGATGATTCATGTTCATTAGGGTTTAATGCTTCAGTTACTCCAACACAATGTAGTGGTAGCCCTATCAGTTTCGATGCTACGGTATTTCCTAATACAACTTATACATGGACAGGTACTTCTGCACAAGGTATAGCAGCTATGTCCCCAAGCAATAATGTTCGTAACCCTACTATCCCTTCCGCAACAGTAATACATAACGGACAGTATTATGTTGCTGCTACGAGAGGTGTTTGTACATACAGAGATACTGTTTCTGTTACTGTAGTTACATCACCATCTCTTGGAGGTTTGGGTATAACTCAGGATGGTCCGTATTGCCCGGGAGAGACTGATACATTAAGAGCACCTACTGTTTCATTTGGTGGTATAGGTGGCCTTGTCTATTATTATGATTCATTTGGTATAGTATTAGATTCTTTTGATCTTACTCATGATAAAGAATTCCCTAATGTGCAGCCAATTGATGCACACCGTTATTTCTTCTATGCAAAATCTACGAATGGTTGTATCTCGGATACATTAGCGTTTGACTTCCTGGTAAACCCAGCCGTTACTGCCAATTTTACTTTTGAACTTAAAGAAGGCTGTCTAGAAGATACTGTGATCTTTAACGATACTTCAATCTCAACTAACGATACTGTGACTGCATGGAACTGGAGGTTTGGCGATGGTGGTACGTCTATGTTGGAAGACCCTACGCACTACTATCAGGTACCTAAACCGGATACACAGCAACGTACATATAATGTTCGTCTGATAGCAGATAACGGATATTGTAAAGATACTATTGACAGGCCTGTAGTTGTAAATCATCCTATTTGGGTACATTTCGATATAGATGATGACAGCCTTTGTCAGGGAGATAGTGTTACATTTACGAATAACTCCTTTGCCAAGCCCGGTACACAACCATTCTGGTTCTGGGACTTCAGAGATGGTTTCACAGATACCACCTTTAACACAGGCCATAGGTATCAGAATGCAGGTGTATATGATGCCACGCTATATATAACCGATTTCAGGGATTGTAGGGATAGCTTTAAGCGTACCATAGTAGTCGACTCGATTGGTGGAATATATTTCGAGGTATCTGAAGACGAGATATGTGTTGGAGAAGAAGTTGTATTCAATGGTGTCTTCACTGCCGCAGGGTATAACTCAATAGAGTGGGACTTTAAAGATGGTATATCTATACCTGCGCAGGAAAGAGTTTATCACTCATACTTGTTACCGGGTACATATGATGTTACCTTCTCTGCTGATTACAGGATATGCCCTGATACATTCTTTGAGAGAACGATAACAGTACATGACCTTCCTCAGATATATATTGGTGATGATACCACTATATGTCCTAATGGTAGTCCTATATTACTACAGGCGGTACTGCAAAATTCTGTAGATCCTTCGCAGGTTAAGTATTCATGGAATACTAAGACCGAAGATGTAACACAGGATATATACGTTCGCGGTCCGGGTGAATACTCTGTTACTGCTGACCTGAACGGATGTACTGCGTCTGATACTATTAAGATAGAAAAGGATTGTTATATAGACATTCCGAACGTATTTACGCCAAATGGTGACGGCAGAGGAGATTACTTTTTACCTCGTCAATTGCTATCTCGCAGTGTTACGGCGTTTGAAATGCAGATATACAACCGTTGGGGTGAGATAGTATTTGAGACCAACAGTCTTAACGGCCGTGGTTGGGATGGTAAGTACGGCGGCGATGACCAGCCTACCGGTGTATATATTTATACGATCAATGTAAGCTTCGCTAACGGAATCACTGAACGTTATCAGGGTAACGTTACCCTTATCAGATAGTACAATTAAGAACACTAAATAAAAAAGTAAGCCCCGAAATTTCGGGGCTTACTTTTTTTAATGTAGAGGCAAAAAAATCATCAGTTTTTAACTATGATGCCTGTTGCTTCAATTCTCAACTCTTCTTTTGGTTCTGTTACCGCAGCTATCTCTTCTTCGCTGGCACCTGCATCTTCCAGGTAGTGCTGCAATTCATCAACAGGCGTGATCTCGCGGGTCGCTTTTCCTTTTATTATAGCATGTTTACCAGCATAATCTTTAGGTACAAAAAAGTCGTGGCCTTTGAACTTAACAAAGATGTCTTCTCCATCTTCATTTTTAATTTTTACCCAGCAACCCATTTTCTGGCATACTTCTGATAGCTCACCTTTTACCACAACATTGTCAAGAGAGTCTATTCCGGACATCTGTGTATTGAATTCACTAACTGAAATAACACCTTCAGGTGTAAAGGCTTCTCCGTAAGTAGAGTCTGTAGTAGAGGTAACAGCTACTTCTTCACCAGCAGCATCCCCCTTCTTTTCAGCACTATTTTCACAAGCACATAATAATATGCCTGACGACATAAATAATAAGAAATACTTTTTCATAGACTATGTTTTTTAGAAATATATACTTTTTTCAAGGAAGTTAGTTACATAATGTGAAACACCCTCTTCTAAAGTAGAGATATGTTTATTGTAGCCTGCTTTAATGAGCTTATTCATATCTGCTTCTGTGAAGTACTGGTATTTATCACGTATATCTTCGGGAGTATCTATATAGTTGATGTTAACCTGTTGGTCAAGTGCCAAAAATATAGCTGCTACCAGATCATTAAAAGTTCTGGCACTTCCTGTTCCAATGTTGTATAAACCACTTTGGGGAGTATGCTGCATCAGCCAATAACACATATCGGCTACATCTTTCACGTATACAAAGTCTCTTAACTGCTCACCATCCTTATAATCCGGGTTATGCGAACGGAATAGTTTTACCGTGCCATTTTTTTTGATCTGGTGGTATGCATGAAAGATTACTGAAGCCATGCGCCCTTTATGGTATTCATTAGGGCCGTATACATTAAAGAACTTTACACCAGCCCAGAAAGGAGGGGTAGTGTCCTGCTCTAATGCCCATATGTCGAATTCGTTTTTTGACCTGCCGTATGCGTTTAATGGCTTAAGTGAGCTTACTATATCGTGATCGTCTTTATAGCCATGTTCACCAAGTCCATAAGTAGCTGCTGAAGAAGCATAGAGTAGGGGGATATTGTGTTTGACACACATTTGCCAAACTACTTTTGAGTATTCGAGGTTAAGTTGTTTATGTACTTGATAATCCATCTCAGTAGTGTCTGTACGAGCTCCTAAATGAAAGATGTAACTGATACCCCATGGGTTTTCAATTGCTTCAGCAGCAAAATTATCCCTGTTAACTTTTGAGATGAATTTTTTATCGGTAAGATTATCGGCTTTTATTTCTTTAGAAAAATCATCAATAAGTATCAATTGATGATAGCCTGAATTATTAAGGAAGCCTGTGAGGTAACTGCCAATGAAACCAGCCGCCCCGGTAATAGCTATTACATCGGTGGTTTTCATCAGAAATGATTTAATTGAGGATAGTTACTTAGTGATGTGCTTCTTCGTGTCCTTCAGCTTCGTGGTGGTCATCATGTCCGTTATCATGATGTCCGCCATCAGCATGAGCTTCAGTAGCATGACCTTCTCCATGACCACCTTCTTCTTCATGTCCCATCACTTCTACGAAGTTTACCGCTGCAATGAATAAGCCTGCAAGTATGATAACCAGCCATAAACCGGTATGAGCTGATTTTTTTGCTTTTTTCTCCTCTTCTGAATGATGTGTATCGTGTGCCATTATTATAATTTATTCCTAAACGCAAATCTAATAGTTCAAGCTGATAAATCTATGCTTGATATTGTAATTATAGCTTATTTTTTAGGTGCGGGAGCTGCCATTACAGCCCCGCAACTATTGCATGTACGTTTTTTATCATCAGAATAGAAGCGGTTCATTATTGGAGGTAATTGTGCAACAATGTCTTCCAGTTTGAAATATTCATCGTATAGCTTGTTGTTGCAATTTTCGCAAAACCACATAAATCCGTCTGTTTCTTCCTCACTCCTCACTTTTTCAATTACCAGGCCAATTGAGCCTTCACTACGTTGTGGAGAATGGGGTACCTTACCGGGCAACAAGAACATTTCTCCTTCTTTGATAGGAATATCTACTACTTTGCCGTCTTCAATGATACGTACATTGATATCACCTTCAAGCTGGTAAAAAAGCTCCTCTGTTTCGTTGTAGTGAAAATCTTTTCGGCTGTTCGGACCACCCACTACCATAACAATATAATCTCCTGAATCCTTATACACACACTGGTTGCCAACAGGTGGTTTAAGTAGGTGCCTGTTATCGTCTATCCACTTTTTTAAGTTAAAAGGTTTTTGCACAGCCATTATTTACGTTTTATGGGTTATAACAATTTCATTTTCACAGTTTCTATTCTGGTATCACTTACAAGTAATATATCAAATTCGTACTTGTCAATGATGATACGTTCTTTGAGTTTAGGTATTGTTTCGTGGTTGGCAATGATATAGCCTGACAGGGTTTCAGATTCATCAGTAGGAAGGTCGAATTCATACTTTTCATTTAAATAGTCTATTTCTAACCTACCTGACAATATGAATTCATTTTCTGCGATCTGTTTTTCTACGTGTTCTTCTGTATCAAACTCATCGTTAATATCTCCGAATATTTCTTCCAGAACATCTTCCATAGTAACAATACCTGCTGTTCCGCCAAATTCATCAATTACCCACGCTATACTTTTACGGTCTTTTGTGAACCTGTTCATGAGGTCAACTGCACTCATAGTTTCAGGTACAGGTGTTATGGTGTGGATGATCTCTTTTATTTTTTGAGGACGGCGGTTGAGGTCAAGGTGGTGGATATAGCCGACTATATTGTCAATATTGTCTTTGTAAACAATGATCTTGGACAGTTTCGTTTCAATGAACTTTTCTTTTACCTGTGGTATATCTGTATCCAGATCAATAGCTTCTACCTCATTTCGCGGCACCATACATTTACGGATCTTTACATTTACCAGATCCAGTGCATTATCAAATAGCTCTGTATTCAATTCATTACTATCAGTCTCATGACCATGTAATGTTTGCTTCACAAAATGCTCAAGGTCTACACGGTTGAATACTGCTTTTTTCTCCCGCATACGTACATTGAGTAAATACTTAAGTATAAACTCTGACAGAGAGACAAATATTTTAGCTATAGGGTACAGCAGATAGTACAGTAGAAACATGGGCACAGAAAAGAAAGCTAACAATGGCTCTGCTTTAGCCCTGAACAATGCTTTAGGTAAAAACTCTGCTAAGAATAATATAACCGTTGTAGCTATTAAGGTATCGAAGATGAGGTGTACATACTCTGAATTAAATGGTGCGGGAAGCATATTCAATAGTGGAGCAGTTAGCTCTGTCATAAGCAAACCATATACTACTAGCAGGATATTGATCCCCACAAGGCTGGCGCCTATAAATTCGGCAGGCTTTTCCATGAACCTGGATAGTATTCGGCCGGAGAGTGTACCCTGTTTTTTGCGTAACTCTACATTCAGCTTGTTCACCGAAATAAAAGCTATTTCTATACCGGCAAAGAAGCCGATAAACAAGATACATATAACAATATAAAGCAACAGGCTACTTAATTCCATATACTACTCTAAAGATAGCGAAATGTACTATTATTAGTAAATAAGCTTGAAAAACAAGGGTTAATCTTCGGAAATAAAATCGTTGATGATGTTGATGAGTGCCTCTGTGGCATTATCCAGATCGTCATTAACAATTACCTGGTCGAATTGCGGGGCATAAGCAAGCTCATATTCAGCTTTTTTAATACGCTCTTCAAGGCTTTCAGGGGTTTCTGTGCCTCTTTTTTCTAATCTTGCCCTCAGTTCTTCCATCGATGGGGCTTGTATAAACAGGCTTATGGAATCGTCAGGGTATTTGTTTTGGATAGCAATTGCACCTTGTACGTCAATATCTACCAGTGGTATATTATTTTCAGACCATATTCTTTGAACTTCTGTTTTCAGCGTCCCGTAATACTTTCCGTTATATACCATCTCCCATTCCACAAACTCATCTGCAGCTATTTTGTCCTTAAACTCCTGTTCTGTGAAAAAATAGTAATCCCTGCCATCTACTTCATTAGGGCGGGGTTGGCGTGTGCATGCAGAGATCGAGAATTTAAGACGTGGATGTGTGGCCAACAGTCGCTTTACGAGTGTTGTTTTTCCTGACCCTGATGGTGCTGTAACTATTATGATCTTTCCGGATGTCACTATAAATAAGAAGTCGCAAATAACGCAAATATATATTGTATTGAAAAATAGAGCTAAAGAAAAAGGTGTACGTAATTACTCACATCCATTTCACGAATAAACAATAGCTAACAAAATTTTAACTTCAACGTGACAATGATATCAACTTGAAATTAAACATGTTTTTTTAACAAGAAAATCAAGGGAGGAAAACACCCTTTTTATTTCTGAAAATATAGCGCATGTTTGTAATGCACTTATCCAACGAACCGGTTCACCAGCAGATAATTGCCCGCGTATTCCGAAAAGCGGTGAAAAGAGTAGGAAAAACCTAAAAACTATACAAATGAGATCCAAAAGAATAATCTTTGGTTTATTAGGTATTATTGCCTTTTCTTTATTTAGTAATGACTCCGACGCCAGAATCTGGATTGACAGATCTAACGGAGTATTCGGACACTATAAGACAGTGACCGAAGATGAATTTGATGATAACGGTGAAACCGTAAACTATTTAGCGTGTGCCGATCCCGGCTTTAAAAGGTGTCGATTCAGCGCCTTGGTATCTACTGGCGGGGAAGATGTATACGAGGCAGATCTGGATGAGATATATGCTCATGTAGATGCCGAGATATCATCAGGCAATAATACAGGTGGTTACTTAACGTTAGCTGGTAACCTATATGCTACATGGACATTAAATCCTACCGACAATTCTATTGTAATTTATTCATACCAGGAAGCTGTTGATCTTGGTTTAATCTAAAAATCATAACTATGAAAAGAGTAATCATTTTTGCACTCGCGTGCATATTTGTAATTCAAACTAAGGGAGAAGTCATAAAACACAGAGACAATGGGTTCTTATGGCATTATAAGTATATTAATGAAAGAGAAGAGGAGGATGGTAATTATCATGTGTATTGTAAAGAGCCCGGATGGGACGCATGCAGGCCGGCAGGTTTAAGTATAGCTGTTAGCGATAAAATGGCAGAGGCTGAAGCAGACATTGCTGATGCTATGAATATGGGTGTTAGCTCAGGTACTTTCGATTATCCGACTATCCAATACTATGTCGAGTGGCAGTCTTATCCTGATAACTCAGTTGATGAGATTTGGTATACCTATGCTGAAGCTATTGCAGCAGGTTTAATGTAGATTATGGTAAATTACAAGCCCGGTGTTAATACCGGGCTTGTTCTAATTCTAACTTCCTCCTTATGATCCGGATAACTTTATCATGCGCTTTATTGTTGTTGTCGTTTTGTACGAGCTATAGTCAGGTTGTTTTTGAAAAAATGATAAATACCGGCATTAGTAGTTCATTGATATATGAAAACATGATGTCGAAAAGAGTATCAATGTCAAATGCAGGTGACTGTACATACGTTTATGCTCTTGCTAATACAACAATTGAAAAGAAAGAAGCCCAGCAAAAACAAACCATATATTGTATCTCAGCTAATAATAAAGTGTCTCAATTTACATTCTCATTTCCGGAGAAAATGGGTAAGGCTTATTATAAAGACATTACGTTTTTGAGAGATGAGTTTGTTCTAATGACATCTTCCTACATATACAAATATCAAAAGATTGACAATGAGTATATCTTAAAAGGAACGTTGGAAAACACACATAACTTTAATGATATTGATGTGCTAAATGATAGTACGATTATAGTTAGTGTAGCATACACCTTCCATCCAAGAGATCAAGAAGAAAAAGTTGCTATTGCAACAATAAATACTAATCTGTTAGAGTACCAGAAAAAGATATTCCCTTCGATTGATGGTATCGAATACTCCTATTTTAATCATAATTGGGTATGTGCAAAAAATAATCAAGTAATTTATGTTGATAACCCTCTTACTTATAGTATAAAGGTTTATAATGAGCAACTTGTTGAGCAACAAACTATCAAGATAAATCATGATTCATGGGTTGTTATTAGCGATAGTAGCATAAATGAGGTCAAGAAATATAGGGGTAAGGATCAGTTATATCTTGCAAAAAGTGCTGATAGCAATATTAGCAGAATATTGAAAGTGTTTTTTTTATCAGACTCAATGCTATTTGTGCTATATAAATTGAATGGTGTGTATCAGGATTATTATTACGATATAATAGAATTGAAATCTAACTCGTACAATATGATCACATCGCAAAACCTAATGAAGAAGCATCCATTACCAACAGAGTATTTTAAGGATACCCGTTTTTTACTAAGGTCAATTCACAATAGTAATATAGATGTACTTCCAGGAAGTGATGGCAGGTCATTTTATTTGCCGGCATTATATTATTACCCTATAAAAGGTGATGAGACTGTTGAAGAGATAAGAGGTATCGCTGGAAAGTATAGAAAAAGAAGCAAAAAAGAATTTGGGTTGAATAAATTTACTTTTTAGATGTCAAGATTTTTATTCACAGCCGTTTTACTGTTATGTTTGAGTCCTGTGGGCTATGCACAGTCTATAGTTAGTAATGGTATTGCAAAGTTTGATTTCTTTTTTAGTGCAGATGACAAGAAAAAAAAAATAAAGACTAATAAAATAGACTATCTGGTAGTAAAGACAAAGAAAAATTGTGGCGACTGCTTTAATGAGATCGGCAATACTATTTCACAAAACGCTGAAGGTAAGAAAAGGATATATTTTGTTGAATTTATAAAAGATAATGCAGATCCTGTATGGTATATTAAAGATAATAAACTAAGGATGCCTGATGCAAAAAAGATACTGTTTAAGAAATATGCTTCATCAGAGAGTAATGTTACAATTTTTGATGCTGCAAGAATTAATATAACAGATATATCTCCTATATTGATTATAATAAAAGAAGGGCAGTTGCATATTTATAGTTATAAAGAGATGTATGACCTTAATGGAATGAAAAAAACTTTTGTGCAAACGCTCAAGAAATAAACCCTATACACCATCACATATAAGTTACAGCCAATGGCGAGGTGCTTACTGTATACATTATTATTGGTAGTTACAGCTACATACAGTTACGCCCAGCAAGACTCTGCATTTCAATCTAAGTTTGACGATACCCTGCAAATGCAGGAGTTTGTTATCAGTGCAAAAACTGCAATCAAAATAAGTGGGGACACCACCAGTTACCGTGTTGACTCATTTTATAGAGATCCTTTAGCTACTACAGAAGATGTACTAAAAAGATTGCCCGGTGTTGAAGTGGCAAGAGACGGTAGTATCAGTATAGACGGAAAACCTGTTAATAAAATATTCATTAATGGTAAAGAGTATTTCGGAGATGAGCTGCGAAGTATTACACAGAACTTACCGGCAGAGGTGCTTGAAAAAATACAGGTAGCAGATTGGCATGACGAGGAAGCGCAGTTTACAGGTATCAAAAAAGAAGGTGATGAAAAAGTGATCAACCTACAGTTTAAAAAAGAATATAATGACGGTATATATGGTCGGGTTGGTGCAGGATACGGTACTGATGATCTTTATGAAGGGGGGCTTTTTAGCAACTACATAAGCAGTGAAGGGGTTAACATAACAGCAATAATGAATGCCGGTAATACGGGAGTGTCAGATATTGCCAATAGCTCAGGTGGTAATGTCAATAATTCATCCTTAAGCCGATCTGGTGTGCGAGAAGAACAAAAGGGAGTACTTAACTTTTCTGTTGACAAAGAAGGAAAGTTGAAACTAAACGGATCATACAGAGTTACCAATAGCGACAACTACCTCACAAGAAATACTTTTACCACTACTTTTCTGCAAGATGACAGCACTTTATTGCAACAACAAGACAATGAGAATAACACTAATGCAAATGCACATAGATTGTCGCTCAGAAGCAAATATATGTTCAGTAAAAAAACACATCTGCGTACCACTCTTTCTTTAAACTATGATAAGAGTCAGCGTAATAGCATGGGCGATGACATAACCTATCAGGATACAAAGGGTAATATTGACTACAACAGACATACAGAAACGAGCAGTAAGAATGAGAATTACGGGTTAAGGTTATCTAATGTGCTCTTCAAAGCGTTTGAGAAGAAAGGTCGCACATTGATTGTTAGTTACGACATCAATTACAGATCTTCTCTGTCAAACAGTGATAACGAGAACTATAATACATACTACACGCCATACAGTGAAAATGAGGTGTTCAACAGATCAGTAAATACAGGTAATGACCTCAATAGCAATATATCAGTTATATATACTGAGCCAATCGGTAAGAAAAGCAATCTGTCTGTTAAATACGAAAACAGGTATGCTACAAATGAAAATGACAGAACTGTAGAAGTTGCTGATGATGGTATTTATATGACTGACACGAACCAAAGTAGTGTATTCGTAAATACGAATACAAACCATAATGCCGGACTAACGTATCAATACCAGATGGAGAAGCTAACAACCGGTATAGGTATAGACGTGGAACCATATGATATAAGAAGCGAACGATCGGGAAGTAACAGTAGTAATGTACAGCAAAAAGGAGTGAATTATTTCCCGGAATTATACCTGCGTTACAATCTGAAAGCCAATACAAGTTTGTATTTACGGTATAATGGTAGTGTCAATCCTCCTAATGCTAACCAGTTACAATCAATACCAGACTATACTGACAGTCTTAATATTTTCATAGGAAACCCCACTTTAACACCTGAATTGAATAATAATGTCTCCTTTAGGTTTAATATAAATGATCATAAAAAAGGCAGGAGGTTTTATGCATATATGGGCGGCAGATGGGTAAATAATAAGATCATCAATAAAACAGATATATCCAGTAGCAGACGTGTAACAATGCTAATAAATGCAGATGGTAATTATGCACTATCAGCTTCTACAAGCTATACTGAAAGTATACTCAACAAAAGGTTAAGGACAACTATTTCTGTGTCGGGGTCAGTAAACAATAATGTTGTAGTAACTAATGGTCTGTTACAGAACATTCCTAACAAAAGAGTACGACCTGCCTTTAGTATAAAATACTTTTCAGACAAATGGTATGAAGGAACTATAGATTATAAGTACAACTGGAATGAAGTAGTGTCTTCTTTGAATACAAAAAATGTGATACAAACACATGATCTTACACATGAAGGAACATTTATTTTGCCGAAAGGAATCAGACTGTCGTACAATCTGGTGTATATGAATAACACAGGTATAACACAGGCTTTTCAGCGAAATTTTTTCCTGATTAATGCATCAATTGATAAAACTTTTGAAAAGCCTAAAGGACTGTATATAAGGTTGCGCTGTTTCGATTTTCTGAACCAGTACCCCACAGTGCAACGCAATGTTGGCGACAACTATTATGAAGATGTATCAGTCAACAGAATAGGAAGTTATTATATGTTGTCTGTATTATACAAGTTCACTTATTTCAAAAAGAAATAGAGCTAAAGAAAAAAGGTGTACGTAATTTATACATACACCTTTATTTATTGATCTTAGATCGTTCTTAGCAATGTGTATTAAATGCGTCTATCAGGTTAGCTGCTATCATTTGTGCAGGACGGCCTTCAATCATATGACGCTCTATCATGTGTACTACTTCACCGTTCTTTAACAATGCGATACAAGGTGATGACGGCGGATAAGGCATCAGGTATGTCCTTGCCTGTTGCACTGCATCTTTATCATAACCTGCAAAGCTGGTAAGTAGCTGGTCTGGTTTCTTTTCGCTGTTTTGTACAGCCATGACCACCCCGGGACGGGCAGTTCCTGCTGAGCAACCACAAACTGAATTAATGAACAACAGGGCAGTGCCTTGTTTTTCCAGTGCATCATCTACTTCTTGCGGTGTCAGTAATTCTTTGAAACCTCTGTCTGTAACCTCGGCTTTCATCGGAGCCACTATTTCAGTTGGATACATAATATTTTTACTTATTTAGAATGCAAAGTTACAATACACATAATTTTACCCTAATAAACGGGTATAATTAATACTGATTTACATATAAAAAATGGGCCACAGTAGAAACTGCAGCCCCCGCTTGTAACCATAAACCCTGTAAATCTTACTATTCTTTAATGAGCTTCATTGATGTTTGCCCACCTTCATTTCTTATCTGTAATGAATATATGCCTGATGTTAAGTTGCTCACAGGTATATTCACTCTGTTAACACCTGTAGACAGGTTTTGTTCTTTGGTCCATACTTTACGTCCCATCATATCGTATAGCGATACCTGAGTTGCCGTATTTTCTGATACAGTAATATCAAGTGTTGCCTGTTGGTATGCCGGGTTAGGATACAGTGTTGCATCAACAGTAACATTGCCCAGTTTGCTTATAGATTGAGGAATCATATTACACAGGTTACGTGTTACATCTCCTCTTACCTCACCATTAGGATTAGCAGATGTATGCACATTCACATATACACTATCCTTACGGAATTTATTTGACATTGCTTTGGTAAATGCCGTGTTAGGGTCATTCTCAGTCCAGTAACCGAATATGCCACCATTGTTATGGAAAGGGGTCAGATTATATATAACGGCACCGTTTTCACCTGAAACGTTATTATGGAAGTGTGCCATGCTGAATCCCATCAGGCTATCTATCACCATCATGAAGTGTGCACTTGTCTGGTCACGGTCTATTGAAACCATACCTGTGCCTGATGCCATAGTACTTACCTGTGGTGCTTCCTGCGCGCCGTTAAGGTGGTAAGTATACCCTTCACGGAAGGTGCGGTATACCTGTCCTCTCACTTCACCATTAGGATTAGCGCTGGTATGTACATTCAGATATACAGCACCTGAAAGCATATCGCTAATGAAACTGTCTGCTAACATACTACCTGTTATCATACCTGAAATTCTATTACCTACTATGTTACCGTTTGGTATACCTATTAATACACCGCCGCTTGTGCCTGCTTCACCTTTATGAAAGTGTGCTGCTGTAATAGGTCCGGTAAGACCGTTCACCTGTACATCATACCATAGTGTATCGAAAGAGTAATTCAACTTCATACCTGCCTGGCCAATAGCCGCACCGCCAGTTACAGGAGTAGTCTCTTGTGCTGTATCCATCATCGCATCAAAGTGTAAATACGGTTCTACCATTAACTGTCCACGTATCTCACCTGCAGGGTTAGCACTGGTATGCACATTCAGGTAAATGCTGTCGTTCATTAAAGCATTCAGGTAGGCTGTAGGGTCTACACTACCCATGATCTGGTTGCCTGATACAAAAGAGCCAAGATCTTCTACTACCGGGCCGTTAGCACCTGCTGCTGCCCTGTGTAGGTGAATGCCTGTAATAGGGCCACTCAATCCATTTACTACAATGTTGAAAGACAGCTTGCCGTTGTGTTTTTGCAACATAAACGAACCTGTACCGCGTGCATTAGTAGTTACAGCCGGCACCTCTTGCGCACCGTTGATACCAACTACCATACCTTTGTCCTCTTCAGGTAGTATTTGGCCGCGTATCTCTCCGTTTGCATTCATGGCAGTGTGCAGGTTCAAATACAACTCACTGTTGAACATCTTCCAGATCAAAGTATCAGTAAGATCAGCACCTGTGATAGTTGCCTTAACTCGTGTACCTGTTACATGCGGAGTAAGGTTGACTAAAACAGGCCCGTTTGTACCTGCTACACCGTCATGAATATGAATGCCTGTAATAGCGCCACTCAAACCCGTTGCGGTCATTTCAAGACACATAGTATCTCTTGTGTGGTTGAGATAGAATGTTGCCAGACCCAGTGCATTGGTAGTTACAGCCGGTACTTCCTGTGCACCGTTCATACGGGCTGCAAATAAAAATTTCGAAGACAAATGGTCTGCATTTGCCTGGCTCGAGATCAGCAGTGTTAACAATAGTATAGAAACTGCTTGTGTAAATCTTTGCATAATGAATTCTGTTTTTGATTCACTATGATCTACGTACTAAGGAAACTTTCGGATTTAACTTTTTAAAAATAATAATTGATACATACTATCAGTTGTGTTGATATAAGCATGAAAAAGCCCGCCATTGGCGGGCTGTAGTTGTTTATGAAAGTAGTTATTATTTCATCTTACTGTTCACAATATCCCATATTGCTTTTTCCTGAGTGTCAGCAGCTTCGTTCATCTCTTTAGCTTTTGCCAGTATCGGTTTTACTTCAGCGTGCTCTTCCAACCCTTGTGCGTTAATAAGTACATTCAGGTAAGCACCTTTAACACCGGCCCTTGCACATAGCGCACCTACGCCCGCGTCACTTACACTGTTAGGGTTGCCTATCTCTGCCATATCCTTTGCCAACTCAAATGTGTCATAAGACAACTCCATTGTTCTGTACGGTATTTTGATGGCGTTGATAGTTGCAGCTTCAATAGCTGCCTTGCGTGCTGCTTTTTCTTCGTCACTACCTTTTGGTAAGCCGAATGCTGCCATAATATCGTTGAATGCCTCAGTGTCTTTATCTACCAGATCGAGTAGTTCTTTCATGATAGCCTGCCCTTTAATAGCATGGTCAGAGAATTCTTCCCAACGGCTATCCCAACCACGCTTATGTGATGACAGGTTGGCTACCATCGTTCCCAGTGCAGCACCAAGAGCACCGCAATAAGCTGCA
The DNA here is from genome assembly GCA_965228505.1 of Flavipsychrobacter sp. Lineage (GTDB taxonomy): Bacteria > Bacteroidota > Bacteroidia > Chitinophagales > Chitinophagaceae > UBA5543. The sequence goes on along the minus strand of OZ245820.1, from coordinate 2,377,290 downwards.
ATAGAACCACCACCCGGAGCAGGCGACTCACTGGCTGTCTCTAATGCAAACTTCTTTAAAGACATATCCACGAGTTTTTTCTGCTCGTGTTGCTTCATCGCATATTCTACTATTTTCTTCTGCGGGTCGAAAGGAGTAAGTTCATCCAGTCCCATTGTTTTAATGGCTATGCGCACCAGTTCTTCTTCACCAACACCTATGCTGCGTTCTTGCTTGCGTAGAAAGAATTTACCTGCTTCTACCATTGCTTCAAGCGGAACAAGCCCCACCAACTCACTACCTGTAACGCGTAAGCCTCTTGCCTGTGCACGCTCACATACGGTATCGAAAGCTACATGGAGTGGAGTGACGTTGATATTGGTCAGATTCATGGAAATTTGTGCCACACCATACTCTTCAATATACCAACCTATACCTTTTACATGCTTTAGTAATCCCGGTTCTACTATCGGCTCGCCGTTCTCATCCAATACCGGCTTCATGTTCTCATCTTTCTTGGTACGTCCTTTTTCACGTACATCAAAAGCCACGGCATTAGCACGACGGGTAGAGGTAGTATTCAGGTTGATGTTGTATGCGACCAGGAACTCACGGGCACCGATAGCTGTATTACCTGTACGCTCATTGAACTTAGCAGGGCCGAAGTCAGGCTTCCATTTGTCCGTACCTATCTTATCAGCAATGCCTTCATATTCTCCTTTACGTATCTCTGCAAGGTTGCGACGATAGTCTGCGCTCGCTGCGTTTTCATATAAATATGCTGGGATGCCCAACTCTTCACCAACACGCTTGGCCAGTTTGCGGGCAAACTCAGCAGTTTCTTTCATGGTAATACCTGATACAGGTATCAAAGGGCATACATCTGTAGCGCCCATACGTGGGTGTTCACCCGTGTGGTTACGCATATCAATCAGTTCACCCGCTTTTTTAATGGCCTGAAAAGCAGCCTCAATAACAGACTCAGGATTACCTACAAAGGTTACCACCGTACGGTTGGTCGCCTTACCCGGATCTACATCCAGCAGGGTAGCACCATCTACTTTTTCTATCTCATCCGTTATTCTATTAAGAATATCCATATTGCGGCCCTCGCTGAAGTTAGGCACGCACTCTATAATAGCATTTGAAAAATCTTTCATGTAGCAATGTAGTTTGGGGGCAAAGGTATATAATAGATAAGAGTATGAGTAGACAGTAAGAATAAGTTATCGTCCAAGACCGTCCAAGCTGTCCAACTTATCCATGTTCCTCAGGGGTTGGACGGTGGTGGACTCGGTTTTATTTCATAGTGAATAGTACATAAATAACAACAAGAAATACTATCAGGAAGTAGAAATAAGCAAGCCCTGAAATATAAATGGCATCGTGATATTTTGATATGCTTCTTTTATTGTGTAGGAAATAAGAGTTTAAAAGCATAACAAACGGAGCGACTAATACAAGATAGAATAAACCTAGAGATGCCATTCCTGACCACTCCCAAAAAGCTACTGTTAATAGTGTCAGCAGCAGTCCTCCATAATTAGCAAATACAATGAGTAATGATACTTTAGGAATATCTATTACTTTATCTCTCTCCATTTTCTTTATCAATAGATAATACGCGATCAAACCAAGTAAAGGAATAATAACGTGTATAGTTAAAGCAATAGTGTTTTCTTGATTTGTCAATGCTGATAATGTGAGATTAGTACATATTACTACTAAAATAGTTAATAGTATGTATTAACCGTCCAACCGTCCACCAATTAGAACCCTTGGACAAGTTGGACAGCATGGACAAGATTTGGACGCTTGGACAGAGTTAGACAACTACAGCTCACTAGCCCCGAATGTATCTCCCTGATTGATGTCTCCTGTTTCGTAGCCTTTCATGAACCAGCGCATACGTTGCGCTGAGGTGCCGTGAGTAAAAGCATCGGGTACTACGCGTCCGCTGCCGTGTTCTCTCTGTAGTCGGTCATCGCCAATGGCATTAGCAGCATTCAGTGCTTCTTCTATATCGCCACTTTCTACAATACCCTGCATGCGGTCGGCATAGCGTGCCCACATGCCTGCAAGAAAGTCGGCCTGTAGCTCCTGCATTACAGACAACCTGTTGGCATCTTTCTGACTACTGCGCGATTGTAATGCCCTTACTTTCTGTGATATTTCTAATAAGGTTTGTACATGGTGGCCTACCTCGTGTGCTACTACGTAAGCCATGGCAAAGTCGCCCGGAGCACCAAACTTACGGTGCAGCATATCGTAAAAGCTCAGGTCTATATATATGGTCTGGTCGGCAGGGCAGTAGAAAGGCCCTGTTGCTTTGGTCGCACCCCCACAACCCGATTGTACCTCGTCTGTAAATAATTTCAGTTTAGGCTCATTATATGCACCATACCCATTGCGTTGAAACTCCTGATGCCAGAAGTCTTCTGTTTCTGCAAGTACTACAGATACAAAATCGGCCAGCTCATTCTCTTCGGCAGTAGGAGTGTATGGCTCAGTGGTTTGTGATGTTGGCATATTACCCGCCTGCTGTAATACCTGATTGGGGTCGCCACCAAGAAAGTACACAACAAGGGCTATTACTAATACGCCTATACCGCCGCCTATCACTTTGCCGCCACCTCTTCTTCCCCTGTTATCAATTACATTGCTGCTTTTTCTTCTGCCTTGCCAACGCATAACTGATTTTTGCGATAAATCTAATAAAACTTGACCTTGCCTGCGAGATTATTAATTTTATAGTATGGTAAAATATAGCGTAGTACTCGTAGCATCATTATTGTTGGCTGTATCTGCAACAGCACAAATGGAACAAAAGCCATTTACCATAACCGGTTATGGTGAAGTGTATTACGGTTTTGATTTTAACCAGCCCAATAATAATACAAGGCCGGGTTTTGTTTATTCGCATAACAGGCATAATGAGGTGAACATCAACCTTGCTATGTTACATGCCGCTTATCAGGAAGGGCGTGTGCGTGGTAATATAGGCGTGATGATGGGTACTTATGCTAATGCCAACCTTGCCATGGAGCCCGGTGTATTAAGAAATATATACGAAGCTAATGCAGGATTCAAACTGTTGAAAAAGCGTGACCTGTGGATAGATGCCGGTGTAATGCCATCGCATATAGGCCCTGAGGGTGCCATCAATATGGACTGCCCGACACTTACTCGAAGCCTTATTGCAGAAGGTTCTCCGTATTATGAGAGTGGTGTACGATTAAGCTATACTTCACTGAACCAGAAATGGTATATAGCGGGTTTGCACCTGAACGGTTGGCAGCGTATACAGCGCCCTAACGGTAACTCAACTCCTGCCGGAGGCATGCAGATAACTTATACACCAAGTAAAAGAGTGCTAGTGAATCTGAGCACCTTTGTAGGTAGCGATGCTCCTGATTCTGTAGATAATATGCGCTACTTTGTAGACCTGTATACTATTGTCAAGTTTGCTAAGCGTTTTGAACTGACTGCTACAATAGATCTGGGTAATGAGAATTATCAGCTTACACCCACTTTTGGCAACCTGAACAGCTTATGGTTGGCAAGTGCCTTAGTATTGAAGTGCAACATTAATAACCGTTCTGCGATTGTTATGCGTGGCGAGTATGTAGACGATGCCGATAATATCATCTTCGCTTCTGACCTGACTTTTGGAACGCCTTTTAGAATATTCGGTGGTAGTCTTGGCTATGATAGGTATATCACTAAAAACCTGTTGTGGCGCATAGAGGGTAAGACCTACCAAAATGTAGAGGGTAACAGCACCTTTGTAAGAGATGGTTTGCCTGTGACTGATAACTATCTGGTTACTACCTCGCTGGCAGTACGTTTTACCAGTTATAAGAATTTTGCAGGTAAGAAGTAGGGTTAACCCCTCACCAGTTCCCAAAGCACTACGCCAAGGCTTACTGAGATATTCAGGCTATGTTTGCTGCCCCATTGGGGTATTTCAATACAGGCATCTGCCAGTTGCATTACCTCGTCATTTACACCTGTTACCTCGTTACCAAACACCAGGGCGATCTTTTCTTCTTTGTTCCATTGGTATTCATTAAGCGGTGTGCTGTTATGTGCCTGCTCAATAGCGACTATCTTGTAGCCGTTGTTTTTTGCCTGCTCAACTGCATTGATTGTGGTCTCAAAATGCTTCCAGTTAACGGTACCTGTAGCACCTAAGGCTGTTTTATGAATCTCCCTGTGTGGTGGTTGCGGGGTATAGCCACATAGGTACAGAGACTCAATAAAAAAGGCATCGCTGGTGCGGAAGGCTGAACCTACATTGTGCATGCTACGTATATCATCCATTATAACAATGATATTATGCTTCTTGGCCTCTTGCATATCATCAGGACTTAAACGTTCCAGCTCCTCCATAGTCTTTTTAGTATACATACTTATATATTTCTTATGTTGATAATATGTGGAAAGCGCAAATATACAGTATGAAAAAAACGTAATGTATAAATGCTGTTTGTACAGGCTTTCGTATCTTAGTGCACGATCAACAAAAAAGAATTGAAACATGACCTCGAAACTGCCGCAATTTAATACACAGTGGCAAACACAGGAAGAACAGGAAACAGAAGTTGTAGAAGACGCCTTGCGCAACCTTATTGTATGGAACGATGATGTGAACACATTCGACCATGTGATAGAATCTTTGGTGGATGTTTGTGAGCATACACCAGAGCAGGCTGAGCAATGTGCCATGTTTATCCATTACCAGGGTAAGTATGGAGTGAAGAAGGGTAGCTTCGACTTCCTTCGTCCCAAGGCTGAAGCCCTTATAGACAGGGGTATTCAGGCTACTATAGACAGCTAGATAACGCTATTTTATATTGGGCGCCTCCGCACCAACAGGGGCGCTTTCTCTTTACTCATATCTGCCTCTTTTTATCCCCCTGCCTGTATTTATGTTTCGTTTCCGCCTGTGCGTATAAGATGTTATTTTTGACGTCTGACAAATAATATACAGATGCGCTACTTGCTATTATTGCTGGCTGTAAGTTTTAGCCTTGCTACACAGGCACAAAAAGGAACTAAACAAATTACTCTTGATGATATTTATCGTAAGCACACCTTCAGGGCTAAAAGTGTGCCGGGCTTTAATGCCATGAAAGACGGTTTGCGTTACACTAAGCTTGACCGTGATAAAAAAACAGAGTCTATCAGTGTATACGATCTGGCAGGTGGTAGTTGGCTGGAGACCCTATTCAATAATACAGAAACACTTAATAACGGAGATACACTGCATATTTATCACTATACCTTTAGTGATGATGAAAAGAAGCTGTTATTATTTACTGAAGGTGAGGGTATTTATCGCCACTCTGCCAAGTATATAGTATATGTATATGATATTGCTACTAAAACACTACACCAGTTAGATCCTGAAAAGATACTGCATGCAAGTTTTTCTCCTGATGGCACAAAAGTAGCCTATGTAAAGGATAACGACCTATATTATCAGAGCCTGATAGCAGGAAATATTGAAAGAATAACTGTTGACGGAAAATGGAACTACATCATTAATGGTAACTGCGACTGGGTGTATGAAGAAGAGTTCGGATTTACTAAAGCATACCAATGGTCGCCAGATGGTAAGCATATAGCCTATTATCGTTTTGATGAGAGTGGAGTGAAAGAGTATACATTGCCAATATATAACGGATTATACCCTCACAACTACACGTATAAGTATCCCAAAGCAGGTGAGGATAATTCATTGGTTGACATCAGGATATATGATCTTGAGCAGAAGATGAGTGTAACTGTAAATACGGGTGAAGAAACAGACCAGTATATTCCACGTATTAAATGGACCAAAGACCCGAACAAGCTTTGTGTATACAGGTTGAACCGTTTGCAGAATCATCTTGACCTGTTATTGGCAGATGCATCAAACGGAACTACAACAACCATATATTCTGAAACGAACAAGTATTACATAGACATTAATGATAACCTGCAGTTCTTACCAGATGGACACTCGTTCATATTCACCAGCGAGCGCGACGGATATAACCATCTTTATAATTGGGACTGGAATAAGCAGCGTATACAAGACCTTACCCCTGGTAATTATGATATAGACAATATTGTAGGTATAGACGAAGAGAGGAAGAAAGTATACTATACAGCAGCAGAAGCTAGCCCGCTGGAAAGAAAGCTATACAGCGTCAATTGGAATGGTAAGGGGAAAAAGACTTTGACCAAAGAAGATGGTACGCACAGCATTATTACTATTGAAGGGTATAACTACTTCCTGGATCAGTATTCATCACTGAACGAACCACCTGTATACTATTTAAGAGATAACAAGGGTAAGATACTACGTACGTTGGAGGATAATATTAAGCTGGCACTGACACTTGAAGAGTTTGAATTGGGTGAATTGAAAATGGTCAACTTTAAAAGTGAGGATGGGGTAGATCTTAATGGATGGATGATAACCCCGCCAAACTTTGATGAAAATAAAAAAAAGTACCCTGTATTGATGTATCAGTATAGTGGCCCGGGGTCACAACAAGTGGCGGACAGGTTTCCTGTCGGGTACTACACATGGCACCAGATGCTGGCACAGAAAGGGTATATAATAGTATGTGTTGACGGACGTGGTACAGGTATGCGTGGTGAGGAGTTTAAAAAGCAAACCTACCTGCAACTGGGCAACCTTGAAAGTAACGACCAGATAGCTGTGGCAAAGCAATTAGGTAAACTGAGCTATGTAGATAAAAACAGGATAGGCATATGGGGATGGAGCTATGGAGGCTTTATGAGCAGTACCTGTTTATTCAAAGGTGATGGGATATTTAAAATGGCAATAGCTGTTGCTCCCGTATCTAACTGGAGGTACTACGATAATATTTATACAGAGCGCTACATGCGTACACCTGAAGAGAACCCTGAAGGGTATGATAATAATGCTCCTGAAATGATGGTAAAGGGTATGAAAGACGATGCTAAGTTTTTGCTGATACACGGTACTGCTGATGACAATGTACACTTTCAGAATGCAGTGATGCTTACAGAGGCAATGATACAGGCTGACAAACAGTTTGAAAGCGAGTATTATCCTGATAAACACCATGGAATTTCAGGGGGAAATACACGTTATCATTTATTTACCCGTATGACTGATTTTATTCTGAACAACCTTTGATTTACTTTGTAGCATGACAAAGTTCAAAGAATTGATTCTTGAATGGGCACCTATAGCATTCTTGATCAGTGTGAGCAAGAAAATAAAGCTACCCGGGCCCGATAAGCTGTCATTGTACGAGATAGGCTGGTTCTTTATTCGTGAATTAAAGAACACACAGATATTTGAGAAGTGCGCTGCTGTAACTTACAATTTCGTTATGGCGATACCTCCTACATTACTGGTGTTGTTCTCTCTGATTCCTTATTTGCCTGTTGATAATGTGCAGGATGCCTTACTGGAAACGCTGAGATTGGTAGCACAGAATGATAAGATGTACAATAGTATCAGTCTGATAATAACAGACTTTATGGATAACCAACGAGGGGAGGTCTTATCTTTCGGTATATTATTAACGTTATTCTTCTCCTCAAATGGTATGATGGGTTTGATACGTAGTTTTGAGAAAAGGCATTTATCAGTATATATTCCACAGTCAGACCTCATGAAGAGGTGGAATGCCATTAAACTGACACTTGTACTAATGGTGGTGGCCATCATCAGTATTGTTGTACTCATATTGCAGTCCAGAGTGTTGGATCAGTTTTTATTAAAAGCATTCGATAATGTAGTTGCGGTCAAAATAGTCAGTGTATTGGTGGTTGTGTTTATTATTTATACTACTATAGGCGTCATATACAGGTTCGGCCCTTCTTTAAGCCAACGTGTGAGGTTTTTCTCGCCAGGAGCAATAGTAGCTACTGTGCTATCTGTAGTTACATCCGTAGTGTTCTTTTTCCTTGTAGATAATTTCATTCAGTACAACAAGGTATACGGCTCTATTGGTACTTTAATGGCCTTCATGGTATGGATATGGTTGAACACATTAGTGATACTGATAGGGTATGATCTGAACATCAGCGTACTGCTGGTAAAACAAAAGCGTGAAGAAGAAAATGATGAAGAATAGCATTTGTTTATTCATGTTTGTTATACTGTTACATTCCTGTAAAAACGGGAGTGACAGTGAGCGAGTACCCGAACAAGTAACCTTTACAGAGCATATAGCACCTATTCTATATAACAACTGTACTGAGTGCCATCGCCCGCAGGGTATCGGTCATTTTGATATTATCACATATAACGATGCTAAACGTTACGGATCTGCAATAGCTTATTCAGTAAGAGAAAGAGTAATGCCTCCCTGGCCAGCTGATCCTGATTATCGTGAGTTTGTAGGACAAAGGTTACTAAGCGAGCGTGATATACAGACCATAGAAAAATGGGTAGAGACAGGTATGGCAGAAGGTCCGGTTGAAAAGATGCCTGAAGTTCCTGAATATCCTGCAAGGTCGTGGGTAGGGGTGCCTGACGTACAAGTGCCTGTACAGCCAATATTTCTTGAAGCCAATAGCTATGACAAGTTCCTGATAGTAAAAGTGCCTTTTGAATTGCCTAAAGATACTTTTGCCAGTCTGATAGAGTTTGTGCCGGGGCATAACAATCTTGTGCACCATGTTAATGGTGATATGGTGAAGTATGAATACGAAAAGAAAGAAGATGTTTTTGAAGGGGATTATGTAACTGATATGGTATTGGATAGTACCATTACACAGGCTTTCGAGAAGCTGGGTTTGCCTAATGATGATGGTACTTACCCTACATTACAGAAGTCTGTAGTTAACTATCTGCCCGGTGCATACGGACAAGTATATCCAAAGGGTATAGGTGGGTATAGAATTCCCAGAAAAGGGGCTTTTTTATTGAATGACCTGCATTATGGTTTTACTGCTGATAGTGCTGTATGGGATAGTTCTTATATCAACATTTTTTACGCTAAAGCACCACCTGAGCGACCTGTTCAGGAGTTTCAGATGGGGACATTGGGAGTATCTCCTGTAGAGCCTAACCTCGTAATATTGCCTAATACAATAAAACAGGTATACTCTAAACTGTATGTGCCTGAGGATATATCTGTGCTTACCATCAACCCACATATGCACTTGCTGGGCAAGAGTTTTAAAGCATATGCACTCACTCCCGAAAAAGATACCATCCGACTTATATCCATACCGCAGTGGGATTTTCACTGGCAGTATTTCTATACATTCAAGAAGATGGTGAAGATACCTAAGGGCAGTACTATAGTAGCAGAGGGAGTGTATGATAACACTAAGAAGAATCTGAACAACCCTTTCAGTCCGCCGCAACTGGTGCAGGACAACGAGGGTAGTATGCGTGCTACAGACGAGATGTTCCAGTTTATAGTTACCTATGTGATGTACAAAGAAGGGGATGAAAATATAAGCCTTGAACGCGAACAGTAAGTTTTCTTTAACACTCAGTTGAATGATGTAACGACATTATAAAGTAACTTCATGGCCAAACAGTAAACGTTATGATAAAATTATCTTCTATTCTTATAGCTGCACTGATAGTAGCTTCTACTACAGCAATTGCACAAGACAATATTCAGAGTATTGATATTGGGTCTATCATACCTATGAGTGATGTAAAGATGACCAATACTAAGGGTAAAGGTGAGGTGTCGCTTAATGAGGCTAAGACTGATAAAGGCTTATTGGTGATGTTCTCTTGTAATACATGCCCATATGTAATTAAGAGCCAGGAACGTACTAAAGAGATGATGGCTTATGCAAAGAAGAAAGGTATAGGTATGGTCATCATTAACTCAAATGAAGCAAAGCGTGATGGTGATGACTCACCTAAGGCTATGGCAAAGTACGCGAAGGGGCAAGACTATGATGTGCCATATGTAATTGATGAAAATTCACAAGTGGCAGATGCCTTTGGTGCTACTCGTACCCCTGAGGTATTCCTGTTTAATGGAGATGGTGTGTTAATGTATAAAGGTGCCATGGAAGATAACCCGAGAAGTCCTGAAGAGTCTAAAGAAATATACCTGAAAGATGCTATTGATAAAGTAACTGCCGGTGAAGCACCGGATCCTAATAGTACCAAGTCGATAGGTTGTAGCATCAAGAGGGTTTCGTAAAAGTTAGTAATTCAATATATTTAATAGTCCTGCAAAAGCGGGACTATATTTTTTTAAGTAACCCGATAAGTACAATGAAGAAAAGAATAGCAGCAATAGTATTAATAGCAGTATTGATAGTTGGATGTACCGATAAAAAAGCGGAGGAAACTAATGATACCTTGTCTTTTGAAATTACCAACCTGACTGATGAGCAATACCCGGATAACCCTGATATAGGGTTCAGGTCGCAACAATATCAGAATGGTTATTTTGATAAGGGCCAGCTTACTATATCTGCCGACAGCTTTGTGCTTGACTTTTCATTTTACACAACAACAGGAGATACAATAGGTCTTAATGCAATCAATGTTTCAGAATTAATACCTACCATACCAGAGCATGTAAAAGGGGATGAATACCTGAGTCATATCTCCTGCATTAATCAGGAGTGGAACAGGAATCAGGTGCGTTTTGATAAGACTGAATTTGCCACTAACAATTCTGAGGTTATCAGGGTAGATATAGCCAGGAATTGCCTTAATGCTTACTTGTGGGAGGTGATCATTTATATCGGAGAAGGAGGGAAGACGGTGCCCTATGCGCATGGTTGGTTCGATTTTCCACATGAGCTATATGCAAAGCTGTTTGAAAAGAAGAACCACATTTCTTTTGCAGCTTATAAGTCTGCCCTTGAAAATTGGGTAGACCCTGAGAGTAAACAAGTGAACATGGATATGTTGAGGAAGGAAGTGTCCGGTGTCGATGTGACCTATAAAGACAAATCTGATGAGATGTACCCTGTGGCCGGCGCAAGGGAAAAGAAGTTTAAAGAGATCATATACCCTCAGACTTTTAATACCATGCGCGATCTACAGACTGACTCCGCACTATTCGCCACATTTACACCTCCCGGATATTATAATAAGCAAGACCCCAGAACTACAGAGCTGGGCAGGATATATAACCTGAAGGGTGTGCGGATGAAGAAAGTAAACATTAGTGGAGATACACTACATGAAATAGCACTACACTTCACGCATCGCGATGATGGTAAGCAAACAACATTGATAATAGGCGGAATAGATATGAGTGATTTTCCTGTGCTTGATGAAAAAGAAGCTAACAGCGGCTGGAAAAGCTCAATGGGTATCGGTAACCACTCTTTTTACGAGCATTACAAAGAACATATAAGAACAAAGTCTGAACAATCGCCTTACTATGCTTTGCTGCTGGATGGTGAAGGCAAGTGGCTGGATAGCCATAAGATAGGTATAGACGGGCCTGTATTTCACTTTGTAGACGAAGGCAGGAAGGAATTACATCTGTGGCTACTGTCTTTTGAACGGCATGCACTGGTAGGACATTATGTAATAACACTGCAATAAATAAAGCCCGCCATAAGGCGGGCCTTTTTGTGTTATCTAACCCTTATCTCTTAAGCTTCTTCTGTTTCTTTTGCAGGTACTTCATCATCCTGCGGTTGCAGGGCGGCGCGTATCTGGTTCTCAATGTCTTCCATCAATTCCGAGTTATCGAGGAAGAACTGCTTCACTGCTTCACGTCCTTGTCCTAATTTGGTATCTCCATAGCTGAACCATGAGCCGCTCTTGTTGAGTATGCCCAGGTCTACACCCATATCTATCACTTCACCTACTTTACTAATACCCAGTCCGTACATAATGTCAAACTCTACCGTGCGGAAAGGAGGGGAGACCTTGTTCTTCACCACCTTCACACGGGTGCGGTTACCGCTCGCTAAGTCACCATCTTTTATCTGGCTTATTCTACGAATGTCCAAACGTACGGAAGCGTAGAATTTCAGGGCATTACCACCTGTAGTGGTCTCGGGGTTACCGAACATTACACCTATCTTCTCACGCAGCTGGTTGATGAATATGCAGCAACAGCCTGTACGGTTGATCGTAGCCGTGAGTTTACGCAATGCCTGGCTCATCAGCCTTGCCTGCAAGCCCATCTTGCTATCGCCCATTTCACCTTCCAGTTCACCTTTTGGTACCAATGCAGCAACAGAGTCTACCACTACCACATCCAGCGCACCTGATGATATCAGCCTGTCAGCTATCTCTAATGCCTGCTCACCATAATCGGGTTGAGAGATGATGAGGTTGTCTACGTCAACACCCAGTTTGCGGGCATACTTAGCGTCGAAAGCGTGCTCTGCATCTATAATAGCGCAGATACCGCCTTTTTTCTGTGCCTCTGCTATAGTATGTATAGCAATAGTTGTTTTACCTGAAGATTCGGGGCCGTATATCTCTACCACACGCCCGCGGGGGAAACCGCCAACGCCCAGTGCTACGTCAAGCCCCAGAGAACCTGTACTGATGGCGTCTATATTCACCTGTTGTTTATCGCCCAGCATCATTACCGAGCCTTTGCCATAATCCTTCTCGATCTTATCAAGAGCGAGCTTAAGAACTTTCATTTTATCGTCTGCAGCCATTTTGGGATGTATTTTGTACTAAACTAAAATTTTTTCAAATATAGGCACAACTATCTTTTGTTTAAACAAATGTGGATAAGTTTTTTGTACAAATGTGTATATGTGTCGGATTTTATAGATCACATTGAGTGTATCGCTTTTTGTTACAACCGTTACAGCAGAATAGTACCCGTCATTGCGAAGGAATATTTGTAGCATCAAATATGTATGAAGCAATCTCGCGAAATAAATATTCTAATAGTCTTTTCTTCTCTCCTCTTTCTTTTTGCTTCAAAAGAAAGAGGCAAAGAAAACCGCCGAGACCTAAAGGTCTCGGTGTAGCCTTGATAGACTGTTGTTCTTCGGCTCTGCCGGGCCGTGTACCTTGATGTATGACTAGGAGAGAGTTGTAACACTTGTATCTCTTTTTGTTACAGTCGTTACAACGCCTGTATACTCTCATCTTTTCATGTACCCTGAAATATATTCAGAGTCTTGCATATTGAGTATTGTGTTTCGTGAGATGCTGTCCCGATAGCTATCGGGACTAGTTCAGCATGACCATAGGAAGGGGTATATATTGTTCTGTAACGCTTTTATCGATACTTAATAAACAGGTGTTTGCGAGGAAGTATGACGAAGCAATCTGTGTAGAGTATTCTAGATTGCTTCACCCGATGGGTTCGCAATAACCGGGTAGAGAAGTATACCCGTATCGCTGTATCATTTTTGTTACAACCGTTACAAAGCTCAATAGCTCCATCATTTCGAGCAAAGAGAAATCTGTTTAATGATCATGCAGATACTTTATGTCGCTGTGTTCTATTTATATTACCACCATAGTGGAACGTATCGTTTGTATCTCAGAGTGATACAATTAACCTGTTATTTGTCTTCTTCCTCTTTCAAAGCATTCAGCCGCTCATATTCTTTACATATATGGTAGCCATCCTTATAATGAACTTCAATTGGTGTCAGCTTTTCTTTTTTCTCCACCATCATCATAAAGTAAAATAATTCTCCACCGTCAGCATTAGGAATAACATAAGAACAGACGGTTTGTTTCTCAAAAAAACAACTAAAGCTATCCTCCATGGTCATTAATATACCTCTATCGCCTTTCACCAATCTGTTATTAGGTAACGGACAAGTAAAATAAATAGCCATAGATTGGGTATTTGGATCTTCAACAAGTTCATCTAGTATTTTATAATAAAAGTCTTCCAAACTAATGTAGGTGACGTTTGCTGGGTCAGGTACTCGCATAATAACTGCATAACATAGATACCCTTCACGTTTACTTACTATTGTTTTTAGGCTAAGTAGCTTTATCACATTGCCATTTACCCCTTTTGCTTTTGCGGTTAGTACATTGATGAGTGCCGGTATGTAAGCTTTGTTTGGGTCTAACGGTAAGCTGTAGGTGATCATTGATATATGCTCTGCACCTTCTACCTCTTCATCTTTAGTGAGTATCAGGATCTCTTTCTCGGGGTAGTATTGGGCAATGGAATGATATGAGCAAATGGACAATAGGCATAGGATTAGAGTGAACTGTTTCATGTATATATATTGTAATTACAAGATAATCAATAGTTTTCTGTGTCGCTATTTAATAAACAGGTATTTGCAAGGAAGTATGACGAAGCAATCTGTGTAGAGTGTTGTAGATAGCTTCATCCATTGGATTTGCAATAACCGTGTAGAGAAGTATGCCTGTATCGTTTGTATCATTCCCGTTACAGCTGTTACAACGCATGTATACTTTTATCTTTTTATGTACCCTGAAATATATTCAGGGTCTGACGTATTGAATATTGTGTTTCGTGAGATGCTGTCCCGATAGCTATCGGGACTAGTTTTGCATGACCATAGGAAGGGGTATATTGTTCTGTAACGCTTTTATCGATACTTAATAAACAGGTGTTTGCGAGGAAGTATGACGAAGCAATCTGTGTAGAGTATTCTAGATTGCTTCACCCAATGGGTTCGCAATAACCGGGTAGAGAAGTATACCCGTATCGCTTGTATCATTTTCCGTTACAGCTGTTACAACGCATGTATACTTTTATCTTTTTATGTACCCTGAAATATATTCAGGGTCTGACGTATTGAATATTGTGTTTCGTGAGATGCTGTCCCGATAGCTATCGGGACTAGTTCAGCATGACCATAGGTAGGGATATGTTGTTCTGTAACGCTTTTATCGATAATTAATAAGCAGGTATTTGCGAGGAAGTATGACGAAGCAATCTGTGTAGAGTATTGTAGATTGCTTCACCCAATGGGTTCGCAATAACCGTGTAGAGAGGTATGCCCGTATCGTTTGTATCGTTACAGTGATACAAACGTGATACATTACTTTACGAGTAGTTTAACGCTCTTGCTTTGAGATCGTTCAGGTTGCAGATGAATGAAGTATACCCCCGCATTGTAAGCTGTAGTGTTCAGCTCAATACGGTTCCTGCCATTGCGATAGTTGACGTTCTTTTGTTGTACTACTTTACCCAACATGTTGTATATGCTAATATTGGCACACCCTGCATCAGCAGCAGTGAATGATAATGTTGTACGCTCATTTGAGGGGTTAGGGTATACTACTGGTTCTATAATAACGTCTTTTGTGTTGGTATTGATATTTACAGGCCCGGTAATGTCATACTTTGAGAAGAACCTCCACATTTCCAGCGACGCATTGAAATCCATATTGCCGGTAGCACCCGGCCATTCATGTCCTCCGCCTGTTACTTTTATATGTTCTACCGTTACCTGGTTTAGTCCTTTCTCATATACCATATACTGTGCCGTACTACCGTCATTGGTGTTTATATCAGGTATAGCAGTGGTTACGGGTGTTGTATCACACTGGTTATAACCTACCCAATACTTTAATACTTTATCTACAGACTCACCCCAGGTACCATTGCCTGCATAGGGTACTATCAGATCGTTATCTCCGTGTATCTGCAATACAGGAGTAGGGTGTGCAGGAGTACAGTTAGCGGTCATATCTGTGGTCATGGTGCCCGAGTTAGACGCTACTGCCGCTATTTTATTACTCAGCCGGCATGCCAGCATGAGGCTGAAAAATCCACCATTAGAATATCCGGTACAGTAGATACGCTTAGGGTTGATGTTGTATTGTGCTGAAATAGTATCTATCATAGCCGATACAAAACCTACATCATCAGCAGTACTTCCGCTTACCCATCCTCCAACATTCCAGTGTGCAAGCCCTAAGTAGGTGGTGCCTTGAGGGTGAACAAGTATAAAGCCCGCTGTATCTGCTATAGGCTCAAAGTTGGCAACTGCTCTTTGTGCAGTGGCAGAAGAGGTAAACCCGTGAAAGTTGAATACCAATGGTGCAGGTGCGTTGCTATTATAGGTAGCGGGTATGTAGAGTATGTAATTACGCTGTAGCCCATCATGAGTGATTGTAGCATTGATGGTTTGTTGTGCTTGTGTAGTGTAAGTAAATAATGATAGTAATAATATCAGCGTAAATCTCATGATATATTGATTTGCACCTTAAAAGTAGATGAATAATTATAAACACTGTATCATATGTGATACAAACGATACATTACTCTATAAGTAATTTGACACTGGTGCTTTGAGCACCTTCAGGTTGCAGATGTATAAAATATACTCCTGCACTATAAGGTGCAGTGTTCAGTTCAATATTATTCCTGCCGTTCTTGTACTTGATGTTTTGGAGCTGTACTGATTTACCCAATACATTACTGATGCTGATATTGGCATTGCCTGCTTTGTCAGCATAAAACGATAATGTTGTACTCTTGGTTGCGGGGTTAGGGTATAGTGTTATATCACTAAGGTGTTGCATTATGCCTTTTATGCCCAAGTTGCAGTTATCAGGGCCGAAGGATAGTTTAACGGAAGTGCCTGCCACGCAACTGCTATCTAAGGTAAGGGCCGGTATGCCATAGTATGTAACACTACGAGTTGCCGACATGGTTAGTGAGCTGTTGGTGCAATTACTACCTGTACTGCAATTAAAGTCGAATGCTTTTACTGTCATCTCCTGAAAATGGTTATTAGTTGATACAGGTATTTTATACACACCGTCCCCTGCAAGAGTGATGTTTTGATATAATTCCCGATTCTCTGTGTCGGTTATCCTTATGGATAGGTTATTGCTGCGTCCTGTATAGTTGCTGATGTTTACAGTAATAGTGTCTGATATATTAGTACCATTAGCTTCACAAGCAGATGGTAAGTTAGGCTCGGCGGGTATGGTCATAGAAGTGCCAAGATCAAAATTGCCATTCTTGATGGTTACCGGGTTTATGGCATTAGTAGTATAAGTTTTGGTCTGTGTTGGTTTGAGTGCGACAAACGGTGTATAATAATACTCGGTAACTGTTGTGCAGCTTGATGGTGAGTGTATAGTAAGGCTGGCAGCGGTGTTGTTATTTATAGAAGTATCGTTATCGCTGAGTATAAGATCGTTTGACGTAGCACTTTGGTAGGCTGCTTTAGCATCAGCAAAAGATACAATAGGTTGTGGTGTACGCAACCAGGCAACTGTCTGGCAATTAGTGAGGTGGGTAGGTAGTGTAGCATTAATGGTTACATCAAAACTGGTGTCTTTACAACAATACGGCATTGTGCCGGGCAATGGAGTACCGTCTCCGGGTTTAGTATAGTAATTGATGGTAGCCACGTCTGATGCGGTACAATTATTAGAGTCTGTAATGCTTACCGTGTATTGCCCCGGTGCGGACAAGCCGCTGATGTCTTTTGTTGTTGCACTGTTAGACCATGAATAGGTATATGGTGCAACACCAAAGTTGTTTGCAGGGTAGTTAAGGGTTACGGAACCATCGTTATTACAAATGTCTTTTGTTAGTAACTCAGTACTGATAACATTGCCAAAGCAGGTTTGGTTAGCGAATTCGTTACGTAAAAAGCTGCTTATTGTGGGGCCGAAACCTTCAGAAAAGTTGATCAGTGTGCCACAGTAACTCATAACTGTGCCTTTAAAGCCCGAAGCATTAGCATCGTTGAGGTAGAAGCAGGTGCCACAGCCACCACCGTACTGGGCAGCACAATTATCTACCGAGCCACAAGCGCCATTGGCCCCGGTATTCCATGCGCAGGAGTGTGTATGGTCTGCCCCTGTCGTATGTCCTGTTTCGTGCGCCGCCAGGTATACATCTATATCATAGATAGGGTAAGTAGCAGATTGCTGCCCCAGCATATTGCAGCAGGCGTAGCCATTAGGGAAGCATATGGCACCTATATTGGCATAGCCTTGCCAGCCTGTATAGTTAGCTATAAGAGTATGTTGCTCAGCGTAAAATGTGTGTTTTTGTGATTGCCAGTAACGCCCGAATTGCCAGGAGCCGTCCCACGCAGTGGTAGTAGTAAATGGGTCGTCTACCGTCCATATTTTAAAGCTGCTCAGCTCTACTGCCATACCATCGTTGTAGTATATTGACTGCATGAAGTTGAATATGCCCATCAGGTAGTTTTGCGTAGCAGTAACTGTTCCTTTAGCCTGATAAAAAGTATAGTCCACCTCCCAATGTACTCTGAGTTTTTTGCAAACAATAGCCCCGGTGTTTTTACCGGCAGATCTGTTATCAATGTTCAATGAGCCTGCATCAGGTGTAGCACAACTGACGTCTAACTCCTGAAGCCTGTCTTTTGAATTGTACAGTATATATTTGCCTCCTCCTGTTTCCAACTTACCCATGTTAAAGTTCCCTTCATCGCAAGAGAAGAGTATCATCACTTCGCCATTAGCAAATAGGCTCATTGCAGCTACCGACTTTTTTGTGCCTCTTACAATGCCCTGATAGTGTAGGCCGGGGTCTATTGCAGTATTATGCAGCCCGCCTTCATCCATGTATGTCAATCGGGCATCGGCAGATGTGGGTTGAGCAACGGCTAGTTCCAGTGTATACGAATGTCCGTTTGCTGCCATTAATGTCGTACTGATAACAGCAGGCCTGTTAGTGTATAGTTTACTGATATTACTCCTGATAGGCAGGTAAGCCTGATAGTCGTTTAAAAAAGTATCTGAACTACGCTCCGCTTTTGCGAATAGGGCAACATCTGTCAGCTCGCTGTTACGTTGAGCATCATTTACTTTATCGTATAGTAGTGAGCCATAGTTTTGTGCTTGAGTAGTATGCACTAATATAATAGCCCCTATCAGTAGAAGTACCTGTTTCATACCGTATCGCTTTTCGTATTGCCAATAAATATATAAAACAGAGTAGGTATATAACAGATGCTACGGCTGATAAATAGCTATATCACCATATTTTAATTTGTAATATTAACTGTTGGTTTAAAACTGCAGTTTGGTCAATACCCGTGTATGTATTGTTATTTGACTACCATTTTGAGTTTTTTGTCTAACCCGCTATTGTTTTGTAGTCGTAAGAAGTAAACACCGCCAGCTAGAGTAGCTGTATTAATGGTGTGTCTGTATTGCCCCTTCTTGTAGTTGATCGTTTCTTTTCGCAGTGTTTTCCCTGAAATATCTTGTAGTATCATGTTACAGTTGCCAGCCTCAGCTGTTGTGAATAAAAGAGTAGAGCTGTTATTAGCCGGGTTAGGGTATAGCGTTATATTATCCTCTGTTTGATAAAGGTTCTGTAAACCCAGTTTACAACTATCCGGCCCAAAGCTCAGGTACACCGATTTGCCCACATAGCAAGCTGTGTCTAAGTTCAGTGGCTGTTTTGCGGGATAATACACCTGACGTGTAGCTTGTAAGGAGCATTTTGTAGTATCACATGTAAAAAAGTTACTTGTTGGTGTGCATTTATGATCGTACGCATATACATTCATTGCTTGTAATGGCGATACGTTTTTAGGTAGCTTTATCTTATAAGTACCATTTCCCGGACACTCTAAACTATCTAATATCAGGTTATTGAAACTGCCCACAACAGACAACCGCATTTTATTACTACGCCCTATATAGTTACTCACAACAACGGTAATGATGCATGAGTCTGCTGTATTTGACTTGTCGCAGCTAACGTAAGGTGCGCTTGTATCAGGAAGTTTTACATAATTGCCTATTTGCCAGGAGCTGTTGTTAAATGTGAATGAATAATTAGCAGTGTTTGTTATTACAGTATTACCTCTTCCCTTATTAGCTACAAACGGGGTGTAATAATAACCTGAAATAGTATCGCAGTTGCCTGGTGTTTGTACAGATAGTTTTGCAGCATTGGTAGTGCTTATGCTATCATGGTTATCACTTTGTAAAATGTTGTTAGGGTTAGTTGCGGTAAATATTGAGTCTAACTGTTGATATGATGTAATAGGTTTATTGGTACGTAGCCATGCAACAGTCTGGCACCTGTCTATATTTTCAGGTACAGTTGTATTGATGGTAACTGTATAGGAAGTGTCTTTACAGCATAGTGGCATAGGCTGCTGTAGTGCCTGTGCATCTCCGGGAGTAGGTAGTTTATTTACTTCTATATGCGCTGTATCGCTGCATTGGTTAGAGTCTGTAATGGTAACGGTGTATGTGCCTGAACTGTCAAGGTTTTGAATGTTTTGCGAAGTGTCTCCTGTAGACCATAAATAGGTATATGGTGCAGTGCCTTGATTGTCAGGCTGAAAGTTGAGAGAGATAGTGCCGTTACTATCACATATTGTAGTTGAGGTCAACTCTGTCTGAATAATAGATTGTAGACACGATTTGCTGGTTAATAGATTAGCAATATAGTCGCGTATGTACGGCCCGAAACCAATTGAAAAGTTTACAATCCCCGAACAGTAACTCATAAATGCGGCTGAAAATGGTCCAAGATTTTTGTCGTGTATATAGGTGCAGGTAGAACATCCAATTGAGGGTTCAAGCAAGCTACAATTATCTATAGCGCCACAGCTACCGCCTGTGCCGGTATTCCATCCGCACCAGTGTGTATGGTTTGCTCCGAAAACATGCCCTGTTTCATGACACAGGACATACATATCACGGAATTGCCAAGTAGGGTCATTGTAATGACTGTTAAGAAATAAAGCAGAATGTGGTGAGCCATTACACAACTGATCAAGGTATGCAACTCCATATGAACCCGATTGCCCGACATATATAGCAATGTCTGCACCGAAAGAATTGTTTAGCACATTCCAATAATTACTAAACTGTGCCAGGTTACTATACGCTTGAGCTGCGTGTTGTTCATAAGGGTCAGGTATCGTCCACATATACATCGCCCTCAGTTCAATACTAAAGCCATCGTTGTAATATATACCCTGCATTGTATTGAATAAGCTGGCGGCATAGTTTTGTGCATTGGCCATGCTCCCGTTTGTGGTAAGAAACTCATAAGACAACTCCCAGTATATACCTACCTTTTTACATTCTAATGGTGTAGCTGTGGTCTTATCCCTGCTTCGGTTTTGTTGTTCTGATACATTGCTATCTATTACAGCGCATTTAAAAGAGGGTTTCGACATAACATCAATAGAGCTGAACAGCACACATAAGTTCTTGTTTTCCTTATGTTTTGTCAGCAGAAAATTACCATCAGCGTTAGAGAAGAAAACAAATACATCTCCATTATCGAAGATGCTCATTGTCACTACAGATTGCTCCATGCCTGCTACTGCCCCCTGGTAGTATATGCCTGTACGGTGATCTGCCCTGTGCCTGCCGTTGCTATCAATATACCCTATGTCAGCACTTTTTGAAAAAGGTTGCGACCTCATTAACTGAAGCGTATAGGTATTGCCACTATAAGTAGTAAGGGGAAAGCTTATTGCCGGATGTTCTTTTTCGTAAAGGTCCTTTATACTTTTTGTTACAGGTATGTAAGTAACACTTTCAGAAACATTTGGTAATGGTAGGTTAGAGGATGATCGGTTAAACAGGTCAATAGTCTTGAATGTTACACCGCCAGCCAAAGCTCTTTGTATACGGTTGTGTTGCTCATGGCTTGGCTCAAATGCAAAGACATTTGATAATATGAAGAATAACGAAACGGATAGGGCCAGGAATTTCATAGGTTATAATATTGATTTTTATTGTCAATAAATATATGAAATACAGTAGATATATAACAGCCTATAATAGGCTTGTCAGCACATTTTAATCTCTAATATTAACCTGTAGTTCAAGTGTGTTGGTTACACATGACGATGTTATGACTAGGAGAGTAGTAGTACAACAAAAAAGGCCACTCGAAAGAGTAGCCTTTTGTATATAGTCAACAATGAATGAATTATACTCTGAAGTGAGAGAACGCTTTGTTGGCATCAGCCATACGGTGCGTATCTTCTTTCCTTTTGAAAGCTCCACCTTCACCTTTGCTCGCTGCAACTATCTCGTTAGCCAGCTTGTCAGCAATAGTACGGCCGTTACGCTCACGAGCAAAACGGATCAACCATTTCATGCTCAGTGATATTTTACGGTCAGGACGAACCTCGGCAGGTATCTGGAAAGTAGCACCACCGATACGGCGGCTCTTAACCTCAACGGCAGGGGTAACGTTAGCCAGTGCTTTCTTCCACACTTCGTAACCGTCTTCACCTGTCATCTGGCTTACCTTATCTACAGCATCGTAAAATGCTTTCAGAACAACACTTTTATTACCACCCCACATCAGACAGTTCACAAAACGGGTAACCATTTTGTCATTGAACCTCGGGTCTGGTGCTAAAGGAATTTTTTTCGCTTGTGCCTTCCTCATGTTATTATCTTATGATTGGCTTGAATTATTATTGATTATTTTTTATCTCTCTTAGTTCCGTACTTAGAGCGGCTTTGCTTACGGTCTTTCACGCCGGCAGTATCCAGTGCTCCGCGAACGATGTGGTAACGTACACCCGGAAGGTCCTTCACACGACCACCGCGTATCAACACGATAGAGTGCTCCTGAAGGTTGTGGCCTTCACCCGGTATGTAGGCGATCACCTCGATCTTATTAGTTAAACGAACCTTAGCTACTTTACGTAGTGCTGAGTTCGGTTTCTTCGGAGTGGTAGTATATACACGTGTACAAACCCCACGGCGTTGCGGACATGCATCCAGCGCACGTGACTTAGATTTTGCACGTATCTGCTTGCGGCCTTTTCTTACTAATTGTTGAATTGTAGGCATTGACTATACCGTTATTAAAATTTTAATGGACGGCAAAGGTAATATAAGTTTAAGATTTGAGCAAAATATTTATCGGAATAAATAAGAATATTAGCGGGTTTCAGACAATATGCGGGGTGAACTTATAAGTTTTTGTGCTAAATCTATAACAGTCGGGGGGATACATAGGGCTAACTTTACAATATACCGTAAAACAGGAAATGATATGAAAACGAGATTATTATTATGTGTAATTATGGCACTGTGGGTGCAGTCATCTGCACAAGTGGCTCTTAGTGAAGACTTTACAACAACAATACCTGCTAGCTGGACTGCTATACCTGCTACAGGGGTTAGTTGGCAACATGGTAATTTCGGTACCGGTAACAGTGGTTGCGCCATGATATACGGAGATACTGCAAACGGTACTAAATACCTGCAAGCCCCATCGGTAGATCTGAGCCAGATGGATAAGCCTTACCTGAGCTTCAGGATGGCTGTAGTAAAAGAGAACTTTATACTGCCGAGAATATCACTGCAACGCGCTACAACAAACGGATGGCAAATCTTATCTGCCTGGGGTGAAGGGTTTGGAGAGATACCTATGAAGTATACCTATGATATTTTTCCACCACTGAACGACAGTAACATCAGCTGGATGAGGGTGTCATTTGACCTGAGTTCACTACCCGATAGTACTGATGTGAAACTGGCTTTTGCTGTAGAATTCTCAAACGGAGGATGGGCTCTGGTAGATAGTGTACGTATATACGATGCTGCGCCTGTGGTTTACAGCTTACCGTACCAGCAGGGATTTGAGACAGATACTTTCATGCCAAAAGACTGGCTGGAACACAATACCGATCAACTGAATATGTGGGAGCGCAATACTAATATCGGGGCATATGGTAACAGTAATAGCTGTGCATATATAGATAACTACAACAATACACCGGCAACACAAGGGTCTGCATATGCCATGCGTACTGTTTGGGTAGACCTGCAAGGAGCTACCAAACCGTTTTTACAGTTTGATTATGCTTATGCCATGCACCAAATAAACCCTGAGTCGGATATATTGAGCATTATGTACCTATATCCCGGTGCTAACTGGACAGAGTTGGTACGATATGACAGTGCCGACCTGACCACAGCCAATAATACACAGGCAATGTTTACGCCTGCTGATACAGATTGGAAGACCAGGGTAGTAGACTTGAGCCAGTTTGTTGGCTCGCCTTCTGTAAGGTTTGCAATAAGTAGCTTTTCTTATAACAGTGGTAATAATGCTTTATATATCGATAATGTGATCTTTGCAGATAGCGCAACCGTATCGGTAAAAAAGATAAAAAGCAGGCAGCAACTGAAAATATATCCTAATCCGGCACAGGAGCAGCTATATATTGATATGAAGAATATCAGCACGATACGGATGTATGATATTACGGGCAGGGAAGTACAGGTGCCATACGCTGAAAAGGATAATAGGGTGGTTGTAGGAGTAAGTAGTCTTGGTAAAGGTGTTTACATGTTGCATGTAGAAGCTGATGGCATAAGAACAACAAGAAGGGTGTTAATAGAATAGGTATTATTACATGAGGGGTAAACATAGGCGAACAAAGCTCCTTTTCAGGGGCTTTTTTAATTTTACATGCAATGACTAAAATAGGACTCATATCCGACACACATGGTTACCTCGATGATGCAGTATTCCAATACTTTGAGGGTTGCGATGAGGTATGGCATGCCGGGGATTTCGGGAGTGTGGAGTTAGTAGGGCAGCTAAAAGCATTCAAACCACTAAGAGGGGTGTATGGTAATATTGACGGCCATGATATTAGGATAGAGTATCCTGAAAAGCTACGCTGGAAATGTGAAGAGGTAGAAGTACTGATGATACATATAGGTGGCTATCCCGGTAAGTATGACCCGAGAATAAGGGAAGAAATACAAAATAGTCCACCCAAGCTGTTCATTTCAGGACATTCGCATATACTCAAGGTCATTTATGACGATAAACTCAACTGTCTGCATATGAACCCCGGTGCAGCAGGTAAGCATGGCTGGCATAAAATGCGTACACTCATCCGCTTTGAGATAGATGGGGCGGATATAAAGAATTGCGAAGTAATAGAACTGGGTAAACGCTGACCTATTTCAGGAAACATTCAAAATCGGTGCCTGTATATTGTCCGGTTACGGGTTGGGCTTTACAGTAAGCTTCAGCATCTTTCTTATTGTCTTTGATGTCGAATTCTATAGAGCGGTTGAGGCTTGGGCTGTAACACTCACAGGTATGTTCCTTTTGGCAAGAAACGATAGACAAAGCGCAGAATATTATTAGTAGCGAAGATGTAAGCAGCTTCATAAGTCGGACATTTTTTGAAAGTTAATAAACTTTCATAATAATATGTAGTATGAGACTGAAAAGTAGGTACTAGCGCTGAGTCGCCGTGTATACAACAGATACGCTATAAGTACCTGCAGGGAATTCAAAACCCGGGTCTGCTTTATACTGTACTTTTAATGTGTTGTTGCCACCGGCAGTACCTTTATTTACCAGCTTTCTGTTGCTTTTCCTCAGTGGTTTATACTTGTTATTTACGGCATTAGGGGTGTTACCACCTGTGTTATTTTCTACAACTTTTATATACAGGCTTTTATTCACCTTCATTTGTGGTGCGGGAGTAGTGCTACCTGAATATGTGAACTTGTTAGATGTTGTTTTAGCAAAAACATTGAAATCCTTGTTAGAGCGGATCCTTAATTCTATCAGGGCAGACTCAACACCATTTGCGTAGTCGTTTACTGTGTTGAAGGCCATGTTTACATCGCTACCGTTGCTGCTATTGTTAGATACAAAACTGATATCGATAGCGTTGCTCATTACCAGGTTAGTAGATTGCGATGCTGAAGCCTGCTCATTATTCTGCCCCAGTACAACGGTTGCTGTACTAACTAAGCATAATAATATGAGCATTGTCTTTTTCATCTTTCCTCTGTATATGTTCTGTTTGCTTGTTTGTTAACACAAATATGAGAACAGAGTAAAGATATTTGAAATTATGTTAATCGGTTAACACTTGCTTAGCACTCGGTTAACAAGTAGGTAACATTTACAATTGGGTAGCTGTATACACTATATTTACAGTATAAGTGCCTGCAGGATAGCTGAATCCGGGCGTAGCTTTGTACTGAATATTGAAGCTATTATTGCCGCCCGGCGTAGCATTGTTGATGATCGTCTGGCTGGAGTTGCGCATGGTCCTGTACTTGTTATTAAAACTGCTCCCAACGGTACCACCTGTCTGGTTGTTCGTTACTTTCAGGAATAGTATGTTCTGTACATTCATTAGTGGTGCGGGGGTAGTGCTACCGGAATAAGTGAATCTGCTTGATGAAGACTTAGCCTGTACCCTGAATTTCTTGTTAGAACGTACATTCAACTGATATACAGCAGATTCTACTCCATTAGCGAAATCATTCACATTAGCAAAAGCCAGATTTACATTGCCTCCGTTATTGCTTCCTGTACTGTTAAATGTGATGTCTATAGCATTGCTCATGACCAGTTTTGATGATTGTGAGGCAGATGCCTGCTCGTTACTCTGTGCATGGCATATTGCAACCTGCATTAGTATGAGCGTTATCAGTGCGATCTTTTTCATTTCCTCTATTGTTTGTTTGTTTGTTGTTCGTGTTTGTTATTGCAAAGATGCTATATGGCAGTTTCTATCAGCAAATTTACACCGCCCATTAACGAAGCATTAAAACAGTATTAACATAACATTAATAAGGTGGTTCTATACGGTCAATACATGTATAAGTAACTACAATTAATGTATATACATTAGTTAGCTATCTTTGTAGCCTAACAAGTTTAAATTATACTATTATGGCACAAACTAAATGGGTAATTGATCCGATGCATTCGGAAATACAATTCAAGGTAAAACACCTGATGATCACTACGGTAACAGGTTATTTCTCAAGCTTCGATGCAAAAGCAACTACTGAAGGAGAAGATTTTACAACTGCTAATATTTCATTCACTGCAGACATCAATTCTATAAGTACCAACAGTTCCGACAGGGATAACCACCTGAAATCTCCAGACTTTTTTGATGCAGCACAGTATCCGAAACTGGAGTTTAACAATGGCAGGCTGGAGCAAAATGGTGGTGACTATAAACTCGTAGGTGATATGACCATCAAAAATGTAACTAATAAAGTGTCTTTAGATGCAGAATTTGGTGGAACAGTTGTAGATGGGTACGGGCAGAATAAGGTTGGATTTACATTGAGCGGTAAGATCAACCGTAAAGATTTTGGCCTGACATGGAGTGCGGTAACCGAGGCCGGTAAGGTAGTAGTGAGCGATGAGGTAAGGATAAATATAGAAGTACAAATGACGCAGGTAGTAGAAGAGCCTGCTAAAGCAGAAGCATAAAAAAGACGGGTAGACTTCACATATTTGTGTGATAGTGGTTGGTTTAATAAAGAAGCCCCTCCGAGAAGAGGGGCTCTTTCTTTGTTATATACGATATGATGATATTTTACTCAGCCATCATTTCTTCAATAACGGTGAGTATATCTTCTGCATTTGGTTTTGAGAAGTAATCGCCGTCTGTTGCATATGCAGGGCGGTGTGCCTTAGCTGTCAGGCAGCGTGGTTTCACATCCAGCCAACGGTAACCTCCCTGTAGCTCCATCACATGCTGGAACATATAAGATGTAGCTCCACCCGGTACATCTTCGTCTATAAACAATATACGGTTGGTCTTTTTCAACGATTCCAGGATGATGTGGTTAATATCGAACGGAAGTAATGTTCTCACATCTACCACCTCGCAACTGATACCCATTGGTGCCAGATACTTATCAATAGCCTCATCAATTACACGCAGGGTAGAACCATAAGAAACGATGGTGATATCCTCACCTTCACGAATGATCTCAGGCACACCCATAGGTACTGTCATTTCAGACAGATTGGTAGGCAACTTCTCTTTCAGTCGGTAGCCATTCAGGCATTCTATGATCAGTCCCGGTTCATCGCTTTGCAGTAGTGTGTTATACATACCTGCTGCCTGTGTCATATTGCGTGGTACACATACATACATACCGCGCAGGCTGTTCAGTATCATACCCATTGGCGAGCCGCTGTGCCATATACCTTCCAGTCTGTGGCCACGGGTACGTACTATCAACGGGCAACGTTGTCCGCCCTTGGTGCGGTAGGCCATGGTAGACACATCATCGCTCAGTGGCTGCAAGCCGTATAACAGGTAGTCTAAATATTGTATTTCAGCAATAGGGCGTAAGCCTCGTTGTGCCAGTCCTATCCCTTGCCCTATAATGGTAGCTTCGCGGATACCCACATCAAATATGCGGTCTTCACCGTATTTATCCTGCAATCCTGCAAAGCCCTGGTTTACATCACCTATTTTACCGAGGTCTTCACCAAAAGCGATCACAGCAGGGTTGTTAGCAAATGTGTTATCGAAGAATTTATTCAGTACCTCGTAGCCGTTAATGCTTTGTGCATCGCTGGAGTAGGTGGCCTTTACCTCAGGCACCTTCATGGCACTGTATTTAGTTTCAGAATACAGGTTAGATGAGTATTTCTCATCCATATCCTGTAGCATGTTATCGTAATAGTTCTTCAGGCTGCGGTAACTCTGACTGTTCCTGTCTGCCAATGTAAGCACCCTGCGCACTGTTTGCATCAGGTCTTTACGTATCGGCTCTTTTATAGCGTTCAGCTCTTTTACCAGTTGAGAGATAGCAGTAGCATTAGCACCACCATCGTATACCAGTTGGTTGCAAAGGGTAGTGGCTTGCTGTATATCCTGCTTAATAGGCTCGATGAAAGCCGCCCATGCGTTTTGCTTCGCTTTACGAACATCACTTTTAGCACTGTCCTCTATTTCAGAGATCTCCTCTTCCGTTGCTATCTCATGGTCTATGATGAACTTGCGCATCTTCACCAAACAGTCATGTTCTTTCTCCCATTCCAATCTTTCGGGGCTTTTATAACGCTCGTGCGAACCGGAAGTAGAGTGCCCCTGTGGTTGCGTTATTTCCTGCACGTGGAAGATAGCCGGAGTGTGTGTGTCCCTTATTCTCTTAATGCCTTTCTGGAAAGTCTCCAGTAAGTTAGCATAATCCCATCCTTTTACCTTGTAGATGTGCATGCCGCCCTTATTGTCTTCCCATTTCATACCTGCTAAAGCATCAGATATGGAGTTCTTGGTAGTTTGATATTTACGAGGTACGGATATACCATAGCCATCATCCCAAACGAAAATAGCCAGTGGTACTTGTAGTACACCCGCTGCGTTCACAGTCTCCCAGAAGTGCCCTTCAGAGGTTGAGGCATCACCAATGGTACAGAATACCACTTCGTTACCTGCATTCGTGAACTTCTCGAATCCTTTATCCAGCACATCGATATTTCTATAACATTTAGACGCGAATGCCAAGCCCAGTGAGCGCACCATTTGCCCGGCGGTAGGCGATATATCGCTTGAAGATTGTGGTGCTTTGGTCAGGTCTTTCCACTCACCGTTCTCATCTACCCAGCGCGTACCGTAGTGGCCGTTCATCATACGCCCTGCAGATGATGGCTCAAGGTCAACATCGGGTGACGCATATAATTGGGCAAAAAACTTTTCAATATCACTCATGCCTGTGGCAAACATCAAAGTCTGGTCGCGATAATAACCTGCACGTATATCGCCGGGCTGCATACATTTGGCAGCAGCTATCTGTGCCAGCTCCTTACCATCACCAAATATGCCAAACTTGGCTTTACCCGTCAGTACCTCTTTACGGCCTATCAGGCTGGCCTCACGGCTGGCAATTGCCATATGGTAATCTTTCAGAATTTCATTCTTGAACTCATCGAAAGACAGTCTTGCATCTTTATTCATAGTAGCTTCCTGCAACATAATTATCTCTTCTAAAAGTGGTACAAAGGTAACTTGTAAGAGGTATAAATTACAAAAGGTTTACGAAATGATGTTTATGGTATTGTTAGATATTATTATATATACCAACAGTAGCTAAATAATATTATACATTTATAGTCATCAAATAATCTATCCTGTATGAACAAGCCCTTACTGCTGCTGCTGTTATTTATTTCATTTTCACTTACTGTTTCTGCACAAAGCGACCTGTCAGATAATGAGATGCTGGTAAAAGCTATAGAGCTGATTGATGCCGGGAATATGGATGAAGCTATAGACGTTTTGGAGGAAGCAGAAAAGAAAGATCCGGGTACTTATATATATGCTTATGAAATTGCCTATGCATACTATCTGAAGAAAGACATTCCTAAAGCGATAAAAGCAGCAGAAAGGTCAAAAGAATATACTGATAGTAAAGCAGACCTGTACCAGCTACTCGGTAATTTATATGATATGACCGGAGACTCCGCAAAAGCACTACAGACTTACAGGGACGGTTTGAAATTATATCCCGATGCAGGCAGGTTATATCTTGAACAGGGTAATGTATACTATGATAGAAAAATGTATCATGAAGCATTGTCATATTACGAGCAGGGCATAGGTGTTGACCCAATGTATCCCTCAAATTACTACAGAGCAGCGCTGTTGTACCTGGCATCAGATGAAGAGGTATGGGGCATGATGTATGGTGAGTTGTTTATACTACTTGAACCTAATACAAAACGTAGTGAAGTGATCAGCAAAAAACTGTATGATACTTATAAAAGTCAAATTACTAAGGAAAATGACACGTCTATCTCCGTAAGCTTTAGTAAAGCCGGCAATGTGCTTGATGCCGGTAAAATGGGTAAGAAAGGCTACAGAATGCCGTTCTCTACATTCGTATACGAGCCTTGTATTCTTATGGGTGCAGTTTTTCAGGACAAGCTAGACTTTGAAGGTTTTTGCAAAATGAGGAGCGGAGCCTTAGAATATTTCTACAAGCAGAAGCATGATGAAAAATACAATAATGTATTAATGGCTTACCAGAAAAAGGTCAAAGACGCTGGGCATGAAGAGGCATACAACCACTGGATATTAATACATGGTGATATAGATGCTTTCAGAGAGTGGTATGGTGATGGTGTTAATAAGAGTAAAATGGAAGCATTTGCTGCCTGGTTCGATGAAAACCCAATAGAGATCAATAAGCAGAATGTATTTGTGTCTAAAGACTTCCTCTAGTCTATCCCGCTTCTTTCTTTTATATAGCTGGTAGGTTTTAGTTTGGGGCGCAGCACGCGCAGCATTTGCAGTATTACAGATACCATAATGATAGCCATGCCTATGTAGAAGTTGGTATCCAGCTGCTCGTACTCTTTATAAATGATGAATGCCAGCAGTATGCCGTATACAGGCTCAAGGTTTACACTTAGCGATGAGGTGAACGAGCTGATGTGTTTCAGTGCATTCAGTGCCAGATATTGCGCCCATACCGTACAGCACAGGCTCAGGATAATGAGCCACAACCAGTCCATATTGGCGGGTATGAGCTTTACCTGTTCGTCGCTTACACCAATGAATATGGGTATCAATACACAGAGCAGCAACCACCCCGTGCCCATCTCGTAGAGTACCATCGTTCGTGCAGGGTATTTACTGGCTATCTTTTTATTGAGTACTGTGAACCACGATGCCAGTATAGCTGCTGCCAGTCCCGACAATACGCCCCACGCATACATTTGCTGAGCCTGATAGATAATGTATACACCAACAATACCCAATAAGCCTATGAACAGCTCAAAGACATTATGCTTTGTTTTATTCACAAAAGGGTCGAGCAGGGAAGTGAAGATACCCGCAGTAGACATACATATGAGTGCTATAGATACATTGGCCAGTTTGATAGATCCGAAAAAAGCTACCCAGTGTACCGCCATCAAACAACCGATATATGCCAGCCTCAGCTTGTCTTTCCTTTCTATAGGCACCCACTCCTTACGGTAATAGATGATGAGGAACATGAACAATGCAGTGAGCAGCATACGGTACCAGACGGTCACAACGGCATCCAGCGATATCTCTTCGCCCAACACCCCGGTAAACCCCCATAGCATAACCGCTATGTGCATCTGTATCAGTGCCTTCTTCATGTCTTGTTTATGGCTGCAAACATAACTTAATTTACATCGTTAGTATAATAACTCAGGCGGGTAAATTACTACTTGCATCTGTTCAAATAATTACCTTTGTTTGTCAGGAATTTTTCAATTCGTTACATAGCAATAAATGAATAACAGTTATACCGACCTCGTAAAGCAGACATTCGATTTTCCGCAAGAAGGATTTGAAGTAGTGGATGGGTACCTACAGTTCAACGGAGTGGATGTAAAAGCATTGATAGATAAATACGGTACGCCCTTTAAACTTACTTACCTACCCAAGATAGGCGAGCAGGTGGGCAAGGCCAAAAAACTGTTCAACGATGCTATAAAGCGGTATAAATATGATGGTAACTACTATTACTGTTATTGCACCAAAAGCTCTCACTTCTCGTTTCTGGTAGAAGAAACACTGAAGCAGAACGTACATCTGGAAACCTCATTCGTATACGATATAGAGATCATCAAAAAACTGTACAAAAAAGGCAAGGTGAATAAAGACACACATATCGTGTGCAACGGGTATAAGACCAAAGCCTACACCCGCGCCATCTCCCGACTCATCAACGACGGCTTTAAGAACGTAATACCAGTACTGGACAATAAAGAAGAGTTTGAGGATTATAAACGACTGATAAAAGCAGATGATCCGGTAAACATTGGTATACGACTGGCTACAGAAGAAGAGCCCACTTTTGATTTCTATACCTCAAGGCTGGGTATACAGAAGAAAGAGGTGCTGGAGTTTTACATAGACCATATAAAAGGCAACGATAAGTTTCGCCTGAAGATGCTGCACTTCTTTATGAACAAAGGCATCAAAGACGACATCTATTACTGGAGTGAGCTGAACAGGGTACTGACCCTATACTGCCAATTGAAGAAGATATGCCCTGAACTGGAAGGACTGAATATAGGTGGTGGTTTCCCGATAAAACACTCATTGGGTTTCGACTATGATTATAAATACATGGTCAACGAGATTGTGTCTACCATTAAAAAAGTATGTAAGCAGCATAAGGTAGAGGTGCCGGATATATATACCGAGTTCGGCTCGTTTACTGTAGGGGAGAGTGGCGCTGTGATATACAGTGTGCTGGGCGAGAAAGTGCAGAACGACCGTGAGATATGGTATATGATAGATAGCTCCTTCATCACCACACTGCCCGATACATGGGGTATAGGTGAGAAGTTCCTGCTCATGCCCATCAATAAATGGGACAATGAATATCAGGAGGTACACCTCGGCGGGTTGACCTGTGACAGCCACGATTTCTATACTTCAGAAGAGCATATTAATGCCGTGTTCTTACCCAAGACAGATAAGGAGAAAGGTGCAGAGCCATTGTATATAGGCTTCTTCCACACGGGTGCGTATCAGGACCAACTAGCAGGTTATGGGGGCATCAAGCATTGTATGGTACCATCGCCCAAGCACGTAGTGGTAGAAAAAGATAAGAACGGTAAACTTACCGACTGGCTATACGCCAAAGAGCAATCGCCACAGAGTATGCTGAAGTTATTAGGCTACAAATAGGAGCGCTTGCCCCGTCTCGGCTAAGCCGAGAGCGGTGGGTCGTCCCGCCGTGGCGAGAACCAGTACCAAACACACCACATCGTCATCCCGCACCCCGATGCGGGATCTCGCGATAGCACTCATACCTCGAGATCCTGAATCAAGTTCAGGATGACAAACGAAAAGAGTAGGCGCGGTCGCACGTGCGACCGCTACCATTTTCAATTACATTATTCCCCGTATATCTCTACTATTTGTCTATAGAAGCCCGCATTGGTCATGCCATCACTGAGCAATTTAAATAGATCAAGGTTTCTTAAAACCTCTGCTTTGTAAAGGTTGGCTTCTTCGTAATAGGGTATTGTAAGTCGGTGCATCAGCTCCTGAAACTCTGCAATGTCTTTACACTGTGGTTGCAGCAGAAAACATTCCAGAAAGAACTCTATATCACTATTGCATAGCTGATCGCCAAGCCCGCAGCCCGTTATGCCTATGGGCGACTTGTGTTTTTTGTGTACCAGCTTGTAGTTGTAATACCAATGATCGTACGGGTATGCTTCAGGCGCATCCTCCATACTCCAGAGTATCTCTGCATCTTGAGGTTGTAGTATCACGGCACCGCAGCCGTCGCATATAAACTGTTTTAATGGTTCTAATCTCATGGTGTTGTTGTTTTTAGTTTTCAAGAGTAGGCGCGGTCGTCCCGCCGTGGCGGGAACCGCTACCTTTTTACATTTTCTTTCGTCATTGCGAGGAGGTATCTGCTTTGTCAGATAGCGACGTGGCAAATGCGAAGCATTCATGAAGACAATAGAAATATTGTTATGCCCTGAATAATCTCACGTTATAAGTATTTTTACCCCTCTTTCTTTTTGCTTCAAAAGAAAGAGGCAAAGAAAACCGCCACTGATTTAAGCTTCAAAATCAGTGGGTGGTACTACTATCATCTGATGGATGCCGGCTCTGCCAAGCATTATACCTTGATGGTATATAAGATATAGGCGCGGTCGCACGTGCGACCGCTACCTTTTACTATTCCATTCCGTTGTTCTTTAAAGCACGCTTTATCCTGCCATGTGAATTGATATTGCCTAATACTTCTACGGCTATCTTCTTATGGCTCATACCTTCTTTACGGTAATTGATAATAAGTGCTACCTCATCATCCGTAAGCGGCTTAACTGTACCATTGTTCCGCTTTAAACCATTTGCGTTCAGGTAATCGTACACATCGGTAGCGTAGTAGCTCAGTATCTGTACTATGTCCAGCGCATTCTGAAAGTCTATATCCGTACATACATAAGCAGGGCTTTTCAGTTCTTTATCTTTACTATATGCTCGTAGTATGGTCAGTATCATAGCTATGCGGTAAGCCATCAG
Organism: Flavipsychrobacter sp.; assembly: GCA_965228505.1. Lineage (GTDB taxonomy): Bacteria > Bacteroidota > Bacteroidia > Chitinophagales > Chitinophagaceae > UBA5543. Next base: position 2,342,616 of record OZ245820.1, on the reverse strand, counting down.
TGCCATACGGTTCACACTGCCGTCCAGCTCTTCGCTTACCGTCTCCTGTGTCCACTCTTTTACATATTTAAAGTAGTCGACAAACTCCTCCATCTGTGGTTTGGTGAGTACAAACTGCTTATATGTCTGCTGGTTGTTCAATACATCAAACAGGTCAGACAGCTTAGCGGCATATTGCTCTATATGATAGGCATGTGCAGAGGTTACCTGCTCGAACGGATTACGAAACTCGCTGCTGCCATGCAGTATGTAAAACATAAAGCGGCTGTACAGTCCGTTCTCGATACTCGGTATCAGTTTTACCAACTGATCGTAGGTGCCGCTTAGTACGACACTCAATGCAGGCTCACTCACGGTCACATCCTCATTATTGGCACGGCGGAAGAAGCTGATGGGTTCATGATGATACGCCTTGCGTAGTATATCACTGAAGTTGCCATAATCCTGCTTGAGCATATCTGCCAGTGTATCGCCCTCCGTCTCGAAGATGATACCCCTGCCACCATTCTCCTGCATCAACTGCATCACTGCCGTTTTGGTAGTATTAGCAGGGATGTACAGTTTTAAGTGTCGGGGTGGGGCAGGCTCTTTGGGTGTGTCTGCCGTTTGCCCTTTGTTGAACAGGGCGAGCTGTTTGTTATAATGCAGCTTCTCCCTGCGGTGTCTTTCTGCATCTTCTTTGGCGGCCTCCAGTCTTTTCAGGTGAGTGACACTGCCTAAGAGGTGTGCCCATTTCAGCGCACCCTTGCCCGTGCCATAGCTGCCTATGATGAAGCAATACAGGTTAGTACCTACATTATTGCCGAAGTAGTTGCCCAGATAGTTGGGCAGCATACCGCTGATGACACCCAACGCCCCTACGAGGAACAGCTCCCGCTCAGCCCCATCGCTGAAACGCTTGCAAGGCTTGCCGAGTAGTTCGGGTAGGTTGTTGAATACCTTGTTAGAGAAGGCACGGTAACCATTGTCCTCATCAGTTGGTGCTTCTTCAGGGGGATTGTCTTTAGGTGGTAATTGATCTTTAGGCTTAGGGTCGTTTTTAAGGTCTTCCATCCGTTTGTGGTAGAAGTCGTTAAACCACTCCTGACCCTCCAGTGGTTTGTCATTACTGCTCATGGTAAATGAATAATTGAATAAGGTTAAGAATACCCATCCCCTGAAGAGGCTATTAATATTTTCCCTTTAGGGGGCTAGGGGGTTACCTGTGGGCTTATACATTGCAGGCGCAACGTGTGTAGCTATTGTTTAGATGCCTGCCGTGGCATGAGGGTGGAAATATCAAATCACAGTTCACAAATTCCAAAGCTGAATAAGTGACCAGAATTATAATAGCAATATTACAATAAAAATGTGAATTTTCTATATAAAATAGGGTGTTTTTCCCCTGTTTTAGGAATATATAGCTATGTAATTTTATATGAACTAAAGTGATTTTTATGTATCAAATAAAAATGTTTACATCATCTTCTATCGAAGGCTTTGAAAAAACTGTAAATGATTGGCTAGCAAGTATGGGTGGCGGTATAGAGGTGATTTCTATTGAAGCGACAACCCCAAATGAATCTGCAAGTGTATTGATTACAATCTTATATAAACAATTGTAGTTCACTTTGGATAACTTGTCACAGTCGTCCCGCCGTGGCGGGACTCTACGCTCCAAACATACTCCACATGGTCATCCCGCACCCCGATGCGGGATCTCGCGATGGCACGTATTCCTCGAGATGCTGAAACGAGTTCAGCATGACCAATGTTTTGTACGAGAACAGTCACGCTTGCCCCGCCATAGGCGGTGGGTCGCACGTGCGACCAGTACCAGTTATACCACACAACCACACGTCATTCCCCATGAGTATCTGCTATGCAGATGTGAATGAGGGAATCTAATCACGTTTGGACTAGATTATTCAGGGCATAATGATTGTATATGACTTCATGAATGCTGCACATTTGCCTAACTCCTCCGGAACTCTCGATAGCTATCGGGACAGGGTCTGGCGTAACACCTACTTACTACTCTGGATGCTGAATCAAGTTCAGCATGACCAGCGAGAGTAGAAAAGGTCACGGTCGCACGCGCGACCAGTACCTTTTTAGATTTACTTTTCTTTCAGGAAGTATTTATTAACGTGGGAGAAGCCGGTATAGGGGTTTTTAACCGGTGATGATTCAATATATAGCTCTGTTATTTTATCGATCTTTATATCATAGGTAAAGTTAGAACCATCAAATGGTATTTTTGACTTGAATCTTAAAACAGAACCAGTGGAATTAGATGAGGTGCCAAATTCATTATAATGAAGGTCTCCTTGCATTTCAATAAAGTCCTCCGGAGGTATATGATCATGAGAATTCTTGTGAAAGGTGATATATATACTGTCTTTCATAACAGTATCTGAAAAGTAAGATGTATCATCTTTAACATAATGACGAAATGTGTATCCCTCAAAATATCTGTTAGTACCATCCAACTGACTTAATGCCAATTGAACTTCAAGACTCGTTTCTTCTTCATGAATATCATCGTCTTTTTTAGTACATGCACTCAGCAGACAAATCATCAGTAAGACTAAACTGGTATTGCGCATAGAATAAAGGCTTTATAGTTGATGTTAATATACTTCTTCTCGTGGATATATAGCGTCATTGATATGTAATAAAAGGTATATGCCCACGGCAGGAGCCAGTACCGCAATCTAAAAAAGGAGCGTGGAGCGCGCGCTCCTCGCTCCCAAATACACCATACGGTCATCCCGCACTCCGATGCGGGATCTCGAGTTATATTGGTTATTCCCATTCTAAAGAAAGGTCATTCATTTCAGGGTTGTCTTTGTATATAAGTTCTTCTTTCCATTGTCTTTTCCAATCCTTTAGTTTCTTCTCTCTTTGAATCGCTGCTTTTGCAGTGTAGTAATCTTCATAATAAACCAACTTCACACACTTGTACTTTTTAGTAAAGGTTCCACCTTCTCCGTTTTTATGCTCCCATACTCTACGTTCAAGGTTGTTGGTAACACCTATGTAAAGCACATTATTATCAGCATTAGTCATTATGTAAACAGTGTAGCTCACTAGTGTGTATAAATATAGCGAGTGTTTGTGTTTCCCGAGATGCTGAATCAAGTTCAGCATGACCAGCGAGAGTAGAAAAGGTCACGGTCGCACGTGCGACCAGTACCAAACACAATACACGGTCATCCCGCACCCCGATGCGGGATCTCGCGATGGCACGTATTCCTCGAGATGCTGAATTGCGAAGCAATCATCGAGGCAATAGCAATCAATAATGAACGAAATAATCAAGTTCAGCATGACCAGCGAGAGTAGAAAAGGTCACGGTCGCACGTGCGACCAGTACCAAACACACTACACCATAGGTCATTGCGAGGCTTGTCTCATGAGAGATATAACGAAGCAATCTTGAGAAGTGCAGGAGACAATACTCTTTTCGCGAGATGGCTTCGTACCTCGCCATGACGAGAGTAGAAGTAGTCACGGTCGCACGTGCGACCAGTACCAGTTATACCACACAACCACACGTCATTCCCCATGAGTATCTGCTATGCAGATGTGAATGAGGGAATCTAACCACGCAAAAGTTAACTGTGTCTGGACTAGATTGCCTAACTCCTCCGAATGCTTTCGGAGTCGTTGGCAATGACGAGGGAAAAAAGGAGCTGTCACACGTGCGACCAGTACCAAACATCATTACACAGGCTCAGGGGCATCAGCAAACTTCTTATGCTTGCCTTGTAGCTTACCCAGGAATAAAGACACGGGGAAGATCACTTTCTTCACAAAGCCCGGTATGTCATACATGTCATATTCACTTTTGTAGCGGTGCAGCAGGTAGGCAGCATCAAAAGCACCGGGGCGCCCACCGTTCTCGTTCATAGATCTATATATCTCTCCCAGAAAGTAGGCCAGGGTATTAGGTGGTGTTACCCATCCTTCGCATTTCAGCATTCCTTCCCCTGCATTCCAGAATTTATGGGGTGTGCCCCTGTAGAATGTTATCGTTTCACCTACCTCAGCATATTTCGGTTCTTCACTTAAGGTCTGGTAGCCCATACGTCCTTGTGTAACCGTCAGGCTCTCGTCTTGCTTATAGTGCACGTGCATCGGCGGACCTGCATTGGGCTGTACTTCATTCTTCACTATCAATACCTCCTCGCCTTTATCGTTTTGTTCCATACGCTCAAATATGAGCACCTCTCCGTGTATGTTGGATATCGTTATCGGCAGTTGCATAATTATTTGTAGTTTTGACAATGTCAAAATAAGTAATAATATTTGACAACGTCAAAATAAATATGTCCACAAAAGAAAAGATAGTAGAGAAAGCACTGGAATTATATAATGAGCATGGGGTAGAGTATGTGGGTGTCAGAGAGCTGGCTAAAGAGTTGGGATTGAAGGGAGGCAATATTACCTATTACTTTCCTACTAAGTTCGACCTGATAAGTGAACTTGGAGGAAGATTGTCATCAACCAACGAACAGATCATAGGTGCCCATACTGAGAAGACCATGTATAATTATCTGGATATGCACCGCCACTTGTACCATAACCAATATAAGTACCGTAGCCTGGTGGTGAGCCTGCCGTTATTGTTAAAGCAAAATGAAGGCTTTAGGGTTCAATACAATGAAAATCAGAAAATTAGAAAAGATGCAATGAGATATCAGCTGCAGTCTTTGTTCAGCTCTGGTTATATCCGTGATACAAAAAATGAGACCTTAGAAGCAGTGTTACACGCTGTAATAATGATTGGCCGTTTGTGGATTATTGAAGCTAATTTAGATTATGAAGTGATTAAAAAAGAGGTAGTTATAAATGATTACCTAAAGCGATTGTGTAATATTTTAAGGTTAGTAGCTTCAGAAAAAGGAATTGCTGATATAGATAACTTCCTGGAAGAGTTGGAGTATGAAAAAAGCGGGTAGAAACCCGCCTTTACTTTTCAATCTATCTGTGTCAAAACACTACTACTACTTACGCTATATCTATTTTCTTTGTGCTTTTCAGTTCTTTCTCTGCTTTAGGCAGGTTGATTCTCAGTACACCATCTTCGTATTTAGCTGAGATGTCATCTACATTGATCTTATTGCTCAATGTGAAGTTCCTCTTGAAAGAACGGCTGTTATACTCCCTGCGGATGTACTTATCAGTGCTTTCGTTATTCTCTTCGCTTTGCTCAAAAGATACAGTCAATACATCTTTCTCTACGTTGATGTTGAAGTCCTCTTTCTTCAATCCAGGAGCTACCAGTTCCATTTCGTAGGTAGCCTCTGTCTCTTTGATGTTCACCGGAGCAGTAATGTTTGCCCAGTTGCTGTCATCGTGGAAGAACTTGCCCCAATCGTTGGTCAGGAAGTTGTCCAGTAATCCGTTGAAGGTAGCCGGTACTTGTCTGTGGTTTTTTCTTTGCGTATACATACGTTTGAAGTTTTTGATTGTTTTAAATTGTTTACACTAGCTATTAAGCAAACCAAGTACCAATTGAAAATATGCGCCATAATGGCAAAATTGATGTATTTTATATGCCATAATGACAATAATCGTGTCATTTGACTGCTAAAAGGTAAGAAAGGTAGCGGTCGCACGTGCGACCGCTCCTAAAAAGAATTTGTCTCAAAATTGGTTTTTGCTGCCTGCCCCGCAAGTGCGGGGAGTAGGAACTACGAAGCAATCTAAGAAATTATTACAGATTGCTTCACCTCGCAACAGCCAGGTTCGCAATGACCAAGTAACTTATATAAGGAAAAAAATAATTTTCTTTTACAAAAGAGATTTCAGATATTTGCTATACTTACGATGGGTTAGTAAGTACAGTCCTATCCCGACTTACGGTAGTGAGTCGGGATTTTTATGTCTTCAAGTATTGCTTTAAGTAGCTGTCTACATTACCAAAAAGAAAGTCGGGATATTCACTGTTGAACTTACTTGTGATAAAGCCACCAATAAGAGGGCGCGGTGCAGGTTGTCCTAACTCTGATGTACTTAACGGGAAGAGATCATACTCAGCATCGGGGAAGTAAGAGATAACACGCAATGCTAACTGCACACGATTGTAATAATCAGTTCCACCAATATGATAGATACCTTGCTTATTGTCTTTGAGTAGTAAGTACATACACCTCGCGATGTCCCATGCGTTGGTAGGGCAGGCATACTGATCGTGTGGTAGTTTGAGTGTCAGCTTTTGCTTGTCGATACATTGTTGTACTATTCGCGCTACAAAATTCTTTCCTCTTGCTTCATTACCATAAACATTCGTTACACGTAGTACTAATGTATCAGGTATTTCGCTTATTGCATGTTGCTCTGCTTCCAGCTTGTGCTTGCCGTATACACTTACAGGGTTCACCTCATCTGTTTCTGCATAAGGGCCATCTACACCATCAAACACATAGTCTGTAGAGATGTACACAAAGCGTGCATTGCATTGCTTCGCCACTTTCACCAGGTTGATGGTGCTTTGTACTGTTTTTTCATAGCTCTCATCCTGTTCTGTCTCACATTTGTCTACATGCGTCAGTGCACCACAATGAACGATCACATCAGGGTTGTATTCGAGTATATTAAAGTTGTCAGTATGTTCGGGCTCTAAGGTGTTGTAGAAAACCGTACCCGGTACCTCGTAAGAGAAATAAGAACCTACTACATCCCATCCTTGTTCTTCAAAATGCTTTTTACAATTACTGCCTACCAGTCCCGATGCTCCGGCTATGAATACTTTCATTGTGTTTATTGTTTGCCTCAAAATACAAAAGCCATCCCGAAAGATAGCTTCCAGTTGATGAAAAGATCTTTAAGTAGTATATCAATCTACTCTTCTACCGATCTCACATATTGTAGTTAATGTAGTAGAATCTGAAGTAGCTCCGTCTATACTCATTTCATCACATTTTCTACTGGCATCTTTTCTACTGATTTTGGATGTTACAGTTGTATTTATTTCTGTCTCTGTTTGCTCACCTGTTGTTGTATTTCTTTCAATAGTAACACACTCGCAATTATATTCCAGTTTGCAGGAGCTTGTAATAAATAGTAGTGTAATACTCAGCAATGTAATGATGATTCGCATTTTCTTTTTTGCTAAAGACAGACAAATACTATACCAAAAAGCCCCACGTTAGTGAGGCTTTAATATTGAGTTAAAGAAATAGTTTAAGCTACTTCAGGTTGCTCCGCTTTTATCGGTGGCAACTCAGCAGGGTAGGCTTTGTTTTCCAGTTTTTCACGCACCTCAGTAAAGGCTTTCAATGTGATGTCTATGTCCTCATCTGTATGCACAGCCGTAGGTATCAGTCGCAACATTAATAGCCCTTTTGGTATTACAGGGTACATTACTACCGAGCAGAATATATTATGGTTCTCTCTCAGGTCGTATATCAACTGTGTGGTTGCATACAGGTCAAGATCACCATGCAGGAACACAGGCGTAACACAACTGTTAGTTTGCCCTATGTCAAAACCTCTCTCGCGCAAACCGTTTTGTAGGCGGTTCACGTTATGCCATAGCTTTTCTTTCAGCTCAGGGCGGGTACGTAATAATTCAAGACGTTTCAGGTTACCAATCACCAATGGCATAGGTAGTGATTTTGCGAACACCTGCGAACGCATGTTATAACGTAAGAACTTAAGTATCTTCTTATCACCCGCAATGAAGCCGCCAATACTTGCCATAGACTTAGCAAATGTTGAGAAGTAAAGGTCTATACCTTCTGTACAGTTCTGTTCTTCACCAACACCGGCACCTGTTTTACCAATCGTACCAAAGCCATGTGCATCATCAACAAATATGCGGAATTCAAACTCATCTTTAAGCTTGATGATCTCTGCTACCTTGCCCTGATTGCCCGACATGCCGAACACTCCTTCTGTGATAAGTAGTATACCACCTTTGCCGTTCTGGTCAGTAAGAGCCTTAGCACGCTTCAGTTGCTTTTTACAATCTTCAATATCATTGTGTTTGTACACGAAACGCTTACCGGCATGCAGGCGCACACCATCAAGTATACAGGCATGAGATTCTGCATCGTATACGATAACATCGTGGCGCGTCACCAGGTTGTCTATCGCAGACACCATGCCCTGGTATCCGTAGTTCAGCAACATCGCGTCAGGCTTACCTACGAATTCGGCAAGTTCACGCTCTAACTGTTCGTGCTTGTTAGAGTTACCGCTCATCATACGTGCGCCCATTGGATAGGCAAGTCCGTACTCGGCAGCTGCATCAGCATCTGCTTTTCTCACTTCAGGATGGTTAGCCAGCCCTAAATAGTTATTCAGGCTCCAAACAATACGTTCTCTTCCCTGAAAATTCATGCGGTTAGCAATCTCACCTTCCAGCTTCGGGAATGAGAAGTATCCCGGCACTTTATCAGCCTCATTACCTATCGGTCCCAGCTGATTCTCAAACTTGGCAAATAAATCCATATAATTCTCTCTGCTGTTTTTTAAAAAGTTGTAATGGTATCTAAGATATTGGCGGCAAAATTAATGAAAATATATTAGGTTCAATAGTACCAGATATGTTACTTCTTTGCAACTTTACCAAAGTATAAGATAATAAAAATGAGGTATTTATTCATATATATTGCGCTTTTTATACATGTATCGAGTGCTTTTGCCCAACAAAAGGCTGAAATTAAGAGGCCTAAACTGGTAGTTGGTATTGTGGTAGACCAGATGAGATGGGACTATTTATACCGTTATTACGAACGTTTTGGTGATGGTGGCTTCAGGCGAATGATGAATGAGGGCTTTAACTGCCAGAATACCATGATCAATTTTCTGCCCACTTTTACAGGCCCGGGGCATGCCAGTATATATACAGGTACGGTGCCCGCCATACATGGCATTACGGCAAATGATTGGTACGAGATGGACAAGGTGAAAAAAACGTACTGTGTACACGACCTGTCAGTCACAAGGATGGGCGGTAGCTTTGCTTATGGGCATGTAAGCCCCGGACAAATGTTTACTACTACTATTACAGATGAGTTGAAAATAGCCACCAAAGAGCGTGCAAAAGTCTTTGGTATTGGTATTAAAGACAGAGGGAGTGTACTACCTGCAGGCCATATGGCTGATGGCGCATACTGGTTTGACGATAATACGGGCACTCTTATGACGAGTACTTATTATCGCAGAACACTACCAGATTGGCTGCACGCATTCAACGAACTGCATTTACCTGATACATTTATAAATAACAGAACCTGGGATCTGCTTTATGACGTAAGCACATACGTAAATAGTACAGCTGATGATAACGAATACGAAGGTACTTTAAGGGATGAGGAGCACCCTGTTTTTCCTCATAATGTAAAAGGTAAGTCTTATAATACCCTTAAGTATATACCATTGGGCAATACTTATACCTTCAGAGCGGCAAAAGCATGTATAAAAGGTGAAGAGATAGGGCAAGATGAGATTACAGACTTTTTATGTGTCACACTATCAAGTACAGACTATGCCGGACACCTATGGGGGCCTGATGCTATCGAGCTGGAGGATATGTACTTACGTTTAGATAGATCTATTGCATCATTCCTGTCTTATTTGGATAAAAATGTCGGGGAGGGTAACTATACTGTATTCCTCACTGCAGATCATGGAGCAGCGAACAACTCCAGATATATGCACGATTTGAAATACGGTGTTGGCAACAAGCCCAAAGCAATAGCAGAGCGAGAACTCAGAAGAAGCCTTTCTGACAAATTTGGTACTCCCATGATAATAAAACCGTTAGCCAACTATCAGGTATACTTTGATGAACAAGAAATAAGCAATCAGAAGGTAAACAGGGAAGAATTGAAAGCATACATCAGAACCTGGCTGCTGGAGCAAGAGGGTGTAGCATATGTTGCCGATATGGAAAACCTGAACGAAGAAGTTATTCCTGAGCCTATAAAAACAATGATCATTAATGGTTACTACAAAGAGCGTTGTGGTGTATTACAAATAATCATGAAGCCGGGCTGGTACAGTGGTTACGGTGAAACTGGCACTACACATGGTAGTTGGAACCCTTACGATTCACATATTCCTTTATTGTGGTATGGCTGGGGTATCAACAAAGGAGAAACGTACAGAACAGTACATATGACGGATATTGCGCCAACTATTGCAGCATTACTACATATCCAAATGCCCAACGGCTGTATCGGGAATGTGATAACGGAAGTAATAGAGTAGGCTAAAGCATTTGCTTGTTCTTGTCCTTCGGTATTTTACCTGCACCGGCATACCTTCTTGACCAATAAGCATCAGACAGGTTGCTGATCATCACGCCACTGCTTGATGATGCGTGTACAAAGAAATCATCAGCAAGGTATATGCCTACATGTGATATTCTTTTACCCCTTGTACGGAAGAATACAAGATCCCCTTCATTAAGGTTGTCTTTATCCCATACTATTTTACAATTATGGAATTGCTCGCGTGCCGTACGTACCAGATCAGTACAGTATACATCCTGATACATTTTTTGAACGAAAGCAGAGCAATCTATACCTGATTTGTCTGTGCCTCCATATCTGTAACTTACGCCATACCAATCGTCAATGAAGCGGTACAACATATAGTTGTTGACCATTTCTTCAGACAGTCCCATCATTGATGCATACTTAGATAGTAACGGATCTATGATAAGCACTTTGTTATTAGGGTCGCTACCTGCTACTACCTGTATTTTTTTGTTACTGGTAGGCTGTATTTCAACCGATTCAATAAAACGAATATTGCCCTGGCTACGCGTGTACCTGTAATTATTGGGGTGAAGAAGCTCTTCGCTGCTGTTGCAACTTGTAATAGTTGTTGAAAGTAATGGTAAGCAAGCTATGAGGCAAATAGCTGTATATCTTCTCATTATCCTGCTATTTGGATTAAAGCAAATTTATAGAAAACCCGGAAAAAAAGTACACTTTTCTGCAACAAAGTATATAATTTGTTATAGAAAAGTGTAAGTAATTGTAATTCAGTATATTATCGTGCTATTTACCTATAGCTATAAATGTCATATCTAATCTGTGAGAAATTCCGTCTACCTCAACCCTCTGGCGAGCGATCATTTCTTCATAGGTCATGTTCACTATTTCCCATTCGATCCTGCTGTCAGGGTCACCACCATAGTCAAGGAAGTATATAAAGCGCAGGTCACCGGTCATCTGCCACCTGAAGCCTGTGTAGGTAGGCGCATTACCTGTACCTGTACTGTCCAGGCAATTGTCTGCACCTTCTTCATAGCGGCCGGTACCACCGGGGTCAAAAACATAATAATTATCATGCTGGCATGCCGGTAGAGTAGTGTACCCACCATTATCAGTAATATTGGTCAGCTTCCAGTTACTGGTTTCAAGAATATCTCGGCGTTGTTTAAGGTCACCCTTGATATCTTTTCGCTTACATGCTGTAGACAACAGTACCAGTGAAAGCAATATGTATATGATCTTGTTCATGTGTCTATTATTTTTCAAGGTGCAAGATATATAATATAACTACTATGTTTTGTTATCTGTTTGCTAACGAGTATAAAGTTATTATAGTATTCGCTATACGGCAAAAATTATGCCTTTTTATCTCTTCTAACGGTTGAATATACTATGAGATGATATCTGTTGCAGGTAGCGATTTTATAAATAGAAAAGCCGACTATAAAGCCGGCTTTTTATCTTGTTGTAGCGAGGACAGGGATCGAACCTGTGACCTTCGGGTTATGAGCCCGACGAGCTACCGCTGCTCTACCTCGCGATGTGGTTTGCAAAGATACTGCTAACTGAATAACTACCAAACATTTTTCATAATAATTACTTAATGATATATTGTTGATTATTATCCAGTTACCTTTGCATTGTTTATGGCAGATAAGTTTCAGTCAGGCTTTGTAAATATATTCGGTGCTCCTAATGCAGGTAAGTCAACATTACTGAATGCACTTTTGGGTGAGCAATTGGTCATTACTTCATCTAAAGTGCAGACCACACGCCACAGGATACTGGGCATATTGAATGATGATAATTATCAGATAGTGTTCTCTGATACTCCGGGCATTATACAGCCCAAGTATAAATTGCACGAAAAGATGATGTCGCAACTACAAACTGCATTAGAAGATGCGGATGTGGTGATATTGGTACATGACGTGACAGAGCCTATTGAAAACTTCGAAGAGATTTTTCACGATAGCAAATTTGAAGCTCCTGTAATACTGTTGTTGAATAAGGTAGACCAGCTAAAAACAAAAGACGAGAAGAGGTCAGTTATCAAAGCATTTGAAGAAAAGCATAGTGACTGGCATATTTTACCTGTATCTGCAAAAACGGGTAAGGGGCTAAAAGAAGTATTGCCTGCTATATTAAAATACTTGCCAGAGGGCCCGCCTTATTATGCTGATGAGAATCTGTCTGACAGGCCGGTACGATTTTTTGTCAGCGAGCTGATACGCCAACAGATATATGAGCTGTATCATGAGGAGATACCTTACCATTCTGCTGTTATCATAGATGCTTTTGAGGAGAAAGAGACTTTGACAGTGATAAAAGCAACAGTCATTGTGAGCAGGGAGACGCAGAAAATAATTATGATAGGGAAGAAGGGTAGTATGATAAAGCAACTCGGTATCAATGCCCGTAAAGCTATTGAGGAGTTCATACAACAGAAAGTGCATCTTGAGTTATTTGTAAAGGTCCGCCCCAAGTGGAGAGATAACGATAACTACCTGAAAGAATATGGTTACAATTCCTGACAGGCAACCATTCATCCAAACAATTAAACCATTATGGTATGAGGGAAGAGTAGCTGAGCTATCTATGCTCCGGCTAGACGTAATTCATCCTGAAATATCAGGTAACAAATGGTATAAGCTGAAAGAGAATATATTTTATTGTCTGGCAAATAATATCAGTACTATAATCACCTTTGGTGGGGCATACTCTAATCACTTAGCCGCTACTGCTGCCTGTGCAAAATACTTTGGCTTAACATCTGTAGGTATTGTGAAGGGTAAATATGCAGAACACAAACGAACGCATACTTTACAGCAATGTGAGCAACATGGTATGCAATTGGTATTTGTTTCTAATGAAGATTATAGCAGGAGAAATGACCCCGATTGGATAGCCTCTTTAAGTAAACAGTACAAGAGGTCATTCATCATTCCTGAAGGAGGTGCTAATGAGCAGGGCAGGGCAGGCTCTGGTGAAATAGCTAGATACATCACCGATAAGTATTCACATATAGCTGTATCAGTAGGTACAGGCACTACATATACCGGCATTGCCAATCTACTTGAAAGAGATAAAATACTATATGGTTATGCCCCGATGAAAGGGGGAGAGTACCTTAATGAAGCAATAAAGGATAAGGTTACCAGCAAAGTATCACACCATATATATGCTAGTGATGCCCATGGAGGTTTTGGTAAGTGGAGTGATGAGCTGATATATTTTATGAATGACTTTTACCTGCACAATAATATTCCGTTAGACATTATTTACACAGCAAAAATGATGTACACCGTAAAACAACAACTTTTGCAAGGTATTTTTCCGTACTCAGCTAAAGTATTATGTATACATACTGGAGGGTTGCAGGGAAACCACAGCATTAATAATAAGTTGGTATACTAATTGTTAGAATGATTGAATTAACATATTATGGATAATAACGGGCGTGTTAATTCGGCTTATTTACCTAATTTCACGCGCTAATTAATTGAATAATAATGCACGAGTTTCTTGAGTTCCTAAAAAATCTTATTGATCCTGAATGGATAATGGCACATGGTGGTATATATATCGTTATGGCTATCATATTTGCTGAAACCGGTTTGTTCATAGGTTTCTTTTTCCCGGGAGACTCATTGCTTTTTGTTACTGGTATGATCATCGCAGGTGCCAGCACACCTTTCGATTCTGATGTCTATAACCTTTTGTATTGGCTTACGCTTATTATTGTATCAGGTATACTAGGCAATTTTGTTGGTTATTGGTTTGGCCGTAAATCGGGCCCTTTACTATTTCAGAAGAAGGATACATTACTCTTCAAACAGAAACATTTACACCAGGCAAAAGATTTCTATGATAAGCGGGGTGGTGCAGCGATAGTGCTAGCACGTTTCCTGCCGATAGTAAGGACATTTGCACCTATCGTTGGTGGTATTGTAAAAATGGATTACAAGAAATTTACCTTTTATAACGTAATAGGTTGTATAGCCTGGGTTACGAGCATGACTCTTATGGGGTATTTCATGGGTGAGAATGAGTGGGTAAAGAATAATCTTGAAAAAGTAATAATCCTTATTATTTTCGTTACCACTGCACCGGTATTTTACAAGATGTTCATTAGCAGAACAAAACCTAGCTCTACAAAGATTAGTAACGACTAGATAGAATATCGCCGGTGCCAGTACTGAAAAATAGTAATGGAAAATACCAGGTCAATATCTATATTTAGTATACCCGTTTTCGTAGCCGCACTAGGTTATTTCGTTGATATTTACGATCTCCTCTTATTCGGTATTGTACGTGTACAAAGCCTCAAAGATCTTGGGCTTACTGATGTACAGGTAGCTCAAGAAGGCTTACTCCTTCAGCAATGGCAAATGGGTGGCCTTTTAATAGGTGGTATTGTATGGGGAATAATGGGGGATAAGAAGGGTAGGCTAAGTGTCCTGTTCGGTTCTATTGTCCTTTATTCCATCGCTAATATTGCCAACGGTTTTGTACAGAATACAGACCAATATTTGGTTACCCGTTTCATTGCCGGTATTGGCTTAGCCGGAGAGCTGGGGGCAGGTATTACACTTGTTAGTGAGTTGATACCTAAAGAAAAGAGAGGGTTGGCTACTTCTCTGGTAGCAGGTATTGGTTTGCTGGGGGCTGTTTTTGCCTATTTTATTGCACAGCATTTCGAGTGGCGGACATGTTACTATATCGGTGGCGGACTAGGAATAGTATTATTACTGATGCGTGTATCTGTGTTTGAATCAGGTATGTATCATACCATGAAAACTGCAAAGGTGGTTAAGGGTAATTTCCTGATGTTCTTCACAAACGCGAAGCGGTTCAAGAAGTATTTACTGAGTATATTAATAGGTATGCCTACCTGGTATGTGGTGGGGATATTGATCATCTTCTCAAAAGAGTTTGGAAGAGAGTTTGGTATTGAAGGTAATATTGACCCGGGCAGGGCAGTGATGTTTGCCTATGTAGCCATCTCTATAGGTGATGTATTGATAGGTATGCTCAGCCAATGGTTAAAAAGCCGTAAAAAGGCATTGTATGTATTTTATGGTATCACAACTTTAGGTATAGTTCTGTACTTCCTGCAGGGCGAGGGTAGTAGTGTGAGCACAATGTATGCTATATGCGCTCTGTTAGGGTTTGGTACAGGTTTCTGGGCCATATTTGTGACCATGGGTGCGGAACAGTTCGGTACCAATCTGAGAGCAACTGCGGCAACCACCATCCCCAACATGGTAAGAGGAGCATTGGTAGGAATAGGTTTCATGTTTACCTCTTTGCAAGGTTCTTTCTCCTACATCCAATCAGGAATAATAACAGGTGTAGTGGTGATGCTTATCAGCATAGTAGCAGTAGCCATGATTGATGAAACCTTCGGGAAAGACCTGAACTACTACGAGGAGTAACTACGTAGTAGCCTCTTCATCATAGGTCTTGATCTCGTTATACAAAGTATCTCTTTCTACAGGTACCTTACCTACTGCTGTTATCAGGTCACATATTTGTTCTGTGGTCATTGCAGGTGTTTGCTCTTCAGAGCCTGCCATAGAGTAGATCTTTGTTGTATCATCGATAGTGCCATCCAGATCGTTTACACCAAAGTCCAGTGTCATTTGCGCAGACTGCCTGCCCAACATTGGCCAGTATGCCTTCAGGTTACGGAAGTTATCCATAAATATGCGGGCAATAGCGTATAGGCGCATGTCTTCGATAACAGACACTTCAGGTACATGAGACATATCATTGTCCATATTGCGGAACTTCAGTGGTATAAAACAGTTGAAACCTCCTGTTTCATCTTGCAGCTGCCTTAGCCTGCTCATATGGTCCACTCTGTGGTGGTAATTTTCAATGTGGCCGTATAGCATTGTAGCGTTACTGTGCATACCCAGTTGATGGGCTGTTTTATGTATCTCTAACCAACCCTCTGTTCCTACTTTATCAGCACATATCTCTTGTCTTATAGCATCGTCAAATATTTCAGCACCACCTCCGGGTAAAGACTGTAGCCCTGCTTCTCTGAGTTTTTCTAACCCTTCCTTATATGAAAGTTTTGCCTTTTTGAACATGTAATCAAGCTCAACAGCAGTAAATCCTTTTATATGCAGGTCAGGTCTCAGGTCCCTTATTTTACTGATTACTTCGCAGAAGAATTCCAGATTCATTTTAGGGTGTACACCGCCAACAACATGTACTTCAGTAACAGGTTGTCCTTCATACTTGCGCACCATGTCAAGCATTTGCTCCATGGTCAATTCCCAACCCTCATCTCTGTGTTTGTATATTCTTGAGTAGGAGCAGAAGTTACAACTGAAGACACAAACATTAGTAGGCTCTATATGGAAATTGCGGTTGAAATAGACTTTATTCCCGTGCAGCTGATGCCTTCGGTAGTTTGCAAGTGCGCCTAAGTAGCCTGCCTCTCCTTTTTCAAAAAGAAAAACGCCTTCCTCTTCAGAAAGACGTTCTTTGTTAACTACTTTATCTGCAATGTTTTTGAATTTCTTGTCTGTAGCTGTATTATTTAATACTTCTTCAATATTCAATTCATTCACCATTATTGTACTACAACTTTTCTAGTAATTGTTCCTTGATCGAATTGCAAATGTACGATGTACATTCCCTTCGGCATATCGGATATATCAATACTGTAATTGTTCTTTTGAGTAGCCACGGGTATAAGCTTCACCACTTGTCCCATTGCATTGGTTACATTAATAGCATCCAGATCGTTGTATTTATCAATAAAATATACGTTGAAGAAACCATTACTAGGGTTAGGGCCTACTTCTACTTTATTATTATACTCAATAACAGAAACATCTGTCGGCCATTGTGTTAGTTGAGGGTTTTGTGTCAGGCTGTACGATGTACCACCCGGAGCTATTTCAGCCCTCATTCTTTGTACTTGCTGAACTGTAAACATTTTAACACAGTTATCTCCTGAGTAATCCATGTAGTTCATATACATCTCACCACCCGGATGAGAGCCAAAAGTACAATTCGGTTTTACACCCACAGGGCAGTTAAAGTTGGCATCCTGTTGTCTTGGTGTGTCGTCAATGCCGTCATCATCGTTACAGTTGCCGCCAGAGCCTGGTTGTGTGTTGCCCCACACGTGCCATATATTGAAAAAGTGCCCCAGTTCATGGGTCAACGTCCTTCCTTTATCTGTACCGGCTGAGAAAAACTTCTGACCTATTGAAGTCCTTCTTCCAAGTGTTAGGTAGTGTATTACAGCACCTGCTTGTAAGGGGTCACCATAATTTTGCTGTGCATACGCCGTATTGAAAGCATAGCCTAATACCTGGCCTGAGCCACCACCCGCAGTAATAGGTGTAACCCATACATTCAGGTATCTACTGTTATCCCAAGGGTCAATACCTCCTGCTGCAGATCTTTTAGGAGCTGCGCTTAAGGCACTCCAGCCTGTAAATCCTGAAGGTTTTATAAGGAAGTTTACACCCAGCCTTGCAACACCATTCGGGTCTCTGAGTGCCAGCCTGAAAGACATATTTGCATTACCAACAAGATCTTTAAAGGCTGTAGGTACAGTGCTTATATCGGCATTTGATGCAGAAAAATCTTCATTTATAGCATCTATCTGTGTGAATACTCTTGCGTATACACCGGCAGTATCGCCCATTTCGTTAAGCTGAGCCTGTGTAACTATTACATGAAATACAACAGGGATAGTTACGTCTGCTGTTGATTTAGAGGCTGATCTTTCTGCTTCTTTAGCAAGCTGTTTGTTCTCTGCAACATACTGTTCCCAGTTCTTTTCAAATTGTGCTTTTAAAACAGGGTCTTTTTCTATTTCTTGCTGTATTAAAGTGTTTCCACAAAATCCTTGTGCCTTAATAGTGCCTGAATACACCACAAGGCATAATAATGCTGTAAGAAGTTTTTTCATCTAACAAAAGTAATTTAATAATATTTTCTAAAAGTTCTTATTCTGAATTTCTGCTATTTATCTCATCACGAATAGCTATTGCTTTAATGTAATCTTCCTGTTCCAATACTTTATTTAGTAAGGTATGGAGCTCATCAAGCGACATGTCTTCGAGATCTTTGTCGTTAGTAGCAGCAGCATCTTGAGTGCTACCGGCAGACGACTGTTCTTCTTCAGGGGTAACGTTGGCGGGCGATTCTGATGGATCAAGGTATAGTCCTGCTGTTTCCAGGATGTTATCATAGGTAAATATCCTGCAGCCTGTGCGTACTGCAAGGGCAAGTGCGTCAGATGTGCGAGAGTCTATTTCAACCTCTTCACCTGATTTATTACATACTAATTTAGCATAAAATATGCCTTCTTCCAGCTTATAAATGACAACTTCGGTCAGTTCAATGTCAAAAGTTGACATAAAGTTGCTAAAAAGATCATGTGTTAGCGGCCTGCTGGGTTCCATTCTCTCTAACGCCACTGCAATAGCCTGAGCTTCAAATCCTCCTATTACTATGGGTAAGCGCCTCAAGCCGTTTACTTCACCTAATACTACTGCATAAGAATGGGTTTGGGTAATACTATGTGACAGTGCAACGATCTCCAGTTCTGTTTTTTTCATTTACTTACTCTTCTTACGTCTGCAGGTATAAGCCGTGAAGATAGCTATTTTTTCCAGTTATTAAGTGTCTATGAAAACAAGGTTGGCGATTCCTCATCTTCATCGTTGTCTTTCTCCGACAGCGATACCTCTTTTAATGTTTTGTCACCGATCTTACTACCTATTGTACGCCAACCGGTAATGTCTATATTCTCCTCAAAATCAAATATTTCCTCAGTAAGTTCTGATTTCTTTTTGCCGGTTTTCAATACCACATTAGGTGAGCTTTCTGTTGTCACGATCTCAACATAGTTGCCTTCTCCTTCTTTAATGAATGAGTATTTATTCTTTAAAGTTTGTGACTCAATAATGAAACGTTTTGCATAGAAATTAGCTGATTTCTTATCGAAATAAATAACACTTACTGTTTTTTCGGGGTCAAACTTCTCAATTCTTATTACTTCTTCGGTATCGTAACGATTGGTAAGTTCTATATCTGTCAGTTCGTAGGTGCCATCTCTATGAAAAGCAATTATTTTATCATCTTCGTTAAATGTACCTAATGCTATTCCCTTTTCATCTTTATTTAGCCTGCCTAGTATATCATCATACCATATTTTCTGCCCATCCAGTGTAGATTTTCCTTTCTCTTTGAACTTGATACTTCTGATAGGGTATTTAGTTACCTGATTCCCTTGTGAGCCTCTTCCTTTTATATCCAGCTCTTCAAAATAAAAGTCGAATACCTTTTTTCTTGCCTTACTACCGGGTGAAAGTGTAACTGTAATAACTTCAGCCTCTCCGTTGGGATTAGCACTGAAATAATGCACTTTGCTGTTAGTATTGCCTTTGGTCAGGTTGTATTCCTTATCTCTTGTTATACTGGTTACGTGAAATCGTTTAGCATATGAAATACCACTTTTACCATCTACATACAGCATGTTGTAGGTAGTACGGTCATCATTCTTTTGCCATACTTCAAGGTGGATGATGTTCTTTCCAACGAATGTTTTATCAGCCACTTTTGTGACAACCATTGTACCATCTTTTTTGAAGACTATAATATTGTCAAGGTCCGAACATTCAAAAGCAAACTCATCCTTCTTAAGTCCGGTGCCGATAAAGCCTTCTTTCTTGTTTACGTACAGTTTAGTATTGGCAATGGTGATATTTGTGACTTCAATTGTTTCAAACGGCCTTATCTCTGTTTTGCGCTCCCTGCCTTTACCATACTTTTTCAATAGACCTTCATAATACGCTATAGTATAGTCATTCAGGTGTTCAATATTATTCTTTACTTCTGCAATGTTATCCTCTACACCTTTAATATGTTCATCTGCTTTGAATGAATCGTATTTAGATATTCGTTTTATTTTGATTTCAGTTAGTCTGATGATATCATCTTGAGTGACTTCTCTGCGCAGTTTCTTTTTATAAGGTTTCAGCCCTTTGTCAATAGCGTCAAGTACACCTTCCCATGTTGTCTCTTCTTCTATATCACGATATATCCTGTTCTCAATAAATATTTTCTCAAGAGAAGAGTAGTGCCAGTCATCTTCAAGTTCTCCCAGCTTTATCTCAAGTTCTTTCAGCAATAGCGCTTTCGTACGTTCTGCAGTTAGCTTCAGTATTTCTGATACACCAACGAAGTGAGGTTTGTCATCAATGATCACACAGGCGTTTGGAGAAATAGATACTTCACAATCAGTAAATGCATAAAGTGCATCAATGGTTTGGTCTGTATCAGTACCGGGAGCTATTTGTACCAGTAATTCAACGTCTTTAGCCGTATTGTCTGTTACGCTCTTTATCTTGATCTTACCATTGTCGTTAGCTTTTAGGATACTGTCTGCAAGTGAGCCTGTTGTAACTCCGTAAGGGACATCTTTAATAGCCAGTGTTTTCTTATCTACAACTTCTATATGTGCTCGTACTCTTAACCTACCTCCTCTTTTGCCATCGTTGTAGTTGCTGACATCTACCATTCCACCCGTAATGAAGTCAGGGTAGAGTTCAAACTTTCTCTTTTTCAGGTATTTAACAGAAGCATCTATCAGCTCACAAAAGTTGTGCGGGAGTATTTTAGTTGACAAGCCGACAGCAATACCTTCAGCACCTTGCGCAAGTAACAATGGAAACTTAACAGGGAGTGTAACAGGTTCTTTTTTACGTCCGTCATAACTGAGTTGCCAATCTGTTGTCTTGCCATTATAAACTACATCTAAAGCAAACTTAGACGGACGCCCTTCTATATATCTCGCTGCTGCTGCACTATCTCCTGTACGAATATCACCCCAGTTACCTTGCGTGTCTATTAGTAATTCTTTTTGCCCGAGGTTGATAATAGCATCGCCAATTGAAGCATCACCATGAGGGTGGTACTGCATAGTTTGCCCGATAACATTAGCTATCTTATTGTACCTGCCATCATCCATCTCTTTCATGGCATGTAGGATGCGGCGTTGCACAGGTTTTAAGCCATCATCAATTGCAGGTACGGCACGCTCTAATATTACGTAGCTGGCATAGTCTAAAAACCAGCTTTCATACATATCGCTTAATACTACCGAATCGTGTTCTGAATGATCATTATGTTCTGCCATTGTCTCTATATGCAGGTTTATCCTTGTATCTGAAACGGGTAAAAATAAACAATTTAAAGACTATAGTATTAATGCAGCTTTTCGTTATCAACGAGATATTAACCTTATAGTAGTATTAAATATTGCTTGTTTTTTAAATAGGTTTTGTTTCTTTACTTCCAAACATTCTATTATGAAACGATTGCATTTATTTACATTATTAGTATTAACGATTGGCATCAATGCACAGGCACAAAAAATAAAACTTGTGAGCGGGAGCCTGAGTCCACTGGCTTCTGAGTCAAAGATCAACGTTGAATATGATTATTCAGATATGAGCGTTGGTAAATATGATAAAGAAGCTGATTATATAGCCAGAAAAAAAGAAGACTATAACAAGAAAGAAGCAGGCAGGGGTGACTCTTGGGAAAAGTCATGGATAAGTGATAGGGAGAGCCGCTTCGAGCCACAGTTTGAAGAACTGTTTGCCAAACATAGTGGTAAGAATATAGGTGATCATGCTGATGCTAAGTATACGCTTATCTTTAAGACCACTAGGACTGAACCCGGCTTCAATATTCATATTACTCGAAAAAATGCTGAAATAGATGCTGATGTAATGATAGTGGAAACTGCTAACAGAGATAAAGTAGTAGCAAAACTCACTGTTGCAAGAAGTCCTGGCCGAACATTTGGAGGGTACGACTACGATACCGGTACAAGGATACAAGAGTCTTATGCAGCGGCAGGTAAAGCATTGGGTGGTTACATTAAGAAGAAGGCTAAGTAGGTAAGGATTTACAATAATTATGAAGCCACCTTAAAGGTGGCTTTTTTTACGCAGTTTCTAAATTGAGTTTTCTTGCCAGCCAGCTATCCTCAATAGGTACCAACCAATTTTCTAATAACTGTTTTTTAGTGCCTACCACATTATTGAACAGGGGTGTTTTTTTATTGATGTACCCTTTATCGATAGCATACTGTACCTGATTGAGCGGGAGCATTTCTGCTTTATTGTTCACAAGGAAGGTGAGCATCATACGGTCGAACATATTCACCTCGTATTGACGTTCAATACTCTTCACTAAATGTACAGATGAATCAGTACTGCACCCACTAACTCCGGTTGCAGTTTCGTCAGCCATGAATACGATGAACTGTCTGTATAGCAATTTAGCCCAACCTTTTACAGGTGCACCGTGCGATTGCCATTGTACATAAAACTGGTACAGCTGTTCGTTTATCTGCTCTTCTTCTTTTTCAATAAAAGCCCTGCTGCTCTGGTAGACCCATACACGCGAATCATGAGAAAAGTCCTCAGGAATTAAACTGTTCAGTTCTGCTAACATACTGCAAAGGTAAGGGAGAATGTCCTTTAGGTATTGTTAATCTACTAAAGACTGTGCGACCAGCTCTGCAACATCCAATACTTCTACCTCGTCTTCTTTTTCTTTGTTCTTAACCCCGTCCGTCATCATTGTAGTACAGAACGGACAATTGGCAGCAATAATATTAGCACCTGTATCTAATGCCTCTTCGGCTCGTTCAAAATTCACACGTGTGTCTCCTTTCTCTTCTTCTTTGAACATTTGTGCTCCGCCAGCACCACAACATAGACCATTTGCACGGCAGCGTTTCATTTCAACCAACTCTACATCCAGTGCTTGTAATACTTCGCGAGGAGCATCGTATATATTATTACCTCTACCCAGATAACAACTATCATGGTAAGTGATCTTCTTACCTTTGAAAGAGCCGCCGCCTTTCAACTGTATACGGCCTTCATTAATGAGTTGTTGCAGGTAAGTAGTATGGTGTATTACTTCATATTCACCACCAAGCTCAGGGTATTCGTTTTTGATCGTGTTGAAGCAGTGCGGGCAGGCAGTAACTATCTTCTTGATGCCGTAATTATTTAATGTCTGTATATTATTATACGCCATCATCTGGAACATGAACTCATTGCCGGCTCTACGAGCAGGGTCACCGGTACACATTTCCTCCTTGCCTAATATGGCAAACTTTACTCCGACCTTATCCAGTATCTGTGCAAATGCCTTGGTTATTTTTTGCGCGCGCTGGTCGAAGCTTCCGGCACAACCCACCCAAAACAAAACTTCCGGCATTTCTCCTTCGGCAGCATATTCTGCCATTGACTTTATCTTCATAAACTCTTCTTTCTACATTAATTATTAAGCATCTGCCAGTTCTTCTACCCACTTATCTCTATCATCAGGACTGAACTTCCACGGAGCCATATTGGTTTCCACATTGTTGAACATCAGGTTCCACTCTTCAGGACTGTTACTTTCTTCCATTATCAGGTATCTGCGTAGCTGGTATATGATATTCAGCGGGTCGATACTAACAGGGCAGGCCTCAACACAAGCCTGACAAGTGGTACATGCCCTTAGCTCTTCAGTAGTAATATAGTCATGAACCAGTTTCTTGCCATCATCTACAAACTCTTTATTCTTATTGATGTTCTTACCAACCTCTTCAAGCCTGTCGCGTGTGTCCATCATTATTTTACGTGGCGAAAGTGTTTTGCCGGTCTGGTTGGCAGGACACATAGCCGTACATCGTCCGCACTCGGTACAAGCATAGGCATCCATCAGGTTCTTCCAGCTAAGGTCTGTAACGTCTTTTGCACCAAAACTCATTGGTTCAGCAGGTGCAGCATCAGTAGGGGCTTTGTCAGGCTCCATCATGTAGAGGACTTCATTCTGTATCTCTTTCATGTTCATCATCTCTCCCTGATCTTTTAAGCGCATATAGTAAGCATTTGGGAAAGCTATTATTATGTGGAAGTGTTTAGAGTAGGGCAAATAGTTCATAAAAGCCAGTACTCCTATTATATGTAGCCACCAGCCACCACGCTCTATAGCGATGAGTGTTCCGTCTGATAAGCCTGAGAACAACCCTGTGAAAGCACCAGTTACCCAAAAGGTATCTGTCTGTGTATAATGAGCAACACCACGGCTTTGAAGCACCAGGTCTGCAGTGTTCATGCATAAGAATAAAAGCATGAGTACAATCTCTGTTACAAGGATAATGTTAGCATCGTCTTTTGCCCAGCCTTTTAGTTCATCTTGAACAAGGCGAGGTGTTTTTACTATGTTCCTTCTAATTAAAAACACAACGCAAGCAAGTAACACAGTGACTGCAAGTATCTCAAAACAGCCGATCAGGACACTGTATAAACTGCCTAATAAGGGGGCAAATAACCTGTGCTGACCCAGAATGCCGTCCAGTATTATTTCCAGTATCTCAATATTGATGATGATAAACCCGGCGTATACAAATAGGTGAAGTATGGCTGGTATGGGACGTTTGAACATTTTCTTTTGTCCGAGTGCCAGTAGTGCCATGTTCTTCCATCGCTGACCGGGATTGTCGTTGAGGTCTTCTTTTCGACCCAGGAAAATATTGCGTCTTATTTCACCAACTTTTTTAGCGAATAAGTATATGGCAACACCTGAAACAATGATAAATAATATCTGCTGTACCAACTCCATGAAGCTCCGTTTGTATCCACCTCGAAATTAATCTGTTTTGGGTGAAAAACATAGTTTAACAGTTGCTGTTATAAGGTTTCAGCGAAATTGAGTAGGTTTGAGTAAAAGCTAACCATCAAGATGCGGGGTAAATATTTTCTGACTTTTATTCTGTTTCTATTGTCGTTTACTTGTTTTAGTGCGTATGCTCAGGATGATTCGACAGAAACACATTATGACTTTTCATTGATCAGGCAAATGGAGGATTCTATGCTTATTACAGTAGACTCCATGTATTATGCTTTTTTGCCCGATGACCGCCCTATGTACACTAAGCGGTTCGTCAGACAGCTGTTGAAAGCACTTAAAGTACCTAACTCATGGAAGTATGAGTTCCCCAAGTTGAAGGAGGAGATCAACATAACCTATTCGCCGGATAAAGAGTTTCGCATATTCAATTGGGTGATAGCACCATCGCTGAACGGACGCAGGTATTATGGTGCTATACAACTACCTACGGAGGAGTTAAAACTATATCCATTGGTAGACTATTCGCTAGGTATGAAAAAATGCGAGGAGGATAATGTGCTGACCAACGGCAAGTGGTTTGGCGGATTGATATACCGTATTATACCCAAAGAGGTAGATGGAGAAACGATCTATACCATCTTTTCTGCCAATGGAGCTAACCCACTTAGTACACGTAAGATATTGGATCCGATGGTGCTTACAGAAAAAGGCCCTGTATTTGGCGCGCCAATATTTGATATTACTTCTGAATGCAGAACAGGTGAGCGCATCAACAGGTTCATTATAGAGTATAAGAAAGATGTACAGGCATCGATGAACTGGGATAATGAGTACGAAGCAATTGTGTTTGACAGGCTGGCATCGCAAAATAACGACCCCAACCGTAAATACACCTATGTGCCTACAGGCCAGTACGATGGCTTTAAGTGGAAAGGGGAGCAATGGAGTTTCGTTAAAAATTTGATACCGATAGAACTGCGCGAGGATGGGGAAGCACCGACCCCAACGCCAATCTTCGGGGATAAAGATGATAACTAATCTTTCCTGTTACTTCATTTTATATTAACTTTGCACCGCAAATCCGGACCGGTAGCTCAGCTGGATAGAGCATCTGCCTTCTAAGCAGACGGTCATAGGTTCGAATCCTATCCGGTTCACAACAACAAAATGAAAGCCTGACTAGTAGTTAACTAGCCAGGTTTTTTCATTTTTAGGTACAACATAGGGCAAACATTGAAATCATTGCTTATCTCATACCTTATATCTTCTTATCAGTGGTTTTTAAGTTTCGGAGAGAAAACCGTCTCATAAGAAACTCTACGTATTGAAGCTAAGTGCCAAGACATAAATAAAGAAAATACAGCATAACTCCGTTCCTATAATTCCCGACAATTTCACTAACACTCTGTTACTCTGTACTCGGATATACCGCAACTATAGCAGGTGTCACTTTCTTTCTACAATTCGGAAGTAGGAATGCTTTACAGGCTTTTGAAAAATAAAGAATACTAAATAACCCCTCTCTGAGCCTAATATAGCTTCGACAAAGTAGGTGATGCCGGAATGAAAGTCTTTTACTGATACTATACAGATTACACGTATTGGCACTCTCAAGTAAAGCATTGCACCGTCTTTGTTAACTAACCATACCCCATCAATATCATCTCCAGGAACATTAAAATCTGTAATATTCATAGGCGTTTAGTTTAAGAACCAACAAGATGATTTGTTCTGTATGCTTTCTTCCATTGTATCTACTAACTCAAAAGCATTGACATTTCTGTCCAGAAAGTAGTCTACGTATGAACTCTTGTTGGCATTAGTAAACAGATTGTACAGTTTCCAGAGGTTGATGCTGCCATCAGGTTCACTACAAAAGCTATTGTCTGAATAATAGTCTTTACAAACATGGTTGATCTGACTATCCCCAAACATTAAGTCTTGTAGCTGCTTCTTTTGATGGTCAGGCATGTGTCGATACATTCTACACCTACCAATAAGGTTCGCAAATTGCTTTTCAGTAATACTTGTCCTACTGAACACTTCAAACCTTTTGGATAACTCTACTGCATTGTAGTCCTTCAGTAGTAGGTAGATTGCATTATACAGCTGCTGAACATTTTTCACCTTCAGATTACTCAAGTAGCCATCTGTACTTACACATAGGTTGGTACAAACCATATTCTTAAAGCCGATAAATACTTTGAAGTTTTGGTCTGTTCCTGAACGAGTGTATAGATTGTCAAGGTTGTATGCCTTAACTCCACCTACTGTTAGATTAAGCCTATTGCCGTCTATTATTGTATGTATTGTAGGCACTTCGATAGTAAAAGCCATACGCTCATAATAAATAGTCTTTTCGTGCTCTAGGAGCTCTTTTGCTGGCTTATTTCTAGCCTCTGGCACTCTGCCCTTAACAGGGTGAGAGATACGCACAACAGGGCTTAAAACTGTTTCGTCCTTAAATACAGCTTGTGTAGCTTTTATAGCAGTTTGAATGAACTCCGTATGACTTATTACTGGTTCATTGTCTTTGATGAAAACAGGTATAATGTGTTCTAATGATAACTCTCTAAGAGTACTCTCTACAGTATTTGCTTCAATGAATGGGTTGTTATTTTTAACTACCTCTATTTCGTCCACCACATCGTTGATGATGCTTCCAAGTTGTTTTGTCCCCTGGGGAACAATTGAATTATTAACGTCTGTAAGTTCCATTCTGATGTGCATTTTTGTGGTTAGTAATTGGTTGCTCTAATAGTATTTGCTGCTTACGTTGGGTAAACTCATTTTGCAAGGCTTGTTGTATTCCCGGGTAAGAATTGTATAGCTGATTAAGCTGCTCTAACGTAGTACAGCTGTTAATTCGCTGTATAATAGACTTGATCAGGTCTGTTTGTGACACTTCTTTACCCTCGTTACACCATTCCAGAATCTTCTTACCTGTTTCTACAGTAGGTATAAAATCAGGCTTGCCATAAAAGAGCTGTGTTCTATCCTTAGATACTCTTGCTTGTAAATTTGTATCTAAGTCAAACACGATGGTGAACTCATAATCCATACCGTCACGTTGCACACCCTTTAATCCTATCTTTTCTGGAACCATTTTACCGTTCTTATCAGATAGAACATAGTCTTGTTTAGCTCTGATTGTACCAAGAATGTGTACGTCAGCTTGTAGCATAGCATTGACAAAAGCGTTATGACGAGGGGTTACCTTACTCCAGTTAGTAAAAGAGTTACCAGTCATCTTGCTGTGTATGTCCAGTATTGCTTCCCATTCATGCGTGAGACTATCAATTATTACTACCTCTATACCTGCTTGAATACATACACCAATAGCTTGCGTATATCTTTCAGGAGAAAATGGAGGCTCAAGGTGTAGTACTTTAAAATTCCCTACATCGCTATATAGCTCTGAACTTCTGTTCTCTGTATCTATTACAGCTATTTTATCCCATGCTCCACATAGCCCATATGCTATGTACAGAGCAGATTTAGTTTTACCTGAACCAGATGGTCCCTGTAAAGCACATTTTATCTTTACTTTCTTTCTTGATGCTGTTGTTAACTGCATATCTGTTGATTTAATAATGAAATAAAAAAGCAGAGACGTAATGCCTCTGCTTCAATTTGATAACTAACCCTTGGGCTGCTACGCTACTTCAGACTGCTTGACAGTTGTAGGTATCTCTGCTTTACTTTCAGGCTCGTAGCTCCATGAGTGTGCAAGCATAATCACTTCACCTGTTTCAGGTACTGTGTACTCGTATGGTTCGCATTGTGTGCGTACAATACGACCAGACATTTCTTTACCTACCATTCGCTGAGCAATAGCCTCATTGAAAGTAGATGACACAAAACAACGCCTTGCAGTTGCATAGAAACGTCCTGTATTACTACTCTGTACCATTTCAATATCCCCCATCAATTCAAGAGAGATGTACTTTCCTTGCTCGCCTTCACGAACATGATAATCCTTTACAATAATCATTTGACTTAAAGTTTAGATGTTTTAAAAATTGTTTAGACAACATGAGGGGGTAACCCTAATGCCCGAAATTGAGGAGGGGGTGTAAGATCTGGGTGGGAGGTATTATCACATCTATATTTTGTTAGGCTGCAGCTATAGCATTACCATTTACCCCTTTGAGTATACCAAGAATTGAAGTAGTCTGTTCCGTTGTGAAAAGTCCCATAATGCCTTGATCGTTTATGCTAGTAAAGGGCTTGTCAAATAATACCTTATTGTCAATAACTCCATTCTCAGAAAGGTAGTCTATTATTGTATTTATAAAGTGAATTTGGTCAGGATTTAAGTTGTGAGATGTGAGGAAGTCCGCAAAAGCACTTTTAGCTACATTAACATCAAGCCCGATAATATTTCTTATAAATACACCTAAAGAGGTTTCACCTATGGCTTTATTTAGAGTTTCTTTATTTGATATGCCATCAAGAGCAATAAGAATATTCTCTAACTCAGCAAGATTCTCACTAGTAATAGGTTGGTTCTCTCTGATTTTTACTATTACCTTATGATGTTGATTCTCACGTATATACTTCTCGACCCTCTTTTTGTATGCGTTTAAGTCAGCGTATGATCCGATAAATTCAGCTTCAGATATATTACCTACAAACTCGTCCTTAAAATCAGTATACAAGTTGCGTTTTGCTTCTTTCTCAATATATTTCATTAACGAACGCAGCTCAATACGTACTTTATCACATTTATCGACAGTTATATCAGTCCAGTAAGTTTCATCAAGAACTTTTTTTATTAGCCCTTCCTTTTGCTTAACCTCACCAATTCTCGTAACTTTTAATAAACCAAAGACAGTTTGCTGTATCTTGTTTAAATGAGCAGTAATTTCTCCTTCAAGCAAGAGCGCCTCCATAGCCCTAAGCATTAACAAATCAAACCTCTTTGCTTCCTCGTCAATTCCAATGTCATCAATAATTGGTACAATGTATTTTTCGATGTCAAGTATATCAGTATCGGACAAGTAACTCCATTGATCTTTTACTTTAAACCTCTCTACATAGCGCAGATTCATGCGTACTCTAAAATCATCTGGTGTCAAACTAGCCACAATAGCATGAAGCTCTGATTTTAACTCATATAATAACTCTAAATTGTCTTTTTGATTTTGTAAAACCTCAATAATATGGAGTTTTGCTTTTATGATCTTCTGAGACAGAGAATCTGTTGTGCTAACTTCTCTTTCATTTATATCAGCAGTAAAGAATTCTATATTGTTACAAACATCGAAAATGTAGAAGTTTTTTTTGTCAACCCCAGGGCCAAAAATATCCGGAGATAGTCGAGTTCCCCTTCCTACCATTTGCCAAAACTTTGCTTTAGACCTTACGGGTTTAAAAAACACCAAGTTTAACACCTCTGGAATGTCTATTCCTGTATCTAACATGTCTACAGATGTGGCAATTAAAAACTCCTCATTATCTTTTCTAGCAAACTCATCAATTAAATGCTGGGGAGCTTTCTCTCTATGGTGGATTATCCTAAGCATTTTACCTGCATATTGAGGGAACAGGTCATTAAACCTTTTTCTAATAAAGCCTGCATGATCTCGGCTACGAGCAAAGATGATGGTTTTCCCAAGCCTATCTCCTCCTTCTACTTTTAGCCCCTTCTCCATAAGAGCTTTCAAAACCTTATCAACAGTATCTTTATTAAACAGCCATTTATTTACGGCTCCACTAGTCACATATTCTGGAACTGTACCATGATTATCCAAAAACTCCTTTTCATAAGCTTCTTTTTCATCTTCACTTAAGTCATCATATTTTATACCCTGAGTAGGAAACTTCAGTGGTAATGGTATCCCTATTGGAGGTACTAAGTATTTATCTCCAACTGCTTCTAACAGCTCGTAAGCATAAGTTGGGTTGTGCATCTCTAACCCAAATAGCTCATATGTGTCTTTATCTCCTTCTGATTTTGGCGTAGCTGTAAGCCCAATAAAAATGGCATCGAAGTATTCAAACACAGCACGGTACTTCATATAAACACTTCTGTGTGCTTCATCTATTATAACAACATCAAAATGACCAACACCATAATAACGATGTCCTTCACTTTTAACACTGTCAATCTTATTCATTATTGTCGGATAAGTACTAAATACTATTCGACTTGAAACGTCTTCAGCCTCCTTTGTTAAATCAATGCCAGTAAGATTTGGCAAATGTGTATTAAAGCTATTTTTTGCTTGGGTAACCAATGCGTTTCTGTCAGCAAGGAACAATATCTTTTTTGCCCAATTTGCTTTAGTGAGTACATCTACAATAGCTGCTGCTGTACGAGTTTTACCACTTCCCGTGGCCATCACCAGCAATGCCCCTCTATTTTTATCATCCAGAGTTTTTGCTACACGTTTAATAGCTTCTAATTGATAGTGCCTACCTGCAATACTTTTATTTACTGGCATTGTACTCAATACCTTTCTTGAGGCTCTTCTATTAATAAGAACTGTCAACTCCTCTTTACTATAGAATCCCTGCACCTCACGTTCTGGGTAACCTGCTGCATCATCCCATATATAAGTTTCAAAACCATTTGTATAGAATATTACCGGACGTTGTCCAGTCATCTGCTCCAAACAGTTTGCATATAGCTCAGCTTGTCTTTGTCCTTCCTGTATGTTAATTGTTGTTCTCTTAGCCTCTACGAGCCCTAATGGCTTACCATCATCTCCCCACAACACATAATCTACATATCCAATACCAGTACCCTGGGGCATACCCGTAATTTGATACTCTTTAGCATTTGCTTGATCTATGTCCCAGCCAGCTTCTTTTAGTAATGCATCTATATAGAGCTTTCTGGTTTCTGCCTCAGATAGTGTATGATGAGGTGTTACATGATTTAAGTTTTGTTCCTTAATCATACCATACTTCTGCAAACGATCTTCTAACTCCTTTCTTAAAGCCTCATTATCCTCTAGCTGTTTGTTTGCACGCTCAAGCTCTTGAGAAGTATCTTCGTACTTACGCTGTAATTCTTCTTTTTCCTTATTGCTCCTCTTTACTGCTTCTCCGCTTACCAGTATACTGTCATCAAATTCTTGAGCTACTAAATCTTGTGTTGTATATATATTATGGACCCAACGGGTGAAGTCAAACAGTATCCTTAAAACATCAAGAGACTCTCTATCTGAAGTCTTCTGAGAACCGTGAGCTGCATTATTTCCTACTTTGCGGATGATGTTGATCTCACGAAACATGCGTGAGGGAATGACATTTTTAAAACTAGGCTCGTGCATTAACGAGTTGAGCGTAGTATCATATGGCAACTCCAGATCTTCATCATGGTCATACAACCATTTGACTAACTTCTCTAAGCTTTTACGACATAGTATAGCACAGTACATCGGGTCTGTATAGACATACTGCTCTGCTTTGAGCATATCATTACCCAAGTGCAGAAACTCATGTTGTAAAAAGCTAAAGTTGCTAGCCATTAGCTAAATATAATTAATTGTTTTCTACCATATCTACAATAGCATCTTTACAAGAAACTAAAAACTCACCCAGAGCCTTGTAACCTTGTTCACTATCGTCAATGTTCTGAAGAGTAGTAAAAGGTATATACATATTAATTGTAAAACCAAGTGCAATTGTTAGGTATGACCTATCAGAATTAATAAACTCCTCAACATATTTACACCTGCCAATTTTTCTCCAATCTACCTTGTAATGATCATCTAGTTCTTTCTCAAGGTCTGACCAATACTGACGGTTCCATTTACCTGCAATGTTGTGGTAATGGTTATCAGGTGTATTTATTATTTTCTTGAAATATGTTTCATCATCTTTAACAGGAGTATCAATACTAGTAATGTATTTGTTGAAATGCATGAACTTAATATGTCTTTCAATAATCAGTTCATATTTATTTCCATCTACCTGAATTGATTCGTTATTCACCCAGGATAATGGTTTGTTGTAAATTCCATAGCCTTGCCCCTTCGTATTGCCTGGCCAAACACGCATTGCTAAATACGGTTCACCTTTATTATCTAGCATGAATTCGGGTATAGCCTCAGAAGCCCATGACTTATTTATTACGATAGCTGTTCTATCCCAAAACTCCCTTATACTACCTCCTTCTATGGAGTGCATAGCCTGTAATAACCGTTTATCCAATTCAAGACGTGCAATTTTATCACCTTTATTCGTAAAAAAACGCTGATACTTAAATGGCTTTGTTGGTATCCAATGTCCAAACCTCTGTTGAATGTGTGCTATAAATGAGCTAATAAAAAAGCTTTGTTCACCATTAAACATGTAGAAGTTCTTAACCTTCTCCATCATTGTTAAGATACTTGCCCAATTAATGTGCTTAGGAACTACATCTGTGGATTCATCATGACTGTCATTACCTGTTTCTAAAAAAGGTGCTATTTGTCTTCTTAACTGCTCTTTACAATTCTCATTAGTGCGTTTTACCTCTAAGATTATTTTGATATCGTTAATAGTAATAACCATATCTGTAACATTTCTGCCTTCTGCCGGTAATGGTGATGATGCTAAATCATCCCAATTGTCAGGCTCTGGTACATCAGTAAGACCAACTGCATAGAGTATCCGTGTGTCTTGTACTATTGAAGCTGTTTCTACTTGCAAGTTAACATCAATATTAGCCCCATCCTGATATGTATAAAACAGGCTTCTAAAGTCGTCTGGATTTAAAATGCTTTCTAAAAAGGAATATTGGAATAGCCTGTCCTGACTAATGCAGAGAGCGAGCGCTCTGGTTATATTATTCTCGATGTATTTGGGTTCTTTTGTTTCACTGTAGAAGTGAAAAAGGTTCATGTGTTGATCAAGGTTACTGAGTTCCATGTTGATAATATTAATTTTTTAGTGAAATCAAATATATAAAATGGTCATTATTTTCTTCTTCTTGGGAAATGCACTCTATCATTTATTACAAACCTGTATCCAAGTTTGCGAGCCAATCTCCCATATTCGTTTTTGATAAAATCTCTGATTTTGATTATTCCTTTGCTGTCAAATTTATCTTCCTGCAATGCATCTAAGACCAATAACTCAAAAGCTGTAGCCATCATCCAATCTACCTCCTCTGTATATCCTATTGCGGCAATGGCCCCAGTTTTTTGTAAAAAGGACTTAATTTTTCTTTTATCTATTCGAATCGTTTCACAAGATGCGAAAAAGAAAACCTTCCCTTTACAACTATTTGCAAGCTGGTCCGCAAGTTCGTCTAGAGTAACTTTTTCTCTGCCAGCAAGGCAAATACATTCTTGCTCACCATGGAAGGCGAAATATAAAATTGGGTAACGGGTTTGAGTACCTTTTGCTTTCCACCTATTAAGAAAGTAATTCAATTCAACCTTGGTGGCACATGCTTGGTATATATGTTTGCATATACCCCTCTGTTCTATAAGTTCGAGCAAGGGTCTAACAGAACTTCTATCTTCTACAGAAGATGACCACATGCCTTCCAAGCAAAATATCCCCTTTTTCATAAACTCGTGATTTTATTTTTGTTTACCAATCAGATAAAATGGATGCTCTAGCTCCCTGATATTATTTACTCCTGTTACACGCATCCATTTGTTGAGCATATTCCAATAATGGAAATATTCACCCATTTGTCGTTCAGGTTTTACACTAACAAAAGAAGGCAGAAGTTTGATGCTAGGGTTACGGTCAATGTCTGCTGCAAAAAAGCTATTCCAGCCAGAAATTACTCTGCTGTCTATGATTGGCACCGTTTTAGGATAAAGAATGTGTAATACTTTGGACGTGCCTACTACAGAGTTGTTGATCAGACCAACCAATGCGCTAAAGTGTCTTCTGACATCTTCATTCATTCTATGTATATCTATCTTACTACAATTATTGAAATACAGTACATGCTGTATATAATCTTGCAATGATTTACCCTCAGGCATGTAAATATTCAACATAGTAGGCATCCACGAATAGGCGATACTTATTGCCGAATAAAAACCTTCCTCAGTATTGGGGTCAAGTTTCATTTTTAATGCCTGTACGTAATGATTATAACCGGATGTAATATGGTTTAAAGATGTAAAATACTCCCTAAGTCTTTCCAGGTTCCTATTGTTGAAAGGTGCATTTATCTGTATAATTTTCTCTTCAATCATACCTTATCTATTATATATCCCAATATCTATTTGACAGATAGGTAATCCAACTCATATGCTTATCACTGTTTTTTAAGGGTGATAATAATAGCTCGGGGTCGATAGCTAAATATTTCGAAGAGTCTTTTAATATGTTCTTCCAGGCTTCATCCAAATTTGCACCTTCAAGTACTGGTGAGGTATTCTTTTCTTTCAGGTTTATGTTTGCCTCAGGTATAGCATGTATATGCTTATACGATGTTGCTCCCCATTCATTAGCTTTTACTATTTCATGTGCCAATAAGGTTTGCCTCATCAACTGATAGTATGGCTCTATAAAAAGAGGAGTGATGTCATCCAATTGTTTTAGAGGAGAATCTTGCTTCTCCAATAGCGGTCTGTATATCCTAAGCCTTGTTTTACCTGAAGGTCCTTCTGCTTTAGACAAGGAAGTGTAACTCTCTGTATATTTCCATTCAATAAAATAGAGGCGAACAGAACCATCTTGTAATTCAGCAGCCATCATTGCATCTATTGAGGTAGAATTTGCACCACGTGTATGTGATTTTTCACCTAAGTAGTTCTTCTTGCCAATTACCTCAAATGCTACAAATCCGGGGTTTACTCCTTCTTCATCAATTGCTAACGCTTTACTTGCATCATCGTCGATAGCTTTCAACACGGTTGTAGCAGCTTGCTGATCATTTCTTAAACCAAACAAATGGTTGACACAAGCTACCTGTGAAGATAGTAAGTGCCCGGAAGGGTAGTCTCCATTAGCATTCCAAAAGCCTATGCCTGCATCTTTGAAGTATGCTACAGAGTCTTCCAGGAAAGGTGCATAAATGTTCTTAGTACAATCATACAATACAAATGGCCAAGGCTTAGATTTAAATATGCCATTGCCAGGGTCTGTAAATAACTCGTCCCGCTTAGCCAGGATTTTCCCTTTTTGTATGTTGATATATTTCATAATGATAGTTTTTAAGTTACCCCACCAGCTCTCCTTTAAAAGCACGCTGCATTAAGCTCTGAAACAAAGCTTCACTCTGCTGTTGCTGGGCTATGACCTTTTGTTTTTGAGATTCTATTTTATTGACGATTACAGCAAATTCGTTTTGCAACGATACATTAGGAAGAGGGACTTCTATTTGTACAATTTGTTTTCCATTAATATTATATTGAACAGAAGTCTTTCCTGCTTTTGATAAAAACCTAGCTCTTCCACCATCTGTTTTAAGCCAATAATAGAAAAACAACACATTCATGATTTTATCATCAAGTGCTAATCTCATCACATGAGAATCATATAATAATGGAGTACTACAATTATAAAATACTGATGCTTTTCCTAAATGATGAATACTGCCAATAGCTCTTGCTAATACCAAATCATTACCTATAAGTCTATATTTTTTATATTCTTTTTCATTTAGAGATACTTTTTTGCAATGCTTTATATCAACAGATAATTGACCTAAATCACCTACTCGTACAATTGGATATTCACCATCATCTGACACTGGTTTTATTGTACCTAAGGAAGGTTTAGCAATTAATGTTTCTCCTAACTTCTTAACCTCCCAGCCTTTTTCATTTGTTACTGGGTCGCCAAACATATCGTAAAATATGCTTTGCAGTAGCTCGTCGTATTTCTGTAGTAGTGCTGCATCTTTTTTGCGTAGGGCATCAGCCACGTCCAGTATCTCTGCTATGCGCTTTTGTACTGGTAGTGGTGGGTAGTTGAAGTTTATAGTTTTTAAAGATGCATTATTTAGAATTGGGACTAAGGAATCGTTTGCTTTATTCTTAAGTTTTAGTTTGTTATTAATAAGCCAATAGTAGGCATAATCGGGGTTGACCTTTTTATTAAATTCTAATGCTGTTATTTGTTGGTTTGAGCTAGAGTATTCTCTTATTATTCCACATTTACCTATTTCACCTATACAAGTTAATAAGATTGAGTTCGGGTTAAACAATATGGCTTTGTTTTGTTCTATTGATAGCTTAGTAAGTTTTCTTTTACTTTCACTTAAGTTTTTACTCCCATTTATATCCCCTGGATTGTACCAGTTAATATCCCCTCCATAATAGTCTGGAATTTTTGTGGAAGGTGTTTTCCCAGTTTTTATTTTACATACTTTTTCGAGCGTTACTTTTTCCCACTTCATGCTTCCTCCTTATTTAGTAGTTGTTCTAAATGCTCTAATGCTTCTGTACGCTCTTTATCCAGTGTGCGTATTTGTGCTATAATTTCTTGCGGTGGGTCGTACTCTTTTTCCTCATACACCACTTCGTTATATCGGTTAAAGCTCAAGTCGTAGCCATTGTCTACTATCTCTTGCTTGGGCACATAAAAGCTCTTATCGGTGCGTTTACGC
Source organism: Flavipsychrobacter sp. (assembly GCA_965228505.1). Taxonomy (GTDB): domain Bacteria; phylum Bacteroidota; class Bacteroidia; order Chitinophagales; family Chitinophagaceae; genus UBA5543. Next base: position 2,305,191 of record OZ245820.1, on the reverse strand, counting down.
TTTGCTTCCCCCTTTTCATCAGTAAAGCGTTTGAGTATATCTGGTATGTCATTCTCTTTTACTGGGCTACGCTTATCATCCAGGCTTAATCCATCAGCTTCCATATCGTAAAACCAAACTTTATCTGTACCACCTGTAGTGGTTTTGGTAAACAGTAGTATTGCAGTACTTACCCCTGCATATGGCTTAAATACTCCACTAGGCATACTTATTACTGCTTGTAGTTTGTGCTGTTCTATCAACTTTTCACGTATCTGTTTGTGTGCTTTACTACTACCAAACAGTACCCCGTCGGGTACAATCAAAGCTGCACGTCCTCCTTTCTTCAACCCTTTCAGCACCAGTGCCAAAAACAGTAGCTCTGTTTTTTTACTATTCACAACACGAGTTAGATTGCTATCTACACTATCCTTATCCAAGCTGCCTTTAAAAGGTGGGTTAGCGAGTATCAGGCTGGCTTGCTCTTCAAAAATTGCATTAGCTTCGCTCAGGGCATCTACATAACTCAATTGTGGGTGCTCTACACCATGTAGTATCATGTTCATGGCACCTATGCGTATCATGGTGCTGTCAAACTCCATACCCATAAACATCTCTTTGCTCACTTTATCAGCAAAGCCCTTTTTGTAGTATTCCTTAGCATAGTGCTCGTCTATATACTCCTTACATGCCACTAAAAAACCGCATGTACCTGCAGAGGGGTCGCAGATAATATCATCGGGTCCCGGCTGGGTAAGTTGCACCATCATTTTTATTATATGCCTAGGTGTTCGGAACTGTCCGTTTGTACCGGAGGTAGCTATCTTACTCAATAGATACTCATACACATCGCCCTTAGTATCACGGTCGCTCATGTCTATGGCACTCAGCATATCTACCACATTGCTCAATAGGCGTGGGGTAGGTATCATAAACACAGCATTTTGCATATACTTGCCGAATGCACTATCTGCTGTGCCGTAGTTTTTCATAAAATCGAACACACCATCCTGCTGTGTAAACAGCTTATGCATTTCTTCTGCCTCCATGTCTTTAAAACGACTCCAACGCAAGTGATACTTCTTCTCCGGGTATATCTCTCGCTCTAAAGGATTGCCCAGCATATTGGCTTTATTTTCCTCAAGTGTTTGTAACTCGTCCAATCGTTTTATGAACAACAAGTAGGTGATCTGCTCTATCACACTCAAAGGGTTACTGATCCCTCCCGACCAGAAGGCATTCCAAATCTTATCTATATCGTTTCTAAGTTCTGATGTGAGCATGTGTTATTTTATATAGTGTGTTTTTACAAAATCAAGATACCAATTTAGGTATGCAAATAGGGCATTAATAGCTGATACTACCATGTATTTATTCGTCTTGTCTTCAGAGTGGTGCATTGCAGAATCACTAGTTATATCATGTAACATATCAACAAAATAATACACTGACATTGGTGCGAGTTTATCTGAGTAAAACTCTAAAGTGTCTTTATCTCGGTTTCTCTTATGCGATCCGGACAAATACCAGATAATGCCAGATACATTTGGCGCTCCCTTTCTAAAATACTTAGGTGCAATTAATGTACTATCTATACTGTTTAATTTCACAAATGTATTCTCTAGAATAGGTCTGATACTTCTAAATACATCTATAGCATTACCTTCATATGCGCCTTTTGATAAATAAATCATCTCTCTTATATAGTCGATATAATCATCATTTAGCAACTTAAGATCAAATAATTCAAAAAGTTCGGGATGCTCTGTTTTCAGCTTATAGTCAGGGTTTGACAGCACATAGTCAGTAATAATAGTACATAAGTTGTCAAAATCAACTTTACCCTTATCAAGCACGTCAATAATTACTTCTCCTTTCCGTACAACCTCTTCAATGTTTTCTAAGAACGCTGTATATACTATGGCAGGGAGAGCTTTTCCTTTACCAAGCATTTCACTTAGCCAATTCACAGGTTTAATTACATGCTGAGCATTTTCGACGTCGCCGTCCATTGAAAGTTTCCCTCTACCATCAAGTATAAGCATATCATATTCATTCCAGTTCTCCTCCAACTCCATTTTTGCATCTTCCCAGTTTTCATGACAAACCAGATCTATATCATACGCAAAGGCAGTATCTATCCATGCATCAAATGCTTTAGTATTGTCGTCGCTAATTAAAACTTTCATCATATTATTTTGGTAGTGTTATTTTAAAATGCACACCAGGCCTACTCGTATCTATTACACCTTCGTTATCAAGGCTCACAATAGATAGGTTCCCGTCATGGTATTTAACTGCTTTATTCATTATATAACCACCTATGCCATTTTTTCCTGTCTTGCCTTTATGCTGGCCAAATGATATGAAATCCGCTAGCGTGAAATTTTCAGGGAAGGGCTTACCATCATTTATCAAATCAATTTCAATATTCATATCGTCCGTTTCGGTAATTAGTATTGTAGCCTGAACATGTCCGCTGCTGTGCATTCCGTGGACAGAAGAGTTTTTTATAAAATTCCTGATTATCATTCCAAACAAGTTCTTGTTTATATCATGATGTAACTCCATGTCATTATACGAGCTGACATTGATATTAACATTTGGATATTCCTCTTCCAGCATCAATGCCTGAGCTGTAAGAAATCCGACTAGTTCAACTTGCTCCTTCTTTACGTCCTTATTTCCTTTATCAATATTTACAATCTCAGATATATCCACAAACAAGCTACTTAATGACTTCATCTTTGCGTTAAGACTTTCAATAACGCTATATACACTTCTGCTATTTGGTCTACTGTTAATTGGAGACGATAGGGAGAAAACACCGCCGTTGTCAGCAGTATTTAGGTGTCTATTAAGGTTCTTCCAATCTGCTTGAAATGGATTCAATATGTTATCGTACTCATGCTTTATTGCCGACAGAATAAATATCTCATCTTGCTTACTGCCTTGAGTAGATCTATTATCATCTAATAGCTCGTTGTTTTTTAATAGGAAATCCTGGGCTATACTTTGCTGTACTTCGAAAGAAGGTATCCTTATCTTTAGAGAAAGCAAGTCTTTAATGCTTGTAAAAGGTTGCGATGTTCCTGCTCTTAATCTATCAAGCTGCTTTTCAACATACTCTTCAAATAGTTGACTTAATAGGTACACGCCATTAATCCTTTTTTGATCAGGCACCAATACGTACACAGAATTACTGACTGCGAATTTCTGATCTGTATTTACATAGGTGGGCTTTAGCTTCCGCCCAACTTTTGCTACCAAAATGGCACCTTGTGGTATCGGTTTGGCGACCAAATCTTTTTCACAAATAACATCATCAATGAACAATTTCACTTTTGACAAGTTCAACTGTACTTCATCATTATCGCCAGACAAATCTTTAACATTAACATAAGGTACCGCATAGCTATCTGTAGTTGTGTCTTTATAATGCTTACCGGGAAACTTGCGTATTAGTAACTCCTCTAAGGAACAATAAACATCTGATGACTCTTCAATTTCAACAGGAACATTGACGTATCTATTTGATGTTAAGATATAGTCTTGCTCTGCTATGCTACTAAACTCTACTTCTTCGTGCTTTACAATGTCAAGATTATCCAACAATGGATTATTGCCAGCATCTGCAAAAAACTGCAAATTCTCTTGATTGAGCTCAATAAACTTCACCTTACTAATAGGCTTATTACTTATCATTAGAATAGAACATTTTATACCTGTGCTTGGTGAAAATGCCCCTGAAGGAAGTGAAACTATATATTCAACTTGCTTATTCTCTATAAGTTGTTTGCGTATGGCTACATTCTGTTTGCCTGAAGAGAAAAAGAAACTTTCAGACAGAACAATAAGAGCTTTGCCTCTATCCTTTAGCTTACTTAAAACATATGTCACCATAAGAACCTCTGGATTGACATTCTTAGGTAGGCCTAATTGATCAATCAGTTCGTATTTACGATTTAACTTTTGACCAAGTAATGGTGGGTGCGTAATAACCCAGTCATATGTCTTATTGTCAGTCTCTACAAATGAATCTACATGGCTATAATTGAACCTCTCTATTTTATTTACATCTAAATTCATTAAACCCATTAATACATTTGATGCATTAAGCTCTTGTAGCGTTAAAGAGATATTCTTTGTTCTTATAAAGGGTGTAAATAGTCCTGCGGCTCCAGCAAACGGATCAAAAACACTATCACCATTCTCAACATCACACAAGTCGTCAATAATATTTGATATTGTGAAAGGAGTTTTAATATCATAAAAAGCGTCACGTTGATTTGGTTCTGAGACAAAATTGTTAAAGAACGCCCCAAACTCTTCATCTGAAATAGTACCTATTGAATACTTGTTTAACTCAACAATACACTTTTCTAGAGTATCATTAGGTAATTGAGCAACGAGATTATCTAATACATTAAATACTTCGTAAGACCTATGGTTCTTTAGAAGTTGAGCTAAATGAGGTGCTATTCTCTTGTTTACAAGTTTTGCAAAGTCATCTTGCGCAATAGCTTTTGTAAAAAAGTCTTTAAGTTCATTATTATATAATTTCCTGTATATATAGAGAAGCAATGAGATGGTCAAACTATAATTGTCTATAGGCGTGCTCCTAAGTATATCAGCTAATTTCCACACAAGATTACTATACTCGGTGAAATGCTCCTCTTTCAGACTTATATTTCTATCATCTTGATAATAGAATATGTCCTTATAACCAGAAACACGAGCACGTATTTGCTTTTGACCAACGGGCTCATTATCAGTTCGCTTGTACAATTGCTCCTTATTAATAATGTTGGCAATTTGCGTTGCAGTTAAGGAACGACCTTCCCTTTCTAAGACTAACTGTATTGCTTCGTGTAGTGTCATTGTTTTACAAATATATTTATCCTTTGCGCAACCTATTTGCGTGAACTTTAATTATCTCCAGTGGTATCTTCTTCGTCAATTTCAATCCCATCCTCAAGCAGACCTGTCTGCACCAGTGCATCCGGGAGTTCCTTTTTAGCCTTGATGCCTAACTTTTTCATATCCGTAGCTTGTTTTACCAAATTACCTCTACCTTCAGATAGCTTCCTTCTTCCATTTTCCCAACTACCACGTGCCTTATCCAGATACCTACCTATATCCTCCATATCTGTAACAAAGCCTACCAGCTTGTCGTACATGTTACCTGCCTTATCTGCAATCTCTTGAGCATTTTTAGTCACATCATCTCGCTTCCAATAGTCGTATACTAGTTTCATTGCACCTAATAAGATTGTAGGACTAAGCAAAATGATGTTTCTATCATATGCATATTGCCATAAGGATTGGTCGGCTTGTTGTGCTGTAATAAACGCAGGCTCAACAGGCACAAACATCATAACACTATCTAATGCACCAGAAAGGTTATCATATTTTTTTGATTTAAGGCCGTCGATATGGGCTTTAAAGGATGAAACTAGTAGCTTCAGTTGTTGCTTCTGCTCTTCCTCATTTTCAGCGTTGCAGTATCGCTCGTAATGTACCAAAGACACCTTACTGTCAATAACAAGTATTCTTTCATCCGGGTACTTTACCAATACGTCTGGTCTGATTCTTTTACCGTCCTCATTTGTACCAGACTTCTGCACTAAGTAATGTACATCCTTCTTCAGCCCAACATGGTCAAGAATACGTTCAAGAATAGCTTCGCCCCAATCTCCTTGTTGCTTAGTATTTCCTCGTAATGCATTTGCGAGGCTATCTGCATCTTTAGACAGTTGACTGCTTAAATCCATCATCTGCTTAATCTCAGCCTTTAGAGTAGCACGCTCTTTAGTTTCATCATTATATCGCCCAACTATCTCCTGTTGAAACTTTGTTATGTTCTCCTTGAATGGGTTGAGAATGTTTTTCAGATTAGCTTCCTGTTGCTCATTTAATTGCTTACTGCTGTTGCTTAATATATCTCCGGCTATCAGCTTAAATTCACTTTTCAGCTTTGCACCTATTTCTTCCAAATCTTTCTTCTGCTCTAATAGACGCTTGTCTTTCCCTTCAATTTCTGACTGTAGTTGTGCAATTGATTGTTTTGCCTCTTGCAGCATATTAGTGCTTTCTGACAACTTATCCCCCAGGGTAGCTATCTGATTTTTTGCTTCATTAAGATTTTCCTTAGTTCCGTTTGCTTGCGTAGCTAATGAGCTATTTGCAGCTTGTATTTCTGACAATTGACTATTTAGCCTTTTCAATTCGGTTCTAGCAATGGATAAATCCTCATCCAGCTTGTCATTTTGCGATTTCAATACTGCGGAATTAGTCCCTGCAATACTCAATTCATGCTTCAAGGCAATATATTCCTCCTCAGAATAACCTGAATGCGTCTTTTTGCCTTTACTAGCTAAGTAGCCTATGGTTATACCTAATGCAGCTACAATTAATACGATTATTATAGTTATTAAACCATGAAAAATTATTTTGAAACAAATATGGGATCAGTATGCGCAATCTATTTGCGTGAAGATGAATAGTTCTTCATCATACCTGTTACTATACTTTGCATTTCAGCTCGAAGCTGTTCTGGCTTTAACACTTCTACTGAATCGCCATAGCTGAGCAGCAATGATTTTAATTCATAGTTGACGATCAAATCCAACGAGATAAGTAATCCACCATTTTTGTAGGACTTGAGTATACTTTGTGAACTATGTATTGGTTTTGTTTTTACGTATGGCACCTGAGCAGGTGTTACCTTGAGCTCTATACGCTCAACCTTGGCATCGTTTGGGAAAGTGACACCAATGATACTATCATAATAGGTATTCAATTCAAAAATGTCATTCCTTATAAACTGCTCTTTGCTGTTTCTAATCTTCTTTACTCTGTCCAGTGCAATATTAGTAGCATATGGCTCATTATTTTTCCTGCCTATTAGAAACCATCTATTTCTATATTCCTTCAACAGGTACGGATGTATCAACCACTCGTAAGGCTCATTTTTCCCAAAAGGCTGATAACTTAGTCGGAGTACAACTTGCTCTTTTATAGCAGAAAATATTGTGTCTATATACTCATTTCCAGCTGTATGGTTATGTTCAAAATGGATGTAAGCCTTACTTTCAGGTACATTTGTATCAATAGTATTCTCCAACTTAGATACAATTGTTTCGATATCACCCAATATGCTAAAGCTTTGTACCTGGCGAAGAATACTTAATGCATCTTTTAAATAAGTTACTTCCTCGTCAGTTACAGGTAGATTTTTTATTGAATAGTTTGGGTCTGAATATGAATAATAATACACCTGACCTTCCTTTTCTTTTATTAGTGGTGCCATTGCTTCATCTTTCAGGTATTTAATATCATTCTGAAGTGTGCGTATACTAATATCCTTACCAAATTCGTCAAATAATTTAGAGTTGATCGTCTCCAGTAACAGCTCGGCAGACCATTTTTTCTGGCGTCTGCGAAGGCATTCATCTAAAAGGTGTATTCTGCGTTGAAAATCCTTATTTTTTGGCATAGGAAGGTTTCCCGTTAAGATACAAAGACAGAAGGATGTTATATTGTATTATTATAAATTATTTCATTAAATACTTGCCAAAATTCAGTTTTTCTCTTTCAAATTTGCATACCGAGCACCTACCATCCTATATTCTCAAACCTTCTTTCGTATTCTTCAATAGCATCTTTAAATGAGTATCTGCCTAGATCACGATAACCTATTGTAACATGAGGCGTGTATTTATTCGTCTTTATTAGCTTTATTTCAGGACAACGAATCTCACAGTCATATTTAGGCTTTTATCAATCAATATATATATATTTATGGCGTTAATAAATGATAGTTATTGACGAATACTATCACTAATCTGAATCTATTGCAATATCATTTATGAAATACGTTTTACCGGTAATAGTTAACAACAGAAGGACGCACATTCTCAATCTGCACAAAAGAAAAAGACGTTCAGACAACAATTATACCATCGAGATCGATAGTACGAACCAATATAATAAGATCAGTCTTTTTAGAGTACATAAAAATACAAGTGTTAATGCTCTAGTAAATAACAAAACTGATTTTGAGGTTGGCAATTGTGAAGTATATGTCGCAATAGAAAATAATAACATTATTATTGATTTCCTGCATAATAACGAAAAAAATGATGAAGAGGGTATAACTTCTATTGGTAGTATCGAAAACTTTAATTTCTTTTTGAATAATACGGATGAAGAATTTGAGGTGTACTTTGAAATTGAAGACGAAAAAGAAATTGAAGAAGATACTGAAATAAGACCTGATCAGGTAACGATTACTGTCAGAACAGTTGATTTAATAGATATTGATGATGAACAAGATGAAAAGCTAAGCATTGATGATGATAAAATAAAGTATACAGCTTCAATGCAGTTTCATTTTTGTCACATAACCAACCATATCAAAACAGTTTTAGATTTTGGCTCAGAAGCGTCACAGTTATACAATGTGACGAATGATGGTTATCGTTCTTATCACAGTAGTGAAAGTTTGCTGCAAATAATCAAAATGTTGTATAACAAAGATCAGGATACTGATAGTTCTTTTGTTCAATACGAGAAGGATACTAACTTTTTGAGATCTATTTTTTATATAAAAAAATTACTTAGCAAAAGAGTCAACAAAGATCTTATCAATAACGATGACTTGTCATTGCTGGCTAAAAAAACTGAGATTCAGTCTGATAAACACCTTGAAGATTGGCATCAAGTACCTAATCTAAAAATCACACATAAGCATGCTAAGCTTTTAAACCAATTAAAGTTTAATGAAGAGTCAAGAACGGGGAAACTTAATAGTCCGGAATTAAGTGAACTTAAATCTAAAGTATTGTCAACAATTTTAAAAAGAATTATTGATGCTTATTTGCAATACAGTTATGATAAAGTGCATAGAAATAAGTATTACTACAGGTTTACTTTACTTATACCCAACATATATGATATTGATACAGTTAACCAGTTAAAGCGACATATTCATAATATATTTGATACAGCAAACAAAGAGTTACTTGACGGATCATTAAAAGCATGGGAAATAATAACTCTTTCAGAAAGTGATGCCTCTCTATTAGGATATTACAGTACTCATGAAGAAGTGCTAAAGCCTGATAAGTACTACATTGCTATTGACTGTGGTAAGGGTACAACAGACTTTTCGGTTATTAAGGCGTATAAAGATCATCATGAAGTTACTGCATTAAAACCAGTGTATAGAAATGGCTTTGCAGGTGCGGGTAACCTTATTAGTTACGCCTTTTTCGAAAGTATGGTCTGTGCATTGATTAAGAATGCAAATAGTGAAAAGAATGCTACAAATAAGATAATAGAATTGTTTGAACAACCTGATAGAAAAAAAATACTTGATATATATGAGCAGGTAGAACGACTCAAATATAAATATGATAGCAACATACGTAAGGAAATAGTAGACGAAAGCTGGGGGAAAGCTAAGGATGGTAACTATAAGTTTGCTAATGCTTTTGATAACCAGTTTTTAGAATCTATCTCTCTAGATCCATTGATAAAAATGATCAGTCAGGTAGATGCCCTATATGACTGGAAAGATTACATACAAAACGCAGTTCAGGAAATCACAACTAATATACTTGAAGGAGTAAATGACATAATAAAAGCATTAGAAGATACTAATATAAAATGTGGTGGAGTATTATTAACAGGTCGTGGGTTGTTATTCAAACCATTAAAGGAGATGCTAATATCAGCACTGATAGAAAAACACCAGGGAGTGTTGAAAGAAGAGTTGATACAAATACCTGATGACAGGAAAAGCCGCATGAAAGATATCTGTATTACTGGCGTATATGCAAGTGACTATTTAATTAATGATGAGCTTGTTGGCACTCCTATACCAATGATAGAAAATGGTGATGACTCAAAGTATAAAAAACTAAAAACTAAGCTTAGAAAACTTATTACAGACAGTATTCTCAGTAACTCTAACGTAGAAGATAATACATTCCACGTACCAAATGATAAAGACTTTTCGTTTAGATTTAAGATTGGAGGTCAAGTTTATAAACTAAAGGGAGGTGCGCATACGCTGAATTGTCCAGAAGACGGGAAACCAGAAGGTGTTTATGCAAATGATAAGTTTTATATCAGATGCCTTGTGAATGGTGTAGTGAAGAGTTTTGGCGAGCTGGAGCCTATACTTGATGAGATAACTGACGAAGACAAAAATAATAATGTACAAAAGTCTTTATTCCCTGGGTTATTTGATGTTAAGAAATTACAATCAATAAAAGATTGTGGAGGGGAAAATGCTTACAATATTGATGAATTGGTAGATTTCGAATAATGAATAGAATATTATTATTACTTGCATTGTTTATTACAACTGGTCGCAGCTATACCTTAGCCCAGGCTACTATTGATCCAATAAGATCCACCCTTAAAGATAGCGAATGGCGATTTAGCCCCTCTGATACCGTTATAATCATTTTATTTGAGTATAAAGAAGTAAAAATAGATTCTACACACATAGACAGTACAATTATTATTAAATACAGCTCAAATGATAAAGAAGTTGGTAACGAAGAACTGAAGATAAGATCAAATAATAAAAAGTTGACTTTTGAGGATTATACGTTTGAAGAAATTCTATTAATTAATGAATCAGATCTTAATAACAACACTGCTCATTTAGTAAATCAAGAGCTCTTTATTGATAGTTTGTTAATAAATACCATTACAAATAAAACCTACAAATTAGTCATTCTACGAAATCCGCCTGCCCCTTCTAGCAACTATATTGGGCTTATTATAATACTGTCTATAGTTATTATTCTTTTAATAGTATTTTATTATGCCTATCGAAATAAAAAGAAATCAAAAAAAACAGGCATTGCGAGTAAAAAAGAGAATATAAGAATAAAACATTCTACTGATTATAAGAAAGGTATTCAGAAAAAAGAGGAAATCGATAATAGCGAATATAATAAAGTTACTGCCATAGCTGACTATATCGATTTGACTGAAGAAGAAAAACTAGAAAAGATCAATGAGTTAATAGAAAGCAATAAAAATACAGAAAATGATTGTATAGAACTTAGTAAAAACAATAGGGATCTAGAACATGTCAATCTAGAGTTAACTAAGGAGATTGAGGAGTTACAAGCACAACTCAGGGTTTTTGAATCTGATATTGCAAGACATGAAAGCAAAGAAAAGGCAATAGAAGAACAGTCAATAATTGATCAAAAATACTATGACGCTATTTCTAAAAAGACAATTGATCCATTTTTGAAAACTTTCAATATGCCTCCTGCCTTTCCTCCAAATGATGAAATCAGAGAGGTCTATGTAAAGAATATATGTATATTGGCTTTTCACTTTATTAGCTACATAAAATGGAAGTCCTCGAAAGCAGAAAGCTGGCATTGGCATAATGTAAACGCTGTATTATCAGAAGAGTTACTGCCTGTTAATAAAGATGATTTTGAGATGGTTCGAATTCCTGAAAAAAGTGCTGTTGATCAGAGCGAGGAGCTGACGCATATCGAGAATAAGCTGAAATGTCTACTTGTGATTTTACAAGACAATAATGTTAATGATCTAGGTGAGTTAGTTATATGGGGTAAGTACATCAAATAACCAATGCCGTGAGAAATATAATCTTATATAGTGTTATTACTATTGCTTTAATAGCATTGACAGTACTAACATATTACCATGTTAGCATAAACTTCTTATTACTCGTTTCTATTTGCTTAAGCATTCTTTACATAGCTTTACTCGGCTTGTTGAAAAACTGGTTAAAGATAAGTGATGACAAGAGTGTAAAAAATATCAGTAAGGCTTATGCAGCATTATCTTACACGATTATTTATGCAATATCAATATTTGTAATACTAAATTACATACATCCTAATTCAAATAAACCTTATTACAGTAATGCCGACTATCATGCTATTGCAAACACTGGGGTTAGTTTTAACGATAGTATAGTACTGTTTTCAAACAGCAAAAATGAGCAGCAACCTGGCTTGTGGTATGATGAGTCCGGAAATGTCTCGGCAACTGCGCAAAATAATCATGTATACTTTAATATAAGCTCATATTTTGCTCCCATTTTTTATAAGCATCATAGAGAAAACAGGGAAGATATATATGCACCATTAAACAATGTTTTTCCTGCACCTATTACCAACAACTTTACAATTGTTACAAGGAAAGACAGCTTGCAATGCTATCTGATTGAAGATGTGAAAAATACTGTAAGGTATTACTTCAGTATAACTGTCGATAAAAAGTCTCCGCTTGCAATTTTCGACCGTACTCAGAATAGAACATTCAAAGACAGTTTTTATATAGAGCATAATGCGTTACAAAAAGGAATAAACTTATATGATTTACTTATTAATAGTGATTTCAATTACATTGATAGTAGTTCCCTCACTTATGTTATACCGTTACTAGATCAATTTTTAGGAGACCTTGGCAGTACATTATTGTTGGTGAATTATGATGACAAGAACCAGCGATATTTGACCCTTTTCCCAAGCTCAAGGTTTATCAGTACTTCGTCTAAATTTATCATATCAGGTAAAGAAGTACAGCCTGACATTTCAAAAACATATGAATTGGCATATGACAAACCATTTTTTATTGGTTTCTACTATTCTATAAACAGAATGAAGTTTACAAGAATAGCAGATAGCAATAATGATGGATATAAATACACCCTAAAAATTGATCATCCTGACTATTATCCTTTATCGGCTAAAAACGATAGTAGTTATGGGATGAATCAGTTACTATTTATTCATAACCATTATTCTCAAATAAGAGATAAAGAAATAAAAGACGGTTTTTTGTTTCATGACAATTTGCGTAATGCTAAATGCAATTTTATAGACGGGACACTAGCATATAATATTAACAGGCCTTATACTCCTTTAAATCAAAATATATCTGACCATAACGGAAATACAAACACCAAAGCCCAGTTATTTGGTCTAGTATCGAACGACAATAAATACAGATGGGAATTCGAAATAAAAAACTTTTCTGATACGCACTTTACATTTGATAGCATATTTATTTATCTAACACTACTGTTTCTCCTATTGATAGTAATTACCTATTCGATTGACGGGAATAAAGTGTACAATAATTTGGAGCCTGTAATTTTCAACTTCTTATATGTTTACATTACGTTTCGTTATGTCTTATTATGGAGGTTAGCATTGTTTCCTCCCTTAGATCGAAGGCTTACAGATAGAGATGCGTTCATAAACTATGACCTGGATAAAATTCCATTTACTGGTATTGATGTGTCTCGTACTTTTTATTATGTCTTCTTTGTGTTAGTTGTATGGTATATATTTAAAAAAATTAGTGCGAAAGGTAGATTTATAAAGAGGATCATGCCTAATAAGCGCTTTAAAGCAGACGAAAAAAAATCTACTGCAGAGTTGATAATTGAAAATAAAATTATCAACCAGGATCGTATTCCAATATCAGGTATACCGTTAATAGGTAAATTGCTCTCAAGTATATCAGCAAAGCTCTCTAGTGAAAATCATGATAGTATCAGGATAAATATTCAGAATGTCATATTAATTGGTATAACTATAGCTTGTATAGTTATCTCTAGTTCAAATATTCAATTACTTAAGAGAGTATGCGGTATTATTATACCTGTAATCATATATTTTTATTGGGACTACTCAATTTCATTAGTAAATGAAATAGGTAAGAAGAAGCAGAAGTATAAGACTTTTCCTGAAGCATTTATTAAGTGTATTAATAATGATCAGAAGTTTTTACTCAATCTATCCTTTTTAGGGATTTTCGTATTGTCGGATACAGGTTTTGGCATATTGTTTTTTGTGTTTCTTGTTGCGAAAAATGCTGTATTATCCTTTTTAAAAGTACAAAGAGAAGATTTTAAGAAGTACAAATGGTATTTTCTTAGTAATCTATTATTTAGTCTTATCTACTCAAGCGTGCTATGTGTTTTTCTATTTAATAAAAAGATATTCAGCTGGAGCTTCTATCATATGATATATGTTGCGGTTGTTGTGTTGGCAATACCTCTTATAATAATTTTACTATCAAATAAAATAAGAAGAAATGTAAAGATTATTTCTGTAACCAGTCTAACTATTATATCTGCTATAGTTGTCTTAAATAAAGATTTTCTACAGGAAAAAATAGAAAATAAATACAGGTATGTAATAAACAGGTCACTAATAATACATAAATCTGCAGAAGAGATAATCAAAGAACAGAAAATAAAATCTTTTGAGTCTCGCAACATAATAAATATAGCAGAAAGCCAATGGTTTATTAATTACTTCCTTAAAAACAAAGCAGATGGTAGTAAGAAAATTGATCTAAAAAAACACTTTGACAGAGGTGTAAATTACTATACACAAACTAGGGATGTAGTGCTGCCAAGGTTTGTAATATCCGAATTCGGTAACATGACTATGTTCTTTTTGTTGTTGGCGTTAGGCATTCCATTCCTTTTATTTCTGCTAACTTTTAAACACAGTAAAGAAAAGTATAGTGTATTATATGCATCAAATAGCACGGGCATTTCTACATTACTATTATTATTCATAATAGGTTTCTTCATTTGGATGACATCAACAAACAGATTTGTTTTTTTAGGTCAGGATTATCCCTTTTTAAGCTTAACCAGCAAAACTACATTACTGCTTCCCTTAAGTTTGATTATTATTAGCATTTTGTTTACACCAAAGTCAATAAATAAGAGCCATAACAATCAACCTCCCGATAAGCTATTACTCAAACTTGGTTCAGCTTTTCTTGGACTTGCCATATTTATATCATCTATATGGTTAGGGGTAAGCAGTACTAATAACATTAATTCTGAGAAATTCAATATCAGGTTAGCGAATACAGCTTCAGTTATTGATTATAACGTTAATGATATTCTTGATAGAGTACAAAGTATTAAACTAAAGAATATTAAAAAGCCTGCTGGGATTAGTAATAAAAATGCCCCGGTTATTGGCAGGGGGCGTTATTTTGATAATTATACATCTAATGTATTAAAAATGTTAAATGAGGATACCGCTTATCAGAACTTATATACAAGTTGTGATGCTTTTACTAAGAGCGTTTTAGATGTATTGATTAATAATAAACATATGACATATAGACAGGGTAGTCCTGTATATATTCGTCATGAGCAAAGTAAATTAAAAGTTGCATTTAACAGGCAGTTGTATTTAGAATTACCTCCTTATGATGAAAAGATTAAATGGCAAGGAGATGTATTAGCGTATAATTCTGATAAAGTTAATCATCCATTTGAAATAGTCTTAAATGGCAAAAAGGAAGAAGTAAAGCATAAGTCAACCCCAATAAGAGATGTTGATAACATCAAGTTATTAACAGTACCTGCCAACTGGACGGCCAAGCAAACTCCATACTTATTAGTAAATATCATAAATACAGGCCTTGACAAGTGTAAAAATCTTTTGGTTTATAATGGTAGAAGCGGAACTGTTGACACACTTGATGCTGCTAAGCCTACTGCAGCTATCTCTACATACGACAGAGGCAAAATAATAAAAGAAGATGGAACAGTTATTGACATTAGTCTGTTGCATAAAGGTGATAACACCCTTTCTAAAGCATATTGGATAAATGGTACTTACAGATATGTATACCCTATGGGTGATATTTTTTTCTGGCCATATCATTTTACTAATAGCATAAGTAATAGTTTCAGTAACACTAAGCATATATATGATGATGTTCAAACAACACTGGACTATGATCTTGTTCAAAAAGTGAATGCTGATCTATATAAATACGTTGCTGATCATCAAGGAAAGAATGAGAGATTTCAGGCATCAATAATAGCTGCGAGTGGGAAGGGTAATATTCGGCTCTTGGCAGATTATACAAATGACAGACTTAGATTAGACCCCAATAATGAACAGGAAATAGCCAAAATAAAAAGCAGACATTTCTTTTTCAGCAGCCTAGAAAACCAGAGAGATCAATGGGGTAATCTTAATTTACTACACATGAAGTATGGCCCTGGCTCATCTATAAAACCTGCTATACTTGCGGCATTAATGTCTGAGGTAAACGCAGGATGGGATAAACTTGTATTACTACCACCAGAAGTTGAAGGAACTGAATACTCAAGTGCTACCGATATGATACTTAAAAGATATGCAGGTGTAGATATAAAAGATGAAAAAGGTTTTCTTGCTATAGAGGGCGAGGCTTATAATAGTTTTAATGTACAGAGGTATATTTATAAATCAAGTAATATCTACCATTCACTATTAATGTTTTTAGGCTCATACCAGAAAAAACATTTTTATAGTAACAATATGTATAGTCTGGAAAGTGTGTTAATACCAGCTAAAGATATAGCTGATAAAGACTATCCTCTGCTTAGTTTTAACACCGCTAAATACTATTTGCCTGATCCTGAGACAGGGTGGCCAGGAGATAATCCTAAAAAATTAAAGGGAAGGTATTTAGGTGATAAACAGTCCATTTTATCATCAGGGTTTGAATCTTATTATGACGTCAATACTAATGATAAAAATAAGAGCGACTTTTATGATAAGACAGTTGAAAAAGAGGTTGCTTTTACTAGCAGTGAGCTTTATAATATAATGAATAAAGATGCTACTGAAGCTTTCCTCTGGAGCTTTCCTGAACAATCATTTTTTTTACAGTCAGAAAGGGCAATGTATGATAATATGCATGACAACTTTTTGTTTGGTCTAAAGATTCCGACTCTAGGAGGTTCTCCCTACAATATTACCCCATACAAAATGGCTGAGCTTTACGGAAGATTATTTTCTCTTAACGAGAACTATACACTTCACATTTCACCCGATAGTATAAAAGACGCAAGCTGGCATTTTGGTGCGGGTTGGAATAATATGGATTCAGCCAAAGACTATATCAGAAGATATGTTTATAAGAGTATGGAAGATGTGCTGACTAACAACCAGGGAACTATGCATAAGTTATTTGGTAATAGTAATAGGTATAAGAACTACTTTTTTTATGCAAAGACAGGTACTATTTCCCGAGAAAAATCAAATTTTAAAAACTCAAAAAGGTTAGTACTAATCATATCAAAAAATGACCTGCTTACTTACATGGAGCAACCTAAAATATATACGGTTTATTTAATGATTAATGATGTTGGTGACCATCCTTATGATTTTTATAAACAAGTTCTTGATAGAATAATAGATTCTGATTCATTTAAAGAGTATATGCAGAATGAGCAAGCGGAAGAATAAAAACATACGTAACATTATTGCATCATTATCATATGCAGTAGTTGTTATTATTATTGTCTTTCTTATATCTAACTCTAGGGTGAAAAATATTAAGCCTGTTGTAGTAGAAACTGCTGTTAGCGATTTTCACCATTACTATACCATACCTATTAACGTTGATACACTTTCAATGCTCGTAAAAAATAATTACTGTAACTCTGATATTACATTTAAGACAAACAAGTCTAGGGTTGATATATCGATAAAGTATAAAAAGCAAAGTGGAGAATGTATTTATACTGCATTGGAATGGTTTTATAACTCCAATGATAAGTTATTAGTTTCAGAAGATGTATCAGACATTAATGAGGATACACCCTACATAATAAAAAGAGCAAAGGGGACAGATACATTATTTGCCAGCTTTTCAATTATAGTCGATGAAAAGATAAAGTATGCATTAGTGCCTTCTGATGTTATATATGGATTAATATCCTATGGAGCGAATAACAATTCATAAGATAAAAGTATAAGAAATTGCATATGATTATAAGGAGGATGAAACTTACAATTCATTTAAAGAATACAAGATAATGTCATCGATACATAAGAGAAACATTAAAGAGTACCTTGGTTATTTAGAAAAACTAAACATCATAAAGTTGAAGCTTGGCCAGATGTCCTTATGGGAAAAGTTTAGTGATGAGGAAGTAACGGAATACTTAAGTAAGCTATATTCAAAAAAGGAGATAAGTAACAACAAACAAAGAGAGTTAGAAAGCAAATTCTTTAATGAAAAAAAAGTATTTAATGACTCAGTTGAAGTTGATAATAAAAAAGAGATATCAGAACCTTCTGTCAAAACACAACAAAATATTGCTGAAGATTCTGAACATCCTAAAGAGTATAAACCTAACTTTATTATCGTTAAAAATTCCACAGTAGATGAGAGTATTGCTGACGTAAACGATGAAGACGAATCAGGTACTGATGATCATTATTACGAAGAACACGAGGAACCTCCAAAAAGGTCAGCGGAATACGTACTGGTGTTATTTATCTTAATTCTTGGTATATTATTACTCGGTTTAATAGTGAATTCATCGTAATGCTTTTAGCTTCTGTTATGCACTAAAATGTACACAGCTAAAAATCAATTACTACAAGAGTTTATGATATCGTTTATTTATTATTTGCAATAACAATACCTTTAAAATTACAAATGATAAATAAGTCCCTAACAACTAAGAAAACAATATGCCATTAATAAATAAAGAGAATATAAAAGAGTACCTACTCTTCTTAGAGAAGAATAAACTCATTAAGCTCAAAAGTGGTCAGTTATCTGTATGGGAAAAATTCAACGATGATGAAATAAAAGAATATTTACAGAAGCTTTATACTAAAAGGCAATTAGATAATAGTATACGAATTGATTTAGAAAAGAATTTTATAACAAGTAGGGCTACTGTTAATAATAAAGAAAAAGAAGAAAGCAAAATACCAGGAAAAAAACCGGAAGTTGATCTAAATAAAAAAGTAAACGTACAAACAGAGCCTAAAACGGATCCTAATAAAACTGTAAGTACTGATATACTTAAAAAAGAAAAAATAAATAGAAGTAAACAATACAAAAACAATTTTTTCCTGTTACTGATATCTATAATATTCATATCTTCTTGTGTTTGCATATATTTCGAATTTGATGATTATAAAAAGCTAGTACGTGTATATGCTCTTACCGAAAACATTAATATAAGAAGTAAAGCTAACACAGACTCTGAGATACTCGGTAAAATGCACTTATTTATACGGAGAGATATCGAATTGCCGTCTTATGAAAGCGTTGTTTTAATTGGTAGAGCTAAAACAGACATTAAATATTATGTAGTAACTCCAAGTATAACTTTTATACAATACCTCTTTAACAACTATGAAAAACTATACGTGCATGCTGATTTTGTTACCACACAAAGGGATGTGCACAAAAAATATCAAGATGTCTTTTATAATATACGTTGGAACTATTACGATAGAGAGAACCTTCCTTTAAATGCCAGGCAGCTCATAGTTAGTGCAATAGAGTCAAATGCTCATTTAAGCGGTCTTGTTGTAGCGACTTGTTGTCTTGATATACAGAACTATCAAGAGCCATCTTTGGCAATAATGAGAAATATAGATCCAGGTAGAGACAGATCATCTGTGGTTTTAAGATTAAGCAATAATAAGTATTATGCCGTAATTAGTGATGGTGATATGAGTAGTGACAATATCGAGGTAAAAGATGTTAGAATAGGTATTGAAGACTTAGAAGTAGAGGGCAGGTTTACATATAAAAATGGTACTTATTATTGGAAGAACTGTGATGGAGAAATAACAAAATCATCTAGTACGTATCCTTACACCTATTTCTATTAATATTAAATATCCAAAGCATACTTATTATTCAATACATTTTTCATCATTTATGATGAAGATATCACTGCAATAGGTATAGACAGTATTTTTATATTAAAAGTCCTTTATTTCAACAAGTCGATTTATGTGATATAATGTTACAGCCATAGTTAGTTATTATAGTCTGCCTGTATTTAATAGCAAAAAATGTCAAAAAACAGTAGTTTGAAAATCAATCTGCCACCAGGCCTAGTAATCGAATAATTCTTTATAGAAGCTACAGTATATAATACTATGTGATTATTTAGGATAATGGAAATTGATGAATATCAAAACGAGATGAAAAGCAGGAGGTCTAATACAGACATTTCCTTATGGTTATTTAGAGGCACATACAATTGGTAAGCTGGCTAACGCAAGAGTAGATGCATTTGATAAGAACGTTCCAAAAATCAAGGAAGAGTTAATATATCCAAACGATACTTTGTTTTAGATACTAATTTGCTGAATACAGTTTATATAGCAACAAACTACCTTAACTATGAGAAAACACAATTTTAGGGCGTTAGTTATCTGTTTCATACTATGTTTATTGTGTGACTCAACAAGCGTATATGCGCAGGCAAAATTTGATCAATACTATAATTCTGATATTGGTCGATATTTCAACATTAGAGTTGATAATAGCAAAAGATACATCAGCATTAGTGAAAGCAACAAGAATGACACTATACCCAACATATACTTAGAGGTTTTTGGAGGTGTATTAAAGGACACATATTATTTTAGTTTTGGTGGTGACCATAGAGAGTTTGTTGGGTGGTTGATACTAGCTAAATATGAGTATTTGAGATGGAAGCAGAAAGCGAAAGATAATGATGTATCATATACTAATAAGCTGATGGATATTCCATTCCCAGAAGTAGATGTATTTACTTTTGATGCCTTCGACCAAAATTTTACTTATATAGAGAAAGTTCAACCTCTCCCGGTATTTACAGTATCTGATGTAGGTGCCAGGAAATACAAACTAATGCTTATTGCAAGAAGTAGTTTGATAGAAGACCAAACGTACAGTATTACGCTCTCAAACGAACGTGAATTTGAAAAGCTACTCTCAAAATTTAATGTAAAAAGGTTAGAGAAAAAGTTATCAAAACTGTAATCTATTACTCTCGTCATGTACTATTATCTTAATCAAAACTGATTAAGATTTTAATTACATTCAGTTAGCATTTTTAATAGCTATTGCTTATCTGCATATGGCAAAAAGGCTATGTATTCCTTTATAAAATGAGGGACACTGTATTCAAGATAGCATTTCATGTCACTGGTTGTTTATTACGGAGTAATATTGCTATTTAAACCTAACCCAGGGGGATGTTCGAGTAGAGGTTACCTAAATACAGTAGTAAGAAAACGCTATACTATTATATATGGACAGAGTGAAGCCTAAAAAGTAAAATAGAGGTGAAAAACACATGTTTTGATCGCCTCGTCTTTTCTATGTCTTTAGTAAGAGCCCAAGCCTAAAAATCAGGCTCATAAATTTGAAAGTCACCATTTATAGTCCTGCTTTCATGATAGTTGTTAACATGAAATGTGAAGTTGCCTATCAAGGTGTCGGGGTTGAATTTAGTGATATACAACATCCCATTATCTACATGGAATTGCTTATATACTGAGCTGATATAATTTAGCTCTAAGAACTCTATGTCATTTATCTTATGAGGTTCAAATACATGTTCTCCAAGATGTATATAGCTGATGTGTAGATTGAATGGTGGATTATTAGCAGAAGTCCTTAGTTGAAAGCCTGTTTTTAGCTCTGTAGCTAGATCATGATCTACATGTCCATCTATTATTGCTGGACCAGCGGATGCATTCGGTTTTTTTGAAGAATATCCTTCTAAAGTATAACTATTGCCATTATCTGTTATGGTAACCCTATTGGGATATACTGTGGTGGTGGCTCCAGGAGTAGTATTATTGTTGTTATTGCCTTTTTTACAAGCTGACACAAGTAATGTAATTACCAGTAAAGAGTGTAATACGTATTTCATAATGGTATTTTTTAATGAATAAATATAATAATTAGTAGGCGTTCTCGCCTACAATGATACAAAATAATAGTAGTCAATTTGTTATGTGACTACTCAGTTCAGCAACGATAAATTGTTAATAAGAATTGGTAAGCGGCTCAAAGAAGCTCGTGAAGCTAAGGGTATGTCACAACAAGAGTTTGCTGATATATGCGAAGTAGAGAAAAGTACTATATCACGAATAGAGAGAGGCGTAGTTAACTCGTCTATTATTACGCTGGCACATATTGCAGAACATCTTGACCTTGAGCTGTGGGAGTTTCTTAGGTTTAAATCATAACAGAGTACAACAATGTGCTGTTCGTATGTTAGCCTCATTTAAATAGTGTCTCAGGTTTAACCATTGCTATCCCTTATATTTGCATTACTGCATCTCCCAACGCAGTATAAGAAAAGAACAGAAGAAGTACATACGAAGCAGCTACTGCACACAGAATTAGAAGTCTACGAACTATCCTCAGAAGAAAATTATCAGAACTAACAAGAATCTAAGAAGAACAGATTTTTAACTCTCCTACGTGAAACATCTACGTAGGTACAAACCTTCAAAATATGAGGTTTAGAGTGCCAGCAAATCTAAAGCTGCAAAAACTTATAGGCAGGTATTCTCCAAATGAGATAAGTGCCTTTCATCAAGACAAAGTGTATTTTATATGTCACTCAATCGTCCAGCAAATGTCCAAGCTAGATGATGATTGTAGGTACCCGAGGGTTCAGCTTCTATACTATGTACCGCTAAGTGCATCAATTCTAAAAGGTGTAATTGGAAATAGTTATAAAGAGGTTGTTTCATGGATGATTAAAGTAGGTGTCATCGAAATTGATGAAAACTATATAGTTGGTGAGCGAGCTATGCTTTATAAGTTATCAAAGCAATATAATACAGGAAAATTTAAATGGGTAAGTGCTACAAGTACTGCTTTCAAGAAGAGGGGATATAGCGATGTCTACAAGGAGAATATTGGCAAGTATGTTTACGAGCCACGTTTAATCAGTGTACTTGGTAAACACTTCAATGATGGTCTAACTATTGACAAAGAAGCAGCTTATTTACTCATAGATGAGATGTATTTCAAGAAGCAGAAAGATATTTTATCTGGTGCAAAAAAACTCAGGGAGAAGCGCTTGGTAAAGTTGAGGTTAGTGTGTAACAGCTATAGAAGCTCAATTGATCGAATAAACACTAACGCTACTCTAAAGCAAGATGAGTTCGGTCATAGACTACATACTCCTTTAACAGCGCTTAAAAGGGAGTTTAGAGAACTTGTGCGCTATCAAGGTCAAAGGTTAGCAGAAGTTGACCTGAGTAATAGTCAGCTGTTTTTAATTCTTCCGTTGCTAGACTGGAAAAATTGGGTAGTACACAAAGAGCGAAGGGGAAAAAAATCTCTAAACAGTACCATATGGACAGGTATAGAGTATATAACTACTAATACTAACACTATTATGTTTCTTAAAAGTCTTGAAGTTCGCTATGGGAAAGGGTTACAGCGTATGCAGTTTGCGCATGATGCATGTAAAGGAATAGTATATGAACGGCTGGTAGAAGTGTTAGATAGCATAGGGTATTTTAATATTAGTTGGAGTTCTAAGTTGAAGCGTGGTTATATAAAACGAAGTTTACTTGCATTGCTATTTGGTAGCAGGAGGAAGCATAGGAGAATGTACAATAGCAATATGGGTAAAGTATGGGTTACTTTTAAGGCTCTTTATCCTGAGGTAGGGCAGCTAATAGAAATCATAAAGGAAGAGGATTATAAAGCCATAAGTATGCTCTTACAGCGTATTGAAAGCTTTTGTATGATACGAGGTGTTTGTAAAACCATAAAGAACGAACAACCACACATTCCACTATTTACTTTGCATGATTGTATTGTAACAACCAAGGAATATGTCGAAATAGTTGAGAAAGAACTATTGAGTGTAGTTACTGGTATTGTCGGTTTTACTCCTACCGTTAAGAAGAAGGCTTGGTATAATACCGCAAATTCATTCATTGTCTTGATAAGTCGTATTGGAAATATAATTAATGCAATAAGAAAAAGGGCCGCATAAGCAGCCCTTTTTTACAACAGAATTGAGATTTACAGAGGCATCTCTCTTAGCTTCAAAGCTTCTGGGAATGAAGCGATATCACCACCGTGCATATCTGCTAGCCTACCATTCTCAAGCCTAGTGGAGCCATAACCCTGATAAGCAAGATATGTACCCATCTGCTTTACAAAAACTGCAACATCAGTTTCAGTTTTCAGGTCTTTGACTATTCGCTCATACCATGCTATTTCAGATGGTCTATATCTGTGTTTTCCTGTATTGAATCCAGACTCACCGCCAATAATTATCCAATCGAAATCATCTATGATACGGTGTCCGTCTTCTCCTTTGACAAGCAAATCCAGTTCTTCAAGTAGAGGTTCTGCACTTACAAAACGTACTGCTGCAGGTATTCCTGATAGTATTTCCATTCGAGAAACATATGCTTGAGCCTCAACTGATACTCCTAACCAAACGTTTGGATATCCTTTGCCCCAATCTTCAGGCAAACATTCCGCTATCCTTTCCGGACGTTTTGTCAGAATTTGGTATGTATGCTGCGGTGAATTCTTAATCACGCTCCATGCATCATCACGCCACTCATCAGCCTCCTCAATAAAAAAGTCGCTCATTGAACAGGTGAAAATGAGTTTTGGCTCTAAATCCTTCATTGGAGCATTAAACCTATCATCAGGTGCTCGCAGAACCTCTCTTGGGTCCCTGTCAAACCTGCTGTATAAACGGTCCATATAACAAAATTTACAACCCGGAGAAACCTTTTTACAACCTCCCCAGAAGTTGTGAGTTGATTCTGCCCACTGTATTTTGGTAGCTGCAAGCTTTACCTTTTTCTCCTTCTCGACTTTTATCTCACCCATTTTTATGACTATTTATGAACTGTTCAACATGCTCCTTTGTATATAGGTATTTTCGGCTCCCCGGAGCTTTCACAAAGCCAATCAGACCCTGGTCCCTATATTTCTGCAGTGTTTTCCGACTTATCTTCAACATTCGGCATACTTGTGCTGTTGAGTAGTATCGTGTTTCTTCAGCTTGCTCTGGGCAGAACTTTTCGAGTATGAACTGCTTTATTGCAGTCATTACTTCTGAGCACTCTAATGCTTGGAACATATCTTCGTTCATGAATATGTTACCATGCGCATCAACAAATGCGCCTTTCTTCTTCGCTTCGTCAAGCAGTACCTGAATCGTGGTTTCAGGCAATCCCAGACGTCTGGCTAGAGCCAGAGATTCTGTTCTGATTTTACTCATAACGATAAAATTGTGTAGCCACCCTACGTTTTTCAATTAAACACTGTCCTGAGGTACAGTGTAATCCGTATGCTCAGCGTTAGAACCTTTGCTATCGCTAATAGTCTGAGGTCGAAATTGCAACCCTCCGAAGTCAGACTGTATGTGGCTTCACTAAGAGCTCAGAAGAAATGAGCTTCATTGATTATAAGTGAAGAAGTTGACCAGGTCAACAATGCAAAACTACACATCATTTTTATTCTGCAAAAAATTAATCATCAAAGACCTTCATCGACTCGTCAAGGTCAGCACTTACTATTTTGGCGTATATCAGTGTCTCTCGTATGTTTGCATGCCCTAACAGCTTTTGTACATGCTCTATAGGTATGCCTTTACGGAGTGCGTTTGTAGCAAAAGAGTGTCTGCTAACGTGAAAAGAAACCTTTTTATCGATTCCGGCTTTTGATGCTATTGTCTTTAAGTTCTTATTAATTATCGCTGTCAAGCGTGATATTGATATATCTAGCTTGACTGGGTCTTCAGGTGTAATGGCTTGATGTAACTCTCCGAAAATATACTGGTCTTTGTTACAATGTTCAGTTTTATACTTATTTAATATTGCCATGGCCTTTTTCGGGATATATACGCTGGTTTGTGCACCAGTCTTCCGAATAGTGATATTTATTCTGTTGTCTAATATGTGCTTCCATTTTAGCAGCAGAACATCTGATATTCTTAGTCCACATGCATAACAGGCAAATATGAACATATCTCTGTGTTTTTCAAGCCTTGAGCCATTTTCAAATTGAAGGGCTTCAATGGCATCTATCTCTTGTTGTAAAAGGTATTCTCTATTCGTTTTTACTGTGTGTAAGGTTATGTTACCAAAAGGGTTATCTTTCTGCTCGATGTAGCCTTCTCTAACTGCTGTGTTGAAAATCTGTCTTATGAACTTCAGATTGTTATATACAGTATTTGTACTATTACCCTTTGTGACAATTAGGTAACTCTTATATGCTTTAATAAACTGTATATCTATCTCTGAAAATAAGAGTTTGCTTGAGTTACAATATTCTTTCAGTTTTTTAATAACGCTTCTACGTTGATCATATGTACCTATTTGACCTCTATTATAATAGCCTTCTATTATCGTTTCAGCTAAGGTGAAAAAGTCGTTGTTTTTGGCATGTAGTAGCTTTTCTTTAATTCCGACTATACTTGCATTTACGTCTTTAGCTTCAATTTTTAGTATGTCATCCCTAAGCTGAATCTCCTTTATTCGCAATAGATTGTTCATTCTTGTACTATTTGGATGAACTGTTTTTACTAGCTTTTTATCATTATCCCAGTAACGTTCTTGTATTCTTATACCTGTGTATATATTTGTACTTCTACGATTTTTAATAATCCTGAAGTAAATAGGGGCGTCACCTTTTTTATTTGTTTTGTCTGTACGTAATACTAATTGAATTGAAGTTGTCATAATTTACTTTTTTGTAAAAAAAAGGGTACAACATGGGGCAAACAAAAAGGTGTTTTTGTTGCTCAATAATGCCTGTTGTTACGCAATGAAAAATACCAATATGTACTATTGGCGTGAGATACAATGAATTAGTGGGTAAGAAAGGGTAGAGGTAATATTACTATCCGGTTCACAACTAACATCTAGCCGCATTCCTTACTGGGTGCGGCTTTTCATTTTTTATGCTTGTTTGTAGCAGGTTTCTCCTATGTAAAGTATACCTTCATTCATCAATAGCTTACATATAAGAGTGCAAAATCAGTCAGCTAATATATACCCGTTCTTTGTAAAGTGTGAGCTAAATAGCTATGGAGAGTGTCCTACGCCTAGCAATAGACATAGCAGGTGAACAGTTAATAACCACAACTAGAAAACGTATACTACCTGAACAGTAGAGCGAAAAAAGCAAAGAAGGTTATCAATTTTGATTGCCGAACTCAAACTCATTTTAGATAAACAAACAGATAAAAACTGAAACATTATTATGCCATTCCTATTCTTTTTTGTTCTTCATTGGTATGCTTCTCTATTTTTTCAATCTATATTCCATCATAGGTATGCTGCACATAACATGTTTACTATGTCGAAGGCATGGGAAAGAGTGTTTTATATTGGATGCTTTATTACACAAGGCTCGTCCTACATAAGTGCTTATGCCTATGGCTTAATGCACAGGCTGCACCATGCTCATACTGATGAAGCTGATGACCCGCATTCACCCCATAATGAGCCTAACCCATTCATGATCATGTGGGTTACCAGAAACAGATATTTTGATCTTTATATTGGAAAAAAAGATGCAGATAGTAAACTTAAGAAGAACCTTCCTGAATGGAAAGCATTCGATAAGATTGCTCACAATTGGATTACACGTATAGTTTGGGTAGCAATCTATGCGTTAATTTATCTATGGCTTGTTACTGCATGGTGGCAATGGCTCTTCTTTCCTGTTACAATTGCAATGGGTTCTTTTCAAGGGGTTGTAGTAAACTGGTGGGCACATAAATTCGGGTATGAAAATTTCAAGATAAATAATACGTCAAAAAATATCCTTCCTTTTGACCTGTTTTTTTGGGGTGAGGCTTATCACAATAACCATCACAAACACCCTGCAAGAGCCAATAACGCAGCAAAATGGTTTGAGTGGGATATGGGGTTTCAAGCAATGCGGTTGCTTGATAAAGCAGATATAATAAGATTAAAGTCAACCAAGGCAAATAATACGGAATAAGATTACAGGGTAGTAGTATACGGCAATAAAAATATAGAAGCAATTAATACAATTTCGCAGTCTGAACAATGGGGTTAAATTTTCAAATGTAAATCTTCGATTGTCCGGTTCGCAAAATGTACCATACGGTTGACTAGCCCCGCGTATGCGGGGCTTTTTCTATTCCTTTATATACACCTTCCTGTATTCTTCAGTTATAGACCCTTCATTTTTCTCATGGTGAAACATGTATTTGTCGTCGTGGCCAAACCAACCAATACCATCTGCTTTAAAGGTTTTAGGGTTAGCATCAGCGACTATTGTGTCCTGATAAAAAACATGGTGCTTGTCTTTTATATAATATGCACTCACTATCTCTGCTGTGTTGTAGTCAAGGGCTTCTACTCTTAATTCATGATAATAGTAATGTCTATCGTCTTTCCCCCAGTCATCATCTATGGCGGTAAATTCTTTTGAGTTCACGTTTTGCAGTTTGTCATATTGATAGTATATGTTATGCTTGTCCCTTGCCCATTCGTTTTTCATTATCGTAAACGTTTTAGGGTCTGCACCTTTAATACGAGCATCGGTATAACCATATCTTACTATATACACATTGTTTTTATCTCGCCAATAGTATTCTTTTATCTGCTCGAATGTATTAGGGTCTGCATGCTCCAGTATTACAGCATCTATAAATACATGATTTTTATCCTTACCAAGATCAGTGTTTATGTTATGCTTTATTGTGGTAAACGTTTTTGCATCTGCATCCTTAACCAATGAGTATTCTTTGGTCCAGTTACCTCCATGTATCCACTTATGGTAAACTTTTCCATCTCTTTTTTCATATCCTGAATGACAACCGGTGAGTATTATAGTAGTAATTCCGAAGAATATAAGCTTTAAATGTTTCATGTGTTTATATGTTCTGTTAAATGTACAGTATATAAAGAATTAAACTTATGCAAATGGCTATTCTGTATAGATGCTATGTCAACTCTCAGAAAATCACAACTCTCTTTTTCTATCTTTATCACAAACGCAAGTGGATGTTCAAGTATATACTATTAGCAGCTTGGTTGCTGCCGGCTACTTTATTGGCAGATGATAAAAAGAAAAACAAGTGGGATGTAGAGAACCCCGGTAGTCCGCAAACAGAAGTAAGCTTTACAGTAAACGAGGGTACATGGATGAATCTTGATGTTTCGCCTGATGGTCAGCACGTGGTGTTCGACCTGTTGGGAGATATATACATTATGCCTGTTACAGGTGGCAAAGCCAAGGTGCTCAGGCAGGGCAAGGCAATGGAGGTGCAACCACGATTTAGTCCTGATGGTAGTAAAATATGCTTCACTTCTGATGCTGGTAGTGGCGATAATATATGGGTGATGAATCGTGACGGCAGCAATGCAAAGCAGATAACCAAAGAAGACTTCAGATTACTCAATAATGCAGTTTGGACACCTGACGGGAAATACATTGTAGCACGTAAGCACTTTACTTCTACACGCTCATTGGGTGCTGGTGAGATGTGGATGTACCATATACATGGTGGTAAAGGCCTGCAACTGACAAAGAAAAAGAACGACCAGCAGGATGTGAATGAACCATGTGTATCGCCTGATGGCAGGTATGTGTATTATAGTGAGGACATGTACCCCGGTGGTCACTTTCAGTACAACAAAGACCCTAACGAACAGATATTCGTCATCAACAGGTTTGATAGAGAAAAAGGAGACATAGAAAGAGTTACCGGAGGCCCCGGTGGTGCAGTGCGTCCTCAGGTATCTCGCAGTGGTAAACTATTAGCATTTGTAAAAAGGATACGTACCAAAACGGTATTGTTTATCCGTAATGTAGAGACTGCAGAGGAGTGGCCTGTATATGACATGCTATCTAAAGATCAGCAAGAAGCATGGACCACCTTTGGCGTGTACCCGGGTTTTGCATGGTCGCCTGATGACAAGCATATTTATATATGGGCACAGGGTAAGATCAATAAGGTAGATGTAAGTAAAACTAACACAGCTACCATAGTACCATTTACCTGTGATGTAAAGCAGAAGATAACTGAAGTAATAAGGTTTAGCCAGAATATTGATGAAGATAGCTTCAAGGTAAATACCATAAGACAGGTGGCTACTGCTCCTGATGGTAGTTTTATCGTGTTCAATGCACTGGGACATTTATATAAAAAGCAGTTGCCAAATGGTATTCCTGAACGACTGACAAATTCTGACGAACTGGAGTATGACCCTTCTTTTTCTCCTGATGGGAAACACATAGTGTATGTGACCTGGTCTGATAAAAACAGTGGTAGTATCAGTAGGGTAAAGTCTACAGGAGGAAAGCCTGTAAAACTTACCAAAGCAAAAGGTATTTACCGCACACCAGTTTATTCCCACAATGGTAAGACAATTGTTTACGAAAGGCAGGGGAGTAGTAATATACTAGGTCCGGCATATACAGCTAAACCGGGTATTTACACTATTTCTGCAGATGGTGGAGAGCAACAGTTTGTAGTAAAAGGTGGTGATAACCCGATATTCAGCAAAGATGATACACGCATATATTATGAAGCAGGGGGAGGATTGAAAAAAGCATATAAGTCTTGCAGGTTGGATGGTGAAGATGAGCGAACAGTTTTCACAGGAAAATACGCCAAGAACTTAGCGTTATCTCCAGATGAGCACTGGATAGCATATAGTGACTTGCATCAGGTATATATAGCTGTTTTTCCGCATACAGGCAAGCCGATTGAAATAGGCAGCGACTCTTCTAAATTCCCGGTGAGAAAAGTGTCGCAAGATGCTGGTTACTATATTCATTGGAGTGCTGATGGTAAATCGCTGCATTATATATTAGGCGATCAGTATTATTCAATCAAACTGAATGATCTGTATGAGTTTTTAGGTAGTCAGCCTGACTCTGCATTCTCGATACCAAAAGAGGGAATTGAAATAGGATTGGTTAGTAAGACAGATAAACCAAAAGGTGTAACAGCATTTATCAATGCCAGGATCATCACAATGAATGGCGAAGAGGTTATAGAGAATGGAACTATTATAGTAGAGGGGAACGTCATTAAACATGTAGGTAAAAATGCCGATGTGCCGTTAGCTGAGGATGCACATATCATTAACTGTGCAGGTAAAACCATCATGCCGGGTTTTATAGATGCACACGCGCATGCAGGGCATTTCTACTCAGGTATTCTTCCTGAGAAGCACTGGCCTTATTACGCTAACCTTGCTTATGGTGTTACTACTATGCACGACCCATCTGCTAATAGCGAATTCGTATTTGCACAAAGTGAAATGGTGAAAGCAGGGTTGATGACCGGCCCGAGAGTATTCTCTACAGGAACTATTTTATATGGTGCAGATGGAGATTTTAAAGCTGTGATCAACTCGCTTGATGATGCGCGTTCAGCTATTGAAAGAACGAAGGCTTTCGGTGCATTCAGTGTTAAGAGTTATAACCAACCGCGTAGAAACCAACGACAGATGGTAATAGAAGCTGCAAGAGAGTTA
The DNA here is from genome assembly GCA_965228505.1 of Flavipsychrobacter sp. Classification (GTDB taxonomy): domain Bacteria; phylum Bacteroidota; class Bacteroidia; order Chitinophagales; family Chitinophagaceae; genus UBA5543. The sequence continues at coordinate 2,273,884 of OZ245820.1, read as the reverse complement.
GGGGTAGAAGTAGTACCTGAAGGAGGTTCTTTTTTCTTTCATAACCTTAGTATGATACTGGATGGTCATACAACCATAGAGCATAATATTCCTGTTGCACCATTGTATGATGATGTAATACAGCTATGGAAAAGGTCTAAGACCGCTAATACTCCAACACTTGTCGTATCGTATGGATCGTTATCAGGCGAGTATTACTGGTACCAGAAAAGCAATGTGTGGGAAAAGGAGAGATTGCTTCGTTTTACGCCCCGCCCCGTAGTAGACACACGTAGCAGGCACAGAGTAATGGCTCCTGATGAAGAATATGAGAACGGACATATATTGGTGTCGCAAAGCCTGAAAAAATTAATGGATAACGGCGTGTTGGTGAATATGGGCGCTCATGGACAATTACAAGGACTGGGTGCACATTGGGAAATATGGATGATGGAGCAGGGTGGAATGACGCCTATGCAGGCATTGAAAACAGCTACGGTCAATCCTGCTGTGAGTTTGGGGCTAGACAAGTATGTTGGTAGCCTTGAAGCTGGTAAACTGGCCGACCTTTTAATATTAGATAAGAACCCATTGGATGATATTCGTAATACAGAGAGTATCAGTTCTGTTATGGTGAATGGCAGGCTATACGATGCAGAAACAATGAATGAAATTGGTAACGACAAACAAGAGCGTGAACCTTTTTATTGGGAGATTAATAAGAATGCAGGTTCATTCCCATGGTATGAGGCTCAAGGGCATTTAGAGGATTGATGGTCTCTATTTCTATTATTAAAACAGGAAAGATTAGATTCAGAAAGAATAGGTAGGGTGGTTACTAAAGATTATCAAGTTCTTTATTAATGATATTCTTTTTGTTCTTTCTTTCCTTTTTTCTTCTTTCTGATTTCTCTACTCCGGAATATTTGCTCTTATCACTGTCAAAATACATTTCACATTCAGTAAAAAGAGACCCTTTTTTGATCATTATTCCATTTAAGTGACAATTGTCGTAACCACAGCTATGTTTAGAATACTCACCAAAATTTCTATGTTTTATTTTCTTGTCTGCTAGTACTTTTTGTTGGTATCGCTTTACATTATCCCAGATGTTTATTTCATCTCCTCTTGTAAGCTCTTCTCCTAAATATGCCACATTTATATATGTAAATGGGTCTTTGAGTTGTAGAAAGTCAAAAGATTTTTTAAAGCTCTTGTGTGCATGCTCTCGAAGAGTTAGTTTCTCTTCAAGAGTTAATTTTTTGTTTTCAATAATAGAACGATATAACCCTAGTGTATTGAAGTCAGTATACTTCTTATAATTGTCTATATAAAAAATGTACTCTTTTAGTGATAGTAGATAAAACGGTTTGCCAATTTTCATATCAATAGAAAGTTACAACTATTCCGGTAAATCCCAGTCGCCATTAAGTTTAAGGACTTTCTCTATAACATCGCGTACACAGCCTTTGCCACCTTCAATGGGGGAAATATACTTCGAGATGCTTTTGATCTCATTACAAGCATCAGCAGGGCAGGTAGGCAAGCCACATAGTTGCATTACAGCATAGTCCGGTATGTCATCACCCATATAAAGTGCATGCTCAAGCGGCAGGTTATGCTTGTCTGTCAGATCTTTTAGCAATGCTTTCTTATCCTTTACCCTTATATGAACTTCCTGTAAGCCTAGGTTGATGAAACGCGTTTTTATGGCTTCAGAATTACCGCCTGATATGATCCATATATTATAGCCTCTTTTTACAGCTAGTTGTAGTGCATAGCCATCTTTAATATTTACAGTACGTAATAAGTGCCCATCTTCTGTAGCCAATAAATGACTATCAGTAAGGACACCATCTACGTCAAATATAAATGTGCGTATCGGCTTAAAGAGTTCTAAAACATTCATTTAATCCTGGTTGTCGCGCCACTCGTACACCCAGCTACTTTGTATCATTTCCAGGTGGCCTTCGTTACAGTCTTCGCGTTTGCCTTCAAAATTGTCTATTTCCAGCACCCATTCTATCAGGTCTGTGAAGCGTATGCGATATATTTTACTTTCTCCAAAATCATCACCATAACGCTCATATAACTTTAAGGCGATGTCTTCGTAATCACTCCAGTTTATTGGTGGTTCGTAATGAGCCATATTTATAATATTCAAAAAGTTCTTAATAATTATTCTCCGTGTATCAGTGACTGGTCAGGTAGTGTTACTTCCAGCTCTCCTGAACCTTTTTCCAGAATACATTGACAACCAAGTCTCGAGTTGAGTTGAGGATTGCGTGCCCTGTCAATAAAGTCTTCTTCTTTATCTGTTATTTCAGGTATGTATTCCTCTCCCTTCTCAACATATAAATGACAAGTGCTACAGGCACAAACCATACCACAGTTATGATGCAGTTCAATTTTATTTTCCAGAGCAGCTTCCAATATGCTCAAGCCCGGCTCAACGTTTTCTATCGTCTTAGATTCTAATCCTTTTTGTTCAAAGTTGAATTTAATAGTATACATCCTGTCAGTTCAATTTGGCGCAAAATTAAGATTTATGGCCTTCTTTACCATACATCTTCTCTATTGAGGTAGTGATAGAACTATATAACTCCTGCCATACAGTATTCTGTCTGAGCATATTTAGTTGTTTAGCTATTATTGCATCATCAGCACGTATAGCAGGCCCTGTTTGTAATTTGATAGGTGAGGTCGTTTCAATACGTTCTGCCGTTTGGTATATTATGGGTTTTATCAGATCAAAAGGAAGTTTATGCTCAATGCATAGTTTTTCAGTAATGGCAAACAAGTGATTAGAGAAATTGTTGCTGATAACGGCACATAAATGCAGCCATTGCCGCTCTTCCCATGTCGTTTGATAGTGGATATCGGTAATAGCCTCTGATATTTTTGATAAAACCTGTGTCGCTTTTTTTGTGTTTCCTTCTGTTACAATAGGTATGTTCCTGTGTTCAGGAAGCTTATCTTTTACTATAGAGTATATAGGCCACAATATTCCGTTATGATCAGCAACGTTGTCTAAAATCTCTCTTTTTATTGAACCTGCTGTATGTATCAAAACGGTATCGCAAACTGATAATTGTTGAATTATATCTTTGATAGCCGTATCTGTAACCGCTATTATTGTGCAGTCTGCATTGTTCTGACTATCAGCTATTTGATTGAGTATAACAGAACCAATGCTTACGGATAGCTTTTTTGCTTCTTCTGTATTTCTGCCATAAATACCGGTACATACATGCCCCATGGAAGTTAGCTTTTTGCCAAGAAACCATGCCATATTTCCTGTACCGATGATATTGAAGTCCATTATTTATTAGCTATATAATAATCTGTCATTAAGGTATGAACTTTCTGCTTTAAATCCTGAACGTCATCAAGTGTGAGCCCTTCTGTAGCAATAGGCTCTAAGAAATGAAACCTGATAGGCATAGGCCTTGCCCAAAGTTTTTTATTGTGGGGCAATATTTTACCAGTATTAAAGATCAATCCCGGGATGATAGGTACCTGCGCTTTGATAGCAGTGATGAATGCTCCATCATAAAAACGCTGTAAGGGTTCTGATGTTTTATTTCTTGTTCCTTCTGGGTACAGGCACAGATGAATACCTGACTTAAGTGTATTTTCCATATCAAGGAAACTTTGTCTACGGCTTTTTTCATTTTTCCTGTTTACCAGTACAGACCCTGCTTTGTAGATCACTCCGAAAATAGGAATCTTAGCCATCTCGATCTTAGCTAATGTTTTATTCGGACCTGGTATCCATGGTGATGATACAGGTATATCTACTAATGAGTTGTGGTTTGTAACCACAACATATCTCTGACCTTTTTTAAAGTGTTCTTTTCCTTTTCGGTATATCGGGCAACCAACTATCGGCATGAAAACCCCCATCCATAATCTAAACACAGGGTGTAATGCTTTGGCGCGATTGGGTTCAGGTAGTTTTGATACAATATAGATAGGTATGAAGACCACCAGCATTGTGATGATGAATAGCAACATCCCGACTATAAAGTATATATGACCCGGCAGGTTTTTTATAAGTTTCATTCTTGCGCAAGTTATAAACTCCAGTCGATAGGATGAATACCATTTAGTTGCAGCCATTCATTGGCTTTACTAAAGTGTTTACACCCAAAGAAACCATTGTGGGCAGAAAGAGGAGAGGGGTGTGCTGCTGTAAGAATTAAGTGTTTATTAGAGTCGATCAAAGGTTGTTTGCTTTTTGCAAAGCCTCCCCAAAGCATGAAAACAAGCTTTTCTTTTTTATCAGATAAGTTAGCAATCACAGCATTTGTAAAGTCGTGCCAACCTATTTTACTATGAGACATGGGTTTGTTACGCTCGACAGTAAGAGAGGCGTTGAGCATTAACACTCCCTGTTGTGCCCATTTTTCAAGATTGCCATGTCCTGCAGGTGGTATATCCAGATCTGCACTTATTTCTTTTAAAATGTTGACCAGCGAGGGTGGGGTTGCTATGCCGTGAGGAACAGAAAAACTTAAGCCATGTGCCTGTCCCGGGTTGTGGTATGGGTCTTGACCAAGTATTACAACTTTTACGTTATTAAATGGAGTAGTATTAAAAGCGTTAAAGATCAGCTTCCCGGGAGGGTATATGGTCTTGTTTTGCTTTATTTCATGTTTGAGAAAACCAGTCAGTTTTTCAAAATATGGTTTGTTGAATTCTGATTGTAAAACCTCTTTCCAGCTATCTTCTATTTGTACATCCATTAGCCACTAAGATACTGCTATTCTGAGCCATCTGCCTGCTGTGTAGGTTTCTGCATAATAGTGAAACTACCGCAAACATTTTTATTCCCCTTTATCTTTTGTGTAAGTACAAGCAGGTATACATCTGATTTTTGTGGTATAAATGAATAAACCAGAAAGTTATTATCAGTAGGCTTGTCAAGTTTTTTTTCTGCTATTTTGTTGTCCTGTCCGTCAAATAACTCAAAATATATTTTACTTGCTTTATTGCTGCCAATGTAAACAAGCTGGTATAGTTGACCTGCATTCAGTTGAACAGCAACAGCAGTTGGTTCTTTAGGTGTCATGGTGATCATAGCATCTTTAAAAACTTCAAGCCCTTGAGCTTTGAAATCACGTTTGAACTGCTCTGCCTGAACACGTATGCTTTTATCCATACACCCTAATTGATCACGTTGAGCATATGAGTTAGTAGCAGAAGTGAGTATTGTCAGTATTAAGAGTATGTATCGCATTTTTGTGAATTTAAGAACTCTAAGATAAAAAGTTATATAAAGTATGTTTGTCAACGTCTTGGTAAGTGGTTGTTAACGATATTCTATATGATCTCTGCTACATGTTTCCTGATATTATCAGCCAGTTTCCCTAGTGGCAAGTCATTCGAGTCATGCCCGAACGGATCTTCTATTTCTTCTGCTATATACTCAAGACTGGCTAATACGTAGAATATAATAGCAACAACCGGTGCTGTTACATATTCCAGGAAGAAAACATATCCGAATGGTAACGTCATGATGTATATAAATATGAACTTCTTTATGAACGAACTATAATTGTAAGATATAGGTGTGTTTTTAATACGCTCACAAGCACCGCATATATCTGTAAATGCAGTAAGGTCATTATTTACAAAAAGTAGTTGTTCATTATTTATAATACCACTCCTGTTGAGTTCTATCAGTTTATCACTCATTTTTGAAGCCACCTGATTTGGAGCATGTCTATTCCCATCCACAGTTTTTAGGTCAGGGTGTTCTATCTCATCAAGCGAATATCTTGTATATTCAGATTGTAGGTGGTCTTTCAGCATTTGTGCATATAATGGTATTGCATCTCTAAAGAATTCCCTGTTCACAACGTCTTCTTTGGGTAATAAAGAGTTCATCTTCAATGCCAGGTTGCGACTGGTATTCACCAACGCACCCCATTGTTTACGTCCTTCCCACCATCTGTCATATGCGGTGTTGGTTCTGAATACCAATAATAATGATAATGCAAAACCCAGTAGATTGTGCATGTAATAGATGTTCTTCATGAACGGATACCGGGCAAGTGAGAGGTACTCTAACTCCAGATAGGCAACACCAGCCGAATAGAGCGTAATGACAAGTATTAAGGGGAATAGTTTCGCTAATGTATCAGACTTATGAAACTGAAACAGGATACGAAACCATTCGCGTGGATTGTAGATCTTCATTAAAATTCAAATTATCTTATATCAGCATGTAGCAGATGTTGCCCCTCAAGATATCCGTCAAAGGAATCATATACATTAATAGGCCCAACTCCTGCAGGCGTTCCTGTAAAAATGAGGTCTCCAATATTGATAGTGATGTATTGTGATACGAATTCGATGATCTCGTTTATGTTGAATATCATTTTACCTGTGTGCCCCTGTTGAACTGTACTACCGTTTCTCTTTAGCTCGAATGAGAGATCTTGTAAGTTCATTTCTGGAGTTATAGGTACAAAGTCGCCGACTATGGCAGATGCGTCAAACGCTTTTGCCAGCTCCCAAGGCAACCCCTTGCTTTTAAGCTCTTTTTGCAGATCACGTGCTGTAAGATCAATACCAACGGTAATTTCGTTGTAGTACTTATGGGCAAACTTTTCCTGAATATACTTGCCGTTTTTAGAGACCTTGATCACAACCTCGCACTCATAGTCTATCCTATCGGTAAATTCAGGATAAAAAAATGGCTTGTTGGGCAGGAGGATAGCATTTTTGGGTTTCATGAATATTACCGGCATATCCGGCACATCATTGTTCAATTCTTTGGCGTGTTCAATATAATTTCGTCCGATACAAATTATCTTCATAGCTGCTAACGTTTTTTTAATCAGTTATGAGCCGCATAAAAGTAAAGTTTCCCGACCAAAAATCATTATTCAAAACTACAATACCTGTACGTATTGGTGATATTAATTATGGGAATCACTTAGGTAATGATGCAATACTGTCTATAGTTCACGAGGCAAGGGTACAGATGCTGCATAAATATGGATTTTCTGAAATGGATGCTGCGGGTGTAGGACTCATCATGGCTGATACTGCTATTGCTTACAAAGGAGAAGGTTTTTATGGTGATATACTGGATGTGATAATGTATGCTACAGAGCTTACTACATTATCATTCGATCTGCTATATGATATTTCAACGAACAGGGGAGAGGGTGTTGTGCCTATTGCTCATGCAAAAACGGGAATGGTATGCTTTGATTATAATACGAGAAAAGTAACCACAATGCCCGATGCTTTAAAAAGGGTGCTGCAAGATGTTTAATAATTTAAGTTTTTGACTTACCTTTGCCGCTCTCAAAAGAAAACCACAAATGGCGAGGTAGCTCAGGTGGTTAGAGCGCAGGATTCATAACCCTGAGGTCGAGGGTTCAACTCCCTCTCTCGCTACTAGTAGAATCAAGCCTTTCAGACAATCGCTCTGAAAGGCTTTCTGTTTTGCTAAAACTATACTAAAACATTTATGGCCTAAAATGTACTCTAATGGTGTGTTACAAGGCACTTTTCATATCTTTATATGGCTAATAAATTACATGCATGAAAGTAATTTGCCTTGAAGATGATGCCTTTTATGCCTTAGTTAATGAGGTTGTTAGTCGTGTTAAGACTATGCAAGGCGAAAAAGATGATAAGTGGCTTACACCAGAGCAGGCAATGGCGCGACTCGGCATCAAGAGTAAAACCACGCTCCAGAAATTAAGGGATGAGAATAAAATCAGGTTTTCACAACCAGGCAAAAGAGTCATTATGTATGATAGTGATTCTCTTAATGAGTATTTAGATGATAATGCAAATACGTTTTAGTTATGGAGGTTCAAGAACAGATGTATGGTGTTGGATTTAATCACGGTTATTTACTGGAGAAGTACATGCCAGATTTAGTAGCAAAAATGACAAAGACACTAGTCGTAAGTGATGAGTATACGGAAGGGTTCTTTGACGGTAAGGATGAATATGAAATTGAAAGGTCTGAGAATGAGTTAAACGATTTGCGTAATGAAGCTCGTGATCGAGATAGAGATACAGAAAGGGGTAAATGAACCTTACCTGTAAGCATTTAAAAGTGCTTCAGTTTTTTCTGCATTTTTCGTATCGCCAATGTCATTATACATGCTTGATAATAATTTAATAGTTGAATGAAGTGCAGCAGTATTCCCAAAACTGCTTTTAAGTACTATTTGAAGTGCTTTCTTCTGAAACTTCAAAGCTTCATCTTTTTCTCCAGTAATGAATAGACAAAATGCAAGGTTGTTCAAAAAGAATACTAAATATTGTTCGTTCCTACTCTGTTCTGGAATATCAAAATGTATGTTGATGGCGATTTTATAAAAACCTATAGCTTCTTTGTAGTTATAAGCTTTTTGATTTGCCACTGCAATTGTATTATAAAACATTGCGTCGGCAGCACTTAGTTTTTTATTAGATTTCTGTAGGAGTGAGATAATTTGTGGGCTTAATTCAGATAATCGTTTATAGTCTCGTTTTTCAATATATAGCCTTGATAGGTTGTTAAGTGCATGGATATGTTGGTCGAGATACTTGTCGTTTGAAGCTAAAAGAGAAGCAGATTTTTGTATATATTTTTCAGCGTCCTCTAAGTTGTCATCTATAGCTAAAGCCAACCCGTAGTTGTTATATATAGTTCCAAGAAGCCCATTATCAGAGTCTCCAAGATACCTTTCAGCCCTTTCTTTTAGATTTTCCCAACGAGGGATAACATCATTTCTTGTAATCAACCAGTTGTATACATTTAATACTTCATTCTCAAGCACTAGCAGGGGTTGATAAATAGATTTCCTGTACTGTTCCTTGATTGACTCAAGAATGGCTTCACCGTATTTTAGGAACCTCATAGAAATTGAAAGGTCATTTTGATGTCCTTCCGCAAATCGATGAGAAAGCCAAGAAATGAATAGCGTATTGCCAATGAATGGGTTTGAAGAATTACGTTCTTCATAAAGAATAAGTTCCTTAATTATTCTATGAATTTTTATATTGTCCTTATTCCTTTCAATCCATCCCTTTTTATGTAAACGATTAGAAACATTGGCAAATTCAACTTTGTTTATTCGCTCAGATTCAGTACCACACCAAGCTACTAAATCGCTTATTTTTATTTCATCAGCAGGTAGTAATGCTAAAAACTGGAGTATGTTTTTTTCGTAGTCAGTTAGACCTGATTGTGAAAATGTTTGAGTCAAAAAGGGATACATTTTTACAAACTCAGCATTATCCTGTACTTTAATCTCAACCTGTAAATCGACAACGTCCAGTTCTTGGTTTGCAAATAGAGTAATAAACTTTTCAAGAGTTAAATCAACGCTATTTATGATAGTTTTAGCAGTAAGTTCTATCAATAGGGTATTGTAGTCAATTAATTCTAAGAATTTGTTTAAAGTTGTATCCGGTACATCTTTAACAAACTGCCTGTAAAGAGCTTTAGCTTTATCTGGGTGGAGCTTATTAACTGTAAATTTATCGACACTGTTTAGTATAGTCCGAGTAGTAATAAGTACATGCCATTTATTAAGAGATAAGACCTTGTTTAATATCTCTTCAGATTCATTAAAGCCATTAACAACTAGCAAATTTGGTCCTTCTAAAGAATCTAGCTTGCTTAGTACCGTTGATAATATTTTATTGATGCTTACCTGCTCCTTAAAGTTGATGCCTAAGTTAATCATCAATTCTTCTTTGAGTGCAATGCTATTTTGTAATCCATTTTCTGCATTTAACCATATAATATGTTTGTAATTGTCAGAAAAATTGTGAACATATAGCATTGCAACAGTGGACTTCCCGATACCGCCAGTACCATGCAAGAACAGGTTGCGTTTTCTTAATAATAAGTCGTGTACAACATTTATGTCATCATCACGGCCAATAATGTCCTCTTTATTAATATATGGAAGTTGGGTTAAGTGGTGAGGTGTGGAAGCTGCAGTTTGAGCATTTGATGTGTTTTCTAATTTTTTGATTCTATCATTGTGCGCTTTTTGTTCATCTTTTATTTCTTCTATAGCTTGATGAAGTTCGGTTATGTTGTTCCAAAATAGAGTGATTAGTTTGTTGTTGATGAAGCTTTGTAATTCTTCATCTGTTTTCCGCAAAAGCGCTTCTATGGCATTAATATCTAATACCCGCTTTTTTTTGTCCGAAATCTGTGAAATGCGGTAGATCTCAGATATAAAGGTGTTCATTAATGTATCTACAGGCCTATTACCAAACTTGCTATTCTTAAGAAGTGTACGTACCTCTTGATATAAACTATGAACAGCTTCTTCGGGTTGTAGGTCAGCAAAATGCCAGCAGATATTATTTGTGAAGGTATTTATAGTTTCATCTGTAATGCTTTCTGATATGTAGTCATAGGCATTTTTAATTTCTTGTTTTCTGTCATGAGTGATCTTTGAGTTTGACAGTTTACTGTTACGGATTTTTCTAACCTGCTCTTTTATAATGTTTGATACCCGATGAGAACACTTTATAAATAATTCTCCATCTATATTTGGTTGCTCAGCTATCCAGTCTTTTAATAATGTCTCTCTAATAGCGACTGCTGTATTCGTCTCAAATACGAACGAAATATTTGCATTGGGATTTTTGAGATATAAAATAAAGAAGTCGAAAATGGCTCTTTTTATCTCTTTGGAGTTTAAGCTAAAGGTGCTTGAATAGCATTTTACTTGCGTAAACATTAGTTGCCCACCAACTTCCTTGAGGTCATTATCTACTTCAGTATATACTAAGTTATTTGTGCCACTGATGTAATTAGTAAGCCATTTTTTTAGCGTAAATAAATACTGGTAATAGAAGCCACGATTGGTAGCTACAGCATCCTTTGTAACAGTAAATTCTTCTAAGTATTTATTCTTTTCGTTTGGCAATATTGACGACTTGTGTAGTAACAATATAATAAAAAAGCTCCTTGTAGACATAAAAGGAGAGTATGTAGTAGACAGCTATATTAGATGGATTAATATAAAGGATAAAGGACTTTAATAATATTCTATAGGACACCAATTGCCTAATATCGTGTTTGCTTTCTTGTTGTCCGATAGTGTTTCGGATGAAGTACTCTTATAGAGCACTTCATCCTCAATTCGTTGCATCACTATCGATACAACTGCAAAAGCAGCACGCACAGCCTCTGGCACTGCGCCCAATATATCTATCCGATATATTCAGCTTGACCTTCGGCTGTTTCTACATATTCATGCAGTTTCTCACTGAATGGCAGTGTTTATTTCACACACAAAAAGTAAAAATCACTCCAGGCATTCGCGATTTATACATACAGTGTGCAGTAGGGAGAACAGTTTTAGTAGCAACCAGAGTACAGGACATTACAAAAATTATTCAGGTAATACTTGGAATGCTAAATGAATGTATGCACACGCTGTTGTTTTTGTTTTGCAAGATTGCATGTCATGGCCATGACAGTTGTGGGGAGTTCCCCAAACCCCCGTTATCGTTCTAGATCATCATCTAATTCCATGTCTTGTGATTGGCTTCTTATATCATCTAACTCCTGCATAGTTTCTTCTCCTTTTAAGGTGTCGTTCTCTTCAATGTTGTTGTTTTGGGTATTGTCTATATCCTGCATATCACTGGTGTTTAATCCTGTAGTTTTAGGTTGTGCTAGCTCTTGCTCACTTTTCTGCTCATAAGTGCGTTTCGTTTTTATATTTTTTTCAAGGGTTTGTATATCAACTCCAAGACGGGATAATCTCAGTTTTTTCTTGCCGTCTACTATTCCTGTCAGTATTCCATTTCGATAGTATGGCTTAAGTTGGGATGACTCAAGCAGTTGTGCAAAATGTGAGACAGACTGTGCTTTTGTATATATTTCATCAAGGGTATGGTGTGCTTTTTCTTTCTTGTTTGTAATGGACTTGATTAGTCTTTTCTTTCCGTGTTGAACTATTGAATGCTTGAGCTCTTTGCTATAGTGAGTCCTTTGCCAGCTTTGCATGCTCTCTTTTAGTTTACGGAATTCTTGAAAATTCTGACGAGAGGATAATCCGCTATCTCGGACTGGTGAAATTACGGCATGGAGGTGTTGTGCTTCTGTATCACTATGGTGAAATATAGCTGTCACGATATCATTTCCAAGTTCTCTACAGAATTGTTTTGCCGTTTCTTTTAGTAAGGTGTCAGAGATATATGGAGTGTCTTTTGGTGAAAAGCTGATGATAGAATGGAACGCAGTTACGTTATTAGCTCTCTTGTATATCCGCAAAGCTTCCCGTTCACTGAATACTTTAGTCAATCCTTGTATGGTTCTGGCTCGTGTGCCATGTGTATGAATGAGTTTTGCACCTGTTTCTTTTTGTGCATTCTTTTCTTGTGTCCTATCTGTATACCGGAGCAGATATTTAAACAACGAATTGACATTACGTCCTGCATGCAAGGATAGTGATTTAATGACCATAGAGTGCATTTAATATATCGTCCTTCAGTGTGGTTAATCGTTGTATCTTCTCTTCGGTTAAAGGATCAGTTTCGATTCCTACATACTCGTCAGTGGAGAAGTGGCGTCTGATAAGATTAATGAGTGTGTTCAGTGCTGTTCGGTCAGGAATATTATATACAGAGTTTATGTCATTGAGTGCAGATGTGCGGATATATTCGGTTACCGATATGCCTCTTTTTGTTGCTTGGTTTGTGATATATGAAAGTTGTTGTTTCTCGAAGAATACTTTATATGTTTTACCACTTCTGTTTTTCTGCCACTGCTTTTTGTACAACCTGCGGTATTCTTGTTTTGCTTGTGCTATAGCGGCCTTATCAGGGCTGTTTAGGAGCCCTTTTTCTTCCAGATACTCATATATGCCACTACGTTTTTTCATCGAGGAATGGAGATTACAGGTACTGTATCAAACGGTAATTTATTTGGCACTTCATATACCGGTAGATGTGTGAGCTTTAGTAGTTTCTTTTGCTTGAAGTAGGGGACAGGCTTCAGGAGTATTGCGGGCTTGTTTGAGACTAATACAATAGCTTTGTCAAGCTGTCGTATCTCATGTGCAGTCATTAGTTCACGATTACGCTTTATGCCATCTTCATCTATATAGGTGAATTTGCCTAATGTCTTCTCCAGCATCTGACAGGTTTCCAAAGGTTGATTTTTCATAAATACTCTAGTCCCTGAATTGGCAAGTATATTTGAAGCGTTATAGTTTCCGTACTGATGTACTAATTGGTTATAGTCCTGGTATATTAAACAAAGACCAAGATTATGTTTCCTTCCCAACGAGACTGTTTGAGAAAGCGAATTTAGCGTCATTGAACTAGCCTCATCAATGAGAAATAGCACGCCTAAGTCATTATGTGGTCTCTCTGAAAGGAGGTGACTCCAAAATAATTCAAATAAACAAGCTGTGAGCACTCCATAGTATTGTGCCTTAGATGCATCATGACAGATATATAGTATTGTCTTTTCCTTTCTAAATTGTTCAAAGTCTATTGTGTTAAATGAGGTGACCTGTTGAACACTTGTATCTTCATATATGGCAAGCGCAGTTAAGGCAGTTCCAACCACACTTAATCTTGTGCGCTCTGGCAACGCCAAAATACTCTTGTAACTATCTAACAAATCACTATCCCGTGTTTGTACTAGTAGCTTGTCTATTGCTATGTCATTATATGAAAAGGTCTGAACTAACTTATATACTGAGTACATATGTACCTGTTCAGAGGGTGAGTATTTTCTCAAGTAGCTAATAAAGAGTGAAATCAAGTTTATTGCACTCTCTGCCCAATAATCTTCGGTAGTCTGCTTCATCGTGCTTTTAACATGAATTCGAGCAACCATTACCTCATCCGCTTTACTCTTGCATAGAGACAGCACATTTACACCTTCGCTTGCCTCAGGGTTTGTGTAGTCAAGTACTAATGGGTTATATCCTTGTTTCTTTTTCGCAGATGCAGTATTTAGCTCTTCTTTTGAGGGAGTGTGAACAACTAATGAAACATTGGTGGCACGTAGGCAAGATACTGTCGTGATCGTTGAGCTTTTACCTGTCCCGGAACCACCAAATATTATTGTGTGTTCGTATGCTTGTTTTAGAGTTGTACTCCATGTGCCTATATGAATGCCACTTGTTCCTTTGTGTAGTATGTTGCTAACGTCGCTAAAGTCCGCATCATACTCCTGCTTTTTTAATGAAGGAACAGCAGAAGTAACGACATCAAAAAATGTCGTTACCACTGCCGTAACAGCTTCTAGCAGAATCCCAAGCAAAGATGCGATTAGCCGTATCATGTTGACCGCTTTACAATGATATTTTCAATCGTATTACCTACCTGAGATAAAACAGTACCGAGCAGTTTAAGTACAAAGGCTATAGAAATACATACGAGCCTCAATAATGATACAACTAGCAATCGAAGAGAGCTAAAGATGATATGTCCAGTTTTTGCTTTTTTCATAATTCATTGTTATTAAAGTACTCGTTCTCTTGCTCCATTGTTATGCTAACTCCTCGTGTTTCAAGCGCTATCCTATATACTTCTACCATTTGCAGATAGATCTTTTCTTCATCTCTGTTTTTCGGTGTGTATGCAAGGATAAGTTCGGTGCCTATAAGCGTATCGGGCAGAGGGTAGTTAGTAATCATTAGATTTGCAACAGAGTCAGGATTGTTTTGGATTAGAGCTTTTCCTGCATTTGAGTAACAAGAAAAAATATCTGTGTTTTCTCGTATGTCGCTGGAAATGTAAACTATCTTCTTGTCAGCATTACTTTTTGCCAATCGGTTCAGTTCTTGTGAGACAATACTGAAGCATTCAGAATAATCCAGTTCTTGCGTATCACCACTAATATGTTGAAAATGTAGAAGTATATTATTGACTTTAGTATAAAAAGCTTCTATAAGCTTCTCCCGGTAATGAGGGTCACTTAATGTATTATACTTTTTTGTGTTCTCAGCATTATCTAATGCAAATGTGATACTACTACTAAGCTGTCTGTCTGTGATAACTCTGAGAGTGAATCTTGCTTTTTGTGATACGTTTTCATCATATGCATATAACCCAAGCACATGGTCAGGGGAAGGGAACTGATGTGGATCTGTTGTGTCACCGATAACTACTATGTCAGAAAAACTCCTGGTGTACTCTGGTTGCTTTTTCCCACATGTAACTAGAAATATAGTTATTATGCTTATTATAATAATCTGTTTCATGCTCTGTGTTGTTTTATGACATCAAAAAATAGTCTGAAATTGAATTCGGGTGGATTGCTGAAAAAATCAGGACATGCCTTGTCGGGACGGAAGCGCATATTTTTGTCTTTATATTTTTCAAGCACCTCTTTTGCCAATGTCTGTAATCTGTTTTCATTTGAAAGAGCATATTCAAAACGTTCAAGAGCTTCTTTTTCTTGTGCATCAGCCTGAGCCTCTATATCCCTGATCTCTTGAAGTATAGCTTGTCTCTCTGCTTCTACCTCTGCTATTTCGTTGCATTTAAGGTTATACTTTTGCTCGAGTTCACGTTCTTTATCAGTTTTGTGATATTTGATAGAGAAGGCGAGAGCCGCAACAAACAGCAGGAAACTTAAAATGGTAATATTCCAGTCAGAAACATGTCCAGTGGTTGGTATATTGATATTCCCAACACCTTTTTTTAGATTAAATACTGCATTGTATCCCTCTGCCCTTAGATATCCAAGTGCATAAAATCCTGTAATAGCTGGTATGTATACGATTGAATACCTGATAATACGTTGTATACGGTTCTTGGCTTTTTTAATCCAGCCTGCAGCTACATCTATACCGAAACCTATAATGATGGCAATACAGATTGAAGTGAAAATAGCTGGTAGGGGTGGCATAGTTGCATACCGCAATGCTTCAAATGCAAAGTATCCCTCCCCGGCAGCAACAAACCATGCTCCCCAATATGTCCACTTTCGCCGCTGCATCCTTTCGAGGTCAGGAGTAAGCTGCTTTTTTTCATTCAATAGCAGTCGTATAGTATTTGTAAGGTCATTGAGCTTGGCTCTGAGTGCTGCAGTTTTTTCTTGTGCAACCTGTCTGATTTGTCTAGCCCTGATCATACCACTTAATAGCAGGTGCCTGCGTTGATTATCATCTATAGCTGCCTGAACATTAGTTTCAATATTATTGAAAATAAGAGCACGGAATTCCGCTACAGAAGCAGGCTTATTATCGATACCATGTTGCTCACCGCGTGTTACTGCATATTCAATTAATTCTTCTTTATGTTGCGCCAGGAATTTTTCTTGTTCCTTATCATTGAAACGCTGTGTTATTTTTATATCCATTACTATAATTTTTTATTGGTTTAAGGATTATTAATTTATTCTGATACGGGTACGACAGCATAACCTTTTTTACCGCTAGGTGTTATAATCCTGTACACCCTACATTTCTCTATCTCGCAGAAGCAAACTTCTTCAACAACATGAGAAGCTGCATATGTTTGTTCTGGGTATAAGAGGTCGTAAATGCGTCCGTTTCCAAAGCCAAACTCATAGGCATAGCCTTCTTGAATGGCTTTACTTTTTTCACATATTATTTCTTGACCTGTCATCAGTTATATGTTTATTATTAATAAAAAGGGTTCTATACATTTTAGAGTTTTAGTACATTTGAAATGACTGGGTATTAAAAAGGGATACCGTTATGGTATCCCTGACAAACCCTTACAGTAATAGGCATAGCATTTCTGCTATGTGCTATACTGTAACAACGGGTCCACTGGTACTGGACACCGTAAAGGTGGTTGCATTGGGAACCACAAGTATTAACGGACTAGCATATAATTATGCTAGTCCTTCTTTTTTTAGGGGCACAGATTTATATATATCCAGAAGGGAAGTTGACGGGTAACAATCTACCTACGTGTTTTTTCTTAGTTGTATAATGTATTTGCATAATGATATACGTATTGCTTTAAATGTAAATTTCCGCTATATTCACTGAATTATTTTGTAAGCGTTTCTTCCTATAAAGCCTTAGTGTTGCTTTCAAAATGTTTCTGCACGCTTGCAAACGACATGGAGATTTGAGATTAAGGAAGTAATATTTTGTTAATGTGTACAGTTGTTTGTTTGCACATGAACACCATGATAGTTAATGCAATACTCAATTGAAATAGCATACGAAGTTTTTTTGAACGTAGAGAAGACTTTCTACTTAAGAAATCGCAATCGCAATAGGAATTCCAGTGATTCAGAATTAAGACTGCCTCCAAAAAACACGAAGGGGACTTCTCAATACTTTAATAGACTAGCTGAAGATATTGAAGATAAGATCAACTACAAGTTCCATTATGACTTTCTTCAGCGAAGAAGAAGAGAAGTCGAAGATAGGTTTTTTGATGGGAAAGCATTCTTTGATATTGATGTTGAGAAGTTTGAGAAGCTATATGAATATGCTTTCGATACGCGATATACTAGCGAAAAAGATCATTTTGTTAGATTTATAAATAAACATTCTCAACCAGTAAACAAACATAAAGCTTTACAGGTAGATAGTTCTCAAGCTAAATTTTTTACTCTTGTTCAAAAAAAGTTTGAAAAAAAGTTGGTTGTTGACGGTTATGTTAAATCTATAGAGACTTTATTAAGTGAAGAGTTTAAGATACCTAAAAATGATGTAAGGAAATTTATAACAGCAGTACCAACTACTATATTTTCGTATTTAACGGGACAGGCGACTAATTTTAAGTTTAGGAATTTATCACAACTAAAGTCTTTAAGAGATTCTGAATCACTGTTATTATGTCATGCGTTATCAATTCATTCAGACTCTGTCTTCCTATTAGCTGATATTGGTAGGTTCGCAAGACTATCAAGAATTTTCAAACAAGAGACAACGCCAGTTGTATTTCTAACAGGTATTGATTTTGGGAAATTAAATTGGGTAGTCCAAAAATATCAAGGTACAATAAAAGACAGAATACATGAAATAGATGATATACTTCGACACTGTTTTGAGTTTAGAAAAAAATTATACTCTCATTTAAAATTTAAGGTTGTTACTTGTGATTGGGATAACATAAAGAGTGAAAAATATTTTGAACAATTAAACTCTACTACAGTCTCTGCAAGAGCAGAAGGGTATAGTAAGTTGATGAGAATAGTAATGGGTGATACAGATATGCAATTCAAAGAAAAACTTACACCATTACAAGTAAAAGAAGCGACACATCGCATTGATGAGTTTATTCCCCAAATATTATCAAATGATAAAGTAGATAATGTTCTTCAATTAAGATTTTTACAAAGTGATTTAAGTAAACACTTAGATGTTATTAAGATGGTTGTTGATAACTTTTCTTCTTATTCAGAAGAAACATTTAGGTACTTTTTACTACAATATTATCATCAATTCAAGTTTGATAAACATCTGAAAGTTGCAATTAACAGGGAAAGTAATTTCGATAATACATTTCATGTATTGAAGAATAGCGAAGAGGATTCTATTGCACGTGAGTATGAGCTCTATGGATTATATTTTAAAGATTATGAGTGTGTAAAGGGGGCTAAAACATATACTGTTCATCCATATTATTTCCCTTCAGGTACCTTGCAACAGAATTGCGATACATTAAAAGAGGCTGAACGATCTGTAATTTTATTGAAAGATCAAATGTCTAAAATAAGAAGTGTTGTAGAATCATATGAATCGAAATTAGAATTGTCTTTCTTGATGTCCGACCTCCTCTCTTTTGCTTATTTTTTCTTCTATCACGAAGGGGTAAAACCTGAAGACTTTGATACTGAATTCAAGTCTATTGCAAAGGATTTAGGCTCAGACTTTTTAAAATCCTGGGAGTCCTTTACAAATAGTAAGTCTAAATTCGATCTTCTTTTAAATCAATTTGAAGAAAATATCCTTACGTATTATGGTAAGGAAACCATAATACCGTTTTGGTATTACCCTTATATTTTCTCTTTAAATGATGAGAGCGATATAAATATTCATGAGGTTTATTCGAAAATAATTGATTTGATATTGCGAAAATTAGAAAAGCAATTAGGGTTTGGAGATGATCTACATCATTGGTCATTACCTATTGAATCATAGTTTTTTGTCGTTTTTTATAATAGCTTCTAATTAAGTGCTATTGCACCTTTCTCATAATATCTATTCCGTCTCGCTAATGCGGAGCTACACAGACAACTTGGTTGTAAGGACTCTCTCCAGCAGAAATGCAAATCTGTATGCCAAACCACTGTACACCTATTACATAGATATACAGTGTCCTTTCCGCTGGTCGGATGGTGAGTTTGTCATTTGATTTTCTTGATTTCAGCCTCCTTTCGCGCAGCTCCTGTGTCTTTCAGTACACTTTATTCATTCACAGACTTCGTCTTCCTCCATTTATAAAGCATACTTCAAGCCACTTGCTGCTTGGCGTTTGTGCTCGCCTGCGCTGGAAATACTGCATTACAGGTTATTACTGGCACAAACCTTCGCTGATTTTCATACATCGTAATAACCTTCCATTGTGTCAATTGTCGATTATATCTCAATCAATTGACCCCAGTATTTCCGCTCGCAGCCTCATTTACTACACATGTTCCGTGCATTCGTCTTTATAAGGCTCGCTATTGTGTACTTAATGAAAGATAGAATATTGCTTATCGTCTTATAAATTTCTGACTTGATACTTGACCACTAGGTTTGGTCAACATTATTATATACATTCCCGTAGAAAGATCACTAAGGTCTAGTGAAGTTTCTTTTGAATTTGTAGATTTAACAGACATGTATACCTTTTGACCTATCCAATTGAATATCTCTATTGTAGTTCCTGTCGTAAGATTTTTTATAAATAAGTTTGACTCTACTGGATTAGGGTGTATTAGGGCATTTTCGCTTATTAAACTTTCAATATTTACATACTTATTATAAGACAAACATTTTGACACCGTTTTATTAATTGGGCATGGTATGCTAGATGTTAACTCTACGCAAAATGAATCATTTTCAACAAATGTTGTTCCTAAAATAACTTGATAAAATGTATCTGTTGCTCCAGGAATAATAGCTCCATTTTTGAACCATTGGTATTTAGGTGATATACCTTCATTTAATGAACTTGTATATAAAGTAAGTTGATTTCCTATACCAATATTATATCCTTCTTTAACTCTGAGATTCACAATTGGAGAAATATTGTTGTTTACACTAATAGTAATTGTATCTGGATTAGATAGGCATCCGTTATTGGATGCAGCAACAATATATAGACCAGAGTCTGATAGAGTTACATTTGGTTTTGCAAACACATTTGTACTAGTTTCTATAGGATATTGAATTGGCTTCCACCAATACCATATAGAAGCATTCAAACTTGAAGAAGCTGTAATTGTGAGGCTGCTATCTACACACAGTGGGGTATTATATGTAGTATTTGAGATTGTTGGTTTACTAGTGCCAATTTGTATATCTCTACCATTATCTTCAGAAATTAAACTTGGGCTATTAGCACTTAAGCGAATGCGATAGTGGTCGCCTTGCGGCAAAAATGTTGGAATTATCGCATTAATAGCATTTGTATTATCACCTACATAAGAGCCAATAGTTTGTGGCGTACTAAAGCTGCCATGCTTATCTGAAATTTGAAGATTGAATACATTATTTGCATTAAAGACACCGGGTTTAATAAAACAATTAACTGAGATAGTATCACCTACGCACAGCATGCTATCTGTATACTCAATATTAATGTTGGAAGCCCTTTCAACAACTACAGAATCAATATAGTAATATGAATAATTGCCAACTCCATTCTGATATTTCACCTTACTTATTGCTGAGGTTTCTTTAAACGAACCAATTACAATATGATCATATGAGGAATCAGCAACCATATATCCGTTTAAACGGATCCACTTTGTAGTATCTAATATCACACCATAACGTGAATAATCAATTTGGCTATTTACTAATACTGCAGTGTTAATCTTATAGGTATCAATAAAGTTCTTGTAAAAGAAAACTCCAAGGCCGTCAATACCAAAGTTTGACTTATCTGCTAAGCTAACCGAAATTGATACTTTATAATAAGTTCCTATATCCATTGCAGTCATGCTGGCAGCTATATACTCTCTACCGATAGTATCAGGGTGATAATATGCGTACAACCCAGCATAAGCCTTATTAATAGCAGGTTGACTACCATAAAAATTATCAGGTATAGAAACTAATGAATTAAGGTACGCACATTCGTTAAAATAGTCAGGAGTACCTATAGTATATTGATACCAAGACTCACAATGAGTAGTAATTTGAGCCGATTGAGTTGGGCAAGCAATGTATTGTTCAAAGTTTGGGTTTGTAACTAAATTTTGAGCAGAACATATTAATGTTATACAAACAAGCCAACAAACACATACTGCTACTCTAAAAAATGACACAAATGATTTTCTTTGAGTGTGTTTGGTATTCATTGAGATTTTAGATTCAATTTATTGTCGTATAAAACGTATAGACCCCTGAGAAGGGAAAGTTATTGTTGTGAACGATCTATTGTTCTCACCATCTAACTTGGCTGCAAAATAGCTATTAAAAGTACTATCCTTAAATAATATATACTCTCCTTTTAAAGTATAACTACCTTCACTCAATGTTTGATTATTTATACAGTATCGGTATTTTTTATTGCCAAGTTTAATGTTAAGGTATATTGTGTCTGTAATAACACCGCCTCTTCGAATTTCATATTGACTTCCAATGCCCCAATAACAACCAGAAACCTCTTTTGTGTTTTCAGAGATTTCAAATGATTCATTGTTATAAAACACCAAACTGTCTATCAGATTATTCTTCTTCAAAAAATAATCTGAATTGCTATAAACAAAACTGTCAGATAAACTTGGAGTTTTTGTTTTTCCGCTATAGATAAATGATTTTTCCTGCAATAATTCAAAACCACTTAATACAACAATTGAATCTTTTAACTTCAGTATTTTATGACTAAAGTTATTAACTATGTCATGTAGTATTATCGTGTCATGGAACTGATATGTAACACCAAATGACATCTTTTTATTGAAAACTTGACTGCCATCAAAAACAGACCAGTTCAATATGTATGAGTTGTTGCATAATGCAATGTTATAGGTAATATTAGAATTCGGTTTATATACATAGATGGTATAATCTTGCGAAAAACCATTCTTCATGATAAACAACATTACAGCAAATAATATAGCTACAATTTTCTTCATTAGTATAGTATCTAAAGTTTAGGTATGGTATGGTTATACTTTCCATGCAAAAAATGCATACCTCGTACGCTGTATGAATTCATTCTCACATTTGCCTTGAATGCATTTATAGCATCACCATTCGCAAGGAATGTATTATATGAAAACTTCCATGCAGCATATTCAGAATAGTTTTGCTGGAAATCAGCACCAAAAACTGAGTAATGATATGCATGAATTATCTCATGACCAGCAACTGCTGTAAATATATAATGTTGACTGGTACCTCCATAGTTAATTATATAAGGAGATATCCCAACCCAGTTTTTAGGGTAAAACACACCCCCAACTTTTGTGTGATCGTGCATTGTTGCCCCATAAGCATAGTACCCATCAGGATCAACATAAATTCCATCTTTTGTCATTCCATAGCCCTGGTACAATAATTCCCTATGAAATGACGATATGTAAGTTACACTTCTATCATTAGGTTCTTCATACCCGAATTCTTCCTCCATCAAAACTTCTAGCTTTTCATCATTAGTGAGCTTTGCATCCGATGTTAAATATTCATCTGCAATTTTTAGATAATCAGCCATATCTCCAGGAGCTTTCTCACCTATATTTAATTGGGAAATAATTTTTTTATACGCTATCTGTTTTTCATAGCCAATCAATCCGCCAAATAAGGCACCACTTAATCCGCCAGTTAAAGCTGATGATGCACCTGTTTTAAAGCCGTTATATCCGTAAGTGCCATTCGCCCAAGCATTCATAGTACCACCGAAAAAACCTCCTGCTGCCCCTCCTGCTGCTCCCGATATCATACCGCCAACAGCGGTAGAATTACCCACAATGCCTGCAACAGCACCACTCACCGCTCCTCCTACTAACCCTGCAGTTGCACCAATTCCAAAATACATAAATCCATCACCAACACTGTTAATATTGCCAATGTTAACAGCCATATTGACTGCTCCAGCTACAAATGCTCCAATAAGTACAGGAGAATTTCCACTAGGGTCATTATACTTTAGTGGGTTATTACGTGCGTAAGAATATTTATTATAGTCTTGTGAATTAGATTTATCAGTAATAACTGGATCAGGACTAAACATTCGACCTACTAATGGATCATATAATCTACCATTCAAATTGATAATATTATTGTTCCATGTATTAAGCCTTATATGTTCTTGGCCAGTGAAGCCTCTATCAGTTATCCAATCTGTTGGAAAGTTATTAGCTGGCCCGTTATACGGAACCCAAGTATTCTCGTCCCTTACTCGTCCCCATGCATCAAAGCTACGTTCTTCAATAATACCATTACCCATAAGCCCACCTGTTCCAAGGTCATCTAGTAGGTGTGTGATACTAGCTAAAGGATCTGTAACTGTATAAAATAATTCGCCCTGTGCAGGAGACCCTTGTGGAGTATGTATCTTTATAACAGATATAATTTCATTACTAGCAAAAACATATAACAATTCAGTTTTATCGCCATTAGCCTCAACTATTTGCTCATAGTTTTGAGCATAATATTTTGTTTTAACTGTTTGTGCTGAACCAGTAGACATATCAGAATACACAGCTTTTATTCTTTTCTGTGTAGGTCCATAAGTAAACTCAAGCTCATTATGGGGAGCTTCAGTGATTTTCTTTACCTTATTAAAAGGTTCATATATAACATCTTGAGTAAAACTCGGAACTTCAAAGTTTTTGGATGCTGGATCTGGTATAGTTTCTAATGCATAAGAATTGTTATTGTTTGCATACCTGAAATCATGATTATATGAAGAAATATCAGACTTTCTAACAATATTACCTTTGCTGTCATATGACATACTTAATGGGGATGCCATCACTGGAGGTAAATTTGTAACATCTGTTAACCTGTCATATTCAGTATCATATTGAAATTCCTCAATTAATCCTCTCATATTATCTGACCTAAGAGTCATATTGCCACTTTGATCATCGAAATCATATCCACTTTCAATTATCGTTGGTCCACCTGTTAGATCAACTTTATACTCATGAGGTACATTAAATGTAGATTGAGAACGACCTAAATGATACAATGGATTCATACTGGATGCATGAGTACTATTTTGATCTGGCAAGTATACATCTGTAACTCTTCCGTATGCATCCCATCCCCATGCAAACCATAATGTATGATTTGTTAAACTTGTAGCATTAAGTAACTCAGCTTCATTTAAATAACCATTGATGTCATAATAATATCGAATAGTTAAGTCATTATTTCCGTATATATAATCCATCAGCTTACCATCAGAATAATATTCATACCTTGTAGAATATGTTTGAGGCAGACCAATTTCTTCTTCCTTTTGTTGTAATTGTCCAAATTGATTGTAACTATACTTGAACCAAGTTCCATTTGGTGCTGTTACTTGATATAAATGCCCAGTAGTTGGTAGGTTTGGTGTATTATAGTAAACATATGTATAAGGTGGTAGAGGAGAGTTTACCTCTTTTTTAGTTAAAACCCTTCCTAAAACATCGTATGTAAACTCATACTCTTTATTATTTGCCAATGTTTTTTTCGTAACTCTGTCAAGAGCATCATATTGATAAGATATAGTACCAGCATCAGGTTGGATTTCTGAGTCAATTCTGCCAAATTGATCAACGGATGTAGAAAAGAGCATACCATTGACTGATACATCAGCAGGAGTTCCGTTTCCATGATATGTATAAGCAATACTCTCAGTAGCACCTATTTTTCGCAGAGTTACACCTCCACACGAAATAGTAGTTCTGCTATTTCCTGTACCTAAATGTGTTCTTGTTGTACTGAGTTGGCCAGAAGTATTATCGTAAACCGTTCTAATTGTTCTAGTCGCACCATTACAGCTTATATTCTGTTCTACTTCACGATCATATGGGTCATATATAAAACTGGTTACTGTTTGTAATGTCGGATTTGGTGATTTGTAAGGGTCTGTTGATTGTGTAACAAGACCATTTGCATTATACTCTACATCTATGTATATATCACTTCCTCCAGGGCCAGTGTGTACAGTTCTAATAGCTCGGCCATATTTATCAGTAACAGTTGCGTTAAATGAGTTATCAGCAGTATTTGTTGTGTATGATATAAATTGAGCGTTAGCTAAAGAATTTGCGTGTTGCGAACTAGATGCCCAATCATAAGTTGTAATAACTGAAGTGTTATGAATAACATCTTCTGTCATTATTAGACGATTCACTGCATCGTACTCATAATTAGTTATAAAGTTTGTCCCTTTTATACTTGTTTCAGATAATACATTTCCCCAACATGCGCTCAATGATCCGAAACCATACGTTTTCCTATATCCTAATGGGTTTTCTTCAGCTATTAAGAATTTTCCGTCCGATGAATACTCAAAATCTACGCCTATATTTCCAGTTATTCCAAACGCTGTAATATCTTTATCAGTCATATTACCATAAATAGGGTCATACTGAAAAGCTGTAGTTTTTTCATTTACTGTTCCAGGGTCGTTTATGATACTGGCTATATCTCCAGTTGAGAAAAAAGTATAATTAGTGGTTCTGGATATACCATTATTACCAAATGGGTCAATTTCATTGTAAACAGTTTCGCTTTCCGGCATTCCTCTATTAGCAGCCCAATTTGTACCATATACATATGATGTTGTGCTCAGAGTATTATTTAGCCCATTTAGATCGGTTGTAATTGTCGACTTAGACTCTACTTGTCCAAATTGATAGAACACTGTTCCTGGACTAGTAGAACCAGTGGTTATGGTATTAGTTGTTTTTTGAGCACTTAAATTATCATGAATTTGATTAGAGTAATGGATGCGGATTCTTGAATCACCACTCGCACCACCATCAACATCAATTACATCGTAAGTGGTTTTTATCCCAAAGGCATTACCATTATATGCATCAAACTGTACCTCTTCCTTTAAATAAGGTAAGCGAGTAGCTATCTCAAATGTGTTATATACTTTTTGCCCACTGCTATTTTCCATTGTAAACTTTTCAAACCCTCTAAATCCTAAACCGTATTTATGGAAAAGCATCCCCTCATAATAGTATTTATTATCTAAGTCAATATTATCACTTAGTTCTTTTACAACTAGTAGTGGCAATGTGCGAGCAATGTATTTGTAATCTGGTGCAGTTGTACTTTGATATAAGTTATAATTAGGTATAGAAGAGTATTCAATAGAAATTGTTTTACCAGCATGTTCTATAGAATTAACAACAAGATTCCTATTATTCTCTTGTACAGATAGGATATTAAAATCTCTAGAGTTTAACAGATCGCTTTGTCCATCTCCATTAAAATCGCCTTGTATCATTGATGTTCCTCTAGAATCAAAAGCTATTGTTCCATCATAGTGAATAAAAGAAGTGCCAGTTGAGTAAAATATGTCATAATTCGAATTATTTGTAGAGACATATTCAAGTCTTAAAAAGTCACATAATCCATCACCATTGAAATCTGCTGCCCAATAAGAATCATTTAACGTTGGCAAGCCAATATGATTTGATAATGGAGGTGAGACCGCATTTTTCGAACTATACGTAGGATATGTACCATCAGAGTAAGAAATATGCCAAGTAAATGGTGAATTTGTTTCCCAAGAAATCATATCTTCTTTTCCATCTCCGTTGAAGTCTCCAAAGTAGTTATGTTGATGTGTGTATGGATTACTACTAGGTGGAGTATGTAGTGTTACTGGCCATTGCGTGGGTGTTTGATTTAGTTGTGGTCGAAGAGTGTTTAAATCATAATCTACAAGTAGATTAAATAAATAAGACTTGTCATTTCCTCCAAAATTATTTGTTAGTAGGAATTCATCAACACCATCACCATTATAATCAAGTGACATAAGACCATTTATATGTTCCAGCCCCCAATGAAAAATCTTATGCCCACCATATTCATCTGAAAGAATGTAGAATTCATAATCGTTAACATAATTAGAGTTAGCAAAATGATACGGCGCTACAATAATCAGCTCAGATTTACCATCTCCATCATAATCACCCGCAGTAAATTTTGTAAGTGAATGAAAGTTCTGATTATTTGGTTTGTTATCACTTTCAAGGTAAAAAATTTGTTGTGGAGCTTTAAACACTGACGATGAACCATCCGCCTCTAAAAGAAAAAATCTAAAAAATGGATTTGTTGAGGCCAACGAATGTGCATTAATTAGTATAATATCGTCTAAGCCATCACCATTGTAATCGAATAGAATTTTATTCCCAATTCTTTGATTTGAAGGTGAAGAGTAAACACCAGTTGTTACAGATAAATTATATGATACAGCGGTGTTAAAATCACCATTTTTATCATTTATAAAAATTTCTGCTGTTGTTCCACCACTAGGGTCAAACGCAATAAAGTCTGTAAACCCATCTCCATTAAAATCTCCTGATGAGAGTACACCCTTTGTTGTTGAAACTGTTGTTGATGTTAAAGATGGTGATGCAGAAGCATTGTTCCAATTTATATCTATTGCAGGCAGTGAACTATTCCCATCTCTTAGCTCTTCAATTTTGATAAGTCTAGATATTGTACTATTTACATCATATGTGAAATGATATTTATTTGCTTGGGTTGAATTCGAAAATGACACTACAATATCCTCTAGAAGCACATCCGATTTCACTTCTGAACCAGCAACCCAAATACTGTTTACATCCTGCCTAGTTGTGTACAGAAAATCTATGTAAATAGGTATGTCTGATCCGGTATTATCGTTTTGGCCGTATGTTATTTTTGAAATTCTATAATCTCCTGTGCTTTGATTATTTATATAATCAAAAGTAATGTAGTTGCCATGCACATCGGTGATCTTGTTTACACACCACATGAGTGCATCTGACCTGCCTTGTGCAAGCATTTTTGAGTTAGCAGTATTACCATACTCATATGTCATCCCATTTGGGTACGTGACAACAAAGTAACTTGGTCCATTTCCCGCAGTACCCAAAGGTTCGATTTTAGCAAAGTTTTTTACTTCTGTTAGGTACAATAAAGTGGCTCCGGCGTAATAGCTAAACATTCTTTGTCCATCTAAAAAATAAATATCGCCACTAAAATCTACTGGGTCTATCGCATAAAAATGTTCAATATCTGTAGCTCCTCTTGTAATCGCTGAAACTCCTGAAAGTGACCAACCTTTTCCTAAAAGCCCATTACCACTTTGGCTATTATAAGTGATTGCTAAGCCGGGAACCATCTCTTTTATCCCAGGTGGAATTCTAATTGGTATAGAATATTCAAAGCCTCCATTTGGATTGACATTATATGTAACAGGCACTTCAGCAGCTATTGTTTGTGCATGTGTTTTTTCTTGAGAAGAAAGAAGTGATAGAGTTAGAAATAGAGTGTATTTAAACACATGCTGGATTATTTTTTTCATAGATTATCTAGTATGGTTAAATGAATTTTATTTTATTTGAGGTGTTTATAATCTTGATACTTTCCAAGTTCTAACAGCAGCAGCATTCAAGATATAATGAACATAATATATACCAGAGGAATATTGGTTAAATTGTATTCTATTGACAGAACTAGTAGTTTTTATCCTTTCTAGCAGTTTGCCATTATTATCATAAACATCAATTTGTACAGATTGACTTTCTTTTAGAGATAGGTTTTCTACTACAAAATAATCTTTTACAGGGTTTGGATATGCACGCAAATTTACAATCTCAGACTCTATATCATTAAGCTTGATTTTGTCATTTAATGTATCAACAGGTTGCTCTTTACCGGGCTTATAAGGGGTAGGGTTTCTAAACTCCCTTAAAATACGGTTGCCTGCTGCATCATATTCAAATACTATACCTGGACCTGATTGAGCCTGAACATTAAATGACAAAAATGTAAGTATTGAAAAAGCAATAATGAATGATTTAGTCATGTTATTTTATTTTGAGAGGTAAGTGACTAATTAATAGGTGCCTGTAATTATCTGCGTCATAAACTTGGTTGCAACTTAACAAAAATGGATTAATTGGCATTTTTTTAATTAAGCAAGTAACCTATTTACTAAATAGAATGATTTTCAAAATGAAAATAAGTCTGATTTTATAATTATTATAGGGTGTTTTTCCCGTTGATTTTGTCAGGATAAATACATGTATTGATAATCAATACCCATAGTTTAACTGAAAGTTTAATACTGAATAATTTCTTTACATAAAATTTACAGATGAGTCTAAAATTTCTCTCTAAACCATAGACAAAATGAACCGACCCCTTCACAAATTTTCAGAAAATAGTAAGCCCATCGGTTACTTGTCATATCATCTTAATTAAACCTGAACGTAAGCCCCAGATCAACAATACTCCCTCCTACAAAACCAAATTCAGTGTATGCTCCGAAGCCTTTAGTAAAATAATATCGTGCCCCTGCTGAAAAGGTAGGTGTCGCAATAATATCTCTGTCTTTATCTGAAGGATAAGAAACATCCCAGACAAAGGTCTGCATACCTACATAGAACCCTATTCCTGTAAACAGGTCTAGTCGTTGAGCCGGAATCAACTTATTGAAATGGTAATAACCATTAGCACCTACTGCCCAAGCTGTGGTTCTCATTTTGGTAAATCCTAACCAGTCAGTGTAGTTCCAGCTACCATAGGCATACAAAAACTTCGGAGCTATTCCCATATCATCCCGTATACTAAACTCATATAACAGTTTTACTGGTCCGATCACAAACCTGTTCGGGTCCTGTGCTCCATTGATCTCTCCGTAAAGTGTACTCGGTAGCCCATAGCATATAGTCAACAGATGTGCTTTACTACCGAAAGATCCTGAGTTACGCATTGAGTAAGAAAGGTCATAAAAACTATATTTCTTTTCAGGTTGTTCCTGCGCAAAGCTGGTCGTGAAATACAATAAAAGCGTAAGTAGCAGATAATATTTTTTCATTTAGTAGTTTTTTGTTCTGAGAGCAAACATAATAAATAATTCAATAATGTCACCATAAGGTGAACTAATATTTTTACTCTGCTTAATACTTTGGAGAAAACTAGCAGGGGTGGTATCAGCGATTGATAAATATATTATTGAAAGAGTAAAAGAAAAGCGAATAGAGAAAGAGGTAACTCAATATGAGTTAGCTTACAAATTGGAGGTGCCAAGAAGCTTTGTATCTATGGCTGAAAGTGGCAAGTACGGTAAAAAGTACAGTAATACGTTGCTTAATGAAATGGCTAAGATATTAGACTGTAGCCCCAGAGATTTTTTGCCGGAACATCCGATATGAAAAGCCCGGCAATAGATATTACCAGGCTGTAACGTTACTTCTTAACCCATGTCTCGCTATGTTCAGTCATTTTTTGGTTCATTATCTACAGTTAGTATATAATCAACTGCCTTCTGCGCTGATCTACTTGCTGAAAAAATAAACTTCGTATTGCCTCGCAACACCTTCAGCCAACTCTGAATATATGCCGTGCTTTGCTCAAACTGGTCAGTAATACCTACATATGATTGCAGGTAACACGAGCCAATTTCTGCTACTAATTCTTCATGTGAATATTGCTCAATACCAAGTTCAGACATTTGTATCAGGTCTTTGCGATTCAACCTTGTTATATGTCCAGTACTATGTACCAGTTCATGGTAGAGGGTGGAATAGTAGGCATCGTCACTTTCAAAGCTGGATTGCTTGGGCATATTGATGAAATCCTTCAGTGGATTATAGTATGCCTGTTGCTCCTTGTGTTGTATCCTTGGCTTATTCGGCATGTTACTGACCACTAGTTTACACATTGCATTTGAATTAACGACTCTTTCTATAGTTGGTACATACTTTTTGTCAATGCCTTCACACTGAGCAATATTGAATACTGTATAGTACCGTAGGTATCCTCTTTTTGTTGAAACTGATTCAGTTTCTTCATCCTCATCAGTAGCTTCAACTTCCTGATAATTCCAATAAACAATAATATGAGGCTTTTCTTCAGGTTTGATAGAACCTCCAATTTCTTTGAGCTGCTTGGAAGTCAGAAAGAGGTTTTGCTCATAGCCCAACATGGCAAGGAGCATGACATTGATACCTTGATAGGGACGTTTGGAAATAAGATTAGTAGGCACTCCGGCATCTTTCCATGGTTTCCGCCATGGAGCGGTACCTAATTCTAATTGTTCAATGATTTTCTCGTTAACAATACTGTATACGTCTTTACGTGCTTTTGTCTTTGTACTCATAAGAATAACTGTTTTTGTGAAAGAATATGTGTACTTATAGTTGAGTGTAGCAGGGAGAGGGGAGGTTTGTAGAAAGAGAAATATGTACTATCAGTCATATTGAAAATGGAAAACAAAATGAGCGGTTAATGCTCATTTTGCTTGCAGTAAGCAGCAGCTAATGCTTCAAATATTCTGTTGTGATAAGAACCGGATTTTTGATTTACACAATGCAGGTCTGGGAATAGCTTTAATACCTCTTTGATTAATAGTTCCTTAGAACAAGTTTGTTTGCAAATAGTATGTTTTAAATCAGATAGCTTATAGTATGTAGGTTTGATTTCTATTTGCTCACACATGATATTGATTGAACCGATAAGCTGTGTGTAGTTTTTAGACAAGGAAAGCCTGTCAGGAGTTTTAATAGCTATATGTTCTATATCGTGCTCTTCTAGCTTCTGTGCAATAGTTAATATTATCAATTTTAGCTTTGCCTTAGACCACTTTTGATGGAACGTACTTGTCTGCCAGTGGATGAGTTTTCGGTTTTTCATTATTACGATCGCTACTGCTCGTGTCGAGAGACTAAGCCCTGCGACTACCATATCCTTGGACCAGTGAAGTGTACAATGCGCCTCTTGACTTCCTGATCTTTTGTTCTGGCACAGATAGGGCTTTGTGCAGTTTCTCCCTCAAGTAATCCTCAGAATACATCATCACCATCTTTCGGTGGGAGTGAAGAGAATCCATGTCATTTAAGTCATGGGCTATTTCAAGTGCTAATTTTTCTTGTTCTTGTGTAAGATTCATAGATAATATGTCTAAATAGTCTTATAGTGGGGATAAGTAGATACGTTGCGTATAACGTTATTTATATAAACGTATACGTTCGTTATACTTACGGGCTTTTATCATTAGGGAATAGCTCTTTTTCAAACTCCTTACCAAGATCGTAATAGAGCTCATCCACTAACGTTTTGTATAGTTTTGATAGCTTTAAAAGATTAATAGCACTCGGCATACTGACACCTCTTTCCCAGCGTGAAATAAGTGTGTTGTTCTTTAGCCCTAACCGGTATGCGACATCGTTTTGTGTAAAGCCCATAAGTATGCGATGTTTTCTGAGCCGGTTATGAACTTTTTTCCTCCCATGTACCATGTTTTGAAAGTATCAAGTTGAAGTCCAGGAAAACAGACACTAAAAAATGACTAAATAGGCAATAGGTAAGACGCTCCTTTTTTAGAGTTAATACAGATAATGCCTTATAGTGTTTTATTATATCGTAGAGTTAGTGGAGCAGATTTTCAGTTTAGATTCTCTTTATCGTTTTGTTGTGGATTATTAGGCCTTATTATTTTTGCTAGTTGATCCAAGTTCTGCACACACTTAAGAGCTAACTCTTTAGTATGTTTGTTATAAGTGCATGGTTCGATTTTTTGTCCCCTTAGGGTCACCTTAGGGGACAAGTAAGGCAAAAAATAATCTTTTAGCCTGAAGAATGGGGCTATATTGTTGGTTCGAAATTTCTCTTTTTCAAAGATGGCTCCATTGGGAAATTCGAACCATTGCAATTGCTGTTTTATTTCATAACGTGCATTGCTCCATACAATACCGGGGTTTATCAAATAATCTGTTGTTAAGGCAATTAGTTCATCAATATTGTAATTATTATCGGAGAGTTTTAGCAGTGCAGCATTGGCCTCAATAAGCTCTTTCTCAATGATCGCTAATTGCTTTTGCAGTATAGTATCGCTGATAATACCTTTTATGCTTTTTGCAACCAGTAGGTTCTCTTTTTCAGTCAGTTCATCTACTAGCCTTTTTAGTCTGGCTTGTTCTTTCTTATGAGCTTCTCTTCCATGTCCAAATGCTCTTTTAAGAGCATCTCTAAAATACCCGATATGCTTTTCGGGGATTGCATACTCATCAATTTTTTGAGCATAATTCTGTTCTAAAGCATCTTTTTTCATCTCAGTGCCACGCAAGCCAGAGAACCTGTAGTACGGGTATTTCTTAGACCTACCATTTGCCCAATACCCGGTTAACTTAAAGCCCTTTGGGTGCATAACAAACCTGCGTAAAGGGAAGTCCGGGTTATTCACCTTATAAATAGAATACCTGTTACTCCTCCGTCCTAATATGCGTTGTACCTGTTCAAAAAGTTGTTCTGAGATAATTGGTTCAAATGTACCTTTGTGCCTTTCTCCGAATTTATTGATCCATCCACAATACACCTCATTAGTAAGTACTCTGTAAAAGAAAGAGCGGGTAAAGAGAGTGCCTTTTGAAGTTGTAAGTCCTTGCTTGTATAACCTTCTACGTATTGCATCTACAGAGTCCTCATTTTTAGCCACTTCTTCAAATGCCAACCTGATTATTGATGCCTTTTCATTTGGAGTAATCGTTGACTTACCTGCGACTTTTACATTCGTATATCCAAACGGTGCATTCCAGACATACCGCCCTGAGCGCATAGCATCTTTCATGCCATTCATGCTTCTCTCAGTTCGCACATCATTATCAAACTGTGCTACATTAGCGATGATATTTTCCATGAACCTACCGGCAGGCGTATCCTCATAAGTCTCAGAAGTGTATTGTACTTCTACTCCATATCGCTTCAGAAGCATCCGTATATGCCTGTAGTCATCCAGATTTCGCGCTATACGGTCAATTTTATAGGCAATGACTACAGAGATACCATGAGCCTTTACCGAGCAGTATTCAAGCAGTTTTCGCAGTTCTGTACGGTCTGCTGTTTTTGCACTTTCACCTTGCTCAATATATACATGCACCACTTCATAACCTTGCTTTGTGGCATAATCTCTACAGAGTTTTTCTTGTGAGAATAGACTATTACCGACTTCTACCTGTTCTTTGGTAGATACGCGACAGTAGATAACGGCTTTTTTCATCGGTGTGTTCATGGTGCTTTAATTCAAAGTAGAGGTCAACCAGAATACGGGCAAGTCTGTCCAGTTGCATCTTCTCTGATACTAAGTATGTATAAGGGATAATATCCAAAGAGGGAGAGCTGGTGTTGACACAGTTGCTACACAAGTGCCTCAGCTCCCCCTCTTTAGGTTCAAATGTTCTATTTAAAACAGGGCACTTGCGCAGCTCTTCCATAATACCATTTTCGGGCATGTACGTGAAGTTGCACAATCAGGAGAATATGATGCAAAAGACGTTGCGATTGGTATCAGCAGTCATGTTTTAGCCACTATGTATGTCAGAAGGGAAGTATATGCTGTAGATATGAACGATATTACACCAATTGGTATTACTAATTACAAGAACATCCGAAAAACGTTTGGGATCAAGGAGTATGATAGATTTCAACATTTATATTGTCTGGGAAAATCCGGTTCCGGGAAAAGCACCTTGCTATTTAACATGGCACACTCAGACATACAAAAGGGTAACGGTATCTGTGTCATTGACCCACATGGAGACCTGGCAAAGAAACTAATCACCTCAATACCTGTTTATAGACAACAAGATGTAATATATTTTGATGCGACAGCTGAACAGCCTATAGCATTTAATCCACTAAAGGCAGTACACCCAAAGTATCACCACTTGGTAGCAAGTGGCCTGATCAGTGCCTTCAAAAAAATATGGCATGAGTCCTGGGGACCGCGTATGGAATATATACTGAGATATGTCCTTTTAACACTCCTTGAAGTACGCGATGCCACATTGCTTGATATACAACCACTACTAACTAATAAGGAGTTTAGGGTAAATGCTATGCAATATGTGACCGAACCTCATGTGAAGTCATTTTGGAGAGATGAATTTGACACGTATACACCTAAGTTCAGAAATGAGGTCATTGCTCCGATACTGAACAAGGTAGGGATATTTACCACCAGTACGCCATTGCGGAAGATAGTCGGACAGAAGACAAAGGGGATACGATTACAGAGAGTAATGGATGAACGAAAGATACTTATCTGCAATTTATCCAAGGGAGAAATAGGGGAGGATGCCACAACAATACTTGGCTCCATATTAGTTACCTCAATGCAACTTGCAACGCTCTATCGGGCAACGCAGGAAGAACATAATCGGGTCCCTTTCTTCCTGTGTATAGATGAGTGTCATAGTTTCATTACACAGTCATTTACAGATATACTGGCAGAAGCAAGGAAATACAAACTCTCACTCTTTCTTACTCATCAATATATCGAACAGTTAGATGAGAATATTCGTAAGGCAATATTTGGTAATGTAGGAACTATCATAGCATTTAGAGTAGGAGCAAGCGATGCAGAGTTCTTAGCAAAAGAATTCTACCCGGTATTTACAGAACATGACCTTGTTCATCTGCCCAGGTACTCTATATATCTAAAACTGATGATTGACGGTACAGCATCTCAACCATTCAGTGCTACGACTCTTCCTCCTGCATCATAATATGTCTGTATCGAAACAGATATGTTTCCCGTCACTCGCTTTCTTTTTCTTTGCTAAAGTAGTCTTGCTCGTCTGGTCACCAAACAATGCTATTCCATATTCCTATTTGGTGCTCATCCTCGCTTCAGCTCTTCTGTGCTTCGGAAAAGAGCTCTTTCCGGTAAATCATATTGTTGAACCGTCTGCATTGCAGACAAAAATCAGATTGTTATGAGTACAGCAGTAAAGAAGAACCAAAGAAATGGTGAAGACAAAAAAGCACCTAGCGTCAAAGTTCCACAGACGAAGCCAGCTACTGCCAAAAAAGAAGTTAAGCCGGTTACGCTTGAAGAACGCATCCAAAAAGTGGATGAGTTGAAGTCATTAACTGAGAAACGGTATAGGACGATAACTACGCTGCATAGCTTACGTTCATTCAGCTTCGGTAGTGATGATAGCAGTGTATTGGTTATTAGTGATAGCCAAGGACACAAATTTCAAACTGGGAATACCAATCTTGTTAACTTGCTTAAAGATTACCTTGAAGTGTTATTGAATGATAAGGTGTCTGCACTTGATGACGAGATACTCCAGTTTTCATTGTAAAATATAGGTTAAGACCCTTTTTAGCTCCGCAGAACGTCTGTGGAGCTTTTTTATTAGTATAGCTACTATCATGCAAATAGGGTGTTTTCCCCCTGTTTTTACTCAAATTAAGGCCATACCTTGTAAGGTGCTTTTGTATTGATATATTATTATAGGTGTACTCAAGCAATATGTTCATAAGTAAAACTGTAATTGTTATGAAGCCAGCATATATAGACTTACATATACATACATCTGATAACCCAAATCAATTAAACGAAAACTATGATATTGATGCCTTGATAACCGGTATTAAGGGTATTGCAGATGGGAATCCATTTTTAATCTCCTTAACCGATCACAATGTGATAAATAAAACAGCTTATTTGATTGCAAAGGACAAGGTTGAAAACTTGCTAGTTGGTGTAGAATTGCATGTGCAAAATTATCAGGAATGTCCACCGTATCATTGTCATATTTTTTTCGATTTAGAAGAGATTACCGAACGTAAGCTTGATGAGCTAAATACAAAGCTTGACACATTGTATCAAAATAAAGTGGTTACTACTGAAACGAAATATATTCCTAAGCTTGAAGATATTATAAACGTTTTTGATTCTGAAGAGTTCCTCTTATTGCCTCATGGTGGTCAGTCTCATGCAACCTTTGACAGGTCAATTCCTGAAGGCACTCGTTTTGATACTACAATGGAACGCAGTATTTATTATAATCAATTTGATGGATTTACTGCAAGGGGTAATACAGGCCTTGAAAGAACACAGGATTATTTTAAAAAGCTGGGTATAAATGAATTTGTCAATTTGGTTACTTGTACGGATAATTATGTGCCACAGAACTACCCAAATGCCAAGGCTAAAGATGCAAACCCATTTGTTCCAACATGGATGTTTGCTGAACCTACTTTTGATGGACTTCGTTTATCACTTTCTGAAGCATCACGATTTGTTTATTCTGTTGATAAGCCAAGCACTTGGTCAGAACATATTAAGTCGGTGAAATTAAGCAATGAGCTTATTGATATTGATGTTGAGCTTACCCCTGGCTTAAATGTAGTAATTGGTGGATCATCAACGGGTAAAACGCTTTTTGTTGATTCTGTAAATAATGCAATCAATAAGAATTTTGATGATAGTAAGTATAAGTCTTTTAATGTTGAGTCTGTAAGAGTGGATAACCCTTCATCAGTAAAACCGCATTTTCTATCTCAGAATTATATAATGAGAATTGTAAGTGATGAAACAGAGGATAGCATTGAAAATATAGACATAATCAAAAGTGTATTTCCAGGCGATAGAGAAGTTAAAGATAGAGTTGCGAAAGGATTGAGAGGTTTAAAAACCGACTTAAA
Source organism: Flavipsychrobacter sp. (assembly GCA_965228505.1). Taxonomy (GTDB): domain Bacteria; phylum Bacteroidota; class Bacteroidia; order Chitinophagales; family Chitinophagaceae; genus UBA5543. The sequence goes on along the minus strand of OZ245820.1, from coordinate 2,236,133 downwards.
AGAGTTGATGAATTGTGTTAAGAATATTGAGACAATATCGAACCAGCTATCAAGAATCCCAAACCTGGCAAGTTTAGTTAATAAAGCTAATGTGCAAAACAACATACTAGATGAATTTCTTCCAACTGAAGATGAGTCTTCGATAATAGAATACAGTTACAATGATTATGAAAGCGATTTTGATTTTCTTGATGACCTTGACAAAAGACTCAATGCGCATCCTTTTATTAATCATAGCTCAGAACTTATTGATTTACTTAAAGAAGAGGTTGTAGAGGCCTATAGGAGTTCAAATATATCTGAGATTGTAGAGGCCGTAATTGAAGAAGAAAAACAGTTGTTTGATGAGGAGCTTATCTCGCATAATAAGGAAGAACAGACAAAGCGTAAGAACTTTGACAAACTAATCAAACTGATAAAACAGTATTCTAAGGAAAACAAAAAGTTCTATGAAGTATTAAGTCGTATTTCAGATTATTCAATCCTATGTGAATCTCAGGAGGTAACATCAATGGGGCATAAGTTATATATACAGAATGATTTTAAACTTAATAAAGACATACTTCTTGAAGTTATAAATACCTATCTGAAAAGAGATTTTAAAATAGAGCGATTTCAAGATATTCAACCTGAATCACTGTTTGAATCAAAGTACTGGAAGAAAAATCCAAAGGTTAGGGATTATGATGATTTTGAAGGACGAGTTTATCACGATTTTGAAGTACAAAACAAAAGTGTATATAAAATCGTCAGTTCTGAAGGTAAGAATTTTGAAGATTTGAGTGCTGGTTGGAAAACATCTGTAATACTAGACATTATATTAGGTTATGAAGGTGATATTGCTCCAATTATTATTGACCAACCAGAAGATAATTTAGCAACTAACTATATAAATAGAGGATTAGTTGAAGCAATCAAGAAGATTAAGAATAAAAAGCAAGTTATTCTTGTTTCTCACAATGCTACAATTCCAATGTTAGGTGATGCTCAAAATGTTGTAGTATGTAAAAGTGAGGGAAGTAAGATAACAATTAGATCAGCTGCGCTTGAAGGAAAAATTTCAGGTCGAACTATAGTAGATTTTATAGCTGAAATTACCGATGGAGGGAAAAAGTCAATTAAAAAGAGAGTTAAAAAGTATAACCTAAAAAAATACCAAGAAGAATGAAATTAGTATTTTCAAGACCAGAAGAAGGCTCATCAGTACAAATGCAGATTGTCGAAGGAACAGCAACGATAGATTTTTCGTATGTGGAGATGGTAAAAGGGCTGCTAAATGAAAATGAATTTGAGGAGTCAGTTTATAATGGACAATTTTCTGATGAGGAGAAAGAAAAAATAAACCAAATGCTCGCTAGGATCTCAAGAGCTGTTACTGAGCAACAACAAGAAGATGATTCTGATGAATAAATAATGTATTAACTATTTACTACACTATCAAGTGCATCATCAGTATCCTTATGTATGAAGTTCTGCTGATAGTTAATTGTTGTTGTGATAGAAGAGTGCCTATATAACTTTTGCAGCATCTGAATAGGTATTTTATCACCCGACAAATTGCCAAATGTATGCCGGGCTATATGCATAGTTAGTTTCTTCTTCAGTTTCATTTTCTCAGCTACCTTTTTCAACGACTTATTCAATCGCTTGGTAGCATATGATGTTTTTCTCTGTACTTCATACAAGTCATGTATACTTGATACCACTTCAAGGTCTGGGAATACAAGGTTATGTTTTGGAGACTCTCGTTTATATTCTTCTAAAATTTTCAACACTTTGTCGGATAATTTAAGGGATCCAACCTTTGCATTTTTACCCATGCTATAGTGAAGTCTATCGTTCTGAAAATCTGACCATTTAAGAAGTAGTACATCGGATATACGCATACCTGCGAAGTAGAATGAAAAAAGCCAAATATTCCTGGCATGGTGCAACTTTGTATCAGTAAAGCTTGCATTCTCTAACATTTGTACCTCTTCGCGTGTAAGTCCAATCTTCACTGATTCAGGAAATTTAATTTGTACTTTACTTTTCCCAAAAGGGTAGTGTTTAGCATCAATTGCTCCCGCTTCTATAGCTTGATTAAATACTGTACGAATAACAATTAGATGGTTAATGATAGTGCGTTCACTTACATTACGGGTGCCTTTAAGATATGCGCGATACTTTTTGAGCAGAGGAACTGTAATATCCTTAAAGGAAATATCAGAACCTTTTAAAAACTCTCTAAAGTGTTTGATACGAGGCTCATCAGCTACGACCTGATTATATTTCTTATTTGCTCTTTTATTAGCTATGTATATGCTTGCCTGGGCGAAAAAAGAATTTGAACCACGGGAGCGAACATTCTTAGTTACTGTTTGGGATGTACTGTTTGTATCCTGTATTTCTAATTCAAGAAGTTTTTCATGAGTATCATATATAGTTTTCTGAATGAGCGCATTAAGCTTCCGGGAAAGAGGGTGTGATTTCCTTACTCGTTGATTTTCTGAGTCCCAATATTTCTTTTCAATGTAATGGCCGATGTATACATATGAGGGCTTTCTATCCTTAATTACACGTATAGTAATAGGGTAGAGTCCTTTTTTATTTTGTTCATTCCATAGTATTGCTTTAACGCTTGCCATTCTTATGAAGTTACGAAAAATAACTAAAACAATACTAAAACATTTTTGTGTTTTACTGTATTTAGATTGTATCTTAAATTTTATAGAATATAGAAAAATAAGTACTTTCAGCACATTTGAATGCATGTAAGACCATTGTTCTTAGGATTCATAACCCTGAGGTCGAGGGTTCAACTCCCTCTCTCGCTACTAAAGTAAAAGCCTCTATTCTAGGGGCTTTTGTCGTTTTTGATCATTTCAAATCGTTCTGTCATTTTTCATTAGGTCGAATATAGGTCGAAATTCTACTGGTTTTACATGGTCTATATTGGTTCATTTTGTGGATTTTTTCTGTCGTTTTAATAGCTCATCGCAGAACTTTTGCCCATATCCTACGGCTAGTTTAACATTTAGAGCAGATTTAGCATATGTTGCTGAACCTACATTATTAAATAGCAATTTATCCTTATTGAAAAACAAGCGTAATGTTGATGTTGCAAAATATGAACACAAAATAGCTAAGTCAGCATATTACCCAACGCTCCAAAGCTATGTCGGGTATGTCTATTTGTTTCAAAAAAAGCCGATAATATTTCAAGGATATAATATGGTCAATTATAGTCTAACATTTAGTGTAAATCTCCGTATTTATAACGTGGCAATACTAGACGAGAAGTAAAGTTAGCATCACTTGAAATAGAAAAAGCCAAATTATAGTATGACTCTGAAAAAAACAGAGTATTGCATGATTATAAAATTAAGTAGAATGACTATAAAGTTTGTGCAAAGGGTTATGCCTTATAAAAAATAATAGCACATCCTAAGAAGCTACTTGAATTAGAAAAGGCGAGATACAAAGTCGGATTAGGAAATGCTTTGAACTTGAGAGAGGTAGATCAAAGCCTATGTGCAAAGTATGGTCAAGTTATGTGGTGCAATGTATAACTTGAAAATTTTTGAAACCGTGTGTTAGAGATGGAAAATGAGTGTTGTCTTTAGTTGCAATAAATACGCCTTCCATGTGCTCAATAGAATCTTGTCTGTTGTTAATGGCATTTTTAAAATTATAACAGGGACATGTCCTACTGTTTTAAAATCAATAGTGTTGCAATATTCTAGTACAGAATCATAAAGTGGGTTGCGAGATATAATATTTTGATAAAATCATATCCACCCTCTTTATACGACAATATCATCTCCTTGTAGTTCTCAATAGTAAATCCTGACTTACTATTAATAGGAGGAGCAGATACATATAAGGTTGGTTCACTTTTTCTGTTCTTATTTATCGAATCGCGAACTTTTTTTCGTAGATAATCACCACGCATTAGTCTTATATGACCAACACTATTTCTTAGGTACCCTTTTAAAAACTCATCTTGAGGAATTTCATCTTCTTTAAAGGTGGAAACAGAAACTTGCCCTTACAATTCGTTACTTTTACTCCTTTAGGGATTTTTTAGAGATGAGCCGTTTTTTTATAAACTGTCTTGAATTAAGATAGTAACTTTTGCTTGTATAATAACTGAATCTTCAGTTAGATTGACGATGTTTACATTAGTTAATGCTAAGAATTGAGGATTATCCTTGCATATAGAAACTATAGGCAACAAGCATATTAGCAAGGCAATAAAAAAGTTTTCATGCGAGTACTAGTTTTATTGATGTGTTTAATAATGGCGCATTCAAATTCATATAGTCAAACTAGCATTAAACTACATAAAATATTTGATTATGATAATATAGAATTCAAAAAACTATCCTACGAGGATTTCACTACTTTTGAAAAAGGACGCATAGTGTTTAAAGAAGAATACAAGTACTTGGAAGGATTGCAATTAGATACTTTTCATTATGAAAGTGATGGGTATAATATTTTTGCTTATGCTATATACCCAAAGGAAGCGGAGAGGTTGCCTTGCATCATATTTAATCGTGGCGGGAATAGAAATTTATCACTGATTAATAGTCGTTACATATTGAAATATTTATCTGTTATTGCTTCAAGTGGTTTCTGTGTTGTGGCTAGTACGTATAGAGGCAATAATTTTAGTGAAGGTAAAGACGAATACTGTGGGGACGACGTGAATGATGTTTTAAATCTTATGAAAGTGATAACAGAGCTTAAATATATTGACACTAGCAGAGTTGGAATGTACGGGTGGAGTAGAGGAGGGCTAATGAGCTATATTGCAATACCTCAATTAAGCAACATTAAAACTGTAGTTATAGGGGGCTGTCCTACAGATTTTTTTATGTTAGTAAATGATAGACCAGAATTCGAAAAGCAGACTCTTGCAACACTAATACCTGATTACTATGCTCAAAAAAACAGAGAGTTATATATACGTTCGCCGATATTGTGGTATGATAAGATTCCCCAGATACCTATTTTAATTATTCATGGAAAAGAAGATGATAGGGTGCCGTACAAGCATGCTCAAGATATGTTTGATAAATTAAGAATTAAGAACAATCAAGCTATGCTTAAAATTTATCCTGATGAGGGTCATAATATTTTAAAAGCTAGAGAAGATTTAAATAATACGGTAATAAACTGGTTTCAGATGTATTTATGATAGTTTAGTAACTAACAGCAAGTTTTTATAGTAAATGTTTTTCTCAGAATACAAATGAGGAGACTGAACTAATTCGGTATGAAGCACATTGAAACCATTATTAGCAAAATATGTTATAAACTCCTTCGCTGATAAGTTATAATTAAGATTGCTGAAATGGTAATTTAAAGGACCAAAATGTGTATCTAGTCCTAATAAAATAGTACTATAATCGTTCTCTAATATCTATTATGTCAGTTGATGAAAAGGCAAGAAGCGGTGCGAGAGCCACAAAAAATATTTTTTTTCTTATAAAGAAGATATTATTTGTTGTTATTGCAATAGTATGCTTATTCCCATTTATATCAGCACCAATTGCCCTACTATTGGGGATATTATTTTCTAATACAATTGGGCATCCGTTTCAGAATCTGAATAATAAGGCGACAAAAAAATTACTGCAATTTTCAGTTGTGGGATTAGGTTTTGGAATGAATGTAGAAAGCGCATTAAAATCAAGCGTAGATGGTTTGTTGTTTATAATCATATCCATTTTTGGCACGCTTTTTTTTGGTTATATCTTAGGTAGAGTTCTAAGAACAGATAATAAGACTTCATATCTTATTTCAACAGGTACAGCTATTTGTGGTGGTAGCGCAATAGCAGCTGCTGTTCCAATTTTAAATGCAAACGAAAATCAAATTTCGGTTTCACTGGGTATAGTATTTATTCTTAATTCAATTGCATTATTAATATTTCCTGCGGTTGGACATTATTTACAGCTTACAGAAATACAATTTGGCTATTGGTCTGCTATAGCTATCCACGATACTAGTTCTGTCGTTGGTGCGGCCAGTAAATATGGCTCGGAAGCATTAGAAGTTGCTACTACCGTAAAGCTAACGCGTGCATTATGGATTATTCCAATGTCTATAATAACTGCAATAATATATAAAAGACGTTCTAAAAGAATAAAATTCCCTTGGTTTATTGCTTTGTTTTTTTTAGCAATGATGACTAATAATTATATTGAAGTGCTTCAGCCCATTTCTAAATACATTGTGCTAATGGCTAAGGCAGGGTTAACGTTAACAATATTTCTGATCGGTACAGGACTTTCATATAAAGAGCTTAAAATTGTTGGGTTGCGCCCCCTGATTCAAGGGATTGTATTATGGGTAACTATTTCAATATCTTCCCTATTGGTTATAACTTACATGTATTAGTTAGGTAGACAAAGTGAATGCACTTAGTGATTTCCTGAAAAAAAATGAACGGCATTAAGTGTTAACAAAGTGCCTTCATTTGAGTATCAGATTGATATTAATGTAGCTAATTAAACCGTATCTGCATTGCAGTTGGGTTGGTAAGTATTTCATAGCGCTTACCGCTTATGGGTTCGAGCGTATTGATGTCAATCACCTGGTAATAACCATTTCGACCACCACAAGGAGAACCGTGATGCGGAGCAGGTCCATCTGATGTTAGGTTTTTACTGATGACATATACTGAACCAGTTTTGTCATCTACGGCTACACCGTAAGGCTCATAAAACCCAGCCTCGATTCTTTTTACAACCTCAAACGTCTCATAATTGATAACATATACTGACCCTTTTGCTTTTAAACCTGAGGCGGGGTCGTCATGACAAGTAATAAATAAATAAGGCTTAATTTTTGATAAGGCCATTTGTTGAGGTGTAGTACCCACAGGGATTACTTTTAGCACTTCATCTGTGGTTGTATTTAATACTCGCACTTCATTAGATTGAGAACAAGCAATGAAGTATTTTGCGAAGTCAGGACTCATTTTTAAGTCCCACGGGTTAGGTGTAGTGGCAGAAATATCAGTATTAATCGGTTTACCATCAATGCTTATCTTGTGCATTGTGTCATCATAAATTTTATACACAACATTTCCTGTTCTGGAAGTAGCATACAATGTATCAAAGCTCTTGTTAGCTATGATGTTTCGCGGGCGAACCATATCAAATTTATATGACTTTATTTTCTGCAAAGTCTGTGCATCTATGATGGTAATTGTATTAGCATCATCATTGCTTACTACAAGCCGGCTTCCATCATCGGATAAGTACAGTGCTCCCCAGAAAACATCACCCAAATCAATTTCTGTTACAACCTTGTCAGTTCTCGTATCTACCTTTTGTAGCACACTGCTGAACCAGTAACACACATAGAGGTAATTACCATCAGGGGAAACTTGCAAATCGCTCATGCTCTCTTGTGATGCTAACTTTCCCATAGATGCATATCTCATAACAACATTTTTCTCTGCATCAATAACAGTTAAAACATCACAATCTTGTTGTATTGCATAAATCTTCTGCCTTGTACCAGGGTTACTAGCAAAGGGGATATTCCCATTCGCATCTGGTGCCCCTGCTGCTATCCAGTCTTTAATTATTTTGTACTCATCAGATGATAGAGGTTCACTGTTTACAGGCATTCGTGGTTCTTGTACCAAACCAGAATCTTCGTTGGTGTTTATAAAATATAGCAATGAGCTAAAAATTGGACTGTAGGGAACGACAACAGCACCGCTGCTCCCTCCATCAAATAAATGCTCCCATGAATCTAATAATAAACTCCCCGCACCTTTATAGCTTTTAGCATTATGACATCCTGAAACAGCACATTTTGTTTCGATAATTTGACCTACTTCCGTTGGAAAGTTGCTATTAGGCTTAGCTAAACTCAAGTTATTGGCTTCATGCTTACAAGCTATAAATAATACAAGTGCCGCCACTATAACCCCAAATATGCGCATATAATCTGTTTAGATTCTTATGAGTAATTATAAAATAGTATTACTCAACAAGTTATTCCGAGTTTTTCTAAATTATTATGTTTTAACTATATTACAAAAAAATCCTTATTATTGTATGGGTCATAGTTGTCTGATACGAGGTAATTTTTTTATAGTCATCAGCTACTTTTTATATACATTAAAACAATAGATATGATTAAAAAGGTACTATCAATCTTTACTATCACATTATGTTGTACCATCATTACAAATGGTCAAATAATAGACAAATATCTTACTGGCACAAACAGTTTTACAGTAATTGCTGATGCGTCTAATGGAGTTCTCAACCCTCAAGATTTAGATTTTATTCCAGGGACTGACACTTGGTGGATACTGAACTATGAAGGAAATACAGGTAGTGTTAATATCATTTTCGATGCTGGCAAAACAACTCAATACACTGAATTTAGAAGAGATTCTCATGCTGGTCACTTTATGCCACGCTCTTCTGCAATTGCCATAGGAGATAATGGAAATTTTGCCACAGTGCATGAAATCCAAAATACAGCAAGCCCTACCTCTACTTTTATGGGACCTGCTTTATGGTCTACAGACACTACTATTTTTGCTCGGTTAGAACAAAGTAATTGGGAACCAACAACATTATTGGGCAGTCACTTAGACATGTTACACCAGAGTCCTTTTGCGATGGGGATAGCTCATGATGCCGGAAATGCATATTGGGTTTTTGACGGTTACAATGGAAATATTTGCCATTATGATTTTAAGGCACCTCATATTGTTGGTGGTGATGATCATGCAGATGGTGAAATATTAAGGTATTCAGATGTTACAGTAAAAAGGAAGAACGGAATGCCAAGTCATATGGCTTTTGATAAGGCAAATAGTTGGTTATATATAGTAGATGGTGGCAATAATCGCGTCATCAGAATGAAGACAAATAGTGCGACTGATGCAGGCGCATTAACCGTTCCTTCAACCTCAAGTGAACCGTTGGCAAAATATAGGGACATGACTGGTGCAACGGTAGAGGTACTGGTAACTACAGGACTTACATCTCCTTGTGGTATAGACATAAAGGGAGATAGAATGATAGTGAGTGACAACGCTACTGGCGACATTTTGATATACAATATTTCATCAGCACCCGCAACTTTAGTAGGTAAGATTAATACTGGTGCGGTTGGTATTATGGGAGTACGAATAGATTGGGATAATAAGATATGGTATGTAAATAGGAACCAAAGAAAAGTTGTACGGATAGACAACCCTAATGTTCCTACATCTATTAACAACAATGTTGTTTCACAAGACTTTAAAATATACCCTAATCCTGCAAATGATGTTTTGTATGTCCACTTTGGCAATAAACTTAATGCTTCCGAGACAAGCATAAAACTATACGACATAAATGGAAAAATTGTCGGTAGTAAAATTTCTAGTGATAATACCATAAGTCTCAATACTTCCAGCTTCGCTCCCGGTGTGTACACTGTAGAGGTTGTTAACAGTAAAACCAGAGAATTAAGGAAAGTTATCATTCAATAATAGATATAGGATATTAACTATTCTATAACGCCTTGTGTAATGATACAGGGCGTTGTAGTTGTAGGTACTTCGAAGGAAATTCACGATTAATAGCAATTAAACCTGCGCATCTTGCTATGCTAAATAGATTATTTAAGTATAGTGTAGGTTGAGTAATATTATCTGATTTAAGTAATTTAGCTTATATTAAATAATCTTTATGTTGAATAATAAATTCGCCTTCATTAGCATATTTATATTCTTAGGTATTTTGCTAATTAACTCCTGTGCAGAAGTAGGACCTGGTATAGAACTAATTCCTTCTACTTTAGGAGTTGGTAACGACACAGCGTACAGTACCACGGTAGAAAACTCTGCAACAAAAAAAGTACTTGCAGAGGAGTTTACCGGTGTTTCTTGCCCTCCTTGCCCTAACGGTCATAAATTGATGGCGAGCCTCTATGACCAACTTAATGAGAATCTCGTAGTTATTTCTTATCATATAAAGAATTTTCCTCAAGCTGCACCTGTAGAAAAAGATGGACAATTGTTATCTAAATATGATTTTCGTACAGATGATGCAACCGATATAGGTAAGACATTATTCAACGGAATCAGTACACTCCCAGCTGCTAGTTTTGATAGAACAACAGTATCAAATGAACAGCTACTTAGCACACCAAAGTGGGCTAACGTAGCCAAAGCCAGAGCATCTGAAAAATCTCCAATTAATATCCATTTAGCATCTTCATATTCTGATTCTACAAGAGAAGCTATCCTGAAATTAAAATTTGCATACACTTCTGAAGTTTTAATCGATCATTACTATACTATAGGCATCATTGAGGACAGCATTATAGATGCTCAGAAAGATGGTTTGGAAATAATAAAAGAATATGTGCATAAACATGTATTAAGGGATATTATTACACCTATATATGGTACTCCTGTACCAGAAAAAGTAAAACCTTTTATTCCTGGTAAAGTCTATGAACATTCAATTAGGTATATATTAGACTCTTCATGGAAAGCCTCACATAGTTCGTTTGTTGTTTTTCTACATTATAGTGATGGTGGAAATAAGGAAGTGTTACAAGCAGAGGAAATTCCTGTAATTAATTAATCTTTATAATATATCTGTATTTATTACAATATAATGGTTAATGACCATTATGATGCTTTGCTATGTGAAATATTATTTTTAGATTTACCTAAATTAAAAATTTGGTTATACTAAAATGAAAAAAATAATAGCCTTTAGTCTTCTGCTCTCTTTGTCTATTTATTCATGTACCAAGTTACAACCCAAGCCGCCAGAGGACGAAGAAATATTAGACGGCCCAGTAGAAGGTTTGAGCTATGAAGAGCAATTGCAATTTTTGAAAGGAGATATTGCTTTTAATGATGACGTATTTACAGTAGAGACAGGATTAGGCCCTTTATTTGTATCAACGTCATGCGGAAGCTGCCATGCAGGAGATGGTAAAGGCCACCCATTTACTACTTTAACCCGCTTCGGACAATATGATAGTACAGGTAACAAGTTTTTACATTTAGGCGGCCCACAATTACAAAATAGAGCTATCCCTGGATACATACCTGAACAGGTACCTTCTGGTGCAACATTTTCAAAGATCATCCCACCTGCTAATACAGGATTAGGCTATTTAGAAGCGGTAACAGATGCCGATATTCTTGCTTTGGCTGATCCCAATGATGTGGATGGTGACGGTATCAGTGGAAGACCTAATTGGACAATTCCAGCTACATATCTTGATATACCTGTAAATAGCATCAGTAATAATGGTAAGTACATTGGACGATTTGGGAAAAAAGCAGCCGCATTCAATTTATTGCACCAGACCGTATTGGCATATAATCAGGATATGGGCATCACATCTATTTATGAGCCTTATGACACTTATGACCAACTGGAAAAAGACCCTGAGGTCAGCAACCAAACCATCCATGATGTAGTATTCTATCTCCAAACCCTAAAAACACCCCGGCAAAGAAATACTGATAACGAAAATGTAAAAGAGGGCAAGAGATTATTTATACAATCAGACTGTGCAAAATGTCATATACCCGAACTAAAAACAGGGTATTCAAAAATTGAGGCGCTGTCATTTAAAACATTCCATCCCTATACGGATATGCTTTTGCATGACATGGGTGAAGGGCTTGACGATGGATATTCAGAAGGGAGTGCACTTAGTAGTGAATGGAGAACACCTGCATTATGGGGCATGGGATTATCCAAAAATTCACAAGGTGGCTCATACTTTTTATTGCATGATGGCAGAGCGACTTCTATTCATCAGGCTATTATGTTACACGGTGGAGAAGCAACAAACAGCCGCAATAAGTATAATTCATTATCTGTAGAGCAGAGGAATCAAATCGAAAAATTTCTTGAAAGTTTATAACTCATGAAAAGGAGAACTTTTGTTAAAGCAAGTTGTATTTCTTGCGCCAGCCTTAGCTTCCTGAGCATGTTGCTCGAAAGTTGTACGCCTGTAAAGTATGTTGCCGGAGAGATTAAACGCGATGGAATATTTATTGATATAAAGGACTTTTTGACAAAAGAAAATTCATACCGTTCGTATGTAATTGTCAGAAACAAGATTTTACAATACCCGATATGTGTTTATCGCACCGATAACAACACTTATAATGCCTTATATCTTAAATGTTCACATCAAGGTGCAGAATTACAGGTATCAGATAACCAACTAACCTGTCCGGCACATGGTAGTGAATTTGATAAACTCGGTCATGTTACAAAAGGTCCTGCAGCTCAAAATCTACGTGAATTCCCTGTACAAATCGAAAATGAACAACTTTTTATTGACCTGAAAAAGAAAGGATAATGAAATTAGTACTCCTGACATCTTTCATCGTATTGCTATCGTACCCATGTTTTTCGCAGATAGATAGTACACTTTTACGACAGGCTCCTGCAAACAGTTCTGACACTTTGTTAAATATGGATGCAGTCTATAATAGGCCTTTTTTGTCTATTGGGAGGCTACCCGTATCATTGGGTGGTTATGTGGAAGCCAATTGGCAACATTTAGGTACAGATGGTGTTTCAGATGGACATCAATTTCAAATGCGCAGGTTTACGCTGTTTGTAGCTTCAACCATATATGACCGACTAAAATTCCTTTCAGAAATAGAATTTGAAGACGGAACCAAGGAAATTAATATAGAGTTTGCTGCTTTGGATATTGAGTTTCATCCACTATTGAATATGCGCGGAGGTATAATCTTAAATCCAATAGGGGCTTTTAATCAAAATCATGACGGCCCTAAATGGGAGTTTATTGATAGGCCAATGTCATCTACAGAAATGTTGCCCGCTACTTGGAGTAACGTAGGTTTCGGCATATACGGCAAACAGTCGAAGCAAGATTTTGTTTTTGCGTATGAGGCTTACCTGACCAACGGTTTTAATGATAAAATTATTAATAATAGTGATGGAAGAACCTCTTTGTCAGCAGCAAAAGAAAATGAAGAGCGTTTTGAAGAAAGCTTTAACGGGTTGCCATTAGTAACCCTTAAGGCCGCTGTTAGTCACAACAAGATAGCTGAAATAGGACTTTCTTATATGGGAGGAGTTTACAACAAATTTGAGGACGATGGCTTGTTGTTAAACGAGAAATACCGAGTGGATGTATTTGCTGTTGATATGAATACTATTATTAAGGTAACCGGAACATACATAAATACAGAGTTTGCCCTTATTCATGTAGAAACGCCTTCAACGTATTCCCAACAATACGGTAATAGACAGCATGGAGGCTTTTTAGATATAGTACAGCCATTTTATAAAAAGCCTATTTGGGGCTTTAATGAATCTATACTTAATATCTCATGCCGACTGGAATATGTTGACTGGAATGTGGCTAGATTCAAGGAGACAAACACTAATATAGCAGATCATGTTTTTGCAGTTGTTCCATCTCTTAGTTGGCGTATATCATCGGAAACGGTGTTAAGGCTTAATTATAGGTATCAGTGGCAGGCTGATCTACTTGGCAACCCTTATTCAAAAACGGCTGGTTTTCAAGCAGGATTTTCAAGTTATTTTTGATTTATCAGCGTTAACTTTTGTATAGTAGTATTCTTCTGGTTTTTTGTATCTAATCATGTGCCAAGTTGGAACCTAAAGCACAACAGGATGAAGAAATATTAGGCGGGCCAATTGAAGGATTAAGTTATGAAGAGCAATTATAAATTTTGAAAAGTGACATTGCTTTTAATGATCAGATTTTCGCAGTAGACACAGCTTAGGGCCTTTGTTTGTATCAATGACATGTGGAAGTTGTCATGCAGGTGATGGTAAGGAACAACTCTTTAATACATTAACCCGTTTCTGTCAAAATGATAGTTAATGGTGGTTTATTCAACACATTCACGGCTGGGTTTTGTCCAAAGGAGGCATCAATCACCCTCGGTTATAGGAACTGTTATTTCATGCGTTTTTTCTTCGGTTATAGTATAGGGTATACCACCATTTGCGTAAGCTGAAATAGCAGGCTCCCAACCTCTGCCATATATATAATATTTTCCTTTTTTTAGTTGAGTAAAAGTTGCAACCGGTTTGCCATTTTCCATCACACACTTAACTGAATCATCGTAACTTGCCGGAAGGTTCTGAGTATTGTATTTAATGTAAATAGTTGCGCTATCAATATTCTTCCCATGGTGTTGAGGCGTAATTTTAAGTATTGCAGCCCCACCTTTACCAGCAGTATCTGGGTTAGCTACATTGGAATCTTTTCTTTCACAGCTGATAAGAGATGCGAATGCCACAAAAAGCATCGATATTTTTATTATGTATCTAGTCATTTATTGTACGTATTTTATCTTATTAATAGAAGATTTAGTAACCAAATGCTGTATAAGATATATAATAAATTAGTTTTTTATGTAAAGAATATTCGAGAAAATATCTGTTTTGGTAGTATAAATGCCTTTTACATTGTCCATATTGTCCGTTCTTGTAGAGTGCTACTTTTTTGCGACAGCTGCTTATAGCTATAAATGCCACCGCAATAACATGCAAAGACACAACTCTCATCTCGTTACATGTCTTTTATGTAAGAAATAAAGTTAAAGATTATTTTTTCATGAAAAAGTATTTGTATTTTTACCCTAAATGTTTCAGTAATTGAATATTTTAAAATACATAGTAGTCTTATCGATATCATTGACAATGATAGTACCCAAGGATTACCTTGTTGAGGTATTTGAAATACCTTTGATAGTCAAACACTATGCCCATCATAATGAATTACATCATAAAATAGGAGTGGTTGATTATTTAATACAACACTTCACTACACCTGAAAAATGTCCAGACAATTCACAGCAGGACAACAATCACACACCTATCCATCAACATAGTTGTTCAGGAGATTGCTTTTTCACAATTCTTAAGATTTTTTCATCAGGGAATGATGCATCTACATATCAATTGATGCAGATTTCAGCCATCAAGAACGGGATGTATATTTTCTCACTTCCTCCTGATGTATTTACTAGCATATGGCAGCCGCCTAAAATAGGTTAATAATCTTCAGTACCTGCTTTTGAAGTGGGTCAGGTTAAATCTATTGTTTGTTTCAAAAATATTTACATGCTTAATAGTATAATTCGCTATTCTGTAAAGAATAAGCTGATTATCGGGTTGTTTACAATTGCATTAATCATAGGCGGGATATGGAGCTTAAAAGAAGTGCCAGTTGATGCAGTTCCCGATATAACAAATAACCAGGTACAGGTAATTACGCAGTCTCCAAATCTTAGTACAGAGGATATTGAGCAATTTGTTACATATCCCATAGAAGTGGCTATGGCTAACCTACCAGGTGTATCGGAAATCCGTTCTGTTTCCAGGTTCGGTCTATCTGTTGTGACCATCGTCTTTGAAGAGGATATGGGTACATATTTGCCAAGGCAATTGGTCTCTGAAAAGCTCAATGACATTAGCAACAGCATTCCCGAGGGTTTTGGGAAACCGGAAATGGGCCCTATCTCCACTGGACTTGGTGAGATATTTCAATATACCCTTGAAATTGACTCAACTTATAAAGATGAATACTCGATTACCGAACTAAGGACTATCCAGGATTGGATTATTCGCAGGCAAATGGCTATGGTGCCTGGCGTGGTTGAGGTCAATGCCTTTGGTGGCAAGATAAAACAATATGAAGTCGCTGTTGCGGCTGATGAGTTGAATGCAATCGGCCTGACCATTACAGATATATTTAACGCACTTGAACAAAATAATCAGAATACTGGAGGTGCTTACATTGAGAAAGACCACTATGCAAATTTTATAAGGGGAGAAGGACTAGCCCGTAGTTTAGATGATATACGAAAAATTGTGGTGGTTAATAAGAATGGACTACCCATTACTATTGGCGACATTGCCAATGTAAGGTTTGGAGAAGCAGTGCGATATGGCGCTTTTACCAAAGACGGGCAAGGCGAAGCTGTTGGCGGTATGATTCTCATGTTAAAGGGTGCAAATTCCAACGATGTTATTGTGCGGGTGAAAGAACGCATAACGCAAATACAGAAATCATTACCGCCAGGAATACATATCGAATCCTTTCTTGACAGAAATACTTTAATTAAAGAGACCACCAGTACAGTCAGTAAGAATTTACTGGAAGGTGCGTTGATTGTAATATTTGTATTGGTACTACTGCTCGGGAATTGGAGAGGTGGCTTAATAGTTGCTTCTGCAATACCTCTTTCGTTACTGTTTGCGTTTATCCTCATGAATATTTTCGGTGTATGGGCCAACCTTATGAGTTTGGGAGCTATAGATTTTGGAATCATAGTAGACGGTGCAGTTATTATTGTTGAAAGTACCGTTTACTTGTTGCACGAGAAAATCTTAAAGAAAAAAATTATCAACCAGCAATTACGTGATGAATTAGCCTATGATGCGTCTAGTAAGATGATGAATTCAGCGTTTTTCGGACAGTTGATAATCTTAATAGTGTTTATCCCTATACTTGCTTTAGAAGGTGTAGAAGGCAAAATGTTTCAGCCTATGGCCTTAACATTTATGTTTGCTATGATAGGGGTAATGATCCTGTGTCTGACATACATCCCTATGATGTCTGCGCTTTTCCTGCGCGTCAATAATACTGATAAAAAATTCTGGGGAGATAAAATTGTTGCTAAGATTGAACGCGTCTATGAGTCGCTGTTAAGAAAAACGCTAAAAAAATCAAAATTGGTGATTATCCTGTCAGTATGTCTCTTAGGGGCTGCCGGGTTTGCATTCTCCAAGCTTGGTGGGGAGTTCATTCCACAACTGGATGAAGGTGATATTGCGTTTCATGTTATCCTTAAGCCAGGTAGTTCGCTTTCGGAAGCTATTGAAAGCTCAACTAAGATTGAAAAATTATTGTTGGAGAAATTTCCCGAAGTAGAACATGCCATGACAAGATTTGGCGTAGCTGATGTACCTACAGACCCAATGCCGATGGATATAGGTGATTGCTTTGTTATCCTTAAGCCAAAAGATGAATGGGTGACAACGGATAGCAAGGAAGAACTTATTCATAAAATCAAACAAACAGTGAGTGTTATACCTGGAATAAACTATGAATTTACACAACCCATAGAAATGCGTTTTAACGAATTGCTGTCAGGCGTTCGTGAGGATGTTGCAGTAAAACTGTTTGGAGAAGATTTGGACATTCTTGCGGATAAGGCCGAAGAAATGGGGAGGATTATCAGCACCGTACCTGGGGTCGGAGATATGAAAGTAGAAGCTACCAGTGGGCTGCCTCAAATGACGGTCAGGTATGACAGGGTTAAACTCGCACAATATGGTCTAAAAATAAATGAACTGAATAAGATAATCATGTCAGCATTTTCCGGAGGTAAGGCAGGTGTCATATTTGAAGGTGAAAAAAGATTTGACCTTGTCGTAAGGCTTCAGGAACAAGGAAGAAAAGATATTGATGATGTTAAAACACTCTTTATACCGACTCCGAACAACAATCAGATTCCACTTAAAGAAGTAGCAGATATAAGCTACATCCCAGGCCCAATGCAAATCAGCAGGGACAATACCAACAGAAGAATATATGTAGGCATCAATGTAAGGAACCGTGATGTCAAATCACTTGTAGAGGACATTAGAAACAAACTGGATAATGAACTTCAACTACCACCGGGATATTATATAAGATATGGTGGCGCATTTGAAAACCTTGAACGTGCCAGCAAACGTTTACAAGTAGTCGTACCCATAGCATTAGTATTGATTTTTATACTGGTATTTTTTGCACTCAAATCAATTTCACAAACAGTGATGATATATATGGCTATACCACTTGCAGCTATTGGTGGGATATTCTCTTTATGGTTGCGAGAGATGCCGTTCAGTATATCTGCAGGAGTTGGTTTTATCGTTTTGTTTGGCGTTGCTGTACTGAACGGACTTGTATTGATAAATGGCTGGAATGAATTGAAAGGTGAAGGTAAGACAGATATTTATGAGCGGCTTATCCTGGGTGCTAAAAGAAGAATCCGCCCTATTATGCTCACGGCACTTACAGATGTATTAGGTTTTTTACCGATGGCTATATCTACGTCTGCTGGTGCAGAAGTCCAGCAACCGTTGGCTACAGTTGTAATTGGGGGTATGATTTCTGCAACACTTCTAACACTCTTTGTTATGCCTGTTTTATACAACTGGCTTGAAAACCGTAAGAATAATAAACATAAAAATAGTCTGCCTGCAATTGTAATAATTGCCTGTATTCTATCAACAAGTATTCCATTCAGTGCGTCAGCACAAGAAGATGAGACCTATGAAATCACATCAGTGGAAGAAGCAATTGAGGTCGCAATAAAAAACAACGGGAACATTAAAGCTGCGGAAACAGATATACAAATTCAGGAGCAAAAGAAGAAAGCTGCATTCGATGTAACAAAAACCCAATTAGGCTTTCAGTACGGTCAATATAATAGTTTTGAGAATGACCTTTCATTCAACGTAGTACAAAATTTTGATTTTCCCTCCGTCTATATCAATCAACATGCATTAGCTAAAAAACGAATTGAAAAAAGCAATATAGCGCTGGATATTGAAAAAAGTGAGTTGAAGAAAGTAATACGCAAGACTTGGTATACACTTGCCTATCTGCGGGAACAACAAAAACTATTATTGTACCAAGACACCTTATACAAGCGTTTTCTTTACGCAGCAACTATCCGGTATGAAACAGAAGAAAGTACTTTCCTTGAAAAGTCATCTGTGGAGACAGAAGTTATGGAGATAGAAAATCAGATTAAAATAAATCGTTCTGAAATTTTTATAGAAGAGCAAAAGCTGAAGGCTTTATTGAATACGACAGCCGATATAACCTTTAATACAAAAAGCTTGAAGAAAAGAGTTTTATTAACTGTTGATAGGAATTCACTGCCTGTGGATAATCTAACGAACAAATATATAAAACAACAAATAGAAATTGCAGAAACAGAAAAAAAGCTTAAAACTTCTGAAATGCTGCCAGGATTTTCTATAGGTTATTTCAACCAATCGCTTATAGGTAGCCCAACATCAAGTGGTGATATTGCGACTATTAATAATCGCTTCACGGGAGTTCAGGCAGGCGTGACCATACCTTTATTTTTTGGTTCGTATACTGCCCAAATAAAAGAAGCTAAACTCACCGAGCAAATGGCACAAACAAGGGCAGATTACTTTGAGGTTAGATTATTTAGTTCAATTAAACAACAATTACAAGAAGTATATAAACAAGAAACAAGCCTGGATTATTATAACGATAAAGCACTTAAACAGGCAGACCTATTGATCGAGTATGCACAAAAAAGTTTTGAAAACGGCGCTATTGGATATATCGAATACTTCAGGAATCTCAACCAGGCAATAGACATTAAGTCTGGTTACTTAAAAACATTAAATACTTACAATCAATCCATCATCGAATTGGAATATTTTTTCGGTAAATAAAAAACTAAACAATGAGAAATCGATTTAATATATATATCATGTTTTTTGCATCATGCGTTGTTTTATTATCATGCAATGGCAATGGGAGCGATGATAATGCATCAAATCATGATGAAATGGAGCATAGAGACGAACAGGAATCTGTTCACCTTTCCAGAGCTCAATTTAGAGCTCTTTCAATGCGTGTGGACACGATTCCAATGCGCAACACTGCCTCGTATGTCGAGGCAAACGGAAGGCTGGAAGTGCCTCCACAAAATGAAGCGACAGTCACTGCTATTATTGGAGCAAATGTTGTTTCTATTAACGTTATTGAAGGAGATAAGGTAAGAAAGGGAGAACCATTAGCTTACCTAAGCCACCCTGACCTTATTAAAATGCAGTCAGATTATATAAATGAATATAATCAATTACAGTATCTGGAACAGGAGCATCAAAGACAGCAAAAATTGTATGAAGAAAAAGTTGCTTCAGGTAAACAATTTCAAAAAACTAAAGCAGATTATTTGTCTTTGAAAGGTATCGTAAAGGGACTTGAAGCTCAACTAAAGCAATTTGGTTTGAACCTGACACGCATCAGAAACAACAACCTTTACGAACAAGTTCCTGTTCACAGTCCTATTGATGGCTATGTACGATTAGTGGAGGTAAAAACAGGCCAGTATGTATCACCGCAAAGTGAAATGTTCGAAATTGTAAATAACGACCATATTCACGCTGACCTGATGGTTTTTGAAAAAGATATGCATAAAGTGAAAGTTGGACAGAACGTAAACCTATTTATAGAAAGCCTTAATAATCAAATTTTACAGGCAAATATTTACGCCGTAGGTAAGGCTTTCGAAGATGACCCCAAGGCAGTCCATATTCATGCTGATATTGAAGAAAAATCAGGATTGTTGATACCGGGCATGTATGTCAGAGGCCGAATTATTACAGATGACAATTATGGCTATGCTTTACCCGAAGACGCAGTAGTCAAGGAGAACAACAGCTATTATATATTCATTGCAGATGTTGAACTTCATGATGATGATACTTCATGGATATTTTACCCGCTAGAAGTCGCTACAGGGAGTAGAGATAATGGTTGGGTTGAAATAAAGCCGTTAAACTCTATAACGAAAACAACAAAGGCAGCCTTTGGTAGTGCCTATTACCTGATGGCAGAAATGAAAAAAGGAGAAGCTGAACATAGTCATTAATTATTACATCAAGAGATAACATGAAAAGAGGAATAATAAAAAGCAATAGTTGGAAAGAGCATATTGATCTGCTTCTATCTTTGGTCATACTGCTTGTACTGCTTATTTGGGAATATGGGTTTCAAATAGAAATTCCAGTATATGTATTACTGCCTATTAATTTGATGGCATATTTGATTGCAGGCCACAATGTCTTAAGACTCGCTATTCGTAAATCTCTTAGAGGGGATTTCTTCAATGAGTTTGTCTTAATGAGCATAGCTACAATAGGAGCCTTTATAATCGGTGAGTATGAAGAAGGTGTAGCAGTAATGGTTTTTTATCAAATTGGAGAGTGGTTCCAAGACTCCGCTGTAAATAATGCAAAACGCAGCATCAAAGCACTTTTAGATATTCGCCCCGACGAAGTAACCGTCATTAAAGATGGCAAAGACACGAAAGTTGCACCATCTGAAGTAATAGTAGGACAGGTCTTAAGGATTAAACCAGGAGAAAAAGTAGCACTCGATGGTAAGCTATTGTCGAACACTGCAACATTTAACACTTCTGCATTAACAGGTGAAAGTGTACCGGAAACAAAGCAGACAGGGGATAAAGTTTTTGCAGGTATGATTAGCTTAAACAGTAGCATAGAGATTGAAGTCACTACTTTATTCAAAGACAGTAAATTGAGCCGTATCCTTGAAATGGTTCAGGATGCTACAGCAAGAAAGTCTAAAACACAGTTGTTTATCTCAAGATTTGCCAAAGTATATACTCCAATAGTGTTCTTCTTAGCTTTAGCAGTTTGTCTTGTACCGTATTTCATAGTAGACGAGTACGTTTTTCAGACATGGTTTTACAGGGCATTGGTGTTTCTTGTGATTAGCTGTCCGTGTGCCTTAGTGGTATCTATCCCTCTTGGCTATTTTGGTGGAATAGGCCTTGCATCAAGAAGTGGGATACTTTTCAAGGGTGGGAACTTTCTGGATGTAATGACACAGGTCAATACCATTGTAATGGATAAAACAGGCACTTTAACAAAAGGGGTGTTTAAAGTGCAAAACGTTGAAGCCAATAATATTGATGAGAGTGAACTTGTCATGATTACTGCTGCACTGGAAGAACACTCTACCCACCCGATAGCACAGGCCGTAATAGAGTATTCGGATGGAAGTCATAATCGTCTTCAAGTATCGGGTGTCAAGGAAATTCACGGTCATGGCTTGGCAGGTATAGTTGATAGCAAAGAGGTTTTGGCTGGAAATACCAAGCTGTTAATGAAGTATGAAGTTGATTATCCTGAATCTTTAAACGAAATAACGGATACAATTGTTGTTGTATCTATAGATAATGAATATGCAGGATATATATTAGTTGCAGATGAGATAAAAGAGGATGCAAAACAATCTATAGACTTACTTCATCAAATGAACATCAGGACTGTGATGCTATCTGGTGACAAACAGACGGTAGTTAACCAAGTCGCAGAAAAGCTGCAAATAGATGAAGCTTTCGGTGCTCTACTACCGGAAGATAAAGTAGAAAAGGTACAGGAATACAAAAACAAGGGATTAAGAATTGCATTTGCAGGAGATGGTATCAATGATGCGCCTGTAATCGCATTAGCTGATGCAGGTATTGCGATGGGAGGGTTAGGCAGTGATGCCGCAATAGAAACGGCTGACATTGTTATTCAAAATGACAAGCCGTCAAAGATACCAGCAGCGATAAAAATCGGGAAATTAACAAAGAGAGTTGTTTGGCAAAATATCATTTTGGCTATGGTAGTAAAGGTCACAGTTTTAATATTAGGGGCAGGTGGTATAGCTACTCTCTGGGAGGCAGTAATTGCAGATGTTGGTGTAGCCTTACTCGCAATTTTGAATGCGGTTAGAATACAAAGGATGAAGTTATAAGACTCAACTGGAAGGCTATATAGATACTTTCATAAAGATATATTACTTCTGAACCATAATTATTAATAGACAAAAACAATAGTTATGATGTGTTTTAAACAGATACAAGATGACATCATTTATACACGAGCAACTGGATTTTAATTAAAGAAGGCTTCGGAAAATTAATACCTATATTAAAACTATTGCTCGAAAAACATGAAAAAATCAGGTGACTTTTTATCTTTTTCAAATTATTTTTATTACACAATAATTACTTCATGGATAATAAGATATTTGAAGATTCGAATACATTGACAAGACATTTCTAAGTATTATTTTCTCCTGTTTTAGTGTTCTTTACTTTCTTTAGGAATAGCTTGTTTTATTCTGTTTGGTGTGTATAGGAATCTAAAACCTGCATTAAGAATGATATTACAAAATGTGTTTTCCGAAAGAGGAGTTGTCGGTACTCAAAAAACTTCCCTATGGGTGACTTAAAGTGTTAGGTTTTCAAAAAGAGTCCATTTCTAAAAGGTTTGATACAGTTATCTTTAATGAATCACTTTATTATTTCAATAACGCCGAAAAAACATTGTCAAATTGTTTGCGTGATAATGTTGTTGGTGGCGGAAATATTATCATATCTATGTGTGATTATAGCCGACATGATTATATTTGAAAAGCGATTGAAAAAAATATAGGGTAATCGACAAACTTCACTGTGTAAACGAGGAGGGAATATTCTGGACTGTAAAAATCATTTAATGTAAGGTATTTAGTTAGATACTAAACCTGAATTGCAATTCATTTTAATAATTCCTCTTCTGAATATTTTCCAACCTAATAGTGATTCAATAAGAATACGCTTGTTACAGTACTCCATCGTCTCTTTTCGCACATATCCTACGGCTAAGGTAGCCTTGCAGCCATTGTAAAATGAACTGCAATGGATTTGCCATTTCATGTTCCTCCATTGCTGCAATGGCTGTTTTCGGCTTTCTCCTTGCCTAAGGAATGAGCTCACTTCCGATGAATTTATTGTTTAATCCGTCTGTCATAGAACAATCAAAGACTATCAGACACATTCAAGAAAAATTATGAAACAAATTAAGACAGAACAGAAGAACGGTACAGCAGCAGCTAACAAAATGCCTGATGTAAAAGCTAAGCCAGTTAAGCCGGCTCCGCACAATGCTAAAAAAGAAACAGTAGTTAAACCCAGTCTAGAGGAGCGTATCCTCAAAGCTGATGAGCTTAAATCACTAACGGTGAAGCGAGCGAAGACTAATGAGACTTTACATCATATTAGAGCCTTTAGTTTTAATAGTGATGACAGTTGTACACTGACCTTAGAGGATAGTAGCAGACAAATGTTTGAGACCAGTAATTCTAATCTCATCAATTTATTGAGAGAACATTTGATAGACCTACTAACCAATAAAGTGGCTGAACTAGACAAGCAGATATTAGCGTTTAATTTGTAAGTAATAGAAATTAGGTACGATTAGTTAACACCGTAGCTAATGCTACGGTGTTTTTTTATGCCAGTTTACTGATATTTTATTCCAGTAGAGAATCATAATTATCAGCAAATCACAACAATGAGGAAATTATTCCTTGACATGAGCAGAGCTATAAGATTATATTCCTAACCGATAACAGGCGGACTCCGCCTGCACAACAGAAAGGAATTTTCACTATGCCCAATAACAACGTCATACTCAAAGGTCACTTAGGAGCAACCCCAAAATTGATAGAGAAAGACAATAAACTTTTTGTGGCTTTTTCTATGGCTACTCAAGATGGATATTATAATGATAGCAACGAATGGGTTGCTTACCCCTCTGCCTGGCACCAAATCTTAGCTTTCAATGACACCGCTATCGGTAAAGCACAGGAACTGTCTAAAGGTCAAAAGGTAGAAGTGACAGGCAGCTTGTCTTACCGCGACTTTGATGCTCAATTGGAAAACAAACAGCTCATTAAGAAAAAAGAAGCCACTATCATTGCCAGATCGATCAAGCCATTGACCGCATCTCCTACGACTTCCACCGAACCCAAATAACCTGCTTCCTCGGTTCAGATACTCACCCGTTCTACAGCTCTTACATCAATTAAGTAAAAAACGATGACAAATTCTGGCCGAACCCTTTTGCACCTGTCAAGGGCGCAGCCCTGCGGGTTGTCAGCATGGCATTTTCAGACGAGCAGCAAATCCTTCATGCCTGCTGATGACATGCACCTAAGGCTCCGTCCTGATCATATTTGTCATATTTACTTTAACCCATGAAAGGAGCCTAAAATGACATTTGAACATCTAAACAACTACGTAAAGCTAACAGGTAATATTGGTCATGAGATCGAAGTACTGGAAAAGGATGATGCTCAATTCACCTTTTTCTCACTGGCCACTCAGGACTACTATAAAGATACTGAAGGTGATTACCTGCCATTAGAGACCAATTGGCACAAGATTGCAGTATTCAGCCCACAGGTGCTGGCTCGCGTTAAAGACCTTAAGAAAGGTACACGTGTAGCTGTTACCGGTATGCTGGTTTATGAACCATTTAAGGTATTGCTGGAAGATGGTAGAGAGGTCACCAAATACGCCACCTCTGTCAAAGCCATCCACATTGAGCAGGCACCATTGGTAGCTAAGAAAAAATAGTTACTGCATGATAAGACCTTTGATAAGGGCGCTCCCAGAGTGCCCTTATCTTTTTAAGAAGACAAGGGCTTCGCCCTCACGCCCGTCAACCGTATCCCCAACTTTTTTCTCATCACTGTGTACGAAAAAAGCCGGGAGATACCCCTAGGTTGACCGCTGCTCACCCATTTAAAGAGTAGTCAGCAAGGGGTCATGGCGCACCCCATGCCGCTAAAGCGTCATGAGCTACGACACCACCCAAAGAATATTTTAAGGAGATAGACATGCCCAAACCAGACAAAAAAGAAAGCTTTTATCAGGACATCACCAACAAGATCATATCCCTGTTAGAAGAAGTAAATATTGAGGACTTTCAACCACCTTTTGCCTCACTGGCAGCACAAGGACTACCCATCAACCCGTTCACCGAAAAACAATACCAAGGAGTGAACATCCCTGCACTTTGGTTCTACCAGCAGGAAAAAGAGTTTAACTCCAACCATTGGGCCACCTTTAAACAATGGAAAGAAAAAGGAGCGTCTGTTCGTAAGGGTGAGAAAGGCAGCACGATCTGTTTTTACAAAACATTATTGGTGGATGAAGAGACCGAACAGGGTAGAGTAGTCACCAATAAGATACCAATGATGAAACTCTACACTGTGTTCAATGCCTCTCAGGTAGAAGGGTATGAACACAATGAACAACAACTACCCAATGAGACCGATCTGGTAGAGCGCATAGCATTAGCTGATGAATTTTGCCACAACACCAAAGCAGATATACGCTTGGTTAACGGACAGGGTGCCTATTACCACAGAATAGAAGACTATATCTGTATTCCTGAAAGCATACGATTTGTCGATACGGCAGACGCTACCGCCACACAAAATTATTATGCCACCATCTTACATGAGTTAGTGCATTGGTCCGGAGCACCAAAACGGTTGAACAGAGATAAAGCCAAGAACAATACTGAAAAATTCAAATATGCCTTTGAAGAGCTGGTGGCAGAACTTGGTGCAGCCATGTTGTGTGCGCAACTAAACATCAGCCAGCAACCCAGAGCTGACCATGCCCAATACATCAAAAGCTGGTTGCAGGCATTAAAGAATGACAACAAGTTTATTTTTCAAGCCTCTGCTCAATCAGCTAGAGCTGTGGAGTATCTAAATGATATGCAACCGTAAATAATAAGGCATCATTATGCAGATTTTAAATAACACTACAGGAAGACGTGCAGACAAGATTGAAGAAAGTTGCAAGCTGCCGGAAGAGTTTAAAGCCTTTATTCGGTTATTAGCCCGAAATGCAGCCCTTGAATTTCTTAGTACTTACAGGCATGATAAACATAATCGATTATAGCTACAGGAGTACATGCCATGAGGCGTTACGCGATCTATGCTAGGTTCTCATCAGACAACCAAAATGAAAAATCAGTTGAAGACCAGGTAAATGAATGTAAAACCTACATAAAAAAACAGAATGGTACTTTGGCAGACCATCATGTATTTGCAGATTACGCCATATCAGGGTCACATATGAACACTCGTCCTGGTTTGTTAGCGCTAATGAAAGCTGCCAGAGAACATGCTTTTGATGTGGTTATGGCTGATGATCTGTCTCGGTTATCCAGAGACCAAGAAGATATTGCAGGTATTTATAAAAGGTTAGTGTTTCAAGATATTGAACTGCGCACCATCTTTGATGGTGAAATCAATGAAATGCAGATTGGTTTTAAAGGCACAGAAAATGCCATGTATCTTAAACGACTGGCGCATCAAGTCAGAAGAGGACAGAAAGGCAAGGTTAATGCTGGAAAAATCCCAGGCGGAAAGTGCTATGGCTATGATGTTGTGCGAGAGTTTGGAGAAGATGGTCAACCTGTAAGAGGTTTACGCGTAATCAATGAAGAGCAAGCAGCTATAATTAACCGTATTTTCAAAGAATACAATTCAGGTCAAAGCCCGAGAGCCATAGTTTACCAACTAAATAAAGAAGGTGTTCCAGGGCCGAGAGGAGGACAATGGCGACCCAGTACATTAAATGGGAATACTAAACGGAGAAACGGTATTCTGAATAATGAATTATATATCGGACGTATTGTTTATAACCGCCAGCGTTTTGTAAAAGACCCTGAAACAGGAAAACGACAAGCAAAACCCAATCCAAAGGAAGAATGGGTAATTCAGGAAGTTCCTTCATTAAGAATATTGTCCGATGAATTATGGGAGGCAGCACAGGAGCGAAGAGCGTTTGTTGCCAAAAACTTCTCCTCACCTGTTATTAGAAAAAAACATCTCTTATCTGGGCTTTTAAAGTGCTATAGTTGTGGTGGAAGCTTTGTAATTACCGGGGGAGCACGAAAGAAAAACGGACTGCGCTATGGGTGCTCTATACGCAAAGAAAAAGGTACTTGTGATAATTCGGCTACGATTACTGTTGAAAAACTGGAAGAGCGAGTTTTTGAGGGACTAAAAACATATCTAAAAGATCCGGGAGGCTTAAATCTGTTCATCCGTGAGTTTCATAAAAACTTAAGGGATATCAGGACCGAATCAGCAAAAGAAGAAGCAACACTAATAAAAGCATTAAAACAAACAGATCAAAAAATTCAAAGTGGTATAAAAGCCATAGAAGATGGTTTGTATAGCCAAGACCTAAAAAAACGTATGCACTTGCTGGGAGAAGAAAAAGAAAGTCTAAAAGCTCAACTAGCACAAATATCACAAGACAACGAGCAGGTCTTTGATTTTTTACCTAACCTCGGTGCTGTATACGAACAAAATATAGATGAGCTCAGGAATAGTCTCCAACGCCCGGAAACACGCCCACAGGCTATTGAATTGCTGAGAAGCCTCATTGATAAAGTCGTAATGATACCATGCAAGGGAAAAGGCTTGGATGTAGAAATAGAGGGAAGGCTTGCGGCAATACTGCACTATTTGCAAGGAAATACCGAGCCTCTTAAAGGTGCTTTAGTACCTATTGTATCGAGACCAATGGTTGCGGAGGAGTGCAACAGACCCAATCGAGCCTCAAATGTATCGAGAAGATTGGTTGCGGAGGAGTGCAACAGACCTAATCGAGTAGCTCTGAAGCTAAGTATCAAAGCATAGTGAGCAAACCAAAATCAGAGAAACAAGATCAAACTGATGAAACAACCTGAGGGTGGAGTATAAGCTTCACCTTTTTTATTTACCAACCTCAACAGAAAGGAAACCAATGATACATAAAATCACTTGGCACGATATACCCATTGAAATTGATTACAACCCAGACTATTCCAAAGCCTATCATGATGTATACGGCTACGGATTAGCTCATATTAAAATACAAGCCTATAGAGCACTCCCCATTACAGAAACGGGATTTAAGTCACAATTTATCGCGGAGCCGCTAGTGGCAGAGTATGGAACAGTAGAGCAATTTGTTATCTCTATTTTGAACTGCGCAGCCCAAAACCCGACATGGGTAAAGCACGAAGCAGAACAGCAACAGCTTAATCTTTTTTAAGAAAAACCAACATATAAAAATAACAGAGTGGTGCACTTCGGTGCACCGCTTTTTTTTGCCTTACCTAAAAGAAAAGGAGCAAGACCATGCCTTATACCAACAGTCCAATATTGTTACCTGAGCCACTGAGCCGTAGAAAACTCACCGAGAGGTTCAACACTGTTTCATTGAATTCCCTTTGGAGCAAAGCAAGAAAATCCGTAATTTAAAGCTAAGAGTAGCAAGATATGTTTTTGCGCTGCAAAAACCATCTTGGCAAGGGGATGAAGATCCCCTGTGCAACCCCTGAAAACGGTGCAAAGCACCTTAAATGAACCTTTAAAAGAGCTATCACCATGGCACGTCCTATCAAAGATGATGCGACCAAGTTGTCGCATAGTCTTCCGTCCATCCGCTGTACGGAAGCTGAAAGAAATTTAATCGAAACCAACGCCCGCAAAGCAGGCTTATCCTTGAGCGAGTATGTCCGGCAAATGGTTTTGAAAGGCAAAATTGTCATTCGAGAGAGTAATTGCAATCTCGAAGCCGTCCATCAAATCCGTAAACTTGGCGTTAACCTCAACCAGCAAACACGGAAGTTAAATGCTACTGGCATCATACCCGTAGAGCTTAAAAGTCTATGGCAAAAACTGGATGCTGTACTTGATAATATGCTCGGAGAAAACTAAACACCTATGATACCACATATCGCTAAAACAGGCTGGTCCTTTAAGGGCGCGGCGAAATACTACCTCCATGACCGTGATGCACAAACTGACGAAAGAGTGGGTTGGACATATACGCATAATGTACCTACCAATGACCCCAACAGAGCCATAAAATGGATGATTAATACAGCACAAAGTGCAGGGCATTTAAAACAGCAAGCAGGTGTCGCACCCACAGGTCGAAAGCTGAAATCAGGTATGGTATATGCTTACTCGCTTTCATGGCATCCTGAACAGCAACCCGATAAGCAAACCATGCTTGACGCTGCACTGGAGACACTGAACCTTTTAAAGTTGCAAGAGCATGAAGCATTAGTGGTCAATCATACTGACACAGCGCATGACCATGTGCATGTAGTAGTTAACCTTATCCATCCTGAAAACGGTAAGAAAGCAGTAGTGTCCTATGACCGCTTAACCATGTCTGCCTGGGCAGAAGAACTCGAAAAAGAAAACGGTAAGGTGTATTGCGAGCAGCGTGTAATCAACAATGAATTACGCAGAGAAAATGCTAATGAGAACAGGCAACTTGCTTTGGTAAAACACCAAGATAAAAAACTGGAGCGAGCAGCGCAAATACAAAAGCTGTATACGAATACAACGAACGGTATGGCCTTTCAATCGGCATTAGACTTAGCTGGTTACACATTGGCAGAGGGCAATAAAGGACGGCATGTTATTGTAGACAGGCATGGCGAAGTCTATGGACTAGCCCGTCGGTTGGAAGGGCAACAAGCCAAGCATTTGCGAGAGCGGTTCAAAGACATTAAACAACTGCCTGATGCCACCGAACTATCCAAAGAAAGAAGCAAGCCATTCGATAAAGAACAGTATGAAATAGATAGGCAAAAAAAGATTGTTGATGCAGCCGTCGAGGAAGAACAACATAAAGGAAAACAACAACAATACAAAGCACAGCCTAAGCAACAAAGACAATCAAAAGACAAGGAAGCTCCTCAAGAGAATACACAACCAAACCCTGATACGGAACATTTACAAAAACTAGATGCAATAAGGGTATGGGAGCAAAAGGCGCAAGCGCAAAGACATAAGCTGGAAACCGAACAGCAAAGCCAATATAATCGAATGCAAATAGAAAATGCTATTCAAGAGTTAGAACATCAAATAAGTAAGCGCTCCTTATTCGGTAACAAAAGAGCCAAACAAAAAGAGCTGGAAGCCCTGCAAAAGAATTTAGAAAATATAGACCAGCGCACCCAGGAACAGAACCAAGCCTTAGAGCAAAAAATAGCCAAGCAGCACCCGGATTATTTAGAGCAGCTTAAACGGCAGGAAGAACAGTATAATCAACGTATGAATCAATATCTTGAGCAGCGTTCAAATAACCTTGATAAAGACCTTGATCTAGGACGCTAGTTTTCCGCTGATAGGTTTTAAGTTGTTGCCAACAGTATTGAATATAGGTTAGATAAAACTCATCGCGCATTATAGAAGCGAACACCGATTTGGCTTGGATGCTGTACTGCTCATTAGGAATATCATCATTAATATCTTTTACTGTCTCAACTGCTTTTAAGACTGCTTTATTATACGCAGTCGCTGCATGTTCGGCGCACCCGCCATATGCTTCAATGATGGTATGGAAACGATAGGTGTCGTTTAAAAATTCCTGTTCAGAGGTGTCAGCGTCTGGAAAATTATTCAGCCCTGTTAGTCGAATAAATTTCATGATTTCCTGTTGTTGCTCGTGTGTTAAAATCTGCATCCACGCGTCCCAATATCCTTGGTTTTTTGTAAATTGTAGTTAGCTATATTATAGCATAAACCTTTAAAATTTACCACTATGGATCGTGATGCATTCAACAATCTCAACAAGCATTTTCAACAAGATTTATCAGTTGCCAATGAGCAAATAAAAGCCGAAGTAGAACAAGAGTTTCTAAAATACGAGGGTAATTATACAGGGACTCCTAAAATGCAAGCCGAAGCAAGAGCTACTGTCAACCAAAGAAAAGAAGCAGAATTTCAGAAGCGCATTACTGCCAAACAACAACAATTAGAACATGCTCATTTTCAAGAGTTCGGTAACAGAGCATCTGCTTTAGAACAAGTAACAGCCTATGAGCAAGAACATAAAGCGCAATCTACAGACGACAGGGCAAAAAAAGAAGCCGCTTATGAGCAGCGACTTCAGGAACATTTTAACCAACAAGATAAAGAAAGGCAGCAATCCGATAGAGGTCGTTAATTAATAATTTTCAAAGCAGCCCTTAAAAGCAAATGGGCTGAACTCCCAAAAGCGTTTTCCATTTATTTTCTGAGGCTTAAAAGAACAACGCTCCAGGCGCATTGGGTAGCCATCTGTAGGGAATACAATACATTGATTGGTGTTTTTACCCAAACGTATTTTTACTTCTGCAGGTGTAAGCAAAGGGTGAATAGATTCTTTTTCAAAACCATTTTCATTTTTAGTTTTTTGTACAGCATTCCCAAGCATGTCTGAGACAAACCTTGCTGTATGTAAGCTGTTAACGCCAAAAACCTGTACTGTAGAATTACCCAATATAGCATCAAAGTTTCTCGGAAACATTTGCTCTACTTGGCTGATATTCTGGACAAATCCCCATAGGCGAAGTCCATATCCTCTATAAAATTCATAGCCCTTGCCCACTGTTTCAATGGCTTCAAGTCGACTCAGCTCATCTAGTAGAATCAAAGTCGGTACAGACTTATCCTTTTCATCTTTCTTTATATGGATAATAGAAATGGAAATTAAAACCCGTAGCCAACGTAACTGGCTAGATAGCAAACCATCAGGTAAAACGGTATACACTGTTGTGGTACGCTCATGAAACTCTGAAAACTTAAAATCAGAATTAGATAGCTGTTTGCGCATAGCAGGATCACCACACCACATTAGACTTCTGGCTGCTGTAGATAAAATAGAACCTAACTCTCTGTCACCCACTTCTAATATTTTTGAGGCGACACCTTGCACCAAACCACCGCAACAATCATCCTTTAGCATATTTGGTAGTAGCACCTTTCTAAATCTATCAGGTTCTGAAAATTTTAGCTCAGGGTCGATTCCTGACAAAATGTCTAAAACGGTACAGAGGTTTTGCTGTTCATTAGGATATTTACTCAACACATGCCCTGTCATCGCAGCAATCAATAATTTAGCCATTTCTGAAAAATGAACGTCGTTTTGCTCTGGTAAAACACAACCATCTGCAATGGCAAACAAGAGCTCTCTGGCTCGCTCACTATGTATATCCACCTCAGAACAGACATTGTAGTTAAACAGAGGTAAATTTTTTGTTTCATTAAATGGGTCTAATACATAAGCTCTGGCATCACCTTTTTTGTGTCGCCAAGTTTTACCGAGCGCATTGTTCTGCTCTAGCCATCGCTTAGAGCTCCTCACTCTAAAAGTTTGTTGTGCAATACTTCCTTTAATATCTACTACAAATGCGCTTCCAGCGAACTGGCATAAGTTGTTTAGAATTACAGTTGTTTCTTTTCCTGAACCTGTAAGTCCCGCTGTTATCCCGTGACTGTCGCCCTCCATAGTGACAATAGGCTTGCCTTGGTGGTCGCAGAACATAGCTCTTCCAAGTATTAGCTTCCTATTATTTTGAGTGTAGCTTATTCTTCCTTTATGCTTACGAAAAGTGTGTAGCCCTGCCAATTTTCCACCTCCTCCCTTTCCTTCCACAAAAAAATACCTAAAAAGGTTGGTGTCTTTAATAATAGTCATCCATTCTAAAAACTGAACAGGAAGTGCAACGATAAACAAAGGCATCAATAATCGCCCAATTGCCATCCACCAGAAATCAAACTTATTGCTAGAGTAGTATAGCTGTAATAGTTCTAAATTTAAGTCGGCATTGTTATATGATTTTACCATGTTTAAGTAATCAGGATAGACAACCTCGAAAACGAAATATCCTAAAAAGAAAGACATACTGATAGCCGATAGTTGCGGTGGGATAAAAACGTAACGAAGTATATTATTGGCTATGACAGGATGCAGCTTTATGGTCAAGTAAATACCTGCAAACAAAATGCCTAAGTCTGCTATAAAAGTTTGCGAGTTAGGTATTAAAATCTCAAAAAAGTTTTGACAGTTAGGAGATGGGTGAACCGCCCATGCCCATAATGATGCAACGAGCGTACTAAGCATAATCCTAAACAGCCACCTGACACCATAGGATAGATTTAAATGCTTCATGATGTATAGTTTTAGGTGAATTAATTGGTGTTAAGTCATAGTGTTTAATATGTAACTACATTTTTATTTAGATATTCCATTACGCTACTTAAGCGGTACAGATATTTCCTTTTACCAACTTGAGTAAATTCGATTAAGTTTTCATCGCGAATACGCTGGACGGAAGTATCCGAACTCAAATTGAGGATTTTTTTTAGTTGTTCCTTAGTGATGAACTGTTGTTCAGGTGCAGTTTGTTTAGCTTGTATTTTCTCCATCAGTATATTAGCTAATTCATACAGATCTTCTTCGCTAATATTATAAGTTAGGCTTTGTTTCATAATGATGATATTTTTTTGAGGTTATAGTTAAAAAAGGGCAGCCAAGACTAGCTGCCCCCGTGATAGAATTAATAGAGGCTGCTCAGCATGGTTACTGTGTCGGCTCCATGCTTATCCTCATAATAATACCTCAGATAATTATTAGCCCAAAGAATGAGCTCACTTGTAAGTGCATCATCTGCGGTACAAACTTGATGAATCGAGATGCCATCCAAATTTTGTGGAGCGCACACCTGATCCATTTTCATGGTGAGTCTGTTATAATCTGCTTTTAGCGATTGTTCTGTTTTATAGCGAGATAAACTAAAGCTGCTGGACGCTTCTATCCCGTCTGTGAAGGCGTAAAGAATCTTCTTAGAAGAAGATGAAGCGCTTAGTTGATTGAGCAGGTAGCATAACGAGCGATGTAGGTTTGTACTAGGCGCATTTGCAGGCATATTCGCAAATCGTTCTATCGCTGCTGTAACAACAAGAATGAAACTGTCGACTGTCTTTTGGCGGTCAGCATGATTTTGCAGCAGCTTTACAGCATTGCCTTCAGGTAATTTGAATGTCTCTACATAGGGCAGCCCTGAAGCCGATATAGTACTAAGGTTCACTATTGCTCCATTGAACAAATTATTCTTGTCATGAAGCCGAAGGTCATGGTTGATTAAATGGTCGCTTATTGCTGAAGCGCTAGGGTAGATTAATTTAGTTGAACTTTCACTAATATCCCAAACATGCGCTACTTCAGTAGTGATGATTTCACTATAAGCCCAATCAGAAATGCTGTTCTTTTCAGTAGTCTTTTCACCACAGCCGCTTACTAGAATGCTACCCATTAGTAGAATTGAGGCTGCTGTTCCAGATATTTTTAACCCTGTTTTACGCTTGTTTTTACCTTTTATTTGGCGGGATTCAAGCTCTGCTGCGCTGTAAGCAATAGCAGCATCCTGTGATTCCTCTTGTTCGATTATCTCACAGGTTAAATCTTCAACTCTGTCTTGATGTTGTTGATGTTCTTTTCTCATCTTATTGATTTTTTTAGTTGTTTTATTATCTACAGTTGTATTTGTTTTTTTCTGGAATATAGCCTCGTCTCTCTCCAAGTCTAGCTCGTGTCTTTGTATCTTAATCTCAGCGTTGCCGTGCTTTTTTGTTAGCCTGTTAACAGCTCTGTCAGTATTCCAATACTCTCTGTGCTCGTTATGAGCTGCGCTGATGACTATATTTGCGCATAGTAGGCATCCGTTTAAGATGGCTAAAATCCCTTGTGGTCCTTCAGGGTGCTCAAGCCTAAGCAGTACTTGGGCAACCAAAGTGCCTACTCCTACACACAGCGCGAGTATTGCCTGACTAGTCTTCTTTTTGAAGAATGCTTTAGTTGAGAAATGACTACTGATGAAAAATAGTGATGAGACTAACATCGCAACCACATAGATCATGAGCATGGGAAGTGGGAGTAGCGGTTGCAGTACAGAAACAGTAAACGGAAGCTCGAACAAAAAAAGGATTATGACCGTTAAGTAATAGAAAAAAGCTTTGTCCATTAAGGAGCGAACAGCCGGTATGTCAGCATGCTGTTGTTGGTACTCTTCTTTCCGTTTAACTAAGACCTCAAGCTTCTCACTCATCAGACGATGAGTAACTTTTGTGGAGGTAATTCTTATTCGTTTGCCCAGAAGCTTTATTTTATTGTCGAGCCAAAATCGGATGCCGTGTTTTTTTCGAAAATTCGTTTCTATTTGCTCTTCAAGTTCATCATTCGGCTCTTCTGGTGAGGCCGCCTGCATTTTTTGCAAACGCTTAGTCGTAGCGTCTATATCAGGTTTATAAAACGCACGTACAAAGTTTTCACTTGAGTTTTGTAGCTCTGAACAATCTGAGTTGGAAAATTGCCCAAGATCTTCGGACTGCTGGCCTTGGTCTGACAAATTTAATTTAACGGCATCTGGAAGAATGTCAGGCAGATAGCCTCGGACGCGCTCGGCTCGGCCTGCATAGCCCCTTCTTTTTTTGTTGAAATTGAACATAAATGATAAAGTTTTAAGAATAAGTTGTTTGTATATCAACACAACATTACGGAGTATATTCTTATTATCAATATATTGATTATCAGCAACTTACAGAATTGTCTTAAGCCAATTTTGATTTATTATTTAAGACAATTGTAAATCATCAAACAATTGTCTTTAGGCAATTGCGGTTATTTATTGACTAAAAGAAGGTGATTAATATGAGAGTTATTAAAATTAAATTAAACATTTTTTTAGGTTATATTGGCTGTAGACAATTTTAAAAACTATGCAAAGAAAAGATTATGATTCCATAGCTATAAAGGATGAAAAAAGCTTGTGGAATATCTTAACTCTTCACTGTGCCAATAAGCAAAAGAGGGAGGCTGTGCTTGCAGAATATAAGAAACTTCTTAGCTACGAAGACAATGAGCTATTTGATGAACTAAATAGAACTAAATATAAACATAAGCAAAGAGATAAAAATAGTAAGAAAAAAATCTTAGAGCCTATCAAGAAGGAATTGAATAAAGACAACAAAGAGCAAAGATTAAAAGACATACTTACAGATGAATCAAAAATAGAATGGAATAAATATTTAAAAGATCAACAAGTTGTACACTACCACAAATGGGGAAACAGGAATGTAGCGACCATATACAATATCGAAGAATTTGAAAAAGAGATTTTGCAAGCAAAGGAGA
This sequence comes from Flavipsychrobacter sp., assembly GCA_965228505.1. Taxonomy (GTDB): domain Bacteria; phylum Bacteroidota; class Bacteroidia; order Chitinophagales; family Chitinophagaceae; genus UBA5543. The sequence continues at coordinate 2,199,466 of OZ245820.1, read as the reverse complement.
CAAAAAGTTTTGAAGGCCGATTGAATAAAAATAAATATTTGGAATGGGCTAAGAACTTTTTTATCTATCAAAAAATACCATTAAACAAATTCGACTTAAATGAATTTGAGATAGAATATATAAGCAGGTATGAGGACTATGTATTCAGTCTAAAATACGATCGTTCATTTGGGAGCGATAGATTCAAAGAGGAATACGTTAATAGGTTTATAAATATCATTGAGAATACGCATAAGAAAATATTAATATACGACTATACCGATAAATACCCTAGAAAAGACAAAGTTTTAGAACCATATTACAATGCTCATAAAGAACTTTATGAGAAAATAGAATATCAGATTGAACATAGCAAAAAATTGCAATATACAAGAGTAATAGCTCTACCTCATGGAGACCATTTAAGTTCTGATCATTCAATCAGAGACCTTTATCTAAAATTTACTAAAGTGTGTTCTAAGGTTTTGTTTGAACATATATGCAGTACACTCAGTCAGCAACTCATAAATGATACAGACAATGCTATTAATATTTCAGATGACGAGTCTATTGAGGAGGAAGACAAGATTGTTATTCAAACAGGGTTCTATGTGATAAACAAATGTTCTCGAATTTACCAATTTGCACTATTGGATGATATTGTTGTAACCGAACTGTATCGATTTCATGTAACAGGAAAGTGCTATCCTGACGTATTGTTTATAGAGCAATTGCATGAAAAGCACCCGCACTATCTCATAACTTATAAAGAGTTTCGTTCCATATTTAAAGAGAATAAATTTATGGGAGACCGCAATAAGAAATTTGATGAAATTGACCTTTTATACAAAATTGATGAAGAGGTTTTTCTCAAGTTTGGTGAACTTTTAGAGGAATTGATTGATGAAAATCGAAAAAAGAAAATCTCTAATATGGTATTAAATGAAAAGGTAGACATATTTAAAAAGTATAAAAAAATTCATGAAAAAAAGCTGAAAGATCAAGCCAATAGCAATGAGGGCTAGCTATTAAATCTATTTTCTGCTTCTATGAGTAGTTCTTTCCAGTTGTCAACTATTTTAGGCAACTTCTCTTGCTCTGATGGCAATGGCATCCAAATACGCCTTCTTCCATACAGGTCTTTTCTGGGGTTCAGTGCAATAGTATATATTGTAGTTAGGTTAAAGTCATGTTTTTTCAGCAATCGACTCATACTATGTAGTGCGTCAAGATTAAGATCGTATTGCTTTTCATAGCAAAGTGCTTCATATACATCATCAGAGTCTTCGGCACCACAATACTGTTGAAGATCCGCAGCAATTTCAAAAAGCTTTATGAGTGTATTTAAGCTTCTTTCAATTTCTTCTCTTGAAAGTTCCAAAACATCTGCTTTTTCATCACTCATATCAACCTCGCCATTCCAGATGGTTGACAAGTTATAGTTATGTATACTATGTGTCAAGAAATATTTTATTATTGATCTAGTTTTGCAAAATCAATTCTGCAAAAATGCCCCTGCCCCAAACCTTCTGGCGCACCCTCAAGTGAACGCCCGCGAAATTTAGTAGCTGCAAAGAGAGTAGTGCCTGGGTAAATGTCAATCGCCTTTTCTTCCGCATACATCAATGCAAATGTTGCCATCTCTTCTATCAGGTATCTACGCGACAGGCTCACAAACTCTTCAAACCTTTCAGGGTTGTATAATGCTGCATCATGTTTTTGGCGCCGCTCCCAGATAGCCACAACATTATCATCAATGGCTTGCTTGAACTCATTATTATTTTGGTAAAGCCATTCTGTTTGCAGAAAGCCTTTTGGATATTTAGGCTTTGTTTTCCATTCATCCCATCTAACAATTTGTGCTGTTTTTGCTGTTTCTATGATTGATAAATTGCGTTTTACCCATTCCTGTCCCAAATCGGCAGAGCGCATATTAGCTTCTTGCTCTGAAATAGATTGCTCATACATGAGGTTAAAACGTTGTAAGGTGTCATTGGCACAGAATATAACTTTATCAAACCGTTCCTTACTCCATGCAACAACAGCGTTTAACTTATCAGCCTCGTGATATTCTTGCCCCACACTTATTTGAAAGCGTGCAGTAGCAAAATTTTGCCAATTGTCTGTGCTTTGTCCACTTTTTACTTTGACGATTACAGGGCCTTGTTGTGGAGGATATTGCTTTTTAGCCATGACTAGAATCGCTCGTCCGCACTTGATGATTTAGGTTGATGCCCACGATCCCAAAAAGACTCAAAAACTAGTCTTTCACGCTCTGCAAATTTCACATCATGGAGTACGACGATCCTTGTTTCATCCCCTGTAACTTGGGCAACCATACCGTCATATATTACGGTCACGATATTTGAAAAATATTGTTTGGGGATAGTGCGATATTCCTTTAGCTCACCCATAATGTAGCTATCGCCCTCTTTAATGAGTTGGCGCATTTGCACACCCCTAGCTCGCAATGCTCTATAACGCTCATTAACATCTGGTGGAGAAACTTTATCAGAGGCAAACATGATTAGTAGTTCAGTATTGGAGCTGCATTCTATCAATATCTTATCAAGCAATCTTACATAGCAATGCTCACCCTCAATAATTTCTATATGGTTTTCAGAAAATTCAACGCCATTAGTGGTGAAAACAACACCTAGCTTTTCCATACCTACTTTTATCTCTAAAAGAACATTGCCTGATTTAGTATCACCAGTTTCTGCTTTGGATAGCTTTGATAAGGAAAAGCCAAGATGAGCAGCTAGCTCTGCCTGCTTCATCCCCAATAGTTCACGGCCGGCTCTTATTTGAGCACGTAACTTCTTGTATGGATCACTCACGAATTATTCCCCAATAACGTGTACGCTAAAGCCCTTCTAGCTTAAATTAGCGGACACTTCAACCCCCAAATCGATAATAAAAAGTCAAAAAACGATAATTATTTTCTTGACAGCAGACGATTGCCCTTTTATATCTGGCAACAATAAATTGAGTAACTACTATTGTGTGGGGCACAAAATGAGTAACAATGATATTCCTGGGATTCAGGACAAACGGGCTATTGTTGAATTTAGACATACGCTCAAACAGCTCTCCTTGAAAGATACTGAGACCAATCTCAATCGAGCATTAGATGAAATGGCGCAATTCTGTATTGAGAAAGTAGCCGTTGATATGCGTGATGCATACTGTAATTTTAAACAATTACACATTCTTCCTATGGAGTTCCGATCACATTTAAAATCAGAAGCTGTTTTATTCTTTATTGAGCACAATAAAAAGCTAAATAGGCAATTAAGCCGTAATGATGCTTCCCTGTCTGAAAACGGGAGCGTTTAATGAAGAATAAAAGAAACTTGGCAGCTATCGAAATTTATAAAAACCTAGAGCAGACACTAACGCTTAGCTATATCAAAAGTGATATAGCCGAATATATCCGTTTTTATGAGCAGCGTATCATTAATCATATTGTTGCACAGATAAGTAATCAGTATAGCAGTAATACCGCCAACGAAAATATACCGTCCAGTCATTTTTGGGATATTGCAACGCTTAAAGCCTATGACATTGCTCTTCCACTTCTTAAAGAATGGTTAGCTGAAATGCGTCAGACGCAAACAAGGCTTAAAGAGAAAATATAGTATTTAACACCACGTACTTCCCACACGTGGCACTTATGGGCGCTCTTGATGTACGCATCCCCCAAACTTAATCAGGAGCGCCCGCATTTTTATACAAGATTAATTGAATAATATTCAAGCTATTTCTGGTCAGGGAACTGTTTATAGAAGTCTAAAACGATTTCAATAGCGTCTTTATCCGCTCTTTTTACTTTCCCGTTAAACCATGTTGCTACGATACGACTCTTTACCATAGGCAGCCCGCGTATTTTTGCCTTAAAGTCCAATTGGTTAATGAGTACTCCTGTACGGTTTATTTCAGCCTGAATAGTATCGAGTAAATCTTGAGTTATCTCTTGATACCCCTGCTCCTTATTTTCATCGCAGACCATTGCAATATAGTTGTAAATGCCCGCTCTGAGGGTTTTTCTCCTATCGCTCAGCAGTGTGTGAATGTTTTTCCAGTCAAATTTTTCAGGCAAATCATCTCTATGCGCAAATAACCTTTTAGGGCTCATTCCTGTTGCTTTCAGTTTATTGCGCAGAAATTCGCGGTTTTCTTTAGTCAAAACGATAGGGGCATCTTCGCTCACGGCATAATCCTAAACATTGTTTACCACATATCTATTCAACCATATTGAGCTGAAATTATTAAGGAATTTCTAAGTAGATAAAATTTTAGATAAATACATTGAAGAATGCGCGATAAGCCCCTGTAAAACAATATAAAATTTGAGATAAATGCTCCTGAAAATTAAACCAATTCTAACCCTGTTTGCGTATAATTTTTATAGCTGAACATAAATCAGCATTGATAAAAAACAGGGGTTCATTGCGGTGGTAGCACTAACGGACATGTTTAATCTAAATAACGGCAGCTTGCAGGCGATGAGCTTGTCTGCGACCAGTGACGGCGTTTCTGCACGTAACAACGCTAAGCCGACCAGTCAAGCAAGGCTTGAAAAAGAGGCTGAAGAGCACCGCACCTGGCAAGAGCTTCTGCGTGAGCAGTTCAAAGACCTTAATGAGCTGGTTGCGTGGATGCACGCGAAAGCGGATGAATTGCGTGAAGAAGCGCAAGAGTTGCGTGAGCGAATAAACAAAAATATCGCAATGATGCAGGAAAACAGCACCTTCATCGGTCAAGCTGAAAAATTCCTAAACATGGATAAGGATGAGCAAAAAGCGAATGCGGCGGCAATGATTAAAAGCTTGCGCAAGCGTGGCTATGATGTTGATGATGATACCCCCATTACTGTTCTCGTTAGCACCTATATCCCGACAGCCATTGAAGATGCGAATGATCAAAATGAACACGCAGAGCTTGATAATGACGTGTTTGAAAAAGATGCGGATGCAAAGGATGCACAAGCGGATACGATTGACGCACAAGCTGACGATATCTACCAGAAGAAAGAGGCTTTAAAAGCACAAAACCTTTCACCCCAAAAATTTCAAGAAGAAGAAGACAAATTGTGGAACGGTGTAGATCCTAGGGTTTCCTGGCACTATGGGAACAAATACAAAGAACTAGACGACGCAGGAGCTGCAAATGCAGAAAAAGCAATAGACGCTGTCGCAAATAGTACAGACGCATCAGAGAGCATGTTCGGTAATGATGAGCCTTACGATAAAAGCACTTCGTCACCTACTTACAATAGTCCGAGTGTGGGATAGTTACTCATTGTTATAACTATAAGAGTTCACAACTCCTAGCGCTTGTTTTTTGATTTGTGGGAGGTGAGATATCAATTCGCTTTTCTTCATCGCACCGTTAGGTGCTCCTGCGTAAAAAGAGCCATTTGCATATGCAACATAGACTGAATTATTGCCATTTTCATTTTCAGCGTAAAACAGTTTATAATCCATATCTTTTAAGCCTGTGAGAACATTATCGCGAAGATAATTTTCTATTCTTTGTTCGGAGGCTCCGGCAACATCTTGCCCTCTATAAACTACGATACCGATTTTTCCACCATGAGAATAATTTCCAGCTTCTTTTTCAGCGTTTCTCTTTGCAACCTGTTCAGTCTTCGGGTCGCCACCACCGGGATTGGGGCCCTGCGCATTGGCAGCAAAGTTCGGCAACAGCGATATTACTGTCATCAAACTCCCATATCCTAAAATTCTTGAGGTCTTCCCCATCACAAAATCCTTTTTCTGCACATCTACAGTACCATTTTCGGTTGCTGCACAACAACAAATAGATTCCATATTCTTAATATTTTAATACTTGCATTAGCACGCATATAGTATTTTTATTATTTATAGCCTAATTGTTATAAATAATAGCATTTATCCTGTATGTATCGAGCTTAGAACATGCGTCATCAATGACGCAAATATAATCATAAATTGCAATTAAGCGTCATAGGTGACGCATGAAAATGAAATAATATTCCCTTCCTTGCTATGTGATGTCAAAAGACCTTGAAGCGGACTTGAAAAAGATAGGGGAGCGTCTAAAGGAGATGAGGCTTGCCAAGGGTTTTACGAGCTATCGTAACTTTGCCAATGAGTATGACATAGAACCGAAAAGCTATTGGCGTCTTGAACAAGGTGTCTCAGATTTCAAATATTCTAGTCTCAAACGCGTTCTGGATGCACATGATATTAGTATTGAAGAATTTTACGAAAAAGGCAAATAGGCAACAGTCTAAGTTTTCTCTAAGACTGGAAAACGAGAAACAATTTTGAGTTTGTACATTTGTTTTGTACATTTGTACAAATTAGGCGTCTGTTTAATGTTATGCATTCAGTAATGTGGGTTATTACTTTATAAATCTCTATCATTTACGATTAATTTTGACGAAAATAGTATTGTGACACGTTTTAGAGCATAACTAGAATGTGAATCTTAGATGAACAACTTGATTATAATCAGCTGTAAACAAATAAATGAATCCAGAATTAAGATATAGTTTAGAGCAGCTAGAAATGATTGGTGACGATCACGGGGTTGGTCTGGTGCCTGTTAAAGAGCTGAGTGAAATAGTAAAACTACCGCCTGAAGAAATAATAGCTATAGAGACTGCTAAAAATTACAGTGCGGATTATGTGTATTTTAGACGATTCAACAACCGTCCTTCTGTAGCTCAAGTTTATTTATATGATTATACTGATAAGCAAGGTGTAGAAGATGAAGAGCTAACTAACCTACATAAACAGCTCTACAGCTCAGGCCAAGTGCCTATGTTTTTTGTGTTTACAAAAAAGGATGTCAGAATATTCAATTGCTTTGAGCCTCCAGCAAAAAAAGGTAAGTTAAAATATACCCCCTTAACAACAATAGAAATTGCATCTGACTTATCCTCTCAACTAGATTCATTTAATAGAAATAAATTTAAATCGTTTTCCGGGAAGTATTTTGATAATGGAACTTTTTGGGAAAATTCAGAGTATAGTAAATCATTTAAATTTGGAAATAGTGCGTATGAACGCTTACTTACAGAGCTAAAGCTTGCGTTAAGAGATATTGTAAATCAGGGCATATTGCCCGAGCAGTTTGTCAGAAAGACAATGGTTGTTTCGATTCTGATAAAATATTTAGAAGAGCGAGAAGATGACAAAGGCAACAAAGTTTTTCCTAAAAACTTTTTTTCTAAGTTCTCCCCTAACGCAAAAAGGTTCACAGATGTGCTTAGGAAAAAGGGAGCGTATTTAGAGCTGTTGGACTTTTTAGCAGAGCATTTTAATGGAGGGATTTTCCTGCTTGAAAAAGATGAAAGAAATTTCTTGCAAAAAAATGACTTAAAAAGATTCGCACAATTTTTAGATGGGGAAACAGAAGGTGTTCAGTTAGTTTTCTGGCGATTATATTCATTCAATGATCTGCCAGTTGAGTTAATTAGTAACATATATGAAGAGTTTTTAGGTAAAAAGCCAGGCGTTGTATATACCCCTCCATATTTGGTGAATTTCCTTTTAGATGAAGCAATGCCATTGTCTAGCTCTGAAACTGAATTTAAAGTTTTGGATCCAGCATGCGGTTCAGGTGTTTTCTTGGTTGGGGCGTATAGGAGATTGATATATCGTTGGAGGTGTAAGAATAGATGGAATAATCCTGATTTGGCGACACTGAAAAGGCTTTTAAAGAAAAACATATATGGAGTAGAGCTGAATAAGGAGGCCGCAGATTTAACTGTTTTTAGTTTAAGTTTGGCATTGTGTGATGAACTTACTCCATTACAAATATGGAAGGATTTAAAGTTTGACGATTTACATGAAGCAAATATTCTTCACAAAGACTTCTTTGACACTCTTATAAATAAATCACTACCTAATAAATTTGATTTAATCATTGGCAATCCGCCTTTTGAATCAAAGCTAACAAAGCCAGCAGCAATAATTGAGGCTAAAGAAAAAAAGACAAGGGTTGTATCATTTGATTATGAAGAGAGTAGAAGTAAGAAGGAAAATGTAAATTTACCAGATAATCAAGTTGCTCTTCTGTTCTTGGAACAGTCAATGACACTATGTAAGGATCATGGACTTGTTTGTATGATTCAACCATCTGGGCCCTTACTCTATAATAATTCATCAGTTCAGTTCCGTAAAACCCTTTTTGAGAAGTATAATATTCCTCAAATAATTGATTTTACGCACATAAGTAGAGTTTTGTTTGGTAAAAATGGAGACGTTGCAACTGCGGCAATTTTATTAGAAATGAAAAAGCAAAGAGAAAACCTGTACTTCATATTACTCCAAGGCGTACTAAAACACATAAAGAGAAGCTATATTTCGAGCTAGATACATATGATTTTCACCATGTCCCCTATAAGACAGCTCTTAATGATACACTAATTTGGAAATCTAATTTTTTGGGGGGTGCAAGAGCTCATCAGATAATTAAACGTTTAGCGACTTTTAGAACTCTTGGAGAGTTTTTAGAGATAAAAAAAGAAGAAAGTGGATGGGCATCTGGGGAGGGTTATATAGTAGGTAAGAATGAGAGTTATATAAAAAGGCTGAAATTACTTGACGAGAAAAATAAGAACAAGAAATTAACTCGACTTGAAAAAGAAGAGCTCGTACATCTAGAGGAAAGGTATAAAGCTAAAAACCTAACAGGGAGCACATCTTTCGATCCCAAGCATTTTACAACAACAGGCATTTCAGAGACATATGTTTTGGATGCTTTATATTTTGCTTGTAAAAGGAATCCGCTTATTTATAAAGCTCCACATTTAATAATAAAGGAGGTTGTAGAGGATGGTTCATTTACGATACCAATTAAGTTTCTAAATAGAGATATTTCATTCAAGAATTCAATATTTGGTATTCATGGCAACTCTGCCAAAGAACTCAAGGAAATAGAAATGCATATTAAGAACAACCACGTTGTTAGCTTTTATTTGGCAGGGACAAGCGGTCGTTTTATGGTTAATAAATCCTCCTCACTTTTAGCTACAGATATAAAAAATATCCCCTATCCTGAGGTTTTAGATGATATGTGTTTAAGTGATGTGGAAAACGTGGTCGTACAGGATTTTATTAAATACTTAGTTGAGTTTAGACGTAAAGGAGAAACTTCAGAAATAGTTACAAGCAATGTTTCTAAGAATGAACTTTCTCTCTTTAAAGCTATGTTTTGCAAAATACTTTCTTCAGTTTTTACTACAATAAAACCTTATAAACATTTTGAGACAGACTCTTATATATGTACGCCTTTTTACTTCGGAAAAAAACCAGAGATTGATTTCTCTGATAAAGACAAAGCAGAACTCCATCTAGAGAATTTAGTTATGAAAAAGTCTGGTGCTAGTTTAAAGCTGACCAGAATTATTAGACTCTATGAAGGAAATATTATTTATCTAATAAAGCCGAAGAAATTACGTTATTGGATTCAGTCTGTAGCACTACGTGATGCTGATGAAACTTTCTCTGACCTTAGAAAACAAGGGTATTAATGTTAGCAGATAGTTCACAAAATAGTAGCTCTGGCGTATTGACTAACGGTATTACAAAAGATGCATCAATTAAGGCAGTAGTTGAGTTTATTAGTAAATATTTCGCACAATTTTCTGAAAGAGTGAAAGGGGAAACAACTACATCTGAAAGGGTGTTAACGGATAAGCTATGTAAGTTTTTAAACAGACATGCATCATCATTCCCTTTTTATTTTCATCATGAAAATGTTGAAAACACTGAGAAAGGGAATAACCCTCAAGTCGATATTGGAACAGTTTCGAGAAGTGAGTTATTGCAGGTTGAAGATAGGGCTTATGGTGAATTTGATTCATTTTTTTCTATAGAAGCAAAACGCCTTCCGACACCAGGGGCTAAAAGGGAAAAAGAGTATGTAATAGGAACCGATAAAGCATCAGGCGGTATAGAGCGATTTAAAAAAGGTATTCATGGAGAGAATCTGAAGTATGCTGCAATGATTGGTTATATTCAAAGTGAAGACGCTCCTCATTGGTTTGTTCAGGTAAATGACTGGATTAGTGATTTAATTGCCACTGTGCCTAGTGAGTGGAATGATAATGATAAACTTATTGAATTGCTAACTGACAAAAAAGGAACAATACTGTCAACTTATACATCTAGAAATTCAAGGGTAACATCTTCAGGTGGAATTATTACTATATTCCACTTTTGGGTTACACTAACTATTTAAAATTTCCTCTAAAACGGTTTACCCAACAACAGCGTCCAGCGCATCGTCTGCATCTTTGTGAATAAAGTTGGCTTGATAACCTATTGTGGTTGTGATGGAGCTATGGCGGTATAGCTTTTGCAACATTTGTATTGAAATTTTGTCGCCAGAGATATTGCCGAAAGTGTGACGTGCAATGTGCATAGTCAATTTCTTTTTGAGCTTCAACTTTCCTGCTATCTCTTTAAGGGCTTTGTTTAGCTTCTTATCTTCATAAGATGTGACCCTTTGGACATCATATTCATTTTTCAAATCATCGATACGGTCTAGCTCAGGAAATACCGTATCATGTTCATTTTCTCTGTGTCTATATTGTTCTAATATTTTAATAGCTTTTTCTGGTGTTTTCAAAGATCCTACTTTTTGGTTTTTACCCATAGCATAGTGCAAGCGCATATCTTTAAAATCATCCCAGGTCAGACGAAGTACATCCGAAACACGCATCCCGGCAAAGTAAAATGAGAATAGCCATACATTACGCGCATGGTTAAGATATGGGGTGCTAGTGAGGTCTATATTCTCAAGTGCTTCTACCTCCCTTTTATTTAAACCTACCTTTATCGATTCTGGGAATTTTATCGGCACCTTGTCTTTACCAAATGGATAATATTTACCATCAACAATATTGCTTTTAATAGCTAGATTAAAAATTGTTCTGATAATAATCAGATGATTAATAATGGTGCGCTCTGATACCTTACGCACTCCTTTCAAGTACGCTCGGTAGCGGTTTAATAGTTCGACTGTAATTTCCTGAAAAGAGATGTCTTTGCCTTTCAGAAACTCTTTAAAATGTTTAATGCGAGGCTTTTCTGAATGAACGCGATTATATTTCCCACTTTGATCTAAGTTGTTTAGATAGCTTTCGGAAAGTGTAAAGAAGTTGGAGGGCTTAAGCTTAATATTATCTCTGATCACTTTGGGTGAAACGTCTTTTTTATCGACTTCAAACTCTATGAGTTTTCCCTCAGCTTCTGCCAGCCTAGCACTCAAAAGCGTATTGATCCGCTGTGAGTTTGGGTGTGATTTTTTAACGCGTCGTTCTTTTGCGTTCCAATGCTTAGGCTCAATCGCATGTCCCAAATGTGAAATAGATTTGCTTGTGCCTTTTATAATTTGCAGAGCAAGTGGATATGTGCCGTCCTTCTTCTTTTTGGTACGCAGGATGATTTTGACGCTTGCCATATAGTTTGGTTTTACTGTGTAAAGTTAGGATTTTGGGTCGAAAATAGGTCGAAAAAATGACGTTTTTATATGTGTTTTATTGAATGCTATTTTTATAAAGTGTCTGTAATTAAAGGGTTTTAGGGGTAATAGAGACTAATAGGAACCAGTAAGATTAGAATTAATAACCCTGAGGTCGAGGGTTCAACTCCCTCTGTCGTTACTAGTAAAATAGCCCCTTTCACAGGGGCTATTATTATTTTAATTGTAACCATGTTGTCAAATATGGATTTTTTTATTGCATGCTTGCGATATATGCAGTTTTTTATCAGTTTGACTTTTTACATTTTTTCATATTTCTAATACTAAGAAAACCTTTATTATATTCAGGCCTCAAAAGGTGAACATCTGAGTGAGAGGAATACTTTTATTACTATTGCTGCTATCAAAATTTACTTGTTGTGCTCAGTACAACTTCTTGCTGAACAAAACCTACGCTGAGCGTCATTACTCTTTAGATAGTCTTTTCTACCAAAACACAGATTGGAGGTATATTGATTCCGGTATTGCAGTCGCGCAAATAAATGAGATAAGGGCAATTGCTGAAAAAAATAATGACCTTGAGCTGGAGCTGGAAACGGTTTTGATGAGAACAAGTTATACCAGAAGAAAAAGTATGTATCCCGGCCCTGATTGGTTTACAGATTCTTTCAAATACGTGCTGCAAAAAGCAAATAAACATAAGATCAAACAACTGCAAATACGTGCCAACTTTTTGTTGAGTGGTGAATATATGGCCAAAGATATGTTTGCAGAAGCTTTTGAACACCAGGTGCGCATGTATGAGGTGCTAAAACGAACTCCAGCTGCTGAATTTCCTGCCAAACGCACTTTTATCTCTTACATTGGTAAATTATATTATTCATATGAAGATTATAAATCTGCGGTAACCTATCTGCACCTTGCTTTAGCACAACCCAAAACACATAAAGATGTAGAAGAACTGGATATATTGAACACATTGGGGCTAGCCAAACGTAATGCTAAAGAATATGACTCTGCAGTATACTATTTTAATAAAGTGATTGACGGAGCCAAAGAGGAAGACAATGCAGACTGGATGAGCATCGGCATGGGAAACAAAGGTATTGCCTTTTACCTCATGGGTCGGTATGACGAGGCAAAACCACTGATACTACAGGATATAAAAGCCAGCCTTGAGCGTAATGATAAAAGAAATACAATAAGCCCGGCTATTAAAGTAGGTGATATTTATCGAATTGAGGGTAAAACTGATAGTGCGCACTATTATGCAAAAACGGCGCGGGGGCTTATCAATAGTGCATGGCACCCCTACCAACACCTTGAGCCATTATACAAGTTAATGTCAAAACTGGCGGCAGCAAACGGTGATCATAAAGCGGCACATCAATACCTTGATTCTGCACTAATAGCCAAAGACAGCCTGAACAAAAGGCAGCAAGTATTACACCTGATCAATGCCAGGCACAAAGTAATAGAGAGTGAATATAATGCGGAACTTAAAAGGCTGAAGACAGAAAAGGACCTGAGCATATTACAGCGAAACGGTATTATAGGCGGAGTAATAGTATTGATGATCATCACTGCTATTCTTATATATTACCGCAACAGACAGTTAAAAGCAGATAAGAATTTATCAGAAATAAAACTGGCCACAGCCAGGCAAAGATTAGAAGATTTCACCAAAACCATACATAATAAAAACCAGCTGCTGGAAACAACTGAAGCAGAACTGAAGAGGCTGCAAAATGAGCTGCATGCCCAAAACGGTGATGAAGACCTGCCGGCTGATATACTGTATCAATTGCAACGTAGCACCATACTTACAGATGAGGAATGGAATGAATTCAGGGATCTGTTTGAACAGGTGCATCCGGGCTTTTTATATAAGCTTAAAAAGCGTTTTTCTGCACTTACTCCTTCAGAGGTACGCTATATCTCGCTGTCAAAACTACAGCTGTCTAATAAAGAGATAGCAAATATCTTAGGTGTCAGCCCGTCTACTGTAAGAAATTACAGGTACCGCCTACTGAAAAAACTAAACATCGAAGACAGTGATGAATTCAACACAATTTTAAATAGCATCTAACCAATAGCTACACAGCATATTATATTGCATATATAAGTTATTGTTTTTCATTTGTTTTTTGTTTATGAGACGTTTTTGTAGACACTGCCAAACGTTTTTGTAGACACCGTTTTCTTGCCCCCGCCGCACATAAAGCACAGCTTTGTCCCGTGCTGTTCAAAAATGTCATCAAGCAGATTTATCGATGGAAGTACCTGTTGCTACTACTTACAGGTATGGGATTTAGCATATGTGTATACCGTCATTATGACAGAAAGATAGAGCTGCTGGACCAGCAAATAAATGTAGAGCTGAACAGCCCGTAAACAATGCATTGAACTTAAAACTATATAGTAAACACGGCTGAAAGTACCTACCCTGTAAGGTAGGTAGCCTCTGCCACAAACCAACCAAGTATGAAAAAACTAAGATTATTAATGCTTCCCCTCCTGTTGATGGCAAATGTAGTGCAGGCACAATGGACAAAGATTGATAACGGAGTAGTTGAAGCAAACCTGTTTAGGGTACCATCCATGGATATAGCTACTAATGGAGACTTATACCTTGCATTAAAAAATAGAAATAACAGTAGAGCTATGGTGGTAAGCTATGATGGTAGTGCTTGGGACACGCTCGGAGGAACTGATATTTCAGGAGCAAATATAGACTATATCTCGCTTGTAATTGGGAAAAATGACACACCGTACGTTGCTTATAGTGTCGGATCAAACTGTATTGTAAAAAAATACAATGGGTCGAGTTGGTCTACTGTAGGTAGTTCAATATCTGGCGGCTTTGCGATGAGAAACCCTACTCTTGCAATGGACACAAGTGGATTAATACCGTATTTATGTTATAAAGGAAGTAATACAAGTTGGAAGGCATCAGTAGTACGGTATAACGGTACTAGCTGGACTAACGTTGGTGCATCGGGCTTTACACCTAACAGCATTCGTGATCAATTTACATTTAAAATAAGCAGCAACAATACACCTTTCATCGCATTTGAAGATGAAGTAGATGACAACCGTATCAGAGTAATGAAATACACTTCATCCTCTTGGGATACACTGGGTACGCTTATTTCTGATTCATCACATTTAGATTTTTTTGGACTAGTAATAGATAATAATGATACACCTTATATAGCATATGAAGACTTAAATTACAATGAAAACATATTGGTTAGAAAGTTTAATGGAACCAGTTGGGATACAGTAGGAACTCCAGGGTTTACAGGTGGTGATGTTTACAATCCGCTACTGACTTTTGCAGGTAGCAACAATTCACTATATGTATTTTTTGGTGACGGTGTTAATAGCGATAGAGCATCCGTAATGCAGTATAACGGATCTGGTTGGGTAGATGCAGGGACAAGAGGTTTTTCTTCATTTTATTTGTCACGATTAGCAGTAGTATCAAATGAGGAATATATATATGCACTTGGATTATCTTTTACAGGTTTTGGTGTGTATAGATATGCAATACCTAATGTGTGGAATAGCACATGGTCTGCAGGTACGCCAGATTCAACATCAAATGTTTTAATTAGTGACACCAGCTCCCCCGGCTCTTTTAATTGTGAATATCTTACTATAGACTCAGGCGTATCACTTACTGTCAACTCTGGTGACACGGTTCGTATATACGGTGATGTCTTCAACAATGGAGAGGGCTTTGCAGGTATAGGTAATTTTGCATTTACGAAAAATGGTACTGCTACTATATCCGGAGATACACTGGAATGTAATGGTACTATTCTGGTGGAATCAAGCTGTGTACTCTCAACAGGTGGTAAACTAAGGCTTACCTCCAACGCTTCTAATACCGGGCGTATTGGCCCACTTGCAGGTTCTATTACTGGGGATGTAACAGTAGAAGCCTACATTCCGGGTAGACGAGCATTTCGTTTCATGGCACATCCTTTCAACGATAGCATTGCACTTACACAATTATTGGATGATATTGACATTACAGGTCAGGGTGGTCAAAATAATGGTTTCACAGCGTCAGCTTCTACAAACCCTTCAGCATTTAGTTGGGAGATCAATGGTACGGGAGCTTGGGCACCCTATACATCGCCAACTACAAGATCATGGGATAAATATGAACTCCTACGTATATTAATCCGAGGAGCAAAAGGAGAGGGGCTGAACGGACAAACGTATACCCCATCTGCTACGGTTATTGATATGACAGGAGAGCTTAATCAGGGTACACATGTCATTACACTGGTTGCAGGTACCAACTCGCCTAACTACGCACAGGTGGGCAACCCTTATGCCAGCCCTGTTGAGCTGAGTAGTCTTTCTCTGGGGTCTGATATCGGGTCAACAGCTATTTTCTGGAGTGCCCAGTCTGCTACAAGAGGTGCATATGTAGGTCAACCGTTTGCAGTTACATTCGGTATACCTGCCTATGCGTCCTTTTTCGCATCACTTACTGGCACCAGCTCTACCAATATCGAATTTGAAGAAGCAGATAAGCGAACAGGTAGTGGTACCGGATATTTTAAGACTACTGCCAGCAACCACTGGGTAGAGCTTATCATTTCAGACAGTACACATATGTGGGATAAACTCTTCCTGAACTTTGATGTTAATACTATGAATGTTCAGGATAAAAAAGATGGAGTAAAAGCAAATAACCCTGATATGGATTTTTACACCCTTTCTGCTGACAATGTGGAGCTGGTGGTAGATGCCAGACCTTACGAGGCAGACAAAGGTATACCTGTAGGGTTAAGGGCTTACAACAACCATGGCACTTATGTTATACGTCCGGGTGTGTTTGACATACCTAACGGCACCAAAGTAGTGCTGCATGATAAATACCTGAACGTGCAAGAAGATATTATTCCTGGCATGGAATACTGGTTCAGTATAACCTCTGATAGCAACAGTCAGGGTGAAGACCGTTTCGAGATCAATATGGTAGGCCACCCTACAGGGGTGATCACTACCAATAATAACAATGCTGTAATACAACTGATACCTAACCCTGCACGCAACGAAGTGAAGGTGTCATTCAAGGCTCTGGAGGGTAAAGCAGATCTGGCACTAACCAGTGTGACCGGGCAGGTAGTATACAGCAAGCAGATAGATGCTGCAAGTGGCAGTGTTGTAGTGCCGCTTACAGGGATGCCGGCAGGTCTATACATGGTAGAGTTGAAAGGTACTAATGCTTCGTTCACTCAAAAACTAATTAAACAGTAATAACCTCATTCCTGAGCCTCTCATCCCTTATTACGAAAGTGAGAGGGCTCAAGGTAAATATTATATGAATGAAAACTAATAAAAACATCAGCCGCTTATTGTTCACAATACTTTTGGTCATATTCTCAACTTTTATATCATTAGCCCAGGGGCCGGCCTTCGATGATGATGTAGATGACACACCTATTGACGGCGGTGCAACATTACTGCTGGCAGCAGCAGCCGGATATGGTGTAAAGAAACTAGCCAATAAAAAAAAGGTAGAAAAGTAACGCAATTCATGCTCTGCTATGGTACGCACTCATCAATGTATGGGTTGGTGAGTGCTTTTTTATTCCTCTAAAAACAATAGCAAATGTTTAATAGAATAAAAGTGCTGCTGCAAAGTAGGCAGAGACGTTTTGTCTTGTTGTTCATTGCCGGTTACGGAGTTTTATATATGGTTAATTACGCGTTAACAGGTATGTTACAGCCGGGTGGATATTACTCGGTATGGATGGATGATAACCTGGATTATGTAACAGGGTTCAGGGCATTTTTGTTGCACAGCACAGCAACAGTAGCTGAGTATTTTGGTCATACGACCTTTTTAAAAGACAATGTTCTGCATGTAAAAGGCGGTCATAATATAAGAATAGTATATTCTTGTATCGGGTTTAATATACTTTGTGTGTGGTGGGCATTTGTAGTATCCTTACCTATGCAAATAAAAAAGAAGGTGCTTCATTTTACTCTTGGTACAATTTGTTTAGTTGCTTTGAATATTACGCGATTAAGTATGCTTGCTATGTCATCACGTGATTATTCATTCGGACAATTAGTAGTTGATCACCATACTATTTATAATTGGGTAGTGTATAGTGTTATCTTAATCGTGATGAAGCGATTAATAGACAATAGAGTAATGCTATGTAAGTAGTGCAAATTTTCTTGTTACTGAATTTATGACCCTTATATCGAAGGTTCAACTCTCGCTACTAAACAAACAAAGCCCCATAGAGGGACTTTGTTCTATTGATATAACAGAGTATTATTTCTTAAAGAAACGCTCTGTGTACACTTCGTTCTCCTCTGTAGTTATTTTAATAATATATGTTCCTGGAGCTAATCTTGAAACATCGTAAGTGTTTGCTGATGTAGCAGGGGCGAACAGACTACGTCCGGTAATATCAGTAATGAGGACATGCTTCACCTTGCTATCGCCTGTTGTAATATTCAATGTCGTACTCACAGGAGAAGGATATACAAATACATCAGAGTGTTGCTGTATAGTAGTTACAGATGTTGGTTTACTGCTTGGTGGTTGAGGTACACATTCATTAACACTAGGATTAAGCGAATTGTCTGTGAAGCTGATAGGCAGATATATGTTCTGATCTGTAAAATGTTGCACCAACTGAATAGTTTCTATGTCCTGGTATGTTGACGTATAATCTTCAGGATCGCATGCGTCTGTATAATTTGGCAGTGTTACTCGTTGTATAGCCAGATCATAATATACAGGATTGGTTATGTAACAAACTAACCACAGATAGTCTCCATCGTGATACGACAGGTCTGGGGTATGTATAGTAGGGTATCCACTAGTTGCCGGTGTTCCCAGCCATGCAGCAAAATAGCTGTTGTGTCCGTTTGAAGGGATCTCGAATACATTGATATTACCTGGGTTGAGTGAGCCTTTGTCCACATCAATTGCAAATGTAGGGTTGTGCGGGGTTGATGAGCTCCAATCATAGTTGTGGATAAAACCTACAACGCTTAAAGTGTTAGCATCTTTATCATGTACCTGATATGCTGCAAGTTTACAGTTAGTAGACATTGATGCGTCCCAGATAGCTTTATGTGCTAATACATTTCCGTTTGCCGGGTCTATCCTGCTTACATGAAAACCGTGAGAGTTCTCTGCATTAGATACAAGGAATATTACATTCTGGCTTGCATCATACAGGCTTGAAACGCCCACTTCTGTATATGGTGAAAAGCCGGATAGCATTGGTGGTGTACCTGTTGTGAAAGCCTGCTGCCAAGTCACATTGCCGTTATCGTCCAGCATCAATGATTGTACTTTCTGATAGTGCGAAGTGTTGTTCCAGGGGTCAGTATAAGTAAAGTTTACTGATCCTGTAACATAATAACAGAGATTTGTAGTAGCATTAGGTACTACAGAGCCAGGCACTTCTATCACTTGTTCAGCCATGTCATAATCCTGACCTGATTTTGGTGAGTCATAGAGCCTGTTCCAAATAAGGTTACCTGATGTGTTTATCTTCATGATATACCCGGTTCGGTTGGTGCTGCTACTACCGGGCTGATCGGCAAGGTAGCCTGCTACAACATAGCCTGAACCATCACTACACTCTAGTGAGTATAACCCTACACTTGTTCCATCATGATACCTTTTTACCCAGTTAATAGCACCAGATGCATTAATGTCCATGACATAAGTAATATGGTTAGGCCCATCAAAAGCGTAGCCTGTGAGTAAATAACCTGAACTTGTTTTAAGGATGTTGAAACATCTTTCTGAACCTGAATTCCAGTTGTACTCCATGCTCCATACCACTGCTCCAGTAGTTTTATTTGTTTCCTGTACGAGTATTTTACAATCAAGAGGGTTGTTACAGATAGAACCTGCCACAACGATGTTGTCTGGGTCATGGCTTTCAGTCATTGAGTACCCTTGGTGGTGCCTGTTGTACAAATAATAGTTTTCTGCTGCCTTTGTTGAGAATGATTGCAGGTGTAGCACAATGCATAATACAGCAATACCTGCATGAGTGATAAATTGTCTCATAACTGTGAAATTGTTTCATGATGCCTACTCTTTACCGGATTTTCGGCTTCGTCCGGATAAAGTTTATGGTGAATAGAGGTAGTTTGTATTTTGTTTATAGAGAGTATGTCAAAATTAAAGAAGCAATAAGAATAAAAACAGGGTGAAATCACCCATTTTTTGGATGGACAAAGTATTATTTCAATACATTCATAACCTTAATAAAGAATATATTTATAGTTAAAACCCTAAAATGCTATCAAAGGTATCTTTCATACTTTCAGCCGTTGTAATACTGGTTGTATCCTTCCTGTTTTATCCTCGTTGGAACAAACCGGGTTCTGAGGCCACTTTGTCGTGGGATGTAGCCGGCTACTATTGGTACTTACCTGCTACTATAATTTACGGTGACCTTAAAAAGCAGGAGTTTGCAGATAGCATCGTTCAGCAATATCATCCCTTAGGCGGCGATAAACCGACTTTCAAGCATGAGGGTACAGGCAATCGTGTAAATAAGTACTCATCAGGATTGGCGGTATTGTACAGCCCTTTTTTCTTAGTAGCGCATATTGTCGCAAAGCCACTGGGGTATCCCGCAGATGGTTTTTCTATCCCATATCAATTAGCTATTCAGTTAGCCAGCTTATTAGTGTCCCTACTTGGTTTATGGTACTACCGAAAATTTCTGAAGATATATTTTGCAGACAGAGTAGTAGCTGTAATGCTTTTATTACTGGTAGCAGGTACTAACTACCTGAATTACACTGCTATTGATGGTGGCCTTACACATAACTGGTTGTTTACCATATATGCGCTTCTGTTATTAAACACTTACTATTTTTACGACAAACCAAGGCTTAAGTATAGTTTAGGGTTGGGTGCATTGATAGGTATAGCCATCCTGATAAGACCGACTGAGATCATAGCAGTATCCATACCTGTATTATGGGGGCTTGAGAAAATATCTATACAGTCAATACGCGGGCGTTTTTCTTTTTTATGGTTGAATAGAAAATGGGTGCTGCTTACATCTGTAGTTGTTCTTTGTATAGGTTCTATACAAGTGTTTTACTGGTTGTATGTAACAGGCGAACCCTTAGTATACTCTTACGAACATCAGGGCTTTTCATGGAAACATCCGCACTTTTTTGATTACATGCTTAGTTATCGTAGTGGTTGGCTAGTGTATACCCCTTTGCTCTTTTTTGCATTTATAGGTATTGTTCCGTTTTTATTTAATGGTAAAAATAAGGTCTTGATATTAAGTTTCTTCTTTATCAGCCTCTATATTACCTCAGCATGGGATATATGGTGGTATAGTGGCATGGGAGGAAGAGCTATGATACAATATTATCCGTTCGTCTTCATTTTGTTCGCTTATCTTATTGAGTACTTATTTACAACAAAGGTTGTTAAGTGGGTAGCTTTACCAGTAATTCTAGTATTTACCTATGTGAATATATGGTTTACATATCATGCTCATGGCGGGGGACTTTACGATGCTAATGCGATGAATAAAAATTATTATTGGAAAGTAATAGGGCGTTTAAGTGCTCCTAAAGAAGTAGAAAAGCTAAAAGATACAGATGAGTATTTTGAAGGTAGGCCGAAAAATATCCAAGTTATATACAAGACCGGCTTTGAAGAAGATACTACAGAAAGTAAAGAGCATATTATTAATGGAAACAGATCTGTATATTTTGATTGGGAAAGAGAATATGGACCTGAAATTGTTATTCCTTTTAATAACAAAGAGGCTGATTGGGTACGTGCCGGTTTAACTGCAAAGCCATTATCAAAAGAGTGGTATGGATGGAAAATGATACAGTTTATACTAACTTTCAAATCAAGCACGAACGATAACGTAAAAACCAGAATGATACGTGTGAACAGAATTGCTGAAGAACAAAAAGTAAGCAATATATATTTCGATATGAAAATTCCTGAGGGTAAAGTGGACTCATTAAAAATATGGTTCTGGAATCCGGGTAGTGATATACCAGTAATTCTTGATGATCTTACTATTCAAACATTTGAAGAATAGTGCTACCTGACCTGAGAAATTATTGAGGGTAATATATACCAACAGAACAAGGTTATCAGTATTGCTGATATAATGTTCATGATGAGACCGGTTTGGGTCATATGTTTTAGTTTGAGTTTACCGCTTGCAAACACAATAGCATTTGGTGGTGTGCCCATTGGCATCATACTGGCACAACTCGCGCCTAGTGTCATTGCAATACCTAATTGTAGAGGGTCAATTTGCAGGCCTTCTGCCATGCCGGTTATTACCGGTGCAAACACAATTACCTGTGCTACATTACTCATGAATTCACTTATGAAAATTGAAATAGTAGCCACTATAAATACAAGCAATATTCCTCCTGTTGCAAACCCAGTTGTCCATTGACCTATAGACTGAATTATACCTGCTTCTTCCAATTGTGCTGCTAAACATATACCCCCTCCAAATAGTATGAGAATACCCCAGGCCATTTTCTTAGTATCACTCCATTTTAATAGTGGTTGCCGGCCATACTCTTTATTTGCAGGTACAATAAACATAAGCAAACCTCCTGCAAGAGCTATTATCGGGTCTGTTAGCGTGACGATATACTGTGCATTATTTATCAGGTCTTTTATTATCCATAAGGTGGCAGTAAGTAAAAATATAAGTAGTACGCGGCTTTCATTAGTTGATATTTTACCAAGTTTTTTCAACTCCTCTCTTATCAGGTTTTTTGCTGCATTGTCTGCTTTGATATTATTAGGGTACAATACTCTGGTCATTATAATATATAGTGTAAACAAAAGCAGTAATGAAATAGGCAGGCAAAGTTTCATCCAGTCGATGAATTGTATGGCAGATCCTGTATGGTCGGTCCAATATCCGGTATAAGCAACGTTTGGCGGCGTGCCTACAATTGTTGCAATACCACCGAAGTTGCTGGAGTATGCGATAGCCAATAACAGACATACGCTCAGGTTTTTGTAATTGCCCTTTGTGCTATTTGTCTCCATTACACTGATGACACTTAGGGCAATAGGGTACATCATCATTGTAGTAGCTGTATTGCTTATCCACATACTTAGGAGCCCTGAAGAAATAATAAAACCAAGAACTATTTTATTTCCACTTGTGCCGGTTAAACTAATAATACTGAGAGCTGCACGTTTATGAAGATTCCACTTTTCAATAGCTAATGCAATGATAAAACCACCCATAAACAGGTATATGATTGGGTTTGCATAAGAGCTGGCTAGTTCTTTCATTCCTGCAACATTAAGTAGAGGAAATAGAACCAATGGTAGTAAGGCAACAACAGGCATAGGCAAAGCTTCTGTTATCCACCAGCATATCATTAAAGCGGCTACTGCTATCACTTTTTGAGCATTAGTATCTAATCCGAAAGGGTTTGTAAGTATTAACGTTAAAAAAATAACTAAACCAATAAGCAAGTACAGTAGCCTTTTTTTCATCATTAGGAATATGTTATTTAATGTTTGAAGATATTAATTACTATCCTGATGTATAACCCTATGTTATGTATGAGGTATACAAATGTCAGAATAGGTTGTAGTTTGTAAGTATATTACATTATAACCGTCATTGAAATAAAGCATTTGCAGAAATACATCCGTCAATTAGTATTAATCCTTTCGTTAATTGCTTGTGCCCAGGTTTCTAATGCACAACAGTCCTCTGATGAAAAGCGTTTGAGTATTTTCCCATTTCCTGTATTTTCATTTACTCCTGAAACGAATTTTCTATTTGGAGCGGGAGCATCCTTTACTTTCAGGTTTAAGAATGAACCTATTGATGTACGTCCGTCTAATATATTTGCAGGTGGCGCGTATACTTTGAACAAACAGATATTGTTATATACGCAATACAAAATATTCTATGACAGCAATAAATATTACTTCTTCGGAGAAATAGGGTATTTTAAATACAACTTCTTTTATTTTGGAATAGGGGAAAACAGAGTACCGGATGAACTTTATGCTGTTGATTTCCCAAGAATAATAATTAATGCCAATAGATTAGTAGCTCCAAATTTATACGCAGGATTAAGATATAATTATGAAAATTATCAAGTACATGATCAGGAACCCAATGGTGAATTAGTGCAAGGCATAGTACCTGGAAGCAAGGGTAGTGTAGTTTCAGGGCTGGGTGCGGGAGCAGTATTAGATACCCGTGATAGTGTATTTTACCCTCGAAAAGGTATTTATGGTGAGTTTAGCTTTACTAATTACGGAAACCATTGGGGAGGTAATTTCAATTATAACAGATTGTTGATAGATGTGGCAAATTACCAAAAGCTTTATAAGGATATTATTCTTGCATTGAACAGTTACAACAGCTTTGTTTTCGGCACAGCACCTTTTCAACAATTATCTGCAATAGGAGGTACCAAAAAAATGAGAGGATATTATGAAGGTACCTTCAGGGATAAGAACTTACTGATGTTACAGGCAGAAACCCGTTTCCCTATTTTCTGGCGTTTTGGTGGTGTAGTATTCGGAGATGTAGGGGTTTTAGGTAATGAAACAGATTTTATCAGATTTGATAAGCCAAAATATACTTACGGTGCAGGGCTAAGGTTTAAAATAACAAAGAAAGACCACCTTAACCTAAGAATAGATTACGGCATAGGCCCGGGAACAAGTGGTGCTTATATTACAATAGGTGAAGCGTTTTAAAGAGCTTCTATAGAAGCAGCAAAAAGATCACTTAATTTGCCATCGGCTTTTCCTGCGACTTCTATTATCTCTTCGATGTTAACCGGCTTTAAATTGTCAGGGTCACACTCATCAGTTATTACACTTATAGCTGCGCATGGTAGTTCTAATTGATTGGCGACTATAACCTCTGGTACTGTACTCATCCCAACCATATCAGCTCCTATAATACCTAAAAAACGGTACTCAGCCTTTGTTTCAAGATTTGGCCCCATAACAGAAACATATACTCCTTTCTTAAGTTCTATGCCTTGTTCGGTAGCTTTATCAGTTAGTATTTTACCAATAGTGCTGCTATATGGAGCACTCATATCAGGGAAGCGAGTTCCGTATTCAGGGTTATTAAGCCCCCTTAAAGGATTTTCAGGTTGGAGGTTGATATGGTCATCTATTAGTACAAGATCACCCTTTTTAAAGCTGGTATTGATGCCTCCTGCAGCATTGCTAAGTAATAACTTCTTAATGCCCAAAGCTTGCATCACTCTTATCGGGAAGGTGATCTGTTGCATGGTATAACCTTCATAGAAGTGAAAACGCCCCTGCATCGCTACAACTGGCGTAGCTCCTATTTTGCCGTATATGAACTTACCACTGTGGAATTCAACCGTTGCTGTAGGGAAATGTGGTATATCACCGTAAGATATTGTTTTGATAATGTCTAATTTATCAACAAGTTTGCCTAAGCCTGTACCTAATACAATACCGACTATTGGTTCTTTAATTCCTTTTTGTTGAAGGAAATCTGTTGCTTCTTTTATCTGGTCAGCATATTCCATAGTTCAATTTTAGAAAGCTAATATAAAACCATCTGTACAGTTTTGTCGTACATAATGATTAAGTTGTGTAATGACGATAGGCAAATCACGTCAATATTTAATAATTGAACTTAAAGTATTTACAAATGGCGAACCATTATTACAATGCAGAAGATCTTAAGAAATTTGGTAATGTAACTGACTTCCAGAAAGAAATGGGAGAAAAGTTTTTTGAATGGTATGGTAATGTATTTCAAGATAGCGCATTGTCTGCACGTGAAAAATCTTTGATAGCTCTCGCTGTTGCTCATGCTGTTCAGTGCCCATATTGCATAGACGCATATAGTAGTGATACTTTTGAAAAAGGATGGAGTGAAGCACAAATAATGGAAGCGGTGCATGTTGCAGCTGCAATTCGTGGCGGTGCATCATTGGTACATGGTGTGCAAATGATGAATAAGGTGAAAAGCATTGCAATGTAGTTTAAACAAATGAATATAAAAGGAGTTATAGGTTAATATGAAGTCATTAAAAGCACTGGCCAACAAGTTAGCAGATACAGAGTACCAACTGGAGGTATTACAACGAGAACCTGAACGTTTCATCCCTTTCAAGGACAAATTGGACACAATAGGTATATATCCATTAAAGCCAACGGGTATTGAAATTTTCCAGATCAATGTCGGTAAAATGTGCAATCAGGTATGTAAGCATTGCCACGTTGATGCAGGCCCTGACAGGAAGGAGATAATGACACAAAAAACCATGCAACAGTGTCTGGATGTTCTGGCTGCTAATCCAGATTTAAAAACTGTTGACTTAACCGGAGGCGCACCCGAAATGAATCCTCATTTCAGATGGTTTGTAACTGAGCTGTATAAACTCGGTAAGAAAGTAATGGTCAGGAGTAATCTGACGATTATAAGAGCCAATAAAAAGTATTATGACCTTCCTGATTTTTTTAAAGCACACGATGCTGAGGTGGTTTCTTCTCTACCGTTTTATACAAAAGATCGTACTGACAGGCAACGCGGAGATGGCGTGTTCGAGGATTCAATAGACGCGTTGAAAATGTTGAATGAAGTAGGGTATGGTATTGAGGGGTCGGGATTAGACCTTAATCTTGTGTATAATCCTGCCGGTGCTTTTTTGCCACCTCCTCAAGAGTCATTGGAGCGAGAGTTCAAGAAGTCCTTGATAGATAATTTCGGTATTGAATTCAACAACCTGTACGTTATTACTAATTTACCTATCAGTCGTTTTCTTGATTTCTTGTTAGTATCAGGTAACTACGAAGAGTATATGGAAAAACTGATAACAGCATTCAACCCTGCTGCTGCACAGGCCGTAATGTGTAGGAACACCATATCTATTGATTGGGAGGGATATTTGTATGATTGTGATTTCAACCAGATGTTGAACCTGAAAGTAGCCACTAAAGGAAAACATATTTCTGACTTCGATCTTGATGAACTGAACTCTAGGTCAATTATTATAGATCAACACTGTTATGGATGTACTGCAGGTGCAGGTAGTAGCTGCGGAGGACAAACCACTTAATTATTTTCATTTCTAATAATATTCGTATGTCAACCATTTCATACTTAGAGACTACCAAAGATGTCTATAAAAAAGCAGCTGAAACACCTGATGTGGGATTGTGCTGTACTACTACACCAGTATGGCAACTGCCAGGATTAAAGATTCCTACAAGAATGCTTGAAATGAATTATGGTTGCGGTAGTACCGTCAATCCTCGCGACCTAATCAATAATCCTAAGATCTTGTATGTAGGTGTTGGTGGTGGTATGGAATTATTACAGTTTGCATATTTCAGTAGGCGAACTGGGGGAGTAGTGGGTGTTGATGTGGTAGACGAAATGCTTCAGGCCAGCAGAGAGAATTTCAAAATTGCTGAAGAGCAAAACGAATGGTTCAGGTCTGATTTTGTTGATTTGAAAAAAGGAGATGCTTTAAACCTGCCAATTGATGATAATAGCATTAATGTTGCTGCACAGAATTGTCTGTTCAATATCTTTAAACAAGATGAACTGAAGATGGCCTTGAAGGAGATGTATCGTGTATTGAAACCTCATGGTAGGTTAGTGCTGTCAGACCCTGTTTGCGAGCAAGAAATGCCGGAGTCATTGAAGGAAGACGAGCAGCTTAGAGCGTTATGCTTGAGTGGTGCGTTGCCTTTAAATGAGTACATTAAGTTGTTAACAGATACGGGGTTTGGTACAATAGAAATACGTGCGAAAAGACCATATCGTGTACTGTCTCCAAAGCAATATGACACAGATAAAATGATATATATAGAAAGTGTAGAGGTATGTGCCATAAAAGATCCTATGCCTGTTGATGGTCCTTGTGTCTTTACAGGACGCACAGCTATATATTTTGGTGATGAGGAATATTTTGATGATGAGAAAGGACATATATTGATGCCAAACCAACCGTTATCAATATGTGATAAAACAGCAAATAACCTGGCTGCTTTACAGAAAGATGATATTTTTATTTCAGGGTCTACTTACTTCTATTATGGAGGTGGGTGTTGCTAATACTATTAAATTAAAGTACTATAGCCATTCGTGAGAATGGCTATTTTATTATGGATACAGCACTGATCATATTTGTTAAAAATCCTGTTGAAGGTAAAGTGAAAACCCGCTTGGCTAAAAGTATTGGTGATGAAAAGGCAGTTGTTATATACAAGCAACTTTTACAACACACTTATATCATTACAAAAGAAATGGGTATCGACAAGTATGTTTATTATGGAGACTATGTAAATAACAACGATATATGGGATGAGAATTATAAAAAAGCATTACAACAAGGTGCTGATTTGGGTCAAAGAATGGAAAATGCTTTTAAAGAAGTATTGAGTGTCGGGTATAATAAAGTACTAATAATAGGTAGTGATTGTGCACAGTTAACAACTGATATAATAAATACCGCAATAGAAAAACTGGATGAATCAGATATTGTTTTCGGTCCTAGTTTGGATGGTGGTTACTACTTATTAGGCATGAAAAAGATAACCAGTCAGCTTTTTAATGGTATTGAATGGAGTACAAATACTGTTTTTTCTAAATCGTTAGAGATTGCTGGCAATCAGCATTTAAAGGTTACTACTGTACAAAAGCTCTCTGATGTAGATGTTATAGAAGATGTACCCAAAAACTGGTTGGATTGATTATATTCAACGTTTGATTTAGACCGTGTACAGTTTCGTAAAAATATGGGTACGTTTAGCACTGCATTTTTATTGCAGTAAGATCGTAATCAATACAAAACATCAATATATCGGTGATGCTCCTCTTATCTTAGCGAGTACGCACCCTAACTCTTTTTTTGATGCTATGATATTAGGTGCTACTCACCCCAGAACATTCTACTTTCTGGCGAGAGGAGATGCGTTTACTAAAAAGTGGGCAATTCCATTCTTACGCTCATTGAACATGAGGCCTATATACAGACTAAGCGAGGGTAAAGAAAACCTTGATAAGAATCGGCAGACATTTGATCAGAGTGTTGAAATATTAAAAGAGAAGGGTGCATTGATCATCTTTTCAGAGGGAATTTGTGTAAATGAGTGGAAACTCAGGCCTCTTAAAAAAGGAACAGCTCGTATAGCATGGATGTGTTGGGAAGAAGAGAATCAAAAAGACCTGATAGTACAGCCTGTAGGGATGAATTATCATTCATTCGAAGGTGTACCTAAGCGTATTTGCATTGAGTACGGGCCAGCTATTAGCTCTGATGATGTATCGCGAGATAACCCTGCAAATTTTTATAATGAATTTAATGATCTGTTGACAGAGAGACTCGAGCCACTTTGTTTTGCAGAAGATGATGTTAGGCTGAAGAAAAATCCTGGTAAGATCCTTTTGAAAGTATTACTGGCATTGCCTGCTTTGCTTGGTTTATTAGTACACAGGGTGCCTTATGTATTTTGGAGAGGATTTATCAAGGATAAAACGAAAAGAACTGTATTCTACGACTCAGTATTATTCGCGTCTCTATTAATACTTTACCCGATCATTGTATTGCTTGTAACGATAATAACTGTTGTAATTACGAGTAATGTACTATGGGGTTTACTTTTCTTTATCCTTCCATTTACAGCTTGGTCATATAAGCAGTATAAGTCTCTTTAGTTACTTAACCTTACTAAGTGCTAATAGTTTTATCATCCAGTCAGGTAGAGGTTTTTCGAGATTTCTTTTCTTGAGGTTAATGTATAGACCCAGCTTTTTCATGACAGGAACTTTATGCGTTTCAACAAGTTCGATCAATGTGCCGTCATCATCTTCTATGTAACAAAATCTGCCCGCTGCACTTTCCATATCGAATGACTCATTGCTATCAATGGTAAACTTGAATCCATTTTCTTCTGCAAGTGCTTTTAGTGCATTCATGTTGAGTACATCAAAACATAAGTGTATGAACCCACAATCCCCCCAGTATCGATTATTGTAAATTTTAGTAGGTTGTCTATCTAATATTTGAACAAGTTCTATTTCTACAGATCCTAATAGTTTTCCGAAACCTCCTTTGCCTGAATATGGTTTTCTAAGTAATACTCTCCTGCAATACGATTTTTGATTTGGGTTGTCCTCAAAATGTCCCTTTTCGTCAAAAATAACATGACTGATACCTAAAACATCTTTATATAGTTTCAACGCTTTGTCTATATCGGATACACCTATCACTGCTCCAATTACACCACCTGTAGGTTTGCTTGTCTTCTGAAACCAATGATCACCACTTACAATTTGAAACCAGTTGTCGTTAGTGTCTTTTGCCCAAAAAAGCTGTTCACCTGCGGGGTTTGTTTGAATATTTGTAGTGTAATAACCATTTACTGAAAAATGGTTATGTGCCGCATCAATGTTTTGATATTTCATTTTTGCAGCGAATAAACCAAGATCTCCGTAAACAGGTTCGGTAGGTGGTTTTGTTGGATTGCGGCTTATAAATTGCCATATTTCAAACCCACCACCACCACTTAGGTTCATAGCTAGAACAGCACGTCGGTTGTGTACATTTCCACCTGTATATACTGTCATTAGTTTCGCTTCGGCTTCATCATCAAATATCAACGTCTCCATACCAAAGCTATCCTTATACTCCAGCATGCTTTTCCCTGCGTCACAAACTCCAATGCCTATTTGTTGTACGCCCGAAATGTAATTGTGCATATAAGTTGTAGTAGAATTAATAAATTTGTAGTAAGATAATCTATAATCCCTTGTTTCTAGCAATACGATAATATAATCCCGGAAAAAACCACCAGAACCAATATAGTATTCTTTCACCACGGGCAATTATTACATGCTTTTTTTTCTTTTTAATACTATCAAGAATGATCTCTGCACAACGCTCTACAGGAATACCCTTTAGTTGGCCCTCATCCATTTTGCCATGAGCACTACCGTCGCTAGTAAACGCAGAAACTGATATAGGTGTTTTTACTCTTCCCGGGCTAACTATTGTTATTTCCAGTCCAGGTATAGAATGCTCTGTTTGCAATGTCTCGAAAAAGCCTTTTAGTGCATGCTTAGCTGCAGCGTATCCTGTTCGCATAGGAAAGCCTATAAGCCCAGCCATACTGTTCAGTACAACAATATGCCCTGATTTTCTTTCCGTAAAATGCGACAATAAATAACGTGTAATATTTACAGGAGCAAAATAGTTAATCTCCATAAGTTGTCTGTAAACTGCTTCCGTAGTATCTGTAGCTAATGATCTTTGACTAGTGCCTGCTGAATGTATTACTACATCAATAAACCCATACTTTTCAATTGCATTTTCTGTAAGAGCCTTTAGTTCATTAGCTTGATATAGATCAGCTACCAATATTTGGCAGTTATCTGAATTAGTATTGCACTCCTTTTGAATCTCAAGTAATGCATCTGCTCTGCGAGCGGTAAGAATCAGCTTGGCTTCCTGCCTTGATAACTGTAAAGCTAATTCTTTGCCGATACCCGATGAAGCACCGGTGATCCATATTACCTTATCTTTAAAATGCATTATCTCTATAGTTCAGCATGTTTTTATAAGTTTCTATGATCTCTTTTTGTGGTGCTCCCTTTTTATATAAACGTACAGCTTTTAGGTTAGCTAATTGAACCTCAAGCCAAGTATTGTTATCATATTTACGTGCAGAAACTAATGTGCCTTTCTGTATAAGTTTAAAATTGCCGGCTCGCCATATTCTCTCCAAAAAGTCATAATCTTCCATGATCAACATTTCTTCATTAAAACCATTCACCTTATTAAATAATTCTTTAGAAACAAAGATGCTTTGGTCACCTCCACGTACAAATAAAGAATTTAATCGGGTGAATAAGGCATTTATTTTTAAGATGAACTTAGTACTGTCAAACTTTGTAACATAACTGCCGCAATTATATCCGTTTTTGAAAGTGTTGCTAATATCCTTTATGTAGCTTTTGGGTGGTCTGGTGTCAGCATGAACAAAATAGTATACACTTCCTGTTGCTTTACTTGCACCATAATTCATTTGCCCGGCGCGTCCTTTAACAGGCGATAGTAATGGTGTAGCTCCTTCTTTTTTGGCAAGTTCTATTGTTTTGTCTGTACTTCCTCCATCTGCAACAAGTATCTCATGTAAATACATTTCTCCATTGTCTTTCAAGTGTCTTATTGTATTGACAATGTTTTCAGCTTCATTGTATGTAGGAATTATAATGCTGATATGCATGATACTCAATATAAGGCTTTGACGGTATTTGTATCAATAATTACGTATTTATTATTTGACAGGTTCTCTTTTTATGCCTGCTCAATTCATATATAAGAAAAACAATGACAGAAACATATTCAATAAATACAATAATCAGGTTTTCTGTGTAAGGAGTACTATTATAAGTAATATATGTAAACCCAATGAGCATAGACCATAATAACGCAAAACGATAATGTGTGAAAACAGAACATACTATAAGCATACTTATATACCACGGGTGTACTACCATAGATAGCATGTAATATATGAACAGAGCTATCAAGGATACGTGAAAAAATGTTTTAATGCTCTTGTTCTCCTCTTTTATAACCATAGTAAGCACGACGATAATAAATATTACTGGTAAAACTTTACCCGCTGTATGTATTACATCATATCCATTAGTAGCAAATCCAATGCTGCGAATGATATAGAAAATACTGGCATTGAATTCAAAATGTTGAAAATATAAACCTATGCTTTCTGATATATTGTTGATTAGTTCCTTAGTAATGAATGGCAAAAACAAAAAAACTGATATGACTATAGTAATAAAGAAAAACAGCATGAACTTTCTTAATCTTAAGCGCTTTATCAATAGGGGTAACAATACAAGTGGTAATAGTTTTGTGCATACTGACATAGCAAAGAATATTGCTGCTGTTATAATTCGTTTGCATTCTAGCATATATACTGCAAGCAGTAAAAAGAATATCATTACTGCTTCATAATGCAAATTGCCTGCTAGTTCGATTATAACCAGAGGGTTCAGTGCGTATAGTAAGGTATTATTTTTGCTTATTTGCCAACGCTTTAATAGTTGATATATTATATATATAGAACCTGCCTCACATAAAAGAATAACACACCTTTGGATAATAATGCTACCCGTAATATTATCAGGACTCAAGAAAACAGATAGCCAGCAAATAAATTGTGATACAGGAGGGTAGACGGAATAATAATATGGAGAGTTAAGTCCTGCATATAACTCATTTGTAAAACTACTACCGAAGGAGCTTTTGGTAATTAATTCAGATGGGGTTGTGCTAAAAGGGTTGATGCCTTGCACCCAAACATAGCCATCCCATATAAACCTGAAATAGTCATCTGATAATGCAGGTGTCGACCATAAAAATAGTACACGAAAAAAAATGCCTGAAAAAATCAGAATATCTACAAGGCTACCTGTTTTTATTAGATGTATGATGTAGAAGTAGTTAATGAATAACAAACTCCAACTGACTAATAATACTATCGTATCTGTTCTGATAGTAAAATAAGCTATTAGTATATACAGAATAGTAGATAATAAGAGCGATGATAATATTCCAAAACGTATTTTTATTTCGTTGCTCAATATTTGGTCACGCGTATTTTAATATCGTAGTTATTATTTTATACCCTGCTAGTATTGTACCTCTTACAGTGCCACTTATCTTAGAGAACCCAATACGCTTTCGATATTGTACAGGCTCTTCTGTAGTCTTCAAACCTAATTTTGCTGCTTTTACCTGCATTTCAACAGTCCACCCATAGGTCTTGTCTTGCATGCCTATTTGTACTAAAGAATTATATTTTATAGCTCTGAAAGGCCCCAGATCTGTATATTTTTTATTAAATAAAAGCCTTATCATTCTTGTTGCTAACCAGTTCCCGAAAATCTGCTGAGGTGTCATTGATCCATTCTCTTTTGATCCAAGTGCCCTTGAACCTATCACCATGTCGTAGCCTTGTTTGATGATTGGTTTTACAAGTCGAGGCAACTCTTCAGGGTGGTCAGAGTAATCTGCATCCAAAAAAACAACTATCTCAGGAGCCGGATGCATTTTATTAATATATTCTATTCCTTTGAGACATGCGTTTCCATAACCTTGTTTTGGCTCATCCAGAACAGTTGCTCCAGCCGTAATAGCGTTTTCCTTGGTTGCATCATTTGAGTTATTATTAACAACAATGATCTCTCTAACCCATTTTTTAGGGATGTCATTTATTACATTAGCTACGGCATTCTCCTCATTATAAGCAGGGATGATAACTACAATATTATATTGAAACAACTCTTTTTCACTCATTTGTCTTTTTCGCTTGCCCCTTAAATTCTTTGTGAAATATAGAATAATAACTAATGATGCCAAAACCTATAGTTAGCATTAAGTGGAAGGGTAGCATAGTGAAATCCAAGTTTATAAATGCGAAGTACACTCCATAAGAGAAGTAAAAAACAAGTAGTAATTCTAATATTGTTACAAGTGTTATTTTACTTTTCAAATAGGTGTTTGCATTATTGTTTAGATTGAATTTAGGTGTTCTGATGAAAGGTGTTTTTTTTCCCGCATAGCCTTCAAGTACTGCTATGGCATTATGCAAAGACAAACCCATTGAAAATGACAAAAACAAAGGGAACTCTTTAATATATTGTCTCCATAGTTCTTTTTTGTTCGGATAATACTGTTTGCTTACAATGAAAAATATCCATGCTACGATAAAAAAACTAAGTAAAAAAACACTTAACCAACCATAAATAGCCTTGTATGCGGGGAAACTTTGTTTAAAATATAATAAGGGAATACTACAAACAGCTGAAATAAAAACAGCGATGAATACTGCTGAGTTTAATAAATGAAATGTCCCAAGCCACTTTACTTTAACCGGAATAGAAGCTGTTATGAGTTTTGGCCATAACTTTTTAGCTGTTTCAGCACCTCCTTTATTCCACCTGTATTGTTGAGACTTTATAGCACTCATAACAGGAGGTAGCTCGGCAGGGGAAATAGTATTTTCGAGGTATTTAAACTGCCAACCTTTTAATTGAGCACGGTAACTCAGGTCAAGGTCTTCTGTGAGAGTGTCATCCTGCCAGTTTCCAGCATCTATTATGCAATCTTTCCTCCAAATGCCAGCAGTGCCATTGAAATTGATAAAAGCACCCGATTTATTTCTCCCTGTTTGCTCTACTCTGAAGTGTGCATCAATAGTGTAAGCCTGTGCCCTAGTCAAAAGAGAGTGGTTTCTATTCAAGTGTCCCCACCTTGTTTGTACCATCCCTATTTTTTTGTTAGTGAAAGCAGGGACAGTTTGTAACAAAAAGTCATTAGAAGGGTAAAAGTCTGCATCAAAAACAGCGATAAATTCACCTTTAGCAGTTTTAAGACCTTCTCTCAAAGCACCTGCTTTGTACCCGGTTCTTTTCTCTCTTCTAATGTGTTTTATGTTGATGCCTTTAGATAACCAATATTTCACTTTGTTGTTAACTAGATCAACTGTTTCATCATCCGAATCGTCTAGTACCTGAATTTCTAGTTTTTCATTTGGGTAGTCGATATTTACAACTGCATCTATTAGCCTTTCAACAACATATAGTTCATTATATACCGGCAGTTGGACAGTAACATCAGGAAGTGTTTTTAGGGTTGAAGACTCTGTTTGATGGTCGTTTTTTTTCTCTCTTATGTAGACAAAAGCAAGGTATGCCTGTGCAATACTATAGGCCAATATAAACAGTAGTGCAAGAATATATATTATTAGTATGCTAATCAGCAGGGTAGTAGTCCACACAATTCAATGAGTATTTATGTCTTAACCTCTATATTGTTATTCCCTATCTGTATCGGGTTGTCATTGATCCTATTCTCTTCTGGCCCGTTCTCCAGTTTTAATACTCCTCTTGGGCAAACTGCAGAACAGATACCGCAGCCTACACAGGAAGCTCGAACAATATTCTGCCCCCTTTGTGCATACCACCGCACATCAATGCCTTGTTCGCAATAGGTAGAGCAGTTACCGCAAGATATACATTGTCCACCATTTGTTGTGATCCTGAAGCGCGACTTAAACCTTTGCCATATGCCGATATATGCGGCTAATGGACAACCAAAACGGCACCACACCCGATTACCCATAATCGGGTAAAAGCCGACACCTACAATGCCGGAAAATATTGCACCAATCAAAAACCCATACGGTCTGCTGAAATTCTTATATATATCCAAACCAAGGAAACTAGAAGAACCAGTGAAATACCCATATAGCACAGCTATCGTCATTAGAACTACAAATATCAGAACACCGTGTATTAACCATCTTTCGATCTTCCATGCACTGAGTTTTTTTGAAGATAGATGTCTGTAAGGATCTCCTGCAGTTTCGGCAAGACCACCACAACCACATACCCAACTACAATACCACCTCTTGCCCAAGAAGTAAGATAGGAATGGTGTTGCTACAGTAAATAATGTTATACCTGAAATGAGATAAAATCTACCTAGAGCTCCGCTATCTATCATTGCATTTAAGTGCCAACTCTCAAAAAAGTAATAGTTAAGGGGCCAGAAAAGTTTGATGTCTTTATTAAAATATGCTTCTCCTGAATTCAGGCCATTCAATATTTCTGGTATCAGGTATGCTAAAAAAAGTTGAGCCGTCATGACAACAATAGTTCTGATTGTTTGGTAACGGTTACCTCTATACTTAAATAAGAACTTAATACCCATAGTGAGAATAGCTATTGTATAAAGTGTACCATAGACAAACCACTCCGATGCTTTTTCTCCGCCAAAAAAAACAGCTAAAGGGTCAAAAAGAGCTACCAAGCCAGTATTACTTGTGTCACCTTTGCCTAATCCTAAGTATTGCGGATACCAATAAAGTAGTACATAAAATGCTGTGAGAATAATTCCTGCAACCCATCCTGCTGCTCCACGGTTGATCATTGAGTTAAACCAAACACCATTGTTTTTTATACCAGCTGGTTGTGATAAATAAGTTCTTGCAGCATAACTAATAGAACCGATAAATATTGCGCTAATTGAAATGAATAAGAATAAAGCCTTTGGTTGCATATCAACATGTGCAATAGCAAGAAATAATAACAGAATGCCTAATCCTGTTACTGCAAGAAATAATTTTTGTAATGCATCTGTTTTTGGAGGGTGTGGTTGTGCTAACGAAAAATCAGTTTCTTGCATGTTGTAGTCTTTTTCTTGTTTGCAATATCCTCTTCCAGCTACGCTTTTTTAAACCAACATTTTTATTGTACTGCTTATTGTATGTTGTTAGTATTGCCAGCTCATGTTTACGGTAAAATTCAGGGTCAAAGTTGGCATCAGCCAGATGCTCTAGTACGTAGTCGATTGTTTTCTCTTCTCTAAGCCAAATGTCAAACATTTCGTGCCTTAAACGTAGACCAAATGAATTTATACCGATCAGTTTACCAGTGCTTATTTCAAAATATGCCCTTAACGCTATATTATTGTTATCATGTTGCCAATAAAACATTTCATACCCTTCTTCACTATCAGCAGGAATAGCACCGTAGTTCTGATACTCTATATCAAAGAACTTTGCTGAGTTGAACCATGGTCCGGGAGTATATTTAGTTTTTTTGCTACAAAGTGTTTGCGATAGTGCCTGTCCTTGCATGCGCCCTGTATACCATACTTGTTCTATTGGCTTTCTGCCATTTGGAGGTTTTCTGAATTGAGCACAATCACCTAAAGCATATACATCTTTTATGTTTGTTTGCAGATATTCGTCTACAAGTATACCCTTATCGGTTTCGATATTACTATTTGATAGAAAAGAAATATTCGGACTTACACCAGTTGCAATACCTACAAACTGGCAGGGTGTTTCTTCTCCTGCTTTTGTTATCACTGACTTTACTCTCCCGTTATCACCTTTTATTTCAGCAAGCTCTGTTTCCAGCTTTAGATTAACGTTGTGTTTGTTCATGTGTTGCTCTATCATTCTGGCCTCTCTTTCTGCAAGAATATTTCCCCAATATCTTTTTTCACGTACAAGACATGTAACTCTGATGCCTCTGGATAATAACATTTCACATAGTTCTATTCCTATCAATCCACCTCCGATCACTACAGCTTCTTGTATATCTTCAGTATTGTTCTCCATATTCTGCAGATCCTGAAAGGAATATAATCCTTGTACGCCTATTAGTTCTTGTCCGGGCCAATCAAAAAAGTTTGACTTTGAACCACATGCTAAAACCAGTTTGTCATACTTTAGAGTAGTTTCATCTTTTAAGAGCAATTCTTTCTTTTGGGTGTTTATTTGCTTTACATAATTGAATACAAGGTCAATGCGGTTTTTCTCCCAAAAAAAATCTTCGTATGGTTTTATGTGTTCAAACTTCATATGCCCCATGTATACATACATCAGGGCTGTTCTTGAAAAAAAATATTTTGTTTCTGCACTGATAATTGTAATGCGTATCTGGTCATCTTGTTTACGCACATATCTGGCACATGTCGTGCCGGAAATACCATTACCAATAATTACTATGTGTTCCATATCAGGTGCTATTTCTGCTCATTCAAAGACCAGTTGTAATCCATGTAAGATATTTTTGCATCCTCATTGATCTTAACAGAAGCATATTTATTAAGGTACTCTATCAAGGTACTGTTTTTCGTGAAGTCACCCTTATACCAGGTAAAATATTTTGATAGTATTAGACTATTTGTAGTGATCTTATTCTTCTTCTCATTAGCTAAAAAGTGCTTTGCTTGCATATTAAGCTGCTCATCGAGCTCTGCACCAGTATATGCTTTATTAAGTAGTCTAGGACATGAATAAGAAGCGCAAACCAGTGCAAAGTGTATTCTAGGATCATCAAACTTTTTTCTTAATATTTGATGCTCTATCTCATCCAGTTTCATTTTTTCTCCACCAATAGAAAAGAATTTATGTTGCCATGGAGTATTAACAAATGGTATCTGAATACTGCTGCCTATATCTTTTATACTTTTCACAGGATAATGATCAATTATAAGTTTGATCGTGAAAGCATTATATGCATTTATCCAATAGGCCATTTCATCATTTTTTGACCATTTTTCAGACGGCGCATTTTTACTGAGAAGATTCAAATAAGATTCAAATGTCTTTTTATCGTTGATGAAGCCTTTATAGTCAACAAAACCATCGTCATCAACATGCTTTTGCAAAAGGTCATTCCATATTTTATGTGATGGTGCTTGCGAAGAGTTCACTTTGGGAGAGTTGGCATTGCATGAGATGAGCAATGTCATGCTTATAATTGTTGTGATCAGTTTTTTCATCATTTTTTCTATTATATACGCACTAAGAGTTAGAGATGGATTTCATTGTTATGTTAAGACGAAATCGGCATTTTTGCCTTACGCGATTATTATTCAGTCACTATATAACATTTTATTAAGCATTTTGTTACAATCAAGCATGTGTGCTTTCTCAAAAAAAATCAATATTTTGTTTGATCACACATTATTCTATTAATGTCGCAACATCAGATACCAAAAGATTGGTTTAGAGGACTAGCAGAGAATTGGCGTTTTGATATTATAGCTGCTTTAAGTGTGGCGCTTGTGGCTATGCCTTTGGCATTGGGTATTGCAATAGCTGCCGGAGCTCCTCCTATGTCAGGCGTTATGTCTGCTATTGTAGGAGGTATTTTGACAACTTTTCTAAGAGGTAGCCATGTAGCGATTAATGGTCCTGCGAACTCATTAATTGCACTGGTGCTCATGGCTACAGCAACATTACACGATGGTAGTGGTAATACATTTAGCTATGTTTTAGCAGCTTTTGTAGTCTCAGGATGTATACAGGTTTTGTTAGGCTTATTTCGTTTAGGACGGATGGCTGAAATGATACCATCATCAGTTATAAATGGTATCCTTGCTGCTATTGGGGTAATTATAGTGGCCAAGCAGTTGCACGTTGCATTAGGCACAGACTCTGATGCTGATAATATGGTTGGCGTTCTTTTTGATGTGTTCAGTAATATTAATAATCTCAACCCTTTTATAGCGATTATCTCTATTGTAGGGATGCTTTTACTTATCTTTCATTCTAAGATCAGTTATAAGTTATTTCACTTTTTACCGGCACCAATGTGGGTGCTAATAATATCTATACCCTTTGTATTCCTGTTCAATTTTAGAGAAGAACATACATTGTCACTTTTTGGTGCTAATTACGATGTTGGACCTCAATTTCTGGTATCAATACCTGATAATCTTTGGGAGAGTATTCAACAACCTGATTTTTCTATTTTGAAAAAAGCAGCATTTTGGATGGTTGTGTTCTCTATTACTTTAATTACCACAGTTGAGACATTGGCCAGTACCAAAGCAGTAGATAAGTTGGACCCATATAAAAGAAAAACAAACCTTAATCGCGACCTGATGGCTGTAGGTGCCAGTACTGTTGCAGCAGCTTTTATCGGTGCTTTACCAATTGTAACAGTAATAGTCCGTAGCACAGTGAATGTTCATAACAATGCCAGGACAAGATGGTCTAACTTTTTTCATGGTGTATTATTGTTGCTGTTTATATTATTGCTGGCTCCTGTAATACAATTAGTGCCACTAGCTGCTCTTGCAGTAATACTGGTATTCAGCGGATTTAAACTGACTGCACCAAGAGTGTATACACATGCATATGAGCAGGGCATGGAGCAGTTAGTGTTTTTGATAGGTACATTA
Source organism: Flavipsychrobacter sp. (assembly GCA_965228505.1). Taxonomy (GTDB): domain Bacteria; phylum Bacteroidota; class Bacteroidia; order Chitinophagales; family Chitinophagaceae; genus UBA5543. The sequence goes on along the minus strand of OZ245820.1, from coordinate 2,159,197 downwards.
ATTGTAACACTATATACGAACTTGTTATGGGGTGTAGCGGCCGGTATAGTTGTTACACTTGGTGTGCATATACTTCTTGCCAGAGTTCCAATACCTGTATTCTTTAGATTGTTGTTCAGGCCAGGTACTCGGATATATAACAAAGCTAATGGCTCATATGAATTGAAAATAAAAGGAATAGCTAATTTCCTGTCTATACTTCGTCTCAACAATTTGCTTGAGAAAGTACCTTCTGGTGCAAAGCTGAAAATAAATGTTTCAACTGCAAGATTGATCGACCTGACTGTTTTAGAGCATCTTGAAGACTTCAAACGAATGCACCAGACTACTGGTGGTGATGTACAGATAACCGGTATTGAACATCATGTAGCATCATCAAACCATCCGTTAGCGTTAAAAAGCCAGATTTCACCTATGGCGCAGCGTCTTTCTCCACGTCAGCAAGACCTGAAACGACTTGCTGCAGATAACAACTGGACATACAGACAAGAAGCAGAGTGGGATATATATGATTTATTGAAGTTTCGCTTTTTTGAAACCAGACCGATAGAATATAAGGCCAATGTAATAACAGGAGAGTATACAGACCTTAGTACCAATTGGGAGGTTAGTGATATTACTTTTGATGAAGGAGCTTTGATGGCTACTGAAGTATATCATACTACAGCGCAGATAATACACCTTGATTTTGATATACCTGAGTTTGTAATAGAGCCGGAAGGACTATTCGATAAGATATTTGAGCGGGTTATACCATTTCAAGGTAAAAAAGACATAGATTTCAAATATTTCAAAAAGTTCTCTAATCAGCTTTTGTTGAAAGGGCCTGACGAGGAATCTATACGTAAGTTTTTCAATGATGACCTTATTCGCTTCTTTGAAGACAACGATATTTACCATATTGAAAGTGATGGTAGGTCATTATTAATATTCAAATCATTCAGGTTTGCGCGTATCAATGAGATAGAAGCAATGCTTGAGTTTACTGATAAACTTACCCATAAATTAGAACCTGAATTAGCATAACTGGTCAGTTTGCTTTAAAAAGAATAATTTTGCGCCCAAATTTCTAAAGTATGAAGTATTGGCGGAAGTTATCTCACCCTGATCAGGATAGGATCATTACCGAAGCATTGAATAAAAATGTTGATTTCAAACATAAAGTTTCTCTGGGGGTTCCGGCATCACGCTTAGATGGTAATGTATTTTACGATCAGGCACCTTTTTTAAGAGAAGCACCATTACTCAGAACATACGTACACAATCCTAATCATATAGGTTGCCATACCCTTGGAGACTCAGAAGACTTCTTTAAAGGTACCCAGGAGCTTGAAAGAGAGCTTATTAGCTTATTAAGTGTAGATGTGTTAGGTGCAGAAGATGAAACTTGTGACGGATATGTAGCAGCAGGTGGGACAGAAGCAAATATTCAGGCAGCCTGGATATACAGAAATTATTTTCTTCAAGAGTATGGTGCCAAACAGAATGAAATAGCTCTTCTAGGCTCAGCAGATACTCATTATTCCATAGCCAAAGCTGCTAATTTGCTCAATTTGCAGTGGCATAGTGTACCTGTTAATTTTAATACGAGAAAAATAGTTGTTGATGATCTGGATAGAGTAGTAGAAGACGCCAAAGATAGCGGGGTAAAGTACTTTATCATTATTTCAAACATGGCAACAACAATGTTTGGGAGTGTTGATGACCCTGACGAATACGCCGCTTGTATGAAGAGACATAGCTTAAATTTCAAGTTACATCTTGATGGGGCATTTGGCGGGTTTATTTATCCGATAAGTACTCCCGGTTCAAATGTCAACTTCACTAACCCTCATGTATCTTCTGTTACTCTTGATGCACATAAGATGTTACAAGCACCATATGGTACAGGTATCTTCTTGGTACGTAAGGGCATGATGCGCTATGCATTTACAAAAGAAGCTAAGTATGTGCATGGTATGGACATTACACTAAGTGGTAGCCGATCAGGGGCTAACGCAATTGCCATTTGGATGATACTAATGACTTACGGCCCTTATGGTTGGTTTGAGAAAATAAATAAACTACTGTATCGTACTGACTGGTTCTGCAATGAATTAAATAAGATGGGTATCAAATTCTATAGGTATCCGAAAATGAATATAGTGACTATACAGGCAGATAAAATTCCTCATGAGTTAGCAATGAAATATGGCTTAGTACCAGACACGCATGATGACAACCCTAATTGGTATAAAATAGTTGTAATGGATCATGTAGAAATAGAGCACTTGCAGCTTTTTCTTAAAGAACTTGCATAAGGTTTTGTTGCAATAAAAGGGTGTTTGTAGCAAGTATTTAGCTTTGTTTGCAGGCTATAATACTGTGACAAAAAAAGTTTCTTATTTGTTGATATTGAGCTCATTAAACTCAAAAATCAATATATTATGAAACAGTTTTTCACAGTCGTAATTATTATCATTTCAGGTTTTTGTGCTTCAGCACAACACAGACAGTTTCAAAAGTTATACAGTACAACAGGCCCAACTAACCAGGGCGTTGCAGTTATAGAGCAAGGTAATGGTGACATTATCATGTGTGGGGTAAGAAGTGTACCGATAGGTAGTGGACAGTACATCGCTAATATATTATTGGTAAGAACGGATAAGCACGGTGATACAATATGGACAAAAGAGTTAGGTACACAAAGTGATAGGGAGTTATCTCTTGCCATGGAACAATTACCTGGTTCTGATCTTATTATTGTAGGTAGTATAAATGTTCCGCCCAATGCAGCAACGATGGACGCTCTTGTAATCCGCTGCGACACTTCAGGTAGTGTTATATGGCAAAAACAATATGGTGGCCCTTTTCAAGACTATGCTACTGGTGTCGCAATAGACAATAGTCATATAGTTGTTTGTGGTGTTACAAGCCCAGATACTTCTGCAAATACTGATGTCTGGTTGTTAAAACTGGATATGAATGGAGATACGTTATGGACTCGTTCGTTTGGAGATACTGTACTTGATGAAGCTACAGATATTGCTACTGTGAATGGGGAGTACTACATCTCAGGCAGTACCTACCTATATACAGGTAATGGTCCGCACCTGGACTCTCGTCTACTAAAAATAGATGCTAATGGTAATGAACTATGGTCTAGAACATATGGGGTTACTGATAGGTTAGATATAGCACGGTCAATTGAACCTGCTATCTATAACGGGGTAGTAGATGGCCTTGTATTTACCGGCATTACAAATGTAGAGTATACACAAAGCGGAGTTTTATATGGTGATCTGCAGTTGGTGAAAATTGACACATCTGGTAATGTGATCTGGAGCAAACCTATCAATGGTAGTCCTTACAGGAGAGAGGGTACTGATATCAAACAGTTAAGTAATGAGGACTTTATTATTACTGGGTTTGAACTAAATGCAACAATCCAAAGCCAGGAATTATATGTAGCGAAAGTAAGTAACACCGGGACACTCATATGGGATACCGCGTACAGCACTTTTGACAGTAGTTATGCCAGTTTTAGTGTAGGTGTTTGTCAGGACGGTGGGTGGCTTGTAACAGGTGCCGTTTTTACTCCAAGCCAGCCTGTCAGATATGTTTTTTTGGCAAAGTTTCTTCCGCATAATCTTAATGTACAGTCTGTACCTGATAACATCTATAACGTTGATATTTATCCTAACCCAACTCAAAGTCACTTTACCGTAAAAACTGACCTTGATATAGATGGTAATAAATTAAGATTGATTAATATAGATGGTAAAGTAGTATACGAAGCAATCTATACAAGTGGCAATATGATAAACGTTACAGCTATACCTAAAGGTCACTATATAGTGGAGTTACGTACTACAAGTGGTATAATACGAGAAAAGCTTTGGATCAAGTAACCATTATTTAATAGATGGCATTAAAAAGAAAATACAAATACAGTTCATACCGCTGGCTTTTGCATGTTTTGGTATGGACTGTATACTTTACTCTAACAATACTACCGGCTATAATTAATAATACAAAGCCTAACGCTCAGGCGTATTATATTACTCATTTTTTAATCCTGTTAACTACTACTTACGTTAATATCTTTGTATTAGTAAAAAAGTATTTTAATAAAGAGGACTATAAACGCTACCTGATAGGTGTATTCTTTCTATGGCTGGTAGGTATAGTCGCTGTCTTTTTTTCTTCGGTTTTTTTAGAATACCCTCTTATAGAGAATAAACTTTATCTGAAAAAGATCATTTCGGCTATGTTCGGGTTCTCGGTAGAGTTTTTTCTTTTATCGTTTTTTAAAGCTTCTAAAGAGCTATACTTTAAATCAAAACGCTCTAAAGAGCTTGAGATAGAAAAGATGCAGGCAGAGCTAGGGTTGCTACGTAGTCAGTTAGATACACATTTTTTATTCAATACACTTAATAATATCTATTTATTGGTTCTGAACAGATCAGAAAAAGCTCCTGATGCCATCCTTATGTTGTCAGACCTTTTAAGCTATAATATTTACGATAGTCGACAGCGGAAAGTAAGTTTAGCACAAGAGCGTACGTTCATTGAGAATTATATAAATCTGCAAAAGCTCCGATTGAATGACGATCAAAAAGTCTATTTTGAAGTTACCGGGGATATGGGAGGAATGATTGAACCACTGATCTTATTCAATTTTATAGAAAATGTATTTAAACATGCTTCTAAGACAATAGATATTGATGGACAGAAATACTACGCACATATAAAAATATCTGTCAATAACGGCTGTCTTAATATGATAACTATAAACGGCTATGATGTAGATAAAGGAATTGACAATAATCATAAAAGAGAGGGTATTGGGATAGAAAATACAATTAAACGTTTAGAAATGGCTTATCCTGATAGTTTTACGCTTAAGATTGATAAGCCTGATGACAGACGTTATCATGTTCACTTAACTATAAAGGATCTGTAATGATTAAATGTCTTATTGTTGATGATGAACCTTATGCGATCAAATTGATCGAAAAGCATGTAAACGCAATTAACGATATAGAAGTAGTTGCAACATGTAAAAATATAGCTGAGGCTGTCAATGTACTACTGTCAAAAAATGTAGATCTGATGTTCCTTGATGTGCAAATGCCTGAAATAACAGGTGTAGAATTTCTTGAGAATATGAGTGTGTCACCTTCTGTTATCTTAACGACAGCATATCGTGAATATGCTGTACAGGCATATGAATTTGGTGTATTAGATTATCTGGTAAAGCCTATATCTTTTATGAGGTTCGCTAAGGCTATTGAGAGATACAGACAAGTAAATATTGATAATAATCTTACAGATGAGATCAACTTACCAATAGTAATCAAGTCGGGCACTGATTATCATAGGGTAGTACCAGCAGATATAGTTTATATAAAAAGTGTTCGCGAGTATGTTACGATCTACTGTAATGATTTACAATATTTGGTACGAAGTTCTATGAACCAGATGTTATCTCAACTTCCAGATGGCGCATTTGTACAAGTGCATAAATCATATATAGTACCTGTCAACTCTATAGTCACAGTTACCTCTACAGATGTTATTTTGACTGATAATAATAAAATCCCTCTTGGGAAAGCATTTTCTGATAATGTAAGAAGAATATTTTCCCGTTGATCTGAATTTACTTTATTTGTCTGTTAATGACACCTGAAAGGAGCAATAGAATTACATCTGTTCTCAATAAAAGACAGCCTGACCTTGCTGTTGTTATGGAGGATGTGAAAGACCCGCATAATCTTTTTGCAATTATGCGTACCTGTGATGCAGTTGGCATTCAGGATGTATATGTCATAAACACTCCATTAAAACCACACCGTAAGTTTGGTTCAGGTAGTTCTTCAGGCGCGGCTAAATGGCTTACTATACATAGGTACGATACAGTTGAAGAATGTATGCTGGAAGTTAAGAGCCGTTATGATAATATATTTGCCAGTTATTTAGATAAGAACACTTCTTCTTTTTATGATTTGGATTATACCAGATCAATAGCGTTAGTGTTCGGTAACGAGAAAATAGGAGTTTCAGACGAACTACTTACCTATTGCAATGGTACTTTTTATATACCACAGGCTGGTATGATAAGATCGCTGAATGTATCTGTGGCATGTGCGGTTACCTTATATGAGGCGAAGAGACAAAGGGTAGAAAAGGGTTTTTATAATGGAGAAAAAAGACTTAGTGAAGAAAGGTGGCAGATATTGAACGATGAGTGGAGTATGAAGAAAGATAAAAAATAGAAAAGCCCTGCATAATGCAGGGCTTTTCTATTAAAGTTTGATTTTAACTACCCAAGTAAGCTTTCAATAGCTGGCAACGGGTAGTAGTACGTAATTTTGTGATTGCCTTATCCTTGATCTGGCGTACACGCTCACGGGTAAGTGAGAATTTTTCACCTATATCTTCAAGGCTCATTGGATGTTCAACACCGATACCGAAATATAGCTTGATAACATCACGCTGACGCTCTGTAAGGGTACCCAAAGAACGCTCGATCTCACAACGTAAAGAATCGTAGTGTGAAAGTTCAGAGTCTGTTTCTTCAGAATTCGGGTTTTCTAATACATCAAGCAGTGTATTGTCTTCACTGTCGACAAATGGAGCATCAACAGACACGTGACGTGCAGCAACACCCAAAGTAGTTTCTACTTCTTCAGTACCTATTTCAAGAATGTCTGCGAGCTCTTCTGTTGAAGGCTCACGCTCATACTCCTGCTCAAGCTGAGAGTATGCTTTGCTGATCTTGTTAGAAAGGCCCACTTTGTTAAGTGGTAAACGAACGATACGAGATTGCTCAGCCAATGCTTGAAGTATCGACTGGCGGATCCACCATACTGCGTATGATATAAATTTAAAACCTCGTGTTTCATCAAAACGCTGTGCTGCTTTTATGAGACCGAGGTTTCCTTCGTTGATCAGGTCACTTAATGATAGTCCCTGATTCTGATATTGTTTTGCAACTGATACTACGAAACGCAAATTTGCTTTGGTCAGTTTTTCGAGAGCTATTTGATCGCCCTGTTTAATTCTGATAGCTAAATTCACTTCTTCTTCCGGAGTGATCAAGTCGACTTTACCAATTTCCTGCAAATATTTTTCCAGAGATTGGCTCTCACGATTCGTTATCGATTTCGTGATCTTAAGTTGACGCATAGACATAGGCAGAGTAATTTTTAGTTACGAGATACACCTGTAATTAAATAAGTAGTAATGACAATAGTATGGCAAATCTAAGGGTTGAGACAATTCAACCCAAAAAAAATTAAGTTTGCGTTAACAATTTATATCATGTGTTACTGATTAGTGAAATTAATATTCAGGCGAAAAACCCCTAAATATTTTGATTGTTCACCCATTTTTATATTATTGCACCATAAGACCTGCGTGTAATGAGTAGTAAAAAACAAGAATATTCTCTTGAGTTCCCGATACGTTGCTCCCCAACGATACTTTTTGAATTTCTGTCGACAGCAGTCGGGCTGACTGAATGGTTTGCTGATAAAGTAGATTCTAAAGAAGATAAGTTCTTCTTTACATGGAATGGCTCGGTAGATACTGCGTATAAAATAGAAGAGTTAGAGAATGAATACGTGGTATACCGTTGGGATTATTATGACGAAAATGAGTTCTTCGAATTCAGGATCGAGCAAAGCCCGGTTACGAATGAGACCATACTGACCATTACAGATTTTGCTGATAAATACGATATTGAAGGTGCTCAGCAGCTTTGGGAATCACAGGTTAGTGATCTCAAACATAGGGTAGGTAGCTAATTTCCTTTTTCTATATGAAAGGTTAATGTCCTGCTTACATATACTAATATGTATACCTTTTCTGTAGGTTTGATAAAATTTCCCTTGGTTTGATCAAAAAGCTGGACATACTTATCGTCAAGAGCTTTATAGGCCCATTTGTCGTTACATTTTTTGTAACACTATTTGTCCTTGTAATGCAGTTTTTCTGGCTGTATATGGATGAGCTGTTGGGTAAAGGGTTGGGTATATGGATGATAGTTCAGCTATTATTTTACATGTCGCCTACGCTTGTACCACTTGCACTGCCTTTAGGTATTGTTTTGGCTTCAATAATGACATTTGGTAATCTGGGAGAGAGCTTTGAATTGGTAGCTATTAAGTCTTCCGGTGTTTCATTATTCAGGTTCATGAGGCCTCTGTTCATTTTCATCGTTTTCATAAGTGGTCTTGCATTCTTATTCAATAATCATGTTATCCCATATGCTAACCTAAAAGCTCTTTCACTATTGTACGACCTAAGAAAGTCGAAACCAACCTTTAATATTCGGCCCGGTATATTTAATACAGATATTGAGAACTTCTCTATACGTGTTTCAGAAAAAGGAGATGATGGCAAAACGATCAAAAATGTGATCATATACGATCATTCAGATGGTATGGGTAATGAGAAGATTATTCTGGCCAAAGAAGGCGAAATGCTAGCAACACCAGATAAACAAATGCTTATTTTCAGGCTAAAAGACGGATGGCGGTATGAAGAATATAGGTCAGAAGATAATAATGAGAACAATGAGCAGGTGCGGATGTATTTTGAACAATGGGATAAGGTGTTCGACCTTTCCTCTTTCAGAGTAAAAAGAACTGATCAGAGCCTTTTTAAGAACGCTCACCAGATGATGAATGTCGGCCAGTTATCATATCACATTGACAGTTTCAAGCGGTTTAAAAATAATATCCCACAGCGTATAGGCAGGTATCTTACACCATATGTATCATATTTTTCAGACGATCATAGAGCTAACTTACTGGCTACTGTAAAGAACACACAAGCAAACAGGCTGTATACTTATGACTCAACATTTCTTGAAACAATACCAGACTCAACAAGAAAGCGTGTCCTTGAAATGGCAACAAGTCAGGTAAGAAGCGCTAAGAACTTTGTTCAGGTAATAGTTACAGAAAGACATTTAAAAGAGATGAACCATACTACTTATAAAGTAGAATGGCATCGAAAGTTCACATTAACATTTGCATGCATCTTATTATTCCTTATAGGAGCACCATTAGGAGCTATAATACGAAAAGGAGGTATTGGCATGCCTTTGATTGTAGCGATAGGTTTCTTCGTGGTGTTTCACATAATGTCCATTACCGGTGAAAAACTGGCAAAATCTGAGACACTCTATACCTGGGCAGGTATGTGGATGGCCACAGCTATGTTGTTACCAATTGCAGTAGTGTTGAATATACAAGCAAGGAACGATTCGCGCATATTCAGTAAGGAATGGTATATTAGGATCTGGAAATCCATAACAGGAATCTTCAAAAAAAGACCTAGTGCGTAAGCCATACACATCTTACAATCCGTATTTTTTTATCCCATTTCTAATATGGTGTATAGGTGGGGGAATATTAATTACTATATACGATAAAGAAGCTTCTTTCGGGTGGGTAAATAGTCATCATAGCTCAGTATTAGATGTTATAATGCTGAAAGGCACAATGATAGGAGAGGGGGTAATAATAGCATTAATATTATTGTTACTAATGAGCCTGAAAATGTACCGCAATTGGTGGTACTTTACTACTGCTCTGGCATGTGGAATTTTGCCCAGTATTATTACACAGTTCATAAAAAGAAGGGTAGCAGCACCAAGACCAATAAACTTTTTTGCTAATGCTGATTGGATAAATAAGGTGCCGGGAATGGAAGAATTAATGCATAATAGCTTTCCTTCAGGACATACAACCGGGGCTTTCAGTTTAATGTCTTTTCTTGCTATGCTTCTTATGCCTAAATACAGGCATTGGGGGATAATTTTGTTCTTAATTGCACTTTTTGTTGCCTACACACGTATGTATCTGGCAGTGCATTTTCTTGAAGATATATATGCTGGTAGTATTATTGGCACAGTTTTCACTGTTATAGTTATTGCATTCATGAATCGTTTCAATGGTTTCTTCTTAAGAAATAAATAAATTTACTGATGTCTACATCTGTAAAATACCTATTGATAGCAGTAATAGGGTCGCTTTTATATTTTCCACTATTGGGTCAGGCTCATTTATTTGATTGGGATGAAATAAATTTTGCCGAATGCGCCAGAGAGATGATCGTAACTAATAATTATTTACAGGTACAGATCAACTATCAACCTTTTTGGGAAAAACCACCATTATTTATCTGGATGCAGGTATTGTCTATGAAAGCATTCGGTATAAATGAATACGCTGCCAGATTTCCTAATGCTTTAATAGGTGTTATTACACTATTATCATTATTTCATGTGGGCAGGCGGACAATAAACGAAAAAGTAGCTATATGGTGGGTAGTTTTATATGTAGTTAGTTGGCTTCCTCATTTTTATTTTAAGTCAGGTATCATTGACCCTACATTTAACTTGCTCATTTTTCTATCATTTTATCAGGTATATCGGGTTGTAAATAAGAATAAAAAGATACTTTCCTCAATATTTTCGGGCCTTTTTTTAGGCCTTGCAGTACTCACTAAGGGGCCTGTAGCAATATTGATAGCTATATTAGCTTTTATTGTATACGTAGTAATAAACCGCGGGTTGAATGGTTTTAAAGTGCTGTATATAATGATGATAGCCGTTTTTGCTTTTATTACAACCAGCTTGTGGTTTGCTGTAGAAGTGATCAATAATGGTTGGTGGATGGTACAAGAATTCATCATTTACCAGATAAGGTTATTTCAAACACAGGATGCAGGTCATGGTGGACCTTTCTTTTATCATTTCCTCATTCTGTTATTGGGCTGTTTCCCGGCATCAATTTTCCTGTTTCAAAAAGGTGGAAGCTCAAAAGATGAGGCAGAAAAAGATTTCGGACGCTGGATGGCTATTTTATTTTGGGTTGTACTGATCTTATTTTCTATTGTTAAAACGAAAATTGTTCATTATTCATCATTATGTTATTTCCCTCTTACCTTTCTTGCTGCTTACAACATATACAGGCTACAAGAGGGCAATAAGCCCCTCAATCTTGCTGTTAAGGGCCTTTGGCTTACTATTGGTAGCTTAATAGCTATTGCTATCACATTACTACCTGTAATAGGTGCTAATAAGGATATTCTAGTGCCTTATATTAATGACCCATTTGCTGTTGCCAATCTCCAGGCAAATGTAAATTGGAGTTTAACCGAGGCCACATGGGGGCTAGTTTATTTAATTGGGGTCATTATTTCTGTGCTTTACAGAAAACATTTTTCACGTGCTTTAATTCTACTGTTTGTCGTTCAGGTATTTATCATACAAGTTACTGTAGCTCACTTTACCCCTAAGATAGAGGCATACTCTCAACGAGCAGCTATTGAATTTTTTGAACAGTTTCAGGGGCAGGATGTATATGTACACGTTTTGGGATATAAGAGCTATGCCCATCTATTCTACACTCGCAAAATGCCGCCAACCAATAGTAAGTCATATAAGGAAGAGTGGCTGCTATATGGTGACGTAGATAAACCTACCTACTTTATTTGTAAATTAATGAATGCTGATAATTTTAGATCACTAACACAACTTGAAGAAATAGGTAGTAAAAATGGTTTTGTGTTTTTCAAAAGAAAATAATGAAGTTATTAGGCACTAAAAAAGCCACCCAAAGGGTGGCTTTTTATATTGATTAGCTCATATTATCTTAAAAGTATAAACTCTCCTTTTTGGTGAACAAGCTCTCCTTCGCAATCAAAGCTTATCAGGAAGAAGTAAGTGCCTATTCCTTGTTGAGTACCATTGATCGTACCGTCCCAACCATTTCTGAAACCTTTGTTATCATATACAACCTGTCCATACCTGTTAAATATCTGGAATGATTTGATCTCTCTGTTACCGGTTGTAACAGGCTGGAAGTAATCATTGATACCATCTCCGTTTGGTGAGAATGCATTCGGGAATGCCATATCACAACAAGACTTAGTAATTACTGATAAAGTATCAGTATTGATACAGCCAAACTCATCTACAACTTCAAGGGTAATGTTGCTTCTTGTATCAACTCTTGCATAAGTAACAGCTAAGTTGTCGTATGTATCAAAGAATGCAGATGGTGACCACGTATATTGTGACGTAGGCTCAATAGTTCGCGCGGTAAGCCTTAAGCTATCACTAGCACATAGCGTGTCACCTATATTATATCTAATATATTGTTCATCAAGCGGGTTGTGGTTGTAGTACTCAGCTATGATACCTGCATCCGGTTTAGGGCGTACGATAAGAGAGTCTGTAATAACTTCTACACAACCACTATCCTGTAATGTGACAGAGATTATTTTCTTACCTGGTGTGTTCCAATATACACCATACGGTCCCTGATCTGTAGTGAAGTGGTTGGTTAAACCACCATCAAAATCCCATGTGAAAGTATCTGTGGTCTTAGTATAATATTTCATTGAGATAAGCTCAGGCTGCTGAAGACAAACATTGTCTTTTGATAATATCTTACCTGTAGGCAGTGGTTTCACATATACATCTTCAGTATACACGTCACTTAAACAGTTTGAATTACCAACCTGCAGGTGTACTACATTTCTTCCCGGGTTTAGTAACTGTAAGCGTAAAGGCCCTTGGTCGAATGCAGTATCCGGGTTCAGTACCACAGAACCGTCAGGTAATGTCCAGTTATACGCAGCTGTTGGAAATGCGCTACCGAAATATTCTACTATGATACTATCTTCAGCACAAAGCAGCTGTTTTTCAATAACAATTAAACCATTTGGTCTGAATGTAACTACCACATCAATTTTGCTTCTGTCACTTTCGCAACCATCTATTGTCTGTGTTACATAATAGTCAAAAGAATCGCGCTTAGAAGTATTAGGTGTAGGAGCAATAGAGGTAGGTATGCCGCCCTGCTCGTCATAGTACCACTTCAAAGTATCTCCTGCTGCAGTTAGCTGGTCAGCAGGGGTATTCTCACAATAATATTGCGGAGTAGTAACTACAGGTGCGTCAGGCTTTGGTGCAGCACTTAATCTAACTTGTGTGCGTTGTTGACTTTCACAACCAAACTGATCGGTTTGTGAAACATAATAGAACAGTACATTAGGGAAGGATGTATTAATTGTTGGCGTAACCGGTATTGGGGAACCACCTGTCGGGGTATAATACCACCTTGGATTATTACCATTTACGGTTACAGGAATGTATGGTTCATTCAAACAATAGTTGAATTTGCCATCAACAGTTGGAGCAGGAGGATTATTTACTACTACTCGTGCTATTTCTCTATCTGACTCTTTACCGCATAAGTTTACTGTAACAGTATAGTTACCTGCGTCAGGATTGTTGATACCAAATATACCTGTTGTGTTATTCGTTTCTATGATATTCCCATTAGGGTGTCTAAGTGTATATGTTTCACCTGTACCTGGATGGGTAGCCCTTATAGTAACACTATCACCGGCACAAACAGCTGCAGGGTTCACTGTTACCGATGGTTTCGTCGGTGGTAATTGCTCTAAAGCAACATTACCAACAAAGTTGATAATATTAGCATTGGTAAAGTTACCGGCATTTCTTCCTGTAGTTTTACCATATCCCGTCCATACATCGTTACTGCTACCATGTATCAAAGTCAGATTGTTAGCTGTTGTAGACAGTGGTGTATTATTCACTCCCCAGATCAATGTATCATTTGTATAAATGATAAACCTCATTTTAGAGTTTGCAGGTATTACTATGTTTAAACCAGTGAACATAGTGTCTACAATAAGATTAGCAGAACCGGTATTGATAGGGTTGGATGTTTTAGCTAATGTCCATCCATTTGTTTGATTAATTGGCGTTGGGTTACCAGAAGTATTGCTACTACTATAATATAGTTCGTAAGTGCTATCATTATTAGATACATTCCAGTTATTGGTACCATCAGTAAATGGTATTAAACCGGGATGAAACATGCCAACCCTTGTTAATTGCACAGGACATTGATTATCATTCTGAATGTCAAAAGAAATAAATTGTGTCTTGTCCGACGCATCAGCATATAATGAAAAACCAGGATTAGTATATCCCGACGCGAGCACCGTAGTTTGGGCCGATATATTTCCTATTGAAAATACAGATACCAAAACCGTTAATAAAAGCAGCCTACTGCTAAGTAACTTTCCTATCATGTTAAAAATGATTTCTTGCCTAAAAATACCATTCCTGTTAGACATGGTCTTTTGTGAATTCGTTTGGTTTAGCAATAATTTTAATAGCTAACCACAATGATTAACCAAAATATGTGTTAAAATACTACTTATTTTGACTTGCACAAAGCATTTTGTGAAATAATCAACAGAAAAACACCTATGTGGATATTTTCATCATAACTCACTCAAAAACATCATAGTATCTACACCGTCAGCGTATTCGTAGAGGCTGGGAGACTGTGCTTCTCCAAAAGATAAATTGTCATTATCTATAATGCATTGAATGTTGTCATCATTTTGTAATGTATTGATCAATGTCTGCTTGTCTTCGTAAAATTCATAGTTAATAACACTTATCGGGCTGAAGTATTCTTTATTTTCTAATAATATCAAAGATCCGTTGGTGTAGAATTTGACCTTATTCAACAAGTATATTGATAGGTAATAATCATAGTTGTTCTTGTATTTACTGAAGTTGATGATAGCCTCTCTGCTCTCCAGCTCTTTCATAATGAAGGTGATATCATAGTTCCTTGGTAGATATAGTTTTGATATATTTCTGCAACCGAGGCCGAAATAGCTGAAAATATCATCACCCAGTTTTTCTATATCCTCAGCTGTTTCATTACCGCTTAATACAGCAACTGAGGTTCTGTTCTTTCTAATGATATTCGGGTGTCCCTTGAAATACTGTTCAAAATATCTGGATGTGTTATTACTACCTGTGGCTATGTATGCATCGCAGTTGTTAAGCCTGTCAGCAATAATGATATGCTTTACTACTTCTTCATTCCATTCTATCATCTTTTGTACTATGTGTGTTATCAATACTTCATCTTTTGAAGAAAGCTTGAGCATTGCTTTATGACCTGATACAAAAACACACAACATATCATGAAACCCTACCATGGGAATGTTGCCAGCCATTACAACACCTATAGTTTTAGCCTTATCTGTCGTATCGTATTTGCTGATCCACTCGTTCAATAGATTTTTATTAAGGAACTTTTGGGCTATATTTTCAGTAGCCATTTCGATACTTTCCTTTGTAAAGAAGCCATTTGCATCAGTAGCTCTTTTCTTGGCAGTTATCCATTGCTCATCATCAGACAATAAGTATTTGCCAAGTTTATCAAGTAAATCTATTCTGCTATTCAGAGAAATCATTTTTTCTGATTTTATGGCTGCGAAATTGTAACTTTATTTGCAAAATAAAACATTTAAAAAGAAGCATTTATGGCTATTAAGATAACTGATGAGTGTATAAACTGCGGTGCTTGCGAACCTGAATGTCCTAATAACGCTATTTATGAAGGCGGTGTAGAGTGGGCAATTACAGACGGTACTTCTGTAAAAGGAGATTATACATTAATGAGTGGCTCTGTGACTGATGCCGATGAAAGACATGAACCTGTTGCAGTTGATGTATATTATATAACTCCTGATAAATGTACCGAGTGTCAGGGATTTCATGAAGAACCGCAGTGCGCAGCTGTTTGCCCCGTAGATTGTTGTGTGCCTGATGAAATGTACGAGGAAACTGTTGAAGAACTTCTGGCTAAGAAAGAAAAACTACATTTATAAAAAAAAATCCGCCAATTGGCGGATTTGATATTGTATGACCATCAATTTATTGATGGTTTTTTTCTGCAACTTTTGTCCAGCTTTCATCAACTTTTGAGAAAGAATCAGCCTTACCGGCCAGATCTTTAAGAAAATCAGGGCCGAAATGCGCATTCATTATTTCTTTTGGTTCGTTTTGCCCCTTATAGTGAATGTAGAATATCAATCCCGGAACATCTGCTATTAGGTTTTTATACTCACTTTGGCAGGTATCAACTCTATAGCTCGCAAACTCAGTAAATAGTCCTGCGACCTTTTCTTTACTGAAAGTTTGAGTAAATGTACCTTCATATTCGGTGGAGCTGCGACTAATGTACTTTACATTGCCATCTTTATTTATTTCTAGGCGATAAGCAGGGCAACGGCCAAAGCAGGCAGTGCGCTCCATAGCTATTTGCTCTATCATACCCGTTTTATCTTGCTTTACAGATGATGTCGCAGTCTTTTTTTGTTGTGCGCAGGCACTGAATATCAACACTGTAATGGATAATACACTTAATACTTGTTTCATTTTTTTCTATTTTCCGCTTCAAAGATAATCTTTCAGGTATCGCTTTTTAATTATTATATCAAATATGTTGCCCGACACCGATAACGACCTTCTTTATAGGATAGCTTTAACGTTTGTAAAAGATGTAGGTGCTATTACAGCCCGCAAACTGGTTAGTCATTTTGGTGATGCTGAACAGATCTTTAATGCATCACTGAAAGAACTTAAAGCGGTATCTGGGTTAGGAGAGGTACGCTCGAAAGCGTTTAAAGATCCGGAAATTTTACAACGTGCCGAGGAAGAGATAAAATATATATCTGAAAACAACATCAACACATATTGGATAGGGGAGTCTGAGTATCCTAAAAGACTAAGAGAGTGCCCCGATGCACCTGTACTTCTTTACTCAAAAGGGGTAGCAAACTTAGAGAACGAAAAGGTGGTTGCCGTAATTGGTACTCGTAAGTATACTGATTACGGGCAAAGGGCTTGTGAAGACTTAATAGAAGGGTTGAAACAATATGGAGTTTTGATAGTCAGTGGGTTGGCACACGGTATTGATACCATTGCTCACAAAGCAGCGTTGGTTAATAATTTACCTACAGTGGGTGTTTTAGGGCATGGGCTTGATCGAGTGTATCCTGCTTCAAATAAGAAGCTGGCTAATGATATGCTGGAGCAGGGGGGCTTGTTGTCAGAATATACCTCAGGTACTATTGCTGATAGAAATCACTTCCCTATGCGTAACAGGATAGTAGCAGGCTTAAGTGATGTAACCGTTGTAATAGAAAGTGATATTAAGGGTGGAGCATTGATAACAGCAAGGCTTGCCGATAGCTATAATAGAGATGTGGCTGCATTTCCGGGTCGAGTATACGATAACAAATCAAGAGGGTGCAATGAACTGATAAGGACAAATATTGCCGCCATGATAACCTCTGCTGATGATTTGCTGGAATTAATGAACTGGGACGAACTAGGTAAAAAACCAATGCAGAAACAGCTGTTCCTGAATCTGTCATCAGAAGAGCAGGCAGTGTATGATGTGTTGAAAGATAGAGATAATGTTCATGCAGATGAGCTATTACATCAATGCAGGCTTTCTAACTCTCAGTTAGCAGCCACCTTATTACAAATGGAAATGCAGGGTTGGGTAAAAGCATTACCGGGTAAGTTTTATCGTTTGGATTAAAAACTAGTCATGTTTTTTCCCTTTTGTGCCTATTTCGATTGAAATCCAAAGTAGTAAAACAACTACAGCTATAAAAAAAACAGTAAAGCTGTTTATTAATGTAAAATCATCAAAATAGTCTAAATAATTATAGTAACTGACCTCATTAGTATGAAGATATACAGTTATTGATGATAGTATAACTAAGCTAATTGTAAAGAATATCCGGCGTTGCTTTTTCATATTACAACTCCTTCAAGGTCGTAATCGTATGCCTTTTCAATTCGTACATTTATAAACTCACCTATAGGTAGTTCGTCGTCTGTATTAATAATTACCTCGTTGTCTACTTCCACACTGTCAAACTCAGTACGTCCTAAATATCTACCGGCCTCTTTCTTGTCTACCATCACTTTAAATTCCTTGCCTACTTTCTCTGTATTCTTCTCGTATGATATTTCTTGTTGCACTTCCATTATCTCTTGTGCACGTTCTTCTTTTTCTTCAGCAGGTATATTGTCTTCCAGTTCGTAAGCACCAGTATTTTCTTCATGACTATAAGTGAAGATACCTACACGGTCAAGCCTTGATTCTTCAAGGAATGCTTTCAGGTTCTCTACATCTTCTCTTGTCTCTCCGGGAAAGCCTGCTATCAATGTACTCCTGATACATATGCCAGGAACACGGTCACGAATAGCTGCAACAAGTTCATATATTTCCGTACTCGTTATCTGCCTTTTCATAGCCTTGAGCATATTATCCGAAATATGCTGTAAAGGCATGTCGAGGTAGTTACAGATGTTATCACGCTCACGCATTACATCAAGTATATCCAATGGGAATTTAGTAGGGTAGGCATAATGCAGCCTGATCCAGTGCAGTCCTTCTACATCAGAAAGGTGTTTGAGTAATTCGGATAAAGCACGCTTTTTATAAATATCCAGTCCATAGTAGGTTAGCTCCTGTGCTATCAGCATTACTTCTTTTACACCCATGCTTACCAGCTTCTTTGCTTCGGCTACTACTTCTTCAATAGGCTTGGAGACATGGCCGCCACGCATAAGTGGTATTGCACAAAAAGCACATGTACGATTACATCCTTCTGATATTTTCAGGTAAGCGTAATGTTTAGGAGTGCTTAGTAAACGTTCGCCAACCAACTCTTGCTTGTAATCAGCTTCAAACTGCTTCAACATTAATGGTAGTTCCATTGTCCCGAACCAGGCATCTACCTCAGGTATCTCGCTGTTGAGGTCACCACGGTATCGCTCACTCAGGCAACCTGTAACATACACTTTGTCCAGTTTGCCTTCTTTCTTCAATTCTACCTGTTCCAGTATGGTGTTGATGCTCTCTTCTTTTGCTTTGTCAATAAAGCCACAGGTGTTTACTACAACTATATTGTGGTCGTTTTTTGTGCTCTCATGGCGAACATTTATCCCGTTAGCATTCAACTGTCCGCTCAATACTTCGCTATCCACCATATTCTTCGAACAGCCGAGAGTGATGATATTTACCTTGTCTTTATGTAGTTTCCTTGTCTGCAAATCTTTCTCCTTCTTTATTTCTTTCTCATATATATACGCACAGGTACACCGCTAAAGTTATAATGACTGCGTAGCTTATTCTCTAAAAAATTCTTATACGGTGTCTTAACAGCATCAGGGTAATTAGTGTAAAATGCGAAAGACGGAACAGCTGTCGGTATCTGTTGTACAAACTTGATCTTTACAGCATGCCCCCTCGTCATCGGTGGTGGCGTACGTTCTATTTCTTTCAGCATTACATCATTCAGCTTAGAGGTAGAGATACGTCTTTGCCTGTTCTCATATACTTCAAGTGCTGTTTCCATAGCTTTAAAGATGCGTGTTTTTTCAAGTGCAGAGATGAACATTATCGGCACGTCGTTGAATGGTGCAATGCGTGTCTTAATCTCTTTTTCGTATGCCTTAGCGGTACTGGTCTCTTTTTCAATACTGTCCCATTTATTCACCAGTATCACAATACCTTTGCCTTTCCTTGCCGCCAGACTGAATATATTAATATCCTGTGCTGTAATTCCTTTCTCTGCATCTATAACCAGCAGGCATACATCTACATCATCAATTGCTCTCACTGCGCGTATCACTGAATAGAACTCAAGGTTCTCATGTACATTTTTCTTCTTTCTCAGTCCTGCAGTATCTATCAGTATAAACTCCTTCCCAAATTGATTGTAGTGTGTATGAATAGTGTCTCTGGTTGTGCCAGGCACATTTGATACAATTGTGCGTTCTTTTCCTGTTAGTGCATTCAGCAGTGTAGATTTGCCTGCATTTGGCTGTCCTATGATGATGAATTTAGGCAGTTCATTTTCTGTTTCTTCCTCCTCTTCAGCTACATGTATATGATTAGTCAGTTCATCCAGTAGTTCACCAGTGCCGCTGCCCGAAATTGAAGAGATGAAGAAGTTGTGTTCAAACCCGAATGAATAAAATTCATTTGCTTCAAGCTTGCGTTCTGCATTGTCTACTTTGTTCACAGCCAGCAATACAGGTTTGGTGCTTCGTCTTAGCAACTTGGCCATATCCTCATCCTGATCTGTAATGCCGGTAGCTACATCGCACACAAATACTATCAGATCGGCTTCTTCAATCGCTATTTCCACCTGTTTTTTGATCTCTTTCTCAAATACATCTTCTGAGTTAGATACGAAACCACCTGTGTCTATCACGTTGAAGTGTTTGCCATTCCAATCAGCAACACCATATTGCCTGTCGCGGGTTACGCCGCTTATGTCATCAACAATAGCCTGCCTTTGTTCTAACAGTCTGTTGAACAATGTTGACTTTCCTACGTTTGGTCTACCTACTATGGCTATTGTAAATCCCGGCATTTTTTAAAATTAGTGCGCAAAGGTACTATTTCAAACAGTTGAAACGTCAATATCTGTAATATTTAACGCATATTATGATTATTAGCTAATTTTATCGATTCAAGTTGATTATTATGAAGAGATTGTTTTTAGCTGTAGCCTGTTTGGCTACTTTATCTGTATCTGCTGCCCCGGGAGATACTACAACTGTACAGGCGCATAGCACGGTTCAGTTTAACCATTACGGTAATTTCGATACAACGATTGAGTTTCCTGATGGTACCAAGACCTACCGTAAGGTACTTATGACCTTTACTTTAGGTAAATATCAGTGCCCGGGTAGTCCTCAATATTGTGGTGACTGGGATTATACCGTTACTAACTTCCTAATGACACCGAATGGTGATACTGTAGAGATAGGTAAGTTCATAACGCCATATGCAAATGCTAATTACCCTCGAACACCATGGGCCTGGAAACAGCGTTATGTATTTGATGTGACGGACTTTTATCCACTATTAAAAGACTCTGCAACGGTACGTGTAAATTATTCCGGATATAGCTGGGGCTTCACAGGAGATATAAAATTTGAGTTTATAGAAGGTACTCCCCCGAGAAATGTAATAGGTGTAGATAGAATTTGGGGAGGTAGTTCTAGATTCGGAGACACCTCGCAGGCTACAAGTATAGAAGATAGGGTAGCAGAGCAGTCTTTAACCGCCCCTGCTCAAACGCAGTTTTCTGAACTCAGGTTCACAGTGTCAGGTCATGGTAATGATGATAACGGATGTTCTGAGTTCTGTAAAAAGTACTATGAAGTAGAGTTGAATGGTACTAAGTTCGATAAAACAGATATGTGGCGTGCCGATTGTGGTTACAACCATATGTATCCTCAAAGCGGTACTTGGATATATGATCGTGGCAACTGGTGTCCGGGTGATGTGGTTTTCCCTAATTGGCACAAATTAGCAGGCGTTACAAGTGGTAATAATTATACACTTGATGTTGACTTTGAAAATTACATCGGGACTAAAAACATTTCAGGTCGTTCGTGGGGTAGTTTCTCATATCAGGGTACAGTGTTCTATTACGGTGGCTTCAACAAATCAGCAGACGCTTCTTTAGATGATATTATTGCGCCTAGTAACCATGAAACACACTTCCGCCAAAACCCGTTTACAGGAAGGCCGATAGTTAAAGTGCAAAATACCGGGAGTACTACTATTACTACAATAAAATTCAAATACAGTATTGTTGGTGCAAGCGGAGATCAGGAATATATATGGAACGGTTCTCTTGCCGCACTTGAAACTGCTGAAATTGAATTTGCTCCTTTCTATGACCTTAGAACAGCAAGCGGTACAAATAATAAGTTCAATGTAGAGATAGTTGAAGTAAATGGGTCTGCTGATGAAGATGCTACTAACAATAAGATGTCATCTCAATTTGAAGCTGCACCTCAATTTCCGATGAACTTTTTTATAACACTGAAAACAAATAATGCGGGTAACGAAACCTCTTGGAAGATAACTGATATGTTTAATAACATAGTCATGGCAGAGCGTAACGGAACAGCATCAAATACAACATATGTTGATACTGTTAAGCTTGGGCCTGCAATGTATAAACTTGAAGTTACAGATCAGGGTTGTGATGGCTTACAATGGTGGGCAAACCCTAATGCTGGTGTAGGAACTTTTGCTGTAAACAGGTTTGGTTCAATTGTCCCGATACCACTGAACGGTTACTTTACCGGTGACTTTGGTTGCGGGTTTACTCAGTATTTTAATGTTGATTGGCCTGCAGGTGTAAGCGAAGCGGCTCAAATGAATGTGCAAATGGTAGCCTATCCAAACCCTGCTACTGATAAAGTGATCGTTTCATTACAAGGCATTGACAAGGTGAATGGTAACCTACAAGTCATTGATATGACAGGTAGAACTGTTATGACATCTAAAGCAGTAACAAATATCGTTGAGTTGAATACACAACGTTTTGCGAATGGCATGTATACTATTATTTTCCATGATAATGATGCTGCTAAATTGCAAACGCGAGTTTTGATCGCTAAATAAACAACAGTACAGAATTATTTTACAGGCTGCCTTATGGTAGCCTGTTCTTATTTAATTTTACACTTATGGAAGATCGTATCAATAAATTGAAAAGCCTTTTACAAAGGTCGCCCAACGATTGTTTCCTCAATCATGCGCTTGCGCTTGAGTATATAAAGCTTGGTGATGATGAGCAGGCAAGGGGGCTTTTTGAGCATAATCTTGCTATTGATAAGGGGTATATAGCTACATACTATCATTACGGAAAACTTCTTGAACGCTCTGGAGAAGAGCAGAAGGCAATTAATATGTACGAGGCAGGTATGGGCAAAAGTAAAGAGGAGGGTGATATGCACACTTTCAATGAATTAAGAAGTGCACTTGAAGAACTTACATTCTGATCATGTCATTACAGCAACGTTTTATTGATAACTGGCAGCAAAGAGGGTTAACGACAGATAAACCGATCTTGTTGGCTGTTAGTGGCGGGATAGATTCTATGGCAATGGCGGGACTGTTTCTGCAAGCACAATTGCCCTTTGCAGTAGCTCATTGCAATTTTAAACTCAGGGGTGCAGAAGCGGATAAAGATGAAGCATTGGTAACAGATTGGTGTGCCTACAATAACATTATGTTACATGTTACATCATTTGATACTCAGAGGGTATCTGAAGAAAGTAAGAAGGGCATACAAGAAACTGCAAGAACTCTTAGGTACGAATGGTTTGACAAGTTATTGAAAGAGCATGGTTATAAGCATATTGCTACAGCACATCACGCTGATGATAATGCTGAAACGCTTCTTATGAACCTGTTTAAAGGTACTGGTATTGCAGGTTTACATGGTATCCCTCCCGTTAATGGTAATATAATAAGGCCCTTATTGTTTGCTGAAAAAGAAGAGATACGGTCATATGTAGTTCAGAATAATATTCCATACAGGGATGACGCATCTAACGACAGTGATAAATATACAAGGAATAATATCCGGCTAAATATTCTCCCACTGATCAAAGAATCATTTCCGGGCATTATTAATACATTAAGCAAGAATATAGAGAGGTTTGCTGAGGCAGAGCTACTATACAATAAGGCAGTTGAACAGGAACGTAAAAAGCTCGTTGAGAAAAGAGGTAAGGATTATTACATTTCTATCAAAAAACTCCTGTTAAGATCACCCTTACAAACTATTTGTTTTGAGTTATTAGCTCCTTTTGGTTTTTCTTCAGCACAAGTTCCTGAAGTGATTAAACTAATGCAATCAGAAACCGGTCAATATATAAGCTCAGAGCATTATAAACTGATCAATAACAGAGGGTTTCTTATTATAACAGCAATTAATAAAGATGAAACTGATTTGATTTTGATTAGTGAAATACCATCTGTAGTTAAAACATCAGACAAAACATTTCACTTTAAGTTTATAGATAATGTAAATAAAGTGCCTGATGACAATAATAGGGCATACATAGATGCTAACAAAATAGCATTACCACTCGTCTTGAGGAGATGGAAACGTGGGGATTATTTTTATCCATTGGGTATGGGCATGAAGAAAAAGAAACTAAGCAGATTTTTTATTGATCAAAAGATACCTGTACATGAAAAAGAACAAGTTTGGGTGTTGGAAAGTAACCAGAGAATAATTTGGATAGCCGGATATAGACTTGATGAACGTTTTAAAATAACTAACCATACATCAAAAGTTTTAACTGTCGGTTAGTATTTTATATAATTATTTAGTTTCTAAGCATGTAATCATTGTTTTATATTATAATATGTAACAGGGCATATTGCTATTAACTGATATTTAAAATTTAGTTAAAATGCTATTCTTTGCATATATTTAACGGGATTTTTTGAGACCAGATGTGCGGTTATGATTAGAATTTTATTTTTATCTTTCATTGCGGTTTTTGTAATGGCAGTAACTCCCTATTCTGCAAAGGCTACGCATGCCGCAGGTGGGGAATTACAATATACATGGTTAAGTGACTCTACTTACGCTTTCTTTTTCAAATTTTATAGGGATTGTTCAGGAGCAGGCGCTCCAGGTAATAATTCTGTAATACTATGTTATAACAACACTTGTAATTCAACCAGTGGTAGTACGATCATGTCAAGGTTAACATATTTACCTGACAGTACTGTTAATGGAAGCCCGGTTACAGATGGTTGTCCCGGAGTAGGTACAAGATGTACAAGTACCTCTTCATCAATACCCGGATATGAGGAATGGTGGTATGCTGATACGCTCACCATACCTTCCCGGTGTGATTATTGGACTTTTAGCGTACAGATAGGAAACCGTAACCCCAGTAATAACCTCGTTAATGCCGGAAGTCGGCGATTTTATGCGGAGGCTACGTTGAATAATGTTAATGCTCAAGGCAACTCATCTCCGTATTTCTCTAACAAGCCCGTGCCTTCAGTTTGTATCAACCAGAGTTATACTTATAATAATGGTGGTGTTGACCCTAACTCTGATTCTCTGACTTTTGAGATGATACGCCCGCTACATGCGGTAAACTGTCCGCCTACAACTTCTGTAATTGCGTTTTCTTCAGCAACACCAGGCTATAACCTTACCACAAACCCCATACAAACTGGAAATTCATTCAGTCTGGATACAACAACAGGTCAGATGGATTTTACACCTACACAGTTAGGTGCTTCTACCATGTCTATTCGAATCAATGAGTACAGGAATGGCGTGAAGATAGGTAGTGTAATGCGTGATATACAAGTTCAGGTTATCAACTGTAGTGTGCCTACTCCAATTGTAAATACTGTTTCCAATACTATCTCAGGAGCAACATATGTTAATGGAAGGGTAGAGGCTTGTGCGAGTGTACAGATGACTTTTTGCTACGATCTGACCTCTACAGATACTGCTGCAAAACTTGTGGCTTCAGATAACAGTACAGCGTCAGTACCTGGAGCTAGTGTGACATATACAGGGCAGGGTACAGACTCTATCAGGGGGTGCATTACCTGGACACCATCTACGTTAGATACAGGACTAAGGGTATTTACAGTTACTGCAAGTGATACTACTTGTAAATCACCCGGTGTTATCGTGTCTCAAACTTTTGTATTACCTATATATATATGGCCTGTTACAGATATCATTAAAGATACCACTCTCTGTTATGGTGACTCTACTACTTTAACAGCTGTTGGTGGTTCTAATTTCACTTGGTCAGTTATATCGGGAGGTTCTCCGATATCTTCATTAAGCTGTACCACATGTAAAACTCCAATTGCTTCACCTACACAAACAACGCAATACGTCGTCAGTAATAGTGCGACACAATACTGTAGTAAGAATAAAGATACTGCGACAGTAACTGTATTGGATATAAGAACAGATACCTTGTCAGCTACTGCATCTTCACCTGTATGTACTGGTGATACACTTAACCTCTATTCGTCAAATGCACCTACCGGGTATGGATATATCTGGTCAGGACCAAATGCTTTTTCATCTACTGTAAAAAACGCTATAAGGCCGGGTATTGCTTTGGCAGATAGTGGCTATTACTATCTTCGATCTACAAAACTGCATTGTAGATCATATCCCGATTCTGTTTGGGTAGATGTAACCCCGAGTCCGAATAAGCCAAATGCAACAAGTAACTCTCCTGTTTGTGCCGGGGACAGCATAAACCTTACAGTTACTGCCGATACCGGGGTGACATTTAGCTGGACAGGTCCCAAAAGTTTTTCTGACACCGCACAGAACCCAAGCATAGTAAATACAGATAGTTCTTATTCTGGAAACTATATTGTTATTGTATCTAAAAATGGTTGTACTTCAGAACCCGATACTGCTTCTGTAGTGGTCAATTATATTCCTGCTGCTGATACATATGCAGTGGTACGTCCAACAACATGCGGTGCATCAAATGGCATTATTACACTACAGGGTTTGGAGCCCAGTGTAGGCTTTAGTATTTTTTATAAAAAGAATGGCGTAGTACAAACACCATTGAACCTATCCTCTAATTCTTCAGGAGAGGTATCAATGACAAATCTGTCTGCTGCTACATATTCTGAGATACGGTTAGTATTAAACGGATGTATTTCAGATACAATGGCACCTATCATTCTCGAAGATCCATTGGCACCTGTAATATCTGCAGGTTCTAACAGCCCTATATGTAATGGCGATACTTTATTCCTTACCGCAACTGCGGATTCTTCAGCTGTAGTATGGGCATGGAGTGGGCCTAACAGTTTTAATAGTAATAGTCAGAACCCTATAATTGCTAATGCGCAGGTGGTAAATGCGGGTTCGTATTATGTTACAGCTACTAAAAATGGCTGTGTTTCTGAAACTGATACTGTAGATGTGGTGATCAATACATACCCTGCGAAGCCTACTGCAGGTAGTAATAGTCCTGTTTGTACAAACGATACATTGCATCTTACTGCTAATACAGTCTCAGGTGGTGTTTATAGTTGGACAGGCCCTAATAGTTTTTCTGATACTGTTCAAAACGCGTCTAAACTAACAACAGATACATCAGAGTCTGGTGACTATATCGTTACGGTTACGGTAAACGGCTGTGAGTCTGAAGCTGATACAGTAGCTGTAGTAATCAAACAGAGCCCTACGAAGACTACAGCATCTAATAACAGTCCGATCTGTGAAGGTGATACACTAGAGTTAATGTCAACAACAGTATCAGGTGTTACTTATGTTTGGACAGGACCTAACGGATTTACGGGAACTTCGGAAGACACAACTGTGCTGAATGCAGTACCTGTAATGTCAGGAGATTATACAGTGTCTACACTTTTCGACGGTTGCTATTCAGAGCCTGATACAACAACGGTTACTGTTCATGCAACACCGGCTGTACCTAACCCATCAAATAATGGTCCTTTATGTACAGGTAACACACTTATATTGACAACATCACTTACTAGTGGTGTAACCTATACATGGAGTGGACCTAATAGTTTTTCATCAACATTAAACACTCCGACCATTGTAAATGTAGACACAACACACTCTGGTGTTTATTCTGTTTTCGCTACTCAAAATGGTTGTGTATCAGACTCTGATACAACTATTGTAACGGTAAATCCACTACCTGCGCCTGTAGTAGATACATTCACAATCGTTCATCCAACTACTTGTAGTGGTGCTGATGGCAAGATAATTTTATCAGGTCTATTGCCTAGTACTACTTATACTGTTGAGTATACTATCAATTCGTCTAATATCAGTACAAGTATTGCTACAGATACAGGAGGTGTGTTAACTATAAATAACCTTACTGCAGGTCAGTATACAATGATAACAGTTACTGCACCAAGTGGTTGTTCTTCTGTGCCAATAAACAGTATAGATCTTGTAGATCCCACGCCTCCAACTATTGTATTTGATTCCAAGTTAGATCCTACAACATGTGGTGGTACTAACGGTGTAATTACTATATCGGGATTAGATAACAATACTTCTTACACATTAGCTTACCTGAAGAACGGAATATCACAAACACCAGTTGTTATCAGTTCAAACTCTTCAGGATATATAATATTTAGTGGGCTAGATGCTGCTATGTATGATAGTATAAATGTAATAGTAAATAACTGTCAATCTAATTATCTCGCATTAGTAAGATTAGAAGATCCTGCTAAGCCTATAGTAACAGCAACGAACAATACACCTAAGTGTGAGGATAGTACCTTCCAGTTATTCGGTACAGCAGATTCCACTGGTGTTACTTGGAGCTGGACAGGCCCGAATAGTTATACTTCCAGTCAGCAGAACCCGTTGTTCAATCCGGCACAACCCTCACATTCAGGAGTATATACACTAACAGCTACTAAGAATAATTGTACCTCAGATGCAGATACCACTACAGTGGTAGTGCATCCAACACCAACCACACCTGTTGCGGGTAATAATGGTCCGTTGTGCGACAGCAGTACCTTAAATCTTACAGCTACATTAATAACTGGTGCTAGCTACTCATGGAGTGGTCCTAAAGGATTTACAGATGCAGTACAAAACCCTGTCATAGCGAATGCAGACACGTCACTACAGGGTAACTACATAGTATATGTAACGGTTAACGGTTGTAACTCATTACCAGATACTACCGAGGTGATCATTCATCATATACCTGTTATAGACACCTATAGTTATACGCATCCAACTACTTGTAACGGAACAGAGGGTACGATCACATTAACAGGCTTAGTAGCAGATACCATCTATAGTGTTAACTATCTAAAAGATGGCGTAGCTCAGTCTGCACCAATATTGTCAGATAATTCAGGCAATGTGTCTATAACCGGTTTAACAGCAGGAATATACACTGCTATTAATGTTACATTGAATAATTGTACCTCTGCTTCAATTGCTTTCATAAGGTTAGAAGACCCTGCTAAGCCAGTAGTAACAGCAACAAACAACACCCCGAAGTGTGAGGACAGTACCTTCCAGTTGTTCGGTACAGCAGATTCCACTGGTGTTACGTGGAGCTGGACAGGGCCGAATAGTTATACTTCCAGTCAACAGAACCCGTTGTTCAATCCGGCACAACCCTCACATTCAGGAGTATATACACTAACAGCTACTAAGAATAATTGTACCTCAGATGCAGATTCCACTACAGTGGTAGTACACCCAACACCAACCACACCTGTTGCGGGTAATAATGGCCCGTTGTGCGACAGCAGTACATTGAACCTTACAGCTACATCAATAACAGGAGCTAGTTATATATGGAGTGGTCCTAAAGGATTTACAGATACAGTACAAAACCCTGTCATAGTTAATGCAGATACATCACTTCAGGGTAATTATATAGTATATGTAACGGTGAATGGATGTAACTCATTACCAGACACTACCGAAGTAATTATCCATCATATACCTGTTATAGATACCTATAGTTATACGCATCCGACTACCTGTAACGGAACAGAGGGTACGATCACATTAACCGGCTTGGTAGCAGATACAACTTATACGGTTAATTATCTTAAGGACGGTGTCTCGCAATCAACAACTATATTATCTGACAACTCCGGAAATGTGGTCATGACCGGTTTAACTGCCGGGAACTACACTGTTATTAATGTTACCTTGAATAACTGTACTTCTACTTCAATAGGATTTATCAGGTTAGATGATCCTAATGCTCCTGTCGTAACAGCAACGAACAACACCCCGAAGTGCGAGGACAGCACTTTCCAATTGTTCGGTACAGCAGATTCCACTGGTGTTACTTGGAGCTGGACAGGGCCGAATAGTTATACTTCCAGTCAACAGAACCCGTTGTTCAATCCGGCACAACCCTCACATTCAGGAGTATATACACTAACAGCTACTAAAAATAATTGTACCTCAGATGCAGATTCCACTACCGTGGTAGTGCATCCAACACCAACCACACCTGTTGCGGGTAATAATGGTCCGTTATGTGACAGCAGTACCTTAAATCTTACCGCTACATTAATAACTGGTGCTAGCTACTCATGGAGTGGCCCTAAAGGATTTACTGATACAGTACAGAACCCTCTAATATTGAATGCAGATACATCACTTCAGGGTAATTATATAGTATATGTAACGGTTAACGGTTGTAACTCATTGCCAGATACTACCGAGGTAATTATTCATCATATCCCTGTAATAGATACCCATAGTTATACGCACCCTACTACATGTAACGGAACAGAGGGCACGATCACATTAACTGGCTTGGTAGCAGATACGACTTATAACGTTAACTACCTGAAAGATGGTATAGCACAAACACCAACAGGCATATTATCAAACAACTCAGGTGTAGTATTGATCACTGGTTTAACACAAGGTTTATATACGCAGTTAACGGTATCTTTAAACGGGTGTGTTTCAGATACATTAACACCAATCGACCTGATCGACCCGAATGCGCCTGTCATCAACGCATGGAACAATACGCCTAAATGTGAGGATAGTACATTTAAACTGTTTGCATCAGCAGACTCAAGTAGCTTATTCTGGAGTTGGACAGGCCCTAACAGTTATACGTCCAACATACAGAACCCTACAATTACAGGAGCACAGCCTAATATGTCAGGGCAATATATTGTAACAGCAACCAAAAATAATTGTACATCAGAGCCTGATACTACAACTGTAATAATCCACCCTACACCAACTACACCTGTTGCAGGTAATAATGGCCCACTCTGCGATAGTAGCACGTTGAACCTAACTGCTACGTCAATAACAGGTGCAAATTATATATGGAATGGTCCTAAAGGTTTTACAGATACAGTACAAAACCCTGTAATAGCGAATGCAGATACATCACTTCAGGGTAACTATATAGTATATGTAACGGTCAACGGTTGTAACTCATTACCAGATACTACCGAAGTAATTATCCATCATATACCTGTAATAGGTACTTATAGCTATACTCATCCAACTACCTGTAACGGAACAGAAGGTACGATCACATTAACGGGTTTAGTGCCTGATACTACTTATACGGTTAATTATTTCAAAGATGGAGTAGGGCAGTCTCCTGTTGGCATATTATCAGATAATTCAGGTGTAGTATTGTTAAGTGGTCTATCTGCCGGTAGCTATTCAAGGCTTACAGTAATGTTGAATGGTTGTGAATCTGATACAGTTGGGGTGATAGATCTTGTTGACCCTAATGCACCTGTCATCAATGCATGGAACAATACGCCTAAATGTGAGGACAGTACTTTTAAACTATTTGCATCTGCAGATTCGAGTAGTTTATTCTGGAGTTGGACAGGCCCTAACAGTTATACTGCCAACATACAGAACCCTACAATTACAGGAGCGCAGCCTAATATGTCAGGGCAATATATTGTAACAGCTACTAAAAACAATTGTACCTCAGAGCCGGATACTACTACAGTTATTATCCACCCAACACCAACTACGCCTGTTGCTAGTAACAATGGCCCGTTATGTGCAGGTAGTACATTGAACCTGTCATCTACTTTTGTTACTGATGCTACATATACATGGACAGGACCTCAAGCATATAGCGATACAGGACAAAATCCTACTATACCAAACATTGACACATCACGTCGTGGTAATTACATAGTATTTGCTACAGCAAATGGATGTAATTCGTTAACGGATACTACTGAAGTAATCATTCATCATATTCCTGTAATAGATACTTACAGCTATACCCATCCTACAACCTGTACGGGAACAGAAGGAACGATCACATTAACGGGTTTAGTGCCGGATACTACTTATACAATTAACTATTTCAAAGATGGAGTAGGGCAGTCTCCTGTCGGTATATTATCAGATAATTCAGGTGAGGTGTTAATGTCAGGGTTGTCTGCAGGTAATTATACAAGACTTACAGTAATGCTGAATGGTTGTGAGTCTGATACACTGGATGCGATATTGCTTGAGGACCCGAATGCTCCTGTAGTAACAGCCACTAATAATACACCTAAATGTGAGGATAGTACTTTCCAATTATTCGGTACAGCAGATTCTAGTGGAGTTACATGGAGCTGGACAGGGCCAAACAGCTTTAGCTCAAGTACGCAGAACCCGATATTCAACCCGGCACAACCCGGCCAGTCGGGAAGTTATGTATTAACAGCCACTAAGAACAATTGTACATCAGACCCTGATACAACAGCAGTTATTGTACATCCTACGCCTGTAACAACAGCAAGTAGCAATTCACCTATTTGTTCCGGTAATACATTATTACTTACAGCAACGCTAGATACTGGCGGGGTATATGATTGGTCAGGGCCTAAGTCGTTCAGTGATACTTCAAGGACACCTGCGATATTTAATGCAGATACATCTCATTCAGGCGACTATATCGTTACAGTAACTACCAATGGTTGTATCTCTGTACCTGATACAGTAACAGTTGTGGTATATCCTCTTCCTGCACCTATTGTTGATAGTGTAGTGGTTGTACACCCATCTACATGTAATGGAACGGATGGTAGTATTACTCTGAAAGGATTAGCTGCAAATATCAATTATGTACTCAATTATAACCTGAATGGCAGCCCTCAAGGACCAATAAATGTTACTTCAAGTAGTTCAGGACAGATAGCTGTCACAAATTTATCAAAGGGTATCTATACAGGTATGGATGTTACATCGCCTAATGGCTGTGTGTCTGACACGATACCACTAATCGAATTGACTGATCCTTTTAATCCTACTATTTCAATTGATACATTCTACCACCCCAGCACTTGTGGCGGTTCAGATGGTGAGATCATTATTGCAGGGTTAGAATCGGGAATAACGTACACTTTTGTTTATGAGAGGAACCGTGTATTACAAACACCGGTAAGCCTAACAGCAGATACTGCAGGCAAAGTGAGTATTTCGAATCTGTTTGAAGACGTATACGGAGAAATATATGCTGCAAGGCTTAATTGTACTACCAACTTTGTAGGTGATGTAATATTGGAAGACCCAGATGCACCTGTGATAAGTGCGTCGAATAACACGCCTGTATGTGAGCTGGATACCGTGTTCTTAACAGCTACTTCAGATTCCAGTGGAGTTACCTGGAGTTGGACAGGCCCTAACAGCTATACCTCCACTCAGCAAAATCCGACAATATTAAATGCTGTACCGGCACAGTCAGGTGTTTATACAGTGACAGCTACTAAAAATAACTGTACATCCGATCCTGATACCACAACAGTAATAGTTCACGGTACACCAGGCACACCTGTAGCAGGTAGTAACAGTCCTGTTTGTTCGGGTGATACATTGAAACTTACCGCCAGTACAATATCAGGTGCTAATTATTCATGGTCAGGGCCAAAAGGGTATAGAGATACCGTTCAGAATCCTATAGTTGCAATATCAGATACTTCTATGAATGGTAGTTACATCGTTACTGCTTTCATCAATGGTTGTCCGTCTGAACCTGATACAGTTGATGTGACGATATATCAAACACCTGCTGTTGATAGCTTTAATTACGATAATGTGTCTGTTTGTAATGGTAACGATGCCAATATCAGGTTGTATGGACTGGTGCCTAATGTAGCATATACAGTTAACTACCTGAGAAATGGGATACCTCAATCTGCATCTATCAATTCTGATGGTACAGGTATACTTACTATTCCGAGCCTGAATGCAGCATTATATTCACAGGTAAGCGTTATACTGAATGGTTGTCCTTCTGATACTTTATCGCCGATAGATATTATTGACCCGGGTGCACCTGTAGTAACTGCTGGGTCTGATGTAGAGATATGTGAAGGTGATAGCATTAAACTAGCAGCCACAGCTGATTCATTAGGAGTTACCTGGAGTTGGACAGGCCCCAATAGTTATACTTCTACTCAACAGAATCCGATCATACTTAATGGACTACCTGTACAGTCCGGTAGTTATGTAGTTACTGCTACTAAAAACGGTTGTACATCACAGCCCGATAGTATTGATGTTATTGTTCATCCTACTCCTGCTACACCTGTTGTGAACAGTAATAGTCCATTATGTGATGGTTCTACATTATTTTTATCTACCCCTGCCATTACCGGTGCAAGGTATCTGTGGTCTGGTCCTAACTCTTTCACTGATACATTAAGGACACCAAGTATCCTTAATGCTTCACCATTACTATCGGGTGTATACTCAGTAGTAACATACGTTAATGGTTGTGAGTCGTTACCGGGTTCTGGATCAGTAACAATACACCCGATACCTGTAATAGGCGGGTCTTCGTTCAGCCATCCTACAACCTGTGGTGGTACTCAAGGTTCCATTACGCTTACCGGTTTGAATAACGGTACAGCCTATACAGTTAATTACAATAGAAATGGAACACCTTTCAACGTGAATACAGTAACAAATACTTCAGGACAGCTCACTATAACCGGATTGCCAGCAGGGTTGTATACAGGTATAAGTGTTACATTGAATAACTGTACTTCAGATACAGTGAATTTTATTCAGCTTAATGATCCTGATGCTCCTATTGTAAATGCTGCTGCTGCTGTGAACCCTATATGTGAAAGTGATACCTTGCAATTGTTTGGTAATGCAGACTCTTCGGCTGTTAGCTGGAGCTGGACAGGGCCAAACGGTTTTAGCTCAGCAAATCAGAATCCTGTTATCAATACTATTCCGGTAAATCAGGCAGGTAACTATATACTAACAGCTACTAAGAACAACTGTACTTCTGACCCTGATACCGTTGCAATAACAGTTACAGCATTGCCTGTTGTTTTTGCATCTAACAACGGTTCTTATTGTCCGGGAGATACGATACAACTCACATCAACCAATATAAATGGGGCAACATACAGCTGGAAGGGTGTTAATTCTTTTACAAGCAACAGTATGTCTCCAACCATTCCGAATGCTCAACCTGGGTTGTCGGGAGATTATATAATTACCGTTGTAGCAAATAATTGTACTTCAATACCTGATACTACTACAGTTGTTGTACACCAAACTCCAAATGCACCTACAGCACCATTGTGGACATTCTATTGTGAGGGCGAAACATCATCTCCGCTCACAGCAACAGGACTGAATCTATTATGGTACACCCAGGCTACAGGTGGCACAGGAAGTACAACAGCACCTAGCCCGTCTACAACTACACCGGGTGTGCTTACATTCTATGTGAGCCAGACAGTGAATGGTTGCGAAAGTCCTCGTGCACCTACAAATGTGAGGATATATCCTCAGCCTGCACCTCCTGTAGCTACTCCAGATTCTCTTGAGTATTGCGTTGGTGCTCCTGCCAGTCAGCTGACTGCTAATGGTACTGGTCTGAAGTGGTATACGCAACCTTTCGGAGGTACATTCCTGCCACAGCCACCAACACCTCTTACCACAACTCCAGGGCCATTCAATTGGTATGTATCACAAACAAGTGCTGATGGATGTGAAAGTAACAGAGATACAGTAACAGTAACAGTGTTACCAAACATTAAGGCAGATATTATTACAGATAAAGATTCGCTTTGTGAGTTTGATACACTGGCCTTGTCAGATAACAATGCAGGAAATCCTGACCTGATTCAGCTCTGGGATATTGATGGCGGAAATATTTTAGGTGATAAACCGGGCCCTTATCAGGTAAGTTGGTCGACTTCAGGTTTAAAAACTATAAGACTTAGTTACGATAGCCTCGATTGTGATATACCTGATACAGTAAGTGTGTTCGTTAAGCCGGTACCTAACGCTGAATTTACCATGGCTGACGATATATGCGTAGGAATAGAGACAATGGTAGGTGCGGTTTATACTGAAGGTATAAGAATTTATTTATGGAACTTCGATCAGGCTAATATATTGGATAGTACACAACCGGGAAGTTATAACATCAGGTGGATGTTTGGCGGCGAAAAACTGGTGAGGCTTAGGGTAATTGCAGATAATGGCTGTATCTCTCCGGAATACACCAAAAATATAACAGTGCATGAAGATCCGTTTGCTAAGATAGAGTTTGTGAGTGACGAGAAGGTATGTAAGGGTGATACCGTAAACCTACGTGCCGCATACGAGTTGGATAATAAATATGTATGGAGAGGAAACCCTGTATTTATAGAGACTAATGAGAATGAGGCAAATGCCATTGTAGGTACTGCGGGTTATGCTGTAGTAGAAGTGACCAATAAATGGGAATGCTTTGCAGCTGATAGTACGTTCTTTGAAGCTGAGCCTTGTTGCGAGATAGCTATGCCAAACGCCTTTACTCCTAACAATGACGGACTGAATGATATATTCTACATTATCACGGCAGGGCACCATGAGATTTCAGTATTCATGATCGTGAACCGCTGGGGAGAAAAAGTATTCCAGACCAATAATCAGCACGAAGGGTGGAATGGAAGATATAAGGGCATACCGGCAGATATAGGTACTTACAACTACTACATACGCTATAAGTGTAGCAGCGGAGAGTTCTACGAGAAGAAGGGTGACGTAATATTGATGCGATAATAGAGTTACATTAAAAACCCAACTGCTGTAGTTGCATTTGTAGTATAGGTAAAGGATGTGTTAACTGGTAGAGAAAATTTTCTCCGTGAGTAGGGTCAAAAGCCCATGAAAAAGCAAAGCCGAAAACAGCACCAAAGAAGTGTGCATCATGGCCTATGTTATCCTTGCCTAGTTTTGCCATCTTGTTAGAGTAGATAAGGTAAAATACAGCAAACAGTATACCCGGTACCGGAATGATAAAAAAGAGCCAGAGTATTTGCCATGGAGCCATGTACACAAAAGCGAATGATATAGCGGCAACTCCACCTGAAGCCCCTAACGCTGAGTAATAACTGTTGTTCTTGTTTTTGATGAATGCCGGAAGTGACGATAGTATTATCGCTAATAGATACATCCATATAAAAAGATTAGTTCTGCCTGCATAAGCATACTTTTCAACACTACTACCTAAAAAATAAAGTGTCACCATATTTAACGCCAGGTGCTGTGTATCAGCATGTATGAATCCTGATGTCAGGAAACGATATATTTCAGCCGGGTTGCGCACAATAGCAGCCGGGTAGAATAAAAGTTTATTGAAAAGTTCCTGGTTGTTGAATGCTGCGAAAGTGACAATGACAGTCAGGATAACAATGAATAATGTAATGCTCATGTATGTAATTATTTTCAGAAATGGTGGTATGGGCTGTTGTGCAAGATACTGAATGCCCTGTAAACCTGTTCGGCAACAATAAGCCTGACCAGTTGGTGTGGAAATACAAGTGGTGATAAAGACCACACCTGTTGTGCTTTTTGCCGCACTGTTTCAGTTACCCCAAAAGCACCGCCTATCAGTATCACTATTGATTTCGTACCGCGGTTCATCAGCTCCTGCATCTGGTCAGCCCATTTAGGGGAGGAGAGAGCCTTGCCACGCTCGTCTAGTAGTATAAGATAGTGTTGAGGTTGCAGGCGTTTCAATATCAGTTCTTCTTCCTGTTGTTTAGTACGGGCAGCGTCTGTAGTTGCTTGTTTTTTTGTCAGCTGAAAGGTGATCAGGCTGATGTTACAATAAGGTTTCGTTTTCTTGAAATACTCCTGTATCCCTTCCTCTATATACGGCTCATTAGCTTTACCAAGCGACCATATCTCTATATCCATAAGGTGTTGATTGTCCTGCAAAGAAGCAACATTTAGTTCTTTCCTGCAATTAGATGAAAATATCCTTTGTAAAAATGACAGGAAGCTCCTATCTTTGCACTCCCTATTTAAAGGGACGGCCCCGTAGCTCAACTGAATAGAGCATCTGACTACGGATCAGAAGGTTTCAGGTTTGAATCCTGACGGGGTCACTTGATGATGAAGCCCACCGCATAGCGGCTGGGCTTTTTCTTTTATGTGAGCCAAACTTGTTTGTGCGAATCAAAGAAGAAAAGGGCCTCTGAGGCAAAGAGCAGGCTTCATCCACTGCAGGTACGATGAAAGGATCATGAAATCACGCTGACGGGGTCACTTGATAGTCAAAGAGTTGCACGATGTGGGGCTCTTTTTTATTTTATCATTGCATAATCATCGCCGCCACTCCATGGGGCAATGGCTTTTTTTGCGCCACAGACCGTAGTTGTTTTGTTGAGCCAGCTGCTGTAGGATGCGCAGCTTTTCTGTATTGTCGTATTTGGTGTATTACAATGCCCAACCCTAGCGGATGTGTTAGTTCTTTACAATGATCTTGATTGTACTGTTTTAGTGATTTGAAAAAATGTAATAGAAAAATGACAAGTACTAGCCGACACTCAATTATAAGCTAAGTGTCTTGCAAATGGGTTGGAGTTTTATCTGTATAAATACCTACAATATCATTATAGCATATGAGATATTAGTTTCGTGGTAAAGTAACTGTAGTATAGGGCACTAAACCCCTTTTATGTATACAGTTTTAGCATTTACGAATTCTTTAATGCCGTGTTCTGCCAATTCTCTACCATAACCAGACAGTTTAGTGCCTCCAAAGGGCAATCTGGGGTCAGACTTAACCAGTGAGTTGACGAATACGGCACCATCTTCAGCACCATCTATAAATAGCTGAGCTTTGCTCATATCTTTGGTACATACCGACATGCCTAAACCATAGTTGCTTTGGTTGGCAAGCTTTAATGCCTCTTCTTCACTATCTACTACTATAATACTGGCTACAGGGCCAAAAAGCTCTTCATCAAATGCCGGCATGCCAGGTTTTACATCGGTCAATACAGTTGGATGATATGTAGCACCTTTCCTCTTGCCACCTAATATTACTTTAGCCCCTTTGTCTACAGATTTTTGTACTTGTTCTTCAATCCCTTTTGCAAGATCTTCTCTGGCCATTGGGCCAACTTGCGTTTGCTTGTCCATAGGCTCGCCGAGTTTTAATGCAGCAATATTGTTCTTAAGCAGCTCTGTAAACTCATCTGCTATATCGCGCATCAAAATGAATCGTTTAGCAGCAATACAGCTTTGCCCGGTATTCATCATACGTGCGGTACAACCTACTTTCGCCGCTTCATTAAGGTCGGCATCGCTGAGTACAATGTAAGCATTACTGCCACCTAGCTCTAGTACTGTTTTTTTGATGTTTTTACCTGCAGTTGCGGCTACGCTTTTACCTGCACGTTCGCTACCTGTAAGCGTCACCGCTTTTACGGCAGGGTGCTCTATCACACTTACCGTTTGCTCAGGTGTAATTATAAGGCTTCTGAAGGTACCATCAGGGAAACCTGCTTCAGCAAATATCTCGTCCATAAATAATGAGCAACGAATTACATTTTGCGCATGTTTTAATAAACATACATTTCCCGCCATCAAAGCAGGTGCTGCAAAACGGAAAACTTGCCAGTACGGATAATTCCACGGCATAATAGCGAGTATTGCACCTATTGGCTGGTACTTTACCATACTTTTATCTGCATCAGTAGCAATAATTTCATCTTGCAAGAACGCTTCTGCTTTTTCGGCATAAAATTCACATACCCAGGCGCACTTTTCTATTTCAGCCAAAGCTTCAGAAATAGGCTTGCCCATTTCCAATACCATCGCTTTTGCATACTTTTCTTTGTTGTTTCTGAGCACCTCGGCAGCTTTCAGCATTAGTTGTGCTCTATGCTCATAAGATGTAGTCTTCCAAACCCTGTAGGCAGAATCTGCATCATTAATATATTTTTCTATATCTGTAGATGTATGTGTGTCAAACTCTTCAATTAGTTCATTATTGTATGGATTAATACTCCTAAATTTTTCCATAATATTATCTTTTAGGCTTGCGAAACAATTAGGCAATATTACCGAGAAAAACTTTATGATAAGCCCGCTAATGCAATAATACGCACTTGAAATAATTAGTATTGAAAAAACGCTTTGTATAATACCTATTAGTAATTTCGCCAGCTATTTACAATAAGTATATAACTAAGAACATATAAATAATTTACCATATGCAAACTGCAGAATCAGTAAAAAATCAACTATCATTTGACAAGACCAACGACCTGTTGGAAAGGCGTAAGGCTATCGTACCAAATGGCGTAGGCATATTTGCACCTACCAGCATTGTGAAATCAAAAGAAGGTATCATTCAGGACGAAGATGGCAACGAACTAATTGATTTTGGTGGAGGTATAGGTGTACTAAATGCCGGTCACTGTCCCGAGCCTGTAGTAGAAGCAATAAAAAAACAGGCAGACCAGTTTTTACACAGTTGTTTTCATGTCTCAAGCTACAAGCAGTACGTGGAGCTATGTGAAGTATTGGCAGAATTATTTCCGCATGGAGAGCAAACAAAAGTTATGCTCACAAATACCGGTGCAGAGAGTGTTGAGAATGCTATAAAAATAGCACGCCAGGCAACAAAGCGTAGTGCAGTGATTTGTTATACTGAGGCTTTTCATGGACGCAGTATGATGGCTATGACCCTGACCTCAAAAATCAATTACAAGTTAGATTGTGGTCCTTTTGCACCCGAAGTATATCGCTTGCCATTCCCCAATTATTATATGGATGGTGATGGAATGACTGAAGAGCAATTTGTAGAACATGAGTTGTACAGATTGGAGGAAAGTACACATGTAATGGTGGCACCGCACAAAATAGCTGCGGTGATCGTTGAGCCTGTTCAGGGTGAAGGTGGCTTTAATGTAGTGCCTAAAGCATATATGAAAGGCTTAAGGGCATTTTGTGATAAGCATGGTATTATGCTGATACTTGATGAAGTACAGAGTGGTTTTGGCAGAACAGGAAAGTGGGCGGCCTATCATCATTACGATGTGGTACCTGACCTTTCAACATGGGCAAAATCTATGGGCAGCGGTATGCCGATAGGTGCTGTAATAGGCAAGCAGGAGGTAATGGATAAAGCTGCGCCTGGTACTATTGGTGGTACATACCTGGGCAACCCGGTTTGTTGTGCTGCTGCATTGGCTACCATACAGTACATGAAAGAAATAGACATTAATAGCAAAGCAGAGCACATTAGTAAGATCGTTTACGAGCGTTTCAACAAGATGAAGGAAGAAACAGGTGTGATAGGAGATATACGTGGATTAGGTGCTATGCAGGCAGTTGAAATAATAAAGAACAACGACAAACATCAACCTGATGCTGAGTTAGTAGCAGCACTTATAGCTAATTGCCTGAAGCGTGGACTGATTTTACTGAATGCCGGTGTTCATAAAAACATATTGAGAATATTAAGCCCGCTTGTTATCAGCGATGAGTTGCTAAACAAAGGTTTGGATATAATAGAAGAAGAACTGATTAACCTAACGAGTACTAAATAATAATAAATGACACCTTTTTCAATAGCCGGGGTACAAATGTATGTATCAGGTGCACGCAGTAATGTGGAGATGATGAAGCACAAGTTGGATGTACTTATGTCTGTATATCCCTGGGTACAAATGGTTGTATTTAGCGAGTTGTGTGCGTATGGTCCGCTAACTTACTACGCAAAAGAATTCCCGAATGATACGGAAGACTATTTTAAAGAGCTGGCTAAGGAGCATAATATCTGGTTGATACCGGGCACA
Organism: Flavipsychrobacter sp.; assembly: GCA_965228505.1. Lineage (GTDB taxonomy): Bacteria > Bacteroidota > Bacteroidia > Chitinophagales > Chitinophagaceae > UBA5543. The sequence goes on along the minus strand of OZ245820.1, from coordinate 2,117,846 downwards.
ATGTTTCAGAAAAAAGAAGACAAGATATATAATACTGCTACTGTAATAAACCCGCAGGGGGAAGTGGTAGGGCGCTACAATAAAATGTTCCCTTTTTATCCATACGAGGTTGGTGTAGCCGGCGGTAGTGATTTCTTAATATGGGATGTGCCGAACATAGGTAAGTTTGGTTTGACTATATGTTACGACATGTGGTTCCCTGAGACATCCAGAACATTGGCACTGCAGGGTGTAGAAGTAATAATACATCCCACACTTACAGGTACTATAGACAGGGATATTGAGCTATCTATAGTACAGGCAACAGCAGCAACCAATCAGTGTTTCATTTTTGATATCAATGGATTGGGAGATGGTGGTACAGGTCGTTCTCTTGTTTGTGGGCCGGATGGTAGAGTGCTATATCAGGCTAATACAGGAGAGGAGATGATACCTATTGAAGTAGATATGGATAGGGTAAGACGCAGCAGAGAATATGGTGTATTGCGTTTAGGGCAACCCTTAAAAAGTTTTAGAGATAAAGCCGTTGATTTTGAAATTTATGAAAAAGGGAAGAGGCATGCTTACCTGGATTCATTAGGCCCGCTGCACAAACCTACACGCATGGATAAAATTGAAGATGCCATAAGTGCAAATTTAAATCAGGAGCCCAAAGAGTAGCATGTTTTACATTGGCTAAGAACGATAGCCGTTTTGAAATACAACTTTTTAACAGTATATTATAACATAAACAATGAAAAATCCGGGCAAAAAAACAATCCGTCAACCTCAAAAGTTGAAAAACTACGTAAACTGGTTTGAGATACCGGCGTACAATTTTGAGCGTGCAGTTAATTTCTACAACGAGATTTACAATATCCAAATGGAGACCTCTGAAGCAAATGGATATTACATAGCATACTTCCCTGCAAAAACTACAGGTATAGGCGGTGCTGTTGTATCCGGTGAAGGTTGTGTGCCGAGTAACGTTGGACCATTGGTATATCTTAATGCAGGAAAAGACTTGGATGCTGTATTGGCCAGGGTTGAAAATGCAGGAGGGCAGGTTATCATGCCTAAAACACTCATTAGTGAGGAGGCAGGGTATTTTGCTTTATTTCTTGATACCGAAGGTAATAGACTGGCGTTGCACACGACATAATGTAATTGCCCTGTCTTCAGTATTGTAGTGCCTGTATATTAATATACCGTTCAAACTATTTTATGGCGATATCAGGTAATGGAGCAGTAAAGTCATCAGGGCATTATTATAACATAAGTCAGTTAAGAGCAGACCTGTGGGCAAACCTAAGGAGTGATGTGAATATACTTTGCAGCCGTTCCGCACAAAGTAAAAAAGATGCAACCTCCAAGAAGCTGAGAGAAACCCTAAAGTCAATTGAAATAGTAGAGCAGTATTTCGCATTTCCCGGAAAGAACTTACTGAATGTTATTACTACCCATTTCAAGAATGGCGAGTTTCATGTGCTGAAAAATATGGTGCAGGAAACAATGCGCATGCTTGTTAGCGAAGATTTCAGGCACCATTTAGATATCTTGTCAATTAAGGATACAGCTGCCAATGACAGCCCCGAAACAGGAACAACCTCAATAGATACATCACGTAAAAATTATTTTGAAATACTTTTTGTTGATGCTATTTCTGAAGAAGAAGAAAAGCAAATCAGGCAAAAGCTGCATGATGTAAGAGCGGAGGACGACCGCTTTTATTATGAAGCTGTATTTACACGTTCTTTTCAGGATTCGTTCATGGCACTGATGTTCAACCCGAATATACAGGCTGCTGTTATAAGATATGGGATACCTTACAAATCAAAATACACTACCGGTATACTCAAAAACTTTTTACCAGCTTATGTCACTCGCAAGAATGATGATAACGAACAAGACCTTGGTTTACTATTAGGCAAAACACTACAAGAGTTCAGGCCGGAGATAGATATATATTACGTTACAGACTCGCCGGTAGACCGCCTTTCAAATGATGTGTTGCAAATATTCAGGCGTATATTTTATCGTAAAGAAGATATACAGGAATTGCACTTGAGTGTGATGCGTGGTGTTAAAGAACGTTACAGTACACCATTTTTTAAAGCACTGAAAGAATACAGTAAAAAGCCGGCAGGTGTATTTCATGCCATGCCTATATCAAGAGGTAACTCTGTGTTTAAATCAAACTGGATAAACGATTTCGGCCAGTTTTATGGCAGAAATATGTTTCTGGCAGAGACATCATCTACAACAGGCGGTTTAGACTCACTGTTACACCCGACAGGCCCCTTGAAAAAAGCATTGGAGCAGGCTTCCCAAACATTTGGCTCTCGCAAAACTTACTTTGCAACAAATGGTACCTCTACATCTAATAAGGTTGTACTACAAGCACTGATTGAGCCCGGAGATATTGTGTTGATTGACAGAGACTGTCATAAGTCGCACCACTATGGTATGGTACTTTCAGGAGCTACTGTTATATACCTTGATTCGTACCCATTACAGGACTTCAGTATGTATGGTGCTGTGCCTATAAGCACTATAAAAGAACGTTTGTTTACCTTAAAAAAGGCAGGGCGACTCGACAAGGTGAAAATGTTGCTGCTTACCAACTGTACTTTTGATGGTGTAGTATACAACGTAGAGCGGGTGATGGAAGAAATCTTGGCCATTAAGCCCGATATGGTATTCCTGTGGGATGAGGCCTGGTTTGGTTTTGCAGCCTTTACCCATACATACAGGCAGCGTACTGCTATGTATGTAGCCAATAAATTATGTAGAAAATATAAAACTTCTGAATACCGAAAATTATATCAGAAGCACATCAAAAAAAATAAAGTGGCCACGTTGCCTGACCCTGATAAAGTGCAAATAAGAGTGTACGCTACACAAAGTACACACAAAACATTATCATCTTTCAGACAGGGTTCTATGATCCATATTTATGATGAACTCTTTGAACGCTGTGTAGAAGATACTTTTAACGAGGCTTACATGACGCATACATCTACCTCTGCAAACTACCAGATACTGGCATCATTAGATATCGGTAGAAGGCAAGCCTCTTTTGAAGGTTATGAGCTGGTGGAGAAAAGCATAGAAATGGCGATGCTGATAAGAGCAAAAGTAGCTGACGACCCTAAGTTGAGTAAGTACTTCAAAATACTCACCATAAAAGATATAATAAAAGACGAGTACAGACAGTCAGGCCTCACAGAGTATTATCACACTGAGAAAGGATGGGCAAGATTGTCTAAGGCCTGGGCTGAAGATGAGTTTGTATTAGACCCCACAAAAATAAACATAGCAATTGGTGCAACCGGAGTTGACGGAGATACCTTTAAGAACAAGTACCTGATGGATAAGTTTCAGATACAGATCAACAAAACATCTCGCAACTCTGTCTTGTTTATGACCAATATAGGTACAACACGTAGTTCCGTAAGCTACCTTATTGGTTCTTTACTGAAGATAGCAGAAGAACTGGATCATAAATTCAAATCGTTAAACCCTGTAGAAGAAAAGCAAATAAAAAAGCGAATAAAATCACTTGTGGTTGATACCCCGCCGCTACCGCATTTCAGTTACTTTCATGATTCATTCAGAGCTGTAGCTACAGTACCGGGAGGCAACATACGAGAGGCATACTTTCTGGCTTACAAAGAAGAGAACTACATGTTCATCAAGTTGGAGGATTGTATAAAAGTGATGAGTGATGGTAAACAAATTGTGTCAGCATCATTTGTTATTCCGTATCCTCCAGGGTTTCCTGTTTTAGTTCCCGGACAGGTGATGAACAAAGATATTTTAGAATTTTTATTAGCGTTGGATGTAAGTGAGATACACGGTTATAATGCAGAGTTGGGACTGAGGGTATTCACACAAAAAGCGTTAGACAGATATAAGTCGGGTACTGCTATAAGGAGCAGTGCTATTGCTAATGGGGCACGGACAGTAAAGAAATAATTAACTCAGAGGTTATTTCAATAAACGAACTTTACAATAAATGGTCATGAATAAGAAGTCAGTTAAAAAAGCACAGCCAAAGAAAAAGACTACAGTAAAAAAGAAAGCACCAGCAAAGAAAGTGGCTGCTAAGAGTAAATCTATCACAGTAAAGAAGAAAGCAACAAGGCCTACAAAGGACATTGTTGCATCTGAGAAGAAGAATAAAACATCACTGGTAGTAGCTAAAAATGAAGCTGTAAAAGAAAAACGTAAAAAGGCAAAGAAAAAAGGCTTGAAAACACTCAATGGTATACCGGATATCAGACGTTTCTTCTACAGAAACGAGACACCTATATATTTTATCAGTGCTACAAACTTTAACCTGTTGGGTGCTGATGAATGGATAAGAGGCTTCAAATTCATATGCTACATAGAGTGCTTTGACGGGAAACACCCCAACGTATTTTCTCCTAAAGAAGAATTGCCACACGAGGAGTTTCAAAGTATTGAAGAGATCAATAATTATCTGCTGGAACATAAGGAGGTTACAGACTATATAAGATCAAGAGGTGAAGGTGGTAAGGCTCTATTTCTGATGTTTGACGGAAGAACTGAGACGTTGGCTAAAAAGATGGGGCTTGAAGTTTGTTTCCCGTCTGCAAAGATGCGTACGCATATGGACAATAAGGTAAATACTAACCGCATTGCTGAAAAAGCAGGCGTGCCATGTGTGCCCAACATTTTGTCTAAAGTAAAAAGCTACGACCACCTGCTCAAGATCAGTAAACACCTTGGGAAAGATTTGGTAATACAAACACCATTTGGCGACTCAGGACATACAACTTTTTTTATCAGCAACGAGGATGATTGGAACAAGCATGAAGAGGAAGTACTCAAGGAGAAGGAAGTAAAAATAATGAAGCGCATTAATTGCAGAGGCTCGGCTATTGAAGCTTGTGTAACACAGCATGGCACGGTTGTAGCTCCTCTAATGACTGAATTAGTAGGATTTAAAGAATTGACTCCGTATAAAGGAGGCTGGTGTGGAAACGAAATATATGCGGATGCGTTTACTCCATCTATCAGAAAGAAAGCCAGAAAGTATACTCAGCTGTTTGGTAACCAGTTGCGTAAAGAAGGATATAAGGGATATTTTGAGCTGGACTTTTTAATAGACCAGGATAGCGGTGCATTATATTTAGGCGAACTTAATCCGAGGATAACAGGTGCCAGCTCAATAACCAACCATGCGGTCTTCGCATTGTCAGACATTCCATTGTTCCTGTTTCATATGTTGGAGTGGATGGACCATCCCTACAAGATAAATGTAGATGCTATTAACAAGCGTTGGTTCAAGTCTGAAAATATAGACTCTTGGGGACAGCTTATTATAAAACATACCGAAGACAATGTAGATTACATTACACAGGCTCCTGACTCCGGCATATATGTTATGAATAAGGATGGTAGTATCAAATACTCAAGAATGGATACGCACAGGCGAGCGGTTGAAAATGAAAATGAAGCATTTTTCCTGAGAATATCCCGTAAAGGTGATTACAGATATGAAGGAGCAGACTTAGGAATACTTGTAATGAGAGGTAGATTGATGACAGATGATTTTCAGCTTTTAGAGCGAGGTAAAAAGTGGATAACAGCAATTAAGAACCTATATATTGCGGAGCCTCTTAACAGTTCTAATACTAACAAAATAGAGGCAAACGAAATAGGCGGGTTTAAAATGATGTAGTTGTATGCATATCTCCTTTAATTGTATCAGGGAAGATAGTCCGGGAGACAAATGGAAGAACCTGTTTGATAAAACCTGGCCTTACTATAAGCGTTGGTTTCTTTCAGAGGGTTATAAGGCTCGTGCCGGATATATAACGTCATTGAGTGAGCTGGAACGACATATGCCCGAAATAGTTCCTCTTTATCATACGCTTGTAAAGCTCGCAGGAGGACAAGACTTGAAGGCACGTTTCCTGACTATGTATTGCCCGCCGGCATACATGTCCGGTTGTACACAAGTGGCATTTACACAGGGTGCTACATCACTCATCAGGAATTATGATTACAGCCTGAAGTTATTTGAAGGCACTATGCTGTACACAAATTGGTTGCAACCAATTATTGGTGTAAGCGATAGTACGTGGGGGCTTTTGGATGGTATGAATGGTGCCGGACTATCAGCATCATTGACTTTTGGCGGACGAAAGGTTACAGGCACAGGGTTTGGTATTCCGCTTGTGTTGCGATATGTTTTAGAAACTGCTAAAAATGTGACAGACGCTATTAACATACTCATGCGTATACCCGTGCATATGTCTTACAACGTTACTGTGCTGGATATTACGGGAAATTATGCTACAGTTTATTTGTCACCCGACAGGCCTGCAGTTGTTGATTATACCCCAGTAGCTACCAATCATCAGCAGGTAGTAGAGTGGTTGGATTATGCCAACCTGACCTCGACTGTTGAGCGGAAAGCATTTTTAGAGCAAGCTCTGGCAGCAGGTCATGAAACAGAAGATTCTCTTATCAAACGTTTTTTACAGCCACCATTGTATACTACCAATTTTGAAAAGAACTTCGGTACATTATATACAATAGCCTATAAATTGCAACAGGCTGAAATAGAAATTATTTGGCCACATAAATCGTTGATACAATCTTTTGGAGATTTTAAAGAAGAAAGAATTGTTTTCCCCGTAACGAAAATAAACAGTAAGCTAACATTGTGATTGTGATGTATTTAAAGTGCTTTGCTGGATTTAGAAAGGCTATACAGTCTTCTTTTCTATCTTTTTTAAGAATACTATTTAATACAACTATAGCAGCGATACATTATTAACTTGATTTCTTGTTACACAATCGGTATCCAGAGTAGGAATGATATAGTATGGGTTAAAACGGGCATGCGAATTAACGCTATATGGTTATTATGGTTAACCTGAACTGATGAATAACAAAATTGGGTGAAAAGGCAGGTAACTATTCTTGCAGGTGTATTTCCTAAGCTTAGTAATAACTGATCTCATTCTGTCATATGTATCTATGCTTCTTTTGCATAATACCCGCTAACTATATTATCTGCTACATAAAATAAGCCGCCGTTGTTTCTACCATTTAAAGATGCTTTTATTTCCTTTTCGTCGACATGAAGGTTTTTACTTTCGACTTTTTAAAGGCAATTAATAATCGATGTTTCTTTTTTCAGAAGCATGTTATTCATACGTACACTATTGGGATGTGTAGTTTTTATTACTTTTCTACTCATCCCAGAATCGCTCTTCTATTCTTATACCTGAAGCGAATATTTGTACTTTTTCTGTTCTTTTATTATCCTTAAATAAAGTGGCATTGTTCCTTTCTTGTTTACCTTGTCTTTTTTCGGAACAACATGTATAGATGATGCCATAATTGATTTATTTCTGTAAAAAGGGTACAACATAGAGCAAACAAAAAGGTGTTTTTGTTGCCTAATAATGCCTGTTGTTACGCAATGAAAAATGTTAATATAATTACTGATAGAGGAATACAGTAAATCAAAGAGTTAGAGAGGGCAGGCAGTGTTTTCCTGACGAGGTCACTTAATGATAAAGCCTGTTGCATATGCAACAGGCTTTAATTATTATGATACACTATAGTATGGATATGATATTTGTTCTACACACTATAGCCATATACATTGTTTTATTTAATGTCCTTTATGTCTACATTGTGAATACTGAATATGCCATACCCGTTCTTAATATTGCTATATACATTGGTCGGCTCAGCAAATGGGTTACCGCTATTAACAGATGCGTATCTTGATGATTTTAAATACCTGAAATATTCTTCTGTTACGTGTTTTATTTCAATAGTAGGGTATACAGTTCCATGACCGGGTATTTCATATGATTGTAAATCTGCACTGCGTATAAATAACCTCAGCTCTTTACGTTTCCCATCGAAAAGGTCATCGCGAAGAAAGATGCCATTTCCGTCAATGCATGTATTCTGGTCAATTGATTCATCATAAATTGTTTCAACTGAGGGGTCGCTTGTATTGATACAGTTAGAAAATACTACTTCATCATCACCGTTAGCAACATATAAGGAGCTGATAGCTATTATATAGTAATTTTTTTCACCAGCCGGGTCATCAAACGTGAGTATCAGTTCGTCCTGAGTCGTACCTTCCATATCGAGTCGAACATTATTTATTCTCTGAAGAGATTGAATTTTAACCTCACGTGGAGAACGTGTTAATGCTGAAGCTTCTGTAAAGCCGGCAGCCTTAGCTTTTATATTATACGTTGTGCCCGGCGCAGCCTTGACATTTGATTCATACATCCCGGTTATGTTGTTGTATTTCAGGGTAACCGGTGTTGAGTTGCCTGCTTGTAGCTGTACCTCAGCGTTTTTCACAGATAAGTCACTGCCATATTTATGTTGAAGTATATCAATACTTTTACTTAGCATTACACCTATAGTATCATTGGTATAAGTAACAGAGTTGATCACTAATTTAGGCTCGTGTGATGGAACATCTATGATTATCTCCTTTTCGCAGGATGTAAGTAGTATTGTAGCAATAATTATTGCGATGATGTTGTATTTCATATTGTTTTATCTTTTTAGAATTTGAATTGATAAGTAATAGATGGAATTACCGGGAATAAACTCATTTGTTTGAACACATTATCACCCGCATTATTAGTACTACTATATACATAGAATGGGTTGCGACGATTGTATACATTATATACTCCTAATACCCATGCACGTTCCCAGTTTTTCTTTTGTTTAGAGAACTTAATACTAATATCACCTCTGTGGTAAGCAGGCATCCTGAAGCCATTGCGTTCACCGTACACTAGTGTTTCATTACCATCAAGTCCACGGTGATATGCTATTGGTAGTGTAATGGCATTTCCTGTACCATACAACCACTCTGCACTTAATTCAATTTTATCAGATATAGAGTATATACCGGCAATTTTAAAATCGTGTCTTCGATCATAACGATACGGGTATACATTCCCCATGTTCAGGTTATCAAACTGCCTGTTGGTCCATGAAAGTGTATAACCCATTAAGCCTGTCAGTTTTCCCTTCTTTTTCTGTATAAATAGCTCTGCCCCGTAGCTCCAACCTTTTCCTATTTCTATTTTATCTTCCCAATTCGTTGCCGTGTTGAAAAAGCTTGCTCCTTCCTTATACTCAATGATATTATCCATGGTTTTATAGTATCCCTCAACACTTACTTCAATGCCTGTTTTGTGAGTATATGCCATACCCGCAGCATACTGGTATGATCTCTGTACAGGTACTTTATCTGTTACTGGTACCCAAAGGTCGGTAGGGAGCCCTATTGAGGAGTTGGTGAGTAAATGTATGAACTGGTTCATCTGTACAAATGAGGCTTTAACGCTCAGTTGATCTGTTAGTAAATAGCGTGTGGCTAAGCGAGGCTGAAAAGAATGATAAAACTTATCCCTTACAGAAAACCCTGTCCAGTGTAAACCAATGTTTGCTTTTAAGCGCGATGAGAAGCGAATATCATCTTCAATATAAGCATCTATCTCATTGGCATGTATATTATTAACTCCGATAGTCGTATCCAGATTGGTTACTGCACTATTCACTTTAGTTTGCTGAGCACCCGGTCTGTATGTATGTGCTATAACACCTACTCCGGTTTTAATGTAGTGATTGGCACCAGGTATGTAATCGAAATCATATTTAATAACCTTATCGTTGATGCCGGAACTATACTTTAGCAGATACTCCTCATTACTTCCAGATAGTTGATTCTTAGTTTGTGTAGATACCATAAACCTATACCTGCTATAATATGTTGTCAGGTTACCAAACAGCTTTGGAGAAAATTCGTGATTCCAGCGACCGACAGCTGTAACATTTCCCCACTGCAGGTTAGTGCGAAAATCTGTATTAAGTAAAGCGTCAGCGCTTTGAGACTGGCGTGCATAGAACTTATCATTACCAAAGTAACCGCTGATATACAGGTGGTCTTTTTTACCTAATTGAAAGTTGGCTTTACCGTTCAGGTCGTAGAAATAATAACCGCCTTTTACCGGGCCTTTCATAAATGGTTTTGCTATCAGGTCATAGTATGTTCTGCGACCTGAGATCATAAATGATGACTTGCCTTTTTGTATAGGCCCTTCAAGTGTTAGTCTTGATGCTATTAAACCTATACCTCCTTCACCATGTATTTTTTCCTTGCTGCCTTCTTTCATGTTGATATCAACTACAGATGATAGTCTGCCACCGTACCGGGCAGGGAAGCCGCCTTTGATCACTTCCACACTGCGTATTGCATCGGCATTGAAAACACTGAAAAAACCGAACAGGTGGCTCGCATTATAAACGGGTACACCGTCTAGTAATATCAGGTTCTGGTCAGGTCCGCCACCACGTACATATATACCTGTAGAGCCTTCATTGCCTGCCTGTATGCCGGGTAGCAGCTGTATGGCACGCATTACATCTACTTCGCCCAGAAATGCAGGTAGTGATTTAATGGTTTGTACTGGTAGATCTACACTGCTCATTTGTGTCCTTGATTGCAAGGCATCTTTTTGTGCCGTTATAATTACTGTCTCCAGTCCGTTATCAGGTTTAAGTTCAATGTTTACCTGTTGTGTTTCATTGTTTCTGATATGTACTTCTTGAGTTTGATAACCGATATAGGAGTAACGGATGGTAAAGGAATCGGCTGGTAGTGTAATAGAATAAAACCCGAAGGTATTTGTAGTAGTTCCGATATTTTTATTTGGTACGTATACTGTTGCACCTAATAGTCGCTCTCCGCTACCTTCTTCGGAAATATATCCGCTTATAGTAATATTCTGCGCGTGGGCTGCAGAGTATATTAATGATGCGATCAGGAAAAATGCTATTTTGATTCTTGTCATGCTGTATGCGTTTATTTATAGTATCAAAACGCATAAAGTCATACATACCCCTATGTATCAGGGAAAAAATTAAAAACCCCATGTATCGAACCAGTAGCTGAAGCGTAACTCGTATGCAGCACCAACCATACCTAAACCGTTATTTATATTCCCGCTAAGCTTTACAGGTGGTGTCAGTGAGTTAAATCCCGTTGAAGGGTCGTACTGTTCATAAGCTTTTAAAAACTCGAAATACTCTTTAGGGACAGATTTAACCAATATATGAACTACTCCTTTTCTGGTCTCTTCTTCAAACTCGTTTATTGTATTGCCAATGATGACTCTGGTTGTATAACTCTGCCCATTGAAATAAACATCCTTAAGTAATATACGTTTGTTTATGGCATAAATATCACCATCTTTTACATTTTCAGTATTATGATCATTGGTGAAAACACCCTGCCTTGTAAAGATTCTTTGGAAGGTTGTATCAGATTGTTTTTGTAATTGTACACCTGCTGCTACAAGGCTGTCGTATGTTCTCTTGTTTGCTTCAAAACTTACATCCAACCACTGGTTCTTGTAGTAAAATAGATTTTTGATATTGACAATTTGTTTTAATACTTCAATAACGTAATACTGCTCTTCTAATGCATTGTCATTGATAGTGATGTCTGCCTGAATAGCATCGTTAGATGAATGTTGTATATGCGCTGTATCTGTTACAGAAGCGGTAAAAGCTGCAGGTATTGTGATCTTTGCTGAAGCTGTACCCAACTCATGATGATAGGCGCTAACTGTGTAAGTAGTATTTGCAGTTACTTTTTGATTTGAAGTAAAAGGCAAAGTATAAGCCTGCCCGACAAATTGCTCTCGGTATTCAGTAAGCATGAATGTTGACGAATTGTTCGGCTCAACAGTTATTTTCAGGTTATTCAGCAATTCAAAATAGAGGTTAGAATTTTGTGTAAGAGGTACACTTTGTCCGGCCCGCACATAAAAGGTGTCATTAGCTACCAGTTCAGCTATTATTGTTAATTTCTTTTCGACAGGAATATCTGGCAGCTCCAACTTCTTAGTACATGCTGTAAGAATAAGCAGGCATCCGACTATCATGTATTTTGCTGTTCTATTCACGTCAGAAAACAATTTTGTAGGTCAGATAAGGAACAAACTGCAGAAAACTAAATGCTTCCAGCTCAAATAACTGTGTGTTCGGGTCTTGTTCCAACTGAACAAGCATTATATTCTTATTACCGTAAACATTAAAAACACCTATTCCTAATTCACGATAATAGCTACGTTTTTGTTTTTTGAATTTAAAGCCTATATCAAGTCGGTGAATAGGAGGGAGCCTATAATTGTTCCACCCGGTATAATTATAAGTATAGTTGCTGCTGTAGTAAACAGAGCCGGGATCGATCATCAGGTTGCGGTCAAAGTCCGGATATATCTGATCGGGTAGAGTAATCGCCTCTCCACTCATATATGTCCATGCCGCAGCTGCTTCAAAGCGTTTACGTTGGTATACTATCGACCCTTTAAAGTTGTGCCTTCTGTCGTACCTGAACGGGAAGGCTTCGCCATTATTAAGTTGCGAAAATTTCCTCCATGTCCACGATAACGTGTAAGCAAAAGCTGCAGTAAATGAACCTATTTTCTTTTCGGAAGATATCTCCGCTCCATAACTCCAACCTTTGCCTTGTATGATCTTATCTTCCCAATGTATGGTATTGTCAAAAAGGTCTTTACCTTGATTATACATTGTTACGCCTTCTATGTCTTTGTAATAAAAGTCAATATTGTATTCAAAGTTTTTACCCGGAGACCCTTTGTAGCCAAATGTGCCCATTACAGACTCTTCAGGCTCTATTATACTTGTACTGGGAATCCAGAAATCGGTAGGCAGCCCGTATGAGTTATTGTTTATTAAATGTAGGTATTGTGTCATTTGTGTAAGCGACCCATGTAGCATGTGTTGCGGACTAATATTATATGCAGCATAAAACCTAGGTTGTATGGCAGAGTAACTGAAGTTGTTATTGAACCATGTTGCCCAGTGAATACCCGGCCTGATGAACCATTTTTCATTGATAGTGATATTATCTTCTGCAAACAGTGTTACTTCATGCGCGGCAAACTCTGTGGATATAGGCATAGATAAACCTGCTTGTGCGTATATTGACTCTGACTCGAGCGATACCGGTACAAAAATGGAATAAGAGTATTTTTCTCCAAACTCTACTCTGTGGGTAGTATTGGGATTCCAGTTAGCTGTGATTCTTTGCGTGAACTCATTGATAGTAGATGTACCGGTGTAATCGCTGCTGTTAGATATAGTGCCATACTGTATTACCTGACGAGTATCTTGTAATATGTATTTGAATCGGCTATAAGTGAAAATATTACTGACGAATAACTTAGGGTTTAATACAGAGTTCCACTTAACAGAACCAATAGTATTTCCCCATTGTGTACTTATAGCACCATCATCAATATTAGATTTGATCTTATCCCTGCCTTTATAAAAGCTGACGTACAACCTGTTATTTTTGTTTAAAATATAGTTGGCTTTACCATTAACATCGTAAAAGTTAAAACTAGGGTCTTTTGTAAAAGGTTTCCATAATGCATCAACCCAGGTGCGGCGTGCAGATAGAATAATAGATGATTTATTTTTTATTATCGGGCCTTCAAGGTTCAGACTGCCTTTTACCAGCCCCATACTAAATTGCCCGCCCCATTTTTCAAGACTTCCGTCACGTGTTGTCACATCTATAATAGATGAAAGCCTGCCGCCATAACGGGCAGGAAAAGCTCCCTTATGAAAATCTACAGACTTAACAGCATCTGCATTATATACTGATGTGAGTCCGAAAAAGTGATCGACATAATAAAGGGGTACTCCATCCAGCAAATTAAGGTTTTGGCCCGGGCTGCCGCCACGCACCAGTACCTGGCTAGAGCCATCAATACCAGATTGCACACCTGCCTGAAATTGCAGCGCACGCATTACATCATATTCTCCCAGTACAACAGGGTTGGTCCTGATGTCAGACTCTGTCATATGCAAATGCTCAGGACTGGTTTCTTTATCAACGGTAACCACTACCTCTCCCAGCACATCATCTCTTTCCAGAATAATATCTCTGCGGTCTGTAGCCTGCAGGTCTACAGTATCTGTCTTGTAGCCTATATATGAACACACCAGTTTACGGATGTATGAAGGTATATGAAGACTGTAATAACCGTAATTATTAGTCACAGTGCCGTAGGGTGTACCGGGCACATATACACTTGCTGAAACAAGTACTTCATTACTGCCTGCTTCTTTGATAAATCCGTTTATAGTATTGTACTGTACTCTTTGCCTGTTCATGTTATCAGGCTCTTTTGGTGCGATCAGGATCTTATCCTCTTTCTCTATAAAAACAAGGTTTTGTCCTGCAAAAAGGGTGTTTAATACATCTTGCACTGTCTGTTCAGTACCTCGCATACTTACTCGGCGACCCGGGTTTATATAAGCGTCACTATATGAAATGGGTATGCCTTTTGCTTTCATTTCTGAAAGGTAGCCCTTGACCGTGGCAGACTTTTTTTCGGGTTGATAAGGTTGAGATAACCAGCCATGCGTTTGAGCCGGGCAACTACCCGGCTCAACACAACATATTATTACAATTACTAAGTAAATTAAATATCTCGTCACTTAATAGGTGCTATAATGTAATTGTTATCGTCCTGTTGTAATGTGCATTGTGTTACAAGGCATAGTTCCTGCATCATATCCTCCGGTTTTTGCTGACTAAAAGTTATGTTCACTATTTGGTTATACATTTCTTCAGACATATCATCAGACAATCGGATAGAAACTGAAAATATTTTATTCATTCTTTCAATCACTTCATATAAGGATACATCTGTAAAGTTAAGCGTTCCTGTCTTCCAGTACATAAGATCATCAGTATAGGTAGTATCCTGTACTAACTTACCGTTTGAAAGTTGCCCTGTATTACCGGGTGTAAGTGTAAGTTTATCAGTCACATTCTTATTAAGTGTCATTTGCACCTTTCCGGTCACTACAGCCACATAAGCAGTGTTTCCGCTTTTTACATAGAATGATGTGCCCAGCACCTGAACATAAACATCATCTGCATTAATAATGAAAGGCTTGTCTTTGTTTTTAGACACTTCAAAAAAAGCTTCACCATCAAGAGTTATGTTGCGTTTTTCTTTGTTAAACGACTTTTTATAACTCAATACGCCACCTTCTTTTAGGGTTACTATAGAATTGTCAGGTAAAGTGATTTGTTTGTCTCCTGAATCGGCTACAACTTTTATTTGTCCTGTATTATAAATACCGAATATCACAAAAACCCCGATAGTTAACACTGCTGCTGCCATTGCTGCACTTTTCCATATGCTTAAGGCAATAGTTCTGTTTTTAGCAGTTGTCTGACTTGTATCGCTGATGCTGTTACTTATTTTAGCCCATGCAGCTTGCTCATTATATTTCGGGCCTGATAACAGATCGTCACTTTCTCGCCACAACTTTTCTATATTAGTTACAGCTGTGCGATTATCATTGCTCTCTGCTACAAATGTATCCAGCTCGTGCAGCTCTTCCTCACTTGCTTCTCCTGTCAGCTTTTTGGCTATCAGTATGTGGATCCGCTCTTCCATTTGTTAATTAGTTAGTATAATAAAAACGATTTTTTCAACAATTACCCCTACGGCAACATGATATTATTGATTGTAAATAGCTTACACCATGACAATAACATTGGTAAGTATAGGTTACGAAAGGTTTTAATGGCTTTACCCATCTGGTTTTCTACTGTTTTTACAGACAGTGATAGTGCTTCAGCTGTTTGTTTGTAGCTCATGCCATGCAATTTTATCATCAGGAATATTTCTTTGCATTTTGGAGGCAATTTATCAAGTGCTGTTGCTATACGTTCTTGCTGTTCGGTATATTCTTCTTTCTGGAGCATATGCGAGAAGAATGGCTCTGCATCTGTTTCCGGACTATTTTCAGGGAAGGTGATATTTTTAGACCTTCTAAGTTCTGATATACAATTATTGCGTACAGACGTCACCAGATAATAGCGAGCATCATTGGTAAGCAATAGCTCTTTCTTTTGCTCCCATATTTTTATAAAGGTGTTTTGTACCACATCTTCAGCCAAATGCTCATCATTGACGTAGCTATTTGCAAAGCGGCATAGATTCTGATACTCCTTATCGAATAAAGACTTTAACGCAGTCTCGGCAATTTGCTCCTGTGCCATATTTAATTAAAAAAACAGATACAAAGAACGTAATATTTTTAATGTGTAGTATTAAGATAGGGCAGTGCCCGGTATGGAACCTGCACTGCCCGTTGTAGTTATAATTTTATAAATCTGTGTGTTTCAAAACCTGCATCATGGTCAAGCCTTAGAATATAATGTCCCGCAGGTGCATCGTTTATTTCTATTGTGTTTATACCCTGTGCTATATTGCCATATTTAAGTATATCGCCTGACAATGAATATACTTTATAAGTAGCTGCAGCTACATTCGGGTTTTCTACATGTAACATACCTGTACTCAACGTAGGATAAATGTTCATCTCATGCACTTTATACTTTTCACTGATACCTGTTGGTTTAGGTGTAAAACGGTATACTGTACCTGAATCTGGCATTGCGCTAAGGCCGTTTTTGAATGTGGTTGGTGTCATGCTGTCTATAACAGGTGCCGATGGGTTGCCGCTCAGTATATACATCATGTCGAAAGAAACATTATTGAAGTCAATGTTCTTTACGAAACCTGTAAGATTGCCTATCGGGAAATAGGTAGAGAAATCTGATATCGATGATCTACCATACCTGTATTCGATGATATTTCCGCTCTCGTATAGCCACACCTGCATATTAAAATAATCGTCAACTGTACTATCTGAATAGTATTCATCAGCAAAACCGGCATTAGCGATCTCGATCTTTAATATTCTATTGCCTGTCATTCCTTCTATTTGGTAACGTATCGGAGATTTAGAGACTTGTAACGAATCGATAATACCCCGGTCTATCAGGTCTGCAGATATTAATGGAAGGCCGTCCATGATGCCTGTTGAGTCTGGTAAGGCCATCTCTGCGGACTCCAGTAACAGTTGCGTTATGGGCTTATTATTCAGGTTGAAAGTAAATGGAATGTTTACTTTATAAGTTTCGTCGTCCCATACAGTAGTATCATTCAGCACAGTTCCACTAGTTAAAGGCTGGTATACATCAGTAGATACACTGAAATTATACGGCATTTGAGCATTCAGTTTACCAATAGTCAGGCAGCTTGCAGCTATGGTTAGAGTAAGTATGATCTTTTTCATAAAGTGTTGTTTTTTAGAAGTTCTTTTTCTTGTTATTTTCTTAGAAAACGCAACACTGTACTGATACCCCTATGTGCTTCAAATATTTTTTCAATTAGAAGAAATTGCCTGATACGTTGCCTGTAAAAAAGGTATAAAGAATAAGCTCAGGGTAGGGTATATAACAACATTACCACTGGTCATACATCTTGCACTATTTATGCCCCCTCAATCTTTTTCGTCCCGGTAAACAATATCACATAAGTATTGTTATATGTTATAATAGTTTGATTGTCAATCTAAAAACATATCAATTATGGAAATGACAAAACAAAAGAAGTCCGTTTTAGGTTTAATAAATATCATACCACTTATACTATTCATCATATCATTATGGTATCATCTAAGCTTGTTTGATGGTTTCTTTACAGCATATAATCATACTCCTACCACACAAGATGTAGCACAACATACTGGTGAACTTAGCTGGTTGTATGGTACCAGCCTTATTGCATCTCTGGGGTTACTATTGTATTATGTATACCATGTGGCACGCATTAAAACTATGGGGCCTGCGCGCAAAGTATTCTGGATAGCTTTATTGGGACTACTAGTGCCAATATCATTCCTGATATTTTGGTTTTTTGTGATCAATAGAGAGCCCAGACACGTACCTGTGAAAGAGGATATAACTTAAACCGGAATAAATGTTATGTAGCCCATCGTTTAACGATGGGCATTTTTGTTCCATAACTTTTCCTTATTTAACACAACAAAAGATTAATATTTGCCTGTTTACTAACTGGCTTACATTTCGTACATTTGTTGTCCGTTAGAAACAGGTTATTATTTTCTTACATATATAATTAACGATTACATATTCATGGGCTACATTAAAGAACGTTTCAAAGAGAAAGCAGATGCGCTAAGCATAGAGATAAAAGAGCTTTTAGCTAATCACGGTGACAAGTCGATAGGAGAGGTGAAGATATCGCAACTATATGCAGGTATGCGTGGTTTACCGGGCCTTGTCACAGAAACGTCTTTGCTTGACCCTGAAGAAGGTATCCGTTTCCGTGGTTACTCTATCCCTGAGTTGAGGCAAATGCTGCCAAAGGCTGAAGGTGGTATAGAGCCATTGCCTGAAGGGCTGTTCTATCTGATGCTGGTAGGTGAATTACCATCTCAGGAAGATGTGAACCATCTGTCTACAGTACTTTCTCGCCGTTCAAACGTTCCTAAGCACGTATTTGACATCATTGATAAAATGCCTGTTTCATCTCACCCGATGAATCTGTTTTGTATGGGGGTGATGGCATTGCAGACAGAGTCTAAATTTGCCAAAGCATACAAAGAAGGCATCAGCAAGAAAGACTATTGGGATTATACCTACGAAGATACATTGACACTTATTGCTCGCCTGCCACAACTGGCTGCTTACATCTATCGTAAGAAGTACCATGGTGGTGACAGCATAGAGCCGGATGCAGAACTTGACTGGGCAGCCAACTTTGCACACATGCTTGGCTTTGAAGACAAGAGCTTCTGGGCACTGATGAGGTTGTACATGACCATACATGCCGACCATGAAGGCGGTAACGTATCGGCACATGCTACACATCTGGTAGGTTCTGCACTAAGCGACCCTTATCTGGCATTTACAGCAGGTATGACAGGTCTTGCAGGCCCGCTGCACGGATTGGCGAATCAGGAAGTGATAGGATGGATCGAAGATATGTGCGAAGAGCTGAACACTCAAGAGCCTTCAGCAGAGCAGATAGCTAAATACATACAGGATACATTAAGCTCAGGCAAGGTAGTACCGGGTTACGGACACGCCGTATTGCGTAAAACAGACCCACGCTTTACTGCGCAGATGGAGTTTGCACAAAAGCATTGCCCTGATGCACCAATGGTGAAGAACGTATGGAAGATATATGAAGTAGCACCGGATATACTGAATGCTACAGGTAAGATCAAGAACCCTTGGCCTAACGTAGATGCACACTCAGGTGCATTACTTACACACTACGGTTTGGTTGAGAAAGAATTCTATACGGTACTGTTTGGTGTAAGCCGTGCTTTGGGTGTACTAGCAAGCCTTTGTTGGGACCGTGCTTTGGGTATGCCTATCGAGCGTCCGAAGTCGTTTACAACCAAGCGCCTGAAGGAAATGGTGAGCGAACAAGTAGCACAATAAGTAAAACGCTAAATATTCTTTATTTTAGAGAGACGTCACTAAACGGGCGTCTCTTATTTTATTACGATCATTATCAAAAAAAAGTACAAATGAGTAAAGGTCCTGTTTCTCAGTTCATACAACATCATTACCGCCACTTTAACGCCGCTGCACTGGTAGATGCCGCTAAAGGCTACGAAACACACCTGATGGAAGATGGCAAAATGCTGGTGTCTCTTGCAGGTGCTATGAGTACTGCCGAGCTGGGTATATCTCTTGCAGAAATGATACGTCAGGATAAGGTGCACATCATCAGTTGTACGGGGGCTAACCTTGAGGAAGATATTATGAATCTGGTAGCACATACCCATTACAAGCGTGTACCGAACTACAGAGACCTTTCTCCCAAAGAAGAATGGGACTTACTCGAGAATGGTTTCAACCGTGTGACCGATACCTGCATACCTGAAGAAGAGGCATTCCGCCGTATACAGAAGCACATCTATAAAATATGGAAAGATGCAGAAGCGAATGGTGAGCGATACTTCCCGCATGAGTATATGTATAAGTTGTTGTTGAGCGGTGTGATGAAAGAACACTACGAGATAGACCCTAAAAACAGCTGGATGATAGCTGCTGCTGAAAAGAACCTGCCGATAATTGTACCGGGTTGGGAAGACAGCACGATGGGTAACATCTTTGCATCATACTGTATTAAGGGCGACCTGCAGCCTAGTACCATGAAGAGTGGGATAGAGTACATGACATGGCTGGCCGACTGGTATCGTAACAATTCTGCCGGTAAGGGTGTAGGCTTTTTCCAGATAGGTGGGGGTATTGCGGGCGACTTCCCTATATGTGTTGTGCCTATGATGTATCAAGATCTTGAGTGGCACGATGTGCCGTTTTGGAGTTACTTCTGCCAGATAAGTGATAGTACTACGTCTTATGGTTCGTATAGCGGGGCAGTACCTAACGAGAAGATCACATGGGGTAAGCTGGACATCAATACACCTAAATACATTGTAGAGAGTGATGCTACGATTGTAGCACCATTGATATTTGCGTATTTGTTAGGGTGGTAATTATTTACCCTCTTCCTGCTTTTTCTTTTTCTTATACACCTGCCGCAGTACTACTACTATGGCAATAACAGCAAGATATAGTAGGTAGTCGTATCGTCCGTTCATAATAGTTGTAAGTTCTGTCACATAAAAATACGAATGACAGACAGCTATATTCTCACTCGTTATGGGGGAGATTGGTTTTACAGGGGGCATAATGTGAGGGGGTGTTTGTCTTTTCTTCCGTCATGATGAACAGGATACAGGGTTTGACGTATTAAGTGTTTTGCTTCATCCCTCTCTCGTCATTGCGAAAGAGTATTTGCTACGTCAAATACGTATGAAGCAATCTCGCGTATTATGTGTTTGCTCTCTTTGCATGTTTCCTCCTCTTTCTTTTTGCTTCAACAGTTTTCTACTGTCCTTTCTTTGCTTGTCCAAAGAAAGAACGAAAGAAAAGAGCCGCCCCGAAAGCATTCGGGGTAAGCTTCAAATTTTCGGTTGTAGCCTTGATGGTCTGCTCCCTTCGGCTCTGCCGTGCTTAGTCGCCTTGGTCATTGCGAACCTTAAAAGATTCGGGGAAGCAATCTGATTCTCTCCCGACATTGCTCAATAGTACCCGTCATCACACCTAACCCGTCATTGCGAGCGAATATCGTGTAAAGGATATGAGCGTGGCAATCTCGCCCCGCGCCGGACATTCGTATTACTCGAGATGGCTTCGTTACTTCGTTCCTCGCCATGACGCAAGTAGGGTGCTGGATGACCTGTGAGGGTGTTCACGGTGTTCACAGTGTTCATGGTTCTAGTATCGTGAACGCGTGAACATGATTACGAGTTGTTCTCCTTTATAAATTCATAGAGCTTTTCGGCAATTTCTCTAGCTTCAACACTGAGGTCTTCATAAGTATTAATATGCTCAAAAGCAGTTTTTGCAAACTTTACCTTGTCATTGATTGCATCTGATTTATACGTGTATTTCTTTTTTATGCCATTTACTTTGTCTTCAATGAGCTTTCCAAGTTGTTTGTCTTCATGATCTTGTTTGTGAAATTTTGTAAAATCTAATTCTTTATTCTCAGGTTCATAATCTCTTATTACTTGTTCTACTGTCTTTTTAGTTAGCAGGTTTTCAATTTCCCTACACGCTAATAAATAGTATCTGTCTTTTAGTTTGTGTTTTAATTTTTTATGTCTTTCATGTTTTTTCAGCTTTTTGGTATTAGGCTCGCCATTCAATTTAAGACCTGCACCATCATTATCTGTTATTAAGAATAACTTAGCGCACAGTTTTTCTACATTAATATTGGGATGATCATCATCTTCAGAATCTAAGAATGACCAATGTGTAATGTTATTACCTGCATATTCTACAAAAGAATAATGGTAATCTTCTTTGTACTTAATTGGTTTATCTTTTTGAATGATCTCTAAATACTTCCTGATATAGATTCTATCTGTAATACCCTCTACCCATATAGTGCAATTGCTTAAGAATACAGATGATGTTCTGGCACCTATAAGCTTCAATACGTTGTCATCAACTGAGGTGACATTCTCTACATCAAACTCATCTTCCTCAGAATGTCTGTTCAATGTATAGACAGAAATATTATCATAATCTAAAGTGATATCTAAGAAATGATTGGAGTGAGTAGTAAAGAAGTATTGATAGTTTTTAAAGTCAGCATGTAACAATGTCTCAATGAATAATCTCTGGTAGCCCGGGTGTAAATGTGTTTCCGGTTCCTCGATAAAGAATATTGCATTTTCACCTTCATGCATAAATAACGGATAAGTGAGTATGATGATAGCCTGAATGCCATCACCTAATTCGTGGATAGGGTGCTCTTTGTTACCAATTTTTACATGCAGTGTTTTAGATGCTAAATGAGGAACAATATTTACTTCCTGCTCAAAAAATGAATCCTGAAGAAACTGCTCAAACTTCCTGACTTTATTCCTGTCTGCAGTATTGCCCAGCAGCAACTTAGTTACGTCTTCATATAGTGTTAATCCAGTGAAGATATTCAGATTGGGCTTGTTCTGATTATCTTCAAAATACTCTTCAATTGTTTTGCTTTTGTAAATATCAGTAAAGGAGTTAATTCCAATTTCCTCTCTGGGAGATAGTCCTTTTAGACTACGTAAAATAGGTATGTAGTGCCTGCTAAATATAAAATTATATTGATGGTCACTTTTAAGTTTCTCTTTAAACTTAGATATTTCATGATTGCTGTTATACTGATTGTATATACGGTTTGGTAAATTATGCCGTGTTTCATATTTATCTAATGCTTGATGAAGATTTTTCTCACTCATTTCTGAGTCACATCTATTTATAGATTGCTCAGTAGTTCCATTATTTACATTTAATAAGATTAGATTTCTAAGCTTAATAGTAATTATTGAGCGTATCTCATCAGAGATATTAATAGGTATGTGATACCTCATATTTAAATCATTATATACCTCATATAATAGGCTACTTATAGCAGACTTATATTCTTCTTCTGAAATGCTATTGTTTTTAAATAAATAAGTATTGTTGGAAAACAACGTTCTCAACAAACGACTCTTACCTGAATTATTTGAACCTATGAAAATATTGATGCGTGATAGACTGTCAATAATGTTCTCTCTATCATATTTGCTTGTACAGTGATAACTTTTAAATTCTTCTCCCAGCTTTACTTCTTGTAACATGGCAGTGTTTTTAGTATCACTAATATATCTATTCCTGTTCACATGTTCACGGTTTAGAATAGGTGAACACTGTGAACGCATGAACATTTATGATGCCTTCAGATACTTGTTCACAGTCCCTAACGCTATACCCAACTCATCTGCAATATCTCTTTGGCTCATCCCATCGGCCTTCAACTCTCTTGCTCTTTGTTTCTTGTGTAGTTTATCATCCTCACTAGGCATGCGTAAATGCTCCTGCTCTGTACTGTAGCCAAGGTGTGTAAAGCCGAGGAAGTTGCGGGGCTTTTCTATACGGCAGAGTATCACATTGTCGGTGTCGTATATATGCTCGGTGTTGCGGGCTTTTATCTGTTTGATGTAGCGCAGGCTTTTGTCTTTATGGCTCTCGCCAATGCAGAAGCTGCTGTCGCAAAAGTTGATGAGCATTTTGCTGCCCTGCAGGTCGTTGCGGGAGAGGGGTTTGGTATTATCCCGCTTGGGGGTGTGTGCCAGTGCCAGTATGCTCAGGCTGTAGCGGTTCTTCAGTGCCTTTAGTTCCTTCATCAGGGGCAGGGCATCTTTGGCTCGTTCTGTCTCCTGCTTCAGGTAGGTGAGGTTGTCAATCACCAGTATGCGTGCGCCGGTGTCTTCTATCACCTGTTGCAGCGACATCTGTAAGCACTCCTCAAAATCGGCACAGCCATCGGGCAGGTCTATCTCGTTGTTCAGCTCGGCACGCAGCAGGTTAGGGTGCCATACATAGTGGTCGGTAAAGTCGTTACTATAACGTGCCTCGTACTGCTTGCTGCACATCTCAAAATCGAAGTATACTACTTTCTGTGCTGCTGTCTCCAGCTTAAAGCCTGCTATGCACTCGCCACGGCTGATGCTGTCGGCTATCTGTACCGCCAGTATGCTCTTGCCCGTATTGGTATCGGCAAACAAGATGCAGAGCTCACCCAGGTGCCACAGCTCGCTGAAGAGTTGTGTGGGTTTGGGCTGCTTCATGGCTTCGTCTATCCACTCGTAGCTTTTACGTAGTTCGAACAGCCCTTTGTGTGGGTTGTTCTTGTTTTCTTCTGCAAGAAACTGTTTGGTGCTGTTGATGATGTCATCAATTCTTTTCCATTTCTTTTTATCTGAATATTCCGGCATGGTAATAATAGGTTGTTTTATAACAACAATATTACAATAAAAATATCAATAACAAAAATACAATATTTATACAGTGGTGTGTTTTTTATGATAATTATCATTTTTAGTACTGATGGATGTCATTGGGTAGAAGGGTAATTGTTAAGAAGTTTACAGAATACCAAAACACTGAATATTATGAAAAAGATATTGATCGTATTTGATGGAGAACACTTCCCCGAAGAGGCCATGCAATATGCAGAGCGGCTTAATGAAAGCAATTCAATACTGGTCACAGGTATATTCCTGCCATCGGTAGAGTATACTAACCTCATCTATTATATGGGTGGTATGCAGGGGTACAACTTTACTACTCTTGAAGATGTAGAAGGTGATGCTAAAGCTATTGCCGCTAACATAGAAAGGTTTAAGGAGCGTTGTGTGCAACAGGGGCTGGAGCATAGGGTGCATAGTAGTATGAGTGGAACTGCTCTGAATACTATAGTAAGAGAGAGCCGCTTTGCTGACTTGCTGCTATTGGGTGGCGATAAGTTCTTTACCAACCTGAGCGAGCACGACCAGCAAGTGAGAATGGACGATACCGCAGAGATGGCAGAGTGTCCGGTACTAATAATACCTGATGGTTATGGATATCCTGAAAGTGTGATACTGGCTTACGATGGTTCTGAATCATCTGTATATGCCATTAAGCAGTTTGCTTATATACTGCCCGAGCTGGCAAAGAAGAATACCACTATGATATATGTGGCGGAAGAGGGTAAGGAGTTTCCGCATTTCGACAATATAAAGGAGCTGGCAGCCAGGCATTACCCCAACCTCGATTTTAATAAGGTAGATGCCAACCCGGGTGTGTACTTCAATACATGGGTACAGAATGAAAGTAAGAGCCTGTTAGTAGCGGGTAGTTATGCACGCGGAGCTATATCAAAACTGTTTAAAAAGAGTTTTGTAAAAGAGCTGGTACACAATACACAAATGCCGATATTCATCGCGCATAAGTAAGGGGTTAGTAGTTAAAGTCGCCCCTTAGCGTATAGGTAGTAGTTTTGCTGCCACCAGGGTAGGGTGTGCTTGTATAGGTGATCTCGTATTTGCCTGATTCAGGAATTACCGAGCCACTGCCTTTTACCTTGAAGGTATCTTCAGAGCCGGCGAAACTTGGGTGTATACCTATAACCAGTTGTTCCGGTA
This sequence comes from Flavipsychrobacter sp., assembly GCA_965228505.1. GTDB lineage: Bacteria > Bacteroidota > Bacteroidia > Chitinophagales > Chitinophagaceae > UBA5543. The sequence continues at coordinate 2,092,373 of OZ245820.1, read as the reverse complement.
TAGTAAGATTGCCAGCGTTGCAGTTGAAAACAAACTCTACATGATCATAGCTATTAATTGTACCCGGCTTAGGACTTATGTTAGCGGATGATATTTTTGTAAAGCCATTATTATCATTATCTAATGCCAGGTACCAGAAGTACATTTTATTATTGCTACTGTGTGTGCCTATGGTGAGTCCTGCAGATGGTGAAGTAATAGGTGTGCTGGATTGTATCTGTGGGTTAGCAAGAAAGTGTTTGAAAAACTTTTGATTGCATTCGTCAAGGCTTTGTTCTTTTACCTGCACATTGAACTTGTAATCTTTTGGTGCATAGTTTTCAGATCGTGTAGTTACTATTACCGGGTATGTTCCTGCCGGTGCATATTTAAAGTACATGTGCAGATTGTTCTTGTATGGTACTTCAGCACTTTCTACATCAAACCAGGCACTAGTGTTAGCAGGTAGACCGTTTACGGACACATTCACGATTCTGTCTTCAGGCGTAGCAGTTCTGTTAACAATAAATTCTGTACTCAACCTATGCAAAGGGCTTACCTCCTGATTGAACAATCCTGATAAGAAGTAAGATTCATCATTAGGTTGTTCTGTGGTTGTGGTATCAACAGGAATTTGAGAAGCTACGTTCTGTTGTTCTTTTTTACAGGCACTAATAGCTAACAATGTTGTCAGGATAAATGGTAATATTTTTCGCATGAGATTTGATGTTTCTTGTAGTGAAATTTTAGTAATTAAAGTCACCTTTTATGGTATAGTTCGTAGTCTTTGTGATACCATTATCTACAAATGAGCTTTTGTATGTTATGGTGTATTGTTTGGTCATAGGGTCTACTTTTCCACTGCCTGAGACTGTGAATGTATCAGTGTCACTAATAGATCTTGGAGCACCATTTATCGTTCCCAAAACGCCTTGTTCCGGTATCTCTATATCGCCAGTTGTGCAGTCAAAACTGAACCTCATGTGAGCTTCTGTATTGAGTACGGCATTGTGGTAGTTTCTGGTAGAGATGTATTGTTCGGTATTGGAGTTGTATAGAGTTACACGACCAAAAAACATGATGTAATAGGGTATCCACATTTCTTTTTTAAGTGGATTTTTGACTATGTGAATACCGTTATCAGAACTTATAGTGCTATGATCTGTATCAAAAGAGCTGAAAAATTTTGATTGGCAATAGTTAGCGCTTGTATCCTGTTCTACTATTACAGTGAAAGGATGTTCTTTAGGAGCAAAGCCCTCACTTGTGCTGATAATATTAACGGTATAAATACCTGAAGGTGTAAAATTGAAATTTAGATTAAGGAAGGATTGGTATGGAGGATAGTCGCTGTCTTCTGTAAAAGACCCTGTTACATTCGGGGCATCAGTTTCAAAAGAGAGTTTCACGTTATTTGCTATGGCAGACTGGTTCTTATTGACTACAAAGTCTATACTCTGCCTGCTAAGAGGGGTAGTGGTTCTATTATAGATACCTGATAAGAAGTAAGCCTGATCTTCCGGCAATGACACTTCAGGTGTATCAGTATTTGCAGATATTTGAGAAGTTACATCCTGTTGTTCTTTTTTGCAGGAGGCTATAACGAATACGGAAAGCAACAGCAGGGTAACGGTCTTGCGCATATTGTTGAGGATTATGTATCTAAAATAATAATTATGCCTTAAAAGACAGTATATACCTTTTACTGGTTGGGGCTAGTTAGGTAGTAGATATTATCTTTTGCTCCTTTTTTACTTCATTCCTCTCTTCGTCATTGCGAAAGAGTATTTGCAACCTCAAATACGTATGAAGCAATCTCGCGTATTATGTGTTTGCTCTCTTTGCTTGTTTACTCCTCTTTCTTTTTGCTTCAAAAGAAAGAGGCAAAGAAAACCGCCACTGATTTAAGCTTCAAAATCAGTGGTTGTAGCCTTGATGTTCTGCACCCTTCGGCTCTGCCGGGCTTTTTGTGCTGCAATGTTTTTCTTGTGCTGTTATGCTGTGTGCTGGTTGGGGCTAGTCAGGCAGGTAGTAGATCTTCAAAAAGTCGACGACAACTTCAGTGTTAGTTGTTCCGACAATACAAATACCAGTGCCATTTGTAGGAGTGTATCTTGCTTTACCCCAAAACTGTCCGTTGATAAAGATATAATAGAACTTATCATGCTTGCGTATGGTATATAGGTTGTATGCCATGTTTGCAAAGCCCGGTCCGCCATCCATGTGTTTTGCTTTGTCAGGGCATGGCCTTGTTGGGTCCATTTCATTACAGTAGAAGTATACCATGCGGCCGCTTTTATGAATACTTAGTGTGTTGTATGAAATATTGGTTTCGTTTTGCCCCCATATGATCGCGCCAACACTATTGTCATCTTTACCTTCTATATGGATGTAGAAATTGATTTCGAAATCTCTGTTATAGTCTATAGGTCTATGAACACATAAACCATAGCCACCGTCTTTATAGTATTTCCATATATAAAGTCCGTTAGCTATCTGAAAATAAGCATCAGCTGTTTCGTCATCACTTAGGTTTAATTTGCTGTCTTTATGCCAATCATTCCTGTAGTCGTCAAACTCATCTGAAAAAATAAGTTGCTTGTCTTCTTTTGGAATCCAATGGTAATCTTTAGGGTCTTGTGCCGCTGCAGTAATAGCTGTAAAAAAGGATAAGAGTAAAAGGAGTTGTTTCATTTGCTAAATATAATCAGGAAACGAATTAAACGTTAGTTACTTTCTGTAACAAATGCTCCATACCCACCAGCTCAGCAGCAGTAGCAACTGCGGTAATGCTTACGCCCAGTACACCGTGCAGGTTCACGTTTTGTCCTGTCAGTAGCAGGTTGGGTATTTTGGTGCGGGTAGCTATTGTGGTTTCATTGGGTTTGTTCACATCTTTAAGTATGCCGTAGAGTGCGCCTTCGGGTGTGCCGGTATAGTCTCGGTAGGTGAGGGGGGTAGCTGCTTTTTGGGCTATGATATTGCCCTTTAGTTCCGGTACCCGCTCGTATACTTTACTCAGCAGTTGCTCGTTCTTACGTTGTTTGAACTCGTGGTAATGCTCTCCTCTGTCTGTTACATTCCCTGTACGGTTATGGGTATTACTCCATAGGCTCACCTCTTCGTAGTGCATATAGCTGAGTATGGATAAGCTCTCTGCATACCCGGGGTTTTGCTTGTCTTCGGTAAAGAAGAGAGCATAGTTAGCAGGCCACTCTTCAGGAGTATAATTAGTAGCTGCCCATACATCGGTAGTGGCGTTCCAATACAGGTTGTGGTGGCGCATAGGTACTGTTCCGGGTTTTAGTACAAGGTTCAGCATATAGGTAGAGATGGTTTGCTCCAACTGCTGTATGCGCTTGCGGTATGCAGGGCGTATCAGTTTACTATCCAGCATATCCAGTAACAGTTGTGGGTGCACATTATTGATGAACTGTTTGCCGTATATCTCTTGTCCGTCTTTGGTTACGGCATGGGTAATTACTCCGTTCTCTTCTACCAGTTTGGTTACTTCAGTATTACGTAATACTTCGCCGCCATGTGCCTGCAACTCCTGCCAGAGGTATTTACTTATCTGTGAGCTGCCCGGTAGCACTTTGTGGCTGCTGTGTATATAGCTTTCCGTTACCAGTGCATGCAGGTAAAACGGTGTTTTGTTTTTTACTCCTGCATATAGCAGGTTATTGCCCGTAAGTACACTTTGCAATAGCGGGTTGTCAGTTATTGCATTAAGAGTATCGTTCAGTTCCCAACTACTTACTGCCGCTTTTTCATTAGCATCGCCTGCTCTTAATCTATATAGAGGGAAGTGATCACCAACGGTCTTCACTTTATTGATATACTCGTGTAACGCCTGTGCTTCTTGCGGGAAGTATTCCAGTAGTTGCTCCTGAAAATTATCAAAACCTTGTGCAAGCGGGTATTCTGTTGCTGCATCTGCAAAGGCTACTTTATCAAAGGCATTGGTATCGTATGCTTTCAACTCCAGCTTATCCATTATACCTGCATAGCTGAATATACGGTTGAGGGTATGTCCTTCTCCCAACCCGCCAATGTAGTGTACACAGCTATCAAATACTTTCTTCTCTACAGAAAAGGTTTGCAGGCAGCCACCTATTTGTTTGTCTTTTTCTATCACACATACCTGCATGCCCTCTTTAGCCAGCAGTACGGCAGTAAGCATGCCGCCCAGTCCGCCACCTATTATTACTACATCGTATGTATCTTTTGTAGACAAAACGTATTGATCTTACGCATGCTGCTGCATCATCTCCCTGATGTCTTCCATCATACGTTTGGCTATATTCTCCGATGTGGTTTCTGAGCCACTCTCTGCATATATACGTATGATCGGTTCTGTGTTTGAAGGACGAAGGTGTACCCAGTCTTTATCAAACTCTATCTTGACACCGTCCTCAGTATTGATAGGATGTTCTTTATAACGCTCTTTTATTTTCTCGAAGATGTCTGCAAGGTTCATATCCTCGTTCAGAGAAATCTTATTCTTAGAGATATAATAGCTAGGGTAAGTGCTACGCAGTTCTTTAATACTCTTACCAAATTTTGCCAAATGTGTCAGGAACAGTCCTATGCCTATCAAAGCATCTCTGCCATAATGCAGTTCAGGTACTATGATACCTCCGTTACCCTCACCGCCTATTACAGCGTTTACAGCTTTCATCTTCTTCACAACATTCACTTCTCCAACAGCACTAGGAGTATATGTTCCTCCATGTTTTTCCGTTACGTCTCTCAAGGCACGGGTAGACGACATATTAGATACCGTATTGCCCGGCTTGTGAGATAATACATAGTCGGCAATGGCTACCAGTGTATATTCTTCACCAAAAAGTGTACCGTCGTTATTTACAAAGCACAGCCTGTCTACATCAGGGTCTACTGATATGCCAAGGTGTGCATTCTGTTTATCAACAGTATCGCAAAGCTCTGTAAGGTGCTCGGCAAGTGGCTCCGGGTTATGTGCAAAGTTGCCTGTTACCTCTTCGTTGATCATGATGATCTCATGTACGCCTAATGCTTCCAATAATGGCTTTACTGAAATTGAGCCTGTACTATTCACAGGGTCTACTACAATCTTGAATTTCTTTTCTTTAATAGCCTCAACATCTACTAACGGATGTTCCAGTACTATGTCAATATGCTTCTGTATATAAGTATCGTCTTGAGTAACCCTGCCCAGTTTATTTACTGTTGCAAATTCGTGCTCGTTCTTATCCGCATAGTCCAGTATCCATTGCCCGTCTTCCGCGCTCAGGAATTCGCCTTTATCGTTCAATAACTTTAATGCGTTCCATTCTTTAGGGTTATGGCTGGCTGTAAGAATGATACCCCCGCCTGCTTTTTCCATAGGTACTGCCATCTCAACGGTTGGGGTAGTGCTTAACCCAAGGTCTATCACATCAAAACCGCAACCCTGTAATGTAGCCACTACCAGGTCTCGTACCATAGCTCCGCTTATACGGCCATCCCGTCCTAATACTATCTTGTTGTTATTACTGTGTTTGCTTACCCATGCTGCATACGCAGTAGTGAACTTTACAATATCTATCGGTGACAGCCCATCGCCTTGTTTACCTCCGATGGTTCCACGTATGCCTGATATAGATTTTATGAGTGCCATAAGTATATGTAATGTATGTAATGGTGTAAAGTAAAAGAATTCCCTTAGTATCTGAAAATGAAAAAATTACTAACGTATATAAATGAACGCCAAGTTGTTTTTACATTACTTTAAGAATATTTGTAAGGTATGAGTTATGAACCTTACAATATAAAATCACTATTTTGGTGTTTCTAAAATCAAAAACTTCTTACTTATGCAACGATCACTAAAACCATTTTACCGCATTGTAACAGCATTGCTTATGCTGTTGCTGCCTGTTACCTACCAGGTTGCAGCACAGGATGCACTAGACAAGCCTATACCGATCAATCCGGACGTAACAGTTGGTAAGTTTGATAACGGTATTACGTATTACATACGCAGTAATAAGAAGCCCGAAAATAAAGTAGAGCTTCGCCTTGTAGTTAATGCAGGCTCTATATTGGAAGATGACGACCAGCAAGGCTTGGCTCACTTCATGGAGCATATGAACTTTAACGGAACTAAAAACTTTGAGAAGAACGAGTTGGTTAGTTACCTGCAATCTATTGGTGTTGAGTTTGGTGCTGACCTGAATGCCTACACCAGCTTTGATGAAACAGTATATATCCTTCCTGTTCCTACAGATAAAGAAGGTAACCTGGATAAGGGTTTCCAGATAATAGAAGACTGGGCACATAATGCTTTGCTCACAGATGAAGATATTGATGATGAGCGTGGAGTAGTGCTGGAAGAAAGTCGCTTGGGTAAGGGTGCCGAAATGCGTATGCTGCAAAAGTACTTGCCTGAAATGATGGCCGGTAGCCGATATGCTGACCGTTTACCCATTGGTAAGGATGATATTCTTAAAAACTTTGAATATGATGTAGTACGCCGTTTTTATCGTGATTGGTACCGCCCAGACCTTATGGCTGTAGTAGTAGTAGGTGATATAGATAAAGAGACAGCTATGAAATACCTGAAAAAGCATTTTGCAGGTATGAAAGGGCCAAAGAATCCACGTGAGCGTTTTTATGCACCTGTTGAAGCGCGTAAAGAAGCTAAAGCAATGGTGCTGACAGATAAAGAAGCTACCAATTACTCATACCAAGTGATATTCCCTGCCCGTAAAGCTGAACCCGAAATAACAATTGGTGACTATAGGCAGAGTACTGTAAGAAGATTGATGACCAATGTATTGAACAACCGCTTGAGGGAGTTGTCGCAAAGTAGTAATCCTCCATTTCCATATGCATATTGTTATGTTGGAGGCTGGGCACGTGGCTACGAAAATTTGATAGCCTATACTGCTTTCGGTGAAGAAGGGCCGGAAAAAGCACTTATGGCAATAACTGCTGAGATGAAACGTGCAAAAGAGTACGGTTTCAATAAAGCTGAAGTAGAACGTGCAAAAGCTGATATGCTAAGTGGGATGGAAAAGCTGTACAATGAGCGTAATACTACAGAGAGTAGCAGAATGGTAGGAGAACTGGTGCGTAACTATCTGGAGCAGGAGCCGATCCCTGGTATTGAAATAGAATATCAATATTACAAGGATCATTTACCAACTATTACTATTGAAGAGCTGAATGCAGAAATAAAAGACCTGATGAGCAATATGAATACATTCTCACTCATTACAGGCCCTGATGCTGCAAAAGACAAACTACCATCAGATGCTGAATTGCTTACCATGACACGTTCCGGTTTTTCGCAAGATGTGGATCCTCTTGAAGAAGAAAAGGTGATCACCAGCTTAATGGATAAAAAGCCTGAACCTGCTAAAGTAGCAGCTACACAAAAAGATAACGATCTGGGTACAATTACCTATACGCTAACAAATGGTGTTAAGGTCACAGTTAAGTCTACCAACTTTAAAAGTGATGAGATCATACTAAGAGGTGTGAAGAAAGGAGGAAGTAATAATTATGGTGTAGGTGATATAAATAATGTGAGGTACGCTACTGATGTAGTTGATGCAATGGGTTACGGTCAATTCTCTCCAACCGATCTGGAAAAAGCATTAGCAGGTAAAAATATTAGTGTCAGTACCGGTATTGGTGAGATATCTAATTCTATAAGAGCAAGTAGTACGGTAAAAGACCTTGAAAGTATGATGCAGTTATTATACCTCAAACTTACAGAGCCTAGGGTAGACAAAGGCTTGTTTGAAGCGTATAAAAAGAAGCAAATTATGCAATTGCAGTTCCTGTCAGCAAACCCTACGATTTCATTTATAGATACTGCGATCACTGACCTGTATGGTAATAACCCTCTTGCACAGGCTCCTATCCCTAAACCTGAGCATTTTGAAGCAATAGACCTCAATAGAGCGGTAGAGATATATAAGAAAGAACTTAGAGGTGCTGATGGTTATCATTTCTTTATAGTAGGTAATATAGATGCACAGGAAGCATTACCGTTGATACAAACATACCTTGGCGGGTTACCTAAAACAAACGTTATACCTTCTTTCAAAGACAATGGTGTGCGTCCAATTGATGTTGACGGTTCTAAAACACTTAAGTATTACAAAGGGTCTGAACCTAAGAGTATGATCATTAGTCTCATTTATGGTGAGGCATCTTATTCTGAGGATTTCGAACTGAAAGTAGAAGCTCTGGGAGAAATATTGAACATCCGCGTTATAGAAGAACTGCGTGAAAAACTCAGTGGTATATATGGTGGTGGATATAGGGCAAGTGTAGAAAAAGAGCCTTATGAGAATTACTCATTGGTATTACAGTTGCCTTGTGGGCCTGAAAATGTAGACAAGCTCTTAAGTGCTGCTGATGAAGTGGTAAATGAAATTAAAAAGGATGGCCCTAAGCAGGAAGATCTTGATAAAGTAAAAAGCCAGTGGCGTGAGAAACACAAGGAGAACCTGGAGAAGAACAGTTATTGGGCAGGTAAGCTACAGTCTGTTATGTTTTGGGATAAGAGCAAGAACAATGCTCTTAGCTATAACGATTGGATCAGTAAGTTAACTGTTAAGGATATTCAGAAAACAGCAAATATGGTGTTTGGTGACAAGAGTGATACCTACACTGCTATACTGTATCCGGCAGAAGAAGCCGATGAAGAAAAGAATTGATCAGGTAACAATTGCCATAAGTAAGCCCCGTTCAACCGGGGCTTTTTTTATTTGTAGAAAGAAACGCCGTCAAAGAGGAAATCCTCATAATATTCCATTGTATAATCTTTCCTGAATAGCGCAACCCTTTCTTTAAGGTAAAAATCAAGTACCGGGTAGTCGTCTCGTATATAATCCCGGGTAGTTACAGGCAGCTTGGTGCGGAACCTGCCAAGCATACCCTCGATAGGATAATAAAAATCACCTGCAACATATGCAGAGTCAAGATTGTCAAAACTGCCTTGTGTGGCTATATAGATAATATCTGTGCTTGTATGCTGTGGCAGTGTTGTATAAGTGCGGCAGTTAAAGCCGGCTTCAAGCAATGTATTATATAACATTTGTTGGGCTATGCCTTCAGTTCCATCCTCAAAGCCATCGAACTCTATGAATATTTTACCGTCAGGGTTAAGCAGATTCTTTATTTTCATAAAGCACTCTTTGCTCAACAGATGTGATGGTACTGTTTCACCCAATAGTGCATCTATGATTATCAGGTCATACTTCTCCTTACAAATATTTACATAATGCCTGCCATCATCCACAAACGTATTTTCTACAGCGTGTCTAAGGCCAAAGTATTTTTCTGCCAACTCAGGTAGCCTGCCGTCTATTTCCACTGCGTCGTATTTCATACCGTGGTCTTCCAGTTGTCTGGCAACTGTGCCTCCGCCAAGGCCAATAAGCAAAGCCTTACTGTTTTCGGGCATTGTATTGATAAGTACTTTTGAAAACCGGGTGTAGAAAAGCAGGCTGAAATTATCCTGCTCTTTATCTATCCATGTTTGCCAGTTGTGATTCACCAACATGCAGCGGGTATTATAGGTCTTTCCTTTTAATACATATGGGAAATCCATCACCTTCACTTGTCCCATTATGCCTTCACTGTGATACAAGACATCATATTTATCTGTTTTATCCTGCCTGCTTTCATAAATGAAGTAAACACTTGGTAAGATCAGTAGTAGGAGTGCTGTTGTGGTTATGTTTTTTTTAGGTCTGAGTACAAATATGTTCAGTAAGAACAATAATGTGCCTATTACGACACAAGGTATGGATATACCCAGTTTCGGCACCAACCAAAAACCTGTAAGCAAAGTTGCCAGTACACCACCAAAAGTAGAGATGGCATATACCATGCCTGCCGCTTTGCCTGATTCTTTTGTTTCAGCAAGTAAGCTTATGATCATCGGACTAACAATACCCATACCCAGAATAGGAGGGAGCAGAAATAGCATTTGCGATACGATCATCCCTGTCAGGAATTCCATCTCGATCGTTTTACTCATGATCATGTCTGCCCATGCAGGCATTATAATAACCAGTGCTGCTGATAAACTAATGACGGTAAACAGTCTTTTCTTTCGTTTGTCCATTTCAAACTTACTCCACTCGCCACCTATGTAGTAGCCTGCGGTTAGTGCTCCTAAGGTAATAGCAAGGGTAGAGGCCCAGACATATAATGATGAACCGAAAAATGGTGCAAGCATTTTGCCCCCTGCCAGTTCGGCTACCATTACACAAGCTCCTTCTACAAAAGATAGTGCCAGTAGTTTGCTTTGCGGAATTGAAGGCTTCGGTTCGTTTTTTACTTTTTTCAAACTCTTTGGTTTTAGTGTGGGTTATTCAGGTTGATAATCTTTATAATCGATCTGGTATTCTTTTTTAGGGTCGTCATCTGTCATCTTCCTGCGCTCCACATTGGTGAAGATCACTTCTCCTTTATTCAGATAGTTGTTGGCTTCGTATATATCGTAAGTCAGTTTTCCTATAGCATCAGCTATTTCTTTTAGCTCTTCATCTGTTTTCTCAAATAGCTGTACATCGCCTAATAACACTGTAGTGTTTCGGTAGTCGTGTACTTCAATTCTTATCTGAGATTGTAGCAGGCTTGGGTATAGCTTTTTTAAGGTGTCCCTCATTATAACATTGTTAGCAGCATTTACGGCAGAGTCTGTTTCTTTACAGCCTGTGCCAAATAGTGTAGCTACCGCAATTATCAGCATAAGATAGTGCTTCATTTTCAGTTGGATTTTGAGTGAAATCAAATATAAACAAATGAGGTCGGAAGCTTTTTACCTTGGCTTGAGTAATTTATTTCTGAAAAAGATTTTGTGGTAAAAGAAAAGCGTCTTACCTTTGCAATCCGCTTGCAAAAAACGGGTAGTTCTTTTAAGGATTTTTCAGTGAGTTTAAGGGTGATAATAGCCCCGATATGTGGATAACTATTATCGAAAAAAGTTTTGTCTGAATAGGATGTATCGCATACCTTTGCGCACCGTTTCGGACGACAGTTAAACGAACGATAACGTAAAGTTCTTAAATACATAACAGTAAAGCAGTGTAGCTGCGGATAAGTGGGTCGGCTTCCACGTTACTGACATCGTTGACTAAAAGTAGTTGACATAAGTTCTTTGAGAGACTGGAAATTAAAAAAGCAACAGCATCTGACAGATGAAGTTCTGTCGGATCAGGTAAGAGCGTAACAAATTAACTATGTTACAAACGTCTTAATTCTCTTTATAGAGTAAAAAATTAAGCTAGTAACAAACAATTCATTTACAATGGAGAGTTTGATCCTGGCTCAGGATGAACGCTAGCGGCAGGCTTAACACATGCAAGTCGAGGGGCAGCAGGTCTTCGGACGCTGGCGACCGGCAAACGGGTGCGGAACACGTACGCAACATACCCTTTACTGAGGAATAGCCCGGAGAAATCCGGATTAATACCTCATAGTATATTTTGAAGGCATCTTTAAGATATTAAAAATTTATTGGTATTGGATTGGCGTGCGTCCCATTAGATAGTTGGCGGGGTAACGGCCCACCAAGTCGACGATGGGTAGCTGGTGTGAGAGCACGATCAGCCACACGGGCACTGAGACACGGGCCCGACTCCTACGGGAGGCAGCAGTGAGGAATATTGGTCAATGGACGAGAGTCTGAACCAGCCATGCCGCGTGGAGGATGAAGGCCTTCTGGGTTGTAAACTTCTTTTGCTAGGGAAGAAAAGCGAGGTTTCTACTTCGTCCGACGGTACCTAGAGAATAAGCACCGGCTAACTCCGTGCCAGCAGCCGCGGTAATACGGAGGGTGCAAGCGTTATCCGGATTTACTGGGTTTAAAGGGTGTGTAGGCGGGCAGGTAAGTCAGAGGTGAAATCTCCGAGCTTAACTCGGAAACTGCCTTTGATACTATTTGTCTTGAATTTCGTTGAGGTTGGCGGAATATATCATGTAGCGGTGAAATGCATAGATATGATATAGAACACCGATTGCGAAGGCAGCTGACTGAACGAACATTGACGCTGAGGCACGAAAGCGTGGGTAGCGAACAGGATTAGATACCCTGGTAGTCCACGCCCTAAACGATGATTACTCGACATACGTGATATACAATGTGTGTCTGAGCGAAAGCATTAAGTAATCCACCTGGGAAGTACGTCCGCAAGGATGAAACTCAAAGGAATTGACGGGGGTCCGCACAAGCGGTGGAGTATGTGGTTTAATTCGATGATACGCGAGGAACCTTACCTGGGCTAGAATGTCATTTGCCGATACCTGAAAGGGTATTTTGTAGCAATACACGGATGACAAGGTGCTGCATGGCTGTCGTCAGCTCGTGCCGTGAGGTGTTGGGTTAAGTCCCGCAACGAGCGCAACCCCCATCTTCAGTTGCCAGCACGTAATGGTGGGAACTCTGAAGAAACTGCCGTCGTAAGACGTGAGGAAGGAGGGGACGATGTCAAGTCATCATGGCCTTTATGCCCAGGGCTACACACGTACTACAATGGGGAGGACAAAGGGCAGCGACCTGGTGACAGGAAGCTAATCTCAAAAACCTCTTCTCAGTTCGGATTGAGGTCTGCAACTCGACCTCATGAAGCTGGAATCGCTAGTAATCGCGCATCAGCAATGGCGCGGTGAATACGTTCCCGGACCTTGTACACACCGCCCGTCAAGCCATGGAAGTTGGGTGTACCTAAAGTCGGTAACCGCAAGGAGCCGCCTAGGGTAAAACTAATAACTGGGGCTAAGTCGTAACAAGGTAGCCGTACCGGAAGGTGCGGCTGGAATACCTCCTTTTTAGAGCTTATGCCTGATAGCTGTTGTTTTTTTTCCGTCTTTCAAGATATTGTTTACCCCCTGCACCCCCAGAAGGGGGAGGTAAGAGTAGACGAAGTTCTTTGTAAAGCTCTGATAAGCCGAAGGGCGCGGGATGTGAGGCGAATGCCTGGTGAACAAGCAAAGCCCCTTCAGGGGTTTGGGGTTCATAGATCCGTAGCTCAGGTGGTTAGAGCGCTACACTGATAATGTAGAGGTCCCCAGTTCAAGTCTGGGCGGGTCTACAGGGGTAGGTCCCTGGTTCATCCCGATAGCTATCGGGACTGGCGGGTCTACTTTTTTAGAAGTTCTTTTAATAGAAGTATCAGTCATTACGATGACGTTCAGGGGTTGGGATTTGAATTTATTTGGATTTTGATTTTTGAATTAACCTAATGGGGGGTTAGCTCAGCTGGCTAGAGCACCTGCCTTGCACGCAGGGGGTCATCGGTTCGACTCCGATATCCTCCACTTTATTTTGAGGGGTTGGGTATTGAGCGGTAAGATACAAATGATGTTGCCTTCGGGGCTGCGGGTTCATAATCCGGGCATCAGCAAGAGGCTTTAGCTCCATTTAGGGGTTAGGGTTTTGAAGTTCTTTGACATATTGGGAAAGCAATTTAATAGTGTGGCAAAATAACACAAAGTAGCGTTAGAATATTTATTCGTTAAGAAAGTAAATAAGGGCGTATGGTGGATGCCTAGGCACTAAGAGGCGATGAAGGACGTGGTAAGCTGCGAAAAGCTGCGGGGAGTTGCATACAAATGTTGATCCGCAGATGTCCGAATGGGAAAACCCGGCATGTTGAAGACATGTCACTCGAAAGAGAGCTAACGCAGGGAACTGAAACATCTAAGTACCTGTAGGAAGAGAAAATAACAAATGATTCCCCAAGTAGTGGCGAGCGAACGGGGAAGAGCCCAAACCGCTGGGGCGTGCTCCAGCGGGGTTGTAGGACTGCATTTAGGAGACAGCATTAAGATGAACACTTTGGAAAGAGTGGCCATAGCAGGTGATAGCCCTGTAGTTGTAAATTTCTGTTGACGAGCAGTATCCTGAGTAGCGCGGGACCGGAGGAATCCTGCGTGAACCAGCCGGCACCATCCGGTAAGGCTAAATACTCCTTAGTGACCGATAGTGAACCAGTACCGTAAGGGAAAGGTGAAAAGTACTCCGAACAGGAGAGTGAAATAGTACCTGAAACCGTACGCCTACAAGCGGTCGGAGCCCTTCGGGGTGACGGCGTGCCTTTTGCATAATGAACCTACGAGTTGCTCCTCACTGGCGAGGTTAAGTTCTTAAGTAACGGAGCCGCAGCGAAAGCGAGTTCGAACAGAGCGTATTAGTCAGTGGGGGCAGACGCGAAACCCGGTGATCTATCCATGGGCAGGTTGAAGGTTAGGTAAAACTAACTGGAGGACCGAACCCGTAAACGTTGAAAAGTTTTGGGATGACCTGTGGATAGGGGTGAAAGGCCAATCAAACCGGGAGATAGCTCGTACTCTCCGAAATGTTTTTAGGAACAGCGTCACATTTTATATTATTACAGAGGTAGAGCTACTGATTGGGCTAGGGGGCTTCACCGCCTACCAAACCCTGACAAACTCCGAATGCTGTAATATTTATGTGGCAGTGAGGCTGTGGGCGCTAAGGTTCATGGCCGAGAGGGGAACAACCCAGACTATCATCTAAGGTCCCTAAATCTGTGTTAAGTTGGATAAACGAAGTTCAAATCCTAAGACAGCCAGGATGTTGGCTTGGAAGCAGCCATTCATTTAAAGAGTGCGTAACAGCTCACTGGTCGAGGGTTTGAGCGCGGAAAATGATCGGGCATCAAACACAGTACCGAAGATATAGGCTCAGCAATGAGCGGTAGGAGAGCATTCTGAACAGCGCTGAAGGTGTAATGTGAGTTATGCTGGAGCGTTCAGAAAAGAAAATGTAGGTATAAGTAACGATAAAAGCGGTGAAAAACCGCTTCGCCGAAAGACTAAGGGTTCCTGATCAACGCTAATCGGATCAGGGTTAGTCGGGTCCTTAGGCGTACCCGAAAGGGGAAGCTGATGGAAAACTGGTTAATATTCCAGTACTTGTTAATAATTCGATGGGGTGACGGAGAAGTGAAAGGCCCGCGAGGCGACGGAAGTCCTCGTTAAAGCGTGTAGGTATATTTTTGGTAGGCAAATCCGCCGAGAATGCTGAACGTGATAGTACTCAAAGTCTTCGGACGGCGAGATAGCGGCTGTAATCCTGCTCACGAGAAAAACCTCTAAGTTATGTTATTGACAACCCGTACCGTAAACCGACACAGGTAGTCGAGATGAGTATTCTAAGGCGCTCGGGTGAGCCGTGGAGAAGGAACTAGGCAAATTGTGGCTGTAACTTCGGGATAAAGCCATCCCGCAGCGATGCGGGACTCAGTTAAAAGGTTCAACCAACTGTTTAGCAAAAACATAGGGCCCTGCAAATTCGAAAGAAGACGTATAGAGCCTGATACCTGCCCGGTGCCGGAAGGTTAAGGAAGCATGTTAGGATTTATCCAAAGCTAGCGACCGAAGCCCCGGTAAACGGCGGCCGTAACTATAACGGTCCTAAGGTAGCGAAATTCCTTGTCGGGTAAGTTCCGACCTGCACGAATGGTCTAATGAGTTGAACGCTGTCTCCTCCACGAGCCCGGTGAAATTGTAGTATCGGTGAAGATGCCGGTTACCCGCCACGGGACGAAAAGACCCCGTGAACCTTCACTACAACTTTGCATTGATCTTGAGTAACAGATGTGTAGAATAGTTGGGAGACTTTGAAGCATTGCCGCCAGGTAGTGTGGAGTCATCGTTGAAATACCAACCTTCTGTTACTTAGGGTCTAACCTGTATGGGGACATTGCATGGTGGGTAGTTTGACTGGGGTGGTCGCCTCCTAAAAGGTAACGGAGGCTCGCAAAGGTGCCCTCAGTATGGTTGGTAATCATACATAGAGCGTATTAGTACAAGGGTGCTTGACTGTGAGGCTGACCAGCCGATCAGGTGCGAAAGCAGGCTAAAGTGATCCGGTGGTTCTGTATGGAAGGGCCATCGCTCAAAGGATAAAAGGTACTCCGGGGATAACAGGCTGATCTCCCCCAAGAGCTCATATCGACGGGGAGGTTTGGCACCTCGATGTCGGTTCGTCACATCCTGGGGCTGGAGAAGGTCCCAAGGGTTGGGCTGTTCGCCCATTAAAGTGGCACGTGAACTGGGTTCAGAACGTCGCAAGACAGTTCGGTCTCTATCTGTGGTGGGCGTTAGTAAATTGAGTGGACATGACCTTAGTACGAGAGGACCGGGTCGTATGTACCGCTGGTGTATCAGTTGTGCCGCCAGGTGCAGTGCTGAGTAGCTATGTACAGACAGGATAAGCGCTGAAAGCATCTAAGCGCGAAACCTTCCACGAGATGAGTTTACTCTTAAGTGCCGTCAGAGACGATGACGTTGATAGGCTACAGGTGTAAAGGTGGTGACATCAAAGCCGAGTAGTACTAATTGCACGTGAGCTTTATAACGGAGTGTGTTCTTATGATTGCGTTGTGTTTGTCACACGTGAATTGCTTTTTCCCGAATATGTCGAAATTATTGTGTAATAAAATACCAAAGATGAAATTCCAAATGACAAAGGTTTTGGAATTTGTGAATTGACTTTTTGGATTTTGAAGATCTTATGGTGGTTTTGCCGGCGGTGTTCACCTCTTCCCATTCCGAACAGAGAAGTTAAGCCCGCCATGGCCGATGGTACTACGAAAGTGGGAGAGTAGGTAGCTGCCATATTTATTTAAAACGCCCCGTGTATTAATTTACATGGGGCGTTTTGCGTTTAGGTATGTGTATATTGCAAGTGATATGCAAAGGATAATGTACATTGAAAACAAATCAGCGGGATTGACCGGAGAAGCTGTTATCGGTCGTGTAAAGTTTTCTAAATCAAAAAAGTCTGTACACTATAAAGAAAGAACATTTCTTAAAGTAACTGGATATAAATACAACCATATTGACGTAGATACAGGTTAGGAATATTGGATATCAGGATGCCATAAAGATGGAAAAGATAGATTATACGATGAGAGGTTACCTGTTTTTATAGATGAAGATGTTCGGGAAGAATACTGGTTGAGTATCAGAGAAGAACCTCAAAATAAAGAAAAAAAGGTGATCAATGAGTGTAAGTGAAGCATCCCTTTACCTCCTTTTTCGATACTCTTTATAGCTCTTCTTCTTGGCAGCCTTTTTAGGACTGCTTTTATGCTGCTCTGTTGATGCTTTTCTGGCAGAGCTTTTCTTTTTTACTGGACGAGAGGCTTCTTCTGTTTTTGAGGAGCCTGCAACCATTTCATTTAGCTGAGTAACTTCTTCTGCAGTAAGTAAACGCCATTTGCCAACAGGTAATTTACTTAAGCTAATATTCATTATCCTGATACGGGTAAGGGTAACTACTTTATAGTCAAAGTGCCGGCACATTCGTCTTATCTGTCTGTTCAGCCCTTGGGTTAGTATGATACGGAATCTTCTGGGACCTTCTTTCTTTACAAAGCACTTTTTTGTTTTCTTCCCGAGTATAGGAACACCGTTGCCCATTTTTTGGATAAACTCAGGAGTGATAGGCCTGTCTACTGTTACGATATATTCTTTTTCGTGTTTGTTACCAGCACGTAGTATTTTATTTACTATATCTCCATCATTAGTAAGGAATATCAATCCATCTGAATCTTTATCCAGCCTACCGATAGGAAATATTCGCTTAGGGTAATTGATGTATGAAATAATATTGCTCTTATCTCGGAGGTCAGTAGTTGAGGTAATACCAACAGGCTTATTAAAAGCTAAGTAAATGGTCTTTTCTTTTTTAGCAGACTTTATTTTCTCTCCATCTATCTCAATAAGATCATCATAAGTAACTCTATTACCGGCTTCAGCAGGTTCACCATTTATAGTAACTCTACCTTGCTCTATATATTGGTCTGCTTCTCTGCGAGAGCAAAAGCCAGAAGAGCTGATAAACTTGTTAATGCTTATCAACTCTCCTGATGTATTTTTATTTTTTCTTGTCATTTGTTACTTGGGCTTTCTGAATAGATAGCGTGTAATAAACAAACCACCTGAGCTACTACCGTCTGATGTTTGTGCATGAGAACCTGTTACAACAGAAACCAACTCCCAACCTTGTGAACTATAGTCATTGATACGCTCAACGATAGAGTTATCATTTTTAGCAATGTTCTTAAAGTTAAGTCCTACCATACTATAAAAATTTTTCAGGTCTTTTTCAAGTAGCTGTCCGCTATTATCTGTAGTTAAGATACGCGAACGGCCAAGGCCACCAGGTATTACTGATTCAATAGTCGAGAACTGAAAGTACTCGTATTGAGTAGGTTGTGGTGTTGGGGCAGGTGCCGGCTTGAATGCAAATACTGCTACAACCACTAATGCAGCAAATGCAGCTGCTGAAAATGTCTTTAAAGAATCTTTCATTTTAGGTATTGATTTTAAGTTTGTCATAAAAATAGTTTTTAGAGGAGATAATTTTTACTTTAGGCAGTTAATATTAAGATGAAGATCCTTGAACTTAATTTTGAAAAGACCTGGAGAGGGGGAGAGCGACAAACATTGTATTGCATGCGTGGTTTCAAAAGTGCCGGTTGTGATGTATCAGTATTGTGCAGAAAGGGTTACCCTATGCAGGAGAAAGCAGAGGCAGAGGGTTTTAAGACTTATGCGTTTGATAGCGTATTCAAAATAGTTCGTTTTCTTATTTCCAAAGGTGCTGACTTTGATATTTTACATGTAGAGACAGCGGGTGTACTTACTTATTGCGTGCTAACCAAGCCTTTTCACAGAACGAAAATAGTATATACCAGAAGAGTAGATTTTGTCCCTAAGGGTTTCCTTACATGGTTAAAATACAGGTTAACAGATAAACTTGTTGCCATAAGTACTGCAATACAGCACATTATTAAAGATTTTTCCCAAAGAAACGCTGTTCTTATTAGTGATATTGTAGTCGAACAAAAGTTAGATAGAGGAAGGGCAACGGATGCAATAAAAGAGTTTGGTGTTGAATCAGGTAAAAAGATCGTCGGTACCATTGCTGCCTTTGTACCTCATAAAGATCCATTGACAATGGTTGAAACTATCAGGCACTTGTCTGATATACGGAGTGATTTCCAGTTTATACATTTTGGTGCTGGTGAGCTAGAAAATGTTGTCAGGTCAAAAATTGAAGAGTACGGGTTACAGAATGTGTATTTAATTCCGGGTTTTCAAGAAAATGTAGAGGATTTCTTTTCTGTTTTTGACGTATTTGTAATGAGTTCTGAAGAAGAAGGGTTAGGCAGTAGTGTATTAGATGCATTTTTATATAAAGTACCTGTAGTTGCAACAGATGCCGGAGGGTTAACTGACTTATTAAAAGATGGACGAGGTATTCAATGTGGTGTGAAGCAGCCCAAAGATATAGCTGAAGCTATTGACCGCATTCTATCTAATACAGAAATGAGAAGTAAAGTCATTCAAAAAGCTGCAGAATATGTTACGCAATACCATGGTATTGAATTTATTACAGATAGATATATGAAGTTGTTTAGAGAGGTGCTCAGGAATTGATATTATCTCTTATCATCTTATTATATTGTCTGATCTTACTATACTTTATTACCTGTGCATAGGCCGAAAGCTTACATAATAAGTAGCCATAATATCCGTCAAGAAACCCCAGCTTAAGAATATATCTGCTGAAAAAGAACCATTTTGGCCCCAGCCATAGTTTTAGTAAACTAATGTTTTTTCCTGCCTCTACAGCTGACCTTGCACTGAGTTCAGTGAATTTATGTATTTGCGATACATGGTCATCAATAGTGTTGTAAGTATAGTGTAGTAGATCGCCTTTTAGATATCCAACAGTTTCATCTTTATTATTAGCTTCCCAATGTTCATGTACCAGGTGACCTGTCCATTTACCCGCATTTTTATTGTACAACCTTATCTTTTTATCCGGATACCAACCACAATGTTTTATCCACTTACCACAATAGTTGGTTAACCTGTTGAACTCATAGCAACTATATTTAGGGTCTTTCTTTATGTTAGCAATACTCTGAACCAATTCAGGACTTACTACTTCGTCGGCATCTAACATCAAGATCCAGTCGTTTTCTGCATTATCTGCACCAAAGTTTCTCTGGCCAACATATCCCAGAAACTCCTGGTCTATAATCTTAGCTCCTAGCCTAGCTGATATTATTGTTGTATTATCAGTAGAGAGGCTATCAATAACAAGCACTTCGTCTGCAATTTCTTTTACAGATAGCAAACATCTTTCGATGTTCTTTTCCTCGTTGAGTGTTATGACTACTACAGACAGTTGCATAAAAAAGCCCGGAATTTACCGGGCTAAAGTAAGTATGTTGAATTAATTATGATAATAATTGCTGCCTGAGCAGGAACTCAAGCTGTGAGTTGGTAACGCCTAGTTTCTCAGTAAGTTCTTTTTCTTCTTTGCGTAACTTATATACATCAAATGCTCTTTGGATAGTTGAGTCCAGCTCTTCTTCGTTCCATGGCTTAGTCAGGTAATGAAAAATTTTGCCTTTATTCACAGCATCTATAACAGCATTCAAGTCAGCATATCCGGTTAAAAGAATACGCATTGGGTCTGGGTGCCTATCGAGTATAGACTCTAAAAACTGAACCCCCGTCATATTAGGCATTCTTTGGTCAGTTATAATGATCTCTATCTTCTCCGAGTCCATTATTTTTATAGCCTCTTCGCCGCTTATGGCGGTAAACACTTTATATTTTATACGAAAGGTTGCCTTGAAAGACATTAGATTATGTTCCTCATCGTCAACATAAAGCACACTAATTTTTTTTAAATTGTCATCTCCCATTATTATGCAATAATTAGCGTTAAATTTGTCCCGTAATAGTGGTACAAAATAGTGAAAAAAACATTGTAAGAAAAATAATATTGATGCTTAGCTTTTATTATTTTTAGTATTATAGTTTAATCATATGTACGCTGGTTGCAATACATACATATAGGATTTTATGGATTTTATCACGTCACGTGCTTCAAACAAGCCTTCTGGCTTAGCGTTGCAGTTTGAGCCGATATTCTACCAATTATCGGATAAAGAACAAAAGAGATATCTGGAAGAGTTGCTGAAGAACGACTCAAGTATCGATGTATATGATGAATTAGAAAGTCATCTGCGAGAGCTGATCAAGATAAGGCACCCTCATAGAAAAATAAAAAACGAAGAGTATCCTGAGCTTATAAACCAACACCTTGCAGGGCGAGACCGTTTTGAATATGGTGTATGGGTATACTACCCGTGGTCAAAAAAACTAGTGCACTTACTGGAGAAGGAAGAGTTTATAGAAGTTCGGACTAACAGGAATCGTTATAAACTCACCGATGAAGAGCAGGAGCAACTTTCTAATAAAAAAATAGGTATCGTTGGTCTTTCTGTAGGGCAATCAATAGCCCTCACCATTGCAATGGAGCGTATATGTGGTGAATTAAGACTTGCTGATTTTGATATTGTTGAACTCAGTAATCTTAACAGGATAAGAACTGGTGTACATAACCTTTGCCTGAACAAAACAGTTCTTGCAGCAAGAGAGATATATGAAATTGACCCTTTTCTTAAGGTTAGAATATTTAATGACGGTCTTACAAAAGAAAATATCGACGACTTCTTTACAGGCAATGGAAAGTTAGACTTATTAATAGAAGTATGCGATGGGTTGGATATTAAAATAGTAAGTCGTTTCAAGGCCAGAGAGCTTAAGATACCTGTGCTGATGGATACCAATGACAGAGGAATGCTAGATGTAGAGAGGTTCGACCTTGAGCCTGAAAGACCAATACTGCATGGTTTAGCAGGTGACCTAGACCCTGAAAAAATTAAAGATCTTACTAACGAAGAGAAGATACCATACATTTTAAAGATGGTTGGTGCTGAAACTATTTCTACTAGACTTAAAGCGTCGATGATGGAAGTAGAGCAATCTATTAATACCTGGCCTCAGCTTGCCTCTTCGGTAACATTAGGCGGAGCTTTAACTACAGATACTGCCAGGCGAATTCTGATGGATGAATATCATGAATCGGGTAGGTTTTACATAGACTTTGAAGAGTTATTGCCAAATAAGCAAGATGCTTATTCGGTTAACGGTACTGAAGAAAAAGTAAAGAACCCTTATACTCCTTTGACAGAGAAGGATGTAAAATCTATCGCTAAAAAATATCTGGACACAGTATCTGCTCCTGATCATTTACTTACTGAAGATGAGCTTGATGAATTAATAAATGCAGCTGTAAATGCACCTTCTGCAGGTAATAATCAACCCTGGAAATGGTATTACAATGATGGTATTTTATTATTACTACACGATAAGTACAGGTCTTATTCATGGGGCGATTATGATGAGATGGGTGCGCATATGGGGCTAGGGTGCGCTATTGAAAGTGTACATCTGCAAGGTGTTTTATTAGGGCTCGATAGTAATGTTGAGGTATTGCCGATTGACGATGAGCCAAGGTTGATAGCTGCTATAAGTTTTAAAAAGGCAGATAGTTTTGATGATGAAACAAAAAAACTTGCGGAGCACATGCAAATTAGGTGTACCAACAGAAAACTAGCAGGTAGAGCCGCTTTGCCTGAAAAGTTTAAAAAAGAAGCGTACCGTGCTCTTTCTGATAACAGCAATATGAAGCTTTACTATACGGATGATGCCGAGGAGCTAGACGAGTTGGGTGAGATAATGTCTGCATGTGATAGGATAAGATTATTGCACCCTCAAGGGCATAGTGAGTTTTATAGTGAAGTCCGTTGGAGTAAAAAACATGCCGAAGAGACAAGAGATGGTATTGAGCTCGCTGCGGTAGACTTGAGTCAAGGCGATGTTGCCGGCTTTTATGTTGCACAGGACTATAAGGCTGTATCGTTGCTTTCAATGTGGGATAAGGGTACTGCTTTCAGGAAATTTTCTGAGAAAACAATGAAGTCAGCAAGTGGTGCATTACTTATGGCAATACCTGAATTTGACCATAAAAACCTGATTAACGCCGGTAGGGATGTGTATAGAGTGTGGATATCGGCAAATATGGCTGGAATATCTGTACATCCTATGTTGTCCCCTGTTTTCTTTTTTAGTAGGTTAGTAGTCGGAAAAGGTAAAAGGATACCCAACCGTTTTATAGAACATTTAAAGGAGCTTAGGGAAAACTTTTTAAATATCTTTCCTTTAAATGAAGATAACGAGAGAGAATATTCAGAAGTGTTTCTGATGAAGCTTGCTATTGCCGATGATATGGGCGTGAAAGCTTTGAGGAAACCTAAACACGAAATATTCTACAGAGGCTAATGTTAAAGATACGGGTATTCAGGGCAATTGATGATCTGGAATCATGCGAACGTTTTGCTGAAGGGCATGCAAACGTTCTCCGTGATTACGGAGTGACTAAGGTTACCTCTTCTAAAAATGATTGGTTTTATAATCCCGGTGTATATGTAGTTCTTGTAGAAACCAAAGATGGTTCTACAGTTGTAGGTGGAGAACGGATACATATTGTTGAGCAAGGGCATAAGTTACCTATAGAAGAGGCTATATCCGTTGTTGAAGATAAAATATACGGACTTGTGGCTAGCTATGCGGATAAAAAGGTTACAGGTGAGTTATGTGGCTTATGGAATGCAAAGGCTATAGCCGGACGTGGAGTAAGTATTTTATTGACGAAGATAGGTGTTGCACTTGCCAATCAGTTAAGTATGGACAGTCTGTTTGTTTTGTGTGCACCCTATACAGTTGCTATGTGCCAGGCGTCAGGTTTTGAAATTGAAACATCGATCGGTAACAAGGGTACCTTTATATATCCGAAATTAGATCTCGTAGCTACAGCATTGGTTGTAAAAGATGTAGATAGCTTGAATAAAGCTGATGAAAAATTCAGGAAAGAGATCAGAACGTATATAGAAAACCCTGTTGGCGTAACAAAAGTAATAGGTCAGAAAGGCACCACAGAAGTTGAGTATGATCTGACAATGCCAAATTCAATATAGGTCATGAAAAGCATAATACGCCTTTTTTTTGCTTTCGTAGTAAGTGTACTATCAATAAAAGCTTCTGCTAGCCCTGAATATATTGTGCCGGAAGGTGCTAAGCTCGTAGGTAATAAAGTTGAAATTTTTGTAGACTCTAGCAATAAACTTGAGCTGGGTGATGTAATTGCTAATAATAAGTTTGAAGAAAGTGATGCTAAAGTACCTAACCTTGGGGTTGCTAATGTAACTGTTTGGACAAGACTGATAATAGACAATCCGGGACGTAATAAACTGTTGCTTCAAGTAGAAAACCCTCTTTTAGATGAGGTGACATTATATACAGTTTATAATGATGGTACACAAAGCAGTAAAACAATCAGTAAAGATGAGCCCTTTTATAAGAGAGGTAATAATAACCAGAACTATCAGTATGAAATAACAGGTAGTGAGCAGGCTAAGGCGTATTATTTAAAAGTGAAAAGTAATACCCAGTTGCTTATACCAATAAGAATAGGTGAGGTAGAAGAAGTAGCTGATGCCAATATGAGCAGAGATCTTTTGATGGGACTCTATTTTGGTATTATGATCGTAATGCTTTTGTACAACCTTTTTATCTTCATAAGTACAAAAGACAGAAGTTATTTATATTATATACTATATATCATAAGTGTTACACTAGTACAGCTAAATATTACCGGCTTCGGGTTTAAGTTTTTATGGCCCGGCGCATACCAGTTTGAAAAGTTAAGTGTATACTTATTCCCTTCTTTTACAGCATTTACTTCTATAGCATTTATACGCAACTTTTTACATACAAAAAAGTATACGCCAAGGCTTCATATAGGGTTCTGGTTTTTTATTGCGGCATACGTTATTACGATTATTAATGCCTTTGTCGGCAGTAAGCATGTAAGTTATAACTTGCTCAATTTTAATGCGCTGCCATTATCATTATATATGATAGGTATTGCAGCCTACATACATTTTAAACACAAGTACAGACCTGCATTATTCTTCTTAGTTGCATGGACGGTATTTTTAATAAGTGTGATGTTGTTTGTAATGAAAGATTTCGGTGCACTGCCGTATAACCTTCTCACAACATCGATAATACAAATAGGGTCTGCTTTCGTTGTAGTACTTCTATCCATTGCATTGGCTGACAGTATTAATATACTACGTAAAGAAAAAGAAGAATCGCAGGAGCAGGCATTAAAAGCGCTAGAAGAAAATGCCCGTATCATACGCGAGCAGAACGTGATATTGGAAACTAAGGTTGACGAACGTACAAAAGAGCTACGGAAATCGAATGAGGATCTGAATAAAGCAATGCAAGAGCTTAAGGATGCAGAGGCGAACCTTGTTGAGTCGGAGAAGATGGCATCTCTCGGTCAACTGACTGCAGGTATAGCACATGAGATAAATAATCCTATCAACTTCGTTACATCAAATGTAAAACCATTGAAACGTGATGTGGAAATGATCATTGAGTTACTTGGGCAGATAGAGCAGATAAGCATTGCTGAAGACATTAGTTATGAAGAGAAGAAGGAGCAGATAGAGGAGCTGAAAGAAGATATGGAATATGACTATCTGAAAGAAGAAATTGAATATCTGTTGAAAGGTATTACAGAAGGCTCGAACAGAACAGCTGAGATAGTTAAAGGGTTGAGAGTATTCTCTAGGTTGGATGAAGATGATCTTAAAAAAGCAGACTTGAACGAAGGGTTAGACTCAACGTTAATAATAGTGAACAATACACTTGATAATAAGATCAAGATCACTAAAAACTATGGGAACTTACCGACGGTAGAATGCTATCCCGGTAAACTGAATCAGGTATTTTTGAACATTATCACTAATGGGTTACAGGCAATTAAGTCTAAATTTGGTGAAGAGCAAGGTGGTGAGCTGATCATCACTACAACTCATGATGAAATGTATGTACACATCAGCCTGAAAGATAATGGAATTGGCATGGATGAAGAGACCAAGAAAAAGGTTTTTGAGCCATTCTTTACAACAAAAGAAGTAGGTGAGGGTACTGGACTTGGCATGTCGATTGCTTACAATACGATTAATAAGCACAATGGTAAAATCAACATAGAATCTATTAAGGGAGAAGGGACTGAGTTTATTTTAACTATACCAATAGTACATGTAACAATTAAAGCTGAAGAAGTTGGATAGTAAGAAAAAAATAAAAGTCTTATATATTGATGATGAGCAGAATAATCTCATCAGTTTCAAAGCATCATTTCGCTTTGACTATAAAGTATACACGGCAAATAATACTGATGAAGCACTTCAGGTCTTAGAAGAGCAAGAGGGAATCAGCGTCATACTAAGTGACCAGAAAATGCCTGATATGACCGGTGTGGAGTTCTTTGAGAAGATCCGGCCGAAGTATCCTAACCCTGTTAGAATTCTGATAACAGGATATACGGATATAGAATCTGTTATCAGTGCCATTAACCGTGGGCATGTTTTTCGTTATATCAAAAAGCCTTGGACAGATGTAGATGTGCAATCTGCTATAGATGAAGCGCATAAGTTCTATGTAACGACCAGCATGCTGGCGTTAAAGAATGAAGAGCTTCAAAAAGCATATGACGAGCTGGATAAATTTGCCTATAGTGCCACCCATGATATGAGAGGGCCTATATTGAGTGTGCTTGGAATTATAGACCTTGCAAAAAATTCTGAAGGGTTAGATGAAGTTAAGGAGATGATAGAGATGATGGAAAATGCAATGTTGAAGTTAGATAATTACATACAGAACCTTCATGACCATTATAGTATCAGGCGCGGTGAGATCAACTTAACTGAGATCGACTTCAATGATATCATGCAGGATATGAGTGACCTTTATGATATTACGAGTAAGTTAAAAAATGTTGATTTTGAAAAAGAGGTAAGTCAAACTTGTAAATTCAGGTCTGACGATATCTCAATAAAGATCATAATCAATAACCTACTGTCTAATGCCTTTAAGTACCAAAAAAAGAATAATGAACAGAAGAGGGTGAGCTTGAAGATCAATGTTGCAGATAGTAAGGCAACCATTGTAGTGGAAGACAATGGTATAGGGATACCGGAGAGTAGTCTTGGAGAGGTTTTTAATATGTTTTTTAGAGGTTCTAGTGATGAAATAGGTTCAGGTTTCGGACTCTATAACGTTAAAGATGCTCTAAGCAAGATCAACGGTAAAGTTGACCTTGAATCAAAAGTAAATGAAGGAACAACCATTACAGTAATAATACCAAGTAAATAAAATGAGTGATAAGAAACTGAATTTCATAGTTGTTGATGATAGTAAACTTGACTGTTTTATTGCGGAGAAGATCATCAAAAATACCGGAAAGTGTGAGCAATGTAGTGTTTTTCAGCAAGCTCAGGATGCTTTAGAGTATATCAAAAATGCTACAGACAATAATATTGATACCATTGTATTTGTAGATATACAAATGCCTGTGATGAACGGTTTTCAATTCGTTGAAGCTTTTGAAGCATTGCCAGATGATCAGAAGTTATCGTATAATATATTCATGCTATCATCATCAATAAATGAAAATGACATTGCTAAAGTAAAAGGTTATGCTTCAGTAAAACATTTTCTCAATAAACCATTGACAAATGATGCCATAAATGCTGTATTGGAGGAGTATTGATATTACCTGACAGGTTCAACAGTATAGCCTTCTTTTCTTAGCAAGCTGATAAGTCCCTTATCTCCCCATAGGTGCCCTGCACCTACTGCGAAGAATATAGGTTTTTGCTCCATACGCTCAGTCATTCTTTCTATCCACTTCTGATTACGCTCATCAATGAAAATATTGAGATCATCTCCCGGTATATCTTCAGTTAAAATGAATTGATATACTGCCTCAATATCCTGGTTTTGATAGGCAGTCATTAAGTTGTCAAGTTCGCTGCTTTCGTAAGCTTCTCCTCTTACAACACGCATTAACTCTGCTACAACACTGTCTATTGGTATGTTATCCAGAAGTTGTATCTGTTCTTCTGCAGATTCTAGACCTGTTATTTCTTTACCGGATTTGCTTGCAGCTTCAGCAATTTTTACTTCGTAAGATATCAGGCTATCGCAGGATACACTTACAGTGTTGCCAATAAATAATGTTTGAAGTACTATGGGCTTCATACCCATAAAAGCAGCAATATTGATACCCAATGTGTCACGAAAGTAGTTTTTAAGTAAGTTGAAATCTTCCTTAGAAAAATAGTCAGATAGCATTTTTCCTTCTGGTGCAGCCATGCCCGAAGCTATTTGCATAAATATGGCAGGATCGTCCATGTCCATTTCCATGCACACTTCATCTGCTAATGCGAGCCGCTTTTTCATAGCATCTGTCCAAACATATTTATCATCACAAATGATGTGTACTGTGCCAAAAAGGTAAGATGGTTGCTTCATCTCTTTTCCGCTTATTTGCCAAAGGAGCGAGTTGTTATCTTTTTGTTCCTGTGCATAAAGCATGCAAGGCAGTACAGTAATGATGATATAGAAGATGTATTTCATTATTATTTTATTCAAAAGCCAATATCAATAATCCCATAACAACCCCTGCGAGAATAGAAAGTATTTTTTTCCACGTAAGCATATGGTGTTTTGTTCCGCTTTCAAAAAATATGGTAGTTGATATATGTAAGAAAGCACCGGCTACAATTGGAATCAACGTTATTACAAGTTGAGCAACGAAATGATATTTTACTCCAAGAGTATTGGCTACTATGCCTGAGAAAGGCGTTATCATTGAAAATAGTAAAAGTCCTATCAGGGTTTTACTTTTCGATCTGCCTGTAGCTTCAAGTATTATTGACGTTACAAGTATTGCTTCAGGCATTTTATGAGCTGCAATGGCTAAAAACAATGCCGGCTCTGTTGTTTCCATCCTATAGTTGAAACCCAAAGGAAGCCCCTCCATAAAGGCATGTATTGTTAGCCCCAACATTATAGATACAAGTGGTATGTTGTGTTTGTGTCCATGGTTATGAATGTGTGTATGCCCATGCTCAACACCATGAGTAATTCTCTGAATAAATAGCTGTATGAAGAACCCGACCAATAAATATATTCCGGCTTTACCTCCTAATTCATGGAATGTTTCCGGTAGAAGGTGTAGAAGTGTAATGCTGAGCAGAAAAGCCCCTGAAAATGCCAATAGATATTGCATAGCATTATCATCAAGCTTTTTTATCCAAAGGGGTGTGCTGCCTATAGCAAATGTTACCAAAAATAATATAAATAAATATGTTAGAGGCATAATTGAATAATAACGAGCAAGCAACAAATGTAAAATCATTTTCTGACACAATGTTGTTATTAATTATCTAGTTTGTAGTTCGGTACCTTTATTCTAATTTTAATTCAGGTAATGGAATTTCTTGATTTACATAAGCTTACAGATACCAGCCTGTTACAATCAGGTGTATTGCTAATTGCACAGCCTTTTTTGACCGATTCGGTATTTACCAGGTCTGTTATATTGTTGTGTGAACATAGTGATGAAGGCTCACTTGGGTTTATTCTTAACAAACCCACAGATCTAAGTGTGTCCGATTTGTTGCCTGATATGTATGCTCCTGAACTATCCGTTGTACAAGGTGGCCCGGTTCAGTTAGATACTTTACATGTATTGCATCGTATACCTGATTTGCTTGGTGGTACACCCGTATCTGAAGGTATTTTTTGGGGAGGCTCCTTTCAGGTTCTACAGGAGTTGATAGAAAGTAATTCTTTTAAGGATGCAGGTGATGTAAGACTGATACTTGGATATTCCGGTTGGTCGCCCGGACAATTAGAAGGTGAATTAAAGGAGGGCTCTTGGTTGGTAAGCAAACCATACCCGCAATTGCTATTTGATGTGAATCATGACAAGTTGTGGGAAAAGGCTATATATGATCTTGGTAGCGACTATAGGTACTTGTTAAACCTTCCGCAAGACCCACAATTGAACTAAATAACAAATTATTACAGATGTATTCGAGGATACTAATAATTGTATTGTTGTTTTCTTTATCCTGCAACAAAGGTGTGGAGCAGGAACTAACAAATACTGATAATACAGGCTACAATTTCTCAATAATCGACTATGTAGAAGATCAATGGTCAATTTATAAAGGCCAGGCATTTCCGATAAAGAAGAAAGTTAGACTTAACGGAAATACAGACAGCGCATATACCAATACGCTTGATCTTGATTGGGGTTCTGTTTTCAAGGTGTTCTTTGAAACTGATATTGGAGACGAAAAATTTCATGAACAGTATAAGTTGTCAATTTTCAGGGATGATCAGACAATGACAAATAACTTTTATTACGAAGCTAAAGATAAAAAGCTATATACACGGAAACTTCATGTTATGGCCGATTCGTATACAGATAAGATAAAGTCCATTTACATTGAAGCAGAAAAGAATACACGGTTGGGTACAAAAACCATAAAATTGTTCTATTCACCGCTTGATATTATTACAATACAAGAGCAAGAAAGCACAAAGACCGGTAAAGAAAAAGACCTGCGCATAGAGTATGATTTTATTTAGAAAAGGAGTGTCTGTAAATGACCAGAGAAGAGTTCAGTAACATAGCTAGCACTATTCCACATCAACCGGGTTGTTACAAATATTTTGATGCACATAATGAATTAATATACGTAGGTAAAGCCAAAGACCTGCGCAAGCGTGTTAGCTCTTATTTTAATAAAGGTGCTGCTAACTATAAAACCACTATGCTGGTTATGCAGATAGTGCGTATTGAGTATACAGTTACTAATACAGAGCATGACGCATTTCTTTTAGAGAATTCACTAATAAAACACTATCAGCCGAAATTCAACATTGATCTTAAGGATGATAAAACTTATCCTCATATTGTAATAAAAAAAGAGCCGTTCCCGCGTGTTTTTATCACTCGTAAGATCATTAAAGACGGTTCTGAATATCTGGGTCCGTTTACCGGTGTGGGTAGAGTCAGAGAACTGTTGAGCCTGATACGTCAGTTAATACCACTTAGAACGTGTAACCTAAATTTATCACAAGCGAATATTAAGAAAGGTAAGTTTAAAGTATGTCTTGAGTATCATATTGGTAATTGTAGCGGACCATGCGAGGGGTTACAATCCGAAAAAGAGTATGCCGATAACTTACAACAGGTAAGACATATATTAAAAGGCCACACTACAGAAGTGCATAACTACCTGAAACTTCAAATGGAAGAGTATGCTGCTGATATGTTGTTTGAGAAAGCAGAGATATATAAAAAGAAAATAGAAGACCTGAACCAATATACAAGCAAATCTGCGGTAGTGAATGCAAAACTTGGGGATGTCGATGTGATAAGTATCATCAGTGATGAAGAGCGTGCGTATGTGAACTATATGATGGTTGTTAATGGAAGTATCATTTACTCAAAGAACCAGAAGATAGATAAGAAGTTGGAGGAAGAAGACATTGATATTCTATCAATAGCATATGATGATCTTAGAAATAAATTCGGTAGTGATACAAAAGAAGTAATAGCGGGCTTACCTATAAATATTACAAAAGAAGATGTTAAGCTTACAATACCTAAAATAGGCGATAAGAAGAAACTGCTTGAACTAAGCGAAAAGAATGCTCTTGCGTTTAAAGATGAGAACAGACGCAAAGATACCTTATTGCTGGGAGGCTCAAGTCAAGAGGAGAAAATAGAAGTATTAGAAGAGTTGCAAGATGCGTTGCAATTGTCTGAGTTGCCTGTACATATTGAATGTTTTGACAATTCAAATTTTCAGGGATCAAACCCTGTTTCAGCAATGGTATGCTTCAAATATGGTGTGCCTTCAAAAAAAGACTATAGGCACTACCACATAAAAACGGTAAAAGGCATTAACGATTTTGCTTCTATGGCTGAAGTTGTATACAGACGTTATAAAAGATTACTTGATGAAAAGCAATCACTTCCCCAGCTGGTAGTGATAGATGGAGGAAAAGGGCAATTAAGTGCAGCTATGGAAAGTATAGAAAAGCTTGGTTTAACAGGACGTATGACTATTATTGGACTTGCCAAAAGAGAAGAGTCTATTTTCTTTCCGGGTGATAGCGAGCCTCTGCAATTGCCTTTTGATAGTCAACCACATTTATTGATACGTTATATACGAGATGAAGTACACCGGTTTGGTATTACATTTCATAGAAAAACAAGAAGCAAGGATACATTTAAAAATGAGCTTGAAGCTATACCTGGTATTGGTAAGACTACAGTTACGGCTTTGCTAAAAGAGTTCCGCTCGGTAAAAAATGTAAAAACACTTACTGAAAGGGAACTGACCAGGGTAGTAGGGCAATCTAAAGCAAGAATAGTTTGGAACTATTTCCACAAGCATGAAGGAGATCCTTCTGCACCTGATGCGTAATATTTGTTACAGTCTGCTGTGGTAAATATGCTTAAATTTGCGGCAAATTAGTACAAATGGCATCCGGCAAACCAAGCTTAATAGGAAGCATGTTGACAATGAAGTGCCCTAACTGCAGAAAGGGTAGCATGTATACAAACAGAAGTGTATTTCCATTGAATAAAATGCTACGTATGCCTGAGAGGTGTTCTGAGTGTGGGCAGGAGTTTGAGATAGAGGTAGGGTTTTATTATGGTACAGGTTATGTGAGTTATGCTTTAACAGTTGCATTGCTGTTTATACTCATTGCTCTTTATTGGGTCATATTTGGTCTGTCGTATAAAGACAATAGTGTATTTATCGCATTAGGTGTAAGTGTAAGCATAGTTGTGTTGATACAACCGTGGCTAATGAGGCTGTCAAGAGTCTTGTATCTGAATATTTTTGTTAGGTATGGCAAGGGTACTACAATGAAATCTGAAGAATAGCCATACTCTTTTCCTCCTTAAAATATAGAAACCACTATCTTAGCGGCATGCAAAAAATATTGGTTGCTAATCGTGGCGAAATTGCTTTGCGTGTAATGCGTACGGCTCGTGAAATGAATATTAAAACTGTCGCTGTATACTCTGAAGCTGACAGGATGATGCCTTTCGTAAGGTTTGCCGATGAAGCAGTATGTATCGGACCCGGGCCTTCTTCTCAATCATATCTTAAAGCAGATACTATAATTGAAGTTGCTAAAGAAACAGGGGCTGATGCCATTCATCCGGGCTATGGTTTTTTGAGTGAGAATGCCTCTTTCTCAAAAGCCGTTGCAGATGCAGGGTTGATATTTATAGGGCCTTCTGCCCACTCTATAGATGTAATGGGTAGTAAGATATCAGCTAAAAGGGCGGCAAAGAAATTTGGCGTGCCAATGGTTCCTGGTACTGAAGATCCTATAGGGAGTGTTGAAGAAGCAAAAGAAATAGCAACTGGTATAGGCTTTCCTATCCTTATAAAAGCATCAGCAGGCGGTGGGGGAAAAGGTATGCGTGTTGTAAACAATGAGCAGGAGTTGGAAGGACAGATGCGTATGGCTAAAAGTGAGGCTATGAGTGCTTTTGGTGATGATGCTGTGTTTATAGAAAAGTATGTTGGCTCACCTAGGCATATAGAAATACAATTACTGGGCGATCAACATGGTAATTACGTATATCTTTTTGAGCGCGAGTGTTCTATTCAGCGCCGTCATCAGAAGCTGATAGAAGAAGCACCTTCAAGTTGCCTGACTCCAGATATTAGAAAAGCAATGGGAGAGAGTGCTGTAGCCGTAGCACAGTCATGTAAGTACCATGGAGCAGGTACTGTTGAGTTTCTCGTAGATGAAGAATTGAATTTCTATTTTCTGGAAATGAACACACGTTTGCAGGTAGAGCACTGTGTTACAGAAATGATAACTGGTATCGACCTTGTAAGAGAGCAGATAAATGTAGCAAGAGGCGAAAAGCTATCTTTTAGTCAGGATGATCTTAAAATAAACGGGCACTCTTTAGAGCTACGTGTATGTGCTGAAGATCCTGCTAATAATTTCTTGCCTGATACAGGTAAGCTGGTAAAATACATGCCACCTAAAGGACCTGGAGTACGAGTTGATGATGGATATGAGGAGACTATGGATATACCGATATTTTACGATTCTATGATCGCTAAGTTGGTGGTGCATGCCAGCACAAGAGATGAAGCTATAGAAAGGCTATGCCGTGCTATTGATGAATATCACATCAAAGGAATAAAAACGACGCTAGGTTTCGGAAAATGGGCTGTCCGTACAGATGAATTCCGTACTGGTAAATTTGATACTAAATTCATAGATAATTATTTTAAGCCCGAATATCTTGATGATCATAAAGAAGGTGTAGATGAAGTAGCTGCTTTGCTGACGGCGCATATCTGGGCTAAAGAGAAACAACCTGTTGAGAGAAAATTGGCTCAGAATGGTGTAATGACGAACTGGAAAGTACGCCGCAGGTAGTATATATGACAATACTTTAACAATTCTTAGCTGACACTATTTGCCAACAGGCTGTCTATGTTTATAGCAGCCTGTTTCAGTATTTGTGAACTTGAAAAATGTGAAGATATGAAACAGAGAGTTATTATGATGTCAGTATTACTTTGTGTATTACTATCCCCGGTAAATGTCTTGGCCCAAAGTGATAGAACGAAATGTCCTCCATCAAGATCTTTCTACAAAAATGATGGAGAGAAAAGGCCTTTTATTAAGCTGCCGAAACTACCTCAGGTAAATGTTAAGATTCCGAAGATACCAAAATTTAAAAAGCCTGACTTCAGCTGGGTAAAGGCACCAAATATAAAACTGCCTAAGTTAAAACCAGGTAAGCCTAGAATCCCCAAAATGGATATTTTTAAGTCTGAAGGCAAGCAAGTGGCATCAACAAAGTGCCCTAAGTAGACTATTTATTGAGGGCATTGAGCAACTCTTCACTTTGAGGTTTTACTTTTGAGGAGAATATACCTATGAGGTTGCCATTCTCATCTATTAAGTATTTCTGGAAGTTCCATTTGACACTGCTGTCTTCATAATCATTATATTCTTTCTTAGTCAGCCAATGGTATATAGGCGCCATTTTACTGCCCTTTACTGATATTTTTGCTGCCATAGGGAAAGTTACACCATAGTTCTTCTGGCAGAATGCCGCTATCTCTTCATCAGAACCAGGCTCTTGAAAGCCAAAATTATTTGACGGAAACCCCACTATCACCAACTTATCCTTATTTTGTTCATATAACTCTTGTAGACCTTCGTATTGAGGTGTATAGCCGCATTTAGAAGCAGTGTTCACAATGAGTATTTTCTTTCCTTTAAAGTCCGAAAAATCAATAGTACTGCCGTCAAGTGCTTCAACCTTGTAGTCATATATACTCTTGTGCATCTCACCTTCAGGAGCTTTAGGTACACCAAAAAAAAGGAAATTGAAAAGGAAAAACATACTGTAAGTCATAAAATTTATTTTAAAGGAAACAGAAAACAACCCTGTTTGTTCGCAAACCTAATACAATTATCAATATGCGTGATATTAAAGTAGTTATGTGTTATTTTTGACCGCAATGAAGCGAGCACCCATATGTATAGCAGCTAGTATTTTGTGTATCATAATAGTATATGGTTGTGCTAACATAGTCCCCCCAACTGGTGGTAAAAAAGACACTACACCTCCTAAGCTACTAAGTGTTTATCCTGCTGACTCACAATTAAACATCAGGGTTACAGAAATAGAAATGAAGTTTGATGAGTTTGTAGTATTAAGTCAGGCTGCTAAAGAAATACAAGTATCACCGGTAATTCCCTTTCCTGTGAATGCTCTTGTTAATGGTAAGAAGGTAAAAGTGGAGATACCTGATTCGCTTTTGAGAGACAATACCACATACCGTATTAGCTTCGGTAAGGCGATACAAGATCTGCATGAGAATAACGTTTTTGCTAATTACAATTACATATTTAGTACAGGAAACTATTTTGACACGTTATTACTAAACGGATACGTGTTAGATGCAGCCACGGGCAAGCCCGCTTCAGATGTTGTCATATTGATACATGATATTTCTGATGGTGATAGTGCAGTAGTTAAAAAGAAACCAACTTATGTGATATCAGCAGGAAGTGGAGGGACATTTATTGTACCAGGATTACCTGCTAGAGCCTTCAGAGTATACGCACTAAAAGATAAGAACGATAATCTTGTATATGATGGAGAAGAGGAAATGATTGGGTTTGTAGATTCAGTATTCATGCCTGTTGATAGTCCTGTTGCGCCTATTGAGTTAAGGATATTTAAAGAGATAATGCCTTTAGATACTTTATCTGCTGATACTGTGTCAGATGCCAATACTTCATCTAGTAAGTTCAGAGGTAAGAGCAAAGATAAGGAGGAGGATAAAACCTTTTATTACAGGGTTGGTGTTGATACAACTGATACCGCAAAGAGAACACACGATATTACTAAACCTGTAAAAGTTACATTTAGCCAGCCTATAGATACTTATGATATCGGGCAGGTTTTTTTAAGCTATGACAGCTCCGGTATTGATGTAGAAGCTGAGTTTACATTTCTTAGAGATACAACGGTAGAAACATTTCTTTTAAACACAAGTTGGAAGCCAAATACTGTATATACTCTGAGATTGCTGAAAGATTTTGCTACAGATACATTTGGTAACAAAGCAATGCCTTCAAAGCATATGTTCCGTACAAAAAGTGAGGATGATTACGGCATTATTAATATTCAACTTACTGAGGAGTATTATGACCCTAAATACTTAATGCAGGTTACTATCGATAACGACACAGTTTACCAGCAACCAATAACCGATACACTCATAAGACTCACGAGACTTAAGCCGGGGAGGTATGGAATGCGTATAATAGTAGATAAGAACAGAAATGAAAAATGGGATACCGGTGACTTATTTGCAAAAAAACAGCCTGAATTGGTTATACCATATGACCAGGATGTAGAACTACGAGCAGGTTGGGAAAACCTGATAGATTTTCAAGTAGCAGAAACTGAAAAGCCTGAGATGGGTACATCACCCCCAAAAGGGGATAAACGGGGTAGGAAATAAATATATCTTTATACGATACAAATAGTAGAACTTATGAAACGATTACTAGTTCCATTAGTGTTATTAGCATTCTCGACAGTGACATTAGCACAGGATTTAATGACTCCGGAGTTGCTTTGGAGTTTAAAAAGAGTAGGTGTTCAGGATATAAGCCCGGACGGCAGTACGGTATATTATAGCGCTCGACAATACGACTGGACTACAGAGGAGTCTATTACAAGTTATTACTCAGTTAATACCATTACTGGTGATAAAAAAGAGGTGACAATACCTAAAGGGAAGAGCATAATACAACGTGATAAAAACGGTTGGTACGCTGTGGATGGCAAGGTGTTGTATAAGAGTACTGACAATGGCAAAAGCTGGAAGGGTATCTATGATGGTTTGCCTGAAGACGCAGGCAATTACAAAATATCACCAGACGGTAACGCTATCATGTTTACAAAAGAAGTTCAGATCAAAACTGTTCTGGGAACTCAGAAATATGAAGATCTGCCGAAAACTACAGCACAGATATACACTGATCTGAACTACCGCCACTGGGATACATGGGAAGACGGTAAGTTTTCTCACCTGTATGTTGCTTCATTAAAAGGTGGGCCCATAAAAGATATAATGCATGACCTTCCATATGACGTGCCTCAACAACCGTTTGGTGGTACCGAAGATTTTGTCTGGACGCCGGATAGTAAAGGTTTATTGTACGTATGTAAGAAAAAGTATGGAAAAGACTACGCAGTTAGCACGAACACAGACATCTATCACTACGATATATCATTAGGTGTGTCTGTTAATATTACCTCTGGTATGGAAGGGTATGATATGAGCCCTGTTTTTAGTCCTGACGGCAAGAGGTTAGCGTGGACAAGTATGGCAAGAGACGGTTACGAGGCCGATAAGAATGATGTTTACGTAATGGATTGGAGTGTTAATAATTACAAGAGGAATATTACATCACATTGGGATGGAACAATAAATGGTTTTGTATGGAGCAATGATAGTCGTTCTATAATATTCAATGCAGCTACAAAGGGTACCGTACAACTACATACCGTTGCTGTTCCTGAAAATCTTTTAACAAAATCACTGCCAATCGTAAGGCAGGTGACAAAAGGCACATTTGATGTTAGTAGTGTTGTTGGTGAGGCAAAAGGGAATAAAGTTGTAGTTAAAAGGAGAGACATGAATCATGCTGATGAGGTTTATACTGTTGACTTAAAGACAGGTGATATGAACCAACTCACCAGTGAAAATGAGGAAATATACAGTAAGTTGAAAATGAGTAAGACGGAGCTCAGAATGATAGAAACTCCATCCGGAGCAAAAGTAGGCACATGGGTGATATATCCACCGGATTTCGATCCGAATAAGAAATATCCGACACTATTGTATTGTCAGGGAGGTCCACAGTCTGCTTTGTCTCAATTTTACAGCTTCCGTTGGAACTTTCAGTTGATGGCTGCGAATGGTTATATCATAGTAGCCCCTAATCGTCATGGTATGCCAGGCTGGGGTGTAGAGTGGAATGAATCGATAAGTAAAGACTGGGGTGGTAAGCCTATGGAAGATTATCTTGCCGCTATTGATGAAGTAGCTAAAGAAAAGTATGTAGATAATAATAGACTAGGGTGTATAGGAGCAAGTTATGGAGGGTACAGCGTATTTATGCTAGCTGGTATACATAATGGTAGATTCAAATCTTTTATAGCTCATGATGGCCTATTTGATCTGAAGAGCTGGTATGGTACAACTGAAGAACTTTGGTTTGCTAACTGGGATATTGGAGGGCCTTATTGGGCTGACCCAATGCCGGAGAGTTACTTGAAATACGACCCTAGTAAATATGTACATAAATGGGATACTCCTATAATGATCATACAAGGTGGTTTGGATTTCAGAGTTGGTATTGAGCAGGGTTTAGAAGCCTTCCAGGCAGCACAACTAAGGGGCATTAAGAGTAAATTATTATACTACCCGAATGAAAACCACTGGGTGCTACATGCTCAGAACGGTATTGCATGGCATAGAGAGTTTTTCAGTTGGCTTGAAGAAACTGTAAAGAATAAATAAGATACAGCAGCAGAATATTTCTGCTGCTTTTTTATTTTAGCGAAAACATCATCAAATGAAGATTATAAAAAGAATACTGATTGTATTACTTGTAGTGCTTGTTGGTATACAGTTCATACAACCTGAAAAAAATATATCAGACATCCCTTCTCCTAATGATATTAGGGTGCATTATGCTGTGCCTTCAAATGTATTGAGTGTACTGAAAAGGGCATGTTATGATTGCCATAGTAACAATACGAACTACCCATGGTATTCATACATTCAACCGATCGGATTTTGGTTAAACGACCATATAAAACATGGTAAAGGTGAGTTGAACTTCTCTGAATTTGCAAGCTACTCAGCAAAAAAGGCAGCACATAAACTAGAGGAAACAGTTGAAATGGTGGAAGATGAAGTAATGCCACTGGAGAGTTATGTGAATATGCACAGTGAGGCTAAACTCACTGACCTTGAGAAGGAACTACTGGTAAACTGGGCAAATGACTTAAGGGAAACAATAGAAAATAAAAAATAGAATGAGGATAATATCATACAACGTTAATGGTATAAGAGCAGCAATAAGAAAAGGATTAATTGAGTGGTTATCAACAGATCCTGCAGATATTATTTGCTTTCAGGAAACGAAAGCTATGAAGGAAAATATTGATCATGAAGCTATTGAGGCTTTAGGTTATAAAAATTATTGGTATTCTGCTGAAAAGAAAGGATATAGTGGTGTTGCCATATTCACTAAGCTGGAACCTGATAATGTTATGACAGGTAGTAGCATGGAACAGAGTGATATGGAAGGTAGAGTGATACGTGCTGATTATGGAGATATAACATTGATCAATGCATATTTCCCGAGTGGCACAAGCGGTACAGCCAGACAAGACTATAAGTACCAATGGCTGGATGAGATGTATGATTATCTTCAGGAGTTAAGAAAAGAAAGGCCTAAGATCATTCTTTGTGGAGACTATAACATTAGTCATAAGGAAATCGATATCCATAACCCTGTAGGTAATAAAAAGAACAGTGGTTTCCTACCGGAAGAAAGGGCATGGATGGATAAGTTCTTCGATAATGGGTTTATAGATACATTCCGTCACTTTAATAAAGAACCTCATCATTACACCTGGTGGAGCCAGAGATTCCCTTCAGTGAGGTTGGAGAATAAGGGATGGCGTATTGATTATATAAGCGTTACTGGGCCTTTAAAGAAGTCGTTGAAGAGTGCAGATATATATCCTGATGTAAAGCATTCAGACCATTGCCCTATATATCTTGAGATAAAGGTGTGATTTATCAGATGTTTACTGCAGTAACAAGACAAGTAAGGATGCCGACGAAAAGGAGTATTTTCTGAGTGGTTATAGTTAAAGTGATCTTGCTTGCTTTCTTCGCCTCCGTAACTGGTGCATAGATGTTATTGATTGTTGCTTGCATGATTGTTTGTTTTTAAGTGTGTTTTTTATTTTTTGTTTTGAAACGCTGTTTGTTTTTTGTTTGTGTTTGTTTGCCTCGTTGACAATACAAAGGTGCAACATAAACAGGCCTGTTTCCAAAAATTGATTAATGGTTAACGCTTACTTTAGAATTGGTTAACCAGTTATTAAGAAAAAAG
This sequence comes from Flavipsychrobacter sp., assembly GCA_965228505.1. Lineage (GTDB taxonomy): Bacteria > Bacteroidota > Bacteroidia > Chitinophagales > Chitinophagaceae > UBA5543. The sequence continues at coordinate 2,051,777 of OZ245820.1, read as the reverse complement.
CCTCCCGAGAGCGGAAGGCTTTTTTGGTTACTAAATTGCAGGTTATACTTAATCTTCAATACTTATTCTGATATTGTTTTTGCCGCCTTTTATCTTGACATTATCCTCAGGTATTAGCTTATCATATTTGTCATAAATTTTACTTGATTGTTTCTTTCCGTCTATGTACAGCTTCCCTTCTTTCTTTTCAATAGAATAATCTTCTTCGGTATCAATCAGTCCATCTTTATTCATTTCATCTAACACTTCATCAATAGAATTTTTAGACATATCTGCATGCTTTTCGCTACGTACAGCTTTTGCATAAGCCGTTTTAGCTTTTTGCAACTCTTTACTAGCTCTCATTAGTTCTTGTTGAGCCTCTGCTATTTCTTTTGAGGCATAGGCTAATTCTTTTGTTGCTTTCCCTGTCTCATTTGCAGCTCTTGCAGATTCTTTTACTGCTATTTTTATTTCTTTTTGTATTTCATTCCAATCAACACTTTCCAGAGAAGTTTCGATTAAAGTACCCAGGCTATCCCAGTTTACAGCACCCATTGCTGCATTTACTATTTTCTCTATATCTATTTCTTTCACTATCTCTTCTTCACCATCAGCAGAGCTTATAAACGTTTTAACTATAACCTTTTTATCGTTCCTATTATCAAGGTCTATTACAACATTGCTGTCTTTTGTTTTATAAGTATTGATAACGATTGTTTTACTGTTTTTTGATACATCTTCATCTGTTCCGGTTTTTACCTTCTTTTTAATGACTACTTCTTTCTTTTTATCATCTTTCGTTTGTGCTTTTACCGTAGGTATAGCAACGAATAATGATGATACCAGCATTAATATACATATAACTGTAATTGAGAGCTGTGTGTAATTGATCCTACTTTGTTTCATTTCCATAATACGTTTTATACGGTTTAATAAATGATAATTATTGCCTGTTGCAGCCATAGCTGTTTCAATCGGATTGTTTCTGATCATCTCAACTTTAGTCAGTGCCTTTGCGTAGTTTTTTTGCTCATGACTGTACATAACTACCATATCATCGCAACAATGCTCTCGCTCTTTTCGGGCTATTTCTGACATTAGCCATATGAACGGATTGTAAAAGAGTATGATCTCAGCAAGCATTTGTAATATGTTTACCAGATAGTCAGCCCTTTTAATATGTGCTAATTCATGCAGTAAAATGGCTTCAGCTTCTTCAGCTGATAGTGAGTTGGCCAATGTAATAGGTATGAGAATTATAGGCTTAATACTACCCATCATGACCGGTACATTTACTTTCGATGAGAATTTAGCAATAACTCTACGGTTCAATCTTACTCTGTCAAGGCAGTTATTAAATATAGTCTCCCATTGTGCGTTAAAATCTGTCAGTCCTTTTGTTCTGTATTGTTTAATAACGACTATATTATATGTAAGCCTGATAGTAAGCAGCATTATTGTTAAGGCATATACTATGACCACAATGTCTGCATTTGAGGAGTACCACATTATTGCTGAACTAATGATAGAGTTTGTATTATCAGGTGTTATTAAAGTGGTATGTAATGTTGTATTAGGTGTTACAGCTACAAATCCGCTATATTGGATATAGAAAGTATAGACAAACGCTATAACACTTATACTAATAGCCGACATACAGGCTGCATACCTTGTCTTAGATCTATCTGATGGTATTAGGAGCAGTACAACCTTCAATGCCACAAAAATCATCAGCAATTGCCATAAGGAGTGGAGTAGTGTCCAGCTTAGAGCCTGTATTAGTGTTTGAAAAGACTGTGTCATAATAATCAGTTTTGAGAATTATTTATTGTCTATATCATCCAGGTACTTCTTGATCTCATCCAGTTCTTCAGGTGTAGCCTTGTGCCTGCCTAAGGCTTGCATGACCATTTTTGAAGCGGAGCCATTAAATACGGTATCGATCATTTTTTGTAGGTACTGATCTTGTGTATCCTCACGAGATATTACAGCCTCATATATGTGTGTTTTTGCACTATCGTCCCTTTTTACATATCCTTTCTCATACATTATCTGCAATAGTTTTAAGGTGGTAGTATATTTTGATTCAGTACCTAACTCTTCGTGAACATCACGTACACTTGACGGGCCATTTTGCCAAAGAACATTAAGGATGCTTAGTTCTCCATCAGTCGGTTTTTTATGTTCTTTCATATCTACGATTGTTTTCGTAGACAAACATACGAATAGTTTCGTAAATGTCAAGCAAAAAAATACCCTGCTCAATGAGCAGGGTACTAAAATTATGTTAAAGCTCGCTTATGCAAGTGCATTTACTTTTTTTGTGATACCTGACTTAAGGTTAGATGCTTTATTCTTGTGAATAACATTACGCTTAGCTAGTTTATCTATCATAGCTATTACTGCAGGTAATTTTTCCTGAGCTTCTGTTTTGTCCTTTATAACAAGCAAGTTGCGAATAGCGTTACGGGTTGTTTTACCATAGTAACGGTTACGATCGCGACGAACAGCTGATCTACGTATGCTTTTCTTTGTAGCTGAATGATTTGCCATTTATTTTCTATCCTTTTGAGGAGTGCAAAGGTAATGTAAAATTACTTAACTGAAAAATATTTTATTACTTACATATTCTGAGAACTATAAATGTCTTTACTGCGTTGAGTAAGGGCATTTTTCTGCTCTATAAACTTATCCAGGCTATCTTTTGGTATGCGCAGGCTAAACTCTTTCGCTTTATAGTTCTTGAATTCAAATTTTTGATAATCACCATTCCATCTGCGCAGTAAATCAACATCAATACCAAGTTCCTGTGCCATAAGTTCGAAGCTGATAGGCTCAGATATACGTACAATAGCCATGTTTTTCAGCTCTTCGGTGCTGAAGTTTACTTTTGATGGGGTTGATGAAGGGATAATTGCTTTAGGTTTTACGTAGCTTATATCATCCGGAATGTCAGAGCCAATGTAATGGTCTAATTTTTCAAATATTGTAGCTGTAGCAACAAAAGCAAGTACATGGTTCTGTGTTTCTCTTGGTAAATATGGTTTGATATCCCAAAAATTGGTGCTACCTGTTCTGTTTATTGCTCTTAACACAGGGCGAGGGCCGCTATTGTAAGCGGCAATTACGAGCAGCCAATCATCAAGGTCCTCATATAGTTCCTTAAGGTACTTTACAGCAGCATAAGTTGATTTTATCCAGTCTTTACGGTCATCACGACGGCTATTGACAACGAGACCCATTTCACGGCCTGTATATGACATGAATTGCCACGGACCAACGGCTCCAACACGTGACCTCGCATGATTGTTGAGTGCAGATTCGATAACAGCAAGGTATTTTAACTCCTTGGGTAGCCTGTTTTCTTCAAGAACACCATCAACCATAGGGAATACCTTCTCAGCCCTTTGCTGCACAGTAGTAAGAGTCCTGTTGTGTGATTTGAGGTACTTTTCAGTGTACGTGGTTATATCACTTAGTTTCTCACCAAAATATACAGTATCCAAAGCAAGTGGTACATGCTTGTAGTTCTTAGGTAAGAATTCTGGTAGGTTGGCTGCTAATAACATTTTAGCAGGTTCAATACCTCTCCTGATAGAGAAGGTGTCGCTATTGAATTTGTAAATAGAACTATCGATTCCTTTCTGAGCAAATGTACATGTGCCCAATGAAATAGCTCCAATTAATATGATTAACCTCTTCAATTCTGATCAACTGGTTTTAATAAAACTACCTATAATATCAACGTTAATTGATACAAAGCCAGTAAAAATAAATGGTTAAATTTTAAAAATCAACCCGTTGAAAAACGGAGTTGTCCTCTTATAATATAGTTGTGGTGATTGATACTTGTCTGTTAAGCTTGAGTAGTAGACTGAGATGAAGTAGGCTTATTAGTTTTGGCATCACTGTCTTTCATGCCTGATTCTATCTCATCTTTAACTTTATCCTTAGCGTCGTTGAATTCACGAATACCTTTACCAATACCTCTAGCTAATTCTGGGATCTTTCTACCGCCAAAAAGTAATATCACAACAGCTAATATTATCAGCCATTCACCTGCACCAGGCATACCAATAAGCATCACTGGATTCATTTCAATAATTGACATTTCTTGTTTTATTTAAGTGTTAAATTCAAAATTAGGGTTAAATAATGATTAAACGGACTATCAGGCGTTAAAATTTAATAGATGTCTATGTTATTACGAATACGGTATTGATAATCAATTAATTAAGTTTTGCAATAATTATGTTCTGTCGGTAATTGCTTTTGCATATCTGCGCCACTTTTCTATGACTGTTTCCATGTCCTTTGGTACATCGGAGTCGAACTGGATCCACTTATCTGTTGTTGGATGTTTGAAGCCAAGTTCCTTAGCATGTAGTGCTTGCCTGCTGAGTATTTTGAAGCAATTATCTACAAACTGTTTGTATTTAGAGAAAACAGTCCCTTTCACGATCTTATCACCACCATAAGTGCTGTCATTGAATAAAGGGTGTCCTTTGTGCATCATATGTACGCGTATCTGGTGTGTGCGTCCTGTTTCTAACCTTAACTCAAGTAAGGTAACATAGTTAAAGCGTTCCAATACTTTATAGTGTGTTATTGCTTCTTTCCCATGATCTCCATCGGGGTAGGCTTCAAACTTCTTTCTGAAACGTTGGTGTCTGCCGATATGTGCATTTATTGTGCCTTCATCCTCTTCTACATCACCCCATACCAATGCTAAGTACCTTCTATGAGTGGTATGGGCTTTGAATTGGGCAGACAGTTTATTGACCATTTCTTCAGACTTACCAATAACAATAAGCCCTGTTGTATCTTTATCAATACGATGAACCAGCCCTATTCTTGATAGCTTCTTGGTGTCTATATCACCTTTGTTCAGGTAATGAGCTAATCCGTTAACAAGAGTTCCGCTATAATTCCCACTACCAGGGTGTACAACCATGCCGGCAGGCTTATTAATGACCATCAGATAATCATCTTCATATACTATGTTTAGAGGAATATCTTCAGGTACAACTTCTGTACTTTCGGGTTTGCGTGTTTCGTATACTATGATCTCGTCTTCAGGTCTTATTTTATAATTAGATTTCACCTGTTTATTATTAACGAGTATCATGCCGGCATCTATTGCTTGCTGTACTTTATTGCGGGTTGCATGTTCTATTTTTGCCATTACAAACTTATCTATGCGTTCAGGTTCTTGTTTTTTTGTTACCGTAATACGCATACGTTCTTCAGGCAGCCCTTGTTCATTAGCTTCTATCTCGTCTTCCTCTTCTTCCCAGTCTTGAGAATTATCTATGTTCATAAAATATAATACGCAACTAAATTAATTCTTATATAATAAAAAACTGCTGCACAATGGCAGCAGTCAGATATATGATATCAGTATTTTTTTAATATAGTTCGCAGGTTTCTACTGTCTTCACGCCGTTTTCTTCTCCTTCAAACGAGTTTTGCTCGCAAAGAGACTTAGCGTTTTTCTTTGTATCTGTAATATCGTACCTGTTAATAACAGTATCCGGAAGGTTAGGCTTTCCGCTGTATGCTATTTCACACTCACAAATAAAGTCGCGTGTACAAGAACTAAATGCGAAAAGAGTAATAAATACAGCAGCGATAAACAGCCCCGGGCGTAATTTCATGCAATTGTAATTTTCAACGGTTGAAGATAAAAGGATTTTTTTATTTGTACAAGCATAAATTTATGTGAAAGCTTGTTTTACTTGTTAATAGTACTGATTATTACTCAATGTTTTATGCTATTTTTAATTGGCAACTAAAGTTCCTGCATGCAAATAAAACGTTCACATTTAGAAAATCTTGAAATTTTAGCGAGACAAGTAGTTGAGGGATACATAATTGGCCTGCATAAAAGCCCTTTTCATGGTTTTTCTGTAGAATTTGCAGAGCATAGGTTATACAACAGTGGTGACAACCTTAAACACATCGACTGGCGTGTGTATGGAAGAACGAACAAGCTGTTTGTAAAACGTTTTGAAGAAGAGACAAATCTCAGATGTTGTCTGGCAATAGATACTTCTTCATCTATGAGCTTCCCTAAAGATAAAAACAGGTTAAGCAAGCTTGAGTTTTCATGTGTTGCAGCAGCAAGCATTATGTTTATTTTGAAGAAACAGCTTGATGCAACAGCATTAGCGCTATTTGATGAGGAGATAAATTATTTTTCTGAGACAAGATCTGCACAAAGTCATTACAGATTATTAGTGCATGAGCTGGAGAGGCTTTTGAAAATTGAAACAGAAACACGGAGGACTAATGCAACAGTGGCCTTACACAACATAGCTGAAAAGATGCACAAGCGGTCACTTATTGTGATCTTCAGCGATATGGTTGATGATACAGAACATGCTGACGAGCTGTTTTCGGCAATTCAACACTTACGGTTCAATAAACATGAGGTAATACTTTTTCATATTCAGGACGGGCAATTGGAACTAGATTTTAATTTTGAGAACAGACCGATAGAAATGGTAGATATGGAAACCGGAGATAAAGTGAAATTGCAGCCGCAGCAGGTAAAAGAAGAATATATTGAGCGTGTAAAAGCATATAGGAATGAGGTTATGGAAAAGTGCCATCAGTACAGGGTAGACTATGTACCTATCGATCTTTCAGAGCCGGTTGAGCAGGTACTGCATACCTTTTTACTCAAGCGAAATAAATTATACTAATTCCATGAAATTCGTTACCTTTGCACCCCGTTCAAGTTTTTTGACAAAACTAAACTCTTTGAAAGCTGATAAGTAGCAGTATAGTAACGATTTATATAGTTCTACATTGTTTATCTATATCGGTTTTTGGTTAAAACCTGGCAAGAAAATGAAACACAACCGTGAATTTGAAATAGCATGGCAGGGGTTAAAAGCCGGAGAGAGTTTTTTTGACTATTACTTGGATGATAAGTTCTTTGTAGAAGCAGATCCCAACCGTGATTTTCATGATCTTGATGCACAGGTAACATTACGTTTTGATAAAAAAAACAATTTCTTTCTATGTCATTTTGATATTGATGGAAGTGTTACAGTACCTTGCGACAGATGCGGAGAAGAGTTCATGCTCAGACTCTGGGATGAATTTGATTTGATGATAAAGCTGACAGGTGAAGAAACTGAACCTGAAAATGATGATGCAGACGTAGTATTCATACCTAGAAGTGAAACAGTTATCAATGTGCGCAACTGGGTATATGAGTTCCTTATGTTGAGCATACCTTTGCAAAGAGTACACCCTGACAATGCAGATGGAGAGCCGGGGTGCGATCCGGAAGCTTTAAGGTTATTAAATAAACTGTCATCGTCAGAAGAACCTAAAAGAGATATCTGGAAAGGTTTGGAAGCTTTTAAGAAAGAAGGAAAAAAAGATAAATCTGAATAATAATATAAAATAAAAATAAAATGCCTAATCCGAAAAGACGTCAATCGCAGCAAAGAAGCGCGAAGCGCCGTACACACTACAAGGCTACAGCAGAAACAATAAGCACCGATAAGACTACAGGTGAAGCGCACATGCGCCATCGTGCACACTGGTCTGAAGGTAAGTTGTACTACCGTGGTAAAGTAGTTGTGGACAACAACCCGTCAGTAGAAGAAGATACTAACCAATAATAGCGTTACGTAACACTATTTGATGAAAATAGCGTTAGATATAATGGGCGGAGATCATGCTCCGCAAGAAGCTATAAAAGGTGTACAGACATTCCTTAATGATAATAAGGATGATTCTGTGCACTTATTACTTATTGGTACCCCAGAAGCTGGTGATGCATGTAAGTCAGAACTTTCAGGGTATACAGATAAGTTCACTTTTGTTGAAGCTGAGGATGTCATAAAGATGAATGAACATCCGACAAAAGCACTAAAAGAGAAGCAACGTTCCAGTATTGCAATTGGTTTCGGTATGCTTAGCCAAAAGAAGGCAGATGCTTTTATTAGCGCAGGCAATACAGGTGCCATGATGGTAGGTGCCATGTATACCGTTAAAAATATTGAGGGTGTACAAAGGCCGACAATTGCATCTCCCATACCACGTTCTGACAACAAATTCAACTTACTACTTGATGTTGGTATCAATGCAGACTGTAAACCTGAAAACCTTGTTCAGTTTGCGTTATTAGGTTCTATGTACATGAAACATGTATATGGTAATCAAAACCCAAGAGTAGCTTTATTGAACCTTGGAGAAGAGGAAGGTAAAGGCAATCTATTAGCACAAGCAACCTATCCTTTGCTGAAAGAACATACTGATATAAACTTTGTAGGTAATGTTGAGGGTAGAGATATCTTTACTGAAAAAGCTGATGTAATAGTATGTGAAGGTTTTGTTGGCAATGTTGTTTTAAAAATGACGGAATCTATTTATGATCTGCTTGCTAAAGAACGTAACATAAAAGATTCGCTTCTTGATAATTTTGATTATGAGATATATGGAGGTACTCCTATTTTAGGTATAAACGATACCGTAATTATTGGTCACGGAATATCGCATGCAACAGCATTTAAGAATATGATAGAAGTGGCCAGAAAAAATGTTCATGCAGCATTGCCTGATAAGTTCAGGTCTTATTTCTCTCCTACAGAGGTTTAATACTCAAGTAATACTCCTTTCTCTTTTAGGTGTTTTTCAAGGTAATCATGGGTTTCTGCTATACTCACGTTAGAGTTGTAGTGGAATGGGATGGTCAATCCATTATTTATATTAACAAACCATATTACCGGAGTATAATACTCGTCAGTGTATTCAGAGGTTAGTCCCATGATTGCTACTATATGGTCGCTATGCCAGAATACTTTCTGTATTTCGCAAGAAGGGCCACAAAACAGCAATCTTGTTCTTGTGTTTTGAGCAATATTTACTACAGACACTTCGTGGTCTATTTCTCCACCTCTTGCTATAAGCTTTCCGTTCTGTCTCTCAATTATCAAAGAGTAACTAAAGGGGTCTAAGAACAGAGTAGAGTCTTTATTGTATTCTATAAGTGTCCCGTAGTGTCTATAAAAATCCTCATCAATATCAGCAGACCTTGTATGTAGTTCTCCTTTGATAGTATCGTCTTTCATGAAGCTATCGATGGCAAAGTGTATATCATCTGCACTGTAATAATCATCCCAGCTTTTATAGACATCGTTTTCTAAGTCAAGAAATATTGAGTCTGCCGGAGCTTCTACATCCGATGCAGTTTGTTTTTCGTCATTGTTTGTACATGCAAAAAACAACACTACCCAAACCAGTAGTAATAATATATTGAAATGACGATTCATGTATTACACAAGTTACAATGATTATCAATTACATGAAATAAGAGTGGTAAGCTTTGTTTAACTTTATTTACAATACATGAAAAATTTATATTGTATCAGTGGGTTAGGTGCAGATGAAAGAATATTTTGGAATATTAAGCTTCCGGGCATTAATATGGTGCATATTCCCTGGCCTGAGCATGATGAACACGATGAATTGTCGTGCTATGCACAAAAGGTTGCAGCATTGATAAAAGAAGATAATCCATTAATTATGGGTGTGTCTCTGGGGGGTATGATAGGGGTAGAAATAGCTAAACTTCGTGAGGTAAAAAAGCTGATTGTTGTTTCCAGTGCAAAAACAAAAGATGAGTTACCTCCTTATGACGGGTGGTTTGGAAAGCTGATGAAATCAAAAATTCTACCGGGTTTTGCGTACAAGATACCAAACAGCATATTATTGAAAAAATTTGGTGCAGAAAGTGCTGAAGATGAAACCCTGCTAAGAGAAATACTAAAAGACTCAGACGGGAAATTTATGAAATGGGCTATGAAAGCAGTGGCCACATGGCAGAATTATAGTTACGAAGAGCCGGTAGTACATATACATGGGAGGAATGATAAAATGATTTTCCCGAATAACATAAATGCACAGCATTGGATAGAAGATGGTGGACATATGATGATATACAACAGAGCAGAAGAGATAAGTAGTATTTTGATGGACGAATTAGGGGATGTGTAATGATATACACTCAGAAACTTGAAACACCTATAGGACAAATGATAGCCGGAGTTACTGATGGCGGCATATGTCTTTTTGATTTTGAGTACCGTAAAATGTTGCCGGCTATTAAAAAACGTGTTTCTGACCATATAAATGCTGATTACCTGGAACAGGAACACAAGCTACACATAGAATTAAAAGAACAAGTTGATGAATACTTTCAAGGTGCCAGAACTAACTTTGATCTCCCACTAATCTTTTCCGGTACCGATTTCCAGAAAAAAGTGTGGAAGGCATTGCTAGAGGTACCATTTGGAGAAAAGCGTACTTACATGCAACAGACTCGTGTTTTGGGCGATGAAAAGGCGATACGGGCTGTTGCAAGGGCAAATGGAGAGAATTGTCTGGCTATTATTGTTCCATGCCATAGGGTAGTAGGTAGTAACGGAGCGCTTACAGGTTATGCCGGAGGTTTAAAAGCTAAGAAGTGGCTTTTGGAGCACGAAGCAAAAGTTGTGGGTAAAGCTTACCAGGCAAGTATATTTTAAGAATTACTCTCAGGAAAAAAATTGTTTTTTCGTTAATTTTGTAGTAGCTACGATTGCTTGGCTATCGCCTGTTCATTGTTATGGATGGGAGGAAAGTCCGGACAGTACAGGGCAGCGTGCCACCTAACAGGTGGGGCTTTGTAAAAACAAAGTACAGACAGTGCCACAGAAAATAACCGCCTCTTTTATTAGAGGTAAGGGTGAAAATGTAGGGTAAGAGCCTACAACAGGTAATGGCAACATTATTTGTGGGTAAACCTTACGCGCTGAAATGTCAAATAGGCGAACGATCGAGGGTAGCCCGCCCGATGTTCGTGGGTTGGCAGATAGAGGTGTTGTGAAAGCAACATCCCAGATAAATGATAGCCGCTCCGGGGCCATACGGAGTAACAGAATCCGGCTTACAAGCTTAGTAGTTGTTTTGGTTAATTGATAAGAGCACCGGTATTGGCCCGGTGCTCACTTTTATATCGAATATTTACAGTTGAATTTAATGCTCAATCGCAACTCTGTTAGATAGTGTGCGGCTAGATGTTTCCATCTGAAGAATATAAATTCCTGATGGAACATCAGCTACAGAGTATGGGTCAGCATGATATCCTGATAATGCCGATTTGCCTACTGCTAATTCTTTAATAACCTTACCGTCCATACTAACTAAAGATAAACTGACTACATCCGGCTGTTGCAGATAGTACTTTATATAAATCGTCTGTGTAGCAGGATTGGGATATGGAGTAAATAACTCTTGCTCAGCATAAACGCTAGCTGGAGCATTAATAGATACTAATTCAGAAGTATCAATATCTATGTTCTCATCCCCGGGTTGATAAGGTGTCCATATCACATAAGTGATCATCATTTCGTCAGTACTTGCTTCTCCTGCAGTCACCAGTTTAGGAGGGTTGTTGGGGTTATCGTGGTTATGTGTGGTGTTATCATATACAGCTTCAGAATATAATACAGTGCCTTGTGGTACTTTCTTGAGTTTTCTGAATAAATAAAAACCCTGCCAGTGAAAATCCCATTCTGGTATGTCTATATAATTTGTTGTATCTCCATTGTACACACCATAACTATTGATGCTCTTACCTATCAGGTGCATATGCGGTGCAACTCCTAAAAGAGTAATATCTCCTATCAGGCTAGATATATTGGAGAACTGCAGGTATCCTTTTAACTGGTTAGGCGGTAAATAAAGTCCACCTGATGGTATCATGGTACATAGTACTTCCGAATGATTCAGCGCAGGGTCAATTCTTACGTTTCTCGTACTTGTAGTTTTTGAAAAGAAGAAACGGACTTTAGTACTGTCTTGCTGATTCTGAGAACCTTCAGGATAGTGTATCTGTAGAACTATATCTGCATTCTTGGGAATTCTTACTCCAAATCCATTCGGGAATTCTAGTGGTGGAGTGCCGGGAACCCAACCTCCAAGCATAATTGCTGCATCAGTACCCGGTCCGCCAAAGCTCACGTAGCCTGGTCCTGCTGAAGCTGAGTCAAGCGAATCGCAAATGCCGGTCGTATCTGCATAAACAATTACGTGGTGAACAATATCCCTGTTGCCCGGAATGGCTTCAAATGCTGATATGTATTCATCTGCATTTAAACCACTAGGTATGACAAAACACTGGTATACATCTTCATTTTGCGCTGTAGAGGTATATGTAGGTATCTGTATAGTCAGATCTGCAATGCCGGGTAATTCTCCATTTGGATTTACCGTTGGGGGAGGAGGGGCCAGATTAGGGTCACCCTGAGGCGTACCGTTTGCTACCCAATTTGATATTTTATTGATCTCGTCTTGAGTGAGTAGTCGCTCATGTGCCAGTCTGTTAAACTCAGGGTCCGGCGGCCATGGCGGCATTTCTCCTGATTTAACAGAGGCATCTATATTCGTAGAGTAATTTACAGCCGATTGGTAAGTGATCAGTTCAAAAGGGCCTATTCCTCCCGATCGGTGGCATGATGCACAATTATTGTATAGGATAGGTGCAATATCAGTACTCCATACAGGAGTCTGTGCATTTACAGTACTTAAAGTCATTAAACAAAAAGTAGCCAGTAATAGTAGTAGTTTCTTCATTATATGTATTTGACATTGTAATTTAACTAAATTGTTTGAATGTGAATTCCGCGAGATGAATTAGACGTTAAAAATGGTAGAGCCCTTCGCAATATGGTATTATCTTTGTAATCTTTTAGAAATGCCAAAAAGTATTTACAAATAAGGAATGGAACTCAGTAAGAATTTTCAGCATAGAGAAGCAGAAGAACATTGGTATAAACATTGGAATGAGTCAGGTTACTTCAAGTCAGTACCTGATGATAGGCCTCCCTATACAATAGTCATTCCGCCACCGAATGTTACCGGAGTCTTGCATATGGGTCATGCTCTTAATGATACTGTGCAGGATATCTTATTACGCCGTGCTAATATGTTGGGTTACAACACTTGTTGGGTGCCAGGTACTGATCATGCCTCTATAGCTACTGAAGCTAAGGTGGTGAATATGTTACGCGAAAAGGGAATAGACAAAAACTCGCTTTCTCGTGATGAATTCCTGAAGTATGCATGGGAGTGGAAGGAAAAGTACGGAGGTATAATACTTCAGCAGCTGAAGAAATTAGGTTGTGCTTTAGATTGGGATCGTACACATTTTACAATGGACGATAAATACTATGCTGCTGTTATTAGAGTCTTCAATGAACTATATGAGAAGGGATACATATACCGTGCAGCAAGAATGATCAACTGGGATCCTAAAGCAAAGACTGCATTAAGTGATGAAGAAGTAATACACAGAGCTACTAACTCGAAACTATATTATGTTCGTTACAGGCTTGACGGTGATAAAGAAGAATATATAACTATCGCAACAGTACGTCCTGAAACTATATTGGGTGATACAGCAGTGTGTGTACACCCTGACGATCCTCGATATGCACATTTGAAAGGACGTAAGTGTATCATACCATTAGTAAACAGAGAAGTGCCGATCATATTTGATGATTATATAGATCTGGAGTTCGGAACAGGAGCACTAAAAGTTACACCTGCACACGACATCAATGACTACAACCTTGGCATGAAGCATAAGCTTGAGGTAATAGATGTTTTGAACGATGATGGTACCATGAGTGAAGCTGCGCAGATGTATATCGGTCAGGATAGATTTGATGTAAGAAAACAAATCGTGAAAGACCTGGATGGAGCGGGCAATCTGGTAAAAGAAGAAGATTACAGCAATCAGGTAGGATATTCTGAACGTTCTGATGCTGTTGTTGAACCAAGAATATCTATGCAGTGGTGGTGCGATATGGAGAAGATGGCCAAACCTGCAATAGATAATGTTTTAAATGATAACATAAGATTCAATCCTCCAAAATTCAAGAACCTCTATCGCCATTGGATGGAGAATATTAAAAGCTGGTGTATCAGTCGTCAGTTATGGTGGGGGCATCGTATACCTGCATGGTATGATAGTGAGGGAGATTATTATGTTGCTAACAATGAAGAAGAAGCGCTTAAAAAATACCAGGATAAAAAGCCTGATTTATATAATAATAAACCAGAGCTGAAACAAGATATTGACGTACTTGATACATGGTTCAGTAGCTGGTTGTGGCCCATGCAGGTGTTTGGTTGGAATGAAGATCCTGATAACGAAGAACTAAAATATTACTATCCAACTCAAACGCTTGTTACAGCACCTGAGATCATATTTTTCTGGGTAGCGCGTATGATCATGGCAGGGTATGAGTTCATGGATGAACTGCCATTTAAGGAGGTTTACTTCACCGGTATTGTTCGTGATAAAAAGGGCAGGAAGATGAGTAAGCAGTTAGGTAACTCACCTGACCTGCTGAAACTAATTGAAGACCATGGTGCAGATGCAGTACGGTTCAGCGTAATGATATCTTCACCTGCTGGTAATGATCTTTTATATGATGAATCATCACTGGAGCAGGGTAGAAATTTCGGTAACAAGATGTGGAATGCTATGAAGCTCATAAAGAGCTGGGAAGAACGTACTGCAGATAATATTGAAGAAGGTGATGTGCATTTTGCTATAGACTGGATGGAGCAGCGTATGGCTGAAGTGTCTCAGCAACTGGCTGAGTTGTTCAAAGACTTCAGGTTGAGTGAAGCATTGAAGTCTATATATTCATTGATATGGGACGATTTCTGCTCTTGGTATCTCGAATGGATTAAGCCTGCACAAGGAGAAAACATGTCGCACCATGTATACCAGAGAACAGTTGATATTTATGAAGAGCTATTGCAGCTTTTACACCCATACATGCCATTTATTACAGAAGAAATATATCATCAGTTAAGAGATCGTAAAGAAGGGCATGATCTGATCATGAAACAATTACCGGTATATGATCATGTGAATACAGATTTATTAAAACGTGGTAAGTTTCTGAAGGAAGTTATCACGAGTATCAGAGATAGTAGGAATAAGAATCAGTTGAAACCCAAAGACAGTATCAAACTTTGGATAACAACTGACAACAATTCTTTTTATGATACAGTGCAGGAGATATTACGCAGACAAGTCAATGCAGAATATATTGGCTTAACAGATGAAGCTAAGCAAGGCACGATAGCATTGGTAGTACAGACAGATAAGTTTTATATAGAAGCAGAAACTGAAGCATTAGATAGTTCTGCTCAAAAAGAAAAATTGGAAAAAGAGCTTGAATACTTAAAAGGGTTCCTGAAAAGTGTAGATAAGAAACTTAGCAATGAACGCTTTGTGCAGAATGCAAAACCTGAAATTGTAGATATTGAGCGAAATAAGAAAGCGGATGCTGAAGCAAAGATAAAAGTGCTTGAAGAAAGTATAAGTTTATTATAACTTTATTTGAATGAAACGTTTTTTACAGTTATCGGTCTTATTAGCAGGCATATTATGCCTGTCAAATGTATGGGCAGACGGGACAGATGATAAGAAGAAAGAAGAGAAGAAGAAACCGTATAAAATACCGGTATATCTGGGGAATAGTGATATTGACAGTGGATTTATTACAAAAGATCTGTTTGATTCGTTATTAGTGCAAGGGCTCACATCAAAAGATACTAATGGTAAAGTATTTAATGTTAAGAGCTTCATGCTTACGTTCTGTGAGCGTAATATATACGAAGACTCTGTTGGTAACCTGATGTTGTATACAGATTATTATCCGGAGTATTGTTTTGACAGCAAGCTTAAAGATTATCAACAGAATGCCCTGCTTACACGTACGAAAAAAGGGGACACTGTAATTTTTGAAGATATTAAACTCGAGTCTACAGACAGTACAAAATATGCTGCAATAGGCAAGCCGATGAGGCTAATCATTTCTACTAACAGATGAGTACAGTAGACAATAATATTCTTGGCCTTAAGCTGCCTACAGACCCCAGATGGGCTGATCTTGCATCTGTATCATTAGAAGAAATACTTACTGACCATGCTTTTTGTGAACAGAAAGCTGCAACACAATGTGTAAGTCTTATACAAGGATATCCTGACAAGCAAGACCTTGTAGATGCCCTTGCTCCGATTGTTACAGAGGAGTGGGGACACTTCAGGATGGTTTGGGCAGAAATGAAGAAAAGAGGATACGAACTAGGTAAGCAACGTAAAGACGAGTACGTAAATCTTTTACTGGAACATATGCCTAAGGGTATACATAGTGAAGAACGGCTACTGCACAGACTAATACTATGTGCTTTAATTGAAGCAAGAAGTTGTGAGAGATTCAGGGTTCTGAGTGAAGGTTTGGAGGATGATGCTCTTAGAAAATTCTACCACAAGTTTATGATATCTGAAGCTGGACATTATAGACTATTTATTGATCTCGCAGAAAAATATTACCCAAAAGAACAAGTAAGGGATTGTTGGAATGTCTGGCTGGAAAAGGAGGCAATCGTATTAAATGACTTGTCACCCAGAGGTGATAGAATGCACTAAAAAAGGCGTTGAAAACCAACGCCTTTTACTTTTGAGCCTCTCTTTTGTTATTCGAATTTTATATCTGCATGCATAGTGTAAGTATAGCTATTACTTGCATAATCAATTACTGTGTATGTGATATTTAATTGTTCATTATCAACATCAATAGCACCTGTACCACTTATCTCATAATCTTTATAAGATGTTGTAGTGCCTACGAGCCGACCTTGTACTCTTTGTTGGGGTATTATTAGAGTATGATTTGAGCAGTTTGCAGTTATGTTTATCTCAGTGCCGGGTACACTCACATAACTACCGCTGGTAGTACTATTGCTATCTTCAAGAAACAAGTTAACAAGAGCTAATGTGGTATTTGACTGACTGGTTGTGCCCTTTAAGAATGTATTGTTATGAATAGTACTTGAAGAACCTTCCATCATTGTAGCGAAAGTGCCTTGTATATTTTCTGATAAGAACTTAGCACAATTCAAAGTATTCTGTATGTTCAGGTAGAACTCATATTTACGATAAAGACCATCACCTGAAGAGCCTGTTAATGTCAAGGTATATATGCCTGGTGTTGTTAGCCTCGACTCTATATTGAGCGTCATGTCGAAACCGGGAATACCGCTGTTCGGCTCTAATGTTGCGCTACAGTTTTCAGGTAAGCCGGATAATGAAAAAGTAATTCTTTTTTGCTCATACCCTTGGTTATATACAACATTTATAGGTATTACAGCTTTATCAAGATTGCCGATTGAAACATCAGTAAGGCCATTCACATAGTAACTCTTATCCTCATTTTTATCTTCTGGCTGTTGTGGTTGTGTATTAGTGTGAAGATTCCCAACAATGTTGGTCTTTTCTTTTTTGCAGGATACCGTAGCAAACGATATGAGTGTAATTGCAAGTATTAGTTTCTTCATAATTATATAATTATTACGTAAATATTAAAAAACTTTGGTTTAATATTATTCTTTTTTATGTTAACTTTTAGAAACAATCAACAGTTTATTAAATATAGTCATGATAGTAGAAAGAGAAGGTGACAACAAAAAAGCTCGATTCTACATTAAAATAGATGGGGTAAAAGCTGCTATCCTAGAATATGTTTATGCTGGTAATGACAAATTTATTATTGAACATACTGAAGTGTATGATGGTTATGAAGCTAAAGGTTTAGGTAAGCTATTGGTCGCTGAAGCTGTTAAATACGCACGAGAAAAGCACTATAAGATCATACCTCTGTGTCCTTTTGCAAAATCTGAGTTCAAAAAAAACAAAGATTATGATGATGTATTGTATGGGTTACATAATAGGTGATTTTTTCACAAAAACACATTATTGATTTGAAGCTTGTATGATTGATACAAGCTTTTTTGTTCTCTATACAGCAGTTTCTTTATATTAGCAGACTTTTAAAAATATACATATGAAAAAAGCTGTATTGTTTTTTGCATTTACATTCCCTTTTATAGCCTTTGCGCAGGACGACCTGATAAAGAAACTAGATGGAAATGAAAGTGATAGTGCAAAAAAGAAATTTGAGTTTAAACACACAATAGACCTTGAGAGAACAAGCGTAAAGAATCAGGGCAGGTCTGGTACTTGCTGGAGTTACTCTACCAACTCCTTTCTGGAAAGCGAGATGAAACGTATGGGTAGACAACCTGTAGATATTGCTGAAATTTATACAGCTAGATGCGTATACATTGAAAAAGCAGATAATTATGTGAGAATGCACGGCAACATGTCATATGGTGATGGTGGTGCTTGCCACGACGTATTGAATATGTATGCTAAGTATGGTGCTCTACCGCAAAGTGTTTATTCAGGCCTTAATTACGGAACTGATAAAAACCAATTTGGTGAAATGCAGGCTATCTTAAAAGGTATGTTAGATGCTGTAGTCAAAAACCCGAATAGAAAGTTAACGCCGAATTGGAAGAAAGCATTTGAAGGTGTACTAGATGCATACCTGGGGCCTGTGCCTGAAACATTTACATACAATGGTAAGCTGTATACGCCTAAAACTTTTGCAAGAGATATTGTTGGCATCAATCCTGAAGATTATATAGAGTTCTCTTCTTTTAGTTACCAACCATATTATGAGCAGACAATGTTAATGGTGCCTGATAACTGGAGTCTGGATAAAGTGCACAATGTGAAGTTGGAAGACGTGACAAACATTATTGATAATGCGCTCAAAAACGGATATACAGTTGCTTGGGCTACTGATGTTAGTGAGAAATACTTTAGCTGGAAAAATGGTGTTGCATTTGTTCCTGAACAAGACTGGGAAGATATGGAAGATTCTACACGTAAAGACCTTTTTAACGGACCTAAAAAGGAGAGAAGAATTACGGAAGAAATGCGCCAGGAAGCTTTTGATAATTACACAACTACAGATGATCACGGTATGCACATTGTTGGTATTGCTGAAGATCAGAATGGTAAAGAGTATTACATAGTAAAAAATTCATGGGGTGAAAAAAATGACTATGAAGGATACATTTATGTTACTAAGCCATATGTAAGGTATAAAACAACAGCTTTCTTGTTACACAAAGGTGGTGTGCCTAAATCTATTCTAAATAAATTCTAGTTACACTCAATAAAAAAGCCCCTCGGTTACGAGGGGCTTTTTTATTATATAGTCTTTATTATCTGATCAATGATACATCACCACGGTATGTCTCTACCAGTCCATCAGGATAGCCAACCCTTATCAGGTAGCTGTATGTACCTATGTTCTGGTCTACTCCTTTCCATGTACCGTCCCAACCTCTGCTGTTGTCAGTAGTACTGAATATCTCCTGACCCCAGCGGTTGAATACCCTGAACTCCATTACTTTCTGGAAGGTCAGGTTCGTTATCTTGAACATATCGTTCTTGCCATCACCATTCGGGCTGAATGCACTTGGAACAAACAGGTTATCTCTGTCATCTATAGTCACATATAACGTATCGAATGCACGACAACCGTTAGCTGAGATACCACCAAGTACATAGCGTGTATCTTCAGTAGGCTGTGCGATAGGATAAGAGATGTTCGGATTGTTCAGAGATGATACCGGTGTCCAGTTGTACAGTCTTGCACCTGAAGCCAGTATCTGGAATGGTTTACCATACTTCACTGTTGTATCTTCAGTAAGGATACGTACATCAGGTAGTGGTAGTATCTCTATCCTTGCATTCAGAGTATCATAACAGAACACGCTGTCAGAAACCACTATCCTGTAGTCAGTAGTTTTAGAAGGTTTGATAGTAGGAGTAGGACACTCAAAGCAACTTACACCTTCACCATCTTTTATGTATTGACCATTATCATACTCATACCACCAGTAGCGCCACCCATTACCAAGACCTTGAATAGGTGTCTCTTCACCGAAACATATAGCAGTATCTTCAGGAGAAATACTAAAGTCGTGATCAGGGACATATACTTCAAGTGTGTCTCTCATCAAGCAACCACTGCGGCCAAGTGTTTGAACAACGTATCTGGTACTGCCCGGCACATATGCTAACGGTTGGAAAATATTTGAGTCAGAAATATGAGGGCCTTCTTTCCATACCACTTCAAAGTTTAGCGGACTTGCCTCACAATATGTGAATGTAAAAGTAGGACGTGCTAATCTTTCTTCTATTCTGTTCGATTTAGTAATACCACAAACATTTTGCTCAACTACATCCTGTGCTTTTACTGTAAGCCCCGAAGTGTAGGTAGTAGGCGCAAACTTAACTATTGGAGGTGCAGATGTTACACCGCAACCTGTATCTACTACAGGATTATCACTATAGCATATTTGTACAATAATATTTTTAGAAGTATCCCAATTGTAAGGAACAGTGAAAGGGTAGAAGTGCTGTCCATCTTCGAAGGTAACCGCTGGTGAATAATATACTTCAGTCATGCCTACATCTTCAAAGCCGTCATCTTTCTTCAGTTCTGTTTTTTCAGTACATTTTATTGCTATTCTGAAGTTAGTATACTGATATGTAGGTGTAGTTGTACCTATTGTTTCAAAACCAAGACCTCTTATAGTTGCTGAAAATATTTTCGCATCATCCATCTCGTCTTTACGTATCAGGTATTGGAATTTATTGGTCTTAAGAGTGTTGAACATTATCGGTGTCATATCACCTGTTGTGTCATATGTCTTTTCTCCAAAAACGAAGGATCCGTAGACTGTATTCGTATCCTGAGTAGAACATAATGTAGGGCTGCCGGTACCACAAGGAACATTATTCTTAGGAGGACGGCCTGAAGTAATCGCTTCTAACTGTAGGTAACCCGGATTACACATTACTAGTGCTTCTTCAGGTTGTCTTGGGTTTCTCGGAGTCACCGTGACCTTATTGCTTGTATCTAAGTAAAGAATAACATCATCTTGTTTTTTACATGTACCCTGCAATTGAGGAGCAGTTACAGTATAAGTAGTTTTCTCTGAAACCAATGCTGTAGGATTGTGAATAGTATCATTACTCAGTCCTGTAGCAGGGCCACCGTTGAGTGTCCATTTTAAATCAAGATCGTCCGCACCTTTAACATATAGTTTTACTTCTTGCGGGTTAAGCTCACAAACCGGTATATCCGGCCCTGCATCTATACCTTCCAGTACCTTAATTATGAAAACTCTGCGGCTTATTAATACAATTGGCTGGGTGGCAAGGCAAGTAGAATCTTTAGATAATACTGTCAAACGATATTCACCTATGTCATTTGTAGTTGGTGTCCATTGAAATGTACCTGTAACGTTTGAAGATCCCTGATTTGCTGTGGTAAAAGAATAGCTGCCTGCAGGTATTGTTGAGGTAGCAGACATATAAACATTATGTGTCGGATCTATTGCTTTTGAGTTTAGATCCAGAGATAGATTACTACCGGGGCAAACAAAAATAGCATCGCCTTTATTTTTTGTTTTTATAACAGCTCCATTTGTAATTGAGGTAAACTGCTCTGATAGTGTATCAATAGCTGGCGGCGGCTCAGTACATGGTAATACGGAAACTTGTACATCACGATATACATAACTCAACCTAGTGTTTGTACCCGGCAAATAATCTTCTGCTCTAAAAGCCAGAACGAAGAGGCCTGCATTTCCCGGAGTAAATTCAAGGCTACCAGTTGCTTTATTTAGAGTATAACCGCTTGTTGACTCAATCGGGTTTGCTGCTGTAGAAGGTGCTGTATAATTACATTGGTTAGTTTGGTTTGTATATGGTCTTTGTATCTCTACATTCACCGAGTCTCCGTTCACATCATAAGGGTCATTAAGATATGTTGTAGGCTGGTTTACGCAAATATAGGGTAGAGGGTTACTTTGAAATTTAGGAGTACTGTTATTGTATTTTGTAGCATTATCTAACCCTGCTTCAACGTACAAAGCACCGCAGCCTGCAGGAGTGATATTACTTACACTACGAGCACTCAAAGAGTACCAAAACCTCCAATCTGTTCTTGCGTAAGGAAGTGTAACATTTCCTCTATACCTTCTGACTTTAAAAGCGGGAAATCTGCTCGCGGTTGCCAAATTGGTTTTACAGCTATTACTATCTTCAAACTGAGCACATAACTGGTGTACTGTATCAGCCAATGCTCTTACATCTGACATAGGTATACTTCCTGTAGGATTAGGCAAGCCTTCAGCTTGTGCACTTGCTGAGCCATAAGATACAGTTGTGTTCTGCGGGCCGGTACCCTGACATGTCTGACAAGCAAAGTATACTGTTAGTTCTACTTCATATTCGTATACAGGTGTTCCTGTACAACCATCTATGCCGGGGCCTACATATGTGACATTAATATCTGCTGCTGCCAGGTGACATGCTTTTACAGGGTTTAATGGTGACAACACAATTGCAAATAATGCAATGTATGCCAATCTGCGAAAGAGCTTTTTCATAATCAGACTTATTAGTGTACCTAGTTTAGATTGTACGTTTTAAAGATATAAAAACTATACAATATCAGACGTATTAAAGTATTGAATTGGTTTGGGTATCTACAATAAAAAAAGCCTGGTCTTTTTGAGTTAAGACCAGGCTTTAATGTATTTATTATTCTTTCTTCTTAATTACCTTATGAGGGTCACTTCACCTCGATATGTTTCTACGAGTCCATCAGGGAAACCCACCCTTATCAGGTAGCTGTATGTACCTATGTTCTGGTCTACTCCTTTCCAGGTACCGTCCCAACCTCTGCTGTTGTCAGTAGTACTGAATATCTCCTGACCCCAACGGTTGAATACCCTGAACTCCATTACTTTCTGGAAAGTAAGGTTAGTTATCTTGAACATATCGTTCTTGCCATCACCATTCGGGCTGAATGCACTTGGAACAAACAGGTTATCTCTGTCGTCAATAGTCACATATAGTGTATCGAATGCACGACAACCGTTAGCTGAGATACCACCAAGTACATAGCGTGTATCTTCAGTAGGTTGTGCGATAGGATAAGAGATGTTCGGATTGTTCAGAGACGATACCGGTGTCCAGTTGTACAGTCTTGCACCTGAAGCCAGTATCTGGAATGGTTTACCATACTTCACTGTTGTGTCTTCAGTAAGGATACGTACATCAGGTAGTGGTAGTACCTCTATCCTTGCATTCAGAGTATCATAACAGAACACGCTGTCAGAAACCACTATCCTGTAGTCAGTAGTTTTAGAAGGTTTGATAGTAGGAGTAGGACACTCAAAGCAACTTACACCTTCACCATCTTTTATGAATTGACCATTATCATACTCATACCACCAGTAGCGCCATCCATTACCCAGACCTTGAATAGGTGTCTCTTCACCGAAACATATAGCAGTGTCTTCAGGAGAAATACTGAAGTCATGTTCAGGGACATATATATCAAGTGTATCACGCATGATACAGGTGCTACGGCCGATTGTTTGTACTATGTATCTAGTGCTGCCCGGTACATATCCAAGAGGATTTGCAATAGTACTATCAGATAAGTGTGGGCCTTGTGTCCATACTATATCAAACGGTAGGGGATCTGCTTCACAAAAAGTGAATGTGAATGCAGGCCTAGCTGATATCGCTCTGATGTTGGAGTTTTTATCAATTCCACAAACACTTTGAACTGAAGCGTCGGTACCTCCAAGTGATAATGCTGATTTGTATGTGGTAAATACATACTTAGCAAGAGGAGGGCTACTACTTACTCCACATCCGGTTTCAACAGTAGCATTACCGCTATAGCATATCTGAACGATCAAGTTTCTAGTAGTATCATAATTATATGGAGTATTGAACGGGAAGTTATGTATGCCGTCTTCTAACGTTACAGTAGAGGCATAGTATACTTCCGTCAAACCAAAGTTCTCAAAACCATCAGTGTCAAGAAGTTCGTTTTTGTCGGTACACTTAATTGATATTCTGAAGTTACTGTATTCATAGGCAGCATTACTGGTACCCTGAGTTTCAATCATGATGCTACGTATAGTTGAAGAGAATATGTCAGCATCATCCAACTCTTCTTTTTTGATCAGGTACTGATATTTTGCTGTTCTGAGTGTGTTGTAGAATACAGGCGCATTACCTCCTTCCAGTACATCATGTTCTACGTTACCAAATACTGCTGATCCGAATACTTTACCTGTATCAGCATCAGAGCATAGGGTAGGGTTACTCACACCACACGGTACATTATTTTTTGGTGGTCTACCATCGATAAGCGCCTCTAGTTGCAAGTAGCCGGGGTTACACATAACTAGTGCTTCTTCGGGTTGCCTTGGATTTTTAGGTGTAATAGTCACCTTGTTACTTGTATCAATGTGTACAGAAACTGTATCAGAAGCCTTACAGCTACCTTTTAATTGAGGAGAGGATACTATAAACGTCTTATTTCGATCTGGATTCTGATAAACAGGGTTAACAATATTATTATCAGTTAAGCCTGTAGGACTCCCATCTGCACTTCTCCAGACAACATCCACCTCTTTAGGACTCTTTACGAATAGTTGTGCAGGTCCGGGACTCAGTTCACAATAAGGTATATCGTCACCGGCATCCAGGCCATCCACTACTTTTATGTACATCACAACACGTCTTTTCAGTACGATTGAAAAGCCTTGCCCGCTACATGTAGAATCTTTAGTTAGTATCTCTAATGATTTATCACCAAGTTGGGTAGGTGTCCATGTGAAAGTACCGGTAGCATTATTCGTACCTGTACCTGTTACATTAAAAGCACCACCACCTGTAGCGAAATCAGCTATATTAACAGCCTCCATATACACCTGACTATTAGCGTTAGGAGATGTTGAATTAATAGAGAAGTTAACATTACTGCCCGGACAAGTAAGAATCGTATTATTTACAATCTCTCCACCAGTAACACTAAGCGGTATTTCAGGTAGTGATGGAGGAGGGGCTGCACATGGGAATACTGATATCTGAATATCACGCATAATATAGCCCAAAGGAACACCTGTACCACGCTCATACTCATCACAACGGAAAGCCAATACCATTTTTACCGCATTGGTAGGTGTAAACGAAGCTACCGCTGTAGTAGGGTTAAAGCTGAATGGATTACTCGGATCAGAAGCTACAGGGTCTGCCGCACTATATGTTCTACCACCATCAGTTCTATAAAAATATGGGTTGTTAGCCCCTTGTAATGGTGCCTGGTTTTGAGAAACCATTGAATCATTGTTAGGGTCGATAGGAGTATTCGTATAGTTTGTTGGCTGATTCACACATATATATGGTAACGGTGGTGTAGTAAACCTAGGGGTACTGTTATTATACTTGGTCAGGTTGTTCAAACCAGCTTCAATATACACACTACCTGTAGGTGATGTACCACCATTTGTGGTTGAAATATTATCAATACCACTATTTCTCGCACCTGTAGTATACCAGAATCTCCAGTCAGTTTGAGCAGATGGCAGGATAAGCGTATCAGTAAAACGGTTACGTATATATGCAGTGTATTGTTGATTCTGTCTGATTGCACATGAATTTAATGGTTTGAATGCAGCACAAAGATCATTAACCGTATCACGATCAAGTTGTGATAGGCTTAAGTTTTGGTTCAAAACCCCTGCATTCACAGACTCATAGCGGATAGATGCAAATCCCGGAGGGCCTGCACTTCCTTGCTCACAGGCAATATATACATCTAATGTTACAATATATTTGTATTCTGTTGTGCTGCTACATCCATCTTGACCACCGCCAATATATGTCAGATACAAGTCGCAGGCAGCGATATGAGATGCTTTTGCCTTCTTCAAGCCTGCTGAAACACACAGCAGTAATGCTATTGAAAGGATTCCAGCTAATTTTGAGACTATTCGTACCATTTTATGAATTTATTTAGGTCTTATTTTGCCGTTAAAATAATATAAAATTTTATTGTATCAGAGTTACGTTACCTTGTTTTTTGATCGTTCTTCCGGCCGGAGTTACAGCTTCTATAGTGTATATGTATACACCTGTAGGTTGTAGCTCTCCGTTGAAGGTTCCATCCCAACCCATGTCCGGGTCTGTGGTCTGGAATACTTTCGTACCCCAGCGGTTGAAGATGCTGTAGTCTTTAACCTGTACATCTCCTCTCCTGATCAGCTTCAATGTGTTGTTGCTACGCATATGTGGTGAGAACGCATTGGGCATATCTATATAGCTGTCCGTGTTCACCAACACATCAACACTGTCTGTTACACTACAACCGCCCTCTGTACGTGCCTGTATCACATATCTTGTGTTCACTCCGGGGTTCACCAATGGATTGGCTATATCTGCACGGCTAAGGCCCAGTGGAGGGAACCAGCTATAGTACAGACAGTTGCCTCCCGGATCCATGCGGTAGCTCTCTCCGGGATACAGCGTCACTGTATCAGGTAGGTCTACTATCGCCCTCGGGCGTACCGTGATGAATATCTGATTGGTATCCAGACAACCCGTGCTGTCCTTTCCGTATACGGTGAACAACTGGTCGGTTACAGGATATACTTTCGGTTGCTCCGCACTCACACTGCTGATATTGAAATCAGGAGACCAGTAGAAGCTAGGGGCACCGTTCGCATTCATAGCGATCACGATAGAATCTCCCGGACAGATAGCCGTATCTCCGGGTAGTTCCAGATAATCAGCAGGGAATACCTCAATGTTCATTGACTCGCTCGCAGAACAACCAGCCTGTGCGGTTGTAGCTGTCAGCGTCAGTGTAGTCGTCCCTTCCTGATTGGCCGTAAAGATCGGGTCTAAACGATCAGGATAATCCAGTGAAGCACCAGGGGCCCAGCCGTAGGTATAAAGGGTATAACTGTTAGGCTGTACCACTCCGTTCAGCTTCATCGTATCTCCGAAACATAGGCTCGCATCGTTATTTACCGCTACGGTAGGCACAGGCTCTATGGTCACCATGAACTTCGCAACACTGTCAGGACAACCTGTGTAGCTTCCTCTCAGTATCACTTCGTAGGTACCGGTATCGCCCGGTGTTACTGATGTTTGTAATGCTGCAGGGTTAGCAAAGGCTGCCGTGATATCAGAGGAGGTCCACTGGTAGGTATATGCTCCGTCACCGTTGGCCCTGGTCCTGATACCCTCGCCGATACAGATGGCCGTATCAGGATTCTCTACACTGAAGCCATCCAGTATCGTTACCACTGTAGTATCCAGTGATTTACACCTGTTAACATCTGAACCTACTTCTACATAGTAAGTACGGTCGTTGTTCAGCAGTACCTGTGGCCTTTCCACCGTATCACTGCTCAGGCCTGTAGCAGGCGTCCACTTAATGTCATATGTTGCTCCTGTCTGTCTGTTGATCTTAAGGTCAAGGAAGAATGGATTGCCCGGGCATCCGGTAGTATCATTCTGGCCTCCCATATCAGGGCCTTGCTCTACGGTGATCACTACCGTGTCTTTATTCGAATTAGCACAGTAGCTGTTCACTGTTGAAGTTACCTGATAAGTTGTGGTTACTGTTGGTACCCCCGTAGGGCCTGCACCTGTTGCCGGCATGTTAGGGTCATTACCACTCAGCACTTCCCACTCATATTGGCCTCCGCCGTTCACGCCGAGGAATATCGGTTCTCCCTGACAGATACTCGTATCAGGTGATGCTTCTGTTTTAGGCCATACGTATAATGTGATATCACGTACATATGTTAACAGGATACCCGGAGGCTTACAGGTGGAGTCACGGATCGTCAACTGGAAGCTCTGGGTCTTACCCGCATCTGCTGCTGTTGGTGTCCATGAAAAACAGAACCTCAATGAGTCTGTTCCCTGATTAGTATATGAAGTACTGGCTCCATTGATAGAGATGCCCGGCTGGCCAAGGTTATCAGCTGCCAGTATGATAGCATCCGTATCTGTAGCCACAATGTCAAAACAGAAATCCATTGGTTGTCCCACACATCCGCGGAAGATACCATTCAGTAATCCGAGTTTGGAAGTGTCTATCTGTGGGGTATCCAGTGCCGGTGCCTGTGTAGAACAAGGAATTACCTGTACCTGCACATCACGCATGATAGAACCTATCTGCTGGTTGTTACGATATTCATCGGTACGGATGGTCAGTGCATGCGCACCCTGTTGGCCCGCCTGAAAACTCATCTGGCCTGTAAGCGGGTTCAACGCAAATGTATTATTGGTCTGGAATGGATTATTAGTAAAGTTAATGGCTGGTGATAACGTCCTCAAACCCACCTGAGTTGAAGGACCGGAACAGTTACCTGCAGTAAGTGGCCTCATCAACTGAGTATATAATGAATCACCATCAGAATCACGGGCACCGTTGTTGTAAGTATAAGGCTGGTTCAAACATACATACGGGATCGGTTTGATCGCATAGAATGGAGATGAATTGACCCAGGACACAGTACTGTTGAACGTAGTTTCAACATAAAGGTTAGCACCGGTAATGTTCTGGCTTCCGTTACGGGCAACAATTACAGTAGAGAAACGCCATGAATTACACTTCAAAGGCAGGGTCTCGATCCAGGTATACCACCACTCTCGGTAACCCGGCAGTGATGATGAACTGTTGATACACCTGTTGGGATACTGCGAACAACCTGCTGATACAGGAGATCCGTTAGACCTGTTATCTGGAGGCAAAGTACCTGTCCACTTCTGCATCGTACGGGTAAAGGTCTGGTTGGTACAGTTGTTATAGATACAAAGCTGTACAGTACCGGGCTCCGATACACCTGTACAATCACGATAAAACTTATAGAAGAACTGATAAGTTGAATCACTGATGTGTACGTATATGATCTCACCACCTGCCGCATGTGATGCTCTGGCTTCAGTGCTGTATAAGCTACTAAGGGTGAAAAGTGTACATAACAGAAGTAATAAACGTTTCATATATGCTATATTATTATTTTAATGATGTGTGTTGTAATGGTTTAACCTAATTTTAGTTATCTCTACATAAGTAGACACCATGAGTAAGACAATAGTTGGCTATTTTGAAAATTTATGTTTTCCTCATAATGTTGATATCTGATATTGTTGATTATGAAACGAATATAATTAATAACATTAATTATTTGATATTTCTTAAATTAGAAGTTGAAACCAAAGATTAAAACCTTTTAATATATAGTTATATATGAAAAAAGTAGGGATATTAGGTTCAGGTCAGGTTGCAAAGACTTTAGGTGACGGTTTTTTGAAGTATGGTTATAGCGTAATGCTTGGTTCAAGAGATAAAAACAAGCTAAACGATTGGCTGAGTTCTGCTAAAGGTGATGCCACTGTTGGTTCTTTTGAAGAGACAGCACAATTTGGTGACATGATCGTATTGTCTGTATCAGGTAAAGCAGCAATAAAAGCTATAGAGGTTGCCGGACCGGAACATATGATTGGCAAGACAATTATAGACGTGACCAACCCCATAGCGGATAAACCTCCTCAGAATGGTGTGATACAGTTCTTTACAACATTAAACGAATCGCTGATGGAGTTATTGCAAGAGCGATTCTCTGGTCTGAACTTTGTAAAAGCCTTTAATAGTGTAGGGAATGCTTATATGGTTGATCCTGATTTTGATTCAAAGCCGACTATGTTCATTTGTGGTAATAACGATGGTGCTAAGGCTGATGTGAAAGATGTCCTGGATAAATTTGGGTGGGAAACTGAAGACATGGGTATGGCAACAGCAGCTAGAGTTATAGAGCCTCTTTGTATTCTATGGTGTATACCGGGAATGCTTAATAATCAATGGAACCACGCGTTTAAATTGTTGAAACAATAATAACCCTTTATAAGGGGTATATAAATTTCATTATCCTCTGTTACCTTTGGTGCAGAGGATTTTTATTTTTCAAGAACATGGGATCAGTAATAAGAATAAATAACCTATCGAAACACTATGGCGATAAGAAGGCCATCGACAATGTAAACCTCGAAGTAGCTGCAGGGCAGATAATAGGCTATATCGGGCCTAATGGCGCCGGTAAATCTACCACTGTAAAAATACTGGCAGGTATCATTCAGGACTATGATGGAGATGTGTTTGTTGACGGCCTTAGCTTAAGGGACAACCTTCTAGAGACCAAAAAGAAAATAGGTTATATACCGGAACTGACAGAGTTATATGACCTGTTGACAGCTCGTGAATACCTGCATTTTGTAGGTAAGTTGTATCATCTTTCTGATGAAGAAATAGAGTCTAAAGCAACAAGGATGCTTGACTCATTCGGGATATTGGATAGCATAGATCAACGTATGGATGGTTTCTCTAAAGGTATGCGGCAAAAAGTGCTAATAACCTCTGGATTAATGCACAACCCGTCTATTGTAATAATGGATGAACCCTTATCAGGTCTTGATGCTAACGCTGTGATAATGGTGAAAGAACTCTTGCAGGTATTAAAGGCAGAAGGCAGAACCATTTTCTATTGTTCGCACATGATGGATGTTGTGGAAAGAGTCTCTGATAGAATAGTGCTCATTAACAATGGCTCTATTGTTGCTGATGGTACAATAGAAGAATTGAGAAATGAATCAAATGATTCTCTGGAAAAGATATTCTCAAAACTCACATCTGCTGGTGATATTGCTGAAAAGGCAGGCAGCTTTGCCTCACTATTTAAAACACAAGAAGAAAATAAGGATATAAATGAATAAACTGCTTCTGGCAATGGTGATGCTTCCCGCAGCACTCTGGAGAAGACTGGGAGCAGACACCGAACAACTAAAAGCTATACTGGGTGCTAAACTGAAAATGGATGACAGGAAACCATTGTCGTTTGGTGCCAATAAGGGTATTGAAAGAAAGAGGAAAAAGAAAAAGAAGAGAAAAACAAAGTATACTGGTGCTTTGACTATGCTCTTGTCTTTTTTTATGGGTATGATATATGTCTTTCCTATTGTAATGGTTAAGGCAAATCCGGTTATAGGACTGGCACTGTTCTATTCTGTTTTTCTTTTCTTTTTTACGTTCATGCTTATTACGGATTTTGTAAATGTACTGGTTGACACTAAGGATAAACAGGTGCTATTTCCAAGACCTATTAACGATCGTACCATTACTTTATCACGATTGTTATATATCGCCATTTATTTGTTCAGGGTGGCTCTTCCTATGTCTATTCCTGCAT
Organism: Flavipsychrobacter sp.; assembly: GCA_965228505.1. Taxonomy (GTDB): domain Bacteria; phylum Bacteroidota; class Bacteroidia; order Chitinophagales; family Chitinophagaceae; genus UBA5543. The sequence continues at coordinate 2,020,712 of OZ245820.1, read as the reverse complement.
GGATATTGTTCGGTATTTTCAAAGGTTGGGTAGGGGTGTTATGGTTCCCTTTTCCTATCATTTTACTTCTGTTCATTACCTTATTTCTAGTATGTGGTTTTTACATGCTGATATTACGCTTGTCAAAACCCGGTAAGTTTCAGGATGTGATGAACTATGTGCAGATAATTTTCTCAATAGTATTTTTTGCTACCTATATGCTCTCTTCAAGAATTCTGAATTTTGAGGCACTGGAGCAGGTAGACATACAAGTATATAGCTGGGCGAAGTATGTACCTACATATTGGTTAGCTGCTGCGTGGACATGGGTAGAACCTAATGTTGAAGTACTGGCAGGTACAAAATGGTTGAGCTCACTTGCAATAATTTTTCCTGTATTAAGCCTTTGGTTAACTGTAAAGTACCTTGCTCCAAGTTTTGTGAAAAGCTTGGTGTCTTCTGATGATGTGGGTACTGAAAAGAAAAAGGAAACTAAAAAAGTGAAGCGTGATGAAAGAATGCACCGCTGGGCAAATATGCTTAATAAGAGCGATATAGGTAAAGCAGGTTTCATTATGACATGGATACAGACGGGGAGAAGTAAAACATTCAGAATGCGGGTGCTGCCTACAATAGCCTATGTGCCGGTGTATTTCATATATATACTGATGGGTGGTTTTAGTGGTTTCCAGAATGGCAGGTCGTTTGGAGAAGTTTGGAGGAGGTTACCGGAAACAGATGATTATTTGATACTGTTATATATGACCACATTCGTACTCATGCAGGGTTTGGGTTATGTTACTATGTCTGAAAGCTATAAAGCCTCGTGGGTATATTATTCAGCACCGATCAATAAACCGGGGCAGGTCATAGTTGGTGCATTTAAAGCATTGTGGGTGAAATACTATTTGCCATTTATGGTTATAGTTAGCTTGTTCACTATTTCTACATGGGGTTACCATACGATAATAGATGTTATTCTTGCTACGGTAAATACAACATTGTTCACTGTGGCTGTGTCTTACAAAAGCTATAGGAGTTTGCCTTTTTCAATGAAAGAACAAATGAAAGAAAGAGGCGTGAAAACAGTATTCAGGGTTTTAGGTGTTTTTTTACTGATAATAGTTATGGCAGGCTTGCACTATATATTCAATGGTGCATCCAGCTTACAAAGATTTCTGGAGCGTATCGGTTACGATTTTATTGATATATCATGGCTTACCGGATTTTTCTTTATAATAAAATTGATATACCTCGCATTGTCTTCCGCATTGTTGTATACATTTTACAATAGTTTGCAGAACACAACATGGAGTAGTCTGAAAACAAACGAAGATTAATTATACTTACAACAAATAAGATAAAGATGATGAAAAGACTTGTAGCTATTAGCCTCTGTTCTATAGTGTTTTTTGCTTGTGGTGAGCAACCTAATGAAGAACAACCAGAAGAAAAAGTAATAGATGCTCATACTCAATCTAATGCTTCTGAGGTGAAGTTCAAGCACCTATCTCTTGATGTGAATGTAAGTTTTGAGCAAAAACAGATAGCCGGTAGTGCTACATGGACATTTGCTAATGAAAACAAAGTTGATGTACTGAAGCTGGATACATATGATCTTACAATAGATAGTGTGAAAGTAAATGGAGAGATTGTAAAATATGAGTTAGGTGAGTTTAATGAACATCTTGGTACCGCATTGAGTATTCCGGTAAAAGAGGGTTCAGATAAAGTGACTATTTACTATAAAACAGGTGAAGGTGCTACTGCATTACAATGGATGGAACCTCAACAGACATTAAGTAAAAAACATCCTTTTCTGTATACACAATCGGAAGCGATATATGCACGCTCATGGATACCAGCTCCTGACGGGCCGGGCATACGTTATACATATGATGCCAGAGTAGCAGTGCCTAAAGATTTAATTGCCTTAATGAGTGCAACAAACCCGCAACAAAAGAACGATAGTGGTATCTATCACTTTAATATGGAAATGCCTGTACCGGCCTACCTGATGGCACTAGCTGTTGGTGATGTTGAATTCAAAGCTATTGATGAACGTACAGGTGTATATGCTGACCCAGCGTTGTTAGAAAAAGCGCATAAAGAATTTGAGGAAGTAGGGGAGATGGTAGGCCTTGCTGAAGAGCTCTACGGAGACTATCGCTGGGGACGTTATGATATACTTGTGCTGCCTTCAGGCTTTCCGCTTGGTGGTATGGAAAACCCAAGGCTTACTTTTGCAACACCAACCATTATATCAGGTGATAAGTCATTAGTAAACCTGATAGCACATGAGCTGGCACATAGCTGGAGTGGTAATCTTGTTACCAATGCTACATGGAGCGACTTCTGGTTGAATGAAGGTTTTACTGTATACTTTGAGCGTAGGTTAACAGAGAAAATGACCGACAAAAGTTATGCTGATATGTTATGGGAGTTGGGCTATCAAGACCTGGAGCACACAGTAGCAGAAATGAAGGAGGAGAACAATATGGAGGATTCTCATTTAAAACTAGACCTTGTTGGTCGTGATCCGGACGAAGGGCTAACAGATATTGCTTATGAAAAAGGTGCATTGTTCCTTAAGTTGATAGAAAATAAAGTAGGTCGTACTAAAATGGATGCCTTCCTGAACAAGTATTTTAATGAGCATGCTTTCCAGACGATAACTACTGAAGAGTTTATAACATACCTTAAAGAAAACCTGATAGGAGATAACAAGCCCCTGGCTGAAGAAATAAATATAGATGCCTGGGTATATGGCCCCGGTATTCCTGATAATGCACCGCGTGCTGACATGGAGCGTTTCGAGAAAGTAAATGCACAGAGAGAAGCCTTCCTGAATGGTACAGCTCCGGCTAATCTTGTAACAAACGGATGGACGACGCATGAGTGGTTACACTTCTTACGTAAGATGCCTAAGCCACTTGATGATAACAAAATGGAAGCGTTAGATAAAGAGTTTGATTTTACTCACAGTAATAATAGTGAGATAGCAGATCTTTGGTACATAATGGCAGTAGCAACAAAATATAAGCCTGCATATGGCGAGATGAAGGAGTTCCTGATAAACGTTGGGAGGCGCAAGTTCCTTACTCCATTGTATAGTGAAATGATAGAAACAGGACAAGTTGAAACGGCAAGGAGTATTTACAAAGAAGCACGCAAAAATTATCACCCGCTGGCACAGGGTACGCTTGATGAATTGATACTGAAAGGGTCTTAATCTAAATACCTTTTTGCCCATGCAGATATAACCTCACCTGCATATAAGGAGTCTTCTTTGTTTGTTAAAAGGTGGTCTGCACCGTCTAACGAAATGAAGCTTTTTGGATGATGAGCTAAATCATACAATTTAGCTGCGTTGTCAATTGAGACAATGGTGTCCTGAGGAGAGTGCATGATAAGTATAGCTCTGCGTAATGTGGACATTTTGTCTTTAAAGTTCTGTTCTGCCAGGTCGTCAAGGAACTCTCTTTTGATAGTAAAGTTTCTTCCGCCGATGTTTACTTCTGCGTAGCCTTTTTCATAGATCTCATTAATGCCGTCCTGTAGTAAATGGCTTACATGTTGCGGATCTGCCGGAGCTCCTATAGTAGCTATGGCATCTACTTCGTCCAATTGCATTCCTGCACATAACACTGCTGCACCACCTAATGAGTGACCTATAAGTAATGATGCGGCATGAAAATTATCTCTTAGAAAACCTGCAGCACATATCAGATCGTTTATGTTTGAAGAGAATTCTGTTTCAGAAAAATCACCTTCACTTTCACCAAGTCCTGTAAAATCAAATCGTAATACGCCTGCATTTCTTTGAGTAAGGGCATTGCAGATATTATGGACAGCCAGGAAATTCTTATTGCAGGTAAAACAATGAGCGAAAATGGCAAAATAATGTGCATCATCATTATCAGGCATTTCTAAACGTGCAGAAAGTAATTCGCCTTCATTATTCTTAAATGTAAGTTGTGTTGTTTTCATCTACCTATATTCAGGGTTAGGGTTTTCGGTGTCGGATTCATCCCATACATTGCGTTGATTACCATAGGCCGGTATGCCCTTATTGTCTTTAAGCATTCTTGCCATATGCATCATATTCCAGGTGAGGAAGGTAGTATTGCGATTAGTAAAATCATTGCCTGGTCCTGTAGAACCTTTATCCAAATATGATGGTCCGGGTCCTGCTTCGCCTATCCAACCTGCATCTGCCTGAGGAGGAATCACATAACCGAGGTGTTGTAGCGAGTATAGTATGTTCATTGCACAATGCTTGATGCCGTCTTCATTACCTGTAATGATACATCCGCCTACGCGTCCGTAGTATGCATACTGTCCGTTGATATTAAGCTTGCCGGAGTAGCCATATAACCGTTCAACTACCATAGTTGCAACAGATGACTTTTCTCCCAACCAAATAGGGGTACCTAATATCAGTATATCCGCATTCATTACCTTCTCTTGAATAGCAGGCCACTCATCTTTTTTCCAACCATGCTCTGTCATATCAGGGTATACGCCAAATGCTATGTTATGGTCTACAGGCCTTATGACCTCTGTTTGTACACCATTAGCTTCAAGTATTGCCTGCGACTGTTTGATCAATCCTTCGGTATGTGACTGTTCTGGTGATTTCTTCAAAGTACAATTCAGAAATAGTGCTTTCAGATCAGAGAAATCATAAGGGTTTTCTTCATTCCATTTTTGCTGCAGTGGATTCAGTTGAATGCTCATAGTATATTATTTGTATAAAATAGTCATTAGTATAACGGTATACCTTACAGATAGTTGATGAACTATATGATATTCTTAGATACTACATCTCTTAAAACAGGTAATACATCCTCCTCAAACCATGGGTTCTTACTCAGCCAGAACCTGTTGCGTGGTGATGGGTGTGGTAGCGGCAGGTATTCAGGCAAATATTCATTATATGCTCTTACTGTTTCTGTCAGGTTGTCTTTTATTTTATTGCCCAAATAATACCGCTGTGCATATTGTCCTATAAGTAATGTCAGCTTCACATTTTTCATATGCTTTAGTACAGATGTGTGCCATTGAGGAGCACATTCCGGACGCGGTGGCAGATCTCCGGAACTCCCTTTACCGGGGTAGCAGAAACCCATAGGTATCAATGCTATTTGTTCAGGATCGTAAAACGTCTTGGTATCAACTCCGAGCCAGTTACGTAATTGTCTGCCACTGGCATCATCCCATGGTATACCACTTTCATGCACTTTTCTTCCGGGAGCCTGACCAATTATAACAAGCTGTGCATTATTACTTGCCTGTAGCACAGGACGTGTGCCATGTGGTAAGTGTTCAGCACAAATGGAACAGCTTTTTATTTCAGCTAATAATTCTTTCACCTAATATGAATGTAATACATTTCATCTATTGTGTATCTTTAAGACTATTACGTATATGGCAAAGCATAATAAGCATACAGAAGGAGTTACAAGAAAACGGTTTTTACAGTATGCCGGGTTATTATCAGCTATGGCTGTAACAGGCAGTAGTTGCAGGAAAGAAAGGGAAGATATCATTGAGCCTGATGACAGACTTGTGTTAGGCGATGGTGATGCCGGCAGAGGCAACTTTATCTGGGCAATAGAAGACCTGAGTATACAATTTTATAAACTCGTGCTGGAAAACCCATATGTAGGTATGACCGCAACAGAGCGTGCTATGATCACCGATATTTACCAACATGAACTGCTACATAGGGAGTATTTTAACCTGACCATAGTAGAGCCCGAAGAAGTAACAGAACAGAAAGTTGTAAAAACGTTTTTTACAGAGGTCGATTTTACTGACAGAACATCCGTACTTACCACAGCAATGGAAATAGAAGACCTTTCTGTAGCTGCATACAATGGTATGATCAATCTGGTTGATACGGTGATAACGATGGGTGTTATCAATAAACTAATATCGGTTGAAGCAAGGCATGCAGCCTATATCAGGGAGCTACTTTATCCTAACAGTTTTGCAGACGCATCTGCTGTAGATACTAATGGGTTGGATAAAAGTTTAACACCGGGAGAAGTATCGGCTATGTCTAAAAAATATGCACCTAACGGTTTAAATACGGAGGGTATATAATTATGATATACAAACTGCAAAACATATTATCAGGTATTGATGGCAATGAGCATGCTGTTGCTGACAGGAGAAAGCTGTTTACAAAAATATTTAAGGCTGCTGCTATTAGTTTAATTCCAATAGGAATGTCTAAAACTGCGCATGCTGTTACTGATGATGACCGTGTTGTAGATGCTACTTTGGTTTGGCTGTGGCAGGCATATATTCAGGAGGCATTTTATGCTAAAGGGTTGCAGGAGCAAGGGCTGATAACCAACAGCAATGACCGTGTGGCCATACAGATGATTCATAAACATAAAGCAGGACACATAAAAGTTCTCAGAGAGATCGTTGAAAGTAAAGGACGCATCCCTGATGAAGCCAATGAATATGACTTTACAGCAGGGCGTGGTGAGGGTAATGGCCCGTTCCCTGATGTGATGAATGATTTCACTTCATTTTTAGAGGTAGCACAGCTATTAGAAGATATGTGCATCAGGCACTTTAAAGCGCAGGCAGGAAATTATGTAAGTGATGCCCGTGCAATAGAACTGGCACATCGCATGCACACTACTTGCGGCAGGCATGCAGCTAAAATACGAATGATGAGAATAGCTCGCGGTGTTGCCATAAAGCCATGGGTGACACAAGAGATAAGTGGTATAGATAATACAACGGCCAAAGACCTGTATAAGGGTGAAAAGAATACGCTGCACGAGACCATACAGGGTTTGAGGGGTATTACAGTGGTCGATGGATATACTATATCAGAGGATGCTACTACCGAGGCTTTTGATGAACCAATGAGCCAGGCAGATATCATACCATTTATCAACAGCTTTACCGTAAGGTAACCTCAGGTTATTTTTTTGTACTTTCATATACTGTATGATCAAGGCATTAAAATATCTTCGTATTACAGCCATAATATTATTCATTCTCACTCTTGCCGGCTTGGTAGCTGATTATATGAGCGAAGCTACCAACTTCCCCGGTGGGTATACTATGGTGCCTATGCTTATTCTCATTGTTACATTATTGGTGATGTTAGTTATTAAGATATATATGATAGCTATTCAGCAGGACAGGTAGATATTCTGTACTTTATTTGAACATTTGGTTAACATATATCGTTATAGTGCAGAACTACTTAGCATTTTATATATTAACGGAAATCAATAAAGAATACAATACATGGAATATTTAGAAGAGATCAAGTTAATGGTAATAAAGTATGCTCCAAATGTTTTAGGTGCGCTTCTTACACTAATCATAGGTTTCTGGCTATCCTCCTTTTTATCAAGAAAGTTCAAGAAGGTATTAGCGAAAAGAGATGTAGATGCTTCATTAATACCTTTTCTTACATCTATTATCAGCGTTGGGTTAAAAGCACTTGTGTTATTAAGTGCTGCGTCGATGTTTGGTATACAAGTCACTTCATTCGTTGCAATACTCAGTGCACTAGCTTTCGCTATTGGTTTGGCATTGCAGGGCAATCTGAGCCATATGGCTGCCGGTATAGTGATATTACTGTTCAAATATTATAAGGTCGGAGATTTTATAGAAGTAAACGGTGAATCAGGCACTGTAAAAGAGATACAGATATTTAACACGTTACTAGTGACATTAGATAACCATCTTGTGATTGTTCCGAACGGTACTATTTTGTCCGGGGCAATTGAAAACTTCTCAGCTTTTGATGAACGCCAGATGCTAATGACGTTTGGTATAGGGTATGATGATGATATAGATAAAGCAAAAGAAGTACTTCAGAATATAGCTGATGCTCATGAACCTATTCTACATGACAAAGGAATAATGATCTTTGTAAGCGAACTGGCCGACAGTTCTGTGAATTTAGCCTTTCGTGCATGGGTTAAAAGTGAAGACTATTGGAGCTCAATGAGAGCGATAACAGAAACTGTGAAGAAAGAGTTCGACAAGCACGATATCGGCATTCCTTTCCCTCAAATGGACTTACATCTGAAAAAATAATATAAGATTAAAATATAATTAAAAACGCTTCAGATTAGCTTCTGGAGCGTTTTTTCGCTTCCATACTTGGCTCTTTTTTTATATATTGATTAGTATATATTAATACATATTCGTAAACAATCAGGTAAATAACTAAAAGTTAAGATTATGAAGAAAGAGCTACATTTTCTGTTAAAGTCGTCATGCATATTGGCTGCTTTAATGCTATGCATTGTGCCTAATACTGATGCCCAATATTGTTCTACAAACTCACTATATGCCCAGTGTAGTAGTTTTAATATGTACATACAAAGCTTTAGTACATCAGGAGGAAATACAAATATTACTAACAATAATACCGGTTGTGGTAATTCTTCTACCAGTTACAGGTATTACAGTAACTTAAAACATGCAGGAGTGCAGGGTACAACTGTTAACTATTCTGTAAGGATAGGTTCAAGCTATCCGCAAGGTGTAAGGATATGGGTTGACTTTAATGGTGATGGTGATTTTACTGATGGTGGTGAGCTTGTTGCAACACAATCATTAAGCCCCGGACAAACCAAAACAGGAAGCTTTACTGTGCCTTTAACAGCTAAGGTTGGAAATACAAGAATGCGTGTACGTTCTCAATATAGTTCCAGCAGCATCAATCCTTGCGGATCTGTGACATATGGAGAGTGTGAAGATTATGTATTTGAAGTAGTACCTAACTGTTCAGCAAAGTTCACGCAACATCCTAATAACGGACAAGGTTGTCAGAATGGTGAAGTAATATATACTGTACAAACAACTGATGCAGATAGCTTCAGGTGGCAGGTAAACCAAGGTTCTGGTTGGTCAGATCTATCTAATTCTGCTTTATATAAGGGTACGAATACTGCTACAATGACACTTAATACCTTAACAGCTAGTATGCAGTCATACACATACAGGGCTATTGCGCATAACAGGCAAGAAGCGTGTGAAGTAGAAAGTAACCCTGCAACTGTAACTATGGTGCCTGCATCTAACTCCAGCATTATCATCATGCCTAGCGATACGACTATCTGTAAAGATGATGAGGTAACTATAAAAACAGCGTATACGAATGGAGGTAGCAGCCCTGCGTTCCAATGGCAGAAAAATGGTAAAGATATACTAGGACAAACAGCTGCAACATATACTTCTACCAGTCTGGAAGATGGTGATGTGATCGCTTGTAGGTTCATCAGTGACGGTCTATGCGTTTTACCATCAGTAAGTGGTTCTGTTGTTTTTGACGTGTCAACAACTAAAACTGCTAAAGTAGGAGTAATGGTATCACAACAAGGTCCTAACCAGTTCGTGTTTACTGCATTACCTACAAATGGAGGCCCTACTCCTAAATATCAATGGTATAAGAACGGTAAGCTCATACAGGGTGCTACAGGTTCAATATATGTAGGCAACGATCTTAGTAAATACGACAGGATACATGTAGACATGCAAAGCTCTTATGATTGTGTTGACAAAGCCGTAGTATCAAGCAAGAGGCTTACCACAAGCATTGGCGGTGTTGAAGAGAACGAACAGATCATTGCATTATATCCTAACCCGAACAATGGTAGCTTTACAATGAAAGCAACTACAACGAATATGATAGGTGAGCAGATCAGTGTTGAAGTGGTGAATGCTATAGGACAGAAAGTATATCAGCAGACCGTTCAGGTTACATCTGCCGATATGCAACTGAACATATCATTAGCACAAGGTACTCCGCAGGGTATCTATACACTTAACCTGAGATCCGGCAATGGCATACAGTCAACTCGCTTCGTAATTAACTAAGTTGAATATTACAATATATAGACACGAAACCCTCCTGATTTCAGGAGGGTTTTTTTATGAGATGATTCCCGTCCGAATAAATAGAGGAAAAGTGACTGTCAGGCTTTGGGGGTTATTGAAAACAGACCTCAGATTGTTTGCGATCAATGATATTGGATTGATGTCGTGCTTTTTAATGTAATGCTGCACACTGCTCCAGCTGTTTAAATAGCCAATAAGCTGTTCATAAGTCCATTGGTAGGATATGGAGAAAGTGGGGCAGGGTAGTTCCTCAAAAGGAATATTAATAGACTTATACTCATTGTCTACGTGCCTGCGTTCAGCATCCCAATAAGGCCCAACTATGTTGTAGTAAAAGTCATCAATGATACTGTTCAACTCCTCATTGCTACGTATCAGGTTATAGCCCCATGCAGCAAATACAGCTCCGGGTTTACTTACACGTTCTACTTCTTTAAAAAAAGCATCGTGGTCGAACCAGTGCAGCGCATGCGCAACCGTTATCAGGTCGAAGGTGTTCTCCTCAAAACCTGTTGTTTCAGCCCTTGCATTGCTGTATATGATGTTACCCCTTTTCTCTGCCTGCTCCAGTTGTTGATCGCTGATGTCCGTAGCATATACTTTATTAAACCTCTCTGAAAGATGTATAGCTGCCTGACCATTACCTGTAGCACAGTCCCACGCAGTATTAAACTGTTTACAGTGTTGATATATGAAGTCGAACAAAGCTTGCGGGTACCCGGGTCTGTAACCTGCATATTCTGTAGCTTGATTGGAAAAGTTATCCTTTATATCTTTCATGCCTCACAAAAATACAAGATTACAGATGTCGGAGTTTTTTATGCCGCAGATAGACGGGGCAAAGCTGAAGGAAGTACAAGCCAGCGGAGATGCACAGGCTTATTATCACCTGCTGGCAGAACCTTTGCACAATGAATTGTATGCCCGTAAAGACTTTGACTTTTTGGAAGAACTTACCGACGCACAACAGCTGTTACTATGTTATGACTATGTGCAGAACCAGGTACTACAAGGCGGATTCATACAACTGTTCCAGAACCACTACGTAGGGTTGTTACCCGAAATGCCGAGACAACTGACTACCATGAACCAGGAAGAGATGGCACAACTCATAGATGATGCCCTGAAGGAGTATGTACTGAATGTAGCGGTGCTGGAGAAAGAGACCAGTGTAGAAGAGTTTGCCAAACTGTATGACGAGCTACCACAATTCGGTGATCTGGATGACCGCTTTAAAGCACTGCACGAACAGACCGTAAAAGGCATACTTGAGTTTGCCACCCACCATCTAGAAGAGTTTGGCGTGGTGAAGTAACAGCTAAATTATACAAGAACTATATTTTCACAGAATGAACCTGAAAGCACTGTTTCTTACTTTATGTATACTTGGCTCTACAGTATCTGTTTATGCACAGATTGATCTTGAAGAGTATTTTGAGAAGAGAGAGACCAAGACCATGTACGGTATGGAGCTGCATAGATATGCTGATAGCCCTGCTCATCCTGAATATAATTTAGGGCTGTATATAAACCGTATTATGAGATACCCGCTTGAAGCTATGGTAGAAGGAGTTGCAGATACAATATTTGTTAGGTTTATAGTAGATAAGAAAGGTGTAATCTGGCATGCAAAGGCTATAGATACACCGGGGCGTAACAAATACCTGGTTGCAGAGGCAGAAAGGATAATCGGTAAAATGCCACCCTGGAAACCTGCTATGCTTGATGGAGAGAAAGTAAACGGAATGCACCTGATAAAAGTGAAGTTTTTCTTACGAGAAGAATCAAAAAAGAAAATTATGAGACGAGCTAGAAAAGAACTCATGCGCAGGGAAGAGCATATGGAAACTAACAATTATTAATTCTATTCTTACTTATATTTTCAAACAATGAACATTAAAACACTTATCATAACTCTGTTACTACTGGTGGTTTCATTGTCTATGCATGCCCAGATAACGAAGCCTGATGTAATGCCCGAGCCTGATTATGACCCGTATTATTTCTTGTCTATATACCTTGATTATCCTGATGAAGCACTTGCAGAAGGTGCGGAGGGGGAAGTGTTTGTTCGTTTTATTATAGATACTAATGGTGTTTTAAAAGATGTTCATGCAATTGATACCGTAGGTATAAACCAACATCTTGTTATAGAAGCTGTTGAGACAGTAAAGAAATTTCCACCTTGGCAACCTGGTGTCCTGAACGGGAAACCAGTAGCAGTATATTATACAATTCCTGTTAATTTTAAACTGGGATTTAAGTGGTATGAGATCGGGAAAGTAAAGAGACAAGCCAGAAGAAGAGCCAGGTTAAAAAAAGAGTATAAAGAAACATACGGATATTAAGCCTTACATATCATTATATAATTACACAATGAACATCAAAACACTTATCACAACTCTGTTACTGCTTAGCCTATCTGTTGTAGGATATGGGCAAAAGAATACTACTGTTCCGATAGATACAATATTCCTTGACAAGCAAAAGACACTCGCGAAGTCTAAAGGTGACATTGCCTATTATCGGTTTATTTATCATGCAGAAGGGGACAGTATGTACAAGCTGGAGGACTATTATCGTAGTGGTATGCTGGAGAGTGTATGCACACATAAAACTGGCGAGTATAAAGACCTGTTTACGATCTTCAGTACATTATACAGACATGGGGAATATGTTCGGTATTCTAAAGATGGTAATCTGTTAAGCTCAGGAACATTTGAGTCAGGGTTTCGTAATGGTAAGTGGGTACAATATTATGATACTACACAAAAATTAGTAGAAGAAGAGCAGTTCTTCAATAATTACAAAAAAGTTGGACAATGGAGAGGATATTATAAAACAGGACAATTGGAAACCCTGTCAGAGTATAGAAATGATACTTTGATATATAAAATGTTTTATGATAAAAGTGGAAATGTTACAGATAGTGTTTCAAATATAGATGGTACTCTCGAAGGCGGTGATATTATTGCTAAGGAAATGCCTGATGAAAAAATTAGCTTGAGCAAACGATATGCTTATATTGAAAAGTTGCCCAAAGCACGATATAATATTTATCAATTTATGTCTAAACATACTGTTTATCCTGATGAAGCTATAAGGAACAGATCTGAAGGAAGAGTTGATGTACGCTTTGTAGTGGATGAACAAGGATATATTACAAACCCTGAAGTTGTCAGCGAATATTCCGATATATTGCTTGCGAAATCAGCATTAATTACTATTAGTAAACTACCTAAATGGAAACCAGGAATGCAGAATGGTGAACCTGTCAAAGTTTATTACACACTACCTGTTACATTTAAGCTGTAAATGCATAATCACAATGAACATTAAAACACTTATCACAACTCTGTTACTGCTTAGCCTATCTATTGCAGGGTATGCACAAAAGAATACTACTGTTCCGATAGATACAATATTCCTCGACAAGCAAAAGACACTCGCGAAGTCTAAAGGTGACATTGCCTATTATCGGTTTATTTATCATGCAGAAGGGGATAGTATGTACAAGCTGGAGGACTATTATCGTAGTGGTATGCTGGAGAGTGTATGCACACATAAAACTGGCGAGTATAAAGACCTGTTTACGATCTTCAGTACATTATACAGACATGGAGAATATGTTCGGTATTCTAAAGATGGTAATCTGTTAAGTTCAGGAACATTTGAGTCAGGGTTTCGTAATGGTAAGTGGATAGAATATTACGATACTACACAAAGGTTAGTAGAAGGTGAGCAGCTCTTCAATAATTACAAAAAAGAAGGGCAATGGAGAGAATATTATAAAGGAGGGCAACTAAAAACCCTGTCAGAATACAGGAATGATACATTTAAATTCAGAGTGTATTATGATACTTCGGGTAATGTTACAGATACTGTAGACTATGAAATGGATAATTATAATTACGAAGACGCCATTGCTACCAAGAATAATGACGCTTTAGAAAAGTTGCCTAAACCATCTTATGACCCTTTCATGTTTCTTGTTAAGAACCTGATTTACCCACCCGAACCAAGAGACAGAGGTATTGATGGAAGCTATAAAGTAAGGTTTGTAGTGGATACAGATGGTAGTATTACTGATATTGAAGTGGTAAGCGAGTATCATCATATTGATCTGGCAAAAGCTGGGTTGTTGGTTATAAGCAAATATCCTCCATGGAGTCCCGGTATTCAAGATGGAGAACCTGTGAAGGCATATTTTACACTACCTGTGACATTTAAGTTGGAGTAGTAATCCTCATCATACCCCCCTGTAACCCAAGTTACATAGCTCGTTATATTGACTAATATCAGCCCTGAATGTGACTTTTGTCACTAAACAGGTGCTCCCATCTCAGTACATTTGTTCTATCAATATTCAGAAAAAACAATACATTATGAAGATAGAACAGATATATACAGGATGCCTTGCACAAGGCGCTTATTACATAGAAAGCGAAGGTGAAGCAGTGGTGATAGACCCTTTGCGCGAGGTACAACCTTATATAGACCGTGCTGAGAAAGACGGTGCTCATATCAAATACGTTTTGGAAACGCACTTCCATGCCGATTTTGTATCAGGACATATAGACCTGGCTAAGAAAACAGGCGCACAGATAGTATATGGCCCCACGGCTAAACCGGGGTTTGATGCTTATATAGCCAAAGATGAAGAAGAGCTGAAAGTAGGTAAGATCACTTTTAAAGTACTGCACACTCCGGGACACACTATGGAGAGCAGTTGCTATCTGTTGACAGACGAAGATGGTAAAGAAGTGGCACTGTTCTCGGGTGATACATTATTTCTGGGAGATGTTGGCCGACCTGATCTTGCTCAGAAAGCTGCTGACATGACGCAGGAGCAACTGGCAGGTTTACTGTTCGACTCGCTGCGCAATAAAATAATGCCGCTGAGCGATGAGGTAATGGTATATCCCGCGCACGGTGCAGGTAGTGCCTGTGGTAAGAAGATGAGCAGCGACACAATGGATACGTTGGGACATCAGAAGAAAACCAACTACGCCCTGCGTGCTGATATGACCCGCGATGAGTTCATTAAAGAAGTAACAACAGGCTTAACACCGCCGCCGCAATACTTTCCGCAGAATGTCGCGATGAACAAACAAGGGTACGAGAGTATAGACAATATATTACAGAAAGGTACACAGCCCCTGAGTGTGGCAGCATTTGAAGCAGCGGCAGAAGAAACAGGCGCGCTGATAATAGATACACGAGATCCGCAGGTGTTTGCAAAAGGCTTTATACCAAGATCTATCAATATAGGTATCAACGGCAACTTTGCCCCGTGGGTAGGTACACTGGTGCCCGACCTGAAACAACCCATACTCATAGTAGCAGAGAAAGATAAAGTAGAAGAAGTAGTGATACGCCTGAGCAGGGTAGGCTACGATAACAGCCTGGGATATTTAGACGGTAGCTTTGAGGCATGGAAAAATGCAGGCAAAGAGGTAGATACCATAGAGAGCATTACGGCAGAGGAGTTGAAAGAGCGATTGAAGGATGATAATGCCAACCTCATAGATGCACGCCGCAAAAGCGAGTACGGTGCACAGCATGTAGTAGGTGCGCAAAACATTCCGCTGGATTATATCAACGATAATATGCAAGAGGTTCCGCAAGAGCAGCAAAACTATGTACACTGTGCCGGTGGTTACCGCTCTATGGTCTTCATATCAATACTGAAGGCGAGAGGTATACACAATCTGGTAGATGTACAAGGAGGTTTCAATGCTATAAATACAAGCAAACAGTTTGAAGTGACGGAATATCAGGAACCTGAAACAATGCTTTAGTAGTTAGTGGTAGGTATGCTATAGTTTACAAGTCCCTGCTGGCCTTTCCAGGTTTGGCAGGGTTTTATTTATATGGGTTATAAACACTTATTATTCAACATTTTATCAAGCTTTTGTGTTATTATAGTGTATTTGATTTTATAACAATAAAACAACTAACTATGGACAAAAAAGAAGTAGTGAAGAAGCTGAATAACAAAAATGTGAAGAATGGTGTAGCAATAGCACTATCTACCA
The DNA here is from genome assembly GCA_965228505.1 of Flavipsychrobacter sp. Classification (GTDB taxonomy): domain Bacteria; phylum Bacteroidota; class Bacteroidia; order Chitinophagales; family Chitinophagaceae; genus UBA5543. Next base: position 2,004,801 of record OZ245820.1, on the reverse strand, counting down.
TTGTAGCAGGGGTAGGACTGTATTTTGCATACAACAAATTCTCTGATAACATCAACGAACTGATCAGCAGAAATAAATAACATTTTATACTACACATCACCCAAAGATTTGTAGTGGTTGCGGTGCGTGGACATGTCTTATGTCTGCGCACTGCTTTTTAGCGCATCACATCTGTATACTGAGACAGCTCTTTACTTAGCATATTTCCTTCAAAGTTGATCATGCCCACCAGCTTGAATTCATGTGCAGAATTATCTTTCATATAAATGGTCATAACAGGTGTATGTCTCCTACTGCCGAAATCACTATTGTTATTCATCTCTATATATTGTATCTCGCCAAAGTGGTAAGTATAGCTTTTCTTAGATGTTTTTCTGGAGATGGTCAGTTGATTATCGCCCACAGTTACAGTAGTTCTAAGCCAGTAGTGAAGAGCGGCTAACAACGGATTCATGCAGAATAATAGCAGCATATGTTTGGGAAAGTCTGCCTGATTGTAAATAAACAGGAATATTAGTATAGATACCAGACTTGCTATCAGTATAAGTAGGGTAGTGCGTTTGCCGTAGCTTTTCATCAGGGAGCAAATATAGTGGTTCTTTTTGCTCTGTCACCCTGAACTTGTCCCGATAGCTATCGAGGAAGGGTCTCACGTAATGAGTGTCCTTATTGCTACTACTTTTTTTTGCTTCAAAAGTATTTCTCTGTCCTTTCTTTGCTTGTCCAAAGAAAGAACGAAAGAAAAGACACCGAAAATTAAGCTTCGAATTTTAGGGGTAGCCTTGATGGTCTTCACCCTTCGGCTCTGCCATGCATACTCTTTCTATTTCCTCCCGTTATCACAACTAACACGTCATTGCCAACCTGCCTGCCGGCAGGCAGGCGAGTCCGAGAGTTAGGCAATCTAGTCCAGACACTGTTTTTCGCGTGATTAGATTATTTCGTTCACTATTATTTTTAATGGTCTTAATGAATGCTCACTGGCGCGGATGTTCTGAAAGGCATCCGTGACTTACTATTGTCGCCGATTTAAAATCGGTTATTCTTGTTTGACACAGATGCCCATGTTTGTTCCGCACATGGAACATCTGCGCCAGATGCGCAGGCCCTGCCGGACTGACCAAGGCTTACTTCTTCTTTCATTCCTTCTCTGCAAAACTTTAGCGTATTTTGCATGTTTATTACAGACAAGCATATGGAACTATTGCAGACGTATAAAATGCAGCTCATAGAAACGGTGGCCGTAATACTCCTCTTTATAATATTAAGGGGCATATTCAACCAGGCGGTGACCCGTGCTGCAGATAAGTTCAAGTACGAGCCGGGACGGATTGCCGTGTTCAGGAAGGTAATGTCTGTGCTGGCTAAGTTGCTGCTTATCGTGATACTCACTATAGTATGGGGTGTCGACCAGTCGCGCTTGTTCCTGTATGTATCATCGCTGATGACCGTACTGGCAGTAGCCTTTGTGGCACAATGGTCTGTATTGTCTAACATCACTGCTACTGTTATCATCTTCTTTTATCATCCTGTGCGTATCGGCGATAACATCTCTGTACACGAAAAAGACTCGCTTATAGAAGGCATGGTGACTGACATCGGTATCTTCTTCATCACTATTGCTACCGACGATAAGCAACAGATAACCATACCGAGCAACCTCTTTATACAAAAAGCCATTAAAGGCCCTCCTGAAGATTAAGTGTTTCTTTTCATTGTCTACTTTTTTTGATTCTGTTATCCGTCATTGCTAGTGAGTATCGTGCAAAGGATATAAGCGAGGCAACATCACGTAGTAAGTACTGTGTTTAGTGAGATCCCGTCTTGGCTTAGCCTAGACGGGATGACCTGTGCGAGTTGGGTGTTATTGTTCTTCTCCCATCCCGTCATTGCGAAGGAGTTATTTACAACGTTAAATACTGACGTGGCAAATGCGTAGCATTCATGAAGACCTTATACAATCATTACGCCCTGCATAATCTCGCCCCACGATGAACACTCGTATAACTCGAGATGGCTTCGTGCCTCGCCATGACGTGAGTAGGGACGCTTTGCCGCGCTGATCCTCTCTGTTCCCAATATAACTCCCATCCTGATTCAGGAGGGGTGCCCGTAGGGCGGGGAGGTTTATCACCACAATATTACAACAAAAATACTTTATTGCACAATTGTATATAATTTTATTTGTACAAATGTATAAATTGTGTACCTTTCCTGTACAAACTCAAAACAGATGGAACACAAGAAACCCGAATCGTTTACCCGGTATGCGAAGAACAACCTCAGCTATAATAAAGATGCTGTGGTGATGTATATAGATATGAACAGCTTCTTTGCCAGTTGCGAGCAGCAAGACAATGAAGAATTACGGGGTAAGCCTATAGGGGTCATCACACACCCCGCTGCCAATGCCTGTGTGATAGCCCCTAGTATAGAAGCCAAGAAATACGGTGTAAAAACAGGTATGCGCCTTACCGAGTGCCGAGAGCTGTGCCCTCATATAATACCTGTACTGGCAAGGCCTCCGCGCTATCGCGACTATCATGTACGTATTATTTCCATACTCAAAAGCTATTGTGATGATGTGCTGCCACGGAGTATTGATGAGGCGGTAATGAACTTCACCAGCTACCGTTTAGTGTACAATGATTTCATCAGTATAGCCAAACAGATAAAGGCAGACTTGAGAGAATCTTGCGGTGAGTTCGTAAAGTGCAGTATCGGCATTGCCCCTAATGGTTTCCTTGCCAAGCTGGCTACGGAGATACAAAAACCTGATGGACTGGTAGAGATCACTCCTGAGAATATAGATGCACATTTGTCTAAAATGAAGCTCACCGACCTGCCGGGTATCGCAAAAGCAAACGAGAAGCGTTTATTGACTATTGGCATTAAGAATCCGTACGAAATGCGCCATGCGGGCGATGCTTTGTTACGCAAGGCTTTTGGTGGTGTAGTGGGCAACTACTGGCACAAGCGGCTCAACTTTGCCGAGGTAGATATGTACAAGAATGGCTACCGTGGTATGAGTGCCGGGCGTACCCTGAACCGTGTGCAGCGAGAAGACCCTCAGGCATTGGAGAGCATGCTTATATCGCTTTGTACTCGTTTGGAGCAACGGATGGTAAAGCAAGAGGTGTTTTGCAAAGAAGTACAGTTCATGATAAAGTATTACGATACACCACGGTGGGAAACGAAGATAAAACTTGCCAACCCCACACAGGATGCGATAGACATACGCCAATACATCAAGCAACGGATGGCGGAGTTTGAGCAGGAGCATAAAGGCTGGAAGCTCTTCAACAACAAAACGCAACACATGTGTGTGTCCATCACCAACTTCGTCAGCGATAAGTATATGCAGTATAGCTTGTTCGATAACAACATTCGCAAAGACTGGTTGCGCAAAGCCATGTATGCCATAAAAGATGAGTACGGCAAGAACAGTGTGCGCCGTGCAGCAGAAACCATCCAGCACGATGTGATGAGAGATGCCATCGGCTTTGGTTCGGTAAAAGACCTGTACGAGGGCAACCACTTCAACCAATATCTTTTAGAAGAAGACCCTAAAGGGCCTAAGGCTAAACGTACTACACAGAAGAAAGTAGTAGAGTTACCCGAGGTAGACTGGGATGTATTTCAGGATGAAGAAGAAAGATTGAAGTATCAACAAAAATTACAGGAAGCACAAACAGGATAAAGAGATGATCAACCAAAAAGCCAATCACCGTTTCGATAAGGGCAGGGGAGCGCAATATAACCCCAAGAATAAGTTCCTCACCAATGAGTATGTGCAGGAACACCCTGAAGGTATAGACGACTGGGAGCTTGAAAAACGCAAGACGGAATACATATTTGATGACAGCCGCACGTTGGTAAACAAAGTTACCAGTCCCGATGTGGGAATGATGTACAGCGCTAATCCGTATCAGGGTTGTGAGCACGGTTGCATCTATTGTTATGCCCGCAACTCGCACGAGTATTGGGGCTATAGTGCCGGGGTAGACTTTGAGAGCAGGATAGTGGTAAAGAAGAATGCCCCTGCCTTACTGAAGAAGTTCTTCGAGAATAAGAACTGGGTACCCGCACCTATATCCCTATCCGGGAATACCGATTGTTACCAACCCATTGAGCGCAGAATGCGCATTACCCGAAAGCTGTTAGAGATATGCCTGGAGTATCGCAATCCCGTAGGTGTACTCACTAAAAATGCACTTGTGTTAAGAGACCTTGATATATTGCAGGAGTTAAGCAAGTACAACCTCGTAAGTGTGTTCAGTTCTATTACTTCTACAGATGAAGAACTCAGAAAAGTACTGGAGCCGCGTACCGCCTCTTACAAGTCAAGGCTGCAAGTGATAGAACGCTTATCTAAAGCAGGTATACCTACAGGCATTATGAATGCACCCATCATTCCCGGGCTCAACGATAACCATATGCACGATGTAATAAAAGCAGCCGCAGAAGCGGGAGCCAAAAGGGCAGGGTATACGGTAGTACGGTTGAATGGTGCTATCGGCCCTATCTTTCACGATTGGCTGCACAAAGCCTTCCCCGACCGTGCAGAGAAAGTATGGAACCTGATTAGCGATTGCCATGAGGGTAAGGTTAATGACAGCCGTTGGGGCAACCGTATAGTTGGTGATGGTAAATTTGCCGAGTTGGTCAAAACACAGTTCACCCTTTATTGCAATAAGTACGGGCTGAACAAGGAGGAAGTACAACTAAACACACATGCCTTCCGCCGTATGAAGAACGGGCAGTTGCCGTTGTTTTAAGATCATATAAAAAAGCCACCTGATTATTTACAAGTGGCTTCTTAATAGTGTTATGTATTGTTTATGGTTCTTCAAATACTATTAGTATTGAGTTGGCATCTTCATAAACAGGGTAGTCTCCGGCTAAAACGGTTATATCTCCTGCAGTAGTTTGATCAGGATCATCTACATTTTTCATTGTAAATCCCTGAGTGCGAAGACCGTCGCCTACTCCCCAGTGGAATTCGCCATTTCTTGAATAGCAATTGTTATGATCATTGGTCGTTAGTGACGATACATCTAATGCTATCATCAAGACACCATCGTCATCATATCCTATTTCTCCGGTAGCTTCACCTGCTGTAACTGTATGGGTGTTCGCATCAGCAATGTATTGATATTCGCAATAATCGTAAGAGCTCATACACTCCCAACCCGTACCGGGGTCTTCTCTTGTGCCGAATTTAAGCCAAACAGTTTGTCCTGTAAATGTAATACCGTCAACGGTTCTTGCTGTGTTTTGTGTTTGCTGTGTTGTAGTATTGTTTTCTTCTTTTTGGCAGGAAAGTGAAAATGCCATAACAAACACCAACAACGCGAGGTGTAACTTTTTCATAATAATATTGATTTAAGGATTAAAAGATATACTAATATACAATAGAATAAGTTATGTAGTAGTCTCAGCAGGTACTTGTATAGTCACTACTGTGCCTTTTCCAGGAGAAGAATCCCATTCTATGTAACCTTTCAGGTATTTGATGCGTGTCATCAGGTTTTGTATACCTATACCATTTTTTTGTTTGGTAGTTGCTATATCAAAGCCCTTTCCGTTATCTTCTATTGTTACACTGATACCTTCTTCGTCTTTTAATAAGGTCATATCCATCGAGTTTGCTTCAGCATGTTTTATTACATTGTTCACACACTCTTGTACTACACGGTACAGTACTGTTTCAACGTTAGATGGTAGGCGTTCATCCAACCCTTCAGAGTAATAATTCACTTTCAATACTTTACTGTCTATCTTATTTAGGAATTCACCAATAGCAGTACCAAGACCTGTTTTCAGTAATGCGTTCGGCATTATCTGATGAGATACAGCTCGTACTTCCTTACATCCTTCATCAACCAATGCCATTGCCTTATCAAAAGCCAGCCGTTGTCTCTGATCTTTAAAAGGTATATCGTCACTAATAACAGACAAGTTCATTTTAGCGGCACTCATGGTTTGTCCTACGCCATCATGCAGGTCACCTGCTATGCGTTTACGTTCCCTTTCTTCAGCTTCTATTACAGCTTGTGTAGAAAGCTCTTGTTGTTTAATGATCTCTTTCTGTAGTTTATCACGCTGTTTTAGTTTGTACCGATTATACCATGAATAACCTAACAGGCTGCTTAATAACAGCAAAGCACTGATGCCGACAATTACATAGTTTCTTTTACTGATTTCAATCTTTTGTAAAACTATCTGCTGCTCTTTCTTTTCAGTCTCATACTTGGTTTGCATTTCCGTTACTTGTTTCACTGTAGACTCATCAAGTAAAGTATCGCTTAAAAGTTTTGATTTTCTGAAATACTGTAAGGATTCCTGATAATGATCATGCCACTCTTCAAGATTACTGCGCCAGCCATATAGGTCTACCAGTTGTCGTTTAAATCCTTCATCTAAAGCTATTTTTTCAGCACTGTCAAAGTACTTTACCGCCGGGGCATATATTCTCTGTTCTCCATACAATACAGCTATCTGAAAATAAGACATGAACATGCCGTACTTGTATTCATTCTGCTTATCATAAACAAGACATCGTTTCTGCATATCCATTGCTTTGTCATACTGCTTCTGGTCTCTGTACAGATCTGCATAGTTCGATAGCACAGTTGCCAGAGCCTTGGTGTCGTTGGCCAGTTCTGCATAGTATTTAGCTGTGTCATAATACTTATAAACGCTATCAAAATTCAGCCATTCCAGATATATGGTGCCTATGTTATTTGCAGTGTATGATGCCGGTACCGATTGGTTATATGTTTTCGCATTTTCATGTGCTTTAGTGTAATACTCCAGTGCCTCCTGCCATCGTTTCATCCTTTTGTATATAATACCTATGCCGTTATATACAGTTGTTAGCTGTGCGTCTTTCCCTTTTCTTTCAGCCATCTCAAGACCTTTTAGATGAAGTTCCAGAGCCTTAGGGTAATCACCTCTGTTCTTTTCTATAGTTCCTTGTATTACATACACTTTTGCCTGAACGAATTCATTACCTTCTTTTATTGCTTCTTTCATCGCTAAGTCAGCAAAATATATAGCAGAGTCTCCGGAAATGAACCTGTATTCATCTGCAATAGAAACATATATTTCAGCTTTGTTAGAACCGGGTTTATTCAATTCAGTCTTGAAACTGTCTATGAGTGCTCTTTGTGCATAGGTGCTGACAAACAACAGTAAAAACAGGAAAGATAGTATGTTTCTTTTCACGCCTTAATATAATACATCTACTCATCACTTCATCACACCCAGGTGTGTATGTTTGAATCCTGTAAAATGCTTTAACCCATATCCGAATATCCTGTCCATTGCAGCATGCCCGAAGAGTATAATGCCTGATAATAAAACATAGTCGTTTTGCAATAACATGCCTGTAATTACAACTGCAACAGCCACAGCTTTATGATGCCCGAAGTTGTAGACAACAGCACCTATCTTGTTATTTACTAAATAACCTAGCATAAATACATCCGGTGCAAGAAAGAGGATAGGGTATACCCACCAGCTAAAACTAACATCAATAAGTGTGAGCAGGTAAATGGATATGCCGAACATGGCTGCTTCTTCAAGCTTAATTACATTTTTCATTTGTATCTCTTTTTGTTGATACAAAGGTCTTATGAATACAGCCTTGTTGAATTGACATATATCAAGAAATCTAGTCCAGTTGCTTTTTGCGTATACGGCTGAAGGTTTCGGGTGTCATACCCAACATTGAGGAGAGATATTGAAGTGGCACTTGGTTAAAGAGTTCGGGCTGTTGTTCCAATAATTTGTTGTAACGCTCTTCTGCCGTCATGAACAGATGACTGTTCACTCGCTCTTCAAGTATAATGAAGCATTTGGCAATGAAGAGTTTTTCAAGTTTATGCCATTCAGGAACAATGTTTCCTAATTCGTTATAGTCTTCTTTCGCTATGGTATATAGTTCACCATCTGTTAATGCCTGTAAGTTCCAACGGGCAGGCGTATTAAAGATGAATGAGGCAAGGTCTGTTACAAAATATCCGGGTGTAGATATCCATTGTGTTACTTCTTTATCCTCTACAGTAGTGTATATCCTTACTAAACCAGATTGTATGAACGACAACTCGTTGCAATACCTTCCCTGCTTCAGCAGATAGTCTCCCTTCTTTATCTGTTTAGGTACAAACTTAGAGGCAATGGTAGCCAATGCAGTTTCATCTGTATCAAAGAAGTTTTGTATGTATTGCTGGAGGTTTGTCACTTGATAAATATAAAAAACCCTGTAACGAATTACAGGGCTGATTTTATAATTATTTATAGTCTTTATGCATTTTCTGTAGCTGCTTTGGCATGCTCCAACTCTCCAATATATCGTTCTGCATCCAGTGCTGCCATACAACCACTGCCGGCTGCTGTTACCGCCTGGCGGTATATCTTATCTTGTACATCACCGCTTGCAAATACACCTTCTACATTCGTTTTGCTGGTACCCGGAATGGTTTTGATATAACCTGCCTCATCCATATCCAGTATGCCTTTAAATAGCTCTGAGTTTGGAGTGTGGCCAATGGCTACAAAGAAAGCTCCTATCGGGATAGTAGTTTCTTCATTTGTTTGATTATTGATAACCGTAACTCCTTCTACCTTTTTATCACCCAGTACTTCTTTGGTCTCCGTATTCCAGTATACTTTAATGTTCTTGGTGTTGAATACACGCTCCTGCATGATCTTACTGGCACGCATCTCATCTCTACGCACGAACATGTGTACCGTAGAGCACAGGTTAGAAAGGTATAATGCTTCTTCAGCAGCTGTGTCTCCTGCTCCTACTATGGCTACTTCCTGTCCTTTGAAGAAGAAACCATCGCAAACCGCACAAGCAGACACGCCATGTCCGTTTAGTCTTTGTTCAGATTCTATATTCAACCATTTAGCAGAAGCACCTGTAGAGATGATGATAGCATCGGTCTCTATCCATTTCTCTTCGTCTATTTCTACTTTATATGGTTTTTGTGAAACGTCTACTTTTGTTACCACACCCCAGCGTACATCGGCACCCATACGTTGTGCCTGCTTCTCGAAGTCTATCATCATCTGCGGGCCCATAATACCATCAGGGTATCCCGGATAATTCTCTACATCTGTTGTAATGGTTAATTGTCCTCCCGGTTGTATACCCTGATATAGTACAGGGCTAAGGTTGGCACGTGCTGCATAGATAGCTGCAGTATACCCGGCAGGCCCTGAACCTATGATCAATACTTTTACTTTTTCTGTTTCAGCCATAATTCATTCAAAATTAAGGCTACAAAAATGCAAAAAAAATCGCAGCTATGGGGCTATATCGGTATAGATAATACTCTATTTAATGTATACAGTATCATAGATAGCTCCGTAACCGGCCCATACGCCCAAGGCATCGTTGCTTATATTAGAAGTAACCTGAATGGGTGTGGCAAAAGGGCTGCCTAATGTACCCATTGCATATTCAAGAGTATTCCAGAAATCATATACACCTTTATCAATCGCAGTCCATTTTAAAACTACTGTATCTCCGGGGAAGCAGAGGCCCAGCGAGTCGAATGAGATTTCCTGTGTACGTGGTTCTCCTAACGGGAATTCGCTATTGAAGTTCTTACCATTTATAATCTCGTCATTGAAAACTGAGTTAAGGGCGGGGTAGAAGGGCTCACTGTTCTTTTGAGTATAGTATCTGAGATAATTGCCGAGAGTGTCCGGGTCTCTGAAATACACATCCAGTATTCTTGAACCTGTAGGAGCTTCCGGTCTTGCCGGCTCAATGGACAGTATCGAGTCTATTGGTGTTGGTGTAGGTATTTTGGTGATAGCCTCATAGGTTTTACCATCATGTACTACTCTTAGGGAGTAGAACTTCTCTAATTCGCCAAGAATAAGTGAGTCAAATGGTGGCAACATGGGGTTGGCGAGATCAACTAATCCGTAGTAATAAAATTTTGCCCCATTGTTTCCTGTATCTATAGAGTACTCTTTTAGCCTTACTGTTTTGGTACCATCACTTACATAGACTTCAGCATCATGTACAGAGGAATTTTGCAATGTTGTAAGATCTATCTTCTCAAAATATCCAACTGACTTTGTGAGGCGCACAAAGGGCGGAAGGTTGTTCTCTATACCTCCTTCTATTACTAATCTTTGCTCACCAGTATCGAGCTTTATATCTACTTCTTTCTCGCAGGATACAACGGTAACACTTGCAACCAATAAAAAAACAGCAAAACCCCATAACATTGAGCCTTTGCTGTTTTTAAATATCTTCCGCATTTTGTGATCGTTTATCGTATCAGAGATACAATATTAACGGAAAAAAGTTTGATAACCACTAGTTACCGTAGGCATACTCACCTTCAGGAGTATACATCACGGGTAGCAGCTTATGATTTCTTTCAAAATAATCGTATTGATATTTAAGGTTCACCCAGAATTTTTGTTTTTCATCTTCCTGTCCGTACTCGCGACCTAAGAAGTTCAGTGCCGAGCGTGTAAACCTTGTAGGGAATATATGTACCGGAATATATGTTTGCCCTGCCAGCTTAGCATTCAGGCAAAGTATATACAACTCCTGTATTATATTATTGGTCATCGGCAGACATCCAACCGTCTGGCAGCCTCCGTGTATGTAAATATCTCCACCGGGCCTTACCTGATCTACAGCCAGTATTTTATCAGAGTAGTTAGGATAGTTGATGAGCATTGATAAGTGATAATCGCTACGCGGATTAAAGTCTTCAATAAAGTAGAATCCTTCCGGCACCTGATGGTCACCTTCCCAGCGTTTTGGCCCTAATATGCCTGATAATGCGCAAATACGGTATTTTTTAATAAGGGTATACTCATCGTCACCGTCATTTTTGCCCCAAAGCTCCAGCTCATTCTGTGCTTTAAAAGAACGGATATAGATGTTTTGCGGAGGATATGATAGTCCTTTATTGCTGAACATCCTGTGTAGGCTGTCGTTGAAACGTGCATATGCATTAGACACCCTGCTAAAAGAGAACTGGAAATTCCTGAATGTTTTTACATCATCTTGTGCTGTTGCTGAAAAGCCGATGAGTAATACCGGAAATATTAGTTTTAAAATTTTGTTTGTCATCTCTGTCGTCGAAAATAATGATTTGGTCACCTTCTGTAAAAGGCTAACTACAAAGTTACGCCTAATATCCACCGTTATTTTGGCATATGTGCATAAAAAACGGGGCTTAACGCCCCGTTAACAAATATTAACAAGCTATTTAGAGGTTTCCTCGCCTCTCCTGTTCCCTTTCAATCGATTCGAACAGTGCCTTGAAATTACCTGCACCAAAGCTTTGTGCGCCTTTTCTCTGTATGATCTCAAAGAACAAAGTAGGGCGGTCTTCTATTGGCTTTGTAAAAATCTGTAGCAAATATCCTTCTTCATCACGGTCTACTAATATTTTCAACTCTTGTAATGATTTTACGTCTTCATCTATCTCACCAACCCTGTCTAAAAGGTCTTCATAATAAGTATCTGGAGTGTCAAGAAACTCAATACCACGCTCAGTAAGTTCTTTTACTGTTTTGCGGATGTCATCAGTAGCAACTGCAATATGCTGTACTCCTTCACCTTCGTAGAAATCAAGGTATTCTTCTATCTGTGATTTTTTCTTACCCTCTGCAGGCTCATTAATAGGAAACTTTACATAACCGTTACCATTACTCATCACTTTACTCATCAGTGCAGAGTATTCTGTAGTTATCTGCTTATCATCAAAGGTCAGGATGTTAGCAAACCCCATTACATCTTCATACCACTTTACCGTCTCATTCATACGTCCCCAGCCTACATTACCTACACAGTGGTCAACGTACTTTAGCCCGACAGGCGATGGATTGTAATGACTTTCCCATTTTTCATATCCAGGCATGAAAGGGCCATTATAGTTCGTACGGTCAACAAACATGTGTACAGTTTCACCGTAAGTATAGATACCCGAGATAGTCACTTCACCATGTTCGTCTTTCAGTGTTTCAGGTTCTTTGTAAGCTTTTGCACCACGTTTAGTAGTTTCTTCAAAAGACTTCTTAGCATCGTCAACCCAAAGTGCCAATACCTTTACACCATCACCATGCTTTTTAATGTGTTCAGATATCGGATGCTCTGATTTAAGCGGTGTGGTCAATACAAGACGTATCTTGTCTTGTACCAATACATATGATGCTCTGTCTTTCACTCCTGTTTCAGGGCCTGCATATGCTAAAGACTGAAAACCGAATGCTGTCTTATAAAAATGTGCAGCCTGCTTAGCATTACCTACGTAAAACTCTATATAGTCTGTGCCATTGATAGGCAGGAAATCCTGCGCAGTAGACATTTTCTGACTTGCCGTTTGTGTATCCATATCTTCTATTTTATTCGTTTAAATAATATTATTCTGCCCAGCTCATGATGTAGTTTTCATCTTCTATCCCTTCTGCATCTTTGGTCATTTGTAGTGGATAGAATGTGTCTACCATTACAGCCAGCTCTTTGGTTTCTTTCTGTCCTATGCTTTTCTCTACTGCTCCCGGATGCGGGCCATGTGGTATGCCGGCAGGGTGCAAAGTTATCATTCCCCTTGTAACATGCTTACGACTCATAAAGTCTCCATCTACATAATACAACACTTCATCGCTATCAATATTGCTGTGATTGTATGGAGCAGGTATTGCATCAGGATGGTAATCGTACAATCGTGGTACAAAAGAGCATATTACAAAATTACGTGCATCAAATGTTTGGTGTACAGGTGGTGGCTGGTGCACGCGACCCGTTATAGGTTCAAAATCATGTATACTCAAAGCATATGGATATTCGTATCCATCCCAACCTACTACATCAAACGGATGATTGGCATACCATATAGGGTAGAGCAGCCCTTTTTTCTTGGTTTGTATCAGAAACTCACCTTCTTTATCAATAGTTTCCAGATCTTGTGGTTTGCGTATATCACGCTCGCAAAACGGAGAGTGCTCAAGCAATTGCCCATAGCGACTAAGGTATCTTTTCGGAAATGTTACCGGGCTGAATGATTCTGTTATGAACAAGCGATTGTTCTCGTCATTGAACTCCATCTGATAAATACAACCCCGTGGTATTACAAGGTAGTCTCCATATTCAAATGGTATCTGACCATACTGTGTTTTGAGTGTACCGCTTCCTTCATGTATGAATATTACTTCATCTGCATCCCCGTTCTTATAAAAACTATCTGTAAAACTCTTCTTAGGTGCAGCCAAAGACAGTTGTACATCATTGTTGAAGAGTACTATTTTCCTGCTATCTAAATAATCATCCGTAGGTTTAATGTTAAACCCTTCAAAGCTTCTGTGCTTCAGGATATTATTAGTTGATGCTTTAGGTGAAACATCTTTTGGCTCATCTGTCCTGATGATCCTTGTAGGAGCATGTACATGGTATAAAAGAGAATAGTTAGAAGAGAAACCTTCAGTACTGAACAGTTGTTCTGCGTATAAATTACCGTCAGGTTTTCTGAACTGTGTATGTCTTTTATGTGGTATCTTTCCTAAACTATAATAATGTGACATTATACTATGTGTTTGGTGCAAAATTAAAACTTTGTAAACCTATAACAATAGTATCAGCTAAAAGATGATGTAAATCATAAATTTGAATGATAAACATATAATCCAGAACTCATGATGATTAGAAACATATATACAATACTAGTGCTGTTTTTATTGATAGTGAGCTCTTGTAAAAAAGAAAATAGTTCTTACAGCACATTTCCTGACAAGACTGTAGGTACAGCAGTAAAAGCAAGGCATGAAATATTAGCATCTGCATCTGTAAATAACGGCCAACCGGGCAAGCTGCTGATATACAACTATGATAATGCATTTGTAAATCAGGTTACTACGAACTATACTGCTATGAATTTTCAGAGGTGGCTGATTGAGGGGCGCTATTATTACTCTTATTTTCAGTTAGACCCTACTGCTTATCAAATTCCCGATGTGCCATATGCTGCAGGACAATTTATCATTCTTGATGAAAACCTGAGTAGAATAGACAAAGTGGGTCTGCTACCATACAATGGCAGAACATCTGCTGACATAGCTGAGCTTGACTTGCATGAATTCATTTTGTTGGGCAGGAGTCATTATATAGGTTTGGCATATCAGGAACAGCAGGTGTCGAATATACCTGCAACTTTAAACCCTGATACCAATGTAAGGGTGGTTAACTGTATTATACAGGAAGTAAAGAACGGACAAGTGATATTTGAATGGAATGCTACGGACTATCCTGAGTTTTATACTTCAAGTGTGCAGAGTAATGATTTTAGTGATGTTTCAAAAGTGCAGGATTATTTACATGTAAACGGTATATCTATTGACCCTACAGATGGACACTTGATAGTTTCGGCAAGAAATACAGATCAGATATTTAAGCTGAACCGTAATACAGGAACAGTGATGTGGAGGCTTGGAGGAAAAAAAAGTGATTTTCCATTGACTGACCAACAGAAGTTCTACAGACAACATAATGCTACGATCACCGATAATGGCAAGACATTGTTGCTATTTGATAATGGAGTTGCCGGTACGAGAGAGTACAGCCGAATTGTAGAATTCAATCTGGATCACATGGGTAAGACGGTTAGTGCTTTTAAAGCTACATCTGTTCCTTACAACTTATTTTGTGCCTTTATGGGTTCAGTACATAAAACAGATAGTAGTTATTTCATTGGTTGTGGCTCTGTACCAAGAATACTGGAAGTGAATTATAATACACTTGAAGTGACGCGTGATATTCAGCTTACAGTACCATCATATCGTAGTTATGTATATTGAAACGAAATTGTTTTCTGCACGTAGCATATTGATTAACTTAGACACAAACCGATTATTATGAACATACCTGAAGGATATAATAGGGTGATGCCATACCTCATCATCAAAAGTGCTGAAGGTTTCCTCGAGTTTGCCAAGAATGTATTTGGTGCAACAGAGAAAATGAAAGTAATGCGAGAAGATGGAGAGACAGTAATGCATGCCGAAGTGTTTATAGGGGAGAGTACCATCATGTTTGCTAATAGTACGGATGATTTTCCTGTAATGAACAGCAATATGTTTATATACGTAGACAATGTAGATGAAACACATCAAAAAGCTCTAGATGCAGGTGCAGCCAATATCATGGCGCCATCAAATCGAGACTACGGTAGAAGCTCCGGTATTACAGACCCATTCGGTAATACATGGTGGATAACAGAGGTGCCTAAATAGATTACACTACTGTAACAAAGTAATAGCTACCTGTAATAAACCTATTAGGAAACCTACTACACCGCCGAGTATCTCTACAAAGCGAAACTCTTTTTTCATGATGCTGAAGAGTATCTCTTCCAGCTTGTCTGAAGAAAAGCCTGCTACCTTATCTGTAACCATCTGTTCTATGTTGATCTTCTCGCCCAGCGAGTCACTATACTGTGTTATGATCTCAGGAAGTAACATCTCAATCTCTTCCATCATACCATCTTTGATCTTATCCAGCGTTTTGCCGGTTACAAACATGGCTATTACCGGTATCTTCTCTTTCAGGCGTACTTCCAGAAACTCATCCAGGTGCTTTTCAATAGTAGGGGTGAGCGATTGTAGTTGTTCAGGGTCTTTCAACCTTTCGGCTATTTCATCAAAGTGTAATAACTCATTGGCTACTACCACACCCAGTTTCTTTGCAAACTGTTCCTGACGTTTAGGGAAGATCCCCTGAATCCTAATGCCCAGAATATTAATAGGTTCCTTGGGGTGGAAAAGCATCTTAATAGCTATCCAGTTGGTGAAATAGCCGATAAATGCAGATATGATTGGTATTAAATAGATCAACATAACACAAAAACAAACATCCTGTCAAATGACAGGATGCAAATATAAAAGCATTTTAAAGAAAGAATATTATCTGCCTTCAGCAACAGACTTTAAATACACTCCATAGCCACTCTTTGCAAATTTCTCTGCTTGCGCCAGTAATTGCTCTTTATTAATAAAACCTCTGCGATAAGCTATTTCTTCTATACAACCTATCTTCATGCCTTGTCTTTTCTCTATCACTTCTATGAACTGTCCTGCTGCCTGTAGCGAATCAAAAGTTCCCGTATCCAGCCATGCTGTACCCCTGTTCAATACACCAACTTCAAGCTTGCCTTTCTCCAAGTAGGTTTTGTTTACGTCCGTTATTTCTAATTCGCCTCTGTGAGAGGGCTTGATAGATTTGGCTATTGAAACCACTTCGTTATCATAAAAATATAAACCGGGCACCGCAAAGTTCGACTTTGGCTTCTGAGGCTTTTCTTCAATGCTGAGCACTTTATCGTTCTCATCAAACTCTACTACACCATACCTTTCAGGGTCGTGAACATGATAGGCAAATACTACTGCTCCGTCAGGGTCTGCTTTGCTTTGAAGCAGTTGCCCCATACCCGAACCGTAGAAGATATTATCGCCCAGTACCAGTGCAACAGAATCATCACCAATAAAGTCTTCGCCCAATATAAACGCCTGTGCAAGTCCTTCTGGCTTTGGTTGCACGACATACTCAAAACGACAACCTATCTGGCTGCCATCACCTAGCAGTTTTTTAAATGCAGGTTGGTCTTCGGGTGTAGTGATAATGAGTATTTCCTTGATGCTGGCAAGCAATAGTGTTGACAACGGGTGGTAGATCATTGGCTTATCGTAAACAGGCATAAGTTGTTTACTTACAGCAATGGTTAGCGGGTAAAGTCTTGTTCCTGATCCTCCGGCAAGAATAATTCCTTTCATATGTATTAACTGTACTGTTTTGAATAGTAATTCTGATAATCTCCCGATGTAACATGGTTCAGCCATTCCTCATTTTCAAGGTACCAGTCTATTGTTATAGCTAGTCCTTCTTCAAAGGTTACAGATGGCTCCCAACCTAATTCGTTCTTAAGTTTGTTGGCATCAATGGCATATCTCCTGTCATGTCCGGGACGGTCTTTAACGTAGGTTATTAATTGCTCAGACTCACCGGCATCTCTACCCAACTTTTCGTCCATCTGCTTACATAGCAGTTTAATAAGCTCAATGTTTTGCCATTCGTTAAACCCTCCAATGTTGTAGGTCTCACCATGTTTACCATTATGGTATACTGTATCAATAGCTCTCGCATGATCAACTACATACAACCAATCACGGGTATATTTACCATCACCGTAAACAGGTAATGGCTTCTTATTCCTGATGTTATTGATGAACAGAGGTATCAGTTTTTCAGGAAATTGATTTTGACCATAGTTGTTAGAACAGTTGGTCACCACGAAAGGCATGTTATAAGTATTACCATACGCACGTACCAAATGATCTGATGCTGCTTTAGATGCAGAGTAGGGTGACTGTGGATCATAAGGAGTTGTCTCCAGGAAAAAACCTGTTTCACCTAATGAACCGTATACTTCATCTGTTGATATATGGTAGAATAACTTGCCCTCGTATTCATTGTTCCAAAGAGCCTTAGCAGCGTTAAGTAAGTTTGCTGTACCCATCACATTTGTATTGATGAAGGCATTGGGGTCTGTGATAGAACGGTCAACATGACTTTCAGCAGCAAGGTGTATTACTCCATCGAACTTATATTGCTCAAACAGTTCGGTGATAGCTCCTGCATCAGTAATATCTGCCTTTACGAAGGTGTAGTTTGGCGCATTTTCTATATCCTTCAGATTTTCCAGGTTGCCTGCATAGGTAAGCGCGTCTAGGTTTACTATCTGGTAATCAGGATATTTATTTACAAATAATCTAACGACATGAGAGCCTATGAATCCAGCTCCTCCTGTTATCAATAATGTCTTTTTCATTGGATACTATATGTAAGAATATGATCGGTGGCTAAGTTATATAATAATGGAGTAATCCAATATGTAAGATACCTGCTTCACATATCGTTTACAAATAAAAAAAGAGGCGAAAGCCTCTTTTCTCTATTCTTCAGGTTTCAATTTGAAACTTTCAATAAACTTGGTCGTGAAGTTCCCGGATTTGAAATCCTCGTTCTGCATCAGCTGCAGGTGGAAAGGAATTGTAGTTTTCACACCTTCTATTACATACTCGCTTAATGCACGCTCCATGGTTTTTATAGCCTCTTCACGTGTTTGTGCTACAGCTATCAGTTTCCCGATCATAGAATCGTAGAACGGAGGTATAGTGTACCCGGCGTATATATGCGAATCTACACGTACACCATGTCCGCCCGGAGTGTGGAGTACGTTAATATGTCCCGGACTAGGCCTGAAATCATTATAAGGATCTTCTGCATTGATACGACACTCAATAGCATGCATCTGAGGGAAGTGGTTCTTACCACTTATCTTGATACCTGCGGCTATTTTTATTTGCTCTTTGATCAGATCGTAGTTGATCACCTCTTCAGTAACACAGTGCTCTACCTGTATACGGGTATTCATCTCCATGAAGTAGAATTCGCGGTGCTTATCTACTAAAAACTCAACGGTACCAACACTTTCATAATTAATTGCTTTTGCAGCCTGTATCGCTGCGGCACCCATTCTTTCCCTCAACTCATCTGTCATGAAAGGTGATGGAGCTTCTTCTACTAACTTCTGATGACGACGTTGGATGGAACAGTCACGCTCACTCAAGTGGCAAGCATTGCCAAACTGGTCGCCGGCTATCTGAATCTCAATATGTCGAGGTTCTTCTACGAACTTCTCCATATATACACCATCATTGCTGAAAGATGCAGCAGCCTCAGTGCGGGCATTATTATATGCTTTTTCTATCTCTTCTTCTTTCCATACAACACGCATACCCTTACCACCACCACCGGCAGTAGCTTTCAACATTACAGGGTATCCTATGTCTTTTGCAAGCTTTTTAGCATGTTCTGCCGATTCCAGTAATCCGTCAGAACCGGGAACTACAGGCACACCGGCTTTGATCATTGTTTCTTTAGCAGTGATCTTATCGCCCATAGCTCGGATCATATCTGCTGTAGGCCCTATGAACTTAATGCCATACTCAGCACATATTTCTGAGAAATCGGCATTTTCTGCCAGAAAACCATAACCCGGATGTATCGCATCGCAGTTAGTTATCTCTGCAGCTGCCATGATGCGTGGAATATTCAGGTACGAATCGGCACTCTGCGCCTTACCTATGCAAACAGCCTCATCTGCAAATCGTACATGCAGACTATCTTTATCAGCAGTAGAGTAGACAGCTACCGTTTCAATACCCATTTCCCTACACGTACGTATTACACGTAAAGCTATCTCACCTCTGTTGGCTATTAATATCTTTTTGAACATCAGTCTTAAGATTTGATATCAGCCTTTGTGGCTGAATGTAAACAGCTATTTTTCTATGCAGGTTCTACAAGGAATAGTTCCTGATCGTATTCAACGGGAGAAGCATCTTCAACCAATACCTTAACGATCTTACCACTCACTTCCGACTCTATCTCATTGAATAGCTTCATTGCTTCAATGATGCATATGTTATCTCCCTCAGATATGCTATCTCCAACATTTATAAAAGGAGGTTCTCCCGGCTTAGGGCTACGGTAGAACGTGCCTATCATCGGAGATTTTATCGTGATCAGATTAGCGTTTGCTGCATCATTACCTGCATCGCTGGCAGCGGGTGCCGGAGCAGGAGCTGCTTGAGGTTGCGGCTGTGGCGCAGCAGCTACAGGTTGTGGAGCTGGAGCTTGTTGCATAGTTACTACCTGCTGCTCACTATTGCTTTTGCTGTGTTTAATAGTGATCTCGAAATCACCGTCTTTTATGCTCAGTTCACTGACCTCAGACTTATTTACAGCTTTTATCAGTTCTTGTATTTGCTTTAATTCCATAATACTTTTTTGATGGGTATAATTCTATTATGAGATTTATTCTTTAACACGCTCCATATAGGCACCTGTCTTAGAGTCTATTCTTATTTTTTCTCCTGTATCTACAAACAGAGGTACATTCACTTCAGCACCTGTTTCAACTGTTGCAGGCTTCAAAGTACGGGTAGCAGTATCACCTTTCAGTCCGGGTTCTGTATAGGTTACTTCCAGCACAATATTCGATGGAAGCTCCACATTCATAGGCTGTTCTGTTTCGGTGTTCACGTTTATAAAGCACTCCTGTCCATCTTTGTATAACCCCGGGTTGTCAATAGTATCTTCCTGCATCGTTATCTGCTCGAAAGTCTCTTGATCCATAAAGTTGTAACCCATTTCATCCTTATATAGGAACTGGTAGTTACGCTTTTCGATTCGCACAGGAAAGATGGTGTCACCTGAGTTCCATGTGTGTTCTATACTTCTGGTGTTGTCTACACCTTTCAGCTTTGCCCAAACCTTAGCAGCGGCACGTGCTGTTTTGTTCTGTCCGAATTCTATTACGGAGTAAAGGTTACCATCCAATTTGATGATCATACCATTACGAATATCTCCTGTTGATGCCATATATTTTATCTTATGCGGAAGGCAAAAGTAACCTGAAATTGCTAAAAATTACACAATATGAGTACCTAAAATCATTTTTTCAACAGGATTATTACCAAAATCGTATGGAATGTACGAATATGAAGGCATTGGCTTAGTTATGATAAGGTTAGCTTTTTTACCAACAGCAATACTTCCCATTTCAGCAGCTAATTCTAATGCAGCTGCCCCGTTTATGGTAACTGAATTGATCACTTCTTCCGGTGTCATCTTCATTTGTGTGCAACCAAGCGTCATTAAAAAAGGCACATTACCTGACGGGCAAGACCCCGGGTTGTAATCTGTAGCCAGACAAACCGGCAAGTCTGCGTCTATCAGTTTCCTTGCAGGTTGGTATTGCATACCTAAGAAAAAGGCTGCGCCGGGCAGCAGGGTTGGGATAGTGCTACTTCCTTTAAGTGCATCTATCTCTTCTTGCCCCATACTTTCTAAATGGTCTACACTAATAGCGTTATGTTTTACTCCTAGCTGAACACCTCCTGAACGATGTAATTGGTTGGCATGTATCTTTGGTTTTAGCCCGTATCTGGCACCTGCTTCCAACACACGTTCTGTTTCGTCTACACTAAAAAAGCCTTCCTCACAGAAAACATCTATGTAATCAGCCAATCCTTCATCAGCTACAATAGGTAGCATTTCATTGATTATTAAGTTTAAGTAACCTTGATGATCTTGTTTAAAATCAGCAGGATACGCATGAGCAGCTAAGAATGAAGCTTTGATAGGGATAATGTTTTTCTCTTTCAACCTTCTAATGACACGGAGCATTTTCATCTCTCCATCAACACTCAAACCGTAACCGCTTTTTATCTCAATAGCACCGGTTCCCTGACTGACAACTTTCTCTAATCTTGCAAGGCTCTCATCAAAAAGTTGCTCTTCATCAATCTCATTTAATTTCTGAGCAGAGTTTAATATCCCACCACCTCGGCGTGCTATTTCTTCATAACTAAGACCTTTTATCCTGTCTACAAACTCCTGCTCGCGAGAGGATGCAAATACGAGATGTGTATGCGAATCGACCCATGCAGGTAATACTAGCTTGCCACTTACATCCAATACATCTTCTGCATGCACTGTATGGCGGTCTTGCATATCCCCGAAGTCCTTTATTAGACCATTTTCAATGAACAACCAGGCATTTTCAATACAATTTAGCTGGTTCATTTCAGAACCCCTCACCCATTTTTTACGCTCTTCGCCTTTCTCAACAGCACACAGTTGTTTAATATTCGTCAATAGCAGATGCATTCTTTAATATTTTGTTAGTTAAAAGTAATCTGAAACATCTTTGCAGTCAAATAAATATCTGCCCTTTATATTTGCACCATGCGTGTTTTGCGGAAGCTGCTTAGAGTTTTGGGTATAACAATAGGATCCCTATTATTGTTACTGTTGCTGTTTTCTGTATATGTGTACTCTGTATCTGACTTCAACACGCCTGAAATTGCTGACAGTTCGTCAAGACAATTAACACCTCAGCATATTGATGGTTCACTTTATACTATTAAGGATAACTGGATAAAGCAGAATGAGTACGGACTATACGAGATGTATGTTTCCGGAAGTGCCTATGAAAGGGGCGTGAAGAACGGAAAACTGTCCCGTCAACAGATAATCGATCAGGAAGTTGCATTTACAGACCAGATTAAACAAATGATACCTTCGGATAGCTATTTAAAGTTTCTGAAATACGTTATCGGATTTATGAATAAAAACCTGCCAAAGCATGTAACCGAAGAGTATAAGCAAGAGATATATGGTATCTCGCGATCAGCTTCTGATTCTTTCAATTGGATAGGAGACAATTATGATAGGTTATTAAACTATCATGCAGCGCATGATATAGGTCATGCCTTGCAGAATATGATGTTGGTAGGTTGCACCTCATTCGGGGCTTGGAGTGACAAGACTGAGGATGGTAGTATGCTCATAGGACGAAACTTTGATTTTTGGGTAGGAGACAAGTTCGCAGAGAATAAGATAATAGCATTCTACAATCCTGATAAAGGGCACAAATTCGCCTTTGTTACTTGGGGAGGTTTTACAGGTGTGGTTTCAGGTATGAATGACAAGGGACTCACCGTGACTATTAATGCTGCAAAGTCAGATATTCCTTTTGGAGCAGCAACTCCTGTCTCTTTGGTTGCCCGCGAAGTATTACAATATGCCGGAAATATTGAAGAAGCAATCAAGATTGCAAAAAGCAGAGAAATGTTTGTCTCTGAAAGTTTTTTGGTAGGCAGTGCCGCTGATGGGAAAGCAGTCATCATAGAAAAGACCCCGGATGAGTTAGCTGTTTACGACCCGTCTACCGACCATATATTATGTACCAACCATTATCAAAGTAAAGAATTTGAAGATCAGGAGTTGAATATAGAGCAGAAAGAAAAAAGTGCCTCAGTATATCGTTATGAGCGTTTAGGTGAATTAATGAATAATAATTACCCACTCACACCAAAAAAAGCCGCTGATATATTAAGAGATAGAAAAGGACAAGGCAACCGGGATATTGGTAATGGAAATGAGAAAGCACTTAACCAATTGATAGCGCACCACTCGATAATATTTCAACCGGATAGCTTAAGAATGTGGGTCAGTACTTCCAATTGGCAACTAGGTGAATATATCTGTTATGATCTGAATAAAATATTCAGTATCAATCATCTTACAAAAGATACTTCAATTATTGAAGCAAGTAAGACGATCCCCGCTGACAGCTTTATATATTCAGATGAATATTTGAAGTACTTGCACTTCCGTAAGAATAAACTAGCATTACTTGCAGGGGAACTAGTTGACACTGCAGAAGTAGTTAGCTCTAACCCTAACTATTATGACTCTTATAGAATAGCAGGCGACTACAGCTATAATAACGGATGGTATCATGCTGCAAAAGAGTATTATCAAAAAGCATTGAAATACGAGATAGCTACAGTCAATGAAAAAGAAGCTATTGAAGAAAAAATTGCCTTGTGTAAAAAGAAATTAATAGAATAGCTTAGCAACCAGATCACGCTCCGCATAGGATGACAGAAGCACCCATTTACGAAGAACGTTTCTTACAACTTAAAGCATGTGTACTGCTGCCTACTTACAATAATGCAGATACGCTGGGAAGAGTCTTAGATGATATCCTTCAACATACCCGACAAGTAATAGTAGTAAATGATGGATGCACAGATGACACCGCTGATGTACTAAAACAGTATCCTCAAGTAAATGTACTTACACACGAAGTAAACAAAGGCAAGGGCATAGCCTTACGTAATGGTTTTAAAGAAGCTGTGCGTCTTGGTTATGATCATGCCATTACAATGGATAGTGACGGGCAGCACTTTGCTAAAGATGTGGTGCAGTTCTTAACCTATCTCGAGAACTTACCTGATACATTATTGATAGGCTCAAGAAATATGACAGGTGAGAACGTACCTAATAAAAGTAGTTTTGGTAATAAGTTCTCTAACTTCTGGTTTTGGGTGAATACGGGTATTAAACTAGAAGACACACAGTCCGGCTATCGCTCTTACCCGGTTAGTAAGCTGGCAAACAAAAAGTACTTCACATCAAAATATGAGTTTGAAATTGAAGTGATCGTCCGTGCATCGTGGAGTGGGATAGATGTAAAGAGTGTACCGGTAGATGTATACTACCCAAAACCTGAAGAACGTATCTCTCACTTTCGCCCCTTTAAAGACTTTACACGTATCAGTATCCTTAACACAATATTGGTACTTATATCAGTACTCTGGGTAAAACCACGTGATTTTGTCAGGAAGCTATTCAGTAGGGAGGGGAGAAAAGCTATTTATCAGGCTGTTTTTGCTGTGCCGGGAGAGAGCAACCATAAAAAAGCAGCTTCAATAGGCTTCGGGGTATTTATGGGTATTGTTCCTATATGGGGGTTTCAGTTAGCTATAGGCATTCCATTGGCAATACTTTTGCGGCTCAACAAAGCACTCTTTATTATCTCGGCAAATATCAGCATACCACCTATGATGTTCATCATTATGGGGGTGAGTGTTGTAATAGGCAAACAGCTTTTAGGTATAGATGCTATTTTGCCAGACTTCAATAATATCACACTTGAACTGGTTAAGCAGGAAGGATTGTCTTTCTTCTTAGGAGGTACAGTATTAGCTATAACTGCAGGGCTTGTTTCGTACTTATTGTCTTTGGGTATTCTGAGTGTTATCAGGAAAAGAAAGGCATAGTTTCTTCGCATTTATAGGCTCTGCACTCATGGTGTGCTCCGGACCATCCTTTTGAACTATGCTTGTAATTATTTATTTCAAATACCTGGAAAGGACTATTGACCATAATTTTGTGTAGCTCACCTTTCGTCATATAATTGGTTACCCAACGTTTATCAAGTATTGCCTGTACCTTGGCTGGCAATAGTGGGTATGCAGTTTCAGCGACTTTTCTTTTTAGGTTTTTCCTGTCATTTATGTCCACTATTGTAGTGTACAAGCAACCACCATCAGTAATCATGTCATATATCTTAGTACATAGCTCAAGTGTGAAAGGTGCATGCTCTCCCAATACACCTATTGAATATATAAAGTCAAACTTTTCGTCACCAAAATCATGATCGAACACACTGCCTTTTATCAGATTGATCTTGGCAATATCTACCTCACCGGAACGAGTAGGATTTTCTGCCAACTTCAGCATGTGCTCTGATATATCAATACCAGTCAATTCGTATGTATTTTGCAATAAATGAAAATACCTGCCTGTACCACATCCTACTTCCAATACTTTTATTGGTCTGTCAAACCGCTCTGATATTCCTTTTATGATCGGAGCAAAGTGCTCATAATCCGGAGATGATATGTATTCCTCGTCAAATTTCCTGTAACCTTCTGAGTAGGAGCGGTTATATAATTTTACCGTATTAGCATCTGATTGATTGTAGTTTGTGTTTAACATATTTCATGTTTTGCAATAATAAAAATCGCAACATATACATGTAAAAAAGAAAAAGCTGTGGCGTTTAACCACAGCTTAACAAAAATGATATGTGTTTATGTCATTATCCTAAATAGGTCTTAAGCGTACCACTATAACGTGCTTTCTGCAAACGTTTGATAGCTCGCTCTTTTATCTGGCGGATACGTTCTTTAGTAAGATCGTATTTCTGGCCTATCTCTTCGATAGTAGGACCATTATCGCCTTCCAGACCGAAATAAGCAGCCAATATTTCTGCTTCTCTTACACTGAGTGACTTAAGAATACGCTTGATCTCATTTTTCAATGAATCGTGCATTACGTCATCATCTGTATCATTGCTGCCTTCAAGCAGGTCACCCATCGCTACGTCTTCAGCCTCATGTACAGGAGCATCCAATGATGTGTGCCTTGTATTAGTAGTAAAAATGTTATTTACTTCTGTTTCACTCATTTCAAGAATATCAGCAAGCTCTTCTGTTGATGGCTCGCGTTCGTTTTCCTGCTCAAATGCAATAAATGCTTTATTAGCCTTGTTGTAAGTACCAATCTTATTTTGTGGCAGACGTACGAGACGACCTTGCTCTGCAAGAGCTTGTAGTATGGACTGACGGATCCACCATACTGCATATGAAATGAACTTAAAACCCTTAGTTTCATCGAAGCGCTGTGCCGCTTTGATCAGCCCCAGGTTACCCTCATTAATAAGGTCACTGAGCGATAGTCCTTGGTGCTGGTATTGCTTGGCAACAGATACAACGAAACGCAGGTTAGCTTTCACCAGTTTTTCAAGCGCTATCTGATCGCCAACATGTATGCGTTGAGCGAGAGTAGTCTCTTCTTCCGGCGTGATCATTGAAATTTTACTGATCTCCTGCAGATACTTCTCAACCGCCTGAGAATCTCTGTTGGTGATCTGAGTGGCAATTTTTAACTGCCTCATAATAATTGAAATTTAAAAATGTATAATTAGTTAATTCTTTCCTCTATTTAATAAGACAATCAACTTTGAAAAAAAGTTTGGTTGTTTCAAAAAAAAGTCCTATTCATTGACTGCAAAAACTATACCGAATATTCTAACATTTCCACAAACAGCACAATATGTAATAGCTTTATTTAGACGTAATTAAATATAGAAGCTTACATGGCTGCATTATGGTTTTCATCTATACCTCGATAAGCCCTACCACAAAAACCTTTCACACGAAATCAGCCTGCAAAAGTAACGTGACTTCCGCGATTTCATTACCTTTGCGCGTCACATTAACAGAAATTTTAACACTTATATGGCACAAGATTTATATCAACACCCCGATTATTACCTGGTAGATGAATTATTGACAGATGAGCACAAGTTGATCCGTGATTCTGTGCGCAGCTATGTGAAGAAAGAAATCTCACCGATAATAGAAGAATATGCTCAAAAAGCTGAGTTCCCTGATAAGGTAATAAAAGGTCTTGGAGAATTGGGTTGTTACGGACCGTTTGTACCTCAAGAGTATGGTGGGGCAGGGCTTGATTATATCTCTTATGGGATAATGATGCAGGAACTGGAGCGCGGAGATTCCGGTATCAGGTCTACAGCATCTGTACAAGGCTCTCTGGTTATGTTCCCGATATATAAGTTTGGTAGTGAGGAGCAGAAGAAGAAATTCCTACCCAAACTGGCGACAGGTGAATTTATGGGTTGCTTTGGGCTTACAGAGCCGGATCATGGTTCTAACCCGGCTGGTATGATCACCAATATTAAAGATGCAGGTGACCATGTAGTACTCAATGGTGCCAAAATGTGGATATCAAATGCTCCATTTGCAGATATTGCTGTTGTTTGGGCCAAAGATGAGAACGGAGATATTCGCGGATTGATAGTGGAGCGTGGTATGGAAGGCTTTACTACGCCGACCACACATGGCAAATGGTCACTACGCGCTTCTGCTACCGGTGAGCTGGTATTTGATAATGTAAAAGTGCCGAAAGAGAACATTTTCCCTGAGATAAAAGGCTTGAAAGGGCCATTGACCTGTCTTTCAAGTGCACGTTATGGTATTGCGTGGGGAGCCTTGGGTTGTGCAATGGATTGTTATGATACAGCTTTGCGCTATTCTAAAGAAAGAGAGCAGTTTGACCGACCTATAGCCGGCTTCCAGCTACAACAGAAGAAACTGGCTGAAATGATCACTGAAATAACTAAAGGGCAACTATTGGTATGGCGATTGGGTGAACTACGCAACGAAGACCGCGCTACGCCTGCACAAATATCAATGGCTAAGCGTAATAGTTGTGAGGTAGCATTGAAAATTGCCCGTGAAGCCAGGCAAATATTGGGTGGTATGGGTATTACAGGTGAATTCAGCATTATGCGCCATATGATGAATCTGGAATCTGTAATTACCTATGAGGGTACACACGACATCCACCTGCTGATAACAGGCATGGATGTGACTGGTATTAATGCGTTTAAGTAAGGTGATTTGACCAACTATAATAAGCGATGTAGTCATTCTACATCGCTATTTTTTTGACATCACGTATTATAGTTAGTGCTACTGAAAATATCAAGGCAGTACCAAAATAAAGATACCCGAATGCGAAATAGGTTAGTGGTTCCTCGTAAGGTGCTGATTCTAAAATATAATCGTAAAGATCACTGGTAACTGCCAGCAGCAGATAAGAATATATCAGTATATATAATGATCCATATGTTATATCCAGTATTTTTACGTCAAGAAAATAAACAAGTAATGTTATACACAACATTACTATCGCAGTCGTATTGACCGGTCCAACCCTTGAAGTGTCTGTCAACCAAAAGAGTATAATAAGAAAGAGGTATAAGTATATGATACTTCTGAATACCAGTAGTTGTCGTTTACTCAGCATATCATATATAACGTGATATATGTAGAATTATTTCGTATTTAGAGCCTCTATCCGTTCCTTCTCATTGATAGACACTGCTACCTCTATCTTCCATTTATCCTCTTCGTTAAGCTTAAGGAGATAGTAATAATCACAGTCGTAAACCAGCTGGCTATTTTTATCC
The DNA here is from genome assembly GCA_965228505.1 of Flavipsychrobacter sp. Taxonomy (GTDB): domain Bacteria; phylum Bacteroidota; class Bacteroidia; order Chitinophagales; family Chitinophagaceae; genus UBA5543. The sequence continues at coordinate 1,976,281 of OZ245820.1, read as the reverse complement.
CTGTATTGCCAGTTCACGCTTACTCTTGTAATGCGGTCTGAAACGCTACGTTTGTTCAGCACATCCGCATATGCCTCAACGATCTTATGTTGGGTGAAGAATCGTTTTCCCTGATTGATGAGCCCCTCAAGTTTAGTAATATCTGTATACACAGCACAACTGTCATCTGCCAGAAAAGTGCAGGGTAGGGCAAAGCAATTGGCTATCTGCTTTGCGTCTTGGTTGGCTACTGCTTCGGCATACACTTCAAAGAAGCGATTGATACGATATTGTGCTGTTTCAGATGCTTGCATGGTAGTTAATTGCAAGCAAAGTTAGTAGTAAGAGCCATACCTGAAAGGGTAACAGACATATATTTTTCAACGTTGTACAGCACAAATCTACCACTACAATAAAACGCTTAAAAAATGTAATGAAAATTCATATTTGTTATAATAAAGACATGTTTTCAATGTGATAATTGTTATTAACGACGATAGCTCCAATACACCAAATGATTTAACTACCTTTGCACCGCTTAATTTTTAGGATTTGGCATTTTTCTTTTTGAATTATTGATTTTTATTATGTTATCAGTTTCTAACTTATCGCTGCGTTTCGGCAAGAGGATTTTATTTGAAGATGTGAACATCAGGTTTACAGAGGGCAATTGCTATGGCATCATCGGTGCTAACGGGGCAGGGAAGTCTACCTTCCTGAAAATACTTTCAGGAGATATTGACCCTACAACGGGTAAAGTGGAAATATCTAAAGATCAGCGCATGAGTGTGTTGAAACAGGACCACTATGAGTTTGATGAAAATCAGGTTCTGGAAACAGTTATAATGGGGAATACACCATTATATCAGGTGATGAAGGAAAAGGATGCCATATATGCTAAAGAGGATTTTTCAGAAGAAGACGGACTTAAAGCAGGGGAGTTAGAGGCAACTTTTGCTGAAATGGACGGGTGGAATGCGGAGAGTGATGCGGCTACATTGCTGAGCAATCTGGGTATCAAAGAGGGATTACACAGCAAGCAAATGAAAGAGCTGGATGGTAATGAGAAGGTAAGGGTGTTACTGGCACAGGCTTTATTCGGCAATCCCGATATATTGTTGCTGGATGAGCCTACCAACGATCTTGATCTGGAGACCATTAGCTGGTTGGAGAATTTTCTGGCAGATTATGATAAGATCGTATTGGTAGTATCACACGATCGTCACTTCCTTGATGTAGTTTGTACTCACGTAGCTGATATTGATTTCGGTAAAATATCCATATTTACAGGTAACTACTCGTTCTGGTACGAATCAAGTCAGTTATTATTAAGACAAAGAACAGAGCAGAACCGTAAGGCAGAGGAGAAGATCAAGGAACTGAAGGAGTTTATCGCTCGTTTCTCAGCAAACGCCTCAAAATCTAAACAGGCAACCAGCCGTAAAAAGGCACTTGATAAAATAAACGTAGAGGATATGCGCCCATCGAACCGTAAATATCCTGCGATATTATTCAACAATCAGGTACGGGAAGCTGGAGACCAGATACTGGAATTAAACAATCTTGGCAAAACAGTGAACGGTGAGGTATATTTTAAAAATGTAAACCTTGACGTAAAGCGTGGACAGAAGATAGCTGTATTATCTGAGAACAGCCTGGCAACTACTGCGTTCTATAAGATTCTCATGGGTGAGGACAAAGAATATGATGGAAGCTTTAAGTGGGGAGTGACCATTACCAATACCTACCTGCCTGCCGACAACAATGAATATTTTGAGGGCAAAGATTTGAACCTAGTAGATTGGTTACGCCAATACTCTGAAGAAAAAGACGAGACCTTCATTCGTGGTTTCCTTGGCCGGATGCTATTTTCTGGTGAGGAGACACAGAAAAAATGTACAGTACTCAGCGGGGGAGAGAAAATGCGTTGTATGCTCAGCCGAATGATGATGCAGAAAGGAAATGTGCTGTTATTTGATGAGCCTACCAACCACCTAGACCTTGAAAGCATTACCGCATTGAACAACGGAATGAATGATTTTACAGGTACAATTCTGTTTACAACACGTGACCATGAGTTGGCGCAGACTGTAGCAGACCGTATAATAGAGCTAACACCTAACGGCCTGATTGACAGGGAGATGGCTTTTGATGATTACAGGAATGATGAAAGGGTAAAAGCAGTACGTGCAGAGCTGTACGGAGAGCCGGTAAGCTGATTAGAAAAAATCTTAATAGATTTTACTTATAAAGCTTTTTTATATTAACAGATAGTGTATATTTACATGAACGTGACAATGACGTGTAGATAGGATTTCTTTTACCAGGCGGACATAATACCATACTCATTATTGCGACCTTACCTATCATACGGTTATATACTAATATAGCTGTACAATTAATTATCCGTTTAACCTTCTAAAACTGTCCTGTTTATGAAGAGACACCAAAACCGCCTCGACAGGTTTTCTGTCATTGCCAAGCGTCTTGTAGACGAACATTCGGCACAGTATTTCAAAGAGTGTGCACGCCAGACAGATCCATATACTGTCTATAACAGCCATTTAGAGACATTAGGACAACAGCTAGAAAGACTGGCAGGAGAGTTTTTGCAGACTAATAATGCAGGTACTGATCTCAGAAAAGATATTTGGTCCAGTTGTTCAAAGTACTTAGATCTGTTCATACAATGGAACCGTCCGGGTACACTCAATCAACTTACATAGAGGAAGAGCATTGTAAGTTTTTTTGTTGACCATCAAAAACAAGTAAGGGGGATAGCATAGGGCTATCCTTTCTTTCTGTGTATTTCTTTTATTTAACATAATGTAAATTATAGAACAAACATGCCCGCACAGATGGCGGGCGATGTATGTACGTTCTTTGAACGGTTTAGTTAGATTATATGCATTAGCAGCTTAATTGCTGCAAATAAGTAAAGAAGGTGTCTTTTTCGGAGCTTACCTTCTATCTTAAAAGATGCTTTAATGCGCATGCTTGTAAGCTTTAGAAGTTTGAAAACCAACTTCGAGGCATGGGATTTGCCTGCTTGCGCTTAAAAGGTCAATCGCTGAACCTGCTTGTCAAAACATTGTGGTAGGTGTATGACATATCAAAGATATTGAATTTGTTTCGCTTAATGCGGGCATGTTGTGTTCTATAACCAGTCATATGTGTAAATACTCACGTTGTGGCGTGAAAACTTACAACATTCGATATTCAAGCCTTACGGTAACATATGATACAATTATAGAACAAACGTGTATGAATGTCTTTACCGAATAATAGTATGAGCCAACCGATGATATATAGCTATTTACCGATAAGTAATATCGGGTGTTCACCTTAGCAACTATTTTTATGGGTATTATGAGTCAATATTCAAAATTGAAAATACTATTCATTTGGATACCTGTAATTTTGGTACTATGTTACCTTTCATCTGTATATATCAGAAAATACGAAGAGCATAAGCAACAAGATCATGAGCAAAAACAAACTATCAGCATCAGCAACTAAAGAATTGCTGGAGATCTTGGAAAGTCGTTTTAAGACTAACAAGATGCTCGACAAGATTATAAAATGGGAAGAATTAGCAGTGAAGCTTAAAAAATCACCTGCCAAACTCTGGTCACTGAATGAAATGGAAATGACAGGTGGAGCGCCTGATATAGTAGGCTTCGATAATAAGACGGGTGAATATATTTTTTATGACTGTGCTCCTGAAAGCCCAAAAGGACGCAGGAGTTTATGCTACGATCATGATGCTTTAGAATCCAGGAAGAAACACAAGCCGGAAAATAGTGCAATAAATATGGCTGCTGATATGGGAGTTGACATCCTGACTGAAGAAGAATACAGAGCATTGCAAAAGAAAGGTGCTTATGACCTGAAGACATCAAGTTGGGTGGCTACACCTGCAAAGATCAGAGCACTGGGCGGTGCTCTATTTTGCGACCGCCGTTTTGATCATGTCTTTACCTACCATAATGGTGCCGAATCATATTATGGGTCAAGAGGGTTCCGTGCTTCACTTCGTGTATAGCTATACTACTTAGTTATAAGTTCTAGTAGACACACAAGGAATATCAAACGCTTTAGCTTATTATTGTGTCTTATAATACTACAAACCATAAGCTGAGTTGATGATGCTGAAAAAAAGCCTTTTACTAGTATTTGCCTGTCTTGCTACAATAGCTGCAAATGCACAATGTGTTATAAATGCTACCGCCTCTTATACGCCTACAACCGTTTGTGAAGGTGATACTGTACGGTTCAGTATGTCATCAAATGTTGTCGGGGTTAATTATAACTGGAGCGGGCCCTTCGGTTATTCTGAAACAGGAGCCAACCCTACTATAGATAGTATTCAAATAAGTCAAAAAGGAACTTATGTAGTTATTACTTCTAAAATAGGTTGTGCTTCAGATACAGACTCAGTGGTCATACAGGTCAATCAGCCAATTATACCTACAATAGTACCTGATACTCCTATATGTTCAGGTGACACATTAAGAATACGACTGGTAAATGCAGGTGGCGGGTTTGAAGCTATCACACTGGCTCCTGACAATTCAATAGACACGACCAACACAGGCACTTTAATTTACCCTAATGCTTTGAAGCACACCCATACTGGTATTTATAAATACATTACAACATCTAGCTCGGGTTGCGTTTCAGATACATTGACATTCACTATTCCTAGTAGAGCTATCCCCTACCAGCCTGATACGCCCATTGCAGCAGCAGTTACCAACCCGATATGTAAAGGAGATACACTTCGCTTAACAGGCGGTAGTAACTCTGCTGTAGACCGCTATTACTGGGAAGGCCCTAACGGACAAAATTATAATGTGAAGGATGTTACTGTTAATGGTTATAACCTAACGGGTAAGCAGATGTTTTTGCTGCGTACAGATAGTAATTATTGCAAGTCAGACCCTGATACACTTATAGTGGATGTACTGCATACTGACCCGCCTAAAGTAGCTATAGCAGCCGACCCTGGCTTTATAGTAGGTACTAATGTGCAGGTCACCTTTACTGCAAATGTTCAGAACGAAGGGTTCAATAACATCTATCAGTGGCGTAAGAATGGTGTCAATATTCCAAATGCTGTTAATAAGACCTACCAGGCTGTTACAACTCAAACTATACAGCAGGGTGATATACTTACCGTATGGGTACAGACCATACCTACCTGTGCTAATATTGATACTGCATTGAGCAACCCGACATCACTGAATATAAAGCTTGATGTGAAAGAAGTTACAACAAATAATCAGCTACAACTCTACCCTAACCCTGTTAAAGATATATTGCATGTAACAGGTGTGACAGACGAAAGAAAGTTGATCGTAACTAATCTTGTGGGTCAGAAAGTAGATCTGAAAAGCAGGATGATAGTTAATAAGCAAACAGTTAAGATCAACACCGTAAGCCTGCAACCGGGTATATATATATTACGCTATGGAAACAAGGCCATGAAATTCATAAAAACAGACTAATGAGCTGTATTAGATGAACTGAAAGGCATGTTTTCCTGTTTATGATATATGGTAAAGAAATTACTGAAATGGCTGCGTGAACACTATTTCACTATTATCAACAGCATTGCATTTTATCCTGCCATTATAGCTATAGGCTTTTTGCTGTTATCTATTGGCCTTAATGTATTCGACTTTTCTTCTGTAGGCCTCGAATTTAAAAGTTCTGCCAGCTGGCTTACTCTGAAAGACTCCAGTACAGCACGCACCATCATTGCTACTGTTGCAGCAGGTATTATCTCATTAGCTGTTTTTAGCTTCTCAATGGTAATGATACTGCTCAATCAGGCAGCAACGAACATGTCTAACCGGATACTGGATAGCATGATAGGAAATCGTTTCCATCAGGTGATACTGGGTTTTTATATTGGTACTATAGTTTATTCTTTTTTCCTGCTGAGTACGATCAGAGACAATGACTCTACATTGCACATACCTTCTATCAGTATATATGTACTCATCTTACTTACTATTGTAGATATATTTCTATTCATATACTTCTTGCACTATATCACCCAGTCTGTTAAATACGAGACTATCATCAACCGCATACACGAAAACACATATCGCTCTATGAAAGAGTACTACCCTTATGAGCAAAATGAAAAGGGGCGTACTATCCCAAGAGATACACATACAGGCGTTAAGATACCTGCATATACCAGTGGATACTTTCATGGGTATGCTAAACGAGCCTTGATGAATTTTTGTGTAGACAAAGATGGTGTGATGGTACTGCCCCACCCCTTGGGCACTTACTTGCTTGAAGGGTCTACAATAGCCGTATGGCATGGCAAAGAGTTGTTGACAACTGAAGAGCTGGATAATATTAAAGGCATACTGGATATTTTTGCATCGCAAAACGACATCAGCAAACTGCCATATTCAGGCTGTAAACAACTTACTGAGGTTGCCATAAAAGCCTTAAGCCCGGGTATCAACGATCCGGTTACAGCTGTACTTAGCATCAATGCTTTGGCTAATTTGCTGGTATATAGATTGTGCCACGCACCTGAGCAGGAACTTAAAGATCAAGATGGCAAGGTAAGGGTCATGGTTGCAGATCATGATTTTGTAGACTTTTTCAATAAATGCTTCTACCCTATATGGGATTATGGTAAAAAAGACCGAATGATACAGCAAGCACTGCTTAATGTATTATCTCAAATGATGTATCATTATAAGGACAAGTACGTTATATCAATAGTGGAGCAACTGCTGAAAGAGGTAAAAGCCGAGATCAAATAACAATAAAACATAACATTGGTTACCATAGAGCGCATACAGCCTGAACATAATAAGGAGTTATACCAGATCATTCGCAGCAGCCTTGAGGATTTTGATATTGACCTCTCCGGTACGGTATATGTAGACCCATATCTGGACAATATGTACGGACATTTTGCTGTACCTCACAAAGCATATTTTGTTGCTCTTGAGGAGGGTAAAGTTTTGGGAGGTTCGGGTATAGCACCACTGGATGATGGTGATAAAGAGGTTTGCGAACTGCAAAGAATGTTCATAACGCAATCAGCAAGAGGCAAAGGCATCAGCCATTTATTGATGAATGCCTGCCTGAAGGAAGCTCGCATGATGGGTTTCAATCAATGCTATCTGGAGACCTTTGCAGAAATGAAAGCCGCCGTTGCTCTGTATGAGAAAACCGGCTTCAGGTATATACAAGCACCAATGGGTAATACCGGACACTTTGCCTGTAAAACATGGATGTTGTTGGACTTGTAACGACTGTAAAGCTGCGATACACTGTTACAAATATTAATTAATACGCTCCATCTTTTGTTCACGTAGATACAAGAACAATGGAAAAGGGCCAGCCAGTCCGAACAGAAAAGTCAATACCCACAGCATACCTACATTTTTGATGTTATATTTTCTGGCTTCCCTATAGCTCCAAATCATAAATACAAGAACAATGAATAGAAGGTCTATCATAAAGGCAGTAGATATATCATTAGCATACATGCCAGCTATTGTCTCTGCAGGTTTGGTCCACAGCAATATGTTGCCTGTTTCTACAGATACTTTAGTCACAAAAATGTTAGGCGCAATAAAGCCAAGAATGGTTAAGATCAAATATATTCTTTTCATAAAAGATAATTTTCATAAAACTATCTTCATGAAAACTGCTGACCATTAACCTGAGTTATTATTTTGCAATTGTTGCACTCTCCTTTTTATTCTGCTTAACGACTCTGGCTTTACACCTATATACGAAGCTATGTGTCTTTGCGGTACTCTTGAGAAATAATCACCGTATTCTGAAAGAAACTTTATATAGCGTTGCTCTGGCTCTTGTGTAAGCAGCGATGCAATTATTCTCTGGCAGTTCATCAATTCATCCTCCATGGCCGATACTGCCATCCTCACCATCTTGGGGTTGGATATCAGCAATTCTTCCGCCATATCTTTTTTGATGACGACTACTTGTGTATCCTCAACAGCCTGAAAATTCTGGTCGGCCGGTTTGTTTAACAGATAACTTTCATAGGCACTGATAAATATGCCCTCAGGATAAAAGAAGGTGCTAACCTCTTCCCCATCTACATTATAGTATAACCTCACAAACCCTTTCAGGTTGAAGAAGAACCTATCAGACACCTCTCCTTCTCTGAGCAGGTATTCGCCTTTCTTATATTCAGCTATGGGCAATACTTGTTCTAAGTATGTTTTTTCCTCAATGGTAAGGGGCATACGTTGTTCTACATAATCAAAAAATGGTTCGATCATGGAATAAATATAAAGAAGAAAATACCAACACCTTCATTAGTGTGTGACTGTAAATATCTTCCTGTATTCTTTACTTTCAGTTTGTACTGTAACAACATAAACCCCCGCTGAAATACCAGGTATTGAAAGATTGTGTTTAAAATTGTTATCTGCATTAACTTCTATGGTAGTACTAAATATAACCTGACCGATACTGTTTGTCACAGTTAGTTCAGCTTTGTTATGTATGTCTATATTACCGCTTAGGTTGAATGATCCCTTATTAGGATTCGGGTATAAAGTAAATACATCATTAGTGCTACTAATACTGTTGATGCTGACAGGGTTTACGACTATCGTTGTTTTACCACAACTACCCGGCTCTTCTATACAATCACCCTCAGCACGTACATAATAAGTAGTAGTATTGGTGGGTGCAATAGTTATCCAGCTACCGTCCGGAGAAGAAGTGATTGGTATTACCTGCGTACCATTACAGCTATCTGTATACCATTGCCAGTACGAAGCATCGTTGAGTGCACTACCCACAACAGATATCTTTGTGGTGTCACCTATTTCCATTGTTACCGGTTCTGCTAACAGAGCAGGTATGTTTGGCTCACGTATTTCAGGTTTTATTGTCATTACTGTTATAGCATGTTGGCCGAGAGTATATTCACCTTGATACGCGAAATATGGAATATCCATGCTATTAACAGCAAGAGCACTATAATTAGTGAATAATTGTGGAAAAGAATCCTGTGCTACCATCACCCAGGTGTTACCGTCGTATTTCTTTATGATAGCTGCAGATGGGTTTGGATTACTGCTAAGTCCGCTTCTTTCAAAGCCGCAGTAAGGAGTACCTGTAGGCCCTAAAGCCAGTGATACGGAGCCACCAATTCCACGTGCTGTGTCAGGAACTGTACCTCCTACCAAACCCCATGTTGAACCATCATACTTCATAACTACTGCACGGTGCCCTAGCTTTGTATCTCCTTGCAAGTATCCTACATAAGGTATATCGTTATTGTCAATAGCTATTGTTATAGAGGTAGCATTCTTATATGAAAAGCCTTCCTGCCCTACTAATTTCCAGATGTTATTTTCATCGCACATCATCACAGTTATCCTTCTTTCATTAAAACTGTCTATATATGCTACATAAGGCCTGCCCTTGCTGTCAAGGTCCATTGATATATGATCGTAACGGTATGAAATAGTTGACCTTAACGAAAACCCGGGTTGTCCTACATAAGACCAGTTTGCCCCGTTGTACATTTTTGCAGATAATTTATTGTTCTGTCTTTTATCACCATATACAACATATATTATTCCTGCATCATTTATTTTAATGTCTGCACAGGTTGTTGAGGTATCATTGACCACATTGCCAACATTTATCCAGGTGTTATTATTATTTAATTTTTTTACCCTGAGCCAATTCATAAGGCTTTGTGGTGGAGGGTTTCCTGTTCCCTGCTGTTCTACACCTAATAAGTAAGGTGTGTTGTTTTTATCAAGAGCTACATTATTTGACCCAAAGCGAGTTTGGGAAAAGATATTGCCGACTACGGGCCAGTTATTATTTGTGAAGCTCCTGAGGTCAGTAGATCCACCTGTTGTCGGCGACATTCTTCCGCTAGCCACATAGACCACATCATTATTGTCTATTTTGATACGTGGGTATCTACATGTTGCTGTATTTGCACTTGTAAAGTTAGGATTACCTACAGTTTGCCAGCTTGTCTTATGAAAAACATCATCATTACAATCTAAATTGTTGAGTACATAACCTGTTGGTTGTGTAGTAGAAATAATACTGTCATTAGGGTTGCCCCAACCATCACCATCAATATCTTTAAACCAGGTGAAGGTTTGTGCTTTAACAGAAGTGCTGCCTAATGACAATAAGGTTAACAGAAGAACAATATAATACCTGTTACCTGTTATAGTGCAATTAGTTTTCATACGGGTGTTTTTTAAAGTTATCGTATCGTTACTTATATAAATATAAGTTTTTGCAGTTAAGTGTCAAGTAAAAGACCTAAGATAATTGTATAAAATATATCTATATAAACAACTGGTTAATAATTTAGTATAAAGCTGATATTGCCATTTATTTTCATGCCAATGATTATTACGGGATACTAATATTTACTTTGTAAAAAATAAATATCACCTGATTTGCAGCACTGTAATGCCACTACAATCGCTACACTCTATTGAGTATCTTACACAAAATGAAAGCTGCAGAAGCCATATATGCCAAGTGGGAAGAACCCAACTATAGTTGTTTCATAGCTTTGCGACAGATCATACTTGATATAGATGATAAGATTACTGAAACTGTAAAGTATGGTATGCCCTGTTTCTGCTATGGTAAAAAACATTTCTGCTACCTGTGGACAGATAAACACACACAACTACCCTACCTGCTGATGGTGGAAGGTAACCTGATGAAGCACCCGTTACTGGTACAGGGCGATCGTAAACGAATGAAGACTTTTACGGTTGACCCTAATGCTGACCTGCCAGTTGAAACTATTAAGGATATACTGGAAGAAGGACTGGCATTGTACAGGTAATGTTTCAAATAGTACACTCGCGTCATTGCCAACGAGTGCAAGGAGTTAGGCAATCTTGTCCAAACACCATTTGTCTGTATTGTGGTTAGATTACCTAATTCACCCCGACACAACGGGGCTTGCTTTTTTACACTCTTTTCTGGAGGGATGGAGGGCGGGGTGTTATTTGTTTTGGTGGGGAGGTAAGATAATTTCATGTGGATGTCTTCTTTGCCTATTATAATGGTATCAGTAATCAATTCAACAATATGCCGCTTATCCTCATAAATCAATACATCCCATTTCGAATAGAGGTCTTTAGCATCTTGCAGAACAACTTCTGAAGATTGGTGTTGGACGGTAATAATATCTACGGCAGATTGTAATTCAGGGATTTGATCACTTAATTGTACATATTGTTCTTCAAGTGGCTGATACTGTTCGGTAAATATGCTTTTGCTTAATTCTCCTACTGCACGCATGGTAACGAGCCCATCAATGCGCTTCTTTAGTTTAGCTTTTTCCTCTAGTGCTGCTTGTAACAGTTCATTTTTGTGCACCAACTCATCATCAAGTTGTTTGACATATGTTTGTAAGTCAGTATCTGTAAGTAAAAATGTTTTTAACTGCTCACGATATATGTAATTGAGGTCTTCTTCACTGATACGATTGCGGCACTTTTGACACGCATATTTTGGTGTTTTGGTTGCATGATACACATACATTTTCCTGCCACATTCACACTGGACAAATCCTGCAAGTAAGTGCTTGGCTTTGCGTCCTTTAGGTTTACGTTTTTTGCTTGTTTCCTCGAGTATTCTGTTACATTCATCCCAAACCTCAGTACTTACAATTGCCGGACAGGGGACAAATATCCATTCTTCAATTGGTTTGAATACTTTTTTACCTTCTGCCCGTTTACGATAATTAAGTCTACGCTGTCCCTTGGAAATTGGGTCTTTGAGAACATGACCGATACCTGTATCGGTAAATGGCTTTCCTCGCTGGCTTCGATACCCTTTCTCATTGAGTATCCGTGCAACAGTCTTTTTGCGCTTGTGTTCTAAGAAGAGTTCATAGATCAGTTTCCGTACTGGTGCTGTTTGTTCGTCTATAACAAGTGTTCCATCTTCCCATTTGTATCCTAGTGGTGGGTAGCCTCCTAGGTTTTTGCCCATTTTGGCGCGTATGGGAATAGATGCAGCTACTCGGTCTGCTATTTCCTCTCGTTCCCATTGAGCCATTGCTGCAATCATAGTGTAAAATAATCTTCCGGCAGGGGAACTGGTATCAATCGCTTCCTGGAGGGAAATAAGATCTGCACCATATTCTTTAAATATGTCTGCAAACTCAAGGAGTTCTTTGGTATTTCTTGCCAGTCGTGCCAGTTTAGAGAAGATGATACCGGAAATATCACCGTTTTTGATGTCTTTAAGCATTCGTTTGGTTTCGTCATAGTTCATGACGGATTTACCTGAGAGTGCTTCAAGGTGATATGTCTTCACAACATCCCAGCCTTTGCTTTCAGCATACATTTTTGCCCTGCGTTCATGATGCTCAGGTGAATCTCCTTTGGCCTGATCTTCAGTAGAGACACGTATCCATATCCCTATTTTCTTGGTGTGTTCCATTAATATGTGTATTGAATTGTGAAAGAATATACTTTCCGTATATCAGGGCGGGAAGAGAATCACATAGCTACACTGGAAGAAAAATACAGTTTATACGCCTCAGGAAAGTATATGTAAGATACGAAATATTCTTTATGGTTTGAGTGCCAAAAGAATATCCAGCCAATTTATCGAATCTATTAAGGAACAAACATCGTGCAATTTCTGTCAGGAGCAGGCTCACATCCATTCAAACAAAGTTCAACACCTTCTAAAAGCATAGACTTTATTTCATGTAATTCTGCAATCTTCATATTTATTACTTTAATTTTTCCATCAACTTTTTCAGATACACTTTTACATGAGGCTAGATTTTCTTCAATCATAGCCAACAAATCAGTGGACTCATTCAATGTAAAGCCAAAGCGTTTAAGCTTTTTAATTATCAAAAGTTTTTTCAGAACATCTTCAGGATAATTCTTGTAGTTATTTGCCAGCCTGTCTTTTCTGTTAAGCTTAAAAACACCTTCCTTTTCATAGAAGCGGATAGCATGTCTTGAAAACCCTGTACGTTTAGATAACTCGCCAATTAACATTGTTAACACTATTTTTTGATAATTAAGATACACCATAGACTATACTCTACGGTTTACTTTTACGAAAATAACTAAACGATATGAGAACTTTTTTAATAGTAATCACTACACTTCTTCTCATTGAAAGCTGTTACAGTGAAACTCAAGAACAATGCTCTCAGAATTGTATAGATTGTAAAAAGAAGGAAGCAGTAGGTAATATAAATGAACATACAGGCAATAATAATCTAAGTTGCAAACTGACAAGTACCGAACTTCAGAAGAGGAAAGAAGAGGTGTTGACAAAAATTAAAGAACTAGTATTGGAGAAAAAGGAACTGTCAAATGGCTATAGCTATAAGTTCAATGGAACGGATATGACATTGGACATGCTGACAGTTTTTATCAAATCTGAACGCAATTGCTGTGATTTTTTTGATTATAAACTCAGTATTAACAAAGATTCATTTATCTGGCTAGAGATAACGGGTGAAGATGGTGCTAAACAGTTTATTGAAACCGAGTTAGAAATGTAGCTATTCAGACAACCAACACACTTGACCCACCTATAAAACGGTTAAAAAAAGGTGCCATCTGGTTCATATTATAACAAAAGCCTCTGATTATCAGAAGCTTTTATTTTTTTTCTGTTTTTATGTTTTATGTTGATTATCATTTGTGATTGGTAAGAGTATCAGTTGGTTCAGCAAAAAGCATTACAACTAATCATACACAGCTATTTGATGAGTCATAAACACTGCATTACTTACTTATTATTACTTTTTTTGTATAAATGTCATCCTCCGATTTCACACGCAGTATATATGTACCATCAGGTACATAGTCTAAGTGGATAGTTGCATTACCAGTATTTGCGTAACTGCTTGCTATTGTTTGTCCGATAAGATTGATAAGCTCTAACGTGTAACGTTTCTTATCTTTACTAGGTAGTTTTACCTTTAGTAAGTTAACGGCAGGGATAGGGTAAACCTCAATGTTATTGCTGTTATCGTTGATGTTACTAACATTGGTATTCTCAATTTCCACTACATAATATAATTGTTCTACCTGATCAATATCGTTCCACTCGCCAGCTATCCCCAGAGGATTTGATGAACCTACAGGCCAACTGGCTAATGCTATTCCTGCTGCATCTTGATTGTTCATGTAGTCGTCAGGCTCGTTGGGTACTCCTGTAGATTTGCCACCCCAGTTATGATAGGCACCACCAACAGCAGAACCGCCACCTGTACCTGCTGCACCTTGCCCTAACCAGAATGAAGGGCCGTTAAACCCCCACTGCCAGTCTCCTTCAGTGAATTGGTCATTAGCATCAATCCATACATACGCTATGCCACCACCATTAATAACCGTATCGTAAGTTGGTGACACACCTGCTGCCAATATACCATTGTATACCGCATCCTGTTCAGCCTGGTCGTTTATATATACGAGGTGACCGCCCTGAACTTGTGCACAGGCGCGAGCATTGGTATGTATTTGTTTTTCCATTACAACGTAATACACCTTACCATTGTGTGTGAACTGATACCTATTGCTTGTATCGCATTGAGCAAATACTGTGTTTATACCTGTTATAAATAACATTGTAATAAACAGTGTGTACATTTTTTTAGCCATATTCAAATAAATTTTAAAAAGTAAAACAATAATGGATACTGCATATCCTCGGCAATTGCGATTAGAAATTGCTTTGTCCTTAGTCTTTCAGAGTGAAAAATATGAAGCTTATAAGACCGGAAATTGTATGAAAACGTACAATAACAACTAGTATGTAACTTAAGCAATCAGTTGAAATGACCATAGCCTGGCTAATACTCAGATTCTTGCTATATTGTTGGTTATAGATAAAATCCATAAAGCTGTTTGATACAGATATGATATGATATATCATGAATACTTACCGACTCCGTATTTGAGGAATTTTATAAAATGTTTTTGGACAATAGACAGTATCACTCCATCTACAGACCTCCAACTGATTGTTCCGGAGATTCAATCGGAAATTATTTTTCACCTTGGCGACAAGGTGCAAAAAGTTAAAAAAGGTGTAACAGAATGCCCTTCACGGTCTTTTATATTAGGGCAACTTACTGAACCGCACTTTATGAAACCGCTTGGTCATATCAGAATACTTGGGGTAAGGTTTCACCCTTATACTTCTCACCTTTTCTTAAAAACACCTGCAACTTTACTACTCAATAATCTTACACCTCTAGAGGATATATATGGAAAAAATGCGAGCTACTTACAGGAAAAAGTACTTAACTCGAAATCTATAAGTGAAGCAGTAAAACATTTAGAATTTTTCTTCACTAAGCTACTTTTATTCAGGCAGCCAATGTCAAAAGACGTACTGGTAAAAAGAGCAATAAATATTATTGTAACTAACTACAGGCACTTCAACAGTGCTGAGCTTGCCAATGACCTCAACGTTTCTCAAAGACATCTGCAAAAAGCATTTATTGATATTGTAGGTGTTAGCCCCTCACACTTTGTGAGGTTACTGAGGTTTCACTACGTTTTCCCTTTATTAAAAAAAAGGTTTTACCACAAGAAACTAACGAGGTTAGCCCTTGATGCAGGCTATTATGACCAAGCGCATTTTATTAGAGACTTTAAGGAGTTTGCCAAGACTACACCGTTGCAGTTCCTTAAAAACTCCCATCAACTTGTTGATATATTTCATTCCGAACATAATAATATTGACATTCTTCGCAATAAAGGATTGTAAAAAATGCCTTGAGTAACAATTCAATTTTCTTATTCTGCCCTAAAGCTGCATATAATAAATATTCATATAGAGGTTCTTTTAGTAGCTATTACTTTAAAAAATCACAATGCGATTCAAAAAACGTACCATAAAGGTTACTACAAAAAACCTCCGAATAAAATCTTCGGAGGTTAGAAAATAAGGAACCTACTATTACAACTTAAATTCCATTATCTCATCATCCAATGCAGATACCTTATCACTCAACAATGCTTCCAAATGATTCTTGAGCATTGAGACCAGGTTGGTATTACCGGTCTGGAATTTATGCCCCTGGCTATCACTGATCACCAACACACAGCTGTCATCACTTCCGAAGTTGAAAGATCGTAAGCTGTGTAATGTTGAGATAGTCCGGTGACGCTTTTCTGTTAAGGACTTAAACTCATCAGCCTTCTGAATACGCTCTTCAAGCGATACTGGCTGATCTTTCTTTGAAGATGCTGGCTTAGCAGGCTGCACCTTTACATTCGGTGCCTTTGTCTTTGCACCATTAGTTTGATTCTTTTTAACTGCTGTACTCATAGTTCAGTTATTTGTGCCTGCCTGTATACTATTGCGCATATACTATACAAGCAGACGGGTTAACAATATAGCGGAACAAGCTCCATTCCGAGGCAGGGAACAAGCAGACGGGTTGGTTGCCTGCAAATAGGAATGTGTAACAGCATTGTTTGCAGGTACACTTTACAAGCAACACAAGGCTACCTTAGCCGATGGATGGAGTATGTTGCTGTATTGTCCCGAATAAATAGATTGTAATCGTTTTGAGAAAGGGTATCTGCTATGAGTACTTTAAGAGAAAAACGGTAAGAAAAGATAACAGGGAAGGCAACAGTGCTACTTCTTGTTCTTCTTTATCGCATCAAGGAGGGTTTTGCCAATAACAGCTTTTTTGTGTTTCAGTTCTTCTTGAGATACCTGGTTATACTCCACCTTTACCCGGTATCCTTTGATTCGCTTTTCTTTTGATGCTTCTTGTATTATTTGTCGGTCCAGATAAGCAATGAAATCTTCAGGAGTACTAATCAGTATCTTTTTTTGTGTCTTTGCATCAAAATGGCTCGATACTTTCTCTTTAAGACCACGAAGCATATTTTTATTCTTCGTACACTCAACTACTAACTCATATCCGGTTTTCAGACACTTTTCTATGTTATGCAGCTCCCATTCTACATTTGTAGTCACGCATACCTCACAGGCAATTTTCTTTCCATTACCCTCAATGCTTACATCTACTCTCTCCTGGCTGTCTTCAAGTGGTTCTTCTAACCGTGCAATATATCCTCTCGCCTCAACAGCTTTCTTAATGTAGTTTTGAAGTTGTCTATGCTCCGTCTCTTCTTTCTGTTCAACTAACTTTTGCTTCGTAACCTCAATCTCTTCTTCGGTAACTTCTTTAATTGGGGTATGAGGTTTCTTAGGCTTCGTTTCTTGGATTGGCTTTTTTGTGTCCTCAATAGTCTCTACTGGCATATCTGCAATATTTGCAGATAACATCTTTTCAATATCATCTTTCTCTGTGCCATACCTGCCGTGAGAGTAGTCAATAACTGATTGCGCTACCTGTTTTGCATATCCTGTATCAGGTGCATGTAATGGTATTGTTGCTAAACTGAAATCATAATCTGGTCGTTCTACTCTCGCTATTGCTTGGCCTGTATTTAAGTTCTCTAAATCACTAGCCTCAAAGTAGGACATGCCGGAGGCAAAGCGTTTGGCATCTGTATCTCCTAATCTAAAACAGATCCGTGTACCCGCATTTGCAGTAATAGAGCTTGCCAATTCTGCATCATGTTTAACAAGCTGCTGCATGTCCTGATGGGCAAGTATTAATCCTAAGTGGTACTTTCTTGCTCCTGATAAAATTTGGGAAATTGAAGGTGTAATGAAATTTTGAAACTCATCAATGTAGGTATAGAAATTGTTTCTTGATTCCTTGGCCTTTACCTGTCTGGCCATTGCTGCTTGATATATCTTAGTCACAAAAAATGAGCCTAAAAGGTAGCTGTTCTCATTACCAATTAATCCCTGTGAGAGCTTTACTAATAATATCTTCTTGGTATCGAGTATATGCTCAAAATCAAGTGTGCTTTTTTGGGCTACCATATACCTGATGGGCTTCGGTCGCAGAAAAGTATCAAGTCGGGTTAGGATAGAGCCGATTGAGCTTGATTTGAGTAAGGGGTATTCTTTTTGCCAGTAGTAGATGATATTAGGGTCAGTGACGGTTTTAAGGAATTGATTTCGGAATGTCTTTTCAATTAAAAACCTTCGCAGGTCTGCAAGTGTGCCTCCTTCAGTGCTTTCTAAAAATGCAAGTATGGCGTTACCAAGGACACTATTCATCTGATCACCCCAACTGGTAGAGAGCCGCTTGAAACTTGCGACTAAATCAGATGAGAGTATTTCCTTTTCAATATCTGAATGAGCAGAGAGGATATTAAACCCAACTGAAAATTCTGTATCTGCCGGATCAATAACGATACAGTCATTAATCCTGTGCTCAGGAATATGACCAAGTATGCTTTCAATTAAGTCTCCATGTGGGTCTAGTACAGCTATACCATTACCGTTTGTAATATCCTGTACAATCATGGATTCCAGTAAGGTTGATTTACCAGTACCAGTAGCACCAATAATATGGGTATGTTTCAGTCGCTGCGATTCACTTATAGATACTTCCTTTGTTACTTCTGCATGTACATTTGTGCCAAGAGTCAGTGTATGTCCTTCGGTAATGGTAGGCGCTGCTTTGGTTTTTCTTGCTCCGGTGTGGAGCTTACTAGTGACAACAAGCGGTGTTGGTAAGTGTACTAACGAGAGTAATTCACGTGAGTTAAGCAGCATTCCTTGTCTGCGAGACTGTCTGTATAGAATATCTTCTGCACGCTCATCAAGTGTATAGTCGGAATTAGGTAGTGGAATAAGGGAGTTGTACGGAGAGCTATATATGCGAACGAGCGATTTTTGAGCAATATCTGATAGCTGTAGTGACCTCTGCCCATTTTTACTGACAGTGAGTACTCGGATTGCTACTGCGAACAAAGGATACTGTATTTTCTCTTCTGCAAGTTTTACCATCTCCGGTGCATCCATGAAAAATGCAGTTCCATCATTGTCAGTCACTGAATTCATGATACTTCTTTGCCAGGGACAAACGGTTCCCTGAAAGAGGATTTGTATCGCAATATGTTCATCTGGTTGTAACTGTTCAAATATGGCAAAAAGTCCGACAAATGGATCTGTCTTCAGGTTATCTAGTGATGCGAGTGGACGCATGAACTCCTGCTCAATTCCAAAGTCAGTTGTAGCGTAATATCCTTGCGTATCTATAGCTTTATCCAATCCATCTTCTTTTTGGAGTAGTACTACTTCAGGAAAGTATGCCTGTATCTGACTATATACATGTACGGCATCAGGTTCTCTACACACGAATTGTAGAGTGATGGTATCTGCACTGCCAATGATCTCAAAACTAACCGGATATGTACTATATGACAGCGAGACAAGCAATTGCTCACATTCAGGCAGTTCTACCTTCTGTCCTTTAGGTACAGATACGGCAAAGAATGTGAGTGGTTCATTACACAGGAACAGATCAGGTGGTTCATAGGTCGGTTGGTAGTCTACCTTTTGTCCTCTCTTCGGTGGAAAAATGAGGTTGGCAATTCGTTTGAGCAACCACGGTTTTCGGGCATCATCGACATAATGTTCATAGGTGGGGATATAGTGGTGGGTAAACGGGAAAAACGGTGGTTCGAGTTGTATGGGTAATTCATACACATCCCAGCCCCTGCCACGTACTTCCCAGTTATAGAACTCATGGGTCGCTATCTCTGATGCAGTAGGTTGCATCAGATACTAAAGCGTTTTGAGTATGTTGGTTGTAATTCCAGTGCTGTTGGTTGTCTGACACCTTTTGCTGTACTTAATTGCTCCACTGTTTCATTTACAGCTGTGCGAATAGTATCCTTAAACATATCATCACTATCCATCTGAAAGTATGTCTTAGAGAAAAAGAAACGGGCCAGGAATATGCCGATTACAGGGAGGCGGATAATGATGTCTTGGAGTAAGGTGATTTTAACTCCTGCCCACCAGGAAATGAAGAAGCCTTTACCAAAAGAAGCTGCACAAACTAAAAACATCTGATCTCCCCGGACTATCCGTACATATTCCCGCTTATCTGAAAAGAACCTGTTTTGACTAAAGGTGATTCTACTCGTACTAATACCAGACACACCTATTTCTTTGATGTTTGATTCAAGGGAGGTATAGAACTCTTGTGCTGAATATTTTACATCCGGGAACAAGAAATGCCAGCGAGAGTTAACTAATCCGAAGTCTTTAAAGCGCTTGATGAGGTATGAAATTCCGTAATAGATGAGTAGTGAGATGAAGATGATTTTAAACATAGCAGAGGGTGTTTTTGATTAGACAATGTTTACATGGTGTAAAATTTAATATTATCTAAACAAAAATCAAGGGGAAAAACACCCTACAATTCTTCATTAAAAGCTACAGCCCAACATCTTGTCTGATCAATTATAATTTACTTATGGATAAGTATGCAGAACAGAGATTACTATCTCCAGCATCTGTAAAAAACTAAATACTCATTATTTGGAATAAATTGCTGTTACAGTTTATTTGTCAATTGTTGATATTAAATACTGTTCCTTTATGTACCTAATATACGACCCTACTATCTGTCTGAAATCGGTCCAGACCTAATATTAAGCTTGGTTGTAATTACAATTTCTTGCGCTAAAGATGCGATGCTAGTATTGCAAATAATATAGTGAACTGTCATATGCGTCTCTTTTTGACGAAAAAAGTTGTTTTGTATGAGAACAACGTACTAAAGGCTTTTGAAGCAAAAACAGTGCTTACTCTGGTTGAGTTTTACAGAAAAATCGTAACTGTTGCTTGCCATTTATTTTGTTGAGATAAGATACCTAACCGGTTCTTCGTAATATATATCACCCACAAATCCGCCTGATTGTAGCAAATACTCTAGCATTGCTTTGTATGCAGCCGAACACTTATCTTTACTAAGAAAATGTTGCGTTAAAGTAGTGAATTCCTGACTACTATGTTCTGACAAGTAACTTAAGTAAACCCATCCCTTGTCTATAAGAAGCTTCTGCAAATTTTTGTCAAACAAACCATCTATATGGACATCCCAGCCTAATCCTCCAATGAAATAATTCTCATCGTAAGAAAGGCATACTGGCAGATCAGGATAAGGTTCAATATGCTTGAATACGGGATTGTTTAAATGAACAAGATCTATAAAGTACTCCAATTTAATGTGCATCTCTCCCTTTTGACTCGTTTTTTCAAACCAAGCTACCGCATGATTAAATACTCTCATTGCATCTTCCAATGAGTTTATGTCATGAAATGAAGTAACTTCATTCAGGCATATTTGAGATTCAGTAATATCCAATTGTTCAAAGATGTTCGGAATGTCTAACAGTTTGGTGTTATTATAAGAAACTATGTGTATTTCAAAGCTACCAGCTTTATCGTGCGACATACAGTTTATTTTTTATTATTAATTGGTGCATTTTAGTAGTAATTTTTCGTGGCATTAATTACCAAACCAGTTTTTGTTATAATTTTTCTGTAAGAAAAACTATAAACATAGTCTTTTGGCCTTCAGTATTAATTTCAACCGTTTTCTTTACCACAAAGCCTGTTTCTTTCAGACTGTTGAAATAAGTATTTAGGGTCCTATGATATTTTAAAACATGATGGTTTAACCAGTTATGTTCACGTAGCCCTTCCGTAAGATATGTATTGCCTGTTTTTTTCGCTTTTCCGTTGATAAACGTACTGCTGAATGAAGGATGATTGACCGAAAAGGCTAATATCCCACCAGGCTTTAATAGTCCATATATTTTTAACAACTGTGCATTCAGATCATTGATGTAATGAAACACTAAAGAACTAACTACTATATCAAAATAGTGCGTAGGATTAATAAATTTTTCAAGGGAGGAATTAATATATCTTATGTTGTCACCCGAATTATTTTTTTTCGCGTATTGGTACATCATTTTTGATGAGTCAATACCAATAACCTGATTTGCACCTTTGCATGATGCGTACTTGCAAAACTCTCCAAATCCCGAACCTACATCTAGTATGGTTTTACCTACTAAATTCGGGATAATAGACCTAACAATCTCTTGTTCTGTAGCATTATTTAAGCAGTTAGGGTTTTTTCTATATTCTAGGTATTTTCGAAAGAATACCAAGTTGTCGTATACATTATTCATGAAAAAATAACTAAATACCTTCGTTTAATATCTCTTGAACTATTTCATTCGTATACGACTCCTTTAAGTTTGGGATGTTTTTTAATAGTCCAGATTCACTGAAGAGTAGAGCTGTCTCTTCCCATGTTTTTTGTGGCATTAAGCCAACCGTTTTGGGATTAGAATTCAGAAGATGCTTTTTTGTAGCTTCCCAAATTTTAAGTTCAGAATCTTTGTTCAGTTTGTCATTGTGTTTTAAAACCAAATTAACTACTTCACTTGAATTCAAATCTTGGGAGACGATAATTCCTTTTAACGTCGCCTTGAGAAATCTTTTCACTAGTGCTTTATTTTCAGCTAGTTTCTCTTCTGTTGTAAAAATCACGTTACCACCGGAATTTATTCCATAGTCACGTGGATTAATAACGTTTACAGGAAACCCACGTTCTTCAGCTACAATCGGTTGATTGGTTATGTAACCCACCGTAGATACATCTACAACACCATCAAATAGAACTTTTAAGTCACTACCAACTGGTATTTCAGTTATGTTATTCTTATCAATATTCAATTTTTTTAGTAGTGCGTGATAGATTGTCCATGTATCTGACCCTGGGATAATCCCGACTTTTTTGCCTGCAAAATCATATGGTGTAGTAATATTGGAATTCTTCAGGCTCATAGATACTACGCCTGACGTTATATATTCTTCTGCAATTGCAATTACGGGGATTCCCTTTTCGCGTGCAAGTAGAATTTGAGCATAACTAGCTAAACCAAAATCATTTTGACCAGAGGCAACTAACTTAATGGGATCAATACCAGCGCCTCCGGGCTCTATTGTTACATTCAGACCCTCATCTTTATAAAATCCTTTTTCAAGAGCAACAAAATGATGTGCAAATGAACTATACACAACCCATTTCAATCTTAGTGAAGGGTTTTCTAAAGTGCGGATACTTGTATCTTCTTCCTTTGTGTTTTGTAATACTAATATTGCCGCTACTATAAGAAAAGCAATACTGAAAAGAAATACTATACTTCTGTTTTTTTTCAACATACTCATAAGTCATGTTTTATGATATAAGTTTCTGCTATTGCTACTATGCAAAAAAAGAAAATACCGATCAATGATGCAAAAAGTATAGATGCAAAAAGTAATGGTGTATCAATATTCATTGACGATACTGTAATGGCTGCACCAATACCTTTTACAGCTCCAGTCATCTCAGCTATAACTGCACCAACAACCGACAATGGTGCTGATATTTTTAACGCAGAAAAAATATGTGGTAACGCACTAGGTAACCGTAATTCCTTAAATATTTGAAATTCACTTGCGGATAGTGTTTTCATTAAATTTAACTGATTTTCATTAACCGACCTTAACCCTATTGTAGCATTAACTACAAGTGGGAAAAAGCCTATAATGGCTGCCATCAATATTTTACTTAAATAACCATATCCAAACCATATAATTAATAGAGGTGCCATTGCAACAATTGGCACTGATTTTAGAGCAATAACGTATGGATATAAGCTACTTTTTGCAATTTTGGAATAACAAAATACTACAGCTATTACAAACGAAATACAATTTGCTATAATAAATCCAAGAAAAGCTTCGGATGTCGTGATTAATGAATCTTTTATAAGTGTCGGAAAGTTCGTATTAATTGTATCCACAAGTTTTAATGGTGTCGGAACAAGATACTCTGGTATATCAAAATATATTACACATAACTGCCAGAGTAAAACCACAAAAGCAAAAGTTGCTACAGGGAGTCCAAATTTCTGTATCACAAACCGTATTTTTGAGCGTTTGGTTTTCATCTATAGTGTATATAACAGAGCTTTAATTCTATTTTTTATTTGCTCTATTTCAATTTGGCCGACATCGGTAAACCTCAAGTCTTTTGAAACAGAAACCTCAAAAATTTCCTTGATTGAACATGGTTTATTTGATAACAATATTATGCGATCAGATAATAATAATGCTTCTTCAATATTATGTGTGACAAACACAACTGTTTTTTTGTTCTCCTTCGTTATTTTATATAGTTCATAATTAAGTTTGAATCGGGTAATATCATCCAAACTACTAAATGGTTCGTCAAGTAAAAAAATGGGAGCATTGTAAATTAGACTTCTTGCAATCGCCACGCGGGCTTGCATACCCCCTGAGAGTTGGCTCGGATAGTAGTCTTTAAACCCTGTAAGTCCCATTTTGTCAATCAGCTCAATACTTTTTTTCTCCCAATAGCCTTTTTCATGCTTGACTTTTTCTTTGTTCACTTTAATGGGTAGCAATATGTTCTCCATTACTGTTTTCCATGGGAATAATACCGGGGTTTGAAAGTTGAATGCGAATGCAAGGCTTCGGATTGCATTCGCAGGAGACTTATCTTTAATATTAATTTTGCCAGTAGTCGGCTTTTCGAGTCCTGCAATTAATTTTAGCAATGTTGTTTTACCGCAGCCTGAAGGACCAACAAGACTTATTATCTCACCCTCTTTTATTGAAAGTGATATAGGATTTAGTACAGAAAGTTTATTACTTCCACTCACATACTGTTTAGTTATGTTTACTAGTTCAATCATGTCTTATTTATGAACCGAAGTTACACTGTCTTGGCACAAGTCACTTAATTCAACAATGATGCATTTATCTTTTGGGCAAGCTTCCCCAACTGCACGTAAGACCTCAGGCTTAATGTTAGTACTCCCACTTCCGGCTACCAATATAGTAGCTTCATTGCTTTCATCTATGTTATCAATTATAGCATGGTATTCTGACCCGCTAAGTCGTGCTATAATAACAGAACATATCTTTTCTAAATCTAATACCTCTCCCTTACTTTTAGGTTTAATGGTAATTTTTTCTATCTCAATTGTCTTATGATAACGGCTATCAGCACTATATTCTTTCCACACATCCGCTAAGGTTTTGATTACAGATTCCTGTTGACTGGTAGAATTGATAGTTTCCGACTCATCCACTGGTATTCTTAGATATTCTTCACGTGCATTATGATCAAGGCAATCATTCATTTTTGCATTTAACTCCCGTATCCATGATTTAAATACAGCAATCTTCTCTTCTAAAACTGTGCCTGGTAAGGAAGTATTGTCATTAACAAAGAACACAAATGCTCCCCGCAGATTATTGGCTGTAAACCTACTATCACTGTCTACACACTTACTATCTACAATTGGAATTGTAAAGATTGAACTATATCTCAATCTCTTCACTTCCGCTAAAAAGGGTAATGCTTTCTGCGAAAACTCCCTGACCTCATGTGGAATTACATCGTTAATATTGCTATCATTCTTTTCCATTTCTTCTAACAACATTCCGAGTGCCCCCCACCCCTCGGGACAGTGGCTATATGATAAAAAATTAAAGTAATATGGGAATACACGTCTTGCTAAAAACATTCGGCTTGAGTTCTCCCAAGAAAAGTATGCGATAGCTCTTATGGGGGATTTCAGCGCTTGGGCTATATTAACTTTCGTTCCTCGGTAATCGATTTTCTCACCATTCAAAGCCATTTTATAGATTTTTTCACTAAAATGCTCAGTATATTTCGAATCGCAAATATCGCAATACATGGCGGCCATCAAAGGTAAAGTAAACTGAAATGGGGCAGTCGGATCTCTTTTACTCTTGCTTGTATAATCTTTAATAATAAGGTTTGCTATAGTTAGTGTACATGACTTACCTTGGATAATGTTTTCATATAAACTGTGAGGCATTGGATAACTATTATATGATTTCTAATATTACCAACAATACTACAGTAATAATTTGATATATAAAATATATCCATTCGAGATGTTTACTAGTAATATATTATACAGAAATATAGGAGTTAATTGAGATTTTTTTTTGAAAGAGGACTAAGGAAAGGTAAAGTAGTAGCACTAAATGGTTGTGATGTTGTACCGTCAATCATGAGCTTGATATACATAGCATATCTTGGCAGATGCACTAGGTCTATTGCATCAAATACAGGTTTAAATTCATTTGCTAAATACTCTGCATCTGTGGCACCAACTCTAAAGGATATGAGTGTTCCTACATTACCAAAGATGGCACTCCTAATACGATCATCAAGTTGTTCCAGATACTGATGGCAGAGGAATAGTGATAAAGCGTACTTTCTTGACTCCGCTAAGATGTCTGAAAATGAGAGGGTTATGAAGCTATGACACTCATCAATATACAGGTAGAAGGGTTTACGAGCATGCTCCGGTTGACTTGCACGGTAAAGAGCTGCAAGCTGTATTGAAGTAACTAATATAGAGCCGAGTATTGTAGATGCATCTTCTCCTATTTCTCCTTTTGAAAAGTTGCAGATAAGTATTTTACCTTCATCTAATACCTGCTGTAACCTGATACCTCGTGTCTTCTGACCTACAATGTTCCGTAATGGTGTACACGTAGAAAAGAGCCCTACCTTATTCAATACCGGACTAATGGCATCATTTCTCAGTGGTGGCGGGTATTTATCAAACTCTTTTAGCCAGTAATCTCGCACATGCTTTTCAATCACATACTGTAGTGCTTTAGTTCGATATTCCTTGTCTGTAAGCAATGGCTTGATGTCTAACAATGTTGCATCGGGTACAACTAGAAGTGTTAGTAGTGAATATCTGAGAATGTATTCCATTCTCGGCCCCCAACTCTCATGCCATATCTTTTTAAAAGCACCGATCAATCCGCTAGTTATTAAATGGTGGTATTTAGGGTGTACTCCTTTGAGTGGGTTAAATGGTATAGGGTTGTCATCGTCAGTTGCATCAAAGTATATGAGGTCGTCTTTCCTGTGTTCAGGAATATGTTGTATAAGTTCTCGTGCAACATCTCCATGAGGATCTATGGCGCATAAACCGTTACCTCGTTTAATGTCTGATAACGCCATGCTTTTAAGCAAAGTTGATTTACCCGTACCTGACTTACCAATGCAGTAGATATGCCTGAGCCTGTCGTTGTCTTTAATGCCAAACTTCTGGTTGGTGTTTCTATAATTCGTAATGCCAATTGGTGTAATACCTTCTTTCATACATATACCATAGAGGTAGTGCAGCCCATATCACAGAGAGGAGTATTTGATGAAATAGGTAAATACTAGGGACTATCAGTATTCCATACAGGATGAAATGATGGTAGTATGTATAGGCAAGACAAACACCTGAAAGTTGGTGAACAAACTGAAATAACGCATAAGGAGGAGCAACGCGGGTGTTTGTCTTGCAACAGCACTAACAGCCGTTGCTCCTCTTTGTGCTATGCATATATTAAGGATGAGGAACGACTATCTGCCGCCTATGAAGTATTATTCACAGCAGTTTTAAACAAACGAAAGCAACAATCATGGAAACAAAAACAGTAGCCATATATGCGAGGGTTTCAACTACCCACCAAGAAGAAGAACAAACCGTTAAATCCCAGGTTATGGCCGTAAAGGAATATGCAAGGGAACATAATATGCATATTGTGCAGGAATATATAGATGAGGGTTGGAGTGGTGATATCCTGGCACGCCCAGCGTTGGATGATTTGAGACAAGATGCAGAAATGAATAGTTGGCAAGGTGTATTGATTTATGATCCGGATAGATTGGCAAGAAGGTACTCTTATCAGGAACTGCTTATCGATGAATTAAAGGAAAAAGGTAAGGAGGTATTATTTGTAACTGTAGCAACCCCTCAGAATAGTGAGGACAAAATCCTACAAGGTGTAAGAGGCTTATTTGCTGAATATGAAAGAGCCAAAATTACAGAACGGTTTAGGCTTGGTAAGCTGAGAAAAATAAAAGAGGGACATATACTCGTTAGTGAAGCAAACTATGGTTATATACGTGTTCCGAAAAAAGGGGATAAACAAGGGTATTATAAGATTAATACTCATGAAGCGGATGTAGTTAGACGGATATTTGCCTGGGTTGGATATGAAGGCTTAACAATAAGGAAAGTAATACAGCGTCTTGAGCAACTTAAAATACCACCAAGGAAAAGCGTAAGAGGTGTATGGAGTTCAAGCACACTAACCAGGCTTTTGAGAAACCCCTGTTATATAGGTAAAGCAAAATGGGGTTCAACTAAAGCCGTAATCCCTAAAAAGCCTCATAAACAGGTTAAGTACAAGCGACAGAAAAAGTCCAGTAGAATAGTAATTCCAAAAGAAGAGTGGTTATACGTACCGGTACCAGCTATAGTTGACAAAAAACTGTTTGATGCAACACAGAAGCAATTAAAGATTAATGGAAAACTATCAAATAGGAATAAGAAGAACGATTACCTCTTATCAGGTATATTACGATGTACTTGCAATAGAACAAGAACAGGAGAAGGAGTACAGAACGGAAAGCATCTCTATTATAGATGTACGGATAGGATATGCTCATATCCATTACCTCCTAAATGCAAATTAAAAGGCATCAATGCCAGAGAGCTTGACAGGCTTGCATGGGAAAAGATTAGCAGACTTATGACCAACCCGAAACTATTAAAACACCATTTAAAACAGTATACCGACAATGCTAAAACAAACGAACAGTATAAGATAGACAAAGAAGATCTAAAAAAACAGATTGTTCAATTTGACTTACAAAAAGATAGATATTATAGAGCATATGGAGAAGGTCTAATTGACATACAAAAACTAAAGCAACACTTAAATGCATTGAACGTAAAAATTGAAGCGATAACAAATGAACTTGAGTTTGCAGAAAAAGAGCATGAAGAAAGTAGTACCGTCTTGCCAACCTATAGTGAACTGGAAAATTTTACAGAAATGGTTACAAAACATATGCATGACTTGAGTTTTAAGGATAAAAGGCGCATAATCTTGCTTGTAGTCGAAAAGGTTATTGCATCACCATTATCAGCACAAGTATTTGGTCATATCCCTATAAAAAATGTCGAGTTACTCACTGACGATCGGTATAGTCAGAACGCAAATCGACATGGAATTCCGATACATTTTACAATTCATCTCAAAACTGCACAGTCATTCTGAAAAAGCCAACCAAAATACAAATAACACTTATTTATCAATTATTAACTTGCCTGATACAGCAACCAGTAAAACATCTTAGAGGATACAAATTACTGGAATTCAATAGCACAAGAGCTAATTCAGTTATATGAGATACTAAAATATCTAGCTATTTTTTGCAAATGAAATAATACGGTCAACTAAGGCTAGTAGCATGTCAGACTTTTTGTTCTCTGCCCAAGCATATTCATGAGCTTTTGCAATAATTAAAGTGTTCTTTTTCCCAGCAGCATTATCATATGACGCTGAGGCTTTATTTAATGCTTTTTGCCAATCTTCACCCATCTCTTCTTTAAGGTCATCAGTAATGTTGTGCTTCCAACATGTGAGGTCATCTTTGATAATATGGTTATTAGGCCATTCTGATTCACTGAGACTCTTAATAGACAAAATATTTTTGTTGTCTTTTTTGTGTTTAATCACTTCACTCGGGTTTTCTTTGTTGGTGTCTCCATCAAAAATAACAAAATTGGGAATCGAAAGGAGTTTAGACATTAACAGTGGTAATATCAAGTAGTTTTTTCCGCCGACAGGAACAATATGGCAACCATGTTTTCTAAAATCTACAATTTTTCCTGTTAGCATCAAGTAAGATGTAATATGCGCAACATCTTCTAACCCTTCTACCAGGACAAGTACCTTGCAAAAAAACATTTCGTTTGTTATTGGATTAAGTGAAGGGTATAATTTTGCTACCATACCTGTTTCACGTATTAGTGTTTCTCCAAGAGCTTCAAGTTCTTTTGTTAAATTTGAATAGCTAATACTTTTCACGGTTGTACAACTTGGATTACCTGATTCTCGTACAATCCTGATTTTGTCAAAATTATCTCCAGGAATAAATAGTGGATTATGAGTACATAATAAAACTTGTGTGCCTTTTTCTGATAGGTCAACTAAAGTTTCAGCTAAGTATCTAGCCTGAGGAGGATGTTGATATAGTTCGGGCTCCTCAATTCCCATTATGAGTGTAGGAGAGTTTTCGTCATCAATATGTGCCAATTCTTGCAAGAGTGCAAGCATATATGACCGTTGTAAACCGTGTCCAAACCTTGGTAGTGCTCCGTCAAAGCCTCTTTCCCCAAACTCTATTCCAGCCAAAGGCTCTTCAACTCTAACTGATTTTTCTGAATCCTGTTTCCATAAAACTTTTGCACTTATGTTGGGATGAGCCCAAGCTGTTAAACGTGTTTGCAATGAAGTTGAAATTTCATCTAAGACCCTTTGTTCAGAATCCAATAGCGTTCTATATGCCTCTTTAGCATTATTTCGCAGCTCTGTAACTTTCTCACTAAAATCGATTTTAGACCTCACGGTTCTTGATAACAACTGACCTAAAGCTGAATTCTTAGATTCCTCACTTTCCTCAGAAACATCTTTCGAAGCCGGAACAAATACCCATTGTATATGTGGCGATAACTTATTTACACCTTTGGAAACACCATAAAATTGATCTTCGCTTGGAATCAAAACTGCCTTTTCAGGGTTAGCTTCTTCATATTCGTGCAATGCCTCAATCATTTTTGCTTTTGTTTTCGCCTCTGGTAGATCGTCATATATTGATTGTAATTCTGCAAAAACCTCTTGAAGTTCGGAAACTTTAGCACCGATCTTTTCTTTTTCAAAGAAAGTACGAAAGTCAGAAAATCCTAATCGGTTTCCATACTGCTTAACCTCTGCGGTTTCTGTTTCTGAATTATATTTTGCTATGGCAGTAATAATCAATTTGTCTTGTCTAACATAGTCAGCAAGGTCTTCCTTTGCTTTGTCTGACATTTCCGAGAAAGTAACCGTAATTTTAATATCTTCTTCTGTGTTTTTATGGTGGAAGTCTTCGATGGATAATTTACTTAAGTCAGTTTTACTGTCTTTGTACTGTCTAAAAAAGACGTTGAGCGCGTTTATGATTGTTGATTTTCCTGCACCATTAGGGCCAACAAAGCAAGCATAAGAATCCAAAAAGATTGTCTCATCCTTGAAGCATCTGAAATTTTCTATCCGAACCGATTCTATTTTCATGGGTAGTTTTATTATATAATGTATAAAAATACACTTATGTTTAGATTGTACACTCTTTTTGTAAAATCTTAAATAATGAAATAGCTTGAACCTAGTTTTTCAATATACTTTCAGCATATCTTGTATCAATGTTAAAGTACATATTTGTAGCAACCTTTAGCAGAATATTTTCTATTACTGATATATAAGGATTATGAGATGCTACATTGCATATATTCAAGAGTTAAAAGATGTTATCTGATATGCTGAAAGGTAAACAAGTTTTAAACTTCAACGTTCTTCACACTATATAGTAGAATAAACGTACTACTGTTTTTCTGCTTGCCTTGACCGAACTACCTCGGTCTTTTCTTTTGCCTAATTCAGCAATTCTTCCCCTCTACTTTCTTTTACTACTCACTGCTACGTTGTATGTATGTCTTGTAAGAAAAAAGCAATACCTAACAAGCTCTGTAAATACAGGAATCTTATGGGCTTCCAACAAAAAGATGTAGCAGAGAAGTTAGGGTTGACAGATACCGCTATGATCTCCAGATGGGAACAAGGTGTATCTATGCCAAGTGGTGAGAACCTCTTAAAGCTTTCCATTCTCTACAAGACACTTGTCAATGAACTCTACAGTGAACTCATTAAGGAGTACCAACAGGAGTTATTTAACCAAGATAATAACAGTCCGTAAGGAAAAGCTACGTTACGGTATATACGTTTATATATATAAACGTAACGTATCCTCCTTTTCCACATTATTAGCCTCATTGAGCAAGTAGTTTTCCCCACCACTTGCCGAAATAAGCAAATATGAACCTTTCACAACAACAAGAACAATTAGCAGTAGAGATTGCCCATGCCTTAGATGATATGGATTCCTTACAATCACACCGCAAGATGGTATCCATGTATTCAGAAGGATACTTGCGGGATAAGTTGACGAAGGCCTTAGCTATCCCGGCCCAGAAGATCAGGAAGTCCCGTGGTGCATTATATACCTCACTGGTGCAAGGCTATGGTGCTCGGCATTAGTCCCGGTACACGCACTGTAGGTATAGCCGTACTGCAAGAAACCACACTCATACACTACGAACTGCTTTCGTTTCCCCAAAAATGGAGTGCCATAAAGAAACAAGAGATACTCCAGCGTATATCACTGTATCTCACCAGGTATGGTATTACCCAGGTTGCCATTAAAATACCTGATGAGCTCCCCATATCTACGGCATATATACAAGTAGTCAGTGACTTAAACACTATGTGTGATGCTCGAGGAATGACACCGACATATTTCACCTTAAGTGAATTAAAACAAGGGTACTTGCCGGATGCACAGGTCAAGAAGGAGACTCTCATTCGGTATATCACGAAACTCTATCCCGACCTGCATATCTATACTCGTAAGGAGAGTAAAGACCGGAAGTATTACGATAAGGTGTATGAAGCAGTAGGTAGTGCACGACTTGCATACCTCTATTCTCATTTGCCGAAATAGGCAAATATGTCCCTCTAGCTCTCTTTCACACTCACACCTACACTATAAGGCAAGTACACATATTCTTTCACAAAAACAGTTATTCTTATGAGTACACAAACTAAGCGTGATGTATATACCATCATCACAGAGAAGATCATTGAGCAATTAGAACAAGGTACGGTTCCATGGCGGAAGCCCTGGATAGATGCCGGAGCTCCGACTAACCTCATTTCGAAACGTCCTTATCGGGGTATCAATGTCATGTTGCTTGCCATGTTAGGGTATGAGCAAAACTTTTTTCTGACCTCTAAACAACTCAAAGAGATCGGTGGGTCGATTAAACCGGAAGAACGGCCTCACCTTGTCGTTTATTGGAATTATCTGGAAAAAGAATCCCAGGAAGATGAGGAGCAAGGAGAGCAGTCCCTTAAAAAGAAAGCGTACCTACGCTACTATACCGTTTTCAACATTGCCCAGTGCGAGGGTATTCCCATTAAGTATATTCCGAAGGCGGACAGGGAAATAAAACCTAATGCAGCTTGTAAACTTGTGGTGAATAATATGCCGGATAAGCCAAGAATACAACACAAGGAGCAACAGGCGTATTACAATCCACTCACAGATTTTATCAATATGCCTAAGCAATCAAGTTTCAAATCTGATGATGCCTATTACTCAACACTCTTTCACGAGCTGGTACATAGCACCGGTCATGTGACCAGGCTGAATAGAAAAGACCTGATCCAGATGTCAGAGTTTGGTATGGAGCAATATTCTCATGAGGAACTCGTAGCAGAGATCGGTTCCTGTTATCTCCAATCACATGTTGGTATTACAGAGCAGTTTGAGCAAAGTACTGCTTACATCCACGGATGGTTGAAGGTATTGCAAAGTAATACCCGCTTTATCTTCTCGGCAAGCACGGCTGCACAAAAGGCAGTAGACTATATCTTAGGTACAGAAAATGGTACTGAAGAAGAAACTAAACAGAGCTAGACATGGGTTAAGAAGTAACGTTACAGCCTGGCAATTTTTATTGCCGGGCTTTTTATTTCTTAAATGGCTTATCCGGTAAAAAGTTTTTAGGACTACACTCAAGTACTACAGCAATATCGTTTAATTGCTTAACATTATATTTCTTATCGTACTTGCCACTTTCAATCATTGCAACAAATCCAGATGAAGCATATCCTAGTTCAAATGATAGCTGAGACTGGGATATACCACACTCTATCCTTCTTTCACGAACCTTACGAATGACATATTTATCTACACTGGATAGCATAAAAGGGGTATATACTTTCCAAAGTATTAAGAGGCATGAAAAACATCAATCACCTATTGGTGATTATTAATATTATTTTACTATGTTTGCAGAAAATAGATATTATGAAAAAAAACATCGAAATCATCAGCGTCCTTACTTTAATGCTATTAATTACTTCTTGTGCTAAGGAGTACACTTGTGATTGTACAGAATACAACTCATACACCAATGAAGTAATAAACTCATATAGTAAATCTGGGAAAATGACCAATGATAAAGTAGAGGACTGGTGCAAGAGCGAAAGCTACAGATTTGCAAGTGTTGTCAAGTGTAATATTAAATAACTAACTATAATAAACATTAACTACTATGAAATTAGTAACAATCATAGTACTATTCCTTACACTAGTAGGAGTAAACATTACTCAGGCTCAAATAAACTTATCTACAGACCCTAATACAGGAAAAGTAGCTTATACGGGCGTAGTAACAGCTACAGGGCAATCAAAAGATGTCTTATTCGATAAAGCGAAGAAATGGTTGCAGACAAAAAGTTCTGAAAGTAACCCTTATACGATCACATTTGAAAATGAAGGTGCTGGTAATATTACAGGTAGAGGTATGGTATCAATGCCTGCTAGAGATAGGAACTATGTATTAGTATTTGCGATCAATATTGATACAAAGGACGGTAAATTTAGATATTGCTTTACAGATTTGGTGATTAAATTCATTACGCCCGGAGGTGCAAGCACTGGAGGGTATGGTATGTGGAGTTCAACAACGATTCGTGAGTCTGAAGTTCTGGAATATACAATAGAGACTTTTTATCCAATACGATTAGAAAAAAGAAGAAAGCCGTCGATCAAATGGTTTGAGGAGATTAATAAAAAGACTTTTGAAAATATAGATAGAGAAATGAGAGCTATTGAGGGTTCATTAATTTCTTATTTGAAAGAGAGGTTATCAAATTGGTAAAATATTATTTACAATATTCCATTCGCAAAAATTAATGACAATAATTCGGCCTTTGAGTGAATATTAAATCTACTGAACAAATTATTCCTATAGGTTTCTACAGTATGTATACTTATATTCATATTAGATGCGATAGTTTGGTATGATTTATTCTGTATTAATAAATTTATAAATTCGAGTTCCCTCTTAGGAATTTTAGTTAATAATAACTTTTTACGCCTTTTAGCATTAGTTATTGAAGTTTTATTAATATAATCATTGAAATAATATCCACTGAAAAAGATACTTTGTATTGCATTTGATAGTTCATCAATAGTTGTTTCAGCTTTATATAAAAAACCAACAACCCCTAACTGTAGCAATTCGTTTACGGACATTTTAGTATTAATATCACTCAAAACTAATACCCTTACTGTTGGGTATAATTCTCTAATTTTCATAATGGTAGTATATCCATTACAACTATTCAATTTTACATTTAATATGCAAATGTCAGGTGGGAATTTTGAGCCTTTTATAAGACTTAGTAGATTTTTACCATCTTTTGATACAAAGGAGACATTGAAACCACAGCATTTTAACTCTTTAGATATTAACTCTAAAAACAAAGACTGATAGTCAGCAATGGCTATAGTAATGTCTAAGTTCATGGTATTCCAGTATCCCTTATATAGGGGATAATATAAGTTATAAGAATAGGTATATTAAAACTACGTTTTTCTTGTCTAAAAATACATTTTGATGGGATTTTTTAGATAAATATTATTTGTGATTTTTATGATAGTTAAAGCAAGGCGGATCCTGAAAAGCCACATTAGAGTAAGGAGTAACTATAAAAATTATTACTAAATAATGTCAAATTCAAAAACTAGCCCAAATGTTGTAGTTGGATTTTTGGATACAGCAAATGGCAACTTAGATGGAACAGGGACTATAGTCGACCTGGTCACTGGTGCTTCAAATGGAACACCAATTAAAAGAGTACTTATAAAGTCGCAAGGAATAACAACTCAAGGAATGATTCGTTTTTTTATTAATGATGGAACAAATTATTTCTTAATTCAAGAAGTTCCAGTTCCAGCTACTCAACCTGGTGCAGTAGTTCCGACTTTTGGTGTTGATGTAAGTATGCCAATTTTTTTAAAATCTGGCTACGTTCTTTCTGCATCAACTGAACAAGGAGAACCATTTACAGTAGCTGCCTTTGGTTCTGATATAACTGAATGTAGCTGTCCTTCTTAATATTTATTTAACTAATCTATCACAAAAATATAGAAATGTGTACAACTCAAAAATTATATGCAAACACTGGAGTAGTGACAATATCCACAGCTAATAGCAACCTTGATGGTTCGGGCACCTTAGGGTCTGTTATAACTGGGGGAAATACTGGAACTATTGTGAAGCAAATTGTTATAAAAGCACAAGGGAATACAACCGAAGGTATGATTAGGCTATTTATTGATGACGGGAGCAATACTAGGTTAATTAGAGAAATAAGTATTCCTTCAAATATTCAGACATCTGTAGAAAAGTCGACTGAAATAGTTGTAGAAGATTTCATAATGCTTGAGCCCACTTTTATACTAAAAGCATCAACAGAAAATGCTGAAACATTTAATATTATTGCTTTTGGTGATGATTGGGAGCAATGTGATTGCACCACAAATGCTCAAGCATGTTGTATTGAGGTACAGAAGACCTCAAATACTGCCATAAAGGAAGTGAATACTGCAAATAGCAACCTTGATGGTACAGGAACTCTAGTAACACTTTTAACATCACCCACCACAAGTTCTCTTAATGGAGGAACTAACATTAACTATGTAAATATTAAGGCTACTGGAAGTACTAGCGAAGGTATGGTTAGGCTATTTATTGATAATGGTAGTGGTAGTATATTTTTAATTACAGAGATTTCAATACCTGAAAGTACTCAGTCATCAACCCAACCTGCCTATAGAACAACCAAATCATTACAATTTAATCTTGAAGCAGGATATTCATTAAAGGCATCAACTCAAGTTGCAGATAGTTTCAATGTATTAATTGATGCCGCCGATTTAGAAAATTGCGATTGCTTAATTTAAAATATTTAAATAATGTATACAGAATTAGAAGATATCAACTTAGATGCAGCATCTGCAGGTGTTGTTTCAAACAATGTTTCAATAAATAATCCTCTTTCGCTAAATAAAGAAAGAGTTACACGGCTAATTACTTCTACTGAGCCTAGTCCTGTTATAGACATACCTAATGGAGCTGTAACAATTGGGCCATGGTGGTTTTCAAGAGCAACATTTTGTCATGAATCATATACATGCCCCAAAAAGTATAGTGAGTTTCCTTGCTGTAGTGATTCTGATTATTGTGTCGCATAGTATATACTGATACTAAAAATAAAAACAACTGTATTATAATATAGTTGTTTTTATTTTTAGTGATGGTAAGAATTTAATTTTAATACGGGATGCGTTTTCAGATACTATCAACTCATATTTTACTTTTGCTAAGTTGTGTTACACTTGCTGGGGAAGTTGATTCATTTAATTCAAAATTTAAAATTGACTGCATAAAAGAAAATATTATACCTATAAATTCAAATAAATTCTTCTTAGAAGGTAAGACCAAAAAAAGGATGCGAGCTGTTTCTTTTACAAAAATTGTTGGATTAGGAGAAACAAGTCATGGGTCACACGAAGAGTATGAGTTGAAGTGCAACTTGATAAAATATCTTATTTCTGAGAGAGGGTATAAAATTATTGTTTTTGAAGCTGGATTAGCTGAGGGTTTTCTTGCAAATGAAGCTTTGCATAACAGTAAAATGTTACCAATAGATGCAATCATGTGTCTGAAATACGGCATATATAAAACTAGTGAACTAGTTGAATTATTTACGTGGATAAGGATTTACAATAATAGTAATGCTGACAAAGTTAAAGTATATGGAATAGACATGCAGTATTACCAATATTCATTACAAGTATTAAAAAGTATTATCTCCAAAGACTCTACAGATCATTATAACTTTGATTTAGCTTTATTAAGTATTGAAACAACCCTAGGTAACTTAGATAATTATCGTAGAAAAAATAAGTATACCTTTTCGAATAGCGATAGCATTTTAAGCAATGTCAACACCTTTTTAAGTAACTTAACTATCCTTGAAAATTATGCACAATCGAAACTTGTTGACTCCAATATTTCCTCTTGGTTTATAGCAAACATTGAAATCCTTAAGCAATTTTACTTTCAATTTTCACCTAAAAAACCCATTTATTATCGAGATAGTTGTATGGCACAAAACTTTAATTGGATTTATCAAACTAATAAAAACTCAAAATTTATAATATGGGCACACAACGGACATATTCAAAAAGAGGCTGTTTACAAAACACTTGGACATTATCTCAATCGTCGTTACAGCATTGATTACACCGCTGTTGCATTTACATTTAATAGTGGGTTTTACAATATTCGATCAAAAAATGGATCTCTTATAAAGCATAAAGCCCAAATGTCTTATCATGGATCAATAGAAAATTTGCTTCACAATATAAATGAACCATATTTTATCCTTAATATGATGAATAAAAATAATTGCTTAGACTTTCTTGATAGTCATTATGATATGAGATCCGGAGGAGGCTCAATAGGAAACGAATTTTATAAAGTCAATGTAAGTAATTCATATGATGCAATTGTGTTCTCAGATATTAGCTCTTGTTCTCTTAAGCTAAAAAAATAACAATGTCAAAATTTGATAACAGAACAATAAACATAGTCGAAAAAATTATTAAAGAGCAGGTAAGTTCGTTTAACCCGAGTGAGAGTGGATTATTAACAGGTGAAACAGGAGTGCTATTACTGCTTGAAAAATACAGTAAAATAGGGAAAGTTGATAATAGTACATTTCAAAATACTTTTGAAAATGTAGTTGTATCTAATCAGTATAATCGTGAAAATTCACACGGCAAGGGAATAACAGGTAATTATTGGTTGTATTCTTATTTAAATAAACGCAACATTCTTGATAATGAAACCTATGATTCATTATGTGTACATTATCAAAAACTAAAGGATCACGCAATTTTTTCAATAAGAGAATCATTTTATGATTTTTTATTTGGATCAATAGGAATTGGGAGGCTTTTTTTGTACAACTTACCAAACAACAATCTTGATTTTTTTGATATATACTTCCAAGAGCTTATAAAACAACTCCAAAATCCTAATAATATTTTTTATTCATATAGTATCAATGACAACAAAGTAATAAAAGATGAAATCGATGTCGGGCTAGCTCATGGAGTTTTAGGTATATTAAAGTTTTGTGTAGACTGCTACAACAATAAAGTATGTAAAAAAGAGGCTGTAATAGTAATTACAGCAATTTCTAGTTTTTTATTAAAACATAGAAACAAGTCTCAAATATCTTATTACCCTTTTAAAGTTAATTTGACCAGTAGTAAGAAGTCAAATAGTAGATTAGCATGGTGTTATGGAGATTTAGTTACAGGTTATTTACTTTATCAAGCAAGTAAAGTATTAAATGACGATAATTTAATGAGTTTTAGTTTGGAAGTATTAATTAATACTACACACAGAACAGAAGCAAAAAAAAATGGAGTATTCGATACCGGAATATGCCATGGGAGTAGCAGTTTGGCATATATTTATCATAAGCTATGGAATAGTTCTAGCAATATAGTGTTTAAGGAGGCAAGCGATTATTGGAGAAATGTAACATTTAAATACATATTTGATAAAAATATAGGATTAGGTAAATACGATCCATTAGATAAAACATATCAAGCAGATAAATCACTATTAGAAGGGAGTATTGGTGTTGGGTTAGTGTTATTAAGCATGCTCGATAACGATTTTGAATGGGATTACTGCATATTATTAAATGAATAATATGAAAGATATCTATACTTCTTTTGGAAAGGTATTAGTTAGAGTACCTATTCACTCCATAAGTGATATTAATAATATAAATCGATCAAAACCGTCTTTTCAGGAAGGGTTATATTTAGCCTCAAAAGAGTTATATAACCAGTACATTAAATACAATCAACTAGATAAAAAATCGCAAAGAAAGTTAAACTTAGCAATTACAAAATATTGGAAGAGAAGTTGCACGCGCTGTGTGCCATATGCAAATTTTGCAGGCGTATTACTTGCTGAACTTTCTGAAAAAGAAACAAAACTTATTATTAAAAGTGATTTGCATGAACGAGTAGTTAAGGTTGACATGAACTGTTTTCAACTAATTGTCGACGAAATCACTAGTAATATAAATATCAGGGAACAACTTTATTATACCAATAATAATAGTCTCCAGGAAACCTTAATTGATTATAGATATGTAGAGTTTGAATATAAAAACAAAATACGTGAGTACAATTTGACATCATTTGATAAAGCTTCATACATAAAAGTACTACTAGCTTACACAAAAGAATATATAAGTTATCGAGATTTAGTTACAAAACTTTCAGAAATAGCAAATGTAACACCGAATCAATCATCAGAATTTATTGACGAGCTTATTAGGTCTCAAATCCTTGTTTCTGAAATAGAACCTAATATAACAGGTAAAGATCCTTTGTTTAGGTTAATCGATAATTTAAGAGACAAAAATAACTCATCTAATATATGCAATAAGTTGGAGACCTTAAATAAGCGACTCAAAAACTCAACACCTGAAATAGCGAATTATGAAAATTTAATTTCTATTATTGATGAATTACTAGCAAACAAAAAAGATATTAAAGACAAGATACAGGTTGACTTATTTATAAAGGCAAAAGAATTCAATATAAGTAAACCCTTAATTAATACGATTATTAGTCAATTAAATGACTTGTGTGTAATATCAAGACCATATGAAAATAAAAAACTCAACGACTTTAAGGATAGGTTTCGTAAAAGATATAACGACCGCGAAGTTGCATTGCTTGATGTTCTAGATGCAGATTTGGGTATTGGCTACGGAGATGCCGTCTCTGATAAAACAGAAGGTGACACACAAATTTTAGATATAAATAAATATGAATATTCTACAAACAGTAAGTCGGATACGATTAATCATTTTGTTTTAGAAAAGTATTCTGAAATTTTATTTACAAAAAACAAACATATTGAAATTACTCAAAATGACCTTTCAATTTACTTCAATAAGACCAATGTCACTAATGAGCTGCCTAATAGTATGTATATATTAGGTTGTTTAATAAAGAATGGAGATAGTGATTTCAATTTTCAAGTAAAAACTTTTAGCGGCCCATCAGCTATAAATTTATTGGGTAGATTTACTAATAACGGTAATGACATTGAAGAGTTTTCAACTAGTATTGCACAAGAAGAAGAAAAAATAAATGCAGATTGTATTTATGCCGAAATTGTGCATTTGCCAGAATCTCGTATAGGAAATATTTTGCAAAGAAGTACTCTTCGCAAATACGAGATACCTTATTTAGGGTGTAGTGGGTTAGATAAAGAACATCAAATACTACCTTCTGATATTTTCGTATCTATAATCAATAACGAAATTATCTTAAAAAGTAAAAGACATAACAAGCGAATTATTCCAAGACTATCGACTGCTCATAATTATAAACATAGAAGTCTCCCAGTTTATAAATTTCTATGTGATCTTCAAATGCAGAATATTTTCTTGCCAACCCTATGGGAT
Source organism: Flavipsychrobacter sp. (assembly GCA_965228505.1). Taxonomy (GTDB): domain Bacteria; phylum Bacteroidota; class Bacteroidia; order Chitinophagales; family Chitinophagaceae; genus UBA5543. Next base: position 1,934,719 of record OZ245820.1, on the reverse strand, counting down.
TGGGGAGAATTATCCTACTTAAAATTTCTTCCAAGAGTTATCTACAAAAATATTATTATTAGAAAAGCTCGATGGCGTATAAGAAAAACAGATATAATAAATGCTACTCCTAATAATAAAGATTATACTACAGGAATAGAGCGAGTATGTGAAAAATACAAACTGCCAAATGATATTATACTTTTAGAGGGTGACAATGAGCTACAGTTGTCTTTAAACCGAAAGGATGATGTTGACATTTTATGGAAAGCGATAAACAAAAATCAACTGGTTACATTAGAAGAAGTGCTTTTCACTAACGATAATTGTATTATTCAAGACGAAGATGGCAATCCTTATACAAACGAAATCATTATACCCGTACGTAGGTGCAATCCTGTAAAACTAAAAAACAGTGTTTGGAACTTCAATGATAATAATACATACAATAGAATAAATGTCTTCGAGCCGTGCTCTCAGTGGGTATATTATAATATATATAGTGGTGTTAGGTTTCTAGATAAATTTTTAGTCAACGAACTGTATCATTTTGTAATAAATGGATTGAAGCAAAGTAAGTTTGAAAAGTTTTTCTTTATTAGATATAAAGATGATAATCCTCATTTAAGAGTTAGGTTCTATAATTCTTCTTCAGAGAAACAAGTAGAATTGATGAGGTCATTCAATAAATTAGCTCAACCCTATGTAAAAGCTGGACTTATTCATGACTTTGGAATATCTACATATGTACGTGAAGCTAATAGGTATAACCCTAACTTAATTCAAGAAGCAGAAACCTTGTTCTACTTTGATAGTATCTCAACGTTAAAGTTCCTAAAAACAAACAATGATAGTTCCAGTGACGACAACAGAATTCAATATACACTAATTAGCATCGACTCTTTGCTTAATGATTTTGGTTTTACTCTTGATGAAAAAGTTAGTTTGTTAGAATTGTTGAGTAGAAATTTCATTGATGAATTTGGTGGAGAAAAGTTAATGAAAAGAAACCTAGATAAAAAATATAGAGATTATGAAAAAAATGTTACTAGAGTTCTAGGTAATAATGATATAAAGTATGGATACCTTGATTCAGTAATCAAGATATTAAATGAAAGATCAAAAAAGATAAAACCAGCAGTAGGAAATATATTGACAAACACTAATTTGAATTCTGATTTGTACTATTTATTACAAAGCTATATTCATATGATAGTAAATAGAGTATTTATTACACACCCTCGTAAGTACGAACTCATTATTTATTATTTTTTGTACAAATACTATTCGTCAGTTTTAGCTAGAAAAAAATACAATTCATAATAATAAATAGTATGATGTAATGATTTTACTCTAGTTATTTTTTAAGCAGGTTACCCGCTTTGTATCAAGCCTTTGGTCCATCAGCAGTTTATACCTGAAACAATACAAACTGAAACAAACAATCCCGCTGTTGTACAAAGGCTATGCAGCAAAAGCTTATCTTGATGGTTTTAAAGCGTGTACCCAAGAGGAAGATGCTTCCTATGGACTAGTAGCGGAAGCTGAGTATCACCTGCCCATATACAGGCACATTACATGGTGACCAAAGGGCAGATGGGAACAAGTAAAGGAAGTGCTTATCTGTTATACAACCTGGGAGGGATAGATAATAATGTGACTGTAAAAGTAGATAGCAGTGTTGTATTCCCACAAACTGCACCCTATGCTTTTCAGAAACTGATCACCCCTTTCAGAGGGTATTTACAGAATACTATCTATGGCAATCAATATGCCGTGTTCAATGCAGACGTTTATCTTCCGCTGTTTCAAACATTGATACCCATAGAGACCCCTTTATCATTTGTAAATAATCTACAATTAGGCTTGTTCTCAGATTTAGGAACAGCTAGAGAGACCTGGCAAGACCCCGTCATTGAAAGCGGTTGGAAATGGTCTTATGGCTTGAACGCAAGAACAACACTTGCTGGTTATCCTATTAGGTTTGACTTGGCATGGGCCGGAAGCTTTAGCAATAAAGCTTTTTTCTATTTTTCATTAAGTACACAATAGCGAGCCGTATAAAGACGAATGCACGGAACATGTGTAGTAAATGAGGCTGCGAGCGGAAATACTGGCGTCAATTGATAGAGATATAATCGACAATTGACACAATGGATGGTTATTACGATGTATGAAAATGAGCGTAGGCTTGCGCCAGTAATAACCTGTAATGCAGTATTTCCAGCGCAGGCGAGCACAAGCGCCAAGCAGCAAGTGGCTTGAAGTATGCTTTATAAATGGAGGAAGACGAAGTCTGTGAATGTATAAAGTGTACTGAAAGACACAGGAGCTGCGCGAAAGGAGGCTGAAATCAAGCAAATCAAATGACAAACTCACCATCCGACCAGCGGGAAGGACACTGTATATCTGTGTATTAGGTGTACAGTGGTTTGGCATACAGATTTGCATTACTGCCGGAGAGAGTCCTTTTAACCAAGTTGTCTGTGAAGTCCAGTATTAGAGGGACGGAATGGACATCATGAGAGAGACGCAATGTGCACCTATATGCTTCTTTGGGAAATAACCAGGAAAACCTTAAGCTGAATTATTGCTCTTCATTTCAAAATAATCAATTTACATTTTCAGCAAATCGACTAATAAACCGATGCATGAAATGTCGCATTTCTTTGCCGAATATGTACGCATCATCGGATTTGCCATAAAACTCTCTAATTATCGGGTGTCCTAGCATGTCTAATGATTGCTCAAAATCTTCGAGTAATTTCTTTTTTTGGGTTTTGGATTTGAAGGATTTAAGTCCTCGATAAGTTTCAATACCAATTTCATATATCCAAGGAAAATCATCCTTTAATATGCTAATCATCATTAGGAAGCCAAAGTTGGGGTCTTCAATAGGTAATTCCATGTGCATCAATTCCTCAAAAATCATCGGATGATACTTACGCCTACGCCGTCTAAATTCAGGATCAAGCCTATTTTCCAATTTGTTTGGCAAACTTTCTATTAATAATCTTAATTCCTCTAAAGCTTTAGAAGAAAGAACACTTTTTTCTCCAGAAGTTAAAGCACTCCGCAGATCCGAAATCGCTTCAACAATATCAGCTAATGAACGTTGTTCTGGATTCCCACTTTCTTTGAGAATTTTGAGATCCAATGATACAGATATAGGGTTATCTATTTCATTTTTTTCAGTTTCTAATGATTTTATCTGGGATATTATTTCTGTTTTAGCAGCATCGACACTCACTATGTCTTGAATGTCAAACTGTACAATTCGTGTTGCTGCAACATCAAATGGGATAATTTCTCCCTTCTTGATTATCTGCACAAGAGGCCTTCGTGTTACATGACGTAATGCGAGCTCGTAAAAAACGTTGGGGTTGCGGTCAGTCAAATCTGCTATTACAAGCGGAGAATCAACAATATATTGGATGATTTGGGTAGTAATAATTCCAGGCTCAGATATTTTATCTGCACGTATCACTTCATACCCTAGTTGCTCAACAGAAGCGCAAATAATATGTTTTAGAATAATATCAGAATGTTTTCGTGTTTCCGAATTTTCATCACCGATAGGCGAAATAACAAAGCAGATTTTTCGCTCGTGAGTAGCGTTCATACGTTATCATTTGGATCCAAAATACAAAAAGGAAAGTTAAAGAACATAGCCCATAAAAGAAGTAAAGGGAGGTGTTACTCTTCTAGTTTGTTTTCTTTATAAAGTTTTGCATTTCCTTTCTCAGCTCCATATGCTCAAGCCAGTTGAGAGGAAAACTCCTTTCAATGTCTCCGATACACTCTACATAATCCTCTTCAACGAACAATATGTAGATGTTTTCTGGTTCACCATCACTTCTCTCGGTATAGACATTGATTATGTCACCCTCTTTTCCCAATAACTTCTTGTTCTCGAAGTCAAATGAAAACTGACCATCTTCAACATGATAATGGTACTTCTCGTATGGTTTTTCTGCTTCCATTCATTTGTTTTATTGACAATAAAAATACTAAAAGTTAATCATTAGATAGAATTTACCTGTATTGATGTATACTCTACATAGATCCATATTTTCTTATGCTACATCAGTGCACTGAATCTTGGGTAACTAGTATATTTATTTTAATTTCAAATACTATGTACGATAAGGAATCCATTAAAATAACAATGCGTAAGGTATTTGAAACTTGGACAGAGGAAGAGTTAGAAAACTACGCAACGATGATGGCTAATAAGTATTCAACCATCAAGAGGGGTGACAACGTTGTCCACTTAGAATATTTCAGCGGTATTATTGATAACAACGACATTCAAGAAATTGAAAATATCCTTTCGTCAGTTAATTTAGAATTAAGCAGATTCGATAAAAATGGGGTTCCCAGTGCTTCAATGGAAGAATTTGCTCTCCAGTTATCGCTATGCCTAAAAGACCCTCTAGTGCAAATGTTATTGCAAGGGTTAGCGACAAATGCTCTTTGGGATACACTAAAAACAACGGCTATCTTTATTTGGAAACGGGTTAAAAATAGAAGGCAGTATATATCAGGAAATTCAAAACTAAATTTCGGTTTGCGAATTCGAACCTCGGAGGATGTAGAAGTAGATTTAAAACTCGACACTGAAAGTTCAGAACCTATTGTTCGTCAAGCATTAGACAAAGTTGTAGATTTAATAAAGAAACCAGAAGTTAAGGAACCAAGCTTCAATAACTTTTACATATTTGACGAAGAGACAAGAGACTGGAAAGCTGTAAATCTCCGAGAAGAAATCCTGAAAATGGCACTTAAAAAGGCAAAAAAAGAAGAAAAATGAATGCAAGAAACTATAGGGTAAGCATTAATCTTTCACCATTGGATTTTCCAGCAATTAATGGATTAGGAAGCCAGGCAGATTTTATCCAAACTGAACCTCCAGTTATAGTTAAAAACAACGTAATATTAAAAATAACAAGAGCTATTATCCTCATTGAGAGTTATACCAATATAGAATATGAAGTGTTAAAAGCACAATCCGTATATGAAATACCCGTCAATGACATAAAAACAAGAGAGGACATTTATGAGTTTTATAAGGACACCACATTAAGCTTAAACGATGCGTATCAGTATGTGCAAAAGCAAATTTCACAACTTCCTAATCTATCATCTACTACTCAATCTATAGAAACTTACGAAAGAGAAATTGATGGTGTGTTCCATTTGTTAAGTAGCAGGAATTAATACTACCGATGTCGCGCCGATAAGCTGTAATCTATAGAAAACTTGAATGACTATACTTTAAAGACAAAAATAGCTAGACTGATGTTTTGTATGACAATTATAACTTATTGAGATGTGAAGAAAGGCTGCAACCTCTGGCTACAACCTTTTCGTTTTACTAAGCTCTTGTTATTCAACCTCTTGCCACTTTTACACTCAATCGGGAAAATGGCAAGCCCCGTAACAGCGGGGCTCATTGGTAATGACGTATAGTTAATATTGTATGTTATTTGACAAGTCTGACCAATTGGGGTTCATTTTTTCAATAAGCTGGTCTTTATAGAATCGTTTCCACCTTTTCAGCCTTTTTTCCTCAATTATCGCGTCTTCGATACCTTCAAAGTAATTATAATATACAAGTAGTACGCAATTGTATTTTGATGTAAAACTATCCGGGTAAACTTTGTTTTTGTGCTCCCATACACGTCCTTCAATGTCAGAAGTAACACCAATATAAATTGTGCGTCTACTAACAGATGACATTATGTATACCCATCCGCCTTTAAACATTCTTAAATATAACTATTGTTATCATGCTAATGGTCAGTGATAATATCCTAATCATACCGTTTATTCTTATTTTCGTAGCATGACATCCACAGTGCGGAAGATTCACAGGTTGCAGGGGTCAGAAGCTCAGATGATAGATGACCATTTGGCTGCTGAAGAGCCTCTGGAGATTCGTCTTATATATGGTACTAAAGCACAACCTGTAAAGAAGAACCTGGCAGTAACCATGCGCACACCGGGTAATGATGGGGAACTGGCTGTTGGTTTCATTTTCACTGAAGGTATCATTCATGAATACACTGATATAGAACAAGTTGTAGAACTCAAAGAAAATGTAATACAGATTACCATCAAGGAAGGTATTAATCTTGACCTGGGAAAACTGGAGCGTAATTTCTATACTACATCCAGCTGCGGTGTATGTGGCAAAGCATCAATAGAAGCCATACATACCGAGTGTACATTGTACGATAAAGAAAAGCCTTTTACCATCTCCCCCGGCCACATCTATCAGCTGCCGGATAAGTTAAGAGCGCATCAGGCAACCTTTCAGAATACAGGGGGTATTCATGCCACTGCTCTATTCGACCTGGAGGGCAATATTTTGATGGTTCGTGAGGATGTTGGCAGGCATAATGCTTTTGATAAAATGGTAGGTGCTGCATTAAAGGAAAATATATTACCATTGAATCAGCATATTGTACTTTTAAGTGGGAGGGCCAGCTTTGAGCTGGTGCAGAAAGCAGCAATGTCGGGTGTCAAAATGTTAGCTGCTGTGGGCGCCCCATCCAGCCTGGCTGTTGAGACAGCAGATGAGTTCGGCATGACATTGATAGGTTTTTTAAAACAGGATAGACTCAATATATATAGCGGCAAAGAAAGAGTATTATAAAATACTGATTATAATTAATTTAGTAAATATTAATTCAACAAACACTACATACTAATGAAGATAAGGATACGTGGTAATTCGGTACGGTTAAGACTGACCAAAACCGAGGTAGAACAGTTTGGTACTGAGGGTTATATTGAAGAGCAGACACAGTTCATAACTGCCAGCCTGACATATGCACTGAAGATTACAGAAGATGCAGATATGACTGCCGGACTGAAGGATAACAAAGTGACCGTCTATCTGCCTGAGGCAAAAGCTAAAGAGTGGGTGGAAACACAGAAGGTAGGTTTTGACGCTATAATGCCCTTAGCTGACGGCAATGAATTATATTTATTGCTGGAAAAAGACTTTAAATGTCTTGACAATACTAACGAGGACCAGTCTGATAATTACGAGAATCCATTAGCAGCACAATTCAATAAATAATGAGCAACGAGAAGGAGCAAAAAATACCCAACGCAGAGAATCCCGAAACATTTACCGGTATCAAACTCACTAAGCCGAAAAATGTTGCCGCAGGTATACCAGCAGTTATATCCAGTCTTAAACATATAAAAAACGAGATGGGTGCAGCTCGTGGATGGAAAGCTTTGATCACACTGAACCAGAAAGACGGGTATGATTGTCCGGGCTGTGCATGGCCGGATCCTGACGGCCACCGCTCCCCCATAGCTGAATATTGTGAGAATGGAGCTAAAGCTATTGCTGAAGAAGCAACCACTAAAAAATGTGATGCACAGTTCTTTGCAGAAAACTCTGTATATGACCTTGCTGAGCTTACAGATTATGAGATAGGTAAGAAAGGCCGTGTTACCGAGCCTATGTACCTGCCTGAAGGTGCTACACACTATCAACCCATCAGTTGGGATGAGGCGTTTAAAAAGATAGGCACACATCTGAATAAACTGAACAACCCGGACGAGGCAGTATTCTACACCTCTGGCCGTACCAGTAACGAGGCTGCATATTTATATCAGCTGTTCGTTAGGGAATATGGTACCAATAACCTGCCCGATTGCTCTAATATGTGCCACGAGTCGAGCGGTGTGGCATTGAATGAGAGTGTGGGTATAGGTAAAGGCTCTGTAAAATTGGAAGACTTCTACGAGGCAGAGGTGATCATCATATTAGGGCAGAACCCCGGCACCAACCACCCTCGTATGTTGAGTGCCTTACAGAAAGCCAAAGAGAACGGTGCTAAGATCATATCAGTGAACCCCCTACCCGAAACAGGGTTGATCAGCTTTAGCAATCCGCAGGAGGTAAAAGGTTTCTTAGGTGTTAAAGCAAAACTTACCGACCTGTTCCTGCAAGTGAAGATCAACGGGGATATGGCATTACTGAAAGCCATCATCCGCAGGCTGCTGGAAGAAGAAGAAAAGAACCCGAACACGGTATTCGACCATACATTCATAGAACAACATACTGATGGTTATGATGCCTTTATAGAGAACATTCGTACCTATGAAAATATTGATACGCTTGCAGAGGCTTGTGGTATATCAATGGCTCAGATAAATGAGGCGGTAGAATTACTTAAGAACAAGAATAAGATCATTGCCTGCTGGGCTATGGGGCTTACACAACATAAGAATGCAGTAGCTACCATCCGCGAGATAGTGAACCTGTTGTTGCTGAAAGGCAGTATCGGCAAACCGGGTGCAGGCACTTGTCCCGTTCGTGGTCACAGTAATGTACAGGGCGACCGCACTATGGGCATCTTCGAGAAGCCACCAAAGTTCTTGTTAGATAATCTGGAGCGTACCTATGGTTTCAATCCACCGAGGGAGCATGGTTATGATGTGGTAGACTGCATTAAAGCTATGTATGAGGGTAAGGCAAAAGTGTTCTTTGCAATGGGTGGCAACTTCATATCTGCAACGCCTGATACACTGTATACCGCTAAGGCACTACGCAATTGTAACCTCACAGTACATGTATCTACCAAGCTGAACCGCAGCCATCTGGTACATGGTAAAGAGGCCATTATACTACCTACACTGGGCCGTAGTGATAAAGATATCGTGAACGGCAAAGCACAGTTCGTAACCTGCGAGAACTCTATGGGCGTGATACAGATGTCTAAAGGAGTGTTAGAACCTATCTCTGATAACTTCCTGAGCGAGCCGGTAATAGTTTGTAAGCTGGCAAAGGCAACCCTGGGTGATAAGAGCAAGGTGAACTGGGATCTGTACATGGAAGATTATGATTACATCCGTAATGATATAGAGCTGGTTATACCCGGCTTTGATGAATACAATAAGCGTGTACGCCGCTTAGGAGGCTTTTACCTGCCTAATGGAGCGCGTGAAGGTAACTTCAAAACACTTACAGGCAAAGCAAGGTTTAACGTAGCTGATGTGCCTGACAACCGGCTGACAGATGATGAATACCTGATGATGACCATACGCAGTCACGATCAGTTCAATACCACCATATACGGACTGGACGACCGCTACCGTGGTGTGGAGAACGAGCGCAGAGTGATCTTCATGAATGAAAAGGACATCACTAAAGAGGGGTTGAAGAAGGGCGATATTGTAGACCTGTATAACTATGCCGATGGTGTTGAGCGTGTGGCGCATAAGTTCATCGTGATACCATTCAGCATACCTGAAGGGTGTACGGCTACCTACTTCCCCGAAACGAATGTGCTGGTACCCATTAATAGTACAGCAGAAAAGAGCAATACTCCTACCTCAAAATACGTGGTACTGAAGATAAAGAAGCATGAGGGAGTGACGGTATAGGTTTTGTATCGGGTGTATCGTTTTATGATACAGGTGTTACAATACATCCTCTCGGTCATTGCGAACCTCCTAGGTGAAGCAATCTGAATATTGTGACACAGATTGCTTCGTCACTATGTTCCTCGCAATAACCATCATTAGTTTTTGTATCATTTTGTGATACAGGCGATACTGTTTATATAGACAATTAGAATCATTTATGTCATGACACTAGATCCTGAAAACTCATGTGGTGCTGCAAATGGATTCCTTTTGCTCATACAGATATTTTTTCTGTTTCTTCTGTTCATAATTGTAATATTCTTTATTGTTAGATGGTTAGTATTAACTTTCATTAACAGGAAAAAGAGAACTGAAAAAGAGTTATCATGAAATTTTGTATCAGTCAATGATACTTGTCTGCCGACAGGCAGGCAAGCGTTACATTATCAATAGTAGTATGCCTACCCTGCCAAAGGCGCGGGTCATTTCGAGTGAACGAAGTAAGCGAGAAATCTGTTTAACTATAGCACTACCCTTTAAGCAGATGTTTCTCCCGAAAGTATTCGGGGTCAACATGACAGTACTATTCAGCTTTGTATCACCAAACGATACCTGTCTGCCGACAGGCAGGCAATCGTTACAGTTTACTTGCTTATATTATTTATTTAGTGTAATATTGCTATTAAAATATTACACCATGAACAACATTGCAACCATCTCTCAGAAGATCTATGAAGCGCTGCCCGACCCTCTTAAGAGCGCCTGTCTGTACTTTACCGACCCGCAAGAACGAGACGCTTTTTTTCTGTCTGCACTCACCATCATCGGCAGTAATCTGAGCAACTACTCCGGAGCTATTAACGGTCAGGATATATACCCTACTCTCCAACTCTTTACCGTGTATCAACAACCGTTACAAACGTTACAGCCTTCTACCCGGCTAGCTTACCAGGTGGATCAAAAACATATGCGCACCTATCATTTTGAAAAGATCGGCATGGAAGAAGACGGCGAAAAAATGACACCGCCCAACTGGCAAAGGTTATTAGCTATTGATATCAACTACCTGCATATACTCAATACACTGATAGAGAGAGATGGATTAGGGTTATTATACAACACAGAAGGAAAATCCATGCCGGCCATAGCTGCTGATGAAGATAAAACATTACTGCTGTACAATGCATTTTATAACCATCCGCATATGTATCATACTCTGGCTAATGGCCAGAATAAATGTATAGATCCATTACAACTATCAGTATGTCTGAGAGGAGATCATCAATACCTTCAGCAGGTAATACCCAATAGTGAGCATCAACTCTTTTCCAACTTTAGCTATTATATAGTAACAGAGAATAATACTAAACCTGCGGATATATTTGACGATGGCAGCAAAGCAAATAAGGCTATTTCACCGTTATCAGATCTTATATTCAAACTACACGAAGAGTTAATATATAGTAATGATATAATATTCATTCTTAAAGAAGAGGAGCAGGAAAAGTTCATAGAATATACAGAGGGTTATACTACGCAACAACGTATGGTATTCTATCGTGTAAGTATGATAATAGCTATGCTACAGTATTATAACCATTTTAAATCATTAAGCAGGTTCAAAGAAATAAATGGTACGCCTTATGCACTGGATGTTACATACCATATATACAAAGTCCTGAACAGCCACCAACAGGCAGTAGGTGAATACCTGAAAGAGCATGGGATTGAGATATTACCCCAACAGGTAACAAAACATCTTACTGAAACAGAACAACTGGCAGCGACCCTGCATGAACAAGGGTTGAGCTATCGCAAAATAGCCTTAGAGCTATATCATGACGAAGGTAAGTTCATGAAAGTAAAACGCATGCTCACACGTATAGGGAGGGCTGCATAGTGTAACGCTTGTATCGCTAAATGATACAGCATAAGCTAAATAGAACTGTCATTATGAGGAGGTGTTGGCTGAGCCAATACTGACGTAATAATCTGCTGAGTAAATGCAACCAGCTACATTACTACCCTTCAAGCAGATATTCTCTCTTCGTTCAACATGACGGAATACTTTTGTTCTGTAACGATTGCCTGCCTGTCGGCAGACAGGTAACACCCGCTGATACAATACACAGCATGATAACCCATTAAGCTTTATCATTATTCATGTAAATCATTATATTTAGATAGCTAAAATATGTTCATCATGAATAAAGAAACCGAAGACCAGAGGTTTGATGAGTTGCAACAAGCAGACAGCAAACTACTCGTTAGTGCTAAACAAATAGACCGTAATGTCATTTACCAGATACTCATCATATTCATTGGAGTTGCATTTTGTGCCAGACCTGAAATACTAATTGAAAGTGACCTCCCATTTGCAAAAGGCAGGTCGCTGATACCCTACATTGTATCACCTTTACTTACTTATTTTTTCATGCGTTTCGGTTTCTCCTTTTATCATTATTACACATTACGTTACAACTTAGATGAAAAAATAAAAGAAGCATACTCTTATTTTAACAGAGAAAAATGGCATTATAGAATATTTACAAATGCGTCTATAGCTGAATCCATATATATTTTCTTTAAAAGAAGAGACCCTTCTTTTGATGAAATAGAAGATGCTTATGCACTGAAAAAGCGTAAATTACCGTTTTCAATGATTGTAGCATCTATTTATATGTTGATATTAAGCCTCAATCATGCGATAACAATGTACTTTGTTATTAAATTTCCCGAAGATCAATATTGGAAGATTGGTTTAACTGCAATTTTTGCCATTATTATTACAGTATGTTATATCGATTACTATTCAATGAAGCGTGTCTTTCATAAGGTAGGTATAGTATGGTTGTTGATATATTTAATCGCTATTGGCTCCTTATTTATTATGATGAAATATTTCCCAGAGTTTAGCACCACAAGTGTAACACCTATATCAAATTGTGATACAATTGTTACAGCATAACTACAGCACTACACTTTAAGCAGATGTCTCTCTATCTTCGACATGACGGAATACTTTTGTACTGTATCAAATTGTGATACCTGTCTACCGACAGGCAGCCAACCGATACACTACCCTTTATTACTGCCCTTATGTTTGGAAGGTCTGGGCTTGTTGCCTTTATGTTTGTGATGTCCTCCACCACCGCCTTTGCGGTTTCCGTAAAATTTCTTTTTGCCTCCGCCTTTTCTGGTACGCGGATTATATTCAGGTCCTTGTGGAATGCCTTCGGGTAAAGGCGCTTTTTCTATCTCTCTTTCTATCAGTCGCTCTATACGTGCAAACTTGTTCTGGTCGTCTCCGTTGATGAAAGTAATGGCCACACCATCCCGCTCTGCCCTTGCAGTTCGCCCTATTCGGTGCACATAATCTTCAGGGTCAGGCGGCACATCATAGTTCAGTACAAGGTCTATGCCTTCTACATCTATACCTCGAGAGAGTACGTCTGTACCTATGAGTATGGGCACTTTACGTGCTTTGAATTTATTGAGTAAATTTTCCCGTTCACGTTGTTCCAGATCTGAGTGGAAGGCCTCTGCCTGTAACCCTGCTTTCTGTAGTGTCTTATCCAGTTTCTTCACCTTCTCGCGGGTGCTGGCAAATATGATGAGGCTTTTGAAGTCACCACCCTTAAGTAGTTTGGTAATGAGTTCAGGCTTATCATCATCATGCACCATATATGCTTTCTGGATTATCTTCTCAGCAGGTTTAGATATGGCTATGTTTACCTCTACAGGTGCTTTCAATATGTTTTTTGCAAAACCCCTGATCTTGGGGGGCATAGTAGCTGAGAAAAGTATGGTTTGTCGCTGTTTAGGCAGGTAGCTGATGATACGCATGATGTCTTCCTGAAAACCCATATCCAGCATACGGTCTGCCTCGTCCAGTATCAGGTGTTGCAGGTCATCTGCTTTTACTGCTCCTGATACCAGGTGTGCTATCAACCTGCCCGGTGTTGCTATAATGATGTCCACTCCCCTGTCCAGTGCTTTCTTTTGTTGCGCCCAAACATCACCGCTGCCACCACCATATACAGGTATGCTGCTTACATCCATATAATACGCCAGTCCGTCTATCTGCTGGTCTACCTGTTGTGCCAGCTCTCGTGTAGGTGCCAGTATAATAGTGTTCAGATGTCGAACTGGTGTGGTAACTATCTTGTGCAGTAATGGCAACAGATATGCTGCTGTTTTACCCGTTCCTGTTTGTGCACAGGCTATCAGGTCTTTATTATCCAGTATTACGGGTATGGCTTGTTGTTGTATGGGGGTGGGCTCTCTGTAGCCCATGGTGTCCAGACCATCCATCAGGTCAGGATCAAAATAAAAATCGTCAAATGTCACTTATAACCTCACTTTGTATTTGTTGTAATATACTCATTATAGGCGGCTTGTACGTTAATGTAATGGCAAAATATTATGCTGTACCTTAGGGCGGGCAAAAAAACGGAATATATTGGCGGCAATAGGATTTTACATAGCGTTACCTTTTATGTACCTGGTATCGTTACTCCCTTTTCGTATCCTTTATCTTTTATCAGATCTCTTTTACCTGGTCATTTACAAAATGCTGGGCTACCGCAAGCAGGTGGTTATGCAGAATTTACGTAATTCTTTTCCCGATAAGACAGAACAGGAATTAAATAAACTTGCCAGTACCTATTACCACCACCTTTGCGATACAAGCCTAGAAACGGTTAAAATGCTCACAGCATCTATGTCCTCAATACAAAAAAGGTGTGTGGCAAGTAAAGAAACTACTGAGCTACTGAACAGGCTATACAACGACAAACAAAGTGCAATACTCGTCTCCGGCCATCATTGCAATTGGGAGTGGATAATCACATCTTTTGCACCAAGATGCTCCCAAGAAGTGTATGGCATATACCACCCTTTGTCCAACAAGTATTTTGATGGCTTGATGAAACATATACGCAGTAGGTATGGTACACATATGGTGCCTATGAGCAGCGCGTATAAACATATGGTCAGGAACAGGCAGAAGGTATCTCTTACCGCTTTTATATCCGATCAGTCACCACCATCTGCTAATGCTCACTGGATGACCTTCCTCAATCAGGAAACTCCGGTATTCAGAGGAGCAGAAGTAATTGCCAAAAAACTGAACTACCCGGTATTGTACATCTCATCTCGTAAAAAGAAACGTGGACATTATCATATACATGTTACAGAACTATTCGACAAACCGAAGGACACAACAGACGGGGCAATAACAGAACAACATACACGCATGTTGGAAATGGATATTATAGCACAGCCGGAAGTGTGGATGTGGTCGCACAGAAGATGGAAACACAAGCCTGTAGCAAATATGAATGACAACAGCAGTTGATTTTTGTATAAATTGCATTGAAAGAACCCCCTATTTGCTGGTATAGGTTGTTGTTAGAGACGGGTGGGACAGAATAACTAAAATGTAATTTTATAACTGTGGCGGCTTTAGGTTACTACATAGCATTACCCCTGCTGTACCTGATATCATTACTACCGTTTCCCATATTATACTTGTTATCAGACGTCTTCTATTTTCTGATGTATACTGTAGTAGGTTATCGGAAAAAGGTAGTATTCAAGAACCTGCGCAATTCATTTCCTGATAAGACAGATGATGAAATAAAAAAGCTTGCAAAAGCATACTATCACTACCTGTGTGATATGACCCTTGAAATCTTTAAAACACTTACAATAAGCAGAAAAACCATGCTGAGGCATTGCAATTTTGATGAAGCATCGCTGAAGCTATTCAAAAGCCTCGCAGAACAGAATAAAAGTGCTATCCTCACAATGGGGCATTTGGGAAACTGGGAGTGGGCAGGTAATGTTTACAGTATTCTACGTCAACAGCAACTATCGGTTATATATCACCCGTTGAGCAATAAACACTTTAACAGATTGATGTACCAGATGCGTACACGTTTCGGTACAAGGCTGGTACCCATGAGGAACATACTTAAAGATATACTGAGCAACAGAGATAAAACTACAGTTACCGTATTTATATCAGACCAGACACCACCACCCGAAAAAGCACATTGGATGACCTTTTTAAATCAGGACACCCCAGTGTTCAAAGGAACGGAAGTGATCGCTAAAAAACTGAACTATCCTGTTTTGTATGCTACCATCAAACGCATAAAAAGAGGCCACTACAATATATCAGTGGTAATGCTTGAAGAAAACCCTGAAAATACTGCGGACGGATATATCACCGAACTACACACAAAAAGGCTTGAAAAAGATATTCTTGCACAGCCAGAAGTATGGATATGGTCGCACAGAAGGTGGAAGCATAAAAGAAAATAGACTCAACAAATGTTGTACAAATGTACAAATGCCGTAACTTAGCTTTATGGGTAGAGCATACGCAGATTTACCACTACACTACGGTAGAGTTCCTGAATGGCTGTACAAACGTATGAGTTTGTTGGGTGGTGCTATTGTTGAGTCTGTGGTTGTAGAATATGGTAAGAAGGCGTTGTTACAGCGTATGAGTGACCCTTTTTGGTTTCAATCGCTGGGTTGTGTATTGGGTATGGATTGGCATTCATCAGGCATTACCACTTCTGTATTAGGCGCTTTAAAGCAATCAGTAAATGAGAGAGCCCAGGACATTGGGATATACATTTGCGGTGGTAAAGGCAAACATTCTCGAAACACACCTAATGAATTACTGAAAATAGCAGATGCTACAGGGTTGAATGGTAATACATTAGTAAGAAGCAGTAAACTATCGGCTAAAGTAGATAATACTGCAATACAAGACGGGTATAACATTTACCTGCATTCTTTTATAGTAAGTGATGAGGGCGAGTGGACCGTGATTCAGCAAGGCATGAATGATAGTAACGGTATGGCAAGAAGATATCACTGGCATTCCCCTACTCTTACGTCATTTGTAGATAGCCCGCATAGCTTTATATATGGCAGGCAGCAGGGCAAAATACTTAACCTGACCGATAAGACGGCTGATGACACACGTACCGGCATAATTACTATTACAAAGGAACGGCCCGATAGTATAATGAAGGAAGCCAGGCAACTGATAATGCCGGGTCACCATGATGTGCGGGCAAAAGACTTTAACCTGAAACGTTTAGGAGCAGCGCTAGCAATAGCACATGAACGGGAGGTGTCCGATGTAGAGAGTCTCTTGTTATTAGAAGGTGTAGGACCAAGAACATTACAGTCCTTAGTATTGGTGAGTGAGGTGATACACGGTACCCCGTCTCGCTTTGACGATCCTGCACGATACTCTTTTGCCCATGGTGGTAAAGACGGGCATCCCTTTCCTGTACCTACTAAAACCTACGATGAGACAATTGAAGTACTTGACAAAGCGATCAGGCAGGCTCGGTTAGGTAGAAAAGACAAGAGTGATGCCATAGGTAATTTACACAAAGCGGCTGCACGGCTTGAAGAGGATTTCCAACCCAACAACAACTTTGAACAACTGATAGAAAAAGAGCGCCGCGAAAGTTGGAAGTACGGTGGTAAAACCGTTTTCGGAGATGCTCAGCCGCCCAAACAAAACGGCGGTACCCAGTTGAATTTATTTTAGTATTTCAGGATCTTACTTTGAGCCCTACCTTCCGAAGTGTAAATATCTAACAGGTACATACCATTTGCTAAATGCCCGATACTCATAGTATTGCTTCCTTTGGGGTAATGTACGGTGCAGATATTACGTCCGTCTATTGTATAAATAGCTACCAGTGCGTCTTGTTGTAATTCAATGTTCAGAATGTTATTTGCCGGGTTGGGGTAAATGTTCACCAATGGCATTGTGTTTAAACTACTAACAGAAGTAGGGTCAAATATTTTACGCGCTTCTGTAAAAGCCATGTTTCTATCAAACCCCTTATATTTTATCGATTTGTCTGCCGGGTCTATTACTAACCACTCAGCACTATAAGTGCTCATCCAATAGTTTGAAGAATCAAGGAAAGTGAAAATATCATTATAGCCATGTGTTTGTTGCCAGCTCTGAACTCCTGTACAGGTACCCCCTGATCCTGCCATTAACTGCAGTGCAGACCATACCCTTAGTTTCGATTTATTATTACTGGCAAATGTGTCTAAATATGTGGCATTCTGATTGCAACCGGGACAATCCAAACCTTGCATAGCAATAACGACAGTCTTACCCGCATTGAGTTGCGTATAGAGATTTTCATGAACACTATTACACGTCCATTGATCCCTATCTACAACAACCTGCGCATTTGTAGCAATGTATATACAGCAAGCTGATAATAATAGTAGTAGGTTTTTCATACTATGAATTTACTATAAAGACATTTATATCAGCAATTACGTTGGCAATAAAAAAGCCGGAATTACCCGGCTATTCATAGAATAAGATCAGTGATATTAATTAGCCTCCATAGGCATAACCTCTCTTATCTCAACTGTACCGTTATACTCAAATATGGGACAGTCTTTAGTAAGTGTTACTGCCTGCTCATAATCGTTTGCATTGATGATGAGGTAGCCGCCAATTATATCTGTCCCTTCTCCCCATACAGCCTCTTTTGTACCGGCGGTAGTCATAATGCGTCCGTCTTGTTGTAAAGGCATACCTCCTTCAAGGTTGCCGTTTTGTGCCAGTTGTCCCATATAAGCACCCCATTTGGCCATATGTTCCTGATTGTTTTCTTCAGACAATTGTGCTTCTCGGGCATCGCCTCCCCTAAATAGACAGAAATACTGTTTCATGTGTTATATTTTTTAATGATCTATAATGACTCAAAGGTGCCTTATATAGTAGTTTTATTACTGTGTCGTTTCTGACATTTAAAGGGCAGTTTTATGCCATTCGGCACAAAATGCCATACAACTGTGGTATTTTGCCATTACTAAAAATATTCAGTTATGATCAGGCCATATCATAAGCACATATCCATATTAGTTCCAAAAGGCGATGTTGTGTTGAGCAGCGTAACAGCAGGGATTGAAATATTCACCCTTACATCTCAATATATGAGAAGTATAGGCAGGTACGATAAACCTTATTTTCATGTAGAGTTGATAGGCTCAGCTGAGGATAAAGGCATGGCAGCTTTTAAGACCACAAAACCGGGTGACTTTAAAGGGAGTACTGATCTTATTATTATCCCTGCACTTCCCGGAGATATTTTAGGTGGTGTGGTATTGAACTCAGAGCTGGTAGGTTGGATAAAGGAACAGCATGCAAAGGGTGCTGAAGTAGCCAGCTTATGTACAGGTGCTTTTCTGTTAGCAAAAACAGGCTTGCTTAACGGCAAAAAGGCAACTACACATTGGTCTGCTGCCAGCCTTTTTCAGAAAACATATCCTGAAGTAGAACTGGTACCCGAACGTATACTGATTGATGAAAACGGAATATACAGTAGTGGTGGTGCCTACTCATTCCTAAACCTTTTACTCTACCTGATAGATAAGTTCTGTGGGATGGATATAGCAGTATGGGCATCTAAAACGTTTGAGATAGATATAAGCCGTTCTACACAATCGCCATTCATGATCTTTGATACACAGAAGAAACATGGTGACGAACCGATACAGAAAGCGCAACAGATAATTGAGGATCGTGTAGGAGAACGAATAAGTGTACAGGAGCTGGCAGATAGCTGTGCTATGAGTCTACGTACATTCATCAGGAGGTTCAAGGCTGCAACCGGCAATACCCCCATTGAATATATTCAACGTACTAAAATTGAAAAGGCAAAAAGGGAACTGGAAGCCGGACAGAATAATATCAGTGAGATAGTGTATGAGCTTGGGTATAACGACATGAAAGCATTCAGGAATATCTTCAGGAAGTATACAGGTTTCCCTCCTGCCAAGTACAAGGAACGCTATGCACGCACCTATTATGCATAACAAAAAAAGACCGTACGCTCTGTACGGTCTCTGAAGGCATTAATTATTAACTGTATAAAATTAGTTGTTTACTACTCTTACGTTAACGGCGTTCATGCCCTTTCTTCCTTGTTGCAGGTCAAACTCTACTCTGTCGTTCTCTTTCACCTGGTCTTTCAATCCACTTACGTGTACGAATGTCTCTTCAGAAGAGTTGTCATGCTTGATGAAACCAAAGCCTTTAGTTTCGTTGAAGAACTTTACAGTTCCGGTTAATTTTTGTTCTTGCACTTTGAAAAATTAAAATGATAAAATATTAAGGCGTAAAGTTATGCTTTTTTTAAATAGGTAAGCAAATATTTATTTTTCTGAATATCAATACTTAATACTTGCCCATTTTCTTTAACATTTTTCCGTGGTGTAGTAAAGCATGTGCAAACGTAGGTTGCTCATAGTATGGCAACTTATATTCCAGTGCAGTTTGCTTCACTATTTTGGCTACTTCCTTATAATGAATATGGCAAATATGCGGGAACAGATGGTGTTCTATTTGCCTGTTCAAACCGCCTATGAACCAAGACATCACCTTACTTTTCGGTGAAAAATTAGCTGTATTCAATAGCTGATGTATAGCCCAGTTATTCTGCATTTTCCTTTGCTCATCAGGGTTGGGAAACTCACACTCTTCCATTACATGCGCCAATTGGAAGATGGCACTTAATAACAAGCCTGATGTAAAGTGCATGATGAAAAAGCCTATCAAAACATGCTGCCAAGCTATACCTGTTATTAAAATAGGTACAGCCATGATGAATGCATAATATATGATCTTGTATACTGTTACTTCCAGCAAGGCACTGGTCAAAGTACGCTTTTCCTTTTTCAGCAAGTCTTTCTTATGATAATCATATACCTGCTTAAAGTCTTTAATGGTAGCCCATTGCAGCGTTAGCAACCCATACAGGAACCAGGCGTACACATGCTGGAAACGGTGCATGAAGTACTTTTTAGAGTTGGGAGAGAAACGCAAAAGCACACCTGCATCTATATCATCGTCCAACCCTTCAATATTAGTATATGTATGGTGCAATATATTGTGCTGTATCTTCCATGTTACATGGTAGCCACCTACCAGGATGATCACCCTGCCAAGAATTTTATTCAGCGTTTTGTTCTTTGAATAAGAACCATGGTTCGAGTCGTGCATGATAGAACAGCCTATACCTGTCATTCCAAGTCCCATCAGGAACCACATTGAATATAGCAGGAAAAGGTTTCCTGCAAAAACACCCGATACCATTACACCGTATGGCAACAGGTACATCAACATAATCAGCACAGACTTTGTGATCATCGCTGCATTAGCCTGCTTATCTATATTGTTGTCAACAAAATAAGCTTCAACCTTTTTCTTACATGCTTCGTAGAATCCTTCACCGTTTCTGGGAGCAAATCTTACTATCTCCAGCTTCTTTACTTCAGCCAATCTTATATATGAATTTAATGTCTTGCAAAAGTAAGTAAGAATACTTACAAATTCTTTTAAATATTATTTATAGCCAATGTGATAATTACATCTGTTCCAGCTTCTTCTTTAATTCAGCTGCTTTCTCAAGCTGGTTCTGGCGTGCATATATCTCGCGCATTGCTGTTGCAGCAGATATGAACAGGCTTTTATCAGAAGGACCAAGTTCACTTAGCTTAGGTTCGAATGCATTGTATACGTTTTCTAAATATGGTAATGCCTGAGCAAAATAGGCATCTCTCTCTTTTTTAAGTGTGTTATACAACTTATCATCTTCGGCAGTAGTGCCTGTGATCTTCATCATCTTATCGGTCACTTTCGATGCTTTGTTGAAGTACAGTGCTCCAAGATCATAATTGTAACCTGCATTATCAGGGTCTGATGCTAATGCCTTTTTGAAACCTGCTTCAGAGTTCTTTACCAGCTCCTCATAGTTTTCAGGAACTCCATCTTCCTTACCAAATGCCATATTGCTGTATACATTTGCAAGGTTGTAATTATAGATAGGGTTATCAGGGTCAGAAGCAACTGCTGCCTTTAGTTTCTCAACTAGTTCTGTCTGTTTATTATTTCTTACATAATAGTTCAGCTCTTCGTTACGTATGTTCGCATCATCCGGGAATTTTGTGCGAGCTTCTTCAATAATAGCGATCTCCTTGGTAGAGTTACCATCTTTACGGTGTAGCTCAGCTATCATCAGATAAATATTCGGCTTACTCTCAATTGGGTTATCTTTTACTTTAGAAAGAATTTCCATTGCCAGTTCAGGCTCCTCACCATAAAAAGCACTTAGCCCCCTTATTGCCATTGCACCTGCTGCCAATGTATCAAAGCCCGGGTTTGAGAAACGTTTACCACCATTAAGATCATGAATGTTTACTGTCATCTCAGCCAGCTCTATTGCATCGCCAAACTTCTTGCTGTTATAGGCCATTATTGCCTCATTGTAATACTGGTAAGCACTATACAGAAGAGCGTTATTAATATCAGATGCTTTATAATCAGGATCCAGCTCTATCACTTTCATATAAGACTTTACACCCTCTTTGTATGGAGCCTCATCTTTATAGCCTGGATCTTGCTGCATAGCCATATAGATATTACCGCGTGTAAACCATGCTTTAGGATCGTCTTTAGTCGACGGATCTTTAGTTGCTTCGTCAATGTACTCTATGGCTTTCTTGTACTCTTTATATTTCAGGCTGTTATTAGCAGAGTTGATATTGCTTCTTTGAGCGTATATCGTTGTTGACAAACATAAAACTGCAATGGCCAATACTATCTTTTTCATTGAATATCTTTTATTCTATTATATTGATATTTGCTAAATTATTAAACTGTAAACTCTTAATGCAATAGTGCTGCTAAAGTTTACTTATTCTTCACTTTGGTTGTTTTCTGTAGCTCCTTCGTTATTAGCTTCTTCTGTGTTCTCGTCATCATCCTGCTCCGCTATTCTTGCTACTGCCGCAATCTTATCACCATCGTCCAGGTTGATGAGTTTTACACCTTGTGTAGCCCTTCCTGCTTCACGAATATTAGCTACATTCATACGTATTGTTAATCCTGAGCGACAAGTGATCATCAAGTCGTCTTGTTCAACAACACCAACAAGGCCAACCAACTCACCGGTACGTTCTGTGATATTGATGGTCTTAACCCCTTTACCTCCACGATTGGTAATACGGTAAGAGGTTTCCCATTCGCCATTATCGTTCTGGAATGCAAACGGTGTACGCTTACCCAATCCTTTTTCTGATACTACCAGTACTTGTCTGCCATCGTCATTTTTATTCAGGCATATCATACCTACCACTCTGTCTTTATCTCCATCTAGTGATATACCTGATACACCTATTGCACCACGGCCTGTAGGCCTTACTGTTTTCTCCTCAAAGGTAATGGCCCTGCCTGAAGCAACTGCCATCATGATGTAATTATCACCGTCTGTAATGTCTGCAGTAAGTAATTGGTCTCCCTCTTGTATGGTAATAGCATTCACACCATTCTGACGAGGACGACTGAAATCTTCCAATCTCGTTTTCTTAATGATACCTTTCTCTGTACAAAGGATGATGTACTTACCTTCTAACGACTCTTTATCTTCCAGTTTAGGCACATCTATCACAGCCCTTATCTTATCATCAGGCGGTAACTGTATCAGGTTCTGTATCGCACGTCCTTTAGCGTTCCTGTCTGCTTCAGGTATCTGGTATACTTTCAACCAGTAACACCTACCATTCTCAGTATAGAATAGTAATGTATGGTGTGTAGATGCGATAAACAGGTGTTCTATAAAGTCTTCTTCACGTGTACGTCCTGCCCTGGCACCACGTCCACCCCTGTTCTGTGCACGATACAGGTCAAGGCCGGTACGCTTGATATACCCCAGATGAGAAATAGTAATAACCACATCTTCCTCTTCAATGAGGTCTTCTATACTCATCTCATCAGCGAGGTATTGTATCTCAGACTTACGCTCATCACCATACTTCTTCTGTACTTCCAGCAACTCTTCTTTGATGATCTCATAGCGTTTATCTTCATTAGCGAGTATTTCTTTCAACTCACCTATCAGCTTCATTATCTGCGCATGCTCTTCACGTATCTTCTCACGCTCCATGCCTGTCAGGCGTTGCAGACGAAGCTCCAATACAGCTTTGGCCTGTATCTCTGTCATGCCGAATTTCTCTATCAACCCTGTTTTTGCTTCATCAGGACTGGCAGAGTTACGTATAAGAGCTATGACCTCATCGAGGTTATCCAAAGCTATCAGGTAGCCCTCTAATATATGTGCACGCTTTTCAGCTTCTCTTAATTCGTATTCTGTACGGCGAACAACAACCTCATGACGGAATTTCACAAACTCACTCACAAGGTCTTTCAGGTTCAAGGTACGTGGGCGGCCATTAACCAGTGCCACATTATTGATACCATAAGAAGTTTGCAACTCTGTATGCTTGTATAAGTTGTTCACTACAACCTGTGCTACAGCATCCCTTCGCAGCTCTACCACTACCCTTGTACCCTCTTTGTTAGATTCATTCGCTACGTTAGTTATGCCTTCTAATACCTTGTTATTCACAAGATTACCTATCTTCTCTGCAAGAGCATCCCTGCTTACCTGATAAGGTACTTCTGTAATTACTATCTGCTCTTTACCATTTTTCAAGGTCTCAATATCCACACGTCCGCGCATTACTACACGACCACGGCCTTTGTGCATGCCCGCCTTAATGCCGTCCATACCATATATAATACCACCTGTAGGAAAGTCAGGGGCTTTGATATGGGTCATTAACTCATCTATAGTGATCTCTCTATTGTCTATATAAGCGATACAGCCATTGATGACCTCAGTAAGGTTATGAGGCATCATATTAGTAGCCATACCTACAGCAATACCCGAAGAACCGTTGATAAGCAATTGAGGTATGCGCGTTGGCATTACATTAGGCTCCTGCAAAGAGTCATCGAAGTTGAGGGAGAAATCAACAGTTTCTTTGTCAATATCATCCATCATGCTCTCGGCAAGACGCTGTAAACGTGCCTCTGTATAACGCATTGCAGCAGGTCCATCACCATCCGGAGAGCCATAGTTACCTTGTCCGTCAACCAGGGTGTAACGCATACTCCATGGCTGCGCCATACGTACCATAGCATCGTACACTGCAGTATCACCGTGCGGGTGGTACTTACCCAGCACCTCACCCACAATACGTGCAGATTTTTTATATGGTTTGTTGTGGTTGACACCCAACTCGTGCATGGCATATAACACCCTGCGGTGTACAGGTTTCAGTCCATCACGAACATCCGGTAATGCACGGCCAACGATAACAGACATAGAATAATCTATGTAGGCTGTTTTCATCTGCTCTTCGATATTTACCTGGATCACATTGTTAGCGTCTTCTCCGCCTTCCTGAGGAGTCAGGTCCTGGTTATTTTCGTCCATATTTTATGTAAAATGCAATGTGCAAATATAGTAAATATATGCCTGTTTTACAGTGTGATAATATACACATTATGTGTATTTAACAGCCATTTAGCGTATTTTCAAAACATATGAGAATCAATGGGTTGATAGCATCAGCGGTATTCACCATTACAATACTTTCAGGATGTGGTATTTCTGATAAAAAGTATAGACAAAATGAACAATACAGATCAGAAACTTACCTATTGATACAACCCATCGGTATTAACAATATCCCATTTAAAAAAGAACTGTTCGAGAAGATAAAACAGGATTATGCTTTTAAGGATATTGTTGTTGCAAAAAATATTATTCCGCCGGACTCATTCATTAATTACGAAAAAGGGAAACGCTACTCAGCAAGTATGCTATTAGATTGGCTGGAACTGAAAAAGCCTGATAGCTGTATGATAGTTGCCGGGCTGACGGATACAGATATTTTTATCACAAAAAGAAACAGGGACGGTTCGATAAAGCAACCTGAAAGTAAATACAAGGTTTGGGGAATATTTGGTTTAGGGCAACGCCCGGGCAGCAGTTGTATTGTATCTACACACAGGATAAAACACAGTAACAACTCAGTATATAAAGACAGGCTGATAAAAATAGTACTGCACGAGATAGGCCATAACATGGGACTGAAGCATTGCCCTGATAAAGATTGCTACATGACCGATGCAGTAGAAACAATAAGCACCATAGATAACGCTTCATTGAATATGTGTATTAATTGTAAAAAAGAAATTACAAAAGGCTAACAATTATATTTGCACGCAGATCGTTAAACAAATTACAACTACTTATAACCTCACAATATTATCCGTTACATGAAGAAGCTCCTCACCACCTACTGGCCCGGAATTTTCATTACACTTATTGCAATTGCTATAGGCATTGATGTATATCAGGATTATGGCTTATCATGGGATGAGGAGAGCCAAAGAACCATCGGGATTATTTTTGATGAATACATACATGGCAAATTCTTAAACTTTGACAGTTTTGACCTTAAAGACCATGGCCCGGGCTTTGAGTGGGTATATCTTTTTATTGAGAAAAGTTTCAACATAACAGATTTCAGGGACATATTCCTGATGCGACATCTGGTTACATATTTAGTGTTTGTGTTATGTATGTTCTCCGGTTATGTATTGGTATATGCTTTATTCAAAAATAAATGGTTGGCATCATTTGCACTCATAGCGCTGATCTTCCATCCAAGAATATTTGCACATAGTTTTTTCAACCCAAAGGATGTACCTGCTATGAGCATGTTCATCCTATCAATGGCAGTAGCAAGATGGGCATTTGCAAAAGGAAAACTCATTCCCTTCTTATTGTTAGGTATTTTATGCGGATATGGTACCGCTATCAGACTCACGAATATTGTGATCATGATACCATTTGCCCTGTTTTTACTTATAGACCTGACCAAAGCAATACAACAAAGACAAAAACCATGGAAGGTCGTTATAAACGGTAGTGTACTGGCAACAGGCTTCATGATAATGCTTATTGCATGTTGGCCTGCTTTGTGGGACAATCCTATTAAAGGGTTTATAGATGTATTTGAAAGTAATGCGCAATATGGCTGGGCTGGCGACGTGTTGTTTAGCGGGACACCTATTAAGGCAACCAAGCTACCATGGAACTATATACCAACATGGATGTTCCTTACAACTCCTGAGTTATGGCTATTACTCGCAATTATTGGAATAATATTGTTGATAGCACATATAATAGAACAACCAGAAAAATTTATAGTCAATGGTGTTAGCAGAAACTTCTTATTAGCATTATTGTGTTTCTTTTTACCGTTGTTCATGGTGATAATACTAAACTCTGTATTGTATGACGGATGGAGACACATGTACTTTATTTACCCTCCGCTTATAGTAATTGCTACCTACGGGCTGAATGAAATATTGAAAAAGAGACCTAAATGGATGTTATATTCATTATGTGCATTACAGGTAATTCTGGTAGGAGTGTTTATGGTAAAGAACCACCCGCACCAACAAGTATACTTCAATTCGTTTCTGTCTCATGAAAAGGACAACCTGGTGAAACGCTACGAGCTTGACTACTGGGGAGCAAGTGCTAAAAGTGCATTAGAATGGGTGCTTGACCATGAGCAGGAGGCAAAGGTTTATGTTGATGATGACTTTCATCTCTTTCCTGTAAAGAACAATTACAATATTCTCACTAAAGATCAGAGAGCACGCTTAACGCTTACAGACGACCTTGACAAAGCAGACTATTACATAGAAGTATTCAGAACCTGGGAGTACAAGTACCACCCTGAGATACATAATGTGTATGACGAGCGCGTATTGGGTAGCCCAATTTTCAGGATAGCGAAATTACGCTAAGGCTTTTTAAGTATGGCAACCGTGAGCCTGCTAACGCATATCAGCTTGTCTCGTTCATCTCTGATACGTATATCCCAAACATGCGTTGTGGCACCTATATGAAAAGGCTCTGCTGTAGCAGTTACTACCCCTTCTTTCTTTCCTCGTATATGATTACAGTTGATCTCTATGCCTACACATATCTGCTTTTCAGTGTCAATACAAAGGCTGGAGGCTACACTACCTATTGTCTCTGCCAGTGCAGCTGATGCGCCACCATGTAATAACCCGTAAGGTTGGGTGGTACGATTGTCTACCGGCATGGTTGCTTTTAAATGACGCTCCCCTATCTCGGTGAATTCAATACCAAGCACCTCGCCCATATTATTGGCGGTGAGTTTGTTCAAACTCTCTAAAGTCTTTTTGCTCTCTTTCCACATAAGAAATGTCTTTAAAAAGAAAATGGCTCAATATTATAGCTATAGCTATCACTACACTACGAATTAATACTTCTCTATGAAGTTTTTTCTTATTAACGCGAAGCATAATAATGCTGAACAGGATACAGAATATAGCTAAAGTCAAACCGGCAACGATCATTAGTTTTCTTTCCGGCCAATGTGCAATGGCGAAGAGGATACCCATTATACCAATTTGTAAAAACCACCCTGCAAATACAGCTTCAATTATATCAATAGCAGTCTTGTTCTCATAACTGCTGCGCCTGAATATATGCCTTAAGCGTATACCATTGAATAGTGCAAAACCCAGAGGGAAATAGAGCAATGATAATATCAATCCAGGGAATGTGACCAATATAGAACCGCCAGCCACATCAGTATACACCATTACCGCACCTATCAACATTAATATTGTAAGTACTTTTTCTGTTTTCCTCATCTTGATGCTTCTATTTCAGATTTGAATTGTTCAATATCTATCTCATAATACATTTTAGTAACAGACCATAATATTATCACCAAACATAAAGTAGTAAATGTGCGGCTTAATATATTCTTATACACTTTTTCCTTATTGACAACATATAGTATCAAACTCACGATGGATATTACTATTAGCATTATTGAACTGACAAAACTCATGTAAAGGTTTCCTGGCCACCTCATAGACAGGAAAAGGATACTCAACATACTTATACTTAAACTCATACCAGCAGCTACTGCAACGATAATGTGTATCGCTTTTACAGATTTGTAGTTTGTGCTGTTAAACATCTTTCTAAATCCAAGGTCATTGAAAAGAGAAAAGCTTAGTACAAGATAAAACTGTGCCAATGTCATTGCTGCTACTGTTCTTAATG
Organism: Flavipsychrobacter sp.; assembly: GCA_965228505.1. Classification (GTDB taxonomy): domain Bacteria; phylum Bacteroidota; class Bacteroidia; order Chitinophagales; family Chitinophagaceae; genus UBA5543. Next base: position 1,906,301 of record OZ245820.1, on the reverse strand, counting down.
GTCCGGCCATCGGCCAATGTTTTATATACAGAATACATGCTATCAGGAATAAACAGATCAGGCCGATTTCTATTTTTTTCATTTACATTAAAATATATACACTTATAAAACCTGTTATATGTATCTGTAACTACATGATATTTAACAGTATGTAACATAAAAGTATTAAAAAATAAGATGGTTGGCTGCTTTCTATATATTACTTTTACAGCACCAAAACCACTCATCCCTTTTATGCAAACTATCCTTATTGTAGGTGCCGGAAAGACATCTGTTTATCTCATAGAATGCTTACTGAAAGAGTCTACACGCCACAACTGGCAGGTTATTGTTGCTGATAGCAGCCTGACAGCTATTATTGATAAGACCAACGATCATCCACGCTCGGAAGCTGTTGTACTGGACATTACCAATAATAAAAAGAGAAAGGAGTTAGTAAAGCGTTCTGATATTGTGGTTTCACTGATGCCACCGCATTTGCATATACTGCTTGCAGAAGATTGCCTGAATTATAAAAAGCATCTGATAACGGCATCTTATGTATCAGACGATATGAAAGCACTGGACGCAAAAGCCAAAGAAGCGGGTGTGATGTTCATGTGCGAGATGGGCTTGGATCCCGGCATAGACCATATGACAGCCAGCGACATCATAATGGGTGTACAAAAGGTGGCTGGTAAGATCATTAGTTTCCGTTCGTACGCAGGTGGGCTTATAGCTCCAGAAAGTGATGACAACCCGTGGCATTATAAATTTACCTGGAACCCTATGAACATAGTAACGGCAGGGAGCTCCGGTGCTAAGTATTATTATAAGAACAAGACGATCAACCTGAACTATAAAGATATATTCGCATCGGCAGGCAGAGGCCCTAAGTTAGAAGGCATAGGTACTTTGGAGCACTACCCTAATAGAGATTCACTTAAATACAGAGAGCTGTATAACTTAACAGATGCTGCTACTTTCATAAGAGGAACATATAGGTACAAGGGTTTTATAAAGGCATGGAACATACTGGTGCAACTAGGCTTAACAGATACTAACGATACTGTTACAGCAAAAGACTATGCATCGTGGGTATGTGATAAGAACGGTTTTGATAAAGAGCAACCCTTAATACAGCAGGTAGCACAGAAGATGAACTTAGCTGAAGATGATGAAGCATTAAAAGCTGTTGAGTGGTTAGGTATATTCGACAATACTCCAATCAAGTCTGATGCTAATAACTCAGCCGCCATACTGCTGGATGTATTACAGCCTAAATGGGCAATGCAGCCGGAAGACAAAGACCTGATAGTGATGGTGCACGAAATAGAATACGAACACCGCAACAACGGTACTACTAAGCTTACCAGCACTATGACACTGAAAGGTGAGAACGGGAGATATTCTGCAATGGCCAAAACAGTGGGCTTACCCATGGCCGTACTCACCAAACTGGTACTAACAGGAAAGGTAAAGCCACCAACAGGAGTACATATACCTGATATGCCGGCAATATACCGTCCAGTACTGGCAGAGTTGGAAAATCACGGTATTGTGTTTAAAGAGGAAATAAGCTGATCATCTATTTTACATTTCTCATAATAATCAGGTGAGTACAGCGTTATACTTATCAAAACCTGAAAAATGAGAACTATCATCTTATTACTTATTGTAAGTACAACCGCTATCACTTCTTGCAAGAAAGAAAAGCAAAATACTATCGCAGAACTTAGCCCTGAAGACAGCATCAGAATATACGGTGATACTACTTACTACATTACCGGACTCACCGACTATACGATGCACCCTTTAGACAGACAGATAATAAGCTATTTAGTAGAACACAATGACGGCATACAACGAAAAGTAGACATTAGTCTGTCAGGTGTACCAGCAAATGTCGGAGCTACTATTTCCAAACAATCAGGTTATACGCCATATTCATCTTCTATAGAGCTTATAACCAAGTTTTTACCTTCCGGCATTTACCCTGTTACTGTACATGCAAAGCCTGATATTGGAAACGATAAGAAGTATACCATCAACTTAACTGTAGAAGCAGTGAACAAAAAGGAGTGTATAACTGAAATAATGAAACACATCGGGGGTAATACAAATATCTATGATAAGGATGAACAGAAAATATTATTCGATAACACTTATCCATGGTACGACCATGTGAACAATATATTTTACCTGAACCGTGCTTTACTCGCTTATGATCCTGTAAATACTCTTCTTAACAGTTATACATCACCAGTATCTGTATCTGCACCACATCAACCTATTGTTATGGATTTTGACTGTTATTCAGGCATGTTTACCATTCCTTCACAAACAATAAAAGGCTATAAGTATGCCACTAGAGATACTTTGGATTTTAATATTTCAGGTAGCGGAACTGTAGATATTGATAATGGTGTTTATAAAATAGAATATACTACAGACTCGGGGAGTTTTGTAATGAAAGGCAATTTTCTGTGGCAATAAATACGGTTTGGCTATTTGCTACTTCAAATACCGTTTAATATCCCTGTCTATATCTCTGTTCTTGATAGTCTCGCGTTTGTCGTGGAGTTTCTTACCCTTTCCTAAGCCAATTTCTATCTTGGCAATACCTTTTTCATTAGTAAAAATGGCCAACGGTATAATGGTATAGCCTTTGGTCTTTATCTTCTGCTCCCAGCGGCGCAGCTCTCTTTTGTTCAGTAATAATTTTCTGTCGCGTGTAGGGTCGTGACCGGCATAACCGGCATTTACATATTCGGCTATATGCAGGCTTTTTACCCACAACTCACCATCATCAAAAAGGCAGTAGCTATCACCGAAGCTTACCTTACCCTCACGGATAGATTTTATTTCAGAGCCCATCAATACCATACCTGCAGTAAGCTTGTCTTCTATAGCGTACTGAAAGGTTGCGGGCCTGTTCTTTATGTATACTTTATCGTTAGCCACTATTGTTTTCCTTTAAGGAACCAATCTATGACTGTAGCCAGTGTAGAACGTATATCTTTTCTGTTGACTATAAAATCAAGGAACCCATGCTCTAACAAGAACTCTGAACGCTGGAAGCCTTCAGGCAGATCTTTTTTAATGGTTTCTTTAATAACGCGCGGGCCTGCAAAACCTATCAGTGCATTAGGCTCGGCAATATTAATATCACCCAGCATAGCGTACGAAGCTGTAACACCACCTGTTGTTGGGTCGGTCATTAAAGAAATGTATGGCAAACCTGCTTTGGCAAGTTGAGTTAGCTTAGCTGAGGTCTTGGCCATCTGCATCAGCGAGAAGGCACTCTCCATCATGCGTGCACCACCAGATTTGGAGATGATCATAAACGGTAGCTTATGCTCAATACTATAGTCAATAGCGCGGCTTATCTTCTCACCCACGACAGACCCCATAGAACCACCTATGAAATTGAAGTTCATACAAGCTATCACAAGGGCATGCCCCTCTACCTTACCATGCCCTACCGTCATTGCATCTTTAAGGCCTGTGCCTTTTTGTGCTTTTTCTAAACGCTCTGAGTATGGTTTGATGTCTACAAACTCCAGCTCATCTTTCGGGCTGATGTTCTCGAACAGCAACTCACATTTGCCTTCATCAAATATTATCGGGAAGTACTCGCCGGCGTTGATCCTGTTGTGGTAATTACACTCAGGACAAACATATAGTTCTTCTTCCAGCTCTTTTGCAAGCATTGTATGCTTACAGTTCGGACACTTTTGCCAAAGCCCGTCCGGTGCTTCTTTCTTTTCCTGCGTACTTGTCAGTATGCCTTTCTTGATCCGTTTGAACCAGGTTGATGACATAGATCTGTTTTTAGTTATACAATCGCACTTATACCCTCACTACAGTAAAAACGAACTTCAAAGATAAGCTTTGCGAGGTAAGTAAAAAGATTTTCTTTAAAAACTTAACAGCTGTCCTTACACTTATGTTTTTTATATATTCACATGATATTCAACTGATTTGGAAGAAACAAGATCCGGCCAGTACACCCGCCTGGCAGTTAACATAATAATACTTATTGCTTTACTCACTATCATGCTGCTGAAGCTGGTTCAGGAGGGGCTTTTTCTTGACGGGCTTACTTATGCTTCTATCTCGCGCAACCTGGCAGAAGGCAAAGGCAGTATATGGGCACCCTACCACAGGGGAGAGGCTGTTTTCGGGGAGCACCCGCCGTTGATGTTTGCATTAGAGGCACTGTACTTTAAACTGTTCGGAGATAAGTTCTATACCGAGAAGCTATACTCTTTTACCATATGGTTACTCACACTTGTAGCTGCCAATAAACTATGGAAGCTGTTAAAACCTGATGATAAACGCTTTTTCACCTTTACGCTGTTTCTGCTGTGCTGGGGATTCACAGAGCCGGTTGCGTGGAGCTATGCCAATAATATACTGGACATCACCATGGCACTGTTCGACCTGCTGGCAGTATATGTTATGTACCGTGCCCTGCACAACAAGGTGCAAATAACACAGTCTTTAATAACAGGTGGCATATTCGTATTCCTTGCCACATTTACCAAAGGGCCGGTAGGGGCATTCCCTATAGCCATACCTTTTATTTATCAATTGGTATACTCAGGCAAGCCTGCTGAAATAGGCAAAGGCATAGTACAAAGCATAACTGTTTTTGTAACCGTTGCTGTGATATACACCATATTGTACCAGATGCCCGAACCAAGGATGAGTATAGACAGGTATGTGAACCAGCAACTACTCTCAGCCTTGCAAGGCAAGCGAGAAGTAACGGTAGGGTTTCTGGGCAGGTTTGCCATACTCAACTATATATTGATGGCACTGCTATTGCCGATAGCTGCGGGTTTGCTTATGCTCGCTCTTTATAAAGTATCGAAAGCAAAGGCAGAGTTGACTATCAAAAAGAAGCACCTCATTTTTCTGTTATTGGTCGGGCTATGCGGTTCTTTACCCATTATGATAAGCCTGAAGCAACGTGCCTTTTATATGCTGCCTGCACTACCCTTCTTTTCTTTAGTATTGGCACTAGTACTCTATCCTTACTTCGTATCGCTTACAGACAAGTGGGCTATGGGAGCAGGGACTTTCAAAAAGTTCAGGATAGGCATGACGGTTGTTGGTGTGCTGCTTACATTCTACATAAGTGATAGCTACGGCAAGATACTACGCGACCGAGATACTATAAATGATGTAAAACAACTGGCCACACTATTGCCCGAAGGCAGTAAAGTAAGTATGTGTGCTGAAGTGGAACAGCAATTCGGTTTTTTAGCATATGCACAGCGGTACCATAAAATGGAAATATCTTCAGGTATAATGGATGCAGACCATGTACTGACCTATAAAGGACTGTGTAATGAAAGCTATATTGACAGGCTGTATGAGCTGAACTTTAAACAAGTAGATGAAGACCTGCCACAGTTTGACCTGTACGAACTGCGCTTACCTTATAAGTTCGACTTTATGCTTCTAAATCCCTTTTTCCTGAGAGGAGATAAATAACTGCCATTCTTATGGCTACCCCGTTCTCTACCTGATCAAGTATGATGGAGTGTTCACTGTCTGCTACATCTGAGTTGATCTCTACCCCTCTGTTTATAGGGCCAGGGTGCATGATGGTGATCTCTTTCTGCAGCCCGTCAAGCATTTGCTTATTGATACCGTAGAACATGGCATACTCTCTGAGTGTAGAAAAGAGTGGTTTGTTCTGACGTTCCAGTTGTATGCGCAGCACGTTGGCTATCTCGCACCATTGCAGTGCTTTCTTTACATCGTACTCTACCTTTACCCCAAGGTCTTGTATGTATTTGGGTATAAGCGTTGGCGGACCTGCAACGGTTACCTCTGCACCCAGTTTAGTAAGGCAGAATATATTGCTGAGTGCTACACGAGAGTGCATAATGTCTCCTATTATAGCTACCCTTTTGCCCTTAAGGTCATCTGTCTTATACTTCTTCCTCATAGCTTCGCGCATAGAGAAAGCATCCAGCAGGGCTTGTGTAGGGTGTTCGTTCACACCATCACCTGCATTGATGATACTGGCATTTACATGATTTGCCAGAAACCATGGTGCACCACTTGCAGCATGACGCATGACCACCATATCCACCTTCATGGCGAGTATGTTGTTCACCGTATCTATCAATGTCTCTCCTTTAGATACTGATGAGCCTGATGCAGAGAAATTCACCACATCGGCACTAAGCCTTTTTTCTGCCAGCTCGAACGATATGCGGGTACGTGTAGAGTTTTCGTAAAAGATATTGGCAACGGTAGTATCGCGGAGGGTAGGTACTTTCTTAATAGGTCGTTGTAATACTTGTTTGAAATTATCAGCCGTTTTGAAGATGGTCGTAATATCTTCTTTCTGTAGCTCCTTGATGCCTAACAAGTGTTTAACTGATAACGACATGTACCTTTTTCTGTTCTTTTTTTATGGTTAATCTAACAACACCACTTCATCGCGTTCGTCCTGCTCTTTCCAGTATACTTTTACCTTTTGCGATTTGATGGTATCTACCGTATGGCCTACATAGTCGGGTTCTATAGGCAGCTCTCGGCTAAAACGCCTGTCTACCAGCACCAATAGCTCTACAGACCTTGGCCTGCCGAAGTCGATAAGTGCATCCATGGCAGAGCGTATGGTACGCCCGGTGTGCAGCACATCATCTATGAGCACCACGTTGCGCCCGCCTATTTTAAATTCTATATCTGTTTTTTGTATTTCGTGCAGCTCTTGCGAAATATCATCACGGTAAAGCGTTATATCCAGCCTGCCGTAATCGATATTTTTTTCCTTCGTGATCTTCTTTACCAGATCGTAGATACGATTGCTGAGGTACACCCCGCGTGGTTGTATACCAACTATAGCCGTATCCTTGAATTGAAGGTGATTCTCGATCAGCTGGTGCGCCAATCGTTGTAGTGTAATATTGAGCTGATTATGGTCGAGCAGTGTCTTCAAAGAAATCAACCGATTTGCACAAAAATACACCAAATAACGAGAACAGAAACCCTATGCCGTTATTTCTTACTTCATCAGCTTGGTATTGTAGTAGCCGTCACTGTTCTCAATATGTAATATATACATACCACTTGCCATAGCAGGCAGGCTAATCGTATTACCCTGTTGGTCATTACCCTTGTTCACTACCCTGCCATTCATATCTGTAATGTTGTAGCTGTATGGTGTGCCAACATTGTGCAGGTATACCGTATTGCCTTGCATACTGATGCTTACGTCTTTCAGTTGTGTAGCAACGTCACCTATGCTTGTGGGTTGCGATGTAGTTACGGGATCATCAGGCAGTTGGTTGATGAGTGTGTTGTGTATCCTTATAGTGAAAATACCCGAGCCGAAGGCATATATCACAGACACCTGCGCCCAGCCATACCGCCAAGTGTTATTGATCTTGACACGGTAGCCGAGATATTTATCAAGCGCCTGCTGCCAGTTGCCCGTACCATTATAGGGGTCGCTCAGCAGCTCGCCGTTCACCGTATCAGGAGTGCTCCATGTATAGGTACTGCTTACAGCAAACTCATCTATCCTCAGGTTACTGTCCAGTGCGGCAACCATACCATTGGCACTATCCAGCAACTGACACTCGCCACCGATACAGGTAACACGCGCCCCGTTTTTAGCAGCAATACTATCTATTGAGAAACGCAGGTATATCGGCTGGTTGCTCATACTGGAATCATAAGCTATATGTACCGTATCAACAGTATCATGACCCGGCCAGAAAGCACCGAACTCCTTAACAGGAACAATATCTCTAAAGGTGACCATACTGTGCTGCGCCGTAGCTGCAGTTGTAATAGAAAAGCAGATAACGAGTAGTAGTAGCCTCATAACAGTGGTTTTGGTTTCTTTCATAAGACGTCTATATGACAAAGATAGATAGTAAGGTTTTGTCAAAGTATTGTCAGAGAAAGTGTAGGTATAGCGACTGTCATTGATCAATATAATTTCATATGATGGCCACAGACAGCGGTATAATCGTTATAGCCATTTTTCTTCCACAAAGCCAATACAATGTATAGCTCTTCTTTATCATGATCTTCCAGCATCACATAACCGGTATGTGTAAACACACTACCCGTCAGGTCAGCCTTTGTAAAGGTTTGCCCAAAAGTGCTGTTATTAGCAGCCATCCTTATAGCACAATCGTAATACATAGCATAAACAGGGTGCTTTACATTTTCCTCAACAAGGTATGCTGCAACGCTATACTCACCATCCGGCATTCCTCCTTCAAACTTGACACCATATTTTAACTCTACACTGCCATTGCTATCCTTGAGCACTTTAGCTGCCAGGTATGGTTTATTGGTCTTTTGCTTTTCACTTTTTACAATATCATAAACTATCTCATGAGAATTACAAAGGTCTGCAGAGGTAGCATCGTGCGCCATAGCATATTTATCGTTTACCCAGAACTGTGGTACATATCTGTTAACTATACTGTTGTTAGCGTATAACTGATCTGTACAAGACGTAGTGAGAAAGTCATCGGCACCTACATGTACCGCTAACGATGTAATGCCTTCAATATCCTTATAACGCCCTTGGGTTACATGTCCCCATGATGCATTATTACTGCCCAAACTAGTATAAAATAATACAAGTGGCTGTGCTTTCTTACTGAAAGTAAGTGTTTCATCAGGTTGTTGGTTATTACCATTATTATTACCTGTATTACCGCCGTTGTTAGCTGGTTGTTGTGTTTGTTCCTGCTTTTTTTGCGGTTCTGTTTTCGTTGTCTCCTTATTACAAGCAGCTGCTGTAAAGACAAACATGATAAGTACTGTGAGTTTGATGTAGTTCATAGAGGTGCTTTTTATTTAATAGACGTATGATATACAAAAAATGTTAGGTGCATTTATACTTTTGGCTTTAGCTTATAATATTTTTGTTGTAATATTGCTACTATAAATCACAAAGACCAAATGGCAAAACACAAAGGCCTTTGGAATTTGGAATCTGTAATTTGAAATTTAACCATACATCATGAACGAAAAAGAAAACAAAGATTATTCAGGTCATTATGATTCTATATGGTCTTCAAGAATGCTGCGCATTTGCTTCGTCCCACGCAATGATCGGAGAGGTGCAGTCTGGCAGTGCCGAAGGGTGAAGATTATCAAGGGTACAACCGAGACCGTTGAAGCTTCAGGTCTCGGCGGTTTTCTTTGCCTCTTTCTTTTGAAGCAAAAAGAAAGAGGGATAAAAAGACAAGCAAAGAAAGGACTATAGAACACTCATATCTCGAGATTGCTTCGTCACTACCTTCCTAGCAATGACGTAAGCAAAAAGAAAGAACACAAAAAAGTAACCAATTAACACACCATAAAAACAACATCATGAACGAAAAAGAAAAGATCACCGTCCGCATTCCTGAAGGCTATCACGACATGAATAACGGGCTGCCACCAGAACAACCTAAAACCTACATCCCCGAGTTCCTGCCCATGCCACAAGAGATTTTTGACGACCTGCCACCCCACCTGCGCGAAGCCTGCGAGCAATTTACCGAAGGGCAAGAGCAAGAGGTATTCCTGATGGGGGCACTGGGAGTGCTTAGCGGTATGCTGCCTAATGTACAGGGCATCTACGACGGGCAAACCGTACACCCCAACCTGTATTGCTTTGTGATAGGTAAATATGGCACGGGCAAGGGCGCACTGATATGGGCAAAACGCATGGCAGAAGCTACCGACCGCTACCGTACACAACAAGCCACGGAGGCTATGCAACAGTACGAGCAGGAAGAGCTGATCTACAACAAGCAGGTACGCCTATACGACAAGGGCAAGTTGCAAAACCCGCCGCAGCCACCACGCAAGCCAAGGCACCTGAAACTGTTCCTACCAGCCAACAGTACCAAAACAGCGGTGATGCAACTACTAAAGGAGAACGATGGCAGGGGTGTGATATTTGAGACGGAGGGAGACACACTGGCTGATATGCTCAAGCAAGACTATGGCAACTTCAGCGATGTGCTGCGTAAGGCGTACCACCACGAGCCGGTGAGCTACTTTCGCCGTGCGAATAATGAGGATGTGAGTATTGACCGCCCCGAACTGAGTGTGGTACTCAGCGGTACTAACGACCAACTGACCCGACTGATACCGAGTATAGAGAACGGACTGTTCAGCCGTTTCCTGTTTTACATACTGGAGGGCAAAGCCCCCTTTCGCGATCCGTTTCAGCAACACCTGAGCGACAGAGAGGCGTACTTTCAGCAGTTGGGCGATGCCTTTTTGCGGATGTATCGCAGCCTTGAGCAGAGCAACGAGACGATATGGTTTCGCATCAGCGACGCGCAGCACCAGCGGTTTGTAAGCCTGTTTGCAGAACTGAAAACGGAGATACAAGACCAGGTAAGCGAAGACCTTGACGGTACCATCAACAGGCTGGCACTCATCACCTACCGCATAGCCATGATACTAAGCAGCGTGCGCTTCCTTGCCGGGGGCAAAGCCCACCCCGACCTGCAATGCCTTGAGATGGACTTTAACAACGCCATCAGCATTACCCAGCACCTGCTGCACTACAGCCTGCATGTATACGAGCAATTGTTAGAAAGAAGTAAGAAAAGAAGTATAGAGGTAGAGCAAGTACCTAACAAAGAGGAACAAATAAAGGAGATATGCAGATGTAGAGAGATGGGCTTAGGTTTTAAAGAGATTGCAGAATATGTATTAGGCAGTGAAACACGAAACAGTACTGCTTACAGATGGTTTAAGAAATTCTGTAATAAAGCAGGATAATACGCTATTCCATTTTATTCCCGTTCCATTTTGGAATGGGAATATTTTCAGTAACACATAAGGGTACGTCATGTCGAACGTAGTGAGACATCTCCTGACAACAGTACATATGTTCGGGAGATTTCTCCCCCTGACGGGCTCGAAATGACGAATATCTATTTTGCGGATAGGGTGTTTTCCCCATGGTTATTGAATATCGAAAAGAGTAATTTTATAGGATGGCAGAAAAGTTTTTATACTATTTAGGAGCAGGCGCGAGCGCTAATGCTCTACCAATAGTAAATGATATTAAAGATGAGGGAGGAAATACAATTAGGCATGGTCTATTGACTACCATGCTACAAACTGCGAATGAACTACAAGTTTTTAAATCTAATAATAACGAACAAAGAGAGTTTTTAAAACAACTATGTAGTGATATTAAAAGAGTGTGTGAAAATGCTAAAGACTTTCACAGCATAGATACTTATGCAAAGTACCTACACCTTGTAGATAAAAGTGAATTATCATTCCTAAAAAAAACACTAAGTGCGTTCTTTACAATATATCAACACTGGGGAAATAAGGTTGATAAAAGGTACTTGTCTTGGATTGCTAGTGTGATGGATATAAAAATGTTTCCTGAGAACATTAAAATTATCAGTTGGAACTACGATTATCAAATGCAACTTGCGGCGAGTAAATTCCAAGAAGAAAGTGCGTCCAAGAGTTCAAACCTTACAGTACATAAACCACCATTAATAAGCTATTTCCCATCAATAGGTTGGAGTGGACCTCCAAGAGAAGATCCTAACTTATCAATGGTACACCTAAACGGATTAGCAAGCTGGTTTTATAATAAAGAAACAGAACTATATGACAACTATCACTTATATCCGGACACTTTAAATAAGAATAGCAATTTATTTCATTTGAGAACGTATAACGATGGTCAAAGTATGAATTTTGCTTGGGAGAAGAGTTACAATAGCTATATGTTTAATGCTGCAGAGAAGATAGTCAGCGACACTACTATCATTGTTATAATAGGGTACTCATTCCCTTTCTTTAACCGAAATATAGATAACAAAATCTTTAAACAGATAAAAGAATCTAATAAACTCAAGAAAATATACTTCCAAGATCCTGTATTAAATGGACAGTTTCTGAGAGCGCAGTTTGACTTGGATTATAGTATTGAAATAGAACATATAGCAAACGTAGAATCATTCTTTATACCTTTTGAATTGTAAACGTCAAGCGTCAAAAACACATCTGAATTAAAAAGCTAATCATTCCCATTCCAAAATGGAATGGAATAAAATGGAATGAAATAAAAAGCGTGTGTCATGCTGAACTCGATTCAGCATCTAGCGAAACACAGTACTCATATCTCTAGACCCTGAATCAAGTTCAGGGTGACTGGAAGGAACGAATGAACGAACCACCCCACTCGCGCGTCATGGCGAGGCACGAAGCCATCTCGAGTAATACGGGTGTCCATCGCGGGGCGAGATTGCCACAGTCATAACTCTTACGAGTTACTCCTTCGCAATGACGGTATGGGATGAGCTACAGCTCAATAAAACCTTACATTACCCTGTCAATAAAAATCCCTGTTTGGCGTACATTGTATTATGAAGTATTTATGGCTGAGTATATGCCTTATATTACTACACAGCAAGTTATCCGCACAGGAGTATATGCACGAGCAAATCTATATTTACCACATTGGTCCTACAGACCATATTCATCCTGTTGCTCATATCTACATGAAGAAAAGCAATACCTTAATGAATGTTGGCTTTTATCATCTTTACTTTCCTGTTAAGAAAGAAACATATGCACTGATTCGTGACTACACTACTACATTTCACGATAAATATTCTGATACAGCAAAAGCATATTATGATGATTGGCAAAGGTACAGCATAGCTTTCTTTAGAGATACGACACTAATGTATCAGGATAGTATGCGTTCAGACATAGAAAGTCAGAAGTACTTTAAAGAGTTGAGAGATATTATCCCAAATACAAAGGCCAATATGCCTTTGATATACTATTTATCAACTAATATTATCAGAGACAAGAACAACACAGAAAAAGAAGATCGTATAATGGTAAGGAAAACTATGCGAGTCATCAAAAGATCCGTCAAAATAGCTGACTTACACCTGATTTATGTAGCTGATTAAAACACTCACAACTCAATAAAACCCACAGCTACCCCTTCGCCGAAGGCATGGGCTACGCGTTGTTTATCTGTATCGGTTAAGAACACCTGCCCGAAGGCATCGCTGCGTATGATGCTCATCAATGCTTTAATACGGGTATCGTCCAGCTTCTCGAATATATCGTCCAGCAGTAGCATAGGCTGGCTTTGCTGCTCTGCCTCCAGATAGCTGTATTGTGCCAGTTTCAACGCAAATAGGAAACTCTTCTTCTGCCCCTGCGAGGCATATTGCTTCACGTGCATATTGTTCAGTGAGAACGTCCAGTCGTCTTTATGTATACCCTTCAGGGTGCGTTGCATTTGCAGGTCGTGGCGTAGGCTCTTTTTGAGTAATTCTTTCAGCCCCGCTCCCTCCAGCTGACTGTTATATACCACATCAGGGATTTCCTTACCGCCGCTTAGTTGTTGGTAATAGTCGGCCAGTAAAGGCATCAGCTTTGTGAGGAAGATACTACGCTGCTTATATATATAGGTACCGGTGCTTATCAGTTGCTCATCGTAATACTCCAGCTCGGTAAAGTTATTAGTAGGTTTGAAAGACTCTTGCTTGAGCCAGGCATTACGCTGTTGCAGTACCCGCTGGTAGCGCATCAGCCTTTCCAGATATTCCCTGTCTGTCTGGCACAGGATGCTGTCTACCCATTTACGGCGCTGCTCACTACCCCCGTTTATCAGTTCCAGATCGTCAGGGGCTATCATCACGGCAGCATATTTACCTATATGGTCGGTCACCTTTTCGTAAGGCACCTCATCGGCCATTATCTCTTTTTTACCCTCCTTCCACTTACATATTATATCCTCCCCTTCAAAAGCCCCCACTATACGAAAGCCCTCTGTGCCCTGCTGTACGATGTTCTGCTGTGTGCCTGTAAAATAGCTCTTGGTATAGCACAGGTAATACACTGCATCCAGCATACCGGTCTTACCGCTACCATTGGCCCCGGTGATACACGTTATCCGGTGAGAAAAAGCGTAACTTGCGGCAGAATAGTTGCGGAATTGCGTTAATGTTATTTTCTTTAACGTTTTCAATCAGAAACGGCGAATTATTTTCTAAATTCGCACAAATTTAGACAATCGTGGCAAAGACACCTTTCGGAAAGGAGACATATTTATACTGGTACGAGATCATGCTGCTCATGCGTAAGTTTGAGGAAAAGGCCGGTCAGTTGTATGGTATGCAGAAGATACGTGGTTTCTGCCATTTATATATCGGCCAGGAGGCTGTAGCAGCAGGCACTATGACGGCTATTGCCGATGACGATAATGTGATCACTGCTTACCGCGACCACGGGCTGGCTATTGCCAAGGGCATATCAGCCAAAGAGTGTATGGCAGAGCTGTTTGGTAAGGCTACAGGCTGTACTAAGGGTAAAGGCGGAAGTATGCACTTCTTCAGTAAAGAGAAGCGTTTCTTCGGCGGGCATGGTATTGTAGGCGGGCAGATAGGTTTGGGTGCGGGTATCGCATTTGCTGACCAATATAATGGTGATAACAGGGCTACCATTTGCTTCTTTGGTGATGGTGCTGCTCGTCAGGGTATCCTGCACGAGACCTTCAATATGGCTATGCTATGGCAATTGCCGGTAGTATTTGTGGTAGAGAACAACCAATATGCCATGGGTACATCGGTAGCACGTACTTCTAAAACACTGGAGATAGTGCGCCTTGCTGATGCTTACGAAATGCCGGGCGATACGGTAGACGGTATGAGCCCTGAAGAGGTACACAAAGCTATTGAGCGTGCCGTAAAGCGTGCTAAAGAGAAAGGCGGGCCTACATTCCTTGAGATAAAGACCTACCGCTATATGGGACACTCTATGAGTGACCCTGCCAAATACCGTACTAAAGACGAGGTAGAAGAATATAAGGAGAAAGACCCGATAAATGTGGTGAAGAAAACCATACTTGATAACAAATGGGCTACAGAAGAAGAAATAGAAGCCATCAACGAGAAGGTGAAGCAGGAAGTGCAGGAGGCAGTTGATTTTGCAGAAGAAAGCCCTTATCCTGACGATAGCGAGGTATTCAAAGACATATACGTAGAAGACGACTACCCATATATTACAGATTAACTATTCAACAACTAAAACAGTTTAACAACGACCCAAAGGGCAATAAACAGCTATGGCAAATAAGAAAGACGTAAGAAGGCCTGCAAACAATGACAAGAATCCTCTTGACCAGATAGTGGCCTATTATGAGGAGAACCGTAAACGCATCAACAGCATCACTACTGTAGTATTGGTAATAGTAGTAGGTGCTTTGGCATACTTCAAACTATACAGGGCGCCAAGAGTAGAAAAGGCAGCTACCAACATTGCATATGCACAGCGCATGTTTGCAATAGACTCGCTTGATCTGGCACTGAACGGAGATGCACAGAACCCTGGTTTCCTGAAAGTAAAAAGGAAGTACGGTGGTACACCTGCTGCTAACCTTGCTAACTATTACATCGGTACTATCTACCTGAGAAAAGGTGATTTTGCACAGGCTATCAAATTCCTGAAAGACTTTGACGGTAAAGGCACTAAGGTAGAATACATGGCATATGGTGCTTTAGGTGACGCCTATATGGAAAGTGGAAAAACAAAAGAAGGTATCAGCAGTTATGAGAAGGCATCAAAATCCGGTGACGATGCCATTGCTCCGATATACTTATACCGCCTGGCAGTAGCAGCAGAGATGAATGGTGATATTGACAAAGCAGGTAAGGCATACAAGCAGATAAAAGATAATTACCCGCAAAGCCCGGTAGCGCAGGATATAGATCGTCATGTAGCACGTACGGTAGGCTTAGTTGAATAACATGATATTTTGAATAGATAATTTACACTCCCCTTTTTACCTTTACGGCCGAAAGGGGATTTTTCTTTACACATGGCACAATCACAGGATAGTAACACACTTTTAGATACATCAGGGCTGGATAATATCAAAGGCGCAAGAGTAGCTATAGTAGCCACAGAGTGGAACGATAAGATAGTGGCTGAACAGATAGCAGGTGCAGAACGGGTATTGAACCAACTGCAATGCACACTCACCCATAAGTTATATGTGCCGGGTAGCTTTGAGTTGCCACACGCATGCAAAGCATTATATAATAAAACTGCTGAAAGCACTGAAAACCCAAAAGCCATTATAGCATTCGGGGCTGTGATAAAAGGCGGTACGCCACACTTCGATTATGTGTGCAAGGCTGTTACCGAAGGTATCACCACACTTAATATTATGATACCTATACCTGTAATATTCGGGGTGCTTACATTGGACACTGAAGAGCAGGCATGGGAACGTTTGGGTGGTGCACACGGGCATAAGGGAGAAGAAGCGGCCATCACTGCACTGAAGATGATACAATTCAACAGAAAACTGAAAGGATAATTAATAGCATACTTGTTTTAGATAAAAAGATGATGAGTAACAACGTGTACGACATTACGGTAATAGGAGGCGGATGTGTAGGATTGGCAACTGCCTATAAGCTGAACCGTAAATACCCTACCCTTAAAATTGCTGTGCTTGAAAAAGAAGACAGAGTATCTGCCCACCAGACAGGCAGAAACTCCGGTGTTATTCATTCAGGTATATACTACAAGCCGGGGTCTTATAAGGCAAAGAATTGCGTAGACGGACGCAGAGAGCTGGTAGCTTTTGCTAAGGAGTATGGTGTAAAGCATGATATATGCGGTAAAGTAATAGTAGCTACCGACGAGAGTGAGCTGGCACATATGAACAAGGTATACAACAACGGTATGGCCAATGGTGTGGAAGACCTGAAACTGATATCTGCTGAGGAGATAAAAGAGATAGAACCTTACTGTGAAGGCATATCAGGCATATGGGTGGGCTGTACAGGTATTATAGACTTTGTGGGGTTCACCCAAAAACTGGCAGAACTGTTAGAACAGCAACATGAGGGCAGTAAAGTGTACCTGAATACAGAGGCTAAGCAGTTTGTGAAAGACGGAGATACCACAACCATCAAAACCAACAACGGAGATTTCACTACCAAATATATAGTTGCCTGTGCCGGGCTGCAAAGCGACAGGATAGCGAAGAAAGAAGGTACGGGTACAGATAGTGCTATAGTGGGTTTCCGTGGTGATTATTATGACCTGAGTGAAAAGGGTATGGATAAAGTAAAGAACCTCATCTACCCTGTTCCTAACCCACAGTTTCCGTTCCTTGGTGTACACTTCACCCGTATGATAAACGGTGGTGTAGAGTGTGGCCCTAATGCGGTATTCGTATTTGAGCGCGAAGGTTATAACAAAACAGATTTCAGCTTAAAAGATACTGCCGAGGCATTGGGTTATAAAGGTACCTGGAAGTTTTTTGCCAAGCACTGGCGTTTCGGGTTGGATGAATATCGTGGAGCATTCTCTAAAGCATATTTCTTAAAGCGTCTGCAAAAACTGATACCATCACTTGAGTCGGACGATATAGTGCCCGGACGTGCAGGTGTACGTGCCATGGCTTTATCAGCAGAAGGCAATATGATTGATGACTTCAAAATAGAAGCTCATGACAACGCCATACATGTATTGAACGCACCATCACCCGCTGCTACAGCAGCTTTGGCTATTGGCAATGCCATTGAAGAAATGGCTACAAAGCAGTTCAACCTCGGGTAAGGACTAGGCTCTTTCATCATTCAAGTTCAATTATCATTCACTTCGTATAACGAAATAAGCATTTCGTTACATAATACCTTCATTTCGTTGAATGACTCATTACATTTGTTTTATTTATATCTAAATTACCTTCAATCTATTTCTTAACCTAAAACCTTTTGCTATGAGAAAGCTCTTTTATTTAGTAGCATTATTTATGTGCTGTTCTGGTCTTGCTTCTGCACAGCAAAGTGACTACTTTATTGATCCTGACCCGACAGTTCCTGTTCCAAGACATGTTATTGAATCTTATTTATCACGTAGTATTAATATACAGAGCTTAGTATGGCCACAATGGTTTCATAATGGAGGTCGTTCATTAAATCTACCACCAACTACTCATGATCAAACAGCTTTTAATAATTCACCTCAAATCGATAGAGT
The DNA here is from genome assembly GCA_965228505.1 of Flavipsychrobacter sp. GTDB lineage: Bacteria > Bacteroidota > Bacteroidia > Chitinophagales > Chitinophagaceae > UBA5543. The sequence continues at coordinate 1,888,271 of OZ245820.1, read as the reverse complement.
ACGAAATCTTATAAATCAAGTTAACCCAACTCAAGAACCCATGTTGATTACACTTGCCGAAGGCGATTGGGATCAGGATAATTGGTATAGTAACCCGGACCATTGGGATCATGTAGAATGGCTTGCAGAAATGGCACATAGTATAAATGATGAAATAATCATAGAAGCAGCTATGTATGAAAAGGTTCGTATGGACGATAATTTAATAGTTAGACTTGGTGACGACCCTGAAGAGGAATATATTTTTGCCGAATGGGGAATGCATCAGGATTGGCCAGCCGGACAGAATTTCATAGACATACGTGCCGATTCTATGGTTTATGACGAAATGATATATGCCAGAAGAAATTCCGGCCCAAATGGCGAACCCACTTTGAACGGAACATGGTACATCCCAGATATTACAAAATTTTATACACGCGTATATTGGTACTGGCGAGCATGCGAATATATAAGGCGAGGATATGAGTCAATCCACGTAGGCAGAATGGACCTGATGGCTAAACACGATTGTGATAATGCATTATTGGGTGATCTATTAAGAAGGATAAAAGACTTTGCAATATCTGCGGATGGACAGGGGGGTACGATGGCAAAACGAGGGCATGTTTTTTTTAATGGACAAGGTGGAAGTGATAACAGCCCTGAACATATTCCTGGTTGTGTGCCATTTATGAGTAGACCATGCCAAACACCTTTTGTAGCAGGGAGTTGCCCCAATCTTGATCCCTACGTATGGACATGGCCTGAAGTGTATTATCACAAAAACCAAGTTTATTATACAGGCGTTATTGATAATAAGGAAATACTGTGGGACTGGGGATCTGCTGTAATAAGTTTGGTAGAAAAAAATCCTCCGGCTCCACAAGGGCCTAATAATATTTGGCCACAAACAATATTATCTAACATAAACACTTTAACAGAGGTAAAAATACTAAGAAAAGATGACCCTCAATACCAAGCGGAAGCTCATTGGACATCAGCACCTTATGGTAACAGTATTGGTGGTATTCACCCGCAAGGCTGGTTATGCGATAGATTGCCATATACCGTAAACTGGGATAATACTCATGGTGGAGATAGCCCGATCCATTACACTCAGTGGAATTCGACTTATAATATGGATGACAAAACATGGTTTCTTAGTTTGCCTAATCAGGCAGATAGAGAAAACTTCATAAACTATGCATACCCTCGTGTAAAATGCCTTGACAGAAATAGCTTTTTTGTTATGCCTGGTGCATGGCATAGAAGACCTGTTATGGACCCAACGAACTTTCCTAATGTACCAAATACATTCCCGGAATATACTCAAAATGTACCCATCAATGATGAGAGGTTTTGGTTTGCTACGGATGTACAATCAAATCTTGCTGGTCCAATTAGTACAATGTGGACAAACTCTTATAACCATTCTGACAGAGGAGCCCGGTTTATGAGCGCAAACAGAAGAGACGGCTCTGTATACCATACCTTTTCATGGGGTGAGAAAATATATACCGGTGATTTTAATAGTGATGGTTTAGATGATGTATTAGTAACAGCAAATAACGAGCCTGGTGTAAACATACAGTGGGGAGGTTATAATATGTATCAAACTCAGGAAGGTGGTGACGACTTTGACGAGCTGGGTGTTATAACGACAACGCACCCGTGTGCGCCAACCTCAGGCATCAGCTACCTATCTTGGGGAGAAAACTTTTATGTTGGTGATTTTGATGGCGATGGGTTTAGAAATGAGATCGCAGTGACAAGTGATGGCCTACTTGGTATACAATGTGTGCCGGGTGTGAGAATATACAGGGCTACTTTTACAGTAAACGGTAACGGGCAAAATGTGTTCAACGGGTTTCAGTATACCGGGCTCAGCCTTGCGTACCCTTCGTGGGATGACAGGCTCTATATAGGTGATTTTAACGGAGACGGACTCGACGATATTCTTGCAACAGCAGAAAACAGGCCTCCTGTTAATAATTCATCGTATGGCAACTTCAGAATTTTATACAATACGCATAATGGAACTAATTATTCCTTTTCTGCTCCTGTAAACTTCAGTTACTGTAATACGGGTTGTACCGGTTGGGGTGAAGAATTTTACATAGGTGACTTTGACGGCGATGGTGCTGATGACTTTTTTGTTGTTGCTGATGCCAATACATTGTCACCTCCATGGCTAGGATTAGAATTGTACCAATCAGTTGTACAAGGAACAACCAACACTTTCTTATATCAAGGAAATATTACCTGCAGCCCAGTACAATGCTACCCATCTTGGGGTGAGAGATACTATGTAGGCGACTTTGATGGTGACGGCAGAGATGACTTTTTTGTTACTGCAGATATGCATCAAAATATTTTTGCAGAAGGTTTCAGAGTATTCATGAGCAAATCAACGTCAGGAAACTTTGTTTTTCAGGATAAAGGACTTGATGGACACAACAGTTCTGAATGTGCATATCCTTCATGGGGAGAAATTTATCATGTGGGAGATTATAATGGGGATGGCAACAGTGATTTCATTGTAATTGGAGATAAACAATTATCAATAGACTGGGATGGCTGGGACATGTATTGGTCAAGAGGAGGTAATGGCTGGTGGAAACCTGGAAAACATAATCCTGAAAATGTTACAGATAGCAACATGCTAACATTTGAAAAAACACGTAATTATATACAGGGGCGTCAATCAGAAAACCCTGTAAGTGAGGCTAATTATATTTATGTTTACCCCAACCCTGTTAATGACGTATTGAATGTAAGGATAAGTACTGCTGAAGAAGGCACAGGTTATATAAGAATAACTACAGCCGACGGTAGAGTCGTTAGTGAGAGTGATTTAAATATTCAGGTAGGCACTACTACTAAAATGATTGATATCAGCAAACTGCAAACCGGAGTATACATTTATCAGGTCAAAACAAATATTACACAAAAAACCGGAAAGATCACTAAGTTATAAGGAGAGACTTATTAACAAAAAAGAGCTTCAATGATGGAGCTCTTTTTTGTATAAATTACTCTTTTGATAAAATTAGGGTTTAACTACCTTTGCCCTCTCGTTCATATTTATTTAATACATGTCATGCAGTCATCAGTAAAGATATTTTCAGGTAGAAACTCTTCATATCTGGCAGAATCCATTGCAAAAGCTTTCGGTAAAGAATTAGGAAAAATGACCATCAACCAGTTCAGTGATGGTGAATTTCAACCGGTTTTTAATGAGTCTATCAGGGGCGATTATGTTTTCCTCGTACAGTCTACCTTCTCTCCGGCAGATAATTTGCTGGAGTTGTTGATGATGATAGATGCTGCCCGCCGTGCTTCTGCTGGTTATATTACAGCAGTTATACCTTACTATGGCTATGCTCGCCAAGACAGGAAAGACAAACCGAGGGTATCAATAGCTTCTAAACTGGTAGCTAACCTATTGGCAAAATCAGGTGCTAACAGGATCATGACCATGGACCTGCACGCACCACAGATACAGGGCTTCTTCGACATTCCGGTGGATCACCTGGACAGCTCGGCAATGTTCATCCCATATATTGAAGATCTTAACATAGAAAACCTTATCTTTGCGGCCCCTGACGTGGGTAGTACCAACAGGGTACGTGAAGTTGCAAAGTATTTTGAGGTGGATATGGTGATATGTGACAAGCAACGAAAGCGTGCTAACGAAGTAGCTGCTATGACCGTAATAGGTGACGTATCAGGGAAAAACGTAGTGCTGATAGATGATATTTGTGATACTGCCGGAACGCTATGTAAATCGGCAGCAGTACTGAAAGAGAAAGGAGCACTATCTGTAAGGGCATTTTGTACACACCCTGTGTTGAGTGGTAAGGCTTATGAGAACCTTGAGGGTTCTGAACTGGAAGAACTGGTGGTGTGCGACACGATACCTTTGAAGAAGAGCATTGACAAGATAAAAGTATTACCAACGGCAGACCTGTTCGCAGTGGCCATCCGTAATACATTTGAGAACAAATCTATAAGCTCTTTATTCATACATAGCAACATTAATATCAAATAAACAGCCACAAGGCTTTTATTATATACTGTTTATACAAAAAAAATCCGGCCTGACTACCTAAGTAGCAGCCAACTATTGAGAAAGAAATTAATAACAACGTTTTCAACTTTCGGACGTTCGCCGGATGATACGCTCAGGGTTGAAAGTGAAAAATGTAAGACAAAATGAAAACTATCCAGTTAAAAGGAGAGTTAAGAAGCGACCTCGGTAAAGGCGCAACACGCCGTGTTCGTTCAGAAGGTAAAGTTCCTGCGATCATTTATGGTGGTGACAACAGTGTACATTGCAGTGTAGAACCATTGGCAGTACGCCCGTTGATCTACACACCTGAATTCCAGCTTGCAGAAGTTGAGGTTGATGGTAAAACTTACCGTTGTATTGTTAAAGACCTTCAGTTTGATGTAGTTACTGACGACCTGATACACATTGACTTTTTAGAGTTGGTAGATGGTAAGAAAGTAATTGCAGAAGTTCCGTTGAACTTTATAGGTAGCCCTGCAGGTGTAAAAGCAGGTGGACGTTTAGAGATCAAATTGAAATCTGTAAAGGTGCGTACATTCCCTAAATACCTTACTGAGCATTTAGATGTAGACATCAGTAAAATGGAGATAGGTGGTAACGTACGTGTACAGGACATCAAAGCTGATGAGAACGTAGAGATACAGAACCCTCCGCGTATTCCTGTAGCATCTGTAGTAACTACGCGTGCACTACGCCAGGCAGGCTCTGAAGGTGAAGAAGGAGAAGAGGAAGCAGCAGAAGAAGCAGCACCTGCAGCAGAATAGTAATATCTGTTACTCGATATATACACGCCCCGTTTTTCGGGGCGTTTTTTTATCCTGTATTAACATACTGAGTATTACTTTTACGACATGTCATATAGAATAGGACAAGGAATAGATTTTCACCAACTGGAAGAAGGCAGAGAATTCTGGCTGGGTGGTATATTGATACCTCACCATAAAGGTGCTGTAGGCCACTCTGATGCAGATGTTTTATTACATGCTATTTGCGATGCCATGCTTGGTGCACTCGCATTAGGAGATATTGGTGTACACTTCCCTGATACAGACCCGCAATACAAAGGGATAGACAGTAAGAAACTGCTGGCACACTGCTACAAGCTGATAACTGACAAAGGCTATAAAGTAGTAAATGTAGACTCTACCCTGCTGTTACAGGCTCCTAAGATCAAACCATATGTACCGGAAATGGTTAAAACTATTGCGGATATCCTCCACCTGACTATTCAGGATGTCTCCATAAAAGCGACTACTACCGAGACATTGAGTTTCATCGGACGGGAAGAAGGTGTGGTGGCTACAGCTAATGTGCTGCTGGAGAAACTGTAACTTAATACATAGCAAATATTATAAGGTACACAGTGCTTTTAAGAGCAATATAAGCCGTACCTTTGCTGACTTCATTGATATATGGAACAGATCAGGAATTTTTGCATAATAGCACATATCGACCATGGTAAAAGTACCCTGGCAGACAGGCTATTGGAGTACACGAAGACCATTACCGAAAGGCAAATGCAAAACCAGGTGCTGGACAGCATGGACCTGGAACGTGAGAAAGGCATTACCATTAAGAGTCATGCGATACAAATGGACCATCAGCATGATGGACAGATATACACACTCAACCTTATTGACACCCCGGGACACGTAGATTTCTCCTACGAAGTATCAAGGGCACTGGCTTCCTGCGAGGGGGCTTTACTATTAGTAGATGCATCTCAGGGTATTCAGGCACAAACAATATCTAACCTTTATCTGGCACTGGAGAATGACCTTGAGATCATTCCTGTCATCAACAAGATAGACATGGAAGGTGCTATGATAGAGGAAGTAACGGATGAGATAGTGGACCTTATAGGTTGCGACCCTTCTGAAATATTACATGCCAGTGGTAAGACTGGTATTGGTATCGAAGCAATACTGGAAGCAGTGATACAACGTATACCTGCCCCTAAAGGTGATCCGGACGCTCCGTTACAGGCTATGATATTCGATAGCGTGTTCAACCCGTTCAGGGGTGTTATCGCTTACTACCGCATCATCAATGGTTCTATACACAAGGGAGAGAAGATCAAATTCTATCATACCGATGAAGAGTACGAAGCAGATGAGGTAGGTGTATTGAAACTTGGACTGACCCCTAAGAAAGAAGTAAAGACAGGTGATGTAGGCTATGTGATAACAGGTATCAAGAATGCCAAAGAGATCAAGGTAGGTGATACCATTACTTCTGTTGCCAATCCGCACAAAGCAGCCGTAAAAGGTTTTGAAGAGGTGAAGCCGATGGTATTTGCCGGTATCTTCCCTGTAGAGACAGACGACTTTGAAGAGCTGCGTGACTGTATGGAAAAACTACAGCTGAATGATGCTTCCCTTACTTTCGAGCCGGAGACATCACAGGCATTAGGCTTTGGTTTCCGTTGTGGTTTCCTCGGCATGCTGCACATGGAGATCATACAGGAAAGGCTGGAAAGAGAATTCAACCAGACGGTTATTACCACTGTACCCAACGTTAGTTTCTTCGCTTACACTACAAGAGAAAAAGACAAGAAGATAATAGTGAACAACCCCAGCGAGATGCCTGACCCGTCAAAACTGGATCGTTGTGAAGAACCATTTATCCGTGCACAGATCATTACACACCCCGACTATATAGGCAATGTTATGAGCCTGTGCTTGGGCAAGCGTGGTATGTTAAAGAATCAGAACTATCTGACCACTACGCGTGTAGAGTTGATATTTGAAATGCCATTGGCAGAGATCGTATTCGACTTTTACGACAAACTAAAATCCAGCACACGAGGTTTCGCTTCATTCGACTACCACCCTACTGAATATCAGGAGAGTGATATTGTGAAGATGGATATTCTTTTGAATGGTGATAAGGTAGATGCTTTGAGCGCACTGATACACCGCAGCCGTACACAAGACTTTGGGCGTAAGCTATGTGCTAAGTTGAAAGAACTATTACCTCGCCAGCAATTCATGATAGCTATACAGGCAGCTGTTGGTGCTAAGATCATTGCGCGTGAAACTATCTCTGCTATGCGAAAGGATGTAACTGCCAAGTGTTATGGTGGTGACATCAGCCGTAAGCGTAAATTACTGGAAAAACAGAAGGAAGGTAAGAAGCGTATGCGCCAGATAGGCTCTGTAGATGTGCCTCAGGAGGCTTTCCTTGCTGTGTTGAAACTGGAAGACTAAACAAGAATACTATGAAGTACCTGTTATTTATGCTATCTGTAGTTGCGTTTACTGCATGTGGGTCTGATAATGCAACAGAAAACAGCACACAAAACACAGATTCTCTGGACAGTGTACACAGAGCAGAAGAGGAGGAAATGTCTAAGGAGATAGTTGAAGGTGCATTTGATGCACTGAACAGGTAAGATGTTACATTCTAAGAAACAATAAAGCCCCTTAACGGGGCTTTTGTTATTGTATGCTTTTTATTCTTAATCTCTCCTACCGCCGAATAATCTCAACAGGAAGATGAATATCATAATAAAATCAAGGTAGAGGTTCAATGCACCGAAGATGGCCATTTTCTTAGTGGCAACAGCGGGTAACCCTTCTCGCTCTACGCCCATACCTATATGCTTTAGTTTCTGTACATCATAAGCTGTTAATCCGGTAAATACAGCAACGCCTATTATACTTATAATGTACCCCATAGTATCACTACCAATGAACCAATTAATAATACTGGCTATTAGTATACCGATAACTCCCATCATCATGATCCTGCCAAAATTGGTCAGGTCTTGGTCTGTGGTATAGCCCAGTATTGCCATTATACCAAACATGGCTGATGCCGCAGCAAAACAACCGATAATTGAACTTGACGTGTATGTCAATAAGATGAAGCTAAACGAAATACCGTTAATAGCTGCATATAATAAGAACACAGCTGTCAATGCAGGTGCCGATAATCTGTTATATCCGAATGACATTAATAACACAAACCCTAAGGGGGCAAACATAACTATATACCCTAAAGTAGATAGGCCGCCTTCTGCACCTATCAGTAAACTAAGCAGTTGCAGGTTATTTGCAAACAAGTATGCCATAAACGCCGAAACACCCAATGCAACAAACATCCATGTAAACACATTGGCCATGAATTTTTTAGACAATGACCTGGTGCCTGTCTGGCTATCCATGACAGTATAGTCGGTGTATTGATTTTGATCGTAGTTGCTCATATGATTTTTAAAAGTCTGATTATTACAAATATAAGGTACTGTCTGTTAATTAATCTGTAATGTCATAACAGATTCCAAGGCGCATACCTACTTCATTTCTTCCATAAGCATGCAGGTATTTGTAATAGCTCAACTCCGTCAGTGAAAGCTTTTCTGATAGCTTGAATGTTAAACCTTGTGAGATTTGTATGAGTATACTATTATCAGGTTGTACACTTTCATATTCAATAACATCGTTGTTGAAATAATCTACAATTCTCGTATTATTCATATAAGACATATTATTATATCCGAAGCCTAATGCAAAGAATGGCCTGATGTTACTTTCTATTGGCTGAATATGGTATTGAATATTCAGTGGAATTGCATACCCTTTGGCAAATACGGAATATTCAGAGTAGGTACTAGTGGGATTTAGAGTTGGCTGATTTACATCAGCGCTCCCAAATGTTTTTTCTGTACGATAAATGTCCAAACCACTTTCTATTGCCCAATGTTTACCAAGATGAAGTCTTAAAAACAAACCTCCATTCCCGACTAGCATATTTGGGTAATTGAAAACATCACTACCGTCAATCAAAAAACTTCCTCCAACATATACACCCCCTTTTAACTGGAAAAAAGAACGATTAGAATCCACAGGTTGTTTATCTATTGCATAAAGAGTGGAACAAAAAACAGTAAACATTAATATGATACAAAATCTTTTCATAGGTGTATTTTTTCATGAAATTATGGCAATGATGTTAATTAAGGCAAAAGAATGTATATGTCTATTGTCATTTTTTCAATAATCCTACCCTATTCATTATATTAGAAATCTTTGAGTTAAATAAGGCAGATGAGATTTCGGTTAACATTCATATATATACTATTCACACCAATATTAGTTGCTGCACAAGAGGAGTATACTGAATTGCCACAGGTAGTAACACCTGCAACATTTGGTATTGACGGTAAGGTAAAAAGCATCTATAAAATAAAATATGATATTGCACTACAGGAAAGGCAAATGGGTGACACCACAAAATGGACAGACACTGTGCTTACCAAACGTATTGAAACAACGCGTTACTTCGATAGTATTGGCAGGCAGGTAAAAGTAGCTACCGACTCATTTGATGATAAAGGGAAAATTGAGTTAAATACCATAACGCATTACTATTACAACAGTGACAACAGACTGCTCGCATTCAGTAGTTATGAAGATGGTAAGCTGAAAGATTCTGCTGCTGTAGAGTATGACAGAAGAGACAAAGACGAAATTGAGGAGATCAGTTATTATGATAAGAAAGCTCGATTAACAAGGACTGTTGAATTCTTTTACAGGAACGATAGGATATTTAACGTTAAAATCAGAAACCCTGACAGGAGCCTGCAAAACTTTATACGCTATAAATATTTCAAGGGTAGGCTTTGGGTGAAGGAGGTACAAGGCAATACAATGCAAAGATTGTATAGCTTAAGATATGAGTATGACACTTTGGACAATGGTAGGTTTCAGGTGAATAAATATGTATGTAATGGCAGATACCATTGCAATACACTATATGGAGAGCTATACTCACCTAACGGAATGCTTCTGGAAAGAACAGTTACAGACTCTAATAAACGTATGGTGGAATATGGCTCTTTCAGGTACAATGAAAAAGGGTTGTTAGAGACTGAAACGATATTTGCTAATGAAAGCAAAACAGATAATGTATACTCTTATGAGTACGATGACAAGGGCTACTGGCGAACCGTACGTATCAATGACAAAGGAGTACCCTCCAGAAAAGTACATCGTGTTATTGAGTATTATAAAGAAGAAGAGTTGTAATATTAATGCCTTCTGTGATGTGGTGGCGGTCTGTGCCCCGGTCTTCTCATGTTTGTAATAGTACTGCCCATTTCTTCCATAAATCCATTGAATAACTTCACTTGGTCTTCTCGCATCATCGATCTCAAGTCATGAAAATGTTCAATAGTTATAAGGTGTTTTGCAGACTCAAGTTGCTCTATTTTCGACAACAAACTATCCCTTTTTGCTATATCCATCTCCTCTGCTTTCACAAGAGAAAACAGCTCTACCTGCAATTTTTTTATTTGTCTTTGTACTGAGTCTGTAGCTCTACCGTGTTGGCGCTTATACACACGAAACTGCCTTATTTGATCTTCATCGAGATTCAACTCTTCTGTAATAATGCGTTCCGGGTTATGATGCATAGGCGGCGTATGTCGTACCTGCCCCGTATCCCTATTGATCAATAAGTAACCTATTGTAGCAAAGTTGAGCAACAACAATAAAATGATAACTACAGCGTAAAAATTCTCTCTTTTCATCTGTATATCGTTTCGTTGTTATTTAACCCATAATACTCAATAACTGCATCAACACCATCTTTATTCTCTTTTGTTTGTGCAGCACCTGACCCCAGCACATATATATTAGCAAGTATCAATAAAGCTATACTGGCAGCGGTAGCCATTACTGTACGCAATGTCACTTTTTTTACCTTATTTACACCTAGATGCACCCTACGCTCTATTCTTTGGAATAAGTCATCAGGAGGCATGGCACGCTGCATTTTGTCTGTGCTTTGCATCACCTCATTGATCCACTGGTCTTTATCCTTCTTTGCCATTTTCAATAATTTAGTCGTCGTTTAATAATTAATCCTTCGTATCCAGGTACATTTCCCCCAGCATTTTTCTGAGGTTAGCTTTAGCCCTCTGAATAAGCGACTCTACAGCTTTTTCAGTCATATTCATTATATCAGCTATGTCTTTTTGCGGTAACCCTTCCACCTGCTTCAGTATAAAAGCAGTCTTCTGATTATCAACAAGTTGATCTATAGCAGCAAACAATTTCTTCGCATTTTCTTTTTGTTCGTATACTATACCCGGATGGTTAAACTCTGCCGGGTCATGGACTAACTCACCCGTATCTTTATTGAATATGCTTGACACAAAGGCAAAACGTTTTTGTCTGCTCCTGTAACGTATTCTGTCAATGCACTTATTTACTGTAATTCGATATATCCATGTACTGACTTTAGCAGTTGCTTTAAAACCAGATGAAGCTTTATGGATCTCCAGAAAAACATCTTGTGTAGCTTCTTCGGCTTCAGGTATACTTTGAAGGTGTGATAAACATGTATTGTAAACCCTGTCTTTAAACAGCTCATACAACTGCTTGAAAGCCTGCATATCGCCTGCTGCGACAGCTCGTATCAACTGTTCATCCTGCATTAATACTATCCAAGATATAAAATGTAATGTATTGCTATAAGTTTAACATAGGCAAAACAAGGTCAATTCATATAATGGGTATCTTAGAATATCAAATAACTATTGATGAAACAAATACTCACAATTTTCTTGCTGACATTTATTCCTGTAATAGCTGTTGGGCAGAATAAAGTATACTTAAATCTTGACGAGAGTTCAATAAGCTATAGCCCAAAGAATTTTTATGTAAAGAATGTAGTAGATGGAAGAGCTAGTACCGAAGGATTCGGAACAATCAAAGATGGGGTTATTGATACTGAAGATGGTATATCTGTAACATTAACAAAGCTCATTCAAAATAAAAGCAAGCAAAGTGAAGGAGTAGTACCTGTTGTAATGAGGCTGGAAAAATTTGAAGTGACCGAAACACAAAAAAGCGGTAAGAGGCAGTTCACATTAGATATGGTTATCTCTTACTACACAGGTAATAATAAACTGATTGAATACAGTGGCGGAGCATATGTACAGACTAATGGTGGCTTCGGGCAAGCAATAGAAAAGCTACTGATAAGTAATATTGAAGGTAACCTTAAAACCTTTGATACTTGGATGGCACAAAATAAAACTACTGTTACCGCAGAGCCACCTGTAACTGTCAATGTCTCCTTAGCTAATACAGTGGCTAAACCTAACCATATCGCCTACTCAAAAAGCAGAAAGTTATACATAACCGACTTTAAAGATGAGCCTGATATGAATAGTTTTGGTGCTGCGGGTACATTTAGTGGTTTAGGAATGAACATGTCAGGTATAACAAAACACACTCAAACAACTATTGATGTAACATTGTATGTATACTTTGACACCAAACAGTCGTGGATGAAACCGGAAGGAAAAAACGCTACTATATTAGATCATGAACAAAGACATTTTGACATCACAGCTATAAAAGGTTGTGAACTGAAAGAACGAATACAGCGTACAACATTCAACCCTGATACATACAAACAACAGCTAAACGATATGCTGGATGAGACACAGGAAGAAACATCAGAACTGCAAAACCTATACGACGATGAAACTGGTCACGGCAGCATAATAGACAAACAGGAAGAATGGAACAAAAAGATAGATAATATGCTCAAAAAGCAATCATGCTTCTAGTTTAATACTGTCATTTCCGCTTTCATATCTTCGTGCCTCTTTTTTACAGTATCTCCGATAGGAGTTGGCAGCCCATCATCATCAATACGCACAAAAGTGATATTGGTAGTACAAACAACTGTTTCATTACTACTGTAAAGGTTATACTTTCTCACTTCCAGGTTTAAGGTAATAGAAGTGTTACCTAAATGAACAACGTCTCCATAAAGCCTGATGTGGTTCCCGGTTTTAATTGGTTTCTTGAAATGTAACTCCCCTACCCTAAGTGTTACCATATTAGGTGTATAACAGTATTCCGTTGCGAAAGCAGCAGCAGCTTCATCTATCCATGCCATAAGTATGCCACCGAACATATTGCCGTGTATTCCTATGTCTTTACCCATACATATTTTCTTATTGATCAGTTTCATAAACCTTGTTTTAATACATAAAAAAACCCTCCGGAAGTACCGGAGGGCATATGAAAAGTTATAAATATCTAATATCAGATAATACACTCACATACCCTCCGTTTTAGACGGTGTTCACTACAACAGATATGTTTGTGCATTTTCATCATGGGTGCAAACTTACATCAAAATAGTATATGCTCTAAGTAAAGTTTAATTATTTTTTAGTCATTAGCGGATATTAATACAAAACAAACAACCTTTACGATCACATCATATCCTCCAACCAACTCTTATAATCAATATAGTCCATCACTCCGTCAGGCACCTTAATAGATTCATCTACAAAAAGCTGGTGGTACAGGGTCTTGCATTCATCTCTACGTTTATATTCATGTATGGTTGACATACGGGCAAAGAATTTCAATAACACGTCCTCGTAATCTTCTACAGGTCTTATTTTTCTGATGAACCGGCGTGTACTGTCTACATAATATCGAAGTACAAAATAGTTTTTTTGTTTGAAGTGTATGATAATATTCAGCATTCTGGCCTGTACTTGCAGGTCTTGTCTTGATTTGTCAAACTTATTATTCAATATATTATTCACCCAATGCAATGCAGTATCATAATTACCATATTTGAAATAAATATGGGCGAATTGAAACCAGAACGATAACAAGTAGTCTTTAGGTATTTTAGACTGATTGACATTAATGAAACTTTCTGTTTTACTGATAAACAAAAAACCCTCTTCATTAATATGTTTCTTATTCCTGTATATCTCCAATTCCAGATTGTAGGTTCGTAACATTTGCTTTAGCAGGCTTCTCTTATCACTAGTCACCTTAAACTGATCATACGCAGTTTTAGCTTTATTTATTAGTGCCAATGCCTTGTTATCATTTTTGTTAAAGATCATATAACTAACAAGGTTGTTAATAGTAGAGATATAGGAGACAGGCTCTTCTATTAATCGTTCAGGATTATCTTCTAACAGCCTAATCAATTTCAATAGCTCCTTTTCTCCTTGTTTACTTTTATCTTCTCGCAGGTACTTTATATAAGCAGTGTTATGTTGTAACACTTTAGACTGTATTGTGATCGCTTTTTCAGGATATGGTTTGTGTTGTTCTCCGGGCGGGTCTGCTCCCATTGTTTCCCATGTTTCTAAAATCATCTGTTTCCAATGGTCTACCCCATTCTTTTGTATTTGTACTACATCAGCATGTGTATTTATAATATCGTATAATGCGTTATAATTACTTGGTTCCTTTACCTGCATCAGCTTCCGTTTCCAGCTAAGCACATCGGCCTTGCCGGTAACCAACTCATATTTATCTGCTATTGCCTCAGCTTTTTTCAATTCGTTTTGACATAAGATGTATAATTCTTTATTGTATAAAACCTCTACGTTCCTAAGCATATCTTTTAAAATAGCATCCTTTGAAATATCGGCATGGTAGTTCCTTAATGATGCTAAGATCATATTACGCAGATAGTTCTTAGTTACATGCAGTTGTTTTATAAAAGGCTCATCACGGTACTTCTTCTTAATTGCCTGTTCATTATATACATCTTGCTCATCTATTGCGTCAAACAGTTTTGTATAGTTAGTACTGCTGTTATTGTGCGCGCTATATAATTTAAAGTATCGCTTCTCACTCTTTGTAAGTGACTTTATAAGTACAAAAAGCTCTTCTTTTTTAAGCATTAGAAAGCATATATTATTAATTATAAATCTATTTATTAAAGGTTATACATACAAGAAATATCATTTTAGAAACTTACGTTTTTAAGAATTTTTATGTTTTAGGGATGAGATACATATTTACTTTTACACTATCACTAATTAATCATCACTAAATCAAAAAATCATGTCAAACGCAATTAACTGGTTCGAGATCCCTGCCGCTGATTTCAACCGTGCTATCAAGTTTTACAGCAACGTTTTGAATGCTGAATTACAACAAATGAAACTAGGTGAAGATGACCTGGCATTCTTTCCTACTAAAGACAACGGAGTTGGTGGTTGCATAGCCTACAGTAAAAACCACACACCAAGCACAGAAGGATCTCTGGTTTACCTGAATGGTGGAGACGACCTAAATACTCCTCTTGGTAGAGTTGAAGCTGCTGGAGGCAAAGTCGTAATGCCTAAAACGTCTATTGGTGAAAATGGATTCGTAGCTATGTTCACTGATACAGAAGGTAATCGTGTAGCATTCCATTCTATGAATTAATTACTTTTATTAAGGGGAGTAAACTCCCCTTAATAATTTTTGTCATGACCTTAGACAACTTCAGAGAATATTGTTTATTAAAACCGGGAGTAACAGAAGACTACCCTTTTGATGGCGAGTGCGCCTGGATGAAGGTTGCAGGCAAAATGTTTTGCTTAGTTAACGTTACTGAAATGAAGATGGGAGCAGATATTGTGCCACCCTTTCATTTTGCCAACCTGAAGTGTGACCCTGAAAAAGCTATTGAACTACGAGAAGCATATAATTCGATAGTACCTGGCTGGCACATGAGTAAAAAACACTGGAATACCATCTACTTTGACGGGTCATTAAAAGATAGTTTTATTAAAGAACTGGTAGACCATGCATATGAACTTGTTTTCAATAAACTACCTAAAAAAACAAGAGAAGAACTACAATCTCTATGAATAAAGCTGAGATAAAATTCATGAGTTTAGTGAACAAGTTCACAGCAACAGATGATAATATCTTTCTCGGAAAGATGATGAATGCTCCCGGATTAAAATATAAAGACAAGGTCTTTGCTTTCTTCACAAAAGATAATGCAATGGGTTTCCGGTTGGGCGAGGAATTTGATATTGAAACATCAGGAATAAAGAACCCGAGAAGATTAAGCCCTTTTAAAACAAAACCACCTTTAAAAGGATGGTGGATAGTAAACGAGGATGAAAGTAAATTGTGGGAGAGTTTAACTGAAAACGCATTAAATTACACCAAAACATTATAGCAATGGCAGCAACAATCAGCAATAAGACCTTTAAGTTTCTTAAAGAACTGAAGGATAATAACACTAAAGAATGGTTTGCAGACAATAAAAAACGCTACGAGGAAGCAAAATCTGAGTTTGAAACTTTTATTGAAGAGTTGATCAAAAACATAGCTAAGTTCGATCCTGCTGTTGCTGAGCTTGAAGCTAAGAAAACCATATTCCGTATATACCGTGATGTGCGATTCTCAAAAGATAAATCTCCGTACAAATTAAACATGGGTGCGCACATATCTCCGCATCGTAGCAAAGTACACGATCGTGCAGGATATTATATTCAAATACAGCCTGGCAACAGCTTTCTGGCAGGCGGCGCTTATGACCCCGGCAATCCATGGATCACACAAATACGTCAGGAAATAGATTACAATACTAAAGAGTTCAAGAAGATCATAAATAGTGCATCGTTCAAAAAACACTTTGGTGAGATACAGGGTGATAAACTTAAAACAGCACCTAAGGGCTTCCCTAAAGATCACCCTGAACTTGACCTACTTCAATACAAAAGCTACTTAGCTGTAAATAACTGCAACGATAAGCTCGTTACATCTGGTGATTTTATGAAGCATTGCGCTACAGTATTCAAAGCAATGAAGCCGTTTGATGATTTTCTTAACAGGGCGGCAGATGGAGGAGAATAGATTCAATATCTCTTTACATTAAAAAGGCTGCTCAATGAGCAGCCTTAAATATTTCAGATTCTTATCATTTTTAAATGTGTATCGCTTCGCCAAGCGCCACTTCAATAGCATCCTTCACAGCCTCACTCATTGTCGGGTGCGGGAAGATGGTATCTATCTGCTCATGATAAGTAGTTTCCAGCTTGCGTGCAGTAACAGTCTCAGCTATGATCTCAGTAACATTAGCACCTATCATGTGCGTACCTAACCACTCACCGTATTTTGCATCAAATACTACTTTCACAAACCCTTCAGGGGCACCGGCTGCACTTGCCTTACCAGATGCCGAGAACGGGAACTTACCTACTTTCAACTCATAGCCTGCATCTTTAGCCTGCTTTTCAGTCATACCAACAGATGCTATTTCAGGAGAGCAGTATGTACAGCCCGGTACATTGTTATAATCCAGCACTTCAGGTACATGGTCGAACTTACCTTCTTTATTAGCTAATGTCTCAACACATATTACAGCCTCTTTCATAGCCACGTGAGCCAATGCCTGTCCGGGAACAATATCACCAATAGCATATATGCCGTCAACATTAGTTTTGTAATACTGGTCAACTACAACTTTACCCTTCTCTGTTTTTATGTTCAGGTCTTCTAAGCCTATATTCTCAATGTTTGCACTTACACCTACAGCACTTAATACTACATCTGCTTCAAGTACTTCTTCACCTTTGTTTGTTTTTACAGTAGCTTTTGCTGTCTTACCGCTTATGTCAACTTTCTCTACAGAAGAATCAGTCATTATCTTGATGCCCTTCTTCTTATATTGTCTTTGCAATTCGCGAGATATATCTTCATCTTCTACCGGTACAATACGCGACATGAACTCAACAATTGTCACATCAGTACCTACGCTGTTATAATAATATGCAAACTCAACTCCAATTGCACCCGAACCTACTATGATCATCGATTTAGGTTGTGATGGCAAGCTCATTGCTTCGCGATAACCTATAACTTTCTTACCATCTATCGGCAGGTTTGGCAACTCACGTGCACGTCCGCCTGTAGCTAATATGATATGCTTCGCTTTATAGTTGGTCTTTTTACCGTCAGGCCCGGTTACTTCCAGCTCTTTATTTTTTGTCAACTTTCCTTGACCGTTTATAACGTCGATCTTGTTCTTCTTCATCAAGAACTGGATACCCTTACTCATTTTATCCGCAACGCCACGGCTACGCTTGATCATCGCGTTGAAATCTGCTTTAAAACCATCGACGGTTACACCATAATCCTGCGCATGACTGATATATTCAAATACCTGTGCCGATTTAAGCAGTGCTTTGGTAGGAATACAGCCCCAGTTCAAACATATACCTCCCAAACTCTCGCGCTCTACTATTGCTGTTTTGAAACCTAATTGTGATGCACGGATAGCAGCCACGTATCCACCCGGTCCGCTACCTAATACAATTACATCATATGCCATAAAAGGAAATAATTTTATTAGTAATAAAATGTTGAATTACAGGTCACAAAAGTAGCCAAATTATCGGATAGATTATAGCATTTAACCACTTACAACGATGATGTAAGGATAAAGGCCTTCTATTAAGAAAGCCCTTATATATTATTTGAACTTCTAATCTACTGTTTGGTATGTTTATTCTGCTGCTTAGACCCGATTGCAAAAACGATTAGGTGTATTGCAGCGAAAATAAATCCGAAGTAGACAATCGCATCTGCTTCAAAATTCAGATTTCTAAGATGTAAGAAGGTTATAATCGCCAGCAGGATAGTGGTGCCTAATCCCGTCCATGCTACAGTTCGGAAACTACGATTTGAAAATCCTTCCTTATTCATATGGCTATGCCTCATACCATAAAACAGGTATAGGTCAAAACCTACCATCATCCAAGCCACAAGTCTAATCCATGTATCTAATGACAGGAATATCATCATAAACAGACATGTAATAACCCCTAATATTGGTATTAACGGAACAAGCGGTGTTTTAAATCCTCTTGGAGCGTCAGGTTGATTACGTCGCATTACAATAACTCCGATACTTACTAATATAAATGCGAAAAGTGTGCCTATACTGGTCATCTCACCTACTACATTGGCAGGCACAAAAGCAGCGAATACACTTACCAGTAACATGAACATGAAATTGTTACGTGCAGGTGTACGATATTTATGGTGCACTTTTGAGAAAACAGGTGGCACAAGCCCGTCACGGCTCATAGAGAAGAACACACGAGATTGCCCCATTAACATAACCATTATAACAGATGCATATCCTGCAAGTATCGCTAGTATTATGGCCTGGTTCAACCATGGAAAGTCAGGCACAGTACTACCATCAGGCGCTACTTTACCCATATGATCAATGGCAATAGCAACAGGCGCAATACCATCTGCGCCTCCGAATGTCTCGTAACTAGCAACACCAGTCATTACATGAGCAAAGAGGATGTATAATATAGTACATATAGCAAGCGAAACAAGTATCCCTATAGGCATATCTCGTTTAGGATTCTTAGCTTCCTGTGCAGCTGTAGACACTGCATCAAAACCTATATAAGCAAAGAACACTATTGCGGCAGCACGTATCACACCGCTAAATCCAAATTCACCAAACGTACCGGTATTAGGTGGCACATAAGGCTCAAAATTTTCAGGACGAATGTATTGCCAGCCTAATGCTATGAATATTAATACCACTGACACTTTCAGCAAAACAATTATACCGTTTACAAAAGCAGACTCACGTGTGCCGCGCATAAGCAAAGATGACATCAGCATTACTATCAAAACAGCAGGTACATTCATAAAAGCACCATCCATTTCTGCAGGCGAATGAGTAAAGGCCGGACTTAAGTATATATCGTAATACTCTAGAAATTTAAGCAGATATTTCGACCAACTAATAGATACCGTAGCAGCACCCACAGCATATTCAAGTACAAGATCCCAACCTATAATCCAGGCTATAAATTCACCCATTGTTGCATATGAGTAGGTATATGCACTACCTGCAATAGGTATCATTGAGGCAAACTCAGCATAACATAAACCGGCAAATGCACAACCAACAGCCGCAATGATGAAAGATATCGTTATACCCGGGCCTGCATGGCTTGCAGCTGCAATACCTGTAATAGAAAACAACCCTGCACCTATTATTGCTCCGATACCTAATGCAACTAAAGAAGTAGCAGAAAGTGTCTTTTTGAGACTTTTCTCTGAATCCTCTGCTTCTGCAAATAAAACCTGTAGCGGTTTTGTTCTGAATAGACCCATAAAATGATGTACTGAAAATGAATTTTGAAACTATGAATAAAATACTGCTTGTACAACCATTTATATCGGTACAATCTAAAATGTTATTAAAATGAAAATGTGGGTATATATGTTTCTAAGACATGATTTTTTGCATTAGGTTTGGCAAATGGTTCGCAAAAATGTGTATCTGATGCTATTGATGGCAACTTTAACCATCAGTGCAACTGTAAATGCCCAGCCAGTATTGCCAGATGTAGTGGGCGCCTCTAGCAAAGGGATAAATGTATTGAGTTGGACATGCCAGTACAGCGGTCTTAAAAGTATTGCCGTGCAACGCTCCAGCGATAGCGTATTTAACTATGTTACAATAGGTTATGTTAGCGACCTAAATCAAGGTGTGCAATCGTTCATAGATGGTCATCCAAACCCGGGTGATAACTGGTATAGGTTATATATAGCTTTCAGTTCAGACCTGACATGGTATAGCAACCGAATAAAAATACATATTGACAGCGCTACATTACTGGAGAAGGGAGTGATACCTCCAAACGATTCATTGCAGAAATATGCAGCTACTATTAAAATAGATGAAAATGATGTCATTGCATCTTCGTTTGAGACCGAAAGTAACAGTTCAACATCAGCAACTGGTAGTAGTACCAACATAAACGCAACAACTACATCTGATGAGACTAAACCTGTATATAAGGAAAAATCAAACCTTAGCATTAATATTCCAAAAGATGACGCTACAGCTCAAATGGCATATGTAAAGTCAAAATATGTTTTTACTAACCCGTTTACAGGACATGTTACGCTTGAGCTACCCCTAAATACACGTTCAACTTATGCTATTAAATTTTATACACAAAACAATAGTAACACCCCGGTATTAGATATACCACGCATAAGACAGAAACAAGTAATTATAGATAAGCGGAACTTCAATAAGAAGGGTATCTACAAATTCGTATTGTACGAAGGGTACAGCAAAATGGATGAGGGGTATATAACTATTTATTAGTTATCACCAAATTGATGTTCCTGTATCATGCGCTGCCACTCAGGGCCTAACACTACTCTGTCACCTATATACAGCTTCATGATGTTGACTATCTCTTCGGCATTCCATGAATAGACTCCTTTCCCAAACTTAACTGCAAAACCTCCGTAATTAAAATACAGGTTACCTTCTGTATACAGGTTATGTATCAGTCTTTCCTGTGTTTCAAAACCAAAATAGTCGTAAACATATCCTCTCAATGGGTGATCTGTTTTCTTTGGTTTACCTATATAATGTAAAGGCCCCATCATATCCCATTCATATCTATTAGATTTGATCATGAAAGGTGTGCGTTGAATAATATCTAAAGAATGAACTGATAGCAATATCTTCTCCCTGTAGAACATTCTGGAAAGCAACCTGTAAGATGCAATAAGGTATAATAATGAAGCACCTGTTAAACTTAGTGTACTGAGCCAGTTAGTGAAAAGAGGTGTAGCTTTTATTAAGAAGATAGTTGCCCATCCTGATAAAAAAACAAACTCTGCCCAAAATAATATCCTGATTTTGGGTTGTATTCTATTTCCTAGGTCGATAAGTACGTTATCACTTCCCCAGTGATAAGTTATATTACTAATACTCATGTAAACGGCGAGTATAAATATAAGGATTTATATCGTTGCAGCTTCAGGCTGCATTATTATTTCAGCTTCAAAAACCCGGCCAAAATTATCTTTAAGCCTGGCTTTCACATCTTCAATATCAACTTCTTTTCCTAACTCCTTTTCAATTGAGGTAACAGATTTATCTGTAATTCCACAAGGCACTATATGATCAAAAAAGCTCATGTCTGTATTTACGTTAAGTGCCAAGCCATGCATTGTCATCCACCTGCTGCACTTAACGCCCATGGCACATATCTTCCTTGCTTTTTCTTTATCATCTGCATCCAACCACACACCTGTTTCTCCTGATGACCTTCCTGCTTTTATACCGTAATCATTTAAAGTAAGAATAACTGTTTCTTCAAGACATCGCATGTACTTTCCCAGATCGGTGAAAAACTGCTCCAGATCAAGTATAGGGTATGCTACTATCTGTCCTGGCCCGTGATAAGTAATATCTCCACCTCTGTTCGTCTTGTGAAAGGTAACATCCAACTCCTTTAGCCTGACATCACTTATAAGAAGATTTTCTATGTGACCACTTTTGCCCAGAGTATATACATGCGGATGCTCACAGAACAAAAGATAGTTCCGGATATTTTCTTTAGTAACTAAAGTTTGATCTTTATTAAACCTGGCTGCCTTTACCTCAAGTCCCCTTTTCAGTAGTTGCTCCTGGTATACAAACGCTTCTTCGTACCCTATCTTCCCAAGGTCTTTAAATATGATATCAGACATAATAAACAGTCTTGCAAGTTACATAATATTGACATGAAAAATCCCCCCGCAAATACCCATTTGACCGTTTTTTGATTAGCGTTTTATTAACAGCAAATAAGTTACATTTGTTATAATAGTAAATTAATCATAGAAGTATGTTGAGATTCATGAGG
This sequence comes from Flavipsychrobacter sp., assembly GCA_965228505.1. Taxonomy (GTDB): domain Bacteria; phylum Bacteroidota; class Bacteroidia; order Chitinophagales; family Chitinophagaceae; genus UBA5543. Next base: position 1,865,733 of record OZ245820.1, on the reverse strand, counting down.
AACAAAATTCTTATACCATCATTAATACTGCTTGCACTCGCAGCATTTTTCTCATTTAAATATACCGTATCAGATATCGAAGAAGGGAGAAAAAAGCTCATCATTGAAACAGTAGCAAGTGCATTAGAACAGGGTCACTTTGCACCAAGAGATATAAATGATTCCTTTTCAAGTAAAATATATCATCGTTTCATCAACAGAATGGATTATGACAAAAGGATACTTACACAAGAAGACCTGAAAGTATTATCTAAATATGAGTTCAAACTCGATGACCAGATAAAAAAAGGCTCAACAGAATTTTACAATAATTTCAAAGAATTGTACGACAATGGACTGAGTGCAGGTGAAGCATATTATCAGGATATATTATCTGCACCATTCGACTATACTATAAAGGAAGAGTATGTAAGTGGAGGTGAAGATTTCTCTCTATTCCCTGCTGATGAAAAAGCAAGAAAAGACAGATGGAGACAATATTTAAAATACAGAACACTCAACAATTACGTTGACCTGAAAAAGAAACAAGAAGACAGAATTGCAGATAATGACACTACGCTAACCGATCCAAAAACAGATTCAGAACTTGAAGCGGATGCGAGGCAAAATGTACGCAAGAGTATGGAATACTTTTTCAAAAGGATGAAGAAGTTTGATGGAGAAGACAGATTTACTTTATATGTAAACAGCATTACAAATACACATGACCCTCATACTGATTACTTTCCTCCAGAAGATAAACAGCGTTTCGATGAAGCTATGTCAGGTAGTTTCTTTGGTATAGGTGCACGCCTGCAAGACAAGGAAGGTAATATTACTGTTGTAGAGATAATTGCCGGCAGCCCATGCTGGAAACAGGGTGATCTTGAAGCTGGTGACCAGATAATAAAAGTAGGGCAAGGCAAAGAAGAGCCGGTTGATATTACGGGTTATGATATTGATGATGCAGTAAAGATAATAAGAGGTCCTAAAGGAACTGAGGTGAGGTTGACTGTAAAAAAAGTAAATGGCGCAGAACAGGTAATACCAATTATTCGTGGAGAAGTACAGATAGAAGAAGCATTTGCAAAGTCTGCAATAATAGAATCTGAAGTTGGCCCTGTAGGCTATATATATCTACCTGATTTTTATGCTGATTTTCAGAACTCTAATGGTCGTCGTAGTGGAGAAGACGTAGCGATAGAAGTAATGAAGCTTAAAAACGCAGGCGTAAAAGGTATCATACTTGACCTTCGTTATAATGGCGGTGGTTCACTGAACGATGTAATAAACATGTCAGGTTTATTTATTGACGACGGGCCTGTGGTTCAGGTAAAAAGTAGTAACTCTAATCCTGTAACGCTTGAAGACAGACAGTCAGGAAGCTTATATGATGGACCGCTTGCTATTATGATCAATCATGGCAGTGCTTCCGCATCTGAGATATTAGCCGCAGCAATGCAGGATTATAAGCGTGCTGTTATTGTTGGTTCAACAACCTTTGGAAAAGGTACTGTTCAGAAGATTATACCACTAGATGAGGTACTTAAATTCACTGATAAAATCGCAGCTAAAGAAAATGATAAGTCTTTAGGCGCTCTTAAACTGACAATACAGAAGTTTTACAGAGTCAATGGCGGTTCTACTCAACTAAGAGGTGTAACGCCTGATATTATATTCCCCGATCAGTACCAGCATATTGATATGGGAGAACGTAAGGATAAAGCAGCATTAGCTTGGGATGAGATACCGGCAGCAAACTATAAGATAGTCCCTAACCCTGTAGATGCTCGCAAATTAGCCAAGTTGAGCTATGAGCGTATCAATAACAACAAAACATTCGACCTCATAAAAGAGAATGCGGATAGAATTAAAGAGCAGGAAAATGACAGAACATACTCTTTAAATGAAGAAGCTTATAAAGCTGAAATGGAGGAACTGAACAAAACTGCCAAAAAGATGGAAGAACTTGAAGAAGAGATCGAGGAGCTTACATTATCGAATCCTAAAGAAGATCTGGCTAAAATAAACATGGACAGTACTACCATTACAAAAAATGAAGAATGGCTGAAAAACCTGAGTAAGGATATATACCTTTCTGAAACAGTACGCATTATTGAAGATATGAACAGCATGGACTCTAAAGTGAGTATGGATATGCGTAATGAATAAATAATAATGTAACTATTTAAGGCAGCTCTGTAAAAGAGCTGCCTTTTTTATTATAACAGTACTTTCTTTACATTAAATTTGCCTGAATTGAAATCACACATATACATAGCGATTTTTGTGATGCTTGGTGTCTGCAACAACGTATTTGCACAGGAGGATACTACTGCTGGTGAAAAAGATATAATAATAAAAACAGGTAATACAACTGTTATTGCAGACTCTCTTCTTGATGCTTCAACAACGAATATAAGCAGGTCAGATACAGCACAAAGGAAGAAACAAAAGCTTCTGTTCGAGCCTGATCCTAAAAAGGCTGGTATGTTCGCATCTATACTACCAGGCTCAGGCCAGGTGTATAATCGCCAATACTGGAAACTACCGATAGTATATGCAATACTGGGCACAGCCGGTTACTTTATATGGTATAACTATGATCAGTACAGAGAGTTTCGCACAGCCTATATCAGTCGGTTGGATGCATCAACGGCTAATGATCAATATCCTTTATACGATATATCCGACTTGAAACGAATACAAGATGGCTTCAGGCAAGATCTTGATATAATCGTGTTACTAACTACTGTAGGTTATGCTGCCCAGATACTAGATGCAGTGGCTTCCGCACACTTAAGGAACTTCGATATCTCACCGGACATATCTATGGAACTGCAGCCAGTAATTGGCCCTAACTATGCGGGTGTTGGACTTGTACTCAATTTTAAGTAAAACATATTTCCACATCTCTTCCATATACCCTAATCTGGCAGTAATTTTATACCATGCTACACAGCAAACCTAAAGAAGACTCATATTTACATAAAGGATTAAGAAAACAGTTAATAGAAATACTGAAAAAGAAGGGAGTTAAAGATCCTGTTGTCCTTGATGCGATCAATGCTATACCCCGACATTATTTTTTAGACCCTGCTTTTGAGCGTATAGCATACGAAGACAGGGCTTTTCCTATAACTGCAGGGCAAACAATATCCCAACCTTATACAGTGGCACATATGACTGAACTACTACAGTTGAAGAAGTATGATAAGGTTTTAGAAATAGGTACAGGTAGTGCATACCAGGCTTGTGTATTAGCTGAAATGGGAGCAACGGTATACACGATAGAAAGACAAAAAGAGCTATATGACTTTGTTGGTAAATTCTTTTTTCTGAAAAAGTATCCGAATATTAAGCGGTTTTACGGAGACGGCTATCAGGGGCTTAAAGGTTATGCTCCTTTCGACAAGGTAATAGTTACAGCTGCAGCACCATATATTCCTGAAAAGCTCGTAGAGCAGCTAAAACCCGGAGGAATAATGGTAATACCTGTGGGTGATGATTCAGGACAAAAAATGATAAAGATCACAAAGGATGAGAACGGCGAAATAAACGAAGAAGTACTCGGAGACTTCTCTTTTGTGCCTATGCTAGGAGGTAAAAATCAATAGACCATCACTGCTGTTTGATTGCTTTGATGTTTCGTTGTACCCCACTCCATTTAGATCGTTTTAACGGAGATTTTCTAAATACCTTCTTAAAAGCATCTTCTGTCAATGCTTCCCATTCAGCTAATGACAAATTCAGAATTTCAGGAATCGGTTCAAGTTCTTGCTCACTATGTGGTTTCGAAAACCGGTTCCACGGGCAGACATCCTGACAAATATCACAACCAAACATCCAGCCATTCATTTTATCGTGATACTCTGATGGAATAAGGGCATCTTTAAGTTCAATAGTAAAATACGAAATACACTTGCTGCCATTTACAACAGTAGGTTCAACTATCGCTCCTGTAGGGCAGGCATCCAAACATTTTGTACATGTTCCGCAATGATCTGTTTTGAATGGAGTGTCAGGAATCAACTCAAGATCACTGATAAGCGTAGCTACAAAAAAGAATGAACCGGAATGTTTTGTCAGCAGGTTGGCATTTTTACCTACCCACCCCAAGCCACTCCTTACAGCCCATGATTTTTCTAACACAGGAGCACTATCTACAAAACCCCTACCCTGCACATCTCCTATGTTATCGTTTATAAACTGTAGTAACAGCTTCAGCTTGTCTTTTATCACAAAATGATAATCCTTACCCCAGGCATACTTAGCTACTTTTGGAGCATTAACCTGTTGTTCCTCTTCAGGGTAATAGTTGAGCAACATAGTTACAACTGACTTTGCACCCGGCACTAACTTTCTTGGGTCTATACGCAGGTCAAAATTGCGCTCCATATATTGCATCTTACCGTGCATGCTATTATTGAGCCAACCTTCTAGCCTTCGTGCATCTTCATCAAGCTGTACTGCCTTGGCAACACCGCAGCTATCAAAACCAAGTCTCAGTGCTTCTTGTTTTATTAATGCAGTATGTCGTTCAGCAATATTCAATTATTTCCTTCTTTTAATTCAACACCCCGAATTTCAGATAACTTACTGATATATTCCTCAGATACCTTTTTAGGAATGCCGACTTCTACTTCACAAAAAAGCTGTAAGTCTTGTTTATAAATTGTTGCATCAGATTGTTTCAGTAGTTGCATTACATCGTTCATAGAAGGGTAATCGAACCTTATTGCTATCTTTTCTTCTATCCACTTTTCTGTTACTTCAGCATGGTGCAAGGCTTCTGATGTTGCAGTTTTATACGCATTTATCAACCCCGTAACACCTAAAAGCGAACCTCCGAAATACCGAACAACTACTACTAATACATTCGTAAGACCTGAGCTATCTATCTGGCCTAGTATCGGTTTGCCTGCACTGCCTGAAGGCTCTCCGTCATCATTGGCACGAAACAGAGTACCATCAGTACCAATACGAAAAGCATAACAATAATGCACTGCTTTAGGGTGTTCTTTCTTTAGCATTTTCAGCCATGCTTTTACTTCATCAACATGGTTCACCGGATAAGCAAATCCAAAGAACTTACTCCCCCTATCTCTGAAATCACTTGTTGTAGGTTGTTTTATTGTTTTGTATTTAAAAAAATCATCCATTAAGATCAGATATTGCTATCAGTATAATTGAGATAATAGACAAAGCTAACCCCATCACCTTGTAAAAAGTAGCTTTTTCTCTGAAGAATACTATCGCAACAATAGTCGTGACAAGTATAATTCCAATATTATTAACAGGTATTATCGCAGAACTTTGCATAAAGTCAGAATGGAATAACTTAATTAAATAATATATTGAAAAATAATTAGGCACTCCTAATGCAATTCCGGCAACTATATTCTTAAAAAAGAGCTTCTTGCCTTTCGTTACTCTGTACAATACTACCATACTGCCGATAAGCGCTGCTGTGCCAAAACCTACAATGGTAAACCCTGACTGATCTTTATCAGTATACAAATAGAAATGTTGCGCATACTTTATAAAAGTATCCATCGATCCGCTTCCGATAAATATTATAATTGGCAACCATAAAGTTTTGATATGAATTGAGTTGTTCTTTTTACTAGCTGATAAAACAACGGCCGGAATAGCTAATAATATGCCTGAGATCTTCAATATTCCTATCTGGTCATCATATAATATCCACGAGAAAAAAACAGGAATAACAAGTGATAACTTATTGGTGATGGTAGTTGTAGCAACACCTTCTTTAGCAGTACTGTGTGATAGCAAATTAAATAATACAATAAGGAGCAAACCCAACATTAACGCCAAAACCAGCCACCCTTGCTCTAATACCCCTGCATTAAAAGGATTGATACCAGACACAACAATACCTGTAAGTACACATGCCCAGTAATTTACTGTAATAGCTTGCAGGCTGTCAATATTATACTTTGGAAACAGCTTAAACAAGATGAATATCCATGTATTGAACAGGATAACAAGTATCAGGTAATTCATAGTTGCAAGCCTTGTTTGTAAGGATAGGCCATATTCATATTCGTATAAAACTGAAGCTTGTCGCTACCTACGCTATTGGAAAATATATGCTTAGCATTTATTAAGGTGGGTGCCTGCAATCCATCTTCCATAACAGTGTTGGCTTCAAATACACGTGCTTCATCCCATAGTGCCGCCTTAATGAAACTTTGTAATAACACTGCTCCACCTTCTACAATAAGGGATTGGACTTTAGTCTCGTACAGTCTATTCATTAGCTGAGGCAAAACCTCCGCACTATAATCTACACGCACATATTTTATATTGTTGCTCTGCTCTTCTTTTTTATTATTCACCACCCATACTTCTGACTTATTATTAAACAAGTTACTGTCCCTTGGCAATTCTAAATGCTCGTCTAAAACTATACGCAATGGGTTTGTTCCATTCCATAGTCTGGCTGTCAGCTCCGGGTTATCATTTTTTGCAGTTGTATACCCTACCATAATTGCGGACTCTTCCGTACGCCATTTATGTAATAATTGAGAAGAATCCTTATTACTTATTTGAAACCTACTTTTATTTAAAGGGGCAAAGAGTCCGTTTTGCGTTTGGGCCCATTTGAGAATTACATATGGCCTCTTATTTTCATTGTAACAAAAGAACCTTCTGTTTAACCATTTCCCTTTCTCCTCAGATACACCTGTTACTACTTCAATACCGGCATTTTTAAGTATACTTATTCCCTTCCCTGCTACTTCTTTATATGGATCAGTATTAGCAATCACTACTTTTTTCACCTTTTCTTCAACAAGTCTTACAGCACACGGAGGTGTTTTCCCATGATGCGCACAGGGCTCCAGATTAACGTACATAGTACTTTCAGGAATAAGGTGCTTGTTTTCATCACTTACACTTTCCAGACAATTCACCTCAGCATGAGCTCCTCCATACTGTTTATGCCAACCCTCACCTATAATATTACCATCATGTACCAGCACAGCACCAACCAAAGGGTTAGGCGCAACCAATCCTTTTCCAAGTTCGGCTAACTCAAAGCATCTTTTTATAAATAACTCATCATTCACGAGCCGAAAATACAAAATGCTTTAACGATACATCTTGAATATCTTTGACGAATGCTTACCTACTCTCAGGCATACAAAGAGTTGAAGGAGATACTTGTTAATCTTTACGACAAAAACGAGGCTAATGCTATCGCAGATATACTATTAACACATATCACAGGTAAGACCTACACCCAAAGACTAATTTATAAAGAAACAGTATTAAATGCACATGAAGAGGAGCAGTATCACATAGCAAAAGCAAAATTATTGCATGGCACACCCATACAGTATATTACCCATACAGCTCATTTTATGGGTCAGCAGTATTATGTTGATGAAAATGTATTGATACCACGTCCTGAAACAGAAGAGCTAGTACAATGGGTAATAGACGAATACAACGGACAAGAAGTATCAATATTAGACATCGGTACCGGCAGTGGATGTATACCAATATCATTAAAACTAGCACTACCTAAATGTACTGTTACATCTATTGATGTCAGTAACACGGCAATACATGTCGCTAAACAAAATGCTATGCAACTCAATGCTGAGGTACGTTTTCTTGAGCATGACTTTTTGAACATAAATAAGCATATAAACCTCGGCAATTATGACATTATTGTGTCTAACCCACCTTATATACCGGAATCAGAGAAAGAATCATTGGATATAAATGTAAGAGAGCATGAGCCGGCTACCGCATTGTTTGTGCCTAATAATGATGCACTGCTATTCTATAGGTTGATATCAGAGTTTGGCAAGTCGCAGTTAAAAACTAACGGATCTATTTATTGTGAAATACATCAAGGTCTCTCTGAAGAGACTGAAAGCTTATTTCAAATATCAGGCTATAAAACAGAGCTCCGAAAAGACATATTTAATAACTACAGAATGATCAGGGCAAAAAAATAAAGGGGCTAAAAAGCCCCTTATTTTTTATGCTTATTTATGAATTAAGCTTTCTTAGTAGCTGCTTTAGTAGCAGTTTTCTTAGCTGCAGGTTTAGCTTCGTCAGCATTTGCCTCATTAGCTTTTTCCAGCTCGCGAACTTGCTTTTTAAGATCATAGATGGTTTTGTACAACTCATCCATTTCGCTGCGTGTAGCTACCGGGATGCCAACCATGAATTTCTCAACTTCATTTTCAACATCTTTGCGAAGTTTCAGTTGCATACCATTCACTTCAGCCATCAGCTTGCTGTACTCTTCACTTTCAAAAAGCTCAACAAAAGTCTTATCACCAAGATTCAACCACTCCTGATATAAAGCCATTATGCTGTTGATCTCTTCACCTTCTTTCACTTTGTTAGCTATATTCTCAGCCAAAGCATCCATCACTTTAGTGCCCTGAGTATATACCATGAACTGAAGCTCAGCATTCTTGATATTGTATTCAGCCATACGGTTAGCAATGTCAGCCCACTGAGTCATGCTCTTAGTATGCTGGTTAGGAGTCATCAGTTTAGAGAACGGTGCTGCTGCACTGTTCATCATATTGTAAAAGTTCTGATAACCACTCATAATACCACCAAACATATCAGATGAATTAGGCATCATACCCTTCATCATTTGTTGCATTTGTTGGTAGTTGTTAATACCTGTTTGGCTCATTTTAGACATTTGCTCCTGAGTCATGTCTGTCATTTGCTGGAAATATTCACGGCTTTGCTCAGGCATGAAACCAAAGTATTTGTCCATCAACTCTTTGTATGCAGCAGGGTTAACCATTTTGCCGAACATTTCAGAATTAAATGTCTTTTCCTGGATAGACTTCCAGAATGGCATCCACATTTCTGCGAAACGGGTAAATGACTCAGATACATTTACCATGTTGCGGTAAGCATCCTCAGTTGTACCGTTCTGCATATTCTTTTGCATTTCTGCAAAGTTGTTGTTGATCATTTCGTAGTACTGATTGTAAAGGCTGGTCCAGTTTTCAGTTACGTTCTTCCAAGAATCAACATTGAAAGGATTAGCAGACTGCCAGTTGCTCATCATTTCATTCCACTTAGCCGCCTGGTTCATATTATTCATCCAGCTGTTCCAGTTGTTGGTCCAGTTGTTCCATGCTGCCATAGGATCATTACTATTAGCAGTACCCTTGTTCATATTTTCTTTCATGTGGTTCATGTTCATTTCCCACATTTGCTTTGCCCAACCCATTTGAGTATTGAACCAGTTCTGATAGAACTCATTCATCTTAGACATAGCATCCTGGCTCTCATCAGAAAAGTTTGCTGCTTTACCTTTTGCTGAGGCAAACATCTTGTTCTGACCTTCCAGCCAGTTCTTATACCACTCACTACCTTTTTCTACAGTCTCTTTCATAGCAGTGTTACCGTTTGCGAACTTTTTAGTATTCTCAACTACGGTATCAACCATTTGCTTTTGAGCATCTACCATTGTATCAACAAAACTTTTGTTGTCGTTGTTAGCCATTGTTTTTGGTTTTATTTTTAAAAAGTTTAATTCTTAATTTTGGCGCAAAGAAACAGCTATCAAATTAGCTTTGTATTTTCAGCATATTAAGCTTATATTATCACTTCTTCCTTTCTTTTCGCGCCGCAAAGGTATGCATTTATATTATAAAACAAAAAAATATTAATTAGTAATTCACAGGTTATAAACAGCTTGATTTTCAGGTGTTTACCCTCTGGAATTACAGTAATAAGTATTGTTTAAAGTATCCAGATTAGATTTATCACGTCTATTTTATATTTTAAGCCCGTTAAACGTATTTTTTATTTAAAACTCATTTATGTTAAAGATCGGAGACGAGTTTCGTCATAAATTTAGCTACACACAGGAAGATGTAGACACTTTTGCAAGGGTAAGCGGAGATACAAACCCTTTACACATTGACCCCCAGGCAGGTAAGGACAGCATGTTTGGCCGTAACATTATTCATGGATTTCTGGGTGCAAGTGTGTTCACTAAAATATTCGGAGCACTATGGTATGTAGACGGACATGTATACATGAGCCAGAGCATGAAATGGTTTGCACCTATGTTTGTTGATACTGAATACGAAGCTGTAGTAACGGTAAAAGAAATATTCAAAGAGAAAAACCGAATACTTTATACTTGCGAAGTTTTTGAGGCAGGCACTGACAAAAAAACCATAGACGGTGAAGCACTACTACTGAATAAAAAGCAATATGTCTGGGAAGACTAGGCACAAATAACACTCATTCAAATAAACAGAGCCCTGTATGGGCTCTGTTTATTTTGACCTGAACTACTCTACTTAGTGTAATACACTAACAGGCTTTACAATCTTATTCTCAGATGTTTGAATTACACAATAGTACATACCTGAAGCATAACCTGATACATCAATATTTATACTTGAAACTTTAAAAGCATTTGTTTTGCTATACATTATTTGCCCTGTTACAGATATTATCTGAACAAGCACATTATCTTGAGTATTATCCCAACTTATAGATAATTGATCATTAGCCGGGTTAGGGGCGATCATCACTTCCATACCTGTGTCGCCTGCAAGTTGCTTAATGGAGACAGGAAAATCCTGCTGATAATAATTAAGTCCGCCAAGTATATTACCGATCACCATTTCGTACATTTTATCTGCATCATTGTCTAAATTGGCAAAAGCTGGTGTAGCACGGTTACGTACATTTATCCATGAATAATTTGAATCTATCAAAGCAAAAGTTGCAGGCATAGAACCATTTTGAAATCCATCGTATCGATATAATTCACCCCAAAAATTACCGACAACTAAATAATCGATCTCGGTATCATCCATTGGACCGATATATGGAGCACTATAACCATAACTGAGTATAGAATCATACATTTTTACACCGCCAAGGTTTTTCGTAACCTCTTTGATACCAACTAACCCTACTTGTGTACTGTAGTTATTGAAGTAATAAAGGTCTCCTAGCTGGTTTCCGGATACCAGATCATTTTTACCATCTTTATCCATATCATAGATAAATGGTGTAGCAAAATCACCAACATCCAATACTTGCCCTGAAGAGGCATCTTTTAGTTCGTTTGTAGACAATACGAATTTAGGTTGATGATGGGTGCTGTCGGCAGTATTCCTAAAGTAAGCGAAGGTGCCATCCGTTTTACCTATAATAAGATCGTCGATTGAATCATTGTCAAGGTCTCCAAAAGCAGGAGCTGCGCCTTCCATATTCATAGAACGAATGTTAAGAAAGTTATCATCGATCAATTTAAAGGAAACACCATTCTGATCGGATGTGTTTTTATAATAAGCTATTGAGCTGTACCTGATATATAATACACCACCAATAACAGTATCAAAACGTCCGGAGTTGCCGATAAACAGATCTTTCAGGCCATCTCTGTCATAATCGTAAAACACAGGATAGGAGGCAGTACCAACATCAATCATTTCATCTACTAAGAAGGTATCAGAACGAAAAACATATTTGGGATTAGCACTATTTCCAATATTCTCATAATAGCTTATTGACTTATAGTCTTCAGTACTGGCATCGCTTGGACAAAAGAACAGATCCAAGTCGTCATCCATATCATAGTCCACCGCATAAGCTGCAGGAAATAAGGGCACATGAACGCCCCTGCCATTCATATCTTTCCAGATACTATCTTGTGCTATAGCTGTATCTATTTTACTGCCATACTCTACTATGCCGTTTGTAAAAAATTGGATCTCAGGGAAAGAGACATTTCCATTGAAATAGTCAAGATCATTATCACCATCCATGTCTATCAGGCATAAAGTATTGCCGCTATGTGTTGTTTTTTGTGCCCCTCGTCCGGGTTTAGAGCATGTCCTCCATGACTGGTCACAAGACACACCAAGCTGCTGATTTCGTTCGTATGACTGAAATGTTTTAGCCCAACAAAGATCTTCTAAGCATATATCGATACTATCTTTAGGCAGATTATGTTCTATCTGGCAGTTTTTATAATACGCTATTTGAGTGCCGGATAAGTGGTAGGAAATAAAGTCAATGTCTCCATCATTATCAATGTCAGCTGCTCCGGGAATATCATCAGGTTCAACATAAGCGGCAATAGACGTAGTATCGCTATCAGCGTACCTTAGGGGCTTATATAGTGTAAATTGCAACATTGAGCCTTGATAATAACCTCGATAAACAGTTATTCCGTTATACCCTCTAAGTATCAGGTCAGGTATTGTGTCTCTGTTATAATCTAAAAGTTTCAGATAACCTCCTATACGTGTGTGAGGATCATCAAGATGTTTATTGAATGCATCTTCGTAAACTATATTCCGCACAAAATTTCCCGGCACTCCGGTATTAATAAATGTTCTTACACCATAATGTCTTTCAAATATTACCAAGTCCGGTAACTTATCCATATTCAAGTCAGCCATTGCAATATGCGGTGCATTAACACCACCTGCCCATGGCATCACCTTTACATGATTGTTGTACCCTATTACTTTCGCATTTGTTTTAGGCCTGAATACATCGCCTTGAAACTGTGCATTTGCGAAAACTGTATAGCTAACAGCTAAAAGCAGGAATATTATTCTGGTCATAAAATAGCTTATAGGGTAACCAATCTAATACCTAAATATTATCTAATTATACTTATCGGCTTCACTGATTTGTCAGAAGCTGTCTGAACAACACAGTAATACATCCCTGATGGCAGTTGCGATATGTCAACATCCACCTTGTCAGTTTTTACCTCAAATTCATTCTGATACATAACTTGTCCTGTTACAGATACTAACCTGACTGACACCGACTCATCTGCATGATCTTTATTCCACCTGATCGACAATTGATCGTCAGCAGGGTTGGGATATACCAATACACCTAAACCTGAATTGCTGGTTACACTATTAACTGATACAGGGAAGTTTTGCTGGTAATAATGTACTCCGCCGAGCACATTTCCTATTATTAGTTCATGCAGGTTATCTGCATCATTATCAAGATTTGCAAAAAACGGCGTTGCCCTGTTACGTACAGTGATCCAAGAATAATTTGAGTCCAATACAGGTAGTTGGGCAGGTATTGTCCCGCTTTGGAAACCATCAAAACGGAATAGCTCACCCCAATAACTACCTACTACCAGATAGTCTATCCCGGTATTATCCATCGGGCCTATGTAGGGAGCACTATAGCTGTATGCCTGGAATGAATCGAATATTTTCACACCACCAAAATTGGTAGTTATCTCTTTCAAACCTACCAATGCCTGTTGTGTACTGAAGTTATTGAAATAGTACAAGTCTCCAATCTGGTTACCGGAAAGAAGGTCCATTTTACCATCCTTATCTACATCATATATAAAAGGTGTTGCGTAATCCCCAACATCAATAACCTTACCTGTTGACTGATCTTTTACCTGACTTATACTTAAAGTCCAGTCAGGCTGTACATTTGCTGCGGTTGCATTGTTTTTATAAAACATGAACGTACCATCTGTTTTACCTATGATCAGGTCATCAAGACTATCATTATCTATATCTCCAATTGCAATAGCTGTGCCTGTATGTCCAGAGAAAAAATATCCAGAAAATTATCAGTTACCAGTTCAAAAGAGATTCCATTCTGGTTAGTAGTATTTTTATAATAAGATATAGAGCTTCTTAAAGTACCAGTAGAAGGCTGATAATAACCATCTGACCCTACAAATAAGTCTTTAAGCCCATCTTTATTGTAATCATACAATACAGGATATGAACCAATACCTTTATCTATCATTTGGTCGACAAGGAATGTGTCAGATTGATATTGATAATTAGGACTCAAATTATTGCCTGTATTTTTAAAATATGATACTGACTTATAGTTTTCGGTATTGTCAGCGTTCGGAGAAAACAAGAGATCAACATCACCATCAGAGTCTACATCTAAAGCAAATGCCGCTGGGAAATATGGCATATACATGTCTTTACCATTTGCCCCCCAAACAGTATCTTGCTCTATAGCCGAATCAACAGCAACACCATATTCTTTTCTACCGTTTTTAAAATATTGGATATCAGGATACGAAACATTGCCGTTCAAATGGTCAAGATCTCCATCTCCATCCATATCTATAAGGCAAAGTGTATTACCACTATGCGTTGTCTTTTCCGCTCCTCGACCTGGTTTAGGGCATGTTCTCCAGGCATTACCACAAGAAACTCCGAGATCTTGAGTTCTTTCGTAATACTGTAATGTTTTTGACCAACAACCATCTTCCACACATATTTTTATACTGTCTTTAGGCAACCCTTCTTCTACCTGACAGTTTTTGTATAATACTATCTGGCTTCCTAACACGAAATAGGAGATAAAGTCAATATCACCATCATAGTCAATATCAGCTGCCCCGGGAATATCCATTGGCTCTACATAAGCATTTATTGTACCACTACCATCTGCATACCTAAGGTCTTTATAATAAGCGAAATGAAGCATGCCATCTTTGTAATACCCTCTGTAAGCACCGATACCGTTATACCCTCTGGTTATCATATCAGGTGTGCCATCCCTATTGTAGTCAATAAGCTTGAGGTAACCTCCTATGTATGTATATATATCTTCAAAATGTTCGTGAAAAGGAGCTTCATATTTACTATCATATCTGAACACTTCAGTTCCGGTAGCAATAAAGGTCTTTACACCATACCCTCTTTCAAATATCACAAGATCTGGCTTACCATCCCTGTTAAGGTCTCCCATAGCAAATTGAGGTTGATTTACGCCACCTCCCCAAGCCATTCGTTTCTCTTTACCGTTATAGCCTTTTACGTAAGCGTCATTCTTAGGGTGATACACATTGCCCTGATACTGAGCTGAGACATTTTGAATGCCCAGAGCAACTATAAGAGCAAGGAAGGGTGCGTATTTCATATATATTAATTTGATACCAATAAAATTAAGGAATAACTTATTAAAGTTAGCTTAATAACAACTCCTGTACAGTAACTTATGTTACTGATTAATAAGACATAACATTCTTACTAATCGTTGGTTTCATATTTTTTTAGAGGAGAGTCATGCTCATGTAAAAAATGCTTGTAAACTCGTTTATCAACATAAGATGGAAATAGCTTGTTTACAAAAGTGGTCATTTTACCCTGCATGGTCATAATTAAAGACCGTTTTCTTTTTTGCACCGAATCGAGTATTATTTCAGCACATTGTTCTGCAGACATAAGTTTTTGCTCATCAAGAGGTGTTTCGCTTTGTTGAGACCCATCTGACGCCCTGGCAACTTTTCTGATATTCGAGTTTGTAAAACCCGGACTTACCCACATCACATGCGCTCCTGTATGTAGTAACTCTGTTCTGAGAGACTCTAAAAAACCCTGTAACGCAAACTTTGATGCTGAATACCCTGTACGTCCGGGCAACCCTCTATAACCCGCAACAGATGATATACCAATTATTACGCCCTTGTTTTTTAAGATGGAGGGTAGCGCGTATTTAGTACAGAAAACGGCTCCCCAGAAATTAATATCCATAAGCTCTTTTAATACAGAGAGCTCAACTTCTTCAAATAATGCACGCATGCTGATACCAGCATTATTAACCAATACGTCTATTTTACCCCATTTATCTTTTACAGCATCAATAAAAAACCTGCACTCATCTTCCTTGCTTACATCTACTTTGGCCATTAAAACCAAACTTGGGTCAACTTCAGCAAACAGCGACTGTAGCTTGTCCATACTTCTAGCGCATACTGCTACTTTTCCTCCCCTTTTCAGTGCCTCAAATGCTAATGCTTTACCTATACCAGAAGACGCACCGGTGATTACAACAACCTTATTTTCTAAAGTCTTCATCTTTCAAAGTTAACTGCAAAAATAATGTTTATACATACCTATACTGATAATCATAACAGTTTTTTAAGTTCATGAAAGATATGCACATAGGTTAATAAATAAGCATCGCAATTTATTCGGGCTCATCAGTTATATTGCTAACTTCAAAAAAGTAGGTTACTATGACAACCTTTAAATAGAGTTAACACCAATTAAGAGAAGTATTTAGTACATTCATTTTGATACATAGTATATAAAACCACACAACTTTGACAGAAGCGATCATCAGCCTTGAAACAGTTAACCCGATAGAGTTCTTCGGGGTTAACAACAGTAAATTCGACATTCTTAAAAGGAAGTTCCCATTACTGAAAATATTATCGCGCGGCACACAGATCAAGCTGGCAGGACAGCCAGATGAAGTAGCAAATGCACAGCTACGTATTAGTCAGGTAATAAAATATCTTGAGCGCAATGGCCACCTTTCTGAAAACTACTTTTCAGAAATACTAGGTGATGATGAGGATGGCAATGAATTTATTAATGATGAAAGTAATAACGACATCATTGTATTTGGTCCGAATGGCAAGGTAATACGTGCCAAAACACAGAACCAGAAAATGATGACTAATGTTTCTGAAAAGAACGACATCATTTTTGCTGTTGGTCCTGCCGGTACAGGTAAAACTTATACTGCCGTTGCATTAGCCGTAAGAGCACTAAAGAACAAAGCCGTAAGAAAAATCATATTAACCCGACCAGCAGTTGAGGCCGGTGAAAGCCTTGGTTTTCTTCCCGGAGACCTTAAAGAGAAAATAGACCCCTATTTAAGACCTCTGTATGATGCACTAGATGATATGATACCATCTGATAAGCTAAATTATTATATGGCTAATCGCATCATTGAAATTGCACCATTGGCCTATATGCGTGGTCGGACTTTAGATAATGCGTTTATTATCCTCGATGAGGCACAAAATGCTACCGACCTTCAACTAAAAATGTTCCTTACTCGTATTGGTGCATCTGCCAAAGCCATTATTACTGGTGATTTAACACAAATTGATCTGCCTAAAAATCAAAAATCGGGGTTAATTAAGGCAACCAATATTTTACGAAACATCAATGGTATAGCATATATACAACTTGATGAAGCAGATGTTGTTAGGCATCGTCTTGTGAAGCAAATCATAAGAGCATATGACAAAGACCAGGAAATAGAAGAACAGAACGAGAAAGCTAACAAAGAAGCATATCGCAAACTTGGAGAGAAGAAAATAACTGAAAATAAAGAGACTCAGGCATAATGCCTCTTATAACAATATATTATCTCATTTGGTACGTTTTCGAACGTACCTTTATTGTATATGAAAGAAAGCAGATTAATCAAAACATCAAGGCATCACAACAGGAAGCATAAATTGAAAAAAGCTGAAATAAAGCCTGTTATGATTGACAGAAATCAGGTAGACATTCAAATAATTGATCTGGTACTAAAGGCTTTGTATCATAACTCTCATATCGACACTCTACATATAGAAAAAGACATATATGACAAAGCCAATCTTAAAGTTCCATATATTGAAGCAGAACGCCTGTGGGAGGTCATGACCAACTCAGGACTTGTGAATCCTGTAGCTGGCTTTGGTAATGCAGGCAAATTGAAATTATCTCGCACTGGCTATCAGTTGATGGCCCAATACGGTGGTTATATAGAGTATATGCAATCTTTAAAAAGCAAAAACCAACCTCAACAAATCATTATTGAACAAGAAAATGATTGTACTGAATTGACTGAAGAAGATGATCTGAATGAGCAAAAAGACACACCCAAACAAACGCCAAAAAGCGATTGACTTGCTAATTAGTACCAAGAGATTACATGCTCTCGCATTTTAAGCTATTTTTGCTGCATGAGGCGTAACCTTATTATCAGTCTTATATTCATCCCGGTATTAATTTGTGCATTTAAAAGAACTATAGCACAAGATGAAAATAGCTGGACATTACAACGTGCTGTCCAATACGCTTTAGACCACAATATTACTATTCAGCAAAATGAATTAAATAAAAGACTGGCTAAGCTTACACTTACACAAAGCCAGTTGTCTCAATTGCCAGCTATAAATGTCAATACCGGGTATGGGCGAAGCTTTGGCCGTTCAGTAGACCCTACTACAAACCAGTTTGTTGAAAATACCAGTTACGACTTCCTGAGTTTGAATGGTAATGCTAACGTTTTACTGTTCGGCTGGTTTCAAAGAAGAAACCAAATAGCACAGAATAAGCTTAGCCTTAAAGCAACTGAAACCGACCTTGAACAGATAGAAAATGATATTTCACTGAATGTTGCTACAGGGTACCTGAGAGCATTATTAGCTAAAGAGCAAGTAAAAATAAATGAGCAGCAAGTATCACTTTCTTCAGCTCAACTTGAACAAACAAGAAAATTTGTTGAGTCGGGTAGATTACCGGAATTGAACGCGGCTCAACTTGAAGCGCAATTAGCAGCTGATAGCTCTAACCTCATTAGTGCTATAACAGAATATAATGCAGCCATTTTGGATATTAAAGCACTGCTTAATCTGAACTTTGAAGTGCCTTTTGAAGTAATGGCTCCTGAAGTGACCGTTGATAACAGTATGAGTGCAGTACTGCTTGAACCTGAAGCTATATACAATGCCGCAGCAGAGAATTTAGGTATCGTTAAGAGTAATGATTACAGATTACAAGCTGCAAAAAAGGGACTCGCTTCTTCTAAGAGTGCTTTGTTCCCACAGCTGTCATTAAATGCACAGGCTGGTACTAACTACTCTACCACGTTTCAAGATTTTACTATAAATGGCTATAGCACTCAACAAGTTCAGGGTAGTTTTGCTGTTGACTCTCTTGGAAATAATACATATCCTATATATCAGATAGTGCCCAACTTTACCACATCAACTATTCCATTAGGTAAACAACTGGACAACAACTTCAGACAAACAGTGTCGTTAAATCTTAACATTCCGATCTTTAATGGGTGGCAGTCGCAAACAGCTATTAAGCAGGCAAAAATCAACGTACTGAACCAGGAATTAAGCAAAAGACAAGCAGAGCTAAAACTCAAACAGGATGTCTACAAAGCTCATAATGATGTAAAGAATGCAATTCAAAAGTATTATGCTGCAAAACGCTCTGCAGATGCTGCCAAAAGAGCATATGAATTTGCGCAAAAACGCAATGAGTTAGGCCTTACTAATACAGTTGAATACCTTATAACACAAAATAACTGGTCACAGGCTGAAGGGAACCTTGCCAGTAGCAAATACGACTTAATATTTAAACTCAAGGTTATTGATTATTACCTTGGGAAAGAATTAAAACTATAGCTCATATGGGCGATGAATTAAAAGAAGTACTCTTTAATGCTTCAAAACAAGCCGGAGAGATCATTAGAAATTACTTTCAGGGAACATTTAAAGTAGACACAAAAGATACTATTAATAACCTTGCAGAGGAAAAGATCATACAGATAATTAAAAAGCACTACCCTACACATTCAATTATTAGCGAAGAGATCGGAGAACTTATACAGGATTCTGAATACCAATGGGTAATAGATCCTATAGATGGCACAGTAAACTTTGCCCATGGTATACCCATATGTTGTGTAAGTATTGGCCTGTTGTATAAAGGAGAGCTGAAATATGGCGTTGTGTATAACCCTATAATGGAAGAGCTGTTCTTTGCTGAAAAAGGCAAAGGTGCATATCTGAATGATGAAAAAATAACAGTATCTAGTAAAAATGAGTTTAAAAAAGCATGTCTCGTAACAGGTTTTCCTTATAAATGGCCTAAAGCATACGAAAACCCTATTAAAGTATTTGAGCGAATTATCATGGAAGGACTCCCTGTTCGTAGATTAGGCTCAGCTGCTATTGACCTGTGTTGGGTTGCATGTGGAAGGTTTGATGGCTTTTGGGAGTACAACCTTAACCCCTGGGATGTGGCAGCAGGCTACCTTATTGTACAGGAAGCCGGCGGGAAAATCACTAACTTTGATGGAGACCCATATGATGTTAACGACAAAGAAACACTTGCAACTAATGGGCTGATCCACAATGACATGCTTAAGATCATCAGAAGTAAAATATAGCAATGAGCGAGCAAAGAACCGAGATA
Source organism: Flavipsychrobacter sp. (assembly GCA_965228505.1). Classification (GTDB taxonomy): domain Bacteria; phylum Bacteroidota; class Bacteroidia; order Chitinophagales; family Chitinophagaceae; genus UBA5543. Next base: position 1,845,742 of record OZ245820.1, on the reverse strand, counting down.
TCTGAATTAGGTGAATTCAGGCTGATAGATCACCTGACAAGAAACAACGAAACCAGGCATGCAGGCACTCTACAAAGTATTGGTGACGATGGTGCTGTAATTGACCATTTCGGCAAGCAAACAGTAATAAGTACAGACATGATGGTTGAAGGTATTCACTTTGACTTGATGTATACCCCGTTGAAACATCTGGGTTATAAAGCTGTTGTTACTAACTTGTCTGACATATGTGCGATGATGGCTACACCTACACATATAACAGTGAGTATAGCTATTTCTAACCGATTTTCAGTAGAAGCACTAAATGAACTTTATGAGGGGATTTATGCTGCTTGTACAAAATATAACATAGACCTGATAGGTGGCGATACTACAAGCTCTGAAAAGGGGCTAGTCATCAGTATTACTGCAATTGGAGAGGTTATTAATGACAAGTTTGTCACCCGGTCTGGTGCGCAAGAGGGAGATATAATATGTGTCTCGGGCACACTGGGGGCAGCATATCTCGGTTTACAATTGCTGGAACGTGAAAAACGTATTTATCTTGAAAGCCCTGATGTACAGCCAGACCTCCAACAAAAAGCACACTGTGTAGGTAAAATACTTAAACCTGAAGCACGAACTGATATAGTTGAATGGTTGAAGGCTAATAATATCACACCAACCGCTATGATCGATATAAGTGATGGACTGAGTTCAGACATATTACATATCTGCGAGCAAAGCAAAGTTGGTTGTGTGATAGAAGAGCCTAAGTTACCCATACATGATGAGGCAAGAGAACTTGCATTTGAGTTTCAGATTGATGCTACTATGTGTGCACTTAATGGCGGAGAAGATTACGAACTACTCTTCACCGTTAAACAAGAAGATTATGACAAAATGGTCCTAAATGAAAACATTGCTCCTGTCGGTCATATTACTGATATTTCTGAAGGAACTATCTTGCAAACAAAAAGCAATAATAAACATCCGCTTAAAGCGCAGGGTTGGGATCCCATATCATCTTAAAAAAAAACTCAGAACCTTTCAATAGTCAGGATTTTTTGTATTTTGGCATAAATAATTTTGTTTCTGGTATGAAGCTTTGGAAATACTCTTTTATTACTGCTGCAACCTTCTTATGTGTTTCATTTGCAGTACTATACACTTCTTGCACAAGAGATTCTTGTCAAACATTCACATGTCGTAATGAGGGTGTTTGTACAGACGGGTTCTGCAGATGTCTCGATGGCTATGAAGGCACACAGTGTGAAATTACTTCTTCCCAGAAGTTCATAGGAACATATGATGGCATTACTAAAGTAAACAACGAACCTGTTATTATCGATAGCGCATACGTTACTCATTTCGGACAAGACACAACTCGTCAAAGAGTAATAGTTCGTATTGCAAGCAGAGGAGGAAAAACATTTACAGGCAGAGCCATATTAAATGAGGTGCTTCCTGAAAATCTCCCTGCCGGAAAAGATGTTACCATGGAGTATATAGGTGAAAACAAAATTGAGATACTGATCGACGAAACAGTTGATGGTGTTCGTACTATCACAAATTTTCAGGGAACTAAAAGACAATAATCACAGTAATTCTTTAATAAAAAAGGGAGTCTTAATAGACTCCCTTTTTGCTTTAGTTCTTTTTGTGGACATCTCCCGAACCACTGATATTTATATCAGTTATATCCGGGTCTCCACTATACCATACATCACCAGAGCCAGTGATCCTTACTTTCAAATACTCGTTTACTTTTACATAAATATCACCTGAACCTGAGACATATGTAAATACATTATCTGCTTCAGTACTGGTAGATTTAAATGTACCTGAGCCATTAATATCTGCTGTTAAGGTTGTTACATCACAATTATTAACACTAATATTTCCAGAACCATTGATCCTGCCTTCAATTTTATCCTGCTTAAAACCAGAAGAAATAACAGCATCACCAGATCCATTTATAACAACCTTATCTACATATGGAGTATGTACTACTATCTCAAGGTTATCATTACGTACATTATGATATCTGTTATTATAGCCTAGTTTAAGCCTATCACCATCTACCCTTGTCTCAAATATTGGTATCAGGTTTCCGTATCCTGTTAAAACAACCTTATAGTCTCTATCTTTTACAACAGTCACATCAATACTTCCATCAGCAATTATTTCATTAAAATCGCTTACAGAACGTATCTCAGTTTCAATAGGCCCTTCACCTTTAATAAAGTGTTTACGGCAAGAGCCTAAAAAAAGAATACTTATTAATAATGCACCCTGTAATAAATACTTTTTCATAAAATGTAATTTGTTGGTTTTTTATATGTTCACTGATATAACATCTAAAGAACCCGATACCCCTATTCGCATCATAAATTTTTCAGAACATGCTTCTACCTTATGTTAAGTTTAGGTAATTTAAGCCCATGGAAAAACAAGACAATCCATCACTATACTATAGTGACTATCTACAGCTAGATAAGATACTGAACGCTCAAACCCCCGAAAGCGAAAAAAGAGGAATAAGAGCCGATGACGAGATGATGTTTATTATCATACACCAATCTTATGAATTGTGGTTCAAACAGATATTACACGAGTTAAATATTGTTCGCGGCATCTTTAATCAAAAAGAGATACCTAATAATTCACCTGACATATATAATTCTGTTCATAGAATAGAACGTATATGTACCATAATGAATGTAGCTGTAGAACAAATGTCTATCATGGAAACAATGACACCTCTTGATTTTCTTGAATTCAGGGACATGCTTCGCCCGGCTTCCGGGTTTCAAAGCATCCAGTTTAAGATAATAGAGGCAGCACTTGGTTTAAACTATAAACACAGGCACGGCCAGAACTACTACATATCTCAACTAAAAGAAGAAGATATAAAACGTGTTAAAGAAGCTGAAAAAGAGGAGTCTCTTTTAGTGCTCATAAACCGTTGGTTAGAACGTATGCCTTTCCTTAAAGACAATACACTGTGGCCGGAAAGATCGTTCTGGGAAGAATATCGTCAAATATATGCTGATAGTCTGTTAGATGAAGAGAAGGCCAACCTGAAAGTCTTTGACATGCTTTTTATGAAAGATGGTGACTACCCGGAAGATAGAAGGTTCAGTGCCGAAGCAAACCGCAGTGCTTTGTTCATAATGCTGTACAGAGACCACCCGATGCTACATTTACCCTATGAGCTAATAAGTAGTTTGTTAGAAATAGACGAGCTAATGTCTCTTTGGCGACACAGGCATATACATATGGTACAACGCACAATTGGTAAAAGAGTAGGTACAGGTGGTAGTAGCGGTAGCGACTATTTGCGCAAAGCTGCTGATAGTCATATAATATTTAAGGAGCTGGCAGAATTAACAACCTTCCTTGTTTCAAGACAATTATTACCTTCGCTTCCCGAACAACTGGCACAAGGTCTGGGTTATAACAGGTAAAGAGGTAATTATGTCTGTAGCCATTCAGATAGATAGTCTGAAAAAACAATATCAAGGTGCACTGGAGCCTGCGCTTAACGGTCTGACTCTTCAGGTAAATGAAAATACCATTACAGGATTATTAGGCCCAAACGGAGCAGGAAAGACCACTTGTATAAATATATTATGCGGGCTTGTAAAGCCTGATAGTGGTAATGCTGAGATATATGGCGTAAGCTGCATCAATGAGCCTATTGCTGTACGCTCACAAATTGGTGTTGTACCTCAACAAATAGCACTTTTCCCGAATATGACCGCCTGGGAAAACTTCATGTATATTGGCAGTTTATATGGATTAGAAAAACACTACATACGAGAACGTGCTGGTAATTTACTTAACAGGTTAGGGCTTGAGAAACAAGCTGACAAAAGAGTGAACAGGTATAGTGGTGGAATGAAAAGACGCGCCAATATTATTGCTTCTTTACTACACGAGCCGATAATTTTAATTCTTGATGAACCAACTGCAGGTGTAGATGTTCAATCAAGAGCACTGATATTAGATTTCCTGAATGAATATAAAGCAACAGGCAAAACGATCCTATATACATCGCATTTATTAGAAGAAGCTGAGAGAATATGCGATGATGTGGTTATAATTGATAATGGTGAATTAATTATTTCAGGGACACCTAAAAAACTCATACTTGAAACAGAAGATTGCAACCATCTTGAAGATGTTTTCCTTCATTACACCGGCCACTCTGTAAGAGACTAAAATAAATAAGCACATGAAGAAAATCCTGGCAACAATATTAAAAGAATGGATACTCACAAAACGTGATGTTGCCGGGTTAATGCTGCTTTTTATAATGCCTGCAATACTTATTATTGTAATGGCCTTGGTTCAGGATGCACCATTTAAAGATTATCAGGAACTGAAATTTGACCTGCTGGTAGCTAATCACGATAACGGTTCTTTATCTACAGCTATAATTGACGGACTCAAAGAAAGTGAGAGCTTTACTATAATTGATAGTATTGACGAAAAGCCCGTAACAGAACATCGGCTTAAATTTTTACTACAGGAAGGAGACTATAAAGTAGGCATTGTGATACCTAAAGGTGCAACTGCTGAAATGGTTAACGCTGCTAATATTGTAGCGAATAGCATATCTGAGAAAATAGGCATGGGCTCCTTACCCTCTCGAGAGATGAGGGACACCAATTATGTACGTATGTATTTTGACCCTGCATCAAAACCTACATTCAGAATGTCTGTAAGCTTTGCATTAGACAAATACATTACGTTTTCCAGTAGTCATATATTGGTAGAACGACTCGCAAAAATCGGAGGTACTAATATTGACAGTAGCACTATAGACAGCTCATCACAAAACATAAGACCCGCTGAAGATTTTGTGAAAATATTCAAAGGGATAGGTATAAAAGAGAAAATGCTTAATGAACATGAAGCGAACGCTGTAGAAGTAACATCAGTACAACACAATGTTCCGGCATGGGCAATATTCGGCATGTTCTTTATTGTCATTCCTATTTGTGGCCACTTAATAAGGGAACGTGACGAAGGCAGTGCCATGCGTATAGAACTGATACCTAATGCACGGAAATATGTCTCTGTGGGTAAAATATTTTTCTATACGCTTATTTGTACGTTACAGTTCGTTGTAATGTTCTGTATCGGGTTATGGGTAATCCCGCTATTAGGGTTACCATCATTACATTTAGGTACAAACACATGGGTATTGATACCTGTAGCCGTATCCATAGCTATAGCAGCAACATCATATGGCTACTTTATAGGAGTAATATTTAAAACAACAAATCAGGCAATGCCCTTCGGTGCAATATCCGTTGTTATCTTATCGGCAATGGGTGGTGTATGGGTACCAATAGATGTATTCACTCCTGTAATGCAAAAAATGGCTATGATATCCCCTTTATATTGGGGCTTAGATGCTGTAAACAACATTACATTGCGCAACGGTAACTTCTATGATATACAAATGCACATATTAGTGCTACTTGCCTTCAGCACCATTTTGTGGATGATAAGTACACAGCGTAACAAAACAAGATATCAGAATAAATAACTAGGATTTTGTCAATACAAAGATCAGATTGGCTGTCCTTTTCTCATTATCAATCACCACAACATCCATATTATATTTTAGCGCAAAGTCTTCAATTAATTTTCTACTGATATAGTGAAGCTCATTTTGTGTTTTATTAAATCTGAATATCTTAGTTGAGAACACCTCTGTGATCTTAGTGCCTTTTATACGGTCTTTCAACTCTGATACCCCATCCCTGATAATGAGTTTGCCCCCGGAATTTAGTACCGATACACTTTTCTCTAATAGAGCAACTTGCTGTTTGGGTAATAAGTAATGAAGCACATCGCATATTAGTATTCCATCACACTCTTCCAGCTCTGCTTCTGTCAAATCACCTTGTTCAAAAGAAATATCATCATCTCTCAAGAAGTTATTTTGAGCAGTCTCAATTTTATCTGTATCATAGTCAATACCGGTAAACTTCCTGCCTGGCGCAGACCAATGAAGCATATAAGTCATAAAACCATATCCGCTACCCAGATCATAAAACGTACCCTTTCTAGGCAATAAATCGTGGAACTGTTCATAATAACCTTCCAACATTGTTTTTATTCTGCAATACCACTCTAGCACAGGCCCTTTATAAGTATACGATCGTTGTAACTGCTCTTTAAAATATTTAGGTGTCTCATTCTGCACCTTTACCGATTCAAGTTCCCCACGGATCCATTTGCCTATATGTTTTGCTCTTTTACTGTAGGTATCACCATATGTGTTGTCGTCAGGAGATATTCTCTTATGTATGTAAATAGAACAAGTACCATCTTTCAATAACCAGTCTCCTTTCTGCATATTGTAATGTACTCCATGCAGTAATACCGGTACAATATCTAAACGCAGCTTTTCTGCTATATAAAATGCTCCTTTATGAAAACGGTGAATCTTGTCTGAAGTACTCCGAGTACCTTCAGGAAAAACCACAATAGAATAACCTCTGTTAACTAAATCTCTGAGTGGTTCTATACTCTCTTCTGCACCGTCTGCAACAGGGTAATACTCCCCCATCCGAACTACAGCACCAAAAACAGGCGAACGCCATACCCATCTGTTTGTTAGCAAAACTAACTTAGGATGCAGCATGGTCATAATAAGAATATCTAAAAAAGAACTGTGATTGGCTATAAATACTGCAGGTTGATCATATTTCTCATTTGATAAATTGAATACCCTTTTCTTAAGGTTGATCATGATATACATCATACTACGAGTATATCTACTTATCCAAACGTGGAAATAATACTTACCTCTCTCTTTATTGAATGGCCAAAGCTTTGTAAATATCACACCAAGTATTGTGAGTATTATGGAGCCAATAAAAAAATAAGTAAATGCAAAGACAGATAGCAGAAAGCTCCTTAAAGTAAAAGGTAAAAACTTCTTATCTGCACGCTTTTGTATAAAAAGGTTGAACAGAAAAGGTTGTAATGTTTGCGATATGAACAATACACATAGCAAGCCAACTACTGATATAAATGCAATAGATTTTAATGCAGGATGCTTAGCCAATAATAATACACCAAGCCCAATTATTGCTGTAGCAACTGACACATAAACAGCAGCACGAACAGAAGAAAGTTTTTGTTTGCCGGTTCTGTATTTTTCAACCAACCCCTCCATGGTAAAAATGGCATAATCATCTCCCAGGCCGAATACTAATGAAGAAATAATGACATTGACAATATTGAACTTTAAACCTAATAAAGACATCAACCCTAATATCCAGACCCATGAAATAGCCATCGGCAAGAATGACATTATGGCTATCTCTATCCTACCATAGCCTATCAACAAAGCAAGAAAAACAATTAGTGAAGAATAAATTGCAATATCAGTAAAGTTGCTTTTCAGGATACCAACCAACTGTGTTGCTCCTTCTTGCTTGTCAGTAATAATTACATCTTTCTCATTACTTAAACTATTGAATACATCTTCACGATATTTTGATGGCACTTTTAAAGTAGCTAAAGCATAATACTTATCTCCCTTATGTGAGAATCCGGTAGGAAAAAGCGACTTAAGAAAAGACAGTGTTGTACTGTCAAATGGTTTATACGTACTATTAATTCGCTCATTGAACCCATTAAATGCAGTAGCTGAATATCCTTGGCTTTGTGCTGCTGCTAGAATACTACCTAATACCGTATTCTGTTTTTCTTGAGTCCAGTAATCCTTCCACTTTTTTATTTTGTCTCTCTGAACGGAAACAGACGGGATTAACGAAGCGGGATTTGACACACTTCTTATTTTACCATCTCTTTTAAGTAGGCTTATGCTTTCACGAACATTTTCAAGAGCATAAAGTGCTTCGTTTTCATTGCTCTTTTCTGCAATTACATATACAGAACTAAGCGCATCAGCATTTACCTCACTAACTTCATCTTGGGCCTGCTTTACTTTATCCGACATGTAATTTAAGTGCATCAGGTCACTGTCAAATTGCACATCAGCAGAAAGATATAACATTACCGGAGTGACCAATACTATCAAAAGTACCAGCCACTTATTCTGTTCGGGTTTCAATCTTGCCAGCCTATCAAATAATGTAGGTTTAATATCAGCATAATCTACTTTTGTATTTGATAACAGGTGAGGTAAGAACAACAGTGTACATAATGCCGCACCTAAAAGGCTTGTAGCTGCAAAAAAGCCAAGATCTTCAAGTATTGGGGTTCCTGTAAAACGTAATGATAAAAATGCAGCTATAGTTGTTAAGCTACCCAATGTCAGAGGTTGGGAAAGTTCCTTTACAGTATCTCTAATGCTACTCTTTCTGGCGTGAGATAAAAAGTGAACAGAGAAATCAATAGCGATACCCATAACAATTGCCCCTGCACCTAGTGCTATAATAGACATACTGCCTTGAAGCAGATACATTAATCCTACTCCCATTACGCCGCCGTACAATACAGGTACTAATAATAATAATGGTGCACGCTTACGTTTGAAATAGTAAAATGTAATTGCAAGTAGCAACACAGCAGTGATGCTTAATGTCAGCATCGTATCATCCCTCATTTGGCTGGCATTACCTGCTGCTACTACAGGTGCGCCAAAGTAGGTGATATTAATACCCGGATGTTTTTTGCGCCAACTTGCTATCAATTCATCTGTCTCAGAAAAAAACACTGAATTCTTACCTGTTTCACCTGAGGCATACTTGGGTTTAAGAAAAAATGTCAACTTACCTGTCTTCTTATGAAAGAGATATCCGTTATGCAATTCATATTCAGGGTTGTTGAGTTTCTGTAGCCGCTCCCATACTATGTTAGAGATACCTAGTGGGTCATTTGCTACAAGTCTTTTGTATACTACACTTGCAGGAGATAATAGCACCCTTTTATTAGCTGCAAGAGTACGTTCTATTTGTGCCGTTTGTGTTAGACTATCTATTCTGCTATAATCATCTTCTTCGAGAAACAGAGGCAGATTATTTTCCACAACCTCAAGTAACCCTTCTTCAATATTACTGCCTGGTTGTAATAGAAAGGTATCTATATACTCATCCAACTCTTCGTTAAAGCTTAAATAAAAATTATCAGCAGCAGAAGTAAGGCTATCTGCATCACGATATGTGCTATCTGCAAATGACATCAGGAAGATAACCTGCTCACCGGCTTCAGTGTTACTAACAGCACTATTCATTGTCTGTATAGCATCACTGTCAGGGAGCATTGAACTGATGTCTTCTTTAAGTTGAATGCGAGAAGCAAGAAACACCCAAACTGCAAAAGACGTTAGGAAAACTATCCAAAAAAGGAGTTTTCTTTCTTTAAAGAAATTGTAAATGGGTAAAAAGAAGATATACATAAGTATTAATTAGTCTGACGTCTCTGACTATTCAAAATCTTTATACAATAGGTATTTCTTTCTTATTTTCTTGAAAGCGTCAATATCCTTTTTCCATGAATTTCTTATATCTTCTTCACTCCAGCCATTCTGTATTTGCTTACGTAACTCTTTGGTACCCGCAAGTTTTTCAAAAAAGCTATTGAAAAATTGATCTTTATTTTCAAACCAGCTATAAGCACGCAATAGGTAATATACCCTTACTTTACCCCCTATGGTCATTTCTGCTTCTCGTACAGAAGTAGCTAGTGCCTGGCCGTAGCACACTTTTGCGGCATGCTTAGGGTCAGGCCCTTCATCTGCTATATTAGGCATGAAACCGTAAACTGATTTTCCTTCAAAGGATGGGTGGCCAAACTGTTGAAATGGCATCTTGGTCCCTCTCCCTACACTAATATCAGTACCCTCAAAAAAGCATAATGATGGGTAGCAATAGATAGCAGGCATATTCCTTAGGTTTGGAGATGGATTAACAGGCAGCGAATACCTTGTATTATGGTCATAGTTTTCGCATCGTATTACGTTCAGGTTTAGTTTATCCGCACCATCAAACCACTTTTCTCCTACAAGCATCTGTGCATACTCTCCTGGTGTCATACCGTACACAACTGGTATTGGTTGCATTCCAACAAAAGATTTAAGAGACATATCAAGCACAGGGCCGTCAACATAAAAACCATTCGGGTTTGGTCTGTCCAGTATCATAAATTCCTTGCCGTATGCAGCACATGCCTCCATAGCATACTGCATAGTGGAGATATAAGTATAAAATCGTGCACCAACGTCCTGTATATCGTATATCAACACGTCAATATCAGCAAGATGTGCTGCAGTAGGCTTTTTAGTTTTGCCATACAACGAAATGATAGGCAGACCGGTTTTAGCATCTATACCATCATCTACCTTTTCGCCGGCTTCAGCTTTTCCTCTGAAACCATGCTCAGGAGCAAGAATTTTAACAACATTCACTCCCCTTTTTAATAATGTATCAGGTAATAATATTTTTTCTTCTCCTACAACAGATGTTTGATTGATCAGTAGCCCTACTCTTTTTCCCTCTAGCATGAGCAGGTATTCATCCATACGTTCTGCTCCCGTTATCACTTCCGGCATTTTCTTTTCATCAGACCTGTCAGGTAATAACTGAGCAGACATTGAATGTGAGCATAACAAAAATGATAAGAATAAAACTATATGTGTTATTTTTTGAACCATGAAGTCAAAATTTTCCTAAAGATAGCTTACGTATCCTGATAATAAGATATTTAACCGTACCTTGCACGCTTATAACATTTTTTTATTTAAAACAATTATCATGCAACAAGTAAAAAGCGGTGATACGGTACAAGTTCACTACCACGGAAAATTAACAAGCGGTGAAACATTCGATAGTTCTGAAGGTCGTGACCCATTGCAATTTACCGTTGGTCAGGGGCAAGTGATCAAGGGCTTTGATGAAGCATTAGTAGATATGAAAGTGGGTGACAAAAAAACTGTAAACATACCTGTAGATGAGGGCTATGGCCAACGCAGGGATGATATGGTAGTAGATTACCCTAAAAAAGACTTTCCGGCTGAAATGACCCCTGAAGTAGGCATGCAGCTGAATATGAGTGACAATCAGGGTAATAATATACCTGTCGTTATCACAGAAGTAAAAGACGAAACTGTCGTACTAGATGCAAACCATCCTCTTGCTGGTAAGGATCTTGTATTTGACATAGAATTAGTTTCTATAGGATAATTTAGATTTGTATTATTACTAAATACCGAGGCATATGCCTCGGTATTTTTTTTAACAAGATGATAAAACAGCTAATTATTACATTTGTTGTGAACCAACGCTAACCAATGACTTTACTATCTGTTCTGCTGCAAATAGATACTGCTACAACTGTAGAAGCTATTGAGAATACAAGTGCCGAAGAACTATCATTGATATACCTGCTAAAAGAAGGTGGCGTATTAATGATACCGTTATTATTGTGTTCAATATTAATGGTATATGTATTTTTTGAACGACTGTTCGCGATACGCCGTGCGCGTAAAGTAGATCCCCACTTCATGGCTCGTATCAGAGAGCATGTAACTGACGAGAACCTAACAGCTGCAAGGAATCTCGCAAAAAGCACGCCCGGACCAACAGCAAGAATGATAGATAAAGGCCTTACAAGAATTGGCAAACCGGTTGACCTGATAGAAAGGTCAATGGAAAATACGGGCAAGCTTCAAGTATATGAAATGGAGAAAAACCTATCCATTCTATCAACTATAGCTGGTATTGCACCAATGTTCGGTTTTCTGGGTACTATAGCAGGAATGATATTGTTGTTCTTTAATATCCAGCATCAGGGTTTTTCTATTGAGAATATAGCAGGCGGTATATATACTAAAATGGTCACTTCAGCAGTAGGTTTGATAATTGGCTTGTTATCATATGTGGCGTATAATTACCTTAATGCGCAGATCAATAAAACGGTCAATAAAATGGAGGCTGCTTCTGTTGAATTTCTGGATATGTTACTTGAACCAACTCGATAATACTGCGTATGAACCTGAGAAAAGGATTAAGAGACAAATCGGAAGTACACACATCAGCACTGAATGACATCTTATTCATTCTACTATTCTTCTTTTTAGTCATCTCGACTCTGGCCAACCCGAATGTCGTAAAAGTAATGACACCCAAAGCCAAAACAGATACAAAAGCCAAGCAGACTGTTGTTGTAACAGTAGATTCGATGCAGCGGTTTTATGTAGGCACTACGCTTACCCCGGTAGATTCATTAGAACCTGTCATTGCACGTATGGCTGCTGCAGCCAATGATGCAGAGCCAACAGTAGTAGTGAACGGTGATCGCAAGGCAGACTGGGATAATGTAATGGCGGTAATGCGTGCTGCTAAAGCTGCTAACTTAAAAGTAGTTGCTGCAATAGACAACGCTGAATAACCCCCTCAACGACTGCTTTATTATATTTGTTATAAAGCATTACTATCAACAGCCAATCTTCCATACTAGACACACCTATTGAATACCTTAAAGGAGTCGGGCCACTGCGCGGTGAACTATTGCGTAAAGAGTTAGATATTCAGTATGCAAGAGACCTGTTGCAACACTACCCTTTTCGGTATAACGACCGTACCAAGATCAATAAGATAGGTAACATCAAAACAGATGGAGAAAATGTGCAACTCATTGGCACACTCATAAATATTTATGAGGAAGGTTCAGGAAGAAAAAGAAGGTTAAGCGCTACCCTATATGATGATACCGGAAAGATAGAGTTGATATGGTTTCGTGGTGTGCAGTGGATGAAAAAGTCGCTGCAAGAGAATCAACACTATATCGTATATGGAAAGGTGAGTAATTTCAACGGAGTCATTAACATACCCCACCCGGACATAGACCCGTTAAATGCACAAACAGCAAAAGCAACACTGTCTCCTGTCTATCCCTTAACAGAAAAGATGAGGAGCAAAAGTCTCAATAACCGGGCATTAGGAAAGATCACGCAAGAATTATTGCAAAAAGTACAACCCGGCGATGTTCCTGAAATCTTACCTGCTAACCTGCTACAACAATACAAGCTCTGTGACCGCTATCATGCTATGAAGTGGATACACTACCCTGATACTAATGAGCATATGCTGGCTGCACAGTTCAGGCTAAAGTGGGAAGAACTCTTTGCATCACAAATAAAGATCGGGCAACTCCGTGTACAACATAATATACAACCCGGTTGGAAGTTTGAAACTGTCGGTGACAATTTCAATACATTCTACAAAGAGCATTTACCTTTTGAGTTGACAGGTGCTCAGAAGCGAGTATTAAAAGAGATTCGTTTTGATACTGCTACTGGCAAACAAATGAATCGATTAGTGCAGGGAGACGTTGGCAGCGGTAAGACAATTGTAGCAGTTATGTCTATGCTACTGGCAATGGATAATGGGTTTCAGGCCTGCATGATGGCACCGACTGAGATATTGGCACAACAACATTATACAAGTATACAGGAGTTACTAAAACCAATGCAGATACCTGTAGCATTGCTTACAGGAAGCACCAAGGGAAAAGAACGCAAAGAGATACTTGACGGACTTAATAAGGGTATAATACCAATAGTTGTTGGCACACATGCTTTGATCGAGAAAAAGGTACAATTCAAGAATCTGGGATTAGCAGTTATTGATGAACAACATCGCTTTGGTGTAGGGCAAAGAGCACGGTTGTGGAGTAAGAATGAGATAGCACCACATGTAGTTGTCATGACGGCTACACCTATCCCCAGAACATTGGCCATGACTTTATACGGAGACCTCGATGTGTCTGTGATAGACGAGCTACCACCCGGCAGACAAGAAATAAAAACTGTACACAGAAATGAAATGAGACGGGCGCATGTGATGGATTTCATACGTAGCGAGGTAGATAAAGGCAGGCAGGCATATATCGTTTATCCTCTTATCGAAGAGTCTGAGAAAATGGATTATGAAAGTCTCATGGCAGGATATGAACAGGTGAAAGTATTCTTCCCTGAGGATAAGTACCGCATCGGGATGGTGCACGGCAGACAAGAACATGGAGAACGAGAAAGAAATATGGAACGGTTTGTAAAAGGCGATGCACAGATATTGGTAGCTACAACTGTTATAGAGGTAGGTGTAAACGTCCCTAATGCAACTGTCATGCTCATAGAAAGTGCAGAACGTTTCGGACTATCGCAGTTACACCAGTTGCGAGGTCGTGTAGGTCGTGGTGGTGAACAGTCTTACTGTATCCTGCTAACCGGGAATAAAGTATCCAAAGAGAGTACAGAACGTATGAATACAATGACTGCTACCAGCAATGGGTTCGTCATAGCGGAGAAAGACCTGGCTATGCGCGGACCGGGTGATTTATATGGCACCAAACAGAGCGGGACATTCAGATTCAAGCTTGCAGACATCATCCACGACACTCATATACTGGAACAAACCAGAGAGGCAGCCCAACAATTATTAGAAGCAGACCCTAACCTGACACAACCACAACATCAGGGTATTAGAAACATCCTCTTGCAACAATCAACTGCTAGTAATAACTGGAGTAAGATAAGCTAGAAAATAAGAAGCCCCGCTGCATCGCGAGGACTTCAATGATGTTGCAAAACAGACTTTCGTCCTTTGCAACCTCGAGGTTTGGCACCGCCGCGAAGGTAACGCAATTTTTCCTATTAATATCTTAATATTATCAATTTTACTGGCTTGATATTTGATTAACAAGAGCAAACCATTTCTACTGTAACCTATGGAACTGGATAAAAAAGATAAACAGCTCCTTGAATCAGCTCTTGCTGAATGGGAGCATAAAAAGTTGATTGACAGCGAGAAAGCCAAAGAGCTTGCTTCTACAATACAACTCAAACAATCAGGCACACAAATAGCCCGTTACTTCTTCGTGATTGCAATAGCCTGCACCCTGTTAGCATTTAGTGCAATATTCATAGATGACAAACTACTCGAGAAGATCAAAGCTTATTTTGATGTCAGCAACCTAATAATAGCCATATCATGCACCATAATAGCAGCTATTTGGTTTGCTTATCTGGCAAAAAAAAGAAAGTCATTCAACTCAATGGTATATGAAGTATATATGGTATTAGGTGGTCTCGTATCTGTTTCTGCCTTAGTATACTATTGTAAGGATATTGGGTTCGGTCCTGAATACTCAGGATTTCTCATCACAACATCTATCATGTTTTTTGCTCTGAGTATTGTTTATCGCTCTTATACTCTTTGGGCAGCTGCATTACTTGCACTTATGGGATGGTATGGTGCGTATAGTTATCACCATAATAATGATGACAACTTATTTTTTGGCATGAACTACCCAATGCGCTTTACAGTATTTGGGTTAGTTATTATTGTTATCAGCCTATTACAGAAAGTGGTAAGTACTCTTAAGTATACACAACGACAAACCTATATTATAGGATTACTGATCTTCTTCACTGGTTTATGGGGTGTATCTGTGTTTGGTAATTATGGGCATTTTGACGAGTGGGAGCAAGTAAGACAGGTACAGATAATCGGCTATGCAATAGTTATGGCATTATTCTCTGTAGGAGCACTCTTGTATGGGATAAAATACGATGATGATGTCACACGTGATTTCGGTATCCTATTTATGTTACTCAATCTATACAGCAGGTACTTCGAGTACTTCTGGGACACAACGAACAAAGGCCTCTTCTTCCTTATACTTGCTATATCCTTTGCAGTATTAGGCTGGTGGATAGAAAGAAGCGTCAGAAGAAAGAAGAAACTAGCGGATAGTAATTCTGTTCCTGAATAAGTAATATTGCAGCTTGTCATGGCGAGATATTTCTTACAAATAAGATATGATGGAACTGCTTTTCATGGTTCACAGATACAGGGTGAATTACCTACTGTACAATTAACAATAAACCAAGCTCTATCAACAATATTACGTGAATCTATTGAGAGTTATGGTGCCAGCAGAACTGATGAAGGAGTACATGCGCTTTGCAGCTTCTACCATTTTGATACTGAGCAGGAATTACACCCTAACTTTATCTACAAAATGAATGCTATATTACCTTATTCTATAGCATTAGATAAACTATACCGTGCAGTTGACCCTGAATTGAATTGCCGATTCGCTGCAAAAAGCAGGCAATATCGTTATAAGGTATATCAGAACAAAGACCCATTTAAACAAAACAGGGCATATTACTTTCCATATAGAATAGACAAAGAATTACTCAAAGAAACAGCCATTATCCTGATGGAGCACACCGATTTTGAAACTTTCTCAAAACGTAATAGCCAGACAAAGACCTACCTCTGCAAACTAAGCGAGTCATACTGGGAGGAAAGAGATGGTGAGCTGCATTACATAGTAAGGGGAAATCGTTTTCTGAGAGGAATGGTACGTGGATTAGTAGGCACACAATTGCAAGTAGCTAAAGGCAAAGTGTCACTGGAAGAGTTTAGAAAAATCATAGAAAGTAAAGACTGTACCCGTGCCGATTTCAGTGTAGCTGGCCACGGACTTTATCTTGAGGATATAGTATACCCTGAAAGAAGCCTGATTGAAATTAAGGACAGAAACTAAACAAAAAGGCCGGCAACATAATAAGCTCCCCAAGCAGTTGCAATAGTAAGAAATACAGGCCTTAACGCGCCATACAAACCATTACGGCCGGTACGTTGTGCACGAAAAAAACTCAATACAAATAAGCAAACCAACGTGAGAATTGCGGCGTAAACAAGTGCGTGTATTTGCTCATTGATCAACAGGAACGGCAGCACCGGAATAAGGCCACCAATGAGGTATGCAAAACCAACAGTAAACGCGCTAGTTCTGATCTTAGATAAAGCATTTCTGTCTTCAGGAAGTTCGTAGCTGGCCACTAATTCATTGAACTCGTCTTTTTCTTTTGCTGCCTCTGCTGCTAACTGTTCTTTTATATCTTCTCCCAACCCGATACGCCTGAGTATTTCTTCTTCTCGAGGGGATAATTCACCCGTCTCATCAAGTTGTTCTTTTTCTCCCATATAAGCACCAGCCCCCATAGCTATGCCACCTATAAAAGCAGCTGCAATACCTGCAATAATAATTGCATTAACCGACAACAAAGCACCAGTCATACCAGCAACTACAATAAAGGGAATTGTAAAACCATCAGATGCACCTACCAATATATCAGTAAGTGTATCAGATACATGATAGTAACGTCTGGTAGCACTCATTAAGACATCAATTCAAGACTACCTGTAATTATACTAATACACTCATCCATCTGATCTCTGGTAATTGTAAGAGGGGGTGCGAAACGTATCTTATCTCCATGTGTAGGTTTGGCTAAAAGACCGTTCTCCATCATCTTCAAACACAGCTTCCATGCCATGTCTTTATCTTCATGCTTTATAACTATTGCGTTCAACAATCCCTTACCACGAACGATTGATATGTTCGGATGATTTAGTTCAGTTAAGCGTTTACGTAAATATTCACCCTGTTTTTCAGCGTTTTCAGCAAGTTTCTCATCTTTTAATACCTGTAATGAAGCAATAGCCACTTTACAAGCTAATGGATTACCACCATATGTTGACCCATGCTCTCCCGGCTTAATGGTCAGCATTACCTCATCATCAGCTAGTACAGCTGATACAGGCATCATACCACCTGATAAAGCTTTACCTAATATCAGTACATCAGGGTGTACATTTTCATGGTCACAACACAGCATTTTACCTGTACGCGCTAAACCTGTTTGTATTTCATCAGCAATGAATAGCACATTGGCTTCTTTACACATAGCATATGCCTTACTCAGATAACCTTCATCAGGTACTACTACACCAGCTTCGCCTTGTATCGGTTCTACCATGAAGCCAGCAATATTTTCACTCTGCAATGCTTTTTCTAAAGCATTAAGATCGTTATACGGTACTATTGTATAACCTGTGTTGTACGGGCCATAATCATAATTAGCCTCATCATCAGTACTGAAAGAAATGATATTGATCGTACGTCCGTGGAAATTATTGCTGCATACTATGATCTTGGCTTTATCTTCGGCAATTCCCTTTTTCTGGTACCCCCAACGGCGTGTTAATTTCAACGCTGTTTCAACCGCCTCAGCACCTGAGTTCATGGGCAGCACTTTGTCATACCCGAAAAACTGAGTTATGTACTCAGCAAATTCACCTAACACATCAGAATGAAAAGCGCGTGATGTTAGTGTCAGTTTATTTGCTTGCTCTATAAAAGTTTCAAGGATTTTCGGGTGACGGTGTCCCTGGTTCAATGATGAATATGCTGACAGAAAATCATAATAACGTTTACCATCAACATCCCATACAAATACACCCTCTCCTTTACTTAACACTACCGGTAACGGATGATAATTATGAGCACCATATTTATGCTCTTTATCTAATATCTCTTGTGATCTTTCTGTGATATTCACTTCCTTCAACATGCTCGCAATTTAAGTATTCTGGCCTTCAATATTACTTTCCGGCTTTAATATTTCGTGGTCATTTAGCTTATCTAATTCTAATACGGTTGCACTACCATCTTCTGATTGGTGAAACACAGGCTTGAATTTAGCCCCGTATATTACTTCTTCAACAGTATAAGATGTTCTTTGTTGAACGATGTTTGAAAAGTTGTCATCAAAACCTTTTATATGATACATGATCTCAATATCATTACTCTTAAAATCCTCAAAACTCATTTCATACAAAGGGCTGTTCTCATCTATAATATGAACTATCGTCCAGCTTAAAGCCAAAGAGGTTATTTTGCTCAACTCAAGGTCAAGTCTGTAAAAGCGGGTTCTGTCTTCTCCATTCTCATCTTTAACATGTATCGCAATGGTCATTTGAGCTTCAACATCAGTCAGGTGGTTATTCTTATAGCCCGCTACACGTACCATTAAAGCATTATAACCCTTATGTGGTGTCACCAAAACATTATCACTGAACTTCAAATACGCCCTTGGACGAGAAAAGCGACCGTATAATAAGCCTGAAAACATAGCAAAGATCAATAACCCGCAAAAAGACTCTATAGACGCAATAATATTTGCTGCTAAGCCTGATGGGTTAAGATGTCCATAGCCTACAGTTGTCATGGTCTGTGAACTCATGAAGAAGCACTGAAGAAAATTACTCAGGATGTTGTCAGTATTGCCTTCTACTCCTCTGATATTTTCTATTCCGACTATCAAGTACAGTAATGCAAATATTGTATTGACAACTACATAGAATACAAATACAGCTAACAGAAACTCCCATGTAGGCATACGTATCAGTATATGATATATACTTTTGCGTTGCCACCAGGGCATACCTGTCTTTTGCACATTGGTACTGCCATCTCTTCTTACCAATCTGCGTCCTTCAGCATTGCTCAGGTTGCTGAATCCGGTGTCGTTTGCTGCACGAGACAATGGATTACGAAATTGTAGCCCCATACTTTTTTGCTGGTGATCTATACTCAAGGTATAGTGTCATAACCAAAGAGATCACCATAATTATTCCTCCTAAAAGTAATACAATACTATCGTTAAAATAATGGCTGAATATAAAGTAAGATGTGATAAACAAAAAGCTGAATACGATCAGCTTGAATACCCAGTTCCTGAACGGGATCAAGCTCAATACAGAAACCTTCAGCACCTTTGAAGTTTGATAAATATAATACACTGCCTGGCTGTAGCTTGATATTACAAAACTCAATGCAATGCCTAACAACCCAAACTGCTTATAAAGAGGATACAACAACCCGAATGCAATAGCAGCATCTAACAAAGCACCTGTATTAATAATACGCCCTTTATGCCTGTTCTGTAAAATGGTAGTGAAATTATACGCTCGCAAAGGGACTATAAATACAGTTACTGCAAATATGGGTACCGAATCAGCATATTTTGATGTTAGTATGACTGTAAATAACTCATAACGGTAAACAAAAAGAAAAAAGAAAAGAGGAAATACTATTGATGATAACAACCTTGCTGTCTGGTTCGATACTAGTACCAATCCCTTATTTCCTGCATCTTTATTAATGCCTGACATTTGCATTAACGCAGCCCCGCCTACGGCACCCAGTAACAGTGGTAAGAAAGGTATATCAAAAGTAGCATTAAAATATACCGCTGATACACTTGCAGAAAATATTATGGAAACCACAAACTTATCTATCCATGTTACAAACCTGTTGAAAGCATCGTAGATACCAATATGCAACCATAAAGACCTAATATCAGCAATGGTGTACTGTTCATGTACCATACCCGAAATGTCTTTTAACCTTACCCTTGTAGCAACTGCAGATATCATCAATCTTACCCCACCAAAAAACAACAAGGACAAAAACAGTTCTGATATGGTAAACAAGTCTTTTAAATAACCATAGTGCAGTAAGAGAAAAACAAAAGTGTAGCCTACATTAAGCAATAGCAGAAACCTGAATCTTTTACAGACAATAAGTATAGACTCTGATATGGCATTAAATACATAAACTAAAAAAAAACCCGTTGAGATGTACCATTCCATATTGGATTCAACATATCTTAGAATGCCAAAAGCAGCACTAATAAGTACAATCCACAGAGCAATCATTATAAAACTACCAGTGCTTAATTTCCTGAAAAGGTATTTGATAAATGCCGGATTATAGGTCAGTACAAATGCGGGTATGCCAAGTGTTGCCAATGCTCCTAATAAATATAATTGCACCCAGAAATTCTGGTAGCTACCATATTCTTGTTGGGAAAGATGACGCGAAAAAAAGATCAGCACCAGCAAAGTTGCCAGTGAAGGAAAAAACCTGATCAGGAAAATAAAGAAAGAATTACTGACCAGGCCATTACTGTTCTTTGCTCTTTGCAAAATCTTCACAATCTGACCTGTTTAGTTCTTTTATAACTCTTGCAGGGTTACCTGCCACAACACAATATCCCTCCGGGAAGCTTTTAGTTACTACACTACCTGCACCAACAATGGTAAAGTCTCCTAAACGCACACCCGGCAATATTATTGCTCCCATACCCATCCAGCAGTATCTTCCTATTTCAACAGGAGGGGCATCTGTTGCTAAACTGTTATTTACAAAATCATGATTAGCAGAAATGATACCTACGTTCGGCCCCAGATTAGTATAATCTCCTATACTGATACCATTCTGTGCATTGATATAAATATTTGGAGAGTCACCCGGAAAGGTTTCTTTTCCTACACTCAGTTTTTTAGCATTATGTATCGTACTGGTAAAATGTACAGCATATTTAACGCCTGCGTTTTGCCTGAATAATCGTCTGAACAGAAAATCAGTAATGTAAAACGCTACACTATATTCTTTACGCATGCCAAAAAGCTTGCGAACAATATTTGATGTATCTCCATCCATATGCGGACATTAAGCAGTGTTCTTCTTCCTGAATGATACCGCTATCGAACCAACAGTAACTAATATCAACAAGATACTCGAGACCATTGCTATTTTATCACCTGTATAGAATGTTTTCGGGTGGAATTTAAACTCAATTTCATGCTGTCCCGCAGGTATCTTCAACCCCCTTAGCAAGTAATTAACTTTGATAATATCCACCTGCTCACCGTCAATATAGGCTTCCCAACCATAAGGATAGTATATATCAGAGAACACAGCGAAGCCATCTTTAGTATTGCTTGATTCGTAGCCCATGTCATTCAAACCATATCTTGTCAGTTTCACATATGCGTTACTATCTTTCTCGATGTTATAGCCCTCTAGTTTGTCTTTATATATAGTTCTTACAATAGCTGTTTCTTTAGAATTAAAACCTGTATTGGTCGAATCAGCAGGGTCTGCCTCATTCATAGATAGCATTTCTTCATCAGCAGTTTCTACCCATTTTATTTCAGATACGAACCAGGCATTTCCATTTGCATCAGGATTGGGTGCTACGAAAGGTTGTGTTCCTTGCTGGCCGCCTGTAGTTATGACGAACCTTGTGTTCAACATATTCAACACCTGCCTGTTAAAGGTCTGGCCGTTCATATGTATATCTATAAGATCCTGATATACTTCCATTTTAGCCGGGCTATAACCACCTATTGCTTTATGGTGTACTGACTGTATCGCATCATTGTATGTATTCCTTGACAGGTCTAATACACGATAGAAAGGATCATCACCGGCCATTTGTTTTACTTGTACATCAACCTGACGTGGCGCAAATAACTGCTCATACTCATCTTCGTATACATAATTCTCTTCATTCAGATAGCGTACATCTACCCTTATCAGATCAATAGCAATAAGTACGATCACTGCAAAAGCAACATACTGTCCTTTCAACTTATTTTGAGTATAAGCCCATAATAAGCCAAATATCAATGCAATAAACACAAGACTGATAATACCTGAATGCATAGCCATCGCTGCCCTGTCATCCTGTATAGCACCCAATACCTGTCTGGCTGCATCTTCATTCTGGAAAGATTGAGTCAACTGCTGCTGTAATCTTATATCATTTTCACCTTCAAAAGAGAAGAACATCCTACCACCTACAGACAATAGTAAAACTAGCACTCCTGTTATGATACCAGCCTGTTTCACCTTCTTCCACAACTCTTCCTTACTTAATTTATCATTAAGAGCATCGTTCAACGCCCAGATAGCTAATAAAGGGAATAACATTTGTGGTATGACAAGAATCATATTCGGCACACGGAACTTATTGAAGCCTGGTAAAGTATCGAACAGGAAGTAGTTCAATGCTTTGAAGTTGTACCCCAACGACATAAGAAATGCCAATATGCAAACAGCAACTATCCACCATTTATGCCTGCTCTTGATGATCATTACCCCCAATACGAACAGGAAGCAGATAATAGCACCAAAATAAAACGGACCGCCTGTAAACGGCTGTGGCCCCCAATAGGTAGGCAGGTTCATGGCAAAGCCTTCCGCACTTTGGGCCGGCACACCAAGATCGGTCATTACTTCATAAGTATTTGAACCGTCGCCCAGGCTCTCTGCACTAGCACCACCATACAACATTGGTACTAACACTGTAAAACTCTCGCCCCAGGCATTACTCCACCTGAAGGCATACTCCTTATCAAGCCCGCCGGTTTGTTTATCCTGATCATGATTTAAGGTCAACTCACTTTCACCACCACGCATAGTAGTTTTATTATACTCAATGGTCGCCATTAATAACTGCATGGTTGGCCCTACACTTATCACTGCTACTATCATAGCTATACCTGACGCAATGAAAAACCGCTTTAGCTGCTTCTCGCGCAAGGCATCTATGAAATAAACGATAACCATACCTATAATAATGATGATGGTATAGTAAGCTATCTGGTAATGGCCGGTGGTCATCAATAGTGCCAGAGATAAACCAAGTACCGGTATTCCAGACCACCATCTACCTCTATATAGCAGCATTAAACCACCTATTACAGCGGGCATATAAGCTAATGCCCACATTTTAGTTTCATGTCCTGCTTCTATGAGTGTTATATTATAGGTAGAAAAAGCATACGCTAAACAGCCAGCGACAGCCAGCCAGCGATTAATACCCATTACTATCATGAGTACATAAAACCCTAGCATAGCCAAAACAAGGAAACCTGCAGGTTTACCCATGATATTCATAATGCCGGTCTGTATAAATGCGATGTAGTTATTTGTTTCAGGTACGTAATAGGTGAAAGTAGGCATACCCCCAAACATCGAGTTGCTCCATAAAGTATTCTCGCCTTTTTCCTCATGCCAATCCATAGCTTCTTTGGCAGAAGCCTTCCAGGATACATTATCGCTCTGCCTCAGTTCCATGCCATCAAACTGCGGATAGCTGAACAATGCTGCCACTACAATAAAGCCTATAATAATATATAGATGAGGTAATAGTTTCTTAAAATCGAAAGATGCCATAAAAGGTATTTTAGCAAAACAAAAATAGACGTTCTGCGCACTTAAGAAAATGTACAGCACGAAAATTCAGCAATATAACGTAGTTCAGCATACAATATTCCTCCAAACTGCCTTTATTTCCTTTCACATAATCAACATCTTGCATACAATTCTGTATTTTTCAGGATTACAAGCTACATTTGCGCTTCAGTGCGATATGGATAAAAAATCAGAAAAACTATCGAATGATCTGCTGCTGAAAGCTTACAGGCTGATGATGACAGCCAAGGCTATGGCAGAAATATATGATGAGAACCGTCAGGTTTGCAAATACGTCCACAGTACCTCTCGCGGACATGAGGCAATACAGTTAGCAACAGGTTTTTTGCTTGAAGAAGGTGATTATGTAAGTCCGTACTACAGGGATGAGAGTATTATGCTGGGTATGGGTTACAGGCCATACGAACTGATGCTGCAACTACTCGCCAAAGGTGATGACCCGTTTACCGGAGGCAGAGCCTATTACAATCACCCAAATATACTCAGGGACAATATGCCCAAGATCATACACCAGAGTAGTGCAACGGGTATGCAAGCGGTACCTACAACCGGTGTGGCGCAGGGCATTAAATACATAGAAAAACAAAACTTAATACAATACGATACTCCACCTGTAGTAGTTTGCTCTCTGGGTGACGGCAGTGTAACAGAAGGAGAAGTAAGTGAAGCATTCCAGTTTGCCGTTTTGCACCAGCTTCCGATAATATACCTGGTACAGGATAATGATTGGGGCATTTCCGTTAGTAGTGATGAGGCTCGTACAATGGATGCCTACGAGTTTGCAGCAGGGTTTAAAGGCATGGAGCGCGTTCGTGTGAACGGTAGTGATTTTTCAGATTCTTACCGTACCATGCAGTATACAATCGATTGGGTACGTAAAGAGCGTAAACCGATACTGGTACATGCTAAGGTGCCGTTATTGGGCCACCATACCAGTGGTGTGCGTAAAGAATGGTATCGCAGCGAAGAAGACCTTGCCAAACACGCCATAGACGACCCCGGACCGAAGCTGAGAAAGAAGTTGCTTGACAGAGGTGTTTCTGAAGAGCAACTGGACAAGATAGCAGAAGAAGAAAGGGCATTTGCTGAAAAAGAATTCAACGAAGCTGTTAATGCTACCGAACCTGACCCTAGCACAGTTTCTGACCATGTATTTGCACCAACTACCGTAAAAGAAGAAAAAGGCAACCGTACTCCTGCAACAGGTGAAAAGGTAGTAATGGTTGATGCTGCCCTGCATGCTATTGAAGAGATCATGCGAGACCACCCTGAAGCACTGTTTTACGGGCAGGATGTTGGTGGGCGCATCGGTGGTGTATTCCGAGAGGCAGCAACATTGGCGCAAAAATTTGGCGACGAAAGAGTATTCAATACAGCAATACAGGAAGCATATATCATTGGTAGTACAGTTGGTATGAGTGCTGTTGGTTTGAAGCCGATAGTAGAAGTACAATTTGCTGACTACATCTATCCGGGACTAAATCAATTAGTGACTGAAATTAGCAAGAGCTGCTACCTTAGTTGTGGTAAATATCCTGTTAGCAACATCATCCGTGTGCCGATAGGTGCATATGGCGGTGGCGGGCCATACCATAGCGGAAGTGTTGAAAGTACACTGGCTACTATCAAAGGCATTAAAATAGCCTACCCTAGTACTGCTGCCGACCTGAAAGGTTTAATAAAAGCAGCATTCTATGATCCTAACCCGGTAGTGATGCTGGAGCATAAAGGGCTATACTGGAGTAAAGTACCGGGAACCGAAGCAGCTAAAACCGTTGAGCCGGATAAAGACTACATACTACCATTTGGTAAAGGACGCGTAGTACTTGAAGCAAGTCAGGAAGCAATAGATGACGGCGACAGTATGTGCGTTATCACTTACGGGATGGGCGTATACTGGGCGAGCAATGCTGCTAAGCAGTTCAACGAACAGGTTGAGATCATAGACTTGCGTACGATTTTCCCGCTGGATGAAGAGCTGATATACAATACTGTTCGTAAGCATGGTAAATGTCTGGTGCTGACAGAAGAGCAACTGAACAACTCTTTCTGCGAAGCCCTTGCAGGACGAATCTCTCAAAACTGTTTCCAGAGCCTGGATGCACCTGTAGCAACTTATGGTGCGCTGAACCTGCCTTGTGTGCCTATGAATATGGGGCTTGAGGCCGCCATGCTACCTACTACAGAAAAGGTTACGGAGAAGATACGCGAAGTGTTGAGCTATTAGACATCTCTTTTTTGCGTCATTGCGAGGAACCACCGCCTCGGCGGGGTAAACGAAGCAATCTCGAGACATTCCATATTATTTACTCCTCTTTCTTTTTACACCAAAAGAAAGAGGCAAAGAAATGTGCCGAGCCCTAAAGCTTCAACGGGCTCGGTTGTCACCTTGATAGACTGCAGTCCTCCGGCTCTGCCTAGCTTCAGGCTATCTACCCGTATTTTATATTGTTACGTTTTGTTCCGATGGGGGTACCCCCTAAATTGTTCTTTTCTTTCTATTTGGTTTTCATAGTGTTATGTTTTTGAAGGTTATATTGTTTGTTCTTTTTTGTTACAGTAGTGAAATATTCTGTCTTCATGCCTTGATCTTTGATATAGTTTTGCCTTCCAGCAATGTCTTGGCTTCTGAATCTTCCAGTGCGAATTGATAAGCTTCACGTATCAAGTCTTCAATGTGTTTGTTTTCAAAATCAGATCTCGTTTTGACGGGAATATGCCTGACAAGTTTACCCGTACCTTTTAGTAGCTTATTCGGGTCGTTTAATAACGTGCCTCTATTAAAACCAAGGTTCAAATGGTTAGTATATATCGGTATCATACAAAACCCATCAGACATTTTAGGTGAAACAGTATATAGTGAGGTCAATGCATGCGTATGGTACAGCAGTTCATTAGCATCAGGACAAATATCTAATATGAATGCTCTCAGGTTTTTATATAGTTCTATCAATTCTTTACTCTTAAAATCAAGATGGAACTGAAAATCAGGATGAATTATTCTTTCTGCTGGCATTCTGTTACTCTATTTTACATAATTGCTTAAGAAAAACTTTGTTCCGTTTTGTTCCGATGGGGGTACCCCCTATATTGTTCTTTTCTTTTGCATTGGTTTTCACAGTGTTATGTTTTTGAAGGCTATATTGTTTGTTCCTTTTTGTTACAGAAGTGAAATATTACGTCAAACTCGATGGGTATAAGGCATAGTTCATAGCAATATTTACTATAACAAATATACAATATTATTCACATAAAATAATGCAATAATTAAAAATAGTGAGATATAAGTATCCTAATAATGACATGCATTATATTAGTAGCATGTTTAGAAAACTTATATTCTTATCAACCATTACATTACTGGCCACTTGGTTGTCATCTGAAGCAAAACCATCAGTAAAGAAAGCCCCTACACCATCATGGGTCGTACAGCATAATACAAAATCTACCCAGAAAGTAAACAAGAGGGACATTAATAACGGCTATTATCTCACCTTTTATGACGAACAAATAAATATCCCACTACAAAGCGAGTACACACATTTAATCAAACATATCCAAAATGAATCAGGAGTACAGAACAGCTCTGAAATAAGTATATCATTTGCAGGCACTTACCAAACACTTACTTTTCATACAGTAGATATTATAAGAGATGGCAAAAGGATCAACAAGCTGAATATCCCATCTATCAAAGTGATAAACGCGGAGCCGAGTCTTGCAGACTATCAGCTTCATGAATATTATAATGCAGTACTGATACTTGACGATGTGCGAAAAGGGGATAAAATAGACATCGCCTATACAATAAAGGGCTTCAATCCGATCTTCAATGACAAGTTTGACCGATTTCTGGCACTATATACATCAACCCCTATCTTGAACTATAACCTGAGCATAATATCTGCATCCAACAAAAAGCTGAATTACAAATGTTATAACGAGATTGAAGAACCTGAAATAAAAACAAAGTCTGGCAATACCATATACAGCTGGCATGTTGATGAGCTATCTCCATATGAAAGCGAAGGCAACCCTCCTGCCTGGTACAGAGGGTATAAATACATTGAAATAAGTGAGTATGACAGTTGGGCACAAGTAGCCTCATGGGCCAACAAGCTATTTGAAGGCTCTGTCTCAAACTTACCTGAACCGCTTAAACAACAGGCTGACAAATGGTATAGAGAAACTGAAAACGATAAGGAAAAGTATGCCCTTAAAGCTTTGCGCTTTGTACAAAACGAAATAAGATATCTGGGACTGGAGATCGGCGAATACTCACATAGACCACACTTGCCTTCAAAAACATACCGTAACAGGTATGGAGACTGTAAAGACAAGACAGTATTACTGGTTGCTCTGTTGCGATATAAGGACATAGATGCACATCCGTTACTGATAAGCACCTATCTGGGTGAAAAAGTAATAGAAACATTACCTGCCGCAGGAAGATTCGACCATGTAATAGCCGAGATCAAACTTGGCAACAGAGTGATACACGTAGACCCTACAATGTCGCACCAGAGAGGGGATATTTTCCATACCTATATACCTGACTACGGCTTAGGGCTTAAGGTATCTTCTGACACTAAGGGCCTGTCTGATATCAGCTTTTTGAACGAGAATAAGACGATAATAGATGAACGATTGGAAGTGTCTTATGATGCTGAATCGAAACTGGATGTAAAAACAGTATATATAGGTGCTGATGCTGATAAAATGAGGTACCGGTTAAGCGTATCGGGTATGTCAGAAATGGAAAGCGACTATGAAAATTTCTATACCGAAAAGTATGGTGAAGCAGAAGTAAGAGATCTACTGATAATAGAAGATGATACAGTAAAAAATGAGATAACTATATATGAATACTACACTCTGTACAATATATGGGAAGAGTCTGACGGGCAACAGGTGCTGCAACCCACATCAAGCATAATTGCTGACACAAGGTCTTACATGGACAAAACAGTACTTGACAGGCCCGTGTACTTATCACACCCGGAAAACATTACACACACTGTAAAAATGGTAATGCCTGACGACTGGGACGAGATACCATCTGACGAAATAGACATTGATCGTTCCCACTACCGGTTTACATGTGATTTTTATGCTGAAGGCGATATAATAACTCTTAGATACAATTATGAATCAAGAGCTAAGTATATTCCTGCATCGGATGCGGAACAGTATGCAGATGATTATGACGAGATGTCAGAGTATTTGTCTTTCAACCTTACCAGAAACAAAAAGGTGCTGGATACTGTATCAGCCATGGAAGATAAAGGGGGTGCTGCCAGTATTAACTGGATAGCAGTGTTTGCAGCATTATTAATTGCAGGCGGAACTTTTTACATACTATTACACGCTAACAAACAAAATGTGCAGGCAGAGATATTTACAGACGCGCCTATCTCTGGCTGGCTGATATTTTTTGCTTTTATATTATGTCTCAAGCCATTGATATATCTCTATACCCTTTTCAGTGAAGATTATTTCTCAACAGCATCCTGGTATATCTTCAGTGAGCTGGGACAAACAGGGCTACAACTATTCCTGTTACTGACCATCATGTGCTGGGCATTAATGATCGTCTTCAGTATATGGGTGCTCATCTGGTTCTTTCAAAAGCGTGATATATTCCCTAAGATGTTTATAACAATGGCATTAATAGAAGTAGGCATATCCCTGCTCGTAGTATTAATGGCTGTGTTGCTCAAAGACAGTTTTGAACGTTTTTATCCAGAAGTTGTAGAGGAGTCTATTACAGATCTTGTGAGGAGTGTGATATATGCAGCAATATGGATATCGGCTGTGAGAAACTCACATAAAGTAAAAAGAGTATTTACAAAACCATATCAATACAATTCTGCTACTTATTATGAAGCGCACAGTCCTCAGGAAGAAGAAGAGCAAGATAAAGTTGAAGACCACTCAACTTATATGCCACCGCAAACAGAAGAACCTGGTGAGGAGGATAAAGAGGTATAGTTTTTTCTAGTTCTTTTTGCTTCAAAAGAAAGAGGAACAAATAATAGTTAACGAAATAATCTAATCATATGCAGAACAGTGTTTGGACTAGATTATTCAGTGCATAATGATTTTATAGGGTCTTAATGAATGCTGCGAATTTGCCACATACGTATTTGGCGTTAAGTGAACTCATCAGCACCTAAAGCTATAATGGTGTACTTGTGAGCCCACATCACTTGCGTCATTCCACATGAGGATTTGACTTGCAAATACGAATGAGGGAATCTAATCACGTGACTAGATTGCCTAACTCCTCCGAAAGTATACGGAGTCGTTGGCAATGACGGGAGGAAAAATAGAAAGGTGAAGCTCGGCAGAGCTGAAGAACTGTAGCCCATCAAGGTCGTCATACTGAGCGGAGCGAATGTATCTGCTTGACATATGCAATCTGTTACAGTACTAAGCATTAAGGAGATCATTACGCTACCGCCATCGGCGGGGCTCATGATGACAGATACTATTTGGCAACAACTAGCGTATGAGGTGTGACAATATTACTACCCCATATTATGGAACACGCGCTGTACGTCGTCGTCCTGCTCTACGCGCTCTATGAGTTTTGAGATGTCGTCAGCTTGTTCCTCAGTTACTTCTACAGTGTTCAGTGGTATCCAGTCTGTCTCGGCAGAGATCACTTCTACCTTCATATCTTCCAGTGCCTTCTGCATACTACCAAAGTCGTTGAATGTGCAGCGTATCACCAGGTTGCCTTCACTGTCTTCACCCATTTCTTCCAGTCCTGCATCTATCAGTTCCAGTTCCAGCTCATCCATATCCAACCCTTCGTTTTTCAGCTTGAAAGAACCAACGTGTTTGAACAGAAAACCTACAGAACCACTGTTGCCTAAATTACCGCCACCTTTGTTAAAATGAGATCGAACATTAGCCACGGTACGTGTAGTATTATCAGTAGCCGTTTCTACAAGTATGGCCACACCATGCGGTGCATACCCTTCATATAGTACCTCTTCGTAATTGCTGGTGTCTTTACCCAGTGCATTCTTGATCGCTGCCTCTACCCTGTCTTTAGGCATATTTACAGACTTGGCATTCTGCATACAACGGCGCAATGCGGGGTTATTCTCCGGCTCAGGACCTCCTGCTTTTACAGCAATGGCTATCTCCTTACCTATACGGCTGAATTGTTTTGCCATACGGTCGTACCTGGCAAACATCTTGGATTTACGTACTTCAAATATGCGGCCCATGATCTACTAGATTTTTTTAGACAGGTCGCAAAAATAAGAATTGTTTCGGCAGATAGCGCAACTTAAAACCGGACAATAAGATAAAATGCTACAGGTAAGCTGAAAGTGCCTTCTGTTTGTTTATTATCTACATTAGAGTTTGAGGTAGTCTCTTTTGGCCCGCCGGGCCCTTGTTGTACAATACGTGTAATGGCTATATCTTGTTTGAAATCTCCTGTAGTATAATAAAAACTGGTTTCTGTACCTATAAGTACATTGGGTGTGATATGATACCTTAACCATGCCATACCGCCGGTGCCTATAGTGTTAAGCCTTGAGGTAATATTGGTTTCTACTGAATCGAAGGTACGTACCTTGCTGTACGTTGATAATTGTTCGTCAGAATATATGAAATCTGCTCCGGCGCCTGCACTCCATCTTGGTGTCAACTGAAAAGTCTTTTCCAAGCCAATGCGCAGGTTCATATGGTAAATATCATTGTCAGTTTCTGTAATGCCATCATCATCTTTAAACTTCCTGATCTCTGGGCCTACTCCCAGCCTCAACCCCAGTCCGGTCTTCTTGTGGGTCACATGATAGATCAACAAGTAAGGGTTATTAACATTTGTGCCATTGTTATTAAAATTAAACACCTGACGGATAAGTTCATTCATCTGTACACCTATCTGGTGGGTGAGTACCTTTTCTCGGGGTATGATAGATACCTCTTCCTGTGCATAAGTAGTACTGCCAGCAAAAAGCAGTATTGCCGATAATAATAGACGCTTCATAAGTAAAACAAGTTATTGTACGATCTTAAAAGGATTAGATAGTTTAGGGTCTGTGATCATGCTATGATCGGTAAGTGTACTTAGAAATGCAATAATTGCATGCTTTTCATTTTCTGAAATATTCATGCGCATGGGTTTTCCATATTCATCTTTCAGGCGATTATCTAACGCAGGGTTATTTTGTATTCCATTACTGTAATGATCTATTACGTCTTCCAATGTGCTATATCTGCCATCGTGCATATACGGAGCTGTTAATGCTACATTCTTAAGATTGGGGGCTTTAAACGCACCATTAGGGTCTATTTCAAAGAAACGTTGACTCGTCACGACCGCAGCCAGACCTTTATCTTTATCTACAATATCCAGCCCTATATTAGCAAACACGTTACCCGTGTAATGTCCGGGAACAACTCTGTGACAGCGTGAACAATCATATTTACTATTAAACAAGTGACGACCCCATTCTTCCAGCGCAGTAAATTCACTATTAGTAGTCATATGTTTATTGAAACGTGTACTATCAGCAGTGATAGATAGCATAAAAAAAGCTAATGCTTCAGCAATATTTTCATTGGTTAACTCCTCGCTACCAAATGCATCTCTTGCCAATGGAGCATAGTAGTCTAGCTCGTTAAGCTTTTCTGCGAGTACACTAACATCAGCAAAGCCCATCTCAATATGGTTACCCACCGGTGTTAAGGACAGGTCTTTCAGATCACGGAGTCTACCATCCCAAAACAAATGACTAAAAACAAAAGAAGATATTTGCGATAACTGAGTTACAGACATAGCAGGCATGAGATCTTGTATGGCCATTGAATTTCTGTCAGTGATACGACCTTCAAAACCACGGCTGCCTGCTACATTATCAGCGAAAGCAAACTGCTGTTTATGACAGCTTGCGCAGGCTACAGTGTTATTTACAGACAGTTGCTTATCATAGAATAATACGCGTCCGAGTATGGCTTTTTTATCATAATGTGATGGATAACTTGATCCGTTAGGACTACCCGGTATTGATGTAGATCTGCTGAAATACTTTTCTCCTACAGTGTCTGAAAGGTCTAACTTAAGCTCTGTACCTGATATGCCTTTAGAGGTATCATCCTTTTTGCATGCCATTATGAATAAGAAGCAACAGAATATAATGGCTGATCTGAAGAAGTTCATAGGAAGTAGATTTGGTTTATAACGATATAAAACTACAAATATTATACCAAATCAAATGTCATTTCTCAATTATAGCTTACAGTTTATAATACTGTCTGGCTTATATTTGCGCCCATGAACGGGTCATTGTTAAAGAGATTCAGGCAGATAGCCGTATTGGAAGGCATTTCTTACATCTTACTATTAGGTATTGCCATGCCATTGAAATATGCCGCAGGGATAGATGCCGCAGTGAAATATACAGGCTGGGCTCATGGCATACTATTTATGTTATACGCAGTATTTTTGATACTGGTATGGCAAGAGTATAAATGGAAGTTCGGTAAAGCAGCTTTGGTATTCGTGGCATCGCTGATACCCTTCGCCCCTTTTTATGTAGATAAAAAGCTGAAAGAAGAAGCTTAGTTACTTAGGCACGTACAGCAGGAACTTCTCTTCAAACCACTCTTCCTGAAATATATCCTGCACACTCCATGCACGGACATTCAGTCCAGATTCTTTCATTTCATTGTGCAGGTTACCCCCCTTCAGGCAAAGCAGTCCGTTAGGTAATTCTCCTGCTTCTTTCCCTTTCCTGATAACCGGGCTTACCCATTTCCAAAGGTCTTTCAAAGGTGCTACTGCCCGTGATACAGCATAATCGAATTGCTCATTCCTTACCTCTTCTACTCTGCTATGCAAGGTGCGTACATTCTTCAAACCGATACCTTCTGCTACTGCGTTTACTACTTTTATCTTTTTACCAATACTATCTACCAATAAAAATTCAACTTCAGGAAAGAATATCGCTAATGGTATACCCGGGAAGCCTCCACCTGTACCTATATCTATCACCTTAACACCGGGGTTCATGTCACACATAGCAGCTATGGCCAATGAGTGTAATACATGCTTCAGGTAGAGGGCATCAATATCCTTTCTGGAAATGACGTTGATCTTTTCATTCCATTCTTTATACAGCACCTCAAGGTCGGATAATTGCTGTTGTTGTTCTTCCGTAAAATCGTCGAAATATTGTGCTACTATGTCCACTGCTTTTTGTTTTTCCACAAGATGTATGGCGAAAAGACAAAGTTATATATCATCCACCCAAAATCGAATAGCGGGAAGAAACGAATGAGTTTTTTCTCGTTCAGAATGCAAGCAGCATACCACCATATAAGCCAATACACAAGGCAACGCAAACCCATTACCATCAGAGTCATGCCCCAGAACGGAGTAAATAAGGCGATAATAAAACCTGTCCAGATAATAGCATGTGCCACGCCATATGTACCCAATAATGCTTTAGTAGCAAGTTTATAATACTTGCCTGTAGACAGATGCCTTCTTTTTTGAGCTACCCAGCTATCCATATTATCCTTAGCGTCAGTATAAGTAAAGGATGCAGACGTAGCTACTACTGCAATATTCTCACGCTTTGCAGTAACTGAGATGAGGAGATCATCATCACCGGAAGGCAGTTTAGCCCAGTTTGGTGAAGATTGTGCTGCAAGAAAACAGTCTTTCGTACAAGCAATATTCCTGCCTACCCCCATATACGGATTCCCTGCTATAGCATACGATGTGAATTGCAGGAAGGTATGCACAGTCTCCCAACGCGTGAACGCATTCAGCAGTTTTGACTGTCGCCTGTATTTACCATATCCTACCACCAACTCTTTCCCTTCATGGAAAGGCTGTGCCATGTCCTTCAGCCATCTTTTACCTGCAGGCTCACAATCGGCATCTGTCATTAACAATATATCATACGAAGCAGCTGCAACACCTTTACTTAAGGCGAATTTCTTCCCCGGCAAAGACCGCTGTTCGTTAGGAGACACAGTTACTATTTTCAAATGATGGTATATCTGCTGAAATGAAGTAAGGATATGTTCGGTATCATCATCAGAAGCATCATTCACAACAACTACTTCATAAATAGAATTACCCGTACTGTTACTATATCTTTGTGACAATATAAGTGGCAGGTTCTTTCTTAGGTTCTCTGCTTCATTCTTTGCGCAGATTATGATAGAGACAGCTTTTTCAGGTATGTATTTTACTGATCGTAGTGGCAACGAAAATATATGCCCGAAGAAGTACAAAACATATCCTGTCTGTATCACTACACAGAAAAGAAATACTATAAATACAACTTCTGAAAACATAGGGCAAAGTAACAGAAACAAATGAATAGTTTTTCTATAAAAACACTTTAACAGAGTATTCGATTATAATTATTGATATTTAACCGACAATGGAGTTTCAACTATCAGGAACAGACGAGCATTCATCGGCAAGAGCAGGAGTAATAGAGACAGGGCATGGGAATATTGAAACACCGATATTCATGCCTGTAGGAACTGTAGGCAGTGTAAAAGCTGTAACACAACAGCAACTGAAAGAAGAAGTTAATGCACAGATCATATTAGGCAACACCTACCATTTATACCTCAGACCGGGAACAGAGATCATTGAAGCAGCAGGAGGTTTACACAAATTTAATGGTTGGGACAGACCGATATTAACTGATAGTGGAGGGTATCAGGTATTTTCTCTTTCTAACAACAGAAAATTATCTGAAGAGGGTGCATTGTTTCAATCGCATATAGATGGATCGAAACACCTGTTTACTCCCGAAAATGTAATCGACATACAGCGTAGTATAGGTGCTGATATTATCATGGCTTTTGATGAATGTCCACCCTACCCGAGTGATTATGAGTATGCTCGTAAATCTATGGAGCTGACACACAGGTGGCTGACAAGGTGTGTACAGCGCATGAGCGAGACTGAACCAAAATACGGATACGAACAGGCTCTGTTCCCTATTGTACAGGGCAGTACTTATAAAGACCTCAGAAAAGCATCAGCAGAGTTTGTGGCGTCAATGGATTGTGACGGAAATGCAATAGGTGGATTGTCTGTAGGCGAACCTGAAGAGATGATGTATGAAATGGCAGCGCACTGTTGTGAGTACCTGCCCAAAGATAAGCCGCGCTACCTGATGGGCGTTGGCACCCCATGGAATATACTGGAGAACATCAGCCTGGGTATAGATATGTTTGACTGCGTTATGCCCACACGCAACGGCAGGAACGGTATGTTATTCACCAGTAAAGGAGTGATCAATATTAAGAACAAGCGTTGGGAAAGTGATTTTACCCCTATCGATAATGGAATTGATTGCCCTAACAGCAATTTTTACACGAAAGCATATGTACGCCACCTTTTTGTAGCCAACGAGATATTAGGCATGCAAATTGCGAGTATACATAATCTTGCTTTTTACCTTCATTTGGTAAAGCAGGCACGTGAACATATTTTGCAGGGCGATTTCAATAGCTGGAAGAATGAAATGATACCAATACTTAAGCAGCGCTTATAACGGAATGAAAAAGCTAGACCTTTACATACTGAAGAAGTTCATCGTCTCATTTGTGTTTGCCATAATGATATTGGTGACCATAGCATGTGTGATCGACTATTCAGAAAAGGTAGAGGACTTTGTAAAAAAACAGGTGCCAGCACTTGAGGTGTTGAACTATTTCAAAAACTTTATTCCTCATATTACCGCGTTACTATTCCCGCTATTTCTTTTCCTGTCTACTATATTCTTTACATCAAGAATGGCATACAGGTCTGAGATCATTGCTATACTCGCATCAGGTACGTCATACCAAAGGTTTTTAAGGCCTTATATAATAGGTGGCTTGTTGATGTCCCTCATATCACTTATAGCCAACCATTATATAGTACCAGCTGCCAACAAACAACGTCTGGCGTTTGAGAATAAATACATCAACTACGTGCCGCAATCTACAGACAAGAATGTACACCTGAGGTTACGTAAAGACCTGTACATATATGTGCAGAAATACGACTTTATCTCTAACTCAGGGTATAGGTTTACTGCCGAGACCATAGATGGCATTAAGATGAAAGAAAAGCTCATGGCCGATCGTGTGAGCTATGACACCGCCAACAATAAATGGATACTCTATAATGTAAAAGTGCGTAAGAACGATAGCCTGCATGAGGAGTTTGAGGTTGTACCTGAACTTACAAAAGAATATCCTTTCACACCAAGAGACCTTGAGGTAGATGACAGGGTAAAAGAAGCATTAACTACGCCAGAACTAAACCATTACATCGCCACTGAAAAACTCAGAGGCAGAGAAAGCCTGAGCTTCTTTTATGTTGAGAAACACAGGAGAAGCGCACAACCATTTGCAGCATTCATACTTACCATAATGGGTGCCTGCATAGCCAGCAGAAAGGTACGTGGAGGTAGTGGACTACACCTGGCGATAGGGGTTATTATTAGTGTATCCTACATTATGGCACTACAGCTCACGAATACATATGCAACAAAAGCGGGACTAAACCCGCTTTTGGCAACATGGATACCCAATATTATTTACGGTGCTATTGCTGTACGCCTGTTTATTAAACAAATACGCTAATACTACTCTTTTCTGAACAGCTGCGACGTGCGGTTATGGCCCGACTCAATTGATATTAAGTAAGTGCCTGCTGGTAAAGTATAAGTGTCAACTTCCAGTTTCCTACCCGCTTTAGCATATGGCAACAAGATATTTCTGCCTGTAACATCTGTAACAGTCATTTTAATTTCTGAATACATTAAGTGATCTGACAGAAGAACATTCAACTTCTCTTTTACAGGATTAGGAAATAGTTTGAATTCTGTTGTTCCTGCTACATCAACTACAGATACAAAACTCTTCGGCGGTGTTACATAGTTCTTAATACTGGTATCTGCCAGTTTCTTAATACTCGTAATATCAACTCCGGGGCAAGTATTGTTGGCTCCCGTATCAGTGATGACCATAGCCCATGTTATTTCAAAAGAGCTATTACTATTCAAAACAAGGTCACTACTGGATATTACAAACCTTCTATCCCCAACAGGATTATTCGAGCTGCATTCAGACCACTTTGTTGTATCTGAAGGGTCTCCGGGGAATATATAATTAGCAATAGATCCTGCTCCTCTTCCATCACTCGGCACTGCAGGCATATAATCATTTACTAAATGCTGTCCGTCACGAAACCTTGAGCGCATATAATTACTATATTCTGTGGCGTTCTGAGGGTTCCCTGAAACAGTGGCATCATTATTATAGGTCATAAAGCTACCGACAGGAACATAGTTGGTACCAACATCACCAGGAAATTGCAATATCGCAAATCCAGCAATCGGCGGTTTAGATCCATAAGAGTTAGTTTGCCCTGAACCATCAACAGGTATGCCATTATAAGCAAACCCAAGTCTACGTACTGAGTCAAATCCTATATAATCATCCCTGTAATGACCAAGGTCTATATCTGAAAATATACCAATCCTGAAATCAGTGTAATTATTGACAGATTTGTTTGTTAGCTGATAGTTGAAATAAACAATATTATCTATGCTGCCCCCGCGAGCATAACCATATGCACTTGCTTTTACCTGAACTCTGAAACCTTGTGCAGGAATATTATCATGTGTAGGACCATCATCGCTAAACACCCACCATAGCATCTGGTCGCCTTTTATTGCGGGGTAATCTCCGTCTAAAGCATTATATGTACCATCACTGTTTACATCAACAAAGGGAGCCATATTATCATTAATACTGAGGCTGACACCGTTGTTACCTTTGGCATACGGATTACCCTTTGCAGGCCACTCCAGTATATCTTTCGGGGTATTGCTTTGTGTACGAACGCTGTTCTGAAGGTGCTTATTAATATCAAAAAAACTGACTTTCCATATACGTGCCCAGTTTTCTGAGGTTTGATAGGAAACAGAACCTGAATTATCTAATGGCCCAGGCCAAAAATCATTACCGGTTTGCCTGAATGTTTGCGCAGAAGCATGTAACTGGCTTTGACCATCATAGCCACTCATCCATAATGCACTTAGAAAACCTGCATGTACTCCGGAACCTTTGGGA
Source organism: Flavipsychrobacter sp. (assembly GCA_965228505.1). Classification (GTDB taxonomy): domain Bacteria; phylum Bacteroidota; class Bacteroidia; order Chitinophagales; family Chitinophagaceae; genus UBA5543. Next base: position 1,806,715 of record OZ245820.1, on the reverse strand, counting down.
AATTCACAGGCCGGCATACTATTAGCAGGATCCCATAACATATCACCATGAACCAGTACTCCTGCCTTTACATTTCCAATATCTACATATTCAATGGTTGAAAATGGTTGCTGCGCCTTAATACTGAAGGATGATAATAATGTGAGAATGATCGTAAACGTACTGAAGAATCTCATAAGGGTTGAATTTAAAGGTTAACTGATACTGTAATTTTTCTATAACAAAGTTATTGTTCAGTACAACATATCAGATACAATCAACTGATTATGAGCAAAAAATGACAATCACCACACATTGGTATGACAAGTGTATCAGGCTACTAATTCTATACCTGAATAGTGCGTCTGAATCTCCGCTAGAATAGCTTCTATCTCCTCAGGTTCATCTGCAGTTACGAGTTTCATCCTGAACTCTTTTATGTTGGGCAGGCCTTTTAGATAGTTAGCATAATGCCTGCGCATTTCAAGTACACCTAGTTTATCTCCTTTCCACTGTATGGATCCGCGGAAATGTTTTCGACAGGCATCAAGCCTTTCTTCTAATGTGGGCGGAGCTAACAACTCGCCAGTTTTTACAAAGTGCTTTATTTCTCTGAATATCCATGGATAGCCTATAGATGCACGTCCTATCATTACACCATCCACTCCGTATCTTTCTTTGTACTCTAATGCCTTTTGTGGAGAATCAATATCACCATTTCCGAAAATAGGTATGTTAATGCGGGGGTTATCTTTCACTTTAGAAATGAGTCGCCAATCTGCCTCACCCTTATACATTTGCACACGTGTACGCCCATGTATTGACAGTGCTTTGATACCTACATCCTGCAAGCGTTCTGCTACTTCCTCTATGTTCTTGGTGTCTTCATCCCAGCCCAAGCGAGTTTTTACCGTTACGGGCAGTTTTGTAGCATTTACGACAGCCTTTGTCAACCGTACCATAAGGTCAATATCTTTTAATACCCCTGCACCTGCACCTTTAGAAACGACCTTCTTCACCGGGCAACCGAAGTTTATATCCAACAGGTCGGGCTGTGTAGTATCTACAATACCGGCAGCCATAGCCATAGCTTCCTCATCACCACCAAATATCTGTATACCAACAGGACGTTCTTCTTCAAATATGTCCAGCTTTTTACGGCTTTTTATGGCATCTCGTATCAGTCCTTCAGATGAAATAAACTCCGTATACATCAGGTCTGCCCCATGATCTTTACACACAGCACGAAAAGGAGGATCACTTACATCTTCCATAGGTGCCAACAACAAAGGAAAGTCTCCCAGTTCAATATTTTCGATCTTCACCATTACAGCCTGTAAAGTTACGTTATTCTTTAGTTTAGAATATTTTATCTACTACCTTTACATAACGTAATCTTATCAAGCATACGGTTTGGGAAAGAATCTGCATAAGGCATCAGCAGCTGGATTATTAATTGCTCTTGGCATTATATACGGAGATATAGGAACATCTCCACTATACGTAATGAATGCCATCTCTAACGGCAAGGTCATTAATGAAGCACTTATATTAGGAGGCCTTTCCTGTGTCATATGGACTCTTACACTACAAACTACCATCAAATATGTATTCCTTACACTTAAGGCAGATAATAACGGCGAAGGAGGCACCTTTGCATTATTTGCTCAGGTGAGGCGGCATGGCAAATGGGCCGTATTCCCTGCTATGGTGGGTGGTGCTACCCTTTTAGCAGACGGTATGATCACACCACCTATCTCTGTAACATCAGCTGTAGAGGGTATGCAGGCAATACCGGGCATTGGAGATGTAAGCCAGCAAACCATTGTTATTATAGTAATAATCATTTTATCAGGGTTATTCTTTTTTCAGCAATTCGGCACGGCATCTATAGGTAGAATGTTTGGTCCTGTAATGCTGTTATGGTTCAGTATGCTCGCCATATTAGGCTGTACTAATATAAGTCAGGAATGGGGTGTGCTGAAAGCCTTTAACCCTTACTACGCTATAGAGTTGCTTACTGTTTATCCTAAAGGTTTCTGGATACTTGGAGCAGTATTTTTATGTACAACGGGTGCAGAGGCTTTGTATTCTGATCTGGGGCATTGCGGCAAGCAGAACATACGTGTTTCCTGGATATTTGTAAAGACAGCACTTATCATGAACTATCTCGGACAGGGGGCATGGTTGTTACGCAATCATAGTGGCGTAGTATGGTCATCTGCAAAAGCCAATCCATTCTTCGACCTCATGCCGGAGTCTTTTGTGATATTCGGTATCATCATTGCAACTTTTGCGGCAGTTATTGCCAGCCAAGCAATGATAACAGGCTCTTTCACTCTGATAAGTGAGGCTGTTAAACTTAACCTCTGGCCTAAGATCAAGATCAATTATCCATCTGATGAGCGAGGACAGATATTTATCCCTGCTATTAACCTTCTGCTTTTTGTCGGGTGTATCACCATCGTTGTGCTCTTCAAAAAATCGTCTAATATGGAGGCAGCATACGGGCTGGCTATTGCCATATGTATGACGATGACCTCAATACTTTTCGCCTACTTCTTATACATTAAGAGAGTTGCTAAAGCATGGATAGGATTATACTTAGCGGTATTTCTTACAATTGAAGGATCTTTTCTTGTAGCCAATTTTGAGAAGTTTCCTCATGGTGGGTATTTCGCATTGATAGTCGGAGGCTTGTTCTTCACTGCCATGTTTGTATGGTTCAAAGCACGGAAGATTAAGAACCGCTACCTGGAGTTTGTAAAGCTCGAAGACCATGTACCTGTTTTACAAGAGCTAAGCCACGATAAGGGCATACAGAAATACTCCACACATCTTGTATACCTGACAAGAGCTGACAACCCTAAAGAGATCGAACACAAAGTAATGTTCTCCATCATGCAGCGTAAGCCTAAACGCGCTGACATATATTGGTTCGTGCATGTTGATGTATTAGACGACCCTTATACTACAGAGTACGTTGTACAAACCATTATTCCGAATGAGATCATCAGGGTAGAGTTCCGCTTAGGTTTCAGAGTAGAACACAGAATACAGATGATGTTCAGAAAGGTGGTTGAGGATATGGTAAATAATAAAGAAGTGAATGTGCTTAGCCGATATGAATCATTGAACAGGAATAATATTGTTGGCGACTTTAAATTCATCGTAATAGAAAAGTTCTTGTCTCATGATAACGATCTGCCACTATGGGAACGACTGGTTATGCGGGGCTATTTTATACTTAAAAAGAACAGTCTTTCTGAAGCAAGGAGCTTTGGGCTGGACCCCTCTGATGTAACAGTTGAAAAATACCCTATTATAGTTTCTAAAGTAGCAGACCTGAACCTGAAAAGACTGGAAGACCAGAATATATTACACCCTTAAACGCCCAACCCTATCTCCTGATGACGGTCAGGAATGTGTATATCATGGAAACCTTTTCTTAGCAGCCTGTTTCTGAATTTCACCTGCACTTCGTACTCTCCGTGTACTAAAAATAGCTTTCTCACATCCTTAGGATTCTGACATGATAACCATTGAGACATATCTTCATAATCGGCATGAGCACTCATACTGTCTATGATGCCTATATCTGCCTTAACTGTATAATGCACTCCGAAAACATTAACATGTTCAGGTGCTCGCTTCAACCTCCCTCCAAGTGAGTTGGGTTCACAATACCCTACCATAAGGATAGTGTTATTAGCATTGCCGATATTATTAGCAATATGATGTTTCACCCTGCCTGCCTCCGCCATACCTGATGCTGAGATAATGACACATGGTTCTTTACTACTGTTTAGTCTTTTTGAGTCACTTACTTCTTCAATAAACTCCAATCCTTTGAACAAGAACACATCACTATCTCTTTCCAGTAATTGCTGCACATGAGTATTAAAACATTCAGGGTGTTGCTTAATAGCATTTGTGATCTTGATAGACAACGGGCTATCTACATAATATTTAAGGTTGGGCAAACGGTTCTCCAGCTCCAACATATTAAGCATGTATAACAACTCTTGTGTACGGCCTAAACTAAATGCCGGAATAATAAGCTTACCTTTTTTCTTGAGGCAGGTCTCTTCAATATAATGCAGCAGGTCATCAGCGGCAGGAGCAACCAGATCGTGTAGTTTATCTCCATAGGTAGATTCCATAATAATAAAATCGGCCTGCGGGAACCTATCCGGTGAGCGCAATAACACATCACGATAACGCCCGATGTCTCCACTGAATGTAAGATTGTAATCCTTGTCTCCTTCTCGTAGTTTCAGGTTGACTGCTGCACTTCCAAGTATATGTCCACAGTCTGTATACAGCAACTCAACACCGTCCTCTATCAAGTATTTCTCATTATAGTCTACCGTAACCAGTTTTGAAAACACCTGCTTTACATCATTTTCATCGTATAAAGCTTCTACATGTTCCCTACCCTGTCTGTCACGTATTTTATTAATGTGTCTCACATCTGCAGCCTGTATATATGCAGAATCAACCAACAATAACTGTATCAGGTTGTAAGAAGACTCTGTACAATATATATTGCCTTTGAAACCATCCTTTACCAGTTTTGGCAGCAAACCAATATGGTCAATATGTGCATGTGATATAATGACATGATCCACTTCTACGGGCTCGAACCCCCACTCCTGATTGAGTTTAATGGTCTCCTTACCCATACCCTGAAACATACCGCAATCGAGTAATATCTTCTTCTGCGGGTTATTTATATGAATAAGATGCTTAGAACCGGTTACCGTTCTGGCTGCACCATGAAAGGATATTTTCATATTAGTGTATTATACAACTAAGATAAAACAAATAGCCCCCATAGCGTAGCTATGAGGGCTATTAAACTAATCTACTAACTTATTATTTCACCATTGAGTTGAACACTTCATCATCAACCTTCACAGGGTATTTATCACGTAGTTCTTTGTTCCACTTTTTCTCCAGATGATCCTGATAATCTGCAATAACGTACCCTCTTGCTTCATCCAGTGTTTTAGGGTGTTTCTCGTTATATACCTTTTCAGCAAAAACAACTGAATACGTACCATCTTCATTCTTCTTACTTTCAGATACTTTACCTTCTGTTATCTGAGCTTTAGAGAATTTATCAACCTTATTGAACTCATAGTACCCGTGTTCAATACTTACAGCATCAGGCATATCTTCAGTATTCAGCTTCTTGGCAATATCTTCATCAGTAACATCTTTTTTACCAATTATCTTCAAAGCTTTTTTCAATACATCCTCATTTTTAACGGTATAAACAGCACCTTTGAAACCCGGATTCCATTGATATTTATCTTTTCTTGTACTATGAAACTGCTCAAGACCTGTAGAGTCTTTTGATGCTTTGCCCCAAACATTTCTGTCCATCAATTCAAACAACATGATACCTGCTCTGTATTCTTCCATCAAATGCTTGAAGTCAGGATTTTCATCTATCAGGTTTTGCTCTACTATATCATTTAACACTGTAATGAGATAGTTGTCATAGAGATTTCTGAACACAACCTGTCTTGGTCCCATCAGGCGGCCTCTTGTAACATCATAGGAGTAGGTAACCATATCTGATTGAGTATAAGCAGTGCCATTAACACTAAACAAAGGTTTATCAGATCCTTTATAATCCTCTGCAGTAAAAGTATTTGCTTTCTCACCTTCAGCAGGAATGTCTTTAAACCACTGCTCCATCTCTTTCATACTTTCCGGATAATCTTTGAAGTTGTTTTTGTCTTTTACTCCCTGATAGAAAATATCTCTGGCAACTTGCGCACGCGAGTCTTTTTCAATTCTCGCTTTTAAAATAGGCTTCATGCTATCATAATCCGGCAACGGATATTTCTCAATCAGCTTAATGATATGATAACCATAATCAGTTTTTACAGGCTTAGAAAAATCACCCGGCTTATTCAATGCGAATGCTGCTTTTTCAAAATCGCCCACCATTTGTCCAACACCGAAAGGCTGTAGCTCGCCGTCATTGTTTTTAGAATACGTATCGTCTGAGTGCTCTTGTACCAGTTTTTTAAAGTCAGCACCTGCTTTCAGTTTGTTATACACCTCCATAGCTTCTTCACTGGCATCTTTCTCTGCATTATCACCTTCAGACTTTTTAATATGGATCAGTATCTGAGCTACTTTTATTTCTCCGATAGCTTTTCTTCTATCCAATACTTTCACTATATGGTATCCATATGGGCTGCGGAATGGCTTGGACACTTTTCCAACAGGAGTGTTATAAGCCGCATTCTCGAATGGATATACGGTTTGCAATGCAGTTATGTACCCAAGGTTACCACCGTTTGGTGCTGTTTGTTTATCAGCAGAGTATTTCTTAGCCAGATCTTCAAAAGAGGCTCCTTTATTTGCTATAGCTTTATATACACTATCAATGATCCTGTATGGTTCAACCGTATCTTCAGCCGGCGACATAGGAGAAGACAAGGTCATTATATGAGCTACTTTAACATTCTCCTTCATCCTGTCGTAAGCTTCCCTGATAAGTTTATTCTGCACCTGCTCATCAGTAAGATAGTTTTTCACCAGTTGCTTACGGTAATTAGCCAACTCATATTGGATTGAAGTCATAGTGTCAAGGCTCATCTTTTCAGCCTCTGTTACCTTCATACGGAAAAGCGAATAAAGATCAAGGTATTCTTCCAGTGCCTGTTTACTATAATCAGGCTTCTGGTTGATGGCGTTCTTTTCGTATACCCTGAGAAATTCTTTCTTGTCTACAGGGTTATTGCCATAATGAAACAGTGTTTGTGAGTAAGATTTCGTTGCTAAAATGATCAGTAAAGCACAAACTAAGGTCAACTTTCGCATTGGTATATCGGTTTGTATGATTATTTATTTTTCTCTGATTCTTTCTTTTTCTGTCTTTCTACGAACTCCAGCACCTCAGTAATAGTGCTGTGGTCCATACGTTTCCCGACAATGATCTTTTTTTCGTCCAGCAAATATAGCACAGGCGTACTATATATGTCGTAATCAGCACGGAATCTTGTTTTTCTTTCAGGGTCATGCACGTGTATCCAGTCTTCAAGGCCTTTTTCTTCTATCACTTCTTTCCACTTATCAACTTCACCTTCTGTCCTTACCCCGTATATCTTCACTCCTTTTTTCTTCAATACAGCTTTATATACTGAGTCTACTCTTGGCATTTCTTTCAGGCAGTGTCCACATTCAGGCGACCAGAATATAAGCAAGGTATATTTAGCATCTACACTGTGTAATGATTTTTCTTTGCCATCAATGGTTTGCATTTTCAGCTCCGGGGCTATATTACCGATGACATTAGGTGCTATCTTGTGTGCACGTTCAATATATTTAGCAAGATCGTCTGGCTTCAGCCAATAGGCATCACCTTTCATGTAATAATTCTCAACAAGATATACAAATACCTCATCCATACCCATTACTTTACTGGTTTCAGAGTAGCGAGTCAACCACCATAGCGTATACTTAAATATCTCGCTGGTTTTTGAACCTCTGGCTGCCATTTTCAATATCATATCGGCTTCTGCCTTAACAGTATCCGTTATAGGCAATACCAGCTTGTTGAAATATTCATCTAACCTGCCGTCGTAAATAGGTGTATGTATCAGTCTATCGTCTTCAAAAGCAAACCGGTCCCAATAATGTCCTTTATAGTAATTGTAATCAAAATTACTGTCGATAGTTTTACCGTCTTCAAGATAATGCGGACCTTCAGGAACATCAGGCGTTTCTAAAGCCTTAAAGATGTTTGCCAATAATGTATTCGGGTGTTTATTTATGTAATCATTCCTGTACTTCTTCAGATCTTTTGATAGTTTAGAGAAGCTATCACTAATACTGGCAGTATCTTTAGCTGTTTCAGCGCTTTCAAGCTGCTCTCGTAACTCTCCTTGCTTTGAGCTATATTCTATAAGGTAGTTGACATATGATATAAACCGGTCATTCTCAGGAGAATTCTTAAACTTAATACCCATAGGTATCTTGGCTTGTTCTGCGGTGATATTCAGTTCGTCTCCGTTATTCAACAAAAACTCAAAATAGCTGGACTTGTTACCCATCAATACCATATAGATACCTCCAAGTATGGCAGTATCTTTTGTAAAGACAGCCTCACCATTTTTATCAAGATGTGTTGAGTCTGTTTTGTAAATGGTTGGTAATGGCTTACCATAATAATGCACCAGATAGATAAGGCTATCTGTTACATCAGTAAATTTCACTTTTATCTTGAACCCGTCTTTGCCCGACTTAGGTGCTGCATCGGCTGTTATTGCTGCTGTAGACAATAAAGCCAGTACTAAAATCAGCTTGCGCATATCCTGTTTATTAGTATTTCTGTTAGTTAGATTTTTTCTTTTCGGTGATCTCTATTACCTGGGTAATGTTGGTATGGTCGAGTTTCTTGCCTCTTATTATTTTCCTGTCATCCAGCAGATATATACTTGGTGTACCATAAACATCATATAAGGAACGGTATTTTGATTTTCCTTCCGGATCGTGTACATGCACCCAGTCATCAAGTTTCTTATCCTTAATTATCTCCTTCCACTTGTCCATCTCTTTATCAATATTGAAGGCCACAACTTCAACTCCTTTTTTCTTTAACCCTTCAGCTTTGTATACAGAGTCAATACGTGGTATCTCTTCGCGACAATGTCCACAATCCGGCGACCAGAATATGAGCAGCGTATATTTCGATTTAAAATCAGATAAAGAGCGGTCCTTACCGTCAATACCTGTCATTTTGAACTCAGGGGCTATATTACCGATCACATTGGGTGCTATACTCCTGGCACGTTCTATATATTTCTGAAGGCTGGTGTTACTCAACCAGAAGGCATCGCCTTTCATATGATAGTTCTCAACAAGGTGTACAAATACTGCATCCATACCCATTACTTCACTATTCTGTACATATTGAGTTAGCCAGTGCATCATGAACTTAAATATCTCGTCAGATGCTCTTGCTTTTGCCAGCAGTGAATCGGCTTCCATGTTAAAAGTATCGGGAATTGGCTGAACGAGGTTTTTAAAGTATTCTTCCATCTTACTGTCAAGTAGTGGTGTGTATACCAACCTTTCATCGCTAAAGTCTATTCCATCCCAATAGTGTGCTTTATAGTATTCAAATTCTTTTTGCTTGTCATTTAAACCCTCAGGTACTTTAGGTGGTTCAAGCGCACTGAAAATATTACTAAGCATACTGCCTTTGTGGTTCTTTATATAACTCAACCTGAATTCAGATACATCCTTGCCCAACTGCTCTGCCTCACTCCTTATTCTGTTAGAGTCTGCTTTAGTAGTAGCACTCTCATATTCTTTTAGTAACTCCTGATGTCTTCTGCCCACTTTATCCAGATAGCCCACATATTCAACGAACCGGTTGTTCTCTTCATCATTCTTGAACTTAACACCGGTCGGCAGTTCTTTTTCTGTTGCTACTATATTCAATGTTTGCCCATTGTCCAGTAAGAACTCAAAATAGCTGCTGTTGTCGCTCATTACCAGCAGATATAAACCACCAATGATCTTCATGTCCGTTTTGAGTGTTGCTTTGCCTTTTGAGTCCAGCACGGCAGAGTCTACCTTATAAATAGTGGGTAATGGTTTGCCGTAATAATGTGCCAGGAAAAAGCCCTTGTTAGCAGCGTCTGTAAATTCTATATTGATAGTATAACCATCATCAGCTTTTGCTGTATTAATGAGTGCTGCAAGTAGTAAGAAGTACGTCAGTAAATGTTTCATCATATATAGCCCGTGAAGGTAGTAATTAAATAATGAGGTTTAATTATATTAAATATCTTTCGCTATATGTCAGCAAATTTAAGAGATAAAGACGGTGCATAGTAGATAATGCGTTGTAGCTTTGCCGTTGTTTAACTTAATTCTAACAGGTTTTGGGAAGAAGGAAGAAGCCATTTCTGGAGAATATCGAGATAGAGTCTTACGCGGCAGAAGGTAAGAGTATAGCGCATCTTGAAGATGGAAGAGTGTTGTTTGTAGCTAATGCAATACCGGGCGATAAGGTAAATGTTAAAGTAACTCGAAATAAGAAGAGTTATGCTGAGGGGAAAGTAACAGACCTGATAGAAGGGTCTGCACAACGAATAGAAGCTTTTTGTGAACACTTCGGGGTATGTGGAGGATGTAAATGGCAGATGCTACCATACGAACAACAACTGGCATATAAACAACAACAAGTAGAAGACCAGTTGAAAAGGATCGGACATGTTGAGCTGCCTGAAATACAAACTATAGCCGGTAGTCCTGTTCAGCAATTTTACCGTAACAAACTTGAGTTCACCTTCTGTGCTCATAAATACAGAACCTATGAAGAGCTGGCAGCTGCTGAAGGGCAAGAACTACCACAAGAGCAGGCATTAGGTTTTCATGCACCGGGCTTTTTTGATAAGGTAGTACCGATCAACCAATGTTACTTGCAAGACGAACCTACCAACACACTACTAAAAGTTTTAAAAGACTATACCACTCAGAGAGGTTTTACATACTACGATCACAAAGCGCATACAGGATGGTTGAGAAATATCATTATACGTGTAGCGAGAACAGGAGAGACGCTTGTGAACCTCATATTGAATAACGAGGATGAGAAGAACAGGGTTGAAATGCTGGAGCATATACTACAACATGTACCTAACATCACCTCGTTACACTACACTATCAACCCCAAATGGAACGATAGTATTAATGATCTGGATGTGCACTTATACAAAGGGAAAGGATATATTGAAGAAACGCTTGAGGATTTCAGGTTCCTTATCTCTCCAAAATCATTCTTCCAGACCAATACTTATCAAGCAGAGACACTATATAAAATAACGCGTGATTTTGCCGGGCTAACAGGTAATGAAGTACTGTACGACCTCTATTGTGGCACAGGTAGTATAGGTATATTCTGTTCAAAGCAAGCCGGCAAGATCATTGGTATTGAAGTGATAGAAGAAGCAATTGAGGATGCAAAGAAAAATGCTGCTATCAATAATATAGACCATTGTCATTTCTATGCAGGAGATGTTGCAGACATATGTACTGATGAATTCTTCGAAGAACATGGAAAGCCTGATGTAATCATAACAGATCCGCCAAGAGCAGGCATGCACCCTAAATTGGTAGAGCAGTTATTGAAAATGAGCGCCCCCAGAATAGTATATGTAAGCTGTAACCCTGCCACGCAGGCAAGAGACCTGCAATTACTGGACGAAGCTTATAAGATCATTAAACTGCAACCTGTCGATATGTTCCCACATACGCATCATATAGAAAATGTAGCACTGCTTGAATTGAAATAACTATCTAAGCTCTTCTTCTTCGGGAAAGAATAGCTCTTCTACCTTCGCATCGAAATAACGGGCAATTTTTATTGCTAGTAATGTTGATGGAATGTATTTACCTGCTTCCATTGCATTGATAGTTTGCCGGGACACTTTTATAGCCTCAGCTAACTGTGCCTGTGTAATATTCTTTTTTGCTCTTTCTACTTTAATGCTGTTTTTCATGCCCTCTCCTTTGTCACATGCCCTTTAATGTGCACATTGTAATAATAAACAGAAATGAAAATAATAAGTATTGTAAACAGGTTAGCGTAAAGTATATTCAGATAGCTGGTTCCATATACTAATAATGTAGACACTATCAGTACTATATAATTGATATAAACACTTATTTGCAATGCTTTTAGTCGTACCCAGTTCACATATTCATCTTCGTACTTTTCTTTCGTAAATGCAATAAGCAACAAACTGATGATAGTCAAAATAACTCCAAGTTCATCAGTCAGATTATTGTTCCTGAAATCCAGTATTGATTTTGCTTCAGCTTCAGGGTATGACAAGAAGGGAAAGTAATATTCATAACCAAATACAAGTACCATTATCGTAATAGCTATCGGAAATAAAATAAATCCAACTATTCTAAATTTATTTGGGAACAAAAAGATTGAACTCATGACAATTTAAATTTACATTATGTAAAGAATATTTTACACAAAGTAAAACAAATATTACATAACTATCAAACTTCCTCAGCACATTCTAACAAATAAGGATTTGTTCATTATATAAAGTAATGTTTGTAAGTATATATTGCACACAAAAGGAAAGAGGCATTTGTTAAATCAAAAATCAAAAAACCATACACTTCTTTTATCAGGTATAATGGCATTAAGCCTCATCATGCACTGGCATGTACTTGATCTTGACCTTGTAGGTGCTCATGTATGGCGACAAACTAATACTCAAACTGTCATAAATAACTTCGTTGACGAAGACCTGAACATACTGAACCCAAGAGTTAATGCACCAGCTCATACTGACCGTATCTTCAGAATGGAGTTCCCGATAATGCAATGGGTATTCGCATTGTTCTATAAAATTTTCGGAGACCATATAATTATCAGTAGGATCCTAACCTTGCTTATCAGTTTTGGGTCAATAGCAGCTATTTTTCACATCTGCAAAAAACTCTTTAACAACAATACCACTGCATTAATAGCAGCATGGGCACTATGCTTCTCACCCTTGTTTTATTACTATTCTGTCAACCCATTACCCGATAACTTATCGCTTTGCGCAGCTTTGTGGAGCTTGTACTACTATCTGCGATATTCTGAGACGAACAAGACCAAAGCGATTAGCATAAGCGGGCTATTCTTATTACTGGCTACACTATCTAAACTGCCTTATGTTGTATTTGGTGCCGTAGCTATAGCTCACTTTATTCAAAGAGTGAAAATCAACCCAAAAAGCGCTTACGCACCAGCAGTAGTATATCTCCTGTTAGTTATACCTGCAATAGCATGGTATGTCTCTGTAATACCTACATGGGGAGATAATGGCGTATTGAAAGGAATAACAGAAAGCACCACATATCGCTCATATGATATTATAGCTATCCTTTCAGGCACACTCACTTCTACACTACCCGAAATGCTTCTGAACTATGGTTCTGTTCTATTCTTTGTAACAGGTATCTATTTTCTGTTCAGAAATAAGTCTTACAGACACAAATACTTCAATTCGCTACTGGCGATATTAATCGCTGTTTTACTTTACTACTTCTATGAGGTGAATATGATATCACTGGTTCATGATTACTACCTGTTACCTTTTCTGCCGCTGCTATTTATAGCTGTTGCTTACGGAGCTACTCAGCTTGTAAAAAGCAACTATAGGTCGCTACGAATATTGGCTGTTGCATCCTTGTTAAGTTTACCTGTATTAGCTGCAATCAGAATAAACGGGCGTTGGCATAGTTCTAACCCCGGTTTTAATGTTGTCCTCTACGATCATAAAGATGAAATACGATCTTTAATACCTGAAAATGCATATTGCATAGTCGGTAATGACGTATCACCATATGTTATGCTATATTATATTGATAGAAAAGGATGGGTATACAGACATAATAATCTCACAAGCGAGGATGTAAAGTTTTATATTAGCAAGGGAGCAAGATTTTTGCTGACAGATGGCACTATAGACAATAACCCATCTATTATAGCACATCTGAAAGAAAAAGTATTTGAAGAGAAAAACTTAAGGATATATAGCCTTAACTAACTGTAAAAATGAAGAACTTAAACTACTATATACTATTTGCGTGCTTCTCTCTTATTGCAATATCATGCAGAAAAGAAAAGATAAATGTGGAACAGGTACAGCAAATAAGCAGTTACACAGATGCCAGACTGAACCGTGTGATGTGCATAGAGAATACCTGTTTTGCTTGCGGCGGGCATAGGTTTGAAACTGCTGAAATATTACAATCTGACGATGGCGGAAATAATTGGCACATCAAAACATTCCCTGAGGCAGGCAAGGGATTGTATGGTATGGACATTTCCAGCGGGGGTAATATTTATATCTCAGGATTTGACGGAAAGCTGCTTATATCAAAAGACAAGGGTAACAGCTGGGCATTCAAACAAATACCTTACTGGTGGTTCTACCTCAGCATGGCTTGCGCTACCGATGATGTTATTATGCTGGTATCTACAGAGGCACAAAACTCAAGTAATATTGTAAGGATCGATACTACTGCAAGGATACTGGATACTACATACTTTAATTTCGGCATGAACGATATATACATGCTAAAAGACAATAAGAACGGTTATGTAGCAGGATATGGTGTAATTATGAAAACAACCAACGGCGGTTCAGACTGGGTCTATCAAGATGTGAAGAATGATAACTTCACCGGTATACACTGCTTAGATGTGAACAATGTATGGACTTGCGGATATGGCGGGTCTATATTCAGGACAAGGAATGGGGGTGCCAGTTGGGATAAACTCAGGAACGGAAATAACCTGCTTAAGAAGAAATACAACCTGCTGAACATCTATTTTAAAGATGAAAAGACTGGCTGGGCATGTGGTGAAAAAGGCCTGTTGATAGGCACTACAGACGGCGGAGACACATGGAAAGAGTTTGACAGCTTTACAGATAATGCCCTTAGAGATATAACCCTCGCACCTGATGGTTCGCTGCTGGCTGTAGGAGATAACGGCACACTCTATAAGATCACTTTATAAGCTATACCAATATACTTTAGGTAGTAGCAGTTTTACTTGTTATTTTTGCAGACATTTTTTCAGAACATATCATTATTAAGTAAATGCAAACCACACTAAGCGAACAGGAAGTAATAAGAAGAGATAAGCTGAAAGAGCTGGAGCAGTTAGGTATTAACCCCTACCCTGCACCACTTTACGATGTTACTCATACAGCTAAAGAGATCAACGAAAAGTTTAGTGAAGAGAATGCGGAAGAGTATAAGTCTGTGTCTCTTGCTGGCAGGATCATGAGTGTTCGCATCATGGGTAAGGCTAGCTTTGCTGTATTGCAAGACAGTACAGACCGTATACAGGTATACATTCGCAGGGATGATGTGTGCCCCGATGAGGATAAGACATTATACAATACCGTTTGGAAAAAGCTGTTGGATATAGGTGATATTATTGGTGTAAAAGGCCATGTATTCAAAACGCAAACCGGAGAAACTTCTATTCATATAGAAGAATACACCTTATTATCAAAATCACTGCGCCCGCTTCCGATCGTAAAAGAAAGAGGTGGGGAGGTGTTTGATGCTGTTACTAATCTTGAGTTCAAGTATCGCCAGCGTTATGCTGACCTGATCGTGAACCCGGGTGTAAAAACTACGTTCGAGAAGATAACCCGCATGAAGAATGCGATACGTAATTTCCTGAATGAGCGCGGAGCATTAGAGGTAGATACCCCTGTTCTGCAAAGCATACCGGGTGGTGCTTTGGCCCGTCCTTTTACTACACATCATAATGCGTTGGACATACCATTGTACCTGCGCATTGCGAATGAACTATACCTGAAAAGGCTTATTGTTGGCGGTTTTGACTGGGTGTATGAGTTCAGCAGAAACTTCAGGAATGAAGGTATGGACCGTACGCATAACCCTGAGTTTACAGTGTTAGAGTTTTACGTAGCCTACAAAGACTATGAGTGGATGATGAACACCACCGAACAAATGCTGGAGCAAGTGGCTATGGCTACAAATAACAGCACCAAAATAACTATTAGTGGTAAAGAGATCGACTTTAAAGCACCATATGCCCGTGTAAGCATGTACGATGCTATTAAAGAACATACAGGCTTTGACATCAGTGAAATGGATGAGGAAAAACTCAGAGAGGTCTGTAAAGAACTGAAAATAGATATCGACCCGAGTATGGGTAGAGGCAAGCTGATAGATGAGATATTCGGTGAGAAATGTGAGCATCACTATGTGCAGCCTACCTTTATCATCGACTACCCGATCGAGATGAGCCCGCTTACTAAAAAGCACAGGGACAAAGCTGGTGTAGTAGAACGTTTTGAGCTACTGATAAACGGTAAAGAGATCGCTAATGCTTATACTGAGTTGAACGACCCTGTTGACCAAAGGGAACGTTTTGAAGAGCAGGTGAAGCTTATGGAGCGTGGTGATGATGAGGCTATGTATATCGATTACGACTTCTTAAGAGCATTGGAATATGGCATGCCACCTACAGCAGGCATCGGCTTTGGTATAGACAGGCTGGCCATGATGCTGACAGGGCAGGTATCCATACAGGATGTGCTGTTCTTCCCGCAAATGCGGCCTGAAAAAAATGATCAATAAATTACGAAGCCTGTTTAACAACAGGCTTTTTTAATATTGTAGTATGAAAAAGAGATACCTGATATATGCCCTGGCATGTTTATCAGCATGCGGACAAGCTAAGAACTATGATGCAGCTATCAATGAACACAGGATGGCTTACAAACAAGGGTTCCTGACAGATGAGAGAGCACCACTAACTGCTGCTGATACGGGCTACTTAAGGTTTTACGAGCCAGATGAGGCATATAAAGTAACTGCACGGTTTGAACGCACACCAAATACACTACCCTTCAACATACCTACTGTAAGTGGCAAGACTAAAGAGTATCAGCAATACGGAACAGCTACATTCACGATCAATGACACAACGGTCACACTTCACATTTACCAAAGCGTAAAGTTGAGGCAAATGAAAGAGTATAGCGACCACCTGTTCATACCTTTTACTGATGCAACAACAGGTTTTGATACTTATGGCGGCGGCAGGTATCTTGACATTTCAACAAAAGACCTTCATGGTAACGAGGTTGTTCTGGACTTTAATAAATGTTACAACCCCTGGTGTGCCTTTGCAGACGGCTACTCATGTCCTATACCACCAAGGGAAAACTTTCTTAAAGTAGCTATTAAAGCGGGCGAAATGAACTACACAAAAGATATTCATTGATACACAAAAGCACTATAAACAACAAAGCCTCCGTATAGGAGGCTTTATTGTTATGTATTGAAACTAAATACTGATTAGTAAGATACCAGCTTCTCTGTAAAGCTTTCTGTACCTGCCTGTACACGTACCATATATACACCTTTCACTGCAACAGCAGATTCAGGTATTTCAATAGTAGATACAGAACCGTTCAACTGCTGTTGAGTAGTATACACTACCTTACCTGTAACGTCTGTTACAACAACCTGAGCAGTTTCACGAGAGTTGATGTTGATAACGATCTGCGTACCCTTGTTGGTCGGGTTTGGAGCAAGTGCTATCTTCTTATCATTACCCAGTAGTGTATTTACACCCAACTTCCAAGGAGAGATGTTGATACGATCTATGTAGAAGTTGTTACCTGTACCCGGTAAAACACGACCAGCAGAAGCATTTATATCATCAACACCCGGCTTGAAGCGGAAACGGAAGAACACCTGATCCTGACGCGCACTTACAGGAATGTCTATACTCTGTAATGCCCAGTCGCCATGCCATAATGGTTCAAACGCTACATCAACTACACCCATGTTAGCCAATTCAGCTTTCATAATATCTTTTAGCTTGATCCAGCTTTGACCACAGTTCACAGAGTAGCTTATTTCTAATGTATCTCTGTACAGCCTGCTGTCAGCAACACGGAATGCACCTGCAGACATGAATGACAGACGGCACTCAGTTTGTGTCATACCGCTAAGGTCGAACGCCGGAGTAAAGAAGTCGTCAACGTCTCCTTTAGGAGTACCATTGAAACGGTCTACACCTGTTCTGTTATCATAACCACGATACCTGATACAAGTACCACCGAAGAAACCTGCGCTACTGTGAAGCTCCCACTTGTTATTGTTCTTGTAATAGTTGAACATCGGCCACTTGCCAAGGTCAGCACCCGGATCAGATGGTGTGTTGTCAAACTCCATCAGGAATCCGTTAAGCGGGTTCACTTTAAAGTTAGGATCAGCCACGTACAACGCATCATTATAAGTAACAGAAGTATCACCTGTATTATTACCTGTTGCGCTAAGCGTAACATTTGCCCAACCCGGCTCGCTGAACCTGACACCTATTGTAGGTGTAGCCACAACCTGAGAAACCGGCTGAGTGAATGTTGAGTTACCTGAGTTCTCGATATTAGCACCGTTTGACAGAGTCCATGTTACAGAAGTAACAGTATCTCTCCATGTACGTTCTTTCAACAGGAAGTTTTCACCTGCACAAAGGAAGTATGAACGCTGAGCATTCAATCCCGGCTCAACAGAATATTCAGGTACAGGCTTCAGGTCATTACGAACACCGTATGTACCACCGATACCTGTCAGGATACCTGTTCTTACGTGAGTGCTATCATTTACAAGGTTGCTTCTGCCACCAACACTGCTAGACAAAGCTGCACGCATACGCTCAACCTGTAGTTCTGTGAACATCCTCGGACAGCTTGAGTAGTCCATGATATTCTGAGTATTTACAGTATCAGGGTAATCGATACAATTAACTATATAACCATACCTGATCTGCATTTCATATAATAAGTTATACCTATTGCCTGCAGTATCATTTATAATATCTAATACACAAGGCACTGACCTAACATAAGGTGCTGTACCTATTGTATCATTATAAAGACCAGGGTTCTTCGTAACAACCACCCTGAAAGTATCATTTACGGTTACCAGCGGGAAGTTAAGCGTTACGTACTGAGCACCAGAATCAGTATTGGTAAGTGAACCATACCTGACTTTCCAGTTGTACAGGTAATTGTAACGTCCTTCATAATCAGGATCTGTACCTGCACCACTAGTGAACGTAGTATCAACATCACTATCATTTACAATGCTGATAGCATTAGCTATCTGTTTAGTATAAGATGGTATACTGTTCCTGAAGCTATCAGCCCTTAAACCCGGGTTACGGATAACATGCAGCCTGTAAGGAGATGTTTGTGTCGGTATAAAAGCATTGAATGGTATTACCTGAGGACCTGAGGTTGTGTTGGTAATGCCTACATAATCTCTCAGTGTATCGTTGTTGAACTTCAGAAGTACTATTCTGAAAGTATCACCTATTGTAGAAGGATATATCCTGAATGAATCCAGCATAAGATCCTGAGATACCGTAAACTCAACACCGCTACGCTTCAGCGCGTCAGCAGTATCTTTAGTAGTAGTTGTAAGGCTACCTAAGCTGGTTTTACCTATAGTACGAGATTCAGTAGCAGGTGTCGTAGCTACAGTTGACCACGTAGTTGGGCCAGTTTTCCTTTGGTTAACGATGGTGTATTCTTCACCGATCTTTGAAGGATATATCTTAACAGACTCAACAGTTAAGTTTGTTCTTGGCACATAACTAAGGCCTTTCCCTGTAGTATTATCAACCTTAACATTTAATGCCGGGTCTAACAATATCTTAGCCAGTGTATTTACCTGATTAGTACATGAAGTATCATATAATGATACATTGTTACAGCTACCGTTGGCAGAAGCTCCCCAAGGCTGTCCGCTTGCATAGTGGCCAGTAGTAGGTGGTGTATCGTCAACTTCATCGTCACCGGTACAAGCTGTAGTGAACTGAATATTACCCCAAGTGTGGAATAAGTTCAGGCAGTGGCCTATCTCGTGAGGGATGGTCTTATCGTTGAAGATACTACCTGAGCTGGTAATGATACCGTCAGTATAAGGGAACGCAGCAGCACTTGCAGGGAATGTTGCATATGCAGCAATAACACCTGTGCTGATACCTCTACCGATACGCTGAATGATCCAGATATTCAGGTAAGAGGTCGGATCCCACTGGTCAAATTTAGCCTGATCGTCACCACCATTGGTCAGGTAAGACTGGCGGCGTGTAATACCCGTAGTAGGATTACCCTTAGGGTCTTTCTGCGCCAGGTGGAACATGATCTTAGGATTACCAATATATTTTTTAAACGGCGTGATCACCTGTACGGTGTCAGCATTCTGCTTTAAGAACACCTCGTTGATGTCGTCAATAAGTCTGAATACATCATTATCAGGCCTGTAGTTATTACTTGCATAGTCGTGGATTATGTGAACTACCACTGGTATATGAAGTGTATCATCAGGCCCAAAAGTTCCTTTTGCAGCCACTCTGTTCATATCCAACGTGCTCATAGCGTGTTGAATGTGCTGGCGCAACTCCTCCTCGTATTGCTCTATCTGAGGAAAATCCTCCTTCATTGACTGGTTAACATCTGTGGTGATACAAGGCTCTACTACCTTGCTCTGACCAAAAGCTGTTACCGATCCCAAAAGCACAACGGTTAGTAATGAAAATACTTTTCTTATCATGTCAGAAATTATTGTGTACGATTTAAAACAATGGCTTCAAAGATAGAGATTCCTGTTAAAAAATTGCAAAGTTTTTTGTCATAGTTCAATGACAGATTTTTATATGCTACTACTGTGACAAAAGGCTTACTGGCAATACTTTATGAATGCTGAAAACAGCAGCCTGATAATTGGTTACATTGCATATAATTCAATATACAATAGAACTACAAATACCGAACAAAAGCACTTATTGTGAACGAATATGAAAGAATAGCGCAATATGAAATGAGCCAATGGCAGCGGGCTATGATGAGAAAACCATCATGGGCAGGTAGATATGCCCGAAAAACGCAGAAAAAGATCAATAGTATGATACCCGAAAAAGTACATAAGGTGATCACAGCTGCATTTAAAAATATGGTGAATGGTGTACTGACAGGCGCTAAATTCATATCAGGCAAACCATACCAACAGGCTACACTGGAAATGCGTGAGATACGCGTTAAGGATAAAATAAATGTATATAAGAATACTTCTGCTGCTGAAGGTGCTATCACAGGTGCAGGAGGCATACTACTTGGGCTGGCAGACTTCCCGGCATGGTTGACATTAAAGATAAAAATGATGTTTGACATTGCTCAGCTGTACGGGTATGATACAAGCGACTATAAAGAGCGACTGTACATACTGCATGTATTTCAACTGGCATTTTCAGGAGCAGAGCACCGCAGGGAGGTGTTTGTGACCATAGCCGACTGGGAACATTATAGCCAAAACCTGCCACCTAAAGATGAGTTTGACTGGCGAAGCTTTCAACAGGAGTACCGCGATTATCTGGACCTCGCCAAGTTCCTGCAACTGATACCGGGTGTGGGTGCCGTAGTAGGTGCATATGTGAACCATAAACTGACCTACAAGCTAGGCACTACTGCCATAAACGCCTATAGGATGAGGTATTTTGCGGAGAAGGAGTAACCATTACACTTTACTGCTTAATAAACTTTTGGGTATACCTACCCTGCTCTGTTTCAATGGTAATTACATATATACCGTTGGCATATGTGCTAAAGTCTCTTTGATAAGTAGCATTTGCACCTAAAAACTCAGTATACAGTACCCGCCCATCTATAGCAGATAGCTGTAACCGGCAGCTGCTAACACCGGGAGGAGTAACAATATTAATGATGCCATTTGTGGGGTTGGGGTGAATATTGGTAATCTGAGTGATGCCAACTTCTTGGACATTGACCCCAGTTATTGTTACACAAGTAGCTGTATCAATACATCCGTTTTTTTCCTTTATTACAGTATAATCACCATTTTTTGTAACTGTATAACTCGAGTTATTTGCACCAGAAATGATATTATATGGATTACATTCTACCCATTGGTAACTTGATGCATCCATTGGCACGCTAAGTGTGAAATTATCTATAGTAATAATAGGAGGAGTAACTACATTAACAACTATTGGCCTCTTTGTGCTGTCTGAACATCCTTTTACAGAAACCCAAAATGTATCTGTGGTGTTTAATACAGCTGTTTGGTAAACGTAGCCTGTATCCAAAATAGTGGTACTAATACTATCTGCATACCACCTTACATTAGCCCCTACACTAATCGAATTAACTTTAAGTAATGTGCTGATTCCATCACACAAAGTAGATGTATTAGAAATATTTGCAGGCTCACAACTTAGTTCATAAGCTCCCATATCTATATTATTATCAAACACTCTCTTTCTACCAGAAATATCCTCTATAATTGAACTAAGTATTAATGTACTGTCTCCTGCATTCAGTAATTGAGAATTATTACTTAGTTGTAGACCATCATCTATTGTAGCGAATATGCCATCGACACCCATTGGTAGTATTGGATTTGCAAACAGTGGATCTACGTTATGAATATTATTTACCGCATTTGAGCCTAAATCATAATAACCTATTTGCCCCTTTGTATAATTTGTAGGTGGTAATTGTAATAAATTATTCTTGAACTCAGTATTAGTAAGTCTCAATGGGGAAGAAGAATTCCACACGTAAAAGTCAGCCCCACTTACTGTATCGGAATTACCAATCTTGTTCTTCCAAAAGATATTGTTACTACATTTATACGAATAGGTTTTTGACAAGAATAATGCACCACCGCTTACATCTATTAAATTTGTTGTAGCAACATTCGAGTAAAATGTGTTATTAGACACAACACTCATATTATAGGATTCAACTAAAATACCACCGATAAAAACAGCAGTGTTATTGCATATAACATTACCCATAACAATATTCGCCTCTTGACAAACAAATGTCCCACCTCCAGATGATGAAATAGCCGTATTATTTGCAATTATATTGTTGACAATTGTATCATAATATCCACTTATGTATACCCCTCCATGGTCTTCTGCTAGATTATCTGTAATAATATTTCCTTTTACTATAGTCGTGTCATTATAAGTATAAATTGCCCCACCCTTGTCATTTACAAAATTATTTGAAAAAGTATTGCCTGTAATAGTTAACACAGCTTCTTCTGAATATAATCCACCACCACCAATTCTATTAGCAGAATCCCTTAGAATGAGATTATCAGAAACAATGTGCTTACCTTTCACTATCCTGATACCTCCACCTTGATTCGTTGTCCAGTTATCTGTAATAGTATTCCCATGTATGAATGACCTTGGGCAATGGTAAACATCTAACCCACGACTCTTACAGTTTGATATTGTATTCTCTTCTATGTAAGCATCATCAAGCATATCTATAAGAGAAATACCTACATAATGATGATCTTCAATAAAATTACCCTTTACATATACTTTATTCTTTTTAGAAATTATACCACTACCGTTATTGTAAATTTTATTATCAATAATGTACGCTGTGTCATTTCGAACGCTTATTGCATTTCCACACTTTGAAAACTCATTGTTTAGAATAAGTATATTTTTACCAGTTGATGCAATGCCACCACCGCCATTTGTAGAGAAATTGTTATAGAACTTACAGTTTTGTACAATAACATTTTGATGAGCGCAATAAATACCTCCGCCTTCACCGCCACCAAGATAAATTCCACTACCGTTAGATTGTTTTGAATAGCCGTTCTGAATTATAAACCCATTAATTATAGTGGTATCATTATTAGCTAAGTTATAACCTGTATTATCAATATAAATAATAGTTCTTGCTGTATCATATGGTATGCCATTAGCTTTACTACCATCTAATATCGTTTTGTTTATTACAGGATCATATGTACCACCTCCAGAAGGGAAACCACCATAAACTTTTAAGCCTGCTTTTATATGAAATGTTCTATCAATATTCTGGGTTGATGTCATTTCAACAGGTATAGTGTTTACACCATTCTGTTTAAATGGTAGCTTTTTAGGATAATATGTACCTTTTGCTATATGTATATTATCAATAAGTGAGTCTTTCATTGCTTTTTCAAGAGCCACGCTTAAATCAGAAATTGCATTGCTCCAAGTAGTGCCATTGCCGCTATTTGTAACAGAAGAATCTACATACAAAGTTGAACTCTGAGCGAAAACATCTATTGAAAAAAACAAACACAAGAGACAGGTAGAAAAAAGCCTAATTGGTAATAGTATTGTCATAAGTAAAACTTTGAAATGGCTAATTGTATTAAAAGTAACTAAAAAACAAAAAAGCCAACTCTTTCGAGTCGGCTTTATGTTGTGTGCCCCAGGCGGGACTTGAACCCGCACGGACATTGCTGCCCACAGGATTTTAAGTCCTCCTAATATTGTATTCATACATATTAATATGTGCTGAAAGCATTGATTTTACTGCATTTATATTTTTTATCACACCATGTTAAACCACATAAAAGCACAAAATGTTTTACCTATGTTTTACCCAGATTCATTAATTTTGCCATATGGCTTCAATAAAAGTACTGCTTTGGAACAAAAAAAATAGCGAGGGCAAGTTCCCAATTACCCTTCGCATTATCAAGGATAGAAAACCATCCTACGTCTATGTTGGTCATTATATCGATAGAAAGGACTGGGATGAGAAAAATGCCCGTGTAAAGAAATCGCATCCTAACTCAATAAGACTGAATAATATTATTGCCAAGAAATACGCAGAAGCGAACGCTACTCTACTTGATTTAGAAGCTGGTGAAAATGACACATCATCAAGCGCTATCAAACGGTCTATCAAATCAGGAAACAAAGGCTCATTTTTTACGTATGCTGATATTTACCTCCAAACCATTAAGGAGCAGGGAAAATTCAACCGACACTCTGCTGACAAGCCCCGTATTGAACGATTTAAGGAGTTTCTTAATAATGAGGATATTGCATTAAAAGATATAACCGTCCAACTGCTCAAACAATTTAAAGCCTTCTTAGTGGGCAAACGTAAAGTTTCGGAACGCACAGCAGTAAATCACCTAGTTGTAATTAGAACAATCTTCAATCAAGCCATTAAAGCCAAAGCCGTTGATCTCAAATACTACCCTTTTGGGAAAGGTGGTATTACGATTAAGTTCCCACAATCCGTTAAGGTTGGATTAACCAGAGAGGAAGTCACAGCTCTTGAAAACATCTCACTTCCTGCCGATAGTTATATGCACCATGCTAGAAATATATGGCTGTTTTCTTTCTACTTTGCAGGTATGCGTGTTTCTGATGTACTGAGACTAAAATGGTCTGACTTTCAAAACGAACGGTTATTCTATTCTATGGGCAAAAACAATAAGGTGGACTCTCTCAAAATCCCACCACAAGCTGCTTCTATATTAAAACAGTACCCCAAAGATGATAATCCACATAATCTTGTATTCCCCGATTTACAAGATGTTAAAGACTTTAAGGACACCTACTTACTAGAGAAACGGATTGCATCTGCCGTTGACCGGCTTAATACAAACCTTAAAAAAGTTGCAAAAGATGCAGATATTAAAAAACCACTTACAATGCACATCGCCAGGCATACTTTCGGCAATTTATCAGGAGATAAAATCCCTATACAAATGCTGCAAAAGCTTTACAGGCATACATCAATTACGACCACGATAGGTTATCAATCTAACTTCATTCACAAAGATGCGGATGATGCTCTTGAGGCTGTTATTAGTGAGTAGCAAATATATTATATTCTTTTCCCTCGTTTGTTTAATCTTAAATCTGCTTTTATTAGAGACTCGATATACTCTTCGAGTTCTTTTCGCCCGAGAGATACTTCTAGAAAGGACACTTTGTATTTCTTGCACAAGTGAACATTGACCAGTTCTTCTATGTGTGCTGGAAATTTTATTTTTACAGTGGCCTTACAAAACCCCTCTACGTGAGAATAAAACCTCTCACCTACTGTTCTTCTTAAGGTGTGATTGCGACTATCGAACAAATCTTTCATCCGTTTTCTTAAATTTCCTGTTTCACCTACGTAAACAACCTCTTCACCACTTGTAAAAACATACACTCCAGCTTTCGAGGGTATTTCCGCTAACCACTCCTTAGAAAAAGCAATCTTCCTGCGATTATTTTTATCAAACAACTTTGCTGCTAGTTGTTCTATATATTCCTGCTCATTCGTTGTAGTGATCTGCATTTATTCTTGAGTTAATAGATAGCTCTATCATTCGCCATACAATAGTTTTTTTAGTGTTTTAAGTTGATTATCAAACTTTTCAGTATTCATTTCTTTTAGACGTTCTAAGTTTTGCATTTTCCATCTAATTGAAGGGAAGTTTTCAAAATTGTATATATCCCAATTGGGTTGCAGATTATTAAATGAGAGCAAAAAATCCTTATCGCTATCAGTCAGACCATCTAGAATTGTACTGACCAGATTCAATCTTACTTCTTCATATTCATCATAGCTAAAATTTTCGCTCGTCATGCCCATAAACTGGTTGTTCATTGCGGTACGTTGATCTTGAAAGTTTGGTTGCAGTAATTCATGTACCGGGCGGTCACTGCTAAGTAAGCTGAGAATTAATCCTGCTTTTATTTCGTCTGAGAAACCCTCATTTTTTAGGAGGTACTTAATATCAAATAAATCTCTTGGATGCTGCCTATCCAGACCAGCGCATATTTTCCCTCCAAATAACTGTCCTTTTGACACTGTCGTAATCGCACAGAAGGCATCAAATTCTTCCTGTGCCTTATCACAAAGCAAAAGAGACATTGGCTCTCCCCATAACCCTCTGTTTGTAAGGTTAACTTCTAACTTAATCTGCGCGCCCTGAGCTGCAATCAATAACTTTGCTGCTTCTTTTTGGTGAGTGACATGGACATGTGGAACTACCGCTTCAATATTGGCTTTAATGTTTTGTAGTAGGCTTTCAATTTTATTTAGAGATGTCTCACGCTCTTCGATCCAGACATAAGTCAAATCAATGTCTACAGAAAGGCGTGGCATATTTCTTACAAACAAATTTATGGCTGTGCCGCCATGAAGTGCAAAGCCTTTTTCTTTACCGACTTCGGGCAGGACTTTGAGTAAAAGTGCTACTTGTTGTTTATACTGTTCTTCCACGCTGTTCTATTTCTTTAGGTATGGTTATACGATATTTGGGGTTATAGGTGCCGTTCTTTACAATACTGCGCTTACCACTACCTAAATCTATTTTGTTTAAGTCTATATATTCTATCCATTTGTGGTCTGCTTTTTCAGCCATATACAGGAATAATCTTTTGACCTTTACGGATGTGCATTTTTCAAGCAACTGCTGAACTATATTAGGCCTTACATTATTCAGTCCCTCCATAAATTCATAACATTCCACCAAGTCTTGTTTTTCAGGGGTAAGATATAAACACTCCATCAAGGCACGTGCAGAACCAGATATTTTGATCGTAAAGGTGCTTAATTGTTTGGTCGTCATTCCTAGATCACTAGGTATGAATGTGGAATTGTAATGCTCTATTTTTAAACCCCAGTCATATTTTCTAAACCAGGCTGGTATGTTTTCGCCAGTACTTCCAAATAGGATAGCTTTTTTCTTAGATAATTCGAGGTAGTGTGACTGTCCTAACATCGATAAAGCAGTCCTACCACCTGGATGTATAGTTAAGCCAGCTTCCTGAAGTGCATATATTGCCCCTTCATACCCTACGGTATCACCCGTGCGTATCATTGCTCCAGACCCTATTGAACTCAGCCACCCACTGTTTCTGTATCTTTTCTGAAGGTTAAGACTATAGCCTTTTTGCGCCATTAATGACGAAAGTAGAACCGTGCCCTGTGGATGCATGCTCAACAACTTGTTTAATTTTGATCCATTTTCGGTACTCATGGTACTAAATTAGCATTTATTTTAAACCACAGCAAAGTAAATGTTTAAATTATTCATGTTAAGAGTACTAATAGTACCCTAAGTTATAAAATTATAAACCGTCAATCTGTTTTACAATGAAAACATAAGGCTCAAATATGAGCCGATTATTCTTGTTATTCGGCTCACGAATAATATTTGTTCATGTGCAAAGGAGGGTTTACCCATGAACAAAGATCGCAACAAATACGGTGCGGACATCTCAGCACGCCTTTTCAAAGAACTTGATTTTCAATAGGATTTATCGCTACAACATCTCTAAAGTCGAGGGTTTCACGCCTAGTTATGTTCAAAGATAAACCCTCGTTTACTGTTGAACGAGGCGTAATAACCGCAATGAATACGGTGAACAATGAAAAGAGCGATAGCATATTATCGGGTATCTACAGCAAGACAGGGGCAAAGCCGGTTAGGTTTAGACGCTCAAAAGGAGGCTGTTGTTCGTTATGCGGATGCAAACGGGTATGAGCTATTCCAAGAGTATGTTGAAGTTGAATCAGGCAAGAATGATAAACGCCATGTGTTGCAGGTGGCACTAGATGCATGCAAGGCAAATACAGCGACATTGCTGATTGCCAAATTAGACAGGCTTGGGCGTAACGTCGCTTTTATATCAAGGCTCATTGAATCAAAAGTTGATTTCAAGGCTGTTGATAACCCTCATGCAGATAAACTGATTGTTCACATCATGGCAGCTTTTGCAGAACATGAGCGTGACCAGATCAGCGCACGGACAAAAGCTGCACTAAAAGCTGCAAAGGCCAGGGGGACAGAGCTTGGCTATAATGGCAGATATGTTCTTTCTAAAGAGAATCATCGTAAAGCCATAGAGTTTGCGAGGTCTTTGAAACCAGTAATTGCTGAGTTTGATCAAAAGGGGATTACGACTATTAGAGCAATAAAGAAAGAGCTGAACAGACGACGGATAAGAACAGCAACAGGCCATAAATGGCATGTGAGTACAGTTCATAAGCTACTGCAACGCCTCAAAGAAGATGAACAGTAATGTTTTATAGCATGAATGCTATTAATAATAAAGTTTCACCTGCGAGTCCGTGGAATCATTAAAATATTAAGAATATGGAATCTAATTGTTGTGGTGTACCTACCCAAAGTGGTAGAATGGCGGCGCTGAGAAAGGATTTTGGCGTGAAGAGTATCTTTAACAGAGTGATGTTATTTGCCTCTGCTGTGGCTTTACCCCTTACATTTAAGGGTACTGACGCAGATGCGAGTCCACGCACAGAATTTGCAACGAATTTTGATGATGCTGCTGTTTATGCAGATGGTGGCATAGACGATCCGGCACCAAAGAAAACCACCGATGGTGATGAAATAAAAATCTCAGGGCATGATATGCGTGGTTCAGGTGCGGATATTAAAAAGATCGAAGATGGTGCCGGGGCTATGTCTATGCAGGGAGACATGGTTATCCTTGCATACTTAGACCCAAGAGGGAAAGATGACGCCATCATCAAGGCGCAAAATGATTTATTTCTTAAAGAAATAAAAGAAGCCATCGTTGAAAACATCAAAGCAGGGCGAAAAGATATAAAGCTCATACTGGCTGATAAAACACCTGGCTCAACTACGCGCCTCTATGGTATTGCAAAAGGGCACCTTGGAAATCAAGTTAATTACAATGACACAAAGGCTTTAGGTGTATATATCAAGCGTGGCTATGAGAAATATGGGTACAAAACACACCCTGTTGCCAATGCCTCAACATCTGCAACTACGCCAGCTACCTATAATGTGAATGATATAGCGGTTGCAACCAACGAATAGGCTTGGTTTTAGCTAATACCCGGTGCAGAATTAAATATATCCGTTGCTGTAGTAAGCGAGCTGTTCTCAGTATCTACACCTGTGGTAGCACCTTCATTATTATCGAGAGTATCTTGCGTCTGCTTTAGCTCTTCTAATTCACGCAGCTTATCCATACGCTCCGCAAAATTTTCTGTATCACTGGTATCAACAATATTTGCGTAATTACTATCAGAAAATTGAGCGATTTTTTCATCTGTCGCATTCCACTCATCATTCCACTGATTCCATTCAGTCTGCTTGTCAGAGCGTTGTTTAATAAACTCATTACGATCCTTTGTCTTGCTGAGTATAATGGTATCCAGAGCATCCATGCCTTCTTGGGTGCTTGGGTCCCATTTCTTGTTATTTTTCTTTTCCCATTCTTTAATGGCTTTACGAGCATGTTCGTTTGCCGGATAGCCATCATCGCCCAAAGCAATTTTACCATCCTTAAAATCCTGTAGGGCCTCAATCACACGACCGCAGTCTTCGATGTCCTGTGTAAGTTGATCAATCTCGTCCTGAATATCATTCATGATACCCATAATCCATAGACGATGGTCCTTTAAACGCTGTAGCAAGTTATTGAACTCACGATCTTTCTTGTCCTTTTGGGCTTGGGAAACAACTTCATTTTGATCTTGTCCTGTTACGATACGCCCAACATTGTAGGCCCCGTCTTCCTTTTTAGCTTGATTAAGATCGAGCTCTTCTGACTTCTGTTGTTGACGTTCATTACCTGTGAGTGGGCGGCGATCTTTATCTTCTTTTGGTTCATATACAGGCACATCCTCTACCACTACATTTGGTACGATATACTGTTTTAAATTAGGGTTTTCCGCAATTTGACTTGGAGTAGGCATAACAGGAACATCTACCGCGTAGATGTTTTCCATCGGATTAATATTATTCTCGACATCAGGCGTTTGCTCTTTATCAAACGTCACATTTGTCGCATTGAACTTACCCGTTAAACTATCTTGAGACATAACCTCATTACCACCGTATTTGATTTCTCTCTAATCCTGAGTTCTTTGCCCAGGCTCTTATATTCTACGCTCAGTTAATTTATTTTTTATGAAAAAACGAGTGCATTTAGCTCAAATTTTATGTTTTATATCAGTGACTTATAGCATTTTAGACAAAAGCATTTAAAATGTGATCTATCTCAAAAAAGTGAGGGTTTAGAAGGGGTAAGCTTTTCTTATTGGAACGTTATATCGGCATTTGATAAGATGTGATATGCACTATTATCAATCACCTAAACTAATCCCTGTAACAAGAAAAATGCGTTTGCGGCTAAAAGCAGAGCAAGAACGCACGGGTAAAACACCAACCGCTTTATTAAAAGGTCGATCAGATATTCCTGAAGGTCTGACGCATAAAGATGTACTCAACTGGTTAGATATGTACGGGCCTGCTATCAAAGCTTTTGATAGCCATATCAACTATATTTTTGATTGTTACGCTGAAGAGGTTGACAAGGTGAGGATGTCTAAAAAGAGCACGCGTGTAAAAATCACCGGACTCTATTTGAAACAGCTAAACACAGAAATATTAAGGACAGGTACCCCGATTAGTGAATTATTGAACAACGCAGAAGATATACCGGAAGGGTTAACTAAAAATATTGTCGGATTATGGCGGCTAAAAAGAACAAAAACGGCATTTCCTGAATATCTTGATTTTGTTTTGAAGAGCTATCAGGTGCTACCTACCGCTGTTGATGTTGCACCGATTGAAGAAGAGCATAATTATAAAGGCAGAGGTGATTGGGAAGTATCACCGCGCACATATTCAAAATATAGAGACTTGCGTAATGATAACTTAATGCCTATTTCAGATGAAGACTTAAAAGCACTTAAAACATACCAGAAGGTATTCGGCTTGTTACCTGGTCGGATCTTAAAAATAGCGAAGGATAAGCCAAAAGGTCTATCATCAAATATGATCAGCAATTGGTTGACTGGGAATGTAAAAAATGCAAACCCCGCCCTTTTAAAATGGGTCCTCGATAAATGTAGAGAAATACAAAATCTTAAAGTGTAAAAAAGTGGGCGCTCCTAGTTTTGTGATGGTACAGGTGGGATAAGGAGCGCCCATAGTTTACCACAAAGTGGTCGGGGGATTTAATCAGAATAAGCCTTAAGTATTTCAATTTTTAAGGCATCTCGCTCTTTCTTCATCTCTTTAAGCCAATCTTCAGCTATAGGAAGTAGCTCATCATAGGCTTTTAGTGTAAGCGGGTCCCAGAATAAAGAAGACGGCACATGCCAAATGTTTGTATGTTTTTGACGGTATTTGCTGCCTATTATATCTGCAATATAGCTAGTCATTTGTATCCCGGTATATTTAAGCAATGCCCTAACGTCGTCTTCACCATATCCAATGCCATTAAGTTTATTGAGATCGCGTTGTATCGCTTCGAGTGTTGTTGGATTGTTAGAGCTCATGACTGACCTTCCTTATTCAGTGAATTTTCATTCTTTTCAATTTTTAGACTGAATGATTTGAATTGGCGGTGGAATAACTCTTCGGACTTAGCCTTGATTGGAACAATCATATGCGATGGTAGAATAGACAATTTGTTATGATGGCAGTATGTATCTCTTATTTCTTTTGAAATGTAATCCTTACAGGCATCCATAGCTTCGCAAAGAAACTGCTCAACTTTGATCTCAATTTCATGAAAGGAAATTTCGTTTAACTCTTTTGATGTTGAGTTAATAAAATTTTGTCCCTGCAAAGCAGGATTATGCTGTTTACTCATTTGTGCCCCACACAATTGTTACTCAGTAAATATTAATGATGCACTAGTAATATGTGTTCGTATGCAGTGTCAACAAAAAACTTTACTCAGTCATCAAAATTGTGTATCAGGTAATAAAAAATGTACGTGATGGTATAAAATGAATATTTCGAGACTTGCTTTTAAAGCTGCCAGGACACTATTGGATCTTGAGCAGAAGGATGTTGAAGATGCTACTGGCATCCCTCGACAACGAATTTCATCTTTTGAAACTGGCAGATCTAACTTAGGCAAAAAGACTTACGATACCCTACTTAGGTTTTATCAACATAAAGGAATAGAATTTACTGATCATGATGGTGTGAGACGTAAACCTGAAGTTGAATTGAGGTTTTTAGATGGAACACAGGGTTTCCGAGCATTTATGGATGAAGTGTACGCGTTCTCCAGTAATTATGGAGGAAAAATATCAATAATAAATGGTTCAACAGGTGAGTTTATTAAATGGCTCGGAAAGGACTGGTATGAAAAACACGCAGCAAGAATGGAAAAAGTAAAAGACAAAATCAACTTTCGCATTATTACGGGACAACAAAGCCAAGAGATTGCTTCAGCATTCGCAACTTACAAAACTATCCCAGGTCGCAAATTTAGCCCGCAAACGATATATCTATTCGGAGACACAATAGGCTTCTTCATTTTTTCTGAAGATAACTTAAAGATATTCGTAACTAATCATAAGGAAATCGCAGACACACTGCATTATATGTTCGACTTGACATGGGATAAAACTAAATGAGCTTTGTAAAGACTCACTTAAAGCTAGATAAGGAAAAGTTCATACCTGCCGGTACAGGGATGATTATCGAACAACCATGTGATTATACAAACTTTAAAAAATTAATGAAACGCGTTGGAGAACCCTCAAACTGGTACTTGCGCGAAGAATATCAATTACCTGAAAAAGAAAACACCTTAAAAAAGGTATTTAATAAAGGGAATAGTCGACTCTGGTTATATTTAAGTAAAGATGTTGTAGTTGGTTTTTGTCAGGTTGCACAAGTTCAGGACTTATCATCCTTGTTCAAAAACACCAAAGATGTTGTTGAGATGTATAAAACAGGATTATTTCCTGAATATACTGGCAAAGGGTTCGGAAAAAAGTATGTATCCTCTGTGCTTTCTGAACTGTTCAAGGACCATGATACTGTTTATCTGAATACAAGAAATACGAACATTGTAAATTCAGTCCCGTTTTGGCAATCCTTTGGTTTTGAGATAATTCATACTGAAACCTTGCCGGACGACCTGGTTATATAGTTAGTATTACAACTACTTCTTAGATTATTTTATATTTTAGACATGTGAATGTTATTTGCCTACACGATGAAGCCTTTTATCAATTGATAGAAGATGTACTTGAACGCGTCCAATCAACAAAACAACCTACGCCTTCAAAATGGGTTGGTCAGGACGAGGCTATGCAGCTTCTTAATATTAAATCAAAAACAACATTACAGAAGTTACGTGATGAAGGAAAAGTTCGCTTTTCACAGCCTCAAAAGAAAATCATCGTCTATGATCGTAACTCTATAGACGAGTATCTTGATAACCATGCTCAAAACACATTTTAGGTATGGAGGAAAAAGAGTATATCAAAGGATTTAATTACGGCTATGAATTCAAACAACATAAACCTTTGTT
This sequence comes from Flavipsychrobacter sp., assembly GCA_965228505.1. Taxonomy (GTDB): domain Bacteria; phylum Bacteroidota; class Bacteroidia; order Chitinophagales; family Chitinophagaceae; genus UBA5543. Next base: position 1,773,000 of record OZ245820.1, on the reverse strand, counting down.
ATTCGAGACTGTAGCGAAAGGTTTGCAGGAAGAAACTCCGTTTAGGGCAGGGTTCAGAGACGGTGGAAAAGAGTATGAAATAGAAAGAGGTAAAGATTTACTCTCAAAACGTTCGAATAACACTATACAAGCAAAAAACCAGGAAAGAGACCGTTAATTATCCACGATCATGATCATGTGCCTTTTGAAAATCGTGTTTCAATTCAGATTGCGGGCCACGGCCTTGCTCACGGGCATTATCTAGTATCCTATCGATTTTTTTATCGGATATTTTTTGTATCTCCATAAGTGCTTGATGTTGTGTGTTCAAAACATTTATTTCAGCACGTCCTCTGAGTATTGCATTCCTTGGTTGTGCGGGTCCGTAATTCAACTCCTGTGGAGGAGCTTGTTCTCCTCTCAATTGATCATATTCCCGATTTACTAAACGTTCTTTATTATCATTAAAATAGTCTTTCTGCTCTCTGATTAGTTTATCTCGATTACCTACAATTTCCCAAATATCACTTCTCTCATTATCGTAAAGTTTATAGCTACTTATACGATTTTCTATTACGAGTTCTGCACTTGTGTTAAACTGTTGATTGGTCCTTTTCTCATTCACAATAAGAGGTTTAAATGAAAGATACGAAGTTTTCAGATGTTATGAAAAAACCAAATGAGGATGAGATCATTGAAGTTTGGCTAGAAGTAATGAAAATAGCTTCACGACTAGAAGACAAGCGTGGCTTATCACGTGATACTGTTTTAGAAGGACTACTAAAAGGTACACTTGACCTTGCACGTAAAAGAATAGATGAACGATTATTCAGAAAGATGAATGATACACGCAGGTTTTACCTCTTCGCCCGTGAAGAAACTAAAAGAAGATTTGATCAGCTACCTAATTACAGGCATCAGCGAGAGATAGAAGAACGATATGGTCAGGATATGCTTTATTTAAGAGATGCAAAAAACTTTGGCTGGATACCAGATGATGAGTAAGTTTTTCAACTTATTATTTTTATATTAAATAACAAGGCATTTATTATTCAAAAATAAACCGATTGCTATGGAAGATTTAACTCCACAAGCTCCTATTCCCAGTTCTGACAATCTGGTTGATCATCAACACCTAGAACTTCAGCCTTCTTCGCAGACAGGACTGGAAACCTTACTGAATAACACAGATGGCTATATTGTAGGGAGGCTGAATAATGAATTACTACGATATAGCACTGATGCACACTTGCTAACGGTGTCACCAACTGGAGGTGGTAAAACTACTGGTGTCATTATACCTAATCTGCTGGACCATCAAGGCTCCTCTTTCGTAATTGACATTCGTGGTGAAACTGTTGCAAAAACAGCAGACATGAAGCGGTTACAAGGGCATCATGTCGTTGTGCTTGACCCCTATGATTTAACTGGAGGCAAGTGGGGTAAAGACAGCTATAATCCTTTAGACAGGATAACTAATAATGCCAGAGACCTGACATCTGACGATCGAATTCAAAGACTGGCAGGAGCATTAATGTACGACCCTTCAGGTCGGATGAGCAATGAGCCTATCTGGGATAACGCTACGAAGAACTTGCTTATAGGATTAATAGCATATTGTGTTCGATATCTACCTTCTTATAAGCATTCCTTACTGGAAATACTCGATATACTAAATTACTCACCGCAAGAACTGGAGGGTTTTCTTGCACAGATATTGTACACAATTGATAATGACAATGAAGCTGCTGAAGACAGACAATTAAAAAGCCTGATCAAGACACTTACAGAAGGAAAAACTAACACTAAGATCACGGATAATGCGTTGATACAAGCACAGACATTAATGACATGGGTAGGGAACCGTGCTTTTAAGGATATTATTGAGCCCTCAACATTCTCTTTCTCTGATTTCAGGAAACGTAAAATGACAGTTTACCTGGTAATCCCTGAAGAGTTTATTGAAAACTGCGCTTCTTGGACCCGATTAATGATAGAAAGTGCAATTTTTTCCCAGGAAGATGTGTTTAAAAAGCATGGGCAAAGTACTTCGTCTTTACAACAACAAGACCGTGTCTTATTTCTTTTAGACGAATTGCCGGCTTTTGGTCAATTGGATGTAATCAGTAAAGGAATGGCTACATTAAGGGGAAGAGGAATTAACCTATGGCTCTTCGTGCAAAATCTGGCCCAATTGAATGAAATTTATGGTGAACATAAAGCTCGTATGATAATCGCAAATGCTTCAGTGTTACAATTATTCAGATCTAATGAGCTGGAAGAGCTGGAGTATTTCACAAAGCTGATCAGTGAAGATTTTTTTGACATCAAAACTGTTAGTTTCGGCGAAACGATTACAGAAGGATCATCTGTTTCTCATGGAAGGACACACACAATTACCAATTCTCAATCTGTAGCCCATATGAAAGGCTCAGGAGATTCCATTGCAGAGTCTTCAGGGTTTAACTGGACAGATACTGATGGAACCTCCAGTAGTAAAGCTGTTACACATAGTAAAGGATTTAACCATAGCCATGGCACCAGTATAGGGTCATCGAAGGGAAGCAACAGAAGTTATAACAGTACTTACGAGCGAAACCTTATCGGGTCTTCAAGAACTAATGATAACCATGGAAACGGCTTTAATGTCAGCTATAATAAGTCACGCAATTATAATGAAGGATGGAATGAGCAAGCAAGTGAAGCTTATACTACTGGAGAAAACCACTCCAGATCTCAAGGTGGCAATAAAAGTAGCACGTTCACACATAATGAGAATAAATCAATAACTCATACAAGACAAAGTGGCACAAGCGATGCTACTACAAAAACTGAAAGTACCAATAAGTCACGAGCTGTAAACAGGAATGTTTCTGTAAAAAAAGAGAGGCTAAAGATTGAATCTATACGTTCTTTAAGGGAGAAGTTATCAGAACGAAACCAGTTGATACAAGTACGAGGTCAACATCCTTTTTTTACTCCCAGAATGTCTTACTTTATAAAATTTTCAGATGCAAACCGTTATATCTTCCCGGATCTAGCATCTGCAGTTTCTACAGATGCACTTGAGGAAATAATTGACAGATTTATTATCAGTAGTAAAGAAATCACAAAGCCAGGGGCTTTCAGCCTGAAAAATGACGATGATTATAAACAGTTAGTAGAATACGTGAAGCAACGCGAGGATTTTGATTGGCAATCATCTGAAGTTTGTAATGAAATACTTAAGTACCCTGCATTTTTCAATACCATACTTGATCGATGGGTTAATAAGCTGAAAAAATTTGAAGAATTGTTGACTGATAATTTAAAGCTCTATGATGAAATTTTCATTGTTGCCATTGTGACTATTAATGCGATAAAAAATACCAAGAAAAAAGATGCTGAAGTAATGGAACGAGAGCTGCATTCTATCATGCAAGTAATAAAAGAAGAACAGGTTTTAAGTAAGGTTGTGGAAGAGAAAAGTCAGATGTATCGACAGCTCCCAATTATAAATATCGAGGAGTCAAAATACCTCAAACACTTAAATGCATATAAAAAAGCAAGTCTTATATGGGTAATGCACAGCTACCTTCCGCTTATAGTCCGCACTTCGAATGATATTCTTGCAATAGTCGATCAGTCCGATGAAATGATAAATACAAAAGCCAAGGCTTTTATAAAGCTGGGTGGGTTACTAAAAAAGGTTAATGTCTTAAAAGAAGTTACAATGAATAATAATATAACGGTGGAGAACGAATTAAGAGCCGACTTCTTATCTAATAAATTAAAACAAAAAATATGATCTGGAAAATCTTATCAATTATATACCTTTTATTGATATTAAGATGGATTTATTTGCTTGTTAATGCACATATGAATATCCGTTACAACAAGGGAGAATTTAGAGAGCTACAAAGTGAGTTTGCTAACTTGCTTGATTCACTAAAATTAACAAACCAAGCGGATAGAGATTTTATTCCAGGCGGTTATTATATAACCCTAGATGACATAATGTTCAGGTATGAACATGCTGTTACGTTGGCAGAAATTAATCGATATAACGTAGAAAAAAGTCTGTTAGAGGAAAAAATAGAAGAGATAAAATCTGCATTTAGCAGGTTGTATGAACAGAATCAATCGATTAATTATTCAAGGAAAACAATCAAAAAATACACCTTAGGCTTAATCAACAGGACTAAAAGCCCTGATTTCAGGTTTTCAAACACAAACATTAACATTGAGATAATCTGATTGTCTTGATTATCGGAAGATCATTAATTAGGGTTAACCTCAATATCTATTACATTCGTAATTGAATGGTCTTTACCATGCTCAGTGCAGGTTGTTATATCAAACTCGACACCTAAACTGCTGGAATAGTGTGTGCCCATTGTTTCAAGCGCCGTTATCTCATCATTATTATCATGTTGGCATTCAATAAGAGATTTACTGGCTGACCGTGCAAATTGTTCTTTCTCAAACTGGTGAGAAGGAGAACCCAAAACACCTCCGTTTGCTGCATACATTTCATCGAATGTTTGCAAATGAAGATTTAAATGAAAGTTAAGTGCATCTGACTGATATTCTCTGACCATGCCATACTCTTCTACACAATATTCTTTTTTCTCTACCATCACACTGCCTTTCACTATAGGTGATAGTATTGTAGCACTGTATTTACATATTGTCAATCAATGTTCTAGATCCAAATCATTATCTTTTGTATTACTATAGTTTTTCCGTTCGCGGATTTGTTTTATATAGTCATCTTTCGAATTCCTGTTATCAGTACTTCCAGGTTTAGACCTTTGAATTCGTGTTTCAAGAGCATCCTTTTGTTCCGAAATACGCCATTCGATATTAGCCATATTTTTATTCAGGTCTTCTAGTTCTTTTTGAGTTTGTTCGAGTCTGGCATTGTGAACAACAGGGAGTTTTAACCACTTATATTGATGCTTAGATATTATATGTTTTAATCGTGTAATCTTGTCCTGTAACTCCTTCTTCTTGTATTGTTTAGCCTGTTCATCATCTAAATCGTATCGCATCCGTTGAGATTTTTGCTCCCAAGCCATTAGTGTGTCGAGTCGTCTCAAATCACTATCGTGATATTTCTGCTCAGGTTGCTTTGACTTTTCTTCTTTAACTTCTTCTTGTGATTGCTTCTTCGATTCTTCAATTGCAGCATCAACGATCTTTTTTTGACGCTCCGTTTCGTATCGGTCGCGATCAAATGGTTTTGGGTTAAGAACATCCTCTACATGTGGCAGTTCTTTAATACCGGACAATTGATTTTTAATATCAGCAGCACGTTGATTTTTAAGCTGCCTGGCTAAGGAAAACACCTTGTCGTTTTCGTCAACTAACACCACCCCTCTACGTCCGCCTTGTGCTAATGTATAGCCGTGTTTTTTAAGTGCAATTTGTAGGTCTTTAATATTTGCAGCGTTATCATAGTGATACTGTATCACATCTTTTCGTCCGACTGTTGCACCTCGATGCTTCACAATATTGAATTGCTGGGTAAGCCCTTTACCGTTTCTGCGCATTTCATTATTGATCACACGTTGCTCACATAGGATTTGACCATCATTACGTTCTAGTTGCTCTGCCCAGGCAGACATAATCAAACGATCATATGACGGGACTGCTTTCTTACCATGTTCAGGATGTATGAGGTTACAGATAATATGGACATGCGGATGTGCAGTATCATTATGTGCAACAAACACAGCTTCATGGTCGCTTAATTTGAGCAAATTTAAAGTTTCATAGGCGGCATCAAGCATTGTCTGCTTATCGGGTGTCTGTTCGGGGTGCCAAGCAAGAGAATAGCTATATACTACCCCAGCGGTTGTTTTACGACCTGTAGGAACAACACCAGCTTTGTATTTTAGCCTATTGGCATTCATGGCAGTATGTGCCATCCAACCAAAGGCTTTATCAGCATCATTAGTAGGTAAGTTGTGGGTTTGGGTCCAGGCAACACGATCTTTGGTTTTGGCTTGTTTATCGTGTAGATAATACAAACCAGCTCCTTTGAATGAATGTCCTGACTTAGCAATCCTTGGCACCATAGCTTTAGTTTTGCTCCATCATTTGGTCTAAGATTTTGTCCAGCTTTTGCCAGACATGCTTTAATTCAACTGGCATTACACCTGTTGAATTAAGCTTCTTTGTTTGTTGGTTGAGATTTACCCCGATCTTGCGCAATTGCTGCGCTGTATCAAAATCGAAATTGCTTTGCTGGATAATGATTTCTCCATCAAAAACCATCCGACGGATATATTCGCTGAGGGATAAATATGCTTCAGCGGCCTTTAATTTAATATGCTGCTTCTCATCTGCTGTACAACGAACAGCAGGAAGGGTTTGCGACATTTTTGTCGCATCATCAAGTGTAGGACGTGCCATGATAATCACTATTTAGCTAGGTTCATATAAGGTGCATTGCACCGCAAAGAGGGATCAAACGGGAGAAATTTCTCCCTTTGCAAGATCGTTTTTGTAGCACAAAAACATATCTTGCTACTCTCTGGTTTTCTTAAGGTACTGATTTTTCGTCACATGACGCTTGTGACACGCTATTGAACTTCCGATTAATGGTTCGCTGTGCTGCGATGGTGCGCGACCAAGGGCTATGTGCTATCGCTGGAGTGTACTTCTTTGGCAGTAGTATTGGACTGTTTGTATAAGTCATTATGGTTCCTTTCGGGGCTTGAGTTTATGGTTTGGGCAAAAAAAGGCGCACTAATGTGCGCCTACTCCAATCAATGAGTAATAATACTGGTTCTTATTATTTAGATTTTAGAGCCCTATATAATTGTTGCGTTCTTTTATGATTTCTAAGGCTGAAGTTCTTCCCATATCAAACAAAGCTTTAATGCCTAGCTGATAATATGTACCTAGCAGCTTATAATTCATTGGTGTCAATGCAGCATCTGCACCTAGTTGGTATATCAATTCCCGATCATCTTTATTTACTATCACATAATCATCAACTTCTGATGAGGCTATATTGGGAGTACAGACGCTTCCTGTTTCATTTAAACATGCTTGCCATTTGTCCTTCCAAATAAAGGGGTCTGCAATGGCATTGTAGGTCAACAGGTCATTTTGCTTGTGGTCAGCTAACCATAGCATTCGGGCTACAAAATCTTCGTCAGGATATAGGTTATGCATATCAACCTTAAGTCTAATCAGAGCTAGATCAACATTATCTGTAATAGCTGCATGTTGGGCATAGTATACTGGATATGCTGTTGTCAGATAAACAAGGTTAGGTTTTGAGACTATTGATCCTTGCCAATAACCTGGGTGTTTAGTTAGCTCTTTGGGTAATAAACCTTCTGATAATATCTTACTTAAATTTTTGCTGGAGGTGCCATGATATAAATACAAATTTTTACTCCTGTGCTGCTGTTAATTTATTTTCATCAGGTACGGTAAATGCAATCCGGTTCAACCATTGATGCATGACCTCTAATTTGTACCCCCTGCCATATTGGGGACCTTTCTTTTTATGCCCCATCAAATCGTGTATGATCTCTTCAGGTACACCTACATCTCTCAACCGATCTTTAAAGGTGTGCCTAAGAGAATAAACAGAATGCTTATTTGTAGGCTTTAAACTATTCTCTTTTAAGAATTTGTTGACTGCAGTAGAGAAGGTGTCAGGGTTCCCCACATGGTTAAAACCTGTCGGGTATTTTTGGAAAGCATAGAGTGCTACACCCACTAGAGGTACCTTTCGTTCTGAAGTACTTGTCTTTAACTGATACCCTTCTCTGGGTCTTATATGGATATATGGTACTGGTACGTCAAGATATATATCTTTTTCATCCAGCCCGAATATCTCTGCTTCTCTTGCTCCTGTATCAGCCATAACCATGATGACCATCTGGTATACCTCTTTCATGCTATTTATAGATGGCAGAATCTGGTTTTGAACATATGAAGCATCAAAAGGTGGTCGAGACCTTTTAGCATACTCAAACCTGGTGTTGGCAAATAATAGCTCTACATCAATCTCAATATTGTGTTGATTGCTCACAGTAGCAATCATGTCTTTTATGTACATAAGCTTCTTATTGCCTGTATCACCACACACATTACGTTCGGTAATAGCATCCAGCCACCAGGTCCGAAAATTTAAGACATCTTGTCGTGTTACCTGCTGAACATCTTTATCTCCAATGACGTGAATAAAATTCTCCATAGCTAAACGTCGTGGATTTTTCCATTTACGCACTTGCCTATCACTCTTTTGGTTTAACCTGTCCGCTGTACACTCCCAATATTTTTCGATACACTCTGATAGCAATATTTCAGGTTGCTTTACTCCGCCAAGCACAGCTTCTATATGTTCTTTTGTTTTTAAATCAACCTGTAATCTTCTTACTAATTCGCTCAGGGAATCAGAAGCTATTTGCTCAGTCGTCTTGTAAGCAAAACCATGTGACTTAGCTAACGCTACAGCCACTTCATACTTTTTATGAATATCTTCCGTTTTATCGGTTAGTACTAAGGCTTTCCAGAAGTTTTCAATATGTGTGTTGTAAATACCTGCCTTAATCAAAGCTTCAGACTTAACCTTGGTCTTTAACGAAACGGTAACTTCTTGCCGATGGTCCAGGTGAGCAATACTTGCTGGCACTCTTCTTCGATAGTGATACCAATTTCCTCTTTTTATAATATGCAACTGCTCCATATATACCCTTGTGTAGCAATATGTGTATCATTTTGTGTAGCAAAAATGATAGCAGACGTGATTGAGGAAATCAAGTAAACAGCATATTTAATAATAGTTTCAACGGCTTAAATTGGGATTAACTGGTGAAAAATGGCGGAGAAGACAGGATTCGAACTTTCATAGCAAGACAAATAACTAATTGATATAGCTTAATTAGTATTTTGACTGGCTTTGTCTGACCTCAGTTTGTGTAGCAATTTGTGTAACATTTTGTGTAGCAATTTCCATTGCTTTTTCTAGGTATTTCTGTCGCTCCATTCTTATTTCAATTTCTTTATCCAAGCGTTCAAAAATGGGTAAATACTGTTCACCATATTTTACAATGATATGAGCACACTTATCTCTCGCTTCAACAATTTCCGTTAGTGACGGTTCGTTCAAAGTTTGAGTCTTTTTATTGTGGTTGTAGATCATTTAGATACTCCGCAGCTCTCGCTGATTGTGCCGAGGCTTGAAAAACAAATTTGTTATCGTTCTTTAAAGCCTGTAACCAGCTCTTGATATACTGGGCATGATCAGTTCTCGGTTGTTGACTGATACCAAGCTGTGCACAGAGCATTGCCGCACCTAATTCAGCTACAAGCTCTTCAAAGGCATATTTAAATTTCTCGTTCTTATTTTTGGCTTTGTCCCTATCCAATCTTTGGGGCGCACCTGTCCAATGGACCAACTCGTGCAATAATGTTGCATAGTAATTTTGTGTAGCGGTTGCGTCTGTTGTGTTTAAGAAGTTAATGGTTTCCGGTAAACAGATATAATCTTCTGTACGGTGGTAGTAGGCACCTTTACCGTTCATGTGCCTTATATCTGCCTTTGTATTGGCACAGAATTCATCAGCCAATGCTATACGTTTAACAAGGTCTGTTTCATTGGGTGGCGGTGTTTCACTGTGTTCATAGCCTTCGACCTGGCAGGCATTAAAGACAGTGTAGAGTTTCATCATCGGGATCTTATGTGTGACGTCCTTGCCTTCTTCGTTTTCTTCATCAACATGAAGTGTCTTGTAAAAACAGATCTTACTGCCTTTCTCGCCTTTACGAACGGACGCCCCTTTTCCCTTCCATTGTTTAAATGTTGCCCAATGGTTAGAGTTGAAAGAATTTTCCTGTTGGTAGAACCACAAGCAGGGAATATTAATGCCCTGATAGTTTTTTTTGGTGAATGGGTTTATTGGCAACCCCTGAGCTGCAAGTGACGCAAAGGGCGGTTGATAATCCTCTAAGCTCACTTTTTCTAGTTGAGCTATAATTTTGTTTGTAATGTTTTGATAGAATTCATCTTTATTATTGGATTTATGCATTGTTTTCGTCCTTATAATCGTTTTAGGGTTGGTGTCGTATCACATGACGCTTTAGCGGCATGGGGTGCGCCATTAACCCTTGCTGACCACTTTTCAGGGGTGAGCTGTTGTCATACAGGAAGGCGTTCAATATTTTTTTACTCCGACCTTATTGATGAGGTCGCAAAAAATTTGAAAACCTGTTGACTACGGCGAGGGCGCTCCCCTTACTTTTCATACTAAAAGAAAAGGGCACTCCAAAGAGTGCCCGTAAATTGAGGTATGTCTTATTCAAGGTTATGCAGTCTTTTTGACTAAAGGCTTCAGCTCAACTTTATGAGCGATAACTGATGCCTCGTTTTTGGTTACTTCACGACCATCTTCCAGAATGGTTGAGAATGGGCGGTATGATAAAGAACCTGTCAACTCAAGCCTTGTGCCTTTTTTCAGGCTTTTGATCTGCTGAATAACATGCGGGGAAAACACCAACACATTGTGCCATACCGTGTCCTTTTGAACCCACTGCTCATTATCATCAAGGTAACTATCGGTAGTTGCGATGGAGAATGCGGCAAAGGTTTTACCGTCCTGCTCCACTATTTTCGCTTCTGAACCCATGTTCCCGATTAATATGATTGTGTTGTTGTACGCCATTTTTAGCTCCTTTCTTCTGTGTAAGTAATAATGACGAATTCTAAAAGGACGAGCCATTAAGGGGATGTCATAAGCAGGCATTAAGCATTTTTCACTTGTTTAAAATGCAATGCTGACAACCCGAAGGGCTGCGCCATTGACATGCGCTTGAAGGAACGACCAGAATTTCGGCAATTAATTATTTACTTAAACGGATGAAATAGCCTGAATAAAAGCCGTATAAATAGCGCAAGTAAGTTCTTAAGAGGGCTGGGTACCTGAAGTGGACGGAAGTGGTGCATGTTCAATACTAGCTGCAATGATACTCGCCTCATGCTTTTGAATAGTTTTCTGCTCATTGAGCAATGCATTAAAACTACGGTAAGACAATGACCCTGTAACTTTTACACGCATTCCTTTTTTCAGCTTTTCGGTCATTTCAATAAGACTTTGATTAAAGGCAAGGCATTTATGCCAGACTGTTTCTTTACTCTGCCAGTTTTCATCCTTATCTAAATAGCGGTCTTGTGTAGCCAAGGAAAAGGCAGCAAAGCTTTTGCTTTCAAGTTGAACAGATTTAGGGTCTGCACCTAAGTAGCCGATTACGACCACATGATTATTGGTACTCATAGGGTTTCCTTTCTGTATTGAGGATACATTTTGGGTGTTTGAGAATTGGGAATATATACCTAAGACATATGGCCTGTCAAGGACAAACTATTCTTGAGCAAAGAGCAAACAAATAATTAACTAATTTATATCTTAGATACACCTTTGCCTTTTCATCGACTTCATTCTTTCTTTTTAAGAAATCAGTTGGCGTTAAGGATTTGTGATATATAGTTAACTACATGAATGAAACTGATTTTTTAAGACATTACTTACAAAACGCCTCACAAATAATGTGGTTCCTTGGCGCAGGATCATCCCGCAGTGCTGGCATGCCAACAGCAACAGATATTATATGGGATTTAAAGATCAAATACTATTGTGAGCAAGAGCGACAAGACATTAAAAGCCACGATACTCACAACGATCAGGTTAAGGCTCGCGTCCAATCATTTTTAAATACTAAGGACTTCCCTCAGATGTGGAGTGTCGAAGAATACTCATTCTATTTTGAATTATTGTTTGGTCGTGATTATAGTGCACAAAGCAAGTATTTAGCCGCACAACTCTCTAACGAAAAGATTTCCTTAAATATTGGACACAAAGTTCTGGCAGCATTGCTTGATCTTGGAAAATGTAAGGCTATCTATTCAACGAATTTTGATGAGGTAATTGAGCAAGCCTATGCTCATGTTACCAACAAATCTTTGTCAACATACCACTTAGAAGGGACTTATGCTGCTTTAGATGCGCTAAATAACGAGCAGTTTCCTTTCTACGCTAAAATCCATGGCGATTTTAAATATCAGAGTTTAAAAAACCTTGCTGAAGATTTAATCAACAATGATAACCAAATACAAAAATGCTTCATTGCATCATGCTCCAGATATGGATTGGTAGTCTCAGGATATAGCGGCAGAGATCATAATGTAATGAGCATGTTCCGTGAATCCTTTAAGCAGCCGAATGCGTACCCATTTGGATTATTCTGGACTGTAATAGACAAAAGTAATATTACAGAAGCTATTAGGACATTAATCGACGAAGCAAAACAAGCCGGTATAAACGCTCATATTGTGGAAACAGGAACATTTGATACCATTATGGCTCGAATATGGAAGCAGTTGCCGAATATACCTGAAAGCATACAGCAAAAAGTAAACATTTCGAAATCTAAAACTGCAAAAATATCACTACCTGATCCTGGGAAAAGCTATCCAATAATAAGATTAAACGCACTCCCTATTACAGAATTACCATCGACTTGCGCCAAGGTAACAGTAAAGAGGAACATTACCTATCAAGACCTAAAGCAGTTGATGATTGACAACAACCCTGATGCATCACTAACAAAAGCAGATGATATTATAGGATGGGGAGCAGAAGAAGAAATTGTCAGAGGCCTTGGTCAGGATTTGATTGAAAAAATTGAAACACATAACCTCGATAACCTTAGGAATAAAATAATAGACAACACATTCTACCGTTCATTCTTTGAAAGTGTAGTTGTTCGATCCATATGTAGGTCAAAACCTATAAGAATAAAGCGAAGGCACAAAAGGTTTTATGCTTTTGTTGATCAACGCAAAAAAAATGACTCCGCATTTGAGAAACTAAAGTTTGCTGTTAGTACAACAGCATATCCCCAAGGGTATATATGCGGTAATATATTAGGAGAAACCAGTTGGAGCGAAGCCGTAGAATTAAAACTAGAAATAAGAGGACAAAATATTTGGTTGGTTTTGCGCCCTACTATATGGATTGACCCAGCGGATGAGAGAAGACATCAAATTGATTTCATAAAGAAAAAAATCAGCAGAAGATATAACGGACAATCAAGCAAAATTCTTGATGCTTGGATTGACCTGCTCCTTCCTTCATCTGAAAAAGGGAAAGATATTGCCATCGAATGTTATGCCGGCAGCAAGTTTCCATTACAGTTCAAAATTAATAACAGAACAAGTTATAGCAGAAAATAAAACCAATGGCACATCCTTCAGAATTATCACAACATTCAGTAATTAGTGAGCCTGCCTTATTGTTTGGTAAGGGCGGCAAAGCAATACACCCTCTTGATGGTCTGATTAAACATGGACCTTACAGCTTAGATTTAGGTTTCCCCAATAAAGTACGTTTAGCATCATTAATGCCGTATGGTCATGACGATAAGCTAGACAAATTGTATTATGAGTTAAACAGCTTACATTCTCCAATAGAAGCTCCAGAATATTATCCTGATTACCCAGGGTTTCAGAATTTAATGCGCATTCCGGTCGAAATACCTAACAATAACTTAAGGTTTATTCTCGAAGAGAGCTGTAATCAGGTAGCGCAGAGTGGAAATGGCAAAGAATTAGTTGAAAAGATATTGCACTCAGTTGGTCAAATAGGCATGAGAAAACACGATTTCGATGTTTTGATGATTTACTTTCCCAAGTCATGGGAAAAAAGTTTTGAATACGAAGGCTTCGATCTACACGACCATATTAAAGCTAAACTTGCACCACTCAATATTCCAGTACAAATAGTAAACGACAGAGCATTATCACGAAGCTGCAGGGCTAACGTAATGTGGGGTATAAGTGTGGCACTGTATGCGAAAGCTGGAGGTGTGCCCTGGAAACTATCTGACTTAAACAAAGATGAAGCATATATTGGCATAAGCTATGCAATGAAGAACTTTTCAGGTATGAGTGAATACACTACTTGTTGCAGCCAAGTTTTTGATCCTGACGGCACAGGATTTAAATTTGTAGCTTATGATACTAAAGACTTTACCACAGACAATAGAGGTAACCCGTTTCTCAGTTACTCAGAAATGCAGGCATTATTATCCAAAAGTTTAAACATCTATCAAGAAGGTCATAATGGAAGAATTCCAAAAAAAATATTCATCCATAAATCAACACATTTTACTCAAGATGAAATTGATGGTGCATTCGACACATTTGGCGAGAATGTTGAAATTGAGCTTGTTCAGATCATACGAAGTACAAACTGGTTTGGAATAAAAATTGAAGATGCAAACCCTCAATGGGGAAGACCGCCAGGCCCATCTATGTATCCTCTTTCAAGAGGTACATTATTACCTATCAGTGAAAATGAATGCTTGTTATGGACGCAAGGAGTTGTAAATGGAGTAAACTTAAAGAAGAAAAATAAACCTGTATTTAAAGAAGCTGCATTGAAACCTATTCCTGAACCGATTCTTATCCGACGTTTTTCAGGAACAGGGGGCTGGCACTCAACTTGCGAAAGCATATTAGGTCTCACAAAAGTAGACTGGAATAATAATACACTTTATAAGACTGAACCTGTGACGCTTGGGTATTCATATAGGTTTTCAAAAGTTGTGAAACAGTCAGAAAATATAACTAATGAAATATATGATTATAGGCATTTTATGTAGTAGACGCTTATTGCGAATATAATATCAGTGTATTGCGCTATATAAATTCATATCAACTAATTTTAATATTTATGATTCCAAAACCATTTACGCAAAAGACACATTATAATGATTTGTTTATCCCTAAGGAACATATAGAAAAAAGCAGAGAATTAAACATGGAGTTGTGGAACCAACTTATGAGAATCAATTCAACATACCCAAAAGAAGAAATTATAATTGAACATACCCTAAAGGATTTTGGTACTGATCGTTATTCTTTTGATATGAAGTTGTCATGTAAGAATACTGAAGTTCAACAACATCTTGATGAAGCATACAAAAGGCATATATATCTTCCTCAATTTGAGAAGCCAGAAAATTTCGAACGATTATTGGACTAAAGAAAGCTCCAAGAATATCTTGGAGCTTTCTTTAATATTCAAGCTGGCACTAAAGCTTGAAAGCTAAAATCTCATCGTCAAGTGCTGATACTTTGTCACCCAGAATAGAGATGAAGTAGTTTGACAACATTGAGATAAGATTTGAATTGTTTGTTGCAAACTTCATTCCCTGACTATCAGTTAAAACCAATGTGCAGTTTTCATCACTGCCAAATTGGAAGGTTCGTAGATTATTTAGTGTCTCTACAGTGCGTTGACGTTTTCCGGTTAATGAGCGAAGCTCCTCAACCTTTTGGATACGCTCTTCAAGTGTGAGCTTGCTGGCGTCTTGCTTTTTCTGCGCTTGGGGTTTTGTAGTTCGCGCTTTAGTGTTCTGTGCTGGCTTCGTTGCACCATTCTGTTGGTCCTTCTTAATTTGTGTATTCATGTCATTGAAATTTGTGTTTGTTTGTGCTGCCGGCCTAGCATCATCAAACAAGCGATTTAAAATTGTTTATCGGAATGCAGCTTAATTCCAGGCAAGGAATAAGCCGTAGAGACATGGTGCCACCAAATAGGAATGCGACAGCAGCATTGTTTGGTGGTTTATTTCACACCATGTTCAAGGCTACCTTAGCCGCAGAATTGAGTAAAAAATGACGATAAATGATTGACGTCGCCATAATGTAGGCTGTAAACCCAGCTCATATAAGGTTCAATAACACCACTTTAGTACACTATTGATTTAGCCCATGTATGACTTATGTAAATAGGAGATGTGGTAAATGTTGCTAAAATAGTAATACTTGAAAGGTTAGTTAGACTGGGAATGGAGCACAAGCTCTTTATACAACATTATAAAAAACTTGTTTTTGGTAATACATACAGGAAAGACACTTGATATAAGGATTAAGATACTCCCTCTACACTACTTTATCTAACTTTCAACAAACTTGCATTTATAGCTACAACTACTGTACTCACAGTCATTAAAACAGCTCCAACAGCAGGACTAAGAATAACACCCCAACCATACAACACTCCAGCCGCTATCGGCATAGCTATAACATTATATCCGGTAGCCCATATCAGGTTTTGTATCATCTTCCTGTAAGTTGCTTTACCAAACTTAATTAACCCGGTCACGTCTTTAGGATTGCTGTTCACTAAAACTATTCCTGCAGTTTCAGCAGCAATATCAGACCCTGACCCTATCGCAATCCCAATATCTGCTTGTGCTAATGCAGGTGCGTCATTGATACCGTCTCCGGTCATAGCTACAAACTCTCCTTTGCTTTGAAGCTCCTTTATGTGCTCTAACTTCTCATGTGGTAAAACTTCAGCAATATAATCTTCCATACCTAATTTATCAGCTACTGCCTTTGCAACTTTACCGTTATCGCCAGTTAGCAACATGCTTTTAATACCTTCTTTTTTCAATTCAGCAACCGCCTCATATGACTCTTCTCTTATTTCATCCGCTAATGCTATTGTTCCGACAAGTTCATTATCAATAAGAATGTACACTTGCGTCGTTGCATCATCTTGCAGTTCCGGTATTTTTATATTCTTATCTTTCAAATAGCCAGGGCTAACAATATGCACCTCCTTGCCCTCATATTGTGCCGTTATTCCTTTTCCTGTAATTGCTTCTACATCCTGTACTTTAGGTGTGGATAGTCCTTGCTCTTTTGCTTTGTTCACTATACCTACAGCAATAGGATGTTCTGAGCTACCCTCTATTGCAGCTGCTAATGCCAGAATCTCATCATCCGAATAAGAACTAGTATAAGTCTTAAAACGAACAACCTTAAACTCCCCAATGGTCAAAGTACCTGTCTTGTCAAATACA
The DNA here is from genome assembly GCA_965228505.1 of Flavipsychrobacter sp. Lineage (GTDB taxonomy): Bacteria > Bacteroidota > Bacteroidia > Chitinophagales > Chitinophagaceae > UBA5543. Next base: position 1,756,140 of record OZ245820.1, on the reverse strand, counting down.
ACAGTTGTTACTTTTCTTGAATTCTCAAACGATGTTCTGTTTTTTATCAAAAGACCATTCTTAGCCGAAATAGTTGTTGAACGTGCAACAACTAAAGGCACTGCAAGCCCAAGCGCATGAGGACAACAGATAATAATTACTGTTACCATTCGCTCCATAGAATAGGCCAGGTCATGACCAGACAGGTACCATGCAAGGAAAGTGGTAATACCGGAAACTATAGCTATAATGGTCAACCACTTTGCGGCAGTATCTGCCATTAATTGTGTTTTTGATTTGCTCTTTTGAGCATCACTAACAAGCTTTATTACCTGTGACAAATATGAGTCTTTAGTTCCATGAGAGACTTCAACCTTTATAGCTCCGTTACCATTGATGGAACCTGCTATTACTTTGTCTCCTTTTTCTTTCGATACAGGTTTTGATTCACCTGTCAACATCGATTCATTGATAAGAGAACTACCGTCTTTAATTACCCCATCTGCTGCGATTTTTTCACCCGGCTTAATCAATATTACATCACCCGATTGCAGGCTATCTGTTTTTACTTCTTCTGTAGTATCTCCTTTTATTAAATGTGCCTCAGATGGCATTAGCTTGACCAGCATTTCCAATTCCTTAGATGCACCTGCCACTGATTTCATCTCTATCCAGTGTCCTAATAGCATAATGAGTATTAGGGTTGCCAATTCCCAAAAGAAATCAGAGCCTTCAAGTCCAAAAACAGTGGCGCTGCTGTAGATAAATGCTACAGAGATAGCAAAACCTATCAGTGTCATCATTCCCGGACTCTTGCTTTTAAGTTCATTTACAAGACCTGAGAGGAATGGCCAGCCACCATACACAAATATGACGGATGACAAAGTGAATAAAAGGTATTTACTACCTGTAAAAGACCACTCAACACCCATCCAATGCTGTATCATTGGAGAAAGCAACATGGTTGGTATGGTCAATACCAATACTATGTAAAAACGCTTTCTAAAGTCAGCGATCATGGCATTATGATCATGCCCATGATGCCCGTGTCCACTATGTTGATTGCCGGCATGTTCATCTTTGTGATGTTGATGCTCGTGATGTTGATGATGATTGTGTTCCATGACATGATATTTTTAAATATTATTGAATTGTATCTATTACAGACCCACATGTAAGCATTTCAGCACCATAGTATGGGTTCTTTACTTCTCCTTCAAAACTTATCCAATCAGCCCCCCTGTTTTTATCAGCCATTGGACATCGCATCACATAAAGAGATTTTTTGAATGGTGCAAAGTGCCTGGATATTGTGATAATCTGTCCTGACAATGGTTTTAGATAACGCCGTATCTCACCAATATTTTTTGCTTCTTTAATCTGTTCAAGTGCTTTAAATGCATTACTACTGTGCTGCATCCATATTTTATGTTCAGCCCCATTGAATTTGCTCATATCCGTTTGCTTCATTTCTTTATAAAGGTCTCCAGCGAGTTGTTTACTTTTATTAAAATCATCATTAACAAGAGCATCTTTCAAAAGCTCGTATTGCTGAACTAGTTGGTAAATGGTCGAACGCTTAGCGTTGCTTACATCCTTCGTACCAGCACCTTCGGCAGCATTGCTATTCATACCACCATGGTTATGCCCCATAGACATTGTGCCTCCCTCAGGATTCATCATGCTGGGCTTACCAGCCAGTTGGGCCGCCGCATCTACACTAAACGTACCATTGGTGACAATCTCTTCTCCTTCTTCAAGACCTTCTTTTACCACATAACTATCTCCTAACATTGGACCTAGCACTACTTCTCGCATCATAAAATTGTGCCCACTTCCTGCAGATGGTTCTTGTACATATACTATTGAACGTTCCCCTGTCCACATCACTGCTGACTTAGGTATAACTAATGCCTCATTCTGCTTTTCAAGTGGCGTTTCGATTATTCCTGTAGCAAACATTTCAGGCTTAAGCTGATTACTCTGATTTGAGACTTGTACTCTTGCATTGGCTACTCGTCTGGCAGGATCAATCACCGGGTCAATAAAATCTACTTTACTTTTAAACACCTTACCTGGTAACGACTGTACAGAAAAATTAACCGCATCACCTTTGTTTATCCATGCAAGGTCTTGTTCATACACATCAAACATTACCCATACGGTATTCAGGTTGGCAATTTCAAATAGTGCTTGTCCTCTCGTTACATAATCACCTGTATTTACCTTCTTGTTGCTAACTATGCCTGACTTATCTGCTATAACAGGAAACCTCTCTTGCAGCTTTCCTGTATTAATAATATTGTCTACCTGTTTTTCACTCAGCTTCCAGTTTTTCAATTTTTCTCTTGCAGCATTGTAGAGCTCGGGTTGTGTTTCTTTTATTTTGTAGGCTTCTAAAAGTTCATCCTGAGCTGTTACCAATTCAGGCGAGTAGATGTAGGCAACTGTTTGCCCTGAGGAAACATATTCTCCTGTAAAATTGACCAGCAACTGTTCCAACCTGCCGGGTATGTGCGACACTTGTGAGAATAGCTTTCTTTCATCAGGCTTTACCTTGCCATTCATTCGTATCTCTTTTAAAGGCTTCTGCCTTTTTACAATAGATGTCTGCACATTAGCCAGTTGCATAGCTGTTGGTGTCATACGAACTTCTGAAGGCCCGACATCTGCACCGTCTGTATTCAGAGGTACCAGTTCCATACCACATATAGGACACAGTCCCGGTTCCGTCTTTCTGATTTGCGGGTGCATAGTGCAGGTCCAAATAGTCTGCTCTGCTTCTTGTGCGGTAGTATCCTGTGAAGACTTATTATTACCACCAAAGAATAATGCACCTAATAGTACACCTATAACAAGTGTACCTAATGCGATATATAATGTTGTTTTATTTAGCTTTTTCATTTTACTCGGATTTCGATGTTATATAATCGAGTTGTGCCAATGCTGTGTAATAATCTTTTAGAGCACTTACTTTAGCGATCTTGTATTTCAACAATTGCTGTTGCATACGTAACACTTCTTCATAGTCTTTTCCTGAATTACTGTAGTCTGTAAGCAGCAGGTCTGTTACTTGTTTCGTAGTTACTATCTGTTGATCATAGAGCTTTATTAGCTCGTATGATTTACTCAATTGATATTCTGCAGTTGCATATTTACTGTTCAGTTCGTTTGTGAATGCTTCTTTTTTAGCTGATATAGCATCTTGCATGTATTGTGCTTCTTTTACAGCAGACCTGTATTTCCCTCTGAATATGGGTAGGCTCATACTTACCATAGGCATCAGAACATCATTACCGTTATCAGGAATTGTTACGTCATTTCGTTGACCAACAATTACGTAGTCCAAACCCACTCCAAACTTTGGCAAACCTTGTTTTTTCGCTAATTTTTCTTCTGCTTGTGCTGATTGTATTCTAAGGTCTAATGCATTCAAGGCGGGGTTTCTTTGTAATAAGCTGTCCTTACGATAGCTCAAGTCAATAGTTGGTTCAGGCAAATAGCCTAATATATTGACAACTGCTGTTTCAGGGCGATTGAGTATTGAGTTAAATTTTACCAACAAAGGCTTCTGCTCCTGTTGTAACAATTGTATCTCGGTTGCAGCCATGTCTATCATAATGTCTGTACGTAGCGCATCAGACAGGCTTCCTTTGCCATTCTTAAATGCGGTTGTCGCTAACCTTTTATAAGTTTTTAGTATTTCTATGTTCTTTTCTTGCAGTTGTAACGTCTGCTTGTTTTCGTATAAAGGGTACCATGCCTTTTTCACTTCGTAGTATACTTCATTACGAGCATCTAAAAACTCTTGATATTTAACCTCTGCCTGTAAGGTCATCATATCTTTTTTAGCAGCTAATGTTCCAAACCACGGAAACATCTGCGAAAGACTAAACTTTGCTCTTTGAGACCCTACTCTTGTTTCGACAGGCATAATAAAATATCCAAAAGACAACGTAGGGTCAGGTAATGCATTGGAACGTGCGGCTCTTTGCATAGCAGCTTCAAACTCAGCATACTTTGCTTTCAGCATAGGATTATTTGCTGCAGCTTCTAGTAAATACTGTTCCGGTATTTGTGCTTTAACGTCATGCTGTACTCCTATTAAAAGCAATACTATTACGCTATATATGTACCACTTCATTATTACTTTGTTTTAAGTTTTCGTTCTTCCCTGTAGCTATACAAAACAGGGACAATGAAATAACTAACGCACGCGATGACCATGCCGCCAAAAGCAGGTATAGCCATGGGCACCATGATGTCAGCACCACGACCTGTGGATGTAAGTACAGGCAACAAAGCGATGATAGTTGTTGCAGTAGTCATGATCGCAGGTTTAATCCTCCTTAATCCTGCTTTTGTAACGGCTGCTCTTATTTCCGCTACTGTATTAGTTGTATTATTCTTGAAACTTTGGTCGAGATAAGTACCCATAAGTACACCGTCATCTGTAGCGATGCCGAAAAGTGCAATAAACCCTACCCAGACTGCCACACTTAAGTTAACCGTATGCATCTGAAACAGGTCTCGTATATTCGTACCGAAAATGGAGAAGTCAACAAACCAGTTTTGAGCATATAACCATAGCATCAGGAATGCTCCGCTAAACGCCATAGCTATACCCGTAAATACCATTAGCGATGTACTCACAGAACGGAACTGAAAATATAGTATCAGGAATATGATAAGCAGCACCAATGGAACAATAACAGACAGCCTTTTTTCAGCACGAACCTGATTCTCATAACTACCTGAAAACTTGTAATTGACACCCGCTGGTACGATTAACGCTCCTTCATCTATCTTTTGCTGTATCATTTGCTGTGCATCTTCTACAACATTCACTTCTGCCTGACCGTCTTTTTTGTCGAACAATACATAGCCTGTAAGAAATGTCTCCTCACTCTTGATGACCTGCGGGCCTCTTACGTATTCAATTTCCACAAGGTCGCCTAAAGGTATCTGTACACCTGTTGGTGTGGGTATCAGTATCTGCGATAAGCTCTCAGGATCATCTCTTAATTCACGAGGATAACGCACACGAACAGGGTACCTTTCCCTGCCTTCAACTGTTGAAGTAATTTGCATGCCACCGATAGCAGTTTCAATAGAGCGTTGCACTTCTTCTACACTTAATCCGTAACGAGCTATTGCATTTCTATCTATATCCAAATGCATGTAAGGCTTACCCACGATACGGTCAGCAAATACAGCTTCTTTCTTTACAGATGGCACTTGTTTTAGTATTTCTTCCAACTTCAATCCGAAGTCTTCTATTGTTTCCAGGTCAGGTCCGTATACTTTAATCCCCATAGGAGCACGCATACCTGTCTGCAACATCACCAGCCTTGTCTCTATTGGTTGTAGTTTAGGAGCTGATGTCATACCGGGAATATGACTCACCTGTGTTATCTCATTCCATATATCATCAGGAGAATATATGTGACTGCGCCAATTTCTGAAATATTGTCCGTTTTCATCTTCTATCAGCATGTACTGCTTTACACCTTGTTTGATAGCATCTTCATTGTTTAAAGTATCTCCATTAACCAATACAAACCTATCATCATCATCTGTCTGATATCTGACACGATGCCCTTTGGTATTGATCATATATTCAGGTTTATAGTTAATGATATTCTCATACATGGATATAGGTGCAGGATCTAAAGCTGACTCTGCTCGTCCCATTTTACCGACTACCTGATCTACTTCGGGAATATTAGCCACCAGCATATCAAGTTGCTGTACAACCTGCTTGTTCTGCTCAATACCAGCATGAGGCATGGATGTTGGCATTAACAAGAAACTGCCTTCATCCAGCGACGGCATAAACTCTTTACCAATACCAGGGAAGGTATGAGATAATCCGGACCATACTTTGGTTGCTCTGATATTGACATTAACAGCATCAAAGCCTTTGGCTACAAAACCAAACATTGTATTGAAACCTACCCAGATATTTAATGCAAAGAACATTAGGACAGCGGGTATTATCAGGAATTTTCGCTTATTAGCAAGGCACCAACTCAGTATACGTTCATAATATCTTTCCAAAAAGTAGAAGAACAATAGTATTAGAAAGACAATGCCAGCAACGAAGATATAATTGACGAACAATGACTTTCCTGCACCTAGTGGCATCCAGTACCTAGCCAATATCCACGTTACTGATACTACTGTAATGATGATAGGCAGGTTTCGGGTTAAGAAATTATCCTTATTGCTGTATTCTGTTACAAACCAACCTATGCCAAAAGCCATGAGTGTTAATCCTGCCCAGGCATTTACAAAAATGAATGATAACAACCCTGCTACAATCAGGATAACATTAAATGCTTTACTGCGCTTACCTTTATCGAACTTAACGCCAAATAACCAGTGTGCAATAGTAGGCAATATCAATAAGGCAACTATTAATGAAGCTAACAAAGCAAATGTCTTAGTAAATGCCAACGGACGGAAGAGCTTACCCTCAGCCCCTTGCATAGTAAACACAGGTATAAAACTCACGATAGTAGTAGTTACAGCAGTAACTATTGCACCACTTACTTCAGCAGATGCGTTATAGACTGTATCAATCAGCTTTTGCCCTTGGAGAGATTCTTTAATATGCTTGATCACATTCTCAGATAAGACAATACCCAGGTCTACCATTGTTCCAATAGCTATAGCTATTCCTGACAGCGCAACGATATTTGCGTCTACACCGAAATAACGCATGGCTATAAAAACCATCAAAACAGCTAATGGTAATAGGCTGGAAATAATAATAGAAGCCCTCAAGTTTAATACCATGATAACTACTACAAGAATAGTGATCAATAGCTCAAGAGATAATGCTTCTTCCAGAGTACCCAGCGTCTCATAGATCAATTGTGTACGGTCATAAAAAGGGACAATAGTCAATTGGCTCTCCCGTCCATCTGCAAGTGTTTTCTTAGGTAACCCCGGAGCTATTTCCTGAATCTTATCTTTTACGTTGTTGATTACTTCCAAAGGATTTGCACCGTAACGGGTAACCACAACACCGCCAACTACTTCAGCACCTTCTTTATCCAACAACCCTCTGCGAGTAGCAGGGCCAATAGTTACAACACCAATATCTTTTATACGTATCGGCACATTATCGTGTACGTCAATAACTGCCAATTCAAGGTCTTCGATAGATTTGATATACCCCAAGCCTCGTACGAGATATTCAGCTCTGTTAATTTCTATTGTTTTGGCACCTACATCCTTGTTCGAGTTTTTAACCGCTAACATTACTTTGTGTAGCGGTATGTTATAAGCCTTCAATGCATCAGGATTAACATCCACCTGGTATTCCTGTACATAGCCACCAATTGAAGCTACTTCTGATACTCCTTCAGCACCATTAAGTGCATACTTCACATAAAAGTCCTGTACAGTTCGAAGTTCATGTAAGTCCCAACCACCAGTTGGGTTATCATCTTTATCCCTGCCTTCTAAAGTGTACCAGTACACCTGCCCTAACGCTGTTGCATCAGGGCCTAACGAAGGCTGTACTGCGTCAGGCAATAAACCTGATGGCAGAGAATTGAGTTTTTCTAATATGCGGGAACGTGACCAATAGAACTCAATGTCCTCATCAAAAATGATGTAGATACTACTGAACCCAAACATAGATGAGCTACGTATAGATTTCACACCGGGAATACCCAACAAAGAGGTAGTTAGCGGATAGGTTATCTGGTCTTCAATATCCTGTGGTGAGCGTCCTGCCCACTTGGTAAATACTATCTGTTGGTTCTCACCAATATCGGGTATCGCATCTACAGGCACAGGATCTGAAGGCAGTGCTCCTACTTTCCATCCAAACGGGGCAGTTACTACACCCCACGCTACAAACAGCACTAATACCAATACTGTTACCAGCTTGTTGTGCAGAAAATAGTGTATGACTCTGTTAAGCATAATTTGATTTATGATGCCTTGATAGTGTTTAGCGCTTCACAACTTCCTGCACGCTACCGCAGCTATACATAGAAGACCCAAAGTATGGATTAGCTATTTCCTCAGTTTCGCTCAGCCACATTGCCCCTTCGCCATCGAAAGCCATCGGACAGTATGATTTGTACAATGGTTCTGTCGTTCCTACTGTTTTTACAAGTTCATACATAACATCAGACATACCTTCAAAATGATTTCGTTGTATTTCTATGTCTTCAGTATTTTGGATAGCCTTAGACAGTTCAATTATCTTAGCCTCATATTTCTCGTACACTTCCTGTTCTTTCTCGTTAAATGTTATAGTATCGTATTCGTGGATATGATTAACCAATTGCTTGGCCCTGATAGACACTTCTTCGGCATCATCATTTGCTAATGCAGTTTGAATATGTGTATAAAAGTGAGCTATTACATCTATGTGTTCCTGAAACATTGAATCTGTTTCCATTTCAGCTTTTACAACAGGAATATCTTCGTTGGACGTACCATGCTCGTGACCATCATGATCATGGTCGTTGTGAGAATTACCATTGTCATTACAGGCTATAAAAGCTGTCGTGCTTATAAATAACATGACATAAAATAAACTTTTCATAATATAAATATTTTAAAATTATTAAATATGATTGTATAGGCAACTAAAAAAGCAACAGACATTATTGTCATGCTATAGATTACTATAGTGTTGACAGACTAATGACTATCGCAAAAAAGTGTTGTATCAAATCAATAAAGACTGCACCCGAATGAAAATTGGGTACTTGTAGATATCTGTGTGCGGAGGGGCATGAGGTAGCCCTGTGTTTATATCAGTACAGTAAGATGAGTGAAGCGTATTATCATAGGTTAAATAAGATGGCAGGTCTGCTAATGTAATAAGGCTCTTATTAACAACTAACTTAACACCTGTATTCTGATCATCTGTTTTTACAAACTTTTGTTCGTCTTTACAGCAACCATTGTCTTCTCCTTTCTTATTATCCATGCCGCACTTACTGCACCTGTCATTATCAAAAATATTATCTGATATAGATGCTTGTGCTAACTCTCCCATACAATAGTGCTCATACATCGTGAACCCTGAAGAACTCAAGAGGTAAAAAATGGATAATATGATCACTAATACTTGACGCACGTATACAAATTTAACTTAAATATTCAGATATGCCATAATACTCATTCGCAACATCTCTTCTTGAATAGGTTTTTCAACAACCTAACAACTTTATTTATAGTCCTCTGCTTCAAACCCTGCTTTCTTTAATAGTTCTATTATATTCTCTTTAGTCAAATGTTCTGTTTTCACCGATAGCACTTTATCTGATGATTGAATGTCAACCTCCCATTCTGATACTTCTTTTTCATTATCTAGAGTCGGAGTTACAGCTCTTACACAACCGTTACAGTTAATATTAGTTTTAAATTTTAAAGTTTCCATTTGTTCAAATTTTTATGATTAATAATTATGAATATTTAAGTCTTAAGCTATTTGCTGTTACACTAAGGCTACTTAATGCCATAGCTGCTCCGGCTATCATCGGATCTAACAAGAAGCCATTTATAGGAAATAAAACACCTGCAGCAATCGGAACACCTATTATGTTATATATAAATGCCCAAAACAGGTTTTGCCTGATAGTAACAACAGTTCTTTTTGAGAGTGCAATTGCCTTAGGTATTGCGTTTAAGTCAGACGTAATAAGTGTGATTTTAGCAACGTCAATAGCAATATCGCTACCTTTCCCCATTGCAATACTTACATCTGCTTGTGCCAATGCTTGACTATCATTTATTCCGTCGCCTACCATAGCAACTACTTTACCAACTTTTTGTAAACCTTTTATATAATCTGCTTTATCTGCGGGCAATACCTCAGCTTTTGTATTATTGATACCAACCGCCTTTGAAATAACATTAGCTGTTGAAGCGTTATCGCCTGTAAGCATATGCACTTCTATACCAAGATCATGTAGTTGTTTTATTGCTTCTTTTGAGGTCTGTTTTATTTCATCTGCGACAGCTATGACAGAAAGCAGCTTTTTGTTCTTTGCAAAAAGCACAATGGTTTTTGCCTGTTTCTGTAACTCTGAGATTGTAGCCTCAGCATCACTTGAAACAACTACATTGTTATCATCCATTAAAAGCCTGTTGCCAACTAAGAATACATTGTTGTTGTATACTGCTTTAACACCTTTACCGGTTATGTCTTCTATTTCTTCAACTTCTGCAGGTGTAACAGATTTGTCATTGTAATAATTCACTATAGCACCTGCTATAGGGTGCTTGGAATGCATCTCCATAGCCAGTATTACTTCAGGTACATCATTTTCTGATATATTAAACACATCTGTCACACTGGGCATACCCTCTGTTATAGTGCCTGTTTTGTCCAGTACAATAGTATCTACCTTATACGCCTGTTCAAGGCTTTCAGCATCCTTTATTAGTACGTTTTGATCTGCCCCTTTACCTACCCCAACCATAATCGCTGTAGGTGTTGCCAGTCCCAAAGCGCAAGGGCATGCTATTACCAATACAGTTACAGAAGTTAACAATGCATGAGTTAAAGCATTCTCACCCCCTAAAATCATCCATGAAGAGAAAGTGATTATAGATATCAATATAACTGTTGGTACAAATATGCTTGCAATCTTATCAACCAGTTTTTGCACAGGAGCTTTACTGCTTTGTGCTTCCTGCACCATCTTTATAATCTGAGCTAGCAAAGTATCAGAACCTACCTTTTCTGCTCCAAAACGGAATACCCCTTTTTGATTAATGGTCCCCGAATAAACCTTATCTCCGCTTTTCTTTTCTGCGGGTATAGGCTCTCCTGTTATCATACTTTCATCCACATATGAGCTGCCCGATACTATGACACCATCCACAGCGACTTTCTCACCTGGTTTAACAACTATGGTATCCCCAACATTTACATCTCCTATTGGCACCTCTTCCTGTTTGCCATGAGCATCTACAATTGTTACAAACTGAGGTTGCAGTCCTATTAACCTTTTTATAGCAGTGGATGTATTTGATTTTGCTTTTTCTTCCATCAATTTGCCGAGCAATACAAAAGCTATAATAACTGCCGATGCCTCAAAATAAACATGAGGTTGTAAGCCTTTTGACAACCAGTATTCCGGGAAAAGGGTATTAAAAAGACTAAACACGAATGCAACACCCGTGCTTACTGCAACTAGTGTATCCATGTTAGCCTTTCTATGACGAGCTTGCTTAAAAGCATTGATAAAAAAATGACGCCCAAAGAAAAATACTACTGGTATAGAAAGGAACAGCATAATCCAGTTCGCATATTTCATGTTCATAAAGAACATTCCAATCGTAACAAGGGGTATCGAAAAGGCGACTGCACCTATTGTTCTACGTTTTAACGAACTATAATAATTAGCTTCTGCAGCTTCTTTTAGCTCCGCTTCATTCTCCTTGTCTATTATCAATTCATACCCTATTGACTGTATCGTTTCCTGAAATTCAGCAGGGGACGTTTTTGAAGGGATGTATTCTACTGAAGCACTTTTGTTTGCAAAATTCACACTTGAAGAAATAACCCCATCAATCGCATTTAGCATAGACTCTACACTTGATGCACATGCAGCACAGGTCATTTTCAAAACAGGAAAACTATCTTTTATGGAAGACTTAGAACTATGTAATAACGATTTCTCTGGCATAACCATTGTATTTGAATACAAAATTATGCAGGCCTCATCTCGGACTTTTACACGATTACGCTTTTAACTTACATAATTCCTACTTCTGTTCTTTACCGACTTTATCCAGCTCTTTTCTTGGCTTAGATTGCAGCTCCCTGAAGGACTTGGGAGACATTCCTGTAACTTTCTTGAATTGTGATGATAAGTGTGCAGGGCTGCTATAACCTAATTTATAGGCAATTTCGGTTAAGGATAACTCATCGTACACGATAAGCTCTTTCGCACGTTCTATTTTTTGATGTATTAAATACTGCTCAATAGTGATGCCTTCTGTTTCTGAAAAAAGTCTGCTTAGGTAATTGTAGTCTTGAGGAACCTTACCTGTGATATACTCGCTTATTTTCAGAGCCGGATACTCTTTGTCAGTATGAACAAGATCTATTATGATATTTTTGACCTGTTCTATCATTCTTGCTCTCCTGTTATCTATTAACTCAAAACCTAACTCTTTAAGCCGTTTACTTAGCTGTTCTGCTATTTCATTTTGTATGGACTCTTCTTGTAACTGGACTACACCCAACTGTACCGATAAAGGAGAAAGGCCAAGCTTTTCAAGCTCAGCCTTTACTACCAATTTACATCGGTCACAAACCATATTTTTTATATGAAGTTGCATTTATTCTATTAACACCTTGCGTGCCAGTGCTTGTTTATCTGTCCTCAAAATTAGGGTATACATTCCAGATGGCAGTGTAGAAGAATTAATTGTCAGCTTCTTTCTGATCATATTATTCTGATATATCGTTCTACCGGTAAGATCAACCAACATTACGATAGCGGCTTCACCATCCCATTCAACATTTAAGACATCCTGAGCTGGTACGGGATATACAAGGAGGTTCTCTTCTAATGATATACCAGCAATGTTTGTAGGGACATTGGCATTCTCTATTTTTACAAGTTGCCTCTTATTTCTATTAACAAACCATATTCCATTATCCCAATCTATTCTAACACCCATAATTCCGGCATCAGTCTGTATTCTTCCAACTTCTGTAGCAGGTACATTACTCACGTCGTAAATAATTATCTCTCCTGTGGCATTATCTGTCACTACTATTCTATCATCTTTATAGTCAATGCCGCATGGAGATGTTAAGCCACTGGTAACCAGTTCTTCTACTGTAGCTCCTGTCATGTTACGGTATTTTGCGAGTGGCTCATTAGCACCAGGATCAGGGGACAACCCTCCAACGTCATTCCCGCTTGTTGTTTTCATTCTGATTATCCTGTTGTTACCGCCATCCACTATATACAGCCAATTATTTTGTTTATCCAACGCCATGTGGCTCGGCACACCGGATTTACGTTTAACTGTCACATCAGTATACCTGTATATCTCTCCATCCGCATGATCATCTCCACCTACAATATGAGGTGCCTTGAAATCGTACTTGCAAATATTACCGCTGTATCCATCAAATACCCAATATGCATTCGCATTATCATGAGCTATACCCATTGCAAAAGGGCTTTGGTGCAACATATCTAAGTGACTACCTAACAGGGTAGAAGGATCCCAGTTGCTTTGCTCCAAACGAGCAAATATTGAAGTGTCTGTTGACCACAAAGCAGGGCCCATAAATGTTGGAGATTGGGAATTAGTATTTTGTATTTCGTGTACTGTTGCAAAATTACCATTATCACCTATAGCAATTGCAGATGCTCTGATCATAAAATGACCAGCATGAGAATCTCTTCTAAACTCCGAAGCTTGAGTTGATTTATTAGCATCAAAAAATATAGACACGCTGCCTGAATTACCTTCGTAATTAAGCACCCACCATTGGTCAGTACCTGGAACAAAATCCAAATCTTGAGGATTTAACAACCCGTCAGAAGCATCTCCGATAATTTTAAAATTATTAGTACCTGTCAGGTATTTGTCAATTGCATTTTGTGCATTTGTATAATTAACTACGCCTGAAATGCATAGTAACATCATTAAAGCTTTTTTCATATTGATTATATTTTAGTCATAAAACTTTCTTATTTCAATCAGACCTGATAGAAACAAAAAATAATATAATTCTTAGTTCATACGGTTTATTTGACCGTATTATGACTTATATCAAATAAGAAAAACGCAATTATCCAGATAAACCTTAGTTGAGAGAATTGGTGGAGGGTGTAGCTTGCTGTAATGATATATTAGGCTTACAAACCCTGAGTTTTCAACTTTATCGTTAGCTAAGGCTATAGGAGCACCATCCGTTATTTTTTTATTTAACTGAGAGTATTTAGGCCCCTGTTTATGATCGTCTACATCACTTTTTACTACATCGCTATTGCAACAGCCTTGTTTATCACCTGTTTCACCGCAACAGGAATCTTTCTCTTTATCACTGAATAAAGAGACATATTGAAATACTTTGCCACAATAGTGAAAATGCAAGCTTACTTCGGTACTACCGAAGGCATAACAGGATGCTATTAATATGACTAGTAATTGCTTCAAAATGCTTAAGACCAATTATTCAAATATAAGGATTTTTAGTGGAGGGCTATTACTGCAAAAATTGATGTTATATTGTACCCATAAAAAGCAGTCATGAGGCTTGATTCATAACTACTTCATTTTCAGATCATTTAGAGAAGAGACTGCCACACTCCCTCGCAGGAACCAGATTTTCAGTCAATCCACAAAGTGTGTCATTCAGATTTATGAGATACCTCTAAGAAATAAGCTAATGATAAAAGGTATCAGAGAATAAAATTTGGAACCCATTGTACTCTTTTGAAACGGATAGGCTACCTCCCTATTCTTCGATTGCAACAACATATTTGTTTTACCTATGTTTTACCCAACAAAAAGCCGACCTCATCGAGATCGGCTGTAATCTGTGCCCCAGGCGGGACTTGAACCCGCACTCGCATTGCTGCAAACAGGATTTTAAGTCCTGCGTGTCTACCAATTCCACCACCAGGGCGGCCATGTACTAAAATAGTACAAATAAAAAATTCCAAACGCAGAGGCTTGGAATCTTTCGTTAGAGCGGAAGACGAGATTCGAACCCGCGACCCTCACCTTGGCAAGGTGATGCTCTACCAGCTGAGCTACTTCCGCATATCCTTTAAGAACTTGGGTGTGCAAAGATAATGCACTGATAACAATTTACAAATATGCCCAAACATATTTCTTTTCTTTAAGAGACCCTACCCTGAAAAATGAATCTATCTGAACTACATTTGCCAACTGAATGGGCATCAAACTACTTACCGCACTTATATATAAAGACCTGCTGACCGAATGGCGGCAGAAGCATACGCTGTATGGTGTATTACTCTATGTAAGTGCCTCTGTATTTATGATATATATGATGACAGGCGAGCCAACTGCCAAAGTGTGGAATGCCCTGTTCTGGATAACGGAGCTGTTCATAGCAGTCAACTCGGTGGCCAAAAGCTTTTTGCAGGAGCACCCTAACCGTTTCAGGTATTATTTTACAATAGTGAAGCCCGTACACTTCTTACTGGCTAAAATGATATACAGCATTGTACTGATGATACTGGTGAGTGGTATATCGTTACTGTTATTCAATATACTATTAGGAGCACCCATAAAGCAACTGGGCGTATTTGCAGCAGTTACTTTTACAGGTGGTATCAGTCTGGCGGTGATATTCACCTTTCTCTCGGCCATTGCAGCAAGGGCTAACCAGAATGCCGCCCTTATGGCGATACTGGGTTTCCCACTGGCAACACCGATATTAATGATACTGAGCAAGCTTGCAGTAAAAGCCATAGTGCCCGTTTACCAGCCCGGATGGTGGAAACTGATGCTTGTTTTAGGCTCTCTGGATATATTAATAATAGTATTAGGTATCATCCTCTTCCCATTTCTTTGGCAGGAATAATGATAATCTTTTACATTTGCTAAAATTTGATAGTACAGCTCATGCTTAAGCACTGGTGGAAGGTTTTAGGAGTGATCTTGGTAGCATATGCCCTTATCGGGGGCTTGTTAATGGAGGTTCCCCGCCAGCACATCCTCAACGAGACGATACGTAACCTTTACTACCACGTACCTATGTGGTTTACCATGATACTGCTGTTTGGTGTTGCAGTAGGCTACTCCATAGCCTATCTGGCTACCAACGATATGAAGCACGATATCACTGCTGTGAACTTCACCAAGGTGGGTATCCTCTTCAGTATATGCGGTATGCTTACCGGTATGGAGTGGGCACAGTTTACCTGGGGCAAGGCATGGAGCAACGACCCTAAAGAACTGGGCACTGCCATATGCATGCTCATTTACTTTGCCTATATGATATTGAGGGGTGGTATGAAGGACGAAGAGAAACGCGCCAAGATAAGTGCCGTATATAATGTATTTGCCTTTGCACTGATGATACCATTGATATGGGTATTGCCCCGTATGGTAGACTCGCTGCACCCCGGCAATGGTGGCAACCCCGGCTTTAATGCATACGATCTGGACAACAGAATGCGTACTGTATTCTACCCTGCCGTGATAGGATGGTTCTTGCTGGGTATGTGGATAAGTACATTGAGTGCAAGACTGGAAAAAGTGAAGTATAAAAGAGAAACAGATTTTTAATGAAAAGGTATATAGCAATGCAAAAAGCAAGCATACTTACTGCATTACTCGTTTTTATTACATCAATATCAGCCTTTGCTCAGGACACAGCACCGGAAATGGCTGATGCAATGAGAAGTAATGGTAAAATATACGTTGTAGTTTTAGTATTAGCCACTATCTTTGTCGGAATTATTATATATCTGGTAAGGCTGGACAGAAAAATAGCCAAATTGGAAAAAAACAACTAAATCATCTCATAACTCAAACACATTATGGTAGAATCAAATACTGCCGACACAAGCACAAAACCTTACAGTTTCTTCAGCGAAGTAGAACGCAACTTTGATAAGGCTGCTAAATACACAAGATTTGAACCGGGTATACTGGAGCAGATCAAAGCTTGTAACTCAGTCTACAGAATGAAATTCCCGGTAAGGATCGGTGAAAAAATAGAAGTAATAGAAGCGTACCGTGTACAGCATTCTCACCACAAACTACCATGTAAAGGTGGTATCCGTTACAACATCCATGTAAATCAGGATGAGGTGATGGCCCTTGCTGCGCTGATGACCTATAAATGTGCTATCGTGAATGTACCATTCGGTGGTGCTAAAGGTGGTATCAAAATAGATCCGTCTAAGTATTCAGTGTTCGAGATGGAGAAGGTAACCCGCCGTTATGCTTCTGAGTTAGTAAAGAAAAACTTCATCGGACCCGGTACTGATGTACCTGCTCCTGACTACGGTTCAAGTGCTCGTGAAATGAGCTGGATAGCCGATACATTCGCATCGCTTCGCCCCGGCGAGGTTGACTCACTGGGTTGTGTTACGGGTAAGCCTATTACACAAGGTGGTGTTCGTGGCCGTACAGAGGCTACAGGCCTTGGTACTTTCTACGGTGTGCGCGAGGCGTGTACTTTTGCTGAAGATATGGAGAAGATAGGTCTTACTCCGGGTATCGCAGGCAAAACAGTTATCGTACAAGGTTTGGGTAATGTGGGTTACCACGCTGCTAAATTCTTCCACGAAGGTGGTGCCAAGATAGTTGGTATTGCAGAATACGAAGGTGGTATCTACGATGAGAACGGTATTGACCCTGATAAGGTGATCGCTTACCGCAAAGAGAACAAATCTATACTGGGTTTCCCGGGTGCAACTAATATAGAGAACAGTGCAGAAGTGCTGGAAATGGAATGCGATATTCTTATTCCTGCTGCTCTGGAGAATGTGATCAACGCTACCAATGCTGACCGCATTAAGGCTAAGATCATAGGTGAGGCGGCTAACGGACCATTAAGCCCTGAGGCTGATGAGATACTATTGGCTAAAGGTTGCATGATCATCCCAGATATGTACCTGAACGCAGGTGGTGTGATCGTATCATACTTCGAGTGGTTGAAGAACCTGAGCCACGTACGCTTCGGACGTATGGACAAGCGTTTCAGCGAAAACCAGAACACACAGATACTACAGAGTGTAGAAAGCCTGACAGGTAAAAAGGTAACCGACATAGAACGCCAGCAGATACTGCACGGCCCTGACGAGGTAGACCTTGTATACTCAGGACTGGAAGACACGATGATAGACAGCTATCGCGAAATACGTGATATGATGCTTACTCTGGGCATTAACGATATGCGTACTGCGGCATTCGTAGTATCTATCAACAAGGTAGGTGTAGCTTACGAAGAGCTGGGTATCTTCCCATAGTAGTTACTTTTCAATCTTTATCATACAAGCCATCCTGCAAGGGGTGGCTTTTTTGTTTGATTTAAGAAAAGTCCTAATTTAAAGAAGTCTTATCTTCAATACATGAAAAAAACAGCTATACTATTTACCATACTTTCATTATTTCTTTTAGCGTGCAAACATGATGCACCTACTCCGAATCAAAAACAAATACAAGACTCAACAGAAAATACGGAGTCTCCTAAAGCACTTGACTTTAGCTTTATCCCAACAAAAGAAGGCACTTGGCATTTTCATTATCAAGGCTATTATTATATGGGGAAGATTGATACCAACCACCATACATATACTACCATATCAGCCATGAATAAAGACACCAGCTTTAACGGTTTTGATTACCACATGTATTCTATCGTATTACATTCAATAGACAAACCGCGGAATATAGATAGTAAAGCTTATGGCTATATATATATGAGGTATGATTCCAGCAAAAAAATGATCTGCTCGAGAAGACTTAGTACCTCTTTTACACCTGATAAGTTTATAATAAATACGGAACTAGAGCAAATAAAAACTGATGGAATATTCTGTGATGGCAGGTGGTGGACATATTCTATTCTGGAATATGGTGATTCTATTCAAATAGATGATGTAAAAATACCAGCTCTGTACCTTGCATACAAAGGGCAAAAATATTTCTATGCTGCAAGAGGCACAGCACATATATTCAGCATATTTAGTATAGCAGGCTGTCCTGACAACTTCATCGCTTCTCCTGATGGCGTTATTCGCTCATTCACCTTTGTATACAAGTCTGACAGTTTACGCTTTGAGTATCCTCTTATATTATAAATGCACATTTTTGTTATTAACATTTTTGTTGTAATATTGTGGTTATAAACATCCCCGCCCTACGGGCACCCCCTGAATCAGGATGGGAGTTTTATTGGGGATGAAGAGGATCAGCCCGTAGAGAAAAACACAGCTCATCATTCCCCATGAGGATTTGTTTTGCAAAAATGAATGAGGGAAATGCAAAGCATTCATTAAGACTATTAAAAATAATAGTGAACGAAATAATCTAATCATGCGAAAAACAGTGTCTGGACTAGATTGCCTAACTCGCGGACTCGTTGGCAATGACGTGTTAGGTTTGAGGTCAGAGATGGTCAGCCCGGCAGAGCCGAAGGGTGAAGACCATCAAGGCTACCACCGAGACCGTTGAAGCTTTAGGTCTCGGCGGTTTTCTTGCTACTTCTTTTGAAGCAAAAAGAAGTAGGAGCAATAAGGACACTCATTATATGAGATGCTGTCCCGATAACGATAGGGACAAGTTCAGCATGACCACATTAAGTAAAATGCACCACTCGCACCAATCACTTATCTTTAACTATGCTTATAGCCTGGGGTATATACCTTATCATATTCATTATTTGGTTCATTAGAAAGAAACCACTGAAACGTACTTATACAAAAACATTCATCAGCAGCGGTTTTGAGCTGCTGGTGCGAAGGTGGTAACAATGAAATAGCGAGATGACATAAACAATAAACAAATTCACTAAATTCGCAGGATGTCAATTACAGTACAGGGACTGACGAAGAAGTTCGGCACACAGGTGGCCGTAAACAATATTTCTTTTGAGCTGAAGAAAGGGGAAGTAGTAGGTTTCCTAGGGCCTAACGGTGCGGGTAAGTCTACCACTATGAAGATGATCACCAGCTATCTGCCCCCAACAGGCGGTAAGGCTACCGTTTGTGGTTTTGATGCGCAGGAGCACAGTATGGAGGTGCGTAAGCGCATTGGTTACCTGCCGGAGGCCAACCCACTGTATTTTGATATGTACATCAGGGAGTTTCTCGAGTTCAGCGCAGGGGTACACGGCATTAAAAAGCCGAAAGACCGTATAGAACAAATGATCTCACTAACGGGGTTGACCAAAGAGGCTAATAAGAAGATAGGCATGCTCAGCAAGGGGTATAAGCAGCGTGTAGGGCTGGCACAGGCCATGCTTCACGACCCCGAAGTGCTGATACTGGACGAACCCACCTCAGGTCTGGATCCGATACAAATAGTAGAGATACGCGAGCTCATCACCAGCATAGGTAAAGAGAAGACAGTGTTGTTATCTACACACATCATGCAGGAGGTTGAGGCTATGTGTAGCCGAGTTATCATCATCAGCAATGGCAATCTGGTTACCGATGATAGTCTGCAGAACCTGAAAGCACAAGGCCGCCCGCTGGAAGACATCTTCCGCGATGTAGCAGGTAAGGCTTATGTGGAAGCTTAATTTTACCCGATAGAATGTAGTGCCACACGGTTGCCCTCAGTATCTATGAATACACCCATGTAGCCATGCTCGGGGCTTATCTGTGTCTTAGGTACTATCACCTGTCCGCCGGGGCTCTCCTCTACCCTTTCCAGCACTTTACTCAGGTCTTCACCACCATTAAGGTATACTAAGGCACCTTGCCTGCCCGGCTCGTAAAATTCAGGATAATGGCATAATGCCCCGCTTATCCCGCCTTCTTCAGTTGGGAAAATCTCCATCTTCAGCCCGTTAGGAAATTCGGCAGATTGCAGGTCAATACCCAGTATGAACTCATAAAAGGTTTTAGCCCTGCTCAGGTCATTGGCCGGTATCTCAAACCAGCTTACGGCATTCTTCATTGGTTGTGGCATAGAGGTGCGTTTTTCCGAGTGTATATAAATGTACGTATATGTGTAAATTAAAAAATCCTCCCGGCTTAACCGAAAGGACTTCTTATTATTTATGTTATTTAATATTTTGTTTAGAAACGCTCGAATTCGCTGAAGAAGAAATTTCCTTCTATTGCAGCATTCTCATCGCTATCAGAACCGTGTACTGCATTCTCGCCTACAGAGCTAGCATATTTCTTACGGATAGTACCTTCTGCCGCATCAGCAGGGTTGGTAGCACCTATCAGTGTGCGGAAGTCTGCCACTGCATTATCTTTCTCTAATATAGCCGCTACTATGTTGCCACTGCTCATAAAATCAGTCAGCTCACCATAGAAAGGGCGCTCTTTGTGTACTTCGTAAAACTTACCCGCAAGGTCTTTAGAAAGGCGGGTGTACTTCATAGCAACGATGCTGAAACCTGCATCAGTGATCATTTGCAGGATGTTACCGATATTGCCTGCTTTTACTGCGTCAGGCTTGATCATTGTAAACGTACGATTAGACATTCTTTGATCTGTTTTTTTATTGAACTGTTATTGATGGCGCAAATGTAGCCTTTTATTACGATTTACAAGTGAATACTGTGATAGATGCCCTGTTATGTGTACTTTTGCGGCTAATCTTTTAAGAAAGAGCAGTGAGTATGCAGCCTATTGAGGACGTTTTCCCTTTACTGAAAGAACCGAAGAAGATATTTATTATCTCTCATCACAAACCAGATGGGGATGCTATCGGTAGTATGCTGGCACTATACCACTACCTTACTAAAAAAGGGCATACTGTTACACCCGTTACACCCAGTGATGTGCCTGAGTTTTTAGAGTGGATGCCCGGTGCAGACGAGCTGATAGATTTTGAGGATACGCAGGATAAAGCATTGAGCGCATTGAAAGAAGCAGGCCTGATATTCTGCCTCGACTTTAATGCCTTCCACAGAACAAAACACCTGACAGAACAACTGACAGCAGCCACTCAGCCCAAGATATTAATAGACCACCACCTGAGCCCCGCCCCGGTGTGGGATTATGGAGTGAGCATACCCGGCAAGTCGAGCACTTGCGAGATGGTGTACGACTTCATCAACCTGGCGGGTGATAATGACCTGATAGATGTGCCTATTGCAGAGTGCATATATACAGGTGTGGTGACAGATACCGGCTCTTTCCGTTTCCCAGTTGTTACAGGCGATACACACAGGCTGGTTGCCGACCTGATAGACAAAGGCTTACATCACAGCAAGATACACGAGTACGTATATGACTCATGGAGTATAACAAGGATGCATCTGGTTGGTTATGTATTGCTTGAGAAGATGGAGATATTACCGCAGTATAATTCAGGTATTATTGCACTGAACAAGAAAGACCTGAAATTATTCAACGTAAGCAGCGGAGACCTTGAGGGACTTGTGAACTACCCATTGAGTATTGCAGGCATCAGGTTTGCCACATTGATAACAGAAAGAGGCGATGAAGTGAAAATGTCGTTCCGTAGTAAAGGCGACTTTGATGTGAGTAGTTTTGCCAGAGATCATTTTAACGGTGGCGGGCATTTTAATGCTTCAGGAGGCAGGACGACAGAAAGTTTTGAAGACACAGTAACACGATTTAAACAAATTTTATCCGATATTCACCCCCGATAAAAAATAAACATGATAAAAAATCAGATTTTAGGACTATTAGCAGTTACAACAATAGCATTCACTGCATGTGATAATGACGGTAAGGTAAAGGGTTTCACAAAGCTGGAATCCGGTGTAGAGTATTGTATCTATAAAGACGAGCCGGGAGATAAGCACCCTGAAGTAAATGATATGGTAACGATGCACCTGACCATTAAAGTGAAGGATAGTGTGTTCAGGGATTCAAGGAAAATGAATAACAACCAACCTTTTGAGCTTCCGTTGCCTGCACCGGGTTATCAGGGCGACTGGATAGAGGTAATGCAATACCTGACAGTTGGCGACAGTGCGGTAATACGCGTACCTATCGATACAATTAAAAAGCACACCAGTGGCCAGTTTCCTGAATTCGTAAAAGACGGGGACATGTTAGAGTACACTGTTGAACTGGTAGATTTCAAATCGACCAAAGAAGCAAATGCAAAACAACTGAAAATAGACGACCAAAAGCTACAGGCATATTTTGCAGAGAACAACCTGACAGCTCAAAAAACCGAGTCTGGCTTATATTACATAATCGACAAAAAAGGCAACGGTAAGCAGGTAGAAGAAGGTGATCTGGTTACAGTAGATTATGTAGGTAAAGGTCTTGACGGTACGCTGTTCGATTCAAACATACTGGAAGAATTCAACCATGTACAGCCTTTCACATTTGTTGCAGGACAAGGACAGGTTATCCCCGGCTGGGACGAAGGCATACAGCTATTAAGCAAAGGCACGAAAGCAAGGTTATTTATTCCTTCTACCTTAGCATACGGGCAACAGGAACTACCACGTGTGGGTGCTAATGCCATTCTGGTGTTCGAGGTAGAGATAAAAACTGTTGAAGATGCACCAGACATGTCTCAACAGATGCCGGTACAGTAATAGCTAACCATACAACTAAAAAAACAAGTCATGAAGTATTTACAATTATCCGTTTTCATAGCATTGAGTATAGGGTTCACCTCTTGCTCAGTATTCAAGAAAACGCCAAAAACAATGGCCGACCTTGAATACCAGACCACAGAAAGCGGCATCACTTACAAAATACTTCGCGATAAAAAAGCCGGTGAGGTGCGCCCTGTAGAAGGTGATTATGTAGAGATATTCATACAAACATATGCAGAGGACAGCCTGATATTCGACTCGAAGAAAGAAACAGGTGGTAAGCCGGTGGCCTTCCCTATAAAAGAGCCGCAATTCAAAGGCGATCTTACCGAAGCATTATATATGCTTACAGTAGGTGATAGTGGTATATTTCTGGTGCCTGTTGATACGCTTAAAGCATCAGGTCAGAAACTGCAGCCTTGGATGAAAGAAGGCAAGAGTATTCTCTACTCTATCAAGCTGGATAACATCACCACTATGGAAGAGCTGAGGAAGAGACAACAGGAAGAAGCAGGCAAGCAACCTAAAATAGATGATGAGAAGTTGCAGGCATACTTCAAAGAGCGTAACATCAACCCTGAGAAAACAGAATCAGGATTGTATATACTGAAAACCATAGAGCACCCAGATGCGGACAAAGCTATACCGGGACAGAAAGTAACCGTGAACTATAAGGGCTACCTGATGGATGGTACGGTATTTGATTCTAATCTTGATCCTAAGTTCAACCATGTGCAACCTTTCGAGTTTGTGCTGGGCAGGGGCAATGTGATCAGAGGTTGGGATGAAGGCATAGCATTGTTACGTAAAGGAGAAAAAGCGACCTTGTATATCCCGTCCGGACTGGCTTATGGCAAGAATCCGCCGAACAGTGTAATACCTGTGAACGGAATATTAATATTTGATGTAGAATTGTTACCCTGATAATTATCAGTAAACAAATACCTTTTAAAATTGACATGAAGAGATTAACAGTATTATTATTAGCAGCAGGATTTGCTACAACATCACAAGCACAAGACAAGAGTAAGGGCTTTGTAAAAATGGGAGGTGGCATGGAATACAACCTTGTAATGGATGCTCCCGGCAACCAACACCCGGAATTTGGTGACTATATAGAAATGCACCTTTCAACTTATGTTGATGATAGTTTGATATTCAGCACGCGTAATGCTATGAATAACGAACCTGCTCCGCTGCAGATACAGAAGCCACCATTTAAAGGAGACCTGATGTATGCAATACGTGAGTTTACTCCCGGCGATAGTGCTGTAGTGCGTATATCTATAGACTCCATACTGGCATTCGGCTCGCCCAAAGCACCTTGGATGAAGCGTGGCGTAGGACAGACCATAGACTACCATGTGAACCTTGTAAGCGTTAAGAGCATGGAGCAAAAGAAGAAGGAAGATGAAGCACACGCGGTAAAACAACAGAAGATAGACGAGCAGATAATAAAGGACTATCTGGCCAAGAACAATGTAAAGGCTAAAAGAACAGAAGATGGTTTGTATTACGTTATTGAACGTGAAGGCAATGGTGTAACACCCAATGAAGGTGAAAAAGTGATCGTGAATTATACAGGTAAACTAACTAATGGTACTGTATTCGATTCTAATGTCGATCCCGCTTTCCATCACGTACAGCCTTTTGAGTTCTTACTGGGCAGAGGTATGGTCATTAGAGGTTGGGACGAAGGTTTCAAACAATTAAGTAAAGGAGCAAAGGCAACATTGTTCATACCATCAGGTATGGCATATGGTCCTAACTCACCTGACCCTAAGATACCTGCTAACAGTGTGATGATATTTGAAGTAGAGTTGGTAGACATTGAAGACCCTAATGCAGCACAACAACCTGCGCAAGAATCAATACAGCAGGGAGAAAAGGTACAACAAGGACAAAAAGGATAATCTATGTACAGAATAAGTACATCGGGAATAATATTAATGCTGTGGTATTTGTGTAGTGCAAATACCACTTTTGCTTATGACAGGCAAGACACATTACGCGGTGGTAACGGCAGTGCCCGGATATGGTGGGATGTGAAAGAATACTACCTCTACGTCAACTTCGATACGGTAAACAGGAGCATCAGCGGTATGAACATCATCAGCTTTTCAAAGACTGATATGGCCATCGACTCTATGCAGATAGACCTGCAAGAACCAATGATACTGGACCGTGCAGTATTAGAAGAAAAGGAACTTGAATTTACACGAGAAGGCAATGTGTACTGGGTAAAGGGTGACTTCAAAAACCTTGATGTTGACAAGCTTCATAAGATAACACTGTACTATCACGGCAAACCTGTAGAAGCGACTAACCCACCCTGGGATGGCGGTTTCATATGGACACGGGACAGCCTTGGCAAGCCGTGGATATCAGTTGCTTGTCAGGGACTGGGTGCCAGCAGTTGGTGGCCGTGTAAAGACTTTCAGGGAGATGAACCGGATAATGGTATGACCATCAGCCTGCATACACCTTTTGGTCTGGCATCTATCAGCAACGGTACTATTAAAAGCTGGAATGTAGATAAAGACAGTAGCTCGGTACTATGGGTATGGCAGGTAAAGAATCCTATCAATACCTATAATGTTACCTTCTACATAGGAGACTATATTGGCTGGACGGATACTATGAACGGAGAGAACGGCACATTAGATGTTACCTACTTTGTATTGAAGCATAACGAACAAAAAGCAAGGGAACATTTTAAAGTAACCAAACAGATGTTGCACTGCTTTGAACACTGGATGGGGCCCTACCCTTTTTACGAGGATAGTTACAAGCTCGTAGAAGCCCCCTTTCTGGGCATGGAACACCAGAGTGCAATAGCGTATGGCAACGAATACAAAATGGGCTACCGTGGCATGGACAGAAGTGGCACAGGCGTAGGTAATAAATTCGACTTTATCATTGTACACGAGAGCGGGCATGAGTGGTATGGCAACAATATTACCGCAGAAGACATTTCAGACAACTGGATACACGAAGGCTTCACTACCTATACCGAAGCATTGTTTGCAGAATGTGCTTTTGGTAAAGAAGAAGCAGTAGCCTACACTCGAGGCCAATGGAAGAACATCATGAACAATCGCCCGGTGATAGGCGACTATGGTGTAAATGATGCAGGACCGGGAGATAAATACGATAAAGGCTCGGCAGTGGTACACATGATACGTACCATAATGAATGATGATGAACAATTCAGGATGATGCTGCGTGAGATGAACAAAAAATACAGGCATAGTATTGTATCAACTCAGATCATCGAACACTTTATCTCTGAATATGCGGAAATAGACTTTACTCCCTTATTCGACCAATACCTGAGGAAGAGCTATATACCGGAACTTGAATATTTTATTGACAAGAAAAAGAAGCAACTGAGTGTACGCTTTACAAATACAGATAAGGGGTTCTCACTACCTATAACAATTAAAGGCAAAAACATTGAACAAGTAGTACATATTACCAACGAGTGGAAAAGCATTCCATGGAAAAAAGGTGGGTATAATGTGCAATTCTCAGAGGACTTTCTCATAAAGCCTAAACTGTAATTTATTAGGTTTGTGTGACGCATGGCAAAAGCTAAGAAGGCGAAAGAGACACCACTAATGAAACAGCACAGCGATATCAAAGCAAGATATCCTGATGCTGTATTGTTGTTTCGTGTAGGCGATTTCTATGAAACATTCGGAGAAGATGCACTGATATCCTCAAGGGTGCTGGGCATAACACTGACCAAACGTTCCAATGGTGCAGCTTCATCTGTTGAGTTGGCAGGTTTTCCACACCATGCTTTAGATACTTATTTACATAAACTGGTAAAAGCAGGTTACCGTGTTGCTATTTGTGACCAGTTAGAAGACCCTAAAACGGTAAAGGGATTAGTAAAACGCGGCGTGACAGAATTAGTTACTCCCGGTGTAGCTACTAACGACAAACTGCTCGAGAACAAGACCAACAACTTCCTTGCGGCATTATACTTGGGAGAACCACAATGTGGTGTAGCATTCCTCGATATAAGTACGGGAGAGTTTTATACTGCTGAAGGTTCTGCCGAATACATGGATAAGCTGATACAAAGCTTTCAACCATCAGAGGTAATCTTATCCAAGTCGCACCAGAAACGATTCAGGGAACAATTCGATACGAGAGTATATACTTTCCTGCTGGACGAATGGGTATTCCAACACCAGTATACATATGATGCACTGCTGGAGCATTTCCAGACAAAATCATTAAAGGGATACGGCATAGAAGACCTGAACGCTGCTACCATAGCTGCGGGTGCTGCCTTGCACTACCTGAAAGACACAGAGCACTCCAACCTGCAACATATAAGTTCATTACAAAGAATAGTAGCAGATGAGTTCCTTTGGATGGACAGATTCACCATTCGTAACCTGGAATTGTTACATAGCACAGATGATCAGGGCTCAAGTTTGCTGAACGCAATAGACAATACCAACACGCCAATGGGCGCGAGGCTATTAAAGCGTTGGCTGATATTCCCGTTGTTTGATATACACCGCATCAATAACAGGCTGCAACTGGTAGAACATTTTATTAAAGATCAAGACCTGAATCACGACCTGATAAAACTACTCAAGCAGATAGGTGATATAGAAAGGCTGATAGGTAAAGTACCGTTGAAGAAAGCTAACCCTCGCGAAGTAATGCAACTGGCAAGGGGGTTACACTCGATGGAAGAAGTACTGAACAGGTGTAGCAACATTGAGTTTGAACCACTTGAAAGGATATTACAACAGCTGCAACCACTTACAGAACTACAAGACAGGATAACAGAAACACTGGTTGACGAGCCACCAGCACAGACCGTAAAGGGAGGTATGATACGTGATGGTGTACACGCAGAGTTAGATGACCTTAGAAAAATATCTAAGAGTGGTAAGACCTACCTGATAGACATCCAAAAAAGGGAGTCTGAAAAAACGGGCATACCCTCACTCAAAATATCATTCAACAATGTATTTGGCTACTACCTTGAAGTAACCAATGCGCATAAAGATAAAGTACCTGAAGAGTGGGTAAGAAAACAAACACTCACCAATTCTGAGCGGTACATAACACAAGAGCTGAAAGAATACGAAGAGAAGATACTGGGTGCTGAGGAAAAGATACTGGCAATTGAACAGGAGCTTTATCAGAAGTTGTTAGGCGAGATAGAACCATATATCTCCAACATACAAACCAATGCACAGATCATTGCACAGCTGGATTGCCTCTTATGTTTTGCATTCAACGCACAGCAATACAAATATCATAAACCTGAAATAATAGAAGAGCCGATACTTGATATTAAACAGGCAAGACATCCTGTTATAGAGCAGCAACTACCTAAAGGTGAGCAATATATCGCTAACGATATTTCACTGGATAAGGAGGAGCAACAAGTCATCATCCTGACAGGACCTAACATGAGTGGTAAGTCTGCCCTGCTGAGACAAACTGCGATCATCACCTTAATGGCACACATGGGCAGTTTTGTACCTGCTGATAGTGCCAATATCGGACTGACAGATAAGATATTCACTCGTGTAGGAGCATCTGATAACCTTAGTGGTGGTGAGAGTACCTTCATGGTGGAAATGAATGAGACAGCCAGCATCATCAACAACATAAGCGAGCGCAGCCTTGTATTACTGGATGAAATAGGAAGAGGCACTAGTACTTACGATGGTATATCACTTGCGTGGTCGATAGTAGAGCATCTGCATAATATACCTGCCAGACCGAAAACACTCTTTGCTACACACTACCATGAACTAAATGAACTGGAAGGCCAACAAGCAAGGGTCAAGAATTATCATATCACTCATAAAGAGACAGGCAATAAAGTTATCTTCCTGAGGAAACTGGCAAAAGGTGGTAGTAGACACAGTTTTGGTATACAGGTAGCAAGAATGGCTGGTATGCCTCCCACGCTGTTGAACCGTGCTGATGAGATACTGGCTTTACTGGAAGAAAAACATGGTTCTGAAGAGTCTACAACCCAAAAAGTAAAGAAAGTACAGCCTGCATCCGGAGAATACCAGCTTAATATATTCAGCGGGCTGACTGATGACCTCCGCAAAGTTCAGCAGATACTATCAGAGACAGACATCAACACACTTACACCTGTAGAGGCATTGCTCAAACTCAATGAGTTAAAGAACATTGTAAAGGATTACCAATAATATTATAGTTTCTTTTGAACTATCTTTCATTGTTGTTGTTAGTTTCAATTATGAAGAATGTACCTACAGCAATCATTGTTATCATTATTTCACTAATTCTGGTGAACACTGGTTGTATTTCAGTTAAAAAAGGTCCTGCTAAAGCTTATGCTCAGGTTCAGAAACATAACGTACAGTTTGATGCTATTATCGTACCGGGTATTCCATATCAAGGTGAGAATTGGGATACAGTAATGAAAGCACGCGTTATATGGTCTTGGATACTATATAAAAATGGTGTGACTAAAAATGTTATTTATTCAGGTAGCGCAGTATACTCACCCTATTATGAGTCAAAGGTTATGGGGCTGTATGCACAAGAGCTGGGTATACCCGAGGAACATATATTTTATGATACCAACGCAAGACATAGTACAGAGAACGTATACTACTCATATCTGGTAGCCAAGGAAAACGGCTTTAAAAGAATAGCTTTAGCAACTGACCCATTCCAATCAGGATTGTTGCAAGGCTTCACGAGAGCAAGAGCTGCCACACCGGTATACCATCTTCCATTCGTCATTGATTCTTTGAAACAATATAACCACGTTCAGCCCACAATTAACCCTCAACCAGCACTAAAAGAGAACTTCTCATCTATAACTGATGATGAGTCTCCCTTAAAAAGGTTTAAGGGCACTATGGGTGGCGACATAGATTGGAGTTTACATGAACGAGGTATGTTACCTCCTTTATAAATAATATGATATTGCTTGTATCTTTATTATAACTAAATCTGAGTATCATGACAGACATACAAAAAGAAGACTATGATGAATTAGCTCCGGGATTTAAAAAACTTGAGGGCGAACAAAAAGAGCCTCCTGTAGATGAAGACATTATAATGGGTACAGATGCAGATGTAACTGAAGAGGACAAAGAATATCTTGGCGATAAAGATCAGGATATGGATATGGGTGACGATGAAGAGTTTGAGGGTAAAGGGCTGGACGACATAGACACAGGCGAACCGGGAGGACTTGACAGAACAGGTGAAGATCTGGACGTGCCGGGTAGTGAGCTTGACGATGATAATGAAGACATCGGTGAAGAGGATGAAGAAAACAACTACTACAGCAGACGAGACGATTAACAAAAGAGCAGGTATTAATCCTGCTCTTTTTTATTCATTTTACTATGATACCTGCTGTATGCAAAGTAGATAACTAAACCTATAGCTAACCATATAAGGAAACGCTCCCAGTTAGAAGTACCGCTTTCGCACAGTAGATAAGTACAACAAAGAAATCCTAGCACAGGTATAAGCGAATAGCTCCTTACGAAACTGAGTATAGCCACTATGAAAAATATGATACCAAAGGCTATAAAAGGTATTTGCTCACGTATGCCTTTCCACCCACTATCTTCAAATGTGAATAATGAGCCTATTCCTCCGTCAGCAAATATGGAGAATAAGACAACAGTTATAATAAACAGCAATGGCACAATGAACTTGCCATTGACATGTGGCACTTTAAATTTACTATCCGGTATCTTATCTGCCTTACCCTCTGCTGCTAACTTTTTTCTTTGTTGTTGCAGGCGAATGATACCACCACATACCAACACAAAGGCAAATAAAGTACCTACACTACACAAATCAACGACAGTATCCAGATTAAGGAATAATGCAGGAATACCAACTACCAGGCCTGTAACTATCGTTGAGAAAGAAGGCGTTTTAAACTTAGGGTGAATACGAGAGAATGCAGGTGGTAATAAACCATCTCGGCTCATGCTCATCCATATACGTGGTTGACCCAGTTGGAATACTAACAATACACTTGCAGTTGCGATGATGGCACTAACAGCTATTACACCTGCCAGCCAGTCTATACCATTTACTTCAAATACATGTGCTAACGGGTCACCTACATTCAGGTTGGTATAATTGACCATTCCTGTCAACACCAAAGCAATTATCACATATAGTATCGTACAGATAATAAGAGCATTGAACATACCCTTGGGCAGGTCTCGCTGCGGATCCTTGCACTCTTCTGCAGTTGTAGAGATGGCATCAAAACCTATATAAGAGAAGAAAACAGCAGCTGTACCGCCCATGATACC
Source organism: Flavipsychrobacter sp. (assembly GCA_965228505.1). GTDB lineage: Bacteria > Bacteroidota > Bacteroidia > Chitinophagales > Chitinophagaceae > UBA5543. The sequence continues at coordinate 1,724,637 of OZ245820.1, read as the reverse complement.
ACGAATACCATTAGGCATGAATGGTGACCAGTTCTCAGGCTTTACATAAAACAACCCGGCTACTATTACCAAACCAATTACCCCCAACTTGAATATTACCATCGCATTGGTACTGCGTTTAGTTTCCTTGATACCAACGAATATGATCCATGTAATAATAAAAGTGATGAAGAAGGCAGGCAAGTCGCATATAACCCTTATGTTTCCTATCTGTGGTGCATTCAACCATGCTGCTGTAGCTTCTTTTGTAGCCATATCCTGTGCAGTCCAGTAGTCCATCGTCAACCAATCAGGAATATGCATGCCAAAGCCATCCATTAATGAGGTAAAATAATCACTCCAAGAGATGGCTACTGCTATATTACCAATGGCGTATTCCATCAATAGGTCCCATCCTATTATCCAGGCTATCAACTCACCAAAGGCAACATATGAGTAAGTATATGCACTACCTGACACAGGCACCATACTGGCGAACTCTGCATAGCACATAGCTGCAAAACCACAAGCTACAGATACGAACAGGAATAGTAAAACGATACCCGGGCCACCATCGTAACTAGCAGAACCAATAGTTGAAAATATACCTGCACCGACTATCGCTGCTACCCCCATAAAGGTGAGGTCGCGAACACCAAGCACACGTTTCATACCACTGGCATGTGCGTCAGCATCTCCTTTTGCTACATCCTTTTCTATTTGTGCTAAAGTCTTTTTCCGGAACAAAAATGAGGTAGGCATCGAGTATAGTTTGGACATTAAAATAACCCTATTTGATACTTAAATCAAAACAGGTATTTAAAACTTCTGCTGTATCATTTTACGTACAGGCTCCCAGCCTGAAAACTTAAAGACAACATCTAAAAGAAAAGGCATTCTCCTTAGTATCTTTTGTGCTCTCGACCTCAGCTTAAGTTCTTTTCCTAACTCAGACCATACCTGATCATCATATTTTGATATGAACTCTCCTGAAAAATTATTTTCTGTAAAGCATTTTAAAGCTTGTAGCCCGGCCAACCTGCCACTAAGCATAGCATTACCTATCCCCTCTCCTGTTATCGGGTCTATCAATGATGCAGCATCACCACATAGCATGAACCTATCACCCGACATTGTAACCCTACGTGAGCCTAATGGGAGATTATGGCCTTCTATTTTACTAACTTGCTCTGCATCTGCAAACCGTTCTTTAAGTGATGGTACCGTTTCTATAAATTCATAAAGTGATCTGCGAAGGTTTACTTTTTTAGTTGCAATATCTGCACTCAGCATACCAAACCCCACATTTACATGACCATCAGCAACAGGGAACATCCAGAAATAACCGGGGTTGAACCTCTTATCAAGGAACATCTCTGTTTTGTCCTGTTGTATTTCCTTTATGTTCTTATAATAAGCCCTGACTGCGCCAATATGATGTTCCCTATCCAGAGTAAGGCTTGTTAGCTGCTTAGCAGTAATACCCTGTGCACCATCTGCTCCGATGAGCAATTTCGTCCTGAACACTTTATTATTATCTGTTGTAATGAGAATATCATCAGCTGACTGCTCAATTTTGTCGACCTTCTCTCCCTGATAAATATCACAGTTACCGTATTGTTGTACCAATTCGAATAGCTTATTATCAAAATCCATTCTGGTACAGGTATACGCAGGTATCTGCCAATTAAGTTGTAGTGTGCTACCGTTGTAGACCACATCTGTATTTCGGGTCAATAGCTGTCTGTCATAGTTATCAAATGCTGATGCCAACATCGGATCAATGAGCCTTAAAGAACGTATGGCTCTTGAGGGTATTGCATCCCCACACACTTTATCTCTTGGAAATACAGCCTTTTCTATTATGGCTATTTTTAATCCGGTATCTTTAAGGGATAGTGCTGCAGTACACCCTGCCGGGCCTGCTCCTGCAATAATAATATCGTATTCTGAATGAACAGATGTACCTTTCACAAGCACTAATCTAAGTGATGCTATTGATATGTTCACATATCATACAATTATTATTATCTAAAGAAGTTATATTTCTATGAAAAGGATCATAATATTACTCATACCTGTTGTCATTTTAACCTCATGCGCTAAATCTGTTGGTGTGTGCTATTGCCGCTACCCTACAGGAGAGGAGCAAGCATTTGATTTCACCAATCTAAAACCAAGAGAAGCAAGGCAGCAATGTGCAGAACTCAAAAGAAGTGTTTCCTCTAATGGAGGAACATGCCAGCTCGATTAATTTCTTTCTTACTTTTGGCAGCAAATACAAATTGACATGAACGAGCAAGTAAAAGAATTCAACGAATACAGGGAGAAAATGAACGAGGTGATATTGAGTAAGAAGAACCTTGTTATCAATCGTTTATTCAACCTGGACACTAATACATATGCAGAAGGAGCACTACCGGTAAAAACCAAAGAAATGTTAGGACTTGTTGCAAGCATGGTACTGCGTTGTGATGACTGCATTAAATACCATCTTGAAAAATGCCATGAGCAGGGTGTATCTACAGATGAGATGTATGAAATATTTGCTGTTGCGAATATAGTCGGTGGCACTATTGTAATACCCCATACAAGAAGAGGTGCAGAATTCTGGGAAGCATTACAGGAAGGTTAACTCTTGTAAGTACTGATTACTGTTTCATAGAGCTTTTCATATACAGGAACGATCTTCCCTTTTTCAAAACTACGTGAGTGTTCGAGTGCATTTGCTTTGAAAGCAGTAAGTATATCGTCTGTAGATAGTATATGTATCGCATGTTCAGACATGCTCATAATATCTCCTACATCACTCAGATAACCTGTTTTACCATCAACATTCACTTCAGGCAGGCCACCGGTATTTGTAGATATTACAGGCACACCACACGCCATAGCTTCTAATGCAGTCAGTCCGAAACTTTCGTATTGAGACGGCAGTACAAACAGATCAGATATGCTTAATATCTCATCCATCCTGTCTTGTTTGCCAAGAAAGCGGATATCGTCCTGAATACGCAAAGTGCGGGATAGCTCTTCAGCATGTTGTCTTTCAGGGCCATCACCAATCATTAATAGCTTTGCAGGCAGTTTTTCATGTACACGCTCAAAAACACGTATCACATCATCTACCCTCTTCACCTTCCTGAAGTTAGAAGCATGCACCAATATACGCTCTCCATTAGGCGCTACCATCTTCTTAAAGTGTTCCTTATCATCTTTATAAAAGCGTCCTGTATCAACAAAGTTCGGGATAACAATGATGTCTTTTTCTACATCAAATGAACGATATGTTTCCTCTCTGAGATTATCTGAAACAGCTGTAATAGCACTGGACTCATTCATTGAAAAAGTAACAACAGGTGCATAGGTCTGGTCTTTGCCTACCAAAGTTATATCTGTGCCATGCAGTGTAGTGATGTAAGGGATATCTGCACCAGACTTCTTCAATATCTGCATAGCAAAATATGCAGAAGATGCATGTGGAATAGCATAATGCACATGAAGTATATCAAGATTGTTGTTCTTGATAACATTCACAAGAGTGCTGCTTAGTGCAGACTCATATGGAGGGTAATCAAAAAGGGGATATTTAGGAACCGACACCTCATGATAACATATATTAGGGTGAAAATGCAGGCGCACCGGTTGCTGATAAGAGATAAAATGTATCTCATGTCCTTTTTCAGACAATGCCATACCTAGCTCTGTAGCTAAGACACCGCTCCCTCCGAATGTTGGGTAACATACGATTCCTATCTTCATAACTTAACTCTTTTTAGCATTCGTAAACACATATGCTCTTACTTTCGCAGATTGTTCTTCGTTCAAGTTGGAACGCTTATTCATAACAGGCAGAATACGCTCCCAAGCCCTTATAGAATATACTTCGGGTAATTTTATTGGATGGCATTTTTTGCAACTTGTATAGAATAGTTGTTTACCTTCTGCAATATCTGTGTCTGAATATTTCGCATGTATCTCTTCAACTTTCTTCTCAGGATCGGGGGCGGAGGTTGTAGTCTTTTTGCTGGTACAGTTTACAAGTGTCATGGCAGATGCGACAATCATCAATATTGTTATAAGCTTCTTCATCAAAAAAATTTAATCAAAGATAATCATAACTATATAGTACTGATTTAGTTAATGGAAAAAATCATAAATGCTGTTTGCTATATTTATGATATGAAACATTTAATAAGCGTAGTAATATTATTCGCAACATTGAACAGCTATGGTTCTGAAGACTCATTAATGATGCGCAAGATCAGTGATGAGATAATGCTGAATGGCAAATGCTATGAAGACCTACGTGTGTTATGTAAAGATGTAGGGCATAGGCTAAGTGGTAGTCCACAGGCTGAAAAAGCTGTTAAATGGGGAGAAGAGGCGATGAAAGAAGCAGGAGCAGACAAAGTATGGCTACAACCTGTAGATGTACCGCATTGGGTGAGAGGTAATGAAAGCTTAAAATTCAAATACAACGGACAAAAGAAATACCAGTCTGTACAAGTACTTTCACTAGGCAACTCAATAGGTACTGATGGTAAAATACTAGAAGGCATGATCATAAAATTTAACAGTTTCGACGAGTATGATAAAGCTGCTGAAGAGGATATAAAGGGTAATATCGTTTTCTTCAACTATCGTTTCAGGCAGGATTTCCTGTACCCGTTTCATGGATATGGAGATGCAGGGCCATACAGATGGCATGGGCCTAATAAGGCAGCAGCAAAGGGTGCAAAAGCATTGATCATACGTTCTGTATCAACAGGTCTTGATGATTATCCGCATACAGGAGCGATGCGCTATGCTGATAGTATACAACCCATACCTGCGGTAGCTATTGGTAATACGACAGCCGACATTTTGGAGCAAGAGTGTGAAAAAGGAACAGTAGAAGCACAGTTAATGTCTGAATGTAAAATGCTTGACCCTGTGCGCTCATATAATGTTATTGGAGAAATAACAGGTTCTAAATACCCGAACAAAATAGTTGTTGTTGGCGGGCACCTTGACTCATGGGATGTAGGTGACGGTGCACATGATGATGGTGCAGGCTGTGTTCAATCAATAGAAGTAATACGCGCCTTCAAAAAGCTGGGTATACAACCTGAATATACTGTAAGAGCAGTATTGTTCATGAATGAAGAGAACGGGCTCAAAGGTGGATATGCCTATGACGACTCTGCTACAGCCAGAGGAGAAGAACATATTTTCGCACTGGAAAGTGATGCCGGCGGGTTCTCACCAAGAGGGTTCGGGCTGGATATGGATGATGACAAAAAAAGGCAGATAAGACAATACAAAGACCTTTTTGAACCGTATGGTATTTATGATTTTAAACATCAACATGGTGGTGCCGATATCTCTCCGTTGCACAGGCATGGTGTACCGGCATCAGGGCTAAGCCCTGACCCTCAACGTTATTTCGACCTGCACCATACGGCAGCAGATGTTTTTGAAGAGGTAAATCACAGGGAGCTGAAACTGGGTGCAGTAGCTATGACACAAATGATATACCTCGTCAGCAAGTATGGATTGAAGTAATGCGCAACGCACGGGCAAATACGAACCTATGGAGTAAGCTACTGCAAAAGCCTGCTGCTGTTATGGCATTAAGTATTATCGGTCTTACAATACTGGTAGCCGTCTTTGCATATCAACTGGCTCCTGACAACACACCGTTCGCTAACAGAATGATAGTCGAGTTAGGTGCTCGCGAACCGGGCTTCACTAAACAGCTTTTGTATATACCTAAGAGTACAGTACAAAAACAAAAAAATGCCATTACAAGATGGTTTAAAGGCACACCAGATAACTATCGGGCATTACCTGTCAATGCGTACTATTTCACAAAAGACAGCATTGTAGTTGAGCATTATATTGATGAACACCTGTCTGATACCATAAAGTTTGCGATATCAGAAATAGCTGCTGATAAAAAAACTATAGAACAGAAGCATATAAGAAAGAAAACATTCTTCTTAGGTACTGACCGTTATGGGCGAGATATACTTTCCCGCTTATTGATAGGTGCCAGAATAAGTCTGGCTGTTGGTTTTATCGCTGTTATTCTTTCAATTACTATCGGCATATTTCTGGGGGCAATATCAGGCTATTATGGTGGCTGGGTAGATAATGTGGTCATGTGGTTGATCAATATACTATGGTCTATACCAACCTTGCTATTAGTATTTGCTATTACACTAACTATCGGGAAAGGATTCTGGCAAATATTCATTGCAATAGGGTTGACTATGTGGGTGAGCGCTGCAAGACTCATCCGCGGGCAGGTTATGTCTCTTAAAGAGATGGAATATATTACAGCCGCAAAAGCTTTAGGGTTGGGAGACTTTAGGATAATAATACGCCATGTATTACCAAACATAGCAGGGCCTATCATGGTGATTGCTGCCAGCAACTTTGCTACAGCCATACTTATCGAGGCAGGGTTAAGCTTTTTAGGTATCGGTGTGCAACCACCTACTCCATCGTGGGGATTGATGATCAAAGAACATTATAATTTCTTGTTGACCAACCGCCCTTTATTAGCCATAATTCCTGGAGTAGCTATTATGTTGCTGGTGTATGCGTTCAATATTCTCGGGAATGCCCTAAGGGATGTATTGGATGTAAGGGATCAATAATTACTGATCTACCCACCACCTATTGATAGAACTCTCCACAGTAGGCGCATCATTGAATTTTATTCGTACGGGCTTACCTGTCAACCTTGATAATGCTTTCTCCTGAGCATCTAATGACTTCATTTTGATATTACTGATAGTAGGGTCTAAAAACTCTTCAATAGCCCTCTGATCCAGCTTTTGTATTACCGAGTCTTTACTTACTTTCAGAGTCGGGTCTATTGATGCTTTTTTGATCATTTCTATTGTTTTAAGATCTATCTGAACATAGGTCAATTCTAGAGGGGTTTCTATATATACAGTATCGTTTTTGAACCTGATCTTTGTATCAATTGAGTCGGATAGGTCGATGTGAAAACCCATTTTGCCCTTTGCACTGGCAGCAACAGAAGATGTGAACTTAAACCAGTCTGAACCGAAATATTTTTTAGATTTCTTTTCTGTAAAACTCAATGTAAAATCCTGTTCCCATATTACGATCTTGGTTTGTGCGCGCAGCTCTCCCGGGTTAAAATTATAGGTAGTTTCCTGCTTGCTTTCTACAAGCTTAGGCATTACATATTGGATAGCAAAGAATATGATGATGAGTACAAGGATCACCCATATCAAACCTTTAAAAAACTTCTTCATATTCAGGGTTATTTACTTATATATCTTATAAACCATACAACTACAGAGAGCACAATACTAATAATAATCATTGTTGTGACAGGCATATAAAAACGAAAGCTCTCACGTTCTACACGAATATCCCCGGGCAACTTTCCCAACCACCTTAGCTTATCTCCGAAAAACCATATAAATACTCCGGCAATAACTACAAATATACCTACCACTATAATGCCTTTACCCAACTTCTCCATAAAACGTATATTAAGTTTCAGTCGCTATGCTCTGTGCTGCAATATAACCACTACTCCACGCATGTTGAAAATTAAAACCACCAGTTACACCGTCTATATCCAATATTTCTCCCGCAAAATACAATCCCGGCACAAGTCTGCTTTCCATAGTTTTAGGATCTACTTCTGTAAGTTTAATGCCACCTGCTGTTACAAACTCCTCTTTGAATGTTGTTTTACCACGCACTTCGTATTCATCATTAATTAAAGTATTGACCAGTCTGTTTTGTTCTTTTGCCGGCAGATCAGCCCACCTTACATCATTATCTATCCCTGATCTTGTCATTAAATATCCCCATAACCGTTTAGGTATTTCAAAAGGATTTTTGCTTTGCACCAGCTGTTTCCCTTTTTCTTGTCTAATTTGATGAACAAAGGCTCTTAACTCGTCTTCTTTTACACCTTTTAACCAGTTAATAGCTGCTATGAAATTGTAATTCATAGCATTCAGATCTCTTGCACCCCATGCTGAACACTTAAGGACTGCCGGGCCGCTTAGCCCCCAATGAGTAATAAGTATAGGACCAGACTCTGACAACTTAGTAGAACGCACCTTTACGGTTACATCATTTACACTAACCCCCATTAACTCAGTTATAGGGTGCTTGGGAATATTAAATGTGAACAGAGATGGAACAGGCTGCTCAATTGAATGTCCTAATGCCTCAATCCAGCTGTACTGTTCCATCTTTGGGAAACCACCACAAGCTATAATTACTTTATCAGCTTCATAAGAGGTAGCATCAGCAAATTGGATTTTAAATATGGCGTCTGTTTTAACAATATACTTTACTGCTTTATTAAACCGTACTGACACCTTCTGTTTATTTAACTCCTTCCATAAAGCATCTATAATAGTTTGTGAGTCATCATTAGTCGGAAACATACGTCCATCCTGTTCAACTTTTAATTGTACACTCTTTTGTTCAAACCAATCAATAGTATTCTGAGGTGTAAACCGTCCCAGAGTTTTGCGAAGAAAGTTTTTGCCTCTGGGATATTTCTTAACTAAGTCACCAACATTAAAGCAGGCATGTGTGACATTACAGCGTCCACCGCCGGAAACCTTGACCTTTTGCAGCGCTTTGCCTGTTTTCTCAAAAATAGTGACCTCTGTACCCTGACTGTATGGAATGTTGGCTGCTGCAAAACAGCCCGCCGCTCCCGCTCCTATTATTGCTATCCGCATATTTGATATAGTATGCGAAAGTTACAAAAACAACTGACGCCGAACTATGCAGCTACAATATCCATCTCGTCAATAGCATTAAGTGTATTATTGATCTGTACAAAGTGCCTTTGTTGATGGGCAATGAGAAACCTGAAGGTATCTCCCATTTTGAGTTTTATCATTTTACTGATACTTATGGGCAACCTTATCTTACCAATGTTCACTCTTTCGGCTTCATCCAGCAACTGTAGTAATTTTTGCTGGCCATGAATAAATTCATCCATAACTTTCTCAACTTCGAGATCGGGAGAGAACACATAAGCCTTAGGAGCCGACATCTTATTCGTTATAGCACCACTCTCTTTAGGCTGCACCATTTTTGTAAAATAATTACCGAACCAGCCAGATCTAAAATTTTGTGACGGCTGTGCAGTATTATTCCCTAATCCTTTTTCTATCACATCAAGGTAGTATCTGTTATACGCGTTCAAGTGTTCTAAAACCTGGGCAACATTCCACTTATCTGCAGCAGGTTGTATTAATAATGTCTGCCTTGGCAGCTGTTTTAGTTCATTTGCTTCATGTAGTATGTTACTAACATCAGCTTTAAGGTCTTGCAGTAATTGTTTTACGTTGAATGATGGCATGCTTATTTTTTATGTAAAACTACCTGAGTATATGATGCTAAATCTTAGCCTACACCAAGATTTTACAACTTCACACTACTTAACAGCTTACTGAACGTAGTGGCATCTACCCCTATATACGAGGCAAGATATTTATGAGGTATCATATTCAATACATGTGGGCTTCTGCGTAATAGTGTCTTGAACTTTTCTTCTGCATTGTAAGAGAGCAACTCAATATTGCGTTGCAATGTACCTGACAACACTTCTGTTAATGCCACCCTAACCCATGTTTCCAGCTCCCTGTGCTTGTTCATTATCCTCACAAAATCGTTATAATGAATACGAAGCAACTTACTGGCAGTAATGGTCTCCAGGCAATATTTAGATGGCTGTTGCAATAAAAAACTATCTAACACTCCTGAAAATGAATGAGTATATGTCAATATTAATGTTGATTCTCTACCATCACTTTCTATATATGCTCGTTGTACTCCATATAATACAAAATAAAGGTACTTCTCTATATCGCCTACATGAGTGACCATCTGCTTTCTACGCATAGTACATTCAGACCAGTAAGGCTCCATTTCCTCTAATACATGTGCAGGAACATCTACTATGTCAGCAATATATTTATATGGCGCATCAGACATTTACAACAATTATTAACAGTGGTTAGTAATTATATTATCATAATATTAAAAAATGGCACGAAATTTATAGCATCAAATAGTAAAGGAACAGCTATGGAATATCAAAACGAAGCTACAGATATTGACGATGCGAAAGATATTTTTCTATTAGCAAAAGACAGGTTACTGGATGTAAACGATTGGGGATTATTGCTTAGAAATAGTGACCTCAACATTAACCTGACCGACAGTAAAGGCAGAAAAGCCCACAGAGATGCAAGAGTAGCTGATAAGGTTCAAATATCTACTCTGCAGAATGGCACCTCATCAGACATGTGGACTGAAATATCCAGAATACAGTACGATTACTTTCCTGATATAGACTGCGAAACTATATCAATGTTATTGAGTGTTACCTCTTCTCCATCAGGCAACGGAGTTGAATACTACAACAAAAACAAAGAAGCCATGGAGACCATCCTCATTAAACGGAGCGGGCAAACTGTGATCGCACATTGCAACGCAGGTAATGAACTACCTGAAATAACAGACACCGATCCTGATGCACATATTAATAACGCTATCGACCGACATCCCGTATTGAACATACCAAAAGAAGAACTTCAGCAGCTACTGCAAAACCTCATCAGTGCTGACCTATATACTGTATAAATCCTTATACTACTATCATTTAATAAGATAATATCTTCTTTTTCAACCGATAAAATAAGCGGACATTTGCTGTTCGCATGAAAAATCAGGAAAGAATAGTTTTGTTCTTGCTAGCAGCATTGAACTTCACACACATCATGGACTTCATGATCATGATGCCATTGGGCAACTTCCTGATGCCACATTTCGATATTTCAGCACAACAGTTCTCTTTTCTTGTAGCTGCGTATACTTTCAGTGCAGCTACAGCAAGCTTAACAGCAGCTTCATTCGTTGACAGGTTTGACAGGAAAAAGGTGTTGCTTTTTGCATATACAGGCTTCCTTACAGGCACTTTCTTTTGCGCACTAGCACCAACATATGCCTTACTACTAACTGCAAGGATCGTATCTGGATTATTTGGCGGGCTGATAGGTGCGCAGGTACTATCGATAGTAGCAGACCTCATACCTTTTGAAAGAAGAGGTGCTGCAATGGGCATAGTAATGGCTGCGTTCTCAGCAGCCTCTGTATTTGGGGTACCATTAGGTTTATACCTTTCCGAATACTTTAGTTGGCATGCTCCTTTCTACTTTGTTGTAGGCCTTGGTATAATAATAGTCCCGCTATTAGTTCGATATATTCCGAACATGACCGGCCATCTGGAGAAGAAAAACAGAGTAAATACAATAGAACTTCTAAAAGGCATTATTAAAGAAAACAAACAAAGGTTAGCCATACTACTCACAGCTACGATGATGATGGGACATTTCCTAATTATCCCATTCCTGAATCCATTTATGGAACTAAATGTAGGGTTTACTACCAAACAAACGCCACTGATATATTTTGTAGGTGGTGCACTTACCTTATTCACTTCACCGATAATAGGCAGGGTGGCTGATAAGATCGGTAAATTCAGGTTATTCAGCATCATGATATTGATAGCTATTATACCTATTGCATTTATCACTAACATGCCTCGTATACCATTCTACTTTGTACTTATCGTTACCGGGTTTTGGTTCATTGTTTCTACAGGTCGGGCAATTCCTGCTCAGGCTATAGTAAGCGAAGTAGTGCCTCCTAATCGTCGCGGCGGATTCATGAATATTAACTCCTCTATACAACAACTAGGTGTAGGGCTGGCGTCTGTTATTGCAGGATTTATTGTTTATAAAACTCCTGAAAACACTATTAAACACTACGATATAACAGGATATATAAGCATTGGTGTCATACTCACCTGTTTATTGACAGCATATGGCTTAAGAAAAGCTATGGGTGGGAAAAAGTTTGGGATAGGCAAAAGCAAACATCAATTACGCGCTCATGCAATACAGCCTATGGAGTTTGAGGAAGAAGAACTTCCGCAGGCAAAGCCAACGGAAGTTTAGCAATTAGTCTTTAATGATCTTTTGCTCGTAAATCACATCATTGTTGTGATCTGCAAGGCTGATGTAATAAATACCATCATCTAGTGTGTTTACAACTATCTCGTTTGATCCCGGTTGTAATTCGTAAGTAAGTAGTTGGTTGCCGGTATAGTTGTCAGAGATTCTCGCCATCATCGGCTTGTCGGTGCGATTGGTAATAAATAGTGTATTCATTTCGTTTCGTATTTGGGTAAAAAAGAAGGCTTCTTAAAAATACAAAAAGAAGAGCTTAAGTCAATCCGTATTTTGGTGTATATCTTTACAATAACAAGCAGTTAGCAAACAGCCCGTTTTCTTTTCTTACCTATATATCCTTTTGATTGCACTTTTTCAATATATAGTACTACCGGCGGAACTTTACATGAAGTCCCTCCCATTTCTACATCCACCTTTCCTATTTTTTCACCTGCTTTGATGGCTACATTTGTCAACTCTTTAACGTAGCTACCAACTGCTATAACAAAACCATTCATGGTATACCTTACTCTATTCTGCGAACTATGTATTGTTTTCACTACCCTATCTATTAGCTGTTTTAATGTTTTAATATCAAGCTCATTATCTTGTTTAATAGCAACAATACTACTTAATGTACTCCACCCTGCTGATGCTATATGCTCTTTATCGGACTCTATCCATTCTAAAGCCAGTTCCCAACCGTAGTTACTTTCAGCAGCTACCCATGCCACTGTATATTCGCTCACCATATACCAGTTGGCATTTTTTACCCATTTGTTCAATTGTGCTTTGGTCATCTTCTGAGGTTCAGCAATTAGCCCGGCCAGATACATGGCATCTCCAATTTGTGAATCAAAAAGCTCTAACGACAACTCATGGTCTTGCTTTACCTTTTTTTGTATCTTCTTCATATCCTGCACCTTTACTCCGTAAAAAGGCTCTTTGGCACCATGCTTAATAAATATATTCTTGGTAGACTCGCTGCCCATCTCTTTTAACTGTTCTATTATATCATTTGCAGTCATAAGTTGAATTTAATAATTAATACAAATATTATTGACTTCTTTATAATCTACGCTATATAATAGTTGTACATATAGTTTTTTTTTATCAAATTGCAGTTACATATAGAGAGAATAGGTATGCGCCTATATTTTTTCGACTCGATAGACAAAAAGTATGCAACACCTTTTCGTCTGTTTGCGGTCAATCAAAATTTAAAAGTAGCCCGTTTCACATCACTCCTTACCGCTATACTTGGTATAGGGTTCACAACATTTATTTTGTTATTTTATGACATTAGTTACCAAAAATACCTTTGGGGCTGGAGTGCATTGGCAGTGATGTCTGTGCTCTATCACATTGCTATCACTTTTTCAGGAAGAATACAAAGCCGTGAGCGAATACTCATTAAAAAATATTTAGGTAGCACATTTCCTGTTGTGATAATCATTGCAACAATGTGGATGTCTTTCGTTTCAGGTAGAAGCCCTTCTGATAATATGACCATATTCATGTTCGGATTGCTTTTTGTGGGGGTCTCTTGGGTTTTCACACGTAATAGTGCCTTGGCAATAAGCAGTTTTACGTTTTTTGTATTAATAGTAGGGTTATACTTATTTGAAGTTCCACCTATAGATATATTTAAGAATGTACTCTCAGGTGGCATAATAATCATTGGGTTTTACTTCATTTCAAGATTGATATATTCCTTCCATGTCAACCACCATATTCAACTTAAGATCATTGAACATAATAATAACGAGATCAACAAAATAGCCCAATTAAAAACCGAGATGTTGGGTATTGTTGCACACGACCTGAGAAGCCCTGTTAACAGTATTACAGCCTTAGCAAACCTGCTTAACGACTGTGACGTAACTAAAGATGAGAAATCAGAATATTGTAACCTGGTAATTGAAGCATGCAATGAATCGCATAGCATTATCAACGATCTGATACTGGTAGTAAAAGGAGATAGTATGCAAGGATTAAAATTGCAGCAAACCAACCTGAATCTCTTTCTTGCAGAGGTACAACAACATTGGACACATAAACTACCAAATCAGAAAGAGCTCTTATTAAAATTACCCGACAAAGTATTGGAGATACCGATAGATAAAGATAAAATGTTACGGGTACTGGATAACCTGATCAGCAACGCTATCAAGTTTACAGATGCAGATGGGGTAATACAGATACAGCTTGATAAAGATAAAAACGATGATATCAGAATATCGATAAAAGATAATGGTATTGGTATACCCGATGACATTAAACCTTATCTTTTTGACAGGTTCTCAAAAGCAGGAAGATTAGGCTTACAAGGTGAAAAATCTCATGGATTGGGGTTGAATATTTGCAAGCAAATAGTAGAACAGCACGGAGGCAATATTACTGTTGAAAGTACCGCCGGAGAAGGTTCTGCTTTCTATCTCTCATTCAGCACAGTAGCCGATTACTCTGATGATAAAACCATAAAAGACCCGTTTTCAACTGTTACATATAGCGAGCTATAAGCATTTCATCTATTTTAAATACAAATTAATTGTACTTTAAGTAAATTGTATATCCAAAAACTTAATAGTATGAGAAAACTGTTACTCTTAACTTGCTTTTTGTTAACTGTTGGCGCTACCGCTCAAACCACAGATAAAGCCATAAGAATATCTGCTACTGTAGATAAGAATGCGCCAAGCATAACTCTTAACTGGGAGACCAGTGATAATAATAATTCACCAATATATATATACCGAAAAGCATCCGGTGCTGCTTCGTGGGGAACAGCAATTACACAGCTAGCTTCCACAGCAACTACCTATACTGATAATAGTATCAGTACCGGTACATCTTATGAGTACAGGATACACAAATCAAGTACAAACAACCCAATAGGCTATATTAATGCCGGCATAGAAGTACCTGCTATACATGAGCGTGGTGCTATATTGGTTTTGGTTGATTCTACATTTATCGACTCCTGTAAAAACGAGATAACCAATCTACTGGAAGACCTGAGAGGTGACGGATGGGAAGTGATCAGGAGAGATGTATCAAGAAACAGTACGGCTCAGCAGGTAAAAGCAATGATAGTGAGTACCGCTCAAAGCAATAGCAACCTCAACGCACTTTATTTACTCGGCCATATTGCTGTACCTCACAGTGGTAATATTGTACCTGACGGGCATACTAATAATCACGTCGGTGCATGGTCTGCAGATACTTACTACGGTGATATTGATGGCACATGGACAGACAACAGTGTGTCTAACACATCATCGGCAAATAGTAAGAACCACAATATACCTAACGATGGTAATTTAGATCAAAGTGTTATACCAAGTGACCTGGACCTACAAGTTGGACGTGTTGATTTTTATGACATGCCCGCCTTTGGTAAAACAGAGGTTACTATGATGAAAAGCTACCTAAACAAGGCTCATAGTTACAAAACGGGTGCACTTACCATTGTTAAAAAAGCCATTATAGATGATAACTTCAAGACTTACCCTGAAGCATTTGCAGCCAACGGTTGGCGCAACTTCTCAGTCATGGTAGGCAAAGACAATGTTTCTGAAAAGGATTTTATAACTACACTCAATACCGATTTTCACCAATGGGCCTATGGTTGTGGTGGCGGTACTTATACAAGAGCTAGTGGGGTTGGTAATACTACTGATATTGTAGGCAAAGACCTTAAGACCATTTTCACAATGTTATTTGGCAGCTACTTCGGAGATTGGGACTATACAAATAACTTTCTGCGAGCACCACTTTGTGCTGACGACCCAGCACTAACGTGTATTTGGGCAGGACGACCTAATTACTACCTGCACCATATGGCTTTGGGAGCTAACATAGGTTACTCTGTAAGAATGTCTCAAAACAACTCATCTCACTACGACCCTGTAGGAATAGGAGGACGCTCAGTACATACTGTATTATTAGGAGACCCTTCACTCAGAACAGATTATATGAAACCACCTTCAGGTACCATATTTACAGCCAGCTCTGATGGTGCTACCATTTCTTGGACAGCAAGTACAGAACCAGGAGTCATCGGCTATAATTTATATCGTGCTGACAGTGAATTCGGCAAATACGAATTACGTGCAGAAATGGTAACCGGCACAAGTGTAGAAGATACTGCAGGCCATGATGGTAATTACTGGTTCATGGTTAGAGCAGTGAAAATACAGGAGACACCATCAGGTACATATTACAACCTAAGTCTTGGTAGTGACCCTGTAAACGGCACTGTTGATTATAAGTACTTCCCATTAGGTGTTGGTACTATAGTTAACACAGTCGAAGATATGACCCTATACCCTAACCCGGCGAGCAATATCGTAAATGTGAAAGCTATTGCAAACAAGCAATCGCGAGCGATGATACAGATCACTGACCTGACAGGCAGAACATTGTATATCAAGAATGTTACCCTTCAGCAAGGAGACAACCACATTCAGATAAATACAGGGCATTTATCATCAGGAAACTATATTTTACAATTGAATACAGAATCAACAAATATTGCCAAACCACTTGTAATAGCAGAATAAGACGTAATTACATACCTCTTATTTCTAAATTTTGTTACATTTGAGTGGTAATAACTTTAAGAATAAAAGCATAACAATCATATGAAAAAGATCGCTCTATTTATTTGTGCAATCGTAGTTACAGCTACTTCTATTACTTCATGTAAAAAAGCATACACCTGCCAGTGTACTTCTATTGAAGGGAAAGTAGAAACCAGAGATGTAATTGCTACCAACAGAACACAGGCGCAAAAGAACTGCGATGAGTATGGTTTAAGAGGCCATTGTGATATAAAATAATCGCTCTTCAATATACTTTGTGAGCCGCTACTTTGCAGTAGCGGTTTTTTTATTGCCCTAACAAATGGTCAATAAGTTAATTAGCACTACAGCATATTTCACCCTAATTATCACTTTTGTTAATTACCTCCTGTTACATAGAATTAATAATTTAGTATCTCAATCAATTCAATATGCTTCGCTTACTTACAACCTTATGCCTTCTCGTCTCTACAGTATCTTACGGCGCAGATGGAGATACTATCAAAGTATACTTTGACCTTGCTATCGATAAGCTCAATAACAAAGCCCGTCATCAACTTGACTCATTGGCATACAACGATATGCTGCTACCCCACAATAAATATGGCATTATAGGCTATGCAGATTATATAGGTAGTGAAGCTTCTAATGAAGAATTGTCTCAGAGAAGAGCTAATAACGTAAAAGACTACCTGAGCGGGCTAGGTATCAGTAGTGAAAACATAATTACCGTTACTGCTATGGGCGAAGTTGATCGTGGTCAAGAGCAAGAAAATGGCTATCCTGAAGATAGACGGGTTGACATAATCATAGGCGGATTTAAAGAACCTGTTATTGAAAATAAGTCGACACCCAAACCTGAGCCGAAAATCAATATTGAAAAAGTAAAAAAGAATGAAACTATCACACTGGACAGAATATTCTTTAAGCCTGGCAGTCATATGATAAGGGAGGACTCCAGAGAACAGCTGGTGCAACTATATGTTATTATGAAAAACACCCCTACCCTTAAAATTCGTATTGAAGGACATATATGTTGCCATACCAACAACACTCCGGATGCTTATGATTACGATGCTCAGGAATTCAAGCTATCGACCAACAGGGCAAAATACGTATATGATTATCTTATCGGTAGAGGTATTGACAAAAACAGGCTCTCTTATATAGGTTTCAGCAATACTAAACCATTACGATCTCCGGAAAGAACACCAATGGATGAGGACATGAACCGAAGAGTTGAAATAAGGATAATTGATAAATAAGAAAAGCAGCCATAAAGGCTGCTTTTACTTTTATAAAACCGAGAGAGACAATGCTTATTCCTGAGTAGCTGTGTATACTACATCTACTGCGTAAGTACCTGCTGGGTATGCAAAACCCGGTGTTGCTTTGTACTTGATGCTGAAAGTTTGGTTACCACCACGGTCAGCTGTAGTGATCAAGTCCTGATCTGAACTAGTCAAAGTTGAATATGAAGTAGTAGAGAATGGATTAGCTACTGATCCACCGGTACCGTTAGCAGTTACTTTAAGAGCAAGTACTCCGCTTACAGGCATGCTTGGTGCTGGTGTAGTGTTACCTGTATAGGTAAAGTTAGCTGCGTTGGTCTTTACTGCTACTGAAAAATTCTTGTTTGAACGTACTTTAAGCTCTTGTGCATCAGACTCAACACCGTTAGCATAATGGTTAACTGTAGTGAATGGAATGTTCACATCAGCACCTGTTGCTGAACTGTTACCAGTAAAGGTAATCTCGATAGCGTTGCTAAGTACTAAGTTAGTAGTCTGAGAAGCTGAAGCGTCCTGGTTAGATTGGTTCTGAGCCTGTGCTGCGAAACCGAAAGAAACTAATGCTGCGATTGCGATGATCTTTTTCATAATTGTTTGTTTTTGTTGGTTTGTTTAAAATGTTTGTTTTTAAAAGTTTAGTTGTCGTTGATGACAATACAAAGGTGCAACCACAGGGGCACACAAGACGAATAAATGCCCTTTGTTAACCATGAGTTTGCAACCCGCTAACAAACGGTTAACAAACTTTACAGGACTAAAAAACAAGTAAATCCACTGTTTGCAGTGATTTGACATAGAATTTCTCGCTTTAATTAATATATTGCCAATCCAAAAATTAAAATACATATTATGTTATCTGATATCGAAATATCAAGAGCTGCGAAACTGAAACCAATTGCAGAGATAGCTGAAAAGCTAGGGATAAATGCTGACGATATTATTCCTTACGGAAGAACTAAAGCAAAAGTTCCATTAAGTTATCTTAATGAAGAAAATATAAAGAAGTGTAACCTGATACTTGTAACAGCCATTACACCCAACAAAGCCGGTGTAGGTAAAACCGTTACTAGTGTTGCTACTTCATTAGGCCTTAATTATATTGGCAAAAAAGCTGCAGTGGCTCTACGTGAACCCAGCCTCGGCCCATGCTTCGGTATGAAAGGTGGTGCTGCAGGTGGTGGATATTCACAAGTGCTACCAATGGAAGATATCAACCTTCACTTTACAGGCGATATGCATGCCATCACTTGTGCCAACAATATGATAGCTGCACTATTAGATAACTACCAACATCAGAATAGAAATACAGAAGATGCCCTGAATTCTATAGTATGGAGACGTGTATTAGATGTGAATGACCGATCTCTACGTAATGTAATTACAGGAATTGGTGGTATATCAAATGGTGTTACCACAGAAACAGGTTTTGACATTACCCCTGCATCAGAGATAATGGCATTATTCTGCCTTGCTAATAGCATGCAAGACTTGCAGGCACGTATAGAAAGGGTTGTTTTAGGGCATAAAAGAGATAAAACACCTGTAACGGTAAAAGACCTAGGCATTGCAGAGTCTATTGTAGTGCTGTTGAGAGAGGCTATCCTGCCTAACTTGGTTCAGACTACGGAGAACACACCTGCATTCATCCACGGAGGTCCCTTTGCCAACATCGCACACGGGTGCAACTCAGTAATAGCTACTAAAATGGCCATGAGTTGTAATGATTATGTTGTTACAGAATCTGGCTTTGGTAGTGACCTTGGCGCAGAAAAGTTCATGGATATTAAATGCCGCATGTCTGGCCTGAGGCCAAAAGCAACAATAATAGTTGTTACTACTTCTGCCCTGAAGCTACACGGTGGAGTGCATGCAGACGAGATCAAAAAGCCTAATCTTGACGCTATGATAGCTGGTCTGCCTAACCTCAAAAGACATATTGAGAATATGCAGAACTTCGGACAAAGCGTAGTGGTGTCATTCAACAAATTCCATTTTGATACAGATGAAGAAGTAAACCACCTAACCGACTGGTGTAAAGAACAAGGTGTTGCATTTGCTATCAACAACGGTTTTGCTGAAGGTGGTAAAGGAGCTGCACAACTCGCTGAAGCAGTTGTAGACGTAATTGAGAACAACCCTTCTAAAGACATCAACTTCACATACAGTGATGATGACAGCTTAAGTACAAAAATTGAAAAGATAGCAACTAAGATATACCGTGCAGATGGTGTAAACTTTGGTGCCGGCACTCTTACTAAGCTGAAGAAGTTTGAAGAAGCCGGCTATGGTAGCTTCCCTGTATGTATTGCTAAAACACAATACTCGTTCAGTGACGATCCGAAAAAGATAAATGCGCCAACTGGTTTTAATATCACAATTCGCGACGTTGTGATAAATGCGGGTGCAGGCTTTATTGTTGCAGTGGCAGGTGATATCATGCGTATGCCGGGTTTACCAAAAGACCCGCAAGCTCTTCGCATCAAACTGATAGATGGAGAAATAGACGGTTTAAGTTAACAGCAAACACTAAATAAATACTAAAAGCCATCTCTGGTCTGAGGTGGCTTTTTATTTATATTAGCACAAAGAAATAACATGTTTAAAAGACTTGGAAAATACAACCACTTTGCACTCTTAATAATAAGACTCGGCTTGGGTGTTATGATGTTCTTGCACGGCTACCCTAAATTATTAGGAGGAGTTGACAAGTGGGAAAGGTTAGGTAATTCTATGTCTGTGTTAGGTATTGACTTTCTGCCGGAGTTCTGGGGATTCATGGCTGCTTTTGCAGAAGCTATCGGAGGAGCATTATTACTTATAGGATGGTTTTTCAGGCCGGCAACATTACTGCTACTAATAACTATGATTGTTGCTGCTTTAAAACATTTGAATGCAGGAGACGGAATAATGGGGGCATCACATGCCATAGAACTGGCTGTAGTATTTCTGGGACTGTTTATCATTGGTCCCGGAAAATACTCTGTTGACAAAAAATGACCTAACCAGCCATTCTGTAATCAACCATTGTATTGTTATTGTTAGAGCTGGTAGACAATGCTGTCTTAATACCATCAATAAGGTTATCAACAATAAAATTTCTCAAACCTTTTAGCGCAGTACGCTTCCTGTTTACAAGGTATACATCATCTTCAGACAGTGTATAGATCAAAGGGAGGCGAGCATATTTAATGCTACTTAATAAACGATTGTAAAGACTGGTGCTTGACTCAGAATCATCTAATGGATTGATAATTACAACATCAGGGTGTACCTCATCAATCATCTGGTCTACTGACTTCTCTTCACAACGGTATACTAACAGCCCCCTTTCTGTAAGCATTTCTGCGTCTGGTGTATGACAGTTTCTGTCCTTGCCCGTTAATAATACTTTTAAACGCATAATAGTAACCTTTTATACTATATATACGGAAAAAGCATGCCAAAGGTTTGGTGAAAAACTGATGTTTAACAATTTTGACAATATAATAACAATCAAAAGCATCGTACTTCTTCCAAGCCTATTAAAAAGATATGTCATGTATAAGTAATTATAAACTATTACTCGTATATTTGCAGTCCCATTTAATACAAAGTCATGCAACAGGAAAGAACAAACTACTCCACTCGACAAATTGATGCTGAAAACAAGCATTTGTTAGAATCTTTCCCCAATCATATGGCTATTGCAGATAAAGAGCATGGTGTTAGTGTGAACTTTATTACTAATGATAATAGTAATGATGTATTAGGATTAGCAGGGCTTCACTATTTGTCTGACGTACAACTCTATGAGATCATCATTAATATCCTTCCTGAACATAGCCTTGATATTTCAGTAACAGAACTTATCGGGAACATCGTTTCTGAAGCATTTGAAGTGCTATGCCTGGATAAAGTATGTGCAAGAGCAATACCCGGCTCTGAATATGACGTTTTATTGAAAAGCTTTGGCTTTATACAACTTGGAGAGAGGGTCTTCTCAGATGAATCAAAAAGCTCCATTTACAACTACTATGAGCTGGAGAACGATAGCTTGCTTGAAATAAATGCAAGTAGCTCTACTCCTGCGTACAGCGATTGGGATAATATATTCTAAGTATTAGTATTTACTTTTTACAGATATAAATTTGTGAGTACTTTTAGTCGCTCAATCTGCTCACTATCATGCTGGACTATATTCTAAAGAATAAGCCTACTAAGTTATTCATTGTACTCACTTCCTTTTTTGTTGCCAATGCACTCATTGCAGAATGTATCGGCACAAAACTATTTTCACTCGAGTTACTTGTTGGCCTGGAGCCTAACCCATTCTCTTTATTGGGGGAAGATGGGCTGACCTATGTGCTTACCTGTGGTGTACTGTTGTGGCCGCTGGAGTTTGTAATGACAGATATAGTGAATGAATATTATGGGCCAAAAGCGGTGAGACGTATCTCATATATAGCTATCGCATTGATCAGCTATGCTTTTGTGATGTTTTATATGGCTATCGAGGTGCCAGCCGACCAATCATTCTGGGTGGGCAGTAAAAAAGAGCAGGGTGTCCCTAATATGCAGACAGCTTTCTCAAGTATTTTCGGTCAGGGCATGTGGATCATATTCGGTAGTCTGGTAGCCTTTCTTGTAAGTCAATTGCTGGATGTTTGGGTGTTTCATAAAATAAAGAAAGTTACCGGCGATAAAAAAGTATGGCTTAGAGCTACAGGTTCTACTCTTGTCTCTCAACTCATAGACAGTTTCATTGTACTATACATAGCATTTCATTGGGGTAGCGATTGGAGCATACAGCGTGTATTAGCAATAGGCTTGGTCAATTATTCCTATAAAGCTGTGATGGCACTGATACTTACACCTGTCATTTATCTTGCAGAGCATTTAATTGACAGATATCTTGGCAAAGAGATAGCGCAAGAAATGAAAAAAGCTGCTATGAATAAATAGCAGCTTTTGATCTCGTATCGCTTATCTGTTACCTACTTAAGGCTTCTTATTATATGGTCTGTTGCTTCTGAACCTCCACATCACATTGAACTGGAATTGCGGTGCTCCATAAAGCTGTTTGAACATTTCTTTCTGTCCCGGCGTACTTGCATTGTTCCATACCGGTTGAGAGCATCTTAGATCAAGTCTTATGGCAGGCTTAACCTGGTAACCAACTCCTATCAGATAACCTACATTCATTGTATTACCAAAGTCGCTTAATAATACTTTTTTGTCAGACTCTTTTGAGAACGGATTCTCATTAGTAGATGTTCCATCTATCTGAACGAAGTGCTTCTGCTCTATCTCAGCAATGTTGTTAACCCTAAAGTTGTACATGTAATTAAGACCACCAAACACATTGAATTGCTTATGACTATAACTAAGTGCTAATGGTATCTCAATACTCTGGTAACTACTAAAGTTGTAATAGTGCTCAACAGAATCGTATGTATACTTTTGAACACCACCAATATTTTTAGTATTTACATTATCAATAAAGTCGTTACGAAGATTGTTCTGACTACTATTGAAACGATATACATATTTAGCTTCACTCAAAATAGACCAACGGTCGCTCAGAGTAACATCACATGCTAAACCAACATTGAATCCATATATACCCTTAGAGAATGAGTTTGAATTCAACCCACCAACTATACCAGGATGTACACTCACTTTGCCTAGCCTGTATTTAGCATTTTGTACCACTTCTTCAAACCTGTTCGGGTTATGCTTGCTCTTTTTCCTCTTCGATGATACTTTATCATCTTTAAGCGGGTGTAGATTAGCGTTATCATCGTACGAAGCAGCAGGGTTCATGCTATTATCCATTGCAGACTGTGTTTTACTATTTGAAGCTACTGCCTCACCAGTGTTTACAGAAGGCTCTTGAGAAACACGCATTGCATCTGTACCATTAAATATAGTATCCAGTTTCAGTGCACCGCTTTCATCATAACTCTCTTTCATTACGATCTTTCTGTACGGCTTGTACGATACCTGATCGATAGTACTTGCTGGTATTTCTATCTCAGTAAGCTTCAGACCACCTGTTGATATATTTTGAAGATCAGATGTTGTTCTTGTCAGAGGAGCATTATTACTTGTATTAGCTAAAGGATCATTACTTACTACATTATTATTACTGTTACCAGTAATGTTTGCAGCTACATCATTAAAGTTGCCAGAAGCAGGGTTAGGTACATTATTGAACTCTCGGTTGCTACCGGTATTCATTTCCCTCACTCCGCTATTTTGTATCGCTGCAACATCGGCTGTATTTCTATTAGCAGAAGGAGATCTTACAGGTTGATTGTTACGTGTACTAGCATCAGACGATGATGAGTAATTGTTCGCATTTGTATTATTAGCTAGACTAGCATCACCCATTTGATTAATTACACCAGCTACACCAGTAGCCCTTGATGTATTAGAATTAGGTGAACTTGTATTCTCGCTACTAGTGTTCGCAGTAGTACCAGGAACATTTGGCGAGATACTTTCTTCTTGCTTTTTGGCAGTATTATTACCAGTGATCGGCAGCTCACTGATAGCAGTACCTACAATACCTTTATTATTCGGTTGTGTCGAAGAAGCATTATCAGCAATACTACTTTCGTCACTACCACTGAAGTACTCATTAGCCTGATAACCACCTACAGAGATGGCTACAAGCAAAGCTGCAGCAGCAAGGTATCCGAATAACCTGCGATTGCTCTTTGCAGGGATATTAGCGGGCATTTGTTGATCAAGAACATCCTTCATACGCATCCACGCACCAGAACGTTCCTGCTCTTCAGCGTCTGCCATACGCTGCCTCACTAAGTCGTCTATGTTGATCATGTTTTTATCCATGGGCGGATAAAATTTTAATTATTTATAATGTAGTTTCAACTTTTCAATTTTCTCTTTTAACATTCGTCTGCCTTCTGACAGGTGCCACTTCGAAGTTCCTTCGCTAATACCCAACATCTTTCCAATTTCTTTATGAGAGAACCCTTCCATTATATACATATTGAATACAGACCTTGTAGCATCCGGTAAACCTTGTACCAGTTCCAGTAACTGATCATAGTAGAGTTTATCTGCATGATCTTTATGTACATACTGGTCTTTTTCTACAAGAAGTATCTTTTCGTTATAACGAGTGTTCTGTTTCACATAGTCTGATACTGCGTGGAACACGATCTTCCGTAACCATCCTTCAAAAGAACCTTGAAAAGTATACTGGCTGATTTTCTGAAACGCTCTTAAAAATCCATTATTCAACACTTCTTCAGCCTGCTCATAGTGATCAATATACCTTCTTACTACGCCCATCATACGCGGGTAGAAAAGTTTATACAATTTCTCCTGGCATGCGCGATTGTTCTCTGCGCATCCTTTAATGAGTTCTTCTAACTCACTCGCTTGTCCGGGTATGTTGTATGCCAAAGCTAAAGGCAAGTAACGGGTATTATTGATTCACAACTATGTAGACTGTTCAAGATACAGAATAGTTGGGTACACCACGGTACTTATTAAAAAAGGATTAACAATTAGGTTTCTACAAGGCTCTAATATACGCCTACACACAAGTATTTTACAATAGATGAGCTTAAAAGTCAATAAATGACCGAAATAAACACATATCAACTATATTTACTGTACACCATTGATATTGTGAAGCTTAGAAAACTACTATCTGCATACAGAACCAAATTTTTCGGGCAAAAAGCGCGTTTCAGACAAGTAAGTATACTTGACAGGGAACTGCTGCTATCTAACAGCATAGTAAAAGCAAAAGCTGACAAAGACGATGCCTGGTGGTACGCTTTGGCACAAAACCATAGTAATATATACGATATAGGGGCTAATGTAGGCTATTCATCAATTCTGGCCTGTATTAATGACCCTGACAAAAAGATACTATTGGCAGACCCTAATGCAGATGCTATAGCTATAGCCAAAACTAACCTTGAAATAAACGGTATGGGTGCCAACAAGCAATATGTAAATTTTTTCATAAGTGATAAAAGCGGTGCTCATGTAAAGTTTTTTACATTAGGCTCCGGCTCAGCAGGCAGTATATTCAGTAGCCATGCCGATAGTGCCAGCAGTGTAAACGCTTACCGCATGGCTGAAACTGTTACTCTGGATGATATTGTTGATATGGGCGGCTCAGTACCCGATCTGGTGAAAATAGACGTAGAGGCAGCCGAAAGTTACGTTTTAGAAGGAGGCGTGCAATTAGCTAAAAATCAATCAACTATATTTCTTGTAGAAATGCATGGACCAGATGAAATGCCTATGATTAAAAATGCAGGGTTAGTGCTTGATTGGTGCTATAAAAACAACTACACACCTTACTACATGAAAGAGCATATTGAACTAAAGACTGCTGAACAAATAGCTCACAGAGGAAGATGCCATCTATTACTAATACCCAAAGGGGCACCCTACCCTGAATACCTGAAAAGCATAAATGAAGGTGATGAGGTAAAATGAAAAGCCCCCATATGAAATGGAGGCTCCGTATATACTTGATTGTATTTATAATTATCTCATAGCTGTTCTTGCTGTAAATTTAGTCACTTGATTCTCTATAGGTTTCACTGTTTGCAGATAAGCATATATAGCAGACAAGTCTTCTTCTGTCATAGTGCTATACATCATCCATGGCATGATAGTATTATACTCAGTCATAAAATCTAATGAACGAGGAGTATAGCCGGAATCCTGGTATTGCTTGAACAAGGCTATGAAACTTTCTTCATTCAGATAACTCATACCGGTATTATGCGGAGTAATATTCGGACTTCTCAAAGTACCACCCGGTAATTCAAACACCCTGCCACCGGCAAATGCCTGATCCATAAATATCTGTCCTTTCTCATCGGCTGCAGTATGACATTCAATACAACCTGATGCGTTGACAAGGTATTGGCCATAAGCTACTTTATCACCCTTCGATGGGATAGGCTGCGGATCGGCTTTTTGAGGCTCTAAATTTATGAACAGGTTTACCGGAGGATCTATCTCACGTTCAGGCGATTTACTGTCAATTGATTTCAATGTACGGATGTAGGCTATTATCGAGTATATATCTTCTTCAGCCATTTTACCGTAATACTTATAGGGCATCACCGGAAAGAGTGCATTCCCATCTTTATCTACACCTGTAGTTATTACTCTATACAGTTCTCCGTCTGTCCAGTTACCAACACCATGCGGGGTGATATTTTTAGAGTAGAATACTCCTGGGAAACCCATATTCCTGTCAAACAATTCTCCGCCTGCACCATATGTACCTTCTTTTAATGGGCCTGAGAATTTATTCCAGTCACGAGTAGAATGACAATCCATACATACACAAACAGAATTAGCCAGATATTCACCACGTGCAACACGTTCAGGAGTAACCTCTACAGTTATGTCAGGGGCATCACCAACATTTGGCATAAACCAACTTACATACCCTATAGGTATCATTATCAGTATGATGAGCACTAATACGATTATGCCCAACCATTTAAGTACTTTTTTCATAATACTATTTCGTTAATGGTAACAATAGCATAAAAGTATTAATATATATTCTATATTAGAATATTGACAATGTTATTTTATCTTTTATATTTAGTACACTCTTTACTAGTTCCTTAATGCGAAACTAAGCCCTGCCAAAAAGTTGATGCCTGGCATTGGGCGTGCATTCACTACCTGGTATTCTCTATTCCAGATGTTATTACATTGTAGCGTGAATCTTAGTGTATTATCTCCAAAGTCTTTGCCATAAATAAACTGGACGTTACCCAACTGATAAGCAGCTATTGAGAAGGATTCGTCGGTAGTAATATATCTAAGGCCGGTATATGTATGATTGTAGTTGATATAAAATTCTTTCCAGCTGATGCTGAAATTAGCCTGGCCCTGATAACGTGGTGTGTAAGGTATCTGCATACCGATACTACCATCACCGGGCAGATAACTAGCTTCTGTTGTAGCTAACGTATACTGGAAATTGCCTGACAATTTAAAAAGTATCTTCCTGAACAGATATTCTGCACTATTGGCGGTCTGCAGCCCACGACTATGTACTGTAGCTATATTATGCGGTGTCCAGATAGCACCACCGAACCAGAGTATCCAGTCGTCAATATTCCTGTTATAGAACGATAAACTATGTTTGATATGAAAACTGGTCTCTTCTTCCTTTATATCATATCCAATATCCTGGTTCCAGCCTTGCTCAGGTTTCAGGTTGGGGTTACCACCAGGAATGTAGTATAATTCATTAAGCGTAGGTACCCGGTAAGTACGTTGCATATTACCCCTTATTTTCAACCAATTGGTGATGTAATAAGCAGCATTCAATCCGGGTAACAGGTAACTATTATCATCTACTACTTCACCTCTCATGCTCACAGACACATTCAACTTATTCTTAATACCTGTAAACAAATAAGCACCTGCCAGTGCATACCTGTTTTGGTGAACGATAGCAATAGTCTGCGGATTATTTAACCATGACAATTGTATAGGAATAAATACCAATAAGCGATGATTTTTATTGAAGTAGTGGTTTATCCCAGCCTCTCCATATAATTGATTTGCAATATTTTTTGACTCTAAACTTATTGCTGAGTCACGATAGTGCATATTGTCTCTTATATAGGAAAGCTTTGTATAATAATCGGTTTTATCACCCTTTCTCTGCCAGTCTAACAGCAACCTTAAAGACTCATCTCGTTGGTTCTTAACTGAATAAGCCTCAAATAATGCAGGTGGTATCTCACGGTAATATTGCTGGTACCACCCCTTGAAGCTGACCGAATTATTATCGTTGATCTTATACCCTGCCTGCACTAGTCCGACCCCGCTTCTTAAAGCCGCATTCTCCATCTGTTGTTCTATGCCCAACCTATTATATGTAAAATCATTTCTCAAGGACTGCCCAAATAGATTAATACCGGCAGCGAATTTTTTGGTAGACAGGTCAGACTTCAATCCAAACCTGTAATGGCCAAAGCTACCTGCAACGGCAGATACCGATTGAGTAAAAGAACCGTCAGCATCAAACTCAGGCAGATCGTTCTCTACCATCAGTGCACCGCCTACGTTACCACTGCCCCATAACGACGAAGAACTACCATATACCACATTCACCCTGTTCATTAAACCTACAGGCAGTAAAGAAACATCTGCTATACCCAATGCAGCATTCTGCACAGGCACTCCATTCCAGTATACCTGAGATTGAGCAGCTGAAGCTCCTCTGAAATTAAGTGTAGCTAAATTGTTGATACCATACGACTTAACGAACACAGGCACCTGTTGTGCCAATAAGGTAGCCATATCCTGAAACTCATATGCAATAAAGTGAACGGTATCGATAGCCACTAGGTCCAGACCAGGACTGAATGTATTCAACCGCTCATCGTTAGCTATTTTCTGCTCCTTTCTGGCTTTTATCTTCACCTCTCTCAGTGTATCAGTTACCTGTGCCGCTGTAGGAACAATCAACAACTGCAAGGTGATAATGACCAATAAGTATTTAGAGCAGTTACAATTCATCGAAGAAGAAATTACCGGGGCCAACACCCACAGCAAAACTACGTTTTAATTCACCTGAAGCAGTATACACACCAACACTACCCTTCTGGGTAAAACCTTTAGGATCGCCTACATATATTTCACCTGTTTCAGGGTCTATACCCAACGCCCAGAAATACTGCAGGCTTTGCGCAGGAATAAATGGCGTTGAGGGTAAGGCATTACTGTTTACGTTCATTTTGAAGATACCATTGTAGTTATTGGTACCATTATACGCTACTCCTATATAATAGATTTCCGTACGCGAAGTATTCAAGACAGGTTTAACAGGATCTTCTAAATTATTGAATTGAAATGACTTAAGTACTATATCAGAATGAGGAGCAAGACAGGTAAAGCTGGCTTGTTTTCCCTTATTCGGGTTACCTGCAACCACCCATACAACATTATCAGCATCACGCAATACTGCATGCGGGGCATAACCTGCAAGTTCATATGCATCAGCAACCTGGTCTGTAGCAATGTCTATAGTATGAACTTTATTATTAGCAGTATCCCAGCAGCATACATAAGCTTTGTTGCCAAGTAGCATCATTCCTTCAGGGTTTTGAGCAGGCATTTCGATTGTACCATTAACTCTCATGTTTTCAGGGTCGATGATATATACCTTATTACTGAACAACGAACTTACATAAGCCTTATTGCTGTTGATAGGTAATATATATCTGGGCTTCGGTACGGCTATCTCACCTAGTTTTTTTCTGGTAGAGGCATCTACAACAACTATCTTATCAGAGTTATTAACACATAAAAACAACCTGTTACCTATTTTCTGCATACTCTGGAATACATCTCCCAGAAACTCACCATTAATGGTGCTGTATACATTATCATAGGTTGTATTGTCGGTTAAATTCTGGATAAATAGAGAAGAATTACCATTGCCCAGGCTACCCTCACATACCACATATACGTTCCGCTCGCCGGGTGTGGCATTTGGAGGCGCAGTACCATTGCTTCCGTTCGGGTCTGGAGTATCCTTCTCACAGGCTGTAAACAGCAATGCGAAAAAGAGACATATCCCTCCTAGTGTTTTGTAAACCGTTCTGTCCATGTATTCTCTTCCGTTCTCAATTCAACAAAGTACATCCCTGCATTCAACTCTCTTACAATCAATTTATTGACACCTTTATTTACAGTTAAATTCAGCACTGACCTGCCTGAAACATCAGTTATCATAACCGCTCCTGAGGCAGGCATTTTTACATGCAATACACTACTTGCCGGGTTGGGATATAACTTAACCTTCTCCGTTTCCATATTAGCAATGGCATTAGGCCATTTGCCCTTTACATAGATACCACCTACAGCATCAAGATCAAAACCACCCGTCTGGAAGTTGGTCGGATAAGGGTCGTTTATCTTATTTCCATCTTTATCCTCAGAACCCAGACTCCCTACAGAACCTATAACATCCACAATACGAATATGAGTAATATTATCTACATCCAGCCCCGGGGCTCCTTTTAGTTCCTCTAAGTCGAAAGGAGTACCATAACCACTAATATACTTACCTGCCAGATTATTGATCTTTCTGGCATTAGAATATACACCAGCACCGGGTATCTGTGGTGTATCTATCAGGCAAGAAGCGGGGAAGCGTGTATAATTCACTCCGTCTGAGCTTACTTCAACAAATGCCAGCTCAAGAAATGCTTCTTCAGGATCATTGGGGTCGGCAAAACCATTCTCGAATACAGCAAAATCTGCACCTTGCCCATTATACAAAGCAGAAGGAAAGGTCAGTACAGCAATACCACTATCGCCGAGACTTACTATACTGCCATCTCTTTTACCAACAGCATCTTGCCCTGCTCCAAGTGTAGGCCTACCCAGAGATTTATCAGCAATATCCAGCCAACCACGCTCTATGGTACAAGCATCTGCCCATGCTACAAAGCGATTATCATCTGCCTTTATAGCCGTACTGCCTGTAACACCTGCCTGTGGTGCATATTGGGCACACACAGGCAAGGCTATACCAAGCATCATTATGATAGAGAGTAATCTCATTAATTATTGTTTTGTGAAGCGAGCAACAGCAGTACCTTTAATACCTTTCATCTGTAGCAAATATACACCCGATGGCAACGCACTGGTATTCACCTCTATTTTAGCAGCGGCATTGTACTGCCCTACCAGTTTGCCAGACATATCAAATACATGCACTTGTTCTACCGTATTATCTAACAGCTCAATATACAACCTGTCTGTAGCAGGGTTAGGATATACCTTGGCGGCTTGTTTTACCACATCATTCACAGTAACATAGTTTCTCGTTACTGTAAAATCATCTATACAGAAGTAGGCAGGAGTATTCATACCAAAGCTACCCACATCTGAAGAAGAAAGTGAGAACAACAGACTATCAGCGGTACCTAATGGCTGCAAATCAACCCACTCCCATGTTTTAATGATGTAGTCCTTAGTGCTATCCGGATCGCGGAAGTCTGCCAGGTAGAAGTCTACACTATCAGTTTTGAGGCTACCATTGTGGTAGGCTTTGATAGTCAGTTTGAACCAGTCTGAGTCAACATTTGGCACTCCACCAAACTTCTTCGCAAAACCATCCCCATCTCTCATACTGTTGTAAGCATAGGTATTATTGGTCACGTAAAAGCCATTGGGTGTTGTACTGCTGGTAGTAACAGCAGCGGTATCTAATACCCTTATCTTGGTAGCTGCTGGAGCATAAGCTACCACATATTGTGCTGAACCGTTATAACCGATAGCTGTTTTGGCAGAGAACTGATTAGTGAAACCAGAAGTAACGCTGTCTGTCATGTTACTAAACACGAAGCCACGGCGCAGCCCTGAATAGCCTGCAGTATCATAAAGTGTTTCAAAATGGCATTTGGCATCAGTAAAACCAACGTCATTGCCGGGATCAGAATAGTTTACATAAAAAGTGTCGGTACCTGATAGTGTTAGCGTGTCGAAAGTAGCTACCGTTTGTGCCTTTGCGGCGAATGTGCCCATCAGAGCGAATGCGATTGTCAATGTCTTGCGCATAGATGTTCGTTAAAAAGTTAAACAAATACGCAGCCTGGAAACAGTTTCGGATATGGATAAAGCCACTGCTAAAGTGCCTTGTCCTCACCGTGCTTTTATTCCCGAAAGCAGCGATAATTAATAGCAGCATTGGCAGGTCTTCTGACTTACTTCACCTTTTGCGGCCTTCCCGTCCTGTGTAATAGACAGTGGCATTGAGGAAGCAAAAGGCTGTTATTGAAGCTTACAGCATCGGGTAATGTCAGGGATTTACACCCTGTTCCCTTTTCATCCCGCCGGAGCGAGAACCATTGCTGTTGCAAATGTAACCTGAAAATCCAGAAAGGGGAAACAGTTTTTTGTTAACACATGTGATTAACCCTGCAAACGTTGTCGAAGAGCTTCATACAATATCATGCCTGTAGCTACAGAAACGTTGAGCGAATCGAAATCTCCTGACATAGGTATGCGTATCAGTTGGTCAGCTCGTTTGATGACATCTTTACTGATACCCTTATCTTCCGCTCCCATCACAATGCAGGAGGGTATTTTCATATTAGCCTCATATACGGGCACACTGCCCTCCATCTGTGTACCTAATACCTGTATACCATTCATGCGCAATACATCTACTGCCTGCGGTACGGATGGTGTGCGGCAAAGCATGATCTTGTTTAATGCTCCTGCTGAGGTTTTGATGGCATCTTCGGTAAGCGAAGCAGAGGATGAGGTAGGCAATATAAGTCCTTGAACTCCCGTACATAATGCAGAGCGAGCTATAGCGCCTACGTTGCGCACATCGGTTACGCCATCCAGTAATATAAAGAGTGGTGTTTCCCCGTTTTCTACTACGTGAGAGATAGCATCCTGAAGGTCTGTATAGTCCAGCAGGCTACTCCATGCAACAACCCCTTGGTGTTCGGTACGGGTCATGCGGTTGAGCTTCTCTTGCGGTACAGGACTAAGAGGTATGTTCTTTTCCTTAGCCATTTTGCGAATGAGGTTGATCTCCTCGCCCGTGGCGGTGCGGAGTAAAAATATCTTCTCTATGAAAGCACCCGCTTTCATAGCTTCGATAAGTGGCTTGCGTCCTACTATCAGGGGTAATGATGGTCGTTGCTTCACGGTGCAAAGGTAGTTTGTTCTTTTCAATGTCACCCTGTCCCGATAGCTATATGGATTGTTTTAGGGTCTAATAACTATACAAACTACCACATTAGTAGACATGTCAGTAAACGTAATATCTTTTCAGCGGCTGTAGATACTCATCACTCGAGATACTGAAACAAGTTCAGCATGACAGAGGTTTGTGCTTTACTACCCTTTGGCCCTGCCGGGCTGAGATGCTATCACGATTTCCTTCTACTCGGTTATTGCGAGCATGAAATGTGAAGCAATCTGCATTTAGTGTTATTTACTGAGTATATTTCCCAGATTTTTCCCAGACTTCCCATATACGGTGGGTTGGTTAATTGGGAAAAGTACCTTGCCCCATGTTGCCCCACTGCCCCAATATGCCCCGACACTATTTCTGGGGCAAACTGTCCATGCTGTCCACATTGTCCGTCTCCTGTCGCGGACAGACAAGAGGGACAATATCTCAATCATCAATATATTGATATAATATAACACACAATACATTATTACATACTAACAATCAATATAATATACATATATAGTAATACAACTATTGATATAACCTTATTTACTTTGAGAAGAGTATAGTATTTGTCCGTTTGTCCGCACTCAGAAACCCACCCTAAAAACGGACACGCGGACAAAACTCGTGCCCCATCTGCCCCACTCTACAAGAATGGACCAGCTGGGGCAAGTGGGGCAAAACAGTATTTCCAAATTTCCCAGTTTTCCTTGCGCAACCCTTTTGGAAATGTGGGAAATGGACACGTACAGAAAGTTGTATAAAGCAATTACGGATACTACCAGATAACAACGAATGAATAAAGTAGCTGCCCAACAATTGTAGTTGCGAGATGTTACTATAACAGAACTAAATAATTATTGATATGAGCCTGAAAGAAAAAGCAATCAAAGTACAGCAAATGATAGTGAACGGTGAAGGAATGTCTGCGCTTGATGAATACTATCATGATAATATACAGGTATACGAAATGCCTACAGGAGAGCACCGTAATGGTAAAGAGGAACAGCGAAAAGCTATGCAAGAGTGGGCAGACGGCATAGAGGAATTTCATGGCAGCGGGTATGGTGCTGTAACATCAGACGAGGAAAAGAACACTACCTGTGCCGAGCTTTGGATGGACGTTACATTTAAAGACGGTAACCGCACTAAGATGGAAGAAGTAGCCGTACAGAAATGGCAGGACGGCAAGATCATAGAAGAGAAGTTTTACTACAACCTGCCGAAAACAGAAGACGTAAACGTACAGCCCTTCTCACAAACACAGTAACCGGAGTAGCTTATACTTCATACAACTGTAAAGTGAGGGCATTACTATTTTGCCCTCATTTTATTACCCCTTTTTTCGTGGGTTACTTCTGCTAATCCGAGTGCTTCCATAAGTGGTGGAATGTACATACCAAACCTGCCTTTAAAACCTTTTTTCAATCCATACCAGCCACCAACGGGATTATCGGCAGAGCGTCCCCAGTGTTCTACAGTGCCTTCTTTAGTGTCTTGCTTTTCGTCTTTACTGCCCAGTTCCATCCAGTCACCGTGCGACTTTAACATGGTGTGGAGGTCTTCTATACAGTTAATGTCGTAATGCAATACCGTTTTACCTACCGTGCATACCAGTATATCCTGCCCGTCTTTCTCATCTACATGCATGGTGTAGTCAGACGATAGTGGGGGTGTTTGTAATTTAAGGGGATTGT
Organism: Flavipsychrobacter sp.; assembly: GCA_965228505.1. Classification (GTDB taxonomy): domain Bacteria; phylum Bacteroidota; class Bacteroidia; order Chitinophagales; family Chitinophagaceae; genus UBA5543. The sequence continues at coordinate 1,689,333 of OZ245820.1, read as the reverse complement.
CTTTTGTGCCTATTTTTTCTCTGTAGTTCATCGTTAATGATATTAGTTGTCTAAAGATATTTTATTCTTAGACGAACCAGAAAAACAAAATGATAAGCTTTTAGTGTTGCAACCAGTATTCTGTACTGTCTTTTGTAAAGCCGATGACACCATACCCTTTGGCTATGTATAGTTTATGTAATGTATTAGCACTACTATTTGCAGTGGCTTTTAGCACAAGGTCATAACTTATACCGTTTATGTTCTGATGTTGTTGCATTTCAATAAAATAGTCAGGGTTAGCTTTTTCAGGTATAGTAACCGCACCATTATTATCACCTCCCAACTGATACCTAAAATGAAACTTTTTGTGCATGAATATTAGGGTAACATTGGTCTCTGAAGCAGAAACATTATCCGAATAATGTGTCGCTTCCATATATATAGCAGACGATGCACCTGATGCAGGAAAAGCATATATAGCACCTTTAGGCTGACAAGCATCAATATTATAGTTATAATATACTTCACGTTCCTCACTAAAGAACTCATCATCTACTGTTATGGTCATAATATTTCCAGAACCGTCTATATACTTTTTCGTCTCATGTAACTGATAAGGCAACCACTCAGTAAAAAATGCTGCATGATAGGCTGAACAGGTATAAGTCTTGTCTCCTGATTGGTCTCCCAAACCATTTGGATGGTCTTCAAACTTAATACAAGAAGTAAACAGAGTAACTAATACTAGTGAAGATATTATTAGGCGTTTCATAGGTAAGTTTTTTGAAAGACATCAAACGGTGTGCCATACATAAATTATTATGTCATAAAGCTGTCATACATATTAACATTTTCTCAACTGAAAATCACTTAACTTCATATAACACCCAAAATCCATGTATTATGGCTACCGTTATACTATCTTATGGTGAGACCTCTCAATTATTAATGCTGTATGGTACCTGCCTGGGCATACTATTACTCATAATAGTTATACGTTTCACTCACAAAAAACTGAGGCAATTCATACGAGGCAGAAAAAAGCGTGCACTGGAGAGGCTACGCCAACAAGAGCTGCTGAAAGATCAGGACCTCTTTGGTATGGATGACCTGTATATCGGGTTTTAGGTAAAGAAAAAGGCTGCTTAAAAAAGCAGCCCGATATATATTGTTATTATGAAGCAGATATTACGCCGCCTTACTCACCACTAAACGCAGAGCAGTACGTTTATTACTGTCGAAACTGATCACCGCATCGCGCTCCAGTTGCAAAAGAGAAGGCATCAGATTATCGGGATGTTCATCTAAAGCTTCTATGATCTGTGCTACTTTGATGAAGTGTTTACTCCTGCCCAGTTGAGCAGCAAGCTCCAGTATCTTTAGTGTTACTTCCTCCAGTGATGGTTTCATTGTAAACGGCGGTTGGTTACTTTTTTAAAGACGGACGAAAGAACAAGAAAGATAGGAGCTAACTACCTGTTTAACAGTATCTTGACAATGAGTTGATGTTTTCGCAACTTTTGCAACTGCTAGTTAATTCGTATTAATTTTATCATGAATAAAAAAAGGCGATACTGTATAGTACCGCCCTTACTAATAGTTAATATATGCTAGTGTGCTAGCGTTATCTTTCTGGTAGTTGTGTAGTCTCCTGACTGTACTTTAAGGTAGTAAACCCCATTTGGCAAACTTGAAGTATTTAGTTCAAACTTTGCAGCATTTGTGTTTACTGTTTTTACTGCCTGCCCTACACTGTTTATCAATACAGCATTTGCATTGTCTGCAATGCCTAACTCAATTGTCAGGAACATATTTGCAGGGTTAGGGTATATACTTACTGTTGGTATTGACAGCTCAGCTACTGTAAGCGGATTGCAGGCTGTAGAATTAGCCAGTGCTGCCCAATGTCCTGCAATTGCAGCTTTCATGCGTTGCTTCTGCCCTTCGGTGAACATAGTCATACAGTCATCATCAGAATAGTCCATAAAGTTCATGAACATAACACCATTACCTGAGGAGGTACAGTTATCCGTATAAGGAAAGGTCGGGCACCCGCCACTCTCAGTATCCTGCGGTGGCGTATCTGCTACATTATCATCATCAGTACACCCGCTGTTGTTCACGCCCCATATATGCTCCAGATTGAAGTAGTGCCCGAATTCATGCACAGCTGTTGTACCTAAATGGTTAGGCTGGTTAGTAGATGCAGTGCCCGTATTACCCCAGCAACGATAATCTATTACTACACCATCTTCTCCGGCAGGTGCAGTACCCGGAGTATAGGTAAAGCCCAGTGTACCATTAAGCTTTACAATGTATACATTGATGTACTTATTAGGGTCCCATGGGGCAACACCGCCCTTCGCAGTATTGAAATAATCGTACTCGCCATCAAAGCTGCCTGACACCATAGTACGGGTAATACCTGTTGTAGGTGTACCATTGGGGTCTGCTTTAGCCAGGCAAAATTGCATCTCTGCATCAGCTGCTACAGATTGAAATGCTGCCGGTGTACTTCCTGCATTGGCATTGGTTTTAGTAAATGCGGCATTGAGTATGGGTAGTTGAGAGTTTATCTGTGCATCTGAGATATTCTCCTGCGATGTACTGTACAGCACATGCACTACTATGGGGAAGTTATCTACAGCTGTGGTCTTGTTTACGGCTTTGTTGCTGATGTATTCCTGCGTAAAAGCCTCGAGTTGTTGCACTCTCTGTGCTACCTGCGGGTCAGAGTTAATGCGTTGTTGTGTCTTAATACTGGTTAAACATTTTTGTGCGTAAACTGACGGCGTAACAGTCCCTGCCACCAGTAAACATAGGAGTAACTTTTTCATAAGCATATAATAGATAATCACATACAAGATATACAGAATGGTGCTAATATCATACTTCACACATATGTAGTGCATTTATGTATATCAGCATTAACAGTTACTATTTTCTTTAATGTTGTTTTTTGAATAATTTCGCAGTCCTTAAAAGATTGTTTAACACCCCAAATTTTCCACTGAATGGCATTCGATATTGATTTGATCAAAAAAGTATACAGCGAACTTCCAGAGAAGGTAAAAGCAGCACGTGAGCTGGTAGGTCGTCCGCTAACGCTTTCTGAAAAGATATTATACACTCACCTTAGCGAGACCGCAACAAAGGCTTATACAAGAGGTAAGGATTATGTGAACTTCGCCCCTGACCGTGTAGCTATGCAGGATGCTACGGCACAGATGGCACTGTTACAGTTCAAAACCTGTGGCCGAGACAAGGTAGCTGTTCCTTCATCTGTACACTGCGACCACCTGATACAGGCAGAAGTAGGTGCTGAGAAAGACCTCGAGACTGCTATCACTCGCAATAAAGAGGTATACGATTTCCTTTCATCTATATCTAACAAATACGGTATCGGCTTCTGGAAGCCTGGTGCAGGTATCATCCATCAGGTGGTACTGGAGAACTACGCCTTCCCTGGTGGTATGATGATAGGTACGGATAGCCACACACCAAATGCAGGTGGACTGGGCATGATCGCTATTGGTGTTGGTGGTGCTGATGCAGTAGATGTAATGGCAGGATTGCCTTGGGAGCTGAAAATGCCTAAACTGATAGGTGTGAAGCTAACCGGTAAAATGAGCGGATGGACTTCAGCAAAAGATGTGATACTGAAAGTAGCAGGTATATTGACCGTAAAAGGTGGTACGGGTGCTATTGTAGAATACTTCGGACCGGGTGCTGACAGTATGAGTGCTACAGGTAAAGGAACAGTTTGTAACATGGGTGCTGAGATAGGTGCCACCTGCTCACTGTTTGCTTACGATAATAAAATGAGCGATTACCTGCGTGGTACTGACCGCCCTGACGTGGCTGAGCTGGCTGATGGCGTGAAAGAAGACCTTCGCCCGGATGTTGAAGTACAGGAAAACCCTGCTGAATACTACGACCAACTAATTGAGATAAACCTCGACGAATTGGAGCCTCATGTGAACGGGCCTTTCACACCGGATCTGGCTACGCCTATCAGCAAGATGGCTGAAGCTGTAAAAGAGCACGGATGGCCTGATGATGTAGAGGTAGCCTTGATAGGTTCTTGTACCAACTCTTCTTACGAAGATATATCCCGCTCTGCTTCTATTGCTAAAGATGCCATGGCAAAAGGATTGAAGGCTAAAAGTGAATTCACTATCACTCCGGGCTCTGAAATGGTACGTTATACTATCGACCGTGATGGTTTTCTGGATACATTCGACAGCATGGGTGGTGTAGTACTGGCTAATGCCTGCGGACCATGTATCGGGCAATGGGCACGTCACATGGACGACCCTAGCCGTAAGAATACGATCGTAACATCATTCAACAGGAACTTTGCCAAGCGTAACGATGGTAACTCATCTACACACGCTTTCGTTGCTTCACCTGAGATAGTGACCGCATATGCGTTATCAGGCAAACTGAGCTTCAACCCTCTTACTGATACTATTACTAACGAGAATGGTGAAGAAGTGAAGCTGGCAGAGCCACAAGGTATAGAACTGCCTGCCAAAGGTTTCGCAGTAGAAGATAACGGGTACCAATCGCCTGCTAAAGATGGCAGCAATATAGAGGTAAACGTAAGTCCTGACAGTAACCGTTTGCAGTTATTGACTCCGTTTGCCCCATGGGAAGGTGCAGACCTGAAAGGTATGCGCCTGCTGATAAAAGCTTACGGTAAGTGCACTACAGACCATATATCTATGGCAGGACCATGGTTGAAGTTCCGTGGGCACCTTGATAACATTTCTAACAACATGCTGATAGGTGCTATCAATGCTTTTAATAAGGAAACAAATAAGGTGAAGAACCAGATGACAGGTGAATACGGAGCAGTGCCTGATGTACAACGTCACTATAAAGCGCATGGTATAGGTACGGTAGTAGTGGGTGATGAGAATTATGGTGAAGGTAGCTCTCGTGAGCATGCAGCAATGGAACCTCGTCACTTAGGTGTAAGAGCGATCATCGTGAAGAGCTTTGCACGTATACACGAGACCAACCTGAAAAAGCAGGGCATGCTTGCACTGACATTTGATAACAAAGATGATTACGATAAAGTACAGGAAGATGACACGATAGACATCAACGGACTCGACAGCTTTGAACCTGGCAAGCAACTGACAGTTGTGCTGAACCACAAAGACGAAAGCAAGCACGAGATAAAGGTAAACCACACTTATAACGAGCAGCAGATAGAATGGTTCCGCAAAGGTGGTGCGCTGAACGTGATACGCGAGCAGTTTGCCAACGCATAAACGAAAATATCAAACAACAACCAATAACAACAGCCCCTCCTTAATGGAGGGGTCTTTTTTTTATGACTATCCACAGGCTGTGGGTTAGCAGAATTTCCGTAATTTTCAGAGAATATATATTTTTACTGTCACGATGTATCAGCGACTACTACATATCAAAAGCTTTATAGAGTGGAAAGCCTTCGGGGTATGCACTGCTATTGGTGATAAGTTGGGTGTGGCTACCTCCCGCATCAGGCTGTGGTTTATATACATCTCTTTCCTTACACTTGGCTCACCTATCATAGTATATATGATACTCGCCTTCTGGATGAACCTGAAGCGCTACATCCTCATGAGCCGCAGGAACCCGTTGAAGTGGTTGTAAGATGAGAACTTTTGGAAAATTATCAATATACCTTTTAGTAATAGGGAGTGCAGCTGTCTCATCCTTTATAACATATTTATCATTTGAGAACAGGTTGCCTAATTGGTGTGTTTCACTAGCAATAATAAATGTTATTACCACTCTTGTTATTGCATACAGAAATTACTTTGTTGTAAAAGTAAATTTCAAAAAAGAAAAGCTAATAATAATTTCCCCTTTCAGAAGGATAAAAGATGTTTACTCATTCGATGACATAGAAATAATAGGTATAGGTAACTTTTTTGAGAATGGAGTTCATAAAAAAAATAAGCTGAGTGTATATCTAAAGAATGAAAAGCAATACGAGTATAATCTTCCTAATACATTCATATCTAAAAAAGAACTTTGGGGAGCTATGGAAAGACGAATTCCTCTTTTATAATCACTCATAACTCTAGACCCTGAAACAAGTTCAGGGTGACCGTGTTTCGTGAGATTGCCACGCTCCTATCAGACTAGCTAATACTTGCTCGCAATGACGTATTGAGTAAATAATCAAGGTACACAGCTAGGCAGAGCCGACATCCCTTAGGTGATAGTAGTACCTCCCACTGATTTTGAAGCTTAAATCAGTGGCGGTTTTCTTGCTACTTCTTTTGAAGCAAAAAGAAGTAGGGATAAAAAGACAAGCAAAAAAAGGACATGAAGAAACCTACTTCACAGTAACGTCCTCTAAATGTATCAGCCCACCACCCTTTTTCTCTTCGTAAAATTTGATGGTTTTGATATTACTGTATTTAGGAATGGTGCAGGCTGCTAATGGATATTGTTCGTAAGTAAGAATCTTGCCTTTTAGTTTACCCAAGTCGCAATACACTTCTATAAAACTACCTGCTTTCATCGATACACGGTTGAACTTCATTTGTATATCCTTCTTGGTTTGTGGCACTATGAGTATCAACATCCACTCTTTACTGAAATCGGGAGTATCTGCTCTTCTCGTCTTACCGAAGAAATCAAGGTATTCTTCCATCTCCTGTAGTACAAAACAGTTCACATCCTCATCCAAAAATCTGTCGCCACCAATATAGTAATGGTCTTGCATAGGTGTCATTTCTACCTTAGTAGGTTGCGCAATGCTTATGGTGCTGATCAAAAGACAAGCAAGCAGCAGGAAGTATCTCATACGGGTATCAATTCTATATGCTATAAAAGTAAGTATCCGATATAACGAAATCAACTATCTTTGCAGGCGAAATATTTTATTCATCCATAAATAAAAGGGAGGTACACCATGCCAGTGTTACACAACCGGATATCTAAGGAGGAACTGAAACAGCGCATGCTGGCCGAAACAGAGCCACGCACCACAGTCTCCTTTTACAATTACTGCCACATTACAGACCCGCAACAGTACCGCGATGAGCTTTGGAAGGCTTTAGAGCCGCTAAAGGTTTTCGGAAGAATATACGTAGCCAAGGAAGGTATAAACGGGCAAATAAGCGTGCCTGAGAGCAACTACGATGGGTTCAGGGATGCACTCTATGCCTCACACCCTCACCTTGATGGTATACGTATGAACATAGCTGTAGATGACGATGGTAAGTCGTTTTGGGTATTGAAAATAAAAGTGCGCGATAAGATAGTGGCAGATGGTATTGACGACCCTACCTTCAGCATGGAGCAAAAGGGTAAATACCTGAAAGCCAAAGAATACAACGAACTCACTAACGACCCTGATACTATTGTTGTAGACATGCGTAACCACTACGAGTACGAAGTGGGTCATTTTGAGAATGCAATAGAAGTGCCCTCAGATACCTTTCGTGAGCAACTACCTATGGCGGTAGATATGCTGAAAGACCAGAAGGATAAGAACATCATCATGTATTGTACGGGTGGTATCCGTTGCGAGAAGGCCAGTGCTTATATGCTGCACAATGGTTTTAAGAATGTCTTTCATGTAGAGGGTGGTATCATCGAGTATGTACGTAAAGCTCGTGAGGAAAACCTGCCTGTAAAATTCAAGGGTAAAAACTTTGTATTTGACGGTCGATTAGGCGAGCGCATAACTGAAGACGTAATAGCCGAATGCCATACCTGTGGTAAACCTTGTGATGCACATACCAACTGCAAGAATGATGGTTGCCACTTGCTGTTCATACAATGCGAAGAGTGTGCAACAAAACTGGAGGGCTGCTGTAGCGATGCCTGTGTAGCCGAGAAAAACCTGCCGGAAGAGGAACAACGCAAACTACGAGCAGGCAGGGAGAACGGAACTATGATATTCAACAAATCGAAAGACCACCCCATACGTAAACACCGCGACCAGTGGAAGATTGAGCGGGAAAATCAATAAATATGCCGGAAACACAAAAGAACAATCCGCTACATGGCATTACACTTAAGATGATGCTGGAGCAATTGGTAGACCGCTATGGCTTTGAAGAGTTGGGCAGGCGTATAGATATACGCTGTTTTAAATACGACCCGAGCATCAAATCGAGCCTGACCTTTTTGCGCAAAACACCTTGGGCAAGAAAAGAGGTGGAAGACATGTACCTGCTGATGATATCCTGAAGGCACACTTGAATGTTATTAGACCTATACATGTAGGGTTTTACTTATTTATGATTAATTTGCTAACAGTATGACAGAACAGGAATTCCTGCATATGAACATTTTCTACGGTTTGAAGGACATGAACGGCGGTTGTGACGCTGAAGGTATGTGCCATTTTTCTGCAAAAGATTTTAAGACCGTAATGCAAAGGGCTGAGGAACATAATGTGCGTATACTGGGCATAGAGTGCTGGGAAAAAGAAGAGGAAAAACATACCGCCTACTACGAAGATTATAAATCAGACCTCTGGCACAGAGAGGCTTACAATATGCTGCTGAAAGACCACTCCCCCTGTATCTTCACTGCCAGTTTTGATGTACCTGATATTTATCTCCAGAATTTTGACAAAGCTTAGATCGTAAGTACTGTCCCGATACTTTTTAAGCAAAACAACTTGGGCAAGAAAAGTAGTGGAAAACCTGTATTTGCTGATGATCTCTTGAAAATCCTCAGGAGTGATTATTGTACCAACAACATGCTATCAGCATGGCTTGCAGCTACTTACATCTCTGTGCTGAAATAGTTACTGTTAATCTATTTAGCCTTAGTGTTATGCTTAACTTAAAAGATGTTAATGATTAGATATATCCATTATATAAGCCTACCTTTCAAATAACAGAAAGGGAGAATATGTATGAGTGAGCTTGAATTTTTAGAGTACAATGTTTTTGATAACCTCCGCAACTACAATACAGGTTACGATTCCCTTAGTATGTACCACCTCAAACCTGAAGACTTCAAAATTGCTATGACTCGTGCAGAAAGGTTATACATCAATATTTTGGGTATAGAGTGTTGGTGTTCGGAGAAAGAAGTATGTACCGAATATCTGGAAGATTATTACATGAATCCTAACTGGCACAGACAAGCATTTAATAAGATCATTAATAGTTACTCACCTTGTCTGCTTACTGCTACATTTGATATACCTGAGTCTTATCTTAAGACCTTCCACTTAGCTTAGTATTTGCTGCAGTTGTTTACTTACATCATTACTACCTCCTCTTCAGGAGGAGTGTATGTGGTATTTTGTTGCATGTTGCATTGTTGCACTTAATGTTTTCTGTTTTTGCATTTGTCTGTTCCATGTTTTTTCTACCCATACTGTATTGGAACAGATGGAACAAAACCTGACCGATAAATGACATTTAAACAAGTGGAATATCTCTGTACATGGTTCTTACTAATAAACGAACCATTATGGAAGCTAAAACCATTGCACAAGCCGATTATTTAGACATCTTATTCGACAAGCGTAACAAAGCCTATGGAGGTTATGTATTGCGCAGCCAACATGGTAAACGGATGAACAAAGCACTTCTCATGGTCATCATGTTATGCGTAAGTATACTTGCTATGAGTATGATACCCGATAGGCAAGATGAAGAATACTCAGTAGTTACCGAGGTCATTACATGTCCGATACAGTTACCTACTGATTTGATCCTACCACCAGAGCCCACTCCACCTGCTCCCGAGCCACCGGCAGGAAGAACTACTGTACAAAATACACCTCCCGTAGTAGTGCCTGATGAAACAGAAGAGCTGATACTACCTCCGCCTGTAGATAGCCTGATAGGTAGTGAAAGCGGGCCTGTAACGAATACTGGTAATGAAACAGGGCCTATACTTACACAACCATCTGAAGGAACAGGTACAGGTACAACTGTAACACAGCCAGCTGCACCACCCATAGCATGGGCACCTGTAATGCCGGAGTTTAAAGGAGATATATACCAGTATTTATCAAAGCATATACACTACCCCAATATGGCCATGCAGGATCATATCACGGGCAAAGTATTGATACGCTTTGTAGTGAATGAGAACGGCAGCATTAGTAATGTAGAAGTAGTAAGAGGCATAGGCGGCGGTTGTGATGAAGAAGCTAAGCGAGTAGTGCAAAACATGCCTAAGTGGAGCCCCGGTATGCAAAACGGTCGTGCCGTGAAGGTATACTTCACTCTGCCTATCAACTTCCGGCTAGAGTAAAAATGAAAAAAGGCAGATGCAACAGTGCAACAAAACCATAAGAACTTTATGGCTATTGCGAACAGCTTTAGGTGTGAATCAATCTGGCTACGTTTTGATAAAATAATTTAGATTGCTTCGTCCCTATTGATACGGGACTCGCAATGACCAACTTAGATAATGTACAGGAACCACATAGTTCGTATTTTAGCGGGCTGATGCTGGAAATATCTATAGAGGGGGAACAACTGGTATTACTACCACAGAAGGCACTGTACTGGCCTGCTAAAAAAGCCATCATAGCGGCCGACTTGCACTGGGGCAAAACAGCCCACTTCAGGAAGAACGGTATAGCCATACCACTGAACACTCAACAGAATGACGAGATACGCCTGTCGCAGATAGTAAGAGAACATAAAGCTGAACGGTTGATAATAGCAGGCGATATGTTTCACAGCAAAACCAATAATGAGGTGGAGGGATTCTCACATTGGCGCAATGCACATAAAGAGTTACATGTAGAACTGGTAGTGGGCAACCATGATATTTTACCTGACGCGCTATATAAAAGCTTTGATATTACGCTACATGATGAAGTGCTGAAAGAAGGGCCGTTTATCATCATACATGATGTACCTGAACAGTCAGCAGGGTTTTACATACACGGGCATGTACACCCTGCATTTGCTGCCGGAGGCAAGGGGCACCGCAAGCTTACCCTACCCTGTTTTGCACAGTCAGCAGACAGGTTGATATTACCTGCTTTCGGTGGGTTTACCGGCACACATAAAATACAGAAGAAAGACTTTAAGCATATCTACCTGATAGCAGATACCGAGGTGATTCAGTGGGCATAATAACACACATAAGCTCAATGTGCATATATAAGTTTTACAAGAGAAATCTTAGTAATTAATAGGCAGTTTTTTAGTACTTTCGCAGCCTAATTTTTCGCACATGCAATCTGTTTTTGATCAAATACAGGAGATGGGCCACGAGCAGGTAGTTTTCTGCCACGATCCTGTATCTAAGCTTAACGCAATAATCGCTATACACAATACTACACTTGGTCCTGCACTGGGCGGTACTCGTCTTTGGAACTACGCTAGTCATGAGGCAGGTATCACCGATGCTCTACGCCTGAGCCGTGGTATGACCTATAAGGCTGCCATTACAGGATTGAACCTTGGTGGTGGTAAAGCGGTAATTATGGGCGATGCTAAAGAGATCAAATCAGAAGGTTTGTGGCGTCGTTACGGTAAGTTCGTTAACAGCCTGAACGGAAAATACATTACTGCCGAGGATGTGAACACTTCTGCCCGCGATATGGAGTACATAGCTATGGAGACTGAATTCGTTACCGGTGTACCTGAATTTATGGGTGGTAGTGGTGATCCTTCTCCCTTTACAGCATATGGTGTGTTCGTAGGCATGAAGGCATCTGCCAAGAAAGCATGGGGCAACGATTCTCTTCAAGGCAAGAAGGTACTGGTACAAGGCGTTGGCCATGTAGGGCAATACCTGGTAGGCCATCTTGTAGAAGCAGGTGCTGAGGTGTATATAGCAGACATCAGCAAAACCAAACTGAAGGAAACTACTGATAAGTTCCATACCGTTAAGGTCATCAACAGTGATGATATTTTTAACATGGAGATGGATATATACGCTCCTTGTGCACTGGGTGCTACGGTAAATGATGAAAGCATCAAACAAATGAAATGTGCTATCATAGCCGGTGCTGCTAACAACCAGCTGGAGAATGAGAACATCCACGGACCTTCAGTAAGAAGTAAAGGCATTCTTTATGCTCCGGACTTCCTTATTAACGCAGGCGGTCTTATCAATGTAAGCGCCGAGCTTGATGGTTACAACCGTGACCGTGTAATGGGACAGGTAGAGCAGATATATGATCGTACTTTGGAGATATTCCAGTTATCTGAAGAGGAGAATATCCACACACAGGCAGCAGCTATGAAGATAGCTGAGCAGCGTATCGCTTCTATCGCCAATGTCAATGCAAGATTGTAAGTATTAATCAACATATAATAAGAAAAGCCCCCGCATTAGCAGGGGCTTTTTATTTATCAGTTTAGTTCATACCTACTCGCACTCTCCTTCTGTATTACAGGCAGCGCCGTTTACTACTTTCATTTCATTATCAGGTTGTTCCTGTATCCACTCGTTGTAAGCTTTTTCTAAAGTTTCAAGAAACACCTTACTATCCTGTGCACCACTGATACCGTACTTTCTGTTGAATACAAAGAAGGGCACACCATTTATTCGTAACTGCTTTGCTTCAAACAGATCATAACGTACTTCATCATCGTATTGATCACTGCCCAGCATTTTCAGCACATCTTCAGTATTCAGTCCTACCTGACCTGCTAACGCAGACAACGTACTATGGTCAGCTATATTTTTACCTTCAACAAAGTAAGCTACGAACAATCGTTCCTTCATTTCCCCCTGCTTGCCTTGCTTATGTGCCATGTGCAATACACGGTGTGAATCGAAAGTGCTTACAGGTTTTGCTTCATCAAATTTGAAGATTAAACCTATACTTTTGCCCATATGTACTACATTTTCCGTCATAGCATGAGCCTGCTCCATAGATACACCTTTATCTTCAGACAGGTATTGATATATATTCCTATCTGTAGTGCTGCCAAGGTGCGGTGCCAGTTGAAAACTCTTCCAGGTAAGCTCTACTTTATCTTTATGTTCAAACTGCCTTAAGGCTTCTTCATATTTGTGCTTACCGATGTAGCAAAAAGGACAACTCACATCGCTCCATACTTCTATTTGCATTTTATCATTCTTGTTCATACCCTTCATGTTTTGTTGCGCCAACACAGGCGTCAGCACAGCACTGATAGCACCTGTAAATAATATGTTGCGCAGTATCTTCATCATTATGTTGCAATATAACTTAGTATCAGGTATCAATAGTAAAGCTAAGGCTAGATGTTACTGATATGAACATCAGCACAACTGATAATAATATGAAAAGCCCCTGTATCAACAGAGGCTTTATCATTATAAACAGGTAAACAAATGTTTACTTAGACTCGAAGTTGCCTGTTAGTTTGAACAGGTCTGCAGTATCATTACTGAAAGCAGCATTCACGTTAAAGCCACCATCGCTTTGTTTCCAGCTAATATTGATCATCGGTTCTATATCCGGTGTGATCAGCTGTAAGAACTTCACTTGTAATGCCTGACGTAACCACAAAGGCTGGTCAGTCTGTGCTTCCAGTAGTTCTTTCACCATCTGCATCATACACACACCCGGCACTACAGGTTGGCTAGGGAAGTGCCCCTTGAAGATATCATGTTGCTGATTGAACGTGATCTTGCAGGAAACACTATTAGGCTCTCTCTGGATATATTCTATCCTATAAAAATCGTTCATTAACATTGTGCTCTACAGTTTAGTAAGTGATATGGTAAAGTTGGCTTTGTGATGCTCGATGAATACTTTTTCCGGCATAACACTATCCGCCTCTTTATCATGTATGTTAACGGTTACTATTCGTTTTCTATTGTTAGCATTCTCAATTTGTGACAGTTCTCCGTCATTACTGATGTAATAGACATATCCGCCCTCTATATTAAAACGGTTGAACTGCTTTTTACCCCTACCTGACGTTAGTAATATTTCTGAATTTTCTTTCAGTCCTATCATCAATAACATCTCGATATCCTTCCTCAGGGTCTTAATTACAGCCTCTTTATCCAGTTGCTCCATTATCTGTTTCACCTCAAAATCATACTGCTCATTCCACTCAAAATCAAACAACGTAAGCCCTAATTCGTTCTGGTATACTGCACGTATCGTGCCACTTTCTAACTGCTTGATTATCAATAGCCCACTTAGGTGAAACTGCTTAAAAACAAACCTTCCGTCCACTATTGCACGATATATCACCTTATTCACATCAGGTTTAAAACGATAGGCTGAGACACCCATTTCCTGCTGTTGCAAACCCTTATACGGGCTACTACAAGACATACCTGTTAACAGTAACAGAATACTAGCGTACCTTAAAAACTGTTTCATTCATTGAAGTATTGTGGCGGGTATTGTAGAAGTCCATCAAAGTATAGTCACCACCTTTTTCTGTCATTATCAGCTTTTCTACATCATAGCTGCTATTATTCATATATACATCTATCTGTTGAAACAGGTTCTTCATTGTGCTGTTTACAGGACTAAGCGACAATAAATACTGCTTATTATTCTTGTACACTTCTACTTTAAAATCAGGGTTAGTGAATACTGTCCCCTGCATACAGTCTGTCATTACACGGTTTATTGATTGCATCATCTTACCGGTATTTACTGTGCTGCTTTTCCCCTCGTCTTCTATTCTTATTTTATTGCCATTCATCACAATTATATACTTAAATGGCTGAGTATATTCAATACGTACTTTGTCTGGTTTTTTAAGGTAGAACTTACCGTTAGAATTGATCTTCTCTTCAAGCAAAGAAATATTTTTCACCTGTTTGAAATCGCTGGTGATATTCTGGACCTTATCATTAGCCTTTGCCAAAGAAGATCTGAAAGCCGTCACATCGCTTACCTTATTGAAACCCTGAGGCTGAGCCAGAACAGCAGAAGAAAGAAACAGTAAAAATATCGTAACGCCCTTACGCATATGCTTTAATATCCAGTAGTTGGTCTATTCGGGTAAAGGTAAAACCCTTTTCCCTCGCCCTGTCTATCAGTTCCGTTAAAATTTCACGGGTAATAGGCATAGAGTCGTGCAACAGAATTATATCTCCGCCTTTCAGTTTCGATAGTATTTTATTCAGCAATCGTGCTTTATCCTTAGCTACCGTGTCGTAAGAACGTATGTTCCACCCTATTGAGCTCATGCCGGTACGCATTACCGCCCTAGCAACATTAGGGTTGGTTACGCCATACGGCGGACGAAATAACAAAGGCTCAACTCCGGTTTGTTTTGCAATAGCTGTATTGGTCTGTTCCATTTCAGCCACCATACCTTTTGCACTCTTCCAGTCAAAGTTGAAGCTGTGCCGATAACTATGATTGCCTATTACATGCCCTTCCTTATACATTCTCAATACCAGTTCGGGTTGTGCATCAATGTTCTTCCCGATACAGAAGAAAGCCGCAGGCACTAGCTTTTCTTTTAAAATATCAAGTATAGCAGCAGTTTCAGCAGCAGGCCCATCATCAAAGGTGAGTGCTACCTCTTTATTCTTGAGCGAGTAATTATACGACCTGAGAAAGAAGTCCCATTGTATCCTGACTACTCCTGTTACTACAATCACAATGTATAACACCGCCCATAGCAATATCATCCACCATTCGCCCTCGCCAACTTTATATAACCATATTAGGGTAATAAGCACTACCCAGAAAATGATCGATATGTAATGATAAAGACGCACTATTTGTTATTTGTATTAAGCCATGCCTCGGCAGCTGCAATATCTTCTTTGGTATCTACTGCTACAGTTACATGATCGGTTACTGCCATTTTAATGGGCATGCCGTTCTCTATAAATCTGTTACACTCCAGCTGTTCTGCTTTCTCTAATGGTGTGGGTTGCCATGAAGAGAATTTCAATAAAGCCTCTTTCCTGAAAGCATAAATACCTATATGCTTATAATATTGGTGGTTTATATTCTTATCTCGAAGGTAAGGCACCGGACTACGAGAGAAATATATTGCATACATATCGGGCGTTAATACCACCTTTACTTTATTAGGATTACTGATAGCTTTAGAGTCATTTATAGGCTCCACCAGAGATGCCGCTTGTACCTGTTTATCGTCAAACAGATTCAGTAGTTTTTCTAATGGCTGTTTCTCTAAAAACGGCTCGTCACCCTGCACATTTATGATAATATCTGCATCTATACTTCCTGCTACTTCCGCAATCCGATCTGTACCACAATCATGTTCTTTTATACTTCTCAGCACCTTACCCCCCGACTGTTCTACAGCTGCCTGTATCTCATCACTATCGGTTACAACATATACCTCATTGAAAAAACCTGTTGCATTAATATTATCGCAGGTTCTTACAATTAAGGGCTTACCCGCTATATCTGCCAACATCTTCCCTGGGAAGCGTGTAGAACCGTATCGTGCAGGTATCATTGCCACTACTCTCATGCAGCTTGCTTTTTAAAGAATGTGAATAATAATGTTATCCAACCTAAAATAAAAAACAGGCCGCCTATCGGAGTAATGAGTCCTAAACCTCTCAGCCCTACTTGTCCATTCATTTTAAGCTGTACCAGCAAGTATAATGAGCCACTGAATAGCACAGTACCAATAATGAAAAATATTGCAGACAGCTTTATCTGCTTTAATGGCAGATGCTGATATACAATACCTGTTACCAGTAGTGCAAAACTGTGGTACATCTGATATTTTACTGCGGTTTCAAATGTTTGTTGTTGTGTAGCGTCCAACACTTCCTTCAATGCGTGTGCACCAAAAGCACCTAGTATAACTGCTAATCCTGCAAATATTGCCCCGCATATCATTGCCGGTCTGTACATTGCTCTATTATTTTTTCAAATGTTTGTAATGAGATATCGTCAGTATCTAAAGTATAATGCGCCTGTTCGTAAAAAGGCTTTCTCTGTTCTAACAGTCTGTTTAAAGTTAATTCAATATCCTCATCATTGTTAAACAATGGCCTGTCGTTATTCTTTTTGAGTCTTTCTTTTAGTTTATCATGTGTAACATGCAGGTATACTACACAACCATTCTTCTTCATCACCTGCAGGTTATCATACATGGCAGCAGTACCACCACCGCAGGAGATAACAGCATCTGTTTCTTTTGTCTGATCTATCAGATCCAGTAGTATTGTGCGCTCTTTATTTCGGAAATACTCCTCTCCTTCTTTAGTGAATATATCCCTGATGCTGCTGCTCTCCTTTCTCTCGATCTCCTCATCCATATCATAACAGTCCCAACCATAGTGGTCAGCTATGGCAACTCCCCAATGTGTTTTACCACTTGCGGGCAAGCCTATCAGAAATATTCTGCTCAATGTCTTTTGTTAATATGTTTCCAGATCATCAACAAGCCCAGTTGTGCTGCCATCTCTTTATTAATGACTCTATTGTAATGAAACTGGAATTTCTTTGTATTCACTTCATCTTTGCCAGCTATTGCCATCCACACTAATCCTTTTTGCACATGCGCATCTTCACCACCAAAACTAAGTTGACCTGTAACTGAAAGGCAATAATCACTTTCAAACATACTTCTTGCTTTAGTTGCCAGCTCTATTGCAGTTTCCTCACTTATCGCACGATGCTCTTGTAACACTTCTGCATCTACACCTACAATTGAATGTTTCAGCTTGCTCTGGTATGGTACTATTGCCCCCTGAAAATATTCACTAGAGCCTTGCACCTGCGTTATCAAGTGTGCTATATACCCTCCTGTACAACTCTCTGCCAATGATATGGTCAGCCCTTTTTCTTTCAGCAACTTACCCAATATCTCTTGTGTAGGTATATCCTCCATTGCAACTACTATTCTCTCTAGCCTTGTAGCCAACTTACCCTGCCATTCTTCCAGCATCTTTATCAGACCCGCTTCATCTGGCCCACGTGCAGTAAGCCTTAATTTCACCATACCGGGACTAGGCAAGTAGGCAAGCTTTAATTCAGGAGGTAAAGCCTGTTCAATATCTTTTATAATATCTGCTATAAAGCTCTCGCCTTCTCCTGATGTTATTATCGTTCTGTGCAGGATAGCGTCACTGATGTACTTTTTCTTCAATCGGGGTAACACCTCATTGTTCATGATGGTCATCATCTCAAAAGGAACCCCCGGCATTGAGATAATGTATTTCCCCTCTTTCTCAAACAGCATACCCGGAGCAGTACCCATTTCATTATACAGAACGGTACACACATCAGGCACTTCTGCCTGTCTCCTGTTTATTTCAAGCATGGGCTTATTACGTTGCTCAAACAGCTCCCTTATATGTTGCAATACCTTTTCGTCTTCAACAAGCTTTCCCCCGAAATAATCTGAAAGAAAAGGCTTGGTAATATCATCTGCTGTCGGGCCTAAACCACCGGTCATCAATATTATATCAGCACGTGGTATTTCTTCATCAAGTGCCAGTCGAATATCCTCAGATTTATCTGATATTGTTACCCTTCGTTCCACAACAATACCAATCTCATTGAGGCGTTGTGCCATCCATGCAGAGTTTGTGTCTATTGTTTGCCCTATCAGCAACTCATCGCCAATGGTAATTATTGTAGCATTCGTATTTGCCATATATTCTTATTCAAAGAAAGGTTTTAGTTTTTGATAGAGTATATCAGGCATTTTGGTAACAGCCTTCTTTTCTGCATTAAAAAACACAAGTGTAGTTATGCCTTTATTCAATAATTGGCCATCTTCATTATACAATTCAGAATGGAAAGGGAGCTTATGCCCGGCAGGCAGTTCAGGCAATATCGTTTTTACTGTTATCAGGTCGTCATACATAGCAGGACGAATATATTTTACATTCATCTCAGCTACCGGCATAAACACACCTGACTCCTCTATTTGTTTATATGTAATACCTAAACCACGTATAGCATCGGTTCTGCCAACTTCAAAATACAAAGCGTAATGCCCGTAATAGAGATAACCCATCTGGTCGGTCTCACCATACCTGACTCTTATTTTTGTCTCTGTTATATACATTTATTTCTTCTCTGCATTTCTGATAACATTTGTACTATTCGCCTGATTAAGGCAAGTAATAGTAAGATCGTTGATACATACATGAGCGGGTACAGTAGCACAGTAATATGCTGCGTCAGCGATATCTTCAGCTACTAATGGTTCCAGATCATTATACACACTAGAGGCTTTCTCTTCATCTCCTTTAAAGCGTACTAACGAAAATTCTGTTTCTGCCAACCCGGGATTGATGGCTGTAACTTTTATACTATAAGGCAATAGGTCGATACGCATTGTTTGCGTCAAGGCATCAACAGCGAATTTTGTAGCACAATAAACATTTCCGTTCTTATAAACCACCTGTGCAGCTGTTGAACCTATATTAATAATATGACCTTGTTTACTTTTTTTGATCAATGGCAAAGCCATTCTTGTCATATAAAGCAATCCTTTCACATTGGTATCTATCATAGTATCCCAATCGTCTATATCACCTTCGTCAATTGTGGCTAAACCTGCTGCCAATCCGGCGTTATTCACTAAAATATCTATTTTGTCTACATGCTCTTCTAAAGCAGATACAGCTTCTGCTACCTGCTGCCTGTCTCTTATGTCAAACTTCAATGAGATAACCCTTACATTATATTGCTCCTCCAGTTCTGATTTAAGAGCTGCAAGCCTGTCTCCTCTTCTGCCGGTAATGATAATAGAATACCCTGCTGCCGCAAACCTTTTGGCTATTGCTTTACCGAAACCTGAAGTAGCTCCTGTAACCAATATGTTATCTGCCATAATTATGTTTTTTGAATTCGGTAAAGATAACATGGATAGCATAAGCCAAAAAGAAAAACGCGATACAATAACTGTATCGCGCTGTATAATTCTGAATATTATTCTACCGTATTAAAGTGACATCACCTTTCTGGTTAATTATTTTATCATCTTTATCAATTGCCTTAAGCATCCAAAAGTAGGTTCCTATATCTGCTTTCATACCTCTGAAGTACCCATCCCAACCATCACCTATAATTTCTGTTTCATATACTAACTCCCCCCATCTGTTGAATACCCTGAAGTAATCATATTCTTTAATTCCGATTGCTATTGGCTTCAATAGATCATTAAGGCCGTCACCATTAGGTGAAAAAGCCGATGGAACAAATAAAGCACCTTGCCCTACAACCCAAACCTGTATCGTATCATAACCGGTACATTGATTAACACTCTGTATAAACACCTGATAGTCAAATTTACCGGTATCAGGATAGTATCCGATCGGATTACTTATATTCGTACTATTAAGGTATCTGGCAGGTGTCCATTCGTATATTATGCCTCCTTTAGCATTGAAGAATACTGACTCTCCCTGCACTATAATAGTATCATTACCAGCATTGGGCCTGAAATCCTCTATACTGACATTAGCATATGCAGTATCCCTACAGCCTTTAATATTTCCTGATATCAATCGTATGTCGTAATCACCGCCCGACCTGTATATATGACTCGGGTTTTGAACAGTAGCATTGGTACCATCTCCAAAATCCCATTCCCATTTTGTAATTGGCTTAAAATCAGACTCAGAAAGATCTGTAAATGCTATAGGAGCATTAGGACAGTTCAATCCTTCGAAATTAAAGTCTGTACTGAATTCAGGATAAACCTTTACTATACGGGTGATACTATCCTGGCATGTAGAGCCACGATTCACATATAACGTCACTTTATATGTACCTGAATCAGGGTAAGTATATGTCGGTTGAAATTCTGTTGATGTAGCTCCTTCAGCGCCAAACTTCCATAAGTATTCAAACCCACCGATACTATTATTTATGAATGATACAGTTCTTGAATCACATTGTACAATGTATGTATTGAACTCTTCGGATAGTTGTGGTATATCTGCAACTACTTTTTTAGAACAGTTTGTTACAACAAACTGAAATTCTCTACTTGTAGTATTGATAACAACTCCGTTTCTCCATTCTTTTACACAAACAGCAACTACGAAGCGACCTTGCTGATCCGGGGTTCCTGTTATCAACCCTGTCTCCGGATCTATCTGTATCAATGGAGAGCCACCCATAGGTTGTTGAGGTGTAAAGCCACTTCGGTAGCCATTACTAGGGGGATTGTTACCTACTTGTGTTATAGGTGGTGGTATATTGAACGACGGGTCAGGTTTAGGATTAGTAACTGTACCTCCTGGATAAGCGTCACAAAACTCATAACTCAATGAGTCTCCGTCAGGATCAATAGCTGAATGATCGTATACAAAAGGATTGTTGATACATATTATTTGTGGCGGCAGATTTTTGAAATAGGCACTGTTATTACAAGCAACCTCGCCAACAGACGGTATGTTGCAGAAATAAGTAGCTCCTACCTGACCTGGGTTATTCAGGTTAAGAATATTATCGTTTCTACAGCAACGTACATATACCACTTTGTAACCAGAACTATTATTAGGCAGCGAAAAAACCTCAGTAAAGCGTAATTGCCTTAAGCATACTCTGGGCGGGTTATTTACACATTGATTACTGAAATTAGGTGGAACAATATATGCTATAGTATCTCCACGGGCATCTGTTCCTATTGAGTCTATACCCGGACCTAGATTACTTCCGTCATTTGCAAAAATGCCTATTATTGCCGGGTTATCTTCTCTTCTGGCTTGCGGAAGGCCATTCAGACAATCCTGAAATATCTCAATGGTTATTTCATATCTGGTAAAACCATTTACAACAGGGTCGGGACCTAAGCATTTATATGTAATTCCACCACCCACTATATGTGTAGCCATAGTGTCTGTACTCATCAGTAATGAGAGTAATAATATTAATATGGCATATTTCCTTCTATTCAACATAAGTGTGGTGCACTTAATTAAAGCAATGTTTTACAAAATTATCAAGATCAGTTGACAGGTTTCGGGGGGCTTCTATCATGCCCATGTGTCCTACATTTTCATAGACATGTATAAAGTTAACGTTTGTTAGGGTTGTTTGTTGTAATAATCCTTTATAAGGCATTATCAGATCTTCTTTTCCTATGACCCAACATAGTGGTAAATCATTGTTATTCAAATTACTCGTTCTATCCGGGCGTTTTATCATGGCATTGTAAAATGCTGCCAAAGACTCTTCTGTGGTGCTCATTGCAATGCTAATAAGCTGATGTAACTGCTCTGAAAAGGCATCTTTATTAGTAGAAGCAAATAAATTCGGTATCATTTGCCTGATGAAATGCTCCTTCCCGCCGTTTTTTATCAGTTCTATTGTTTTTAAGCGCTGCTCTTTCTTTTCTGCACTATCAGCAGTGGCTGAAGAATGCACCAATGCCAAACCATTAGTCACTTCAGGATATACTTCTGCAAAAGCAAAGCCTACATAACCACCCATTGAATGTCCTGCTATCACTGCACTATCTACCTTGTCATTATCCAGAATGGCTTTTATTGAGTCAGCCATTTTTTCTACTGTCAGGTCAGGATCATTATTCTTACTTTGTCCGCTACCAGGCATATCCGGTACTATTACTTTGTGTTTTAGAGCAAGATGTTTTGCAACAACCTCCCAAATGGTACCATCAAGAGGGAAACCATGGATCAATACAACGGCGTTGCCATTACCTTCAACAGTATAATGTAGCTGTTCAAAATGGTCTGTTGTAATGATCTTATGTATTGCCATTTCTTAATTGCCTGCTTTTCCTGATTATATTACTAAAGGTAAGCAATATTGCAAGTAAAAACGGCGTAAGGTCTAACAGTGGTAGCCCTTGTACTTCGATTATATGAAGAATCAGGGATATAAATATCAATATGATTGCCACCCAGGCATATTTGTCTTTATTCCGCTTTGGCAGAAATGCAAGGAAAAGGTTAGTAGGCAAAGCCCAAAATATATTGAAGTTATTCTGGCAGCCTTGATGATCAGTAAAAAACCACATAATCACTATGATAATACCTAATAGCCCTGAAATGAATAAAACGATAAAGCTCATAATATCACCCAGTGCTTTCATACCCGGCATATAATAGCCTATAAAGCATAACACAGCAATTATGACCATTATCACAAACACCCAGTTTGTTCCGGCACTTATATCAGTACGTCCTTCTAAAACCGTTTTTGTATCTTCAGCAATAGGCTGGCCATCCAACTTTGCTCCTGCTACACCTATGCTTAGGTAGTCAGGCACCCACATAACATCAGTTTGAGACATCACTTTATCTATCTTACTTCCAAGCAAAATGTTACACCCTACTCGCTCGAAGTGCTTACGATAAAAGTAATGGTTCATCATTTGTCTATATGTAATGTCTTTATCCTTTGGTAGTGTTTGTCCAAACTCAAAGCCTTCGCCTAATACACTCGGAAATATATCGCGAATACGCGTAGCACAGTTATCAAAGAAGAAATCGTACAAGTAGTACCTGTTTTGCGGTTTTGCATTCTCTACCAGATAATTTTGTATGGCATGTTTATGCTCAGGTTTTAAAATCAATACCTGCTCAGAAACACTTCTTTTATCATAAGCATACTCTTCAAGAAAAACTGAATAAGGATAATACGAAACATAGTAGTTCAGCTTTCCCTTCATGAACTGAAGCTCAAAACCCTCACCATAAGAGAAAGTACCATAATTGTAAACAAGGTCTGTACCACTTTGTGTGTCTGTAACACGTATAGCTGTATGCCCAAACTGTGCCCATATCTCATCACCAACTCCGCAAGTCAGCAAACTAATACGTAAGCCACTACTATCTTCAGATTGAGCATATATACTACTTACAGAAAAAGTCAGAATAAAATAAAGCAGGAGTTTCTTGATCATGCTGCAAAATAAAAAAAGGCTACTTATGAAGCAGCCTTTAATAATTATTTGTCAATGAATCTTTATACTGAGTTTTTTGAGCCACCATCTAACATTGCGCCCACATACTCGCGATTGAGTCTGGCTATATTCTCCAAAGATATACCCTTAGGGCACTCTGCCTCACAAGCACCAATATTAGTACATCCACCAAAACCTTCTTTATCCATCTGTTCTATCATACCAACAACACGTCCCTTACGCTCAGGGTCGCCTTGCGGCAATAATGCCAGGTGAGAAACTTTAGCTGAAGTAAAGAGCATCGCAGAGGCGTTTGGACACGCTGCCACACAAGCTCCACAACCGATACACGCTGCTGCAGCGAATGCCTCGTCAGCATCATGCTTTTCAATCGGAATAGCATTTGCATCTACAGCATTACCGGTATTTACTGAAACATAACCACCGGCCTGTATAATACGGTCAAATGAAGTACGGTCTACAGCTAAGTCCTTGATTATAGGAAATGCATCTGCACGAAAAGGCTCTACAACTATTGTATCACCATCTTTGTACTCGCGCATGTGTAACTGACAAGTAGTGGTATGATGCCAAGGGCCATGCGGGCGGCCATTGATGTGCATGCTACACATACCACAGATACCTTCACGACAATCATGATCGAAAGCGATAGGCTCTTTACTTTCAGAAATGAGTTGCTCGTTCAATACATCGAACATCTCTAAAAATGACATTTCTGATGAGATGTCTTTCACCTGATATGTTTCAAACCTCCCCTGATCTTTCGCATTTCTCTGACGCCATACCTTCAACGTCAAATTCATTGTATAATGTTCCATATTATCAGAACTCTTTTCTTGTTTTCAACAATTACTTATAACTACGCTGCGTAGGTTTAACAACTTCATAATTCAATAGTTGTGCATGCAACACGTAGTCACTGTCCCCTTTATACTCCCATGCAGATACATACATATAGTTCTCATCATCACGTAGTGCCTCACCTTCTTCTGTCTGGTACTCTTCACGGAAGTGGCCGCCACAGCTTTCATTCCTGTCTAGAGCATCTTTACACATCAGCTCACCAAGCTCTATAAAATCAGCAACACGGCCTGCTTTGTCCAATTCAGGGTTGAATTCATCTGCAGTACCAGGCACAAAAACATCTTCCCAGAACTCTTTTCTCAATGCCTGAATTTCTTGTATCGCTTCTTTTAGTCCTTGCTCATTACGTGCCATACCACACTTATCCCACATTATCTTACCCAAACGCTTATGAAAGCTCTCAACACTCTGTTTACCTTTTATGCTTAATAGCTTTTCAATACGTTCTTTAACAGATTTTTCTGCCTGCACAAAAGCTTCATGATCTGTCGGAATAGATTTAGTACGTATCTCATCAGCCAGATAGTTACCCAATGTATAAGGTATCACGAAATAACCATCCGCAAGTCCTTGCATCAGTGCAGATGCACCCAGTCGGTTAGCACCATGGTCACTGAAGTTAGCCTCGCCAAGAGCATATAAGCCCGGCACGGTTGTCATCAACTCATAGTCTACCCACAGTCCACCCATAGTGTAGTGTACGGCAGGGTAAATACGCATAGGCACTTCATACGGGTTCTCACCAGTTATCTTCTCATACATCTCGAAGAGGTTACCGTATTTTGCCTTTACTACATCCTTACCTAATTCTTTTATCTGTGTATCGCTAGCATGCTCAATACCAAGCTTGTTGGCTTCGCTCTTACCATAA
The DNA here is from genome assembly GCA_965228505.1 of Flavipsychrobacter sp. GTDB lineage: Bacteria > Bacteroidota > Bacteroidia > Chitinophagales > Chitinophagaceae > UBA5543. The sequence goes on along the minus strand of OZ245820.1, from coordinate 1,663,845 downwards.
CGTTCAATAGCAGAAGCATAATCGAGATATACAGCTTGTTTTGATGCTCCTACACCATAACCTGCATCGCAGCGCTCTTTAGCTGCACGACTGGCAACATCGCGTGGTACAAGGTTACCAAAAGCAGGATACCTGCGCTCCAGATAATAATCACGTTCTTCTTCAGGTATATCGTTAGGTTTACGATTATCACCTTTTTGTTTCGGTACCCAGATACGGCCGTCGTTACGTAGTGACTCAGACATCAAAGTCAGTTTAGACTGATGATCTCCACTAACAGGTATGCAGGTAGGGTGTATCTGTGTAAAACAAGGATTACCAAAATATGCACCACTTTTATGTGCTTTCCACGCAGCCGTAACGTTACTACCCATGGCGTTGGTTGACAGGTAAAAGACGTTACCATACCCACCGGTACACAGCAATACTGCATGACCGAAATGTCGTTGCACTTCACCTGTAACAAGATCGCGTGCGATGATACCACGTGCTTTACCGTCTATCTTCACAACTTCAAGCATTTCGTGGCGGGTGTATTGCTTAACGTTACCTAATGCTACTTGTCTTTCTAATGCCTGGTAAGCACCAATCAATAGCTGCTGACCTGTTTGCCCTGCTGCGTAGAATGTACGCTGCACCTGTACCCCACCGAATGAACGGTTGCTCAACAATCCTCCATACTCACGGGCAAAAGGTACACCTTGCGCTACGCACTGATCAATGATATTAGCACTAACCTCTGCTAGCCTATGTACGTTCGCTTCACGAGCACGGTAGTCACCACCTTTTACAGTATCGTAAAACAACCTATATACACTATCTCCGTCGTTTTGATAGTTCTTGGCGGCATTAATACCTCCTTGTGCAGCTATAGAGTGAGCACGACGGGGGCTATCCTGAAAGCAAAATGCCTTTACTTTATACCCCATCTCACCTAAGCTGGCTGCAGCTGAAGCACCTGCCAACCCTGTACCAACAACAATCACTTCCAGATTACGTTTATTGGCAGGATTAACCAGTTTGCATTTTGATTTATAATCTTCCCACTTTCTGTCTAAAGAACCTTCGGGTATTTTTGAATCAAGTGTCATATCAGATTATTGATATTAATAACTTTAATGTTTTTAGTTTATCCATTGTAGATAAAAAGCAACCGGCATCATAATAAATATCAGCGGTATAATAATAGAGAATGCTACCCCGACAATATTTATCAAACCACTATATTTATTAGTAGCAAGACCTAATGTCTGGAAAGCACTGAAAAAACCATGCATCAAATGCCATGCAAGAGAGACACACCCCAGAATATATATGATGACGATCCAGATGTTCTGAAATTCATCCCTCATCATAGTATATAAGTTCAGCTCTTCGCCTGTCAATACCTGATTGGCACGGTTAGGAGCCCAGAATGCTGCAATATGTATAACAAGGAAGATCAATATCAAGCTGCCAAGCAATCCCATAGAACGGCTATACCATTTGGTATTAGGTGTCTTACTCTTAACTGCATATCGTTGCTTACGTTTAGCTCTGTTATTAAAAGTAATTACAAGACCTTGTACGGTGTGCAAAATTAAAAATGCGAACAGACCAACTTCCATGATCCTGATAACGATATTCGTGCCCATAAAATGAGCTGCTTCCAGAAAACGCTCCTGCCCTGTTTCAGGATAGAAGATCTGAGCGTTGATATAGCAGTGTACTAAAAGAAATGTTATGAGAAACAAGCCGGTAAGGCTCATTTGTATCTTTTTTCCTACTGATGTATTGAAGTAGTTTTTCCAGGACATAAATGCTCAATAAGTTTGAGTGTGTATTAAGTAGAAACCTTGCAAAGATAATAGCCAAAAAGCTATTAGACAATTAAACAATATTATTCTATGTAATCTTCTAATCGAAGCATTTTATTATCTATCAACTGATAAAAGTGTTGAGGTTGAAATGTTCGCCAGTTATCACATTCCATAAATCTCACATATCTGTCTATATGTGAATTCAGGAAGTCATATTTAGTCGCTTCAGGCATGTTCACAGAAACTATCCAACCGCCTTTATCCTTAATATCCTCATACCATTCATCATAATAGTCGTCTTCACTGCTGTGAAAGTTCAAAACATTCTCGGTAATAAGTATGAATTTTGAAACTCCTTGTGGTATCATTTCATCTATTACAGAACGTTTCAGCTGCATTATATCATTTTCAACAGCATCGTTCCACTCTCCTATCATTTCGATAATAGCATAACTATAATCATAATCTACAAACAAAATTTTCAAGTAAAGTGTTCGCGAACCGAATTCATCCCATTGCGGATGGATATAGTAGTTGTAAACTGTATTAGAAAATTCAAACTCACTATATTCTGCACCATAAAAAGGAGAAAACTCGTCTTCCTCCGCCGTATACAGGTGTCTCCAATTATAAAATGGTTCTATCTCGTGCATAAATCGCTCCTGTAGCAAACATACCCCTCCTTAAGCGATTTAGTATAATATTATTGTAGTTTTTCGTCTCCGTACTTTTCTTGCCATGCAAGTATACCACCTGTTACATTCACCATATTAGTAAAGCCTACCTGTTCCAGCACCATACATGCTTGCATACTACGTTTACCGGAACGACAATGGACAATGACCTCTTCTTCTTTCAACTCATCAATATCTTCCAACTGCATACCCATGATCTTACCTAATGGGATTTGCATGGCACCTATATTGGCTTCTGCGTATTCATCAGGCTCTCTTACATCAATGACATTCAGCTTTTCTCCTTTATCTACACGTTGCTTTAGTTCTTCTACAGTAATTTCTTTCATCTGCTTTATATTATTGCTTAATGATCTTTGTTGGCGGATACAGCTCATCACCCATTGTAAAATAGACTAAATAGACTCCGGGAGACAAACTGCTAATATCAACATTGCCACTATTGTCTAAAATCCCATACAAACATACTTTACCTAAAACATCCGTGACTCGGTATGACGATTGTTTTCTCGGGTCAATATTGTGGATACGTATATAATTATGTGCTGGATTAGGTGTCACCTCTACCCTATTCGTTTTCTGTGCTATATTACTATTAACGATTGAGGGGAAAAACTCACCAAAAACAGGCCTTATCATCACAGCACCATCAACAGTAGAACCAACCCAATTATCTAACACATTATAAAACACATGATTGGAGCCAACTCTATTTACATCAAGGCCAAAATACAAACTGTCACTGCCACTCAATGCAGGTTGAATAGTACCAATAAAAAACTTACCTGCCTGCAGTATTACAGGCTCTTTGAATTTGTAATACCAAAACCTGTTATGACTAAGGTAATTAGGGACTAAGAAGTCTTCCTGATATATAACTTGATCGCTACCAGAGCCAAACGCGATATTTTTATAAACTGCTGCCGAAAAATACTTTTGATAGGCTAATGGCACCTGCCTGCCGAAATAGATTGCAATACCGGTAAGTGTATCTGCTGTTTCAAGGCTGTATTCTATAGCTATCTTTCCTGGGAGTGTAGGAAAAAGGTTCAGGTAATAGCTTTTTTCAGGACTATCATCATCATATGCCAGAAAGTTGTAAAAAAACTGTTCTTTAACAATAGTATCATTGCTAGTGGGACCTGTATTAGCACCAGATTCTAAATAATATTTGTTCTCAAAGATCACGTATTCGTTGTTACCTGGTGCCGGTATCGTTGTTGTGTATGTGTTGAAGCTTACAGTTTGTTCAGATGCACCATTAATACCTACATTGCCTGTTGCATCGCCTAGCACAGTACTTGTTGTTGTTTCACGGGCATTATAACCATAGTTTACATTTACCGTACTGTTATTATTGTTACGAATATATGCTTCATGTTGTTGAGACCAATAGTTATTAGTATTAGCTATAAACTGTTGATACGGCATAAATGTATAGTCATTCAAAACGAATGTAGGTTCTTTTGTAAAAGCAACATCGTTTACTAAAGTATCTGCCTCACTGCGGTTAGCGTCTAATCTTATATAATCTACGTTCCAGGTATCATCGGCGTTGCTCATAGAAGCTTTATTCACGAAACGAAACTGGAAACCATCATGAAAAAATGATGATTGTGTAATAGGTATCATTACTTGCCTGAATGGTTGCAGGCCCGAACCTGCTACACGCCAAACTCTAGTCCATCCATTTGTTCGCCTGAAGTATAACATAAGGGAATCTCCTTGCTGTGGAGCAAAGCCATTACCCTCAGGCTGATAAAAAAAACTAAGGTATAAACTATCATCTGCAGAATATCCGCTCAGGTCTATTTGTCTTGATGTAAGGCTGTCGGCATATCTTAATAAAGTACTATTTGTTTTCTGATAAGGTAACCCATCAGAACCAATTGCATCAAATGTAGCCACACCATAACTAATAGGGTCTACTCCCATAGTGTTATTGATGTATACCTTATTGTCTAACCAGTTATTCGTATCAGGATAGAATAACTCATCAGTAAAATCTTCAAAAAAGGGGAGTGTGATAGCAGTGGTTTTATGTGCATGTCTTTGGTTGTTTTCTGTGCTAGAGCCATTTTCAATAAGAGCAGGCCTGTAGCCAAGCGGGGCTACAACTTCTTGCGCTACAACTACAATAGATGATATAAGTAAAAGATTTGCTATTAATAACTTTCGCAACATATTAGATCCTGTTTACATACCCCATTCAGAGTCCTCATCACTATCAACTGTTTGTCCTTTATTTTTATTGCGTGCTTTTTTCAAAGGTTGTGTGTCAGATTGGAAATTATCATGCCCTGTCCCTTGTTTTATTTTTATATCAACGAAGCCTCCTTCCTGTATTCTGTTAGGTTCACCATCTTCAGTTTTAGCTGTCGGAGATTGAAAGTAGATCACAGCAGTTGCAGAGTCAGTGATAGGAGTATCCCAAAGATCTATAAACTGTAGCCCTGACGCATTCAATACAGCAATACCTTCCTGATAGGTCATGCCAATAACGTTCGGCACTTCAAACTCTATATTTCCTAATCCATCACCGATTACCAGATTTATCTTACTGCCTTGGGGCACTAACTGTCCTGCTGTTATAGGCTTACCATCATATTTCTGCTCCAGAATGGCTCCGTCAGCTATATCAGGTACATGTGTAGTATCTCCCGGCAATAGCTTGTTACTCTTCAATACCATCAACCCACTTCTATATGATAATCCTGTAAGCTCAGGCATAGGTGTTAACGGAGCTTCAGCTTTATTAACCGTAATAAAAATGGTTCTCCCTTTCTTTACTATAGACCCGGTGTCGGGCATTTGAGATAGTACTATACTTGGTTTTTTTTTCAGATCGTATGCAGAATCTATATCTACTCTGAACCCTGCTTTTTTCAGCTCTTTTATAGCAACATCTTTATTCTTACCTATTAACACCGGTACTTCATACTGTTTACCATGATTAGTGATCTTTTCTAAGCTGAAGAAAAAGATCAGATATATCACCACTGCTATTAAAACCATCAAAAGCAGGTGGAATATGATAGATTTTCTTAGTTTTTGTATGGTTAAAGCCATTTTAGTTAACCGAATATATTATTAATTATTTTAAACACTCTTGAACTATTGAGCCATAAAACTCTTTTAACGACATGCCTGCAGCTATTACCTGCTGTGGTATAAGGCTGGTTTCACTTTGCCCCGGCATGGTGTTTACTTCAAGGAAGTATAAAGTATTAGTGTCTTTTTGCAAGATATAATCGACTCTAATCAATCCTCTACAATTCAAATGCCTGTATATATACTCTGACTTTGTGACTAGCTTATCCCACACTTTATCATCTACAGGTGCAGGTGTTATTTCATTAGTAACACCAGGTGTGTATTTGGCTTCATAATCAAAAAACTCATTCTGGCTAACTATCTCTGTTGCCGGTAATGTGATCAATTTACCATCTACTTTATATACTCCGACAGTCAACTCTCTACCTTCGATAAACTCCTCTACTAATACCTGATCGTCCTCTTCAAAAGCTTTTTCAATGGCAGGCAATAAATCTTCTACAGATTTCACTTTTGTAACACCCAGGCTAGAACCGCTTTCATTAGGTTTTACGAACATCGGTATCTGTATCTGCTCCAGTATTGACCCTACAGAGAAAGGCTCTCCTTTTATCAGATGGACTGAGTTTGCTATACCTACAATATTAAAGTCCTTTACAACCTTGTTACAATAACTCTTATTGAAAGTAAGTGCAGATACAATAGCATTACAAGTAGTATACTTCACATCCATCATATCAAGATACCCTTGCATCCGGCCATCTTCACCGGGAGTACCATGTATCGCAATGAATGCCAAGTCAAATGTTATTTTTTCTTTATTTAGCGTCAGGGTAAAATCGTTTTTATCGAGAGATGTTTTTACCCCTTTATCGTCTTCATACCACCAATCATCTTTAGTAACAACAATAGTGTATACATTATAAAGCTCATTATCAAGGTTTTTTTTGATAGTAGCTGCTGTCTGTATAGAAATCACGAATTCTCCGGAATACCCACCGGCAAGAAGAGCAATATTTTTCTTCATATTATTGTTACCAACAAGTTGTTGCCAAAGGTAATAGAAAAAAGGTTGTTGCCGAATGTATATATGATAAAATCATCTTAAACAACAGGTTGAATATTAGAAGAAAAAGCCGGAAAGATAGTCCACAGCAAAAGTTTACTATTTTTGCCCGCAAACCAACTTACATGACACCAGACAAGATAAAATTCGGAACTGACGGCTGGAGGGCCATTATTGCAAAAGACTTTACTGTATACAATGTCGCACGTGTATCTAAAGCACTGGCAGACTGGTTGCTAAAAAACCATAATGACCCTAAAGTAGTAGTAGGACACGATTGCCGTTTCGGTGGCGAGATGTTCACTGAAACTGTTACTGATGTGCTTTGCGCAAACGGTGTGAAAGTAATTCTGGCAAAAGGTATTGTCAGCACCCCTATGATATCTTTCGGTGTAGCTAAACTTGGCGCGCAACAGGGAGTTGTTATTACAGCTTCGCATAACCCGCCATCATACAACGGATATAAGTTAAAAGGGGCTCATGGTGGCCCATCTAGCCCTAAGCATGTTGCAGAAGTAGAGGCTTTGATACCTGATAGTGTAGATATACCCGGCAAGAAACTAAGCCAATGGGAAGAAAAAGGCATGTTAGAATATGCTGAACTGGAAGATATGTATTGCAACTACCTGCAAGAACATTTTGACTTTGAAGCATTAAATAACTCTCCATACAAACTGGCTTACGACGCGATGTATGGTGCAGGGCAGAATGTAGTACGTCGCTTATTACCATCAGCTACTCTTTTGCATTGCGACCACAACCCCGGCTTCCACGGTCAGGCACCGGAACCTATACATAAAAACCTGAGTGAGTTATCAAAAACAATAGCAGAAACTCCAGAATTAAAAATAGGTATAGCTACTGATGGTGATGCTGACCGAATAGGCTTATATGATGAGGATGGCTATTTTGTAGACGCTCACCATGTTATCTTATTGCTTATTCATTACCTGAACCAGTATAAGGAAATGAGCGGTAAGGTTGTCATTGCATTCTCTGTAACGGACAGGGTAAAGAAAATGTGTGAGGCATATGGACTACCCGTAGAAATAACCAAGATCGGGTTTAAATACATCAGTGATATTATGATACATGATGATGTGCTTGTCGGTGGCGAGGAAAGTGGTGGTATCGCTGTAAAAGGACACATACCGGAACGTGATGGCATCTATGACGGCTTATTGATCTATGACTTCATGACACGTAGCGGTAAAACACTTAAGGAGCTTTGCGAAGAATTATATGAAGTAGTAGGCCGTTTCGTATATGACAGGCACGACTTGCATATTGAAAATGACAAGAAAGAAGCGATCATTAACAAAGCTAACGCAGATGGCTATACTGATTTCGGAAAATATACATTTAACAGAACTGAGAAAATAGATGGTGTAAAATACCATCTTGATAATGGTGGTTGGGTAATGTTAAGAGCATCCGGCACCGAGCCATTATTACGTGTATATGCAGAAGGTAACAGCGTAGAAGAAACTGCTGACATCCTCGAGCATGTAAAACAGACAATTCTATAATTACTTCAATAAAAAAGGGCTGCAAATGCAGCCCTTTTTCGTATAAACTGTTTATTACTTTAGTGATTTTGCATCCTGCAAAAACTTCTCCAGACCAATATCTGTAAGAGGGTGTTTCAATAAACCCAGTATAGAACTTAGTGGACAAGTACATACATCAGCACCGGCTTCTGCACATTTTACAATATGCAGCGGATTACGAATAGATGCTGCCAACACTTCTGTCATGAAGCCTTGCGCGTTGTATATATCCACTATCTGTTCGATCAACTCAACACCATCCCAGCTGCTGTCATCTATACGACCGATGAACGGAGAAACGAAAGTTGCGCCGGCCTTTGCAGCTAATATAGCCTGACCAGCAGAAAACACAAGTGTGCAGTTTGTTCTTATACCGTTATCAGTAAACCATTTAATTGCCTTTACTCCGTCTTTGATCATTGGCACTTTCACTACAATATTCTCATGTAGTTTGGCCAACTTCTGCCCCTCTTTAATAATTCCGTCAAAATCCGTACTTATCACTTCGGCACTAACAGGGCCATCAACTATCTCGCATATGGCTATATAGTGATTATTGATAGCTTCCTCCCCTTTTATACCCTCTTTAGCCATAAGGCTTGGGTTGGTAGTTACCCCATCTAAAATACCCATATCATGGGCTTCCTTGATCTGCTCAAGATTTGCTGTATCTATAAAGAATTTCATACTTCAGGTTTTGCCCAAAAATAGATAATAAACCAAGCCTAGTAAAGCGAAAAGAATAAAATGTGCAGAAAAAAGTACTGGCAAGTTACTTATATCGCGCCGCTACGACCACCTACCCTTGCTACATTCCTGTCCTGGGGGATTCAGCAGGAGCTGGCCGTATAAGACTTGCCAGGGCGGCAAAGTTAAGAAATAATAAGCTAGCTTACTAATAATCTTTGCAGATTATTTATGTTTTGCTAACTCACCCTTCAAAAAGTCTATCACATTCACCTCAACAGCATCCTGTTCTCTCATATCTGCAAGGTATACGGATACCCAATCTGTAAGGTGGATAAAATAGAATATCTGCTCCCAGTAGCTTTTCCCTTCAGGATATAGCTCAGTAATGTTTTTGGTATATTTCTTTATTATTTTTTTATTTATCTCCATTCTTACCTGCGTACGCACGTAATCCTTTTCGGTACGTAATATCACCACAGACCTTGAATCATCTACGTCTTTCCAACCTACGAGTTCATTGTGATTCATTTCAGGTATTACATGGTGCCAGCAAAGCATTTTACTATTCTCGTTTATCTGCTGGCGGAAACGTATAGCCATCCCTTCCATTTCAGGTGCTGAATATATTATCGGCGTTTTACCGTATAGCTTTTTTGCCAAAGAACGTGCTTTTGTCTTTATGCTACCAGACTTATCCTTAAGCAATTTAATAGAGGCTTTAAGGTCTTTCTCAAAGTTGTACTTAACGAGTCCTAATCCTTGCAGCACAAACATAACCTGTGTCATAGAATACCCAATACAAGCCCTAGGTGGCATACCGCCAGGTAATAAAATACAATCGAGGTTTTTCTTTTTAGCTATTTCTGCCACTTTACCACCCGATGTAATACAGACAACTGTAGCTTTTTTCTTCAAAGCTTGTTTCATGGCTTGCAATGTTTCCTCAGTATTCCCCGAATAAGAAGAAACAATTACCAATGAACCTGCATTTACAAATGCAGGTAGGAAATAATCTTTATTTACGACAAACGGTACAGAGAGTTTATCAAATGTGAAGTTCTGAACTATAGACCCACCTATGCCACTACCACCTAAGCCGGTAAGAACGATATTGGCAAACTTTTTTTTAGAAGTTGAGAACTTATGGCTTTTGCCTATTATTAAAGCCTCATGTAATTGTGTAGGGAAGTTCTGTACCAGTTTTTTCATATCTTAAATATTGAATGGCCAAACATAATGAAACGGGAGTAAAAGGGGAAGTTACAGCACGAAACTTTTTGCAAAATCTTAGTTATAATATTCTTCATTGCAACTGGAGGTGGCAGCAAAAAGAAGTAGATATTGTTGCAGAGAAAGATGGATTGCTTGTATTTGTTGAAGTAAAAACCCGTTCCTCATCATATTTCGGATATCCTGAAGATGCAGTTACCGATCAAAAACAGGAATACCTTAAACTAGCAGCCGAAGAGTTCCTATATCAAAATCCAGAATATGAGGAGATCAGGTTTGATATTATCAGCATAATAACCAAGGGTAATAAAACTGAAGTGAAACATTTTGAGGACGCTTTCTTTTGAAATCTATATCCTTATAAATACTATCCTATGACAACTAACTTATTTCAATGTATTATTGCAAAAAAAGACCATAATAGAATTGGATCAGGTTTCAATCGGGGCTAACCCTTATATAATAATAATACTCTTAAGTAGTATAGTTATCCTTAGTTACTTTTTTACTGTTATCAGTAAAAAAACTAATATCCCATCCGTACTGCTGCTGATATGCACAGGTATTGTTTTAAAATACCTTGCACTGAAGTATAGTTTTGCTTATCAAAATGTCGAACCCTTAGTAAAAGTACTTGGGGCAGTGGGACTTATAATGATCATTTTAGAAGCAGCTTTAGACCTTGATGTAAGTAAGAAAAAATTATCGCTTATACGCAACTCATTTTTTTCAGCATTGATCATATTCTTTGTATCAGCGATAGCGATCGCTTATTTAATTTCTTTTTGGCTTGGTGAAACATTTGAACATTCATTTATTTATGCAGTTCCTTTAAGCATTATCAGTAGTGCTATTGTCATTCCTAGTACTGAAAGTCTACCTAAACAAAAAAAGGAGTTTATTATATATGAAGCATCTTTCTCAGATATACTTGGGATATTGATATTTAACTATATGGTGATGCACGACACAATCACCACAAAGAATGCGCTAGTATTTTCAGGAAAGATCGGGCTCGCAATCACATTCTCTTTTGTAGCAACTTTCTTGCTTGTGTATTTACTTTCGAGAATTGATGGTGTGCTGAAGTTCTTCCTGACCTTTGCTATCCTGTCGATACTATATGCTGCGGGTGAGCTAATACATTTACCTGCCCTGTTAACAATCCTGGTTTTTGGCATTGTACTGAATAATATATCGAAAGTTATAAAGGGCAATATCAAGAAATTCATCTCTGTAAAAAGTTTAGTGTCTACAATGACACTAATGAAAACTATAACAGCGGAGACCTCATTTCTGGTAAGGACTTTCTTTTTTATACTATTCGGATTTACTATAAACCTTCATGTATTATTAGAAAAGGAAGTAATACTAGTTGGCTCGCTTGTAGTTCTCGTATTGTTATTGATAAGGTTCTTGTACCTGAGACTAATTGTGCACGCAAATTTATTCCCGGAGTTATTCTTGATGCCTAGAGGGTTAGTAACTATACTTCTTTTCTATAGTATACCTCTTTCCAAACAGCTGAACCAGTTTAAAGTAGGAATAATATTTTATGTTGTTGTTGTTACAAGCCTGCTAATGATGATCGGATTACTGTTTTACAAAAAAGACGAAAAACAGGAATACCTAACAACAGCAGAAGACAATACTATATAATTAACCTTACTCCACCCAAATCTTCTACTCTATGTGTAAACCTATCACTTGGCGAACTGATGAACATAAAGTTTACCGGTATACCCCACTCTTTGCTTAATTGCTGTATCAGGTCAGGACCAAACTCTCCTGTCTTTTGAATAAACTCGATCTTTATTTCCGGGTATGCTCTATCTAACACTTCAAAATCTTTCATGAACTGCTCAGACACTTCCTGCTCCTCATTAACAACGGTAACTATTTTTAGCTTTCTTGTTATCTCGTTTTGAGAAACATAGATCATTACCTTATTCAGTATAGATATGTCATCTCCCTTCGTAAAATACACAAACTCCTGTCCTGACAACTTCCTTATAGCCTTTTTGAGGTGAAAATGACTTAATAAGGCTATGCGCTGCACTGAATCAAAGAAGCTATTAGCAACTATCAATAAGTATTGTAATATTTCATTTCTTCTAAGGAATATATATATGATAAGAATAGCAGGCACAAAATATTGCAGGAAGAACACAAGATAATCCGAGTGCATCTTCATATTACCATAAATAGCTACTAGCAATGCAAATACAGCAATTGCTACAACAAACGATGGTGCATATTCAGGTCGTGGAAGCCTGGCACGTTTTATTTTAAGCAAGAAATTACCATATCCGAAATATACCATCACTGATAAGAATGATATGGTATAAACTCCCGCTAATACCCCAAGATCTCCTTTTGAAATGAACAATACAGACAAACAAAGCAAGTAGAAAATGATAAGTATTCTTGGTGAACTGCCACGCTTATTCTCTTTAAGTAACAGCTGCGGCAATACCCGGTCTAAAGTCATGCGCTTTATTAAGCCTCCAACACCCACGTACGAAGTTAATACCGCACCACTTAACACCAGGACAGCATCTACAGATATAATAGTGGCAAGCCAGCTACCACCTGCAGTGTTACCTATGTGTGATAACAATGCTTCCTGATGCTCTCCTACTTGAGCCATAGGCAATACAAGAATTGCTATCAATGCCATTGTAGGGTTGATCACAGATACAGCGATCCACATATTACGTAGTGTTTTTGGGAAAACACCTTGTTTTTGCTCTTCTACAAAGTTGGCAGAGCTTTCAAACCCCGATATCCCCAACATAGCTGTACTAAAACCAAAAAACAAAGCTGTACCAATACTACCTTCAACAGGAGCTTTGAAGTTCACTTTTGCTATATCCAGGCCATGAGTAGCTACAAACCAGATACCGGCCAGGATAAGTAAACCCATTGTAACCAGGTGCGTAATAAAAATAAATATGGCTACAGCAGCTGACTCACTGATACCTAGTATAGTGAGCAAAAGAAATATTGTCAGCAGTATTATTGTAGCATATGTCACATTTATATGCACCATACTATGTAAGTAATGCATAGCCTCACTTGCAGAAATTACTGCAGTGGCCATATAAGACAGAATGGTTAGACATGCAGCGACCGAGGCATTACTTTTACTGGTTGTATTCAATAACACATTGTATGCTCCACCATTAAGTGGCAAAGCACCAACTACCTCTCCATATATTTTACGGAACAGAAAAAGCACTGCAGCTACCATAAGTAGCGATATCCATGCATACTGCCCTGCGTACAGGATTGTAAGTGCTGAAACGTATAAACAAGAGGAAGTAATATCGTTACCACATATTGCTGTTGCTGCAAGTTCCTTAAGCTTCTTAGGGTGACTCATTGTACAATCTGATTATTAACCTGTTATCTGTCTTTTATTTTCTAATCAACAAATGTCCGAAATAAATACTATTCTGTCCCTCCATTATCATTTTTCACCTTAAATGATGGTGCTATATAATCTTCTGGTAAGTAATCTGCAGGTACTGTTACGTGGTTACCATCTCTTACTGCCCTGTAGTGCGGCGACATTATCTCTACTCCTGCTTCATTAAATTTATCCTGAATTTTCTGATGTAGAGATGAATATATTAATGCCTGCTTTGCCGGTTCTTTAGTGTAAGCATTTATCTGGTAACTAACATAGTAATCATCCAGGCTGGTTTGTAAAACAAAAGGCTTTGGCTCTTCCTGAATATAATCACTTTCCAATGCTGCATTAATCAAAAGCTCATGCACTTGCTTCCATGGAACGTCATAACCTATTGTAACTGTAGAATGCACGATCAAACCTATATTCTGTGCCGCAGAACTATAGTTAATAGTATGACTACTTAATATTGTTGAGTTTGGTATGGTAATATCTTCGTTTTTTATTGTTCTAACCCTTGTTATCAATAATGTTTTCTCAATAATATCGCCACTTACTTCTCCTATCTTCACTCTGTCACCTATTTTAAAGGCTCTCATATAGGTCAACACTAAACCTGCTATAAGGTTTGATAGTGCACCTGAAGAACCGAATGTAAATATCACACCAAGAAATACTGATACACCTTTAAATACATCTGAATCTGAATTAGGCAGATATGGAAAAACTACTACGATCATAAAAGCGAATAACATCACCCTTATTATCTGATAGGTTGGCGTAGCCCAATCTGAATAAAAACCGGGTATTTTCAATGCGCCACTTCTAACTTCATCTCTCAGGAACTTCAACCCCCTGAATACATATCTGAAAACAAACAGTATTACTAATACAGTAAACAAATTAGGCAGGTAGTTCCAAATACCATCTAGTATAGACATAACAGGGGTCTTAATATACCCCGTGAGTGTTCTTGCTAAATTCTTCGTCCATGGGAATATCCCGAATATTATAGGTAGTGATATATATATAAGCAGTAGAATAATAAGCCACCTGATAATATTCATAACAGTGTGTATGGCTTTCACTTCTGTATCAGCAGTAAACAATTCATAGTTTCTGATCTTGACACCGTTTATCTGCTTACCTCGCGCATCTCTTACTTTAATTTTCAGTAGCCTATAGCCTCTGTTAAGAAGCTTAATAATAATTGACAAAACAATTACTACGAGTACCGCTAATCCTATTTCTTTGAGTAATGTAGAAAGACTAGTTGCTTTGCGGTGTGCATCAATAGAAGCCGCAATTTTTTCTTTATACTTTTCAGCCAGTTCCTGCTTGCTGATACCCATCCAAAGGGCATCTTTATCAGTGATACTTAATAATATCTCATCCTCGAACCAAAGGTCTACAGTTTCGTCTGAAGGGAATATTTTAATGGAGTCCTTGTGATAAACCATTTTGCCCTCCATTTTCCTGATCCTGTTCTCAATATTCTGAGCTCGCATTTGCGGTGCAAAAGGTCCGATCCTTGAATATATATAGCATATGGTATCTTCAAAAGGGGAAACGGGGAAGCCGCTTATATGTTCTTTGAGGGAATCTATCTGTCGTTTTTGCTCATCAACCCGCTTAAGCTCATCTTCTTTGATCTTGTTAAGCTCAGCAAGTAGTTCTTCTTTTTTGAGGTTATCGGTTGTTTTAAGAGACTTCAACTCATCCTCAAGCTGTATTCTTTTCAAAGAATCTGCTTGCTTTATAGAATCAAGCTTCTGTAGGTATTCTGTTTTTGCATCAAGTGCAACATTCTGAAGAGAATCCTTTACCTGTTCCGTTTCTGCGGAAAGACTATCGTCTTCTTTTTCCTGACCGTATACAGATATTGATGTAACCAGACACAACAATAAAATGAGACGACTGGTCAATTTTTTAATAAAGAGGGTAACCATAAGCAAAAAATAACAACTATACAATGTTACTGTAAATGTATAACATAATAGCACTCATATATCATTTTTGCAACAATCTTTTGGCGACTTTTCCTATCGTTAATCCCTGCACAATAATAGAAAATATCACTACTATATAGGTTATTGTAACCAACTCAGACCTATACATGCTCTCAGGTAATGACAGTGCCAACGCAACAGATATCCCCCCTCTGAGTCCGCCCCATGTAAGTAAGGATACAGCGTTTTTTTCCAGATTCAATTTCGTCTTCAAAGAATATAGCGGCAACGCAACCGAGATAAGTCTTGCCAACAATACTACAAGGATCGTTATTGCTCCTACCGTGATAAGCTTTGAATTCAATTCAATGATCAATATCTCAAAACCAATAAGAAGAAAAAGCAGTGCGTTAAGTATCTCATCTATTACCTCCCAGAACTTACTCAGGTAATCTCTTGTAATATCAGACATTGCTAACTCCCTACCCTGATTGCCTGTAATGATACCTGCTACAACCATAGCCAACGGACCTGATACGTGCAGCAGCCCTGCCAAAGAGTATCCTCCCATAACTAATGCAATAGTAATCAAGACCTCTACCTGGTAGTTATCAATAGACTTTAGCATATAGAAACCCAAGTAACCTAATGCCAAACCATATATTATACCCCCAAATGCTTCCAATAAGAATAGTTCACCTATTTCAACAGCAGACATGTTCTCAAGACCTGCCTGCGCTACCTGCATAATGGTAAGAAATACAACTACAGCTACGCCATCATTGAACAAAGACTCACCTGTTATTTTAAGTTCTATAGATTTCGGGATACGTGCCTGTTTTAGTATACCCAATACTGCTATCGGATCAGTTGGTGATATCAATGCTCCGAACAACAGACAATAAATAAAGTCTATGGACATACCGAATATCCCGAACAACTGGTAGGTAAGAAAGCCAATAATAAATGTTGAAATAGATATACCCACTGTAGCCATAATAGCTATTGGCCAACGTTCTTCTTTAAGACTGGCTGAATTAACATGTATTGCACCTGCAAAAAGTAAAAAACTCAGCATAGCATCCATCAACAGATCATGAAAGTCTATAGAACTTATCATTTCTGTAATAGATGTAGTAAGATTGGGTATAGATTTACCTACCGTAACCAATAATATTGATGTGACCAGCGACATGGCCATAATGCCTATTGTTGTAGGCAGTTTAATAAACCTATAGTTGATATATGCGAAAACTGCCGAAATAGAAATAATTACAGTCAGTACCGTATAAAACTTCATAGGTGTGAATATAGGTAAAGTAAGGATTATACTAATAAAGCGTAAACCTGACGCCTAAGAAACCTCTTATACCCTGCAACGAAGCGTAGTTATATGATGGGTCGAAAGTATACCCATTAGGGTTATTAACAGGATCATCAACAGTTTTATCAAAAGGGTCAAAAGGACGAATAATCGGATCAGCAGGTACAAAGTTGAATAGGTTTTTTAACCCTCCATATACTTCAAACTTCT
Source organism: Flavipsychrobacter sp. (assembly GCA_965228505.1). Classification (GTDB taxonomy): domain Bacteria; phylum Bacteroidota; class Bacteroidia; order Chitinophagales; family Chitinophagaceae; genus UBA5543. The sequence goes on along the minus strand of OZ245820.1, from coordinate 1,646,863 downwards.
TATTAATAGTTTTAGTGGCCTGTATATTGGCAATTGCATAAAAAGGCGAATATTCAGGCCTGTAATCATTTGGTAGTACAGGTAATCTCATTGGCCCGTTCCATTTTGCTGTAAAATCTATTGTAAGCAGTTGCCTCGGGAATGTATAGCTGGCAATAAAATTGCCAGACCATTCAGGAGCATATAACTGTTGTACCCTTTCCAGTTTACCCGTACCATCATCTTCATTCAGATATACATTCATATAAGTAACGCCTACACTTAACCTGAATGGCACGTTAAATGAAAAGTCTGTATTGACAGATATACCTTGCGATACTGCATTACCTTTCAGGTTATCATATACAATCTTGTTAGGATCACTATCAAAATCGCCAACTATCTTATTAGTGAAGTATGTATAAAACACTGTAGCATCAATACCTACAAAAAATGATCTCGCAGGTATTTTCAGTGCATAATTCAAGTTAGCGTTATACGATCGCTCAGGGTCCAGCTCTTCTGTTATTATAACATCTCTTGCTCCTGTAAGTGCAGAGTGGTCTTCTGTAAATAAGTTTACAACCCTATACCCTGTACCGAAACTAGCCCTTAGTGTATTATTTCTGTTTGCAGAGAGTTTGTATGCCAGCCTTGGAGAATGAATATGACCATGATTCCTGTCATAGTCGTACCTGTAACCCAAAAGCACTGTTTGTTTGTCTGTTACCATCCATTCGTTTTGGATAAATGCACCGGGCAGAGGGGTAATAGCAGGTTGGTTCTTAGGGTCGAGCGAGTCTGCTGATGCAGTACCGGGGGTATTATCATCATAATATGTATGACGATATGAAGCTCCTAACAGTAGGCTATGCTTTGCACCTAACTTTTTATCCCAATACAACTGACCGAAGGCTACTTGTTGGTTAGCCATATAAGGCACATCTCCATAGTACGAGTTCTGGTCGTGCCAATTGTAAGAGAATTGAGCCATAATTCGCTCTTTAAACGGCAATTGGTACATGCCTATCACTTCCCAGCGTTTTGTATAGATGCTTTCTCCATAAATACTATCAGTACCACGCCAGTCTCTGTTCCAGTTCATCTGTCCACCCCAACGGTCTTCATACACATATCGCCCTGCAATAGATGCAACCCTGTCATCATTCCTTTCTACTGATAACTTATTGAATATTGAAACTCTGTTTTGAAGTGTGAGGTCTGTAAAGCCATCATTATTTTTATCAAAGGGCACATTATAATTGAAGTAATTAACACCTACCAGGTTATCTACCTTGCCTATGCTGAACTTTCCTGATACATCTGCATTATACTCCTGCCAGGTAGTTCCCATAACATCTACAGTGAAAACCGGTGCCCTTTGAGGTTTTTTAGTTATTACGTTAATGACACCCCCCATTGCTTCAGATCCATATAATGATGATGCCGGCCCTCTTACTATCTCCATACGCTCTACCATGCTATTAGGTATACCACTTAAACCGTAAACCGTTGCCAGTCCACTTACTATCGGCATACCATCAATCAATATCATTGTATACGGCCCTTCCATACCATTTATATGAATATCACCTGTATTACATACATTACAATTGATCTGAGGGCGTACACCATTCACTATTTCCAGAGCATCGAACAAGCTGGGAGTTGGATTTTTCTTAAAATATTTGGGTGTAAATACTTCAACAGGTATTGGGCTGTTGGAACGGCTCATAGCTTTCATTGTACCCGTAATAACTACCTCATCCATATTAGATGAAGTAGGTTGCAAGCCTATGTTGTAATATGACTTATCATTAATTGACACTGTATCTGTCTCATATCCTACATAGCTGACTATTATTGAGCTTATCGGCTTGTTGATCTTTAATTGAAATTTACCGGACTCATCTGTGGCTGTGCCTGCTTCACCGTTAGTAGATACAATAGTTGCAAAAGCTACAGGCTCGCTATTCCTATTATCATATACAGTTCCTTTAATAATTCTTTGTTGTGCACTTGCTATAAGCGTAAATACAGAGAGTATTACGGTAATACCGTATTTCATACAAATTATTGTTTTTCTACGAGCAAAGATAAACTTTTAGACTAATCTAAAAAATATATTTTATCAATAAAAAAGCCCCGAATATCGGAGCTTTGAAAGTTTGGTGCCCAGGACTGGAGTCGAACCAGCATGTCCTTGCGAACGCTGCGACCTGAACACAGTGCGTCTACCAATTTCGCCACCTGGGCATTTAGTTAAGAACTAAAGGGCAGCAAATATATAGCAGAAAAATAAGCCGGCAAATATATTTTTAAAGTACCATTAAGTTACAACCCCTCAGTGCAGAATTATCTGCCCTGCCCATTACCTCGAAATGTCCGTCAGGATATATCTTACCAATATCATCTGTAGCAATAAAGGCACAAGAGTGTATATTGGCCAGATCAATAATATTCAGCAAGCCTGACCCTGTAAGTCTTACATCAAAAGGATCATTCACATCTCTTACAAATACCCGCATTGTATTACTGGTACGAAATTTTCCATCTTTAACGGCATATGCTTGTGAAAGTAATTCTGTCATACCGTATTCCGAATGCACCTCTGTAACACCTAAACCTGATTTAATAACTTCGTGTACTTCTTCCCGTATCATCTCCTTTCTTCTTCCTTTCATACCACCAGTTTCCATTACAATGGTATTTTTTAGCTTCATACTGTATTGCTCAGCGAAATCTAACAATGCAAAAGTTACCCCTAACAGTATTGTTGGTTGTTTTTGTTGTTCAAGAGTATTTAATGTTTTATAAAGCTTGTCAAGATCATCCAGATAAAACCCATTAGCAGGATGCCTGCTGATATTCATTAATGCATCTGCCATATGTACTAGCGAGGCATTACCTCTTTGCAAATAAGATGGCAGCAAAGCTAGAAAAGCATATTGCTCTGCAGAAGAATAAAATTGTTGAAAACCTGATATTAGAGATTGTAAATACAGCTCCTCATCTCTAATAAAATGTCTGGCAGGGATGTCAGAGGTCGTGGTACTGCTTTCAAATATATATATAGGATCAAAATGTCCTGTAACGACCTTATGCGATTTGAAAAACGACACAGGCAAAAAGGGTATGTCGGAAACCAGTTGTACGTTATCTGTTTTGACTCCAATAGCATCTACAAACTCCTTGTATAAAGAGTTGTTACTATACTGATAATGAAATAACTGTATAGTAATATCATCAAAATTGCGCTCAGTAATAGTTTGGATATATTTATTGGAGCTCTGATGAAATATATCTGACACTTTTCCTAAATTTGATTGATATGAATAAGTTCTACGTAACGGCAATAATAGCAATAATTGCTTTCTCTGCCTGTAAAAAAGATAAGGTAGGCGATAACCCGACCATATATTTTGACTCTCTTTCAAAAAATATACTAAAATCCGGAGTTGATGCTTTCTCCATCACGATGCGTTATTCAATCCCTACATCAAACCTATTAGGTGACCCTAGTTCTGCTAATATTTATTTTAAACAAAACAGGGACTCATTCGATAAAGTCGAAAACCTTGAATTCCCTGAAGAACTAAGAAGTTTTGAAATACCAGAGAACAGAGATCATATCAGAGGTTATATTACTTTTATCCTTTCAGCAGATGCATATAACTTAGCGTTGCGTCCTAGCCGGCCTAACGGAGACACACTTACCTTTGATATATGGATAGAAGACCCGAGTGGTAGACGAAGTAATACCATAACTACCAGTGAGGTATATATAATTCCTTAAGCATAAAAATCTAAAAATGAGCAGCCGAGACAGGCTGCTTTTTTTATAAGTAAATCGTAATATTCTATTATCTTGTCCTTTTATAATCGTTTAAAAAATTTCACAAAGTTTTATTCTTGCCAGACCTCATCGTGCATATATTTGTGAGACATGGGTACAGTAACATATCTTCCATATAAGGATAAGATCTTCATTACCTCAAATAGGGATGACAAACCCGGTACTAATACTATGTCTGCCCCTGCAGTTGAAAAATTCAGTAGCGGCAAGGTACTATACCCCAGAGATAACAATGGCGGAACTTGGATAGGTATTCATAACAATGGTAATGCAATGGCACTTGTTAATGGTGCATTCGCACCACATATAAGGAAAGATGAATACAGGGAAAGCAGAGGCAAATTATTCCTGGAAATTTTCAATTCACCAAATCCTGTAAAAAAATTCAATGAAGTAGACCTTCGTGACATAGAACCTTTTACACTCATTACTTGGTTAAGGCAGAACGGCACTTTATGGGAGATGAGATGGGACGAGTATGAAAAGTTTGTAAAATCTTTACCTGCTGATATGCCTAATATGTGGTCTTCTGTAACATTGTTTGATGAGGAAATGATAGAGACAAGAAAAAAATGGTTTGATGAATGGCGGATGAAACAGGACATTATTACAGGTGAGAGTATTCGCATTTTTCATGAAGAAGGCGGTGAAGGTTATGCAAGAATGAACCTTACCCTGAATAATGGTGCAACACACACACTCAGTATTACCAGCATTGAAATATCAGAAGACAGGTCTGTTATGTACTACCATGACCTCGTATCCGGTGAGCAAACGATAAACGGCTGGTTATTTGCAGAAGAAGAAGACACAGAATAGAAAAGCCTTGCAATATGCAAGGCTTTTAAAATTTTAGGTTGAGTTCTATTTCTCAATATACATTACATCTTTCACCAACTTAACAGTCCGCTCAATGTCCGGCAAAGCTGCTTTCACAAGATTTGGCGCATAGTGCAAACTGGTATCAGCGGAAGTGATTCTGGTAATCGGTGCATCTAAATAATCAAACGCATCTTTTTGTACCCTATAGCTGATCTCTGAAGAGACACTACCAAATGGCCATTGCTCCTCTACTATTACCAAGCGGTTTGTTTTTTTAACAGACTCAATAATAGTATCCTTATCCAATGGGCGTATAGTACGTAAGTCTATCACTTCAGCCTCAATACCTTCTTTAGCCAGTTCTTCTGCTGCACCAAGAGCTACTTTCATCATCTTATTGAACGATACGATAGTTACATCGCTGCCCGGCCTTTTTATGTCTGCTTTACCAATTGGTATTAAGTACTCTTCTTCAGGCACTTCTCCTTCATCACCATACATAACTTCACTTTCCATCACTATTACCGGATTATCATCCCGTATTGCTGACTTCAGTAATCCTTTTGCATCATATGGGTTTGATAATGAAATAACTTTTAGTCCGGGAATATTAGCGTACCAATTCTCAAATGCCTGAGAATGTTGTGCACCTAACTGCCCTGCCGAACCATTTGGCCCTCTGAATACAATTGGATTGCCAAATTGGCCACCACTCATTGCCAGCATTTTAGCTGAATGGTTCAGTATCTGGTCTAGTGCTAACACTGCAAAGTTCCATGTCATAAACTCAACAATAGGCCTTGTACCATTCATAGCCGCACCTACTGCAATCGCTGTAAAACCCAACTCAGCAATTGGCGTGTCGATTACTCGTTCCGGACCGAACTCATCCAACATGCCCTGGCTTACCTTATATGCACCATTATATTGTGCTACCTCTTCACCCATCAGGAACACAGACTTGTCCCTCCTCATCTCTTCTTGCATGGCTTCTCTTAGTGCCTGGCGAAAAGCAATTGTACGCATATTTTCACTTGTTTAATTTTAACCAAATAAGTGCCCAAAGATAGCTAAGTATTATTTATCAACAGGCTCAAATACTACAGTTGTATAAATACCCTTATGCAGCATTTTCAATGTCAATACTGAATCATTCAATTCAATAATATCCATCTCAATAGCATCTGTATTCTGATTTTTCATGTGATCAACAACCAGCTTACCTTCATTATTAATAGACCATTCTGCATTTTCGCTACCTTCCCTGAAATGAAGTATAGCAGTATTGTCTTTCCTGAACTCAAAAGTAGTTGCATTGATCACTTCTTTTTGTTCTGACCAATAACGCTCAATCTCAGCACCTAAAGCCTGTTTTGCGCTATCTATATTTGTAAACTCGTATATTTCCAAATTCTGCTCTTCAGTTGTATTGCTACCAATAGTATCTATAAAGTTCTTATGTTGTCTCATTCTTTCATCAAGAACCGGGTTTTCTAAACTAACTGCCTGCCACGTGCCAATGATCTTTGGCCTGTTTCCCTGCGAACCGCAAGAAACAAGAAGTACAACCGTAAAAAGTGTTATAATTATGTATCTCATATCAATTTGAAACTATTAGTCGAAAATAACTCTTCCATTCATTTGTAGATAAAAGGTCTTCCAATGCAACAAATGCATTTTGATTTGTCACTCTGGGGTATATCCTCTTTAAAAAAGTATAACGCTCTGGATCATTCGTAAGAATCCTTGCCAGTCTGCCTGCCTGATTGCTTGTATAACAATCATCCATTTTTGACAATAGGTACTTTAACCTGACTGACTCGTTTTTGTTCTGTACTTTATCAACAAGATCACCAAAATCATCCTCACTTATAGCCTGCGGGCAATCACTATTGACAACTGAAGTTCGGTTATACTCGACCCTAACAGTCTTATCCACTTTCTTTTCAGCATTTACGGCAATGGGCTTCTCAGGTGTTTTTTCAATTGTTTCAGCTTCTGTAGAATTGGATTTATTAAGCTCTATATTCTCTAAAAACTTAGGGGTATTATTACTTGTACCGGCAGTTACATTTGTAGGTACAGTTGTTTGTGTTGTTATGTTTGCTGGTTTGTATACATAACCTTTAGTTTCAGGAGCATTATCATCTTCAACACTATTATTATGCTGCAGATAAAATTTCTGATGTATATCGTATAAGGTAAATGTCCCGCTTTTATTCATTAAGATAAACCCCCTGAAGCCATTGGACGGAACTTTTATAGTAAAATTATGTGGTGGATACTTATTTTGCTGGAATAGTATCTGTATATCAATAGTACCAGAAACCAACTTCGGAATGATAAAATAATTCTTGCCATATCTGGGTAACATTATATCATCCAGCTTAACATAAAAAGGTATATTCTTATCTCCCTGTATGTACACATAAGAGAACTCCCCGTTTGCTGAGGAAGTCTCAACCTTTAACATACAGGAAATGAGTAACAAAAAAATAATTATCCCCTTGCGTAACATATTACTCTAACTCTATTAGCACCGCTCCTTTTTCAACAGCTGTATTCTCGTCTACATTTATTGATTTTACTGTTGCATCTCCAGAAGCTTTTAATACATTCTCCATCTTCATTGCTTCTAATATCAATATACCATCTCCTTTGCTTATCTGCTGACCAGGTTCAACCAATATTTTCAATATCATACCGGGCATTGGTGCTTTAATAGGTTCTGCTTTTTGTAAAGAACTCAGATCCATACCCATTTTTTCCAATAGCTGGTCCAAGGGTTCCTTCACTGACACATTATACGACTGCCCGTCTATATTGAGTGCAAGCTCTTTGCTTTTCTCATCTATCTTCTCAAGTATTGCCGTATAACTCTTGTTCTTGTATATCACATTAATGAGTCCGTTCGGCAGCATCTTAATATCACAATCAACAGGAGTGTCATTCACATGCCATTGTCCCTCCTCATTCGATACAGCAAAAGTATTATCATTTACAGTAATCTGTAACATCTTAATTCATTAGTTTGACCGCAAAAATAACTAATAATAAATGGCTTATCACCTTATAAAAGGAGTATTTAGTAAATATCCGATATTCTTTTATGTAATCTAATGTATGTATTAAGTATTATTGTCTAAGAAGCATTCTATCTATTAATATGAGGTATACCATCCTGAGCATAATTCTTGCAACAGTCATCTTTTCGTCTTGTAGTTCCAGTAAAAAAACCGGTAGCGTACAATTAGCTCCTGTAACTGTAAAGGCATCTTCCGGTGAATACAGAGCTACAACAGACAGGCATTGGGATATTCTGCATACCAGGGTAGCTTTGAAGTTCAACTTTACTGAAAAAACAGCCGATGGTGAAGCATGGATAGACATTAAACCATACATAGGTACTGACACAATACTGAAACTAGACGCAAAAAGCATGGAGATCAATTCAGTTACAGTGAATAATGAAAATGCCGAGTATAGCTACGAAGAAGATGTACTTAGTATAATGTTCCCAACTCCTGTTTCTGGCACTCAAAGAATACATATTACCTATAAAGCAATGCCTTATAAAACTGCAAGCGGTGGCAGTAGTGCTATTACAGATGATAGAGGATTATACTTCATCAATACCGACAATGCCATACCCAACAAACCTGTACAAATATGGACACAAGGGGAGACAGAAGCTAACTCTCACTGGGTGCCAACCATTGACAAGCCCAACGAAAAATTCACAACTCAGGTTGAAATGACTGTACCTGATAGCTTTGTAACCTTAAGTAACGGCTACTTAGTAGACCAGCAGAAAAACGGAAACACCAGAACTGACATTTGGAAAATGGATAAACCTATACAGCCATATGCCATGATGATGGCTATTGGCAAATACTCAATAGTTGACGACGGTGAATGGAATGGGATACCTGTTAACTATTACGTGGAGCCTGAGTATGCACCATATGCCAAAGAAATGTTCAAGCATACCAGGGAAATGATGGCATTCTTCTCTGACTTAACTTATGTAGACTATCCATGGAATAAATATAGTCAGGTCGTAGTCAGAGACTTTGTATCAGGAGCCATGGAAAACACAACAGCATCTGTTTTCGGCGAATTTATCAACCAGACATCCAGAGAATTAAAAGACGAAGACCATGAAGATGTAGTAGCACACGAACTTTTCCACCAATGGTTTGGAGATTACGCAACTGCTGAGTCATGGTCGAATATTACACTCAATGAGTCTTTTGCCACTTTTGGCGAGCAACTATGGCTAAGACATAAATACGGTAAAGTGGCTGAGCAGAGGCTGGCTTTTGAAGACCTGCACAGATACCTTGAACAAGCAAAAAAGAATGATCCACCATTGGTAAGGTACGTTTACAACGATAAGGATGATGTTTTTGACAGAGTTTCCTACCAAAAAGGAGCTATTATTCTGCGTTACTTTGAAGGCCTTATAAGTACTGAGGCATTCAGGTTGGCAATGAAGGAGTATTTAAACAATCTTAGTTTCAGTTCAGGCGAAGTAGCCCATTGGAGATTAGCAGTTGAAAAAGTGACAGGTAAAGACTGGAACTGGTTTTTCAACCAGTGGTACTTCAGGGGAGGTCACCCAATTCTTGAGTTTGACTATAAATATGATGACGATGAAAAAACAGTGACTATAAAAGTAGAACAAAAGCAAACTGAAACATACCACCTGCCTCTTACTGTATCATTAGTTTCAGATAGTAAAAAACAAAAGGAGCAAATAGATATTAATGCTACCTCTTCTAGATTTACTCTTCCCTACCCTCGTGGTGAAAGGCCAATAGTGATACCTGATGTAGAACATTGGTTACCGGGAGAGATCATAGAGAATAAAAGCTATGAAGATTGGCTAAAACATTATGCCGCGGCAGATAAAGATGACCTTATCTCAAAGATAACTCCTCTAAAGAACAATTATAAAAATCTGAACAACAAAACAATTCAACAGTTATTCAAACAAGCTTTTAATGACCCTGAAAAAGAAGTAAGAGCTTATGCTATTGAATACATACTGGCTTCAGAGAACAAATCTATCAAGAACACCTGGGAAAACGATATATTATTCCTTGCTATTAACGATCCTTCTAATGATGTACGTGCACTAGCATTTGACCTTTTAGGGTATTGGGAAATAAAATCTGGTGAAGAACATATGTTGGCAGCTATAGAAGACAGCTCATACATGGTTGCAGGTTCGGCATTAGCAGCGCTGAACAGCATAGAATATGATTCCGTCTATCAGATAAGCAAAGCATTACTCAAAACTAACCCGAAAGGATATTTACTGCCTGAAATTTGGCTAATAATCGGAGAACAGGGCTTTGCTGCTGATACTACTTATTTCAACAAAGAAGTTTATAATGTATTCAGTACAGACAAAGTAGATTTTGTAATAGCTCTAGGCAGCTACATGAAAAGCACTACAGATAACGATGCTTTTGAAAACGCACTCGCTCATGCTAAGTATCTTATCACTACTGAAAATATCAAATCGTACCGCTCAGTAATGACATCTTACATATATGAAGTAGCATTTTATTACAAAGAAGACACTACTCCTGGGGCCAATAAAAACAAAGCTAATATCAGGATGAGATCGTTGCTAATGGCTTTAGATGAAATAGAAGCAGCAGAAACAGACGAGAAGAATTTATGGGAGTATAAAAAGTACAGGGCCTTACTTTTGAAATAAGCCTGTACCTATACCTTTTTTAGCAATGAGTTATGTATAACCATTACTTGTGGTACAAGGGCTGTTTTACCATCGTTGGTGATAATATGGTCGCATAGTTTCATTTTCTCACGATCAGGGATTTGGCTGGCCATTCTTTCTCTAACCTTTTCTACTGTCATACCGGGACGACTCAATACTCTTTGAATACGCACTTCCTCAGGAGCAAATACACCTATCATTACATCCATATCCTTATTACTGCCTGTCTCAAAAAATATCGCTGCCTCTTTTATTGCATATGGAGAGGTTTGTGCAGCCATCCATTCTCTACCATAACTTATTGTAGCCGGATGAATAACAGAGTTAAGTTTCTTTAGTAGTTCAGGCTGTTTAAATACCTGCTCAGCAACTTCAGTTCTATTCAAAAAACTACCTCTGTATATCTTTTCACCAAATAGCTCCTTAATGGCAGATATTATTTCAGGATCATTTTCAGTAAGGTATCGGGCTGTAGCGTCAGCATCAAATACAGGTATGCCAAGTGTTTTAAACACTTGGCATACAACTGACTTACCGGCACCTATGCCGCCTGTTACGCCTACTTTAAGCATAACTAATTATTTTTTAGTGGTCTCTTTTCCACCATCTAGCTTCTTACGGTGAGCAGCAGTCATTTCCATTGACACTGCTGTACGCTCAATAGTTAGAAAATGGCCATGATGCACTTCTATTTGCAAAGTCCCATCATCATTGGTGCGCTTAATAACACCATGTATACCACCATTAGTTACAATGTGTTCTCCTACATCTATACTTTCCGCAAATTTCTTTTGTTCTTTGGCACGCTTAGCTTGAGGACGTATTAAAAAGAAATACATCACAGCTATCATACCAACCATGAATAAAAGCGAAAATTTTGGATCACCTCCCATCTGTAAATAAATTTTAATTAATTAACTGTTAGTTACTATTATTTATACGATCAAATATATCATTACTTGCTCACAGGCACAACATCAGCCTTTATGTATAGCATATGTGTACCTTTTTTAGAGTTTGTAGTAAGCACTACTGACTTTTCCTGATGGCCACTTTTATTTGTACCATCGAACATAACTTTTACAGCACCTGATTCGCCTGGCTTAATAGGATCATTCGGATAACTTGGCACTGTACATCCACAAGAACCTGTAGCACCACTAATAATCAGTGGAGACTTACCATTATTCGTGAATTTAAAATCATAAATAACTTTCTCACCGTCGTTTATTGTGCCGAAATCGTGTGTGCTATCTTTAAAATCCATTGTTGGCAACACACTCATTCTTTCCTTGTCAGTACCTGTAGCAGAGTGAGGGTTATTTACAAGATCTGTAGATAAAAGATCTTTATTTTCTTCAGTTTTCTTATCCTGATCACTGCAAGAGAATAATAAAATACTTGAAAGTATTACTACAAGATATTTTTTCATACTATTAGATTTAAGATTGTCTATTCTCCTTATTGATCTTATTTTCTTTGACTAAGTCTTTCAAGATGTTATCTAATACACCATTGATAAACTGTCCGCTCTGTGGTGTGCTATACCGTTTAGCTATCTCTATATATTCGTTAATGGTCACCTTTGTGGGTATAGAAGGGAAATATAACAATTCACAAACTCCCATCTTCAAAAGCAGCATATCAATTAATGCAACTCTTTCAGAATCCCAATTGATAAGCTTTGGTTGTATCAATTCGGTTGAGTATTCTTCTTTTTCAAGTACTGTATGCAATAGGTCATGAGCATACTCGTGCTTTTCAGCTGATATAAGTTTCAGGAAGTTGATCTTTGAACTGCTTTTGAAGAGGTTACTCATTAATATCTCTGTCATTTCCTGATCATCATCCCAACCAGGCAGTTCATCAGAGAAGAACTCCATCAATGATTCATTCTGTAACATCTCGTTTTGCCAGATGCTCTTGATTATAGCTACCTCATCTTTCTTATTCCTATCGCCTGTGCTTATATATTGCTTATAGTCATCAGTTTTAGCGAACTTCTGGTATATCTTTTTCACCCAATCTTCGTCAATGTACCGCGAGACCTGCTTGTCCTTTATCTTTTCCTGAAAAGTTTCATTATTCATTACCCGCCACAGAAACTCGTTGCCGGCTATTTTTGTACTTACATTCAGGTCTTCTGCGGTGGGAAGATATTTAGCAGCTCTTGCGCCTGCGTCTTTCTCAGCGTACTGAGCAGCTCTTAATGTGTAAATAATTGAGATAACGAACAGGTCTAACGAACGGTTAAGTTTTTCGTCTAAAAGATCAGAACCAGACTTTTTCTGCTCGTCTACTTCTTCTACTCCTCTGGTATACAGCGTGTAGAGCGTCTGCATAACCTTAACCCTGATATTTCTACGACCTATCATATTTGAATAAAGAACTCGTTTGCCGCGCAAAGTTAAGCAAACATTTCCTTATTAGCCTCGAAATTCAAGGATTTGAGAATTAAACGGTCTTAGGTATTACAGGCATTGGCATTGCCGGCTCTTTTTTCTGTCTAGATACTGCTTTCTTCTCTACAGCATTCTCTCCACTTAAGACTTTTGAGAACCTCATTTTAGCTTTAATAAATCGCTGTTCAAAGAACTCATAAGACAAAGTTGCTGTAAATATCGTAAGCCCGAAAGCAAGTGTATATAATAATACATTTCCCCAAACACCTGAGAGCGCCAAAGAAGATAACATCACCAATTTCAATGATATAACGATCATGATATTGTGATACATATATATACCATAGGAAATTTTACCCAGGTAGTTTAATGGCTTATACTCAATATTGATGATTGTTTTAGGGTTAGCAGCAAGATTGAGTACAATTATAAAAAACATCAAGGCATATAGCTCGTATGTAAAATACGGTAGCACTAACCCTTTCACTGTAATGAACGCTAAAAGCAAGTAGGTAGCTATTTGAACGTACTTATTATATATCAGCTTAAGTAACTTCTCTTTTTTATTATATAATATATACGCTGAGATACCCCCTATAGCCATACAATCTATGCTGAAATGATGCCAGAACTGGTAAAAATTATAGTAGGCAACGCTACCTGAGTTTGATGTGTGCAAGTAAATAGCAATTATTTTTACCAATAAGTAAAACAAGATCACCCCTATCAGCATGTGCAATAACTTACCTCTTTTAATTACTAACAAAACCAGTATCGGCCATAAGAGGTAAAACTGTTCTTCAACGCCGACAGACCACGCCTGCTCTGCATATGGTACATGTTCGTACATGGTATAGGCCAAGTTTGAAAAGAATGTAAAGAACATTAACGACTTTGGAAGCATACCATCGTTGACATACTCTGTAAACCCAGGTACAAATAAAAAACTGATCTTAGGTAATATAAATAGGCCCAAAATGATAATAAAGTAGTATAACGGCCATATTCTTAATACTCGTCTTATATAAAAATTCTTAATAGAAATGGTTTTAGTATGCTCATGTTCAAGCATCAGCAAGTAAGTGATCAAAAAACCACTCAATACAAAAAAGAATATGATACCTGCCTGGCCAAACATTCCTCCAATAAAAGAATTCGTGTATATATTCGGCTGCCCAAACCAGTGCTTAGTCATCTCAATATGATGGATGATCACAGCAATTGCCCCAATAAATCTGGAGCTATTCAAATTGGGAAAGTATACCCTATTGGAAGCCATGTGTGTGTTTTATTCTTGTTTTGTTCTGCCACTGTCCCTTCTCAATTATCAAATGTATCTGATCATAGTAAATAAGTACAAATACATATAAGACCTTTACATATCATTAACCAAATGTTGATCTCTAAAATAAATACTCTTTTAACTTAAGCCTGCTATCTTTGGAGCTCCTATATGGAGCATAAGTATATTGACACACAAGCTATTGTTATCGGTGCCGGTCCGGCAGGTGCAGGCACATCCCTTTATCTTTCAAAAGCGGGTATCTACCATGTTGTAATTGAAAAAGAAGAATTCCCACGAGATAAGGTTTGCGGAGATGCCTGTAGTGGCAAAACTGCTTATGTATTAAGAAACCTGAAACCCGAATGGCTACTGGACATTTTTAAAAATGAAGGAGACTTTGCACCTAACCATGGTGTTACCTTCGTCGCACCAAACGGCAAGCCATTAAATATACCCTATAAACCAAGTAGTCGCACTGGTGAAACTGCGCCCGGATTCACGGCAACAAGGCTCGTTTTTGACAACTTTCTATTCGAGAAGCTACCTTCAGAACATTGCACCATTTTTCAGAAAACGTCAATAAAAGAAGTATCCAGAGAAAACGAAACCGTAAAAGTGACTTTCACCAGTGGTGAAATCACATACACCGTAAGTGCACCTGTGATAGTTGGAGCTGATGGTGATAAGAGTATTATCAGGAAAGAGTTTCTACCACAACATGCTACTGCAAAAACTTCAGCTGTTGGCCTAAGGGCATATTATGAAGGCATTACAGGTTTAAGCGATAAGAACTTTATTGAGTTACATTTCCTTAAAGAGGTATTGCCGGGTTATATGTGGATATTCCCATTGCCCAACGGCATGGCCAATGTAGGAGTAGGAATATTATCAGAAAAGATACGTAGTAAGAAGATCAACCTGAGAGAAAAGATGCTGTACGCTATTGAAAACAACCCAAACATAAGCCCACGTTTCAAAAATGCTAAGCTACAAGGCAAAATACTTGGATGGGGGTTACCAATGGGTACAGAACAGCTACCGGTATCAGGAGATAACTTTTTACTTACGGGAGATGCTGCCAACCTTGTTGACCCCTTTAGCGGGGAAGGTATTGGCAATGCCTTGTATAGTGGTATGCTCGCTGCCAATGCAATAGAGAAAGCTATTTCGGGAACTAATTACACCAAAGACTTTCTGAAGCAAGAGTACGATCACATACTATACAGGAGACTTGGAGATGAATTACGTATCAGCACTACACTCCAAAAACTGTGTCAATACCCATGGTTGTTTAATTTTGTGGTGAACAAAGCTGAGAAAAGCCCTGCATTGAGTGAGACCATAAGCAGCATGTTCACTGATATAGATCTGCGCGATAAACTGAGAAAACCATCTTTCTATCTGGATATACTGTTTAACAGGTAATTATCGGCGTGTGTATACAATTTTTCGTGTATGCGCTTTACCACCGATGATCATATTTAACAAATAAACGCCACTAGAGTAAGCAGGGGTATTAATAACAGTTTTATTGTAACCCTGCTGAGCAGTAGTACTATACCTTAGTAATTGTTTGCCTGTAATGTCTGAAATGGAGAGCTGCATTTCCGTACCGTTATTTGAAGCCCACTCTATAGTTACAATACCATCTGATGTTGGATTGGGGCTAATGCTTATTATATCATTCGAGCCGGGATAAAGTATATTATCATACAATCGAAAATCATCTATACCTATCCCTTCAAGTGTAGCACCAGGGTCTGTATTCAGAACAACTCTTAATTGAATGTTTGATATACTGTCTGGAAGTGCTGCTTCAACGGGGTGCCATATAGTTTTATCTTCAACGTTCCACACGTGAAAACTTGTATCAGTATACCAATTGGTTGCTACGTCAGAAAGTAGCCTACTCCAGTTTCCGCCATCTGTTGTAAACTCTATATACCCGGCATCGCATAGTATATTACCACAGTTTTCAATATCAAACACTGCTTTAAAACTTATTGTAGGTTGTCTCAAGTCGGCAATATCAAAACATGGTGTGTATAGATAAGACTTCTCATTGTTTCGATAATTACCAAATAAGTTAGTCACCCATGCTTTTGTACCACTTGCAGCACCGTCTATTTTTAACCCAGATGGAGTTCCATACTCCCAAGAATTATTAATACCATCAGCGAACCAGTAACCATTGTTTTGTTCAAAATCCTCTTCATACGGAAACTGTGTGATCAATGGTTGATTGCGTATTTCGAACTTTAATATGCTATCGTTGCCATTATATGTATCGCCTGCTACGTTTACCCATATATCCAATCGGTGGGCTCCGGCTGAAGTAATGTCCAGCAACTCTGTAAAAGTGTATTGTAAAGTCTCCTTACCATTCAACCCTGAGATCATTTCAGTAACAGTTGCATTATTATCCAGCCTGTAATTCAAGCTAATATTATTCAATATATTATTTACACCATTTCGTATTTCTACTGTAAGCGGAACTGGCGAGTTCACGCCACAGGCAAACCCATCAGGAGTAACAACTTTCACCAACTGTATATCATTCTGCACTTTATATATCCTGACATTGTCGAATGTCAAGCCGTTACCATAATTTTTACTGGCAATTACAGATGTATCATTTTGTCCGAAAACTATCTGCGTACTTGAACTGAAGTTGTCATTATTGGCTAGCAATAGATCATTCAATGACAAAGAGCCTGAGTTTTGAACTGTACCAATAGTCTTTTCATCAAAAGAATAATAATAAAGCTCATTAAAGCCCATTATATCCTGACCTCTGAGCCAGATGACATTACCAAATTCAGTCTTTGGTTTACCATGAATAATGTAATCAAAATCCAACCTCAACTCTTCATTTCCAACATCATATCCTGACAAGTTAAATGTACCTTGAAATAAATTCTGTGTAACTGTTGTAGCTTTATAAGCATCCATACTAATAGACCTGTTACCATTAATAGTTACACCATCTAACACATTAGTTCTCACCCTACCGGTATCGGTATTATTCGAATAATCCCATCTAAAGTCGCTACCTAAACCTATAGTATCTCCATTGATCGTAATGTCAACCATAGACTCAAAATCATCAGAGAAATCAAGAGTAACAGGATCATTTGCTATGTGACGGATATTCCTTGTTATAGTATCATTCACATTCACACTATCATTAAGAGCCAGATTTGTAATCGCTACCCTGATATTGTAAGTACCGATAGCTGACATATCGATACTCGCCACAGTAACATCTCTTTGGCCATTGGCCTGAATAGGAGTAACTACCTTATTCTCTAACCAACCATTATTATTTACATTATATGACAAGATGAAACTATCACAAGCGACATTATCCAGATTTAATACCCTTACTTTCAATAATTCATTCGCTGTAAGTTGACTACTAGTGAATCTTCTACCTGATACAGGTTCCAGCAACACTGAGATCATAACATCTCCATCAGAAATACTACCATCACAATCACCATCATCCGGCTTTCGTTTTATTGCAAGACTGCGGTATCCACTAAGCCCATCTACAACTGGCCTGACTGCTACATAATAAGTGTTATCCATTGACAGCCCTTTATGAATGTAAGTAGTATCTGCAGTAGTATCAACAACTTGCATATGAGCACCGACCTTTCTCATTACTTCGTAACCTGTTGCATTAGGTATTGCAGGCCAATTCACTTGTATATATCCGGGGCACTGGTTATTGCTAAGTTGAGGCTGTGGCTGAGGCGTAACAGCAAACAGTCCTGTTTCAGCAATTGCGCCATTACTGTTCCTTATCAATTGCAGTTTACACTGTCCAGAGCTAATACCTGTCGGTACAGCCCAATTGTAATATCGTTGCCCTGCCGGTATGTTACTTGCAATTACCGTCCATAAACTACCGTTATTACTTGAAAAGCCCAATGTTAATTCACTACTACTCTCCGATTCATCCCAATAGACATTAATAGTATCTCCTGCCATCACAGCATCACCAGTTTGTGGGTATTTCAATGAAACCCCTTCTTCTTCAAAATCATACGTTACAACAAATCTCTGACTATCTACAGGCACATTAAAACCCTTAATCGTGATCGTATAACTACCAGCTGTAGGATTATAGATCGTAACCTGCTCTGTATTATTCAACCTGTCTACCTGTTCAATAGCAAGATCATTTATTTTAGTGGGGTCAGGGTTTAACACTAATGGCAGGTGTTTGAAACCACCCGGCTCACTCACTTCAAGATCAAGGTCATTTATAAGTTGTTTTGATGCAAAAGGCATGGCTGACGGATCGTGCCAGGTAACTAAAACTTTTAGCTTGGCAGTGTTTGGTGGAACATTGATTACCTGCGTTACGGTTTCACCTGTTTTCAACACTCTGGTAAAATACCTGCCACTATCAAGTATCTTTAATGAGTGCTCCATATCGAGGAAACCAAACCCATAACGAAAATCAGGCCCTTTATCTCCTATGTCTTTCGACCCGTTTATAAGAATTGCTTTAAGAAGATCTGCACGTGGCAATGCACCACTGTTTAATTCTTTATAACGTTGTGTCAATAAACCGGCTGCTGCTGCCACTTGCGGGCATGCCATACTGGTACCGCTTGCCACTAGGTATTCCTCTGATCTTGTTGCAGAATTAACATCTACGCCGACAGCAGATATTTCAGGCTTCAACCGACCATCTCTAACAGGACCTCTAGACGCATTACCTGCATTATTATAGGTTTTATCTGTGCTAGTAACAATTAAAGTATTTTTTGCTACCTGATACCCTCCTGCTATTGTTGCAAAACCTGCCGGATAAGGAGGACAATCAAAAAAGCCATCATTTGCTGCTGCAAATACTTGTAACACATTTGGGTAGTCATTACATAAATTGTCTAAACCGGCTGAAAGGTGATCATATGTTCCGGCATATTCGCAACTACCTCTTGTTGCAGAATAGGAGTTATTTGTAACGTTGACATTGTACTTTTTATAAATATCAGGTGTAGCCTCAAGAACATCACTAAAATAATGATCACTCAATAGTGCGTGAGTTGCCATACCTTCCCCTTTAGGATCAATTATACCGGCACCACCTACAATACCATTGATATGGACACCATGGTTAGTATAGCCTTGCGGTGTGTAATTGATCACTCTATCCCTGAGGTCAATATGATGTATGCCTGATGTGTTATCTCCTACTCCAATAGCTATGCCATCACCATTAAGTCCCGCACCACCAAATTTTGGTTGCTTATATATTGAACGAATGCCTGTTATAGCTTTTGCGGTGGCATTTAAAGGAACATCCTCATTATACACGTCTGCGTATTGCACCCCATACCAGTTAATGAGATCCTTCACTTCTTCCTTAGGCAAGGTAACAATACTATATCCCAGTGTCTTAATCCTGTCTTTTATTATTGAACCTTTTACATCAAGTATCTTCTGTTGAATTTCATTGTCTGTCACTGTTCTGTTGAATGATACTGCTATTGAAACAGTCTTTTTATTCTCTGACAATAGTTCGACCAATTTATCTGAGAATTTCCAATTGCTATTAACTTCTTGTATATAGGAAACATCAGATGAACGCAATACCTCTATACCAACATTTCTCGAAAAAACTGCTACATATGCCTTTTCAGGAATGTAACCTATCAAAGAAACACCATTACTACTTAGTTTTTCCTTATCATCATTATCGGGCAAAACTGTAAACTGTATTAACACTTGTAGAGGATACTTCACTTGTCCTGAAACTGACCTACTCTCCCAATCCAACAAGTTATTGTTTGTCTTTATCTCGTCCCCTTTTATTAATATCTTCTTTGCACTTATATTCTGAGCTATTGAAGTATTAAAAAAGAACATGCAGCATAAAAGAGTTGCTGCGATCTTATATATGCTATTACACCTGTTTATCGTACCCATTACTATTTCTACAGTCTCACATCTAAATCAAGATTACAATTTACTGATTATTACCAACAGATACGTTTAAGGTTCAATACAATTGTAATATAAGTGTCAGATAAAAGAAAAGCCCCGCTATTTGCGGGGCTTTTGAAAGTATATCAAGTTAGCTTAAGACTCCTTATTATCTTCGTCGCCTTCTGCTTTCTTCATTTTCTCTTTCAGCTCAGCAAGAGCACCAAGATCACCAAGAGTAGCTTTTTCTACTTTGCTTTGAATGTTCTTCATAGCTTTCTTAGTTTTCTCTTTATTAGCTACTGCTTCTTTCTTGATAGCTTCTTTCTCATCAGCTTTCACTTGCTCCCAAACGCGAGAGTGAGATACCATGATGCGCTTATCATTACGATCGAACTCAATGATTATGAATGGAAGAGTTTCATCCACCTCAACATTAGTACCATCTTCTTTACGGAGGTGGCGTGCAGGAGCAAATGCTTCAAGACCGTACTGTAATTGAACGATAGCACCTTTATCATCACGCTTGGTCACAATACCTTCGTGTGAGCTACCTACAGGGAATACGCTTTCAAATGTAGTCCAAGGATCTTCTTCAAGCTGCTTGTGTCCCAGAGACAGTTTGCGAGCTTCTTTATCAATACCCAAGATCATTACATCTATTTCATCGCCTACTTTAGTAAACTCATTCGGATGGTTGTAACGCTTGATCCAGCTAAGGTCGCTGATATGAATCATACCACCGATACCTGTATCCAACTCAACGAATACACCATATGGGGTGATGTTTTTAACTACACCTTTATGCTTGCTGTCAATCGGGAATTTATCTTCAATAGTCTCCCATGGGTCTTTTGTCAACTGCTTGATAGAAAGGCTCATCTTACGCTCTTCCTTATCAATTGTAACTACTACAGCCTCATACTCGTCGCCCATGTTAAAGAACTCCTTCGCATTGATCGGCTGAGATGACCATGTTATCTCAGATACGTGTACAAGACCTTCAACACCCGGAGTGATCTCAAGGAATGCACCGTAATCTTCAATATTAACAACTTTACCTTTCACAGTAGAACCTTCGTTCACTTCTTCGCTCAGGTTATCCCAAGGATGAGCAGTAAGTTGTTTCAGACCTAAACTGATACGCTTCTTCTCATCATCAAAGTCAAGTACGGCAACGTTCAATTTCTGACCGTTCTCTAATACTTCACTAGGATGGTTGATACGTCCCCAGCTGATGTCTGTGATATATAATAAACCATCTACACCACCAAGATCAATAAATGCACCGAAATCGGTAACATTCTTAACAGTACCCTCAAGTACCTGTCCTTTTTCAAGCTTGCTGATGATCTCACTACGCTGCTGCTCAATATCACTCTCGATAAGTGCTTTGTGAGAAACAACCGCATTGCGGATAGCTTCGTTGATCTTCACGACTTTAAAGTCCATTGTCTTACCTACATACTGATCGTAGTCGGTAACAGGCTTCACATCGATCTGTGAACCAGGCAGGAATGTTTCCAGGCCATATACGTCCACAATAAGACCACCTTTTGTTTTACTTGTAATTGTACCTGTAACCACATCGCCGGTTTTGTAATAATCAACGATCTTAAGCCATGCACGACTTTGGCGTGCTTGCCTGCGGCTAAGGTGAAGATGACCATGACGGTCTTCTTTTTCAACCACCATTACCTCTACTTCATCTCCCGGATTCACTTCGTCCAGATCACGGAATTCGTTCAGTGATACTAATCCATCAGATTTGAAGCCGATGTTAATGATGGCATCAGTCTTAGTAAGGCCTACAATAGTACCTGTAATAAGCTCTGATTCTGTGATGTCCTTAAATGTACTGTCGTACATTTTTTCCATTTCCTCGCGCTTATCTTCTGAATAAGCGGATACGTTCCTTTTGTCCACGCTCCAATCGAAATCATCGTGAGCGCCGGCCTGTTGTTCTGTCAGGCCTTCAGTTTGGTTAACAATTTGATTTTCTTCCAAATTTTTGGTCCTCCTTTTAAATTAGATTTTTGGGACGGCAAAGGTATTCAAATACTTTGTAAGTAAAAAATAATAATGCAAGTATTATTACTAAAGCAAATCTTCTTAACTCAATGACTGTCAGCTATATATAGTGAAAATTACTAGAATTCCAGTTGCTAGATTTGTCTTAGTTCTTCTAATGCAGCTTCCAATATTGAGTCTTTACCCTGATCTTCGTCACTTTTATCCATATCAATGCGCTTATCAGGGGCCACACCTTCTTCTAAATTCCGGTCATCATCTGTAAGGAACATAGAAGCAGGATATTGCAGTATCCATCCGTTCGGTAACTCATGCCCTACTATCTTACCTGCACTACCGCCAGTTGTATCACCATACACACGAACATTCTGAAAACCTTTAAATGCAGATGTCAACAATGCTGCTTCAGCTTTTGTGCCACGATTCGTTAGCACTATGAACCTCTTTAAGAATTTTGTTTCATCTCCCTGTTCTATATAGCTGGCTTGTGGCTCGGACAGATCATCTCTTTCAGGGCCGTTTTTGAAAATTGTTTTATACAGAATAGCTGTTATTTTGAAGTTAGTATCAACTCCCATACGCTTACCTATAGTAAGCAAATTATTAATCTTACCTCCTCTATTATTTCTCAGGTCAAATATCATTCCTCTTAGACTATCATTTTCAAATTTGAACCGCTCAATTATTATCTGTAGCTGTTCGCTCTTCACTTCTTCTTCCATATCTGCATAATATACATACCCAACAGAGTCGATAAGCGTGTGAATAAATGGTCCGGTCTGCTCATAATTGCCCCAATAATTCCTTTTCAAGAGTTCAAGGTTAAAATTGTCTTTGTATTGTGCTGTATCCCTATAATTATAATAAGCAAAACCTGTCCCCAAACTCACACTTGGATCCATCATCCTTTCCAGCATATGTCTGCATGTATCATATAGCTGCCTATCAGTCATAGTATCGAATATTTTAGGCTTGAATTCTCTATTCAGAGAATCCCAGTCTATTTCTTTATACCCAAAGTATACATAGCCTTTATCTAAGGCATTCCACAACTCATTATATACATCCATTGGCCTTGTACCCGGAGTTTCAGGCATCATGAGTTTTTCACATGAAGCAAAAACAATTATAGCAATTAGTATAGGATATAATCTTTTCATACAATCATCAATATTGGAACATGAATATTAGAAACAAAGCATGTTCAGCTACATAAACACTGTTTATAGTTCTGGTTCTAGAGTAATCCCACTGATACCCGAAACGTAACATATTACCATTCTCCAGCCTGTACATATAAGATACCCTGCTATTCAACCTGAAATGTTTACCAAAAGAGCCTGTTGTAGCATTGTCAAATACTGATTTCAACCTCTTATATTCAGGGTCTGCATCATTTTCAATATTCAAATATCCTGGTCTTGAAACATTTGCCACAAACGGCATACTTACATCCCATGATATGAAACCTGTTTTATCCCACAAGTATATTTCTTTTGATAGCCTGACACATAGACCAAATGATGCAGCATACTCGTATACAATGGAAGCATCAACCAGATGTGGCGCATTTTTATACGTGAACATACCAGAGAGGAATGCTCCACCTTTTACATCAATCTCATTTCTTCTGCCACCTAACGTTACAGGCAGTTTCATTAAGAATCTGTAATCGATGGTTGCTCTTTGAGCTTTAACTGTTGTTTTTAACAGTTCATTGGTTTTATTATTTATTTTAAGAGAAGAACCATAAATGGACACCTCAGAATGTGTTGATTCGCTTACTTTCAAATTCCCTATATATGCACCCGGCCATATTTTTTGATATAGAATAGGAGAAATCGCCTCATCATATAAGTTTTGATACACAGCACTACCACCTATTTCAAAATATCTTAAATATCCTGATTGTGTTTCCAAACCTCCATCATCATTAGTATACTGAGCACTAGCTATCAAGAAGGGCATTAAAAAAACAGGAAGTAACCTTCCTACCTTATAAAAATTCATATACTTTTTTCAATAAGCGCTAAAGATAAGAACTCAGAATCACTTAATCTTCTATCCAGCTAAAAACCGGCTGAAGCCAGGCATCAATAGGTCTATATGTGTAGCCTCCTTTTAATCCGGTAGTCAATTCGATCTCTTTAAACTTTTGTATTCCGGTAGATGATAGTCGGATATTATCACAGCTACTCCATACATGATCGCTTTTTTCGTAAATGGATAAGAAACTGCCGTGTAGATCAATATAAAAGTAGGTAGCAACCCACTTATTGCAGCCGCTCAGCAAAACATATCTCACTTTACCAACCCTAACATGATCGGAGGCCAACATAGCAATTAAAGCACCTTTTCCGGAGCCTACTACAGATATATTTTCGGGCTGTACACCCAACTTCATAAGACTATCAATACTTCTTGCTAATATCCATGAATATTGATCGGGGTCAGCATCCTCCGGCCTTTCATCAGCATATAACACATACCCTCTGGATGCAAAGGCTGCAATGATCTTGTCATATTCGTATACTCCATATTGACTGCTATATGCACTATCCGGCATGTCTTCCAGAATTTTGTTGTGCAGGAAGAAAACATGTTTTGTTGAATCAGATGCTATAACTGCATTAGCTACCAGCACCAGTAAGATTATTAAAAAGTATTTCATCTCTAAATGTATTGGAGGCAACATGCAACATAAAAATACACATCTATTGCATTAACTCTTATATTTTTTAAGTTTAATTTATAGTTAAATACATGTATTCTTAATCAAATAATAACTATTACATTCGCGAGACATAAAAAACACAGAACGTGATCTTACCTGTAGTATCGTGGGGAAACAGCAGTCTAAAAAAGAAGTGTATTCATGTAAATGGAATAACTCCTGAGACAAAACAACTTGTTATTGATATGTGGCATACTCTTGATGCGACTAAATGTCAAGGTCTAGCAGCACCACAAATAGGACATAACAAGAACATCTTTATAGTTGACACTATATCTATTTATCAAAAACTTACAAGTGAAGGCAGAAGGCGTTTCTGGGGTGATGAAGGCATAAGACAAACATTTATTAATCCCGAAATAACAGAAATAGATGAAATGACCTGGACAGACGCTGAAGCATGTATAAGTATACCATCTATAAAAATTGATATAGAAAGACCCATTTCAATAAACATCAGATACCAAGACGAAAATGGATCATGGTTTGAAGGTGAGTATGGCGGTATGACTGCACGTGTTATTCAGCATGAATATGATCACATAATAGGGAAACTCATAACAGACCACTTACAACGTAATCACCGTAAACCGCTTTTTTATAAAAGGAAACTGAAAAAGATCAAAGAAGGTAAAGTAAATACAAAGTATAAGATGCAATTCCCTTAATGCAAAACAGCCATTACATCTTGTAATGGCTGTTTAAGTATATTATCAATAAGCCTACAAGCGATATAGCCAACCGTGTATATCTTCTTTTCTTCCGTAACGTATATCGTTCAGCTCCTGAAGTATCCACGGAGATATCTGCCATGTATCATGAGCCGGTAATTCCATTTTCTCGCCTTTGTAAGTGAAGTCAGCTATCGGAGCTATAGATGCCGCAGTACCTGTACCAAAAGCTTCTTTCAACTGTCCAGCTTTATGCGCATCAACCAGTTCGTCTATAGACAAAGGTCTTTCTTCTACTTTATATCCTGCATGCTTAAGTATGGTTATAGCACTATCTCGTGTTACTCCTTCTAAAATCGTGTCACTTAACTCAGGAGTAACAACGGTATCACCAATCACGAAAAACACATTCATAGTGCCTATCTCCTGTACATATTTATGCTCTATACCATCCATCCACAATATCTGATCATAACCTTTCTTTCTTACTTCAGTCATTGGGTACATGCTGGCACCATAATTACCTGCAGCCTTTGTATAACCAACTCCGCCAGGAAAAGCACGTACATAATTATCATCAACAAAAATAGAGACAGGCTTAGCATAATAAGGGCCTGCCGGGCTTGTGATGATCATGAACATGAACTTGGTAGTAGGTTTAATACCTATGAAATCGTCAACCGCCATCATGAATGGGCGGATGTATAACGAAGTATTATCCTTATCAGGTATCCAGTTTTTGTCCAGCTCTACAAGCTGTTTAATGCCTTGTATAAAAACATCTTCAGGAACATAAGGTAAACCTATACGTTCTGCAGAACGGTTAAAACGTTTCCAGTTATCATAAGGACGGAAAATAGCAGGTTTACCTTGTGGGTCTTTATATGCTTTAATTCCTTCAAATATAGATTGGCCGTAGTGAATAAAAGATGTAGCAGGACTTAGGCTTATATTGCCATATGGCATTATCTCGGATTGCTTCCACTCCTCATTCTCATTATATGCTACAAGCATATGGTCAGAATATAGCTTTCCGAACTGAATGTTGTCCTGGTCTAAAAGATGCAAACGGCTCATATCGGTCTTTTTGACCAATATATCAAATGTTGATACATTCATGTGCAAAATATTAAGAACTTGTGAGTATAAATCGCTACAAAGAAACGATTTTTTTTTGAATAGATTTGCTAAAATTAAGCACAAAACTGCTCAAAAGCCTGCTATGACAGACATCTCTGCTATATATAAATCAAAGGTTATTACAACAGAAACAGACGTTTTTTGGAGTGAAAAACCCATTGTAAAAGCAATGCAACCTAAAAATGTGCTGATAATATCAAAAATGTTCTCGGATGGCTCTAACGAGTCAACACAATTTAATAAAATACTATCAGCATGTTCTTTAGACCCCAACAGCATCAACCTCATTCAACTTACTGAAAAAGAGCAAATTGCATGGCAATACCTAAAGCAGTATTGCGAACCGGCAGTAAATATATTGTTTGGTATACATCCTAAAAGTCTAGGAATATCAGCACTGTTTAGGTTGAATAGTATCAATAATTTTGATAACGTCAAATGGATTCCTACTCTCTCATTAAGTGAACTGGAACAAAAACCTGAAGTAAAAAAAACACTTTGGCAAAATGCACTTAAACCCGTTTTCGCAGACTAACATTTAACTGATTGTACACACCTGAAGAAATACTATTAAAGTATTGGGGCCACTCTCAATTCAGGCCGCAACAAAAAAATATCATCCTTTCAGTTCTAAATCAGAAAGACACAGTAGCATTGATGCCCACCGGAGGTGGTAAAAGTATTTGCTATCAGGTACCGGCAATACTGCTAAGCGGCGTAACTCTGGTTATATCACCACTCATCGCCTTAATGCAAGACCAAGTTGCTGCATTAAAGGCAAAAGGAATAAATGCGGCATACCTTAGTGCAGGAATGCACAATAGTGATGTGAAACAAATATTAAGGAATACAATAGAAGAGGGGTATGATCTATTATATATCTCACCTGAAAGAATACAAACTGAACTATTCCTTGATTACCTGCCTGTAATGAACATATCTCTAATTGCAGTAGATGAAGCACATTGTGTGTCACAATGGGGGCACGATTTCCGCCCTGATTATCTTAAAATAAGCTCGTTAAGAAATTACTTTAAAAATGCTCCAATAGTTGCGCTAACAGCATCAGCTACCAAAGAGGTTGAATTAGATATCGCCAGACAACTGAAACTAAATAATCCCTCTTTCTTTAAACAGAGCTTTGAAAGAAAAAACATCAACTATGAAGTAAGATACAGTGAACAGAAATATAAAGATGTAATAGACGTATTAAATACCAATACTGTAACTTCTATAGTTTATTGCCGAAGTAGAAAACAAACCGAACAACTCAGTAATACCCTACAACAAAACAACATAAATGCTCTTCCATATCATGCTGGCATGAGTACTGAGCAGCGTAAAAGTAATCAGGAAAAATGGATGAGTAATTCCATAAACGTAATAGTAGCCACTACAGCATTTGGAATGGGGATAGACAAGAGTGATGTGAGAAATGTTATTCATTTTGATGCACCGGAACATCTTGAGGCGTATTTTCAGGAATCTGGCAGGGCTGGTAGGGATGGAAATCAATCGTATTCATTGTTACTATATAATCAGTCTGATATTACACGGCTCGAAGAGAGCATAAACAACCAGTTTCCTCCTTATGACTTTATCAGAAAGGTGTATCAGTCTGTTGTAGAATACATACAAGTTCCTATTGGTGCAGAACCTAATAAATATTTCGATTTTGATCTTACTGACTTTTGTAAGAAGTTTAAGTTACCCGCATTTACAACATCCCGTGCTTTAAAACTTCTTGAACAAGAGGGTTTATGGACATTAAATGAAGCAATATATAAACCTACTACCATACAAATACTTGCTGATAGAATTGAACTGGATAATATTGGTAAAGCACACCCTGATGTACATATGATCATCACCACACTACTTAGGTTGTACGGATCGTTATTCTATCACCCTACCATTGTTAACCTGAATATTGTCAGCAAACACCTCAAGATCAAAAAATCGACATTAGTTCAGACATTACAGCAACTAGAGCGTAAAGAAGTGATCCGATTTAACCAACCTAAGGAAAAGCCACAGCTTTTTTTTCATCACTATAGGGTAGATAGTAAGCAACTACTGATAGATACAGAGAGAATAAATGCATTAAAAAAAGCACATAAAAAAAGAACTGAAGCAATACTGAACTTCGTTCAAGATGACACCGTATGCAGAACCAGAATTACATTACAATATTTTGGGGAGGAGAAAAAAGAGGACTGCGGGCATTGCGATTTTTGCTTATCAAAAAGGAAAAAGCAATTATCAAGTCCTGAAGAGGTAATTATTAAACTAGTAACGCAAGAACAGTTTACTACTCAAGCATTAGCACAAACACTTAGTCAATATTCTAAAGAAGAAATCACAGACACATTAAGGCACTTGATTGACGAAGGTATTATAGGCCTTAAAGAGGGTATGTATCTTTATTTAAAAAGGGAGCCGTAGCTCCCTTTTTATTATTTTTTCATGAAGTGACCATAGCCATAGCCTTGCTCATTGGTGAATCTTATAATGTAATTACCTGTAGGCAGGTTTGACACATCTATACTATTATTATTTTTTTGACTGTGCAACATTTTACCTTCTACATTGAATAATTCAACAATGTAATGATCTGTGTTTGAAGGAATAACAATATTCACTTCATCATATGCAGGGTTAGGATAAACAGATACATTAGTTAGCACTTCTTTAGCACGCTCCTCAACACTAAGGCGTGGTTGGCGATATTTATCTCTGTACCTTACAGCAGTAATAGTCTCGTTCCCACCTATGATAGTAGTGGTTACCCATAAGGCAGGGTAATGCTCACCGGGTATTAGCCATTTATAATCTACAGATCGACGTGCAATACCTATTGAAGGTAGTGGTGACACCTGAAACGAGTCAGTTGCATCTATTTCGGAACGCACACGGATGCAGTTTTGCGGTGTTGTATAATAAGGTGTTGTTATTGTTCCCCAGCCATCAACTTTAGTTTTTCTGTAGCCATCTTGTTTCCAACTACCAACTGTTTGCAGGTTAATATCCAATGAAAAATCAGAGCTATCCTCAGGATTACCATAAGCTAATGGAAAGAAATATAATTCATCCTCATCCTGATAGTTAGCTGGTACCGGCAGACCACTGATATTCGCAGCAAACGCTTCGGTAATAAACCTGGAAGGGCCTGTCTTAATATTAAAAAAGTTATAAACATCTGTAATTGATATAGGTAACGAACCTCCTCCAGGCGTTAATGTATCAGCTATTTTATAACCATACGCAGTTGCAGAAATAGTAAACCCGTATGTAGCATTTACCTGCACAGCAGTTTTGTAAGAATCTACACGCTGCACCAAATAGTCAAGGCTATCATAACTCCATGTTACATTAGCGCCAGTATCATTAAGATCTATACCTGTACCTATTGGTGCTGCAGTACTGTACCGTAACGTATCACCATTCACAGGCATATCCGAAGCAGTAATTGAGACCTGAGCAGAAGTGGAATAAATCACTGCTACGCCTAAAATTGCAAGTAATAATTTCTTCATTTCTAAAAATTTATCACCAAATATAATCAACATTAACTATGTATGCAGAATATATATGCAGACAAATAACTAGTTTCAAGGCTCAATAATATTTTATGGTACAATCAGGAGCTTACTATACACTTGAAGTTGTAAAAAAAGTTGACTTCGGCATATACCTTGACGGTGGAGATGAGCAGGAAATACTAATGCCTAAAAGGTTTGTACCTGATGGCACCGAAGAAGGCGACGAAATAGAAGCTTTTATATATCATGACAACGAAGGACGTCTCATTGCTACAACACAAAAGCCATATGGCAAAGTTGGTGATGTTGTGATGCTTCTTGTAAAAGATAAGACCAATCAGGGCGCTTTTATGGATTGGGGGTTAATGAAAGATATTTTCATGCCACTCTCTCAACAAAAATCACCTATAAGATCAGGAGGCAAGTATCTTGTGTATATATACAGAGATGAGCGAACAGGCCGGGTAGCAGCTACTGAACATATTGGCAGGTATTTGGATAATGATACATTGAGTGTAAATGAAGGTGATGAAGTAGACCTTACTGTGTGGCGCAAAACAGAAATCGGGTACGCTGTTGTAATAAATGGGAAGCATACAGGGTTATTGCACGATAATGAAGTATTCAAAGAGTTGAATATTGGAGATAAAGAAAAAGGGTTTGTTAAAACGATACATGAAGACAATAAGATCACCGTATCATTAGGCAGTAAGGGTTATAAAAGAATTGAAGGTGAAGCAGGTAAAGTTCTTGAGTTATTAGAGGATAATAACGGGTACCTACCCTACCATGACAAATCAAACCCTGAAGAAATATACGAGTTTTTTGGGATGAGTAAAAAGGCATTCAAAATGGCTATAGGCTCTCTCTATAAGCAAGAGTTGATCACATTAACCCAAACCGGCATAAAGCTCAATGAATAGCTATTTCAATAAAGATGTTTTAACAACATCTTTTCATATAAACTGCATATATTGTCTTTATTAGAAAAGCCTTTTTAGTAATAAATGAGTTGGAAGAAACTTAAATGGCATATAAGGTATTATGCCCAATATTTTCCATTTACTATTAATACTATACTTTGTGTTCTGGCAGCCTGGCTGGGATATAAACTACTTTATACTACACCATCAGACACCAGCCCAGAACCATTCCGTCCATTCATAATACTTATGGGCAAAGTCGTTTTCTGGTTTGTTATTGTGTTAATAGCCGCATCAGTAATAAGTACCATCATCAGTTGGATATACTATATCTGGTTAAAAAACCGTGGTGGCAGTACACTACAAGTGGAATTTATCACTCAAACTAAAAATGGCAGAAAAAACAAACTTTATATGGAAGCCATGCTTCCCGGTGCAAAAAGACCTTTATTGGGTTTTATAAAAGGCAGGCTGTTCTATGATAACCATGCAATGACAGACAAGTTCAGCTTATTGTCAAATAAAAGAAAAGATAAAAGCATATGGCCTTTTGCCATAAGTGGCAAAAGCAGGTTACAGCTACCAGACATAAAAGAGTACCAGTTAAAAGGTGGCTTTGTTTACTTTAATGATATGCTCCACCTTTTCTCTCTTGCTGTACCACAACCCATAAAAGGAGAGTTTCAACAACCTCCAGTATTGAAGAAAAAAGATGACAAAGAAGTAAGCCCTAAAAAAACAGAGGATACGGATATACGGATCGATCAACTTAGGCGTGTAGATGGAGATTATCATAATTACAAAGACTTTGAATCTGGTGATGATGTTCGCAGAATAGTATGGAAGATCTATGCACGCAACAGGGAGTTAGTGGTGCGAATACCAGAAAGGTTTGAACCATTTGCATCTCATCTCTACTTCTATGCCTCATTCCATACAAATATCAAAAACGGGCTGACAGATAACAGGTTCTATATGGAAATGCTGAACCATTACAAGAACAACATCTGGACTATTTATGACACACTGGCATCAAAAGAATGGGCTATGCGGTTTATACCTGATCAAAGCTTTAGCTTACCTGAACAACTCAGCGACAGGGAGAAAACATCTAAGATAATCAGTAACAGTAAATGGCACAGAGACAAAGGTATTATAGAATATTTTGATGCTAATCAAGGCACTGTGCTG
Organism: Flavipsychrobacter sp.; assembly: GCA_965228505.1. Classification (GTDB taxonomy): domain Bacteria; phylum Bacteroidota; class Bacteroidia; order Chitinophagales; family Chitinophagaceae; genus UBA5543. The sequence continues at coordinate 1,614,592 of OZ245820.1, read as the reverse complement.
TGTATATCATCTTTAACAGACAAAGACGAATTAGTTGAAATACTTGATAGTTGCAATGAAACTACAGTAATATATTTCATTAAGTTGAGTAAAACATTCAGCCACCTAGTAGCCTGGAACTGGATCAAGAGGTTGATATTTTTGCCCCCGGACGATCGGCTGAACAAATTACGAACACGGTGGACATTCACACCTCTACGATTCAATATTCAAAAAAGGGAAAAAGAACTATTGTCGGTTTTAAAAAACTCGTCTGTTACTTACGCGATATTATAGCTAATAGTCTTGAGGTATATTTTAAACCATTTAGAGGAAATAAGCTACTTCTTATTAACTTCTCTTTTGTGCCACCTGATGGCATAACCTATATATACATTAAAATCGAAAACACTTTTTCGCTCTCCTTTGCCATAACCGGCAATATTGTATGGTGGCAGCTCCTCAAAAGAGTTGCCATTAATAAGGAATTTTCCTCTTACGTTCCACCCTACAAATATCTGCTTAAATGTCTCAACCCTCACACCACCGGTTATTTCAAGCCAATGAGCAGTCATATTTGTACCGGGAATGCTACCTGATGTTGTACCCCATACACTGTCTGTAATGGTATACTGCGCATCCCCCCTTTGAATTAAACCAACACCATACCTCAACCCGACAAATGCCATATCCCAGTCGTCAACAGCATCTCTGGAAAGTAATGTCTTATTTACTCCACCTTTAAAAAAAACATTACTGCTTTTATATGACAAGTCAGGGTACGACAGGTCCGCATTACCCCACCCTCCTTCAGCAACAACATACAATCCCTTTTTCAAGAAATAATCAACTTCAAGAGCATATGTAGTTCTTTCATCTTGTAGTTGATTTGATAATATTTTGGCAGCATCAATATTTATCCTTAGCTGTTTAGCGGTGTCTGTTTTTTCTACTCTATTAAAATGTGCAGGCAGTCTATTACCAACAGTAGTATCCTCCTGTGCTAAAACACTCACAGGCAGTAATAAGAATGATATTTTAATAAAAGACTTTAACATGTATATCATCTGCACTGCTGGTAACTTCAGCAACTTGTATTTGTGTTGAGTCAATGCTGTTATTGGTTGTTTCAATTCTTTGCAGCTCGTATACATATGTATAACCACATGCTGTAGATAAGAAGTTAAGTTTTCTGTTGTAGAAAAAAGTGATAGTATCAATACCTCCTGTATTAGCAGAGTCTGCCATTATAAACCAACGTACACTATCGGCAATACCAGATAGAGGACCGATAAACTCATTCCTCTCTACAGTGTCTGTATAAAAAACATAAGGCGTATCTACAAACCCTGCCATTGTTGCAGGCAGCGTACTGTCTACTCCTGCACTTCCTGTATCAGCAGGCTTACAGACTCTTAACTTTAGAAAATATTGACTGGGCTCAAGGCAGGGGCTACGCTCTTGCGTACAACTATACAGTACAATCAAAGACGACAATAAAACCACAAATAGAACGTACTTCCTAATCATGAAGTGAAGCGAGTAATTTATCTATATCTCCAATTAATACATCTAACTGCTTACGCACCGCCGTTTTGCCATCTTTACTAGTCAGCACTTCTGCAGTATTAGTTGTGGTCAACTGGCCTTCCAAGTCAGACAGCTTCTTATTCAAGGTTCTTAGCTCATTATTTTGTGCATACACTTTCTCCTGCAGGTTCTTATTTTCCTCCTTCAGGTTGGCATACTTTTTAAGTAGCTTATCAAGTTTTGTATGTAGCAATGTAAGCTCTTCCATATTATTCCCGCAATTCTGCCTGAAGCTCTTTCTTATATGCGTTTGTCAATTGCTTGATCAGTTTATCAGTTTCATCATCAGTCAATGTTCTATCCTGAAGCTGAAATACATAATTCAAAGCGAATGATTTTTTGTCATTGCCCAGTTTCTCACTTTCAAATATATCAAACAGACTATAACTCTGTAAGCAGTCTATATGCAACTTATCTGTAACAGTCTGAACCTGCTCAAAAGTTACACTTTTATCTAATACAATAGAAAGATCTCTCTGAACGGAAGGGTATTTCGGCACTTCTTTATGTTCTACCTTTACAGTACTAGTAGCCTGTAACAAAACATCCCAATGTATATCTGCAAAATACACCGGCTGTTTTATATCAAAATCATACAACTTTTTTGCTTCTACCGTCTCAACAGTACATAAAGTTTTTTTCTTCCATATATATTGCACCTTACCGTCTTTTATGTCGACCTTGTATTTATCAATTCCACACTGATTCATTATTGCCTCTACAACACCTTTCAGCATATATATATCTGAATTTCTGGTATCAGTATTCCAATATTTGTCTTCAGTATTACCGGTAACAAAAAGAGCTAACTGATTCTGCTCACAGTACCCATTATCACCCTCAGAATATACTTTACCATACTCATATAATCTAAGGTCTGTGTTCTTCCTGTTACAGTTATATTGTATTACTTCCAGCCCACTCTCCAACATAGACGGACGCATTACATCCAGTTCGCTGGAAAGGCTGTTCAACATCTTCACCAGGTCATTGCGCTCAGGATAATACTTGCTGTTTACTATAGAATTTGTGAGTATTTCCAAGAAACCTGCTCCACTAAGCCTTTCAGCTATCTTGTTTCTTAAAGGTCTGTCATTTTCCATTGGTGAAGCAAGAGAAATACTTAACCTTTCAGGGATTGGAATATTATCGAGGCCGTCAATTCTTAATATCTCCTCTACAATGTCAGCATGTTGTAATACATCCGGCTTATTTGTCGGTACTATAACGGCAACCTCTTCTTCACCTTCACTTTTAATAGTAAACCCTAATGCAGACAAAAGTTTACTTATTGCCTTTTTATCGTATTTTTTGCCACTCAGTTTCTCAATATAACTGTACTTAGTTGTAATTGACACCGGTTCTAATGGAGATGGATAGACATCAGTAACTTTCGACGACAAACTACCTCCAGCTATCTCAGTTATTAGTTTGGATGCACGAATTAATGCCGGTTCAAGGATATTAATATCAACACCTTTCTCGAAATGTGTAGCTGCGTCTGTTCTTAATCCATGTGCCGTTGAAGTTCTGCGAATATATGTTGGGTCGAAATAGGCACTTTCAAGGAAAATGCTGTTTGTTTCTTCAGTCACACTACTGTGAATACCGCCGAAAACACCAGCAATGCACATACCTTCTTTTTCGTCACATATCATAAGGTCGTTGGCATTCAGCTTGCGTTCTTCTTCATCGAGAGTAACAAACTTTGTTCCTTTATCCAGTGTCTGCACAATTACCTTACCACCAGAGATCTTGTCTGTATCAAAAGCATGCAATGGCTGTCCGAATTCATGCAACACATAATTTGTTACGTCTACTATATTGTTGATAGAACGTATTCCTATAGCTTTCAATCTTCGTTGTAGCCATTCAGGTGAAGCAGTAACCTTTACACCTGAAATAGTCAAGCCCATATATCTTGGACAAGCTTCTGCATTCCTTACATCGACCTGTATTTCAAGCTTATCACTTCCTTTTTCAGGTAGTATTAATTCAGGATAAATGACGCTGTGTTCTTTTCCTGAATGATATGTCATGTATGCCACCACATCTTTGGCAACACCAATATGACTCATAGCATCTGACCTGTTCGGAGTTAAACCGATATGGATAGCAATATCCGGTTCAGGTATATTGAAATAGTCTTTAGCTAATGTACCAGGAACAACTTCATCAGGCAAGATCATAATTCCATCATGACTTTCTCCGAGACTTATTTCATCTTCAGCGCAGATCATGCCCTCACTTAGCTCACCTCTTATCTTTGCTTTCTTAATCGGGAATGCATCTCCATTTATAGGGTGGACAGTGCTACCAACGGGAGCCACAACAACCTTTTGACCTGCACCTACGTTAGGAGCTCCACAAACAATATTCAATAATTCTTCTGCTCCTATATTTACCTTTGTAACTTTTAGCTTATCAGCATTCGGATGCTTTTCACAGGCCATCACCTCACCCAATACTAAACCTTCAAGACTGCCTTTTACAAATTCTACTCTCTCCAAAGCTTCTACTTCCAAACCTATAGATGTAAGTATTTTCGATAGCTCTTCTAACGGAATAGGCTCCGGCAAATATTCTAATAACCAATTATAAGAAATGACCATTCTGTTAACACAAATTTCTAAACGAGTGTAAAGATAACCTATGCTATAGCAAATAACATCCTTTTTCAGAAATGCTGTAAGAATGGTTTTATTAACAATATAATGTGGGTTACCTGTGAAATAGTCGTTAATTTTATTTACACATATAGAAGAAAAATTATCAATAACAAGAATACTATAGAACAACCTGTGAATAACCTGTTAGCTTATGGCTGATAATAATATTCTAAGCTTTGCTTTTGGCAGACGTTTTTAAAAATTACATTCGCTGTCCGCTACGGTTGATTAACATTGTGGTAACCCTGAGTTAATAGATACGAAACGTTTACTTAACATTAAAACAGGCATAATCAATAGCAAAAAAGAGGATAATAACAATAATACATACTAAAAGGACACGCTAACCCAATGGCAGTAAATATTAAAAAGGAATTTGGCAGCACACGCAGCCGTAAATCTGACATCAGTACATTAGTTTATGGTAAAATACCTCCGCAGGCAACTGAACTGGAAGAAGCAGTGATCGGAGCTATAATGCTCGAAAAAGATAAGCTAGCAGAGGTGCTAGAGATTATACAAAGCCCTGAATGCTTTTATGTAGATGCAAACCAGAAGATATATGCAGCTATACGCAGGCTATTTGATAAGGGCATGCCTGTTGACTTGCTGACTGTAACAGAAGAACTCAGAAAAACAGACGAACTTGAAATAGTTGGCGGACCATATTACCTGACCAACCTTACGATGAACGTAGTATCAAGTGCTCACGTTGAGTCTCACGCCCGTATTGTGATGGAGAAATTCATTCAGCGTGAATTGATAAGAATATCCGGCGAAGTGATAAAAGACGCATATGAAGACAGCACAGACGTATTCGATCTGTTGGATAAAGCCGAATCGAACCTTTATGAAATAACAGATAACCACCTAAGGAAAAACTTTACCAGCTTGAAAGAAGTTTTGGTAAGAACAGTTCATGAAATAGAAGAAGCAAAGAATAAAAAGGAAGACCTTACAGGCGTACCAACAGGCTATGTTCCACTGGACAAACTTACTTCTGGCTGGCAGAAAACAGACCTTATCATTCTTGCAGCAAGGCCGGCAGTTGGTAAGACTGCTTTTTGTTTAAATCTTGCCCTGAACGCTTCAATGCACTCTCCAAAACCTTACCCTGTAGCCGTATTCTCACTGGAAATGGGGGCTGGCCAATTGGTAAAAAGGTTACTTGCAGCAGTAACTGAGGTAAGCATGGAATCCCTTACAAAAGGTAATATGCAGGAGCATGAGTTTGTTCAGATGACTCAACGCATGAACAAGCTGGCTACAGCACCGATATATCTTGATGACCAGGCAGCACTGAATATATTCGAACTACGTGCTAAAGCAAGAAGGCTGAAGCAAAAGCACGACATCCAAATGATAGTAATAGATTACCTGCAATTGATGCAGGGAAGTATTGAACGTGGTGGAAACAGGGAACAGGAAATATCTAAAATCTCAAGAGATCTAAAATCACTGGCTAAAGAGCTGGAAGTACCTATCATAGCACTTTCCCAGTTAAACCGTTCTGTAGAATCAAGAAAAGAGTCTAAGGTGCCGCAGTTGAGTGACCTTCGTGAATCAGGTGCCATAGAACAGGATGCTGATATTGTTATGTTCCTGTACAGGCCAGAATATTATGGTATCAACAACGATGAAATGGGCCAAGCAATTGAAGGAGAAACACACCTACACATAGCAAAACACAGAAATGGTAGCACAGATACTGTAAAAGTACGCTTCATCAAAGAATACCAGAAGTTTGTAGACATGCCGGATGATAACTTTGGTGGATTCGGTGGCGGCGGTGGTGACTTCGGAGGGTTTACTCCTCCACAAGGAGACAACCCGCACGCAGGTATAAAAGGTAGAGATACAAGCGAGTTTGGAGGTTCTAAGATGTTTATTCCGGGTGGTTTTCAGACCATGCCATCAAAAGCAAGTGATTTCAACCCTGACGATGATGAATTCTTACCGCCCAAACCTAGAGATGCAGGTGATGAAGAAGATACACCTTTCTAAAACATTGAATTTCAGCCACCATAAAGGGTGGCTTTCTTTATTATATAAAAGCTCGTTGTTATAAAATAGTATTTTGGTAATTTTGCATCCTTATTTTTACGATTGATGGAAAGAATATATTTTGACAATGCTGCCACAACAGCTATGGATCCTGAGGTTTTAGAGGCAATGTTGCCATATATGACAGAAAAGTATGGTAACCCGTCCTCGATATATTCATATGGAAGGGAAACAAAGTTAGCGATTGAAACAGCAAGAAAATCAGTTGCAAAAATACTCAACGTTACACCGCGGGAAATATTCTTTACATCCGGTGGAACAGAAAGTAGTAATACAGCTATATGTTCATCTGTACGCGACCTTGGTTGTAAGCATATCATTACTTCACCTATTGAGCACCACGCTACATTACATACAGCCGAACAGTGTAAAAAAGAAGGATTAGCAAAACTTAGTCTTGTAAATCTTACGGATAAAGGACATATTGACCTTAAGCACCTTGAAGAACTATTATCCGGATCTGAGGAGAAAACACTTGTCACCTTGATGCATGCCAACAATGAGATAGGTAATATACTAGATGTAAAAGCTGTAGGTGAATTATGTAAAAAGCATGATGCGCTATTTCATTGTGATATGGTGCAGACTATAGGGCACTATCCTATTGATCTTAGCAGCATTCATGTACATTTTGCAAGTTCTGCGGGGCATAAGTTTCATGGTCCTAAGGGTGTAGGAGTTCTCTTTGTAAATGAAGCGATCAAAATACAACCAATGATATTTGGTGGTGCTCAGGAACGCAACATGCGAGCCGGCACTGAAAATCTGTATGGTATTGTAGGTTATGCGAAAGCGTTGGAGAAAGCAACGCAAAGGTTCGAAGAAGACAGTGAATACATCCTAGATTTGAAAACGTATATGGCAGGAGAACTGAAAAAGGCTTTCCCTAATATCCGTTTCAATGGTGATACTAACGATAATTGCCTTTACACAGTACTTAATGTAGCCTTCCCTCTATCTGACAAGTCTGATATGCTGTTGTTCAACCTTGACATGGCAGGTATTTGTGTCAGTGGCGGTAGTGCTTGCAGTAGTGGCGCAAGCTCAGTCAGCCATGTAATAAAAGCACTTTATAATGGTGAAAGTGAGCAACTTGTACCACTACGTTTTTCTTTCTGCAGGCACAATACTAAAGATGAAGTGGATAAAGTTATCCACAAACTAAAGGAATTAGTGTAAAGTCTTCTTTGTAACAAAATTGTGCAAGTAATAACTTAGCCATAGGCAAATATGTACTATGGTTGCATCAAACGCTCTCTCACGATTTCGTAACTATTGGTTTACACCTGTAAACAATAGTCCGTTAGTAGTTTTTCGTATCCTTTTCGGTGCTATAATGTTCATGGAGTTTGGCGGCTCATTGACCAACGGATGGGTTACGCAAGTATATGTAAAAGCTCCATTCAGATTTACATTCATAGGGTTTGAGTTTCTGAATAACATGCAGGGAGAGATGATGTATGTCTACTTTCTTGTAGCTGCTATCTTCTCCATACTTGTTTCAATAGGGCTTTTTTACCGGCCATCGATGATAATAGTAGCATTGATGTGGTCAGCAGTATACTTTTCTCAGAAAGCACACTATAATAACCATTATTACCTGATGGTTCTTTTATGTTGGTTAATGGTGCTCATGCCTGCCAACAGGCGGGCATCAATGGATGTAAGGCTAGGGCTCGTGAAACCTGCAAACACTTGCTATAGATGGCAGATACAAATATTTATAGCGCAAATTGCAATTGTCTATACATACGCTTCAATAGCAAAAATGTATGGCGACTGGCTAAAGGGCATACCTGTAAGAATATGGTTTTCGAGAAGAACAGGCACACCCTTAGTAGGCCCGTTATTCGGCAAAGAAAGCTTCATCTACTTCATAGCATATACAGGAATAATATTTGACATGCTTGTAGTGCCTGCGCTACTATGGAAAAAAACGCGGAATCTTGCCGTTGCTGCCATGCTTATGTTCCACTTTTTTAACGGGACCGTTTTTGGCATAGGAGTATTCCCTTTTCTAGCAATGAGTTTGAATGTGTTTTTCTATCCAGGTACAACATTCGATAATGTGTTAGGCAAAGCTCCGAGCCCATATGATTATAAAGCTGCCTCTTTATCGAAACAGAAGTTTGTAATATTTGTTATGTGCACTTTCTTAATATGGCAGGCACTAACACCTTTACGACATCACTTTTATAAAGGAGATGTTACATGGACCGAAGAGGGGCATAGAATGAGCTGGCGCATGATGCTCAGGACAAAAAGCGGTCACGCCCTTTTTAAGATAAGGGACAAAAGCACTGATAGTGTTTGGTATAACCAACCTTTAGATACACTACTCAGGTATCAGGCAGGAGACCTCGGTAATAAACCTGATTTTATCTGGCAATATGCACAGATCCTTAAGAAAAAATATGCTGAGCAAGGCATTGATGTTGCTGTATATTCAAATTGTCGTAGCGGGCTAAACGGACGTAAGAGACAATATATTGTTGACCCTGATGTAGATCTTGCCGCTGAAAAATGGAAACCTTTCAGCCATCATGATTGGATAATTATAGATTATAAATAAGCTGATTGACTTACTATGTCCAGAATAAAAAATTACACTAATAAAATACCTGCATCACTGAAGCCATATCTCATCAGGGCATTCATATTAGTTATAGGTTGGAACCTATTGTATCATCTTTTATTAAAACCTATTGAGGTGCCTGATATGCAACTAACAAAGTCAGTTCAATGGGGAGGAATGAAACTACTGTCCTTATTTTACTCAGACGTAAAGGCAGATGGCTCAGGGATACTGATAAGCGGAAAACACTCTGTTAATATTGCACACCAATGCAACGGATTGGAGTTGATAGTACTGTACATAGGTTTCATATTATGTGTCCCTACTAACTTTAGGCGAATGGTATTATATGGCATTATCGGTACAATCATCATTTATATATTAAACATTGTAAGAACTGCCTTATTAGCATCAATATATTTCAATGGTTATTCCTTTGCTGATTTTGCTCACCACTTTGCATTTAAAATCGCTATATATGGTGTTGTCTTCTTAGGCTGGGTACTCTATTTAAGAAACCAGAATTTAAGCAACAAGAAAACATAAATTCATGGGTTATAAAGCCAAACTCATTATTGGAGTAATAATCATCACTGCTATATGTTTTGTAGACTATCAGTTTTTCACTGAAGGTCGTGATGCAAGACGCCTTGACCCTCTGGTCAGACAAGCTGCTCACCTGATTGTTTTAGCTGTTATTACACCTATTGGGTATTGGGCCTGGAAAGGGCACCCAATGCAGTGGACAAAAAATTTGTGGATCGCCTCCTATATGCTGGCAATTAGCATACTACTGATAGTTGGGTTAATTCAATGGCAAACAAGCTTATTTAGCAATGAGCTGTTAGACAGATTCTACGATTTCAGGCTATTCTTTGGAAGCCCACTTGCCTTTATAATGTTGTTTATGCTTACAATACTAGCAAAAAAACGATCTTAAGGTTTATCCACACGAAGTTGATAACACTCACAAGTTACTGACAATCAACATATCAATATTCACATTATTAGTGCTGCTTATTAACATAAATGTTGAGGATTGTATAACTTTACAGTATTATAAATATGCAGCAATTGTAGCATATAAGAGGAGTTAATTTCAAAGTCAGCCAATTACCAAAGTTATCTTATTCTTCATTATGGAGAACCTCAGATAGGGATATATATACCGTAACTGACTATGTTGTTATCAGGTTGTTAATCGTTAACAAGGTTTTTATCTGAATAACCAGTAGGCATATATTTAAAATTGGCAGACAAGGCATAGAAACTACTAAAACAATACTTATGAATAAGGCTTTAAAGGCAGTATTTACTCTTTTATCCATTTTGATATTATCTACATATGTTACATATGCTCAGTGGTCGGTAGTTGGTACCTCGGGCATAACAGGTAGTGTCGCTAACCATACTACAGTTGCAATAGACAGTGATGATGATGTTTATATCGCTTTTAAGGATAATGCTAATAGCGACAAACTCAGTGTTAAAAAATGGAATGGTTCTACATGGAGTAATGTTGGTGTTGGTATATCAGCAGGCTCTGTAGACTATATATCTATGTCAATAGACATAAGCTCAGATGACATATTCGTTGCGTATAAAGATAATAGTAATAGTGGTAAGCTATCAGTAAAAATGTATAATGGCAGTTCATGGGTGTCATTAGGCAATGGAATAACCAGTAGTTCAGTAGAATACATTTCCCTAAGCGTATATTCCGGAATACCATTTATAGCTTATAAGGATAACAACCAAAACGGCAAAGCAACATGTGCATATTACTATAATAACAACTGGTACGCTTTGGGTGGAGTTGGATTTACTTCTACCTCAGTTTCTTACACATCATTAGTTATTACTCCTGATGGTTATGGGTACATTGGATATAGAGACAATAATAATAAACCTCAAGTAATGAAATGGACCAATAATGGTTGGTCATCAATGGGTACAGTTTCCTCGAATGGATGTTCGGACGTTACAATAGCTGCTGACACTAATAATCTACCATATGTATGCTATGTAGATTGGGGTAGCAGTAACAAACTTACGGTTAAAAATCACTCTGGTAATAGTTGGAGTAATGTTGGTAGTGCTGGTATAACTCCGGGAGGTGTTGGTTCTCCTAAAATTGTTGTAGACCAAAATTCTAATAAACCATATATAGTATACAGAGACAATAACAATAATCAAAAAGCGTCTGTGATGGAATTTGGAGGTAGCACTTGGAGTAATGTAGGAAGCGCGGGGTTTTCCTCAAATACAGTTGACTACACATCTCTGGCAATAGACGATAATAATGTTTTGTATGTAGTATTTAAAGACAATGCCGCCAGCCAGAAAGCTACTGTAATGAAATATGATCCATCAACTTCAAACTTCTCAGGTGTAACATGGGACGGATCGAAAAATACTAATTGGAATGATAATGATAATTGGGTAGGTAATAGCAAACCGGGTAGTAGTGATAATGTTTTAATACCGGGAAGTTTATCCAATTATCCTAATATCACAAGTGGAAATATGTACTGTAAAGATCTGGTTATTAACAGCGGTGCTTCAGTAACTGTTAATGGAGGGAAATTGAAAATTTATGGTAGTATTACTAATAATGGATCTTTAAATGCATCAAGCGGTAAAATAGAACTGAAAGGATCAAGTGCTACAAGTATCACATCTTCTTCAACAATTGAAATATATGATCTTAAGTTACAGAACAGTAGTGGCTGTACTTTAAATGATACTATTGTTATTGTTGACAAGTTGAAAGTGTCAAGTGGCACATTAACAACTAACAATAAATTAGTACTGAAAAGTACATCAAGCAGAACAGGAAGAATAGACAAGGGAAATACTAGCGGAGGGTACATTAGCGGACAAGTAACTGTACAGCAATATATACCAGGAGGAACAAGAGCATTTCGCTTCTTTAGTCATCCATTCAACTCAGCGATAAAATTATCTCAATTGATTGATGATATAGATATTACAGGTCAAGGCGGAGCCTCAAACGGCTTTACGACTGTACAAGTAAACGCACCATCTGCCTTTTGGTTTGATGTTACAACGGCAGATACTAGTACTACCGGCAACAATCCCGGATGGAAAGCCTTTACATCTGCTAACACAACAAGTTGGGACAAATATGAAATGGCTCGAATACTATGTAGAGGCTCCAAGGGTCAGGGGCTTACTCAGGGAAACTATACACCCAATGCAGTTACGATTGATATGATCGGCAATATTAATCAGGGGAACCAAACAATAACAATAAATAAAGGCAACAATTCAGACTTTATTATATGCGGTAATCCTTTTCCTAGTCAGATTAAGATGAAGGACATTAGCACTTCAAATGTATCCGCAAACTTTTGTGTATGGGATCCCAATCAGGGTACATGGGGAGGATATACTTCACATCAATTCAATTCAAATTATTACTTACCTGCATACAGTGCATTTGTTACAGAAATCACAAGCGGAAATGCCGCAACATTTGTAATTGAAGAAAAAGATAAAAAAGGAAATACACCGGCAAGTCTATTTAAAGGAGATCCAATTGAGGTATCTGACTCAAACTACATTGTTGAGCTACGTATTGAAAGTGGAAATGTATTTTGGGATAGGATACTAATAGAGTTTGACTCGTCAGAAACTGCTAAGCAGAATGATAAAGACATGCTTAAATTTTACAACCCTGACCTCGACTTTTATACATTAATGGACGATTCAACAAGAATATCTATTGATGTTAGACCATATGACTACGGCAAATCTATTCCACTAGGAATAGTTGCATACGAAGACAGGAATTTGCAGATAAGAGTGCCTCACTATATGGTTCCGGTTGGAGCAAAGTTATATCTGCATGATAAATACCTGAACAAAACCGAACTGATAACAAAAGGTTATACCTATTCTTTTAGTATAGACACAAACATAAAAGCATCTATGGGGGATGAACGATTTGAGATAAAAATGGGTAAAACAACTTCTGTGGTAAATGTTAATAAAGAAGTATCTAACAGTCTAATTCTCTCGCCCAACCCTGCAGACAACATTCTTAAAGTTCACTATTCATCAATTGACAATCAAAATACCTTAACCATCAAAGACATAACAGGTAAGACAGTATATAAGCAAACGCTAAATAGTAACAACGGATCTGCAACCATATCTGTAAACAACTTAAATACAGGAATATATTTAGTTGAGCTTGAAGGAAATAAAACTAAAGCAGTAAAGAAACTCATAATAAAATAATCTACAATGAATCAGGTAATAGTAAAAATATCATTCATACTAATAGCATTTCTAGCATTTTGCAACTTTTCAGCATATGCAGGAGGCCCTGGGTTTGATAAAGATGTATATACCTGGGGTAGTGATGATGACGAAGAAAGTACTAACGATGATGATGATGGGTACAATAACGGTGGTGGTTATGGTGGTGGAGATGACGATGATGATTATGGTGGTGGGGATGATGATGGAGATGACGACGACTATGGTGGCGGAGATGATGATGGAGACGACGATGATAGCGGCGGAGACGATGACGATGGAGATGACGACGACTATGGTGGCGGAGATGATGATGACGATGACATACCACTTGATGGCGGGCTGAGTTTTTTAGGTGCCGCTGGCGCTGCTCTAGGCATAAAAAAAATAGCTGATAACAGGAAAAAGAAGAAACAAACAGATTAATGAAGCGCGTACAAACCTTGCTAAAGAAGCTGGAAGAACTTGCAGAAATTGAACACAAATCTGCACTTGATATAGATTTGATGCTCGATTATACACGAGTATTATACGCTGACTTACTGGAAACTAAAGGCAGAATCAATTTTAATAATAACATTCAGGTTCAAAACATACCCGAAAACTCCAAAACTCATAATAAAGCAGAAGAGCAGCCTGTTGAACCAGACAAAACAGAACCAATAACTCCATACGTTACCACATCTGTAAAAGATATTAGAAGCCATATCGGCATTAATGATAAATATCTGTTTATAGAAGAGTTATTCGCGAATAATAAGCCAGAGTATGATAATGCTGTAAAAACATTGAACAGCTTTGACAATATCGTAGATGCAAAAAAATGGGTAGATATTGAATTAAGCAGTAAATACAAATGGAACAAAGAAAGCGAAACAACAGTAGCTTTTTATGATACTGTTAAAAGCTTTTTCTCTGATATATAACCTATTATTGCATTCGTAGCTCCTGCATTTTTTAATACATACTGTTTTGCTACCCCACTGATAGATTCAAAATCAACGTTGCCCTGCTCTACCGTTTCAATTACTTTCAACATATCAGCTGTATTATCTACTGCTGTAGAAACTCCTAGCGCTACCAGTTCTTTTGCTTCCTTGAACTTTTTGTACTCAGGCCCATGCACTACCTTTTTCCCATAAACAACCGCTTCTAATACATTATGTATACCACTCCTATTAAAGCCACCTCCAACATATGCTATTGTACAATATTTATATAATGTTGACAATATCCCTATGGTATCAATTATCAATACCTGCTTTTCTGTATCGGTTTGATATTCAGACCATAGCAAGCAGTCATTATCAAAAAGCGCCTGTAGCTCTTTAATATGCGCTTCATTTACTTCATGAGGAACTATGATAAGTCTCCAGTCTTGAGATGACCTCAGATTACCAAAAAATGCTTCTTTTAACAGCTTTTCATCATCCGGCCATGTACTACCTGCAACCAAAACCCTTCTTCCCTCACAAAACCTATTTATTTCAGTAATATTACTTGTGTTTTGAGCTACATCAATTACTCTGTCAAACCTTGTGTCACCTGCTGTAGTTGTATGTTCTACACCTATTTTATTTAATAGCTGTATTGAGTTTTCATCCTGTACAAATATATGCGTGAATGCCTCGAGCATTCTCCTGTATAACTTTCCATACCATTGAAAAAAAGCCTGCTCTTTTCGAAAAATAGCAGATACCAATATCAGAGGAATATTACGTTTAGCTATTCTCGTTAAAAAGAAATACCAGAGATCATACTTAACAAACAATGCTATTTTAGGTTGCACCAACTCAATAAAACCTTTGGCATTATAATAATTATCCAGAGGCAGATAAAATACATGATCTGCACCGTTATAGTCTTTTCTTACCTCATACCCTGATGGAGAAAAGAAAGTTAATACAATTGCATAGTTGGAATACTCTCTTCTTAAAGCTTCTAATACGGGTCTGCCTTGTTCAAACTCACCTAAAGACGCACAGTGCATCCATATCCTTGGTCTTTTCTCATCTATAAGTGCATAGCGGATCTTTTTTAGCAATCTTTTTCTGCCATTCACAAAAAGCGCAGCCTTTGCGTTAAAAGGAGCTGCCAATCTGATTGCAGCACCATAAAGCCGTATTGCTAACCAGTAAATAGCTACTGATATCATTATTCAAAAAAGATGTCGTCAGCTTTTTGCTTAAAGATAGGAATATACCACCCTCCCCTTATGCCAAATAAAATATCTGTTCTGGATTCTGTACCGGGACGCATAACATCGAATAGATAGTCTCTTCTACCTTTGTTGAAACCTATTACGCAGTTCACGCCTATATTAAAGTTGACTAACGCACTTTTACCAAAATAGGCATAACCTACAAACTGCTCAACATACCAGCCTGTTACCAGCCTGTCATAACCTTTAAGGTACTCTTTGGTCAAGGAAGCAACTACATCATCTCTGTCTCTAATCACTATTTTGTGCTGCATAAAACCAAAGCCTGTTAGTAACATCAAACCATTATCTCCATTATTGCTATTGAAGTTTAATATTTTACCTCCTTGTATTCCGAACATATACCCTCTTTGGTAAATATTCACCCCTACACGCTGTGAATTCTGACCGATGAATGAACCATATTTATCCTTGATATTATATAAAAAAGAATCTTCTTTAATAATATCACCCAATATAAAATCAGCTTTGGGTCCTATTAACCAATTCGATTTAAACTTATAAAAAACGGTTGCACCCAGCCTGTAGCTCAACCCGTAGCGATCAGAAAGGTTAGCTCCGGGAACATCAAATGCACCATGAACACCTAATACAACCCCCTTTCTTGCAGGTTGTTTTTCAAGTTGAAATAAATCATCTTGCGCGATTGCGTTTAAACAAATAACATTCAACAATAATGCGACAATAAATTTCATCAGTACAGCTCTTTTCAAAAGGTGAAGATAGAGAAAAACCTGCTACGTTTTGGTCGTATGCAGCAAGGTTAAAGTATTTGACAGTATTTTGATGAATCACACTGAAGACGTAGGTTTGCATCGTTTCAACTTCGAAAGATGCATAACCTACAAATGGTAGACCTGAAACGACAGTATCAAAAGATCAAACCGAAAGTTGATGCTGCGCTACAGGAAGTAATTGATAATACCGCCTTTATCGGTGGCGAACATGTGCAAAAGTTCAGTACTGAGCTTGCAGAATACTTAGGCGTAAAGCATGTCATTCCATGTGCAAACGGAACCGACGCATTACAAATAGCGTTAATGTCGCTCGATCTAAAACCCGGAGATGAGGTCATTACAACATCCTTTACGTTTATCGCTACAGTAGAAGTTATAGCATTTCTGAAACTAAAGCCTGTTTTTGTAGATGTGGATGAGGATACTTTTACCATTAATATTAAAGGCCTTAAAAACGCAATTACAACAAACACCAAAGCTATTATTCCTGTTCATTTGTATGGTCAAACGGCAAATATGGAAGCAATAATGGCTCTTGCAAATGAGCACGGCATCCCTGTAATTGAAGATAACGCACAGGCTATTGGCGGTAATTATATATATAGTAACGGTAAGACTGTAAAAAACGGCACTATAGGGAACATTAGTTGTACTTCTTTCTTCCCCTCTAAAAATCTGGGGTGCTATGGAGACGGCGGAGCGATATTTACCAATGATGATGAGCTAGGCCAAAAGATAAAGATGATCGCCAATCATGGTCAAAGCAAAAGATACTACCATGATATTATTGGTTGTAACAGTAGGCTAGATAATATGCAGGCTGCTGTACTACGTATTAAACTACCGCTGCTAGACGAATACTGTAATGCACGAAGAATAGCTGCAGACCATTATGACAATGCTTTTGCAGGACACCCAAAAATCACCACACCTGCACGTGCTGCATATAGTTATCATGTTTTCCATCAATATACCCTTAAGCTGGCCGGAGTAAACAGAGACAAGGTGCAGCAATTATTGGCTGAACGGGAAATACCTTCTATGATATACTACCCTGTTCCTTGTCATAAACAAAAAATGCTTCAGGATTACGACACTACTAATGTAGAACTACCAGTAACAGAGATGCTTTTAGACCGTGTAATATCTCTGCCTATGCATACAGAACTCACGGCAGAAGAACTGGAGTATATAACAAAGAACTTTATTGAAGTTATCGATCAACTTAGTGAATAATGAATTTTATTAAAACACCTTTAGAAGGGCTATTAATACTTGAGCCAAGAATATTCAATGATGACCGTGGCTATTTTTTTGAGAGTTATAATGCTAATACTTTCAAAGATGCGATTAGCAGGGACATTGTATTTGTGCAGGACAATCAGGCACGCTCAACAAAAAATGTATTGCGTGGCCTCCATTACCAAAATGCACCACATGCACAAACAAAACTCATCAGGGCCATTGAAGGTTCTATATGGGATGTTGTTGTTGACCTGAGAAGGGATAGTGAAACCTATGGCAAATGGTATGGATGTGAGCTTTCTGCAGAAAACAAAAGGCAACTGCTAGTACCCAAGGGCTTTGCTCATGGCTATGCAGTGCTAACAGAAACGGCTGAAGTGTTTTATAAATGTGATGATTTTTACAGCAAGCAAGATGAAGGTGGGCTACTCTACTCTGACGAGGAATTAAAAATAGATTGGAAAATAAACCTGAACGATGCTATAATATCTGAGAAAGATAAAATTCAAAAACCTTTCTCACAAGACGATAGTCGTTTCTAAGATTTCATATTTACAAACTGTAAAGGGATATCCAAATTGGATGACTTGCAAAGTTGAATTACGCTCTGTAAGTCATCTATTTTTTTACCTGTAACCCTTACCGTATCGTCTTGTACTGCCGGTGTTACTTTAAGTTTACTGTCCTTTATGAGCTTTACGATCTTCTTTGCATATTCCCTGTCTATTCCATTCTTTACCGGCATTGTCTTTTTCAACAATTTTCCTGAAGCCCCGGCCTCTTTGCTTCTATCAAAACTGTTTGCATCTATACCCTGCCGCATGGCCTTTGTGATCACAATATCCTCAACCTGCTTCAACTGCATATCATTCTCCACTTCTATTGTAACTACCATTTCTTTTTTATTTAGCTCCACATTGATTTGTGAGCCTTTAAAATCATATCTGTTACTTATCTCTTTATTAGCTACATTAATAGCATTGTCAAGATCTTGAGCATCTACTTTGCTTACAATATCGAATGAAGGCATAAGAATAATTTGAAATATTAAATTACTAAAGCAGTATTATAAATGCAATGCTATTAATTAAGCTGTTCTTCCAACTCTAACATTTCTTCAAACAGAGCATCATATTTAATTGTCAACTCATCAACTTTACCATTAAGTTGTCTGTATTCCTCATCAACCTTTATAAACTTGTCTTTGTCAGCATAAAATTCAGGATCAGCCAATTGTGCTTCAAGTTTTATTTTTTGATCATTGAGTTTGTTCAACTCTTGTTCTACTTTCTGAAACTCATTCTGTTTTTTCTTATAATCTTTCTGCAGTTGTTTCAGTTCAGAGTTGTTATTATTTACCTGAGGCTCCTTTTTCTTAGTAGGAACCTCTTGTACTTCTACAGGGGCTTGTTTTTGTTCTAATCGCTTTTTACGCTCTTCTTCATATACTACCCACTCATCATAGCTACCTATAAATTCTTTTATCTTCCCCTCCTCTATGCTCCATATTTTATTAGCTGTTTTACTGATAAAATACCTGTCGTGAGAAACAAGTATATAGGTGCCTTGATACTTATTCAATGCCTCTACCAACATTTCTACCGATTGCATATCCAAGTGGTTAGTGGGTTCATCCAGCATCAGAAAATTACCTTTCATGGCAATAGTTTTAGCTAAAGCTACTCTTGCCTTTTCTCCACCTGACAAAACTTTTATCTTTTTAAACACATCATCTCCACTGAACAAGAAGCAACCAAGCAACTGCCTTAACTCAAGTTCAGTTTTTCCGGTACCGGCATTGTTCATTTCTTCCAGTATCTCCTGGCTCACATCTAATGCTTCAAGCTGGTGTTGTGCATAAAAACACTCTTCTACATTATGTCCGCCCTTACGCTCTCCTTCAAAGCTTTCCCTGCCTGCAATTATTCTGAGCAAGGTAGATTTACCCTTACCATTCGCTCCAATCAATGCTATTTTGTCCCCCCTGTTTATCTCAGCATTTGCATGGTCTAGTATTACATTCTGGCCATATTGCTTATGAATATCTTTTAGAGTACATATTATCTTACCCGGCTGGACCGCAACATCAAAGTTTATGTTCATCGTAGGAATTGATGCATCAGGGGCCTCTATCCTGTCCAGTTTTTCCAGCTTTTTCAGCGCACTCTGTGCCTGTGCCGCTTTGGTAGCTTTAGCGCGGAAACGTTCAATAAATCGTTCTTGTTGTCGAATATAATCCTGTTGGTTCTCGAAGGCTCGTTGTTGTAGCTCCATACGTTCTACCTTCTCTTGCTCGTAAAAGCTATAATTGCCACTATACTGGTGCAACTCTTGTTGCCATACCTCTACTATTTTCGTAACCATTCTATCCAGGAAGTACCTATCGTGTGATACTATTACAACACTACCAGGGTAACCTTGTAAATAGCGTTCCAGCCACTCTATTGAAGGCAGGTCTAGGTGGTTAGTAGGCTCATCAAGTAATAGTAACTCAGGAGCTTGTAGCATCATTTTAGCCAACAGCACACGCATTCTCCATCCTCCACTGAATTCACTATATGGTCTCTGCAGATCATCAGTAGTGAACCCTAAACCTTCTAAAACCTCAGCAGCCTTATGCTCCATCTCATACCCACCAGCTATCTCAAAATCATGTAAAACATGACTATACCTGTCTAACAACTCAGGATCTTCCGGTTTTGAGTCGAGTTGTTTCAAAATAGCCTGCATCTCTTGCTCTAATTCATGCGCTCTCTCAAATGCTTGCATGGCTACCCATAGAATAGAGTTATTTGTTGAAAAGCTTAACAGATCCTGATTAAAGAAACCTATACTTACATCTTTTGGTTTATTGATAGTTCCACTATCAATAGTGTATTCTCTAGTCATCAACCTGAGCAGGGTTGATTTACCTGCACCATTACTCCCCACAAGACCAATACGTTGGCCTGTATCTATTTGCCAATTGGCATTTTTCAAAATCGGTCGGGCACCAAATGAGAATGAAATATTTTGTAACGATATTAACATGAGGCGGCAAAGTTACAACCTATATGTATTCAGACAGTTCTTTATTGCTTTTTGTCAAATATTATAGCCTTTATGCATGTTACATCGAACATTTGACGCATATTTGGGTTGTGTTCCTGACCATATTGAACCAATATGAAAAACTATTTCTTTCAGTTACTACTACTATCATCAATTATATTACTTCTTCCTATACAAAGCCACGCACAGAAAAAAGTGACTTTAAGTGGTTATTTACGAGACTCGGGAAGTAGTGAAGCACTTATTGCAGCTACAATTTATGTAAAAGAATTAGGTATTGGCACTCAAAGCAATAACTATGGGTTCTACTCAATTTCTGTTCCTGCGGGTAGTTATAACGTCATATACTCATATATCGGTTATAATACACAAACTAAACAGGTCAACATAACTGATGATATAGTTATGGATATTGGTCTTGAAGCAGAAAATGTGCTGAAAGAAGTTGAAATAACTTCTGAAAGGAGAGACAAGAATGTATCTGGCACACAAATGGGAACGATCAGCATATCAGCACAAAAGATCAAGCAATTACCCGTTATATTCGGAGAGACTGATATTCTTAAAACACTACAACTTATGCCCGGTGTACAGTCTGCAGGTGAGGGCAATGCCGGGTTTTATGTACGAGGTGGCGGCCCTGACCAAAACCTCATATTATTAGATGATGCTGTAGTTTACAATACTGGACATCTATTCGGGTTCTTTTCTGTATTCAATACTGATGCTTTAAATAATGTAACGCTTATAAAAGGCGGCATGCCTGCGAACTATGGCGGACGACTCTCTTCTGTCGTAGATGTATCCATGAAAGAAGGGAATATGAAGGAGTTTCATGCAGAAGGAGGGATAGGTTTAATAGCATCAAGGTTGACTCTGGAAGGACCTATAAAAAAAGAAAAGGGATCCTTTATGTTGTCTGGAAGGAGAACATATATTGATGTACTAATAAAACCTTTTGCATCCGGCACATTGGCAAATTCAGGATACTTCTTCTACGATGCCAATCTGAAAGCTAATTATAAAATAACCGATAAAGACAGGATTTACCTTAGCGGCTACTTCGGCAGAGACCAATTCAGATTCGGGAATGAGTCTGGTACTTTCAATGCAGATATTCCTTGGGGCAACTCAACTGCTACACTTCGCTGGAACCACCTGTTCAACAACAAGCTGTTTCTGAATACAACAGCTGTGTATAATGACTACCAGTTCTCATTTGGTGCTAAGCAAGGAGATGTAGAATTCAAACTATCATCAGGTGTGCGCGACTGGAATGGCAAGATCGATCTTGATTATTATTCAACCTTTAATCATAAATTCAAAACGGGCATTGCATACACATACCATAAATTTATCCCTAACCAGGTATCAGGTACCGCAGGCGAAGTAGAGCTGGAACCTAATAATGCACTCATTAAATACGCTCATGAAGGCGGGGCATATATATTAGATGAATTCGAGCCTACTAAATGGTTAAAAATAAATGCTGGTATCAGGTATTCATGGTTTGCTCAGTCAGGGCCATATAGTGTTTATGAGACTGACCTTAATGGGAAACGTACAGACAGCACTACTTATACTAAGGGCGAAACAGTTAAGACATATGGTGGTTGGGAACCAAGATTGAACTTACGCTTTGAACTTAACAGTAGTTCATCAATAAAAGCCAGTGCGGCTAAAGCGTATCAGTACATTCACCTCGTTTCTAATAACGGTAGCACACTACCAACAGACCTTTGGGTACCGAGCACACTGATAGTACAGCCGCAACAAGCATGGCAATACTCTATAGGCTACTTCAAAAATTTCTTAGACGATGCCCTTGAAACATCTGTTGAAGTATACTACAAGGACATGCAAAACCAGGTAGAATATCGTCAGGGATATGTACCTAACACTATACAAGACCCTGAGTTAGACTTTGTTTTCGGAACAGGAGAATCATATGGGGTAGAATTTTTCATCAATAAGACTAAAGGTAAATTCACAGGCTGGATAGGCTATACACTCTCATGGACATACAGGACCTTCCCTGATCTTAATAAAGGCAACCCCTACCCTGCTAAATATGACAGAAGACACGACCTGTCTATTGTCGCATCTTATGAAATGAATAAAAAATGGACAGTCTCAGCCATATTTGTATATGGTTCGGGTAATGCCATAACACTACCAACAAACTATTACTTTATTGATCAGACCATTGTACCCGAATACAGCGAGTTAAACGCGTACAGGCTTTTTCCTTATCACAGACTAGACCTTTCGGCAGTACTTACACCACAAAAACAGATCAGAAAAAATAAGAGATGGCGAAGCAGTTGGGCATTCTCTGTATACAATGTATATAGCAGGCAGAATCCTTACTTCTTGTACGTTGATACAAGGGGAAATGTTACCCAAGGCATAGAAGCCTCTGTAAAGCAAGTTTCTATTTTCCCAATACTGCCAAGTATTACATATAACTTCAAATTCTAATAAAAGAATTCAATATTTCTTAATAATCGGTTAATAGTTAACAAAGTGCTTGTTAACTGATTACAAATCAAGCGTTAACTATTAACGTTTTTTTGGAAACAGGCCTGTTCTTGTTGCACCTTTGTATTGTCAACGGGACAAACAAACACACAAAACAAAACAAAAGCGTTTCAAGACAAAAAATAAAAACACATTTTCAAAACACAACACACAAGAAACACACAGTCATGCAAGCAATCACATTATCACAAAGTTCAGCAGCTCAAGCATCTTACAGAAAAGCTATTATCAAGAAAGATATAGCTCAGAAAGTTATCCTTTTTATCTCTATACTTGCCTGTTTCGTTACTGCAATTAATATATAATTACTTAAGAGCCTTCACCTCTCTGAGTAAAGAATCCGGTTCAGCACGATTTGTATAATCAGCATCCAGGAATGCATATCTGATCACGCCATGCGTATCTATCACATATGTTGCAGCAAGCGGTAGTTCATTATTAGTATTACCATTATAATTAGCCAGGCCAAAGCCGTTATTGTAATATTCGGCTACTTTATTGTTTAGACTAAACACTATGCCATACTCTTTAGCAACCTTATTATCCGTATCAGAAAGTACCTCAAACTCTAACTCATTCCTTTCTTTTGTACTTAGTGAGCTGTCAGGCAGCTCAGGTGTTAATGCAACTAAAGTTGCTCCTACCGCTTTAAAATCAGCCAAACGTTGTTGTAATGCAGACAATGTAATGTTGCAGTAGGGGCACCAGCCTCCACGATACCATGTTAGAACTACAGGGCCATTCTTCAATAATTCGTATAAACTTACTTTTTTGCCCGAAGCATTTTTCAGTTCAAAATCAGGAGCGTTATCACCAACATTTTTTGCGTGATCATATATACCACTTTCAGCTACTTCTTGTATACCACGTGCATAAGCAGCTTTTTTAGCAGTATCGGGGTTACGCTTGAACCTACTCTTATGTGCATCTAGAGCATCTTTCAACGATGACTGTTGTATTATTTTTTCTTCTTCTTCTTTATTATCGTTTTCAATTGGCTCATTACCACAAGCAACAAAAACAAATGAAAGAAAAACCAGATTTAAACTTCTTAATTTCATAAGGGTGCAATTTATACAAAAAAAGCCCTTTACATTCGAGGCAATTATTTCAAGATGCGGAGAAACTCCGGAACCTAATCTTCTGGTATTTCAAGTATCATTAAAGAATTCTTCATCTAACCACTACAGAATGACTCTCTGGTAAAAAAGAGCTGATAACAATAACGACACTATAAGTATTATGGTGACAGTTGTCGATCAATTACTTGTTGGATGGCTATTAATATCAGACCATACACTACACAATTATAAATTGTGTGGTGATCTACAACTAATTGTCCTAGTGAATGATCTTTTGAAGACATGGTCAGCATACATAGCCTTGTAATATTTAAAGCTATCAGTCCAATAGTACCTACAATAAAATGAAAAGCTTTCCTTTTTATATGTATGGGCAATGCTATCACGAACGCCCACCACACACAGAGTATATTGATACCGATACATGAATAGATTATACGTATGCTATGCCCATCTTTTACAAATAAAGTATCACCTTTTAAAAAAGTATCATAGCCGAAAAAATCAATAGTAGTTGCAGTGCAGCTGAGTAAAAACGCTCTGAAAGCCGTTATATAATCCAGATGATCATCCAACCATAATGAGTAAACACCACCGGGTTGTAATATTCCTGTCAGCGCGTAATTTATTGTATACAGAAAACCATAAGCAAGTAAAAACAGCAATACGAATCGTACTGCTGTTTTGTTGCTCGTTCTATTACCCATGTTTTTTATTACGTGCATCTTTTAACTTTTTATAGCCATAACCTGCCGCCACTGCCAACATAATAGTTGCCCCACCATCTATTGGTGTGTCCATCACATCATCATCAAAACCGGGGCCTTGTGCTGTAGCTATCACGGTAATGAAACATAAAGCAGATATAAGCAGAAGTATTATCGTTGTTTTTTTATTAGTACGCATAATTGATGTTTTTAAAGGGTTTATTCTTTAATTAGTTTTTGAGTGAATGTTGCATTGTCTCCCTCAAGTTCTACTATGTACATGCCTGCAGGTATATTGGTAAGTGAGAGGTTTACACTTCCTATACCTGTTATTACTTCCTGTGTGTGTACTACCTGCCCTGTTACATTTGTGACTGTAAGGTTCGCAGTTCCTTCCACTGCTTTGAACGATACTTTTACCTGGTTGTATGCAGGGTTAGGGATCAGTTGTATAGCAGAGTTTTTATCATTCACATTAGTGATGCTCGTTGTTGGCTTGCCCACCATGTTTATCTCAAAACGGTTAATGCCTTGTGTGTTACTATCTGCCGTTACGTCAAACCAATATTCATATCCTGCTGTTATCTCCTGTTTTGTGTTTAGGTACTTATCGTGCAGAAATAGTTTAGTTCCTGCAGGGATATCAAACATACCTGCTTTGATCACATACTTGTTGTACCTGTTGTATGCTGTTAATCCCAATAGTATGCTGTTACCATCATCATAGGGACGAACATCTACAGCCAGGCGCATATAATCTTTAGAAAGCGTGAAGAAGTCCAGTCCTGGATTGTAGAGTTTCTTACCGTCCAGTTTATCTTCTACTTCCATCCCGTTATCGTTCAGGTTAATGAGCAGCCTGTCCCATTTGGTAGTTGTGTCATGGATGGTCAGTTCTACCCAACCTTTAGGGGCAGTGGTTTTAAATAAGCTTGCTCCTGTACCAGCTTTATCTGCTTCTTCAAAGGTGAGGGTGTTATTGCTATTGGCTGATATGGTAGTAAAGAAGGCTGCGTAAGCAGGAAGGTCATAAGGTAATGTCCATGCATTGGTAACATATGCACCAGACGCACCACTGGTAGCATCCCATGCGTAATAGTTAGCCCCTACGTTACTACCTCTGGCGACCTTATCCATTTCTACAGGACTCGGGAAGGGGTTGCCACAGGCTACAAATTCTGAGTTGCTGCCTTTGGTCAGCGTGATGACCTGTGTGCCCTGGTTCACAGGCCCCACAGCTTCGAAGGTGGCCGCGCTTGGAGTGTAGCTGCCTCCCGTTAAACCTTCTCCCTTGGCACCGCGTACCAATAAGCGTAAAAGCTCGTACTGATCCCAATCTGCACTGGTGGCGGAAGTAAATGGCTGCCAACCGGGATTAACTCCCGTGCTATTATCTGCAGAGTCCACATCAAAATAAAAGGCAGATGGATTATTACTGCCTGAATTGGTAAACCCATTGGTTGCACCACCATTACCTGTAATATCAACCTCATCTGTAAGTTGAGAAAGTGCTATAGAAGAGCTAAACGGATGCCCGTAAAAACGGAAGCACCTTTTACCCGGCATATAACGTTGTACATAAACATTACCACTGATAGTACCATTACTCTCACCTATCCTACCTGTATTGCTAGCATCTGAAGTTAACTTTAATAAGCTGTTTGTAGTAAGTGTACAACCGCTCTCAACTATTACTGTTCCTTCATGTTCTACAGTATCTCCACTGATGGACGCTGTACCACTCTTGGTAAAAGTAAGTGTACCCTGACCCGTTACACCACTACCTTCATTGCTTAGATCTCCATGAATTGTTATTGCTTCATTTGTGCCTGTATTTAAGGCAAAGCCGCTGTTAATCGTCAGGTCGTTACAAGTGAATGTTGTAGGTGTAGTGGTTGAGCCAATCGCCACATCATCTGTAGAGTCAGGCGTTCCGCCACTCCATGTACTACCATTCCATGTATTGAGAGCAGCAGGATAGGCTTGTATTGTAGCTTTCATGCTGTTGGCATCATCACGATAAGTTACATGAGGGCTATTTTTACTATTAAATACTATGGTAGGATAATTTGCAGTACCTGCGGAAAAACCAACCGTACCTACTGTTACCCAACTACTGCCATTGAATTTTTTTACTGTAGCCTTACTACTGTTGCCATCATCACGATAAACAATAAAAGCTGTGTCATTCTTGTCAAAAGCAATATCGGGCCGGTTGACTACACCTGTGGAAAATCCTGCGCTGCCAACATTCACCCAGCTACTGCCGTTAAACTTCATCACCGTAACTTTATTGCTGTTGCCTCCATCTCTATATGTTACATAGGGTGTATCATTACTGTCAAAAGCTAATTCTGTAAAGTCTGCAGTTCCTGCAGAAAACCCCGCGCTACCAACATTCACCCAACTGCTGCCATTAAATTTCATAACAGTTGCTCTACTGAAAGTACCATCATCATGATAAACAACATGTGGAACATCATTCCCGTCTATAGCAAAATCAATAAAACGTGCTCCTCCTGCAGAAAAACCTGCACTACCCACATTCACCCAACTACTACCATTATACTTCATTACAGTCGCCTTACTGGAATTTCCGTCATCATGATAGGCGACATATGGCGTATCATTACTATCGAATGCCAAACGAACATAGTGAGCAACATTAGAAGAAAAACCCGCACTGCCAACAGTTACCCAACTACTACCATTGTATTTCACTACAGTGGCTTTATCAGATAATGAGCCATCACGATAAGCTAAATAAGCTGTATCATTGCTGTTGAAAGCCAGCGAAGGATTATTTGCCGAGCTACTTGTAAATCCGGCACTCCCAACAATTACCCAGCTACTGCCATTGTACTTCATTACAGTAGCTTTACTGCTGTTGGCTTCGTCACGATACGCAATATAAGCGGTGTCATTACTGTCAAATGCTGTGGAATGTAGATGGATCGCACCTGCAGAAAACCCTGCACTGCCTACTGCAGACCATTGTGCATTTGCACTGATCCCCGCAAGTAGAAATACTATTGTGCAGAGAATGAAAATTTGTTTTTTTAGTTGCATGTGGTTGTTTTTTGCGGCCACAGCCCGGCAGACTGCTACCATGTTTATATATGGTTTAAATATTCGTTCTGTAATTATTTGCTATCTCTACCCCTCTGTCCAGCAACTGGATCTTGTAGCTGTAGTACAACCACGCGAAAACGATCAGCATCATACAAAGCATTAGTACCGTTGCATATGCCCACCATAGTGGGAGCTTTCTTGTCCTTTTTGTGTTCATGGCACAAAGATGTACCGCAGCATAGGCTGAATGCAAAAAAACGGCGTCACAACGCCGTCACAATGATTTAAGTAATTGATAATGAGGCCTCTCCCTGCCCTCTCCCAAGGAGAGGGTTTTCCTTTGCTTGCTAACAGGGAGGTAAAAATGTTTTTCAGACAGTTTGATAGCCCGCTACCCTGGAGTGGGTAGGTGAAGGCCACAATATATCAGATGGCATCCACCACCTCGTTGATGTCGCGATCTGCGGGGAGGTCAAGTTTTTTGAGGAGTCGGTATTTGTAGTTGCGTACTGCGGCATCGCCTACGCCCAGCATGCCTGCCATCTCTTTGTTGGTCAGCCTGAGTTTGGTGAGTGCCATAAAGCGGGTTTCAGCCGGAGTGAGATCAGGCATTTTTTCTCTCATTCGATTAAGAAAACCTGAGTGTACTTCTTCGAAAGTGTCTTTAAAATCATCCCACTGTTCTTCTGTCAGTATGATGGAGTTTTGCAGTTTTACAAGGTTCTCTCTGGTATCGGGCAGCTCATTGCTGCAAGGCAGCGCCTGTAGCCTTTCTATCTCGGCAGAAAAATTCTCTATCAGTTGGTTCTTCTCCCGCAGGTTTTTGGTGAAGTCGTTCAATCGGTCCTGCGCTTTTTTGAGTTTGCTGTCTGCAAGCGCGAGGTTGGTATCTGCCAATTCTTTCTCAGCTTTCAGTTTTTTACGTTTTATATTCTGTCTGTTGACCAATAATATACCGCTAAACCCAACTAGCGCCAGTACAGCTATGGTGCCGTTACGTTCTGTTTTTCTTTTCGATATCTCTTTGTCTTTAATGGTATTGGCAAACTTCAGGGAATCTGTTTTTTTCTTTACGGCATATTCTGCTTCTACCTTGGCAAACTTCTTTTCTTCTGAGAAACTTCTCAATGTATCACCAATCGCAACATGCTTCACATAATATTCTTTAGACAATTTATAGTTGCCCATATCTTCATATACATCAGCTATGTTTTTGTACACGTGCTCTAAAAGGCGTTTGTTCTGAAACCTCTCAGCAATTTCTTGTGATTGTCTCATGTATTTCAACACCTTGGGCAAGGCTATATTTTTATTTCTGATACTGTCAGGGCAGTTTTTGCAGTTGCTCAAAGCTGCCTGGTAATAGGTGTAACCAATATTATTTAGCGTAAATGAAGCACTTTTTTCATTGCCTTTTTTTAACTGCACCTCAAGTGCATAGTTAAGTTCTTTCAACCCTTCAGGATAGTTTCCAAGCATGCAATAAACATTGCCTACTGTACCATGCAACTTAGCAAGCAAACTTGTGGGTTCCTCTTTTGCTTCTTCTTGTTTTATCGCTTTTCTAAATACTGTTAATGCCTGCTCTACCTTTTCCATTTGCTCCTGCTCAGTCATGCCGTTTATTTCAGTCATATTTAAAAGCAGATTACCTATAGAGTGCAATACTTGAGATGTGCTTTTACCTGCAAGCTCGTATGCATTTGCTGCCTGTTGATAATATTCCATGGCTTTATTAAAATCTTTTCCCGGATCGCTTACCATGTCTCCGCGCCGCGTATATATACTACCTAATGATGTGAGTACTGCACCTTCAATGTTGTGGTCTTTTATTTCTCTGGCTCTATCCAAAGCGGTGTTCAGATATTGCAATGCTTCAGCATGATCACCTTTCAATGCATAACATCTGCCAATAGCTTTGTTTGCCACAGCCATGCCACGCGTAAATGCGATATTATTAGCCAGATTTAACGCTCTCTTGCCATAGGCAATGCTACTATCAAGTTCAATATTGTAATAATTGGCGCTGATATCGCAAAGCAATAACACTTTGTTACTGTCTTCTGTAATACCAGATAATGCTGAGGTAAGTGAATCAAGCTTTTCTTGTACAGTTTGTGCGTTTCCATTGATAAATGGACATAGCACCAAAAGCACAGGGAACAAATAACGCATAATAGCTATATAAGGGCTGCGCATACAAAATAGTAAAAATCCCTAAGCGTCTTGTTATGTGAAGTTTACATTTGGAGTAAAAAAGTCAATGCATAGGCGGGATGCTTAAAGAGTCATTACAACCCTAATCTCAATTATACAATAGGCCGCATGGTATATTTAACCTAAACAGTGAATGTCTTTTTTAAGGCACATATAATTGTATCGTACAACCAACACATTGAAATCAGAACTATATTCTCTGCGGAAAGGCTCAAAGAGATTTGCATATACTAAAAAACGCTTGTAACCCTAATGATTACAAGCGTTTATAACTTCAGCGGAGAGAGAGGGATTCGAACCCCCGGTCCTGTTACAGACAACGGTTTTCAAGACCGCCGCATTCGACCACTCTGCCATCTCTCCGGGCGCAAAATTATATAAGCTGAAAGACTTTCAAAAAAGAATTTTACAATTTGGTAATATTTTTTATTCCCTCATGTTTTATAAGTGCTTATCGGTGCTTAATAAAGACTGATATATTCTACAGTTTTCAACACTTACCTTTATAGAAATATTTTACACATGAGTAAAATTGAAGTGGCAACTTTTGCAGGAGGATGTTTTTGGTGTATAGAAGCTGTATTTCAACAACTAAAGGGAGTAGAGAAAGTAGTGTCAGGGTATATAGGGGGGCATAAAGAAAACCCTACATACAAAGAGGTATGCTCAGGGGAGACAGGTCATGCTGAGGCAGCTAATATATATTACAACTCAGATTTGATCAGTTACGATGAGCTATTAGAAGCATTTTGGGTAGCTCATGACCCTACTACACTCAACAGGCAAGGTAATGATGTGGGTACGCAATACAGGTCTGCTATATTTTATCATAATGATGATCAAAGAGAAAAAGCAGAATCTTATAAGAAGAAATTAAATGAGGAAAACGCTTTTGGCAATCCAGTAGTAACGGAGATAACCAAGTATGATACTTTTTACGAAGCAGAAGAACTCCATCAGAATTACTACAACAATAATTCACAACAAGGGTATTGTGTATTTGTGATTAAACCCAAGGTTGATAAGGTTAGAGCTGTATTTGCAAATAAAGTAAAATAATAAAGGTTGCCATATGGCAACCTTGTCTGTGCGGCAGAGGAGATTCGAACTCCCACGTCCTTGCGGACACAACGACCTCAACGTTGCTTGTCTACCAGTTTCAACACCGCCGCAGCAATTAAGGATTGCAAAGGTAATGCAAAATGAAAAACTGTAAAAGATAAATAGGTCACCTTCTTAAGGTAATGCGAAAGGTTGTACCTTTTCCTACTTCAGAGTTCTTAACTGTTAATGTTCCTTTGTGATACTGTTCTATAATACGCTTTGAAAGGGATAAACCTAACCCCCATCCCCGTTTCTTCGTTGTAAACCCGGGCTTGAATATCTTTTTAAGTTGATGTCTGGGTATACCTTTTCCCGTATCAGATATATCTATAAAAACCTCTTGCTGTGCATCTTCAATCTTAACATTAATATCACCATTACCTTCCATCGCATCCAGTGCATTTCTCATCAGGTTCTCAACTACCCAATCAAATAACGATGCACTGATATTTGCATTAACTACATCCTGGTGATTCACTAACGATATACTTACTTTTAGCGGTGCCCTTTTTTGCATATAATCCACCATACCTCTCAGGCGGTCTACTAGGTTTTCTTCTTTCAGTGTTGGTGCACTCCCGACTTTGCCAAACCTGTCTGCAACTAGTTTCAACCTGTCAAGATCATTTTGCATCTCAGTTAAAGCCATTTCGTTATCATGATCTTCTTTTAGAAGCTCCAACCAACCTTCTATTGAGGTAAGTGGTGTACCTAATTGATGGGCAGTTTCTTTTGAAAGTCCCACCCACACCTGATTCTGTATAGACCTATGTGCCGAACTCAATGCAATCAATACTACAACAAGAAAAACTATGATGATAGCTAATTGTATGTATGGGAAATATCTTAATTGAGTCAACAAATAAGACTCTCCATGATACACATAATTATTACCTAAACCGTATCCTAATTCTACATTTATAGCAGGGTGCATGGCCTTAAATTCTGCCAAACGTTCTTCTAAATACCGGTCGTTATTCTTGATCTTTATAGTATCTACATTGTTATACTGTGTAATACGTCCTGAATCATCAACGACAATAAAGGGTATAGTGGTATTTCCTGATGCAATTGACGCTGCAAAAGTGAGATCATGTCCTGAGCTGTTAGGGTCGCTCATCAATTTAATGGCGTTTACTACCTGCTCCATTTTATTGCGCTCCTGCATGGCCAGTTTTGATGCTAACCTGTTAGTGTATACAATAGACGTTGCAACAATAGCTAATGCTATTAATATTAAATAAGTTTTCCAATTGACATATTGACGCATGAGATATGAAGCTACAACGAAGAGCGGATAAAAATATTATGATTTTGACGGAATATCCACTATTTTTGTTCACGCAAATTTTGCTATAAATGGATATGCAAAACAATAACGAAGATCAGCTTTTAGACAACCCGGCAGACATTGAGTTGAACAAACCCTCAAAGTCTCGTTTTCTATTTTTACTATTCTTTTTTGGTTTTTTCATTTTTGCGTGGTCAGGTTGCTACAACTTATATGAGCACCATTTTGATGCCAACAAAGATGTGGAAGTTCCTGATAATACCAAGTACAACCCGTCTTATAAATAATCCCTTACCAGGATAATGATCGTTTGCGACCACGATACAGCCGTTGTGATACTCAGTTATAACGGCAAAAAGTGGCATGATGAGTTTCTACCTAAAATAGTTGAAGAAGCAACCACAGGTTATGACGTTATTTTAGCTGATAACGCTTCAACAGACGACACTCTTGAATATATACAGAAAAACTACCCGAGTGTAAAAACACTACACATACCTATTAACAGGGGGTTTTCAAACGGGTACGCCGAAGCCCTGAAGCAGACACAGGCAAAATATTACATATTATTAAGTGCAGATTTTGAGGTCACTGCAGGATGGTTTCCTCCTTTACTTCAGGCAATGCAAAACTACCCGGGCTTAGCAGCATGCCAACCTAAGATCAGGTACTGGAGAGATAGGGAATATTTTGAGTATGCAGGGGCAGGCGGTGGTTTCATGGATAAATATGGCTACCTGTTTTGCAGGGGCAGGATATTTACTGAGCTTGAGAAAGATAATGGCCAATATAACGACGATATAGAGGTGTTCTGGGCATCCGGAGGCTGTTTTATGGTGCGTGCCGACCTGTATCATAAAGTTGGCGGGCTTGATAACGACCTGTACGCACACATGGAAGAAGTAGACCTATGTTGGAGGTTGAAAAATGCAGGTTATAAAATAGGATATATCGGCCAATCACTGGTGTACCATGTCGGCGGAAGTGTTATAAGCTATGGAAGTCCGCAAAAGCTATATTATAACTTCAGAAATAATCTGGTCTTACTTATCAAGAATGAAACTACTGCAAGGTTATTGTGGTTATTCCCATTAAGGCTAGTACTAGATGGAATAGCCGGGCTAAGGCTACTACTAACGGGCGACATTAAGGGTACAGTTACCATTTTAAAAGCACATTTTCACTTCTATGGGAGCATTGGTAAGTGGTTAGGCAGACGTAAAGCAGCAAAAAAGAACATAACCCATAGAAATAATGCAGGG
The DNA here is from genome assembly GCA_965228505.1 of Flavipsychrobacter sp. Taxonomy (GTDB): domain Bacteria; phylum Bacteroidota; class Bacteroidia; order Chitinophagales; family Chitinophagaceae; genus UBA5543. Next base: position 1,580,898 of record OZ245820.1, on the reverse strand, counting down.
CGTATGCCCAAAAGTGTTGTCTGGCAGTTCTTTGTCTTGAGAAAAAAGGTCTTCCCTAAGTTAAACTGGCAACCGCCTAAGCTTAACTAACCTGTTTACCGACTTTTTTAAGGCATTAACCGATAATATTATTTCTCCTACCTAATATGATTTAAGTCAGTCATTAAGGCTTATTACTTTTGTATTGTAGAAAATGATTTTATTATGAGTGACTATAAATATAGTTATGAATACAAAAGGCCAGGTCTAAGGAACAAAACAAGACGCAGAGGCAAGCATGGTGGAGACAAGAGGTGGCTAGGGTTGGTCTTGCTATTGGTGGGTAGCTTTTTAATGTTACGCAGGCTGGATGTTTTTGATTTCAGTTGGCATGATATGTGGCCTTGGGCGTTGATAGCAGTTGGTATAGGCATAGGGCTGAAAAGCAAATTCCGTAATAATGCTTCCTGGATATTATTGGTAATCGGTACTGTTCACCTTATCCCGGTGTTCACAATATGGGGTGTAAGCTCTACTGCTTTAGCAGTTCCTGCAGCACTTATACTACTAGGTATTATTATAATCCTCAACCCCTCAAAAAAAAAGAACTGGTCTAACCGTTGTGAAAACAACATGAGAACAGTGACAAACGGAGACAGTACCTTAAATATTGATGTCACATTCGGTGGGCACAAAGAAGTTGTAACATCAAAAGACTTTAAAGGAGGAAGAATTTCTACCACTTTCGGTGGCACTGAAGTAAACTTGATGAATGCAGACACGAAAGATGGTATTCTTACCATCAATCTGAACGTTAGTTTCGGTGGTGTTGAACTGATCGTACCATCTCACTGGGAAATTAAGAATGAAGTATCTACTTCTATGGGTAGTGTAGAAGACAACAGGGCTGTGTATACTGCACCAGGCACTGTTGAAAAGAAAGTCACATTGGTACTTACAGGTAGCTGTACAATTGGTAGTGTAGAGATCAAATCATACTAAATAAGGCTGGATATATGAAAACATACGCATCACAGATCATCTTTTCCATAAAATGCAATGGAGCATTTACAGGTCAATATGATGAGCAATGGCGACTAATTTATGCTGAAAGTGAACAACAGGCAATAGAAGCTACAAAAGCCATAGCCAGTCAGGAAGCAACAAACTTTACGGACAGGCATGGCAGAGCAATATCATGGGAGCTAACTGCTATAAAGGATGTAAAAGAGTTAGCACTGGGTCATGGCAGCTTGTTAAATTCATCTATAGTAGATGTGACACCCATTGCATCACCTATATGGGAAAATAAAGCATCATAGCAATTGGCGATAAGCAATAAAAATATGGTCTGGCTTTTGCCGTTACTAGGGGTAACGGTAGCAGTCGGATGGTTTATTGTTCTGCAAAAGGGATATGGAGTATCGGCAGATAATGCAGTATACGACAGTGCTATATCAGTATCGATAATAGCACTGTGCACATGGGGACTTATAAAAAGTATAAATATTTACCCTACTCGCACAGGCGTTCTGCTTTACAGCCTGTTAATGGCAATTGTCTTTGCTGTAGCAGCAGTATCTCTCACTAATCTTATCATTCAGTGGGCAATACAAAACGGACAAATAGAATACCTAACATTTCTGAGTAAGTCCTTACCTATAAGGTATATAATAACATGGCAAATATTCAGCTGGATCGCTACCTATACTTCTTTAAACCAGAACATATATACACGTGAGGAGCAATTCAGACAGCAAGCTGATACAAATGCGCTACTGAAAGAAGCAGAGCTATTTAAACTAAGACAGCAGTTACAACCTCATTTTTTATACAATAGTCTTAATTCAATTAGTGCGCTCACGATCACTGACCCGGATAAAGCTCAGGAAATGGTAGGCAGATTGTCTGACTTCTTACGCAACTCAGTAAAACGTGAAGGGGAAGAGAACATTCCTTTGAAAGAAGAACTTGATTACCTGAAAAATTACTTGTCTATAGAAGCGACAAGATTTGGAGACAGACTACATATTGTATTGAACAATAATGCTCAGGATAATGTTACAATGCCTCCTTTTCTGCTGCAACCTATACTTGAAAATGCAGTAAAGTTTGGGCTGTATGGTAATACGGGAGAAGTAAGTATACAGATAGACATTGATTCTACTCCTGACATGCTACAATTTATTATTACCAATCCTTATAATAAAACATCAGGTACTCCTAAAGGAACAGGTTTTGGCATAAAAGGCATACAACGTAGGTTATATTTACTATATGCACGAAACGACCTATTAGAACTCATCAGCAAAGAGGATCAATTCACTACCATTCTAAAAATACCTCAAGAACATGTATAAGGTTGCAATAATTGATGATGAACAATTGGCAAGACAACTGCTGGCTAACTTCATAACTAAGAATGGTCAATTAGAGATCGTAGCAGAATGCAGTGATGGGTTTGATGGTTTCAAAGCTATACAACAACACAAGCCCGATCTTATTTTTCTGGATATACAAATGCCGAAATTAAGTGGCTTTGAAATGCTGGAGCTACTTGACGACACCCCATCAGTAATATTCACAACCGCGTTTGATGAATATGCAATGAAAGCGTTTGATGCACATGCTGTAGACTATTTATTAAAGCCTGTTACGAAAGACCGATTCAACAAGGCAATTGAAAAATTCCTGATTCAAACAGAAAAAGTTTCAAATAGTGTCAAAAAACTAGCCGAAGAGAATATTTATGGTGGATATCAGCATAGAATTGTAGTGAAAGATAATGGCATGATACGTATTATTCCGGCTGATGAGATACAATATATAGAAGCCAATGACGACTATATAAAAATACATACTGAGACGGGACAGTTCTTAAAAAAGAGCACATTAACAGGTACCGAAAAAAGCCTTGACCCCAAGCAGTTTATAAGAGTGCACAGATCATACCTTGTTCCGGTACGGCAAATACTAAGAATAGAGCCCTACGAAAAAGACAGCCATGTAGCCATAATGGAGTGTGGCGATAAAGTGCCAGTGAGTAAAAGCGGCATGGAAAAACTCAAATCCAGCCTGAGGTGGTAATTAGTTTTCTTCTTTTTTGTCTGGCATTCTTTCTAAAATGTACCTAACTACGAGGTAACCACCTATACCAATAAAATATATAGTAAATAAAACTGTGGGTTTGCCGAATGTATTTGGGTAATCAGATATCATTGCTTTAGAGCTCGTAGTTACTATGCTTTTGAATTGCACAATAACACTTACTACAAAAGCAGAAATAAAAGCAGTTACACTAAATGAAGTTGCCGTAATAAAACCCCATAACAGTGTATTTTGGCCTTTCTTTTGAGCAAGCTCAGCATTTTTGTAGCAAAAGAAAACGAAAAAAAATACCGCTAAAAATAAAAATACATTCATTAATAACTCTTCATAAACTCAGTAACGCTCTCTTTAATATGCGCTATCTGCTCTGGTACCAGTCCATGATGACAAGCCAGTAGTATACCACCCTTCATAACTTTATCTGCTTCTGTATATCCATTAGGTGTAGCCTTATGAGGTTGATTCTTAAAGCCTGGTTGCCTTAATATATTACCTGTAAATACGGTACGCGTCTGAATATTCCTTTTCTCAAGAAATATTTGCAGGTCACGGCGTATGAAAGGTGCCGTATCTCTAACAGTAAGCGCAATAGCCAACCAACCCGTTCTTGAGTTTGGCAATTGTTTCGGCAGAATAAAATGTTCCTCATACTGCTCGAAGAAAGCCCTCAATTCATTATAATTAGCGGTACGCGCATCTATGTTCTTTCCGAGTTTGTTGAGTTGCACTAAACCGAAAGCAGCTCCCATTTCAGAACCCTCAATATTATAGCCCGGCTCAGAGAATACAAACTTTGCATCATATGGTATTCCTTCCAGTTCTACATTGAACCTGTTCTCTATTTTCTCTGACTCAACGAACAGAGAAGAGCTTCTACCCCAGCTACGCAACAACCTACCCCTGTCATAAAATGCTTCAGAGTTCACACATATCATACCACCATTACCCGCACAGTTTATTATGTGCGAGCCATAAAAACTGGTAGTACTCATATCTGTAAACCTCCCCGAAGAGGCTCCGTCTATTTCAGCACCTAATGTATCTGCTGAATCTTCCAGCAAGAACAGGTTATGTTTATCTGCTATTTCACGAAGCACCTTCCAGTCAGGCAGATTACCTATAAGGTTAGGAATGATCATAGCCTTTGTTTTCGGCGTGATCATTTCCTCCACCTTGTTCACATCAATATTATAGGTCCCTTCTTCAACATCAACAAAAGCAGGTATCCATCCCTTCTTTATTTGTGGTGCTACTGTAGTAGAAAATGTCAAAGCAGGTGTAATGATCTCACTACCCTCTTCATAATCCAACAGATCGGCTGCTAGGTATAAGGCAGAAGACCCACTATTCACCATCATACCATACTTCTTATCATATAACTGTGCGATACGAGCTTCTAGTTCTCTTACGTGTTTACCCATCTGAGTTGATGTACGTAACACATGAACTACTGCTTCAATTTCTTCTTCGCCATGAACGGTCTGGCCATAGGGCACATGTATATAATCTGTCTTTAACATCTTCGAAAAATTAAGACTACGAATGTAAGGCTAAATGCTGAAATCTGTTAGTTAAGGCTTTCTGAAAAATAAAAAATGCCGCCATATATGGCGGCATTTAATATCATTAGTTAGTATATACTACATCACCGGCTCACCATCAGCATCAAGCTCTACTAATTTGTAGCCGGACTTCTCTAACCCACTCCACACTTTTTCTTTATCGCCAACAAGTACTATGCTCATCTCTTCCATAGATGGCAGGTTCTTATTCACGATCTTATTAATATCAGCAACAGTCATTTTAGATAGTATTTCATTTTGCTTCTTAGGATAATCAGATGTTAAACCATACTCTAAGATACGCGCCAGAAAACCAGCCTTCTGGAAGCTGGATTCATAGTTGCGGGCATCTCTTTGCCCTATAGATTTTTGAGTAAATGAAAGTTCATCTGTTTTTATGCCGTTTTGCTTATAATCATTCATTATGTTGATTATGTCAACAAGAGCACTATCTGTAGCTTCTGCTTTAATACCTGAGCTAAACTCATAACTACCTGTATATTTATTACCGGTAAAGTATGCCCTGGCGCCATATGTCCATCCTCTTTCTTCGCGAAGATCAAGGTTCAGGCGGCAATTAAATGCGCCACCAAGAGGGTAGCTCATTACAAACGACTTATAGTACTCGCCCAAGGCATCATACTTCATACCTGTAAGCTTACCTATTCTGAACTCTGTTTGTGCAGCACCCGGCACGTTGACGAAGTAAATAACCCCTTTTTCTACGGATGGAGCACTTGGAATTGCAGGAAGGTTAATATTTTTGGTAGGCATTTTCTCCATAAAACGCAGGTTTCTCATAGCCTTATCTTTGGTAATATCGCCTACTACTACTACTCTTGCTCCTGAAGCTGACAGGTTTTTGTAATAATTTTCAATATCAGAAAGTTCGATATTCTTTACAGTTTCTTCTGTACCTGATGATGGCCATGAAAACACATTGTTTTTGCCATATAGTACTTGGTCAAATACTGTGCTTGCAATATAGTTTGGACGAACTTTAGAGTTTTTAATACCCTCTATTGTTCTCTTTTGATTTCGGTTGAATGCATCTTCGGTAAACTTAGGGTTCAATAGTTTTTCCTCTAGCAACTCCATAGTTCTACCAATATTCTTACTGAGGCTTCTTACCCTAACATTAATACCGTCAAGCGATGCACTAAAGTTGATACTGCTACCTAGCTTATCTAGTTCTACACTGAACTCTTCAGCTGTATAGTTTTTAGTATCCTCTTCCATCATAGATGCAAACATGCTGGCAAGACCCGCTTTTGATGGGGTGTTTGCCTCAAGCATTCTACCTCCTTTAAATTCTATTAGATAAGTAACAACTGGTATCTCGCTATTTTCAGTCCCTATTATTTCAACAACGCCAGGCATTTTTTCTAACCAATACTCCGGTACATTCACTACTGGGTTTGATCCTGCTGCTGGCATTTTACTACGGTCAAAATTGTCTTTTGCTTTGTTATACGTCAACCCGTCATAACCATAATCCGGAGCTTTATATCCTGCTTCTGATACTTCGTAATTATCTGCGGCAGCTATATTGTCTTCCATGCCTTTAGGAGTCACACTAAGTACTACATGATTTTGCCCTTTGATGTACTTATTGTATACACGCATCACATCTTCTTTTGTTACAGTACTGTAACGCTTTATTTCTTTTCCGATTCGGTTTGCATCACCGGTAAATGTGTAAAACGATGCCAATGATGATACCTTACCGCTAACAGTCTCCAGGCCATTTATAAGTGAAGCCTCCATCGATGCAGTGAACTTTTCAATATCCTCATCTGTAACACCTTTTTCTTCAAACTCCTTTAAGGCTTCAGCAACCATAGCCTCTATATCAGAAAGTTTCTGATTTGGATATGGGACAACTGTTATTGTCATTTCTCCTGCCAGTTCAGAACAAGGGTTAGATACATTTGCATAAACAGCTTTTTGCCCTTTTATAAACTTCTTATAGAAGATTGAGTTTTTCCCTTGTCCTAATATCTCAGCCAAGCAGTCTAGCGGTGCTTCATCAGGATGGTAATTAGGTACGGATGGGTATACCATTCGCAGCATCGGAAGTTGGGCATAATTATCAACCATAGATACGTAACGTACCTTATCTAAATTCACCCTTTCCAAAACAGTTTTTTCTACTTCCGGCCCTCTTGGTATGCTACCAAAATACTTTTCAGCCATGGCAACCACATCCTTTACATTAACATCACCACCAACAGTTAATACTGCATTGTTAGGACCATACCAACGTAGGAAGAAGTTCTTAAGGTCATTCACATCAACTCTGTTCAAATCTTCGATATAACCTATTGTCAACCATGAATAAGGGTGTCCGTAAGGATAAAGATTTTTGGCTCCTACTTCACTTACAAGTCCGTAAGGTACATTATCATAACGCTGGCCACGTTCATTTTTCACTGTAGCACGCTGAACTTCAAACTTCTTTTGAGTTACAGCATCAAGCAAAAAGCCCATACGGTCTGCTTCCAACCATAGCATTTTTTCAAGCTGGTTATTTGGTACAGTCTCGAAGTAGTTGGTCCTGTCTCTGTTAGTAGTACCATTAAGTGTACCACCTGCTTCCGTTATTATTTTAAAATGTTGTTCATCGGCTACGTTATCAGAACCCTGAAACATCATATGTTCAAAAAAGTGCGCAAAGCCCGACTTCCCGATCTCTTCTCTCGCCGAACCCACATGATAAGTAACATCTACATGAACAACCGGGTCAGAATGGTCTTCATGAATTAATAGCGTAAGGCCATTATCCAATACATATTTTTCATAAGGGATGACAACTTCATCCCCTTTTTTAGATACTTTTTCTACAAGCTTTGCCTTACCTGAAGTAATTACAGGTATAGCAGTCATTGCAAATGCAAGAAAAAGAAATGAGAAACGTTTCATTCTACTGTAAGTTTTTTATGGACGGTAAATATAATTCATTACACTAAAGAGTTCGGGTGATTTATGGGGGATATTTATTGCCTGGTAAGCGTGAATAGAATACTGATGCGGTAAAGTCCGCCGTTGTAACCAAAACCAGGGTCCAGGTTCACATCTACATCAAAATCATGGTCAGAACCAGAACCACCTCTTCCACCCTGAGCGAGCTTTTTACTTGTTGTTTTTAACTTTTTAAAAGACCTGCTACCACTTTGTCTAATACTCAACACATCGCATGGCATATCGGTACTGGCGCCATTATTCAGCGGTGTAAAGTAAGTGCTTTGAGATTCATAATTGAGTAGCCAGTTCTCGTTGCTTTTCACCTTTATATTAAAGTACCCGTCTTGTGTCACACCATTGAAGTAATCGTTTGCAGACGAAAAACTGATATTACCTCCCAATTGGCGTACATCTAACGACTGAATAGAATAAATAATAGCTGTACCCGACGCTGCTCCCTGGTAAGACCGTTGAGCATCGGCATGAAAATGCATTATTATCGATATTATCATTAATAAGTACCTCATGGTTGTGTCATCGTAAATAATATCGTGTAACTATATTGTCCCGCTGGTGCTTCATAACCTACAGGACCTAACTCAAGGTCGTAATTAAAATGAAATGTTTGTGAGGATCTATACTGAATAAACAAACGTTGGTCAGTTTGTGTGAGCAATACGGGATCTCTTAATAATGAAGCTGCATTTTTAGAATTATCACTAGTCCAGTCGAGGTATAACTTTACATCAGATAGACTAGCAGAAGACGGTTTATTGAATTGAGACAACTTAGCATACACCGTACAATTACTATTCTTTGTTTTGAATTTTAACGAAATAGCATTATTGAGCGTTTGTTTATTCTCTAAGTGTTCAGGCTTGCTACATGTAAAAGATAACGATCTATTGGTGTTTACCTCCATATAGTTTTGGTTGCTACTCCAGTCATCATCTCCCCCTCTGTCATCGTCGTCATCATCTCCTCCTCTGTCATCATCGTCTCCTTTGCCTTTACCTTTACCCTTGTTATCATCGTCATCATCATTTTTATATTTTTTATTATCATCATCATCGTCTCCTCCTCTATACATGCCTTGAGGATAGGTGTAAAGGGAAGTTATCAGTATGATTACTACAATCCATACGTATCTCATAAGTCACAATCTGTGGATAAAAGTCTTTGTGTAATATGGTAAAAGTAGTTTTTTTGCATTGTATACGTATAGATATGAAAGGGAACATTTTATTACTAGTAATATTCTCATTGGTTTTTTTGTCAATTCAAGCCAATGCTCAAAACCTTGGAGTGTATCCAACCACACTTGAATATAACCTTGCAGGAGGCCAGAGTGAAGCACAGGTGATCAACTTATCTAATAATTCCGGCGATAAGGTTCAGTTCAGGATTTATCTTAATGACTGGATACGTGACTCTACCGGGGGACATGTTTATTATGAGCCAGCTACCATTGAGCACTCCTGTGCAGGATGGGTCAACATCGATAAGAATTTTATTGAATTGCAACCCGGAGAATCTACCACTCTTACTGTACAAATGGCAGTACCAACAACACCAGAAGCGTCTAGTATGATGACATGGGCTATGCTTTTCATAGAAACAATTGAAGAGAATACTAGTCGTAATGATGAAAATGCACAAGCAACAGTACGAAATCTACTTAGGGTCGGTGTTCACATATATGAAACCCCGCCCGGACTTACTGAAAAAACAATAGCTGTATTAGACTTGAAACCCAACCCTGAAATAGAATATGCCTACGACCTGATCTGTAAAAATACAGGCGAGATAATGATAGAAAGTAAAGCCTACCTTGAACTAGCAGGTACAGATGGCGAGCAAACTAAGCTTGATTATATTGAATTCCCCATGTTTCCCGGACAAATAAGAAACGTGACATTTGAACTTCCAAAAAACTTGACTGATGGCACGTACAACGTTTTAGGCGTGCTTGATGCCGGCGAAGACATTCCTCTGGAAGCTATAGAAAGTACCATTACAATTAAAACTCCGGGAGTAGACGCACCTAAAAATTAAGTGTAAACAGCTCAATAACAGCACTTTAGACAGGCCAACTGATTTGAATTAATAAAATTCTTTAAAAAAACTGTGCAATTCCGGAATTTGTTATACATTCGTTAACAGATTGTGATTCAGTTGTTATCATGATCTAACCGAGAGACGACAATTTTACACTTAACCAACCACTCCAATTATGGATAAGAGAAGTATTATTGTCATTACATTTTTACTACTAGCCTATAAGGCACATGCACAGACATCAAGTACAGCGTCTCAATCAGTTTCGCTAAATCTATCCCCTGTAATTCAAATATCAGCTATTACATCGCAGAACATTGATCTGGGTTTCAACACTGTCATTGATTATGCCAATGGTGTTGAATCAAGTAGTCAACAGTTCAAGGTTCAGTCAAATAAAGATTTTGTTGTAAGTGTAAATACTGATGCTTCTAACTTCAGCTATTCAGGGTCTACTACACCTACACCTGTTATGCCGGTTCAGAATACCTTATTTTTATCATTAGTTAGTAATAACACAGGTGGTAATGTAGCCAATCAATTTTCATCATATAATACTCTTTCAAATACTCCAAAAGAACTTTTACAGGATTGTAAGAGAGGAGGCGACCAGCTATTCGCCATCAATTACAAGGCGGCTCCTGGTAATAACTACCCCGCAGGCATATACACAATAGGAGTTGTGTATACTGCAACTCAGCCTTAAGTATGTAATTTTACATTGCGATTTGCCTATTATGCTTATATTTAGATGATATGAAGCATTATTTACTTGCATGCTTATTATTGGTTAGTATTAGCGCATCTGCAACCCATTTTTCGGGAGCTTATCTTCGTTACGAATATACAGGCACTCCACTTCAATATACTATTGAATTAACTCTATATAAAACTTGCGAAAGCGGATCTATTGACCTTCCGTCATTTATTAAGGTCAGAGCAAAATCTGCTTATAAAAGTTTGGATATCAGTAAAAACCTGCCAATTGTTTCAAACGATACTTTACAACCATACTGCCAAGGCACAACTAATAGCTGTATGAATATTACAGCTACCTATCCCGGTTATATTGTTGCAGTATATAAGGATACCATTGCTTTACCAACTGCAAGCAATGATTGGAGGTTGGTTTTTTCTAACAGTAACCGAAACTTCGGGATAGATAATATACAAGGAGCAAGCGGACAATCTTATTATATAGATGCACTATTAGACTCTACAAGTAATAATACCTCATCATTAATGCCAGATAACCCTCCACATATTCTTTTTGCAAATGATACTGCACGCATACCATTAACTGCATCTGATGCTGATGGTGATGATATCAGGTATAAATTGATCAATCCTGAATTTGATCAGGGCATGAATATCCCCTATTATAATGGCTACTCTGTTGCTGCACCTTTTGGTGCAGGAGGAGTCTGCCAGATAGATGGTGATAATAATCTTGTTTTGATGTCACCTTCAGCGGGTAAGTTCACGCTGGCACTCCAGATAGGAGAATATAGGAACAACAAACTTGTTGCTTATACAGTTAGAGATTTTGTTATTATCTGCATCGGTGCTCAAACAGGCAACAATGGTTTGTCTATTCCTAAAGCTGTTGATAAAGACAAATTCAATACTTTCACATGCCCCGGTAAAAACAATACCCTGAACCTTAGTTATGTAGACCCTGCTCCGGGTGACTCTGTATATGTATCAATATCAACCCCGAACCTCAGTGGATGGACATTTAATACCAGCACAACAAATGGTATAGGTCAGGGAAAATCAACCATCAACTGGACAACACCTACATCACTAAACCCAGCCGTTCTTAAACATTTTGACTTCAAAGTAAGAGTAAGAGATAATGCTTGCAGACAAACAGGCGAAGCCACTTACATATATACAGTAGAAACAAGAGATTGCAGAGCCGACTCAGTTTGGCCCGGAGATGCAAACTCTGACAAAATAGTAGATTTATACGACCCCCTTGCGGTAGCACTTGCGTACAATGACACAGGTGCAACAAGGATAAATGCTAGTAGCAACTGGTCAGGTCAATCATGCGACCCATGGCCGTCTTCTTTCCTTAATAATATTGATAAAAAACACTCAGACTGTGATGGCAATGGAAAGACCGATACTGCCGACCTAAATATTATCGCACTTAACTATACTAAAACTCACAAAAAAGGTGGTGGACGCTCATCAGAAAAAACTACAGCTGACCCTACTCTAACATTCGACCATACAGGCATCACTCCAAACCCGGACTCTATTGTTACACTGAACATAACTCTAGGAGATGCTGCCAATACAGTGCAGACTATATATGGACTGGCGGCAAATATTAAAATTGACGGCCTAGCCCTTTCTGCTCCTCCTGTGATAACATATAACAACTCATGGCTTGGGAATAACACAAATACCCTGTCATTTACAAAAGATATTACTAACACATCTGTTGATTGGGCATACTCAAGAACCAATAAAACAAACACAAATGGTAACGGAATTTTGGCTCAGATCACATTCCAAATTCCAGCCACGGCAACTGATGGTCAATTGGTAACACTAAGCTATGATAAAGCTAAGCTGATTGATAAAGATGGTATTGAGATTCTGAATTTCGGCACAATGGTAGACACCTTCTATGTAAAAAAACCAAGCAGCATATACAATTTCAATAGCACAGTATCTGATATTCACCTCTACCCTAACCCATCAAATAACAAGCTTTATGCAGAACTGAACAGTAAAAAATCAGGCAACATACTTATTACTATTCATGATATTGCCGGGAAAAGCCTTTTTAGGAAAGATGCAGCAGTATCTGTAGGAAAGAATACCTTACCATTACAGGCAGGAAACTTACACCCAGGTGTATATATTATAAACATAAGTGATAGTCATGGGTCTGTAAACTATAACCTAAGGTGGGTTAAGGAATAACAACTGGCACAGAACTTGCCATAGCTAACCAAAACAATATCATGAAAAATAATATAGTATTAGCTGCAGCGATCTTTCTACTCACCTCATTCAGCTGCAAGAAGACTGATGACAACAATAACAGTACTGATTGTAGTACAGTAATTTGTACACTTGAACTCAGGACAATTACCTTACAAGTAACCGATGCCGTTAATAATCCGGTGATATTAGACGAGTATTACACTGTTCGCCTTAGCAACAATGATACCATCAACAGGGGCTCAGGCGCATCTAATAGGGTTGACACAGGCTATTACGTGATTGTAGATGACGGCTATCAGATGCAACTACAGAACAAGACCGATAATTTTAAGTTCTACGGCTTTCAGAATAACAACTTAGTTGTAGAGGAAGCATTTATCATCTCTGCAGATTGTTGTCATGTCAATAAGGAATCTGGTAAAAGCAAGGTTACGTTACCATAGCTTACTTGCGTGTTAATGTAGACGTACAGCTCTCATTTATTGTGATCCCGGTAATAGTGTAATTGATAATTACTTTATCATCATCATAAGTACCGTCGCCTTCGTAATCAACAGAGTTAACGTTTTGCTTAGGAATGTTCAAAGTGTTATTTGATGCATTAATATCTGCATATATTTCATTAGTGGACACGCCACTGAATATACCTTTTATATGTACACGGTCTTGTACCGTCTGGTCAGGAGTGATTGTTACATTATTTGTAACGCTACCAGTCTGACTACAACTTCCGGTTTCAGTAAATGTTCCTTTCAACCCTACTGAATGATTGCTGTAAGGAAGTACCTTAACAGAGATAATATTATTCTTTATACCCGATGTTGCCGATGCTCCTTTAATATTAATCTGATAATCACCTTCTTTAACCCTTTCTGTTTCAAGCAGTAAAGTAGTATAAAACGAAGCTGTGTCTTCATTAGAAGGGGTAAAGGAAATCTTCATCCCGTCTGGCATACCTTCTGCCGACAATACAACCTTTTCTCCCTTGCCTGTTTTCTTTTCAATAAAGATCACAAATTTGACCTCATCAATTCTTTCCAGTGAAGTATCTCTTAGCCCGCTTATTTCGTAGGTAAAATCACCAGAGTTAGGGTTATTACTAGGTGTTAACGGTGTATCATTTTTCTTACAGGCAGATATAAACAATAATAGCGCAACGCCTGCAAACATGGTTCTGATCATAAACATCTTCTTTTCCGATGCTTATAAAGATAAGGCATTGTTTGCATTCAATATTTCAGGGAAAATATTAATTTTATTCATATGGCTGGGCAGCGGTTGAACATACAGGAAAAGGCTAAACTCTGGTTTGAACAAGACTTTACAGAAGAGCGGATAAGGACTGAGCTGTCTGCACTTGGTGTTGAAGAACGTTACTTACCTGAAATGCTAAAAGAGATCAAAAGGTTGCGCCAATCTAAAAACATGACCTCAGGATTGATCTTTATACTGATAGGAGCATTTACCTGCCTGATGAGCTGTGTTGTAACTATAGTATCAGAATCTAATATGGATCTCACTCTTTATGGCCTCACAAGCGTGGGTATAATTATTGTTTTCATAGGTTTATATAAAATATTTGGTTAAGATATCAGGTCTTTAATTAACACTAATAAGATTACCGTCAAAACTATTATCTTGGAGAAAAATACCAAACTATGGATTCAAACAAGGTAGATATGTTCATCATGTCTAATTCAAAGTATTTTGAGAGTGGCAATATTCCTATGATCAAAGATTTGCTGGAAAAAGCAGATGATAGTAAATGGATTGAAATACAATCGCTAGGAATGAAAGACCCTACAATTACTATTGTAATATCATTACTTGCTGGCTCGCTAGGTATTGACCGTTTCTATTTGGGCGAAATAGGTCTTGGCGTTGCGAAATTATTGACCTGTGGCGGCTTGGGAATATGGGCTATTGTAGATTGGTTTCTTGTTATGGGCAGAGCTAAAGAGCTTAATATGGAAGCATTACAACGTGTCCTACTTTCAAATTATGGAAATAATCCGCAATAATAACAGACGTTTCTACTTTTATATAACACTTTTAACTGCTGCAGGCTGGGCATGGATAGTATATTGTATACAATTGGATAATATCAACTCAGGTATATCTGTCTGTATTTTCAAAAATATCACTAGCATCCCTTGCCCTGCTTGCGGCAGCACACATTCAGTATTATCTATTTTTAGTGGCAATTGGTGGCTAGCAATACAAGACAATCCTTTGGGCTATGTCATTGGTATTCTGCTCATCATCATACCTATATGGCTAGGGTACGATGCTCTTAAAAGAGCAACTACTTTATACAATAGCTTTACAAATATTGAGTTGAAACTTAAACAAAACCCTTACTTGTTAATTTCAGGAGCAGCACTTATTATTTCTAACTGGATATGGAACATAACCAAACTATAGACATAACAATATATAAGCCTAACGAAACTGAGAAAGAAAAAGCTGCGAATAGCTATTTGATGTCTCTGATTGCTGTAATGGCAGGTACTCCTTTACCAATAACTTATTTCCTGCCAACGCTAATCTTCTTTCTTTCAAACAGAAAATCTACTCCATATGTAAAATGGCATATCACTCAAGCATTATTATCTCAGATAACTATGTTTATTATTAATGCTGTGGCATTTACATGGACAATTAATATTTTCTTTTTACACAACTATACTCTTACAGATAGCTACATAGGGTACATTATTACAATGCTTACATTCAATATATTTGAGTTTATCATAACGTTAATTGCAGCAATACGTGTCAGGAGAGGGGTACATATGGAATGGCCTTTCTGGGGTACTATAACTAATATTTTCACAACAAGAAAAATACCCGTATAACTGTTATGAAAAACCCTTTTGTGCAGTTTATCCTCTTTGCAGGTACATTCCTTCTAATGTGGTTGGGTTTGGGTAGCATTCCATGGATGAAAACATTCAAGATCATAGAGTTTACCCAAAAGAAACAAGAACAACTCTCAAAAATGATTCTTGACTTGCACAGAGCAGAAAAGCAGGAAGTGCAAATAAAAAAAATAGTAACCACAGTATCTGGAATAAAAGATAGCATTTGCGTAGCTAACGGTATAAATAGCAATTCAATTAAAATACATGTATTTGTAGATAGTGATATTAATGCCTTTGCACTACCTGGTGGCCATATTGTAATAAACACTTCATTAATAAGATATTGCAAGAATGCTGATATGCTGGCAGGCGTAATCGCTCACGAGATAGCCCATATTGAGCTAGACCATGTTTCAAAAAAAATCACACGTGAGTTAGGCATGGGAATACTTATAACTACCAACGGAAAGTATAGTGCTGCCTTAATAAAAGAAATATTAAAAACACTATCCTCTCGTGGGTTTGACAGGGAGATGGAACGTGATGCAGATAAAAAAGCAGTTGAATACATGGGTAATGCTCAAGCAGATGCCCGCGAGTTAGCGTACTTTCTGAAAAAATTATCTGAAACTGAGGGTAGTATTCCTGAACAGTTGGAGTGGCTTAGTACTCATCCTGACAGTAAAGAGCGGTACACTTATATACTTTCAGAAATAAGAGATTCCGTTAATACACAACCAATTATAGGAATCAAACAGTGGGAGGAACTTAAAGAGTTGACTTCTAACCTTTCCACATATTGAAAAACTCAAATTTTCTTTTTTTACTTTAAAATAATTGAAATACCTTTGCAATCCGATTCAAATATCGCTCTTTAATAAGATCGTATTTGGGAGAATAGGTCACGATAGTTCGTGGTAATTCGTTAACACCAAAAATTAAAGATTAATGGCAAAAGAAGTTTCTGGCTTCGTCAAGCTACAATGCAAAGGCGGCCAGGCAAATCCGGCACCTCCGATTGGTCCAGCCCTCGGTGCAAAGGGTGTCAACATTATGGAGTTCTGTAAGCAGTTCAATGCTCGCACACAGGACAAAATGGGAAAAGTTCTTCCCGTAGTTATCACTGTATATTCTGATAAGTCTTTCGACTTCATTATCAAGACGCCTCCTGCAGCGGTTCAGTTGCTAGAAGCATCTAAGAAGAAAAAAGGGTCAAAAGAGCCTAACCGTAATAAAGTAGGTAAGGTAACATGGGCCCAGGTTGAAGAAATAGCTAAAGACAAAATGACTGACCTTAACTGCTTTACTGTAGAAAGCGCAATGCGCATGGTTGCAGGTACTGCACGCAGCATGGGTCTTACTGTCGATGGCGCAGCCCCCTGGGACAATTAATCCATTGATTAACCTCACTAAAACATTTGCGCAATGGCTAAACTAACTAAGAAAAGAAAAGCTGCAGAAGCTAAAATAGATAAAGAAAAACAATATACACTGTCTGAAGCGGCAGGCCTGATGAAAGACATCAACTGTACCAGCTTCGATAGTTCTGTTGACCTTCATATACGTCTGGGTGTAGATCCTAAAAAGGCAGACCAGGCTATTCGTGGTACAGTTACCCTACCTCACGGTACCGGTAAAAGTAAAACTGTACTTGTGCTTTGTACTCCTGATAAGGAAGAAGAGGCAAAAGGAGCAGGTGCTGACTTTGTAGGCCTTGATGAGTTCATACAAAAGATCGAAGGTGGATGGACAGATGTTGACGTGGTAGTTGCAACACCATCAGTGATGCCTAAGATCGGTAAGCTAGGTAAAGTATTAGGCCCTCGTAACCTGATGCCAAACCCTAAAACAGGTACTGTTACTAACGATGTAGCAGCAGCTGTTAACGATGTAAAAGGTGGTAAGATCGCTTTCAAGATCGACAAAGCTGGTATTATCCACGCATCAGTAGGTCGTGTGTCTTTCGAGCCTAACAAACTGGCTGAGAATGCACAGGAGCTTATCAATACGCTTGTACGTATGAAGCCTTCTACTGCTAAAGGTATTTACCTGAAAGGAGTAAGCATGGCCAGCTCAATGAGCCCGGGTTTATCAATTGATACTAAGAGTGTGGCATCGTAAACGTGAAAATGAAGGTTAACTCATAAAAACTTTTAAAAATGGCAATGACAACTGCTCAAAAAGGTGAAATGATCGAAGCACTGAAAGAGAAATTCTCTCAGTACGATAACTTCTACCTTACCGATACAGAATCATTAACAGCAGATCAGACAAGTAAACTTCGTCGTATCTGCTTTGAAAAAAATGTGGAAATGAAGGTGGCTAAAAACACCCTTATCCACAAAGCTTTAGAGCAACTGGATGCAGAACGCTATTCGGGGGCATTTGACTCTCTGAAAGGTGTTACAGCACTTATGTTCTCTGAAACAGCTAAAGAACCAGCGGTTATCATCTCTACTTTCCGCAAAGACAATAAAACCGAAAGGCCTGTATTTAAAGCAGCCTTTATTGATGGTGATGTTTTTGTTGGCGAGGATCAGATGTCGACACTGAAGTCGCTTAAGAGCAAGCAAGAGCTTATCGGCGAGATCATTGGATTGTTGCAATCTCCTGCCAAAAATGTTATCAGCGGGCTTAACGCAGGTAATAAACTGGCAAGCCTTATTAAGGCACTGGAGGATAGGGCAGCATCATAAATTATGGCTTCCAAGTCCAACTATATTTAATTTTATTTTTGAACTTAACTTAAAAACATCGTAAGATGGCAGAACTTAAAGAATTTGCAGAACAACTCGTTAACCTTACAGTTAAAGAAGTTAACGAACTAGCTCAGATATTGAAAGACGAATACGGTATCGAACCAGCTGCTGCTGCAGTTGCGGTTGCAGGCCCTGCTGCTGGCGGCGGAGACGCCGGCGCTGCTGAAGAGAAATCTTCATTCGACGTAATTCTTAAATCAGCTGGTGCAGCTAAACTTAACGTAGTTAAGGCGGTTAAAGAGCTTACAGGTCTTGGCCTGAAAGAAGCTAAAGAGATCGTTGATGGCGCTCCTAAAGCAGTGAAAGAAGGTGTTGATAAAGCAGAAGCTGAAGACATCGCTAACAAGCTGAAAGAAGCTGGTGCTGAAGTAGAACTTGCATAAGTTTTTACTGAGCTCAAATTATTAAGCCCCAAGGTTTACCCTCGGGGCTTTTTTAATGCCATACAATTGTCAAAAGACCAGTTTTCCATATGATTATCAATATCATAACCGTTAAGTAGTCTGACAACAGAATTATATCAGTAACTTGGCGGCAAATCTTTATAAGAGAGGTATCAGGTAATGAAATACATTTTTTCAGCAATAGTTCTTGCAGCAATAACCTCCTTATCATACCAAGTAAAAGCACAGCAATTTGTAGGCTTAAACCATCACGAGTACACTGCTGTACAAAACATACCTAATAACCCTGCATGGGTTACAAAGTCTGCTAACGGACTAGAAGCACAGTTATTTTCTATAAATATACTGGCTGGCAATAATGCTTACGTTTTTGAGAAAGAATATATCCTTGGTGGCTTTAACGGAAAGGCACTTGAGGGAGTTGATTATTATAGAGATAATCAACTTGGCGAAAAGCATTTGTGGGCGAATGCTGAAATAAACGGACCAGCAATTTCCTATACTTACAAAGAAGAACATCACCTAGGGCTCTATACGAGGATGCGGCAGCTATACCGTGGAGGTAACATTTCAAGATCTGAATTTGGACTTATCGGACAAGAATTGCCACCATTGTACTATGGGCAAAATGTATCATTTAAGAATGCAGGTTTCACTGTCCATAATTTTAGCGAGATCGGCATTACCTACGGCAGAGTACTGCTGAATAATAACTACCATATACTTAGTGGTGGCGTAAGCCTGAAATACATGATGGGAATTGTTGCAGGGAGCATATATACTGAATCTATTGATTTTGAGCAAAGTAAAACTGACTCTACAATATCACTTAATGGGGACTTGAACATTAACTATACATATAACTTCCCCCAATTTATTGATGGTAACACTCAGAACAATCTTTCATCTTGGTTCCAGAGAGCTGGCAGGTGGGGCCTAGGAATAGACGTTGGTATGCAATATCAGTTTCATCCTGAAGGAAATCCGAACAGAGAAACACAGTACCAGTTCAGTATAGCAGCCTCAATAACTGATGTTGGTAGCATAGGTTATATTGCTGATACTGGTAGTGGTTCTTATGAATTTGCAATTGCATCTGCTGATACATCTGTATTTAATAAAAAAGATGAGGAAGAGGTTGGCGAATATCTTTTGCGTCTACAGAATGACACCGGATCCTTTGCAAACAACACAGATGTCGCAACTAAGTTTCGCGTTGGGCTGCCAACTGCATTCAGGTTAAATGCTGACTACAACTTAACTGAGCAGATCAATTTATCAGTAAATATCTTGCTGAATCTAAGAGGTAATAGTAGCAACATATATCGCCCGGCGTATGTAAACTATTTCAACATAACACCTACATACGGGGGTAAGCACTTCAAATTCAGCTTACCGTTTTCTGTTATTGGTTATCAGTCTTTCACAATGGGAACAATATTCAGGGCGGGGCCACTATATATTGGATCATCTTCAATCGTATCATCACTTATGTCCGGTAAGATCAAAAACCTTGATGTTTTTGCCGGACTTACTCTGAAGTTGAAAAAGGAAAAGTACAGGTATTAAAAAAGCCTGCTATAGCAGGCTTTTACTAAATATTTCGACTAGGTTCTAGCGCAAATTATCTTTCTTATCGAAGTAAAAATGGCCATTTTCAATCTTCATAGTATCTGATACGTTTGTTTCAGGTAACACTCTTGACATGTACGCATCAAGCGTTCCACGATAGAAGCCACCTTCATCGCCATCTATAACCAATTGTGCCGTTGCACCATTAGCTGTTGTACTATATGTTTTATATATCTTTCTACCTGCTTTATCAACTCTCGAAGTATCCACCATAGTGAGTGTAACCGTAATTAATGGTGATGTACCTGGTTCAGGAGGAATATTGTATGACAGAACACCTTTGAATTCTGCAAATGTGATCTTTAACGTACGTTCAAAAAGAGTATCATCAATAACTTTTGCAGTTAACGTAGTTATTCCATTTTCATCTACAGATGAGTATGCCGGGTGGAAATCTCTTTGCTTACTGTTAAGCCAGGCATACATTGTACCAATGTGAGCTGCTGTAGTATCATCACCATTACCCAGTGGGTTAACAGCAGAGCTATAGTCTCTGTCAGGATGAGCATCGTATTCACCATTATTACATGAATACATAGCAACAATCGCCGAAAGTGCTATTGAGAATAGGAAAAATTGCTTCTTCATAGTAGTTAATTACCAGTTATAAAGATAAGAATATGAACAGAAAATCAAAATAACATGAACAGTGTTTGTTTTAGTCATTATCCTTTGTCAACATGATATTCAGATAATCTAATTGATCCTGATCTACTCTTGAAGGTGCATCCAGCATCACATCCCTACCTGCATTATTTTTCGGGAAAGCAATAAAGTCTCTGATGGACTCCGTTCCACCCAGCAAAGCACATAACCTGTCAAACCCAAAGGCTATGCCTCCATGTGGCGGGGCACCATATTCAAAAGCCTTGAGTAAGAAGCCGAAACGTTCATTTGCTTCTTTTTCATCCATACCTAATGCAGCAAACATCTTTTCCTGAATATCTCGTTGGAATATCCTTATAGAACCACCCCCTATTTCATTACCATTCAGCACCATATCATATGCATTTGCCTTTATCTCTCCATATTTTTCAGGTTGTCCTAAAAGCTCTATATGCTCTTGCTTTGGCGCAGTGAATGGATGGTGTCGTGCTACCCATCTATCCTCTTCCTCATCGTGTTCTAATAACGGGAAGTCTACAACCCATAACAACTTATACTCGTCTGGCTTTCTATATCCCAAACGCTTGCCCATTTCTAACCTTAGTTCGCTTATTGCTTTTCTTGTTAGTGATTCATTGCCAGCCAGTATCAATACTATATCCCCCTTCTCTGCTTTACAATATTCAGTAAGCTGTGCCTTCTTATTCTCATCAAGAAACTTATCTATACTGCTTTTACATGTTCCATCTTCGTTATATTTCACATATATCATACCGCTCATGCCTATCTGCGGACGCTTAACCCAATTAGTTAACTCATCTATATCTTTTCTTGAGTAGTCGGCACCTCCTTTTACTGTTATGGCAAGTATTGATTCTGCTTCATTGAATACTTTGAAATCGAGCCCATTCAATGCATCACAATGCACAGTTCCGCTTACTTTGCAGTTATTTATGGGCATCCCAAACCTTATATCAGGCTTGTCATTACCATAAGTCCACATTGCGTCCTCCCAGGTCATTCGCTCTATAGGTGTCTCAATGTCAATCCCCTTCACCTCTTTGAAAACAGTTTTCACCATTCCTTCAAAAACAGACATTATATCTTCCTGCTCTACAAAGCTCATTTCACAGTCTATCTGTGTAAATTCCGGCTGTCTGTCTGCACGTAGGTCCTCATCCCTGAAGCATTTTACAATCTGGTAGTACTTATCGTACCCACTCATCATCAACAATTGCTTAAATGTTTGCGGACTTTGGGGTAACGCATAAAACTGATGCTTATTAGTGCCTGACGGAACAATAAAGTCTCTGGCACCCTCCGGAGTAGATTTAATGAGGAATGGTGTTTCTATTTCCATGAACCCGCTATTGTCCAGATAATTCCTTGCAACACGATTGATCTTATGCCTCAATGCCATATTCCTTTGCATTGGAGCACGCCTCAGGTCCAGATACCGGTACTTCATCAACAACTCGTCGCCACCATCAGTATCTTCTTCAATTGTAAACGGTGGTACTGCAGACTTGTTTAACACTTTAAAGTCTGACACTTCTATTTCAATATCTCCGGTAGCAAGTTTTGGATTTTTATTACTACGCTCCAAAACCTTACCGCTAACCTGTATTACATATTCCCTGCCAATAGGCGCATCATCAAGCCTGTCATTAAACTTTTCATTGAATAATATCTGGGTAATACCATACCTGTCCCTGATATCTACGAATGTAATACTGCCGAACTTCCTTACTTTTTGTACCCATCCGGCCAGGGTAACTTCTTTCTCTTTATCTTCAATTCTCAGTTCTCCACATGTATGAGAGCGATACATAATATAATGATTTTTAATCGGCTGCAAGATAGCGTTATTCAACCGATTGTTGATAAAACAAAAGGGCTATATACACCATAATACCTATCTTTCATTGAACATCTATCCCTGATAGTTAGCTTATATGGCCATTTTAAAGAAAAGATTCAAGATAATACTCATAATAGTCGCTTCGCTGCTACTGCTAATCACTATTGCGGGTACTTGGGTGGCTACTCATTACAAATCTGTAATTAAAAAAGAACTTCCGGCACAGATAGCAAAAGCTACTGACAGTTTATATACTATAACATTCGATAAAGTCTCAATTAACCTGCTAAGCAGAAGTATCTCCCTAAGAAATGCGCACATAGCAGTTAATAATGCTGTATTAAACAAACTAAAGGCTGATAGTTCTGCCCCTAACAATTACTTCGATGTCAAAATACCTAAAGTAAAGGTTAAAGGTATAATGTGGGATGAGGCTGTTGGCGGAAATGGCTATAGCGCAAATGACTTTATTATCTCAAAAGCTGATGTAAGTATTTTTAAACTACCTAAATACTTATCTGTAAATGATACTACTAAAAGAAAACAAAATAAAACACAGTTATCAATATCATCTCTTATTATTGAAAGGAGCAACGCGAAATACTACCCTAAAATAGAAAGAGACTCCTCAGCTATACATTTTAAAAATATCAGGATAGCGCTTAATAATTGGAACACTAATTCAACAGGATCAGACACTGCACGATTTTTGATGGCTGAGGAGGGCACCCTGCAAGCTGATACTATACTGTATAATATTCCGGGTACTGACTACACATTTATTAGTGAGCGAAACAGATACAATAGCTACCGTAACAGGTTTACGGCAAAAAATACACAGATCAAACTTAACATCAGCAATGATGAGTTCTTTAAAAAAGCACCTGTACAGACTGAGATATATGACCTGCACTTCCCTACGGTTGAGATGGACGATATAGACTGGCATGCCTTAATGAATGATAAAGAGTTAAGGATGGGTACTGTTTATTTCAATCACATGAAAGTAAATGTACTTTTTAACCGACTACTTCCTGAAAATACTAAGAGCAAGATGGGCAACTACCCCAACCAGTTATTGCAAAAGCTTAAACTACCCTTATATATTGAGAAAGTATACTTGAACAGCGGTGATATTACCTATACTGAAATCAGTCATAGAACAGGTAAGAAGGGCTCTATTAACTTCAGTAATGCAAACGGTACAGTTAAAAACATTACTAATATAAAATCGCTTACAGATAGTAATAATCAATGTATAGCAAGGTTAGATGGTAAGTTTAATAAATACTCAGATATAAGTGCTGTATTTAACTTTACACTCGACGACCCTAAAGGTGCATTCAGTGTAAATACAGAGTTAAGAAACCTACAGGGCCACCAGATCAACCAACAATCAAAAGTGTTCACACTTATTGCTATCAAGTCTCTTAACATGAAAAAGATGACCATGGAGCTTGTCGGTAACGAAGATTATGCAGAAAGCAAATTTGTAATGCTTTACAACAACATGTCCATTCAGATATTGAAAGATGAAGCTGATGAGAACGGAGATAAAAAGAAAAAAGGATTTTTGACTTTTATTGCAAATAACATGCTCCTTTATTCTAATAACCCCATGCCGGGTAAAGAAACAAGAACTGTAGATACATACTTGAAAAGAACTAAGGAAAAATCATTCTTTAATCTTATTTGGAAGAACATTCACCAGGGAGTACAGAACACCTGTATACGCAACCTGAGCATTATTGATTGGATGAAAAAGAATGAGGAAAAAGCACTTGATAAAAGAAATAAAGGTGCTAAAAAAGTCTTTGTTCCAAACAAATAATAAGAAAGGCGCGATTTGTATCGCGCCTTTCTTATAACTAGTATCTATAAGTCAGTCCCATATTGTAGAGAAGGAAAGCCCACTTATCTGCTTGCTCCCTTATTATCATAGAAGTAGGTTTACCAGCTCCATGCCCAGCGTTAGTCTCAATCCTGATAAACGTCGGATTATCGCAATCCTGCATTTCCTGCAATGCAGCTGCAAACTTAAAAGAATGTGCAGGCACTACCCTGTCATCATGGTCAGCTGTAGTGATCATAGTTGATGGATAGCAGGTCTTCTTTACATTATGTACAGGAGAGTAGTTATACAAATACTCAAACATCTCTTTGCTCTCATCGGCTGTACCATAATCGTATGACCAACCTGCACCTGCTGTAAACTTGTGATAACGCAACATATCCAACACGCCAACTGCAGGGAAACATACCCTGAATAGATCAGGACGTTGTGTCATACATGCACCTACCAGTAAACCTCCGTTCGACCCGCCGGCAATCGCGAGGTAGTCTTTAGAAGTATACTTTTCCTGTATCAGAAACTCTGCTGCGCCTATAAAATCGTCAAATACATTTTGCTTGTACATTTTCACGCCCATATCATGCCACCTGTCTCCGTACTCACCACCGCCACGAATATTAGCAACAGCATAGATACCTCCGTTCTCCATAAATACAAGGTTGCTAATGCTGAACCTTGGAGTAAGGCTGACATTAAACCCTCCATAACCATACAATAAAGTAGGATTCTTACCATTCATCTGAACACCCTTCTTGTATGTAATGATCATTGGTATTACTGAACCATCTTGTGTCGGATAGAAAACCTGCTTACTTTCATAATCATCTGGATTGAAGTCAACACCTGATTTTTTGTATAAAGTTGACTCACCCGTTTCTATGTTATATTTAAAAATTGTAGGCGGGTATACATAAGATGTGAATGTATAATACAACTCTTTCTCAGTACGTTTACCCCCAAATCCACCTGCAGAGCCAAGTCCTGGTAATTCTATCTTACGCTCTTCCATACCTCGTAGATTATATTGCCTGATATCTGATACAGCATCTTTCAGGTAACTTAAGAATAGCTTACCCCCACAAGTAGACACCGACAATGGAAATTCTGTTTCTGGTATTAATGTCTGCCAATTCTCAGGTTGCGGATACTTTGCATCCACTACTACAACCTTTCTGTTAGCTGCACCAAGGTTTGTTTCAATGTATAGCTTGCCTTCATCTACATATACTACATCATGTTCGTTTTGAAATCCGCTTACGATCGGCACAATAGGAGCATCCTTCTCTTTTAGCGACTGCATATACAACTCATTGCCGTAAGTAGCCATAGCAGCGCTTATAATAAGATACTCTTGATTTTCTGTAACGCCGGCACCTATATACCTGCGCTGTGTCTCTTTCCCTCCGAATATCAATTTATCTTGAGATTGCTTTGTACCTAACTTGTGGTAGAACAGTTTATGATGCTGCGTTTTACCTGACAACACGCTTCCGTCTTTGGGCTTATCATAGCTGCTGTAGTAAAAACCATCATTACCCTTCCAGGAAACACCACTGAATTTAACATCTCTTAGAGTATCGTCAAGCATTTTTCCCGTAGCAGCATCCAGCACTATTACTTTTCTCCAGTCAGACCCACCTTCTGATATCTGATAAGCACATAAAGAACCGTCTTTAGTAAAGGATAATCCCGCCAAAGACGTGGTTCCGTCTTTTGAGAACTTATTAGGATCTAAAAACACTACCGGTTTACCTTCACCTTTTTGCCTGTACAAAACATATTGGTTTTGTAATCCGTCATTTTTATAGAAATAAGTATAATCACCTTCTTTAAAGGGAGCGCTATATTTCTCATAATTCCACAATTTGGTAAGTCTTTTTTCTATCCTGTCACGAAAAGGTATTTTATCAAGGTAAGCATGAGTTACTTTGTTCTGGCGTTGCACCCAATCTTTAGTATCGTCCGATAGATCGTCCTCAAGCCACCTGTATGGGTCTGCCACCTCGGTTCCGAAATACTCGTCAACCTGTTCGTCTTTTTTAGTTTGTGGGTATTCTCCCTTAAAAGACCAACTATTTTGTGCATTTGCTGTCATACTTATAGCTAATAGTGTGCAAAGTGATATATACTTCATAATTCTTATTTCTGGTATTAATGTACGTTATAAGCGTTAAAAATACATAGCAATGTACTTAGTAAACTCATCAATACTAAAATCCACCTCAATATCACCCTATATTAGTGATTTACTGATTTCTATTTATTAACAAAACAATGTATAGGATATGGTTTATCCACCTTACTTTTGTAACCTTCTAAACTTGATTTAACTGAAGAGACTACTAAAAATACTCAAATACACAGGTATTGGCCTGCTCAGCCTGATCATACTATTGATGGTACTGATCAACCTGCCTGCAGTACAGAACTTTGTAGCCAAACAAGCTGTTGATATTTTCTCAAAACAGTTGGACACAAAAGTCAGTCTCAAGTATGTCCGTTTAAGCCTGCTGAATAAGGTCATTTTAAAAGAGTTTTATGTAGAAGACAAAAATGCAGACACATTACTTTATGCCGGTGAGGCAAGCGTACGCATAACAGACTGGTTTATTTTCAGAAGAGAGACACCTGTTCTAAAATATATCGGACTTAAAGATGCTTATGCCAACCTGCACCGTGCAAAAGACTCTGAAGAGTGGAATTATCAATTTGTCATAGATGCTTTTGACACAGGAGAGAAAGATACCACAAAAAAACAATCGATAGATATCGATTTAAAAACCGTTGCGCTGGAAAATGTACGCTTCCATATGAATGACGCATGGGTGGGCAGCGATATGAATTTCGAAGTTGGCCAATTTGATATTGATGCTGATAAAGTAGATCTGAAAAAAAAGATCATTGATATTGATGAGATAATTGCTGACAAGACACATATAATACTCAGAGAATATGAGGGAGGCAGGCCACCTCAACCACCTAAGCCTCAAACAGGCCTCATTGACACAACAGCTTTCAACCCTGATAAATGGGAAATTACGATTAGTAAAATAAAGCTCGAAAAATGCTTATTTCAGCTTGATGCAGGTAACAGGGAGCCTCTGTATAAAGAGTTTGACCCGTCGCACATGCGTATCAGTGACATTGGATTGGATATCGAAGATGTGGCCATTAACGGAGATACACTTACTGCTAAGATGAAAGACCTTCATGCAACTGAACGGTGTGGGTTGGTAGTAAAAAAACTAAAAGCAGATATCAGGTTATCACCAAATGAGTCCATACTGGACAACCTTTTACTGGAAACAAACAATAGCAGCATCAGCAGGTATTATGCTATGCATTATGACCGCTTCCCCGACTTTAACGACTATCTGGCTAAGGTGAGAATGGTGGCTGACTTTGAAGATGCAAAAGTTGATGCTAATGACGTTGCATACTTCGCGCCAGTACTTCGTGAGTATGCAACACTTATACATATAACAGGAAAGATAGATGGTACTGTTGAGGACATTGACAGTAAAGGCTTGAAAATAACCGATGGATATACTACAGTTAAGGGTGACCTTAGCTTTGAAGGCCTGCCAGACATCAATGAAACATATATTTCTTACAACAACGGAGAACTGTTTACCAGTGGTGATGGTATAATAAAATATGTTCCTTCACTTAAAAATGATAGCAGTATCGCCATTCGTAATTTAACCTACGCTTATTTCAAAGGAGATTTTGAAGGTTATATCAATGACTTTGTATTAAACGGTGCCATTACTACCAATTTAGGGTCTATCACATCTGACATTAAAATGGATATACCTCATAAAGACAGCATACCCTATTATAACGGTAAGGTAACAGTCTCTGAGTTAAATATAGGGGCACTTATTAATGACACAAGTATCGGAACAGTGTCGTTAAACGCCACAGTTGAGGGGCGCGCATCTAATAAAGACAATGCAGATATTAAATTTGATGCTTCAATTACACAGCTTGAGTACAACGGGTATAACTATCAAAATATAACTGCAGATGGGACATTAGCCAAACAACGTTTTGACGGTAACCTGCTAATAGACGACCCCAATCTTGCATTAGGGTTCTATGGTGTATTCGATTATAGTGATGAGGAGCACATAGGCATAAACGCTAAAGCCAACCTCATTCATAGCGACTTAACTACTTTGAGACTCGTAAAAGAGGATTCTATATTATTTTCAGCTGATTTTGATCTGGACTGGGTCGGTAATAACTTGGATGACTTCGTAGGTACTGCAAGGCTATACAATATCAACATGATCAGAAATAACAAGCGGCTGGACATTGATTCTGTATTTGCAAAATCGACCAAGCAGCATAATGCTGAGAAGTTAATAATTGAAAGTAACGCTTTTGCTGCAACTATTACCGGCAGCTACAACCTGACAAACCTTGCAAATTCGTTCCAATACTATTTGGCAGGGTACATACCAAACTATATTAAGAAGCCGTCAGGAGATGCCCCACATCAGGACATTAGTATAGAGTTACAAACCCGTGACCTTGATAACCTTTTTAATGTTTTTGTTCCTTCTATATCAGGATTCAGTAATACTACATTGATTGGAGAATTAAATACCGGCACACAAAAGCTGACCTTGCACACACATATACCCTCAGGGAAGTACAATGACATTACTTTTAAAAACACAGACATAAAAGCCAATGGAAACTTCAATAACCTTACAGTAAACCTGCAAACTGATACTGTTTTATTTACAGATACTGCCACTTACGGATCACTAAACATCAATACTAAAATAGGTAATGACAGGCTTGATTTTTCAATCGAAACATCCTCTCCCAATGCTTTTAACACTGCTAACTTCAGCGGTTATGCAGTTGCGCAGGGAGATACTCTGAATATAGCGTTTCAACCCTCTGAGTTTTATTTACACGATGATAAGTGGGTAATACCATCAGGAAGTAGGATAACCTATACAGAAGGTTATTTGTATGTAAACGGCCTTTACCTGCAATCTGGAAAACAAAAAATAAGCTTCAACTCTCAGAATGCAGCTCTCAAACAAAAACTCAATATAGACATAGTAAACATAGACCTGTCTGAGATAGGTGCTTTAGCAGGCATCGGCAACCTAAAACCTGAAGGAACTCTTACAGGTGAAGTATCTCTTGAAAACATGTTTACCAACTTTTCAGTAAACACACAAATAAAAGCAAAAGGTTTAAAACTCGGTGATGATGAGATAGGACAAGTAATTATTGAAGGTAAATACGACGGCGGAAAACACTATATAGATTTTGAACCAGCAACCGGTATTTATAATGGATCAAAATCATTAACTGTAAACGGAAAGATCTCATTCGACAGTACAAATACTGAATATATTGATGGTAATATCAACTTCAACAACGCCCCGCTTTTTTGGCTGGCACCTGTTCTTAATGGTTTTGTAAGTAACCTATCAGGAGAGCTTGACGGCAAGATCAAGATTGGAGGCACATCATCTTACCCGGATATTGACGGACGTATCGGACTGAATAAGATCGGTATGCACATTGACTTTTTGGGAACAGATTACAGGATCCCGGAAGGCACCATCAATATAAACAACAAACGCATCGATCTTGGCAGAATAAGGCTTTATGACAAAACAGAAGGAAGAGCAACACTTTCAGGAGGCATTAGTCATAACAGGTTTAAAAACATGAGAATGGGCATTAACCTGTCTTCTGACAAGTTTCAGGTCATTGAATTAAAACGTAGTGAAAGTGACCTCTTTTATGGTAATTTGATTGCCAAATTTGATAACATGTCAGTAGACGGACCATTTGATAATATTAGAATTCGCATTGACAGAGCTGAGCCCGCCGCAGAATCGCACTTGTACTTACCTGTCAGTTCTGGTTCTGAAGAAGTAGGTGCATATAGTTACATCAGCTTCAGAAACCCTAATGCCGAAGAAGACAGCAATGCTGTTGAAAGAAAAGACAAAAACAAACTTAGTATACACATAGATGCGATCCTTAATCCACTTGCCACTATTACATTGATCATGGATCCCACAACCGGCGATGCGATCAATGCATCAGGTACTGGTAATATCAGTATGGATATACCACCCGATAATGACATCAGGATGTATGGAAACTTCACCATCCAGGAAGGGGATTATACTTTTACGTTAAAACAACTCTTTTTCCGTAGAAAATTCATGCTTAACTCGGGCAGCGAGATACAGTTTACAGGACCCATAGATAACACTCAACTAAAAGTAGAAGGCGTTTATAGAACAAGGGCAAGGTTGTATGACTTACTGCGCAATAGTCAGAAAACTCTTGTTGATGAACTCGGAGGAAGAGAGCAGGATGAAGCAAAGTTAATGCGTGATGTAGATGTAATATTAAATATGACAGGCAGTCTAGCTTCTCCTGATCTTAATTTTGAAATTGAACTGCCTGATAAAAGTGCTTCAGGCACTATCGCTTATAAAAAACTGGAGCAGGTAAACCGCAATGAAACAGACCTCTTCAACCAGGTAGCATCTTTATTATTGATCAACTCATTTATCCCGGCCGAAGGAGGATTTGAAGGTGGCGCTTCTACAGGTGTTGTTAACAACATCAGTGATATTTTTTCAGGAACTGCCTCTTCACAGCTCACAAACCTTATAAGCAAACTTACAGGTGATGATGATCTGGCTGTCAACTTCAAATACCAACAATATAGCTACAACAATGGTGCTTCAACTTCAGGAAACGCCCAAAGAAATGAAGTATCACTAGGTATCAGGAAACAGTTGTTTAATGACAGGTTAAGCATTGAAGTAGGTAGCTCATTGGACTGGGGCAAACCATCTTCCGGAGGAGCCAGTGCCAGTAACTTCAACCCAGCAGGTGATTTCAGGTTACAATACCTTATACGTGAAGGAGGCAACCTGCGTGCCAGCATCTTCAGAACAAGTAGCTACGATATATTAGTAGACAGGAACATTTCAAGAGGTGGTGTCGGTCTTACATGGAGGAAGTCTTTTAATACATTGAGCGGACTATTGGGAAATGATGATGCTGAAAAAATGAAAGAAAAAGAAGAAATGCTTGATACGGATGAACTTCCTGAGAATACCGCTGACAGTGTAAGAAATGACATCAACGCAATTAAAGAAGAGGACGAGTAGTTTATTTATTTTACCACCTTTTGGAAATATCCTGCTAATCGTTCAGCAATAGCTTCCCAACCGAAATGGCTTTGCATAACGTGTACTCCTTTTTCACCTGTTTCTCTTCTGTAGTCTTCATCACTCAAAAGCTTTATTACAGATGCAGCAAAAGCCTCTTTATCGGTTTGCATGATCGCACCTTCACCACTTTCAATACCTAAGCCTTTAAAACCAATATTTGAACAAACAACAGGCACGCCCATAGCCATTGCTTCTAATACCTTATTTTGCGTACCTGCACCAAACCTTAGAGGTGCAACAACCACACTTGCTTTATTATATTCGTTCGCCAGGTCTTCAATAAACCCAGTTACTTTAATACCATCACGCTCCAGTTCTTTCACTTTACTTACCGGGCGCTGCCCTGCGATTATAAATTGCACATCAGGGTGCTTTCTCTTAATTATAGGTAAAATATCATGCACAAAATATTGAACTGCATCTACATTGGGTGCATAGTCCATATTTCCAGTAAATAGCAGTCTGTTATTATGAGTATAATCATGTCCACCCGCTTTGAATGTATCCAGATCTACACCATTAGGTAACAGATCAATTTTATTGATCTTGTGCACCTCCTTTAAATAATCAAGGTCTTCCTGTGAGCATACAAGATCAAGGTCATATTCTGTCAACATCTTCTTTTCATAAGCTAACAACCTACCCTGTTCTACCTTATTGAATTGTTTTAAAAATGGGTTCTTTTCAGCATCGATCCTTCGCTCCCAATAAAGCGAAAAAGCATCCGGCATATCTAATATGCGGGGAACAGACTTATTTGCTGATAAATACGGCGACATTCTTAAGTGCTGAACATGAACTGCATCAAACTGCTCATGTTGCAATACTTCATTTAGCTTACGCTGCATAACTGTTGACCTGAAGTAAAGCACTTGTATAGGCACCTTGCTCCAAAACGCAGATATACAATTAACTGCTGATCGCCATTTAGGTAGATATACAAGATCTACTTTATCAAATAC
The DNA here is from genome assembly GCA_965228505.1 of Flavipsychrobacter sp. Lineage (GTDB taxonomy): Bacteria > Bacteroidota > Bacteroidia > Chitinophagales > Chitinophagaceae > UBA5543. The sequence goes on along the minus strand of OZ245820.1, from coordinate 1,548,082 downwards.
CTTCTCAAGCTCACTCTTATATGAAAGATCTTCTTTATTCTGAGCAAAGGTTAATAAATGCAATTCATGTTTGCCCTTAAGCTTTTTAGCAAGGTTATATATCTTAAGCTTGTCTCCCCTGTATGGAGGGTATGGTGTTCTATTGGCTAAAAAAAGAAGTTTCAAGTTTTATCTGCTTATCTCAGGACTACTTTAATATTTCGTGGCCCAATTTATCACGCTTGGTCTGCAAATAAAACTCATTATGAGGATTTGGCTTAACTTCTATAGGCACATTTTCTACTATTTCAAGATTATAGCCTGCAATACCTGCACGCTTACGAGGATTATTGGTCATCAATCTTATTTTACTCACTCCTAAATACCTTAGTATCTGTGCGCCTACACCATAATCTCTCTGATCTTTTTTGAACCCTAACTCAAGATTTGCCTCAACCGTATCTTTCCCATCTTCTTGTAGTTTATAAGCCTTAAGCTTATTTAACAGGCCTATACCTCTGCCCTCTTGATTCATGTACAAAACAATTCCTTTCCCTTCATTCTCAACCATTTCCATAGCTGCCTGTAGCTGCTCACCACAGTCACATCTCAGCGAGTGCAATATATCCCCCGTAAAGCATGAACTATGCACACGTACTAATACAGGTTCATCCTCATCCCAATCTCCTTTTTTCAAAGCAAGGTGATGTTCCCCTGTAGTGGTCTGCCTGAATGCTATTAAATCAAATGTACCATATTTGGTAGGCATCTGTACGCGCACCTCTTCTTCTATCAATGTCTCGTTGGCAAGTCGGTATGCTATCAGGTCTTTTATTGAAATGATCTTCAGATCGAATTTTTTAGCGATCTCCTTCAACTGTGGCAAACGGGCCATTGTTCCATCATCATTCATTATCTCCACCAGTACTCCAGCCGGTTCAAAGCCTGCCAGCCTCGCCAAGTCAACAGTAGCTTCTGTATGCCCTGTTCTGCGCAAAACACCTGCGCTCTTTGCTTTTAATGGAAATATATGTCCCGGCCTTCCCAGATCTTGCGGTTTTGTATTGGGGTCAATTAACGCCTGTACAGTTTTTGCTCTGTCATGTGCAGAAATACCGGTTGTACATCCATGCCCTTTCAAATCTACTGAAACAGTAAATGGAGTTTGGTGTAAAACTGTATTGTTCTCAACCATCAAGTTCAAGTTAAGCTCCTCGCAACGCTCTTCTGTAATAGGCGCACAAATAAGCCCCCTGCCATACTTTGACATGAAATTGATGATCTCAGGAGTTACGTTTCTGGCAGCTGTTATGAAATCACCTTCATTTTCGCGGTCCTCGTCATCAACCACTATTACCAGCTTACCGTTTTTTATATCTTCTATCGCAGACGCTATCGTATCTAACATGCTTCTATATCTCTTAATACTGCAAATTTACTGCTATTTCTATGTACTTAGGCTATGTATACAGTTATAATGCTATCAGTATGTATAATATTATGCTGAAAGGGTAAGAATCCTGACTAAACAGTCATTTCATAGCTGCTAATTGATGAGAAAGCCCCTTATATACACTCTTTGAGTCATATTTAGTATAAATCAACTCTTTTGCTTTTTGACCTATACCTTCTGCTTGGCTCTTATTATCAAGTACCCATTGTATTTGTATTGAGAATTCTTTAATAGTATTCGCAGCTAAATAATGCTTTCCCGGCTCAGCATCAATGCCTTGTATCCCTATTTGAGTGCTGATTACAACTTTGCCTTGTGACATGGCCTCCAGTATTTTTACTCTTATGCCACCACCAGACCTTATTGGAACTATTAAGATCTTCTTGTCTGAAATAAATGCCTGTGCATCTTCTACCTCTCCCTCACACATTACACCATTAATTTGTTTCTCTTTAAATGATTCAGGCATATTTCTTCCGGCATAATAGAATTTGAAATCAGGTGCCGTTTTTGATATTTCCCGCCACCCGTCTAAAAACCAGTTGATACCCTCAACATTGGGCAGCCAATCCATAGCGCCTATATGATAACCTACCCATTTCTCTTCTGTAACAGGTGAGGAATTTGTGCTCTTGATCGTAAATGGGACAACATAAGATCTTGCAGTTGACAATGCCTGCTTTACTTTCTCTTCGTCTTCATTAGTTATCGGCAATAGTAGATCATACTTTCCCCATGCACTCTCTTCAAATTTTTTGATGCGTTTTGCAAGATTATTCAGGTAGTATTTCTTTAGAGGTTGTTTTGTTTCATTTGCCAGCCTTTCCCAAACCTGATACTCTATATTATGCAGCCTGAGTATTGTTTTTGCTCTGCTACCAGACCCAATACTATTCAGATAAGTTGATAAGTAAATACTCTCTATCTGTACAAAGTCTGGCTCAAATGACTTTAAAACAGCATGTAACTTTTGCTTAAAATCAGTACTCCTGAATCTCATTACATGATTCGCCTCTTTACTGAAAAGAAAATTGTTAAAAGTTGACAAAACATGAAGCTCATTATCAACGTCAACGGTTTCAAACGCGTAAATATGGCTATATGCCTTTTCTGCCTCTTTTTTATCAATATAGTGGCGGGTCGTATTCATTGATAATAAATACACCTCATACCCGTTGGAGTGATAACCATCTACCATTGCCTTCATGGCCATATTGCCACCGTCTTTCAACGGGTATGGCACACGGTTGGTCAGTATGAGTATTCTCTGCATAGGCACGATGCGAATTACTTAAATAAAACGCAAGATTAAAAGGCTTATTTTTACGCCTTCCCGAATTAATGCACAAAAAAAGACATATCGTTCTTACCGTCACAAACGACCTGAACTACGATCAAAGAATGATCCGCATTTGTACATCTCTGGCAAATGCAGGTTATGATGTCACTTTGATAGGCTTCAAAAGAAAAAAAAGCAAACCGCTTATTAGCAGGCCTTATAAACAGGTAAGGCTGCCAATAGTAGCTGAAAAAGGGAAACTGCTTTATGCCGACTACTGGATAAAACTATTCTTCTTTTTACTTTTTAAAAAGCTGGATGCCCTCTGCGCTATCGACCTGGATACAATCATGCCTGTTTACATTGCTTCTGTCATAAGGAATAAAAGAAGGGTTTATGATGCTCATGAGTTGTTCACAGAGCTAAAAGAAGTAGTTACAAAACCCCGTGAAAGCAAAATATGGAGCTGGATAGAACGTACTACATTGCCCCGTTTTAACTTTAATTATACAGTTGGAGAGTACTGCGCACTATATTTTCAAGAAAAGTACCATAAAAATTATGCTGTTGTAAGAAATGCTACAATACTCAAGCCCTTTACTATTCCTGAAAAGAAAGATAAATACATCCTTTATCAGGGTTGGGTAAACGAGGGCAGGTGTTTTGAAGAGCTTATTCCTGCCATGCAGCATGTAGACATACCGCTTATCATCTGCGGAGAAGGCAACTACTTTGAACAGGCACAGCAGCTTGCCGTTGAATATAATGTTACAGATAAAATAACCTTTAAGGGGTTTGTACCACCGGATGAATTAAAACAGTATACAGAGAACGCATATATCGGTATCACACTCTTCCATGCAGTCAGTAAAAGCAATGAGTACTCTCTGGCCAATCGTTTTTTCGACTATATGCACCATGGCGTTCCACAGCTGTGCATGAATTTTCCTGAATATCAGAACATAAATAAGAAATTTGAGCTAGCCGTATTATTAGACGACCCTACAACTATCGAAGCAGTAGCTGAAAGCTTGAACAAGCTGATAAAAGACAGAGAGTTTTACAAAAAACTGCAAGACAACAGCATGTTAGCCAGGGAAAAATATAACTGGCAAAACGAAGAGCAGACCTTACTTAATGTCTACGAAGCTGTATTTTCATCAAAAAAGAGATATTTCCGTTGAAGATAAGTGTGGTCATACCTTGTTATAATGCTGCTGATACCATTGAAGCAGCTATACAGTCATGCCTGCAACAGTCGTTCACACCCTATGAAGTAATTGTAGTTGATGATGCCAGCACTGATAATACAGTAGCCATTGTAGGTAAATACAAACAAGTAACGCTACTAATACAGGAAACCAACAAAGGCCCATCAGCTGCACGCAACAGAGGGTGGGAAGAAGCAACAGGAGACTACATAGCATTTCTGGACAGTGATGATATATGGCATAAGGATAAGCTCAATATCATTCAAGTAACATTAGCTGCGAATCCAAAAATTGAATATCTCGGCCACGCTTATACACTAGGTGACTTTTTGGATATAATGGCCTCTACACCCTACCAAAAGAGCTACATCTCTATTCTTTTAAGAAACCCCTACCAGCCATCCTGCCTTATCATCAAACGGAATATTCCCGAACGCTTTGATGAGTCTTATCGCTATTGTGAAGATCATCAGCTCTCACTAACACATGCACATAATAGCAACTGCTATTTTATTGATACTGAACTAACAATGCTTGGCAGGCCTCAGCTAAGTGCGGGTGGAGCATCGGGCAACAAATGGAAGATGCGAAAAGGCGAACTGAGAATATATACCTCGATCATAAAGCATAACCCGCTTTATATTTTCCTTGTTCCTTTTTTGTGGATATACAGCCTGCTGAAAATGGGCTATAAAAGCATTAATTAGTACATACCAGCCACACTTATTTCACGAACGGCTCCCTGCTCTATGCGTACAACTCGCGCAGGGTACTTCTGTATGATAGTATAATCGTGTGTAGCCATGATAAACGCAGTGTGATAATCACTGCATAGACTGAACAATAGTTGCATTATTTCATCCCTTGTATCAGGGTCAAGGTTACCAGTAGGTTCATCAGCAAGTATCAGCTTAGGATTGTTCAATAACGCACGGGCAATATCTACACGCTGCTGTTCACCGCCGGACATTTCGTAGGGCATCTTAAACCCTTTGCTCTTTAGACCTACCTTGGTCAGCACATGATCTATCTTCTCTTTAATGAGTATTTTATCTGTCCACCCCGTAGCTTTTAATACAAACTCCAGGTTATCATTCACATTCCTGTCAGTTAGTAATCTGAAATCCTGAAAAACAATACCCAGATTCCTTCTTAAATGAGGTACGGTCTGCCACTTCAACTTCTTCAGATCAAAGCCTGCAACCTCTCCCTCACCCTCTTTCAGATAAAGGTCCCCATACATGGTTTTCAACAGGCTCGATTTGCCACTACCTGTCTTACCTATCAGGTATACGAATTCACCTTTATTTACTTCAAAATTCACGTCGTTAAGTATCAGGCTCTTACCCTGATATATATTAGCTCCTCTCAACGAAATAATAGGCGTCTGTTGCATGTACTCAAAAATATATCAATGCTCAAATATACTCTATATGGGCCTCCTTAAATAATAACGGGCAAATAATATTATTTGCCCGTTATTATTTAACTAAATACTGTTTTTTACTGTATGCCCAGCTTGGCCTTAACCAAAGGCATAATATCATCTGAAGTACGAGCATGAAGTAAAGCACCCATACTTGTATCAAATATGTAATCGTAGCTCTTCTCTGTAGCAACGGCTTTGATGGCTTTATCGGCCTTATCAATTATCGGCTGTAACAGTTCTTGCCTTTTCTTCTCTACTTTTTCCTGAGCGTTCTGGTTAGTGCTTTCTATACGGGCTTCAAGGTCACGTATTTCTTTCACTTTAACTTCTTTCATAGCATCGGTCATGGTCTTTTCCTGTGCCTGAAAGGCTTTTACTTTAGACTCATATTCCTTACCCATCTCTTGTAACTGATCCTGATAGGTCTTTGCATAAGCCTGAATATCAGCTTCAGCTTTTTTCACTTCCGGCATTGTTTGTAACAACTCACCAGAGTTTATATGACCTAATTTAATCTGTGCCATTGCAGCTCCGGTAAGGAGTAGTCCACAGGTAAGAATAAAAACAAACTTTTTCATATCAATAATTATACTTTGAATATTGGGGTGCAAAATAAGTGCCATTATTTATTTATTCCAAGTGTTTTTAACACTTCATCACTTTTATCCAGTTTTGTATCGAAGTAAAACATGGTTACACCACCTGCTTTATCAAATACAACATCAAAAGCGCGTGAGTCTGCATACTTCTGCACTGCATTGTATACTTTATCCTGTATCGGCTTTATCAGTTTCTGGCGCTCTTTGAACAGATCACCTTCATAACCGAAGCGTTGTTTCTGCAGATCTTTAACAGCTTTTTCTTTTTGTATGATCTCATCTTCACGCTTCTGGCGCATTTCTTCAGAAAGCATAGCACGCTCTGCCTGATAGGTCTTATACATACGGTCTACTTCCTGCATGCGGTTATCAATTTCTTTCTGCCATGTTTCAGACATGTTATCCAGCTTGGTTTGTGCGTCTTTATATTCTGTAATGTTGTCCAGAATATATTTTGAGTCGATAACGCAATAACGTTGTGCACTTGCTGATATACTTAAGCTGCACAATAGAACTAATACTGCAACGATCTTTTTCATAATTAACGAGTTTACTCTATTAAACGATTTTATTCTATTCTGGTTCGAAACCTAACATAAATGTAAAGTTAGCTATATCTCTAAGTCTTGTAAGCCCTGCTGCTTCATCATACCTATCAAAACCAACACCATAATCAAGACCTAATAAACCGAACATTGGCAGGAATACTCTGATACCTAAACCGGCAGACCTGTTCAGCTTAGAAGGATTGTATTCCTTAAAGTTATCCCACGCATTAGCTGCCTCTACAAACGCAAGGCCGTATATCGTTGAAGTAGGACTTAATGAGAACGGGTATCTTATCTCGGCAGTGTACTTGTTAAATATTGTTGCATTTGATGCGTAAGGCCCGGAATAACCTCTGTGTGCAATAATATCACGACCTACAAAGAAATTCTGGCCACTTAAGCCATCACCACCAACCTGAAAACGCTCAAATGGTGCAAAGCCTATATCATCGTTATAATAACCCATGAAGCCGTACTTGGTAGCAAACTTAAATACCATATTACCTACTATGGTCTTATACCATTCTGCCTTAAACTTATACTTATGATATTCTATCCACCTGTACTTCTCAGCCGGTGTGGCTAAAGAGTAGTCTTGACCATCAAAAGCACTATATGGCGGAGTGAATTGGAATGTAAAACTGATATTTGAACCATTACGCGGGTACAAAGGCTGGTTGATTGAATACCTTGCTAGAACGAGTTTAACATACAGGTTATTACTCTCACCATTGTTAAACCCTGAGCCGCCTATAAGTTCAAATTCTTTTAATTTGAAATTCTGATAGTTCAGCCCGTAAGTAAATACAAAGTTATCATCCGGCCACTTCACACGCCTGCTCATCGATACTCCACCACCTAGCACACGCATGAACGATGCGTTAGGATCATTGTTAGAGACAGAATTATTGAACTTGCTGTACAGGAAGTTAGTAGTTAATGCATTTGGCTTTTTACCACCCAACCATGGTTCTGTGAATGAGAAGTTCAATGAGTTGTAAAAACGTCCGTTCGACTGGTAATTCACTGAGAATTTCTGTCCGTCACCAACTGGTAGCGGATCCCATGTATCAGGCTTTAGTATATTCTTCAAAGAGAAGTTGTTGAAAGTAACCCCTATGTTTCCGTAGAAGCTGATCCCCCCACCAAATCCGGCAGATAGCTGCAACTGGTCATTCGATTTTTCAACAAGGCTGTACTCAATATCAACAGTACCATCCTGCTGGTTAGGTTTTGGTTGAATACCTATCTTCTCCTGATCGAAGAAGCCGAGGTTAGCTATCTCTCTTTGAGAGCGAATCAGGTCGCTACGACTGAACTTATTACCCGGTATTGTTCTTAACTCACGTCTGATAACGTGCTCGTTAGTACGATAGTTACCTGTTATCTCAACATTCTTGATTGTAGCTTGCGGCCCCTCTGTAATACGCATTTCATAATTAATGGTATCCCCTTCAATTGATATCTCTACAGGTTCTACATTGAAGAACAAGTAACCATCATCCATGTAAAGACTACTGACGTCAATACCTCCATCAGGGCTCAGCATAATACCTAAACGAGACTGCAACAGGTCTAGGTTATATATATCACCCTTCTTGATGCCCAATATTTTACTTAAATGTTCGCTTGAGTATTTTGTATTTCCTTTCCATGTAATATCTCCGAAGTAGTATACATTACCCTCTCTTATTTTCAGGTCTACATTCAGGTTGCCGTTTGGTGTTTTGTATACAGTATCTTCTATTACTATTGCATCACGATAGCCCAATGAATTGTAATAGGCTATCATTTGCTGTTTATCCTGATCCAGTTTCTTTTCATCAAACTTCGATTGGGAGAATAAACCAACACGTAAATATGGGCTTAAAGCATCCATCGTTTTGGATGGTGACAAAAAGTTGAAGTTTTTCATATACTCTGAAAAAGAGCGTTCGTCTTTCTCATAAACAGATATTTCATCTGCTGGATGTATACTGATGCGAGACATTTCCTTAGTGCCTTTCAATGTACGTTTCAGGCGGGTGTCTGATACAACTGTATTACCTGCAATATTTACCTGATTGATCTTTGTTCTGTTACCCTTGTCTATAATAAAAGTAAGTATAATAGTGTTTACAGATACAGTATCTACCCACTCTCTTACGTCTACAGACACATCATTGAACCCTTTATCAAAGTAATAGTTCTGTATACGCACTACCGCATCTTTCTTGGTAGCTTCGGTCACTACTCTCGACTTTACAAGATTTACCCTGTCCTTTAACTCCTGAGCTTCAGATTTGCGTATACCTTTAAAGTTATATTTACTTAGTCTCGGACGTTCCTCAACTTCTATATCAAGAAATATTTTATCACCAATAAACTTTGTGGCAACAATACTTATGTCAGAGAATAGCTCCTGTTTCCATAGGTTTTTGATGGCCCTTGTGATCTTATCGTCAGAAGGAATTGTTATTTCATCCCCTACACTTAATCCGGATACAGTGATGAGCAGGTCTTTATCCAAAAACTTAGTACCGGAAACAGTGATACCACCGATCGTATACTTCTCTTGTTGAACAGGCTTAGGTGCCGATGACCTGTTTTGCTGCATCATTCTGCCCAGGCTGTTAGTGCTATCGCCACTATTAATTTGAGCCAAAGATGTATTTGCGGAAAATAGAACCGCTATAATAAGTAAGGGTAAAAAACGCAAAGTTGTGCTACGCATGCTGGGCTGAGTTCTTTTGTATTTGTTCACTTGTCTTTCCGAAACGGCGTTCTCTGCTTTGGTAATCAAGAATGGCCTGGAATAAGTTGTCTTTTCTGAAATCCGGCCAATGTACAGGTGTAAAGTACAACTCTGCATATGCCAGTTGATATAGTAGGTAATTGCTTATTCTGTGTTCTCCGCTGGTGCGTATCATCAGTTCCGGGTCAGGATATGCTGATGTAGTAAGGTAACTGTGAAAAAGCTCGTCATTCAGATCATTTATTTCACGTTTTCCTTCCGTCACTTCTTTCGCAAACTTTTTAGCTGCCTCCATTATCTCCCACCTTGAGCTATAACTCAAAGCAAGTATCAGGTTGAGCCCTGTATTGTCTGCCGTCATTTCTATTGCTTCAGCCATTTCCTTCTGGCAAACTTCAGGCAAGCTGGCCATATCCCCTATCACATGCAGTCGTACATTGTTTTTCTTCAACTCTTCTACCTCCTTACGGATGGTATTAACCAGAAGCTCCATCAATGCATTCACCTCATCTTGCGGGCGGTTCCAGTTCTCTGTTGAGAATGCGTATAGTGTCAGATAAGATATACCTACCTCACCGCAAGCATTCACTACCTCACGCACACTTACAACACCTTCATGGTGGCCGTACACTCTGTCCTCACCTCGCTCCTTTGCCCAACGTCCGTTACCATCCATAATTATGGCTATATGCTTAGGCAATCTGTTGCGATCTATTGACTGTAGCTTATCCATGAAGCGTCTTAAATAATGTTAGTCGTTTGCAAAGGTGTGCAAAGGTACAAAAATAGATGCTTGTACTAGGTATCAAAATCCAGACAGTTTGGTTTAACTCGGTTTTAACTGCAAATGACACTATACAGACCATTATTAACATTTTATTCTCCTACACGATACATATTAACGTCATTCCTATACAACTATATCTGCCATTTTAGATATATTGCTCTAATAACAGTTATATCATGGTAACCAACCTTAGCGAAAACAACACTGTATTATCATCCTGGCTCGCACAAATAAGGGATGTAAGCATTCAATCTGACCGTATGCGGTTCCGCAGGAATATGGAACGGATCGGTGAAATAGCAGCATATGAGCTGAGTAAACACCTTACTTATAACCATAGAATGGTAGAAACACCTTTGGGTGAGAAAGAATGTGCCGAACTCTCGCAAAAACCTGTATTAGCCACTATTTTACGTGCAGGGCTACCGCTACACCAAGGCTTGGTCAACTATTTCGATGATGCTGACAATGCATTTATTGCGGCGTACAGGAAACACCATAGAGACGGATCTTTCGAGATTGAACAACATTATATGACCTGCCCTTCTATAGAAAACAGGCCGCTTATCATCGCTGACCCTATGATAGCCACAGGAGCCTCACTGGTATTAGCTTTGCAGTCGTTATTAAGCAAAGAAAAACCATCGCAGGTACATATTGTAGGGGCTATTGCCAGCACAGAAGGCGTTGAGGTTATAAAAAGGAAATTTCCGCAGGCATACATATGGGTAGGTGACATTGATGATGAATTGACCGCAAAGGGGTATATAGTGCCCGGGCTGGGAGATGCGGGAGACCTGTCATTTGGAGAGAAAATTCAATCCTAAGCCCAACTAAATAAATATGTTAGCTGTCTTGCATAATATTGGAATTTGGCTTATTTTGCCGTTCATAAACCTAAGTTAACGTTTATAAAAAAAGTTTACCCAGATGAAGAAATTATTATTAGGAGTAGGCGCAGCAATGATATTCACAACTTCGGCTATGGCGCAGGATGCTCACTTTACTCAATATTTTGCATCCCCGTTGACGCTGAATCCGGCCTTAACAGGCCTTACTCAATGTGATGTGAGAGTTGCGGCAAATGCGCGTTCACAGTGGGGAAGCGTCTCTTCTAACCCTTACCTGACAGGTGTAGCGTCTTTTGATATGGCTGCGTTAAAAGGTAAACTGAACAACGGTGATGCACTAGGTGTTGGTGCCATGTTCCTTTACGATCGCTCAGGCCTCGGAAGTTTAACTAACATAACTGCCGGGTTATCAATTGCTTACCACAAAGCCTTAGGTTATGAAAAGCAACACACACTTTCAATAGGTATTCAGGGTGTTTTAGTTCAAAAGTCTATCGACTTCACACAGCTTAAGTTCGGTGATCAGTTCAACCCCGGTTCAGGAGCTGCTGAGTACCAAACAAGTGAAGCTATTGGTAATGCGGATCTTAACTATCCTGATTTTAACGCAGGTTTGATGTATTCAGGCAGAATCACTGAACATGCTACTGCATATGTAGGTTTCTCTTATTACCACCTTACTGAGCCAACAGAAACATTCCTGAATGGTAGCAATACGATTAATGCCCGCTACACAGGTTATCTGGGTGGTTCTTTCGACCTTAATGAAAAAGTAGTTCTTTATGCCAGTGCCCTTTATCAAAGCCAGGCTTCAGCACAAGAGATCATGACCGGTGCTGCTGTAGGTTTTGTATTGAACCCGGGTTACGACAGAGAATTCTCTAGAAAAACTATTTTCTACCTTGGTGGATGGTACCGCTATGCAGATGCACTGTCTCCATACGTAGGTTTCGAGTGGTCTAAGATGAAGCTCGGTGTTAGCTACGATGTAAACGTATCTAGCTTCAGCCCTGCTACTAACGGTAATGGTGCTTACGAAATATCTTTGATATTCAATGGTTGTATCAACGAAAAAGCAAACAAGCCGACGTACAACTTCGCTTGTCCTAAGTTCTAATTACAACTGCAACTATATTTTAAAGGGTAGCAATTAGCTACCCTTTTTCTTTTGTATTACATCAGTCCTTGTGTAAAATTCTTCTGGTAATATCATACTGACAAGATACTATACAGTATTTTTATGCCATGATCATCAACGGGAAGATATATCTGATACCTATACCGATAGCAGATGGGGCGATACATACTTTAAGTCCAGAAATACTGGAAACAAGCTTTCATGTAAAACATTTTTTTGTTGAGAACTTACGAACCGCACGTAGGTTCCTTAAGTCAATACACCCTTCACTGGTAATTGATGAGATACAGTTCTCTGTTATAGATAAACACGAAGGGCCCGATACCGGCTTATTTAAAAGTTGGGTAACAGCAGGGCACAGCATCGGAATTATGAGCGAGGCCGGCTGCCCGGGAATAGCTGACCCCGGTGCAAAACTGGTTACAATAGCGCATGAAATGAGCGCACAGGTAGTACCACTTACCGGACCCAACTCAATAACACTGGCATTGATGGCATCTGGTTTGAACGGGCAATGCTTTTGCTTTCATGGGTATTTGCCTGTAAAAGACCCAGCAAGAAGTAAGAAGATAACCGAACTGGAGCAACATTCTAAAAGAGAAAACCAGACCCAGATATTTATTGAAACACCTTACAGAAATAAAGCAATACTGTCTGACCTGCTGAAGAACTGTAATAATAACACACTGCTATGTATTGCTCAAAACATTACAGCAGAAGATGCTTTCATTAAAACACAAACAGTAAGTGAGTGGAAAAAACTAAACCCTGACCTGGGCAAATCGCCTGCTGTTTTCCTTATGCTGGCTTAGTAACTGACATCAGCTTCACGTACATCAGAAATTCCATCAACTATGTATTGGCCATTCTTCTCATTTTTGCCATTATAGTTATCCCCACGCCAGGGCAAACTGCGCTTGTATTGCACATAATGTAGCCTTACACGCTTACCAAGGCATTTTTCAAGTGAATCTGCCAGCTCTATATCCACTACACTAAAGTAGAAATACTGAGCGTTAAAAGTGTTCCCTCGTGGACCAAAGCCCAACTGTATCATCTCCCCTTCGTAGGTTTTAAAGAAATCCCCTTTTCTTGAAAACTTCTGTAACACTCCATCCCTTTCCCCATCACCATATGGTTTGTAGTAATAAAAGTAAGTGTAACCTACTACCGACAATATCAGTATGAGTATAGTAAAGAATATTATCCTACGCATAAGAGATATATAAAGCTACTATATTAATGCTTATTGTCATACTGCTTAACGCAAGGATAACTACTTATCTTACCTTTCTGCCCTTCCATGTATATACCCCGAAAAAGCCCAGCAGGCCTGCACTAACGATATACAGTATGTGTACGGGCTGTAGCAAAGGGAACACCCGTAACTGCTTCAACTTATCAAAATATCTGGCAACAGGCACCAGGTACAGAGACTCAAATAATGTCTTTAAGATGAGTATAAGCAGCAGGTACTTCCATTGTGATATATTGAATACGCAATAGATAGTGGCTGCGAACAACATTACATTGTACAAATACACAAAACCAAGTATAAACGTTAGGGTACTATCATCGTACTTACCCGACTTAGAAGCCCAACGAATGCGTTGCCTGAAAAAGCTCTTCCAATCGGGCTGTGGTGGTGTAGATACAATTGCTGCCCTCGACTTCAGATAATCAACCTGACCGGGATATTGTTTTTTCAACTTCATCATCAGCAGGTAATCATCCCCTGATGCTATATGATCTATGCCTTTGTAACCATCTACTTCATAATAAGCGTTTTTGCTGAAAGCGAGGTTGGCGCCATTGCACATATTACCAAGACGCATTTGAAGCGCCGCAACTGTTATCCCCTGCATGGTCATAAAATCCAGCGACTGAAAAACCTGCACCAGAGAATTATCATGGGTAAAATCTACAGGAGCAACAATCATTACAGGCTGCTTTTGCTCGTATAATGCAGCGATATTCTTTAACCATCCTTCTCTGGATATGCAATCAGCATCGGTAGTTATTATCAGGTCTCCATTACTATTGTCAATGCCTGTTGCCAGTGCCCGTTTTTTGTATGCCGCTATTTTGCTGTCTGGTGGCATATGCTCTGCAAGGTTTATGTACTTAACTTCCGGGTAGCTTTTTATCACACGGGCTGTATCGTCAGTAGAATGATCATCCACTACAATTACCTCCAGCAAGTCTTTTGGGTAATCCTGATCCAGTATAGATTCGATACACGCTCCTATATTATCCTCTTCATTTCTCGCGGGAATAATAACAGAGATATTGGTAACAGGAGTAAAGCCAGCCGGCAATACACACCAGCTTTGTTTTTCCCAACCCAGCCTGTACAAAATCATCAGTACACTGTACAGGAGTGTAAACAGAACAGTAATTATTATGACAACACTCATTTCAGAACGCCAAGATAGTACTTCATTACAACAACTTATTACCAGATCAAACGTTGTAACAATAACACCATGCCATGATAATTTAACAACTGGCATGAACAGATTTCAGTAATTTCAAAGAAAAGCACGGGTATGGAAACAAACAACAAAGCTACATTACAAGGAGGAGCATTTTTAATTGCTGATACTACACCTGAAAACACCTTCACACCTGAAGATTTCAGGGAAGAGCAAAAGATGATAGAACAAACCTGCGATGAATTTCTCGAAAAAGAAGTACTGCCACATCTGGAAGATATTGATGCTCATAAAGAAGGGCTAATGGTCTCTTTATTAGATAAAGCAGGAGCACTTGGCTTGTTAGGTGCATCATTCCCCGAAAAGTATGGCGGCCTTGGAGAGAATTTTGTAACGGCTACACTCATCAATGAGTCACTAGGCGGAGGTCACTCTTTCGCAGTGGCCATGGCAGCTCATAACGGTATCGGCTCATTACCCATACTGTACTTCGGTACAGAAGAGCAGAAGCAGAAATACATACCCAAATTAGTAACTGGAGAACTCAAAGGTGCTTACGCTCTTACAGAGCCTAACTCCGGTTCAGACGCATTAAGTGCAAAAACAACAGCGAAACTCACAGAAGACGGAAAACATTATGTACTTAACGGCCAGAAGATATGGATCACCAATGCAGGGTTTGCTGATGTATTCACCGTATTTGCTAAGATAGATGGAGAACACTTCTCAGCATTTATAGTAGAAAGGGGAGCTGAAGGGCTAAGCTTTGGAGAGGAAGAACACAAAATGGGTATTAAGGGGTCCAGCACAAGACAGGTGTTTTTTGAAGATTGTAAGATACCTGTTGAGAACCTGCTGGGAGAAAAAGGACGTGGGCATGTCATAGCCTTCAACATTTTAAATATCGGCAGGCTGAAACTATGTGCTGCTGCATTGGGAGGGGCTAAGCGCGCACTGGACACAACACTGAAGTATGCTATAACACGCGAGCAATTCAAAACACCAATAGCACAGTTCGGGGCGATACAGCATAAACTGGCAGAAATGACCATCAGGATATTCGCTACAGAAAGCGCCTTGTACAGAACATCAAAATGGATAGCCCTGAAAGAAATAGAGCTTGGGGAGTCGGGCAAGAATGACGATGAGACCTTACTCGGAGCAGCAGAAGAATATGCTATAGAGTGTGCCATGCTAAAGGTTATTGGTTCAGAATGTCTTGATTATGTTGTAGATGAAGGTGTACAGATACATGGAGGCAACGGGTTTTCTGATGAATACAATATTTCACGCTCATACAGAGATAGCCGCATCAACAGAATATTTGAGGGCACAAATGAGATTAACAGGTTACTTACACTTGATATGTACCTGAAACGTGCTATGAAAGGGCGCATTGACCTGATGAAACCGGCAATGGCTGTACAGAAAGAAC
The DNA here is from genome assembly GCA_965228505.1 of Flavipsychrobacter sp. Lineage (GTDB taxonomy): Bacteria > Bacteroidota > Bacteroidia > Chitinophagales > Chitinophagaceae > UBA5543. Next base: position 1,532,204 of record OZ245820.1, on the reverse strand, counting down.
TGATGTCGATACCTGAATTTGGAGTAGATGATGCGCCTTTTGCAGCTGAACAAAAGGCAATAGCCAATTTCAAAAAAGCCATATTAATGTGTGCAGGGGCTGCGGTGCAGAAACTGATGATGAAGATTGAGCAGGAGCAGGAACTGTTGATGTATATAGCTGATATGCTGAACGATACCTTTATGGCTGAAAGCATGTTGATGCGTACCATGAAAATGACAGATAATGGTAACAGCATGGCAGGCATTGCAGCAGATGCTACAAAGACATTTATTGCAGACGCAGCAGACAGGATCAATCATGCAGGTAAAAGCGCGGTCAATTCATTTGCTGAAGGTGATGAGCAGAGAATGATGCTGCTGGGCATTAAACGCTTTACAAAAGTTGCCCCTTTCAATACCAAAGAAGCAAGAAGAAGAATTGCTGCTAAAATGATAGATAAAGAACAATATTTGTTCTAAAATGTTATCCTGATGAATGCCACGATCTAAGCTATACCGCTCAGTACACATCCTACTGTTCCTGTTCCTGTTATTCGCAGGGCTACACTTTGCGAAAGGTTTCCTGTTACCTATTACTTTCGGCGGGCTTTTTGCAACATTATTACTTCCACTTACCCTAAAACTTGAGCGTAGAGGCGTAAATAAGGGGTTATCAATATTCTTATGCATCGTATTACTGGTCATAATTCTGGGTGGCATATTCTGGTTAATAGGTTGGCAATTATCAGGGTTGACAGAGGAGATCACTACTGCTAAGCAACAATTCAATGAGATAGTAACTAACATTAAACAGTTCATAAAAGACACCCTGGGTATATCAGTAAGAGAGCAGGAAAAAATTGTAGAAGAACAAAAAACGGAAACCGGTAAAGCAGCATCAAAGATCGTAGGGGGCATTTTTATGGGCCTGACCAGCTTTATGGCCAACTCTGTCTTGATCCTGGTCTATACATTTATGTTCTTATACTTGAGGGCGCACTTAAAAAAGTTCGTATTACTACTTGTTCCTCAGGAAAGAAAGAAAGGTGCACTACAGGTAATGAAAGACTCTCAGGAGATAGGACAGCGTTATATAGGAGGGCTTGCACGCATGATAGCCTGTATATGTATTCTCTACAGCATAGGGTTTAGCATACTGGGTATAAAACATGCAATTCTTTTTGCGCTTATAGGCGGCACGCTCGAGATCATACCATACGTGGGTAACCTTACTGCCGCTGTATTAACACTGATGATGGCTATGATACAAGGTGGCAGTACCGAGATGATTATTGGTGTCATATGCGTTTACATAATAGTTCAGTTTGTTCAGGGATATATACTGGAACCATTAATTGTCGGTTCTGAGGTTAATATCAACCCCCTTTTCACTATTGTTGCATTGATACTCGGGGAGGCAGTATGGGGTATCCCCGGAATGATACTGGCTATACCTACGTTAGGGATCGTAAAAATTCTATGTGATAATATAGAGCCGCTAAAGCCATATGGATTCTTACTGGGTGCAGAAAATACGAACGGGAAGTCAAATTTTATCCAACGTTTATTCAAGAAAAGAGAAAAATCATAACCGGGCTATCCCGACAAAAACCATTGAATACTATATTTTAGCTGTAAGAACATTCTTATGGCAGATAAACAGCAATTTTCACAACACATACAGGAAGGATATACTTTCAAAGGAGATTCATTCAGACTAGGCAGTGCAATACTTGATGGTGAAGTAGTAACGGACGCTAAAGTAGTTGCCCCATTGCGTACTATGAACCGCCACGGACTGATAAGCGGTGCTACGGGTACAGGAAAAACCAAAACATTACAGGTACTGGCTGAAGCACTCAGTGATGCCAGTGTACCCACCCTATTGATGGACATAAAAGGTGACTTAAGTGGTATTGCTGCCAAAAGCCCGGGGCACCCTAAAATAGATGAACGTGCACAACTGTTGGGTATTGAGTTTACACCGTCAGAATATCCTGTAGAGTTACTATCGTTAAGTGAAGAGCCGGGAGCGAAACTCAGAGCTACGGTTAGTGAATTCGGGCCCGTGTTATTAGCAAAGGTGTTAGACCTGAACAGCACACAGGAAAGCATATTGGCTATGCTATTCAAATACTGCGACGATAACAGTATGCCACTGCTTGACCTTAAAGACCTGCAAAAGACCCTGCAGTGGGCAGCTAATGAAGGTAAAGACGAATTGAAAAAAGAGTACGGCACACTTTCTACCTCGTCTATAGGTACGATAATGAGAAAGGTAATAGCGCTGCAACAGCAAGGAGCAGATGCAATATTCGGGGAGCGTTCTTTTGAGGTGGATGACCTGATGAGGTTATCACCCGATGGCAGGGGCATTGTGAACATACTAAGAGTAACTGACCTGCAAGACAAGCCGAAGCTGTTCTCTACATTCATGCTGCAACTATTGTCTGAGCTATACGCCACCATGCCCGAAGAAGGAGATACAGACAGGCCTAAGCTGGTGATGTTCATAGACGAAGCTCACCTGATATTTGATGATGCCAATGATGTGCTGGTAGACCAGCTGGAGACCATAGTTAAGCTGATACGCTCCAAAGGTATAGGTGTATTCTTTTGCACTCAGAACCCTACTGATATTCCTGCTGCTGTACTTAGCCAGCTAGGTATGAAAGTGCAACACGCCCTGCGTGCCTTTACAGCCAAAGACAGAAAAGCCATTAAACAAACTGCTGAGAACTATCCGCTGAGTGACTATTATGAAACGGAACAAACAATAACGGAACTGGGTATCGGTGAGGCATTCATTACTCTTTTAGATGAAAAAGGGCGCCCTACTCCACTGGCTGCTACCATGCTTTGTCCGCCAAGGTCTAGAATGGATATACTTACAGATGATGAGATCGACACGCTAATCAAAAAGTCTCAACTCACACTCAAGTATAATGATGTTATAGACAGAGAGAGTGCTTATGAGATACTGACCAAGAAACTGGAAACAGCTAAGGAAGAAGCTCCTGAACGAAAGAAAAAAAGAGAAAAAGAAGACGAAAGCATTCTGGAAGAGCTAGGTAAAAACACAGTTGTTCGCAGTATGATGCGCACTGCCGGAAACATTATTGTGAGAACCTTGCTGGGCTCGTTGGGTGTAAGTAGCTCAAGAAAGAGAAGGCGATAGTTACTCGTCTCGCAGGTCCTTACCCGTCATACTGATGAATACATCTTCAAGGTTAGCACCTTTTACAGGCTTAGGTTTAGTAAATCCTGAAGCTACAAGCTTGTCTATCAGATTACCGGGCTTATCCAGTGCTATTATTTGCCCTGCATCTATTATGGCTACCCTGTCGCACAGTTCTTCAGCCTCATCCATGTAGTGTGTAGTAATAACTACTGTTGTTCCTCTGTCCCTTACTTTTTTTATCAACTCCCAGAGGTTGCGCCTTGCCTGCGGGTCTAAGCCTGTTGTAGGCTCATCAAGGAAGATGATCTTAGGCTCATTAATAAGTGTGGTGGCTATTGAGAAACGCTGCTTCTGACCGCCTGACAGTTCTTTGAACTTATTCTTTGCTTTATCAGTGAGGTTGACTGTCTTCAATAGTTCCATAGGCTCTACATGCCTGTTATATAATCCTGCAAACAATCTGATTATCTGCACAAGGTTCAGGTTAGGATAGTACCCCGCAGATTGTAGCTGTACCCCTATTATCTTCTTGATCGCCTGCTCCTGTTTATCAAGGTTTTTACCGGCTACCCATACCTCTCCCGATGTTTTCTTGCGGAGTGTTTCTATGATTTCAAGAGTGGTTGTTTTGCCGGCACCGTTAGGCCCAAGCAAGCCGAATATCTCACCATCAAAAACCTCAAAACTCAATTTATTAACAGCCGTAAAGTCGTCGTATTTTTTCACCAACTGATCTACCCTGATAATGACTTCATTCATAGTATCTGTTATCACTTGGTATATTCTATCTGCTTTTCTACAGGCGGGCGGTAGTAAGCATCTTTTTTCTGATTGATCGTAGCATTGATCGTCTGGGCATTTCTAGTGCTGTCTACGGGCGTACGTGTAATGTCTTTATGATAAATAAGGTCATCTACCTGATATACTTCTATACGTTTTAAACTACCCGACTGTTCATCAAAAAAGCGCCATGTGCCATGCCTTACCGTTCCTCTTTCAGACCGTACCGTTGCCAGCTCCTGCCTACCGGTAACCGGGTCTTCCACCACAATGGTATCTATTTCCCTTGAAGGGTTTAAGCCTTTATACGTTCCTATACAGGTCAGTACCCCTTTGGTATAATATTTTACCTCTCCGTCCAGCACGTTAAACTTGTAGTTCTCTATAGCTATCAGGTCGTTAATATGATTCAGCTTGTACCAGGGCCCTGTTTTATCTCCATGTATGTAGTTACCGAATTCATTATATGCAGGCTCTCCTCTTTTTACATCTACCTTATTCAGCCACATACCATGGCGTTCCCCCTCTTCATCAAACTGGTTGATGTTTGACCCCTCAGGCTTTTGTATCACCTCATCTTGTGCATACAAAGACAATCCCGATAAAAAGAGCAACTGAAATAATATGATTCGATAGATATTCATTCCAACTTAGATAGAGAACGAAGTACCGCAGCCGCAAGTATCGCTTGCATTAGGGTTGTTAAAAATAAACCCGCGGGCATTCAGTCCCTTCTGGAAGTCTACCTCAATACCATGCAGGTATATGGCATGTGCTTCCTTCATTATAACGGATACACCGTTGATTTCGTACACTGCATCATCCTCTTCCTTATTGTCAAAACCCAGAACATAGGTAAGCCCTGAGCAACCACCGCCCTTTACACCTACCCTCAGGTATTGTCCTTCCTGATAGTCTTCACCCGCTTCTATCAAGCGTTTCACCTCTTTCACAGCCCCGTCAGTCAGCTTCAATGGTATATTTACAGTCGTATCCATAATATTCAATGTTTAGTGCAAAGTTACCATACCCTTAAGCTGCTTCCAAATAAGGATAATAAAAGGGTGTATTCGCGAAATAAATATATTGAAAGCCGAGAACAATACATTGTAAACGAACATGTTTATATTTGCCAGTCCCAAAACAGCATAAATATGAGTGAGACAACTGAACAGGTACTAAGCGATGCCGGCGACCATATGAAAAAAGCCATTAAGCACCTGGAGACGGAGCTTAGCCGCATACGTGCAGGTAAAGCCAACCCGCAGATACTGGATGGTGTAATGGTAGAATACTATGGCAGCCCTACCCCGCTGAACCAGGTAGCCAACGTAACCACACCGGATGCACGAACCATACAGATACAGCCCTGGGAGAAACCCCTGCTACAGGATATAGAGCGTGCAATCATAGCATCTAACGTGGGGCTGAACCCGCAAAACGATGGGGAGATCATCAGATTGTTTTTACCACCGCTAACAGAAGAGCGCCGTAAAGAACTGGTGAAGCGTGTGAATGCTGAGGGTGAACAGGCTAAAATATCGGTACGTAGCATACGCCGTGATGCTATTGAGCAGGTGAAGAAGCTACAGAAAGACGGACTTAGTGAAGATGCTGCCAAAGGCGCAGAGGGCGAGGTGCAAGACCTGACCGATACATACATTGCCAAGATAGACCAGCATTGTAAGGATAAGGATAAAGAGATCATGACCGTATAAGTATACCAAAGAGCTATATAGTGATGCCCTGCTTGTTCTGAGCAGGGTATTTTTTTTGTTGTGTACCCTACCTCCCTCGCCATAAGCGGTGTCATTGCGAGAGCGAAACAAAACAACCACTCGCGTCATTCCCAGCGAGTACCGCCAAGGCGGTATGAGTGCAGGAATCTAGTCACGCGAATAATAACACTTACTTGGGTTAGATTATTCAGGTCATAATGATTCTATAGGCCATCCTGTCCCGATAGCTATCAGGATGTCCACCCCAGATAGGGGGTATGCCTGCCCAGCCAATGACGGTGGTCATTGCGAGGAACGAAGCAATCTCACGTAATTCATGTTTCTCGAGATTGCTTCATACGTAACACCGTGGGCGTTACTTCTTCGCAATGACGGGAGAAGGAATAGAAAGAGAAAGCACGGCAGAGCCGAAGCATAGAAGCCTATCAAGGCTGCACCCGACAATTTTTAAGCTTCCCCGCTTACTGCGGGGGCGGTTTGAAGCCTGTCCCGAACTTGATTCGGGATGCCTCTTTCTTTTGAAGCAAAAAGAAAGAGGAGGAAAAGGAAAACACTTATAACTCTAGATCCCGCATCAAGTGCGGGATGACACAAAAAAAAGGAGCGATAAACATCGCTCCTATAGAACTATAATATATACCCTGAAACTATAGCTTCTCTATTTTTTCTATTGCAGTACCGTTTGGCCCGTCTAATAGTATGAAGTACACACCCTGTGCTGCATTGCCCATATTCACTTGTGTATACTCTCCGTTTATTTGTACTGTGGTTATCGTTTGCCCCATCAGGTTCATCACCCTTGCAGTAGTATAGGTTTTATCTACCTGCTTGATGGTAAACACATCGCTGGTAGGGTTAGGATACACGATCACTCCGCTCTCCCCGTTCTTGGCTATTTCAGCTACAGATACATCATCAACAAGTGTGTTCACGGTTGTGTTGGTGATCACCGGCTCGTTAAAGTCGAAGTATATAGCAGCACTATTGGTAAACTGTGTACCAAATGGCAACCCTTGCTTCGTATGTATGGTATAGGTCACCAAACCATTACTTAGCTCTTCGTCCTGGCTTTTAGGAGGCAGGTCTATATTATCAAACTGGAACCTTACTACCCCGTTCTCACTAATGGTAATCTCACAATCGTGCGACTGGTATAGCGGACGCAGTGTGGTCCAGTCAAGGTCATTATCCAGTGTATCGAGTATGTATACTTGTTGTGCCTTGTAGTTACCCAAATTCTGGAAATGTACCATGTATTCCAGTACAGAATCTTTAACGGTGATCTTACCCGTAGGGCCATCACCTATAGGGTACACCTCTTTAAAGTTAGGATCGTAAGACCCCACTACTCTTGGTGTGTAACGCTTCACGTTATTCCACGGAGAATAGTCCTGCAACCAGTTGCTGATAGGATGTTGGTAGGCAGTAGTATCGTTAAACACCAGTTGTGTGTTTATCGGGATGTTAGTAGGCACGTTGTAGTATACATTGAACCTTCTTGACTGCCCCGGATTAAGTGATAATGTGTTCGCCGGTATGTTGTACCAGTTTCCTGCACCTGTAAATATATTACCCGGAGAGAAGGTCGGTGTTAGTATTTGCCCGTCCGTTCTGTAGCCTGCCGCTACTGAAGACTCTGCAACCGTACCCCTGTTAGTTATCAAACATACCTGCCTGTATTGATACCCCGGCACTGCACAGCTACCATTCCATGTACTGATGTGCATATCATGTATCGGGTTGATGGTATTGGCAAAATCAACTGTAGTAGAACAGTTAGCTGCTGCTGTAACATTCACATTGATACCATTGTTCTGACAGCTTGCTAAAGGATAGAAGCCTAATACAGTTTGTGTTATTTTATAAGAGCCACTCGGCACCCTGAAAGAATATTCACCATTGCTATTGGTATAAACATAACCCTGTCCGCTGCAATAGATCTGAATATTAGGAATACCTTGTTCACCTGCATCCTGCACACAATTGTTATTAGCATCGTTGTATACAGTACCTGTAATGGTACAGTAGCAACTATTATTACTCGCGTTGTAACCAACGTATGTTCTCTTACTTGCCCTGCAACCATTAGCATCTGTAACACCTACATAGTACCACCCTGTTTTCAGGTTGCTGATAGTCTGGTTACTACCTTGTGCGCCCCAATTGTATGTATACGGAGCTGTACCGCCCCATGCGTTGGCAGTGATGCTACCATCGCTGTTGTAAATACAGCTGGCACGTGTTGTTGCCGTACCTACACGTACAGGAGAATTGATGCCTACAGAAGCACCTTTAGTAACAGAACAACCGATGTTATCCGTAACTGTAACAGAATACCCTCCCGCACCTAGCTGATTAATAGTAGGCGTTGTAGCACTGTTTGACCATAAATAACTATAAGGTGGCGTACCGCCCGAAATGTTTGCATGTGCCGTACCTGTGTTTTGTGTACAATTAGTATTAGTTGAGCTTACCTGCAAGTTCAGTTGGTTTACTGGAGGAACAACTGCTGTACCTGTACGCACACAACCGTTGGCATCTGTTACTTTAAAACTGTATGTACCAGCAGCAAGGTTAATAGCTGTAGTACCTGTCTGTCCCGGACTGGTATACCACTGAACCGTATATGGTGTCTGCCCGCCTGAGATACTTAAAGTAGCTGAACCGTTTGCTGTAGTACATGCACTGGCCACAGCCGAGTAGGTTACTGTAATAGGAGTACTCGCCTGTACAGACACGCCTCTTTCACCAAAGCAACCGTTAGCATCGGTTACTTTCACTTTGTAATAACCAGCAGTAAGGTTACTTATTGATTGTGTTGTAGCAGTATTACTCCATAAGTATGTATAAGGAGGCACACCACCTGAACCAAAGGCGATAGCTGCACCATCATTTTGTAAACAGGTAGCAGGGGTTGGCGTGATCTGTGGGTTAATATTTACAGCTTGTTGTATTGAAGCCCACTTAGTACGGCTACAACCTTGTGCATCTGTTACAGTAGCAGTATAATACCCTTTGGTAAGCCCGGTAATAGATGTTGTTGTCGCATTGTTCGACCATAGATACGTAACCGGAGTACTGGCACCTGTTACATTTGAAATAGTAGCTGTTCCATTAGTACAGTTTGCCGCAGTAGTGGTCAGGCTAAAGTCTACTGTTGTTGACTGGTAGACATAGATAGAATCTCCGGTTTGTGCCGAGCCATACTTACAACCATTGGCATCTGTAATTTCTACCCCGTAACCACCTGTTGGTAAATTAGTAGCCGTAGCATTCGTACTTACAACAGTATTGCCCGGTATGGTATACCAACTGTAAGTATATGGCGACTGCCCTCCTGTTACTGTTGCTGTAGCAGACCCGAGATTAGGACATACAGCGTTGTTCACTGTAGTTTGATAGGTAAACGGAGACCACCCCTGGCTGCTCGTCCAGGCGTATAGGTTGTTGGCATCTCTAACATTTACTGATATAGCACCACCACCATAATTGTTGAATACATCTGTAAGTGTAGTTACATTAGTATGCTGTGTACTACCACCTGCAGTATACCATGTAACTGTAAGTGGTGTTGTCATTCCTGTAATGTTAGCAGTTACAATACCATTGTTATTACAAGGTTGCTGTGTCAGTGATAAACTGACTGACTGCCCGAAAGCACATAGTGACAGCACCATGGCGAGGGTCAGTTGCGAGAGAAGGGCTAATTTTTTCATAAACGGATTTTTTGGTTGGTTAATAAGGACTGTATATCAATTTATTATGACGAACAATTGGTGTCATATGTTAGGTCATTCAATAAAAAAGCTGAAAGGCAATATTACCCCTCAGCTTTACAACCAATGATTAAAGACAGCTTACTTTACACCACCCATCTTGAGTATCTTCTTGTATTCAGCAGCCGTAACTTTACTTACTGATAGCCTTGCTAAACGTACCAGTTCCATATCCTGCAATGATTTTTCAGCTTTGATGTCTGCAAGAGTCACGGGGTTAGGCACCGGCTTAACAGGTTTCACGTCTACCACCACCCAACGTTCATCATCTGTCGTAGGATCCTGATAGGCTGTTTTAGCTACCTCTGCTATACCTACTATCTCCTTACCTTCATTGCTATGGTAAAATAAAAGATGGTCCCCTTTTTCCATTTCTTTCATATTGTTGCGTGCAGCATAGTTCCGCACACCATCCCAGAATGTTTTCTTGTCTTTCACAAGGTCATCCCAACTGTATTTGAATGGTTCAGATTTTATCAGCCAGTATTTCATAACTCAATATTTTTATCTCGCTAAAATTATCTATTTATCCCTGTGCAACAAATAAGTAGCCAACTCGAACAATGGCTGCTTACGCTCTTCAGGCACATCTATTTCCTCAAGGTTCTTGAATGCTTTATCTGAATACTGCTTCACTTCATTACGGCAGGCCTCGTCAGCACCTGTATCATTATATACCTTAAGCATACGCGCTACCTTATCATCAGCATCTGTTGCTAATAGCGCTGCTATTTCTTTTGTTTGAGTATCGTTAGCTAACTCTTGCGCTTTCAGCAGGAGGTATGTTTTTTTATTGGCTTTTATATCACCGCCATTCTGCTTGCCAAGTTTATCTGTATCAGCAAAGGCATCCAGATAATCGTCCTGTAACTGGAACGCTATACCCAGGTTCTTACCGAACTCATAAGCTTTGTCTGCATTGTCAGCATCGGCACCACCGATAACAGCCCCGCATTTCAGGCTACATGCCAGCAGCACAGAAGTTTTCAAAGCTATCATATTGATGTACTCGTTTATTGATACATCGTCCCTGCTCTCATAGTCCATATCCAACTGCTGTCCTTCACATACTTCAATAGCTGTCTGGTTGAACAGTTGCAACACAGCACTTAGGTTATGTTGCACTTTAGCAAAATGTGCATAAGCATATATACAGAGTATATCACCACTGAGTATACCCGCAGTTAAACCGTACTTAGCATGAATGGTAGGATTACCTCGGCGCAACGGAGCTTTGTCCATAATATCGTCATGTACCAGCGTGAAATTGTGAAACAGTTCGATACCCAAAGCTGCATGCCAGGCATTATCTTTCAACTCACCAAACAATTCATTGCCCATCAGGCAGAGTACCGGGCGCACTCTTTTACCGCCTAAACCTAAAAGATACCGGCATGGCTCATATAGGCTTTCCGGCAGCTCCGGAAAAGGCTGCAACTTCGCTATTCTGGTTTCAAAAGAGGTGACCAGTTCTTTAAAGTGATGCATCATTATTTTTTACGAGTAGCTCTTTTTTTAGTTGCTTTTTTCGGTTTTGCAGGCTTTTGGGTGTTTTTGCTTTTCTGTGGCTCGGTTGCTTCACGTATCATTCCTACCAATGAGTAGTCTATCTGCCTTTTATCCAGATTAGTAGCCACTACCCTTATCATCACCTTAGCTCCTATGCCAAACCTCATTCCTGTTCTTCTGCCTACGAGTGCATACTCCCCTTCTTTCAGTTCAAACTCATCAATATCCAGCAGATCAGATATAGGTACCATACCCTCACATTTATGCTCTACCGTTTCTGCCCAAAAGCCGAAGCTGGCCACACCGCTTATCACAGCCTCATACTCACCACCAATATAGTCCTGCATGTATTCTACTTGTTTGAACTTATTGGCAGCACGTTCTGCTTCCATTGCCCTGTGTTCCTGCTCAGAGCAGTGGCGGCATTGTTGCTCAAGGTGTTTAATGGGTTTGATATTCCCATCCAGGCATTCTGCCAGTATACGGTGTACCAATACATCAGGATAACGACGGATAGGTGAAGTGAAATGGCAGTAATGGTCGAAACCCAGCCCATAGTGCCCGATGTTATCTGTTGTATATACCGCCTTAGCCATTGTACGTATACCAAGCGTTTCCAACACATGCTGCTCGGGGTTACCACGGGCACTTAACAACATACTATTGAAAGACTCTGCTATCAGCTGCGGTGTATTGGTATTAAACCTATGTCCGTATTGTGCGGCAAATGTTGTGAATACTTTCAGCTTATCTTCATCCGGCTCATCGTGTACACGATAAGGGAAAGGTACTTGTTTATCTTTTACGGTAATACTACCAACATACTCTGCCACTTTTCTGTTGGCCAGCAGCATAAATTCTTCAACCAACTGGTGCGACTCTTTACTTTCCTTCACCACTATGCCTATAGGCTTGCCTTTATCATCCAACTGAAAACGAACTTCAGAAGAAGAGAAGTTGATAGCCCCTTTCTTGAATCTCTGGCTACGCAGGTTCTGCGCCATTTCATTCAGTATCAGTATTTCTTTAGCATGGTCTCCATCATTGCCTTCAATTATTTCCTGTGCTTCTTCATACGTGAACCTGCGTTTAGAACGAATGGCTGTACGTCCTAACCAGGTATCTTTTACCACACCTTTCTTATTGATATGAAACATGGCCGAGAAAGCATACTTATCCTCATCAGGACGCAGGGAACAAAGCTCATTCGATAGCCTTTCCGGCAGCATCGGTGATACCCTATCCGGCAGATACACACTTGTCGCCCTTTTGTAGGCTTCTTTGTCCAACTCTCCACCGGCTGCTACATAGTAGCTTACATCTGCTATATGCACCCCTATTTCATAATATCCGCCCTTGAGCGGCTTTATAGAAATAGCATCATCAAAATCTTTTGCATCAACAGGGTCTATTGTAAACGTTAGTTCATCTCTCAGGTCGCGCCTTTGTTGTACATCGTCGTTGTGCACCCCTTCAGGGAACCGGGCTGCTTCTTCTAGCACATCATCAGGGAAACTTAGCGGAAACCCATTCTCTACCAGCACACCCTGCATGGCTATTTCATTCACCGTTTCTTCAGTAAGGATGCTGATGATCTCACCCACGGGGTTTTTTGTATTGCCTGTCCACTCTACAATACGTGCTATGCTCTTATCACCGTTCTTTGCCCCGTTTAGCAAATGCAACGGAATGAAAATATCAACCGGCATCTTATCAGAATCGGGTATGAGGAATGCAAAATGCTCATGCACCTCTAACCTTCCGCTGAATTCAGATTGCTTTCTTCTTATAACTTCTTTTATGACACCTTCCAGCCTTGCTCCGAACTTCTTAGCCCTTAAAGGCACTTCCACACGCACCTCATCACCATTCAACGCATTTTTCAGGTTTTCTCTTTTTATCAGCACATCCTTATCTAAGCCATCTACTATCACATATCCCAGACCGGAACGTGTCACCTCAAGTTTACCTTTGTATAGCTGCTTATTGTCTTTACCAGTCTTCTTTTTCCTCTTCTTCGCCATATAACGTTGTATTATTTTCCTGTATCGTACGCTCTACGTACTTCAGAATAAAATTATCAAATTGAGCTCCTTCGTTGAACAAAAAGCCTACCTCTATCGGCAATGCTGCTATTGTTATGCCCCATTCTTTTAACTCATCAGCATAAAGATATAGCCTTGCTGCATCCTTTTCAGTGGTCACTATTATTTTATTGTTCAAGTCCCAGTTCTGATAAGTTTCTTTTATCTCTTCAAGGTCTCTTCTTAAAAAATAATGATGATCATTGTAAGATAGCACATGCACCTCGTTAGCTACACCTTCCAGATATTTTATCAAAGGTTGCGGCTTGGCTATACCTGCTACCAGAATAATATTCTTTTGCGAGAGTTCTACCCTTTCACGAGTAAAAATATCATAAGGGTTGCCATACTTTATACCTGAAAAAAATATTTGTTGCTCGGGCAATAGATTAATTTCCGTTTTGACCTTTTCAGCCTCTTGCGATGTCATACCTTCGGGACATTTAGAAACAACAATTATATCAGCTCTTTTATAAGCATTCCTGTTTTCGCGCAGTGTACCTAGTGGTAAAATATGATCTTTATAAAAAGGCTTTGCATGATCTGTGATCAGGATATTCAAACCTGCTTTTACCGATCTGTGCTGAAAAGCATCATCGAGGATAACAGCCTCAACAGATGGCCTTTGTTGTAATAGTTTAGGAATACCCGTCATGCGCTCTTCTGCAACACTCACTACAAGGTCAGGAAACTTCAGGTAGTATTGCATAGGCTCATCACCTATTTTCAGTGCATTAGTTTCAAAATCTGCTAATAAAAAGCCTTGTGTGCGCCTTTTATAGCCTCGGCTCATGGTAGCTACCCTGAACTGGTATTGCAATAACCTAATGAGATGTTCTACATGCGGTGTTTTACCCGTGCCTCCGACAGACAAATTACCTACTGTAATAACGGGTACACTAAACTCAACTGATGAGAAGAAACCACTGTCGTACAGGCGGTTACGAAGCCAGACAACTGCACCATAAATTAGCGCCAGCGGGTATAAAAAAATACGTACTACTGAAAATATATAGTACAAGGAGTTTCTGTTGCTCATATAATGGCTGTATGGCCTGATTTCCAAAGCCCTAAAGGTAATGACAGTTAACCAAAGCCGGATATAGAACCTGATTAATACGACATATTCAACAAAATGTTAAGGTTTCATGATGAAATTTGTATATTTAGTTATATAAAACCATCCTGTGTCTGTAAAATATTTGAAAATATTTTCATGCCTATTTATGTTCAGTACACTGGGCATTGGTATAGACACATGTGCTCAGCAAGTATTATGCCCTCCCAATCTTGACTTTGAACAAGGCTCTTACGCTAACTGGGAATTTTACACAGGTAATTGTTGCCCTATCAATACAAGCAATTTTACCGGCCCTATCCAGGGCAGACACCAATTGCAGTTCGGTGCCAACTTTGACCCCTATGGAGGGTTTCCCGTTGTTGCTCCGGGTGGCGGCACATATTCTCTTAAACTTGGTAACGACAGTGCTTTCTGGCAGGCTGAGCGCGCACGGTATTATATACAAATACCTAACGGAACAGCTTCATACACATTAGTGTACCGCTATGCTGTAGTTTTTCAGGACCCTGCACATATGCCGGCAGACCAACCTAAGTTTGAAGTGAATGTATTCGATTCAGCTTCAGGACAGAAAATACCTTGTAATAACCACCTTTATGTTTCATCATCTTCACTGCCCGGGTTCAAACAATCAACAAAAGACCCCTCAGTATATTATAAAGACTGGACGACTGCGACCATAGACTTTGCCGGATTAGGCGGTCACACTATAGCCGTTGATTTTGCAACAGCAGATTGCGGTAAAGGCGGCCACTTCGGATATGGTTATCTTGACCTGAGTTGCGCTATGTTTCAGGTATACAACGTTAATTGCAAGCCAGACCCGACTATAACACTCATGGCTCCACCCGGTTTTCAACAATACAGGTGGATGGATACCAGCTTCAATATCCATTATGGCTCCACAGAAAACCTAACGATCCCGACACCAACACAAAGCCAGCATTTTGCAGTAATACTTACTCCTTACCCTGGCTTCGGTTGTCCCGATACACTGTTTGCAGAAGTAATAAAATCTCAACTTATCACAGAAGTATCAAAAGACACTGTGTTATGCGAAGGCAGCACTGCTCAATTGAGTGTTAAAAGCAAAAGCATAGGTACACCACTTACCTATAACTGGGCACCTAGCAATAATCTTAGTTGCAGTAACTGTACAAACCCTGTGGCAACGCCTGATAAGACGACCATGTACTATGTAACAGTCACAGATACTGCCGGCTGCTCTAATACTGACAGTGTGCTGGTGACTGTAAGAGAAGCCATAGATCCGAGTATAGAACTATCTGACGATACCATATGTCAATACGATCAGGTATCAGCATTCAATACAAACCGAAACCCTGCTACGGCAACCTACTCATGGAGCGTAGATACGGCAGGGCATATTTTGTCGGGGCATAATATGCCTAATATGATCGCAGTATGGCTACAACCCGGTTTAAAAAAGGTCATATTATCGGTTAAGAACCAGGGTTGTGCAGAGTACGACACCCTGAACGTACTCGTAAAAGACAAGCCTGATGCAACTACTACAATAGAACCTGACGCCTGTATTGGCGATAAAGTATCACTTGAGTTTCACGATGAACCGGCAAAATACATCTGGGATATTACAGAGCAAGACGTTGAAGACAGTACCTATACTGGCTCTATGGAAATGCACTGGAACACTACAGGAACAAAAGACATTAAACTATTTCTTAAAGGAGAGAACGGGTGTAACGATAGCTCTGAAACATCTATTGTAATACACGAGAATCCTGAAGCAGATATATTCAGTGATGATAGAAATATATGTTCAGGTAAAACATTCCGCCTAAGTACTAAAGAAGGCATCAGGTATAGTTATTCCTGGGGGCCGCCTCAATACTTTTTAAAAAATAATGAACCATCAGTAATAGGTGTTGCCGAGAAAACAGGTTATGTACATGTGCAGGTAACCAATGAATGGCACTGCTCGAGTTACGACTCTTTTTATATTTATGCCGGGCCATGCTGCGATGTTATTATGCCCGATGCATTTACACCTAATGGCGATGGGAAAAATGACAGTTACTACCCTATTGATATCCAACAACACAGGCTGATACAGTTCATGGTGGTCAACAGATGGGGCGAAGTGATTTTTGAAACTGAAACAAACGGCACCGGTTGGGATGGCACACAAAACGGCGAGCCTGCCCCTGTTGGTACCTATCACTTTTTTGTACGTTACATCTGCTACGGTGACGAACAGTATGCCAAAAAAGGTAATTTCATCCTGCTCAGATAATAACTTTAGCTGCTAGTTAATAGGCGGAATTTCAACCATGTATACATTAGGCTGAATTGTCAAATAGGGCTATATTTATACAAACGATACGACTATCATGTACAAATCCTATTTACTATTAATACTATTTACGTGTATTGGCTATATCGCACACGCCCAGAGTTTCAACTGTCCGCCTAACCTTGATTTTGAAAACGGCAACCTTAATAATTGGGAATTCAGAACAGGAACATGTTGCCCGATCACATTAGGCAATCCCGGGCCTCCCATACCTAACAGGCATACATTAATTAGTGGCACCGGCACCGACTTTTATGGTGGTTTTCCTTTAGTGCCGCCCAATGCAGGCAATTTTGTATTAATGTTAGGCAACGGCAATACCGGCAGCGAAGCCGAAAGCGCCAGGTATTATGTAAGAGTACCTAACGGTTCTAATAGTATATATACTATCCTTTATCAATACGCGGTGGTATTTCAGGATCCCGGACACAGCCCGTCACAGCAACCAAGGTTCTATGTTAATGTTTACGACTCTGCTACCGGCAACCCTGTTCCATGTAACCAATTCAACTTTGTGGCATCTGCTACGATACCCGGTTTTAAACAATCTCCAAAAGATCCAGGTGTGTACTATAAAGACTGGTCAACGTCAAGCATTGACCTTTCAAACCTTGGCGGCACAACTGTTGTAGTTGAGTTCTCAACAGGTGACTGTGCGCTCGGCGGTCACTTTGGTTTCGGATATCTTGATGTTTCCTGTGCCTATTTTCAAAACCAGTCTATCTATTGCAAGAATGTACCAACTATATCTATGACAGCACCTCCCGGATTTGAGGATTATGACTGGTATGATTCTATTACCAATCAATTTTTAGGCAGCGGGCAGATACTTACACAACCCACACCAACAGTAAGCAAAACTTACGCAGTTGTATTAAAACCTTTTTCCGGCTTTGGTTGTCCTGACACTATATATACTCGTTTTACAACAGAGCCTATGACTCTTACAGTAGATGGGGACTCCTCAATTTGTATTACAGATTCTACAGAGCTATCAGTAACGACTAATAGCACAGCCAGCCCATTCTCTTACAGCTGGACACCAACTACAGGCCTTAGCTGTATTAATTGTGCCAACCCGAAAGCAGCACCACTTACTACCACAACATATTATGTAACTGTTGCTGATACCAATGGTTGTACAAAGATGGATAGCATAACCGTTAAGGTAGTAGACTCAGCAATAGCAGACCTGGATATACCTTTAGATACCATCTGCATGTATGATATGATGAACATAAAGAACAACGGGCCCAACAACCCGACCACAGCACAATATTTATGGGATATAGATAAGGGTGGGACGATAGTTGCAGGTGATGGCACTCAAAGTGTTATAACATCGTGGACATCTGAAGGAACAAAGACAATAAAGATAGCAGCCATAAATGGTATTTGCCGTAATGACGACTCCGGTACCGTTTATGTATCATATGGCCCGCTTGCAGAGTTCAGTACAGATAATGATGTGTGTCTTAACCAAGAACTATCGCTAAGGCCATCTGAAACAATTGCAAGTTATCACTGGCAGATAGACGGGCATAATATCGCAGATACTATTTTCAAAGATGAATATAAACTAAGCTGGGGATCACTGGGTCCTAAGAGGATATACTTAAAAGTTGTAAGTGCTAACGGTTGTGAGGATGTGAAAGCAGACACCGTAAATGTACGCGAATACCCGGTTGCCAGGATTGATGGTAATATCAATGACATATGTATCGGGAAAGCCTTTACACTAAGTACTATAGAAGGTGAACGATATAAATACAACTGGGCACCACCACAATATTTTGATGACCAGCACAACCGATCGGTCAACGGTGTAGCGGAAGACAGTACAGTCATCATGCTAACAGTTACAAATACTTGGGGCTGCTCATCGCACGACACTTTATTAATGAACGTACCTCCATGTTGCGAGATCATCATGCCTGACGCATTCACACCAAACAATGACGGTCAGAACGACCACTTCAAACCTGTAAATACAAACGGATTCCAGATAGTATCATTCATAGTTGCTAACAGAAGAGGACAGGTTGTGTACAATGACGAGAATGTAAATACCGGGTGGGACGGATCTCTGAAAGGTGAAGATGCAGGAATTGACACTTACAATTATTACGTAAAGTATGTATGTGCTACAGGAGAAACCAAAGAGAAAAAAGGCACTGTCATATTATTACGATAAATTAATAAACAACCCTATTGCATTGTGTAGAGTAATGAGATAAAGGCAGGCTTACACTAACTTTAACTAAAACAGGCCTGTCTATAAAAATAAACCTAGTCAGATGTTCAACACTTGTATGAATACAACCCTCAGGATCTGCATGGTTGCATTATTTTTCTGTTGTACAATACCGGAAAAAACTTATGCAAGCCACGCGGCAGGTGGCGAGATAGCATACAAATGGTTAAGTGGTGATACCTACCTCATCAGCTTTAAATTTTACAGAGATTGCAGAGGCATAGGTGAACCAGATACTGTGAACCTATGTATATACGATAGTTGTTCCGGCACCTCATTTTCAAGAACACTCAGAAAAGTAGATACATTGGCGGATGGCCGGCAAAACGGTGCCCAGGTAGCTATTGGTTGTGCAGGTTACAAAAACAGTTGTGATACAAATTTCACACAATTGCCGGGCTATCGAGAGTGGTGGTATCAGGACACTGTTACATTAAACAATAAATGCCACAACTGGCGGTTCAGCATAACTATAAACGCAAGAAATCCATCGCAAAACATAATTAACACTGCTGCTCTATATCTTGAAGCAACACTTAATAATAAAGATTTTCCTCATAACAACTCAACAGTGTTTTCTACCAAGCCTGTACCATATGTATGTTTTAGACAGCCTTTTACCTTTAACAACGGCAGTGTAGACCCTGATAACGACTCATTAGTATATGAAGCAATAGTACCATTGTACACAAGCGGTGGAGCATTACCACCGTATAACTGCAATTTCAATACATTCCCGTTGACGTTCCGCTCTTCTATCCCAGCATTGAAATTACCGGACAATCCATTCCAAACAAACAATACATACAAGCTTAATTCAGAAACAGGCAGTATTACATATATAGCTGGCGAACTCGGCCCCCAAACAACAGCTATACGTGTAAAAGAATATCGAAATAATATTCTTGTAGGCAGTACGATAAGGGATATACAGGTACAGGTAACTACATGCTCTATCCAGCCGGCTGAATTAAGTATTGACTCCACACAACTGTATGGTGCTGTATATAATGATGGTGTTGTAGAGTTATGCGCCGGCGACTCAATGAGTTTCTGTTATAACGTACGCTCAAGTGATACGGGCTCAATATTGATACTCACTGATAATAAAAGCTTATCCGTACCTCAATCAAACATTACCTATTACAATAACAGAACGGACTCTGTAAGTGCCTGCTTTTCATGGCAAACAAGTATTGCAGATAGCGGGTTAAAGTCACTGACTATAAATGCAAAGGATTCTACATGTCGCCCGCCAGGAGTATCCATCACTCAGGTATTCACATTACCCATAAGAGTTAAGCCAATACCGCAACCACCATTGGTAACATCACCGATAGAACTATGTCATTACAATCCTGATGTACCTCCACTAACAGCAAATGGTATTAATATGCGTTGGTACAGAACATCTTTTGGGGGCGTTGGATCATCAACACCGATAACACCTGATGTTACGGTAATCGGCAAAAGGTTTTACTTCGTATCGCACTTGCCCAGAGGCTGTGAAAGTGAAAGAGCAAAGATCGAAATAAATGTGGTGCCACCACCTGACATTAATGTACTGGCGACAAAAGACAGTGTTTGCATATTTGAAGAAGTAGGACTTATAGACAGCGGCGGCAGTAAAGTAGTTTCATCAGGATATTCATGGTTTGTAGACTCAGGTATCATTACTACACAACTACCGGACAAAAAGATAACTGCTTACTGGGAGTCGCACGGATCAAAAAAGGTCATTCTGAATATTGATGACAGCGTGTGTAGCATATATGATACAGTTGATGTGTTTGTAGTACGGCCTTCCGACCCGCATTTTGAGATACAGCAAGATGTATGTATCGGAGAACCGGCAATACTTTCTGTTGAACCAAGAGAAGGTACTTATAAATGGGTAATTGATGAGCAGACAATAAACGATAACACGCCCATACCAGAATATCGTTTAATATGGGATAGCATCGGCATAAAACGCCTTTCTCTTTCCGTCACAGATCGCTTTGGATGTTCAGACACACTAACAGACACGATAGAAGTGCACAGTTTGCCAGTTGCAGAGATCATGATGCCTGAACAAAAAATCTGCCTTGGAGAACAATACACAATAGCAGCAATAGACAGCATTAGTTACAGGTACCTATGGGGCCCCGATAAGCTGATAGCCGATAATGGCAGGAGCGAAGCATTAGCTATAGGGGCACAGGGCAATATTTATGTTGAAGTAACTAACGAGTGGAACTGCAGGTCTCATGATTCCGTTTTAATAGCTCCTGAATCTTGTTGTTCCGTAATACTGCCCGATGCCTTCACTCCAAACGGAGACGGAAAGAATGATATGTTTCAACCGTTGAACAGCATTGGGTACCAGATAACCAACTTCAGGATAGTCAATCGTTATGGTGAAGTTGTATACAAAAGCGTTGATAGAGAAAGCGGCTGGAATGGTAATTATAAGGGTAGCCCGGCAGATGTAGGTAATTATTACTACTTAATCAGATACAGATGCAACAGTGGTGTTTTAGGCGAAAAAAAAGGGTCAGTGATATTATTACGATAGATCATTTATTAAATCTGATTACATTTATGTAAGTCATTTGAAATAACAATAAACCTACATGTATAAGCCTTGCCATATCGCTCAGATAAAAAGAAAAACATTGCGACTATTCGCAATGATATTTTTTATTAGTTGTATTTCTTTTAATAGTAGTTATTCAAGCCATGCTGCAGGTGGAGATCTTATATACCAGCAGTTAGACACTAATACATATCTGGTTACCTTTAAGTTTTACAGGGATTGTAGTGGCATACCACATCCCAACTCTGTGATATTGTGCGTTGTAGATAGTTGTAACAATAACCTCTATACAACTAAAAATCTGTTCCCGATCAATTCATTACCCGATGGACGACCAAACGGGTCTGAAGTATCAGTAGGGTGTCATAATTTTAAGACGCGATGTGAAACTTCTTCGTCAAGCATACCTGGCTATCGTGAATGGTGGTACCAGGACACTATTGTTTTAACTAACAAATGCGACCGCTGGATACTATCTGTTTCTATAAATGCAAGAAACCCATCACAGAATATTACCGGTGGAAACCTGCTGATAGAGGCAATGATCAACAATAAAGATGTAGCCTTTAACAGCTCTCCTGTTTTCCACACAAAACCTGTACCATACGTGTGTCTTAACAGGTCATTTGTCTATAACAATGGAGCTGTAGATCCCGATAACGATTCACTGGCATTTGAGGCAATCCGCCCTATTTCTTCATCAGGCTGTGCTGCAATCAGGTATACAGTCGGGTTCAGAACATTAAACCCTCAGTTACGTTTGCCGGACAATCCATTTCAGACAAACAATACATACTCTTTAAATCCGGTAACGGGAAACATAACCTATACAGCATCCGGGCAAGGATCTCAGACAACAACCATCATTGTAAGGGAATACAGAAACGGTATACTTGTAGGCAGCACTATGAGGGATATTCAGGTGCAGGTTACCAACTGTAACATACCGCCTTCTGTACTAGACATTGACACTACACGCCTTTATGGCGTGAGGTATAATAATGGAATACTTGAAATGTGTGCAGGCGACTCAATGAGTTTTTGCTTTGAAGTAACCACAAGCGACTCGGATGCTATCCTTGTAGTTACCGATAATAAAGACATATCAATACCAACAGGTAATATTGCACACCAAAACAATCTGACAGATACGGTAAATACCTGTTTCAACTGGCAATCATCAAAAGCTGACAGCGGGCTAAAGATCCTTACTGTAAACGTAAAAGACTCTACCTGTAAACCTCCGGGCATTTCAGTTACACAAGTATTTACTATACCCATAAGACTATACCCTATACCACAACCACCTGATGTAACATCTCCTTTAAGGTTATGCCAGCATACACCACCACAACCTTTAACTGCTAACGGTCAAAACTTATTATGGTATACAAGCTCTGTAGGTGGTACAGGTTCACAAAATGCACCTATACCAGCAGTTGGTGTAATAGGGACAAGGCCATACTTTGTGTCTCATTCGCCAAATGGTTGTGAGAGCGGGCGTGCAAGAATTGATGTTGAAGTTTTTCCCCCTCCGGATATTAAGTTAACAGTAGTTCCGGACAGTGCATGTATAGGTGAAGAGTTCTTTGCATGGGACAATGCTAATAATAGTATAACACCTGAAGGACATATTTGGAATGCTGGCTCAGGCACTATTAGCAGTAATTTACCGGATTCACAAATAATTGTATACTGGAATACACCCGGTTACAAAACCATCGTACTAAACATCAACGACAGTGCATGCAGTATATTCGACAGTACTGAAATATATGTAGTAGACCACCCACACCCTCATTTTAAAATAGACAGAGATGCCTGCTTAGGCAAACCTACTTTGCTAGCCCCAAAAGTTGAAAGCGGAACTTATAAGTGGACAGTTGAGGAACAAACACTTACTGATGATGGTTTTAAGACATCAAAGGAGTTTACATGGGACTCTGTAGGTCTTAAGCGAATATCTCTGACAATAACCAATGACTTTGGATGTACAAACAGCCTGTATGACAGCACCATAATACACTACAACCCAATAGCTGAAATTACTGTACCTGAACAACCTATATGCATCGGAGAAGTATTTAACCTGCTGGCATTAGACAGTGCAAATTATACCTACCAATGGACACCGGAAGTACTTATTACTCATACTGATAATGAAAAGGCCATTGCTAAAGCGGAAAAGGAGTATATATATGTACAAGTAACTGACCAATGGAACTGTATCACAAAAGATAGTGTAATTGTACAGCCAAGAAATTGCTGTACAGTAGAAATACCCGGGGCATTTAGCCCTAATGGTGATGGGCTAAATGACATGTGCAAACCGGTTAATCAACTTGGCTATCAGATAAAAGACTTTCGTATTGCTAACAGGTTTGGTGAGATAGTATATGAAAGCATAGACCGAAACAGCGGATGGAACGGTAATTATAACGGCTCCCCTGCTGATGTAGGTGCTTATTATTACTTCATCAAGTATGAGTGCAATGATGGTTATAAAGGCTTTAAAAAAGGAACAATAATATTATTACGGTAATTTTCAGAGTTTACAGAACCTATGAAACTATTTAAACAAATGTATTCTTTACCTACTTCCAAACGCATGTTTGTACATGCAATACTGCTATTGTTATTTTTCGCTGCAAGCACCAACAATACTTATGCGAGCCATGCGGCCGGTGGAGAGATCATCTACAAACATTTAAATGATACAACCTATCTGGTCACTTTTAAATTTTACAGAGACTGTAGTGGTATACCGGAACAACCAAACGCTAGTCTTTGCGTGTATGATTCATGTAGTAAGCAAATAAAAATATTTTCATTACCAAAAATTGATACTTTGCCCGGCGGAATCCCTAATGGGACCCCTGTTGCGTTAGGTTGTCCCAACTACTCTAATACCTGCCAGGATCCAAGTGCAACCTTACCCGGATATCAGGAATGGTGGTATCAGGACACCATAACTTTAGTTGGCCGGTGTTCACAATTGAGAATGAGTACTACTATAAGTAATCGAAATGCTTCAATGAATATTAGCAGTGCTAATTTTTATGTAGAAGCTACTTTGAATAACAAAGATGTGCTGAATAATAACTCAGCAGTATTTTATACCAAACCGGTACCATACGTCTGTATCAACCAGTCCTTCACTTACAACAACGGGGCTTTTGATGCGGATGGAGACTCTCTTGTATTTGAAGCCATTAATCCGATAAATGGATCGGCTACAAACTGCGCAGGCCCACAAGTACCCTTACCGTTCAATATGGGTGCTTTCCCGCCTCTGGGCTTGCCTAACAATCCATTCCAGACCAACAACACTTACAGCCTCAACACAGCTACAGGAAGTATTAGTTATACTCCAGGGCTACTTGGACCACAGGCTACAGCCATAAAAGTAACCGAATACAGGAACGGGTTTATTGTAGGCAGTACCATCAGAGATATACAAGTACAGGTACAACCTTGTAATAACTCTCCGATAGACCTAACCTTGGACACACTCAGTATAGTGAACGGAGTATTGAATAACGACATTATCGATGTTTGTATCAATAAGAAACTTGATTTTTGTTATGACATTGTAGCAGCAGACCCTACAGCTATAGTAGCAGTGTCAGACAATAAGCACATAGTACTACCTCAGGCTAGCAATACCTACACAAATAACGCCACAGACTCAATAAGGGGTTGTTTTTCATGGACACCGAGTATTGCAGACACAGGGCTGAAAGTACTGACCATTATTGCTAAAGATTCTACCTGTAAGGCACCCGGCATATCTGTATCACAAGTGTTTACAATACCTATACGAGTAAATACACATGCTTCTGCTCCTGTTGTAACAAGCCCTGTACTATTATGTCAGGGGATACCTACTACACCCTTAACAGCCAACGGAAGAAACCTATTATGGTTTACATCTGCTGGCGGAGGGACAGGAAGTACTACTGCACCAACTCCGGACGTATCGACTGTTGGCACACAATATTATTACGTTTCGGCAACACCAAACGGATGTGAAAGTGCAAGGTCAATGATAAGGGTCGATGTTTTAGAGTTCCCGGAAGTAGACTTATTGACCTCAGACGATACTGTATGTGAATTAGGACACTTGTTTGCATGGAATAGTGACCCTGACAGTATACCATCAGTCAGCTATTCATGGAGTGTAGACACAGGAAAGATAACCGCATACCTGTCAGACAGTATTGGTGTATTCTGGAGTGATCAAGGGCTAAAAAGAATAATACTAACTGTCAGCAACAATGCCTGCTCTATATCAGACACTGAATATGTATATGTAAAACAAGCACCGCACCCATCTTTCGAGATGCCGACGTATGCTTGCCTTGGTGAAGCCATCACATTAATACCTAAAGATGAAGACGGTTTTTATTACTGGACTCTGGATGACCTTGTAATAACCGATACGATCTTTCAACCATCGTACTACCTCACATGGAGCATCCCGGGCACTAAACGTATAACCCTGACCATGAGCGACAACAATGGTTGTGTAAATATCTTTACGGATTCAATAAGCATAAAAACCTACCCTGTAGCAAGGATAAATGGCGACTTGAATGACCTATGTGTAGGTAAATTATTCACATTAAGCACTGAAGCTGTTGACAGGTATAAATACAAATGGACACCACCACAGTTTTTTGACGATGCCACAAACCATACTGTAAATGGCATAGCTGAGTATACCACAAATATTATTCTTGGGGTAACCAACTCGTGGAACTGCACATCATATGATACAGTACGGCTTAATGCACCATCTTGCTGCGATATTACTCTGCCGGATGCTTTCTCGCCTAACGGTGATGGGATAAATGACTATTACACCCCTATTAATACCAGTAAAGTACAGATAATATCGTTTATGATAGCTGACAGACGGGGAGAAGTAGTGTATAATGATAATGACGTTGCCCACGGGTGGAATGGGATACATAATGGTAAGGATGCCGCACAGGCAACATATAACTATTATATCAAATTCCTTTGCACCAACGGGGAAACAAAAGTGAAAAAAGGAACCGTAATATTACTCAGGTAAATTATGCCATGATTTAGACCATATTCTTTTTTTACTTTTGCAGCTACTTATGGCTGATAATCGTTATAACCAAAGAGGCGTTTCTGCGCAAAAAGAAGAAGTACACCAGGCAGTTGCAAAACTGGATAAAGGGCTATATCCAAATGCCTTTTGTAAAATATATCCTGATTACTGGGGTGGAGATGAAGAGTGGTGCAACCTGATGCACGCTGATGGGGCAGGTACAAAGTCGATACTGGCCTATATGTATTGGAAAGAGACAGGTGACCTGAGCGTATGGGAAGGTATTGCGATAGATGCAATAGTGATGAATATTGACGACTTGCTGTGTGTGGGAGCAACAGGGCCCTTCACTTATTCTTCAACCATAGGTAGAAATAAACATCTGATACCGGGCGATGTGATAGCAGCTATTATCAACGGCAGCCAGACTTATTTCAATAACCTAAGGGAGCATGGTGTAGACATACAGTTTTTAGGTGGCGAAACCGCGGATGTAGGAGATGTAGTAAGGACCATAATTGTAGACGGTACTATGGCTTGTAGAATGCCACGTAAAAAGCTGGTGACCACAGAAAAAATGCAAGATGGTGATGTTGTGGTCTCACTGGCAAGCTACGGACAGGCAACGTATGAACAAGCATATAACAGTGGTATAGGCAGTAACGGACTTACAAGTGCCAGGCACGAAATGCTGAACAAAGAATATGCTACCAAATACCCTGAAAGTGTTGACCCCAATTTACCTGACGAAGTAGTGTATAATGGGAAATACAGTTTGCTTGACAGCACTGAGACACCTCTTGATGTCGGGAAAATGATACTATCCCCTACCCGCACCTACGCGCCGGTAGTTTTACAAATACTTGAAAAACACTTCGATAAACTACACGGTATCATACACTGTAGCGGCGGTGGTCAAAGCAAGTGCCTGCATTACCTACCCAAACCACTTAGGGTTGTAAAGAATAACTTATTATCGGAGCCTCCGCTCTTCAAAATGATACAGGAAGCTGCAGGTACTGACTGGAAGGAAATGTACCAGGTATTCAATATGGGGCAAAGGCTGGAAATATTCACTGACAAGGCAACCGCAGAAAGCATTATAGAGATAGCAGCAGGCTTTAATATAGATGCACAAATAAGCGGGCATGTTGAAACTGCTGAAAAGAAAGAAGTAGTAATAGATAGTCCGTACGGCACTTTCTCATATACTTAGACACAGCTTTTAGACTTAAATTAACGTTCTGCAATACAGTTGGCACAGATTATGCTATGTATAGAGAAAAACAAAACTATACCTTATGAAATCTAAAAGTATTGTGATCGTACTTTCCTGCCTATTGCTAAGTGCATCTGTCTATGCTCAGAACTCAGATGCTACTGCAAAAACTTATGGCAACAACATCATTTCATTGGCTCCTTTACAAATAACGGAAGGCATAGGCATAGGCCTTAGTTATGAACGCATTCTGGACAAAGATGGTATCATTAGTTTTTACATCCCGTTTGCTGTGTCTTTCACAGGTATAAATAGTGATCCGTTTGTAACCAATAACGGCACAACAGAAAACAATTACAGGCCGGCATACTATATTATGCCCGGTTTGAAGTTTTACCCGACAGGTAGTAAAGGTATTGTACGTTATGCTGTGGGCCCTAACTTTGTATATATGAAGGGTGAGCAATACCGTAATCAGCTTATATACGACGACTTCGGTAATGTTATTGGTGAGGATAAGGGCTGGAGAGACCAGAACACTTATGGTATTTTAGTAAACAACTCTTTGAACATCAGCCCGACAGAACATTTACATCTGGGTGTAGAGCTTGGTATCGGTTTTTCGTATATTAATCAGGTGGCAGGTGTAAATACTGACCCTATAGGTTTAGCACAATTCAATTTTAATATCGGATATCGTTTTTAAAATAATGTATATGAAAAAGATAAGCACAATAACAGCAGCAGTAGTTCTATTAGCACTTACAACATCTTGCCAGAAAGAGTATGTGTGTACCTGCAACAACGGAGCTCAAAACTCTATAGTAGAAGCAAGTAGCCAGTCTGATGCAGAATCAGAGTGTGAAAGCAAGGGTTCAGGTTGCGATCTTCAAGCATAATTTTTTAAAGAGGGCATGTACTAAACATGCCCTCTTTATCTTAAAGCCATATCAGAAAGTATACCTTACCATTGGCACCGGGAAGAAACCCTGCTGATAGTTATAATAAATACTATTAGTACGAGGGTCAAAACCCTGACTGAATATGTTCTGATTATTAGTAACATTTTGCAGATCAATTGAAGCTTCAAGTGTACTATTCTTATACTCTTTTCTGTAACTAAGCTTCACATCAATCCTGAAATAATCATCCTGCTGGAGTTCATATGCACGCGACTTATCGTATACAGCATTACCTACAATTTCAGATAATTGTATGTCTATTGGTGTGGTATACCTACCTCCGACAGTAGATGCCTTTATGTTAACCGAAAGGATGTTGTTTTTCTTGTTTCCTAATACAAACTCCTTACCTGCTAAAACATTTAATACATAACCCGTATTGAAAGCTGTATTGCGCTCAATACCATCACTGCCTTTATACTTACTATCAAACAAAGAACCTGTAACAAGAAAATAGTAATTGTTACTGAAGAATTTTTCAAGAGTAACCTCTACACCATAGTTGCGGCCTGTACCTTTATTTACAAGGCTATCCTCATCATCAGGCACAAAACCTGCACCACTATTTAATGCTGAATATGACGAAGCTCTTTGCTCAACAGGAACATTACTTAACTCCTGATAATACCCTTCAGCCTTCAATCTCAGATTTGTAGCAATATCCCAATCATATGTAACAACATATTGATCACTCCTTGTAAAACCAAGATCTTTATTGGTCAATTCTATACCTGTCGGTGTGGGTGTTTGTACATAATATGTGTATATACTTTGCAATTGATGGTTCATACCATACCCTACACTTACTGCATGACGCGGAGCAAGAGCGTATCTTGCATTTATGCGTGGCTCAACTGCTGCTGACCCGTTCATGAAAAAGTATTGACCATGTACGCCTGCTACCAAAGACAAGCTGCGAGTAAAACGGTGTTTCCATTGTAAATAAGCCTGTCCAAGACCATAGCTATCATCCTGATCAACAAACACTCTGTCAGTTACGCCTTTATAAACATCTTTATTGAATAAATCGAAGAAAGTATGATCGTATGTAACACCTGAACGGATACTGTTTTTTGCGTTGATCTTATGAGCAACACTCCAAACAACAGATGCTTTTGACGTTTTAAAGTCTCCTGCAGCATCAGGTAGTACTATACTTCTATCCACATAACTAATTGAATCTGACGTAAACTCCTCAGTCGTTGTACTATACCCCAGAGTCAATGTTGTAGTAGTATTGTCTGATATATTATGTTCGTAAGTTAATCCTGTTATAGTTGTAGAGAACTGTGTTCTTACATCTGAATAAGCACTACCATACAGATTAGCCTCAGAGGTATCTACATCGTCTCCCAGGAGATCTATTTTGCTGACACCTGCCATACCGAACAGGCTTAATTTGCCTCTCTTACCAACATCAGTGACAAACTTATAATTCACATCCTGGTAAATTGGTAAAGAAGCTCCTGTACCAAAATTGATACCCAATGCCTGAAACACTCCTAGTGTTGAATATCTATAGTTCACCAAAAACGATGA
Organism: Flavipsychrobacter sp.; assembly: GCA_965228505.1. Lineage (GTDB taxonomy): Bacteria > Bacteroidota > Bacteroidia > Chitinophagales > Chitinophagaceae > UBA5543. Next base: position 1,502,103 of record OZ245820.1, on the reverse strand, counting down.
GTTTGTCTTTTTACTAATTGGCCCTTCAGCACCCAGCTCGAAGCCATTGAAGCCTACTTGACCAACAAACTCATAGTTATCAAGATTACCGTTTCTGAGGCTAAGGTCGAAAACACCTGCCAAAGCGTTACCATATTGAGCAGGGTAAGCACTAGTCAGGAAATCTGATTTATCCAGATTGTTGTTATTCAACATACTTACCGGGCCACCGGTACTATTTAAAGATCCGAAGTGATTAGGGTTAGGTATATTCAGGCCATTCAGTTGCCAGAGCATACCTGTCGGAGAATTGCCTCGCACTACAATATCATTGCGGCTGTCATTACCTGAAACCACACCTGCAAAGTTCGCAGCCATACGAGATGGGTCACCAATAGCGCCTGCGTACTTCTTCGTATCATCAATATTAAAGGAGCGGGAGCTAACCATTGCCATATCGTTATTGGTCCGGTTAGGGTCTCGCTTTGTATCATAAGTGATAGTTACCTCATTCAGCTTATTAACAGTCTCTTGCAACTCGATATTTATACCTACTTCCTTACCAGCAGTTACTATAATATCATTCAAGTATTTGTCCTCATACCCTGTGTATGATATTTTGAAGGATTGTCTACCTATTGGCACTCGCTCAAGGCGAAACCTACCTTTTTCATCTGTTACCGTACCTATACTAGCATCTGATATCAGCACTACGGTTGCGCCTATTAGTGGTGATTTCGACGCATCATCCTGAATGGTTCCATATATGGTTTGAGTTTGCTGACTGAATACACTTGAGGCAAACAATAAGAATATTAAAGTGGTGAATATTTTTTTCATAAATCGTGCGTTGATTAGTTCAGCACAAATTTGCGACACATGTTTTTGCTAACCATTGACCGAGATCAATATTACAGAATGGTTGATATTTATTGATCCGGATCAATAAAGGCTTTTTTCTTTTTACGACTGATACGAGAACGAATACGGCTTAATGCTTCAGGTGTAATACCCAGATAAGATGCTATCATGTACTGCGGCACTCGTTGTATTACAGGTTCATACTCTTCTAAAAACTTTGTGTAACGTACTTCAGGTGTATCTAACAAGTAAGAAGAATTTTTATTTGCAAGGTGTACGAATAAAGCTTCAGCAATTAGCCTGCCTATCATCTGGCATTCAGGATAGATTTCATACAGTTCCTGTAGATCATCATAAGAAATGTCAACTACTGTTGTGTCTTCAATAGCGTCTGTAAACATCATAGAAGGTTCCCGCGAAAGAAAACTTTCATATTCTGAAAAGTAGCAATTCTCAGGAGCAAAAGCTGTAATGATCTCTTTCCCATCTACCAGATAGTAACTACGTAACAGCCCGTTACAAACAAACGACACATAATTACATACACTCCCTCTGCTGTATAATACACTTCCTTTTTTGTAGTGTTTTATTACTGTTTTATGCTCAAAGCCCGACCAGGCTTCTTCAGAAAGATCCGGTAATAAAGCTAGTATATACTCTTTGGCCTGTTGTATTTCATTAAGCCCATTTTGTGAGGCTTTTTTACTTACCAACATTATTTTAATGATTATATATCTAAGTTAAATGAAAAATGAGAACCATATCACATAAATACTATTATATGTGAATTGAATTTTATAATATTGCAACCAGTTAAAAAACTACTTATGAACAAATCTATCATTTTGGCAACCTTTGCCATCTGCTTATGCTTTACATCTTGTATTAAAGTATGGGACTGTGAATGCACCGACTCTGAAACCGGAGAAACTTATGTTGAAAGCTATGGCCCTATGCGCAAAAAAGAAGCTAAACAAGCTTGCACCATAGGCACCACAGACCAATGTAGTATCAAATAAAAGCACTTTTATAACTTTAAAATACGATTGAGATGAAAAAAGTTTTATTCTTTGCAGTAGCTATTTGTGCAATCGGCTTCACGTCTTGTAAAAAAGACTGGACTTGTACTTGTACTGATGAGTTTGGTGATTCTTACAGCTACGAAATTCAAAACAGCAGACGCCCTGAAGCATCAACTGCTTGTAACGCATTTGAGTTTGCAGGTGAAAACTGCAGCCTGAACTAATTTGTTATATACAAATAACAAGAAGCCCCCTTGGTTATACCAAGGGGGCTTCTTCATTAATATATCAAACCTAACGCAACATTGTTACATTTCCTTGTTTCCTAATGGTAACTCCTGCCGGAGTTACAGCTTCTATAGTGTATATGTATACACCTGTAGGTTGTAGCTCTCCGTTGAAGGTTCCATCCCAACCCATGTCCGGGTCTGTGGTCTGGAATACTTTCGTGCCCCAGCGGTTGAAGATGCTGTAGTCTTTGACCTGTACATCTCCTCTCCTGATCAGCTTCAATGTGTTGTTGCTACGCATATGTGGTGAGAACGCATTTGGCATATCTATATAGCTGTCCGTGTTCACCAACACATCAACACTGTCTGTTACACTACAACCGCCCTCTGTGCGTGCCTGTATCACATATCTTGTATTCACTCCGGGGTTCACCAATGGGTTGGCTATATCTGCACGGCTAAGGCCCAGTGGAGGGAACCAGCTATAGTACAGACAGTTACCTCCCGGATCCATGCGGTAGCTCTCTCCGGGATACAGTGTCACTGTATCAGGAAGGTCCACTATCGCCCTCGGGCGTACTGTGATGAATATCTGATTGGTATCCAGACAACCCGTGCTGTCCTTTCCGTATACGGTGAACAACTGGTCGGTTACAGGATATACTTTCGGTTGCTCCGCACTCACACTGCTGATATTGAAATCAGGAGACCAGTAGAAGCTAGGGGCGCCGTTCGCATTCATAGCGATCACAATAGAATCTCCCGGACAGATAGCCGTATCTCCGGGTAGTTCCAGGTAATCAGCAGGGAATACCTCTATGTTCATTGACTCGCTCGCAGAACAACCGGCCTGTGCGGTTGTAGCTGTCAGCGTCAGTGTAGTCGTCCCTTCCTGATTGGCCGTAAAGATCGGGTCTAAACGGTCAGGATAATCCAGTGAAGCACCAGGGGCCCAGCCGTAGGTATAAAGGGTATAACTGTTAGGCTGTACCACTCCGTTCAGCTTCATCGTATCTCCGAAACATAGGCTCGCATCGTTATTTACCGCTACGGTAGGCACAGGTTCTACGGTCACCATGAACTTCGCAACACTGTCAGGACAACCTGTGTAGCTTCCTCTCAGTACCACTTCGTAGGTACCGGTATCGCCCGGTGTTACTGATGTTTGTAAAGCTGCAGGGTTAGAAAACGCTGCTGTGGTATTGGTAGAGGTCCACAGATAGGTATATGCTCCGTCTCCGGTGGCCCTGGTCCTGATATCCTCGCCGATACAGATAGCCGTATCAGGGTTCTCTACACTGAAGCCGTCCAGTATCGTTACCACTGTAGTATCCAGTGATTTACACCTGTTAACATCTGAACCTACTTCTACATAGTAAGTACGGTCGTTGTTCAGCAGTACCTGTGGCCTTTCCACTGTATCACTGCTCAGGCCTGTAGCAGGCGTCCACTTAATATCATATGTTGCTCCTGTCTGTCTGTTGATCTTAAGGTCAAGGAAGAATGGATTGCCCGGGCATCCGGTAGTATCATTCTGGCCTCCCATATCAGGGCCTTGTTCTACGGTGATCACTACCGTGTCTTTATTCGAGTTTGAGCAATAATCATTAGCCGTTGACACAACTTGGTAACTTGTAGTTATAGTAGGTAACCCTGTAGGACTAATACCTGTTGTTGGCATATTAGGATCATTTCCTGTAATCACGTTCCACTCATAATCACCACCTCCACTTGCACTAAGGAATATCGGCTCACCAATACAAATGCTGTCATCAGGAGATGCCTCAGTTTGTGGCCATACATAGATAGTTATGTCTTTTACATATTGCAGCAATATACCCGGAGGGTCGCAGGTGGAGTCCTTAATTATTATTTGAAAGCTGTGGGTCTTGCCTGCATCGGCTGCAGTAGGCTTCCATGAGAAGCATGCTCTTATTGCATCAGTTTTCTGTCCGGTATAATTACTTGCCATAGATGGAATAGCAGTGCCTGCGTTGTCCTCAGCTAATAATATCGCAGTAGTGTCATTTGACATAATATCAAAACAGAAACTTAATTCCTGATCGATACAGCCTGCTATATTACCATTAGCGAGTGTATCGCCGCCAATCACATTAGTTTTTGTCACTACAGGTGCCTTTACGGTACAAGGTATCACCTGTACCTGCACATCACGCATGATAGAACCGATCTCCTGGTTGTTACGATATTCACGGGTACGAATAGTTAAGGCATGCGCACCTTGCTGGCCTGCTGTAAAACTCATCTGTCCGGTGAGCTGGTTAAGACTGAAAGAACCACCTGTCTGGAACGGGTTATTTGTAAAGTTCACAGGAGGTGATAAGTTCCTAAGTCCGACACCTGTAGCCGGCCCTGAACAAGTAGGTGCTGTTAGAGGTCTCATTAATTCGGTATGTAGTGAGTCGCCGTCAGAATCGCGTGCACCATTATTGTAAGTATAAGGTTCGTTCAAACATACATACGGGATAGGCTTGATAGCATAAAATGGGGAGGAGTTAACGTTTGAAATAGTATTATTAAATACAGTTTCGACGTACAGGTTTCCACCGGTAATATTCTGACTTCCGTTACGTGCGTTAATAGAAGTAGAGAAACGCCATGAGTTACATTTCAAAGGCAGGGTCTCTATCCAGGTGTACCACCATTCTTCAAAACCAGGCAAAGATGATGAAGTATTGATACACCTGTTGGGGTACTGCGAACAGCCTGCAGATACCGGTGAACCATTTTGCCTGTTATCAGGTGGTAAAGTACCTGTCCATCTTTGCATTACACGTGTGAAAGTTTGGTTGGTACAACTATTATAAAAACAAAGGTCTACTGTAGTAGGTGGCGGAGGTATACCATCACAATCATAATAAAACTTATAAAAAAACTGATATGTATTACCTGATATGTGAACATATATGATCTCTGCACCTGCAGCATGTGTAGCAGATGCTTTTTTTGATAAAAAACCGCATATCAAACAAGAGAGAAATAATGTGTGCAATAGTATTTTTTTCATAGGACTGACATTTTTCATGTGAATTTTTAACATGACTATATGATAACAGACCTACAAGAACACACTTACAGTTGGGTGACAAAAAATAAACTTTTCTACTATTATTAAAAGTTAATAAACCTATTATATTTTAAGAACTGCAAGTTACAGGCAGAAAAAAGCCCCTCAGTTGAACCGAGGGGCTTGAAGTATTATATTATTAGGCTTATTAAGCGCTTACTTGTCCTTTTGCTTTAGCTACTACTTCTTCTTCTATGTTTTTAGGTGCCGGTGCGTAATGGCTGAATTCCATTACTGAAGATGCACGGCCTGAAGACAAAGAGCGAAGTTGAGTAACATATCCGAACATTTCACTCAAAGGAACTTTTGCCTTGATCACCTGCGCGTTGTTACGGGTATCCATACCTTCTAACATTGCACGACGGCGGTTAAGGTCACCTGTTACATCACCCATGTATTGCTCAGGAGTGATCACTTCTACCTTCATGATCGGTTCAAGTATCTGTGGCTTGGCTTTCTTACCAGCCTCACGGAAAGCAGACTTAGAGCAAAGTTCAAATGCCATTGCATCTGAATCCACCTGGTGGAAAGAACCATCAAAAAGACGAACTTTAAGATTATCAACAGGATAGCCTGCTAGCACGCCGGTACCCATTGACGATTCAAAACCTTTCTGTATAGCAGGTATGAATTCCTTAGGAATTGATCCACCGAATATATCATTTATGAACTGGTACTTACCGTTTCCTTCTTCCTTCAGGAAGTCCTCATCAGCAGGGCCGAATTCAACCTGTATATCTGCGAATTTACCCTTACCACCAGTTTGCTTCTTATAAGTCTCACGGTGTGTTACCTGAAGTGTGAATGCTTCTTTATAAGCCACCTGAGGTGCACCCTGGTTGATCTCAACCTTGAACTCACGACGCATACGGTCTACAATGATGTCCAGGTGCAATTCACCCATACCCTGCAGGATTGTCTGGCCTGTCTCTTCATCTGTATTTACACGTAGTGTCGGGTCTTCTTCTACAAGCTTGGCAATAGCCATACCCATCTTCTCAACATCAGATTTGGTCTTAGGCTCTACGGCAATAGCAATTACCGGATCAGGGATGAACATGTTCTCCAATACGATCGGATGATCTTCATCACAAAGAGTATCACCTGTTTTAATATCCTTAAATCCTACAGCTGCACCAATATCACCAGCCTCGATCTTATCTATCGGGTTCTGCTTGTTGGCGTGCATCTGCATGATACGGCTGATACGCTCTTTACGCTGTGAGCGCATATTGTAAGTGTAAGAACCTGCATCTAACGAACCGCTATAACAACGGAAGAATGCCAAACGCCCTACAAACGGATCTGTCATTATCTTAAATGCAAGAGCTGCAAATGGTTCTTTTGCATCTGGCTTACGTGTCATCGGCTCACCGTCAAGAGAGGTACCGTTGATCGCTTCGATATCTACCGGACTAGGCAGGTAACGAATCACACAGTCTAATGCTGTTTGTACACCCTTGTTCTTATATGCCGAACCACAAAGCATAGGAATAATGCTTAGATCGATGGTAGCTTTACGTATAGCTTCATGAATTTCATCTTCAGTGATCGTATCAGGATCATCAAAGAATTTCTCCATCAGATTATCATCATATTCTGCAACAGCCTCAACCAGCTCAGCACGGTATTTATTTGCTTCTTCAACCATGTCTGCAGGTATCTCACCTTCAGTATAGGTCATACCTTGTGTTGAGTCGTCCCAAACAACCGATTTCATAGTTATCAGGTTAACGATACCTTTAAAATCATCTTCAGCACCAATAGGCAACTGAAGTGGAACTGCCTTAGCACCCAGCATTTCACGCACCTGCTTCACAACCATCAGGAAGTCAGCACCAATACGGTCCATCTTATTAACGAAACCTAGACGAGGCACCTTATAACGGTTAGCCTGGCGCCATACAGTCTCAGACTGAGGTTCAACACCATCAACTGCTGAGAATAATGCAACAAGACCATCCAGAACACGCATAGAACGCTCTACCTCTACAGTAAAGTCAACGTGACCCGGAGTATCGATTATATTGAATTTGTATTGTTTAGTATCATCAACAGGTTGTCCCTGTACTGTAGGGAAGTTCCAGAAACACGTAGTGGCAGCAGATGTAATGGTAATACCCCTTTCCTGCTCCTGTGCCATCCAGTCCATTGTAGCAGCACCATCGTGCACCTCACCAATTTTGTGGTTTATACCTGTATAATATAGTATACGTTCTGTTGTTGTGGTTTTACCGGCGTCGATGTGCGCTGCAATACCAAAGTTGCGCTGTAAGCGTAAGTCTGCCATTGTTTCAGTGAATTATATTATCAAAAAACTTTTTTATGAGGTGCAAAGGTAGTGAATTTTTAATACGAACAAATTAAGCTTGAAAACTAGTTTTTGAGCTCGTTCGGAGACTACGATTTATTGACCAAAGTTGCCTTTTTAACGTTTCTCTATACCCTTATAGCAGATAACATATTCCTTTTAACAGTTCTATAATACTGACTGGTTTTATATTTGTTGTAAGGATATAAACAAACAAAATAAAAGGAACGAGCTATGAGAAACAGGATCTTACCGGTTATTCTGACAGCTGCAGTCACATCATTGATCACCATATTCATTGCAGCACAGTTTTCAGACAATAACCTGATATCACAAAAACGACAAGAGCAACCCGCCTTGCCAGTCAACTATGTAAAGTATGATGGTAACATTACTACAAGTACACCTCCTGCTGACTTTCAACCCTCAGCAGAGGCGGCGGTACAGGCTGTTGTACACATTAAAACAAAAACAAATGCCAAAAAGGTTGTTGTAAGACAGCAACACCCCTTCTTTGGCGATATGTACCAAAATTTCTTTCAGCCACCGCAAATGGGTGCAGGATCAGGAGTAGTGGTATCACCTGACGGGTATATAGTTACCAATAATCATGTCGTATCGAATGCTGATGAAGTGACTGTAACCTTTAATGACAGGTATACTGCTGATGCACGTGTAATATCTACCGACCCATCAACAGATATAGCCGTTCTTAAGATCGATGAAAAGAACCTACCTTATATGGAGTACGGAAACTCAGATGATGTAAGGCTCGGGCAATGGGTGTTGGCAGTAGGCTATCCGCTCACACTGGATGCTACTGTTACTGCAGGTATCGTAAGTGCCAAAGGCCGGTCATTAGGGATCAACACAAGGCAATCAGCTTCTGCTATCGAGTCATTCATACAAACAGATGCAGCCGTTAACCCGGGTAACAGTGGTGGTGCATTGGTCAATACAAAAGGCCAGTTAATAGGTATCAACTCTGCTATAGCTTCGCCGACAGGCTCTTACGCAGGGTACTCATATGCTATACCTGCTAATATTGTAAAGAAAGTGGTTGATGATATAATACAGTATGGTACAGTACAGAGAGCATATATAGGTATAGGGTACAAAGACGTTAAAATGCTGTCGATAGATGAGATAAGAGATCTGGGACTTGATAAGCAGGAAGGTGTATATGTATCGCAGGTGATGGAAGGCGGTGCTGCCGAACGAGCTGGCATAAAACCCGGCGACTTTATTACTGCCATTAATGGTACAAGTGTAAAATCTTCTCCTGAACTTCTGGAGCAAGTAGCAAGATTCCGTCCCGGTGATAATGTGAGTGTAACATATGTAAGAAACGGCAAGCCGATACATGCTACTGTTGAGCTGAAGAATATTGATGGCAATACTAAGATCATTAAGAATGAAACACCTGCCAAACTGATGGGTGCTAACCTGAGAACAATTACTGTTGATGAAAAAAACGAATATGAGTTGAATGGAGGTGTAAAGGTTTCAGGCATAGAACAAGGGGCTATAAAAGAACAAACATCTATGAAAGAGGGCTTCATCATTACTAAAGCCAATAACTTGCCCATTAATAATGTTCAGGACTTGCAAAACCTGCTGGCCGGGAAGTTGGACAGAATAGAGCTGGCTGGTGTATACCCCGGAAAGAAAGGTTACTTTTTTTACGGCTTGAACCTGAACCAGTAAGTAAATACCGAAATAATAGTTTTCAATAAATAGCCTTTAAAAAAGAAGGCTATTTTTGTTCGAGAATATTACTTTTAGCACATTCCCTACCCGTTTTTTCTTTTTGTAATAAATAACGAAAAATCGCCATGAATTGTAAAGCAGTATAGAATAGTTATTTTTACAAGTCAAATTGATATCCAGATAGTGAGACCAGTTTATATAACACGCCTTTCAAAGTTTTTGCCCAACGACCCTGTAGATAATGATAAGATGGAGGACATACTTGATTATGTTAACGGGCAACCATCGAAGGCCAGGAGAATAGTACTCAGGAACAACGGTATAAAAACACGCTATTACGCCTTTAAAGACGGTAAGAGCACACATAGTAATAATGAGATGGCAGCATTAGCTGTTAAAGGCTTGTTTGATGAAAAGCTACCAATAGAGAAATTGGAATTACTTACTGCAGGCACAACATCTCCTGATCAATTGCTACCATCGCATGCTGCAATGACACATGGTGAACTTGGAGTAGGTAATATTGAGATCATTTCTTCAACCGGTGCATGTTGCAGTAGTATACAGGGAATGAAATATGCCTACATGGCCATCAAATCCGGCGATACTAATGTTGCAGCAAGTGTAGGCTCTGAAAAGCTGTCAAACTGGATGCATGCTTCACGTTTTCAGGAAGAAGCAGAGAACCTGGAAAAACTGGAAGAGAACCCAATTATTGCCTTTGAAAAAGACTTCCTCAGATGGATGCTAAGTGACGGTGCAGCAGCTGCATTACTCCAAAGCGAGCCTAACAGTGATGGACTATCTTTAAGAATAGACTGGCTGGAGATCACCTCGTTTGCCAATGAGTTGGAAACATGTATGTATGCCGGCGCTACTAAAAATGAGGATGCTACACTTACTAGTTGGAACGATCATGATATAGATACATGGACCAAAAACAGTGTTTTCTCTTTAAAACAAGACACAAGATTATTGGGTGATAATATTGTACCTAAAGGTGGTGTTTTTCTGAAAAGGCTGATGGACAAGCATCAACTCACTCTGGATGATATAGACTATTACTTACCGCATATGTCCAGCATGTTCTTCAAGAACCAGATAATGGAACACCATGCAAGAATAGGACTTGACATACCGGAAGAAAAATGGTTCTACAACCTACCTGATGTGGGCAATGTCGGCAGTGCCTCACCATTCCTGATGCTGGAGGAATTATATAACAGCAACAAGCTAAAAAAAGGTGATCGCTTATTAGTAATGGTACCAGAAAGTGCCCGTTTCACTTATGCTTACATTTACATCACCGTAGTATAAAACTACACTACGGCATGAGAGCCTCATGAAGAAAATACTTGTATTATACTATACACAATCAGGGCAGCTACGAGACATACTAGACAAAGTTGTACATGACATACAAGGCAGTGTTGAAATTGACTATGCGCTGATAAAGCTAAAGCAGCCTTTTCCCTTTCCGTGGAAGGCAAGTAGCTTTTTTGATGCTATGCCTGAGAGTGTGCTTTTAGTCCCTTCTGAAATAGAACCGTTAGAACAAGCTGTTTTAGATAAAGATTATGATCTGGTCATCTTCGGTTACCAACCATGGTTCCTGAGTCCATCACAACCTACGAGTTCATTCCTGAAAAGCAAATATGCATCTATATTAAAAGACAAGCCTGTGGTAACGGTTATAGGTTGCAGAAACATGTGGCTGAACGGACAGGAGCGTGTAAAAGAAATGTTGCAGGATACAGGCGCAAAACTTGTTGGAAATATTGTTTTAACCGATACTAATCCCAATCTGGTATCATTGTTCACCATCATTCGTTGGACATTTAAAGGGCAGAAAGAAGCATCGCGCTTTTTACCTGCAGCTGGTGTGCAAGACCATGATATAAATAACGCAGACCGCTTTGGCAAACCGATATTGAAGCACCTTGAGGGAAACAAACTGGAGGCCTTGCAACAAGACCTATTGATGCTGGGCGCCGTTAACCTTAAGCCCGGACTAGTGGTACTGGAAAAGCGCGGAATTACAAATTTCAGGAAGTTTGCCAAATACATCAGAGAGAAAGGAGGCCCCGGAGACCCCAACCGTAAAGGCAGGGTGACATTATTCAAACGTCTGTTACTGACTGGTATTTTCGTACTCTCTCCTATCTCAACACTTACTGCTAAGCTGCAACAACAACTACAGAGAAAACAACTGGAAGATGATGTGGCTTATTTCAAGGGGGTAAGGTTTGAAGGCGGAAGGATCTAATATGACTTATATTTCTTCTCAATCGCTTTTCTCCTGTATCTTAAATAGATTCCATTTAGTATAAACACTACCAATGTATATACACTACTGAAAATAAGGTATGTTATAACATGCGGAATAATTAAAATACCAAGCCAAAAAATCTTATTTTTTTGATTCGCTTTTCTGTTGATAGCGTCATAAATAAAAAGTACAATTTGCAGCCAAATAAAAACTGAAGCTAAGATGCCAGCATAATATGCGTAAGGTAAATGCTGTATTTTAATTAATGCAAAAACACACCATAAAGATGTGCTAATAAAAAATACCATTCTGAGGTACCAAAACTTCATAAATTGAATTTACTATACCTCATCCATAATAAGCTATCTCCTCCATACCGTTACTGCTCTTCATACCGCGGTACATACCTGCCGAGTTGAAACAAAACAAACCTGTACCAGAACCATCTACTGCTATCAACCCACCCTCACCGTCTATCTTAACAAGTTTGTCTTTTATAACAGTATCACAAGCCTCTTGCAGAGACATTCCTTTATACTCCATGAGGCAGCTGATATCGTGTGCTACTACAGCACGCATAAACGGCTCACCATGACCGGTGCAAGAGATGGCACAAGTATTATTATTAGCATAAGTACCCGCACCTATAACAGAACTATCCCCTATTCTACCAAACCTTTTGTTGGTCATACCACCGGTTGATGTACCCGCAGCAATATTCCCTTCAGAATCACAGGCTACCGCACCCACCGTGCCGAATTTATGATCAGGGTTCTTCGCTCCTTTCAGGTTATCACCCTTATGGTCAAGCTGATAAAAATCCGTATCACGTATCTCTACCCATTGATCGTAACGGAGTTTATTGAAGAAGTAATCATCAGGCACTTTTTCTATTCCTCTTGATAGAGCAAAATCTGATGCACCACTACCACTCAGAAACACATGCCCTGAATGCAGCATTACTTCTTTTGCCAGCATTATAGGGTTCTTGATGTTGCGCACACCAGCTATAGCACCTGCTTCAAGAGTCTTACCATTCATAATGGCAGCATCCATTTCATTCAAGCCCTTTTTGGTAAATACCGCACCGCGCCCTGCATTGAACAATGGGTTATTCTCCAACTCAACTATTGCAGCAGCTACAGCATCCAATGCCGAGCCTTTTTCTTCTAATACTTTATATCCTGCATTTAATGCAGTTTGCAAACCGGCGGTGTAATCTTTCTCATCCTGTACGTTCATCATGTCAGGCGTAATATTGCCTGCACCACCATGTATTACTAATGTTATGGGCATACTCTTTTATTTGAATTTTATTGCAGATATGCTGCGGTAATGTAATTCCCTTCGGTCTCTACTTCTATATGATTCTGTAAGGTGGTAGATACACTATGACCTACAATGTCAGGGGTTATAGGGAAAGACTTATGCTTCCTGTCTACCAACACTACTATCATTACTTTTTTAGGTTCGTTCTTAAGGATAGGAGACAGTGCATATAATAAGGTTTTACCTGAATTGGCAACATCATCTACCAGAACAATAGCTTTCTTACCCAGGTCTTCTTTTATGATTATTTCTTCAGACAAGGGGTCTCTTTTATTCATTTTCATGGATAACACCTCAACCTTTAAAGGGCTTATCTCTTTCAGCCTTCTTGCCAGGCTCTTAGCCACAACGGCACCGCTTTTTTCAATACCTATCAGGGTAATAGATTCTTCGTTGCTATGGTTCTCCCACACTTCATATGCCATGCGCTGCATCTTCCAGTCAATGCGTTCCTTATCAAGTATCAGTGTGCGTTGTTCTTTTGCCATAAAACATTAATTAGACCTTATTGCTACAACAGGGTTCAGCCTTGAGGCAGACCATGCCGGTATTATACCCGCCAATATACCTACGAATGCTGAAATACCAATTCCTAAAGCAAAATTTGCTATAGATAAGGTTGTCGGAAAATCAGCAATGTATGTTAATATCAAAGTTAACATGAAGACAAATAAAATACCTGTAAGACCACCGAATACACAAAGTGTTATTGCTTCAATTAAGAACTCGGTAAGTATGCTTTTACTATTTGCACCAATAGCTTTTTTTAAACCAATAATCTTAGTTCTTTCCTTTACTGTGACGAACATAATATTAGCTATACCAAAAGCTCCAACAAATAATGAAATAATTGTAATTCCCCAACCTACCCAATTTATTCTAACAAATATAGTATCCAAGAGATCTGATATTTCACTAAGTCTGTTGACCGCAAAATTATCCGGTTCACCGGGTGGTACCTTTCTTACTCTGCGCAATGCCCCTATCACTTCAAGTGTTGCGTCATCTACATTAGTAGTACCCAATTTTATTATGAGCATGGGATCATTGCCAAGCGAGGTCATATTATTGGTTCGTGCAGCGGCATAGTAGGGGTAAATGATACTATTATCATAATCAAAGCCTGACAGGTCTTTTCCTGATTGTGCTATCACGCCTACTATATTATACTTGGCACCGTTGAATGTCACTTTTTTCCCTAAAGCACTGCTACCACTGGGGAAAAGGGCTTTGTATACCTCAGAACCCAATACCACTGCATTATTGCCCCCACCTATTTCAGAAGCACTCAGATAGCGGCCATCCCTGATGTTGATGTTCTGTATCTTATCGTAATCTTCCATGGTTGCATAGCCTACAATACCCTGTACTTCCTGATCCGCGCGCTTAATGGTCAACCCACCATCTATATATACTAATGATGCTTTGTCAACAGCCCGTACATCTTCCCTTACAGCTTCTAATTCCTTAGTGGTCATGCTCGGGCGGCGAATGATCTCCCACCATTTAAAATTCTGCGGGCTTTGTATCCATGAAGTACGACCGACATATAACACATCGCTACCCAACTTTGATATCTCGTCACTTACATTTCTTTTCATGCTGTCCAGTACAGTCAGCACTGCTATGATACAGAAGATACCAATGGTAATACCCAATAGCGAAAGGAAAGTGCGCAACTTATTGGCACGAAGCTCGTGCAATGCCTGCATCACACTGGTAAATATGGTCTGCCAGAATTGGTTCATCCGTTAGCAAATTTAGTGTTTACCAACGAGTAATGTGAACTGCCATATTATTCAATAAGATTGTTGTTTTTGTGCCTAACCTGTGTATTCATGCCTTTACATACCTTATACAGCCTCATCAGTCCCAGACATTCAACTGTACATCTTTCTTCTCAATAACATGGCCACTGGCAAACTTGTATTTGAAAGTAAACTTGTAAACGCCCTTGTTTGGAGGAAGATATTCTAAAAGGAAAGCGTGGCTACCTATCCTGCCCTCCTCATTATATTCATCATACAACGTTTCTGCTGTAAAATCAGGCAGTGTAAAGTATTCTGTAATATCAGTTCCGGCTGTATGGGTGCTATCAAAATCATCCTGTGAAATGATCTGCACCTCAGATATAGCATCATTAAAACGATAAGACGGCGGAACAGGAGAGCAGGCATATGCTGTATTTATAAAGCCTACATCTCTTTTCTTAGTTCTGAAACAGACAGTTTGAGTCACATCATAGGTAGCAACTATTGCGTACTGTCTACCATATACACCACTTTTCAATGTATCGTAACCACTAATATAAGACTTGAGGTAAATATCATTTATATCTACACATGCAGTAGAATTATTACCACCTCCGCAACCATCATCAGGATATACTTTCTTACAAGAATTAAGGCTTATGAAAACGAGATTGAAGACGCAGAACGACAATAGTAGTATTATAGGTTTACGCATAGGTTGTAGTTTCTCTATTTATAATCAAGAGTTATGCCAAATACTATTTCTATAATAGAGGCAATCAGCATTGCACTACCTTTGCGCCTATTAAATGAGGTACTCCTTACGCTTTCTGCTGAAAAACAAAGTACTGAACTATAAAGAGTTCAGGAACTATATGGGCACCAGATTCTTTCTGCTGTTGTCTCTGAACATGCAGATGACCATCGTAGCGTATATGGCTTTTCAACTGACCAAAGACCCTCTGACACTAGGCATGATAGGGCTATGGGAGGTAATACCTGCTATAGGCTTCTCGTTGTTCTCAGGGCATTTCGTAGACCAACGGGAGAAGCGAAACCTTTTAAGGGTATGTATCATCGTATTTACCTTACTATCGCTGTTTTACCTCATATTATCCCTGCCCTCTTTTAAAGAAACTGTTGGTATAAAATATACCGTGTGGCTGATATACCTAGGTGTATTTACAGGTGGTGCGGTACGGGCATTTGCCAGTCCTACAGGTTTTGCATTATTAGGCCTCGTAGTGCCTAGAAGGTTGTATGCCAATGCAACTACATGGAGCAGCACTGCCTGGCAGCTGGGTGCTGTACTCGGGCCACTGATAGGTGGTTTCCTGATCGCTTATTTAGGATTCAGTAAAAGTCTGGGTGCTGTATTCATAGCAAAATTCATTGCGCTGGTATTTATATCAAGGGTGAAGCGAAAGCCCATTATGAAGAAAACCAAAGAGCCTGTATTGCAAAGCCTTAAGGAGGGATTAAGTTTTGTATTTAACACACAAATAATATTGGCCGCCCTGGCACTTGACATGTTCGCGGTATTGTTCGGGGGTGCTGTGGCTCTACTACCCGTTTATGCAGATGAGATATTACAGGTAGGTGAAGTAGGCTACGGGTGGTTACGCGCAGCACAAGGTATAGGTGCTATACTCACACTGGCTATCCTTTCTTTTATTCCACTGAAAAAGAATGCAGGCAAGAAACTACTACTGTGCATTGCGGGGTTCGGGGTTACGACCATCATTTTCGGACTCTCTGAAATATTCCTCTTGTCTTTTGCCATGCTGATGATAGGAGGCATGCTGGATGCAGTAAGTGTAGTGATACGTGGTACTATCCTACAATTATATACTCCTGATGAGATGCGCGGACGTGTAGCTGCCGTGAACACCATGTTCATCTCTTCTTCTAACGAGTTGGGCGCTGCTGAAAGTGGTTTTACTGCCAGATTGATGGGCACCGTAACAGCTGTGGTATTTGGCGGGTGCATGACTTTAGGTGTAGTAGCAGTGACTTATTTTAAAGCACCCAAGCTACGGAAGCTAAAACTGTAGTTATTTATACTATATTCGATATTCTAAAACTTACTATAATGACAATGTCTCCTTTTAACCCTGATGTACTCGGTTTCTTAGCATTAGAGGCTATAGCAATCTACTTTATAATACAGGTAGTGATCGGCTACTTGAAAGCAAAGAGTTAAATAAAATAAGCCCCGCCTAACGGCAGGGCTATTAACTATAACAGGTTGTACTATCTGTTTATTTTTCCATCATACTTACACTACGGTTCAGGAAGTTGGTCAGGTCTTCACCTTTCAACATATCCTGAGAGAGTAAGGCAAGGTCAAAAGCATGGCGGGCGATCTGTTGCTTGGCTTCTTCACTATCAGCTTTCAGTATTTTGCTTACCAATTCGTGGTTACCGTTCACACCTACCTTATAATTTTCAGGCATAGCACCAAACATGGCCATATTCTGCATCTCCGCCATTTCTTTCATACGGCGGGTCATCTCGTCCATTGTAACTGTTACAGGTAGTTCATCATTACTCAGGCTCTCTATTTCTACCGTCATATTCGGTTTGTTCACTGCCTTCTCGAATATCTCTTTCACCTGTTTGGTCTCATCCTCTGTTAAAGCATGTGCTACTGCATCCGTCTTTTTAATAAGATTATCGATACTATCTGAGTCTACACGCTTCAAATTAGTTTTCTCCAGCTTATGTTCCAGATAGCTTACAAAATGCTTATCTATCACGCTATCCATCTTCAACACATCGTAGCCCTTCTTCTCTGCTGCCTGTATATGGAAGTTCTGCTTATCCGGCTCTGTAGCATATAAGTATACCAGTTGCTCGTTTTTATCTTTCTGTGTTACTTCTACCTTGCTCTTATATTCCTCCAGTGTAAAGTACTCGTCTTTGATGTTTTGCAACAGGGCAAAGCTGTTAGCTTTCTCTGAGAACTTCTCATCTGTCACCATACCATATTTCACAAACAGGCCTATATCTGCCCATTTCTGTTGGTAAGCCTCACGGTCTTTTTTGAACAACTCAGCCAGTTTATCTGCCACCTTTTTGGTGATGTAGCTGTTGATCTTCTTCACATTACTATCCGACTGCAGGAAGCTACGCGATACGTTCAGTGGTATATCAGGCGAGTCTATCACACCATGTAACAGCATCAGGAATTCAGGTACTATCTCCTTTACTTCATCGGTGATGAACACCTGGCGAGAGAACAGTTTTATCTTGTTCTGCTGCATCAGGTTAAAGTCTTTCTTCAACTTAGGGAAGTACAATACCCCTGTCAGGTTGAACGGGTAATCAACGTTCAGGTGTATCCAGAACAACGGGTCCTCACTCATCGGGTACAGGTCACGATAGAAGTTGAGGTAGTCCTCATCTTTCAGGTCAGAAGGAGCTTTTGTCCAGATAGGCGCAGTGGTGTTGATGATATTATCTACTGTTACTTCTTTATACTTAGGCTTACCGTCTTTATCCTCACCATCCGGCTCCTGCTCCGTTTTTGTCCCATACTTCACCGGGAATGGCAGGAATCGGCAATACTTTTCTAGTATCTGCTGTAGCTTGAACTCATTCAGGAACTCTTCAGAATCTTCATTAATATGCAGGATAACGTCTGTACCTACTTCTGTACGACTGCCTTTATCTATCTCGAACTCTGTAGTACCATCGCACACCCAATGTGCAGGCTCAGAACCTTCTTTATGAGACAGGGACTGTATCTCTACCTTGCCTGCTACCATAAATGCTGAGTAGAAACCAAGGCCGAACTTACCGATGATCTCATTGGCATCTTTGGCATCCTTGAATTTCTCTACAAACTCTGTAGCACCCGAAAAAGCTATCTGGTTAATGTATTTCTTGATCTCCTCTGTCGTCATACCAATACCGTTGTCTGATACGGTGATGGTCTTATTCTCTTCGTCCAGCTTTACTTCGATCAGCGGCTCGGGAAGGTCGCCTTTTATCTCTCCCAGAGATGACAGGCGCTTGCGCTTCTGTATGGCATCTGTAGCATTAGAGGCCAACTCTCTCAGGAATATCTCGTTATCTGAGTAGAGGAACTTCTTAATGATGGGGAAAATATTCTCCGTGTGTATGGATATGGTACCCTTTTCTTGCATGGTATTCACTGTTTTGTGTTACGAGAGTATTATATCAACAGGCGTTCCAACCTATATCGCAATGTCATATTGACAGCAAAAACAGTTCCGCACAATAAAAAAGTCATACTTAGGTTCATTTCTGGTATCAATTTTGTGTCAGATATTCTAAAACAACTACTTATGAAACCTATAAAACTTATCATGATGTCTATTGCCGTTATCACAATAGTTTCATGCAAGAAAGACAAAGGCGATAACCCTGCCACTACCTCAGGCGATACTGTAACTGCTGATAGCATTATTCTGGCTTACAAAACAAACTTCCCATCGTTATGGTATTCCAGCAACCACCTGCTTACTTCATCCAAGCTCATGCAAGACACTACTTCACACGATACAGTGTGGACCCCGAAAAACTTTACTATAACACGTAACAATGCTGACCACAACAAAGTAAAACACCTCCTATATACTATACCTTCGCAAATACTCAATGAAAACGGCACACATTACGGAGTTGAGGCAGGACTGGATTGCCCCTTTACCGTCCTTACGGCATACATCAACGGGCAAACATACCGATGGGAGTTTGAGGACTGTACAGACTCGATTCCTGCACATGCACTGCAATACACTATGGATGTATCTGCTGCGGTACAGTATCTGGATTAAGCAGTATAGTATTTAACATTACAGATAGCTTTTATTAAGATTTATTTTGCGTTACATAAGATAGTTTCACATTCGAAACCAAGCTACTCTTATGAAGAAAATGACAAAATTCATCATCACCACTGCATGGATAATATTATCTCGTGCTTATGATGCTTTCGCTACTTATCAATACACCCCAGACCTGCAACAGGAAGCCAACCCCCTAGTTAGTGTTTTCGGGCTTGGCTGGACACCCTTATTGCTGATAGTTGGCGGACTAACAGGTGCAATTATTTACACTTATTATGTTGCCACCTTTAAACCATATAATATGTTGCCCGATAAAAAAGGGATGACGTTTCTTGATGTATCAGCTTATGTATACAGAGGTAAAGATGCACACTGGACCAGCATTTTCTATACACTACCTAAAAACAGAAAGCATTTCATCCAATACATCGGTCATATAATGCCGGCGTCTCTGGCATATGTAGGTGTAGTAAGCACCCTAATGTGGCTGGGCATTAACTATACAGTATTTTACAAACACATTCATTCTCCCGCACTTATCATCAGTATCATGGCAGCAGGCATAATGGTGATCACCATACAATGGCATTGGCAGATGTACCGTAAGTATTTATTGAGAACTGCGAGTTCTTAGCGTTCTGCTCGAGGATGTTCGGTACAAGAAAACGAACGAACGGTGTTCAATCTGTTCAACGTGAATAGAAGTTATAGCGTTCTAACTGCTTCATACCTTAAAAAGTGGAATATGGAACATAGCTAACTATTTCCTTCATATGTCATTGCGGGCTTGACCCGTAATCTTACGTATGGATTGAATTCGTTTCGTGAGATCCTGAATCAAGTTCAGGATGACAAGTGTGTTGTGTATAAGGGAGAATAACTCTTGTTCATGTGTTCAATCTGTTCAAAGTATTCAGTACCTCTGGAGGTTAACAGTTGAACATAACCGAACAAATGCGAACAAAACGAACGATCTATGCTTACGTTTTCTCCATAGTTAACGTGCAGGCAGAAGTTTTGCCTACCGAATCTGTGTATGTATAATCTATTGTCACTTCTGTATATCTGTCGCTCACTTTACCTGTACCAGATATTGTGTATCCGTTTATTACCGTACTATCTAATACGATATTATACTTACTGGCTTTTGCTGTGATCTTATTATCAGTATCTGCAAAATTGACTATTACAATACCATCATGACTATTATTTACCAATGTAATGATACTCGTCCAGTTTCCCCTGTTAATATTGGATGGGCAAGTTTCAGAACACTTATAAGTACCCGTTAAAGCTTCTGTAATAAACGTATCGCAGTAAATACCTTTTCTATCCTCCGGACAAATACATGCCCCATCTATACATTCGTAAGGGTAATCGCAAAATGTGCTGTCTGTATCGCAAGCAGTTGATAGCCTTTTCTCAGTATTATTTTTTTTGCAGGCTGTATAAGTGACAGAAAGAAAAATAATAGCAATTACTGTAACTGATATTAGTACATTACTACTTTTCATAGGGTTTCTTTTTAGATTTTGAATCTTATTGCTTAGTAGTACTAAACGTATAGGTGAATACAATATTATATACACTTTTATTTTCGTTGTTCGTTCGAGGATGTTCAGTACAAAAGAGCGAACAAAACAGCAAATACAGGTCATTGCTGCCTGCCCCGCAAGATGCGGGGAGGAACGAAGCAATCTGTAATAATTGGCTCAGATTGCTTCACCCTGCGGATTCGCAATAACCATACTATGGTTTATTACTTCTTCTTAGTAGGCTTGGGCTTGAGTGAGTTCACATAGTCCTGACTTTCGTTGAGGAGTTTGGCCAGTGTCTTTGTTTTACCGAGCATGTCTTCCGGTATTTTTACATACTCACGCATTACAGCACCATGCGAGCGTAGTTCTGCAGCACCATGCTTTTCCATGAACTCTTTATAGCGCTCTTTGGGCAGGCGAATCCCCAGCTCGCCATCTTTATTCATCAGTGAGAACATATACCCGTTAGCAGAAGTGTAAGGCATGGTCTTGCCTTTTCTTTCAATACCGGCCGCTTCGGCTATTTTATCATACTTAGCAAGTGCCTCTTCGTAAGTCATAGTACTTAAAGATAAAATATATCAGCTACATACTACTGACACAAGGTTGTCATTACACTACAGTATTTTTGATGCGATGCCACGTGAGATAGAAGTAAAGTCTGTATTGAACAAGACCAAAAAACGAGATACATGGTTCCTTGATGATTATACCGTGAACCTGTACAGCAGTTGTTCATTCAACTGCTTGTACTGTTACATTCGTGGTAGTAAGTACGGCACTAATCTTGCAACCAGTCTGTCGGTAAAAAGCAATGCCATAGAAGTGCTGGACAAACAACTGGCCAACCGTGCCAGGAAAGGTCAATATGGTTTTATTGTACTCTCATCAGCTACCGACCCTTACTTACAAATAGAAGATAAATACCAACTCACAAGACAGGCTTTAGAGCTGATACTCAAGTATCGTTTCCCTGTGCATGTACTTACAAAGTCACACCGTATAGTTAGAGACTTCGACCTGCTACACCAGATAGACCAACAGGCTATTACCCCTGACGACCTGCCCATAAAACGTGGCGTTATAATATCTTTCTCATTTTCTACACTAGATGATACCGTAGGGAAAATATTTGAACCGGGTGCTACACCACCCTCACAACGCTTAGAGACCTTTAAGCAGGTTCTTGCAGAAGGTTTTCTCTCAGGCATAAGCATGATGCCCTTACTGCCTTTCATATCAGACACTACCGAGAGCCTGAACCATATGTTCTCAACTTTTAAAAACTGTGGCGCTGATTATGTATTGCCTGCTACCATAACACTATTCGGTAATGATAAAGCAGACAGCAAAACATTGGTAATGAATGCAGTTCGTAAACACTATCCTGAACTAACAGAACGCTATGAAAAGTATTTCAACAACAGCCACGAGTTACCTGCCTACTACCGCAATGCTTTTTATAAAAAAATGCAGGAGTTGGGTAAGGAATATGATTTGCCATACCTTATATTGAATGCTGAGAAGGCATCAGGATAAACAACTGTTTCATTTGTTTCGTGTTTCAGTGCCTGCCCCGCCAAAGGCGTGGGTTTCACTTGCCATTTTTCATTTTCACATTAACATGAAAACAGGTTTATAATCGTAACTTAGTAAGGCACCA
Organism: Flavipsychrobacter sp.; assembly: GCA_965228505.1. Lineage (GTDB taxonomy): Bacteria > Bacteroidota > Bacteroidia > Chitinophagales > Chitinophagaceae > UBA5543. The sequence goes on along the minus strand of OZ245820.1, from coordinate 1,479,535 downwards.
AAACCATAAGTTATGGAGGAGAAACACAACGACGCTACTGCCGCCCGCCCAGAGGGTAGCCGCGTAATAGATGCAGACATGGTAGAGATAGACCTGAATAAATATATAGACCAGATAAAGAGTGAAGAAGCGTGGATCAATAACAAACGTAATGCTATAACGGTGTTTAAGAGTGACCATATGCGTATCGTACTCATAGGGTTGCACCAGAACGCCAGCCTACCCGAACACACCGCCGATGGCACCATCAGTGTGCATGTATTGGAGGGGCATGTTATATTTCAGAAAGGAGCAGAAGAAGTGAAGCTACTACCACATAATATGGTAACACTACACGAGCGTATACCGCACAGTGTATTGGCTATGGAAGACAGCCTGTTCCTGCTGACCATGGCAGTGAATAAATAGTGTTGCATTTGCCTGCCCCCCCAAAAGGCGTGGATTGCATTTACTTAGTTTGAGTTTTTGCTATTAAGGCATATAGTATGTAATCACCTCAGGGTCTGTAAATACAGTTCTAACATGAAATACCTGGAAAAGAACTCGCACCTCTTTCTGTGCATCAGCAGTAGCACCAGGCATTTCTTTCCATTCCTCTAACCCATCTTTATATTCTTCAGTATCTCTAAACTCTTTATTACGTTTTTGTTTAGCCTTGTATCGAACATACACATCTACTGTCGGGTCGTTCCAAACAGGCTCTTCATCATTCCATAATTCAAACCTCTTTTTATGATCTTCTGATTTTGCATACGATTTGATCAATTCATACTCATAAAACTCTTCATAATCTTCAGTTTGCTTATACGATTCAAAGTGCTTCTCAATTCGTATATTAAACTGTTCATAGTTTATTTCCTGCTGTTTTGTCACATTACCTTGCTCTACTAAAAACAACGTATACTTATCATATACTCTACTTTCAGGGTAATTATCATAATCAGTATTATCTAATACTGTACCTGTAGGTAGTATCACCAAACCACTGAACCAACTGATCTTTATTTCTTTCAACGGACCATAGAGAATCTTTTTAGCTTTTACTGTTGTATCCTGTATCTTCCTGAAATCAACATCTTTTAAAAAGAGCTGATCATCCTTAAATTCGTAGGTAGCAACATAACCTCTGCTAAGGCTTGTAGATATGTTAAAATACCTACCCATATTTAAGGGGTTTCTTTCAGGATAAGCTTCAAGGTATTTCTCTAATAAATAAACATCACGGTCACTATCATAAACACGACCCTTGTAATAGAACCGATCAGGAGTTTGCAGTGTAGCATGTGCGGAAAAGACGAAAAGCGTACTAATAACAATTAAGAATATTCTCACCCTTTAAAAATACAAAAACCACCAACACCCAAGTGAAACATGAAACAGCGAAACAGTGAAACAAAACTTATTAAACGCCAATACCTCCTCATAATGACACCGCATATTTGCGGGGCAGGCTAGTGCTAATAAATTACAAAGACCTGTTTGCACATTAGCCCGGCAGAGCCGAAGCTCAACTGTCTATCAAGGATACACCCGACAATTTTGAAGCTTCCCCGCTTACTGCGGGGGCGGTTTGAAGCCTGTCCCGAACTTGATTCGGGATGCCTCTTTCTTTTGAAGCAAAAAGAAAGAGGGGTAAAAATTATGGATTAATACTAAATAGTGATCGGGACATATCCTATTTAACTACAATAAAGCACCCCGAAAAACGGGGCGCTCACACTAAAACTAAAACCTAATTATGAAACCACTATTACTGTCTTTACCTTAAGATTGCTTCCCCCGAAAACATCGGGGTCGCAATAACCACAGTTATATTTTATGCTTCCTGTTCGTGACCGTTATTACGTATCACTACCACTCCGTCAAATACATCTATCAATACGGGTTTGTCTTTATCTATCTCTCCTGCTATTATCTTCTTACTCAGCAGATTGATGATGTCTTTCTGAATTACCCTCTTCAATGGCCTTGCACCATACTGCGGGTCAAAACCACGCTCGCTGAGGTAGTCCACCGCATAGTCTGAGAATTCCAGTTCTATCTCCTGTTTTTTCAGGTGCTTCTTCAGGTCTTCCAGCTGTATACGAATGATACCTTTTATCTCTTTCCTCAACAACGGGTGGAACATGATCATATCGTCTACCCTGTTCAGAAACTCGGGACGCATAGCCTGCTTCAGTACATCCATCACTTGTTCTTTAGTACTCTCTACCACACTGTCAATATCCTTGTCTTCAATATCAGCAAAGTTGGCTTGTATCAGGTCGCTACCCATATTACTGGTCATAATGACGATGGTATTCTTAAAGTTCACCACGCGCCCTTTGTTATCTGTCAGGCGTCCATCATCCAGTACCTGCAACAATACGTTGAATGTATCAGGGTGTGCTTTTTCTATCTCATCCAGCAGTATCACTGAGTAGGGCTTGCGGCGTACAGCTTCCGTAAGTTGACCACCTTCATCGTACCCTACATATCCCGGAGGTGCACCTACCAGTCGGCTCACGCTGTGTTTTTCCTGATACTCACTCATATCTATGCGGGTCATCATGCTGTCATCGTCAAAGAGTATCTCTGCCAATGCTTTAGCCAGCTCTGTTTTACCAACACCCGTAGTACCCAAGAATATAAAAGAACCTATCGGCCTGCGCGGGTCTTGCAGCCCTGCCCTACCACGGCGTATTGCGTCAGATACTGCTTCTATTGCCTCATCCTGCCCTACCACACGTTTATGCAGTTCATCTTCCAGATGCAACAGTTTCTCTCTTTCACTCTGCAACATTCTTGATACAGGTATGCCCGTAGCCTTAGCAATGTTCTCAGCAATATCTTCTGCATCCACTTCCTCTTTCAGCAGTCTGTTGCGGTCTTCACTCATCTCGTCCAGCTGCTTGCTTAGTTGCTCTACCTTCGCTTCTTCCTCTTTTACTTTTCCGTAGCGTATCTCTGCTACCTTTCCGTATTCACCCTCACGCTCCGCTTTCTCTGCTTCAAGTTTCAGGTCTTCTATATTTCCTTTCGATTGGTTGATCTGTTCTACTATCTCTTTCTCTTCCAGCCATTTTGCCTTCAGGGTATCACGCTCTACGTTTAAAAGACTCAACTCCTGATTCAGATTCTTCAGCTTAGTCTCATCATTCTCTCTTTTAATGGCCTCACGCTCTATCTCAAGTTGACGAATACGGCGTTCCAGTTCATCCAGCTCTTCAGGCATGGAGTTCAGCTCCAGTTTCAGCTTAGCTGCACTTTCATCTATCAGGTCGATGGCCTTATCAGGTAAGAAACGATCAGTTACATATCTGTTAGATAATTCTACTGCTGCAATGATGGCTTCATCCTTTATGCGTACCTGGTGATGATGTTCATAACGGTCTTTCAATCCACGCAGGATAGACACTGCGTCTTCTACACTCGGCTCTTCTACCATTACCTTCTGGAAACGACGCTCCAGTGCTTTATCTTTCTCAAAGTGTTTTTGATATTCATTCAATGTTGTTGCCCCGATAGCACGAAGCTCTCCTCTGGCCAATGCAGGTTTTAATATATTGGCAGCATCCATAGCACCTTCTGTAGCACCTGCACCTACTAGCGTATGTATCTCATCTATGAACATTACGATGTTACCATCACTCTCTGTTACTTCTTTAATGACTGCTTTCAAACGCTCCTCGAACTCACCACGATATTTGGCACCTGCCATCAACGCACCCATGTCTAGTGAGTAGATGATTTTATTCTTCAGATTATCAGGTACATCACCATTGATGATACGGTGTGCCAGCCCTTCAATGATAGCGGTCTTACCCACTCCCGGCTCACCAACCAGTATGGGGTTGTTCTTACTTCTGCGTGAAAGTATATGCAACGTACGGCGTATCTCCTCATCACGGCCTATTACGGGGTCAAGCTTACCTTCACCGGCCAGCTCATTCAGATTCTTAGCATATTTATCCAGTGAGTTGAATTGTTGGTTCGATGACTGATCGGTCACTGTGCTACCCTTACGCAATTCCTTAATGGCAGCAGTCAGACCTTTCTCAGTAAGCCCGGCATCTTTCAACAGCTTGGCAGTAGTATCATTCACTTTTACAAGACCTATCAGTAAATGCTCCTGAGTAACGAACTCATCACCAAACTCTTTCAGTACAGCATTGGCACGCAATACCACATTATTCATTTCTCTGCTGATGTTCTGTGCCGGTTCGCTACCCTGTACTTTCGGTAGCTTTCCAATAGCTTCATTCAGTTTACCTTCTACAAAACTGATGTTCACGTTGTTCTTCTTCAGCAGATATGATATGGGGCCGTCCTTATCATCAATAAGGGCCTTCATCAAGTGTGCCGTCTCTATATTAGGACTCTCATTATTAAATGCAAGTTGCTGTGCCTGTTGCAGCGTTTCCTGTGCTTTTATGGTAAAATTATTCAGATTCATATTCTATACTTATTACAACAGCTATAGCATAAAAACTGTTCCAAAACAGGTTTGATGTAGATGTGGCAGCACAAAACCCATCACTACAGACAACCTGTCTTACTCTCTGATAATCAACCGTCTTTATTTCAGGACAAAAAGTAATGTGCAGCCTTTCTGACAGATAGTTTTAGCTATGCCTTAACTATTGGTTGGTTATTTTTATTTGCATAATCGCTGTACATGAGAAACCTGCTGTTGCTTCTACTCCTCTTTGCTACTATAACAACCAATGCCCAAGAACAAAGCTGGCTGAAGCATATAGCTACCACTACACGTTTGAGTGCCATGCACTATTCTGAAATGGTATGCGACAGCAAAGGGAATGTATACATAGCCAGTTATATAAAGGACACCAATAGCAATAAGGGCGATTTCATCTACATAGTAAAACTATCTCCTAAAGGAGAAAAGATTTGGGAGCGTGGACTAGATGATAATGGTAAGAGTGTTGATTTTAAGAAAAACACTAATCGTTATGGTAGGGCAATATCTCTCACAATTGATAAAAAAGATAGGATTACCATTGGGGGGTATACTCATGATGATATTATTGAGGGAGACACTACAGGTATAGAGGTAAGAGGATTTTCAGCTACACTTAATAATGCAGGTGAATGCAAGTATATCCGGAGTTGCGGCTTTGAGGATATGGTATTTAATGTTCAACATGATAACTATTTGAACAACAAACTATATACCGGAATTGCGAATAGAACTATTGACGGCCAATTATCAGAGTATAGCTATATAAAAATATCGCGCAATCGAGGCCTTACCCTAACCACAACAAAACTATTGAAGAGCAACATCATTGATGTTGTAAATGATAATAAAGGTAATTTTTACATGACAGGCAATTTCGCTGATAGCATTCAATACACAATGCCGATAGGCAACAAAAAAATAACCCTGTATACCGAAAACTATCGCGATAATGATGGCTTCTTACTAAAAGTAAATGAAGACCTTGATATGTATTGGCTATTACAATTCGGCAAACAAGGTGAGGTAAGTCCGCACTATGTAAGTAGAGATGCAGGTTGCGATCTGGCTGTAAATGATAAGAACGAAGTAATAGTACCTGTAGTAGAAGATAGTACTTATGAGAATACACTACTCCACCTGTACAAGTTCTCACCAGATGGGGAAAAACTCAACCGAATAAAAATAGCTAACCATACTGCAGCTGCTGGCGGTGTATCAATAGAATATAATAACGGGAAGTATTATCTCTGTTTTCAGGCTAAAGACCATTGCCAGTTCAACGGTAAAGAAGAAGTATTTAAAGATAAGTTCAGGGTATATATAGTTACACTCAACGAAAACTTTGAGATAACTGACTACCAAATGGGCGAATCGGAACACCCTTTTATGATAAGAGAGAGCACCTCAACAGATGACGCTATTTACTTTTCAGGTTCTTATAAAAATGAGATGGAGATAAACGGACAGACATTAAAAGGAACAGACCGGTACAGCCTGTTCCTCTACAAGCTACCTGTCTACTAGTCAAGCGGATTAGCCACGATCCTTAACTTCATATCGAACAATATCTTTGAAGTAGAATCAGGCTTTTCATTAAAATGCCCCTCTATCCTCACTATCATTTCTTTTTGTTTGAACATGTCTTGTATATCTACATCTTCAGGAGTAAGCTCTATGGTTTGTAACCCCTTAGGTATATCAAACTTATGCGCTACAAGTTCTTCACTCACACCGGTAGCAGATAGGTATATCCATACAGAGTCGAGCAGGTCAAAATTATCACCTACAGGTATCAGCATTTTAGTATTCAACCCTACCAGCTTTGCTGACTCTACCAACTCCAACGCTGTATTATGTTCAGCTGCAACATCTTCAGACTTTGTCTCTATCCTTATGAGTGGTAATGATCTTTTTAACCCCTGGGGTGGTATAACAGGGTCATCCGTAAAGCCTTTGATATACTCTGCCTTATCATAAGGAACAGTAAATTCAACATCCAAAAGGCTTTTTAACTTCAGGCAAGACATAAAAAGTACAGCGCAACCCAGAAAAATGTAAATCTTAGTTTTCATTATACAGTATTGAGATAAATAAACAGACATAGCAGATGCATTATGCAACTGTGCATTTAGTTTTGTCTCTCATTCTGTATATGCTCTCTTATAACTGTATATGGTAGGAATGATATATTACTATATCAACACAAACATAGTAAAATATTCAATAATCTTTATTAAGGGGCTCTTACATCTAGTTTAAAGGGTTAGCTACGGCATCAAATTTCGTTTCTATCGTCAGCCTTGTTGTTGAGTCGGGTGCTGAATAGAAATGTCCCTGCAACCTGAAATATATAGAATCTTGCAGGAAATAATCCTTTATGTTCATATCAACTATGTCCATATTGATCACCTGCGTACCATTTGGAATATTATACTCATATGCTGCAAGTTGTTCACCAAGTCCCGGTGCTGAGATGAACAGCCATAGAGAATCTACAATATCGAAAGTCTGACTGGAAGGAGCCTCAATGGTCAGCTTCATTTCAGCAATCTTAACTTCCGTTATAAAGTCAGAACTGGTATTGTATTGCCTGATATATTCTTCTGAGTTTGTTTTTGACCCTATAGGCGGTAGAGAAGTAGTCAACCCATTGCCCGGAATAGTAGGTGCACCGGGTAAGCCGGGCACGTCTACCGTTTCTTTAATCGGCACACCGAACTGAATATCTGCAAGGCTTTTAAGCTTCTTGCACGAGCCTACAAGCAACACCGCCAGCACTGTAATGGATAACAAAAACTTCTTCATATATGTAGTATAACCGGTTATGATAAAAGTAACTAAAAATATCTACCATCGGGTTAAATCACAGTCAATTATAATCCGTAATTTTGCGCCCCATGCAAGATGCACGGTCCATAGCGTTTCATACACTCGGTTGTAAATTGAATTTTTCAGAAACCTCCACACTCAGTAGAATGATGGAAAATGAAGGGTTTCAGAAAAAAGAGTTCAATGAGCAGGCAGATGTATATGTGATTAACACTTGCTCTGTAACTGAGAATGCAGATAAAGAGTGCAGGCAACTAGTACGCCGTATTCAAAGACGTGCACCTGAATCGATGGTAGTTATAACAGGCTGCTATGCCCAGTTGAAACCTAAAGAAATATCTGAAATAGAGGGTGTAGACCTTGTGCTTGGCGCTGCTGAAAAATTCAATCTGACCAAACACCTGAAAGACCTAACCAAAAGCCAAACAAAAGCTGAGGTATATTCCTGTGATATAGACACAGTAGAAGGGTTTCATAGTTCTTACTCACTGAATGACCGGACTCGTGTATTCCTTAAGGTGCAGGACGGATGTGACTATGGTTGTGCTTTTTGCACGATACCACTGGCAAGGGGCCATAGCCGCAGTGACAGTATTGAAGGTGTTTTAAATAATGTAAGAGAATTAGCTCAAACAGGCACTAAAGAAATTGTTTTAACAGGCATCAACCTGGGCGACTTCGGCAAGGGTAACGAAGGAGGCAAAAGACGGCAAGAGAACTTCTACGAACTGATAAAAGAGCTGGATAATGTAGATGGTATAGATCGTTTCCGTATATCTTCTATAGAGCCTAACCTGTTGAGCAATGAGATCATTGAGTTTGTTGCACAGTCTAAAAAATTCATGCCGCACTTTCATATACCATTACAAAGCGGCAGTAATAAGATACTCGGCTTGATGCGCAGAAGGTACCAACGTGAATTATATGCTGAGCGTGTAGCCATAATAAAAGAGCTGATGCCTCATTGCTGTATCGGTGTAGATGTAATAGTAGGCTTCCCTTCTGAAACAGATGAAGATTTTCAGGATACATTTAAATTCCTTCACGAACTGGATATATCATATCTGCACGTATTCACCTACTCCGAACGAGACAACACCCTTGCCACTGATATAAAACCCGTTGTACCTAAAAACATCCGACAGGAAAGAAACAAGATCCTCCGCAACCTTTCCTACCAAAAAATGCAATATTTCTCAAAACTGCATGAAGGTCAGAAACGTCCGGTGCTTTTTGAAGATGCAGAGAAGAACGGCATGATAGAAGGATATAGTGACAACTACATAAGAGTAAGCCTGCCATACGATAGCTCGCTGAGTAATAATATAGTAGAACAAGTGATATAACCTATACACTACCTGGTTACAACTAACTAAGAGTTAATAAAGTAGAGGATATTCAGCTACTAAGGTGAGAAGATTATTTTTTAATCATTCATTCATCATTTAATTGTTAAAATTTACTAAATTTATGTTGAACAATATAAACTTACGGCAAGTATTATAAATTATACTCTTATGAAAATCAGAATTGTACTCAGTACCATCATTCTATCAATGATGGCTTTAAGTGATGTTAGTGCCCAATGTTCGGTAAATAGCCAGCCATCAATGACCTGTGCCTATGGTGATCTGATCAACTCATTTACTCTTGACGGGACACAATCGACAGGTAATGGAGGAAGTTGCCCTTCAAACGGATACGCTTCTTTTAATAGTCCTACATGGTTGCTTGTACCGGGACAAAGCTACAACTGGTCTGCTGTAGTAGGCGGCGGTAGCTGGAGTCAGGGTTTCGGCATCTGGATAGATTTTGATGGTGACGGTACTTACGAATCATCTGAAGGTTTTGTAACATCAAGCACTTCTACTGCCCCAAGCGGTACATTAACAGTTCCCGCAAATGCAGTTGGTGGTACTACCAAGATGCGTATCAGATGTACTTACGCATACACTTTTAATACAAGTCAAGCTTGTTCTTACGTAGGATTGAACTGGGGTGAAACAGAAGATTATACAGTAACGATTTGCTCTCCCCCAACTATCGATCATCAGCCGGGTTCAAATATTGCCTGTACAGATGGTAATACTATGTTCGTTGTTGAAGCTACAAATGCAGAAGCATATCAGTGGCAGGTAAATACAGGTAATGGTTGGTCTAGCCTGTCTAACGGCTCAGGGTATAGCGGTACAGATAAAGATACCTTAAGGTTAACAAATATTGCAACAACGCTAAATGGCGCCAAATACCGTTGTATCATAGGCGCGTGTGGTAATGTTATTAAAGACACAACAGACGCTGCCGACCTAACTGTAAATGCTATTACTGATATCACAGAACAAACTAATGCGGATACTTCATGCCAGTCTTTGAGTACTGTACTCAGAGTTAAAGCAGATGGTGTTATCACCAACTATACTTGGCAGTTGTATAATCCTAATGACATGAAGTATTATGATATCACTACTCTGCCGTTCATATTGCAGGATGATACATTATTGGTTCAGAATATTCAGGATACACTTAATGGCTCTATAGTAAGGGTTATAGTATCAGGTGTATGTGGTGTTGACACATCGGCAGATATGCACATGACAGTGCACCCGCTACCAAAAGTAACTACAAATCCTGTTGACATTACTGCAGACCAGGGTGATGATGTTACTTTCAGTGTGACTGCAGCAGGTGTTAATGTAAAATACCAGTGGATGGTAGGTTATAAAGACACATTCGCAATAATTAACGAAGGTGGTATCTACTCAGGAGTTAAGACAGACAGGCTGACCGTTAAAGGCGTATCAAGAGCACAAAATGAGTTCCAGTTTGCCTGCGAAGTGAAAGGTACAGGTAGCTGTGCTGTTGACCCTGATTCAAGTACTATTGCACTACTATATGTAAACCCTGCGGTTTCAGTAGGTGATGTAGGTGCAGATGAGTTAATTACATTATATCCAAACCCTGCAAGTAACTCTGACGTGATCATCAGGTCTACGGTTAAGGAAGCACAGAACTACCTGATTATAGACAAAACAGGCAGAACTGTCAGCAAGGGTATCTTAAACGAAACAGGTAACACTCGTGTTAATGTAAGCAACCTGAGTGCTGACGTATACAATGTACAGATAACTACTTCTGAAGGTCGGGTTCTGGGTACGCTCAAACTCACTAAGTTGTAACACAGCTATCATATTTATTATTCTAGCCCCTCGGTTCAGCCGAGGGGCTTTTTTGTCATACAAATGCCAGTTTAACGGTTATTTAACCTGTACGTACCAACTTACAATTATTCTTTACCTGTCAGATAAAGAAAATGCATTTTTTATTTAATACCCTTTTTTATGAAAAACCTTGTACTATTAGCGTTAGGCATAACAACATGCCTTTTGCCCAATTTAACTTTCGGACAATGCGAAGTTACAGGCACTACTGCAGGTGCAACCTGTAAGGGCCAGAGTGGTACAATTAGTGCCACACCCTCAATTGGCGGTAATATATTGTGGTATACACAGTCTGTCGGAGGTAGTCCCATTGGAAATGGCAACACTCTGAATATATCCTCAATAAACACAACTACAACTTATTATGCAGAAGCATATGGAGGTACTGCAGTTGCTGATAGCATCAATACATTAACCCCTAATAACGGGCAGGTAACAGCAACTTTTGACTGTATACCTAAAAAAGACATCACAGTTACAGGGTTCAATTTTGTACCCAGATCATCCGGAACATACACTGTTCAAATATATTATAAGCAGGGTACTCATGTCGGATCTGAAACAAACAGCGGCGCGTGGACATTACTTGGTACCTCTTCCGGTATCAGTGCTACAGCAAATAACCTGACCTACATACCGGCTGTATTATCACAACAATTACAAGCCAACCAGAGATATGCATTTTATATACATGCCAGTTCAGGTGGCACTCTGGGGTATACGAATGGTACAACACTTGGTAATACAGCTGTGCAGAATAGTGATATTGAAATATTACAGGGGCGTGGTGGCAGCGGATTATTTTCAGGCAGCTTATTCACTACAAGGACATTTGCAGGCACTATGAGGTACGAAGTTGGTAGCGTATGTACCAGCGCAACAAGAACTCCTGTTGTGTTGACCGTGCACCCTGAAGTAGCTGTAGACTCACAAACAGTCACAGATACAACTTGTGTTTCAACGAATACATCACTTTTTGTAAATGCTAACGGACCGGTAAATCATTATCAGTGGCAGGTATATAATACTACAACCGGTATGTTTGAAAATGTATCAGGTAGCAATTTTATACCAAACGGAAATATACTTGATGTCAATAATATTCCCGCCTCGCTTAACGGAGCAAGGATACGAGTTGTACTTGACGGCTTCTGCGGTGTAGACACTTCCGCTGAAATGATGATGATCGTAAATGACCTGCCATCAGTAACCACCAACCCTGTGGATGTTGTTGCTGATAACGGGGATGATGTAACCTTTAGTATTGTATCAGCCGGTGCAAATGTAGAATACCAATGGCAGGTAGGTGTGAATGACACTTTCGCTAATATTAATAATAACGGTATATACTCTGGTGTAAAAACTAACACATTAACTGTAAGAGGAGTTTCTAGAGCACAGAACGAATACGAATTCCGTTGTGCAGTATTGAGCAGAACTTGTATGTCTCCGGGTGACACTAGTAATATAGCAGTACTTTATGTTAACCCTGTCGTATCTGTAAATGAAATAAATGCTACTAATGACATTACAGTTTACCCTAACCCTGCTAAAGACCAGATCAACATATCAGTTGATAATAATGAGGCCAATACATATAAAATTACAGATCAATATGGCAGAACTATTATTGATAAAAAACTCAATAACAACAGGGTTACAACTGTAGATATAAGCCAAATAAGTTCAGGAATTTATAGCATCATGCTGTTTAGTGACAAAGGCAAACTGCTTGGTATAAATAAATTCTCAAAATTGTAAAATAAGAGTATAGTCTATCATCATTAAGAGCCTGCATTTTGCAGGCTCTTTTTATATGCAAAAACAGCTTATATGCCTTTAAATTAAAGCATTAAAAAGTTGGGTGAAGAGTGCTAAGGTATTGTTAATCTTACTATAATTTAATATTTTGTGAGTGTGTCTATAAATATTATTAACAATTAATTGAACCCCTCAATTGGAGAGTATGAAAAATTTGAATTTTTACATTGTAATGCTGATGTTTGTGTTGTCGGGCGGAGTCGTTAACGCCCAGACAACTGTGACTATCGGAACAGGTACTTCTGACAGCTATTTATATGGTCCTTATTACCGAAGTAGTTCCTCCTCAAGTTTTAACTATAGCAATTATGTTTATTTGTATACAGCTACAGAGCTAGGTATACCAACCGGCTCAATCATTACAAAAGTAGAATGGTATAAGGTATCCGGTACATTAACCGGCAGCAATAATGTGTTTAAAATATGGATGGAAAACACCAATACTACTTCCATTTCAACAACGGGAACTTTAGGCACTTACCTATCTTCTGCTACATCTGTTTATAGTAGTTCTACTCAAAATTTTACTGTTACAGGTGGATGGGAGGCTATAACGTTAGACAACCCATTCACTTACACAGGCAGTAACCTTTTTATCATTACCGGTCATGAAAAGTACGGTACAGCAAGTGGTGCTAACGACTTTCAATACCACAGTGCTCCAGGTTTTGCAGAAGGTACAGCAGGTAGTTCAGCCAGAACAAACTCATCAACTTTTTCATCAAGCTACGATGATAACAGACCAAACATAAAGATCACATATGTTACACCAACCCCATGTAGCGGTACACCTGCGCCGGGCAATACTGTAGCATCATCTAGTCCTGTTTGTCCTAATACAAGTTTCACTTTATCATTATCAAACTCATTAGCAACGTTTAGTGGAATATCTTACCAGTGGGAGTCATCAAGCAATGGCACAACATGGGCTAATGTATCTGGTGCTACCAGTGCTACTTTATCAACTTCACAAACCGCTGCTACGTATTACAGGTGCAAGGTTACTTGTAGTAATAGTAACAGTACTGCTTACTCAAGTTCTTTACAGGTTACTATGAATAGTTTTATGTCATGCTACTGTACACCCGGATATTCAAGCGGTTGTAGCTTCGGAGACTACATCAGTAATATGCAAATAGGCACTCTGAATAACTCAAGTGGTTGTTCATCTGGCAATTATGCTGACTATACAGGTAGTGTTTCGGCACCTAACCTTAATATCGGAAGTACCTATAGCACTTCTACTACAGTACAGTACAGCTCTAATCGCGTTTCTGCTTGGATTGATTATGACCAGAGCGGTACATTTGACGCTGGAGAATATACGCATTTTGGTACTGTGCCGGGTGCTAACTCTCCATTGAGCAGCAGTATTACTATACCGGCTACAGCTAAGGCTGGTAACACTGTAATGAGGGTACGTACTTATTGGTTAAACACACCTACAGACCCTTGCGCTACAACTTACTCATACGGTGAGGCTGAAGACTATCTCGTTAACCTTGTATGTCCTAGTGTTTCTACTTCTAACCCTTCAAATGCAACAATATGCCCTGGTACAAACACAAGCTTCTCTGTAACAGGCAGTACTACAGGAGGTGTTGCATTAACATATCAATGGCAGGTAAATTCAGGCACCGGTTGGAGCAATCTTTCTAACGGTGGCTTCTATACCAACGCTACTACAAACACATTAAACATTACCGGCGCTACCACCGGACTTAACGGTTATCAATACAGATGTATCGTAACCAGTAACTGTGGTGAAACAGCTACCTCAAATGCAGGTACTTTAACTATTCTTGAGCAACCATCAGTTACTTCAAATCCTACTAATGATACAATATGTGTTAATGCCAACACAACATACAGTGTAAGTGCTACAGGGTTCGGATTAACATACCAGTGGCAGGTGAACACAGGTTCAAGCTGGACAAACATTACGAATGGAGGTGTATATGGCGGTGCAACAACTAACACACTTTCTTTAACTGGTGTAACATCTGGCATGAATAACTATAAGTATCGTTGTGTTGTAAGTGGTACATGTGCGCCAAGTGCCACCAGTGCCTCTGCATCATTGACAATAACAAACGCTTTATCAATAACGTCTCATCCTTCAGCAGCTACTGTTTGTACCGGTACGCCTGGCACAATGAGTGTTGCTGCTACAGCAGGAGGTTTGAATATTACCTATCAGTGGCAGGTAAATAGCGGATCGGGATGGAGCAATGCTACTAATGGAGCTATCTATACAGGGGTTACTACGAACACTATAACATTTGCTAACCCAACATTAGCAATGAACGGTAATATGTATCGTTGTGTTGTTACTAACGAATGTGGTACTTCGCAAACATCAAACAGTGCTACACTCACGGTAAATACATCACCTACTGTTTCTGTGCAGCCAGGCAATCAAACTATCTGTCCGGGTGGTACGGCAGTATTCTCAACTACCGCATCAGGCAGTAGTGCTATTAGTTATCAGTGGCAATATAACGCGGGTAATGGCTGGACAAACTTAAGTAACTACGGTCCTTTCTCAGGTGCTTACACCAATACATTATCTGTAAGTAATCCTAGCAAGTACTATAATGGTTATCAGTTCAGGTGCGAACTGAATACCGGTTGTATCCCGGCAGCTTCAACCAATTCTGCTACACTAACTATCAATACTCAACCGTATGTGATACTCGACCCTCAGAACAAATCAGCTTGTCCTGCAGGCAGTACATCCTTCTTTGTAAATGCTTCAGGTACTGGTGTAGCTTATCAGTGGCAGGTGAGTACAAACGGAGGTTCAAGCTGGAGCAACTTGTCTAACAGTGGTATATATAGTAATGTAACTTCTGCCACACTAGGCCTGAGTAATATTTTATCTACAATGAACAACTATAGATACCGTTGTATAGTAAGCGGTACTTGTACACCTTCTGTTACATCAGCTTCAGCTACTCTTAGCGTTGGTACAACAACAAGTATCACGTCTCAGCCAAGCTCACAAACAGTTTGTGGTAATACAACTACTACATTCACTACAAATGCTAACGGTACAAATGTTACCTACCAATGGCAATGGCTGGTAAGCGGCACCTGGCAGAACATACCTGGTGCTGCAACAGGGTTCTCTGGTGTTAACAACAGCACACTTACCGTTTCAGGCATCAACCCGGGTAGCAGTTATGTAAGAAACTTACGTTGTCAGGTAGGTGGTGATTGTGGTACTGTAAACAGTTCTACTGCAACACTAAATATATATGGTAAACCATATATTACAGTACACCCTGCTTCTACACATACTATGTGTGAAGGAGGTGGCTTAACAATACCGGTAAGTGCAGTAGGTCATAATATTTCATATCAGTGGGAGGTAAATAGTGGCTCAGGATGGAGTACTGTAAGCAACGGCACTAATTATAGCGGTGCTACTACAAGCAGCCTGAAATTGTTAACAGTTCCGGCAAGCTTTAATGGTAACCAGTATCGTTGCGTAGTAAGTGGTACATGTACACCGAATGTTACTTCTACAGTACTTACACTTACAGTAAACGCATTGGTCACTCCTACTATTGCTATCTCTCCAAGCATGAATGATATATGTGCAGGCACTAACGTAACCTTTACGTCATCTATTACTGGTGGTGGTAGTAACCCATCTTACCAATGGCAGGTAAATGGTAACAATGTAGGTGGTAACAGCTCTACATACAGTAGTTCATCGCTGAGCAATACTGATAATGTTAAGTGTATACTTACATCTAATTACGTTTGCCCTAATGCTAATAATGTATCTAGTAACTCTGTAGTGATGCAAGTAACATCATACTCAACTCCAAGTATCGCTATATCGTCTAATACAGGCAATGTCATATGTTCTGGCATATCTACTACTTTCAAATCAAGTATTACTAACGGTGGTACGATGCCTGCTTACGACTGGCAGGTTAATAATGTAAGTGTTGGTGTACTTACTGATAGCTTTGTTACAAGCACTTTACAAGATGGTGATGAAGTGAAATGTGTGCTTGCAAGCAGCTTGAAATGTCCTTCTCCGGCTAGTATAGCAAGTAACGTTATAAAAATGACAGTAAATCAGACTACCAAGTCTAGTATTGTTGTTGCACCTAACCCGGATAGTAATATCTGTGACGGACAGAAGATCACGATGTACTCATTCTTTAACAATGCAGGTACATTCCCTCAGTTCCAGTGGGTGCTAAACGGTAATGATATACCGGGAGCTACATTACCTACATATGTTACAACTAACTTACAGGACGGTGATGTAATTCAATGTCGTCTGACAAGTAACCTTACATGTGTATTCCCTGAGTTGAGTGCTCCTGTCACTTTTGATGTAACTCAAAACGTAACACCTGCTGTGGGTATCATAGTTTACCCTAACGGACCGGGCGCATTCAATTTTGTGGCCAGCCCGACAAACGGTGGTACCAACCCTGCATATACGTGGTATATAAATGGTGTTAGACAGACAGAGCAAAGTAATACGTTCACCGCTACTGACATAAAAGCTACTGACAGAGTACACGTAGATATGGTGAGCAGTCTTGAGTGTGTAACTCAGAAAACTGTAACCAGTCGTCAGATAACTACAGGTGTAGATGAGCTGAACAGTGAAATATTCAGTGATCTGAGATTGTTCCCTAACCCGAATACAGGTCAGTTTACCATTACAGGAATGATGAGTGAGTCTCTCACAAATGAAGATGTACTGGTAAGGATCACCAACTCTGTAGGTCAGGTTATATACAATAAGTCATACCCTGTTAGTGGTAATGAGCTTAGCCTTCCGGTAGTTCTTGAAGAGAGTATTACCAACGGCTTGTATATGGTGAACATAATGGTGAATGGTGAAATGACCAGCATGAGGTTTATGATCAACAGATAATCATTAAAGCTTATATTCAAAAGCGGCTCCATTTGGGGCCGCTTTTTTTTGTATAAAGTTTTAGTTGAACGGATGCTTTGCTAACTTAGCCACCGTAAAACATATAAAACATATTGAAGTATGAGTAAGATAAAAGTTGCCAACCCGGTAGTAGAACTTGACGGAGATGAAATGACTAGAATTATTTGGAAGTTCATCAAAGATAAGTTGATATTACCCTATTTAGATCTTGACATAAAATACTATGACCTAGGTGTTGAGCATCGCGACGCTACTGACGATCAGGTTACAGTTGATGCAGCTAATGCGATCAGAGAATATGGCGTAGGTATAAAATGTGCTACCATCACACCGGATGAGCTACGTGTTGAAGAATTCGGGCTGAAGCAAATGTGGCGTAGTCCTAACGGAACTATACGTAATATTCTTGATGGCACAGTATTCAGAGAGCCGATTGTTATCAAAAATATTCCACGCCTAGTTCCTAACTGGACAGCTCCTATCTGTATTGGCCGTCATGCATTTGGTGATCAATATCGTGCTACAGACTTTGTAGTAAAAGGCAAAGGCAAACTGACTATTAAATTTGAGGGCGAGGACGGAGAGACTATTGAGCATGAAGTATACAAATTTACAGGAGAAGGTGGCGTAGCTATGTCTATGTACAATACTGATGAGTCAATAAGAGGTTTTGCTCGCTCTTGTTTCAATATGGCCTTTCAGAAAAAATGGCCATTGTATATGTCTACTAAAAATACCATTCTGAAAAAATACGATGGCAGGTTTAAAGACATATTTGAAGAGGTATACCAAAATGAATTCAAAGCCGATTTTGATAAGCATAACCTTACTTACGAGCACAGACTGATTGATGACATGGTAGCCAGTGCGCTAAAGTGGCATGGTAATTTTGTTTGGGCATGTAAGAACTATGATGGTGATGTACAAAGCGATACTGTAGCTCAAGGCTTTGGTTCACTAGGGCTTATGACCTCTACACTTGTTACCCCTGATGGTAAAACACTTGAAGCAGAAGCTGCACATGGCACGGTAACAAGGCACTATAGGGAACATCAAAAAGGCAACCCAACCTCTACTAACCCGATAGCATCAATTTTTGCATGGACGAGAGGGCTTGCATTCCGCGCTAAACTGGATAATAACAAAGAGCTCAACGACTTCTGTACAGCATTGGAGTCTGTATGTATCGAAACAGTAGAAAGCGGTATCATGACCAAAGACCTTGCTGTTTGTATACACGGCTCAAAAGTAAAAGCAGGAGAGCATTATGTATATACAGAACAGTTCCTTGAAGCACTGGACAACAACTTGAAAGCGAAGCTGAACAAGTAATAATCTTAAACATATCACAAAAAGGGATGGTATTACACTATCCCTTTTTTATTATATATGGTTTCTACAATAAAAGTATAATTTTGCTGTGCCGTAATAATATCCCTTAAGAAATCATATAATACATGGGAATTTTCGATAAGCTATTTAAGCGAACCAAAGAACAAGAGGAGCAGAAAGAAGCATTGGATGAAGGCCTGAAAAAAACCAAATCCAATTTCCTTTCAAAACTGACCAAAGCTGTTGCCGGAAAAGACAAAGTTGACGATGAAGTACTTGATAGTCTGGAAGAAGCTTTAGTAACAGCTGATGTTGGTATAGACACTACAGTTGCTATTATTGAACGTATAGAAGAACGAGTAAAAAAAGATAAGTATATAGGCACCACTGAGCTCAACAACATTCTACAGGAAGAGATCATGGGTATGCTTACTGATGCACCTGACATTAACTTTGAAACTTTCGACATCCCAGAGGGAAAGAAGCCCTATGTAGTACTTGTGGTAGGCGTAAATGGAGTAGGTAAAACAACAACTATTGGTAAGCTGGCACATAACTTTAAGAAAAACGGGAAAGAAGTATTATTGGGTGCTGCTGATACATTTCGTGCGGCTGCTGTTGACCAGTTGACCATATGGAGTGAACGGGTAGGCGTACCGATAGTAAAAAAAGAAATGGGTAGCGACCCCAGCTCTGTAGCATTCGATACCGTTGCCAGTGCTATGTCAAGAGAGTCTGATGTTGTGTTAATAGATACTGCCGGAAGGCTGCACAACAAAGCAGGTCTAATGGAAGAACTAAGTAAGATAAGAAGGGTTATAGGAAAAAAAATTCCTGATGCACCACATGAAGTTTTATTAGTGCTTGATGGAAGTACAGGGCAAAATGCCATTGAACAGGCTAAACAATTTACTGCTGCAACAGATGTAAGTGCGATTGCGGTAACTAAACTGGATGGTACTGCTAAAGGTGGTGTTGTACTGGCAATAGCCAGTCAGTTCAATATTCCTGTAAAATATATTGGAGTAGGTGAAAAGATGGAACACTTACAGATATTCAATAAGGCTGAATTCGTAGACAGTTTATTCAGCCTTAAAAGTTAAGTGCTTCTTTTACTAGTATTTCTTTTAACTCAGCAGCTCCTACAGCTGCGGGCATTTCAATAGACACTACATTATTATAAGCATTTACTGGCGGTATCTTTTTATCCAGAACGTATTTTTTAATGTGATGGGGGACGTAATCTACAAGGCCTGCTGCAGGATAAACTACTAAAGATGTACCAACGATCACAAAAACATCTGCCATTTGCATTATAGGTACAGCTTCTTGTATCATATGAACTGGCTCACCAAACCATACTATATGTGGGCGTAATTGCGCTCCGTCATCCGCGAGGTCACCAAGATTTATATCCTCTCTTATCGAATACACTAACCCTTCATCCTGCTCGCTCCTCATTTTAAATATCTCACCATGTAAATGCAACACATTGGTACAACCTGCTCTTTCGTGTAGGTCATCAATATTTTGTGTCACTATCTGTACGTTGTAAAACTCTTCCAGTTCAGCCAGCATGTAATGCGCAGGGTTAGGCTTTGCATCTCTTACATTCCTGCGACGCATATTGTAGAAGTCAAGCACAAGCTTTGGGTCTCTCATCCATGCTCCGGGAGTAGCAACATCTTCTACCCTATGCCCTTCCCATAGGCCATCACTATCCCTGAAAGTTTGCAAACCACTTTCGGCACTGATACCTGCGCCGGTAAGTGCAACTAATACAGGCTTTTCCATAATATTGATTTTCAACAATCAAATATATGGTATGGGCTTGTATTAACTAGCCATATACTTGATATACAAAGGTATTGAAACGACTACTGCTGAAATGGTCAATGCCATTAACCTGAGACGTTTTTTCCTCTTTATCCTATTAGCATGTTTGTCTATCTTCTTTTGCCTTTCAGATTTCATTTTGGCAGTTATTATGGCGTAAAAATGAGATAAACGATCTAAATGTAGTTAAACTACAGCCTAGATTAACCAATGAATAACAATCGACCCTATGCCAGTTGCAGCTTCACTTTCAGGTTTTCCAGCATGGCTCTAGTCATTTTAGCAACATCATATTCATGTTGCCAGCCCCAATCTGTACGAGCAGCACTGTCATCAATACTTGCAGGCCATCCATTAGCTATATCCTGCCTGTAGTCAGGTGCATAGCTAAGCTCAAAATCAGGCATATGTGCTTTTATTGCAGCTTCAAGATCTTTTGGAGAAAAGCTCATAGCAGAGAAATTATATGCCATCCTCGATTTTATCTTTTCAGCAGGCGACTCCATTAGTTCAATAGTACCGCGTATTGCATCATCCATGTACATCATGGGTAGGTAGGTATCCTCACTTAAAAAGCTGGTGTATTTACCGGTTCTTAATGCTTCGTAATATATCTCAACAGCATAGTCTGTAGTGCCTCCACCAGGCTCAGATTTCCAACTGATCAAACCAGGATATCTGATGCTGCGTACGTCTACACCCCATCTCTTATGGTAATACTGGCACCACAACTCTCCGGCATATTTACTGATACCGTATACCGTACCCGGCTCTACAATTGTTTTCTGTGCGGTGTCCTGCTTTGGTGTAGTTGCACCGAATACCGCTATAGAGCTTGGCCAATAAACCTTATGTAATTTTTCCTGTACACTGATATCAAGCAGTTGCAATAAGCTCTGCATATTTATATCCCATGCTTTTTTAGGATTTTTCTCACCTGTAGCTGAAAGCAATGCGGCCAGCAAATACACCTGTGTAACAGATTCTTTTTTAATAAGCTCTGTTACTGAGTTTGCATCCAAAGCATCCATCACAATATATGGCCCGCTACCTTTTAGGAGCTCATGCTCATCACGTATATCTGTAGCTATGACATTAGCTTCTCCGTAAAGCTTTCTCAATGCGAGAGTAAGCTCTACACCTATCTGGCCACAGGCTCCAAGTATGAGAATTTTCTCCTGCTTCATCTTTGGTAGTTTGGTTCGTTAGCTTAGTGAGAACACACTATTACATGTGTTCCTTTATCAAAGCTATAAAATCATCGAAAAGATACCTTGAATCGTGAGGGCCGGGAGTGCTTTCAGGGTGGTATTGTACTGAAAATGCAGGCTTACCCTTCACTTTTATCCCTTCAATTGAGTTATCATTCAGGTTAAGATGTGTGATCTCTATCTTGTCAGATCCTTTTGCCGACTCAGGCTCAACTCCAAACCCGTGGTTCTGTGTTGTTATCTCCGATTTGCCCGAAACCAGGTTTTTAACAGGATGGTTGAGCCCTCTGTGCCCATGATGCATTTTGAACGTCTTTATATCGTTTGCCCTTGCAAGCAATTGATGCCCCAGACATATACCAAACAGCGGCTTTGCCTGCTCAATGGCCTTTTTAACGGTTTCAACAGCATAATCCATGGCTGCCGGGTCTCCCGGTCCGTTTGAGATAAAAACACCATGTGGTTCAAAAGCCTCTACTTCACTATAATCTGTCTTGGCAGGGAACACTTTCAAATAAGCGCCTCTTTTAGCCATACATTCCAGGATATGTCTCTTAACCCCGTAATCCATTACTGCTATCCTTATGCCTGCTTTTTCATCACCATAATAATATGGCTCTTTTGTAGAGACATCAGAAGATAGCTCAAGACCATCCATTGAAGGAATTTTGTCCAACTCAGCCTTTAATTGATCAAAATCTGATATCTCAGTACTGATAATACAGTTCATAGCACCTTTGTGGCGTATATGTTGTACTAGCGCTCTGGTATCAACATCGTGAATGGCTACAATATTATTTTCTTTGAGGTACGCATCCAGACTATCATCAGCCATCATCCTGCTATACTGTTCAGAAATGTTTTTACAGATAAGCCCCTTAATTTTAACGGAATCGCTTTCTGTATCTTCTTTCTTCACACCATAATTACCAATATAGATACTATTCATAATAAGTACCTGGCCATAATATGACGGATCTGTGAATACTTCCTGGTAGCCGGTCATACCTGTATTGAAACAGATCTCACCACCGCTGGTACCTTTTGCCCCGAAAGCCTTTCCTGTAAAGTATGTACCATCTTCTAACAAGAGGTACGCCGTAGAATTTTCATTTTGTGCTGACATATGCAAAAAACAAATTGTGCAAATGTAACAAAACTGAAGCTCTTAGAATAAATTCTGTGCACAAAAATCTGTCTTTGTGGAAAAGACTAGTTAATAACCTTCATAAGTATGTACACAGCTATTACTGCTGCAATAATAGGGTAAAAGACCATATTGATCTTATTACTTTTTATATAATAACTTTTGAGTTGCTCGTGAAAGGTATTTCGGATAGCTACTTTATTGACAAAAGTGAAAGAAGAGAAAAAAAGCCTGAAGTAATTCTTATTCAATTTTACAGAGATAATAGACACTTTTATGATAGTAAAAAGAATTACCAGTAAAGCAATAATGGCCGGGGAGTATTTGATTATCAGGTCTTTTATCATCAGTATCTGCTACAGTTTGTACAAGTCATCTATAGGTACGTAATTAATATCAATTAAGATCTGCCTTAATAAATGTAAATACAGTATTCAGCAAAAATAAAGCCAAAAAACATAAAACCAATATACCATTCCAAGATTAACAGAATGCTTGTAATTAAGAATTAATAATGACATATTTTTGTATGTAATGTCATCATCATTCAATACAATATTGATCATTCTAGGATATCCTGCAACGGATAATGGTAAGCCGGGTGCTATCTTATTATCCAGACTAAAAAAAGGTATTGAGGAGTACAAGCAAGGGAAAGCTGCGAAGATCATAGTAACAGGTGGCGCAATATCAAATGAATATGTCGAGGCAGAAGTAATGGCCAAATATTGTATTGAGCAAGGCATTCCTCAAGAAGACATTTTTAAAGAACCTCATGCCAAAAACACTTTTGAGAATGCACGGAAAGCTCTAGAAATAATGCAACAGTATGGCTATACACATGCTATAGTTGTTACATCCAGCTTTCATGCGGCAAGAGCTAAGTATTTTTTTGCAAAGTACATCGATAACATAGAGGTAATTGCTGCCCCCTATCCCAAACAGTTTCCTTTCTTAAAAAAAGTCATATTTACTATTAAAGAACAGCTTATACTTATCTTATTCAGCTTCGGCCTTCTAAACAAAAGATATGCTTTACGTTAATGCCTGAAAAAAGACTATCTGAAAAAGAAAAAATAATTGAACAACTAAGAAAAATAAGGTGGATAGATAAATATCACACTTTCCATAAAATAGTACCCGGAGTTGACAAAGCTGGTGATGAAGAGAAAGAGATCATTAACAATATCACAGAAGACTGTTGTACAGAGCTCATCAGGTTATATAATTCAAAAAGAAAGCCTACTAAAGAAAAAGTCAAAAAAACCATACTAAAGTATATGGATATGATATCCTATACTGATGTCAATACAGAAAGTAAAGATTTTGGTTACGAACTATGCTGGTACATTGGTGAGAAAATAGGCATTAATATGCGTAAGTACTCTGAAACAAAAGTATATGGCTACTGGACGCTTGAGGATGACAAACTTAAAATAGTTAACAGAAGGGGTAAGAGGCCTCAAAAGTAGCTTTGTGCACTTTTCATTAAAATTTTCAGTAAAAAATTAAACACTTAGTACCTTTTTCTGTTATACATATCAGAACCAATATAATTAACAATGAAAAACGTACTATTGATCTCATTTTTCAGCATTTTGCTTATTGCTTCTTGCCAATGTAATGATGGTAATGACGGTATGAAAGATGATACTGATACAACTGCTATTAATGAAGATGTAACTTCCACTAACAATGATGAACAAAGCACTGACTATTCAGCTCAGGCTGAAGAGCGAATGATGCTTATGTTTGACAGGAACAACTATACTGATGAACAGATCAGAGAGTATCGTAAACTACATGATGAGATGGACTGGGGAGATGCTCCGGGCTACTACCCTGAAGGCTCTACAAGACCCCTTACAAACGATGATGTGAAATATCTTACAGAGTGGGGACATAGTGTTATGCTTAATGAAATTTATGCCCGTCATGGTAAAATCTTCCAGGACGATGACCTGAAAGAGCATTTTAACACCCAAGATTGGTACACAGCAAAACACGATAACGTACAAGATATGCTTACAGAAATAGAAAAGCAGAATATTACTTTTTTGAACAACAATAAGCCTTCATAAGCATGCATTAATAAAAAGAGCAGCTTATATAATATAAGCTGCTCTTTTTATCTTATTTAAAGTCTTTATTTTGCTTTTTGCTCTTGTTGATTAATGACTGTAACTCTCTTAGCAGGTTTAATAAATGAAGGCATATCTAGCTGATCATCATTTACTACCCTTTTGCCTACATAATCAGAATTCATTACTCTTAATATCCCCATATAAGTCATACGAAACTCAAGAAGATCTCCAACCTTATAATGACTAGGGTTACTACCTAGGTCTACTACTATCATATCAGAGCTTTCACCTACCAACTCAACATGAGGATCAACAGGTATAAGATGTGATGATTCTATATCAAGTAGCCCCAAATCTATAATAGCTCTATAAGATGTTTCTGCCATTTGGCTATTATCAAACTCTTTAGTATCACCTGTAAGGTTGTAACCAAGCTCACCCATGGGTATAATAGGCTTTTCATTCAGTTCAATTACCTCAGCATATATTTTAAATACATCACTATGCATTTTATTAAAAGGCTTATTATTATATACATCTGTACCTAAAAATAGTGTCTCGCCTACCCTAAAGTGGTTGACACCATGAGGTAATAACCCTTGAAATATTAAAGGTATAGTAACTGATGTACCACCAGAGACATATGGTATCTTTCTATTGAATTTTGCCTCAATCAGCTCTTTGTAAAGACTTAGTTGAATTAATTTATCATGATTCGGTAGTACGCCATACATACAAGTAAGATTTGTACCAATACCTATGACTTCGATATTAGGCAATTCAAATACTTTACCATAAAAATTCATAAAGTCTTCACGCATCACACCTTCTCTCAACTCACCCAGCTCAATCATAATGATCACCTTATGTAATTTGTTTTGCCTTACAGCTTCTTCAGACAAAAGCTTGATGGTATCATATTCGGTATTGAAGCTTACATCTGCAAACTCAACAATATTCCTGATCGACCTTTTAGGAGGAGGTTTAATGTATGCTGTTTCAACTTCGGGATTTAATGCTTTTAACCTTTTCAGGTTAGTAACTCGTGAGTCACACACTTCATCTATGCCCAGCCTTAAGAGTACATCCAGAAAAGCTTTATTGCCGCAAAGCATTTTAGATACCGGCGACCATTTTACATTATTCTCTTTAAAAAGATCATTAATATATGTGTAGTTATGCTTAAGCTTAGCCGCGTCTATTGTAACAAATGCCATTACTTATCTTTTTTGAACCTCATTTCCAAATACTTGTTCGTAAAGCCAATATGTTCATAAAGTCCTTTTGCCGGGTTATCAGGCTCTACATGAAGCGCGACATCACCCTCAGCCGTATCAACAGCTTTAAGCATAAGTTTTTTACCGATACCTTTACCTCGGTGCTCTCTGTGTGCCGCAATATATACAAGTATATTTTCAGGGATATATCCTTCCATACCTGTTTTATTCACCACTACAGCACCTACAACATCTCCGTCTATAGTGGCCGATAAAACAAACCCACCGGGAAGGTTATTTTTGCCCAGAGCATAGTTCATAGCATTCGCAATATGCTCTTTTGGGTCTCCATATTGATCCAGATATTCGAACAGGAAGTTCAATACAGCATTATATTCTTCATCTGTAGGACTTGCCTGTGCAGTAAATGTTTTAATTTCCATAACTAGTTCGGTTCAGGCTAATTGTTTAAGCTATTATTATTTACAAAAAATCATTCTAAAATGTTTGTCCGTTGTATGAAAACATACAATTTAAAGAAGTGGGCCTGAACAAATGCGGACAAATTACCTCTGTATTGTGTACAAAGGTACTAAAAAATATTTAAGTTGATTTTTTGGCAAATCAGACTAAAATTGTCAATAAACTTTAGCTCTTTATTTTAAGCTCATAAAAGTCTGTTCGCCTGTCCTTCATGTTCCTTACACTGCCATAGGTATGCAACTCGTCCAACAACTGCAAGTCAACATCTACTATCAGTATCATTTCAGTGTTTGGTGTAGCCTCATTCTTTACACCATTTACAGGGAATGCAAAATCGCACGGTGTAAACACAGCAGATTGTGAATAGGAGATATCCATATTCTCCACTTTAGGCAGGTTTCCAACACTACCTGTTATTGCAACAAAACATTCGTTCTCAATTGCCCTTGCCATAGCACAACTTCTGACACGCATGTATGCATTTTGAGTATCTGTAAGGAATGGCACGAACAGGATCTGCATATCCTGCTCAGCTAATAAGCGTGCTAACTCAGGAAACTCAACATCATAACATATAAGAACACCAACTTTACCCGCATCTGTATCGTATACTTTAAGAGTATTGCCACCCTGTATGCCCCAAGCCTTAGCTTCATCAGGAGTTATGTGTATTTTTTCATACTGGTCAATATTACCGTTCCTGTGACAGATATATCCTACATTCTTTAGCTTATCATTTTCAAGACTTGGCAAGCTACCTGTTATTATGTTCACGTTGTATTTGATAGCAAGCTCCTTGAAAGTGCTTTTGATTTCTGGTGTATACTGTGCTAAACCACGCATAGCATCAGCTTCATCAAGATCATTAAATTCTGCCAGCAGTGGCCCGTTAAACAACTCCGGCATTAGTGCAAAATCACTTTTGTATGCCGATATGGAATCTATAAAATATTCTACCTGGCTAAACATCTCTTCTAACGATCGGTATGGTCTCATCTGCCACTGTATCAACCCTAACCTTACATTTGTCTTTGGTGAGAACTGAGACGTATCTACAGGAGTGTGATACACATTATCCCATTGCAACAATGTGCCATATTCCATGCTCTGCTCATCTTCCGGCATGTACGCTTTTATCACCTTTTTTACGTGAAAATCATTAGACAACTGAAAGGTCAATACCGGGTCGTATATTTCTTTAGCTTTTACCTTTTGAATGTACTTTTTAGGTGTAAGCTCTTCAGCATATTTATGATAGTTAGGAATACGTCCTCCAAAAACTATAGCCCTCAGGTTACGCTCTTCACAAAACTCCTTACGGGCATCATAAAGCCTTCTACCTAACCTTAATCCACGATAGTCCGGGTGTATAAATACTTCTATTCCGTATAGCACATCTCCTTTCGCATCATGGGTTTTGAAAGAGTAATTGCCTGTTATTTCTTTATAAGTATGCTGGTCACCAAACTTATCGTAATCAACTATTATTGATAATGCACAACCTACCACCTTTCCGTCTGCCTTGACCACTATCTGCCCTTCAGGGAAACGTTTAATCAAGGTCTCTATGGTAGGTAGGGTCCAATAATTACCCTGCCATTTAGGGTAAGCCGCTTTCATTGCAGCCAACAACTGTTGATAATCTTCAATAGATAAAAGTCCTAGTTCTATATGCTTTACCATATTCTCTTTATCATTTTAAGCAAGATAATTACAATTAGAATAACGTACTCAATCCACTCTTGTTTATTCCTGAGTATAAGATAATGAAGAATATGACTTAATATTGCCGCTACAATAGTTAGATGTGATGAAGGAAGCGATAAAACAAATAGTCAAGAAAATCCCTATTGCCTTCACCAAAAACCAGCAATACGATAAACAGACCAAAAAAGTGATCAGAGAGCTATGCAGTCCTGACAGCAATTGTATTGACATTGGAGCACATAAGGGTGAAGTACTTGACATTATGTTGCAGTATGCACCTTCTGGTGAGCATTATGCCTTTGAACCTATCCCTGACATGTATAAAGAACTAAAAGGTAAATATGCCGGCCTGAAAAACTGCCATGTGCATGAGTACGCCCTAAGTAATAATAGCGGTACTACCAGCTTTAATTATGTGATAACAAACCCATCATACAGCGGACTAAAAAAACGCAAATATGACCGGGACAATGAAGAGGATACAACCATAGAAGTTAAAACAGAATTATTGGATAACATCATACCGGAAACATACCGCCCCGAGCTTATTAAAATAGATGTTGAAGGAGGTGAGTTATTAGTATTGCAAGGAGCGATCAATACAATTAAAAGAGCACAACCCACCATTATATTTGAACACGGTCTTGGAGCCTCAGATTATTATGACTCTACCCCCGAAAAGGTATTTGATCTGCTAACTGGCTGTGAGTTAAGGATTTCTACTATGCAACGTTGGCTAAATAACAAGCCCTGCATGAGTAAAGAGGAATTTTGCAGACATTATTATCAGCAACTTAACTATTATTTCATTGCTTATCCTTAATTTAAAGGTCAAAACATCTTTCAGTTATGCTGAAAAGTAGTATAGGAGAGTTAAAGCTGTCGCCGATAAAGGAAGATAGTATGTTCGTTTTTTTTAACGACTTCATCACCATTAACGGAAAAGTATCTAAGGGAGATTCCGTAAAAGTTTTTGTAAAGCAATACCAACAAAACGGTAGTAATTTCGATCTGGATAAGGAGGCTCCGGCTAAAGCACTACTAACAGTTCGGGGAAAAGAAAAGCTTCATGAAAACATCACAGGGTATACAAACCTTGAGCGACTGTATGATCATGTCACCGCACTATATAAAGAGCAATTCTATTTCGGAGAGAGCAACTAATAATTTTTTCGCATTGTATGAAAGTAAGGCTCACCTTACTTTTCACATTTGTATGCTTACAAATGGCGCTTCTTCATCTTTATATCGCGCTGCCAACTCATACCTTTGAACCAGCCTATGGCTAGTACAAAAACCATCCCGGCTACAATAACACCTGTAAGAAGTAGTAATAATGTATTAGGTGAACTTTCCATGATAATATTTTTTAATTTTTATGAAATTAGGCAATAGTGCTATTCTTATAACAGTTATATCTTAACAATTGTTGATAAGTTCGTTTTACGGATTCAAAAAAATATATTAGTATTTAATGCGATATCGCCCTCTACATAAATGCACTTTATCAGTTCTTATACTATGTATGTGTTTCCTCTCCTCTAAAGCACAAGACACAGTAAACTTATACTTTAGTTTGGATGTCCCAACGTTAAGTTTTTATGCACAACATAAAGTAGACTCACTTATTTATTACAATAAGATTAATAGCAATACAGATATACGCATCGTAGGCTATGCAGACCTTTTGGGAACAAATGGGTATAATGATACTTTATCAACGAAAAGAGCTTTGAACGCAAAAAACTATTTGATAAGCATGGGTATCCCCCAAGAAAACATAAAACTCTGTGTAGGAAAAGGAGAAATACCCAGAGCAATAGAGTTGCCTGAAGGATATGCAGAAGACAGGCGCGTAGATGTGGTTATACTAGGGCAAATCGGCGAAAAGAAAACCATAAATAAGAAGAAAAAAATACAGCGTACTGAACCGAAAGATGCACCTGAACATCCAGACGACTTTCCTGTATCTGAATCATTGAAATTTGATGAGGTATCAGATGTAGACATTTCAGCTATGCCGGTTGGACAACTAATAGTACTAGACAGAATATTTTTTCATACCGGCAGGCATGTGGTTAAAGAAGAATCTGTACCCGAGTTAGAAAAACTACTGCGTGTTATGCAATTAAACCCTGAGTTGAAGATCAGAATAGAAGGTCATGTGTGTTGCGTGCACCCAACAGTTGATGCTTTAGATATAGATACAGGAGATATGGCATTATCTGTAAACAGGGCAAAATTCATTTATTATTACCTCATATCAAAAGGGATAGATGAAGAAAGATTAAAATATAAGGGCTATGCAAAAACAAGGCCGTTAAGGCCTATAGAAGCTACACGTGAAGATCAGGAGTTGAATAAACGGGTTGAAATCAGGATATTAGATAAATAAAATATTAAAAAATGGATACACTATCTCAAACAATGAACCAGCTAAAAGCTGAAGGTTATGTAGAAGACCTGAACCTGCAGAAAGACTGTATTGAGTGCAGGGCCAGAGGTTTTAAGATGTTTCATGATGAGTTCGTTATTGATAAAGTATTTCGCTTTGAAGGAGAAAGCAACCCCTCTGATGAAGCAACTTTATATGCAATTTCTTCAACCAAAAGTGACATAAAGGGTGTCTTGGTGAACGGTGGCGGTATTTATACAGATGAAATAACTGATGAAATGCTGGAATCGTTACAAATAAAAAGAAATTAACATGTACAAAAACTACACATCACTACTTCTTATTACTGTGCTTTTTTTATCAACAACAGTTCATGCACAGAATAGCAGGAAGGTACTATTTATAGGTAATAGCTACACACAATATAATAATCTGCCAAACCTTGTAGCCCAAATAGCAACATCAATGGGTGACACTCTTATATCCAGTAGTATCACACCCGGTGGACAAACTTTACAAGGGCACTCTACAGACGTAGCTACCCTAAATGCCATCAAACAAGACCAGTGGGATGTTGTTGTTTTACAGGAGCAAAGCCAAAGGCCTGCATTTTCACCAACACAGGTAGCCAGCGACGTATACCCCTATGCTAAAAGGCTGGTCGACTCAATACGCGCTAATAATAGCTGTACCCAACCTATGTTTTATATGACATGGGGAAGAAAGAACGGAGATGCTGCAAACTGCCCTTTTTACACACCAATATGTACATACGAAGGTATGCAGCAACGCTTACGTGAAAGCTATATGGACATGGCTCAACAAAACAATGGCATTACTGCACCTGTAGGTGCAGCATGGAAGGTGGTAAGAGATAGCTTGCCTAACATAGACCTTTATAACCCTGACGAATCGCACCCGAGCCTGCATGGGTCATATTTAGCTGCCTGTGTTTTCTATGCATCAATTTTTCACAGAAATCCACACGGTAGCAGTTTTACAGGAGGCTTGTCATCAAGTGACGCAGAAAGGTTACAATACTTTGCAGGCAAAATTGCGATGGATAGCCTATCCCTTTGGCTGCAACATAGCTCATATGTATATGCTTCCTTTACCAGTAGTCCAAGTGGCCTGAATGTAAGCTTTAATAATACTTCACTAAAAGCTGTGAACCACAATTGGGATTTTGGTGATGGCAACTCCAGCACACAAATAAACCCTAATCATACATATGCGCAAGGCGGTAAATATACTGTAATGCTCACTGCATATAACAACTGTTCTTCTGAAAGGGCAGTAGATACAATAAATAACGGCGGTGTAGGTATTAATAAGATATCTGGAATAGAACAACCAATATTGATTGCACATACAGGGTATCAGGAAGTTAGTTTTAAAATAGCTGATCCATCTTATACTAAATTGTTTATATACTCTGTATCAGGAGCACTCTTAAAAACTCATAAGATAGAAAACAACACTATAAAAGAAACTCAACTACCTACAGGCGTATATCTCTATAAATTAAAAGGCTCAAAAAGTATTTTGTCAGGAAAATTCAATATCTACTAAATGAAAAGGCCTCTAAAAGAGGCCTTTATTATATTCTATATATAAGCAATTATAGCCCGAAGAGTACACCTACATTTGCTCTTAAATATCTGTTTTGATTATCTCCCGGTGTAACACCAAGAAAACCATGGTAATAAT
Source organism: Flavipsychrobacter sp. (assembly GCA_965228505.1). GTDB lineage: Bacteria > Bacteroidota > Bacteroidia > Chitinophagales > Chitinophagaceae > UBA5543. The sequence goes on along the minus strand of OZ245820.1, from coordinate 1,447,150 downwards.
CGGCATCTAAATTCAACCAGGTACTAGAAGCTACCTTGATATTTACACCTGCACCAACATTAGCACCCAGATCAAAACTATCAAATGCTTCTGGCGGAGTTGGTGAAGTTGGTTCACTTGTATAATCCTCAACAACTTTAAAACCTATTGATGGGCCGGCATATAACTTTGGCCTCACATTATTGGTGTATTTGCCAAAGAAGTAGTGCACACGAGGTATGGCGCGTACATACACAGGATTATACGTTGTAGTAATATTCCCTACAAAAGGCAAAGCAAGCTCGCTGGTAAAACCTTCATGAGATGCTGTTAAAACACCACCAAAAGCCCAGTGTTGATGTTTTGCATACAGAAGATATGCACCAAGATGCCAGGAAGGCTTAAATGTTTGATTGAAACCTGCCGCATCACTTATCCAGCTATGTCCGAATCCGGCTACAGGACCTAATGTGAAATAATGTGGCTTATCATCTGACTCTTGCCCGAATGATGTGACTGTAATGAATGATAATGCAATAATTAATACGCTGAATTTCGTTTTCATACTAAACATATTTTCATTTTCAACAAGAGAAGGCAGGGTTTTGTTTAGTATTCTGTAAAATATTTTGCAATTACCTGTAACAGATTGTTGTGTATCAATATTTAAACTTCACTTCAGTAGCACCGAAGCCATACCTGCCATGCCACTCATTAGCGTATGTATCAACCTCAGGAGTAGCAGAAAGTATACGATGCACTTCATCTCGTAATTTGCCCTTGCCAAGTCCGTGAATTATTACCATATGGTCTTGATAATTATTAATAGCTAACCTCAGGTAAGTTTCCAATGTAGAAAGCTGCAATTGAATGATGTCCGCATTGGTCATTCCTCTCATGCTATCTGTTAACTTTTCAATATGCAGGTCTATTTCATATTGTGCACTGGGTTCTGGCTTTGACTTAGGCTCTTCTTTAGGTACATATATTTTCTTTGCTGGTTCTTTTGTAACGAACTTTGTATTAGGCATAAACTCTTCGAGCAACATATAACTAAACGAAGGCTCATTATTTGACAATATGTTATTGATGTGTTGGAATACTTTTTGAGGACGGATACGTAATTGTCCTTCTGCAGGGGCCATGTCTGAGTCTTCAAGGTCATCAACCTTCCAGTTGAAGCGTGGTTGATCATTCATATCATCAAAAGGCACTTTATGCAGATACAGGTTGCCAAACCCCTGTAGTTTCCCTTCATGTTTAAACTCAGTTTCTCCAAATAGTACATAATCATATTGAAACTGTATCTCTTTAGGCAATTCATTGACCAAATGCACCTTAAGATAATCTACTACATCTTCCATTTCTTCCATTTTAAACATAGGAAGAAAAGACAGATAAATACCTTTTGCCATTCTCTGCTGTCTTTGTTGGGCTTTTTCAACAGGAAAATCTTCAGGAGCTTTTCTTTTTGCTGGCAAGGGTTTCTTCTTTTGTGTAAACCATTTCAGGTAAGGATGGTCTACCTCGTCAATATGTACAGGAAATGTTGTACCATCAACATCTACTTCAACCATATCTTCACTGATGTAAGCAACTATTACCCCTTCCTCATCTGTTTGTTTAAGCACAACCTTATCCCCAATTGAGAATTTCATCACATATTATTTTTGATAAATGCCACCATCTTTCTCACCGCCTCGCCCCTGTGGCTCAATTTATTTTTCACTTCTATCGGCAATTCTGCAAAGGTCTTATCATACCCTTCCGGTACAAATACAGGATCATAGCCAAAGCCACCTTCACCCCTCTTTCCCTCTGATATCCTACCATAACAAGTACCTTCAAAAAAAGTGGTAGTTCCTTCCCATATAAGACAAATAACAGCTTTATAATATGCTGCCCTGTCAGTCTTTCCTTTCAACTCATCAAGTAGCTTTTGAAGGTTTCGTTCATTACTTCTAGGGAAACCGGCGTAGTGAGCACTTATTACTCCCGGTGCATTATCCAATGCGGGCACACAAAGACCGCTATCATCAGCAAATACATTCTTACCACAAAACTCATACACTGTTTTTGCTTTTGTTGCTGCGTTTTCATTAAAAGTATTGTATGGTTCAGGTATCTCTTTTTCAAAACCGATATCTTTTAATGAGCGCAAATCAATGCCACTTACCAATACTCTTATTTCCTTTATCTTTCCCGGATTATTTGATGCAATTACCAATTCTTTCATCGTACAAAGTTCTGTAGTCTAAATTAAAAAAATGAGCCACCTTAAAGGCGGCTCATTTCACAACATCTAAAAAACTATCTTATTTCCAGGCCTTGTTCTCAAAACGGTCGCTAACAACCTTGTCTTTAGAGCCGGGAGAATATTTATAGAAACCTTCTCCGCTCTTCACACCCAGGTATCCAGCCTGTACCATATTGGCTAACAAAGTAGCAGGTGCGTATTTCTGCTTACCAAAGCCCATATGCAGTACATTCATAATAGAATAACAAGTATCAAGGCCAATGAAGTCAGCTAGTTGAAGCGGTCCCATAGGATGCGCCATACCCAGCTTCATGATTGTATCTATTTCTTCAACACCTGCAACACCTTCTTGTAAAGTAATGATAGCCTCATTGATCAAAGGCATCAATATACGGTTAGAGACAAAGCCCGGGTAATCCTGAACAACGCAAGGCACTTTACCTAAATAAGCAGATAATGCATGAATAGTTTCAGTTACTTCATGAGAAGTTGCATAGCCATTTATGATCTCAACCAGCTTCATAACAGGCACAGGGTTCATAAAGTGCATACCGATAACCTTATCAGGACGCTTGGTATGAGAACCAATACGAGTAATAGAAATAGAAGAGGTATTTGTAGCCAGTATTGTATGCTCAGGGCATAACTCATCCAACTGCTCGAATATTTTAGTCTTCAGATCTATATTCTCAGTGGCTGCTTCTATAACAATGTCTGCATCTTTTACAGCTTCAGCCATATCAGTATATGTAGTGATGCGGCCAAGAGAATCATTTTTCTGCTCTTCAGAGATCTTTTCTTTTGCTATCTGACGGTCCATATTCTTACCAATGGTAGCAAGTGCCTTGTCTAAAGCATCCTGCCTTATATCCATCATATGAACATTGAAGCCGCTCTGTGCGAACACATGGCAAATACCATTTCCCATTGTTCCCGAGCCAATTACTGTAACGATCTTAAATTTCTGTAACATGTTTTTAGTCTTTTCGTCTAAACCAGTTGCACCAAGTTTAGCCGGAGTTTCTTTTTCTTGTATCATTTAGAGGAAAATATTTTAAACGTGCCGAAGATAACGTTTTCTTAATAAAGATGCTGGGAATTAACTGCCGGAAAACATATCCTATCTGAAGGAATATAAAGCATATTCATTATCAGAAAAATTGATGCTTAAAACAGTATTTATAGGTTTTTTAACACTTAAGATGCAACCCTTAACTATTGTTCTACATTTACTTATTTAAATTTATATAACATCAAAATCGCACATAGACTATGCAAAAAAAACTACTCTTATTATTTGTACCAATAGTACTGATCGCTCTAAGTGCATGTAACAACGACTACTACCAAACAAGAGCCGAAGAAAAAGTCGTAGGTCAATATAAGTTTCAAAAGGTGACAAAAAATGAAGGCTTCCTGAATACAGATAATATTACAGGTGAGTATAATAATATGATCCTTCAATTAAATGATGAGTTTGAAGCCGCCCTGATTGACCAAAATAATAACATTACCTACACAGGCTATTACGAAGTCATCGCCAGCAATGATAATAATTGGTCTGATGATGATGATGGAGGCGATAGAGAATATACTATAATAATAGACCTGCGCAATTCGGGAAGAGGTAACTCCGGTTATTATTTTGTTGGTCAGGATGCACGTATTCGCCCGCATAAGCTTATTTTCAATGTATATAAGGGCAACGATACTTACAGATATAAACTTGATAAGATATAGCAATAGAACATCTTAGTTTTAACAGTCTTACTGCATTTTTTTATCCTAAATTTATTGCTCATAGTTTATGAGCATACAAAGAGCTACACCGGTCAACGAATTGCTGGCCAAGCTGATATTCCTGATACTCCCGACTGCATTCCTCAGTTATTTTCTACTGGCGAATGTCAATGAATACTATTCGATACTCAGGCACAATGCTTACCAGCAAACACTGTATGTAGCTGGAGGCATGGTACTCAGCGGACTTTTTTATGCCTTTAGGTTCCGTTTTTGGCCTACGTTCATCATTTTAGCAGGAGGTCTATATTTGTTTTACAAAGGGCTGGACTCTATGGCTGTCGGCGAGTTCGATGCTTTTTTTATCTCTGTTCAGTTCCTTGTCTTTGCCATTTTATTTACTGTCGGCTGGTTAGTTGGTTATGGATTTGTAAGGTTAAGATATTGGTCGGTTTTGATAGCTGCATCAACATTGTGCGCCTGTATACTCCTCATAGCTAAAGCACAGCTCGATGATGTATACCAGCTCTTATTATTCTTTACTCCAGCTGTATTATACTCTGTATACTTGCTCTATACTTCTGAGCAGATCTATAACTATAAAGACAAGTCGCAGAAGTTTTGGTGGTATATGACCAGGAGGCTGTCTCTCTTCAGTTTATTGGCACTGTTATTATTTGGTGGAGTGGTATACTTCATGCAGGACGAAATAAAAGAAACAGTAGCACAATATGGCGGAAAAGGAGAAGAAGGTGAGAACAGCATGCTCAAAAAAAATGAGGATGGCACTTTTGATATTAAAGAATACTCCCGATTAAGGAGTAATCTGGGCAGGAGTAACGAACTGCTATTCTGTGCACACATTGACAACTTTTTTGAAGGCAGTGATATCCCCAACCCTCTTTACCTGACGGCATTTTACTATTCTTTATTTGATACATCAACTGAGACTTTTGAAAGAGACTCACTCATACCGTATGATGACCTTTTTGAACCCGAGCCGGGCAATATGCCTTTATTCTTTACCGAGACAGATTCATCTGTAATAAAGAATGCGCTAGGAGACAAACTCCGTAAGACTGTTGATGTAGAAATATACAACGTCAAACTGTCTCCTAACACTTATGTAGCACCTAATGTGGGATTTTTTGTACAACCTATTGCAGTAGAAAAAGACTTCAGAGAGCAGTTCAAATCCGCATTCCGTGCCAAGAGCTATGTATCTGAGTTAAACAGTGCCTATTTTATTTACAACTCTGAGGACCCTATGATACGAGGTTTTCAGGAAGAAAGATTTAAAGTATTACGTAAAGTAAAAGATTATAAAGGTGTAGATAAAAAACTAATGGACTACTACACCGAGATGCCTTCGGATGAGAAATTTCAGCGCATACGAGACTTAGCAAAAGAAATAACAGATAGTGCAGACAAGCCGGTTGACAAAGTTCTTGCTATTAGAGACTACTTCCTGAAAAGAGATGAGAATGGCAATCAGATCTACACATATACAGACAACCCCGGTATACCTGATATACCAAGTGCATCGAAACTGATGTACTTCCTTTTTGACAACAAAAAAGGATACTGTGCTTACTACGCAGGTGCAACACTTTTTATGCTTAGGGCTTTAGGCATACCATCAAGGATAGCAGTTGGTTTCATGTCAGTTGACAGGAGCGATAAGAATAAAGGCTGGTACTGGTACTATGCAGACCAGACACACGCATGGGTGCAGGTATACTTTCCCGGCTATGGTTGGTTAGACTTTGATACAACTGTGGGTAATGATGATGCAGAAGAAAGCCCGCAACCAGACGGCACACCCCCGCTACAGCCACCACGTGCATGGCTGGCAGCCGAGGGAGTAGTCACATATGTAGATACGCAGAAAAAGCTCATGAACATGAAGGTGAGCCATATTGTATTCCATGACAAGGAGTATGATATGGATAGTGCTACAGCTCTGGAAATGGACATGAAAATAGCGGCTATCTACGTAGATAGTGTAGATGTACCATTGAAGAATGTGAAAAAAGGAGATAAAGGAACGGCGGTATCTTACGCAGCTGCATTAAAGAACATGCGTGCTTACCGAAATGAAAATGGCAACAAGTTGGCTAAAAGGTTACCATCTCCTGTACCAATAGATGAATTATACCTGCAAAGAGAGGATACGACAAAAGAAACCTCAAAACCGGATAAGCCTAAACAAAAGAAAACTATATCTCCGAAGAAAATACTTTTGACTATTGCGTCCACAATTCTCGGGCTTATCATTCTGGCTTTGCTACTACCAAGTATCATATTCAGGTATTATAAATACAGGCATAAAAAAGCAGGCAAAGATGGCCCTAAAGCATACTTCGCATATATGGCAGCCAACTTCTACTTGCACCAGATAGGCATCATCAGGAATATGGAAACACCTATGCAATATGCATCTAAAGTTATTGACCCTCGTTTCGGCACTAATTATACATCATTTATGAATGTATACCTTAAGAAGAAATATGCCGATATTTCATTAAATGACAGAGAAAAGCAGGTTGTAAGTAGTTTCTTAACTCCGTTTATAAATAAAGTTAAGAAACAGATAAAGTGGAAGCACAGGTTTGCCGGTTTCGTTAACCCGATACGTACTATTAGTTTTTACGTACAGCAAAACGAAGAGACAAATAAATAATTTGAAATGAAATGCTAATGTCCGTTTGTAAATCTTATTAATTTTTAGCTTTGCTAAAGCAATAAAATCCTTACAGTGAGTAAGCCTAAAGAAAATAACAGAAAAAAGAAGCTTATTAAGGCCTTATGGATATTATACTCCATAGGGATAGGCATTTTTTTCCTAATAATACTAATGATCAACCTGGGTTGGTTCGGGCATATGCCTTCAATGAAGGAGCTAGAGAACCCATCAAGTGCTCTTGCCTCTGACATTTATGCTTCTGACGGACAACTCATTGGAAGATATTATGTAAAAGACCGTTCAACAAGTAAGCATGAAGACATCTCTCCAAATGTTTACAACGCATTGATTGCTACTGAAGATGCAAGATTTCATGAGCACTCTGGTGTTGACGGATGGGCTATCCTTCGTGCGGTTGTCTTTTTAGGTAGCAAAGGTGGTGGTAGTACTATCACACAGCAGCTAGCCAAAAACCTGTTCCCCAGACCTGACAACCCTAATATTTTCCAGATGGTCATTATCAAACTGAAAGAATGGGTAATGGCTGTCAAACTGGAAAAAAGGTTGACAAAAAACGAGATCATCACCTTGTACCTGAATACCGTACCATTCGGGTCAAATGTGTATGGTATAAAAAATGCATCACTTACATTCTATAGCAAGCCACCAAGCGAACTTACAGTAGACGAAGCTGCAATATTGGTTGGTATGCTTCAGGCAACTACCAGACTAAACCCTTATAAGAATCCTGAGAACTCTTTACGTCGTCGCAATACAGTAATCAGCCAGATGGAAAAGTATGGTTACCTGAAAGTAAAAGAAGCTCATGAGTTAAAAAAGAAACCTCTGAAACTTAATTATCATAAAATATCACACCATGAGGGGCTGGCACCTTATTTCAGACAGATAGTTGCTAATGAGGTAAAAGAAATTTGTAAAACACTTAAAAAGCCTGACGGCTCAAACTACGACCTATATAAGGATGGGTTAAAAATATATACTACACTGAACGTAAACATGCAACAGCATGCAGAGGCTGCTGTTGAAGAACACATCAGTGAGATGCAGCAACTGTTCATCAACCAGCATAGTTACAAAGATGGTAGCATCTGGAAAAAATATCAGAAATACCTTGACGGCGCCATCAAATCTACTCAACGTTACCGCAAACTAAAAGATGAAGGATTATCTCATCAACAGATCATGGGCTACATGAATACTCCTGTTGAGATGACTGTTTTTGCATGGAATAAAGACCATGAAATAGACACTACCATGACGCCTGTTGATTCTGTAAAATATATGAAGATGATGCTTCAGGCAGGATTCATGGCTTTAGATCCTTTTACCGGCGAAGTAAAAGCGTGGGTAGGAGGGATAGACCATACCTACTATCAGTATGACCACGTAAACAGAAACACCAAAAGACAAGTAGGCTCAACAATAAAACCCCTACTCTATTGCCTTGCAGTAGACAACGGGTTTTCACCATGCGGCGTTGTTTCAACTATGCCTCAATCATTCCCAACTATCGCAAACTATGATGCAGGAGGTTCAAAGCATGGTGCTATGACAATGCAAAAGGCTCTGGCAGGCTCTATCAACAATGCAGCATTATACCTTATCAAGCAGGTAGGTATCAACTCATTTGCTGATTTTATGGAGAAATGTGGTATTGATAGCAAAATAGATAAAGTACCCTCACTTGCTCTGGGCGTTACTGACATATCACTATATGAAATGTTAGCAGCTTATACCATGTTTCCGACAGGGGGTACACATGTAGAACCAATTTTCATTACTAAGATCGAAGACAAAAACGGCTCAGTACTGAAAAGTTTTGTTCCTACACAAAGAGAGCTTATTAATAGTAATACAGCTTATAAGATGGTGCGGATGATGCAAGGTGTTGTTGATCACGGTACTGCAAAAAGAATAAGATACAAGTATAAACTAGAGGGAAGCATTGCCGGTAAAACCGGAACTACTAATGAACAAGCTGATGCATGGTTTATTGGCTATACACCACAAATAATTGCCGGGTCATGGGTTGGCTGTGATGACAGGTACCTACGTTTTGGTAGTACCCGCTTGGGGCAAGGTGCATCTGCTGCACTACCCATATGGGCCTACTTCATGAGGCGTGTATATGCTGATAAATCTCTCAAAATCAGTCCTGAAGCAAAGTTTGAAGAACCTGAAAACTTCAACCCATGTGAGGTACTGGTTGACCCAGCTTCACTCGGACCAAGTTGGAATGGTGGTACTGGCGAAGATGGTGAACCTGTAGAATATATTCCGGATACAGAGTGGCAATAAGACAAGAAAGAGTAAGTGCATGAATGCAAAGGGTAAGATAGTCAACGATCCTGTATATGGTTTTATCAGGTTTCCCGAACAGGAGATCATGCAAATAATTGATCATCCGAGGTTTCAACGTTTAAGATTTATCAAACAAATGGGCTCAGCTCATCTTGTCTACCCGGGTGCTGTGCATACACGCTTCCAACATTCTATGGGTGCTTGCCACCTTATGTCAAAAGCACTGGATGAACTTATTGCAAAAGGCGTAGAGATCAGTAACGAAGAATACCTGGCAGCAAGGATTGCAGTTTTATTGCATGATGTGGGGCATGGCCCTTTCTCTCACGCTTTGGAACATACACTCGTAAGCAATATTTCACACGAGTATATCTCTCAACTTATCATGAGAGACTTCAATAAGGATATGGATGGTTTGTTGGACAACTCTATCAAAATATTCAATCACTCGTACCATAAAGAGTTTCTTCATCAACTTGTTTCCAGCCAGCTTGATGTAGACAGGATGGACTATCTGAACAGGGACAGTTTTTATACAGGTGTATCAGAAGGTGTTATTGGCTACGACAGAATACTACAGATGTTAGCTGTTCATAACAATCAACTGATGGTTGAGGAAAAAGGTGTACACTCAGTTGAAAAGTTCATCATTGCTCGCAGGTTAATGTATTGGCAGGTATATCTGCATAAAACAGTTCTGGGGTCCGAAATATTATTGATCAATATACTTAACAGGGCAAAAGAGCTGGCACAAATAAATACTGAATTGGAAGCCAGCCCGGCATTAAAACATTTTTTATACAACTCCATAACCAAAGAGCATTTTGATAATGAGCCCCTGCACCTGGAAAAGTATTGTATGTTGGATGATGTAGATATAATGGCGGCTATTAAAGCCTGGTGTAACCATGAGGACAAGATTTTAGCAAAACTGTGCCAAATGATGTATTACAGAAAGCTCTATAAAGTACATCTGACAACACAATCTGTTGACGATATATACCATGAAAAAAGAGAGCAACTGGCAAAAGAGCAAAATCTGAGCAATGAGGAAATGGACTATTTTGTGTGTAAGGGAACTACCTCAGAAGACACTTATAACGTAAAAGATGAGCGTATCAATATCGCAATGAAAGATGGATCAGTAAAAGACATATCAGCTATTGACAACCCGATTGTCAATCAAGCTCTTGCTATGCCCGTTCATAAGAACTACATTTGCTATATTCAATCCTTGAAATAAGGTATTTTCACATACAATGAAATAAGTATTTATAACGTTCTAGTACATTAGCGTTAACATATTAGTATTCAGAAATGCAGTTTACGGCTCAACAGATAGCGACATTAATAGAGGGTGAAATAGCGGGCAATCCTGATGCAACAGTAAGTAAGGTCGCTAAAATAGAAGAGGCCGGACAAGATGATCTGAGTTTCATAGCTAACCCCAAGTATGAAGACTACCTGTACAGCAGCAATGCTTCTGTAATCATCATCAATAGGTCTCTACAACCGGAAAAAGACGTAAAGGCTACACTGATAAAAGTGAAAGATGCTTACAGCAGCTTTGCATTACTACTTGAGAAATATAACGAGCTACTTTCCAATGGAAATAAATCCGGTATAGACAGTACTGCATCAGTAGCGTCATCAGCAAAAATAGGTAAGGGTGTATATATCGGAGCTCTATGCGTGATTGGTGAAAATGCGGAGATATCAGATAACGCGCAGATATACCCGGGTTGTATCATTGGAGAAGATGTTAAAATAGGCAATAGATCTCGCCTGTATAGCGGAGTAAAGGTATATGACAGGTGCATAATAATGGATAACGTGGTGATACACTCCGGCACAGTACTCGGCAGCGATGGTTTTGGCTTCGCTCCGCAAAAAGACAGAACTTATAGGAAAATACCACAAATAGGCAATGTAGTTATAGAAGATAATGTTGAAATAGGCTCTAATTGTACTATTGACAGGGCTACTATGGGCTCTACATACATCAGGAAGGGTGTAAAACTAGACAATCTGATACAAATAGCTCACAATGTAGATATTGGAGAAAACACTGTGATCGCCGCACAAACCGGTGTATCGGGCAGTACCAAAATTGGTAAGAATTGCATTATTGGTGGTCAGGTAGGTATTGTTGGCCACATACATATTGCTGATAATACCAGCATCAACGCTCAAAGTGGCGTATCTAAATCAATAAAAACCGCAGGAACCGCCATAACAGGTTCACCTGCATACGATTATAAAAGTTCATTAAAAAGTCAGGCAATTTTCAGAAATTTGCCCGAATTACAAGAACGGCTTAGTAATTTAGAAAAAATGGTCGTTGAGCTAAGTGCTCAATTAAATGAACAAAATATCTCTGTTAAGAAGTGAGTGAAGATACATTAACTACCGAGTTGAATTCAAAATCTGATATAGAAGGATCATCGCAATCTCAAAATCAACATACACTTAAAGGTGTGGTTGAGTTGAATGGTGTGGGCTTGCATACCGGCCAAGAGGTTAAAATGGCTATTAAGCCTGCAAACCCCGGCTATGGTATACGCTTCCAAAGAGTAGACCTGCCTGAAAAGCCTATTGTTAAAGCAGATGTTGACTATGTAGTGGACACCTCTCGGGGTACTACTCTCGAATACAATAAAGTACGCATTAGTACTGTAGAGCACGTACTGGCAGCATTAGTAGGTATGGGTATTGATAACGCCCTTATCGAAATGAATGGCTCTGAAGTACCGATCATGGATGGTAGCTCCAAAGAGTTTATACAGGCAATTGATTCTATAGGTGTACAGGAACAAGATGCTAAACGTATTGTCTACGCAATTGATACTAATATCCACTATTACGATCCGGTTAAGAATGTTGATATGCTGGCTGTTCCTTCAAATGAATACCAGATAACAACACTGATAGACTTTAACTCACCTGTACTGGGTACACAGCATGCTACATTAAAGCATATATCTGAGTTCAAAGACGATATAGCACCATGCCGTACCTTTTGTTTCCTGCACGAGCTTGAATATCTGCTGGATAATGACCTGATTAAAGGCGGCGATCTGAGCAATGCTATTGTTGTTGTAGATAAAGTAGTGAGTGACAACGAGTTGCAAAGATTATCTGAGATCTTCAACAAAAAGAATATTAAGGTTAAACAAGAAGGGATTCTTAATAACATACAACTCCACTTTAGTAACGAGCCTGCAAGGCATAAGCTATTGGATGTTGTAGGCGATCTGGCACTTGTAGGTCATGCAATTAAAGCACACATTATTGCCAGCAGACCGGGACATGCTTCTAACGTAGAGTTTGCAAGAAAGATAAAACAATACATACGTCAGAACAGGCACTTGTCAGATATACCACATTACGACCCTAATCAGGAAGCTATATACGATATTACAAGAATTGAAAAATCCTTACCGCATAAGTACCCATTCCTGCTTGTAGATAAGATCATTGAACTGAGTGATAATCACGTAGTTGGTATTAAAAATGTGACTTTTAACGAGCATTTTTTTCAGGGACACTTCCCGGGTAACCCGGTAATGCCGGGTGTTTTACAAATAGAAGCATTAGCACAAACCGGGGGTATACTGGCTTTAAATAATTACAGTGATCCGGAGAACTATGATACTTACTTCCTGAAAATAGATAAAGTACGCTTTAAACAAAGAGTATTGCCAGGCGATACGCTGATACTTAAACTTGAATTGCAGAACCCTATAAGAAGAGGAATATGCGAAATGAGGGGAACAGTATACGTAGGCAATAAATTAGTAACAGAAGCTGAGCTCGTAGCACAAATAGTACCAAAAGACAAGAAATGATCCATCCGTTAACATATATACATCCGGATTCTAAAATAGGTCCTAACGTAAAGGTTGATCCATTCAGCACGATTCATAAAAATGTTGAAATAGGAGAAGGCACATGGATAGGTTCTAATGTGACAATAATGGAAGGTGCACGTATCGGTAAAAATTGTAAAATTTTCCCGGGTGCTGTAGTCGCAGCCATTCCACAAGATCTTAAATATAAAGGGGAAGAAACTGTTGCTATCATAGGTGATAGCACTACGATACGTGAATGTGTTACTATAAACAGAGGCACATCTGACAGAACTAAAACACAAATCGGTAGCCATTGCCACATAATGGCATACTCACATATTGCACACGACTGTATTGTAGGAGATCATTGTATCTTCTCTAACAACACTACACTTGCCGGCCATATCATTGTTGGTGATTATGTAATACTGGCAGGACTTACGGCAGTACAACAATTCGTACGTATCGGTTCGCACGCATTTGTTACAGGTGGTTCATTAGTGCGAAAGGATGTTCCGCCATATGTAAAAGGAGCAAGAGAGCCTTTGTCTTATGTAGGAGTAAATTCAGTTGGATTAAAACGTCGCGGCTATTCTATAGAAAAGATTAACCACATACTCGATATATACCGTATACTATTCGTGCGCGGTTACAATACGTCAAAAGCATTGAGCATTATCGAAACAGAGATACCTGTATCTGACGAACGTGATGAGATCATAGCATTTGTAAGGGACACAGGTCGTGGTATAATGAAAGGCTACACCAGCAGGCATCATAATGAAGATATCTCTTAATCATATCAGTAAGCGTTTTCAGCGACACTGGATATTTAAAGATGTCAATACTGTTTTTTCGGGTCCGGGGGCATATGCAATATTAGGCCCTAATGGTAGTGGAAAATCTACCTTGCTCAGAGTGATAGCAGGCATGCAATCACCATCAAAAGGCAAGGTTCTATACGCGGGGAGCAACATTGCTGTATCTGCAGATAATATATATCAACATATCTCTTTTTGCGCCCCTGCTCAAGAAATAGTAGAAGAGTTCACCTTATTTGAATTCTTAAAGTTCCACTTCTCCTTTAAACAAATACATACAGGGCTTACAGTTGATCAAATCATTGAGCTAACAGGATTATCCGATGCAAAAGACAAACCTATTGAAGATTACTCATCGGGTATGAAACAACGGGTGAAACTGGCACAGGCCATTTTCACAGATAGCCCTGTACTGCTTTTGGATGAACCATGTACAAATCTAGATGAACAGGGTGTACTCCAGTATAGGAACTGGATAGAACAGTATGCAAAAAACCGTTTGGTTATAGTGGCTTCAAACGACCCCAGAGAATATTTCTTTTGTAAAGACCAGCTGCGCATAGAAGATTACAAATAACCTTAGGAATTTAATATGTCGTTGCTACTTTTACGCGCAAGTGAAAAAGTATACCGCAGGATATCTTAATGCTTACAGGGGTCTATCACCCTCTGCATGGGCATTAGCATTTGTTATGCTTGTAAACAGAATGGGAACAATGGTACTCCCGTTCATGACACTTTACCTTACAGAAAGTGAAGGAGTATCTATTAGCAAGGCAGGGTTTGTAATAACGATTTATGGAGTCGGTGCTATTGCGGGAGCATATCTGGGAGGTAAACTAACAGATAAAATAGGTTTCTATTATATCCAGCTTTTTGCATTGATTGGTGGCGGCCTACTCTTTATTTTACTCGGGCAGGTAAGGGATTACTGGAGCATATGTACAGTTGCGTTCTTTCTTAGTGTTGTTAGTGAATCTTTCAGGCCTGCCAATGCTTCAGCAGTCGCACATTATAGTGATGAAGCGAACAGAACCAGAAGTTTTACACTCAACAGGCTAGCGATCAACCTTGGCTGGGCTGTTGGTGGTGCTCTTGGTGGTTTTGTAGCAGCACGTAGTTACCACTTACTATTTTGGATAGATGGATTAACAAATTTTGGTGCAGCATTGATATTATGGTTGATGTTGGCACCTTCGAGAAATAAAATAAAAAATGAAACACTTCAGGAAGAAAATATTGTTGGTAAAGCTATATCAGCATATAAAGACAAGCCATACATTCTATTCCTATTGATGAACATCATATTTGCTGCTACTTTCTTTCAGCTGTTTACCACAATACCTGTGTACTTTAAACAAGTGCTTGAAATGAGTGAAGGGGATATTGGTATAGTAATGGCTTTAAACGGACTCATCATTACTGTATTTGAAATGGTGATCATCAAAAATCTTGAAGGTAAAAAAACAGCCATTTTCTATATAAGAGTCGGGTGTTTCCTTACGGGCTTAAGCTTCATTGTATTGAATTTACTACCTCCCTCATTCATGCTATCAATAGTATTCATCACAATAGTAACTTTCGGAGAGATCATCGAAATGCCATTTGCAGCTACATACTGGGTTAGCAGGTCGAATAGTAAAAACAGGGGACAGTATGCTGCATTGTTCACTATATCGTGGGCTACAGCACAGATCGTAGGACCTTGGACGGGTGCCAATATTGCGCAGTATTGGGGTTTTAACACCCTATGGTGGGTCGTTGGTACGGTGTGTATATTATCTATTGCTGGTTACAGGTGGATACAGATAATAAGCCCTATAAAAAAGAAAAAAGACTAGTCTCTGGCTCCGAAGATCATACTCCCTATACGTACCATGGTACTACCCTCTTCTACTGCCAGTTGGTAGTCTGCAGT
Source organism: Flavipsychrobacter sp. (assembly GCA_965228505.1). Lineage (GTDB taxonomy): Bacteria > Bacteroidota > Bacteroidia > Chitinophagales > Chitinophagaceae > UBA5543. Next base: position 1,431,576 of record OZ245820.1, on the reverse strand, counting down.
CATACCCATTGAGCACTCTTTGAAGTACTCGGCAGTCATGAAGCATGTATCTTTTGTAAAAGTGAACATGTTTTTCAAGAGTGCGAATTCCAGTTTTATCTGGCCACGATCATCGGTAAATGTAGCCATGCCCATGATGCCGCATATACGTACGTTAGGAAGTTGGTCTTTCTGCGCTTCATATTGTTCCAATAACTCTATCAACGATTCTTTGTTAAGCCCGAACTTACTTTCTTCCTCTGCAATATGCATTTGTAATAACACATCAATTACCCGTTCGTGCTTGGCCGCCTGCTTGTTGATCTCTTTCAAGAGCTTTAAACTATCTACGGCATGTATCAGGTGAACAAACGGAGCTATGTATTTAACCTTATTCGTCTGCAAATGACCGATATAATGCCACCTGATATCATCAGGTAACATAGGTTGCTTATCTACAAGCTCCTGTACGTAATTCTCCCCGAAGTCTCTCTGGCCAAGATCATATGCATCTTGAATATCACCTACAGATTTCTTTTTAGAAACAGCTACCAGTGTAACATTTCTTTCATCAAGCTCTTCTCTGAGTTTTTTCCAGGCTTCTATGTTCACCATAGCAACACTTAATAAGACTCTTTATTGTTAGGGAAATCTTTTGTTTTAACGTCATTAATATAACGTTCGGTAGCTTCTTTGATACCATTATACATATCCAGATACCTACGTAAGAAGCGAGGAGAGAAATCTTTTGTTATACCCAGCATATCATGTACTACGAGCACCTGTCCATCTACTTCTGCACCTGCACCAATACCAATAACAGGAATACTTAACTCTTCTGCAACCTGTTTGCCCAGCTTTGCAGGTATCTTTTCTAACACCAGAGAGAAACAACCAGCCTCTTGTAATGCTCTGGCATTCGCCATCAACCTTTCTGCCTCTTCTTCTTCTTTGGCACGTACAGTATAAGTACCAAACTTATATATAGACTGAGGAGTTAAACCCAAGTGCCCCATCACAGGCACACCTGCGCTGATTATTCGTCTTACAGACTCCAGCACTTCAACCCCACCTTCAAGCTTTATGGCATGAGCTCCTGCCTCTTTCATTATACGAATTGAGGAGTTCAGAGCTTCTTTACTATTGCCCTGATAACTACCGAAAGGCAAGTCAACTACTACTAAACAACGGCTGATAGCACGTACTACACTTTGTGCATGATAGATCATCTGGTCGAGTGTAATAGGTAGTGTAGTTTCATGTCCTGCCATTACATTCGATGCTGAGTCTCCTACCAACAATACATCTATACCTGCATCATCCAATATACGCGCCATTGAATAGTCATATGCGGTAAGCATACTTATCTTCTCATTATTTTCCTTCATCCATTGAAGGGTGTGAGAAGTAACTCTTTTTATTTCTGTATGTGTAGACATGCAATAATTGTATATGCTGCAAAAGTAGTTTTAATAACAGGAATACCCTAATGTGCAAATATTTCGGCTGCCATATTCATTGCTTCAAAAAATGCTTCACGATCTATTGACAACACTACATCATTCTTATCACACCAGGTTAGCATATTCTCAGTAGCAATATTCCCGACAAGCTCATCCTCTGCCATAGGGCAACCACCAACGCCTTTCATGGCACTATCAAAACGCATGCACCCGCTATCGTATGCTGCATCTATCTTTTCTTCCCATTTATCGATAGTAGAATGAAAATGTGCTCCAATATTTATATTCTTGAATTCTGTCGTCAGGTTGCTGAATATATATCCGATAGTATCAGGCTTGGCCACACCAACAGTATCAGCCATAGCAATGGTCTTAATACCTAACTGTGCCAACTCGCCAACCCATTTAATAGCTACTTCAGCATTGTATTCATCGCCATAAGGGTTACCGAAACCCATAGAGATATACACTACCATTTCCTTATTCTTTTGCACACATAGTTGTTGTATCTCTTCTACATGTTTTAAAGATTCAGCTATGGTCTTATTGGTATTTCTTTTCTGGAAAGTTTCTGATATAGAGAAGGGGAAGCCAAGGTATGTTATCTCATCGTACGCCACAGCATCTTCAGCACCTCTTGTATTGGCTATGATAGCCAGCAGCTTAGTATCTACCCCATCCATTTTCAGTTGAGGCACTACATCTTTAGTATCAGCCATTTGAGGAATAGCTTTAGGGGACACAAAAGACCCGAAATCCAAAACATCAAAACCTACCTGTAATAGTTTATTCAGGTATTTCACCTTTGTTTCCGTAGGTATCATTGCCTTCCAGCCCTGCATCGCATCGCGAGGACACTCTATTAAAGATATATGGTTGCTCATAGTATTACTGATAATGAAGCACAAAGATAACAGCTGTTAAACTTTATTGAAGAATACAGCTATATACAGGGTTTATTATTGCTTTAAGTAACTTTAATATCAAACATCAAGAACTATGATATTATCAACCACTCACACACTTGAAGGTAAAAACATCACCAATTATCATGGTGTTGTATTTGGCGAAACTATAATAGGCGCTAACCTGTTTAAAGACCTCTTTGCTTCCATTCGTGATGTAGTAGGCGGTCGCTCAGGCTCATATGAAAAAGTACTTATGGAAGCTCGTGAAACTGCTATCAATGAAATGGCGCAAAGAGCAAGTATTCTTGGCGCTAATGGGGTTATTGGCATTGATATAGACTATGAAGTTGTAGGCAATTCAGGCAGTATGTTGATGGTAAGTGCATCCGGCACTGCTGTTTCTCTAGAGTAATATTATAGGGTATGGAGAAGCTCTAAAAACTTGTCCATACCTTTTCTTTTCTCATCATCCAGTTTGTAATGAATATTCTCAGTGTAATATTCATTCAGGTCGTAGTACGGAAATATCTCGTTTTCAGCTATCAGTTCAATTTTTTCTAACCCGGCTGCATTAGCCTGATTAAACTCACTGATAAAGTCCACTGGTAATTCTTTATTAGACACCCATGCAGCAAAAACGAATGGTAATTCTGTAAAGTTTTTCCATTCCTCTGCCAGGTCGTAGATATACTCAAAATTATTAAGCTGCTTCAACGCACGGTCTCCAATAATCACTCCTGCTTTCCTATCATTTATGTATTGTATATAGTTTTCAGGTGCCTGCTTGAAAACTACCTCTTTCTTCCAATGAAATTTTAGCAGTACCTGGGCCAGTTTTACAGAGGTTCTTGATTGATAATCGAGATACAGTTCTTCTACTTCTTCTATCGGAACATAACTGAATATTGCTACAGAAGCAACTTTACCATCAGCAGCTATACCATAATCAGATACTACTTTTGCACCTTGTATAGAAGGTATTGCTGCAACCGGCAATAAAGCCACATCTATCTCACCATTATTTAACTGCTCTGCCAATTTTGACGGATAATCTACACTCAACTCTATATTGTCTTTTACGGGACTGTATTGCAATCCATACAATAATGGTTTTGTATTAAGATAACTTACTGCTCCTACTTTTATTTTGGTACTCAACTATCTATTTTTAGAGCCGCTAAGATAACACCTAATAAAGGATTAATGTCTCAACAACTAATAATATATACTGACGGGGCTGCCCGTGGCAATCCGGGGCCCGGAGGATATGGCATACTATTAAAATGGGGTGATAAGGTAAAAGAACTTTCACAAGGCTACCGTAGAACTACAAACAATAGAATGGAGCTGCTTGCAGTGATAGTAGCATTGCAAAACCTGAAAAAAGAGGGACTTAATATTGTAGTATATACAGACTCCTCTTATGTAGTAAATGCTGTAGAAAAAGGTTGGCTATTCGGTTGGGTGAAAAAGAATTTTAAAGGAAAGAAAAATGCGGACCTCTGGAAACGATTTTTAGAATACTATAATAAGCACAATATTAAGTTTCAATGGGTAAAAGGCCATGCCAATAACCCCGGCAACAACCGTTGTGATGAACTGGCAACCGCAGCAGCAGATAGCGGCGACTGGCTGGTAGATGAGGGGTATGAAAATGGTAATTAGTTTTTCTTATTAAAAACCCTTGCTGTTAATGCACCACTCCAACCACCTAAACCACCAACAAGGGCACCTAGCAATACATTTACTATCAGTAACACTGTATGTGGCAAACCTATTAACACCGCCATCCGGTTAGAGAGAATTTGTTCGTTCGCAATATCCTGCTTTAGTACAAGATATAGCCATAACAATGCTATTCCTGAAAAGCCAAGTATAAAGCCTTTACCTGCTTTTGGCTTGATCAAGAGCATCATAAGGAATGGCACTATTGCTACGATCCACCAGGCAATGTACCATGAGCCCAACCAGGATAGTAATGCGATTATTATTACTGTGACCAACGCTCTCATTTCCCCTCCGGTTTGAATGTCCATTTATATTTCATATGCTCTGCTACATGACCTTTGCTTATAAATGATAGTTTATTGTATTGTTCTTCTGTCCATTTATCAACATAGTAGTCATAATATTTGCTACCGGGATTGCCCGATTGGCCACCCGGATAAATACCATATGCTTCAGGAGTCTGTTTCATCTCAACAACCATCCTCCATGAAGGGCCGTGGTTGCCTTTCATAGCATTTACGGTTGAGCCCCACCCACCATTTTGTAATGCGGAAATACTGAATGCATCTAAACGTGCCAGGTGTTTCAGTGTGGTATTTTTCACTTTATACCATTCTATTCCATCTTTTGCCATTAGCTTATCTAAGCTGTCTTTTGCAGTTAAATAGCTTAGGTTAGCTATAGTCTTTACATCATTGAAAAATACTGTATCAGTTGCTTGCAACAGGTCGATAGTTCTTTCAGGAAGAGGATATATACCACCACTTACCGTACCGATCTTTGTTTTCTTCCAGAGTATCAGGTAAAAACTTCGCCACCATAACCTGAATACAGTTGCCGCCTTACTGTCTTTTGAATATTTATAGTCCCAGCTTTTGAGCAGCTTCACATATTCATCATTAGCATATTTCTCATCAATATTCTTGAGTAAGATAAGAGCAGCACCTTCTGCCAATATATCATATTCATCTGCCTGTAAGCTGAACATATCCTCAACTGTAGCTTCCTTCATAGCTTCCAGCACTTCATTGATACGCCATGCTCTGTACTCTGTAAAATCTCCATTATACCAATATGGATATTTATCGTCTGTTACCGTTTGGTTAGCCGAGGCAAGGTAACCTTGCTTAGGATTCAGCACTTTAGGGTTGTCACTCATTTTAATATTCTCACCCCATAATGTACTGCTATCACTACCATCCATAATATACTTACCCTGCCCCTTCCATTTATCTACAAACTGCCCTTGCCCCCACATAGCTATATCACCACGACTATCTGCAAATACAAAGTTCTGTGCGGGACAAGTGAACAATTGTATTGCGGCAGTATACTCAGCGTAATTTTTTGCTCTGTTTAGTTTATATAATGACAACAGCTCATTACTAGGCCTGTGTGCCATCCATTGCATTGCCAGTGGCTTGTCCATTCCTTCCAAAGGAAAGTTTTCATCATATATCACCGGGCCATGTATTGTATAGTTCACAGTATCTAATACATCCGCACCTCCCTTCACTTTTATCACTTCTACTCTTTTTTCAAAAGCTATTTCCTTTCCTTCAAACAGATAGTGTTTCATATCTACTTTATCAATAGCATAGTAGTCCTTTACATCCCTGTAATTATTGGTAAAACCCCAGCTGATGCTATCATTGAAACCGATCACTACCCCAGGTGCTCCTGGCAGCGAAACACCGTATGTATTGATACCGGGCGCAGTTAGCTGTACTTCATACCATATAGCCGGCAAATTGAGACTGAGATGCGGGTCATTACATAATATAGGATACTTACTCTTTGTTTTGTTTGCACTCAACACCCAGTTATTACTACCTTTACCATCCTCGCGCTCACCAACCGGATATGACTTGTTATATGTGGGGAATAACTTTTTTTCATCTGAATATATCTCCTTACCAATAAAATCATCACTAAAACCATGATCTGTCCCGACAGGTATAACAGGTGTACTACCAATATTTTTATCAGGAAAAAAGAAGTCTATTTCCTCTTCACTTAGTACCGTTCTTAATCTTGTGTATTCTATATCATTAACACCTCCGGTCAGGTCATCAGCCATGTACATCAGCAATAGTGCTGTATTTATTTCTTTCCATTCTTCAGGAGCAAACCCCATTAACTTGTATTCTAATGGGTAATCTCTTGGTGATAATGAATTGATATAAGCATTTACTCCTTCTGTGTATGACCTTAATGCCTCTCTCGTTCGTTCATCTCGTAGCATCATTTTCAATGATTGCTCTGCCCCGTACACCATCCCTTTACGCCGCTGTTCTTGGTCATACTTCAATGTTTTTTCGCCTACAACTTCACTTACTCTGCCGGCAGCTGCACGGGTCTGCATATCCATCTGCCATAGCCTGAAGCTTGCATGAACATACCCCTGCATGTAGTATAGATCAGCATCATTTTCAGCTTTAATATGAGGAACAAGGCGGTCGTCAAACCAAACCTCACCACTACTATTAAATCCCCTAATCTCGAACGCTCTACTAAAATCTTTATCGACAGCTTCTGCATTAGCCCAGAAACCATTTACAGGTTCTAACAGCTTACCGAAAGCAGGTAGTCCTCCAAGTGGAGTATTAAGCACCCATGCAAAAACTGTGGTAATTAATATAGAAAATATGGCAGCAAAAATCCGCATCTGCAAGCTTTTATATAAAACTAAACAAATGCGGATTTATTTCCTTGTATATCTTTTTACTGTGGAAGTTCTATCACATATGAGTTTCCCGGCCTTATGGTCAGCTTATCATCCCTTAACCAAGGGTTCAATATCTTCAGCATCTTATAAGTTGTCCCCTCGTATATGGCAAATTCTGCAAGGTTTGGTATGGTGGTAGTAACAACCTTTTTTCTAGTAGGTATCGGCTGATACCTGTCTTGTGGCAAAATGTGAAAGCCAACATCTTTCTGATGGCTTATAATGTACTTAAAGGCCAGTATTCTGTATATATACCGCATTGTCTCACCAGGCAGCATTACATCATAGTAATTATAGTACTGCTGCTCTTCTGCCCTACGGCTATAACCCGCCTGCCCACAATTGTATGATGCCGCAGCAGCTGTCCAGGAGCCTAATTTAGCATAAGCATCTTTCAGGTATTCACAAGCAGCATCTGTTGATTTCTCAACATGATAACGTTCGTCTACCTCACTGTATATCTCAAGATCATATCTTTCACCAGTTTCACTTAAAAACTGCCAAAAACCTTTTGCGCCTGCAGGAGAAGTAGCGTTATGCAGTGCACTCTCCGCTACACATAAATATTTGAAGTCATCAGGCACACCATTCGCTTTCAAACGCTCTTCTATCATAGGAAAGTATCTGGTGGTAAGCCGTAATATATCCATTGTACTAGAGTGTCGGTAACAATTGATCAACACTTCACGCTCAAGGCTCTCTTTTACATCCCACCTCGCCAACGGCACAGGTTCTCCTGCAAAATCCATTTGTTCAGGAATGTCAGGCACGAACCATTTGTATTGTAGTTTACGGTTCTTCTTTACGTCAACACCACCTTCTTCTTTATCATACTCACGAAATGACAATACGCCTATTACTGAGGCACCAAGAAAAAGTCCGATGGTGAATACTAATATCGGCTTAAGTTTCATTTACTAATATTTAGGGAATATAAAAATAAGAAGAATAATACTTAAATGTGTACGAATAACAACTCGATAAAAAAGGCCGCCCAAAATGAGCGGCCTGTATTGTTATGGTCTGTTGTCCTTATTCTTCTTCGTCGAACTCCAGTACATCACGGCTGGCCATCAACAATTCAAACTCTTCTTTAGAACCAACGATCATGTCATCATAGTCGCGCATACCTGTACCGGCGGGTATCAGATTACCCGTAATAACATTCTCTTTCAATCCCATCAGATCGTCTGACTTACCGTTGATAGATGCCTGAGAAAGTACTTTAGTTGTTTCCTGGAAAGATGCAGCTGATATCCAACTATGGGTACCAAGTGATGCTTTTGTGATACCCAGCAACAACGGAGCTGAAGTAGCAGGCTGAGCATCGCGGTATTCTACCAGTTTTTTATCTGCACGGCGTAAAGCACTGTTCTGCTCACGTATCTCACGAAGTGTTGTGATCTGACCAGGATGAAGCTCTTGAGAATCACCGGCTTCAGTAACAACTTTCTTATCGAAGATCCAGTCGTTCTCAACCATAAAGTCGAACTTATCAACTGTATCATCTTCAAGGAACTTAGTATCACCCGGATCCTTAATAGTTACCTTACGCATCATCTGGCGAACGATCACCTCAATATGCTTATCATTGATCTTCACACCCTGTAAGCGATATACTTCCTGTATCTCATTTACAAGATATTCCTGTACTGCAAACGGTCCTTTGATGTTCAGGATATCTGTAGGCGTGATCGCACCATCAGAAAGCGATGTACCTGCTTTCACAAAGTCACCATCCTGTACCATGATGTGTCGAGTTAACGGCACAAGGTACTTTCTTACAACACCATCCTTACTCTCAACGATTATCTCACGGTTACCACGCTTGATGTTACCGAATGATACCACACCATCAATTGCAGAAACAATTGCAGGGTTACTTGGGTTACGCGCCTCGAATAATTCTGTTACACGTGGAAGACCACCCGTAATATCACGGCTACGACCCATAACACGAGGAATCTTCACCAATACCTGTCCACTGGTTACTTTATCACCTTCTTTAACAATGATATGTGAACCAACCGGTAGGTTATAAGGTTTTTCCTCATCTCCATCTCTTACCAGTAACGAAGGAATCTTGGTCTTATCTTTAGTTTCTATTACAACCTTCTCACGGTGTCCGGTCTGCTCATCAGCTTCCTCACGGTAGGTAACACCTTCAATTACGTTATCAAATGCTACTTTACCTACTATCTCCGATACGATAACTGCGTTAAACGGATCCCATGTACAGATAACATCTCCCTTCTTCACTTTCTGACCATTCTTGATCTTTAAGTGAGAACCATAAGGAATGTTATGTGTATTCAGCAAACGGTCGTTCTCTACATCTATCACCCTCAATTCACCTGTACGGCCAATAACCACAACTACATCTTCACCTTCAGGATCTGTATATTTTGTAGTACGTAAACCATCAAATTGTACTGTACCGTCAAACTTAGCTACAAGGTTAGATTCAATTGCTGAAGAACCGGCCACACCACCAACGTGGAATGTACGTAGTGTAAGCTGTGTACCAGGCTCACCTATCGACTGTGCTGCGATAATACCAACAGAATCACCTTTCTGCGTCATATTACCCGTTGCAAGGTTCTTGCCGTAACACTTAGCACATACACCTCTGCGGCTTTCACAAGTCAATACAGAACGTATCTCAACTGTTTCAACGCCACATTCTTCAATTTCTTTAGCTATGTCTTCAGAAATATGTCCGCCTGCTTCTACAAGCAATTCGTCATTAAGCGGATTGTATACATCATGTAGTGATGTACGGCCTAGTATACGGTCATATAAAGGCTCTACTATTTCTTCATTATCCTTAAGTGCAGATGTTGCAATACCACGTAGTGTACCACAATCTTCCTCATTGATAACTACATCCTGTGCAACGTCAACCAGACGACGAGTAAGATAACCCGCATCTGCAGTTTTAAGTGCCGTATCTGCAAGACCCTTACGCGCACCGTGCGTAGATATAAAGTACTCAAGTACGTTAAGGCCTACTTTAAAGTTCGACAAGATCGGGTTTTCAATGATCTCTGATCCACTTGAACCACTACGACGCGGCTTAGCCATAAGACCTCTTAAACCTGCTAACTGCTTAACCTGCTGTTTAGAACCACGGGCACCTGAATCAAGCATCATGTAAACAGAGTTGAAACCTTGCTTATCTGTTGCCATTTCATGTATCAGTGTTTCTGTAACACGGGTATCTACGCGCGACCAGATATCAATGATCTGGTTATAACGTTCGTTATTCGTGATAAGACCCATGTTATAGTTGTCCCAAACTTCATCAACCTCTGCACGTGCATTATTTACAAGGTCATCTTTCACATCAGGAACCTTAAGGTCCTCAATGTTAAACGAAAGTCCTCCTTTAAATGCCATGGTGAATCCTAACTTTTTGATATCATCCAGGAACTTAACGGTAGCCGGTATACCTGAATATTTCAGGATATCACCAATGATCTCACGAAGTGACTTCTTCGTCAGCAGTGCATTCACAAAACCAGTCTCCTCAGGCACGTGTTGGTTGAATATCACACGGCCGACAGTAGTCTCTATTAACTCAGTTTTGAGACCTTCTTTCGTTCTTACATTCGCTTTTATTTTAATAAAAGCGTGAAGGTCTACTTTATTTTCATTGTAAGCGATCAGCAGTTCTTCTGTATTATAGAAAGTCATGCCTTCACCCCTTACTACAACATCTCCTTCTGTTCTTTTACCCTTAGAGATGTAGTACAAACCTAATACCATGTCCTGAGAAGGCAGGGTAATTGGTGTACCATTCTGTGGGTTAAGAATGTTATGCGATGCCAGCATTAATAACTGTGCTTCAAGAATTGCAGCGTTACTCAACGGTATGTGTACCGCCATCTGGTCACCATCAAAGTCAGCGTTAAATGCACTACAAACTAACGGGTGCAGGCGTATTGCTTTACCTTCTATCAGCTTAGGCTGGAATGCCTGTATTGAAAGACGGTGTAGCGTAGGAGCACGGTTAAGCATTACCGGGTGTCCTTTCAGCACATTCTCAAGAATGTCCCAAACAACTGCCTCTTTACGCTCAACCAGTTTTTTAGCACTCTTAACCGTTTTTACAATACCCCTCTCTATCAACTTACGAATAATGAAAGGCTTGTAAAGTTCCGCAGCCATATCCTTAGGGATACCGCACTCATGCAGCTTCATTTCAGGACCAACGACAATTACCGAACGACCGGAATAATCAACACGCTTACCAAGCAGGTTTTGACGGAAACGGCCTTGCTTACCTTTCAGTACATCTGAAAGTGATTTCAAAGCACGTCCGCCCTCTGCCTTAACTGCATTTGACTTACGGCTATTATCAAATAAAGAGTCAACAGCTTCCTGCAACATACGCTTCTCGTTACGTAGTATCACTTCAGGAGCTTTGATCTCTATCAAACGCTTCAAACGGTTGTTACGGATAATTACACGACGATAAAGGTCATTCAGGTCAGACGATGCAAAACGGCCACCATCTAACGGAACAAGCGGACGAAGCTCTGGTGGAATAACCGGTACGTATTGCATTACCGTCCACTCCAACCTGTTCTCAACACGTGTATTTGCATCACGGAAAGCTTCTACTACACTCAAACGCTTCAATGCCTCTTGCTTACGTTGCTGAGATGTTTCTGTTGCAGCAGCATTACGCAGGTCGTAAGACAATTGATCCAAGTCTATACGGCTCAGCAAAGCATGTACTGCATCAGCACCCATCTTAGCGATGAACTTATTAGGATCATCATCAGGCAGGTAGTTATTATCCTTAGAGATAGTTTCAAGTATCTCCAGATATTCATCTTCAGTAAGTAACTGTAATTCTGTTTTTTCTGAATCTTTCAGGTTCAGTTTCTGGCGGATAAGCTCATCTGCCTCACCCGGTTGCACTACAGCATAACGCTCATAATACACTATACTCTCCAGTTTCTTAGAGCTAACACCGAGCAAATAACCGATCTTGTTAGGCAAGCTCTTAAAATACCAGATATGCACAACAGGAACTACAAGCCTGATATGGCCCATACGCTCACGGCGCACTTTCTTTTCTGTTACTTCTACACCACAACGGTCACAAACAATACCCTTATAACGGATACGCTTATACTTACCGCAGTAACATTCATAGTCTTTTACAGGCCCGAATATCTTTTCGCAGAACAAGCCATCACGCTCAGGCTTGTAAGTACGATAGTTGATAGTTTCAGGCTTCAGTACTTCACCATAAGAACGATCAAGGATCGTATCAGGGGAAGCAAGGCTAATTGTTATCTTATTGAATCCCGGTTTTGGGCGGTTTTCTTTTTTGATAGCCATATATAAAAGCTCTTTAGATTATTTTAAAAATATTATTAGTCAAACTTAAGTTCTAGTCCCAATCCACGTAATTCATTCACCAATACGTTGAACGACTCAGGTATACCTGCTTTTGGCACGTTGTCACCTTTAACAATGGCTTCGTAGGTCTTGGCACGGCCAACGATGTCATCAGATTTCAATGTTAGCAACTCTTGCAGGATGTTAGCGGCACCATATGCTTCAAGTGCCCATACCTCCATCTCACCAAAACGCTGACCACCGAACTGAGCCTTACCACCAAGCGGTTGCTGTGTAATAAGACTGTATGGCCCGATAGAACGAGCATGCATCTTATCATCTACCATGTGGTGTAGCTTAATGATGTATATAATACCTACTGTAGCTTTTTGGTGGAAACGTTCACCAGTTTCACCATCATACAAATATGTGTGACCTGATGAAGGCAAGCCGGCTTCTTCGATGATATCTGTGATCTGATCAACAGAAGCACCATCAAATATCGGAGTAGCAAACTTAAGGTTCAACTTCTCACCAGCCCAACCAAGGATAGTCTCGTATATCTGTCCCAGATTCATCCTTGACGGTACACCAAGCGGGTTCAGGCATATATCAACCGGAGTACCATCTTCAAGGAATGGCATATCCTCTTCACGTACGATCTTAGCAACGATACCCTTGTTACCGTGGCGACCAGCCATCTTATCACCTACTTTCAGCTTACGCTTACTTGCCAGATACACTTTAGCCAGCTTCAATACGCCTGCCGGTAGTTCATCACCTATACTGAGGTTGAACTTCTCACGCTTATAACGACCAAGCTCTTCGTTGTACTTAATGTTATAGTTGTGCAATAGTAAGTTTACCTGCTCATCAGTATCATCATCACCAGACCATCCCAAAGGATTAACATTAAGGAAGTCGATAGTGCCTAAAGTCTTGGTATTGAACTTACCGCCTTTACTTATAAGCAACTCACCAAAGTTGTTGGTAACACCTGTTGAAGACTTATCCTTCAACAATATCATCAACTTCTCTATCAACAGGTTCTTAAGTTCTGTCAGGTTCTTCTCGTGTACTTTCTCTATGTTTTCTAACTGTGCTTTCTCACGAACTTTGGCGTTCTTGTCTTTCTTCACACGTTGGAACAATTGCTTACCAATTACAACTCCTTTAACACCACTTGATGCTTTCAGAGATGCATCTTTAGCATCACCTGCCTTATCACCAAATATAGCGCGTAGTAGCTTTTCTTCAGGAGTAGGGTCAGTTTCACCCTTAGGCGTGATCTTACCTATAAGTATATCTCCTTCTGTAACGTGAGCACCCACACGGATGATACCATTCTCATCCAGATCTTTTGTTGCTTCTTCTGATACGTTTGGTATATCCGGAGTCAGCTCTTCTTCCCCCAGCTTAGTATCGCGCACTTCAAGCTCATACTCATCTATATGTACTGATGTGAACAGATCATCACGAACAACTTTTTCGTTGATAACGATCGCATCCTCGAAGTTGTATCCTTTCCACGGCATGAATGCCACTTTCAGGTTACGTCCAAGTGCTAATTCACCTTCCTGAGTAGCATAACCTTCTGTCAGGAAGTCTCCGTCCTTCACTTTCTGCCCTCTGCGAACAGATGGTCTCAAAGTAATACTAGAGCTTTGGTTCGTTTTCTTATACTTGGTAAGTGTGTATACTTTCAAGTCATCTTCGAAAGATACAAGACGCTGCTTATCATCACGGTCGTAACGAACATGGATCTCATTAGCATCTACATATTCTACCACACCAACGCCTTCAGCATGTATCTGAATACGCGCGTCGCGGGCTGCCTTACCTTCAAGACCGGTACCAACGATAGGCACTTGCGGCTTGATCAACGGAACTGCCTGACGCTGCATGTTTGATCCCATCAGGGCACGGTTCGCATCATCATGCTCAAGGAAAGGAATAAGCGATGCACTCAAACCAACGATCTGGTTCGGAGCCACATCCATGTACTCCACTTCTTCTTTTTCTAATATCGGAAAGTCACCTGTCTGCCTTGAACGGATAGTATCTTCAACAAAGTTCCCTTTATCGTCTAGTGCAACGTTTGCCTGTGCAATTTTCGCATCATCTTCCTCTTCAGCACTCAGGTACTTATATTTCTTAAGGTCTACTTTTCCTTCTTTCACTTTACGATATGGTGTTTCTATGAAGCCCATATCGTTGATCTTAGCATGTACACAGAGTGTAGATATAAGACCAATGTTTGGTCCTTCCGGAGTCTCGATTGTACAAAGACGGCCATAGTGGCTGTAGTGTACGTCACGAACCTCGAAGCCCGCACGCTCACGGCTCAGACCGCCTGGTCCTAGTGCTGAAATACGACGCTTGTGCGTGATCTCAGAAAGAGGGTTGGTCTGGTCAAGGAACTGTGATAACTGAGAAGTACCAAAGAACGAGTTGATAACTGAAGACAATGTACGTGCATTGATCAGGTCAATTGGCGTAAACACCTCATTATCACGAACGTTCATACGCTCGCGAATAGTACGTGCCATACGTGCAAGACCAACACCAAACTGAGCAAACAATTGCTCACCAACAGTACGTACACGACGATTACTTAAGTGGTCAATATCATCTATCTCTGCTTTACCATTTGTAAGGCGAACAAGATATTTGATGATAGAAATAATATCTTCTTTACTAAGAACCTTTGTATCAAGATCAATATCAAGCCCCAACTTACGGTTGATCTTATAACGGCCTACTTCACCAAGATCATAACGCTTATCACTGAAGAACAACTTCTCAATGATACCACGTGCTGTTTCATCATCAGGAGCATCAGAACCGCGAAGCTGACGGTATATGTGCTGTACCGCCTCAAGTTCTGAGTTAGAAGTATCCTTGTTTAAGGTATTATATATAATAGAGAAATCACCACTTACTTCTTCTTTCTGCAGGAATATAGTGTCTATACCCATTTCCTGTATCATCTCTATATTATCTTCGTCAAGTACATTATCACGGTCAAGTACTACTTCGTTACGCTCAATAGTCACTACTTCACCGGTATCTTCATCAACAAAATCTTCTGTCCAGCTGCGAAGCACACGTGCTGCAAGACGGCGACCAATATTATCATTAAGCGCTTTCTTGGTCACTTTTATCTCATCGGCCATACCAAACAGCTCAAGGATGTCCTTATCTGTTTCATAACCTATAGAACGTAATAATGTAGTTACCGGAAACTTCTTCTTACGGTCAATGTAAGCATACATTACATTATTGATGTCCGTAGCGAATTCCATCCACGCACCCTTGAAAGGTATTACACGTGCACTATATATCTTGGTACCATTAGGGTGGACACTCTGACCAAAGAAAACACCCGGAGAACGGTGCAACTGTGATACAACTACACGTTCTGCACCATTGATCACGAATGTACCTCTAGGTGTCATGTAAGGTATATTACCTAAAAACACATCCTGAACGATCGTCTCAAAATCTACGTGTTCCTCATCGTTACAGCTAAGGCGTAACTTAGCCTTGAGCGGCACAGAATAAGTAAGACCTCGCTCCATACACTCCTCAACGGTGTATCTTGGGGGATCTACAAAGTAATCCAGAAACTCAAGAACGAAAATATTACGAGTATCTGTAATCGGAAAATTCTCCTTAAACACTCGGAATAAACCCTCGTTGTTACGCTTATCAGGCGTAGTTTCAAGCTGGAAAAAATCTTTAAAAGATTGAAGTTGAATCGCCAAAAGGTCCGGAGTATCGGCTACATCATGTATCTTACCAAAGTTGACGCGACCGGTTGCGGTTCTTTTTTGTGGTACTGCCATAATACGTTATATATAACCTGTTGATTACAAACAATTAAGTCCCGCCCCAAAAAGTATTTCTTTTCAGAACAGGTTTAGTTATCTGTTTCAACAAAAATTAATCAAATGATTAGTGTGCACGTGCTATCTCCCGAAAAAGGGATGCAAATATACTGAGGAAAGCCCTAAACAGCAAAAAATATTCCAAAAATTCCTTTTCTTCAAAAAAGATTTAACATATAAGATTATAATAATAGATAACTACTTAATATAATTTATCCGTATTAGCACTGATAGAAATTTACCTTTGCTTTGGTATATAATAAGAAAAATCGGGTAGTACCTTTGTAACCAGATAGTTAAAAGATTGACATTAAGAAAATATGAATTCTGTGAAAATCTAAAAAAAACTATTGTTTATTAATTTAAGCTATTATATTTGTTCACAAATCTAAAAAATCATACTTATGAAAAAAGTTACCTCAATTGCAATGATCGCGCTTTTCGCAGCTTCATTCACAGCATGTAAAAAAGATTGGACATGTGAGTGTTCAGTAGATGGTGAAGTTTTCGCTACTTCTACTATTAAAGAAACTAAGAAGAAAGCTAAAGAAGCTTGTGAAGGTGAATCTACCGTTCTTGGTACTAACTTCAAGTGCGAGATCAAGTAATTTAACCTCAAACTTTTTTGTAAAGGGCACTGGTTCAGTGCCCTTTTTTATTGCTGAATATCATTACTTTGCCGAATAATGAAAATTCTCCGTTTAATCTTATCTGTGATCATAACGATCACTTTAGGTTTAGTATTCCTTGTTTCTGCGTATACAAAGTCAGAACCTACTATACTCAAATTTGAATATACAATTGTTGAGTTTCTAAAGTTTCCGTGGTTATTAGCTGCAGTAGGTGCAAGGCTGCTTATTGGTTTAGAATATGCATTAGGAGCACTTCTGATACTTAACATTTACGGCAAAAAAAAATGGGTCATTAAACTCTCGATACTTACGCTGCTTGTATTCAGCATTTACCTGATATACTTATGGGCTACAGCAGGCAACAATGTAGACTGCGGGTGCTTCGGTGACAAGTACTCTATGAACCCGTCAATGTCTTTATTGAAAAACATCGGCATGTTGGCCTTATTAGGTATCCTCCACAAGTGGCATGATGGTATAAAATTTAAACCAAAACTGATAAACATACTGGCTATTCTTACACTGATAGGTATTACAACTATACCATTCTTCCGAGAACCTATAATAAACACAACACAGAGCTTTCTAAATGATGACAAGGTAAAAATTGACATTTCTGCATTATATGCTGAAGGTAAAATAGATAAACCCGAAACTGACCTTACTACAGGCAAGCATATTATCACATTTATGAGCCTTACCTGCCCACACTGTAGAATTGCAGCGTATAAATTGCAGCTCATGAAGGAAAAGAACCCAGACCTTTCAATTTATATGGTACTGAATGGCGACTCTAGCAAGCTTGCTTCTTTCTGGGAAGAGACAAAAGCTAAAAACATTCCTCACAGCATGCTCCTTGGCAGAGACTTTGCCATATTATCCGGATCGAGACTACCTGCTATATATTGGCTGGAAGATAGCTATGTAATTGCAGTATCGAACTACAGGAACCTGAACCAGGACGAAATCGAGAATTGGATGTTCAATAGTATTAAGGCAGATTAACAATTCTTAAAACACGATCTTATCAAAAAGAGATATAAGGTTTGGCTTAGTTTTTGCAGCATTTAAAAATACCTGCATTTTTAAGCAATATTTCAGAATAACTAACGTTAGTAGAAATAGCAACTGGTAAATAACTGTTAAAAAACTACATATACCTTAGATGTCGTACAATAAATTACCCCTGAAACAAACACAAACGAAAGGAAAGTGGATTACTGTTACTCTGATATGTATTTATATATTCGTAGCTGTTTTTATAGTAGCCAGTAATTAATTACTATATCCTGCTTTTTATCGCATTATATATCTTAATGGTCTGCTCGTCCTGACTGTTTATCTCATAGGCTTTTCGGGCGTATTCATACCCGGTCTTTACATCACCCATATTAGCATATAACTGGGCAACTATACCTAGTATCAATATATTACTGCTATCTGTCTCAAGGTAATCTTTAAAATGTTGAAGCCCCGCACTGGCATCACCTTTTTCAAGTGCCTCAAACCCTTTAATATCTCCTCTAGATTTGCGTTTTATTAAAGCACAAAGTGGCTTACCTTTTACTCTGGCTACAAATATAGCGTTATCAGGCACCCAGTTTTCAGCTTGTACATGCGACAGAGGATACACCAATGCTATATGTATAATAGCATAATCCCAATCTTTAAAGTTCAACTCATTATAGCGAATATAATCACAAATAACTGCTTGCTGATCTTCTATATTAGGTGCTACAAGATGCACTGCATTAGACAATAACAGTCCTTTATTATTTGTATCAAGCGTAGGTACCTCGTGTTTCATAAAGTAGTCAGTACATTGCTGTACACTATTATAATAGTAGTCTACTTCATAGTTACCATATGCACCTTCAACACCGCCTACAAAAGCATTATGATAGGTAACAGTATTCGGGAATGTTTTTGCAATAAATATCATGGGCTCAAGTAACAGTATCGATGTCAGTACTAAACCAACGACTCTGCTATTTACAGCTTTTGCAATACCTTTTCTTACAAACGACCAGGTTAACATACCTGCAACAACCAACGCGAAGTACCCAACTAAAAGATTGCCAGCAAGTTCAGGATCAGAGAGTACAAAGTGTATCAATGGCAAGAGGAAAAATAGAGCTGAAACAAATGCACCTGAAACCATATTAGTCCAGTTTTTAGCTATGTAGTTATTCAAGTATTGCCAACCCAGGGCGGTCATCACAACTACAGATGGGAATATGAATAACACATGCCTCCAGGCGTGGTAAACATTAGACTTCTTGTAGATAATATAGAATAAAGGAAAAAGTGCTGTAAAAGCAACGAATATGATAATACTTGACTTTTGATGCTTTAACGATGCTCTGAAAAAAACAAAGAAAAGCACTAACCCAACAAGTAGAACAGCTGTATTGGTTATGAAGAAACTCTTTATTAAATAACCTGTTGGCAACTCGCCGGAATACATTTTCTCACCTTCCCAGGTTTGCGCAAGGTTCACTTTAAAGTTGCTCATCTCGCTCAAGGCAGTTAAGGGATGGCTTATTGGGTTTTGCAGACCGTATGGCCAGAAAAGACTACCCGCCAGATAACCTGATATAGAAATAATAAGCAATGGCTTTATATACTCCTTGAGGTTTAAGCCTTCTTTATTTACAAAATTCTTTATTACGTATAAAACACCTACGTACACAAACAGATATGGAATAAGCAGTATACCAGCTACACGGATATTAATTGTTATACCTATACTTAATATCACCAATAGATAATCTTTCCATTTAACTTCCGGGAACCGTTCAAAGAACCTGATTATAAAATATATAGCCGCTATGTAACCTGCAGCCAAAGGAATATCCTTAGGGTTGTTCATAGAGTGCCCTAAAAAGAACGGTGATAAGAACATGATCCACACTGCCAATGTAGCTATTCTCTTATCAGAGATCAGCCTCACTATCTTCACACTGAACAATATTGCCAGAAACCCTACCCATGCGTTTAATATGTGACGTGTGGTATATTCACCAAAAGGTGAAAATTGATTGACAATAGCGCAGATAAAGTCAAAAAAACCGCCGTAATAAAGTATTACACCATCTCTATCATATGCTTCAGGCATATTAAATACAGTCTGGTCATCACCGAAAGTGCTGAAATATTTCAGTATAGCCTTCCCGTATTCATTCATATCCACCTCATCACCAGACAAACCATATGAAAAGCTCATAATGGTCATGAGTATGAACACAAGCAGCAAACTGACATTTAACACCTTTCCCCAAACAGGCGCAACAATTGTCTCAGATAACTCAGCAGAACTTTGTCTTTCTGTAGGTTGTATATTTTCTTTTTGAGGTTGTGCTTTTGACTGTACCTGCTTTTTACCTTTTCCTGCCTTTTTATTTGCCATAAACTTATAAAGGTTTATGCACTGGCTGCTTTAAGTTGTTTGAACAGTTTTACACCGTGTTTTACGAAAGAAACCGTCTTTACACTTGGAGTTCCGCCTACTCTGTCTCTAAAATGGATATTAAACCACTTAATCTTTTCCTGCTTATGAGCCAGTACAGACACTAAGATATTAGCTAAATGGAAAGATTCAGGTACTTTATCTGTTATTTTTTCAAGTACACTTTTATGAATAAGGCGGTATGGTACATTAGCATCACGTACCCACTCTCCTGTTGCTGCGTAGGTAAACATAGTTACAAAGCGCGAAATGACAGAACGTTTAAATCCGTCATCTCTTGATTTACGGTAACCGAATACCACCCTATGCTCTTTAGAAAGTTCTAATAATTGCGGAAAATATTGAGGGTCACATTGTCCGTCAGAGTCTATCTGAAAAACCCAATCTGCACCATGTTCCATAGCATAGTCATAACCCATTATACAGGTTTGTCCATGGCCGGAGTTAGGTTTATCAATAATGTGTATTTGCTTGTATTTTTTTTCACACTCTCTCAAAATGTCTATTGTACCATCCTTAGAGCCGTCATTAATGATGCAAAAAGTGTAGTTATCAAGATATTTTGACAAGCATTGTTGCCACTCATCAATTACAGCTGAAACTGCCTCTTCTTCATTATATACAGGCATCACTATCCAAAGATTGTTCATCTCCATTGTTAAGGCTAATATTCTGCGTTATTAAGACGCCGGCTATTTCTAAATAGTTTGCCTAGCGTATGTTGATCTATAAGTATTCGCTTCTTTTAGAAAGGAGCGTGAAGATAAATAAAATCAAGAATTATGTTCTAATGGCCTAAAAACAAAAGGCAATGGTATGACCATTGCCTTAATATTATTTGCGAAGATTATTCTTAATCTTTCTTTTCTTCGTTGTTCTCTTCTGCAGATTCTTCTGCTGGTGCCTCAGCTGTCACCTCTTCAGGTGCCTCTGCTACTGCTTCTTCGTCACCTTCAGCTTCATCTCCTTGTGCAGCTGCTGCTTTTGCAGCCATTTTTTCTTCAACCTTCTTCACTGATTCTGCCATTGCAGCGTGGCGCTTTTCAGCTTTAGCCTTGCGGTGAGTTTCCTCACGCTCAACTACCAGCTTCTCGTGGTCAGCGTTCCAGGTTTCAAATTTCTCCATCGCCGTTTTTTCATCAAACAGTCCTAGTGATACGCCTCGAAGCAAATGCTTCAGATATAGTACACCCTTGAATGATAAAATACGGCGGCAAGTGTTTGTTGGCTGTGCACCTTCCTGTAACCAGTGAAGAGCGCGTTCCCTGTTCAGGCGTATAGTAGCCGGAACTGATAGTGGGTTGTATGTGCCTAGTTTCTCAATGAACCTTCCGTCGCGTGGAGCGGAGGTGTCTGCTACTACTATAAAGTAGAATGGTCGCTTCTTAGAGCCATGACGTTGCAGTCTGATCTTAACCGCCATAAATAATAGAAATTATTCTGGTTTACAATAAATTTAGGTGGCAAAGTTAAAACATTAAATAACTATTACCAATACATTATACGCTTTTCTGTTATTCCTTATTATCTTTCTTTTTCCCGTTCAAATATATCTGTACACCTAGTTGCGGTCTCAAATAATAACCATAATCGCGATATGGTGATGATAAATCACCCAAAGGATGGTAAATATTATAAGAAGCTTCAAAGCTTACTCGATCATTGAGCATATATGTAAGCCCTGCACCTAATGAAGGAGATAAGCTATGCTCCAGATTATCATTATTAGTATTTAGGCCTAAACCATAACCTGCTTGAATCTGAGAAAACAAGTAGAATTTCTTTGCCTCCATACCGTCTTTAGGTGCAAAATAATACCTTAGAAAAGGAGATACTGCCAAATTGAATGAGCTAGCTACGTATGGTTGTATTGAAATTGAGGGGCTGACATCAACCCCAAGCAGCAATCTGTTAGATAGAAATTTTCCACCACTGATATTTAGGTTACTAACTCGGGCACCAACCATCCAATCTCCTTTTCTGGGCTGTGCAAAAGCTGAGGTACTAATTAATAATGTAAGTAGTGCTGTAGTAAGGATGTAATTCTTCATAAAAATGGTTGTATAAGTTTTTAATGAGATTCAAACCTATACAACCATATCCTAAGGAAAAGCCAATTAAGGCTTAACGAAATGTCAAAAACAACTACCTGCCCATCGGCATCTTACCCATACCCGGCGGCATCATACCCTTCATCTTGCCCATCTGCCCCATCATCTTGCGCATCTGCTCAAACTGTTTCATAAAAGCATTCACTTCACTGATGTCTTTA
This sequence comes from Flavipsychrobacter sp., assembly GCA_965228505.1. Taxonomy (GTDB): domain Bacteria; phylum Bacteroidota; class Bacteroidia; order Chitinophagales; family Chitinophagaceae; genus UBA5543. The sequence continues at coordinate 1,409,152 of OZ245820.1, read as the reverse complement.
CCAGACCCTTTAGCTATGCGTTTTTTACGATTAGCATCAATAGCATCAGGATTATTACGCTCAAAAGGGGTCATTGAGTTGATCATAGCTTCAATACCTTTGAAAGCATCGTCAGATATGTCAATATCCTTCATAGCCTTACCAATACCGGGTATCATACCTAAAAGGTCTTTCAGGTTACCCATTTTCTTTATCTGGTTCAGCTGCTGCTTAAAATCGTCAAAGTCGAACTTATTGGCACGGATCTTCTTTTCTAACTTCTTGGCCTGCTCTTCATCATACTGAGACTGCGCTCGCTCAACAAGGGTAGTAATATCGCCCATACCAAGGATACGCTGCGCCATCCTGTCCGGATAGAATACATCAAGCGTATCCATCTTCTCTCCCATGCTCACAAACTTGATAGGCTTATCTACCGTATACTTGATAGATAATGCAGCACCACCACGAGTATCACCATCCAGTTTAGTTAGTACAACGCCAGAGAAGTCTAGTCGTTCATTGAATGCTTTAGCTGTATTTACAGCATCCTGACCCGTCATTGAGTCTACTACAAACAATATCTCATGAGGATTTACGGCAGATTTTATATCTGCAACCTCTTTCATCATTTGCTCATCAACAGCCAAACGACCGGCAGTATCTATGATAACAACGCTATTCCCGTTCTTCTTCGCTTCAGCCATCGCGTTTTTAGCAATAGCAACTGCATCTTTAGTTTCAGGCTCACTGTAAACAGGCACTTTTATCTGTTCTGCCAGTACTTTCAACTGATCTATCGCCGCAGGACGGTAAATATCACCAGCCACCAGTAAAGGATTACGTCCTTTTTTAGTTTTCAGGTAGTTAGCCAGCTTCCCTGTAAAAGTCGTTTTACCCGAACCTTGCAAACCTGCAATAAGTATTACAGTAGGCTTTTCAGAAAGATCTATCTCGTCGGCACTGCCACCCATCAGCTCGGCAAGCTGGTCCTGCACTATCTTCACCATTTGCTGGCCCGGAGATACCGCCTGAAGGACTTTACCTCCCATAGCTTCATCCTTTACTTTATCAGTAAATTCTTTAGCTATCTTATAGTTCACATCGGCATCAACCAGCGCACGACGGATCTCTTTGATCGTAGTAGCAATGTTGATATCTGTTATCCTGCTCTGGCCTTTCAGCCCCTTAAACGCACCTTCTAACCGTTCACTGAGGTTCTCAAACATAATTATTGACCTGTTTTAAAAGGATGGCAAAGTTAAAGCTCTTTGTATAAAGAACAATGACCATGCTTCAATGAGTTGCAATATATATCAATACCTACTGGATTACTGAGCTAAAAAATTGTATTTTCGCTGATTAACCGATCATTAAATAGTCCGGGCTGTAGCAGAACAGAAGCATCATTGGTGCTGGAGAAGATCGAAATACAGCTCGTCAATATAAAATACATAAACAATGGGATGTGGCAATTGTGGGACAGGTGCTGATGGTAAACCCGCAGGTTGTAAAGGAAATGGTGGATGTAGTACAGGAGGATGCAACCGGCTTAATGTTTACGACTGGCTGAGCACCATACCCTTACAAGATATAGGGAAACCTTTCCCGATCATAGAAGTCTCTTTCAATAAAGGAAGCCGCAAGGACTTTTACAGAAATGGCTCTCAAATACTACCTGAAAAAGGACAATGGATAACTGTTGAAGGGGTGAATGGTATTGATGTAGGGCAGGTAAGCGTTACAGGCGAACTTGTTAAGCTCCAGTTGAAAAAATACGGCTTTAAAGAAGATGAGGTAACAAGAAAGGTACATCGTATAGCAACCGATGAAGATCTTGACCTGTTTCGAAAAGCCAAAGAAAAGGAGCATGACATGCTCGTACGTAGCCGTGCTATTGCCAGAAAACTGAACCTGGAAATGAAGCTTGCAGAAGTAGAGCTTCAGGCAGATGGCAAAAAGGCAACTTTCTTCTATACAGCTGACCAAAGAGTCGATTTCAGAGAACTGATAAAACTATACGCTTCTGACTTTAAAGTAAAAGTAGAGATGCGCCAGATAGGTGCTCGCCAGGAAAGTGGGAAAGTAGGTGGTATAGGCAGTTGCGGACGCGAGCTGTGTTGTAGCACTTGGCTTACAGATTTTAAAAGTGTAAATACAGCTGCTGCACGCTACCAGAACCTTTCTATCAATCAGGCTAAACTCAGTGGACAGTGTGGCAGGCTTAAGTGCTGCCTTAATTACGAGCTGGATACTTATATGGATGCCCTGAGTGTATTCCCCAAAGATGCTGAAACTATTGAAACTGTTTCGGGCAGGGCTACACTACAAAAAAGAGACATCTTTAAAAACCTGATGTGGTATAGTTATGCTGAAAGCAATAAGCAATATCCGCTTACAATAGAGCGTGTAAAAGAAATAGTGCGAGAGAACAAAAAAGGCAACAAACCTGATGAACTTCAAGCTGTAGAGCTGGAAGTTCATACTGAAAAAGTGACAGTAAAAGCAGATGCAGGTTTTGTAAATGATGTTGGACAGATAAGCCTTAAGTCGCTTGAAAAGTCTTCGCGCAATAAAAAAAGAAAAAAAGGCAAAGGCAACACTGGCGGTGGGAACAGAGGCAATCAAAACCCAAACCAAAAACAAGCACAAGGCAACAGACCATCAAATAAATCACAGAACAGGCCTAAGAACCAACAGGGTAACAAACCTCAGAATCAGGGAGGTGGTAATAAAAGTAACAATAAACCTAACCGCAGCAGGAATAACAGAAACAAGGATCAGAAGACCGATAATAAGTAACGATGAAGCGTGCACTATCTGTGATATTAGTTTTACTACAGATATTATTCATTGTATTTTTACTTATTGATCTAGATATATATACCCGACCTCTTGGTTTCATTCTCATTATTATAGCATGTTTACTTGGAACATGGGCTATCATATCAGTTCGCAAAAGCAAGTTCAGCATTATGCCTGAACCTGTAAAGGGCTCTACGTTGGTCAATAGTGGCTCTTATAAAGTTATCCGCCACCCTATGTATACAAGTGTCATACTTTTCGCTATTGGTACTGTACATATGCAATACACATTATATCGCTTAATCGCAGCTGTTTTACTAATTGTTGTTTTAATAATAAAACTCAATTATGAAGAAAAGCTGTTGCTCAAAAAGTTCCCTGAATACAAGAACTACATGAACAACAGCTGGAGGTTAATACCTTATATCTATTAAGCGAACTGGCAGATAACTCCACCCATCAATCCCAGGCAAAGGATCCAATAGCCTGCATGTACAAAGATGTATTTTGCACTCTTACGCTCAAACAAACCTATTATAGTTATGATAGGCAATGCGAGAAATAAACCTGCTATACTACCATGCATAACACCATGTTTGAAAGTGCGGAAATTATTCCCATACTGTTCCATAAGCATTTGCCCTGTCTTATAAGCATCTGTCCCTTCCGTCATAACATCAGGAAATAACATAGACTGAGCACCAAACTGGTGAATAACAATGCTGTTCAATTCAAATGCAACAAGGAGGCTTACTATATAAGTCAGTATAAATATTTTAGCCATATTGGCCTGCCTTAATTGCTCCTCGCTAAGCCCTGTACTCTTTATCCATACAGTACCGAATACCTTAGGATTATACCAGATCGCGCCAACAACTAATGGAATAAGTGCTGCCAATGCTGTTACTAACAAGTTGAACTCTACCATAATATTATTTTTCTAATAAATATATAATACAGTCACATAACATGCACTATAATGACAATAAAGACCTTAATTTTGGCATGAAACACCTCTGTCTCAGGTTCACTTTCAGACCAGATATATCGTTGATTAAGAAAGTTTTGAAGAGTAGAAAAATGACTACAGCTGCTTCAAGTTGCGGCGTGTCAGCTCGCTTTCTTTGTCTCCGGTGTTAATTGTCGTGTCAGGTTCAAAAAGCATAACATGTACTTCTTCTTTTGCAATGGGTTTATGCTCAACCCCTCTGGGTATAATAACAAACTCTCCTTCTTTCAAGGTTAGCGTATCATCTCTGAGTTCTATTGTCAATTCACCTGATATTATGTAAAACAACTCATCTTCGTCATCGTGTTTATGCCATACAAACTCCCCTTTAAGCTTTGCCAGTTTAACATGCTGTCCATTTAATGCACCTGCAATGTGTGGATCCCAATGTTCGCTTATTTGAGACAAACCATCTGATATATTCACCTTTCTTATCATATTATCAATGCGTTTATGCCAATATTATTTTACTGTTCCGTATAAAAATGTATTCAATTTTTATATTTTAGATTTATAATCAACGCTCAGGGCAAATTCCTACTTATGAAAAGCAAGATACTTCTAATCGCATTAACTATTGGATCAACTGCTGCTTTTGCACAGCAGGAAAAGGTAGACTATCAATACAGTAACAACTCTTTTAGCGTTCAACAACAGGAAGAGAGTTACACACCTACATCTACAGGTAATATATTTTACCAAAGGCTACAAGCTTTTGACAGCTTTAACAGGGCATCATTAACACGCTTTGTCTCTCGCCCTGACTTTATCAAGCATATGGGCAAACTGGCAGAGCTTGATAACAAAGCAGCAATGTATGGATATGGAAAATATGTACCAGCTATTAAAACACTGTATGCTAATGTAAGGCATATGAGCAGGTTATCTAATGACGATGGTCACAGATTAAGGCTGTACGAAATAACAGCACCTGTACTTAAAGTGATAGATGAGAACTGGGGAAATGATATTGTGGAAGCCATTATTGATGAAGCATACCTTAGTCTATACGACTATACGCGTATGAAGGCCGCCAGTGATCCCGAATTTGCAGGAGCACTGCAATACCTGAACATGGATCCGATAAAGACCAACGAGGCTGCAGGCCAATGCCTGTACTCCGTTTCTATTGACGACCCTGTAATGAAGAAAAGTAACATTGAAGTATACTTTACAGACCTGGCTTTGTTCAGGAAAGCAGCAAAAAAATATACCGGCGATCTGCTTAAGGGTCCTGTATCTGGTTGGGCAGCCCGCGCCGATGAGAGTGAGATAATAAGGGTAATGCTGCAAAACCATGAAGGAATAGAAGATTTCCCTGCTTACTATACTTATGTATACAAATTAAAAGATTACGGAAACCCAAACACGGTTCAACAAAACCTCTATAAAGACAATAAGTGGTTCGTATGGGTGTTCCGTGACGGTAGCCTTTATTACTCATATATGGCAGTACCTTGCTCTAAGCAAAGCAAGATCAGTGTTTATGAAGAGAAAGCAATACCAGGCCTTGATGGCGCACCCTCAAATGATGGTCCGTCATGGGCAGATTAGAGCTTAACAAGACTTGAATAAAGAAGGGCTGCAATTGCAGCCCTTCTTTATTCATAGAATACCGATACTTCTTCCAGTTTTTTCCGCTCCAGCTGAGGCACAAAACATTCATCAGCCGGGTAACCAACAGGTATTAACAGGAAAGGTTTCTCATGTGCAGGTCTCCCCAATATCTCAGTAAGGAAATTCATCGGGCTGGGTGTATGTGTAAGGCCGACTAAACCAGCATTATGTATAGCCGTTAAAAGAAACCCACATGCCAGACCAACACTTTCCTGTACATAGTAGTTATTCTTCTTTTTACCATCAAAAGGTTCATATATCTTTTTAAAAACAATGATCAACCAGGGAGCAATCTCTAAAAACTCCTTATGCCAATCGGTTTGCAACGGGCGCAGATCTGCCAACCATTCTTCAGGCATACGGTTATTGTAGCTCTCATACTCTTCTTCTTCAGCAGCAATACGTATCTTTTTCTTTAGCTCCTGATTGCTTACCGCACAGAATGTCCAGGGTTGCTTATGTGCTCCTGAAGGTGCCGTTGATGCACTGAGTATCAGTTGCTCTATTACTTCTTTAGGTACCGCTTTGTCTGAAAAGTCACGTACACTACGCCGTTTATCCATCCACCGATGGAAGTCGGCAGAACGGCTCACTACCTCATCTATAGCATATGTTTCTTTTGTATAGCTTACAAAAGGATATCCATTTATTATTTTTACAGACATAGTCTTAAGTTAGAACATGAAAATAATAAAGAACACACAAACAGCTTTAACGTTCTTTATAAGATTGATGATGTAATTTAAATGAACATTTTACAACTATGTTTATCAGAAATTTTCTTACCATATGCTTGCTGGCAATTACATTCGTTTCCTGCACAAAGACAAATACGCCTGATTCCAATACAGGTAACGGCACAGCGGTAAATGCGCCTGTTACTCCTGAACAAGCTCGCCTATTGGAACTGGTGAACAATGCGCGCGCATCAGGATATCAATGTGGTAACGACTACTTTCCTTCTACCAATGCCGTAACTTGGAACACACAATTGCAAAATGCAGCACAGAAACATAGCGACCATATGAACAGTACCGGAAATTTCTCACATACCGGTGCAGGCAACTCAAATGCAGGAGAAAGAATATCTAATGAAGGGTATAGCTGGACTACTTATGGTGAGAACATAGCATCAGGATATGCTACTGAAGAGGAAGTGATACAAGCCTGGCTGGAAAGCCCCGGGCATTGTGAGAATATTATGGATCCTGACTTTAAAGAGATGGGTGTTGCTACCAGCGGCAATTACTGGACTCAGGTATTTGCTGCTCAATAATTATCAGTCAGCTTTTGTCCATTCAGTTGTACGCCCTATCCAGGAGAAACCTACGTATCCTCTTACATCCAGCTTATCTCCTTTATGGGTAATGATACATGAATAGGTCTTACCGTTTTTAGGGTCGTATATAGTACCATCATCATACTCATCATCACCATCTTTTTCAAACCCTTTAAGAATTACTAAACCATCCAGCGGTTCATTCCTTTTATCTTTATCAGGATTATTTTCATCAACACGTGGTTTACCGTCCTTTTCAGGTGTTTGTAACCAAACTATTTTCCCATAAAACTTTCCGTTAGTAGCCTTATATATCCTGACTTTTGCAGTTTTTTCTTCGTTAAACCATGTACCGACTATGGGATCTGTCTGTGCAATGGAATATGCACTTACAAATAGAACAGCAAAAAGCGTGAGGAAAATTTTCTTCAAGATCATATGCACATTTTTAGTACATACAATTTACTAAAAAAGAGTAAAATAATTGATGCTATCAATTACGGTCCCTAAGGTCACCGGCACCAGCTATATCGGATCTTATCTCCGGCTTGCCTTTATAGTCAACCGTACCTGCTCCGGCTATATCAACGTCCAGCTTATCAGTTACATATACCGCTACTTCACCAGCACCCGACACATCAACTTTTGCGTTATTGCATTTCATACCTATCGCTTCTATTTCGGCAGCTCCTGAAACGTCAAGTACAAAGTTCTCTGCAACTCCTCTTTTAATATCCAGTTCTGATGCCCCGGACATGTCAGCATCGAATGTACCTACTTTCACTTCATCTATCATCACTTCTGATGCTCCGGAAATATCTAATGTAAAGGTCTCACCTCTTACAATACCTTTCACTTCAGCATCTGTAGCGCCGTTAAGCTCCAACGTCGTTAAGTCGGGAGTAGTAATGAGTACGGTAATATCAGACTTTCTTAAAATAATGTCCTGTGTGTACACCCTTAATTTCCCATTACTCACCTCGGTAATAATGTGTTCGTGGATGTTATTATGTGTCTTTATTTCCAGGGATGGAGATGCTCCTTCCTGTACTTCTATCTCAACATTTGACAAAAGGTCAATACGGACTCCATTGAAGTCACCTACTGTCTTGTTTTGAGAGGTGATCTCTCCTTCCCCTTTTACAATTGTTCCTTTACAAGATAGTCCCGCAATGGAAACGACAGTCATACAGACTACCATGAATAGTGACCTTTTCATCTGTAAGTATTATTTGTTAAACAATTATTGTTCTGTCGTATTTCGGTTACTCTTCCACCACATAAAACCGATAGTACCCAATATGGTCATTGGCAATGCTGCAAGGTACAATATGCCGTTATTCAACCCTTTAGCACTTTTATCATCCAACTCTCCGGCGGTCTTTGTACACAATGAACAACCTTGTGCATATGCTGCAGGAGCTATGCAACTCAACATCAATACAATCAACAACTTCTTCATAGCTATACAAATTTAATGTTTTGCAGCCACTTTTGTATTAATAATAAGGTGAAATAAAGAGGTAAACTGCTACACCTGTGATGCTTACATACAACCACAACGGCCAGGTATATTTAGCCAGTTTTTTATGCTTATCGTATTGTCCTGTCAATGAGCGATATGCAGTAAACAATATAAATGGGAGTATAACAGCTGCCAGAATAATATGTGTAATTAATATGAAGTAGTAAACATACCTTATCGCTCCCTCACCACCATAAATAGTGTCTCCGGCCAAAAGATGGTGCGCTATATATGATACAAGAAATAATACAGACAGGATAATAGCTGCAAACATTATATTCTTATGCTGTACAAACTTTTTCTTCCTTACAGCGACCAAACCTGCAACTAAAAGGAGCGATACCAATGAATTAATAACTGCATTGATCATTGCAAAGACGTGCACATCAAAACCCAGGTCTACGTCCAACTGCACTCTTGACAATATTACCACAGCAGCAAATACCACGAACGATACTGTGAGTATCAAAAGCCTAGCTTGCTTATCATTCTGTTTTAAAACCGGACTCAACATATTCTATTTATTTGTAGCTACTTATTTTCTTTTCTTACGCTTTTTCTCCAATGTCAACCAGATTATATCATCTGCACAATACTTCAACTCAGCTGTATCTAACCCGTTATAATAGCCGCGTATATACCTTTCTTTATCCAGCAAAACGAGCTTTTGACTATGAACAAATTCTTCTATACCGCTACCCTCTTCACCTGTTACTAAACGTAATTCATTACGTGCAAGGTTGTATACCTTTTCCTTGTCGCCTGTTAAGAACCACCAATGATCATGATTCACCTTATATCTGTCAGCATATTCTCTTAATGCCTCGACTGTATCATGCTCAGGATCTACACTTATCGATACAATATGAACAGTAGTATCGTTCTTCTTAAAAGCCTGCTGTAATAAAGTAAGGTTAGATGTCAGATCAGGGCATATAGTTTTACATGATGTAAAGAAGAAGTTGACTACAACGATCTTATCTTTAAGATCTTTATTTAAGTATACAGTATCCCCCAGTTGGTTAACCAGTTCAATATCATCAACCTGATTATATACAGTATCATAACTTACCTTTCCACCATCTTCAACAGTATCTAAACCTACTACCACATAATAATCCGGCAGTTTCAACTCATCTTTAGCCAACATCTTGGCTATTATATAAAAAGATAACGGTAGCAAAATTGCTACCGCTAACCCACCTAATAATCTTAGTCTTTTGTTATTCTTTTTATCAGACATCACTTTACATTCTTCAACAAACCTTGTAGTTATCTAACCGGGGTTGTCATGTTCATTTCCAACCAGAAACCACCATCAGCAAGGAATGCTATTATGAACCATACAAATAACGCTAAAGGTATCAGCACTATGAGAATAAAGTTCTTAAACTCATCGCCCAGGTGCATAAATACCGCAACGATATAGCCTGCTTTGAACATTGTCAGGATAAGGAATAGTGCATTCAGAACTCCACGATTCATTGAGTAGCTGAAGAACATACCCATACCTACTTCTACAATAGTAACGACTAGTAATATCCAGAAAACTTTCCAGATGCGGCCTATCTGCTTCTTACTTACATCTGATTTAATATCATCGTGGTGTGCCATTACACCAGAATAAAGCTTAGACTGGTCGCCTTCGTATAATGCTTGAGGATCGTTGCTGCTATGACCGTGTGACATTTGTATTATGAGTTATTTTATTATTGAATAGTAGTTTATTATAAAAGATAGAAACAGGTAAATACGAATACCCATACAAGGTCTACAAAGTGCCAGTACAGGCCTACCTTCTCTACCATTTCATAATGTCCTCTGTTATCGTAAGTACCGTTAATAGTGTTTATCAGTATCAATATCAGGAATGCCACACCACTTAATACGTGGAAACCGTGGAAACCTGTTATGGTAAAGAAGAAATTATAGAAGTTATGCGTTGCTTCTGATAACTGTGCAGGTGTTGCTGCCTGGAAGGCTTCTGAATTAACATTGTAATATCCTTCATACAATGCTTTAGGAGCAGTACCATCAGTGAAAGTACCCCAAAGGCCACCGGTAAGGTGTGCCAGGTGCGTCCACTCCCAAGCCTGACATGCAAGGAAACATATACCGCCAACAATCGTCCATAGCATCCACTTGATAACACCTTGTCTGTCGCCATAGTGACCGGCATGTACCGCCAATACCATTGTAACAGAACTCATGATGAGTATGAAGGTCATCAAACTCACGAATACTAAAGGCAGATCAGCACCGTGCCCTGCAAAAGGGAACGCATGGAATACCATGTTAGGATCCGGCCATACTGCACTGAAGAAACGTTTTGTACCGTAAGAGATAAGGAATGCTCCGAATGTAAAAGCATCAGATAACAAGAAGAACCACATCATCATCTTGCCATAACTAACATTAAAAGGGGAGCGTCCACCACCCCAGGCTTTTCCGGTTTCAAGCGTACTTGCAGAAGCGTTTGCCATAGATAGAAATAATAAATATTACAGTTTTGTCAATCCGGCTGCGAATTTCGCAACTATTTTATTGATTTGCCAGAAAGAACACAAATAAATAAATCCACAATATATCTACAAAGTGCCAGTAAATAGCTGCTATTTCCAGCCCTGTAGCATTATATACTTTTACCCGTGTTCTAAAGGCACGGAAAAATACAATTATTAAAGCAAAAATCCCACCTATCATATGGGCTAAGTGTAACCCTGGTATGATATATATGAATGATTCACTACGTGTGCCATTCATCCTTACACCACCATTAAATAAATGCCAGAAACCCACACCCTGTAACGCCGCAAATAACAACCCTAAAATAAGTGTTGCTGTGATGAGCATTTTGTATTTAGGCATTTCGCGGTTTTTGAATGCCTTTACGCCTAGGTGTACTGTAATACTACTAAGAACTATTGCTGCTGTAGAAGCATAAAACTCCCAAGGCATAATAATAGTAGCCCACGTACCATGTGCCTTAGCTACAATGTATGCACTGGTCAACCCTGCAAACATCATCACAATGCTACCTATGCCTAGATAAAGGTTGAATTTGTGCGGGTGTATCCTCCTTCTTTGTTGTTCCATTACGCTATCCATCTCTTATTATATCTTATCAAACAACAATGCCAGTAAAACTGTTGGCAGGTATATAAAAGAAGCGAACATTACTCTCTTCGCCGATCTGTAATCGTTTTTAATAAAAAATACCACTGTGGCTGCAAAGTACAATACGCCGCAACCCATCATCACCATCATACCTATGTTATCAGTTATACCCATATACCTCGGTATAAGTGAGATAGGTATCAATACTATGCTGTAGAACATGCATTGTATGGCCGTAAATTTAGAGCTACGCTCCTGCGATGGCAACATACTGATGCCTGCTTTTTTGTACTCGTCATATCCAACCCAGCCAATAGCCCAGTAGTGAGGGAATTGCCAGAAGAACTGTATCAGAAACAACACCCAACCACCTAAGCCGAGGCTACCTGTAGCAGCTACCCAACCTAATAGCGGCGGCATAGCTCCCGGAATTGCGCCTATCAAAACAGCTACAGGATGCACACGCTTCATTGGTGTGTATGCAAAACCATATAGCAATAGAGATATGAAACTCAATAACCCTGCAAGCGGATTGAAAAAAGTAGCGAGTAAAAGAGCCCCTGAAACACCTGCTACAACAGCCAGTATCCAGGCTTCTGTAGTGCCAAGGCGGCCGTCAGGGATAGGACGGTTCATAGTACGCTGCATCAGCTTATCACCTTCGCGCTCTAATATCTGGTTGATCGTATTTGCACCGCCGGTAACCAGAATACCGCCTCCAAACAGAACTAATACATTCACCCAATCGAATGCAATGCCCGGCGCTAACAAGTAACCAATGACACTTGAGAATACCACCATAAAGCTGAGATTAGGCTTCAGCAGTTGGCTGTAATCCTTAAAGCGACCTACTAATAGAACTGGTATTTTTGCTTTTATAGACTGTTCCCTCAACATTTCTTAACGTTCCTATAATATCTGGGTAGCGCAAAGGTACTAAACGAACGCTTTTAATTCATTGAAAATTTATTGTAGATATACACAGCTGCCATATATATTATTGTGCTATATTAAGCTCTTATTTCATTCCTTAAAATGTTCCATTTTGTTCCACCAGAGGGTACCCCTAAGTTGTTCCGGTATTTGTTTGTTGGTTTTCATGAGGTTATGTTTTAAGGTGTTTCTTAATTGTTACAGTTTTGTTCATGTTACCCCCTCTTTTTGCTTCAAAAATTATCGGAAGTGACCTTGATAGACGATCTTTTCTTCTGCTCTGCCAAGCTTTCCTACTACAATGCTTTTTGTTCCGTCCCGATAGCTATCGGGATGTTCCACTGAGGGGGGAGGGGTAAAATGTTCCGGATGTTATGTTGATTATAATGGATTTATGTTTTAGAGTTATTCAGATTGTTACCCTGCCATCTTCAGGGTTCCATTGTATAGACTTAAACAAGCACTATTGCTACACATCTATTACAAATATACGCTATTTTAGCAACAACTATAAACAAATAAGGAGCGATGCATATGCACCACTCCTTGTACAAAACTACTATGAACGTACTACTTAATTGCTCTGTGCCAACATAGGGTAATCTATATATCCTTTTTCGCCCGGGGTATAAAAAGTATCAAAATCAGGCTGGTTCAGTTCCGCATCTTTTTCCATGCGAGTAACCAGATCAGGGTTTGCCAGATATGGCTTACCGAAAGCTACCAGGTCATCATCTTTTTGTAACCTTTCTTCTGCAGACTGCTTATCGTAACCGCCGCTGTAAATTATTGTGTTACCAAAACCTGCCTTCATCGCCTCTTTCAATGTTTCGGGAACTTCAGGTGCTCCCATTGAAGAATGGTCTACTATATGCAAGTATGCTAAATTTAGTTTGCCTAATTCTTGAGCGATATAAGTAAACTGTTCGTCTGTACCTTCAAACGGGAACAGATCGTTGAACGCACCATGCGGAGACAGGCGGATAGCTGTCTTATTAACACCGATAGCATCTGCCACTTTTTTAGCTGTTTCTATAGCAAAGCGAGAGCGGTTCTCTATACTGCCACCATAATCATCAGTACGCTGGTTAGCTCCCGGATTAATAAACTGGTCTATTAAATAACCGTTTGCACCATGCAATTCGACAAAATCGAACCCTGCTTCTATAGCATTCTTTGCTGCGTTCACATATTCGTTCTGTGCCTGCTCAATATCTTCAAGCGTCATCTCTCTTGGCGTAGGGTGATCTTGGGGCCCCTCCTGATCTGTATACATCTGTCCTTTTGCTACAATAGCACTCGGTCCTACTACTTCACCACCTTCAGGCATGTTAAGCGGGTGTCCTATCCTACCTGTGTGCATTAATTGCGCACTGATAACACCACCATTGTCATGTACTGCGTCAGTTACTTTCTTCCATCCGTCAACCTGTTCCTGGTTGAACAAACCCGGTATTCTAGGGTAGCCTAATCCATTTGGGGAAGGAGCAATACCCTCTGTTATCAACAAGCCACCATCTGCTCTCATGGCATAGTATTGAGCCATGATGTCGTTAGGAATGTTATTAATAGCCCTTGATCTTGTCATCGGGGCCATAACAACCCTGTTTTTGAGTGTTACATCTCCCAATTTGTATTCACTGAATAATTTCATTTTATCTTGTTTAAATTGTGTTGGTAAATGTAGGTACATCAATCACATTGCACGATAACTATTGTTGATACATGAATACTGTCTGTATATCCTGTTTTAACCTTTTATTTCAACCTGATTTTGTAAGGCTACATTCATATTATCTATAGAGCACTATCATTATTTCAATGATATTTGCACCAGCATGAACAACACCACTAAAGCTTATTTGTCTGTAGCATTCCTGAGCATTGCCTGGGGTACTACTTACCTGGCTATAAGAGTAGCAGTTATGGTCTACCCTGCTTTCCTGTTTGCCGGAGTCAGGCAGGTAATAGGAGGGTTACTTCTGGGGCTGATCGCTTTAGGATTATACAGAAAGGCAGACCTCAGCCGGAGGATGATACTCCACAATATATTGATAGGGTTCCTGCTGATAACCATGGGCAACGGTATCGTCTCTTATGCGGAAAAGACCGTGCCCAGTGGTGTAGCTGCACTAATATGCTGCCTGATGCCATTGAATGCTGTTGTCTTAAACCTGATACTATACAAGAATGAGCAAATGAATAAGCAGATAGTAGCAGGGCTGGCGATAGCGCTTATTGGTGTTGTACTCATATTCAGAGATAACCTCGCCGACCTTATTAACCCCGCTTACCTCTGGGGAATGATAGCCATATACATTGGCACATTCAGCTGGGCGTACGGAAGTATCAGAAACAGATATAGAGAAGCAAAAACAAACCCACTGTTCAACTCTGCAATGCAGCTCTTCTTTGGAGGAGTGATGTTGGTGATATTGAGCCCGCTGGTGGATAGTTACGAAAACTTTGAGCCTTTTCATCCGGATGCGATGAATGCTATGGCATACCTCATAATAGTGGGTTCGTTATTGGCATATAGCTTATACATGTATGCCTTCAAGATATTGCCTGTAGGTGTTGTGACATTGTACGCCTATATCAATCCGCTGGTTGCCGTAATTTTAGGATACCTTATATTGGATGAAAGACTGACATGGTTTACCGCATTATCATTTGTAACCATCGTTTCAGGAGTATACTTGGTGAACACAGGCTATAGAAAACAAAAAGCAATTACGAAATGACAGACATAGGCTATTTAAAAAGTATAGACAGGCAATTCAGGTATTATAAGTCGCTGGGAGAAAAGGCAATGCTGCAACTGGACGATGAATTACTATTCGAACAACCAAATGAAGACAGCAACAGTATAGCTACAATTGTAAAACACCTATGGGGTAATATGCTTAGCAGGTGGACAGATTTCCTGACCACAGACGGAGAGAAGGAATGGCGTGCACGCGATGCGGAGTTTGAGAACGACCTGCAAACACGTGATGCTATGATGCAAAAATGGGAAGAAGGGTGGCAATGTTTATTTAATGCTTTAGGCAGTATTACCGATAACGACCTGGGCATGATCGTGTATATACGCAATGAGGGGCACAGTGTACTGGATGCCATCAACAGACAGTTAGCACATTACTCTTATCACGTTGGACAAATGGTATATGCTGCCAAACTATTGAAAAAAGGTGGCTGGGAAAGTTTATCGATACCTAAGAACCAATCGAAAGCATACAATCAAAAGAAATTCTCTGAAGATAAAGGCGACAGGCATTTTACAGATGAGTGGTTAAAGAAAGATGAATAAGCATTTCTTAAAATATTGTCTATTAATAATAACAGCTTTCTGTTACTCTAATCAGCTATTTGCTCAAGAGACTTACATTGATAATGCAATCATAAGTTATATATGCAATGCCAAGCAACAAGAAGTAAACATGTATTGGCAGGATGAAAATGGTAAAGTATATAGTAATATCGGAAAGCTATTACATCAACTGGGAAATGACGGAGAACATATTGCAATGGCCATGAATGGCGGCATGTACCTGAAAGACCAATCACCTCAAGGCTTGTATATAGAAAGGGGACGTACCATTAAACAAACTAACACAACTAAAAATGCTTACGGCAACTTTTACATGCAGCCTAACGGTGTGTTCTATATACTCAACAACAGACAAGCAGGTGTTTGCAAAACACATGAGGTAAAGAACCTTAAGAACATAATATACGCTACACAATCAGGACCTATGTTGGTACATGATGGAAAGATCAATACTCATTTTAATGAAGGCTCAAAGAGTATTTATATCAGAAACGGCGTAGGCATACTGCCTGATGGGAAAATACTTTTTGCAATTTCAACAGAAAAAGTAAATCTGTACCGATTTGCCAACTTCTTTAAACAGAATGGTTGTAACAATGCACTGTACTTAGATGGATTTGTATCGCGAATGTACTGCCCTGAAAAGAACATCAGACAAACCGATGGTAACTACGGTGTTATTATTGCTGTCTTTGAAAAAGAGTAATCAGTTTCCCATCTTTTCAGCAACAAAACTTTCCAGTTTATCCCCTCTGATATTCTTACCTATTATGTTGCCCTGTTTGTCAATCATATACGTAGTAGGGATGGCCGTGACTCTGTATTCTTTTGCTACTGGAGAGGAGAATCCTTTCAGATCACTTATGTTCACCCAATCCATTTTATCCATTTCAATAGCTTTTATCCAGCTTTCTTTTTTCTCGTCAAGAGAAATACTAAGCACTATAAAATCATCAGTCTTATATTTGTCATAGAGCGGTTTTACAGTTTCTTTGTTCTCTTGCCTGCATGGTTTACACCATGAAGCCCAGAAATCAATGAGTACATACTTGCCTCGAAAGTCTGAAAGACTCACAGGTCTTCCTTCTGTATCTTCCAAAACAATATTCGGTGCAGTGCTACCTATAGGCAATGTGTAAAATTACTCTTCAATAATATCATTCAGACTTGTAGTGTATACTGAGTTTGGGATGGCTGTATTCAACCTGTTATACAAACTAAGAGCATAAGCTGAATCTTCAAGAAACGGGTAACCCTGCATTGCATTTATTAACAAATATGGATCTGACACTGTATCGGCATAGCTTTTTACTAACTCACCGTTTTTTGTATACAAAGCCATCATCAACTTTTTGATATTATTTATCTCATCAGCAGACAAGCTGTCTTGCCTTGCAGCACGCAAATCTTTTGCATAAACTGTAAGCTTGTCATTATTCTCTTTCTGCATATCATATACATTCCTTATACTCTTATTTATATGATCTGCTTTTTCAAAAGACAAATCATGATTAAACTGATCTGCACTGGATTCAAACTGAATATGAGAGTTATCATGCAAAAAAAGTATGGTATAGTTTTCATTCACCATATCAAGGTTAAGCGTGACATGACCTTTGCTATCTTCCTCTACCAGCAAAACCCTGTAAAACAGACTATCCTTAATTACAGAAGAATCTGTAAAGGCAAAAGAACCATCTTCGATTATCTCTGCAGTATCAACAACGCTTTTCATATCCACTCCATAGAACTGCATTAAGTCGGGAATCTCTAATAATAATAACTTGTGTTTGACATCAGTACTTTCAGGAAGGTTTTGAATTTTACCTTTTACGTAAAAACTATCCTCAGACGATTGTCCGCAAGCACTTAACAAGACAAATAAAGTGCAATAGAGTAGGCAATACTTCATGTTTAATGGTTTGTATGTCAAATTAAAGTTAACCTAACAACTAAAAGCAAATACAAACCTGAACTTTTTTAACATTGATATAGTATTTATTCGATAACATCTTTTTCTTCCGTCTCATTATTTCCCCTCGGCTTCCAGTGTTTCTTCTCTATCCTGTAAGCAGAGAACAAACCTAATCCGCCACCGATAGCCAGTAGTGAGAAGTATATGGCAGGATTCTCATCGTAGTGCACCCTGCCGCTGTCGGAAGTCCACTTAGTAAACTCACGCAACCAAGTCACATCCAATATATAAGCAAACAGCAGACCGACACCTGCACCTGCAAAGAGCAAGGCGTACTTCATATAGGCGTAAGGGTTGGGGCCGTTAGCTTGTTTTCTTCTCGGGTTGATACCTCTTTCTATCATGGCCATATTCTCGCGGCTGCGTAAAAAGTACAGTCCGAAAATTGTTGCAAAGAGTCCTGTAAACATTAATACTTCTGCACCCATGGTATTTTTTTTAAAATTATTGAATGATATACACTTCATAAGACGCAACAGCTAGTCAACTGGTTACACACTGAAAAATATTTTTTTGATGTAACCTACCTTAGTACTAAAGCGTCTAAATATATAAATGCACGAACTACAAGATGAGGCTATCATTCAATTGGTATTGCAAGGCAATAATAATGCCTATGCAGTATTGGTAGAAAGGTATCAGCATTTTGTCTTTACACTTGCGTTTAAGTTCTTAAAAACACAGGAAGATGCTGAAGAAGCAGCACAGGATGCTTTTGTAAAAGCCTACCGCTCGCTGGATAAATATAATAGTGAAAGTAAATTCAGCACATGGTTATATACGATAACAAGAAACACCTGTCTGTCAAGGTTGAGAGTAAACAAACCGGACATTAAAGATGAAGCAGAGATAACCGAGACGGTTGACAGCACTAATGAGCTACTGGATAGTAAGTCGAAGAAAGAGGTATTGAATAAGGCGATCAACTTACTCAGCAACGAAGATGCTATCGTGATCACCTTATTTTACATACAAGAACAAAGTATTGATGAAATAATGCAGATAACAGAACAAACGAAGAGCAACGTAAAAGTGAGACTGTACAGAGCAAGAAAGAGGCTGAAAGAGATATTGGACAAACATTTTGCTAAAGAAATGAGCGGACTGAGATAAGTTCGTAACTTTAATTACAGCTATGCAGGAAGATATTGACATACAATTGTGGGCATATATAGACGGGGATTGTAACCCCGAAGATGCGGAGCGTATAGCACACCTCATTGCTACTGATACCGAGTGGAAGCAGCAGTATGAGGAGCTTATACAATTCAATAACACACTAGCTACCGACCTGCAAATACATGAAGCACCTGCTACTCTTGCAGATAATGTATTGAAGAAAGTATCTACTCGCAAACGATCTGCTTACAGCAAAGTATTGAACTGGGGTATACGTGGTGTGGCAGCATTTTTCATTATAGTTATTGGTGCTGCACTTGTACCCTTATTGGTAAGTACAGACTGGAGCAATACAAACAACACTGCATCTCCTGATTGGTATCTACAATTCACGCTATCCCAACTTCCAACCGGCAATTATGCTATTGTACTCGCATTTGCTATTGCTATATTATTATTGGTAGCAGCAGATATGTTGTTCAGGCAGAGAGCAAGGCAGGTGTAGTCATGTTGGTGAACAACACCAACATGGGCGAAAAACAATTAAACAAGTCTTCTATATAATAATATTGCTATCGTCCAGCGGTTGCATCTTTAATAGAAATTATTCTTGTAAAGAGTGGTTTATTAACAACTATGCTCCTATGTCATTTAAAACTACTGTATCTGATAAATATGTAGATAAAACTAATAGGGCAACCTTATGGGTAAAGCTTGATAATGGTCTTGAGTTACTATTGTATAACAGAGATTTCTTTGACAAAATAGAAATTGGGGATACATTATCTAAAGACGAGGGCACTTTAAAATATTATTTATTCAAAGATGGCAAAAAGGAAATCTATTATCAACGATGTAATGGGATAGACCTAACAGATAACTATACCGATATAGAATCCTAGTTTACAATCTTATATACTTACTACCCCAACCTCTTCAACAATCCTAAATCAAAATCTTTCAAGCTGGTGAGCTTGGCATCTGCCAGTTCAAACTCGGGTTTGTGATAATGTAACACATCAGGTACTACTATTACTTTCATACGTGCTGCCTTAGCTGCCACCATACCATTAATGGAATCTTCAATAACTGCACATTGCAATGGACTGGAATTTACCTGACTTGCAGATAGCAGGAATACCGCAGGGTGTGGTTTACCCATTTCTACCGAATCAGCAGAGGTTACCGTATCAAAATAGTCTTTGATATTGAAATGAGTTATCAATTCACTTATCATACGCATGGTAGAGGATGATGCCAGACCTATCTTATAACCGTTCTTTTTCAGTAGCTCTAAAGATTCAATAACACCCGGCATTACGGTCGCCTCAACTTTAGAACAGGCTATTATCTCATCCAGCACATCATCAGCCACTTCTTCAGGGGTGCTGCCCTCCCAGGGGTATTTTTGTTTCCAATAGCGGGTTACTTCATTGATATGCAAGCCCGTAGTCTCCCTGAACCTGTCTCTTGAGATGGGTATGTTGTGCCGCTCTGCCACATTCAGCAAACATTTGCCCCAAAGAGGCTCTGTATCAAGCAATACACCGTCCATATCGAACAAAACCGTATCTATCATCCTGAAAAGTTTGTGCAAAAATGCATAAACGGGGGAGAAATCGGGGGAAATAGGGCGAATAATCTTGATGAAAATTCATGAATGCCGCTGTAAAGGTTATTTTTGCGGCAAAAGAAACATATTTATGAGGCTTAAAGCTTATTTATCTATTGTATTGAGTATTGCCTTGGTCGCGCAGGCATCTGCCAAAAAAGGCGGCAGCAATATCAAGTTTACGGAATATGACCTGGACAACGGTTTACATGTTATCCTCCACGAAGACCACTCTACCCCGATAGTAGCGGTATCAGTAATGTATCATGTAGGTTCTAAAAATGAGGACCCGCAACGTACAGGATTTGCACACTTCTTCGAGCACCTGTTGTTTGAAGGTTCTGAGAACATCGGCCGTGGTGAATTCATGAAAATGGTGCAGTCTGCAGGTGGTCAGCTGAACGCTAATACATCGCAAGACCGTACTTTCTATTACGAGGTACTACCTTCTAACCAACTGGAGCTTGCCCTGTGGATGGAGTCTGAGCGTATGTTTCAGGCCAAGATCGATGAAGTAGGTGTGGAAACACAGCGTAAAGTGGTGAAAGAAGAGAAGAAACAACGTTATGACAACACTCCATACGGGCAGATATTGAACGTAGTATACGAGAATGCTTACGAAGTGCACCCTTACCGCTGGTCGCCTATTGGTAAAGCACAATATATTGATCAGGCTACCTTACCTGAATTCATGGAATTCTACAGAACATTCTATGTGCCTAACAATGCTACACTATCAATAGGTGGCGATATAGATGTAAAACAAACCAAAGAATGGATAGAAAAGTACTTTGGCAGCATACCTAAAGGCACTAAGCCTATCCCTCGCCCTACAGAAGTGGAGCCTGTACAGACTGAAGAGAAGCGTGTAGAGTTCTACGACAACGTACAACTACCGGCTGTAGTAGTAGCTTACCACACTCCTAAAATGGGTACTAAAGACTGGTATGCTTTGCAACTGTTAACACAAATGCTTTCTCAGGGACAGAGCTCTCGTTTCCAGAAAGAGTTGGTGGACAAACAACAGAAAGGATTGGCAGTAGGCGCGTTCATGATACCTAACGAAGATCCGGGTGTTGCTTTCATGTTTGGTATTACGAATGCAGGCGTAAGCCCTGAAGAAATGGAAGAAGGCATGCTTGCTGAGATAGAGAAAGTAAAGCAAGGTACTATCAGTGATGATGAGTACAACAAACTGATGAATCAGGCAGAGAACGATTTCGTATCTCAAAACCAGCGTGTAGTGGGTATAGTAGAGAATCTGGCTACTTACCATACATACTTTGGTGATGCTAACCTTATCAATACTGAGTTGGAGAACTACACCAGCTTAACAAAAGAAGACCTGAAGCGTGTTGCTAATAAGTATTTCACGAAGCAGAACAGGTTGGTAGTTTATTACTTACCGAAATCTGAAGAAAAGAAAGGTTAATCAAAACATTATTAAAACAGCTTCAATCATAACAACATTATGAAAAAGATATTATCATTCATATTAACAATAGCACTGGCAGTTCCGGCAATAGCCCAGGAGTTGGACCGCAGCAAACGCCCTGAACCGGGGCCGGCACCCGAGATAACATTGGGTAAAACAGAAAGCTTTACACTAGACAACGGGCTGAAAGTATTTGTAGTAGAGAACCACAAACTACCAATTGTTTCTTTCAGCGTACAGATGGATATTGATGGTATACTTGAAGGCGATATGGCCGGCTACTCTACTTTTCTGTCTGAACTGATGACAGCAGGTACTAAAACGCGTAGTAAAGATGAACTGAACAAAGAGATCGATTATATCGGTGCTACACTTAATGCGTCTGCAACCGGCATGTTCGGACGTAGCCTGAAAAAGCATCAGGAAAAGCTACTGACACTCATGAGCGATGTTGCCATGAATGCAGACTTCAAAGAAGAAGAAGTAGAAAAGATCCGTAAACGTACATTATCAGGACTTAAGGCTTCAGAGAATGAACCTGACGATATGCTTTCAAATGTTGCAGCAGCTCTGAACTTTGGTAAAGACCACCCTTACGGTGAAGTAATGACCGAAGAAACAGTTAATAATGTAACACTGGCAAAATGTAAAGAACATTACAACACATACTTCCGCCCTAACATAGCTTACATGGCTGTAGTTGGTGATGTGACTGTAAAAGAGATCAAACCACTTATCGAAAAATATTTCGGAAAATGGCAAAAGGCTGATGTTCCTAAGCAAAGCTTCCCTGAAGTAAAAGCACCTACAACAGCTAATGTTGCATTTGTACCAAGAGACGCTTCAGTACAAAGTGTTATCAATGTAACCTACCCGATAGACCTTGAGCCCGGACATCCTGATGTTGTAAAAGCTAAAGTGGCTAATGCTATTCTTGGTGGTGGTTCTACAGGCCGTCTGTTCCTTAACCTTCGTGAAGAGCACGCTTGGACCTATGGTTCTTACTCTTCTATCTCTCAGGACCAGGTTAAAGGACGTTTTACAGCTTATGCAAAATGCCGTAACGAAGTAAGCGACAGCTCTGTTGCTGAGATCATCAAAGAGATGAAGCGTATGAGGACTGAGAAGGTTACGCAAGAAGATCTTGACCGCCAGATCTCTTATATGTCAGGTGGTTTTGCTATCGGTTTGGAAAACCCTCAAACAGTTGCTCAGTATGCTATTAATATTGAGCGTTATAACATGCCTAAAGATTATTATCAGAACTACCTGAAGAACCTTAGCGCAGTGACTACAGATGATATACTTAGCGTTTCTAAAAAGTACATCAACCCTGCTGCAGCTAACATAGTTGTTGTTGGTAGCATTGACGAAGTAGCGGCAACACTGACAAAGTTTGATGCTGATGGTAAGATTGACTACTACGACAATTACGGTAATAAGATCGAACCTAAAAAACAAAGTGCTGCTCCTGAAGGCATTACTGCACAACAAGTAATGAACAGCTACATTAAAGCCATTGGTGGAGAAAAGAATATTAAAGCCATCAAAGACATAAAGGTTGTAATGCTAGGCAAAATGGATGCAGGTGGCCAGGAAATGGAATTGCAGCTTACCGAGATGAAGAAAAATCCCGGCAAGTACAAGCAACTTGTAGAACTACCGGCAATGGGCATGGTTGCACAAAAGCAGGTGTTTGACGGAGAAAAAGGATATATGGAAGCTCAAGGCCAGAAAATGCCTATGAATGAAGACCAAATAAAAGAGATAAAAGCAGAAGCAGATATTTATGCCGACCTTCATCCGGAAAAATATGGCATCAAAAGAACGCTTTCCGGTATGGACGAAATTGATGGCGAAGAAGTATATGTACTGGAAGTAGAGAGTGGCGATGGCAACAAAAGCAAAGAGTATTACAGTACTAAAACAGGCTATCTGGTGAAGCAGGTGGAGTCTACTGAGACACCACAAGGCGCTATCACTTCTACTGTAGTATATGGTGATTATAAAGAAATACCGGGCACCGGATATTGGTTACCACACAGTGTTACTATAGACGCAGGCGGACAAGTAATTCCTGCTAAAGTACAATCAGCAGCTATCAACCAAGGCATTGCTGACAGCGAATTTGAATAATCAATTATAAAATACACACAGTAAAAACGCTCCCTATCGGGAGCGTTTTTTATTGTTGTTCATCTATTTCTTTCTGTACTTTTTTCGGAAGCTTCGACTTAACTAAATCGTAAGACTTGCGCAGGTATTCTTCCCATTCCTTCTTACGCAACACACTTCTGTTTTGTACAGACACCCATTGCTTTTTGGCAAAGTATGCCGCTTGCTTTATACCGTCACGCTCTGTAAGCAGATCAAAATCTTCAGGAGATACTTTCAGGCTAACGGGATCATTATCACCAAAACCAGTGATGCAGAATATTTTTTCAGCCACGGTAAAACTCAGGTGGTCTTCAAATTTAATCGCCTCTTGAGTGGCAGGAAGACTTAGGCAGAATGATCTAAGGTTTTCTGTATCCATGAAGTAAAAATAAGAAAGGCAGGTTATAACCAGCCTTTCTGTTATTTGAATTTGAATCTTCCTCCGATATATATATTGCGGCCCATTACTGGGCCCCATACCATAGAGGCATCAAAGTTATTACCAAAAGGGTTATCAGAACCAAGGATAGGTGATGGCTGTAAATAATTAGCCAGGTTCTCACCACCCAGATATATCTCTACCCTGTCGTTCCATGTTTTGCTTATCTGTGCATTCATCAGGAAAAACGAAGGCGACTCAGTAGATGGTGATATACCACCTGCTTTATCATATAATGCGGGCAAACGTTTCGGGCTGATCCATTGTATCGTATAATCGAAACGCCAAACATTACGCGTCTCATATCCAAGATTAACGAACGCTCTGTGCGTAGCGACTAATGGCTTCACCTTTTGCACATCGCTATAGGTGGTTTGTACATTATACCAACGGTACGCCAACCTAACATCAAAACCCACAACAGGCTCATAATCTAACTGGCCTGACAAGCTATGTGCAAACGAAGTACCGTTCAGGTTGTAAAAGTGCACCAGGTTAGGATTCTCTACATCTACTACTATCTGGTTCTCAAAATTGGTATAATAATAATCAGCAGAGAAAGAACCATCCCGATAATTCAAGCGAAACTTTTGTGTAAGATTTAAGCCATAGTTCCAGGCTACTTCCTGTTGTAACCCATATGGTAACGCTGGGTCTGTACCCAGCACTTGAAAGTTTCTGGTGCTAGCCATGTATCCTATATTCTCTGCGAATATATTAGCTGTACGTTGTGCTCTTCCGACAGACCCCCTGATAGCCGTATTTTCGAACGGCGCATATCGCACATGTAACCTTGGTGTAGCAAAGAAACCAAAAAGGTTATGATAATCAGCCCGTAAGCCTGCTACAATACTAAACTTGGTCAGATAGCTATACGCATACTCAGCAAACGCCCCGGGCACTATTTCATTTCTTGTATAGGTTGTAGCCTGAAAAGTTTCACTGTAATTATCTACTAATGTGCTGGCACCTGTTTTCAGAATATGATTTGTATTGCCTAGTATGGTTTGAAATATCCAGTTTGCATAGATAGAATTCTGCTCTGCGTCGTAATTGCGTACACCATACAGTGCACCTTGTTCGTGATGTACACCCGATAGTTGTAAGCCTGTACTAGTACCTCTCTTTTGCGGAAATACTTTACCGATCTTAGCAAATCCTTCTATGCGTTTGGTGTTCATACGGAAACCCCATGGGTTACCTGCAACCTGCTCTGTCCCTTTCTCAAAATCGAGCTGGCCACCTGTCTGGTCTACGTATACAACTTTTACACCAGCCTGCATTTCAAAACCTTTAGGTGTATGGTACATCCAACGGTTCATACCAACAAATTGTGTGTTTTGTGGCTGGTCCATAAAACCGTCATTGTTCATATCTACCCTTTGCCATCGGCTACTACCATGTAACAATAAATTTGAGGAGAGCCTGTCATTGAATTTGTGCCTGACAATTGCATTTACTTCAGAACGTCCCTGCACATTCTGATAAACATTCAACCTGAAGATCGGTTCTTTGGGTTCAAAAGGTTTACGCAATTCAATGTTCAATTGCCCTGCCACACTTTCGTAACCATTTACCACACTACCCGTACCCTTACTAAGCTGCATACCTTCTATCCAGTCTCCCGGTGTGTAGGTAAGCCCTGTAATGGCAGACAAACCTCTTACATCAGGTATATTCTCTCTGGTAATTAAAGTGTATGGCCCTGCTAAACCAAGCATCTGTATTTGCCTGTACCCTGAAACAGCATCTGTAAATGCGACATCAATTGAAGGTGTTGTCTCCAGGCTTTCACTAAGGTTACAGCAAGCTGCTTTCAGAAATTCTCGCTCACTGATGATCTCTGTTTTACGGGTACTCATCAACCCTATTTCATTACCACGTTTCTTGTATTTTATTTCTACTTCGTCCAGTTTCTTAATTGTGCTGAGTACGGTAGAAATACTGTTAACCCCATTCTCCAGAATATGGGCTTCAGTCACGTAGCCTTTTCGTTCAAAGACTATAGTATCTGCTGCTTCGGGCACTGATAATCTATAAGTACCGTCTGCATCTGTTTGTGTACCTATACTATACCCGGGCACTTTTACTATTACTCCGGGCATGGGTACATCTTTTCCTTTTGTATGTTCGAATACTGTGCCGTATACCTGCCTATTCGGTAGGCTAGCCTGCCTGTCTTGCGCTGATAGTTGCAACGAACTAATGAGCACTACAAGCAGTAACAGCACAGCAGTGATGTTACGTTGTAAATTCATTATGTTCGTTTATTAATCTCCGCAAGAACCTGTCCTGTAATTACAGCAGGCAGGCAATTTAGCATATGCTTCTTCCGAGGCTGTTATCTTTTCAGAATCGTAACCGGCATCTGCAATACTTTTCAGTATCTCTTCGCCAGAGGTTTTTGATTTCTTGTAAGTAACAGTAAGCTTCTTTTCTTCCTTGTCCCATTCGGCAAGCTTAACGCCTTTTACATAAGCTGCTTTCTCAATGCGCTCTTTGCATTCGCCGCAGTTACCACTTACCATATAGGTTTCGGTAACGATGTCTTTTTTATTGTCATCTGCATTAACGCCTACAGCAAGCAGAAGAAATGATATGATTAATGTTAGATATTTCATTTTTATTACGGTTTTCGGTTAGAAAATATTAACTGACAGTTATAAGCATAACGTCATATTAACCGTAATAAGTATAAGAGGAGTGTAATTTGTATAAAGGAATGTCTTCCCAAAGTCCGGGTGGAGCATTTGGGCTACCTATTAGCGCCTTAGTATTTAAGCGCTTATTAATAGCAAAATTATAAGTAAAATATACAGGAAGTGCTGTACCGGATAGTTCTGTAAACTTCAGGACTAACTGAGATGCTGTTTGTTGGTCCTCATTTACCTTTACTATAACTACTTCATCCTTACAGCAACCATCATTCTCTTCACTTTCATCGCCACAAGCATCTCCATCACAACCGGCATCATCTGTATACAAGCTCCAGGACTCAATTACAGAGCCGCAATAGTGCAGGTTGATCATCACACCTGAAACAGCGGTGATGTACAATAGCAAAAGTGGTATGACAAAAAGCCTTTTCACAATGTACAAAGATAGGGAACTATACGTTAATGAAAATTGAAGATGGGATTTACTTATTTTGTGTGTATGGTAAACCCGTTTAGTATAGGTGACACAAAAGAATACAGGCATAAGGTAACAGAAGCTGACAAAGCCGAATTTGCCAGCGGAGAAGTACATGCGGTATACTCCACCTTTGCTTTAACCCGCGATGCAGAATGGGCGGGCAGACTATTTGTATTGGAGATGAAAGAGGAAGGTGAGGAAGGCATTGGCACAGGCATCACTGTTATGCACCACTCCCCTGCACTATTAGGACAAGAAGTAGTTTTTACAGCCACACTTACTGAAGTAAATAAAAATGAAGTGGTAGTAGACTATACCGCATATGTAGGTGACAGGCTGGTAGCTAGTGGAAAAACCTGGCAGAAAATATTGAAGAAGGAGAAGATAGATAGATTGTTTGAATCTCTTAATTAAAAGACCTCATGGATAATACTGACTATAAACTAGCAATGTTAGAAATCATATCAATGATTAAAGACAAGGCAACTTATATAAAGCATATTGATAAAGATGAATATCTTAAAAATGCACCTTTTTATGAAGGCATGCAACTCACGTATCACTTTGTTTTAGATGGAATCATTGGATATATAGAAGCTAATGAAGGCATGAAATTAGCAGATTTCGGTCTTGATAATTTTAACTCAAATGAAATAACAAAATATAAGCCTGAGCCTTTATTGTAGCACGGCTTTTATCATACTAGCTAATGGCTCTGCCCATAGTGCATACTCTTTAGCTGAGTAATGTAAATTATCATCAACCAGAAAAGCAGGGTCAGCACCGTGCATTCTTGTGCTTTCCGTTATCTCCAACCAATGGCAATTATTCTCTTTTACTATTTCTTCTTTAGCCTTATTATACGCATCTATCTCTTTAGCAATTTTCGCCCTGTCCCTATCCTCTGCAAAAGGTGTTACTCCCCAATCAGGTATAGACAATACAAACACATGCTCAGGTTCACCTGCAGCAAAATCAATCGCATCATTTAATAACTCCTGAAACTCCTGCCTGAAATTCTCTACGCTACGCTCACGGTACTGGTTATTAACGCCTATCAACAGCGTAACAAAAGAAAAGGTCTCAGTGATATTATCTTTCTCTATAGCGGCGGCCAGCTCATCAGTTGTCCACCCTGTCACTGCAATGATCTTAGGGTCTGCAACTTCCAAGCCTGATTGCCTTAGCAATGCTGCAGTTTGGTGAGGGAAGTTATCTTTTGCTTCTACTTTTTCACCAATGGTGTATGAATCGCCTAATGCAAGGTATGTATACATAGCCTTCAGTTTTTGCTGTGCCTGTAAAGATTGTGCATTGCAACATAAGAAGCAATAGCAAAGCAGACCAACCTTTATCAATAGTCTACCCAACAAAAACCGTTTTAATATTCGTAAACTCACGAATACCATATACACTCAACTCACGACCATAACCACTCTGTTTCACACCACCGAATGGCAAGCGCGGGTCAGAATGTACAAAAGCGTTTACAAAGCAATTACCTGCCTCTATCTCATTAGCAGCAATCTGTTCAGCACGCTTTACACTTTTAGAGAAAATGCCACCACCTAAGCCATATATTGTATCGTTGGCCAGTTTGATGGCATGTGCTTCATCTCTGGCTTCTATAATAGCTGCCACCGGCCCGAAGAGTTCTTCATCGTAAGCAGGCATACCTTTTTTCACTTTCGTTAATACAGTTGGCGGATAGTAAGCTCCATCGCCTTCAGGAATGTAACCACCACACAACAGCTTAGCACCTGCTGTCACACTATCAAACACTTGTTTGTGCAGATCATCACGAAGGTCTTTCCTAGCTTGCGGACCTATTTCGTTATTTGTATCCATCGGGTCGCCATACGCTGCTGCCTTCATCTCTGCCACCATACGCTCTTCAAACTCTTTTCTTACCGACTTCTCTACAATAAACCTCTTGGCACATACACAACTCTGGCCCGAGTTTACTAACCTGCCTTTGACACAAGTCTTTACAGCCAGATCCATATCTGCATCATTCAGAATTATATATGCATCGCTTCCTCCCAACTCCAGCACTTGCTTCTTCACTTCCGATGCTGCAATAGATGCTACTTTTTTACCCGCTTCAGTGCTGCCTGTAAATGTAACTGCTGCAATTGTTTCATGCCTGATGATCGGCTCAACCTCGCTACCCGGAACCACCAATGTATGAAACAGCCCTTTTGGTGCAGCAGAATCTCTTACTATCTTTTCTATCATTCTTGCGCTGCCTGTAACGTTTGACGCATGTTTCAATACCATGGTATTACCTGCCATCAATATCGGCCCCATAGCACGAAAAACCTGCCAGTAAGGGAAGTTCCATGGCATAATAGCCAATACTACACCTAATGGTTGATATGACACATAACTCCTTTTAGCTTCTGTCTCTACAGTTTCATCTGCTAAAAACTCTTTACCATATTTAGCATAGTGTTCCAGATTCATCGCACATTTTTGCACTTCGGCAATGCTTTGAGCAATCGGCTTACCCATTTCTGCAGTTGCCAGTTCGGCCAGTTTTCTTTTGTTGGCTCTTAGTTCTTTAGCAATGCTTTTCAATACTACAGAACGCTCTCTGAATGATGACTTGCGCCAATCTTCAAAAGCTTTTGAGGCAGACTTGAGTTTACGCTCTACCTTCTTTTCATCATCTACATCGTAAGTAGCTATCTCTTTTCCTGTAGCAGGATTTATCGAAGTGATTGTATTTGCCATAATTATTCTTTTGTAAGTATAAAGCTAAGGTTATGCATCATAACGACCCATACACTCTGTCAATACTCATATAAGTTTAACAAGACAGCAACGTGAATGTTGATAGATTTACAACATGTTTTTCCTGCATCAGCTTATTACATTCGGATATAAGCAAGCTCTATCCTGTATTTTCCCGGTAGCCATCTTCGTGATACTCGCCTTTTCAAAGCTTGTAGATATATCATTTATTCCTCGCTACGACCTTATTCTTATTCTATGCTTATTAGTTCAAGTCCTGATGGTCTACTTCAAACTGGAAAGTATTGACGAGTTGAAAGTGATCACACTATTTCATATTATAGGGTTGGGCTTAGAGTTATTCAAAGTACATGTAGGCTCATGGAGCTATCCTGAAGAAGCATATAGTAAAATAGCAGGAGTGCCTTTATACAGTGGTTTTATGTATGCCAGCGTAGCCAGTTACATATGTCAGGCATGGCAAAGACTGGATCTAAAATTTTTCAACTGGCCCCGGAACTATATTACCTATCCTCTTGCAATAATGATATACCTTAATTTCTTCTTTCATCATTTTACAATAGACATTCGGTGGTACCTTATTGCATCATTGATATTTCTTTTTCCTAAAACTTATGTAACATACGCTGTTAACCAACACCGCTATAAAATGAATATCATTGTCGCCTTCTTACTAACAGGTTCATTTATATGGATTGCGGAGAATATTGCGACCTTCTTCGGTGCATGGCAATACCCTGATCAATCGAAAGAGTGGAATCTGGTACACCCCGGCAAGATAACCTCTTGGTTCTTGCTGGTCATTATCAGCATTATCATTGTTGCTAACCTGAAACTGGTAAAGTATGGTAAGAAAGAGGTAGTAACAGATAATCCTACTTCATAAATTGTCTGATATATAACAACAAAGCCTCAATATTAACCTGCTCTATAGGATGATGCGTATTCGGAAGCATACCCATTTGTGCATCTGGCAAGGTTTTATAAACATTGATCGTTTCTTCTAATGTGATCATTTTATCCCTGTCACCAAGTAATATCAAAGAAGGTGTTTTGATAGTTGCATATTCTTCCAACTTCAATGGATTATTCTGTCCCATATTGTTCAACATCTCAGCTGTTCTCTTTAGTACTTCTTTCCAATCGTTAGGGGCATGTCGTTCTGCTAATGTAGCAGCGAACTTAGGCACTTTAGCCTCTATAACATCTGCCTGTAACATTTTGGTTTCTTTAGCTGCAGTCTGTTCATCCCAATGAAATTTTGTAGCCAGTGTTACTATATGTTTCACTTTCTCAGGATGCTGTTTTGCTAATAACATTGCTACATAACCACCCATACTATAACCGAATATGGACACCTCTTCCAGCCCCTCTTCGTTTATAAAACAAAGTACTTCTTCTGCAAACAGTTCTATAGAAAAAGATTGCTCAGGAAATGTCTTACCTCCATGCCCACTGAAATTGAATGTGTATACTTTATAGGTATCGTTGAGTTGTTGTTTTAGACTTTCAAGCTGATCGGCTGCACCAATAGCGCCATGTAGTAATAGTAGTGGTTGCATGGCATGAAGATAGGCAGCAAGAGAAAATAAAAAAAGCAGCCTTACGGGGCTGCTTAAAAGTTTATATGATGAGTTGATGAATTACTCCTGTGTTGCTGTGTATACTACATCTACCGCGTAAGTACCTGCAGGGTATGCAAAACCCGGTGTTGCTTTGTACTTGATGCTGAATGTCTGGTTACCACCACGGTCAGCTGTAGTGATCAGATCCTGATCTGAACTTGTCAGAGTTGAATATGATGTAGTAGAGAACGGATTAGCTACTGATCCACCGGTACCGTTAGCAGTTACTTTAAGAGCAAGTACTCCGCTTACAGGCATGCTCGGTGCAGGTGTAGTGTTACCTGTATATGTAAAGTTAGCTGCGTTGGTCTTTACTGCTACTGAAAAATTCTTGTTTGAACGTACTTTAAGCTCCTGTGCATCAGACTCAACACCGTTTGCATAATGGTTAACTGTAGTGAATGGGATGTTCACATCAGCACCTGTTGCTGAACTGTTACCGGTGAAAGTAATTTCGATAGCGTTGCTCATAACAAGGTTAACTGTTTGAGAAGCTGATGCGTCCTGATTAGACTGGTTTTGAGCCTGAGCTGCGAAACCGAAAGAAACTAGAGCTGCGATTGCGATTAACTTTTTCATTTTGTTTGTTTTTGTTGGTTTGTTTGAAATGTTTGTTTTAAAAATTTGTCGT
Source organism: Flavipsychrobacter sp. (assembly GCA_965228505.1). Classification (GTDB taxonomy): domain Bacteria; phylum Bacteroidota; class Bacteroidia; order Chitinophagales; family Chitinophagaceae; genus UBA5543. The sequence continues at coordinate 1,376,669 of OZ245820.1, read as the reverse complement.
TTGTTTTTGTTGTTTGTTCGTTTGACAATACAAAGATGCAACCGCCGAGCATTCAGGAGAAAAAATCAGGCTCGGTTAACGATGAATTTGCAACCAGCTAACAAGTGATTAACAAATAATGAGCTTTTATACCGGAAAAGCCGCATTAAGGACTAATTTTAAAGCATTGAAAAACAGCGAATAATGAAAAGAAAAATATTTATCCCACTAATTATCGCCCTGTTAACGATAATGACATCATCTAAATGTGTTAATAGTGCGTTGGACGAAGTTGATGACCCTTTATTAGAGCACATCAAGCTGCCGGATGGCTTTCATATAAGTATATATGCTGATAATGTAGAGAATGCACGATCGATGGTGATGAGTGAGAACGGAACCTTATTTGTTGGTAGCCGTGGTGCAGGCAATGTATATGCGATCATTGATGAGAACCATGACTATAAAGCCGATACTGTATATACTATTGCATCAGGAATGAACATGCCTAATGGTGTAGCTATTAAGGACGGTGCTCTATATGTAGCAGAGGTAAATAAAGTGTGGCGGTATGATGATATAGATAATAACCTGACCAGTCCACCCCCAAAAGTGTTGGTAAGTGATAATTTTCCAAGTGATGGACATCATGGATGGAAATACATAGCATTCGGCCCCGATGGTAAATTATATGTACCTGTAGGTGCACCATGCAACATTTGCGATGATCATAAAAGAAACCCTCAGTATGCATCCATCACCAGAATGAATCCTGATGGATCAGAACATGAAGTATTTGCCCATGGTGTGCGTAATACAGTAGGTTTCACCTGGCACCCAACAACTAATGAAATGTGGTTTACCGATAACGGTCGCGATATGATGGGGAATGATATTCCACCCGATGAATTGAACCATGCACCGGAGGCAGGAATGCATTTTGGTTACCCATACTGCCATGGAGGTGACATAGCAGACCCTCGTTACGGCAATGAACATGATTGTAGTGAATTCACACCACCTGCTCAAAAATTAGGCCCCCACGTAGCATCACTTGGTGTCAAGTTTTATACAGGTGACATGTTTCCTGCTAACTATAAAAACCAGATACTGATAGCAGAACATGGCTCATGGAACAGGGACACACCGATAGGGTACCGTGTTTCATTAGTAAAGTTGGATAGTAACAAAGCGATAAGCTATGAAACCTTTGCCGAAGGTTGGCTGCAAAACGGTAAAGCATGGGGACGCCCTGTGGCACTACTACAACTGGAAGATGGTTCATTATTAGTATCTGATGACTTTACCAACTGCATATATCGCATCACCTACGATGGACAGTAATATGTGAAAGATATCTTAAACAGGGGGTTTAACAGTTTCTTGTGAGAAGTCGGAATTGTTATTGGTTTATACTATGTGTACCAAAATCAACGACTATGAGCAAGTTATTCAGAACAACGGGTGTTATATGGCTTTTGGCGGCGTTCATTATAGCTGGTACACCAACTAAACAAGCTCTGGCACAACCTGGCGCACAGGTTTCGTTCCAGATGTTCTACAATACATTACAACCACACGGACAGTGGTTCAACTATGGTAATTACGGATATTGCTGGGCCCCGAATGTGGGTACAGATTTCCGCCCGTATTATAGTAATGGCTATTGGGCCATGACAAACTACGGTAACACATGGGTATCTAACTATTCATGGGGTTGGGCTCCCTTCCACTATGGCAGTTGGATATTTGATGACTACTACGGATGGATATGGGTACCTGGTAATACCTGGGCTCCTGCACACGTAAGCTGGCGTACAGGTGGCGGTGTATACGGATGGGCTCCATTAGCTCCGGGAGTAAGTATCAATGTTGCTATCAGTCCGACCTTTAACTGTGGTTATGACAGGTGGATTTTCGTACCTCAACAGCATATATACAACAGAGGGTTCCAGAGATACTGGAGGGGAATACAGTATAACAGAACTGTGATCAACAATACCACCATTATTAACAACACCTATATTAATAATAACAACAGATACGTATTCGGGCCGCGTGCTAATGAAGTACAAAGAGCAACCGGGCAACGTGTTAGAACATATGGTGTGCGTACCGGTGTACAGCCCGGCAGAACAAGAGTTCAAGGCAATGAACTTAATATATACCGACCTACAGTACAAAAAAGAGGTAACGAGCGCCCTCAACGTGTAGCAACAACTGCACAGGTAAGGCAATCTGCACCTACACGCAACAGGGCTACCACTCAACGTGGGACTACCAACAATGGTACTGCACGCACACAAAGGGCTACGGCTCCTGTTACAGGAAACCAGAGAGCAACAACTGCTCCTGCACGTACACAAAGAGCCACAGCTCCTGCAACAAGAAACCAGAGAGCAGCAACTGCTCCTGCACATACACAAAGGCCTGCGGCTACAAGAAACACTGCACCTGCACGCAGCAGAGCGACAACACCTGCACGCCAACCACAACAACAGCAGCGTATTACCGAGCGCAGGCAGCAGTCATGGCAGCAACAGCGTAGCCCTTCAAGGTCTAACCCATCTGTAAACCGCAGCCGTAGTACACAACCTGCAAGAAGCAACCCGGCGGTTAACAGAAGCCAAACTACGCAGAGGAATACACGTACAGTAAGGCCACAAACACAAACAAGGCCACAAAGGAGTGTTGCACCTTCTCGCTCAAGCGCGCCACAACGAAGCGCAGCACCAGCAAGGTCAAGAAGCACACAGAGAAGTGCTGCACCTGCAAGGAGTAACTCGAGAAGCACACCGAACAGGAGTAACAACAGCTCAAGTAGTAAATGGAGATAAAGAAAAGTGAAGTATAGTGGAGTGACGAGAGAAAACCCCGTCCGGCTTTGCCGAGACGGGGTTTTTATTTACCATGCCAATGCACTGGCTCCAAGTATTGCGGCATCGGCATCGGGCAATGCAGATGGTATCAGTTGTACTTTGTCTTTATATAAGTACAGCATATTCTCTTCCATATATCTTTTCACTGGTTCAAATATCAGCTCACCGGCTTGCGCCAGTCCACCAAAAAGAATGATCGCCTTCGGTGAAGTAATGGCAACCGTATCTGCCAATGTTTGTCCTAATATCTTTCCTGTGTAATTGAATATTTCTTTTGCAAGTACATCACCTTTTAACGCAGCATCTGTTACGTCTTTTGCTTTCAGATGTTCTTTTTCTCGTAGCAGCGAATCTTCTTCTCGCTCCGCCAACAACTCATGCGCCGTAGCTACTATTCCTGTGGCAGAACAATAGCGTTCTAAGCACCCTTTCCTGCCACAACCACACATCCTGCCATCGCGTACAGCGATCACATGCCCTAACTCCCCTGCAAAACCATCATGGCCGTATATCAATTGACCATTAGCAACAAAGCCTGTACCCAAACCTGTACCAAGCGTTACCACTACAAAATCTTTCATGCCACGTGCAGCTCCATACATCATCTCTCCCATTGCAGTAGCATTAGCATCGTTGGTTAGTGTTACGTCAAACCCTGTTTGCTCTTTAAGTAAACGAGCAAAAGGGATCACATCTTTCCAAGGCAGGTTCACCGCTTCTACTATCTCACCTGTATAGTAACTGCCATTAGGAGCGCCTACACCTATGCCTGTAATATTATCAGCCCCTGAATGTTGACTGAACTGCTCTACTTGTGTTACAATCGCATTAATATAGTCCTCTACAGTACTGTAAGCTGTAGTAGATAGTTTCTCTTGTAGTAATATCTTACCTCTACGATCTACTAACCCTAGCGCAGTATTTGTACCGCCAATATCAATTCCAATAGTAAAAGGCTTACTCATAACTACAAATATACTCTTCCCTTTTCAGCACTAACAGTTTATAGCTCATTTGCTGTATATTGGTAGAGGCTACAAATATTTTTCATGCAGACTGATAACAGACGTTCATACACTACATCATTATTTCTTGTAGGTTGTTTATATTTCATTTTCGGGTTCATCACCTGGCTGAACGGTACGCTGATACCATTCCTTAAAACAGTATGTGAGCTGAACAACTTCCAGTCTTACTTTGTCACCTTTGCATTTTTCATATCCTATTTCGTGATGGCCATTCCGTCATCTTATATTTTGAATGCAACAGGCTTTAAGAAAGGCATGAGTCTGGGACTATTGGTAATGGCCGCAGGCAGTCTGATTTTCACCCCTGCTGCTATGCAGCGGAATTACACATTATTCCTTACCGGATTGTTCACACAAGGACTGGGGTTAGCAATACTACAAACAGCTGTGAATCCATATGTAACTATATTGGGCCCTGAAGAAAGTGCAGCGCAACGTATCAGCATTATGGGCATTGCCAATAAAGCTGCTGGCATACTGGGACCGATCATCATTGCATCTATACTTCTCAGTAATATTGATGCTATAAAAATCGACATTGAAAATGCAGTTGATACAGCCACTAAAACAGCTTTACTAAGCGATCTGTCTCAGCGTATCATTACACCTTATATTGTTGTAGCGTCATCACTAGTTGTACTGGCTCTATTGATAAGAGTATCACCTCTACCTGATATAGACGATACTGAAGAGAATGCCGATAAAGAGGAGCATACTACTACTTCAATATTTCAGTTTCCATACCTGTTACTCGGGGCGTTGGCTATCTTCTTTTATGTAGGCGTAGAAGTTATTGCTGGGGATACTATTATCAGTTACGGCTCTTACCTTGACATACCTATTGATAAGGCCAAGTTCTTTACCTCTCTTACACTCACATTTATGGTAGCGGGTTACTTCCTCGGGGTGTTGCTGACACCGAAATACATGTCGCAGGAAACACTGTTGCGTATCTGTACCGTTTTAGGCATTGTGCTATCTATAGGCATACTCGTCACTTCAGGTATTGCATCGGTTTTTTGTGTTGCCGCGTTAGGACTAGCTCATGCCATTATGTGGCCTGCTATTTGGCCCATGTCGCTGAAAGGATTGGGTAAGTTTACCAAGCAGGGCTCTGCACTACTTATTATGGGTATAGCAGGGGGTGCGGTATTACCATTATTATATGGCGCTCTTGGAGATATGCTTAATCTGCAAACAGCATATATCATTATGATACCATGCTACCTGTATATACTTTACTTCGCAACTAAGGGGCATAAGGTTGGGTATAAAGGGAAGGAAAAATAAAACATGTACGGAGAAGAAAGGAAGCAGATCATATCGAAAAAGAAGAAGCACTTCCCTGTTAAGGAAGAACTGATGGACTACCTGAAACAAGGAGACAGGCAAACCAGGCTGCCCATCAAATATCAGGAGCTCACACAGTTTGACCATGGCATACCCGTACTGGACAAAGATGATAACGATACCCTATGGTTAAGTGTATTGTATAACCCATCTGATACCCATCGCATACACGAGGGGTTGAAAGCAATGTACTCCATTCTGAAAACAGAAGGTTACGTCCGTGTACACCGTAATCTACATGTTGAACGTATAGACTATTGCACCTTCGGTAATTCTAACCCATTCCGTATCAAAATCGTGAACAACCTGAACGACAACTACGATTACTTCTATATAAAAAAAGCGGATGCTTCACGTATATACGGGTTGGAACTGGAGCATATCCTCTCCCCTTCGCGTATCAACTTTTTTGTAGACGAAACAACGCTGCTGGAAGAGCATATTGCGGGTGTGCCGGGAGATGTGTTCATTAAAAGCTACATGAACAGGCCCGAGTATAATAAGGTGAGAATAGCTAAGGAACTTGTCAAGTTCAATGAAAGATGCTTTGTACGCCTTTTGGGCGATATGCGCTCTTACAATTATATTTTTGATATCACCCCCGATTTTGAAGAAGTACAATTCCAGATACGGGCAATAGACTTTGACCAACAGACCTACGAAGGAAGAAAGAACATGTACCTGCCACAATTCTTTATAGAGAACTACCCCCTCGTGAAACTGGTACAGGATTTCCTGACATTGGAGAATATAGAGCAATACCAAAAAGAAGAGCGTGTGCTGATATCCAGACGAAGCAAGGCAGCGGGCAAGCGTCTTAAAGCATTATTGGACATAATGGAAACAGACACTATATCCTTACCTGAAAAAGTAGAGCAACTGAGAAGTGAACTGGCCGAACATTATGAAAATGATGAATTCCTGAAGTGCAACTCTATGGGAGCAATAGTACGTAAGAGTATTGCTATACTCTGATCATAGCTTTTCAAAAGCCACATTATAATAACACCACAAACCTTTCTTGTAAGACTTGTATTGTGCAAGTGCCGTTTTATAATGATCTCGTGCAAAAGCACCTGTATTCTTATTAAAGAAGTTATACAGCTTACTATACCATGCACCAGCCATATATGCGTAGTATAGTGTATTAACAGACTTCTTTACTGCTTGTGTATGGTCAACCTTACCTACTAGTTTAAAGCCGTTATTCTCCCCATCTTCCCTAAACTGATCGACAGTTTGAATATCTTCTATTGCCCAGCCGTTGAACATCACCTGCATGTCTTTATCATCATCCAGGCTGAAGGGGCGAGTCTTAAAAAAGTCTGCCACAACCAACCTGCCGCCCGGCTTCAGCACACGGCACATCTCTTTAAAGAACGCTACCTTACTCGGCGCAGTGGTCATGCTTTCTATAGCCCAGGCAATGTCAAATGTATTATCAGCGAAATCTGTTTTTGTATAATCCTGCTGCTGGAAGTCAACTAAGTGGCTTACCCCTTCCCGTTCAGCATATTTTGCAGCTGTCTCTGTTTGCTTTTTACTCAATGTTATGCCTGTAGCCTTACACCCCACATTCTTAGCCAGATATATTGAAGAACCACCTACTCCGCATCCTGCATCTAATACGTAATGCTCTTTCTGTATATCGCCCAGTAACTGAAGTTGTTCGTTAGCATTCAATACAGCTTGGGAGAGGTTTTTTGTCGTCTCATCCCACACACCATAATGCAAACCCATGTTCTTATCCAACTTCCAGAACTGGCGATAATGCACTTCTGTTTCGTCGTAATAATTTTCAACATCTTTATTAGAAAAGGTCTTCATTACGTCTGTACGTTTTACTGCTTCTGAAAAGCCATGTGATGATAACACCACAAGCCTTTTTTGTATGCTTTATATTGAGCTCTTGCTGTTTTATAATGGTCGCGAGCGAAAGGGCGGGTGTTCTTATTAAATGTATTGTATAGCCAGCTATACCATCCACCTGCTAAATAAGCATAGTACATGATATTTACTGACTTCTTTATGTCTTTGGTATAGTCTTGTATGCTCACCAGTTTAAACCCTGCTTCCTCACCATCTTTTATAAACTGATCTAAAGTGCCAATATCAGCTATTGCCCAACCGTTGAGCATCATCTTCATATCAGCATCGTCATCTATACCGTAAGGAGTAGTTTTGTAAAAGTCTCCAACAGCAAACTTACCTCCGGGTTTCAGTACTCTGTGCATCTCTTTAAACAGAGCTGGTTTACTGGTAGCGGTAGACGTACTTTCTAAGCCCCATGCTATATCAAACGTATTATCAGGAAAATCAGTGTTCGTATAATCCTGCTGTTGAAAATCCACTAATTCACTTACTCCATCCCGCATGGCAAACTCAGCACCTGTAATAGTTTGCTTCTTACTAAGCGTAATACCGGTAGCCCTACACCCTAAGTTTTTAGCTAAATAGATAGATGAACCACCTACACCACAGCCAGCATCCAACACACGATGTTCTTTTTTGATACCGGCACGAAGCATCAATTGCTTATTAGTGTTCAACATAGCATCAGACAGGTTTTTAGTAGTAGCATCCCATATACCATAGTGCAATGCCATCGTCTTATCTAACTTCCAGAACTGGCGATAGTGGATCTCCGTCTGATCGTAATAACTTTCTACTTCCTTATTACTAAATGTCCTCATCTAATGCTGATTTGCGCAAATAAGTCACACCTACTATCCCGGTATGCGCGCCATGTATTTTGTCATTTCCTTTATCTGGTCTACCACTTGCTGGTTTTTAGACTTACAAGCCTTTGCTTTGTTAAAGTACATTTTAGCCGCACGAAAATCCCTGCGCTGCATACATATACCTGACAACTGCAAATACGCAGTAGCTTCACTGTCTTTATCAGGCAGTCCGGCTTTTACAGCCTTGCGCATATTCTCATATGCTCCTTTTGTATCTCCTTTCTTAAATGCTATAGACCCTAATTGTAAGTAGGCTGTTCCTTCATATTCTTTCTCAGGCATACCTGCTTCCAGCCCTTTACGCAAGTCAGCTTCGGCAGAATCCAGGTCTTCAGACATAGTAGAGATATTTGCACGGAGCATATAGTACGATGAGCGAACCGGCTTGTACAACCACTTAGGGTTCTTCACTTTACCCATAAGATACTGTGCGCCGTCTATATCACCTTCTTCTATATATTTCTGTATCAATGTCATAGGGCCGATCATAAAATGCGCTACGATCATCAACACAGCTATCAACATAGGTATCCATGCCAGCCACCACGTTACTTCAAAACCCAACAGGAAACCTAAGGCAAGTAACACAATCGCAATAGGCATCCTATTTACTACTAAAAAACGTCTCAACTTGATATTCATACTAAATAATTGACTGCTAAAATAGTGCTTATAATTCTTCTTCTCTTTCTAACATGAGTATACTATGCTGTGGAACGATATAGTACTTCTCCCCTTCATATACCACCTCTGTAGACCCATTTACAAGGAATATCGCCAGATCGCCCTCTTGTGCCTGAAGTGGTATGTACTTCACTTTTTCCTGTGGTTCTTTCCAAAACTCATCATCTTCTGACACTACTGGTATCGGGAAACCAGGGCCTGTTTTTATCACCTGCCCTTGTTGTACTTTCTCTTTTTCCTGCACACCCGGTGGCAGGTATAAGCCACTGGTTGTCTTTTCATCAGGCTTTGATGGTTTTATCAATACCCTATCACCAACTATGATCAGTTTTTTCCATTTATTATCTGATATAATATCCATATCTGTACAATGATGCGCGAAAATACATCATTATTCCGGCTGTTTCCTAAACTGGACTTTTAATGATTACTTTTGAGCCAATCTTGAGTCTTTATGAAGAAAATAGATTGGTACGAAAGCTGGTTCAGTTCTTCTTACTATAAATTACTATATGCTGAAAGAAATGAGCAAGAAGCAGAAGACTTCATCAATGCATTACTTGCCTACCTGCAACCTAAAAAGGGTAGTAAAATGCTGGATATTGCTTGTGGAGAAGGAAGGTTTAGCATACAGTTAGAAGAACGGGGGTTTGATGTTACAGGCATTGACCTGTCTGATGCCAGTATCAGTAAAGCGAAAAAGCACGAAAATGAGCATCTTCATTTTCATGTGCATGATATGCGCTACCCTTTTTACATTAATCATTTTGACTATTCATTCAATTTCTTCACAAGCTTTGGATATTTCGGGAATGACGCGGATAATATCATGGCTGCCAGGTCCTTCGCCAAGGGTTTAAAAAAAGGTGGAACTCTGGTAATAGATTATCTGAACCCTCAATATATCATAGATAATTTAGTATCTGAAGAAATCGTTAATAAAAACGGGCATACTTTTGATATAAAGCGCAAAGTAGAAAGCGGGTTCATCATCAAGGAAATCACTATTAACGATGCACACGGTGAGACACATCACTTTGATGAACGTGTTTCAGCATTTGAATTGGCAGATTTTATAAGAATATTTGATGCAGCTGAAATGAGATTAACCGATACATTCGGTAATTATACTCTTGATGATTACGATCATAAAACTTCGCCTAGACAGATCATGATATTTAAGAAGTAGTATGTGGGACAAGATACATGACATACTGGTATACTGGGACTATACCGCATGGTATTACCTCAACACACAATGGGTAAACGAGTTCCTTGATTCAGTAATACCGTTCATTCGCAATAAGTGGACATGGGCTCCTTTATACTTGTTCCTACTGATATTCATGCCCATGAACTATGGCCGCAAGGGTTGGATGTGGTGTGTTTTTTTCCTGCTCTCTTTTGCATTGGCCGACTATTTAAGTGCCAGCATTATCAAGCCATATTATATAAGACTACGGCCTTGCAACAACCCATATATAAAAGATATAGTTCACCTGCTGGTGCCGTGTGGTAGTGGGTATAGCTTCCCGTCATCACATGCTACTAATCACTTTGCTTTGGGCATATTTGCTGCCATCACTTTTAATAAGATCACTAAATGGATATGGGTTGCAGGTATTCTATGGGCTCTATCTGTTGGATATGCCCAAGTATACGTTGGCGTGCATTTTCCGGGGGATGTAGTGGCTGGTGGAATATTAGGGATATTGGTAGCTATATTAACAGCGCGGATATTTAACAGACTATATGGTTTGGAGAAAAAGCCTAATCCTGCTGAGCCAAAAACTCATGAAACTCCTTCTTAGTATTATCCAGTGAAAACTCTTCTGCAACTTTAGCATAGTTTTCCTTATCCGTCACTGAGCTATATGCCCAAACCGCGAAGTCTTTTTTACTATCATCAAAAGCCAGCCAGCGTGTCATTTTCTTCACCTGAGATGTAGTATATTTTTTATCCTTCAGGTCAGCTTTCATGGTCTTCAAGGTGTTAACATCGGTAGGCAACTCCTGTACTTTAAGTTCCAATTGGGTGAATTCTTTATCCGTTAATATACCGGGAACATACTCCGTGGTGGCAGTTACAGGTTCATCCGGAGGGTTCGATCTCGGGCTGTCACCTACAAATACATCTTCAATATCACGTGTATTCATAGACATTCTGCCCCTGCCCGGGTCTATTTCACAATAGGCTATTACTCCCTTTTTTATTTTTATTCTGCCTGAATATACCAGCTTTGCATTAGCACCACCGTCTTTATACTCCTTTACATGGTATACTCTTATTCGATGCCACCCTCTGGGAAGGTCACCTATTGTCAACGAGCGGGCATACTTGTTATAGTCCCTGTCATCTATTTTCACTGCCATCAACTCACCAGTCGTTAACCTGAGTTTAAGCATGCTTTTTTCAGCTGGTGATGCAATCGCCTTGGATAATGACAATACTAATATGAGAATACCGATAAGCCTAAGTTTCATAACTGCAAGCATTGGTTACCAATAAAATTACCCAATAGCCATACCAAATTCTTAAGACAACAGTCTATTTACCATTTTTTTAACGCCCTGTAAGTATTGCTGCTAATATTCCGGTAGATACGGCCGCATTCAGAGACTCTGCACCTCCTTTTCTGGGTATTGTGATCTTTTTATTAGCCAGTTTTATCAATTCCGGAGAAACACCTTTAGATTCGTTACCTATCAGTAGTATACCACTTTCCTGGCTCTCAATAGCATATATGCTATCACCATCAAGTGTAGCAGCATACACAGTCAATGCCGTATCATTGATAAGCCTCATCAGGTCTCTTGTGTACAAGCCAATTCTTATATGCCCACCCATAGCTGCTTGCACCACTTTGGGATTGTAGAAATCAACACTATCAGCGGAAGCAATGACATTTTTAATACCAAACCAATCTGCTATACGAATAATGGTACCCATATTTCCCGGGTCTTGTATCCTGTCTAATGCAAGAGACCAGCCATCATTAATATTTATGTCTTGCTCTACTTCTTTCTCAACTACCAACAGCACATTATTTGCAGTTTGTAATGAGCTAACCTTTTTCAATTCATCATCAGACACAACAATCAGTTCTGCCTCAGCATGCTTGCTTATTAAAACCTCATTCTGACTCACCCATGCTGCTACGGCGACAATCATCTGTATTTGCCGTTCAGAGTTCAACCATTCCTGTGCTATTTTGTCTCCCTCTGCAAGGAACACCTTATTTTCATTGCGGTATTTTTGTTGTGATAACGACCGAATGTACTTACTTTGCGTCTTTGACAACATAAAGCAAAACTAATCTAATTGTCCGTAGCTGATACATGAAGCACAGAATAAACGTACATATATACTGTATTATATTAGTATTTGCGGTAATTGCATCAGGTTGTAATGTAACACGTCATCTGGAAGATGGCGAATACCTTTTGGCAGAAAATGATGTTGACATAGAGCAGAACGGGTATGTACAACACAGATCTGACCTTACTGATGAACTTCAAGGTGTTGTTGTACAAAAGCCAAATTCATCCTTTCTCATTGATGGATTCAAATACAAACTCTGGCTATATAACCTCAGATATGACAAGTACCAGAACGATCCTGACAATTTTCAGGTTGAGTCAGGCACAGTTGAAAAGCCCGTAATATATGACAGCTCTACTATATCCCAATCTAAGGAATACATGAAATCATACATGTTCCATCAGGGATACTTCTATGCCACAGTAGAAGACACTACCGTATTCAAAAAGAAAAAGGCATTTGTGGAGTACGAAGTAGAACCAGGTATCAATTACCTGATCAATCGAGTTGACCTTACAGGCATTAAAGACAGCTCTATATCCAGGTTTATTACTAAGTCATTTTACGAAACACACCTACGAACAGGGAAACCCTATTCTGCCTCTTTAATAGAAAAAGAAAGAGGGCGGATAGTAAACTTGTTGCGTGACAAAGGTTATTTCTTTTTTACTAACGAGAACGTAACTTTTGAACTGGACACACTGAACAAAGAGCAACTTAAGAGCAAAGGTAGTGTTATTGACAATGCTACAGACTTCATTACCGCAAAAGAAAAAGAACGTCCTACGCTTGACGTTTATGTAGTAATACAGAACAGCGAGGATGGCAGGTCATTTAAGCGTTACGGTATAAACGAAGTAACAGTTTATCCTGACTTTAAAGACAGAGAAGACCTAACCGACTCCACAATGACAGAAATGGTCATTAACGGTATAACGTTTAAGTATCATGATGTTTATGTAAAAGAAAAGGTGATCTACAACCACTTATTCTTACAACCGGAAACTTATTATTCTCTTGGCGACCATGACAAGACAATCACCGAACTGAACAGGTTGGGTGTATTTCAATCTGTGCGCATTAATTATTTTGAAGATACCTCACGTATTGAAAACGATGGATGGTTAAATTGCCTTATCACCATGAGTCCGGGTGACAAGTATGACCTTGGCACTAACTGGGAATTATCAAACGGTACAACATACACACTAGGCTCAGGACTGACTGTAAGTTTACGAAACAGGAACCTGGCTAAGGGAGCAAACTTACTCACACTTTCTGTAAACGGAGGGCTAGAAAGCCAGATAGATACAAATGGTGTTTTTGAGATCATCACACGCACTTTTGGTGCAAATGCAAGTATTGAATTCCCTAAGTTTCTGTTCCCGATATCCAGAAAAAGATATAGTATCAGCAATACACCACGTACAGAGTTTGCCGGTGGTGCTAACAGGCTAGACAGGGTTGATAATTTCTCGTTGTTCAACCTTTCTACCCGCTTTACATATAAATGGAGGGAAACAAGCACTAAAAGCTGGGAGGTAACGCCTGCATTTATTAATGATATTGATGTTTTTAATAAATCAGAGGGTTTTCAAAAAAGGTTAGATACTAACGAGTTCCTTTTTAACAGTTACAGGGAAACATTTATTGAAGGGGAGAACATTACATGGACATACAATAATAGTTCTGAAGCAAAATGGTATGACGATTATAGTTTTGTAAGGATAGGCATCGAAGAAGCAGGTGGCTTGATATCAGGAATAGATGCTATTGCAAATTTTGACACAAATTTCGCATATTCTCAATATTTAAAGCTGGATTTTGATCTCAGGCACTATATAAAACAGAGACATTCAACAACAGCCTTGAGGTTCTCAGGAGGCATTGGAATTCCTTATGGACAGTCGCCCACACTACCTTATATAAAACAATATTTTGTTGGCGGAGCCTACAGTATGCGAGGTTGGAGGATACGCACTTTGGGGCCGGGAAGCTATGTAGATACTAGTGGTAATACGGACTTTATTGACCGTACAGGTGACATTAAGCTGGAGATGAATGCCGAATATCGTTTTGATATTTTCGACCTGTTCAACAATATGCTTTTATTTAACGGAGCTTTATTTGGTGATGCGGGAAATATCTGGCTTTCAAACCCATCAAGTAGTTACCCGGGAGGCGAATTTGCCTTCAACAAACTTTACGATGATCTCGCTGTAAATGCGGGTGTCGGCATCAGGCTGGACGTGGCAGGGATATTCTTACTGAGGCTGGATTGGGCAGTACCACTAAAAGCACCAGGAACTGTTGAATACCCTGAAAAAGACATAAAAGCAGGCTGGTTATTCTCTGACATGGAGCCATTATATGACAAATGGCGCCAGAAGAATATCATCTGGAATATCGCTATAGGATACCCGTTCTAATCGTCCTGAGCTTATAAATATTATCTTTGAAGTAGTATGCGAAATATCAAGATATTAGAAGTACGTTCGGAATTAGGAGCCGGCACAAGGGGTGCCAGCCTGGGCGTTGATGCCCTTAAAGTTGCTGCACTTGATTTCATGAGTAGCTTTTTTGTCAACTTCCCTTCAGAGGTTGTAGAAACTGAGAATAAGCTTTTGTACGAACCTATAGAATCTCCATATGCTAAACGAATACAAGGTATACATACCATGTATGAGCGTGTAGCATCAGCAGTTGAGAAAACTCTTAAATCAGGATTATTCCCTGTGGTATTAGCAGGAGACCATAGTACTGCCGGTGGCACAATAGCAGGTATAAAGATGGCACACCCAAAAAGAAAGTTAGGTGTTGTCTGGATAGATGCACATGCCGACCTACACACACCATACACTACACCCTCCGGTAATATGCACGGCATGCCACTTGCAGCGTCATTAAATACTGATAATAAAGAATGTCAGGTGCATACTCCGGATGAAAAAACAACTTCTCTGTGGGAGCAGATCAAAAACCTTGGGAAAATAAGCCCGAAAATAGAACCGGAAGACCTTGTATTTATAGCTTTAAGAGAGTATGAGAAAGAAGAAGAGCACTTAATAAAAAAGCTGGGCATTAAAGTCATACCAGTACAAGAAGTACGGAAAAAAGGGGTTGAAGCTACTGTAAGGCAAACGATCCTTCATTTGAAAGAGTGTGATGATATTTATGTTTCTTTTGATGTAGACTCACTTGACAGCTCTATCTCGAGAGGCACTGGCACACCCGTTGCAAATGGCTTAAAGGAGCGTGAGGCAGAAGACCTGATGGCAACATTAATGCAAAACCACAAAGTTTGTTGCTTTGAAATAACGGAAGTAAACCCAACACTCGACAAGGAAAACCTTATGGCAGAGATCGCCTTCAATATACTTCAGCGTAGTGTAAACATTCTTTTAGTGAACTAACTAACATACTACTTATCCAAGTATTGAACTTACTATAAGTGAAATAGCCGCACAATGTGCGGCTATTTTTATCTCTAAAGTTTAATCTATCTACCTGTTTGCAGACATCATTTTCTTAGCCTCAATACTTAGTGTAGCATGAGGTACTGCACGCAAACGTGCTTTTTCAATTAGTTTGCCTGTAACACGGCAGATACCGTATGTCTTATTCTCGATACGTACCATTGCCTTTTCCAGGTGGTTGATGAACTGTATCTGGCGGCTTGCCAATTGGGCCAGTTGCTCACGCTCCATAGCACCGCTGCCGTCTTCCATATTCATATAACGGTTCTCAGTGTCATCAGTACCTTGCTCATCTTTACGAGTAATGAGCCCTTGCAGATAATTTAGCTCCTTGCGTGCAGCGTCAAGACGACCATTTATCAGGTCTCTGAATTCTTTTAATTCTGCATCGCTGTAGCGATAAACAGGGCCCTGTTTTTCAACCGGTTCATCAAGGATAGACCTTGTAAACTCAGGCTGATAATTGATCATGGTCTTATCTCCCTTGTCTTTCTTCTTAGCTCCTTTATTCTCCAGTTTACGGTGAGCTATTACTACATTTTTCTTTTCAGCTACAGCACGTCCGCGCCTGCTCGTTTTGCTTGCAGATGCGCTTGTTACAGACTTTTTAGATGCTGCCGTAGGCTTTTTAACAACTGTTTTCTTAACTGCCGCCTTCTTAGGTGCAGCAGTCGCTTTCTTCTCAGTAGATTTTTTAGTAGTTGTTGCTTTTTTTGCTACAGTCTTCTTAGTAGCGGTCTTTTTAGCTACAGTTTTCTTTGCAGGTGCTGCTTTCTTTGCTGTAGCTTTTTTCTTCGTTGTGCTCTTTTTCACTGTTGTTGCCTTAGATTTTTTTGTGACCGATTTTTTATTCGGCGCTGCCTTCTTAGCTACTTTTTTCTTAGGTACCGCTTTTTTCGCAGTAGTCTTTTTAGCTGTTTTTTTAGAAGGCGTTGCCTTTTTCACTACTGCCTTCTTCTTAGTGACAGTTTGCTTTTTCGTTGTTTTCTTAGCTACAGCTTTTTTTGCAGTGCTTTTCTTAGCAGCAGCTTTTTTAACCGTAGCCTTCTTATTCGCTATTTTTTTAGCTGTACTCTTTTTAGGAGCAGCCTTTTTTACAGCTTTCTTAGCAGGAGTCGCCTTCCTGGTTGTTGTTTTTTTAGCCTTTTTGGACGCCACAGACTTTGAGGCTTTTGAAGTTTTCTTGGCAGCTGCAGCTTTTTTTGTCGCAGCCTTTTTAGTTGCCGTTTTCTTTTTTGTGGCCATAGCTTCTAATTTTTAGAGATTAACACTTTGAGAGTGATGTCATTTACCTCAATTTCGGTACCCGCCGGTACCTGAGGTACAATTTCAATGTTATCAGCCAAAATTTCGGCGCAAATATAATCATTGAAATTTATTATTGCTGACTTTAATATTTCATACTCTTCTACCTTTACAGCTATGCGGTCTGTAACTTCCAAACCGCTGTCTTTGCGTATTTTCTGGATACGGTTCACCAATTCACGTGCATTACCTTCATTCTGAAGCTCATCTGTGATGGTAATATCCAACGCTACTGTAAGATTCTCTTTGTTAGCTACTGACCAGCCCGGGATATCTTCGGCAATTACTTCTACATCGTTGATGCTTATCTCAATGATCTCATCGCCAATGTTCAAACCAAATGTTTGCTCTTTTTCCAGTTCAGCTATCTGTTGCTGGTCCATACCGGCTATGGCAGCTGCCACAGCCTTCATTTTAGGTCCCATACGGGAACCAAGGGCTTTATAATCAGGTTTCACTTTTTTCTTAATAAAACCTTCTGTATCTGTGAGGTATTGCACCTCTTTTACATTCACCTCGCTTTTTACCAGCTCTTCTACTTTTTGTAATTGTTCCTGCATGTGCTTATTCAATACAGGCACCAGTACCTTTTGTAGTGGTTGGCGAACTTTAATATTTTCCTTTTTGCGTAAGCTGAGCACCAATGACGATGTTTCCTGAGCTAATTGCATACGCTCTTCCAGGTCTTTATCAACAACACTGTCATCTATCTGAGGAAACTCTGCAAGATGTACAGACTCTGCCTCATAGCGACGGGTTACTTTATTAAGATTACTATATAGCCAGTCTGCATAGAACGGAGCTACCGGTGCCATAAGGAATGCCATTGTTTCCAGGCATTCATAAAGCGTTTGATATGCAGCAATTTTATCCTTGCCATACTCCCCCTTCCAAAAACGACGACGGCAAAGACGAACATACCAGTTGCTTAACTGCTCGTCAAGAAAATACTCAATAGCTCGTGCAGCAGCAGTTGGCTCGTAATCATCGAAAGAATTAGTAACCTTATGCGTTAATGAATGTAATTCTGAGATGATCCAACGATCTATTTCAGGACGCTCATGTATAGGAATATAGCGTTCTTTGAAATGGAAGCCATCTACATTGGCATACAAAGCAAAGAACTGGTAGGTATTGTACAATGTACCAAAAAACTTGCGCTGTACTTCAACTATACCTGCTTCATCAAAACGAATGCTCTCCCATGGGTTAGCATTAGTAATAAGATACCAGCGTGTCGCATCAGCACTGTATTTGTCAATGGTTGTAAAAGGATCTACAGCATTCCCCAGTCGCTTACTCATTTTGTTGCCGTTCTTATCAAGAACAAGTCCGTTACTAACAACATTCTTATAAGCAACATTATCGAATAACATTACAGATATTGCATGCAGCGTATAGAACCATCCACGTGTCTGGTCTACACCTTCTGCAATAAAGTCTGCCGGGTAATTATGTTTGAATTTTTTCTTGTTCTCAAAAGGGTAATGAGACTGCGCATATGGCATAGCACCACTATCAAACCATACATCTATCAGATCAGGCTCACGGTACATTGACTTACCATCTTCAGTAGCCAAAACCAACTGGTCAACTACCGGCTTATGCAAGTCAAGCTCCTCTACCCCATCATCATACACTTCTGCCTGGTTCAGATTGAGTACTTTATCAGCATGTCTCAGTTCCTTCATCAACTCCTCAATACTACCAATACACTTAGTTTTAGTACCATCTTCACTTACCCATATAGGCAATGGTGTCCCCCAGTAACGGCTACGACTCAGGTTCCAATCCACCATATTCTCCAGCCAGTTACCAAAACGGCCTGTACCGGTAGCCGCAGGCTTCCAGTTGATAGTTTTATTCAATTCTATCATCCTGTCCTTTACCGCAGTGGTCTTGATGAACCATGCGTCAAGCGGATAATAGACTATAGGTTTATCAGTTCTCCAGCAATGCGGATAACTGTGTTCGTATTTTTCTACTTTAAAAGCATGGCCTGACAACTTGAGCTTCACAGCAATATCAACATCAACATCTTTATATTCAGGATCATTCTTGTAGTTTTTTACATAGCGACCACTGAATTCACCCATATAGTCGTTGAACTTACCTTCCTTATCTACCATGGTAAGAATACCGATATTGTTCTGCTTACCAACTTTAAAATCATCAGCACCAAAAGCAGGTGCAGTGTGTACAATACCAGTACCATCTTCTGTAGTCACAAAATCTCCGATGATCACTCTCCATGGGTCACCACCAGCTACTTCTTTGGTATTCCCCTCATATGGCAATAACTGCTCGTAGCGGCAGCCTGCTATGTCATTTCCTTTAAATTCAGCTATTATAGACCAAGGCAGTATTTTGACCTCATCAGAATATCCTTCGAAGTCGCCATTCTCACCTTCTTCTTTAAAATACTTACCTAGTAACGCTTTAGCTAAAATTACATTGGTTGGCTTGTGTGTATATGGGTTGAAGGTTTTAACCAATACATAATCAATATTCTTACCTACCGTCAATCCACAGTTAGATGGTAATGTCCATGGAGTGGTTGTCCATGCCATGAAGTACACTTCATCACTACCTGCTGCTTCAAAAAGCTTAGCCGACTCGTCATTCTTCACCGCCTTGAACATCGCAACACAAGTAGTGTCTTTCACATCCTGATATGTACCGGGCATATTCAACTCATGCGAGCTTAAGCCTGTACCTGCAGCAGGGCTGTATGGCTGTATACTGACACTTTTGTAGAGATACCCTTTACTGTATAACTCTTTAAGTATCCACCAAAGTGTTTCAATGTATTCATTTTCAAAGGTTACATACGGATCAGACATATCCACCCAGTAACCCATCTTCTCTGTAATACTCTCCCACTCTCCTTTAAATCGCATTACCGCTTCACGACAACGCTTATTATATTCTTCAATGGTAATTTTTTTACCAATATCTTCTTTTGTAATGCCTAGTTCTTTCTCTACACCTAACTCTACAGGCAGACCATGGGTATCCCAACCAGCCTTACGCTGCACTTGATAGCCTTGCATGGTTTTATACCTGCACACAAGATCTTTAAGGGTGCGACTGATGACGTGGTGAATACCGGGCATACCATTAGCACTCGGCGGGCCTTCATAAAAAACAAAAGACTCACTTCCATCGCGGTTCTGTATGCTTTTTTGAAAAACATCGTGAGTTTTCCAACCCTCCTGTATCTCCTGCTCTATAGCAGGCATATCTAACTTCTTGTATTCCTTGTATTTAGCCGACATAGACTATCTCCAAACCTGTCAAATAAGGCGCAAATTTACATTATTTTGGTGGGATTATGAAAAAGAAATATGTGACAATAAGCAACACATAACCCTTCAATCATTATATTTGTTAGTAATATAAACTGATACTTGAATTATGACTTACGCAATTGGTATTATTATATGGGTATTGCTCTGTTATCTGGTAGGGAAATTATCTGCAAATAAAGCTATTGGGTTTTGGGGCGGTTTCCTTATAAGTCTGTTAGTATCACCGCTTATAGGGCTGATCGTAGCACTGGTTAGCCCACGCAGATAAAAGAAGAAACACCCAAAACACCATGAATATATTAACCCGGACTCTAACCTGCCTTTTCTGGCACGGAGTTTGTAAATCATGCACATTATTGCTTTTGTGTTTCACATCACTCGCTTTTTAAATAATCGCACAAAAGCACCACTCACACACCTACTCAAGTTTGGATGATAATATGCTATACTGATGTCAGTACTGGCATTGTATTGTCTATTCAAACTCACCAAATGGAAGATCAATTAACCATATAAGAGTGATGACTGAAGAACAATTTTTAGAGGAGTATATTTTTGCCGGATTAACAAACAGGAATACAGGGTTTGACGCCGCAACAATCAAGCATTTCTCAGAAGAAGATTTTGAGACAATAATGAACCGTATAGAGGACTATAACTTGACTATTCTTGGTATAGAGTGTTGGACAAAACAACGCATCAGGACAGTTAAATTCATTGAAGATTATAAAAATGATAACCTATGGCATCGTATGGCTTTTGTTGAAATGAGATCTAAACATAGAGGCTGTATCTTTTCAGGTACTTATGAAGTACCTGCTGAACTACTAAAACCCGAACAGTAACTACAAATTCCGGAAAGCACAGCTTATATAATATTATTTTTCATGTAATTCATATTTCATAACTTTATAATAACACCAAAAACTATGGGTTATGAAAAAGTTTTACATCTACCTGTGTATGGCTGTTATCTTCCCTACCCTTCAACTCCACGCACAGATAAGTACGCTAGTAGCAGAAAAGTATGATATCGGCATTGTCGCAAAAGTGAACAAAGCCGGATATATGCCTCCTGGAACAATGGGCTCGAACCAGATATGGGACTTCACTACACTATCCGTCAATGACTCGATAAAGATGCTATACTTCGGCAACATGGCAGGCTCCCCATTCCCCGATGCAAGTGTAGTTCGCGTAATAGACAATGGCGCCGGTAACGTTTATACTTTTTATAAGCATGATACAACAGGCGTTATTCAATTAGGTATTCTTGATAGCACAAGCAACCCTCCTGACACTATAAAAAGTACTAATAACAAACTCATTATGAAACTACCATTCACTTACAACAATTCGTTTACAGATACTTTCGATGTTGATGGAGGCGTAGCAGGGGTTGCAAGCGGTATTATTAGCGGCAGATCAGAATCATTCGGTGAGTTGAGGTTACCTGACCAAACGTATTCTAATACCATCAGGGTACATATTACAGACTCTATGACCGGTACTTTATCGGGTAACTCTGTGACAGTTATTAGAAGCAGCTATGTCTGGTATAGCAACGATAAAAGCACTCCATTGCTGAAACTTGACTCAACAGCTACAACCACAGCTACAGGCACAATCGTAACTCAGGCTGCCTATTATCTGGTTTCTGAAAGTCTGCATATAGGAAACAAAGAGTTAATGGATCTGTCCTTCAAAGGAAGTATTTCAGGCAATAAGATCATTTTATATAATATGCCCCAAAACGATCATCAATATGAACTTAGTTTGATAAATATATCAGGACAAGCGATATACAATACTATAATTTCCGGCAAGCAGCATTACAGCCTAAATACAGGTGTTGATATTACACCGGGTATTTATGTTCTGGTACTTGAAGACCTAAATTCACCTCGAAGTGCCGGTGCGCTTAAACTACACAAACAATAAGCTAGTTAGCTAAAAGCAAGGCACCATCTTTTATGTAGGCCGCATAAAGTTCATAGTTAGGGAAGAATTCGGAAGGTTCGAATTCTTCCTTTGTTTTTGCATTATGTAACCTTGATATACGAGAAGCAGATACACCCTCAAAACCAGCTTGCTTAAACAACTCAACCCACTCCAGCTCACTTAACAACTGCATATCAAATGGCATAGCATCACCCCATGCATGTACTCCTTTACTCTCTTTATAATAGTCGATGGCAACAGCTATTTTTCCACTGGCGCGTAACACGCGATACAGCTCTTTTAAGGCATCAAGAGGATTAGTCAGGTAATAAATGGCCTCTATAGAAATGATATGTGAGAATGTATCATCATTCCAAAACGACAGCTCTTGCATAGGTCCAACATGCAAATCTGCTTCTGGCAAATTCTTTTGGGCTTCAGCTATCATTTTATCACTCAGGTCTACACCTGATAACTTTTTTGCTCCTTCTTGTTTGGCTAACCACAATGCACGTCCATTACCGCAGCCTGCATCCAAAATTGATTCGATATCATCATTTTTCCAGCTATGCAGTATATGGTTTACTAACACATCATGCCCTGTAGCCATGCGTTCTCCACGTTCTGTTCCTGCCCAGGAATCAAATAACTCTTTTATTTCTTTTGCCATTTCTTACAAATAAAAAAGTGCTGTTTTTCAACAGCACTTATAAAAATTAATTAAATCATTTATCGTGCAATATTCACTGCACGCAATTCACGTATCACAGTCACTTTTATCTGCCCAGGATATTGCATTTCCTTCTGTATCTTATCTGCAATCTCAAATGATAGTTTATCACTTGACGCATCATCTACTTTTTCTGCCTCTACTATCACACGTAGTTCACGACCAGCCTGAATAGCATAAGCTTTTTCAACGCCATCATACGCTGTTGCCAGTGCCTCGAGATCTTTAATACGTTGCAGGTAGCTCTGCATGATCTCGCGTCGAGCACCAGGACGAGCACCGCTTATAGCATCACAAGCCTGAACGATAGGTGAAATAATATAGGTCATTTCCATCTCATCGTGGTGAGCACCTATTGCATTTACAACCGCAGCATGCTCGCCCGACTTTTCTGCGATCTTAGCCCCTAGCAATGCGTGGCTCAGCTCTGATTCTTCCTCAGGCACTTTACCAATATCATGTAAGAGCCCCGCACGTTTAGCAAGCTTTGCAACTTTCTGTCCCAGTCCTAACTCTGCAGCCATTGTAGCACATAAGTTTGCAGTCTCTTTAGAGTGCATCAACAAGTTCTGACCATATGAAGAACGGAAACGCATTCTACCTACCATACGTACAAGGTCTTTATGAAGACCGTGAATACCTAATTCAATGATCGTACGTTCACCTATTTCCATAACCTGCTCATCCAGCTGACGGCGGGTTTTTTCAACAACCTCTTCAATACGTGCCGGGTGTATACGCCCATCCTGAACAAGACGCTGTAGCGATAAACGAGCCACTTCTCTTCTTAATGGATCGAAACAACTTAACACTATTGCTTCCGGAGTATCGTCAATTATAAGGTCAACACCTGTAGCAGCCTCAATAGCACGGATATTACGACCCTCGCGACCGATTATCTGTCCTTTTATCTCATCTGTCTCCAGATTGAAAACTGTGATAGCATTTTCTATTGTCTGTTCAGCCGCAGTACGCTGTATGGTCTGTATAACGATCTTTTTAGCCTCTTTTGTAGCATTAAGCTTAGCTTCTTCTACAATCTCTTTCACATGAGCCATTGCTTGTGTACGGGCTTCTTCTTTCACAGCCTCCATTAATTCGGCTTTGGCTTCATCAGCAGAAAGGTTAGCTACTTTCTCCAGCTTTTTGATCTGCTCTTCGCGATGACGCTCTAACTCTGTACGCTTAATACTTACAACTTCAAGCTGCTTCTCCAGATCTGCTTTTAGCTGTTCGTTTTGATTAACCTGCTTTTGTAAGCTAGCATTCTTGTCGTTAAAACTCTGTTGCTGTTGCTTTAACTTGTTCTCTTCAGTTGCCAGTCTTTGCTTACGCTTGTTCTCTTCCTTGTCAAAATCGCTTTTAAGCTGAAGGAAGTGTTCTTTTGCTTCTAGTTTTTTCTTTTCCTTTAAGGTTTCTGCGTGTTCTTTTGCGTCTTCTATTATTTTTTTAGCCTGATTTTCTGCTTCTTCTACTTGTTTCTGAGTGTTTTTTGCAAATAATTGTTTACCGAGAATTATACCTATAAGGATAGCCACCACCGATACGACGGCGACTATTATCATCGTTGTTGATTCCATTTTCTGTTACTTTAAACCAGTAATTTTTTTCCATCTTCAAAAAGCCTCTCCTATATATAACAAATACCTAATATTGGTCGGGCATAACTTAGCGTGCTAAATTAAGAAAAGATTTCGGTTGGAGAAACGGAACATCTTGGCTTAAAAGATATTTAGCCCCTATCTTGTGAAGATAAAACTCATACTGCCAATGATTTTATCATATGCTTACTGCAATAGTTCACTGGCACCCGTAAGGGCAGAGCCTTCTCACTCCACTGAAATGACCAATCAATTACTTTTTGGTGAAAGAGCAGAGATACTGGAAATAAATGATAACGACTGGGCAAGAGTGAGATGCTACTGGGATGAATACATAGGTTGGTGCAAACTCAGCCAGCTATCAATAATCAAAGAAAAAGAATATCATAAAGGGGCAAAGTACTTTGCCATCACCAATAACAATTACTTACAATTTCAAGAAAGTGTGCAATGGATACCAGCCGGAAGTGAGCTGTTTGGCATAAAATCAGGTGTAATATCTCTGAATGAAGCAGGTAAATACAAAGGCAAAAGAGTAAGCACAAAAGAACTTGAGTTTTCAATAGACGATCTGGTGAATAATGCGCACTTCTACCTCAATGTACCATACTTATGGGGGGGGCGAAGCATTGCAGGTATTGATTGTTCAGGATTGATACAAATGGCCTTTAAAATGTGCGGCAGAAAATTTCCACGAGATGCCAGAGAACAGGCGGAAGAAGGCGATGTTGTTGACTTTCTCCAACATGCACAAACAGGCGATCTGGCATTTTTTGATAATTCAGAAGGGAAGATCACACATGTAGGTATACTACTTGATGATAGCCACATACTACACGCAACAGACACGAGTGGTAAGGTCGTAATTGACAAAATAGACCAGGAAGGTATTATCAGCAGGATACAACGCAAACGCACTCACTCACTACGAATGATCAAGCGGTGTTATTAGTTAAACTCTCTTCCTTTGTAAAATATTCTGAACATATTTTTACCCACCTGATACTTCAATACATCATAAGTAAGCTCCCAATTTTCAAGAGTAGCATTTGTAACATCGTATATTTCACCCATGCTGAACAAACGGAGCATACCTATTCTGTTCACATAAGCAATTGAATGGTACTGCATTACGTATTTTTCAGGATAGTAACTTTCGAGTGAATATATTTTACCCTTGTAGAATACTTTGAAATAGCCACTTTGATCGCGAAAAGCAACCATGTTATCAATTACACGATACTCTGACGGTGTAAAAAAGCCAATACTTTCAATACTGTTATCATAAAACACTTTGAAATAGCCATCATTAGACACATATGCTACTACATTATCACCTACCTGATAAGAGTTTGGCGGAAAATCTTCAACAACATAAGTTTCACCTTTATGAAATATTTTCAATAAACGGTTGATGTCTATATATGCAACAGTACTTCTACCTACTTCAAAACTGTTTACAGCATAATCTTCCTGGGAAATGATCTCTCCTTTGTAGAATATTTTAAACTGATTGGCAAAGTTGTCATATGCAGCAATATTATCTGTTACTTTAATTACTTCTAGTGCATCTGACGCCAAGAAACCTTCAATCGGGTATATCTGGCCGTTATAGTAAGCATTATATTCACTCCTGATACCGTCAAAATATAACACCAAGCTATCTCCCATATAATACTTATCACAAAAAGTAGACAGTTGCTTTACTTCGCCTCTGTCAAATACACTCAGTGTAGTATTATTCTTAAATGCAAGTAGGTTATCACTGATAAGTATTTCATTAGTGAGTCCAGCATTTATTTGCTGCATCCCACCGCCATGATATACTTTGAATGAGCGCGCATTATCAATATACCCGATAGTACTGCGCCCTGTTTTGATCAATAATGGTGGTAGATAATCAATTTTACGTATCAAACCATTATCCCATACCATAAACTGGTTCTGCAGGTTCACATATTGCGACAATGGTTGAGCAATAGCTATAACAGGAAAAAATGTACAAAAAAGTCCCGTCAGAATTTTAGACCTCATATGTGGTGAATTAAAGGTCTAAGATAGCAAAAATAAAAAAGCCGGCCCGAGAACAGGCCAGCCCCTATAAACCCTATCACCATGAAAACTTCTTATATAAGAGTCACTAGATGTGACTTATTCTAATCAGCTTGGACTACAAAGGTAACGCCCGTTTCTAAATTTTACAAACGAGGTTATGTTTTTTTTATCTTTTTTAATTCAATATTGCTATCAGCAATATAAATATTGTTTAGTGGCTATTTCTTCTTTGGTGTGAAAATAGCTATCATTCTACGTCCTTCCATTTTAGGCATAGACTCCAATGTACCAACTTCAGCAAGTCTTTCAGCAAATTTTAAGAGTAAT
Organism: Flavipsychrobacter sp.; assembly: GCA_965228505.1. Taxonomy (GTDB): domain Bacteria; phylum Bacteroidota; class Bacteroidia; order Chitinophagales; family Chitinophagaceae; genus UBA5543. The sequence goes on along the minus strand of OZ245820.1, from coordinate 1,349,940 downwards.
AACTCACCTCTGTCCTTAAACATGATGGCACGCCCCTTAAATTGCACGTAACACTTTACTTTGTTACCGTCAGTAAGGAATTTTTCTGCATGCTTGGTCTTGAACTCAATATCGTGGTCATCCGTATTTGGAGTGAAACGTATTTCTTTAACCTCAGACTGTTTTGCTTTGGCTTTCTGCTCCTTTTCCTTCTTTTTCTTTTCGTAAAGGAACTTCTTGTAATCAATAAGACGACAAACTGGAGGCTTAGCGTTAGGCGATATTTCCACCAGGTCTACGCCCTGCTCTTCAGCCATTCTCAATGCCTCTCTTATAGGGTGTACTTCAGCATCTGCATTTTCACCGACAACGCGCACTTCTTGTGCGGTGATCTCATCATTTGTACGGTGTTCTTTTTGTTGTCTTCTTCTAAAATTTGGTCTGCGTCCTCTTTTTTGCATTAAGTGATTTTAAAATTGTACGCAAAAGTAGCGTAATTATTTTAATCAATAACAAATAAACCTATATAAAATGCTTATGATATCAATGATCTGTTGCCTGTCATTTGTTTTTTAACGATCTCTGTAATCTCATTCACAAACTCTTGTAATGGTATTGAACCTTTATCGCCCTCTTTATGGATACGTACTGATACCTGTTGCTCGTTCATTTCTTTTTCACCTACAATAAGCATATACGGCACTTTATTCAGCTCTGTATCACGTATTTTCCTGCCTATTTTCTCAGCCCTGTCATCTATCTCAGCACGAATATCTGCCAGTTTTAATGCCTGCTGTACTTCCTTACAGTAATCCATGAATTTATCACTGATAGGCAATATTTTCACTTGTACGGGAGTCAACCATAATGGCAGGTCTCCTCCACAGTGTTCTAGTAATACTGCCACAAATCGTTCCATAGAGCCGAACGGAGCCCTGTGAATCATTACCGGGCGCTTACGTGTGTTATCACTGTCAACATATTCCAACTCGAATCGTTCGGGCAGGTTATAATCTACCTGTATAGTACCTAGTTGCCAACTACGTCCCAGTGCATCTTTAACCATAAAATCTAACTTCGGACCGTAGAATGCTGCTTCCCCATATTCAATGACATAATTAAGGCCTTTAGCATCGGCAGCATCAATAATAGCCTGCTCTGCCAGTTCCCAGTTCTTTTCATCACCAATGTACTTTGCGCGGTTCTCTTTATCGCGTAGAGAAACCTGAGCTGTAAACTCAGGAAAATCAAGCGATTTAAGCACAAACAACACAAGGTCTATCACTTTCATGAATTCATCTTTCACCTGCTCAGGACGACAAAAAAGGTGGGCATCATCCTGAGTAAATCCACGAACTCTTGTTAAACCATGCAGTTCACCAGACTGTTCGTAACGATACACTGTACCAAACTCTGCAAAACGAACAGGCAGGTCTTTATAAGAACGAGGTTGTGATTTATAAATCTCACAGTGGTGCGGACAGTTCATTGGTTTTAATAAGAATTCCTCTCCTTCCTGTGGTGTTGTGATAGGCTTGAAGCTATCCTCACCATATTTCTCCCAATGGCCGGATGTTACATACAACTGCTTACTACCGATGTGCGGGGTAATAACAGGCACATATCCACTTTCTAACTGTGCACGCTGCAAAAACTGCTGCAAGCGCTCACGTAACATCGCCCCCTTTGGCAACCATAATGGCAATCCGCTACCTACTTTTTCTGAGAATGCAAACAACTCTAATTCCTTACCCAGCTTGCGGTGGTCACGTTTTTTAGCCTCTTCAAGCATGTGCAGGTGCTCTTCCAGCTCTTTTTGAGACGGGAAGGACACACCATAAATGCGCGTAAGCATTTTATTTTTCTCATCACCACGCCAGTAAGCCCCTGCTATACTTGTTAGCTTAAACGCCTTGATATGCCCAGTATGAGGTATATGCGGGCCACGACAAAGGTCTGTAAAGTTGCCCTGAGTATAAAACGTGATCTCACCATCATTAAGATTCTCCAGCAAGTCAAGTTTATACTCGTCCCCTTTTTCCTTATAATATGCTACAGCATCGGCCTTTGAAATATCTTTTCTAACATATTCACTCTTGGCCTTAGATAGCTTTTTCATTGAAGCTTCTATCTTAGCCAGGTCTTCTTCTGCTATTTGTCGATCACCCAGATCAATATCATAATAAAAGCCCTTATCAATTGGGGGGCCAATACCCAGCTTAACACCGGGGTACAACTCTTCTAAGGCCTCTGCTAATAAATGAGCAGACGAGTGCCAGAATGTTGATTTTGCCCCGTCATCTTCCCACTTTAACAGCTTCACATCAGAATCTTCATTAATTGGGCGTGCCAGATCCCAAACCTCTCCATTCACTTCTGCAGCCAATACATGACGCGCTAATCCCTCGCTGATGGACTTAGCTACATCCATAGCAGATACCCCTTTATCATATTCCCGAACCGAACCATCCGGTAGTGTTATCTTGATCATACTTTATTTCTTATACTGTAATAAGGTTGCGAAATTACAAATTGCTGTAGGTTGTTAAAAATAAAAAACCCACCGGCATAACCGGTGGGTTATATAATATCTATCCGGTCTACATCTTTTTAAAATACATGGTGTATATGGTAGTATCTGTACCATAACCCTGTGAGTTTCCGTTAACCAGTATCTCTTTGCTTTTGTATTCTGAATAACGCAATGCGAAACGATCTTCATAGAACTCCAATATCTCAGCATTCACATCTATTCCGAAGAACTCTTTAGCATCGTATATATACATACCCTCACCTGCATCTGTGATTCCCCAAGAGAACTGCACTTCAGCGGTTTCATTTATTGAGCATGTCATCTCTCCCGGGATATGCGCTCCTTCGTGGTTCTCCCTGAAAATCAGCTTATCATCGGTCTCACACTCTTGTTTTACATAAGGATCTGTTTTATCTATCGAAGCAGGGTTTTGGTCGCCATCAGCCTTGATTATGGTACGTACCCAACCTGTATCCAGTTGCCACTCTGATGCCCTTAGCATATCTTCTTTAGTGGCAGGAACTTCAAGTTTCTTACAACCTGCAATAACGAATACAATAGATAATATGAGTAAAGTATATTTCATAGTTAACCTTAATTAACCCTTAAAGCTAATGAATATCTTGATGTTGTGAAAGAATTGATTATAAAAAATCACTCATTTTCAGCGAAAATATCATCGCTTATTCCCTTATTTATCTCGTAGTTAAGATAGTTGATGGTTATTTCTCCCTTTTTAGGCTTTGCATCTTTTTCTTTTTTAGTGCTCACGGTCTGCCCTGCGTCATAATCCATTGTTACTCCTTTAGGTATTTTAAACTCCTTCACATCTAAAAAAACCGTTATTTTATCCGGTAATGCAAGGTCAGCATACTTGCCGAACTCCAGATTCATTTTTACAGTGCCGCCATCGCGTGTGGTAGTTTCAGTTCTTAATGCCAAAATTCTTTGTTCATCTATCCATACTTTGGTGAGTATAATGTCCGATTTATCATCATCAGGAATAACTTTTATTACTTTTAGTTGCTTACCACCTATCATATCTTCACCTGCATCAATTACAGTTACTCCGCCTTCAGGAAAAACTGTATTCAACGTGAAACTCATATTCTTCTTAGGTAAAATTGAAATGCCTCCTTTTCGCTCCAGTTTCATTTTATCAGGTGCTTTGTAATATAGCTTACCTGTCAATGGCGGAACTTTCATGAATGAAACATCTATATTCACCTTTACATCAGCTGTATAGTCTTCTATCCTCTCCAGCTTTGTTTTCAATTGCTCAAAGACAGATGCCGTTGTATCAGCTTTAATAGCAAACAGCTCTGTACTACTTAACAGTAACAAGCATATAACACTCCATACAAACCTCATGAGAGAATATCTTTTTTATTAAAAATGACCATACTTGATACAATAAATAGTATGATATAAGCCACTAACACAATGGCAGAGTAACCAATTGCGTCATATGGGACAGGTACGTCAAAAAAACCTTTCCACGCTATCATATGAGTGGTAAATAAATAAGGCTTGACAAGGTTAAACAATGGCAGCTCTAAGTTGGTAAATATGGTTAATACAACTATTACTCCCATTGTACCGATGATCGGCCCTACTGAGTTATCTGCAAGTACGGACATAAACACTGCCAGTGCAGCAACTGTCGCCATAGCCAGTGCAGCAAAGCAAAACGCTGCCACATATCTCCATAGTATATCATCCTCAAGCAACATGATGAACGCATCACTCTTAAGGTTGATCATATCTCCTGTACCGAAGATCAGTACCGATGCTCCTAAACCTACTATGGCCAGCCACAATAAAAGAGTAAAGGCGTAGACAAGGCTAGATACATACTTCACCCAGATAACATGAACCCTAGATACAGGCTTTGTCAGTAATAACCTGAGCGTACCCATATTTGCTTCGCCTGCTACTACATCTCCGGCTACTAATGCTATCAATAATGGTACTTGTACAAGTAAGGATTGTAAAATAAGATAAGTGACCAGGTATCCGTTCATCACATTACCCTGAATATCAAACTGTTCACCAACACCTTGTAAAGCAAAACCCACAAAACTGCTTCCATCTGCATACATTGCCAGTTGGATGATGAAAATAATTGCAGTGATGATACCGAAGCTGATATACGTCCTCGGCCTGCTGAATATTTTTTTAAGTTCAAGCCTGAGCATCTGCTTCGTTTGTTAGTGATAAAAAATATTTTTCCAGAGAGTGCCTTGACCTGAGCTCTAATACATGTACATTTTCTTCTACAAGATATTTATTTAGCAGTGGCATTTTTCTTGGGTGCATTTTTAATATTATAGATGCTGAATTACCTTCTACAACGTATTTACCCCACTCCTTATGTTCCAGCTTTTCCAGTATCCTGTCATCCGGTAGCATCCTCACTTCAACAAGCGTTTCATTAGGATTCAAGAGTTCACTTACTTTACCTTCAGAGACTTTCTTCCCTTTGTGAATAATCAGCATTCTATTAGCCAATTGCTCTACCTCGTGCAACAGGTGCGATGATATAAGTACTGTTTTGCCTAACTGTGTACCAAGGTTCCATATAAGCTCCCTCATTTCTGCTATACCTTGGGGATCAAGCCCATTGGTCGGCTCGTCAAGTATCAGTATTTCCGGGTCATGTAATAATGCTATAGCAATACCAAGGCGTTGCTTCATTCCCTGGGAGTAAGCTTTTACTTTATCGTGCTCCCTACCAATCAGACCTACGGTTTCCAACACTTCAGTAAAGCGTTCTTCATTTATCTTCTTTTTACTTAGTTGAGCAAATATCTTAAGATTGTTCCAAGCGGTGAGATAATTATAAAGATCGGGGCGTTCTATCATAGCCCCCACATTCATCAGAATTTTTTTTCTATTCCTGTTAAAGCTTACACCATCCACGTAAATATCTCCATGAGTCGGATGTATCAAACCAAGAAGCATTCTGATTGTAGTGCTTTTACCTGCACCGTTCTCGCCCAGAAAGCCATAAATATCACCACGTTCAACAGTAAAAGAAAGATCATCAACAGCAAGATGCCCTTTAAATGATTTGGTCAGCCCTTCTACTTCAATAATATTTTCCACCGTCAATGTTTGAACTACAAATTAACACAGATGTATGATAATAGTTGCATGTTTCATGTTATTATGCTACTAAGTTAAATACCATTAAATGATTATTTTGTTGTGCAGTAGTGTTTTGCAGTTAAAACAGAGTTAAACAACTCATATACAAAGCTTTTGAAACCTGCTAATATGTAATTTTACGCGAATGAAGAGAGTTTTTCCTTTAATAGTGGTGCTTATCACACTTTCGGTTCTGGGTATTGTATTTATACAAGTATCCTGGATCAGTAACTCTCTACAACTTAAGCAGCAGCAAAAAGCCCAGGATTATGAACACGCTGAAACGCAGATAAAACAAAAACTCAACAGAATATTCCTGAACCGCAGTGGCTACATAGGTTATATCGATGATGAGACTCAGAAACTCTTACTTCACAATTTTACTGTCCAGATCATACCACAGGAAGAAGTAGAAGCTGTTGTGGATGAAGCCATGAACAGGTATAATATAAAGGAACCTTACGAGTATGCTGTTACCAATATATTTCAGATGCCTATCATGAAGTCTGAACGGTATGACAGAAGGGAAGATGGCATCACTAAGGACATTTTATTAACACCGCCCGATGCAGCCATGTATTATGAAACACTGCACCTATATATTCAAGAAGACAAAAATTTCTTTCATAACAAATTAGGGCTTTATATCGCTGGCTCTATACTATTCACACTCATAATTATCTCTGCCTTTTACCTGACATTGAGAACAATGTTCAACCAAAAGAAGTTGTCTGAAATAAAATCTGATTTCATCAATAACATGACTCATGAGTTAAAAACACCACTGGCTACAATATCCCTGGCTATAGACGCATTAGTTAATGAGAAAGTGATACATGATACTGAAAAGATACGCTACTACAGCGGCATGATAAAAGACGAGAATAAGAGAATGAATAAGCAGGTAGAGAAGATACTACAGTCAGCAAGAATAGAGAAACAGGACATTAAGCTCAACCTTCAGGTCTTAAATGCGCATGAAATAATTAAAAAAGTAGCAGATAATGTATTGCTTCAGGTACTGGACAAAGGCGGTAAAATTGAGGTGCATACTGATGCACAACAATACTATATAAAAGCTGATGAAGTACATTTCTCAAATGTTGTATTTAACCTGCTTGACAATGCCATTAAATACTCTAAGGAAAATCTGCTGATAGAGATATTCACGAAAAACACAGGTAATATGTTCATGATGAAGATAAAGGACAATGGTATTGGTATGAACAGAGAGACTCAGGCGCGAGTATTTGAGAAGTTTTACAGAGCACACACAGGCAATATACATGATGTAAAAGGCTTTGGTTTAGGCCTTAGCTATGTAAAAGCTATAGTAGATGCTCATGGGGGGAAAGTTAAGCTGGACAGTAATCTGGGCAAAGGAAGTACTTTCTCAATCCTTTTCCCAATTACCGAACCTGAAAACCAGCTATAGCACTACAATAAGGCTTCTTATTACTGAAACCAAGCGAATAGCATCAAAAACACGTGCTTCACTAGTTCCTAATTTTTTTACTGATTCTTCATGTGAAGACACACAAAGTTCGCAACCATTTAAAGCTGAAACAGCAAGGCTAATCAACTCAAAAAACTCTTTGCCTAACACAGGGTTCATCATTACACTCATCCTGATCCCGGCAGGAGTAGAATTATAATATTCATTGTCTTTCGTAAAATGACGAAACCTATAGAATACATTATTTAAACTAAGTAAAGATACACATGCATATGTTTCTGCTATTTCCTCATCGGTAGCACCTTCAGCAACACTTTTTTCTTCAAATGCCTTTGTAAGAACATCACATTTATCATTAGCAGCTGTTGCTAACGCCAATAAATAAGACTCTTTAGGACTCAGCGTTTTACTTTTTGTCAAAAGTGTTGATACATTTAACTTTAAATCTCGCAAGTATCTTGCATCTACGCTCGATAACTTTTCTAATAACAAACTACTGTGATGCTCATCTATACCAAGATCAGCGAACATTCTTTTAACTGTATCAGTCAACATATCATCTGTTTTTTTGAAGTACTTATACTAAACACACCCACTATGATTCCAAAGTGGGTGTATTTTGTCTATTGTCAATAAAGTACTTGTAAATTATGCAGTCTCTGCCTCCAACTGCTTAGAGAGTGTTTCTTCGCCTTTATTCCAGTTGCATGGGCAAAGCTCATCTGTTTGTAATGCATCCAGTACGCGTATTACCTCCTCAACATTACGACCAACTTTAAGATCATTAATATTTAACCAACGTACAATACCATCAGGATCTATGATATATGTAGCGCGATAGGCTACTTTTTCATTTCCTTCAAGTATGCCTAACTCTTCTGCCAGGCTTTTTGACGTATCGGCTATCATCGGAAAGTTCAGGTCACGCAGATCATCATGGTCATTCCTCCATGCCAGGTGAACAAATTCACTGTCTGTTGAAGCACCTAATAGCAATGTATCCCTGTCTTCAAATTCAGAAAAGCTCTGATTGAATTCTGCAATCTCTGTAGGGCATACAAAAGTAAAATCTTTTGGCCACCAGAACATCACGGTCCATCTTCCTTTCATGTCTTCATTACTGATCTCTTGAAATTCTTTTCCTTTCTCTATAGATACTGTTGAGATCTTTTTGAATTCAGGAAACTTCTCTCCTACTGTAAGACTTCTGTTACTCATGTATATTTTGATTTTTCGTTTAATTAGGTGCAAATGTCGGGGTTGATAAGTTATCAGACAACAGTAAAGCAATTGTGATTAGTTATGAAAAAATAAGTTCCTTCGATTAGGCAAATTAAAAGGGCTGCCAATGGCAGCCCTTTTATATAATTACTTAATTTATAATATTACCGTATAAGTGTAACGTTACCTTCTTTTCGTATTCGTCGTCCTGAACTACAGAAACCATCCACTTCATAAACATAAACACCCATTGCTGCTTTCTCACCATTTATTGTGCCATCCCACTCATTAGTAGCATCAGTAGTTGTAAACACTAACTTACCCCAACGGTCATAGATATTAAATTTGCTTAGCTTAACCAATTGCTGGTTAGCAAGGCCGAATGTGGCACGTACCCCGCCCCTTTCAGGCATAAACGCATTCGGAAGGTTTATCTCCTCACAATTCACATATATCCTTACAGTATCAACAGAAGTACAAACACCTGCACTATCATTTGTTGTATCAGATACCGTTAAGTAATAGGTGAAATCGTGCGGGGGCCTTACATTGGGGTTTTCAGAATATATATCATCAATATATTGTCGTGGAGACCACACCCTTAAATAGTGTTCTCCTTTGATGGTAAACGGCCCACCTAATGTTGTGGATGCACCATCAGCAATTGTGCGGTCAGGACCGGCGTCAGCATGTACTTTCAATACTTCTACATTCAGTGTAGTATCAACTATACAACTACCTATTGGGAAAGGAATCCTAACCGTATAAGCAGTAGTGTATTTAGGCCACACTTTAACTACTTCTTTGCTGGTATTTGAAATATTATAGTTAGGCGTCCAGCTATAAGATATTGCATTGATAGATACTATCTCGAACCTCGCAGTATCACCCTCACAGATAGTTGTATCATCACTCATAATGATGGGTGGTGTAGGCATTACCTGTATCAGCTTACATTGCATCTGCATATCAGGAAGACCTTCGTTAATCGCATAATAGATATTATACAAACCAGGTGAAGTGTATTTATACTCAGGTGGAGTATTCGTTAAAGAGAACGTAATATCTGTATTAGGACATTGCGAAAACTTCAATTTAGACAGTGTATTGTTTGCCCTGTTGGCTATGAAAGAGAATACATTATCTCTGTCTCTTAAAAACCGCGATATACCTATAGGACCTAGTGGAGCACCAACAACAGGGCCTGTATAGCTAGTTGATGTATAAGGTCCTGTAACACTTTCCATGCTTATCCTTACAACCGCATGTGTAGACAAACTCGTTACAAAAGCATATATCCTGTCACAATCCCTTGTAAGTGTTATGCTTGAAGGATTTTCAAAAACCACACTGAGATTTGCACTTACATTCGACGCTTGTGGAGATGTATTACTTAACCCCATCATATCAAGACGGGTTATAGTACTATCACCGCTGTTGGTAATGAAAAAGTACCAGTTCTGATTATCAATAATGGCAGCTATATCTGTCGGAACACTTAATGTATCTCCGGCAATATTAACATCAGTAACAGATGGTGTTAATGATATATTGGTATCCATATCGAGCCTCTTTATCTCATTGGTCAACCTGTTAAGGAAGAAACCATACCACTTATCAGCTTCTTTAGCAACGAATATTCCGTCAGGGTATGCCATTTGATTGGCTACATTTCCAAATGTTACTATGTTAGGTGTATTACCAAGAGACTTACCAAAATCGATACGCCCAAGCGTAGACTTAGATATAGTATTTCCGGCAGTAAGGAAAATGTGCCAGTTACCCTTATCCTGATCTTTAACCAGATACATAGAAGTAATCTCACCCGGCAGTATACCATCCATATCTCCGAAACTAGTTACTGTAGGCGTGTTATCAAGGCTGTTACCAAACTCTAGTCTCACGAAAGACGGGCCATTAGTATCGGCCCCAATGTTAGCAACAAAAGCGAAGTAATTACCATCGTCATTTCTTGCCATTACAATGTCAGCGGGATCATCAAACATGAAGTTAGCCCCCATGTTGTTACTCCCGGCGGGTGTATCCAGCATGTATGCTGAACAAAAACCCCAATAATGCGATTGCTTATCAGGAAAATTGCTCTCAAGTTGTATATACTGATTCACACACACAGTATCCGGCGCTTCAAACAAATCTTGAGCATTGACAGTACCTATTTGCGACACTATCAGGAGTACTACTAACAGCAGGCTATTTCTCATAATACTGAACAGAGTTTCTCTTTCTAATGGGCTAATATAACTAATTTGGCCAAAATTTTTATAGCAAAACACTATATTTATTTCCCTTAGAAATATTTGACAAATTTTATTGCATTTTATGAAAAAAATTCAGGTAGCTAGGTTGTATAAGACGGTGATTTTACTACTATTAGTTGGTACATGTTTCAATGTTCATGCCCGAAAAGGGATGTGGATGCCTCCATTATTGAAACAACAAGAAGCAAACATGAAAAAGCTGGGACTGGAAATTCCGGTAGAGCAGCTTTATAATGAAGATGGAACAGGACTGAATAATGCTATAGTTTTATTCGGGAGAGGGTGTACTGGAGAGGTTATATCCTCTAAGGGCCTCGTACTAACCAATCATCACTGCGGATATGGTACTGTACAGGGTTTAAGCAGCAAAGAGAAAGATTATTTTGCTAAAGGTTTCTGGGCTATGAACCATGAAGAAGAAATACCATGCCCGGGGCTTACTGTCACCTTTATCAGGAAGATGGAGAACATCTCATCGAAGATACTATACGGGCTGGACGATACACTGCGAGGTAATGCACGTGACAGTATTATTAAAATCCGAATAAAAAACCTTGAAAAAGGATATGAGTACTCTACTGGGTACAAAGCAGAGATCAAACCATATTATTATGGCAACCAATACTGGGTGATATTAAGCGAAACTTTTAATGACATCAGGCTTGTTGGATTCCCTCCTAATGGCATAGGTGCTTTTGGCGGAGATACTGACAACTGGATGTGGCCAAGACATACCGGCGATTTCAGTCTTTTCAGGATATATGCAGACAGTAATAATAAGGCAGCCGAATACAGTGAGCATAACAAGCCATACATACCACCTCAATTCTTTACAATTAATACTAAAGGGTATAACGAAGGCGACTTTACTATGGTATACGGTTTCCCGGGTTATACACAAGAATACATAAGTTCTTATCAACTGAACCACATCTATCAGATCATAGACCCGGTAAGGATCGAGGTAAGAACTACTTTACTTAATACATGGGACAAGGAGATGCAAAAGTCGCGCGACATATATCTTAAATACACCTCAAAACATAAGCGCGTGGCTAATGGTTGGAAGAAATGGCAGGGTGAGGTACGCGGACTTGGCCTTAATGATGTACCATCCAAGAAAAGGGCTTATGAAGCAGACTTTAATGGTTGGGTTAGTAATGATAATACAATGCCGTATGCTGACAATCTTTTGGCACAGATAGGAGCCTCCTCATTAGCTGTTGAAAATCAAATAAAAGCTGACCAATATATCAGAGAAGCCATTTATGGTATAGAACTTATGAGAGCCGGTAACGATCTGGATAGTATGTTGAATGTGTTCAGGACCGGGCTTACCGGAGAGAAGTTATCTGACAGTTTAAAAGTATTTGCAAACAGATTGAACGGATTTTATAAAAACTATGACGTTGAAACTGACAAAAAAGTGTTCAAAGCATTAATGCCTTTATTTATTGAACATTGTATCGGTTGTGTTCCTCCGGTACTGCTTAATGAACGTCAACGCTTTGGAAATAACTATGACCGCTGGGCCGACTACCTATACAGGTCTGTAGCGGCGGACAAGGGCAGGTTGCACGCCTTGGCCTCTGCTACTGAGCAGACTGATAGCATAACTATAGTAAATGACCCGGTGTGGCAGCTTTATAAATCCATTGAAGCTTACAGAGATATTAGTATTCGTCCGGTGCTTGAAAGTTATTATGATAAAATGGACTATTACAACAGACTTTACATGAAAGCACAAATGAACCTAGACCATTACACTGAGTTCTTCCCTGATGCGAACCTGACATTGCGTCTCACTTATGGAAAAGTAAAAGGTATCGACCCGGATGGCCCGGCCGGATATTCTTACCAAACCAACCTTGATGGTGCAGTTGCTAAACATAACCCTGAGGTTGAAGAGTTTGACATGCCTGAATCTTTAAGGGAGCTACATGCTAACAAAGATTATGGATGGTGGGAGCAAGACGGCACTGTGCCTGTATGTTTTGTAGCAACCAATCATACAACCGGTGGCAACTCAGGTAGCCCGGTACTCAATGCCAAAGGAGAACTTATAGGTACAAATTTCGACCGTATATGGGAAGGTACCATGAGTGACTTGTACTTCGACCCGAACTTATGCCGGAATATAAGTGTAGATATTCGATACACTTTGTTTTTAATCGAAAAATACGGAAAGGCATCCTGGCTATTAGATGAAATGAGGTTTGCCGAAAGTAAATAGAAACAACAGATAACCTTTACAAAAAAGCACTATATGTTATAATGACAGTAGTGCTTTTTTTGTAACTTTATCAGCCGTCGAAACCATTTTACCCCGATATAATTTATGATGATGAACAGTAAATTGCTGACAATAGTACATATTGCCATAATTGCAACTGCGCTCACAGCTTGTGGTGCAGCCAAAAGCAGCATAGCTGCTGACGGTAAGGAAGGTAATAATGAGCCTGTTATCCTTCTACAGGCCACAAAACAAACTACATTACCGGGCAGGCCTGAGATGCAGCCTACAACAGATCATCGCTTTGTTGTTGTATGGAAAAAGCAAACCTCGCCTACAGCAATATTCTGGAGAGGTGAATCAGGTTGGCTGTCTTGCAACACATCCATAGTTACAAATTACAAAAAGCTGGATGAGGACAACCCGGGTATGAATGACAATTACCAAACACAAGTAATGAAAAGGTCTATCAGCAGCAATGACACTCTTGAATTGTACCCTGTGCGTATGGGAAAACATCCTATGCCTGAGTCAATTCCTGCTGATGCGACGAATACGATATTTTTTAAAACAGGTGATAACGATTGGCATGCACTAAAGGTCGAGAAGATCATTGAAAGGCCAGAAATAGCAATGCCATAAATCAAATAATGATGCGTAAATTATTTTTAATAGCTACATCAATACTGCTAGGAGCTGGAGCTTATGCCCAGCCATGGATGGAAGGGTTAAGTGGTGACAGAATAAAGCTTGAAGATGTTATTCATAATTATGAACAGCAAAAGCAAGTTACTGAAGCTGAAGGAGTGTTTGAGGGTAAAGGGTATCACTTTGACCGTTGGCGTTGGTACCACGAAGGACGAACAGATGAGAACGGGTACATTGTATCTCCAATGAAAGTATGGCAGGAAGCTATTAAGCTACGCAACATGCAACGTGCCAGTCATAAAAACACATCAGTTAATGTGAACTGGACGTTTCACGGACCTACAAATGCTTTTGATGCAAACAAGGGTTTAGGCCGTATCAATATCATTGAATTCCACCCTACTGATACAAATACATACATTATAGGCACTCCCGGCGGTGGGCTTTGGCGCACGACTGACGATGGGCAATCATGGTCACCTTTAAACGACTTCTTACCTGTACTTGGTGTTGCTGATGTTGATTACAATCCGCAAAACCCGAATACTATATATGTATGCACCGGAGATAGAGGCGCTAATGATACTTACAGTATAGGTGTATTGAAAAGCACTGATGGCGGTATGACATGGGACACCACAGGTTTCCAGTTCACATTTGGGTCATCTGAAAAAACAACAAGCCTTTTGATAAATCCGCAAGACACTTCATCCTTAACATTAGCAAGTAGCGATGGTATTTTTAAGTCTTATAATGCAGGTGTAACATGGACACGTGAAATAGATGGTTTTTTCCAGAAGCTGGTATACCACCCAACAGATACGAACATCATTTATGCTTCAGGTTCTGTACCTAACCTTGGGTGGGAAATATTCAGATCAACAGATGGTGGTGATACATGGACTGCCAGTACTAACTTACCTAATGTACGAAGAGTAGAAATTGCTGCTACAAAAGCTAACCCTGCTATTGTAAAAGCAGTAGTTGCTAATAATGAATACGGGCTTTATGGTATTTACAGCTCATCAGATACAGGTAAGACATTCAGTATGATATTTGATGATGACAGTTGTAAGAAAAACATTCTTGCCAGTGACCCTAAAGGAGATGACTGCGGCGGACAAGGCTGGTACGATCTGAGTATAGCTATTAGCCCTATAGACAGTGACCTTGTGATAGTTGGCGGTGTAAATACATGGTTCTCTATAAATGGGGGTAATAGCTGGACACTAGCCAACCAATATAAATCAACAGTTACCGGAGTAACTCTAGTGCATGCAGACAAACATTACCATAGGTTTCACCCTTTTAAGCCGGGCACATTATATGAATGTAATGATGGTGGTATATATAAAACAGCTAACCCTGCAAACTCAAGCAGTATATGGAACAACCTTAGCGACGGGTTAGGCATCACACAGTTTTACAGGAATGCTGTATCAAGCATCGCAAGCTTTGTTCTCGGCGGCTCACAGGATAACGGCACGAAAATGTTGGTCGGTGGCACTTCAAAACAGATGACAGGTGCTGACGGAATGGATTGTCAGATCAGTCCTGTTGATAGCAATCATTTCTACACTTCACAACAGTATGGTGAACTGAGAAGAACAATCAACGGAGGAGACAATTTTAAGGATATACAAAATAATATTCCCGGCAAGCCAAAAGGAGCATGGATAACTCCGATAGTAATATTGCCCAGCAACCCTAATACAATACTTGCAGGGTATGAGGAACTCTTTTACTCAAGTGACAAAGGTGATAATTGGGTAAGCATATCCCCGAATACAGGAACTAATATGGAAAGGATAGCTGTCACACCTCTAAACTCATCGTATATCTATACAAAAACAGGCAACCTGATAAGATATTCAGACGACTTTGGTGGTAATTGGAGCTCGATCATCAGTAACTTGTCAGGTAGCATGTCTGACATTGCTGTGGATCCATTCAATGAAAAAAGGATATGGGCTACATATAGGTCTTACCAGGGAGATAAAGTTGCTTACTATGATCTTGATTCATTTAAGTGGACCAAGTTTAATTCAGGCCTTCCAGAGGTACCTGTTAACTGTATCGCTTTCGATGAATTTAACCTGACAGTATACATCGGTACTGACCTTGGTGTGTATTATAAAGAATTCCACAAGCAAAACTGGGAGTACTTCAATAATAATACTTTACCTAATGTTGAAGTTATTGACCTTGGACTTGATCAGACTAATGGCACTATATGGGCAGCAACATACGGCAGGGGTATGTGGAGTTCACCCGTACATAAATCTACTCTTGGTATACCAAGCACCACTCCACTGGCAGAAGGAGTTATTAAAGTAATACCTAACCCTAACAAGGGTAGCTTTAACGTAAACACAAATAACAACACCCTTAAAAACTCGGTTGTAACTGCCAGAGTAGTAAGTATGACCGGTACAACAGTTTGGGAAGACAACGTAATGATAAACGCTAATGGCAATGCGACTATTACTGCGGACTTGCCAAGAGGCAACTATATTGTTGAGGTTGCAAAGTCTGGCGTGTCATTTGCCAAAGCGAAAATGATAGTACATTAAAGAATATCAGTTTGACACAAAAAGCGGGAGCAATGCTCCCGCTTTTTTATGATGCGACAAGTTCTTTAGCATTTTGCATAGCTGCTTCTCCGGGTTGTTCACCATCTATCATTTTGGCTATTGCAGTTATACGTTCTTCTTTAGTCAACTGTCTTAACCTTGTTTTGATTCGACCTTCTTTATCGGCCTCTTTGTAAACATACATATGTACTGTTGCCTTTGCAGCAACCTGTGGCTGATGAGTAATGCAAATCACCTGGTGGTACTCAGAAAGCTCTTTGAGTAGTATACCCACTTGCTTAGCCGCTTCTCCTGAAACACCGGTATCCACTTCGTCGAATATTAATGTAGGCAGGTGCATAGCCTTTGCAGTAAGCGATTTGATACAAAGCATTATACGGCTCATTTCACCGCCTGAAGCAGCTTTGTGTATCGGCAAATTCTGGCCGCTTTTATTCGCATCAAGATAAAATTGCACTTCATCTACACCCAATGCAATTGGCTTTTCTAATAACTCAAACCCTATAGTAAAAAGGGCATTAGGCATGCCGACCAGTGCCAAAAGCTTATTTACATCCTTTGTAAAGTCCTTTGCTGCTGATCGCCTTTTTTCTGACAATGTTGATGCTACATCATTTAACTGTATAAGTATGTGTTCCTTCTCTTTTTCTTTCTTTTGGATAGTGCTGTCAAGATCATGGCTTGCCTGGAGGTCATTATCTAATTGCTGTTGCAACGCGATCAACTCATTAGTTGTTTGCACACCATGCTTCTTCAACAATTTATACCCAACATCCATTCTGTCTTGCGTCAGCTGCAACTGTTCTTCATCAACAGTAATATTGCCAGTCAATGTCTCCAGCTCATCTATCACATCTTTCAGCTCTATGTATACAGAGTTGATTCTTTTTGTAAGCGGCTCTACACCGGGCAATAAAGCAACAAGTTCATCTAGCCGCTGTACAACCCTCTTTATGCCTCCTGCCAATGGTTGTTCGCCCTGATCCAGATCATGAACAGCTTCATTGAGAACATTGATAATATGTTCGGCATTGCTAAGTTGTTTGAGTTGCTGTTCTGCATCTTCAATTTCATTTTCTCTAAAAGATGCTTCGTTCAACTCGTCCAGTAAATATTGTTTATAATCAGCCTCTTTTTGCCATTCAGCTTTCCTTTTATTAAGCTCTTCCAGCTCTTTTACCAACTTTGTGAATCCTTTAAAGTAACCTGTGTACTCTTTTCTCAACGATCCATTCTCGGCAACTGCATCCAATACATCCATTTGAAAATGGCTGTTATCTAATGCCAGATGATCAAATTGTTGGTGCAGATCAACCAATAACCCTGTAAGCTGATTAAGCACATTCAACCTAACAGGGGTGTCATTTACAAATGCTCTTGATTTTCCACTAGTATTGATCTCCCTACGAACTATACATTGTGCCTCATCGTCAAGATCTTCAGCCTGTAATGCCTTTAGAAATTCTTCATTGTCAGAAACATCAAATATCGCCTCAACAATGCATTTTTCTTCTTTATTGATGAGGATTGAAGTATCCGCACGATCTCCCAGTATTAAAGACATAGCCCCAAGTATGATACTCTTACCTGCTCCGGTCTCTCCTGTAACAATATTCAACCCCTTTTCAGGCTGAACATCCAGCCTGTCTATAATAGCGTAATTATTGATCGATAACTTCTGTAACATATTTGTAGCTGCACAAAAATAAGGAACTTATGTTCCTAAAAATAGCAACAAACAATATGGCATAACATTAATTACTTTTGCGCCATGGCAAAGTTTTTTCTACGAAAGAAAGTAGGCGGCAGAGTAGCTAACGGACATCCATGGATATTCTCTAATGAGTTGGGAGACTATGAAGGAGAAGCACAACCGGGAGATATAGTAGAGGTATATTCTTATAATGGTTCTTTTATAGGAAAAGGATATTTCAACCCTGAATCTCAAATAACAATAAGGCTACTAACACGTAATAAGGACGAACAAGTAGACAAAGACTTTTTCTACCAAAAGATCAAAGAAGCCTGGGAATACAGGCAGAAGATAGGATATACAGAAAATTGCCGGCTGATTTTTGGTGAAGCCGACGGGTTACCTGCCTTGATCATAGATAAATTTAATGACTACTTCGTATTACAGACACTGGCATTAGGTATCGACATATGGAAATCAGCCATAGTTGATGCTTTACAAAAACTATTTAAACCTAAGGGCATTTACGAAAGAAATGATGTGCCTGTAAGAGAGTTGGAAGGGCTAGAACAAAAAAAGGGCTTTTTATCTGACCCGTTTGAAACCAAGATCGTGATCAATGAGAATGGATTAAAGTTTAACGTTGATATTGAGAACGGACAGAAAACCGGTTATTTCCTTGACCAGCAGGACAACAGAACACGCATACAAAACATTGTAAAAGGAGCAGATGTACTGGAAGCTTTTTGCTATACGGGAACCTTTTCGTTGCACGCGGCACAGTATGGAGCTAAAAGTGTGCTGGGGCTGGATATCTCAGAAAAAGCAGTAGCTGATGCGACAGCAAATGCCAAACTAAACGGCTATGATGACATCTGTAAGTTTCAGGCAGTAAATGCTTTTGATGTACTGAAAGCATGGGGAAAAGAAGGTAAAAAGTATGATGTTGTCATGCTTGATCCACCGGCATTTACCAAGAGCAGGTCTAATATTCAAAAGGCTATTACAGGCTATAAAGAGATCAACCTGAGAGGAATGAAGCTTGTTAAGCCAGGCGGATTTTTAGTAACTGCATCTTGCACCAACCTTGTTTCTCCTGAATTATTTATCGAGACCATACAACTAGCTGCAAAAGATGCCAGAAAACAATTAAGAGAAGTTACATGGCAAACACAAGCTTCAGACCATCCGATCATATGGAATATTCCGACGACACAGTATCTGAAATTCTTGATAGTTCAGGTATTATAACTACCTGAGCACACCCGCAGCCCAGAGGAGCCCGGCATAACTTTTATGCCATTTTGTTTTTAACTGCAATAACTTCTCTTGTGCTGTCAACAACTTATTCTCACGAGAGTTAATAAGAAATAAGTTACTTTCCCCTATCTCGTAGCGCGTCATTTCACCACGATACATCGTAGAAAAATTTCTATACGCAGCTTCATATAATTCTATCTGTTGTTGCAAAGTAAGGACCTCGTTATAATAGCTTTTCACTTTATTCTCTATTTGGAGCGCTGTATAGTCTCGCTCCACCTCAGTTTCAAGCACCTTTAGCTTCGCTGACCTGTACCCTCCTACTGCCTTCCGGTAAAACAACGGAATAGAAAAGTCAACTCCCAGCTTGTAGTTATTCTCTAAAAAAGGTGTACTTATCTCGTTTGGCAATTCATAGCCCTTGTTCAGCATGTTAGCACTTACATCTAGTGTAGGAAGAAAATTTTGGAACTTAAGTTTTCGCTCTATCTCTAGTGCATTAATCTTATATCGCGCCATACTCAGTTTAGGGTGCTGACTCAATGCTTCCGTTACTAACCTTTCAAGAGAAGGGATGTCGTTTACCGTAAAATTATATGAAAGCAGTCCGCTGTCAGGAACTATCCGCTCCGACCAATTTACAGGTATGTTATTATCAAGCCATAAATAGTTTGATAACTCCAGTCCACTATTCTGAAACTCTAACCAAAATTCGCTTTCCAGCAATTGATAACTTTGTAGCTGTGTCATTGCTTCTACTGTATCTATTGCCGGTCTGTTACCTTGTTCATATTCCAGTCGAACAAACTTTAACCTGTCCCTATTTACCTTTACTACATTAGCATATATCCTGTACGTATTATATGCCTGCACCCAGTTCCAATACACTGCCAGAGCATCATAAAGTATATTGTTGACCATCAGGCTACGTTCTGCTTCTGTCATCTGTTCCATTGCCTGCGCCTGTCTAAGAACAGCCCTGCGTTCATCAAACAACAGCCCTTTCATTACAGACACATTTACACCTGCATAGCTTGTTTTACCGAGTGTACTTTCAGAAGTCACCCTGTCACCAATAATCTCTTCCCCTCCGGCTTTTAACTCAATACCATACCATGTCGGAATCTTCAGTTCGGGATTGAAATAGCTGTAATAAAAGTCACCGTCAAAGGTCTTACGGTCAAGGTCAGCACCTACTGTCGGATCAAAATTACCACGCGCCTCAATTACTTTTGCACCTGCTTGTCCTACTCTATACTCTGCTTGTCTTACTACGGGGTGGTATTGACGTACAATACTTACTAACTCATCTTTCGACAAGCGCCACAAGCTATCCTGTGCTGAAATATGAAAGGATAGCATGGTAAGCAATATAACTGATAGTGTACGTGGCATTACAGCTTTACTTTAATCTTTTTCTTTTCAGTAGGACCTTTATCTCTCTTTACTTTTTCCTGCTCGGTATAAAAATCCGGTGGGAATCCATTTATATTTCTCCAAAGCTCATACCACACAGGTACATCCTTCAACAGCATGATCGCGGAAGCGCCTGTACCTAATGTAAGCCCGGGAGGCCAAGGCTTTGTACCTGCTCTTTCTTTTACCAGTATTCTGAATTTACCATTACTACTCACTGTTCTTTCTATAGCTGCCACTTCACCGTCAAACAATCCATATGATGCCTGTGGCCAACCACTGAATACAATTGCCGGGAAACCATCAAATATAAAACGCACATCCTGGCCTATAGAAAGCAAAGGAAGATCTACAGGGCGTACATATAACTCTACAGCATGGTCAATACCTACCGGAACGATCTCTACAAGCTTACCACCATCCTTAATGATTTCGTTAATACCTGCCTTACTGGCCTGAACAACTTGTCCATCCTGTGGCGCCTTGATAAAATACTGCCCTGCACGTATACTGTAGTTGCTGTATTTATTCACCAGTTTTGCCAGATCCCCTTCAGCACCAGCTACAGAACTTTGAGCATCTGCTATCTCACTTCTGGCTTTATATATTTTTTCTGCATACTCCTGCTGTATTTGGTTCAGGTCTATTTTTGTATTGTTGAATTTGATCTCGGTACTCGTTTTTTTGGCTAAAGCATCCTGGTATTTCTGATTTCGTTGCTCCAATTGCACTTTAGATACTAAACCACTATCCCTCATTATACGCTGCCTTCGGTATTGTTCTTCTGCGATAGCCAGATTATTAGCTGCGGCAGCGGCATCAATACTATCGCTTACTACTTTTAACCTAAGCTGTTGCAATTTTAACTCTAATGCATTCTGCAATGTAAGGACTTGTGCTTGTTTAGCCGTTATCTTCTCTTTATAGGATTGAATAGATAGCTTTTTCGCGTTCACCTGCTCTTTAGTTCTTTCTATCAATTGCGGATCTAGGTAATCATCTTTTATCTCTGCTAATTGCACGATAGTATCTCCTTCCCTCACAAAGTCCCCTTCCTTTACATACCATTTAATAATACGTCCCGGTATGATCGCGTTTAACTCCTGTGGCCTTTGTTCTTGCCTTAAGGTAGTAACATTACCTTTTGCCCTGATGTTCTGCGTCCATGGAAGAAAAAGGATAACGACCAGTGCTATAAGCACTCCTAGAAGCCATTTACGAACATTACTCACCTTGTCTACACGATACACAGAGGTAAAAGCCTGCATATGTGCTCCCTTAGCAACATCCTGTACTATTTTTTTTACTTCTTTCATAGTTAGCAGAGCTTATTGTTTGTCTCCGTAGTATACTACTTTGCCTCGCTCGATTTCTAAAATTTTACTATAGTTTTTTTCGTACTTACGACCATTAGATGCCAGTATTACTGTGGTACTCTTCATATGTTCACACATATATTTATTGATCTGCTCTGCATACTCTTCTTCAATATCATTGAACGGGTCTTCTAACAATAACAATCTCGGCGCGTCCACTATCACTCGTAACAATAGTATTTTTTGAGGAATACCATCAGGCAGATACTCTCCTAACGGATGTAATATCATATCATACCCATCAGGATGTTCATCAACGAAAGATTTTAGCCCTACAACTTCTGCCAACTTATTGATCTCAGCATATGACACTTCATTTCCCATAGTGATGTTATCCATCAGTGTGCCACTATATATATCAGTATGTGAAAATATCACCCCGATCTTATGTCTGAGATCGTTCATGTCATAATTGCCAATTGGGGTATTGTCCAACATTAATTGTCCTCCGGTTGAGCGAAAAACCCCTCCCATTAAATGTAGTAGTGTAGACTTACCAGATCCTGCACTACCTTTCATATACACCTTATCTCCCGGTTCTATATGCACTGAAATACCATCAAGAACATTCTTCTTATCATCATAACTGAAACTCAGATTCTTGATTTTAACATCAATACCTTCTGATGTGTTGTTTGCAGCTATATTTCCTGAAGCTTCTCTTGGCTTATCTATCACTGTATTAATCTTTTCAAGAGATGTAATAACATCATATACTTTATCCAGATTTACGATCAGCTTCTCTACTGAATTGATCACTAGGATGATCACAATCTCAGCTGCAATGAACTGACCTATATTCAGTTGTTGGTTTACTAAAAGTACAGCACCAACAATAAGCATAGCTGCGGTAATAAGTATTTTGAAAGAAATTAATGTCCAATATTGTATCAGTAATATCTTAAAGTGAGCTGTTCTCGAAGAAAGATACCTTGTTATATGGTTATCTGCTTTTTTCAGCTGAAAAGCATCGTTTATAAATTTGAATGTAGAAGCCATACGTGCTACCTCTTCCAGATGTGCTGCAACAGCATATTTATGCGTACTTTCTTCAAGGCTGGTTTGCAAACCTCTATTTCCCGTGAAGCGCAATATCATATAAAGAATGAACAATAATAAAATGCCAAAGAATATAAATGCAGGATGGTAAAATGACAGAAGTATCATTCCAAATACAATCTGAATAGTAGCAGTGGGTACTTCTAACAACAATTTTGATATACCTTTTTGTAACGAGATGACATCAAAAAACCTGTTTACTTGTTCGGGCAAGTAATATTTACGTACTGCTTTCAGATCCAGATACGGTAATAAATGAGCATACGTAAATGAATATCTGACAAATAGCTGTTGTTGTATCTTCTCAATTATCTTCATCTGATTTACCTGCAGTAAACCATTCACAAATACACCGACAACTACTAGAATTATTAACAGTACCAACGATGTGGAAATTGAGCCGCCTAGTACAAAACTAATAATTGCCTGTATACCTAGAGGTAATGTTAGCTGAACCAGCCCGGTAAGTATGGCATAGAAGTAAATAGAAGATATTTCCTTCCGCTCAAATTTTAATATTTCAAAAATCCTACCTAATGGACTTTTCTTTGTGCTGGCCATACACTGGTTTTGCACAAATTTAAGTATTTTACCGAATGATAGCAATACTATTATCTATAGCAGTAAAACAACAATCTATAATAGCATGCTTTACATTTTGTATATTTGTATTCCGACAAAATGGAGCTACAGGTACAAATAAAAATAAACCCTGGGTTATATGTTAAAGACCCTGAGCAATCAGAACTTGGCCGCAAGATCGTCAGTGCTAGCATTGATATGATCTCTGAGCTAGGTTTTGAAAGCTTTACATTTCGCAAACTTGCTAATGAGATCAATACAACAGAAGCAAGCATTTACAGATATTTCGAAAATAAACACAGGCTTCTCACATATCTTATTTCATGGTTTTGGACATGGATGGAGTACCAATTAGTATTCTATACCAATAATATGAACGATAGCTCCAAAAAAATTGAAGTCATATTAAAGCTACTAACATTTCAACTGGAAGATATGTTTATGTCCGGTTATGTTAATAAAGACAAGCTGCAAAGTATTATCATAGCAGAGGGAAATAAATCATACTTGACCAAACATGTAGAAGAGGATAATGAAGCCAGGATCTTCAAACCATATAAAGATCTATGCCACAGAATGGCGATGGTCTTTTCAGAGTATAATAAAGATTACCCTTTCCCTCACTCACTCAGCAGTACTTTGATCGAAACTGCTCACCATCAGTTATATTTTCAAGAGCACCTACCATCTCTTACAGACTTTGGACATGAAAGCGACTCTACTAGCTTGACTGTTTTTCTAAGGTCTATTATTTTCAATATTCTTAATAATCATAAGTAATAGGCGATACGTACAAAAACAAAAAAGGCTGCTAATAGCAGCCTTTAATATTTCAAATACTTAAGATTACAATTGGTTGTAGATAGGCGCATCTACACTACGCTTGATACCGTAGTATTGGAAAGTCTTACGACGGTAGCCTTTCTTGTAATAGATGTCTGTATCACCTTCTTCAGAAACAGTTACCCAATCGCGATTTTTAGGTACATACCAACGATATACACCTACTGTGTTTGGTCCACGACGAGTTAATGCATAAAACTGGTGTGTCTTATCAGTATACCCCATCTTGATCATGTCGTTGTCAGAATACTCATCTTCTGCAACACTTACATAATCTTTAGTTTGCGGGTTGTACCAACGTGCTACAGCTACGCGACCCGGACCAGAGTTACGGTAACCAACGAATAGCATCGTTTTGTCGTTCCACTTCCAGTTGAGCAACTGGCCTTCCTGAAACTCCCCTTCGGCTACAGTTACATAGTTCTGATCTACAGGATTATACCAACGGTATATCCTTACTAATTCATCATCTTGAGCAAAAGCAGTATTTGCCAATAAAACTGAAACCAAGACAGTCGTAACGAGGATGAAGGTTTTTTTCATAATTAGCTCTTTTTCAAAATTGTTTTCCCAAAATACATAAAAATTTTCTTGCCTTGCAAGCTATTACAGTAAAAAATTTTTTTTCAACTGTTTTAGCCTTTGTACATGCTTGTTCAAATCCTGCAATTGGCGTAGCTTTGATCCCTTCTTATGCCAAGCTGGCAGATAAATGAACTAGCACGAATTTTGACAAGTATTTAGTACGCTTATCGACAGCTAAGTTATTCAAAATCAAACGAAATACTAAAAATATACACTTAAAAAAATGATAGGGTTTCTTTCTAAAATATTCGGTGGTAGTAAGTCTGATAAAGATGTGAAAAAACTAGAGCCGAAAGTTGCTGAGATCAACAAGGTATACGAACAGTTAAAAGACCTTACTAACGATCAGCTTCGTAATAAGACAAACGAATTTAAAAAGACGATACAAGATCACCTGCAGGATATAAATAACCAGATAAGTGAAAAGAAAGCTGAAGCTGAAGACCACCCTGAAGCAGAATTACATTCAAGAGAAGCTATATACCAGGAGGTAGACAAACTCATTAAAAAGCGTGACGAGCTTATTGAAGAGGTATTGGAAGAATTACTACCTGAAGCATTTGCAGTAGTAAAAGAAACCGCCCGTCGATTTAAAGAAAATGAAGAGGTAGTTGCAACAGCAACAGAGCTTGATAAAGATCTTGCTGTTGATAAAGAGCATATTAGAATTGATGGAGACAAGGTAATATATAAGAACTCCTGGAGTGCAGCCGGCAGTGAAGTAACATGGAACATGGTACACTATGATGTACAGCTGATAGGTGGTATTGTATTACACCAGGGTAAAATTGCCGAGATGGCAACAGGTGAAGGTAAAACACTTGTGTCTACCCTGCCTGCATACCTTAATGCTATTACAGGAGAAGGCGTGCATATTGTAACTGTGAACGATTACCTTGCTCGCCGTGACCAGGAGTGGAACGGCCCTATATTCGAATTCCTGGGACTTACTACTGATTGTATAGATAAACATAAACCGAATTCTCCTGAACGCCGTAAGGCTTACTTGGCAGACATCACATATGGCACGAACAACGAATTCGGTTTCGACTATCTGCGTGACAACATGGTTCACAGTCCTGATGAAATGGTACAACGCAAACACCATTATGCAATGGTGGATGAGGTGGATAGTGTATTAGTAGATGATGCGCGTACGCCATTGATCATATCAGGGCCTGTACCCAAAGGTGATGAGCAACAATTTCATCAACTAAGGCCACGTATTGAGAAACTGGTTGAGGCTCAGAAAAAAATTGCTAACCGATGTTTAACAGAAGCTAAAAAGCTTATATCAGAAGGCAAGGCTGGTAAAGAAGAAGGAGGCCTGCAACTATACCGTGCATTCAGGGGTATGCCTAAAAACAATGCACTGATCAAGTTTTTGAGTGAAGAAGGGAATAAACAGATACTGCAAAAAACAGAGAACTATTATCTGGGCGAGCAACAGCGCCACATGCCGAAGGTAACCAGTGAACTTCTATTCACTATTGATGAAAAGAGTAATAGTGTAGACCTTACCGATAAAGGTTTGGAAATGATCACTAGTACTGCAGAAGACCCGAACTTCTTCATCCTGCCGGAAATGGCAACAGAAACAGCAGCAATTGACAATGCTGGTATTACTGATGAAGAAAAGGCGAAGAAAAAAGACGAACTCTTTCAGGAATATGCCATTAAGGCAGACCGCATACATTCTTTACAACAATTATTGAAGGCATATACCCTATTTGAAAAAGATGTGGAATATGTTGTAATAGAAGGCAAAGTAAAAATAGTTGATGAACAGACCGGACGTATCATGGAAGGCCGTAGATACAGCGATGGTTTACATCAGGCAATTGAAGCTAAAGAGAACGTACAGGTAGAAGCTGCCACACAAACCTTTGCTACTGTTACATTACAGAACTACTTCCGTATGTACCACAAACTGGCAGGTATGACCGGTACTGCAGAAACAGAAGCGGGTGAGTTTTGGGAGATATATAAATTGGATGTGGTTACCATACCTACCAACCTGCCGATTGTACGTAAAGATCAGCAAGACCTGGTATACAAAACAAAAAGAGAAAAGTATAAGTCTGTAATAGACGAGATAGAAGCATTGAAAGGTATAGGCCGCCCTGTACTGGTAGGTACTACATCTGTAGAAGTATCAGAGTTACTGAGCCGGATGCTGCAACAGAAAAAGATCAAGCATAATGTACTGAACGCGAAGCAGCACTCTAGGGAAGCTACGATAGTTGCAGAAGCAGGTTTGCCCGGTGCTGTAACTATTGCAACTAACATGGCTGGTCGTGGTACGGATATCAAGCTAGGGCCTGGTGTTAAAGAAGCAGGCGGTTTGGCTATTATTGGTACCGAAAGACATGAAAGCCGCCGTGTAGACAGGCAGCTACGTGGTCGTGCGGGACGACAAGGAGACCCGGGTAGCTCACAGTTCTTTGTTTCTCTTGAAGATGACCTGATGCGCCTTTTCCAGTCAGACCGTATTGCGTCACTCATGGATAAAATGGGTCACAAAGATGGTGAAGTACTACAACATGGCATGATCACTAAATCTATTGAACGTGCTCAGAAAAAAGTAGAGGAAAACAACTTTGGTATACGTAAACGTTTGTTGGAGTTTGATGACGTGATGAACTCGCAACGTGATGTAATATATAAGCGTCGTAACCATGCCTTATATGGTGATAGGTTGTCAATTGACCTTGACAATGCCATGTACGATGTATGTATAGACCTTGCAGAGCAGTTTGATGGAGAGAGAGATTTTGATGCCTTTAAACTGGAAGTTGTAAAACATCTGGCTATGGAGCCCGACACCATTACTACTGAAGAGTTTGAAAAAGGCAACCTTGATGAAATAGGTGACAAACTTTATCACGAAGTAAAAGCACTATATGCGCGTAAAGGCAAGGCAATGTTGGAAACGATAATGCCTACCCTTAAAAAGATACATGAAGAGCAAGGTGAGAAGATCGAAAATATTATTATACCATTTACAGATGGTGTAAAGGGGCTGCAAGTATATACCAACCTGAAAGAGGCTATTGAAAAAGAAGGTCAACCGGTTATTACATCCCTTGAAAAAGCTATCACATTATCTATGATAGATGAGGCATGGAAAGACCACCTGCGTACAATGGACGAATTACGATCTTCAGTACAAATGGCATCTTACGAGCAGAAGGACCCTCTTTTGATATATAAGTTTGAAGCATTTAAACTGTTCAAGAAAATGCTGCTTGAAACTAATACCAATATAGTATCCTTTCTTGTTCGTGCAGCCATACCTGCACAGGAAGAAGAACCGCAGGCTGCTAGACAGCAACCTAAGCGTACTGACATGAGTAAAATGCAGATGAACAAGCAGGATGTTGACAATGCAGGTTCTGATTATGCTGCGAATGAAAATGATGTGTATGAAGGAGGTGGCTCAGACACTGCCGTTCAACGCACGCCTGTGAAAACCGGGCCTAAAATAGGCCGCAACGACCCCTGCCCTTGTGGTAGTGGCAAGAAGTACAAACAATGCCACGGCAAATAAAGGCATTCAATATATGTGAATATAAAAGCCCTGATGTTCAGGGCTTTTTATTTTACTTTTGAAAATTGCATCACTACTCTTTACTTTTGCGTAACAATTAAAAAAATGATGAAACGTAACTATACAAATATTATACTGGCTGGTGGACTGATATTGATGGCAGCTATTGCAAGAATTGTAAATTATGAAATGGGACTTTGGAACCTTGCACCGGTAGCTGCACTAGGTTTATTTGCAGGTGCTGTCCTGAACAATAAGAAATATGCTTACTTATTCGCCTTGCTGGCTATGTTCATTTCAGATATTTATATAGAGATCTTCACTCCAATGAGCGGCTTTTACGATATTTCGCAGTTCTTTGTATACGGATCTATGGTGATAGCTACATTCATGGGAACTACCATGAAGAATAAAAAAGCTTTAACTGTTGCAGGCTATTCAATAGCAGGTTCTGCGATATTTTTCATACTGTCTAACTTTGGCACCTACCTTACAGGTTATTGGGGATATGGAATAGACGGGCTAACAAAGACTTATGTTATGGCTATCCCTTTTGCTAAGCATACATTTTTAGGTGATTTGTTATTCTCCGGCATATTGTTTGGTGGTTATGCTCTTTTACAAAATGCTTTATACGGTAAAATGGAAAAAGCTAAAGCTTAATTCATTTAAACATATTCCAATTAAAAACGCCACGATAACTCGTGGCGTTTTTGTTTATAGCATCTGCTTGTTTTATCTTATTATCACTCGTTTTCGCCCTAGTATCGTTTTACTGTTACTTAACTCTATTATATACATTCCGGCAGGTACATTCTTTACACTTATCTCTACTGCGCTGCCATTATCCATCATGGTCTCTCTACGGTAAATTACCTTACCTGTATAGTCGATCATATTTATCTTTGTAGCCTCTCCTGCATCTATCTGCTTACCCGGAATTATCTTAAATGTACCGTTGTTAGGGTTAGGAGCTATAACAAATACATCCTCTACATAAGGTATAATAGCTACAGATACGGTAGTATCAGTAGTGTCCGGCGGGTTTACAGTCACTGAACCTTGCAGCACCGAGTTCCACATGCCACGTCCGTAGGTTGATGCCCATATCTCCTGAGTAGTATAATTAATACCGAGGTCACTTATCTCAATATTAGGCATGTTCTTACGGAAAGATGCCCAATTGCCCTGTGTGCTTGTATCGTTATAGTATACAGCAATATCTGTACCTACATACAATACGTTTCTAGAACTATCAAATTCTATACAGTTGATAGGCACATTAGGCAAGCCTGTATTGATCTGTTTCCATGTACCTTTATCGTATTCAACAAATTGAGGGCTGTTATAGCCCGCATAACTTAACCAGAACCTGCCGCTATCAGTCGGGTGTGGTAAGATGTCAGACAGGTTACCCTGATATAGTACAGGAATCTCAATAGTGTCAAAATTTTTCGTCTGTCCTGCTACAAAACTATCCGCATAAAATACTACTTCATTACTATCAGAGAATAGTGCATATACTGTAGGCGTAGCACCAGCGGTGGACATAGCTACTCGCTCTGCCAGTCCTCCTGTTATTTCAGAGCCTTGTATAGAGTACCAGTTATTACCTCTGTCAGTACTGTAATACACATGCCTATAGCCTGCAACCAAGTGCTCATTATCAATAGGGCTTATTTTATATGGTGTTATCCAGGCGCCCTGAGGGTTACCCGGTATATTATTCGAAATATCCTGAAATGAGAAGCCACCATTCAGTGTACGCCTTAATTCACCACGCTGTATAGCAGTATAAAAGACATTAGAGTCTATCGGGTCCGCTTCACAATTCATACCATCACCACCTGTTAAGTTATCCCATGTATTTGCTTTCCAACGTTTCGTACCGTTGTCTTGAGAGCCTGCAAGAGCATAATTAGAAACATTTGTTACAGCATTCCTGTAAAATTGGGTTATTCCAAGACCGTTAGAGACATCTGTCCACAACATACTTTGTGGCGCATCAGACTTATAGATACCGCCATCATTACATTCAAATAACCTATTAGGCACCAACGGGTGGTATTTGTGCATATGCTTATCCGCATGGACAGTAGCAATACCAGAAAGGCCGCTGTACCATTGGTTTACTATCGACCAGTTCTTACCTCCATCATTAGATCCCCAAGTATTCACACCACCTACATATACTTCAGTAGAGTCTGCAGGGTTAATAACTATTGTAAGGTCATACCAGCCTTGTCGACCACAACCATTACCACTAAGGTTACCTGTAATGAGGTTACCATTACAGTTACTGCCAGAAGGTGAATACAACTGAGTAAATGATGCACCTGAATTGCTTGAATGATATATACCCATTAAACCATTTGCACTATTACATACCACTGCTTTAACAATACTCGGATCTTGTGGTGTTACTGCAAGCTCAATTCTACGTGCGTTATTAAAGTTGGTAACAGTACTCCAGTTCATACCACCATCAGTAGAACGATATATTTCTCTGTTATTATTGTACCTCGGAGCATACAGTAT
Organism: Flavipsychrobacter sp.; assembly: GCA_965228505.1. Taxonomy (GTDB): domain Bacteria; phylum Bacteroidota; class Bacteroidia; order Chitinophagales; family Chitinophagaceae; genus UBA5543. Next base: position 1,318,945 of record OZ245820.1, on the reverse strand, counting down.
GCTACTATCACCCGGCTTGTATATTACTTGCTTAAAATGTCCACCCTGAACATTTGTCCATGTTTGTCCTCCGTCAAAAGATTTGTATATACCATTGCTTGCTGCAAGTGTAAGCGAGTTCGTATCCTGTGGATTTATTACTAAACAGTTTGTAAGACGGAATTGATCTCTGGTCCAAACAAGTCCTGTAGTGTCCCATGTTTGCCCTCCATCTGTTGATTTCAATACACCTATACTGTATGTATCTGTTCCGTCACGATCGCCGGGACACAAGTAGATAGTATTTGGGTTTTGTGGGTTAATATCAATATCTGAAGTACCTAAAACAGCTAACTGCTGGGTCATTGCTGTCCAGGTTTGGCCGTCATTCGTTGTACGCCATGCACCGCCGCCTGCTGTAGCTACCCAATAGATATTGGGGTCAGTAGGGTGAAATTCTATGTTATTGATACGGCCTAAACCGTTGTAACCACCAGGGGTAGTTGTTGGTCCCATGAACTTCCAGTCTGACTGGTCTGCAGTTGTTTTCTGTCTTGCCCTGCCCTCGTTCAAAGCTTCATAGTAGTTTTGCACAGGTGACACCATATAACCATTCTCATCAGTGTGACGTTCCCAATACCATAACCAACGGTCAATATGGTAGTTTTTACCTTCTTTAATTACACCATTTTGCTCATCTATCGTGCGATTTTCGTGTAATTGTGTCTGATGTGCATTTACTACATCATCCAGTTTGATACGTTCAGTATTATTGCCCAGATCAGGATTCTGTGCTCTGATCACGTATAAACAAGAAATTAATAAAAATGCTGTAAGATAAAGCTGCTTCATAACCACTAATTAAACTTAAAATATATGTTATCTGGCTAAAATATTGAATTTTTGCTTATTAAGTACTTACAAATAGCGGTATTAATCTTCAATACAGCTATAATTATGCTGTCATGACAAAAGTGTTTATTAAAGAAGGGGCATTGATAGCAAAACTTGCAACAAAATTCATTAAAAGTAAAAACGCTGCAATTGTTATCGATAAAACTATATACGTATATAATGTTACAGCGGTTCAGTTCCTCTCCGATAAAAGTTGGGTTTTACATGAATTAAAACATGTAGAACAGTACGAACGGTACGGCATCATTCGTTTTATTATTCTATACCTTATTGAATCGGTAAAAAAGGGTTATAGAAAAAACAGGTTTGAAGTTGAAGCAAGAGGCGCAGAAACTGAGACTAGTCTTTTTAAGAAATTCTCAATACAAATAATGACCTGATCTATATTTCATTTTATGACGTTCACAATTTATATTTGCAGCAAATAAACTATAAAGATGCCTGGTAAAATCAAACCTACTGGTAAGCAAGTAAGAAATTTCTGGATACACGCCATTATTTTCGCTATAGCAACTGTAATTTCATGGATGGTATACGATAATGGTGTCGAAGGTTGGGCATACCCTTGGCCGGCATGGACAACTGCTGCATGGGGGCTATCTTTAATAGGGCACTGGTGTGCAGTATACTTAAGCTATGAAGATGCAGGGCATGAAGAATATAAGCGTCAGGAACTTAATGGATAATAATCGTACTTAAAGATATATTGAACCCCTTGCTACTCAGTAAGGGGTTTTTAATTTTATAAGAAATCTGCAATAACATGGACTCACCAAAGTATAGTACACTGTTGAGGGAGTACGAAGAGCAACAGGATGAACGTGGCAAAATAGACTTGTTAGTAAAAATAGGTATTGAACTACGTGAAAGTGATGTAGATGAAGCTGCGGCAAAAGCAGATGAAGTAATTGCACGCTCCCAGAAAATAGGATACATATTAGGCGAAGGCCGTGGGCGTAATTTGAAAGGTTCCTGCCATGGTATACACGGCGACCATACAGACGGACTGAGAGAATTGCAACAAGCTTACTCAATTGCCAAGCAAATAGACGACGACCGCCTGAAAGCGCGAGTACTTAATAATTATGGTAATATATACCGCGATCTTGGCGACCTCGCTACAGCACTGACTTATTTTGAAGAAGCACTGGTAATCAATGAAAAGCAGGGGGACAGTCTGTCAGTATCAGTAAACCTGACCAGTATTGCACAGCTACTATACGACCTTAATGACTTTGACTCGGCACTGGAATATGCACTACGCTGCCTGCCTATATTCCAAGAAGCTCACGATAACAACCGCATAACTGCTGTATACAATGTTTTGGGCAACATATACTTCAAAAGAGAGCAATATCAGGAAGCGCATGGATACTTCGAGGAAAATCTGAAAAAAGCTGATAAGGACTCCGCAGCTTATATCATTGCATTAAGCGGTATCGGCAAGGTCTATTACAGACAAAACGAATTTGAGAGGGCCAGAGAATGTTTGAATGACGCCCTTGCACTTGCGGTAAAACAGGAAAACGCAGAAGTGCAGATCATCTGCAATTATTACTTCGGTAAAATGCAGATGGCAGAAGGAAATTTTCGTGATGCGAAGTCCAGTTTTCATAAATCTTTTGACCTGGCTTCTGACTATGCTCGTAAACATGATGTTATGAGCATACACGAAACATTGTCTGTACTCTATGATAAGATGGGTGATATACCTAAGGCATTTTACCATCTGAAAGCATTTGAAGAACTTAAAGAAGAGATATTCAAACAAACAACACTGAGCAAACTGCGCAACTTGCAGATAAGGCAAAAAGTAGAGCTGGCACAAAAAGAAAAAGAAGTTGCAGAAAGAACAGCAAGGCTCAAGCAGCAGTTCATGGCTAATATGAGCCATGAGATACGCACACCAATGAATGCCATTGTGGGCATGAGCAGGCTTCTGCTAAGCAAAGACCCAAGAGAAGATCAATATAAATACCTTCATGCAATTGAGCAGTCAGCAGACAATCTTTTGGTTATTATCAATGATATACTCGACCTGTCAAAAATAGAAGCCGGAAAGATCGTTATTGAAGAGACTGATTTTGTTATGACTGAGCTAATTGATAGTGTAAGGGACATACTATTATTTAAAGCTGAAGAGAAAGGCCTGGTACTGCATACTACAGTTGATGAACAAATACCTGTAAGGCTTGTAGGAGACCCGACAAGGGTAAACCAGGTGATCATCAATCTGGCAGGGAATGCTGTAAAGTTTACCGAAAAAGGTCATATTGCTGTAGACGTAAGGCTATTAAAAGAAGAAAGCGGTACCTACTGGATAAAATTTGATGTAGAAGACACGGGTATCGGTATATCGCCAGACTATGTAGAAAAAATATTTGACAGTTTTACACAAGCAGGAACTGATATTGCAAGGAAATTCGGGGGCACCGGACTAGGGTTGACTATTTCTAAACAACTTGTTGACCTCATGGGAGGGCAGATAACAGTAAAAAGTGAATTAGGCGTTGGGACAACATTTACTGTTATACTTCCATTCAAAGAAGCTGAAGACCAGACACCGGTTTCAAAAAGCGGACCGGTTAACGAGCAACAGAAAGAAATATTGAGCAAGCTCAATATTCTATTGGTAGAAGACAATGAGTTCAACCAAATGGTGGCCGAAGAGACACTTAAAGACCTGTTGCCTGGAATTAACATTGAAATTGTGGCAAACGGCGAAGAAGCTGTAGAAAAAGTAAAAAACGGAAATAACTACGACATACTGCTGATGGACATACAAATGCCTGTTATGGATGGTGTAACAGCAACAAAGTTAATTAGGAAGCTGCCCGAACCTAAAAACAATACGCGAATAATAGCCATGACAGCGAATGTATTGCAAGAAGATGTTCAGAAGTATTTTGATAGTGGGATGAATGCCTATGTTTCAAAGCCTTTTCAACCTGATGAGCTTTTACTGAAAATGTTGAGTGTTATAGAAGACCTACCTGCAAACACTGAAACTCATGAAGTAAACGCTGCTAAAGAGAAAAAACGGGAAAAACCGATTCCGAAAGTTGTTACTAACATGGATTTTCTTACGCAGTTCACCAGCAATAACCCTGAAAAAATAAAAAAATATAAGAATATGTTTCTTGAGAACGGCCCCAAACTACTCAGGAACATTGAGGAAGGTTTGGTGGAGAAAGACTATCATAAGATAAAAGTTGCTGCACACTCTATGAAGCCGCAATTATCATACATGGGCGTAAAAGAAGATATAAGTAACATATTCCTCATTGAGCAGACAGCTGGTGAGGAAGCCCATTTTGAACGTTTACCACCTTTGGTAGATAGACTCAGGAAAGTATGCACAAAAGCCTTTGATGAACTAAAGAACTGACCGGCATAAAAACCTATACAAATACATTGTATACAGATTATCAATGCTTTACTAATCAAACCTGTGTTTGTGGGTTTTAAATATTTTTTCTATTTTTCTGCAAATTTGAACTCCGCTTCTTATGGCTACAGACAATAAGCGATATATGTTTCTGGTAGACGATGAGCCTATCCAGAACGAAATGCTTAAAGATTATCTTTCAGAGCGTTTCCTTTATGACATTAAAGTTTTCGACAATGGTGAGGAAGCATTGAAAAATATGCACCTGCATCCTGAAATAGTTGTACTGGACTTTCACCTGGATGCACACAAAGCAGATGCCAAGAACGGGGTGCAGGTATTAAAGGAAATGAAAGAAGGATATCCTGAAACACAGGTCATCATGCTTTCAGGACAAGATAAACTTGACGTAGCTGTAGACAGCATGAAATATGGTGCATACGACTATGTTGTTAAAGGAGAAACAGCATTCTCTCGTATGGAAAATGCGATTAACAATGTCAGCGAGCTACACAAAATGAGAACCGTTAATAATGCATACAAGAAAACTATCGTTTTCCTTAGTGTTGTTATCGGCCTGATCGTTTTATTAGCTATATACATGAGTGTTTTTACAGATGCATTCTCGCACACCTCTAATAACATTTAGAAGTTTGCAAATTTTTATCACTTAATAACACGTGCAGTAAACTAGTATTACTAGCTTTACGGCTCACTCAACTATTATCCGGATGCAATTAGCCAGCAGACTGAATCGTGTAGCAGAACCACAAACAATTAAGATGGCTAAACTGGGCAGAGAGCTCAGAGCCAAAGGTATAGACATTATAGACCTGAGCCTTGGCGAACCCGACTTCAGCACACCGGAACATATATGCATAGCAGCTACAGAAGCTATGGCATCCGGCTATACAAAATACACTCCTGTTGCAGGCTACCCTGAGCTTCGTGAAGCAATAAAAGAAAAGCTAAAGCGTGACAACGGACTTGAGTATGAGGCTGATCAGATCATTGTTTCTACGGGTGCTAAACAATCTTTAGCCAACGCTATTTTAAGTATCATCAACCCCGGAGATGAAGTATTGATACCTACCCCGTATTGGGTTACATACAGCGCATTGGTACAACTGGCAGAAGGTGAAGCTAAGTTCATACCCTGCCCTATTGAGAACAACTTCAAACTAACACCTGAACAACTAAAAGAAAACATATCTGATAAAAGTAAATTGTTCATTTTCTCTTCTCCCTGCAACCCTAGTGGTAGCGTATACTCTAAAGAAGAATTAGCAGCATTGGTTAAGGTGTTTAAAGAATATCCTGAGTGTGCTATTATAAGCGACGAGATATACGAATACATTAACTATGTTGGTAAGCATGAGAGTATTGCACAGTTCGATGAAATAAAAGACCGTGTAATGGTGGTGAACGGCATGTCTAAAGGGTTTGCTATGACAGGCTGGAGGCTCGGTTATCTGGCAGGGCCTAAAGAGCTTGTTCAGGGTTGTGAAAAACTACAAGGTCAGTTCACATCAGGTGCCAACTCAATAACACAAAGAGCAGCAATAGCAGCACTTTCTGACGACATGGAACCGACAGAAAAAATGGCTCAAGCGTTCAGAGAAAGGAGAGACTTTGTTTATAAGTCGCTAAGCGAAATGGAGGGGATAGATATACGTAACCCTGAAGGAGCTTTCTATGCTTTCCCGAATATCAGCAGCTTTTTTGGTAAAAGTGACGGCGATACTACTATAAAAGATGATGAGGACTTCTGTATGTACATGTTGCACACCGCAAACATAAGTACAGTAAAAGGGGCTGCATTCGGCAACCCTAACTGCATCCGTTTATCGTTTGCTACCTCTATGGAAAAACTGGAAGCAGCAATGGAACGTATGCGCGATGCGCTTAGTAAACTTAGTTAGTCTTCACTACCTCTCATCGCTCCTTCAAGCGTGCTTAATTCAGATAGTACAGAGTTGTATACAGAGTCGTAATGCCTGTTGTGTGTACTATACCAGTCCAATGCGCTTTTAAACTCATCTAAGGTCAGGTTATGGTGTTTGAGAACAGACTTGTAGTAAATACCTAAAGAGTCTATGTTCTTATTCGTAGTGTGCTCATCACTACTTACCATTGTGCTATATGTTTCGGCAATGTGTATGTCCGTCATGATAGCAGTCATTTTCTCTTTATCAATCGGAGGTGTGTTCTCTCTTGCGGCATCTTTACACGCAACCACAAGAAACATTAATGTCAACAACAAAGAAAAAGTGTACTTCATTAGTCTTTTAACGAAAGGTATTTTTGAGCATTAGGCACATCCATCTGCTGGAGCATTGTTATATACAACCCTCTTTTATCTTCGGGTAATTGTGCGACCACACTTGCGAACTCATCACTTTTAGCATTAAAAAAGAATTGCAATATAGCCGCTCCGGGATTCTCTCTCTGTAATTGAGACAATGTATTGATACTTTTAAGTATCATCTCTCTGGATGCTTCCGGTTCTGTATACATATTATCCAATGCTTCTCTGTGCATTGAATACCATACAGAGCGTAGTGCCTGAAAACGAGGGTTCAGTATCTGGTCTGTCAGCCAATAACGGTTATAATTACCTTCAACAGCTTTCCAACCCGATATTGATTTACCCTGCTCAGGTGCATTATTCACTATATTCTGTGCTTTTTTGAAATACTCTGTACCTCCCTTGGGCGAAAAGCTCTCGTAATCGAAACCGACAATCATATACGCATAGTATGCAAGTACTGCCGACAGGTTTGACGTAAACGCATTGTTTCCGGTAACACGGTTATCGTTGAACTCTAATGGCGAAAACTGATTGTAGGCAAACTGCACTTCTCTGTCTACATATTTTACAATTTGAGAACTGTAGTTAGTATTGTACACAGGCCGTGATGCCTGGATGGTCATGGTTGCAACAAACCCATTCTGAATATCGGTCATGGTGCTGGTTATGTTCAGTAGTATATTGCAGTTTATCTTTTCATGCGGAGCGTATTGATCATCTGTCCACTTACGGTTGTTCATAAACTCGGTAATTGCATTTTCCATAGTAGTGAACACTTCTTTCTCAGCACCCTGCCCTTTCACAGCATCAGCCATTACCTTAACAGTACAATTCAGTTCTTGAGCCTGAATTGCAGTACTACCGATCAAAAGTATGAATATGTTAAGTAGTCGTTTCAATATGCTATTGTTCAATTATGTATTTAACCAGCTCTGATGCAACTTCTGTTTTACTCATCAGCGGCAGTTCTTTTTTATAGCCTGCTCTACCTACGAATGTAACTTTATTTGTGTCATGTCCAAACCCTGCACCATCATCATTTAACGAATTAAGCACTATCAGGTCTGCATTCTTAGCATCCAGTTTTTTAGCTGCGTTAGCCTCTTCATCATTAGTTTCCAGTGCAAAACCTATTAAAAGCTGTCCTGCTTTTTTCTGTCCGCCCAGTGTTTTTAAAATATCCTTTGTCCTGCCTAGCTGTATAGCTAACGTATCTTCCTGCTTTTTTATTTTATGGTCTGCTACATTTGCCGGTTTGTAGTCTGCCACAGCGGCCGACATTACAGCTATATCAATACTTTCAAAAGCTTCTGTACAGGCATTGTACATTTCTTCAGCACTCTCAACCCTCACAAGTTTAACATTTGTATCAGGGCTTTCTTTTGACGGACCAAGCACAAGGGTTACATCAGCACCTGCTGCAGCCAGCGCATCTGCTATCGCTACACCCATCTTACCACTGGAGAAGTTACCAATAAACCTTACAGGATCAATACGTTCGTAAGTAGGACCGGCAGTCACTAAGGCTTTCTTACCCTTTAGCGGCTGCTGTTTTTTTTTATCGAGAAATGTAGTTGTAAAGCTTACAATATCTTCAGGCTCAGCCATCCTGCCCTCTCCTATCAACCCGCTGGCCAGTTCGCCATGTTGTACTGGAATAATAGTATTCCCGTAAGATTTGAGTTTGTCAATATTGCCTTTGGTGGACTGATGGTGCCACATGTCTTCATCCATTGCAGGAGCCACTAATACAGGGCAAACTGCAGATAAGTATACCGCACAAACCAGATTATCGCAGAGACCGTTCGCCAGTTTAGCTAAAGTATTAGCACTGCAAGGCGCTACTATCATCACATCTGACCAGCGTCCAAGTTCTACATGGTTATTCCATGCTGAGCCATCATTCACATTGCTATGTACAGGGTGTTTTGAAACAGTTGCCAGTGATAGCGGGCTGACAAACTCACCTGCAGCAGAGGTCATAATAACACGTACTTCTGCACCTGCTTTTATGAACTGCCTGACCAATTCAGGAGTCTTATAAGCAGCGATACTGCCTGTTACAGCTAAAACGATCTTTTTTCCTGCCAGTTGCATAAGATGCTGCAAGTTACTGCTTTTTAAAGAGTTCAGGCAGCAAGAAACGTTAATATGTTTGGGTATTACTCATAAAAACTTGCCAAAACACATCTATCGCCATTCACGCTCTAATGAACCAGTATCACTGAACAACAATTTACTACAACTACAATCGCATCCGGCAGGATTATATACGTCTAACTCTTTAAGCTGTTTATCAACTTCTGCAAGCTTATCAGCGTTCTTCGATTTGCCAACTTCAATATCTACACCCTCCATATCTATAGCTGCTATGGCATTGTCAAACTCCTCTTTGGTTACCTCGTCAAGGGTTATCTCAAGATTCTGCGAAACTGTTGTAACAAAAGTGGTCTTACCATAAACTATACTACCATCCAGTTCACCCATACCGAGTATATATGCTTCTTGGTTTTGCGGTAATGGCAACTTACCATCATCTGTGAAGAAGCCATAAGTATCTTTTGAGCCTTTGATCAAGCCGCCACTTACAAACACTTTATCATGTGGAATCACCAAATACATATGCAACTGCATATCGTACGTACCTATTAAGCGTACAAAGAGCTCACTATCTTCAAAACCCGGAATATCCTTTGTGAATATATCTACATTATACCAGCCGAAAGCATCAATACTAAAACGGTAGTAACCTACATCTCCATTATCTATTTCCACCAGATTATCAGGAAAAACAGTGCCTGCCGCAGTTGCTACCTGTGCTCTTCTTATAGAATCTACTACAAGTGGTGACATATAGCGTGGTGGGGTAACATGTCCGTTATCTGCTACTAATGCTTCCCTTTCTATCAGCAATGCTTTTTTTATGGCATAATCCATGCAGCTATCATAGCAATCACGCTGTCTATTGGCCAGATCATTTTCCTTTGCAACATTGACCAGATAGTCATACATCATATATACTTCTTCATGAGTAAAATCGAATGCAGTCATCGCTACCCCATTATAAGCACAATAAGAAGTCACAGCTAAAGGATCCTCCTCCGCTATCATTCTAGCAGAGTTCAGTGTAAACATCTCAAACCAACCTCTCTCTCGTTCAAGTGCTACTTCTGCCAAAGCTGGTCCGGTCGCATCCTTAAGTGGGTGGTGGCATGAGGTGCAGTTTCTTTCAAATATCATCCTACCGGAATCCAACCTTGTAAGTGGCGTATCATTTAAAGGTACTGGAGACTGCCAGTTTATATTTCCGCTATTATCTACTGCACCTTTGAACAGCTCCATACCCTTTCTGTAATAATCTGTAGGCAGGGCCACATTGATGGACTTAGCAATTGTTGCCTGCTGAACAGGGTTAATGTATATCATACCACCACTACTAAGCGGTATACCATTAGAAGTAGTCGTCAACCCGGCGCTTATCATATCCTCTATTGAGAATGCCTCGACAATATTCAGTTCGATCTTCTTTTCATCGCTTAATATGGCATTTGCAGGTATGGTTATAATAGATCCTTTTTTGCCGACAATAGTATTATCTATCGTGATGTCTATGGTATAAGTTTGGGTTTCGATATTAGCAACTCCCAAAAGACTATTGACAGGAATAGAGTTAATGCTGCAAGCAGTTAGCAGAAATAATATTATTAGTGTAGATAAGGCAAGGCGTTTCATAATTATTGGTTTTCTGATTTTTTATAATTAATTCATTTTTCGCTACAGCACTTTTACCCAAAAGCTATTAAATGCCCTTACTCTCATACCAGGGCCTATTACTCGTATATCCTCAAAATGCACTTTAGTGCCTCTTTTTATATCCTGCAACAGCTTCTTTGAACCTTTATTAAAATAAGGTCCTTCGTTGTCTACAACTTGCATTCCGTTACTAGTCACAGCAGCTACTTTATAGTTTGCTACAATAAACCAATGAGTATAATTCTTGTCTTTAAAGAATATCACCAAACCTTTATATTCCAACAATTCGTTCTTGTACATAGTAGTATCCCGTTCCCTGTTAAGTGCTACATATGGATCAGAAATTAATCTTACTTCTGCACTAAGTGTCTCTACTTCTCCGCCAGCACGAATATTTAGCGCTATATTATCAGGGCTGTATAATTCTACATACACAGTCTGAGTGTCATTGCCGGAAACCTTGTATCTGTCACCAGGCAATATATGAACAGGGGTACTGTCACCTGTACCATTTATTTTTACTAAGCTAATGTAGTTAGGTATGTTAGCGTATAATATCAGAGAGTCTTTTCTCTTTGACACACTACTCTCTACTATCAACTGCTCCTGTGAGAGTGCCGTTTGCGAAAAGAATATGGTAATAAAGAGCAGGTAATACTTCATGGTCATGTCTTTATTTCATCGTTTTAAGTACTACATACCCGATAACAACTAATATCAAAATCAGCAACACCGCTACCCAACCCCATTTATCATCTTTAAACAGTTTTTTACGCTTGTTGCTTTGCTTTCTCAGGTTGTGCTGTAATCTGTAGTTGATCTTTTCTGTAAGCTTATTGGTATCCTCTTTACTAACAGACATCAGCCCATCTATAGCATCACTCTCCATGCCACCTTCAGCGAGGTAGGCTTCCACTTCTCGCTGTTCTTCGGCAGACAAACGACCCTCCAGGTAATCTGTCAGCTTTTGTTGAGACAGCCCACCTTCGTTCTTTTGCCATATGTTGTTAGCGTCGCTCATTTATCCTTATTCTGCTCCAGTTTGGCTATTAATACCTTTTTCAATTTACGCTTACCGTTCTGTATATAGCTCTTTACCTGCATAAAGCTATAACCTTTTTGCTCCATTATCTGCTGGTAAGTACATTGTTCAAAGTAAAACATAGAGATACATACCTGTTGCCCTTCTTCCAGCTCTGTCATAGCCTCTTTCATCTGGTCTATAGTATACTCTTGTTCTTGCAGGGCTTCTTTATCAGGAGCTTCGTATGCCTCCTGCCCTGCTATCACTTCTTCTCCCGCATTATACTTTTTGTTGCGCAGTAGTTGAAAACAATGGTTACGCATCAATATATACAGCCAACCTTTAAAGTTATTTATTTCACCATCGGGTAACGATGTCAGTGCTTTGAGGAATACCTGTTGTACAGCATCAGTAGCCTGATCTTTATCCTTAAGATATTTTATACCTACACCCAGTAATAATACAGTATACCGCTGCAACAGCACTCCCAACCATCTGTTGTCTTTCGATTTGCGGTGCAATCGAAGCAACTCATCATCGGTCAGGTTACTATGTTGGTCAAGAGAAGGCAATAATGCAGTCTTTATAATCAGATGCAGTAAATTACATTTTCCATAATGATTTATATAAAATGCTACCGAAAACCATAACATTAGAAACCAAAAGGTTATTACTGCTCGAAGTTACTCCTGAGTCAAAGGCGTATATACTGTCCAATTATAGTGATGAAGAAATCATGCAACATTTAGGTCTAAACAGTGATGAGGAGCTCCAAGCTGAGAAAAAGAAGCTATCAAAAGGGCTGACTAATTACACTACTACTTTTAAATACTTCCTGCTGAGAGATAAAGAAAATAATAATACTATTGGCAGTTGCGGGCTTTTCAGGTGGTATCCGGACCATAACAGAGCAGAAATAGGATATTCAATGACCGATACTACTTACCGAGAAAAAGGGTTGATGAAAGAGGCTGTTGCTGCTATAGTGCAGTATGCGTTCGACCATATGGATATACACCGTATGGAAGCCTTTGCCGGCCCAGAGAATACTCCATCAGTCAAAATATTGGAAGGACTGGGCTTTAAATATGAAGGGTTACTCAGAGAACACTATTTGAGGAATGGCATATATGAAGACTCTGCGTGCTATAGCTTGCTAAAGCATGAGTTTTATAAATGAGCATAACATTCAACAAAATACCATTATAAACGTATCATATTGAATTTATAAGTCTAAAAAGCTACATTTGCAGCACGTTTCAGATAATGTTAGTGTATGAACTTTGAACTTACAGAAGAGCAAAAAGCAGTGCAAATGGCCGCTCGCGACTTTGCACAAAACAGGTTATTACCAGGCGTTATAGAGCGCGATGAGCAACAGAAGTTCCCTACTGAAGAAGTGAAAGAACTGGGCGAACTGGGCTTCATGGGTATGATGGTTGACCCCAAATACGGTGGTTCAGGCATGGATTCCATTTCATATGTACTGGCAATGGAAGAAATATCTAAGGTAGATGCTTCTACTTCAGTATGTATGAGTGTAAACAACTCGCTTGTATGCTGGGGACTGGAAACTTATGCTAATGAAGACCAGAAACAAAAATACCTGGTGCCTCTTGCCAGTGGCCAGAAAATAGGAGCTTTCCTGTTGAGTGAGCCTGAAGCAGGTTCTGACGCTACTATGCAGCGTACTACCGCTGAAGATAAAGGTGATCATTATATACTGAATGGCACTAAAAACTGGATAACAAACGGTAATACAGCATCTTATTACATTGTAATAGCACAAACATACCCGGAGAAAAAGCACAAAGGCATTAATGCATTCATAGTTGAGAAAGACTGGGAAGGGGTAACGGTTGGTGCTAAGGAAAACAAACTGGGCATACGCGGTAGCGATACACATAGTATTATGTTCCAGGATGTGAAAGTGCCTAAGGAAAACCGTATTGGTGAAGATGGCTTCGGCTTCAAGTTTGCTATGAAGATATTGGCTGGTGGCCGTATCGGTATTGCTGCACAGGCTCTTGGTATTGCCAGTGGTGCGTACGAACTGGCTGTAAAGTATTCTAAAGAGCGTAAAGCATTTGGTACAGAGATATCTAATCATCAGGCTATTGCCTTCAAACTGGCAGACATGGCTACTGCAATAGAAGCGGCTCGCTTGCTTTGCCTGAAGGCCGCATGGACAAAAGATCAGGGTGAAGATTACACTATTCCTGCATCTACGGCTAAGCTATATGCTTCAGAAATTGCTCAGTGGGTAACCAACGAAGCAGTGCAGATACACGGCGGATATGGTTACGTGAAAGAGTTCCACGTAGAGCGTTTGATGCGCGATGCCAAGATCACACAGATATACGAAGGAACCAGTGAGGTGCAGAAGATAGTGATCAGCAGAAGTGTGTTGAAAGACTAAAAAACGAACAACTGACATATAAAGCAGCTACTATATGTGGCTGCTTTTTTCATATATTTAGTATATCTAAATCTAACTCTTATGAATCGCCTGATAGCTGTTTTACTAATTACATTCATTCCTATCATACTAAAAGCACAAGAACCTGTATACTTACAAATAGGTAAAAGAGGTATAGCAAATGATGTGTCTCAAAAATCTGCAACAAATAAAATAGAATCACCTTTTTTCAAGAATGACCCGTCAATATATGTCTCTGCTACATCTCAACCATATGCAATTAAAAAGCTTGAGGTAAGCATTCTACCAGAAGATGGTGAATTACTTGGCCCGTTCACTATAAAAGGAGAAGAACAACTTAAGCTTATGCAAAAACACCTTACTCACTTATCTACCGGCACACGCATCTTTTACGAAAACATTATGCTTGATTGCGAAGGCTGCATCACTGACCAAACTCTTAAGACATATAATCTTGTGGTTTTACTAGAGTAAAATAATGTAACCTTACTTTTTTACCTTCATGCAATGAAAAAGGTAGAGATCGTATTAATACTCATAGCACTCATCACTTATGTACTGCACGCTTTTGGTGTTAATGGTGTTGATGTATTCTATACTATGAGCATGATGTCATTGTCCTTTGTTTATTGTTACCTTGGCTTTGCTATCTTCAATAACATAAGCCTCAAAAACATCACTAAAAAGGCGGCCTATCAAAGCATCTCTAAAAATCAATTACTGCTTGCCATATTTATTGGTGTTTCAATAAGCCTTTCTATCGTTACAACGTTTTTGATCAGTATGGAATGGCCTAATAGCACTACACTACTATTTCCATCGTTGCTTCCACTGGCATTTTTCACCGCTATGAGTTTTTATATGCAGCGAAAATCTGAAAGCCCCGTATATAAAACTGCATTGCCAAGGACTGCAGCTTTTTTTCTGGTCACTGTTATCTCTTACTTGATATTCTAAGCTACCAGGGCAGCTCTTTACTTAAATGAAAGTAACCACCTGTCGGGCCATCATCATCAAGTGTTGCCAGATTAACAGATGTTCTTGCTCCTGCCTTTATACTCATAGGTGCAGCTTCTCCTCCTAACTCTGTTTTTACCCACCCCGGATGAGCGCTATTCACTTTAATATTAGTGTTCTTGAGCGTTGCTGCAAGATGTACGGTAAATTGGTTGAGTGCTGTCTTTGAAGCATTATATGCAAATGATTTGGACTGATACACCGGAGATTGCTCATCATTATGCATTGCAAGTGATGCTAATACTGACGATAAATTCACTATACGCCCGGCTTCACTTTTCTTCATCAATGGTATCAGTCGCTGTGTCAGGTTAACAACTGCAAAAAAGTTGGTGTCAAAAGTTGTCTTCATTTCATCGAGACCAACATTCAATGTTGTGTTTTCTGCAAAGCTTTCACCATGTATAATACCTGCATTGTTGACAAGCACATCTAGTTTCCCATACTGCTCTTCGATGTGTTTTACAAGGCTATCAATATCCTCACCGTTAGTTACATCCAGTTTTACAGCGTGTGCATCTATACCTTCATCTTTCAGTTCTTTTACAGCTGTTTCAGCTTTTTCAATAGTTCTGGCTGCAACTAACACTGTCATTTCCTTTTTGCCGAGCTGACGAGCCGTTTCCAGTCCGATCCCTCTGTTTGCTCCTGTTATTAGTGCTACTTTCTTCATTTCTTAACTTTGTTTTCATGATTACACTTCTTACACCTTAATTGTTTGCTACCATCTTTTATACCTTTATACATGTAATTTATATTCCGCTAAATGCAGGAGAAAAACGGTAGCAACAGTGCTGCAAGAATATTTTTTTACGCTACATGGCTGATCATTTCACTGATACAAGCCGGTCAAACTGAACTATCAGGCGATGAAGCCTATTACTGGAAGTATGCGCAGAATATGGCATGGGGGTATTTTGACCATCCACCGATGGTAGCTGCATTCATTAAAGCCGGGTACACTTTTTTTCAAAACGAACTTGGCGTACGCCTGTTTTTTGTATTGAGTAGCCTCTTGTTCATCTATGTATTAGAGTTACTTACACGTCCTAAAAACGCTACAACTTTCTACCTTGCTATCAGTGGCATTGGTGTATTTCATATCCTTGGTTTTGCTGCCCTACCCGATATGCCCCTTTTATTTTTTACTGCTACATTCCTATACCTGTACAAACAATACGTCAACTACAATAAACTATGGCAGGCCATTTTACTGGCCGTCAACATTGCGCTACTGTTTTACAGTAAATATCATGCTGTATTAATAGTTGGCTTTACAATATTGGCCTGGCCTGCTGTTATGAAGCGTGGTACATTCTGGCTGATATCGTTATTAAGTGCTGTATTGTTTTTACCTCATGTTTTCTGGCAGTTCAACAACGGCTTACCATCTATCAGCTACCACCTTGCAGAACGCTCACAGGCACCCTACAATATTGAGTACACGCTAAGCTACCTGTTAAGTATACTCCTCATTTTCGGTCCATTAACAGGACTAGTCCTTGGTTGGCAAATACTCACCAAAAAACCGTCAGACAGATTTGATAGAACGCTGCGGTATGTATCTATAGGCATATTGTGTTTCTTCTTTTTCATGAGCTTTAAAGGGCGTACTGAGGCCAACTGGATAGCGATAGCTGTAATACCTGCGTTTATCTATGGTTATCCCAAGCTAGAACAAAAAGTCAACTTCAAGAGATTTATCAAAACATCTTTCTTTATCTCTACTCCTTTATTACTACTTCTTCGATTATACCTTATAGTTGATTTACTCCCGAATGCAACATTCTTAGACTATGCACGCAATAAAATACACAATACAAAAGCATGGACTGCAGCTATTAAAGACAAAGCCGGGGACAAACCTGTTGTATTCATGAACAGGTATCAGTATGCCGCTCAATACGAGTTTTATACAGGCATGAATGCCATATCGCTAAACAATAGGATGGGCAGAAAGAACCAGTATAACATATGGAAAGATGAGCAAGAGTTACAAGGCAAATACATCATGTTAGTACCAAATTATCAGGTACATTGGATGGATACTATTAATACACCAAAAGGAGTTTTTCAATATCAATACATCAACAACTTCAGAAGTGCTACCCCGATAGAGATAAACTATGTTGGCGAGGATCACATAAAAGCCAATAGAGGTGACAGTGTAGAGATACAATTTACTATAACGAGCAACATTGCCGATTGGAAACTTGAGGCTAACAAAGATTATTACTCATCAGTACATGCTTTATTCTTCCAAAAAGACAAACTGGCATATAGTTATAATACAGGATTCCAGTTAACGGATAGTATGCTTTTCAGTAAAAACACATTGGAGATAAAAGTAAAAGTACCCGAAACGCCGGGCACGTATACTTTGTATACTGATGTATCTGCAGGATGGCTACCTGCATCAATAAACTCTAAAAAGCCGTTAAGAGTTATTATAGATTAGCAACAACAGCAGCTACAATAATAAAGATGATGATAAGCACATAAAGTAAAATCATTGCGATCATGAAGATCCCTTTATACTTTATCAAATTCCGTAGCTTTTGTAAAGCTATGATAAAGGCATCTTGATCGTTAATAGCGAAAGAGCGTTTTATACCTGACGAAAAGTTGAACAACATTAGTGCTGGATAAAAGTACGCAAGGGCCATTACCATATATATGAATCCAAGAAAGCCCATGCCTATCGGACTAGAACTACCATACAACTTCCCCATTGTGCTTGCAGAACCTACTAGTAGTACCAACAGCCCTATTAGAAATAAAAAGCCAGTACCAATAAACCCCATAATACCAAGAAATGTTCCCCATCTGGCAGATTCCAATAGATATGCTTTCCCAACTTCATCAACCTGTAGGTTTTGCGGTTCTTCGCTGTGGTCGAATAGTGCCATAGTTATATTTTTACAATAAATATAGTCTAATATGCTTTTGCAAAAAGTACTCTTTGAGTAGAAGGCTTACCGGTCAATACACACGCTCCTTTTTCCTGTACATTATCTAATGGTATACAACGAATAGTAGCCTTGGTCATTTCTTTTATCTTCTCTTCAGTCTCAGCAGTACCGTCCCAATGTGCAGCTACAAAACCACCCTTATCATTCAATACTGATACAAACTCATCCCAGCTATCTACCCTTGTAATGTGCTCATTACGATATGTCAGTGCTTTATGGTACAGGTTCATCTGTATATCTTCTAACAGTTGTGCCACAAGGGCAGTCAACCCTTCTACAGACCTACTTTCTTTCTCACGTGTATCTCTACGCGCTACTTCTGCCAACCCTTTTTCCATATCGCGGGCACCCAATGTGATACGTACCGGCACGCCACGCAATTCGTACTCAGCAAACTTCCAGCCCGGCCTGCGTGTCTCATCATCATCAAACTTCACACGTATGCCTTTACTACGAAGTTCTTTCACTAACTCATCTGCTTTGTTGTTGATGAGCTTAGTCATTTCTTCGTCTTTATTGTATATAGGCACTATCACTACTTGCTGCGGTGCAATTTTCGGTGGCAATACCAACCCTTCATCATCACTATGAGCCATTATCAGTGCTCCTATAAGGCGTGTAGAAACACCCCATGACGTTGCCCATACATAGCTCATATTATTATCCTTATCAGCAAACTTCACATCAAAAGCCTTGGCAAAGTTCTGTCCTAAGAAATGAGAGGTACCTGCCTGCAATGCTTTACCATCCTGCATTAATGCTTCGATGCAATAGGTGTCTTCCGCCCCTGCAAAACGCTCACTCTCCGTCTTTACGCCTTTAATCACCGGCAGTGCCATATAATCTTCTACGAAACTTGCATATACATCCAGCATTTGCACGGTTTCCTGTATAGCTTCTTCTTTAGTAGCATGTGCTGTATGCCCTTCCTGCCACAGGAATTCGGCAGTACGCAGGAACAGGCGTGTACGCATTTCCCAACGCACAACGTTAGCCCACTGGTTCACCAGTATGGGCAGATCACGGTATGACTGTATCCAATTCTTATAACTATTCCATATGATCGTTTCAGAAGTAGGACGAACGATCAGTTCTTCTTCAAGCTTAGCATCAGGGTCTACAATAATACCATTGCCGTCAGGGTCGTTTTTCAGGCGGTAATGCGTAACAACGGCACACTCTTTAGCAAAACCATCAACATGTGCAGCTTCTTTGCTAAGAAAACTCTTAGGTATAAATATCGGGAAGTAGGCGTTCTGGTGTCCTGTTTCCTTGAACATTCTGTCCAACTGGTCGCGCATATTCTCCCACAACGCAAATCCATATGGTTTTATCACCATACACCCTCTCACGGCAGAATATTCCGCAAGTCCACCTTTTAGCACCAGGTCGTTATACCATTGTGCATAATCCTGTTTACGTGATGTTAAAATATTGCTCATATCTTGTCTGGCATGCTTTTCGCAGTGTTATAAAATTGGTGAGGTGTGGCAAATGTAGTAATTTACACAAGGAGTTCTGACCTTAAATTTGAAGAAAATGAAACGTATTCT
Source organism: Flavipsychrobacter sp. (assembly GCA_965228505.1). Lineage (GTDB taxonomy): Bacteria > Bacteroidota > Bacteroidia > Chitinophagales > Chitinophagaceae > UBA5543. Next base: position 1,299,593 of record OZ245820.1, on the reverse strand, counting down.
ATTATTAGCGGTAATGTTATCAGTAGCAGGAACAATAAGTTCTTCTGCACAGGTATATGATGACATATATTACAATGCAGAAGACGCTCAAAAAGATGCAGAAGCTGCTGAAGCAAAGAGGAAAGCGCGTGAGGAAGCCCGCAGGAAACGTGCTGAAGAAAATAACGATAATTACGCAGGTGATTATAATTATGGTGATGATGAAGAATATATAGATTACGACGACGATTATTATGAATACACCAACAGGCTGGTACGCTTCAACGGGCCTTACTATGGAGGCAGCTATTGGGCATACGATCCTTTCTGGTACAATGGCTGGGGCTGGGGACGCCCGGGCTGGAGTATGGGTTGGGGTTGGAACAACTGGGGTTGGGGTCCTTCATGGGGTTTTGGCTGGAATGCCGGTTGGGCTGGCCCGGGATGGGGTTGGAACTCATGGAATTGCCCTGGATGGGGTTGGAACGCTGGCTGGGGTGCCGGTTGGGGCGGTCCCGGATGGGGCTGGAACAATTGGGGCTGGGGAGGCGGTTATTATAACGGCTTCTACGATGGCTATTATGCCGGCTCATTCAACAACAGTAATTACTACCGCAGTGTAACCAGTGCTCCTCGTTCTACTCTTAACAGATATTCTGGCAGTGTACGCGGTTCATCAGGAAGCAGGGTAAGAGCTGCAGCATCTAACAATTATACAAGAACAAGGGGACAACTTAGAACTGCTCCTTCAGGAAACACATCAGGAGGCAGCAGAACGCAACCAGGTGCAACAAACGGACGTTCTCCGCTAAGAACTACATCGCCATCATCAGGTAACAGAAATAATACTTATCAGCGAGGAACAACGCCGAGCAGAAATAGCTCAACTCCTTCAAGGAGTTACTCACCGGGCAGGAGCACGACTCCAAGCAGAAGTACCTCACCGGCAAGGAGTAATACTACTCCTTCAAGGAGTTATTCACCAAGTAGAAGTAGTTCTCCATCAAGAAGTACAACTTCTCCTAGCAGAAGCACCAGCCCATCAAGAAGCTATTCACCAAGCAGGAGTAACTCAAGCCCATCAAGAAGCTACTCACCAAGCAGAAGCAGCTCTCCTTCAAGAAGTTATTCTTCACCAAGTAGGAGCAGTTCACCTTCACGCAGTAGTGGCGGAAGTTACAGAAGAAGATAATATACCTTGTTGACATAACGGACAATCCGGAGCCGCGCTATTTTGTTAAATAGCGCGGCTTTTTTTTAACAGCCTTGTAGCCCTTTATTTTCGGATATTTGTTAAGCTAATAAACACTTCAAACGATCTTTTGTCTTAATAAGAAAGCTTATGTTAAGAGGTCTGAATATTTTCTTTTCCATTCTGCTAATAGCATCATGCTGGGCAGTTATTGCATCTGCACAAGACGAGACAGATGCCTTGAGGTTCTCTAACCTGTCACCACAGGGTACAGCACGGTCAATTGGTATAGGTGGGGCTACAGGGGCACTTGGTGGAGATTTCACATCATTATCAGTAAACCCTGCAGGTATAGGTGTATACCGTAGTTCTGAAATAACACTTACGCCTTCACTAAAAATGAATGGTAGCAGTAGCACTTATACAGAAGGCGCAACTACAGACAATGCAACACAATTCACCATAAACAACCTGGGAGTTGTATTCAGCAACGCTGCAAGGGGCGATCGCTATAAGAAAAGCAAATGGAAGGCAGTGTCTTTCGGATTGGGGATCAACAGACTTGCAGACTTCAATAATAATTACAGTTATCAGGGTTATAACGATTCATCATCGGGCAGTGAGCAGTTTTTGACAGATGCTATTCTTTTTCCTTTTGATGTAGGCGAGGCTTCTACGCCGGCAGGCCTTGGATATCAAAGCTACCTGATAGACGACAACCCTAATACCAGTGCTGCATGGCCATATTATAGCGTGGTTGATTATCAGGCAGGCCTTTACCAAAGAAACAAAGTAGAACAAAGAGGTGGTATTACTGAATTCAACTTCTCTTTAGGTGGCAACTACATGGAAAAGCTTTTTTTAGGTGCTACTATCGGCATACCTTCAGTTCGCTATATCAGAGAAGAGACATTTACTGAAGAAGATGCATCAGGCGACAACAATAATGACTTTGCATACTTCGACTACATACAGACACGTAAAACAACAGGTGCAGGTATCAACCTAAAACTCGGGTTTATATATAATTTCAACCAAAACTTCAGGGCAGGTGCATCATTCCATACACCTACTTTTATGGGGCTTACTGAAATATATGATAGAAGCCTGACCACCAATACTGAGAACTTTAAAGCAGATGTACATGGCGACCCATCTGGCCCGATAACGGTAGTTGAAGCACCTACAAATGAATACCAGTATACAATGGTAACACCATGGAGAGGTGTTGTAAGCGCAGCAGGTATTATTGGCAAGCACGGTTTTATAAGTGTTGACTATGAATATGTGAACTATTCTTCAGCAAGGTTCCGCTTTAGTGCCGTTGACGGCTTTGCAGAAAGCGACCTGAACAACAGGATAAAAAGCACATACAAAGGCGCTTCTAATATACGCATTGGTGGTGAGGCCAGAATAGACATATTGATGTTACGTCTAGGTTTTGGTTACTACGGCAATCCATACCAAAATGAAGATATGGGTTCTGCTACACTTAACTACTCACTAGGTGCCGGTGTTCGCTTTGATAACTTCTCTATCGATCTTGGCTTTGCTCATACAAGAAGAGAATTTACAGAACAGCCGTACAGGGCAGACTATACGAACATTGATCCTGCAATAGGTAATGTTTGGGTGCAGCCGGCTACTACAGAACTGAATATGAACAACCTTGCACTTACACTAGGCTTAAGGTTTTAAAAAAAGAAGATACTCACAAATAATTAACGGCCTCCCTGCAGGGAGGCTTTTTTCATCAACCAACTACTAAGAATTTATTTTCTTTGTAACACAAGAAAAAGAGAAGAGATAAATGGCAGACAACAACGTACGTTACGACGAGGATAGTATTAAGTCATTAGATTGGAGGGAGCATATACGCTTGCGCCCGGGTATGTATATCGGTAAGCTGGGAGATGGCAGTAGCCCTGATGATGGTATCTATATACTTCTGAAAGAGGTAATGGATAACTGTATAGATGAATATACCATGGGCTTTGGTAAGCGTATTGAAATAACTGTTGATGAGGGAACAGTTACCATTCGCGACTATGGGCGCGGTATACCACTGGGTAAAGTGGTTGACGTAGTGAGTAAGATCAACACAGGTGCTAAATATGACAGCAAAGCCTTCCAGAAGTCAGTAGGTTTGAATGGTGTGGGTACAAAAGCCGTAAACGCATTGAGCAACTATTTTAAAGTAGCAGCCTTTCGTGATGGCAAAATGAAAGAGGCTGAATTTGAGCGCGGTGTGTTGACAAAAGAACATAAAGAAACCAGCACGACCGAAGATAACGGTACAATGGTCACTTTCATTCCTGATGATACTGTCTTTAAGAACTATCATTACCTGAAAGACTATATAGAGAAGCAGATATGGAACTATTGTTACCTGAATGCGGGGTTACAGATCAAGTTCAACAACAGGCTATATGTTTCTAAGAACGGGCTGTTAGACCTTCTGGAAAACAACACCAATAAAGAAAACATCCGCTACCCTATTATACACCTAAAGGGAGAAGATATAGAAGTAGCCATCACACATACCAATGATTACGGAGAAGACATTTACTCTTTCGTGAACGGACAGCATACAACACAGGGAGGCACACACCAGGCTGCATTCCGAGAAGCATTTGTCAAAGTGATACGCGACTTTTACAATAAGAACTACGATGCTACAGATGTACGCCAGAGTATTTGTGCTGCTATATCTGTACGTGTACAGGAGCCTGTTTTTGAATCGCAGACCAAAACAAAGTTGGGCTCACAATACGTATATGAAGGCGGTCCTTCTATGAGGACATTCCTCTTAGACTTTCTCTCTAAAGAACTGGACAATTACCTCCACAAGAACTCTGAAGCAGCTGATGCCATTAAAAAACGTATTGAGCAAAGTGAAAGAGAAAGAAAAGAATTATCAGGCATACGCAAGCTGGCCAACGAGCGTGCTAAAAAAGCCAACCTGCATAATAAGAAACTAAGAGATTGCCGCATACACCTGAATGCAACACCACCTGCAAAAAACAAAGAAGATTTTATTCAGAAACAAAATGAAAGTACCATCTTCATAACCGAGGGAGACTCGGCAAGTGGTAGCATTACCAAAAGCAGAGATGTAGAAACACAGGCAGTATTCAGCCTGCGTGGTAAACCACTCAACTGCTTTGGCATGACCAAAAAGGTAGTATACCAAAATGAGGAGTTCAACCTGCTACAGCATGCCTTGAATATAGAAGAAGGAATGGATGGGTTGCGTTACAACAACATCATCATAGCTACAGATGCTGATGTGGACGGTATGCACATTCGTTTATTGATCATGACCTTTTTCCTGCAATTCTTCCCTGATCTTGTAAAGGGCGGACATGTATATATACTGCAAACACCACTCTTCCGTGTGCGTAATAAAAAGCAAACCATCTATTGTTACAACGATGAGGAACGCAGAAAAGCTATACAGGAGTTGGGGAACAAACCTGAGATCACTCGCTTTAAGGGACTGGGTGAAATAAGCCCTGATGAGTTTGCACAATTCATAGGTGAAGATATGCGCAAAGAACCTGTAATGTTGGGCAAAGAAGCACAGATACAAAAACTACTGAGCTATTACATGGGTAAGAACACACCGGAAAGACAGAAAGACATTATTGAGAACCTGCGGGTAGAAAAAGACCTTGAAGAAGAACTGGCAGGGTAAAACCAAATACTATGAGCTTCGACTATAAAACCCTATACAAAAACCACAGTAATCAGGAGCTACTTAAGATCATCAACCAACCTGAGCAATACCAACCAGAGGCTATTGCCGCTGCTAAAGAAATACTCGCAGCAAGGGAAGTATCAGAAGAAGATGAACATGAAGTAAAAAAGGAATTTTATAATAAACAGGTAGAAAAAGAGATGAAGGCAGAAACGATAAACGCCTTCAAAGAGACAATTAGCGATAAACTACAATACCTCATCAACCCTATCAGGCATCCTAACCGGAAAATAAGTCCTGTTTACTGGATAACGATCTTGGTTATCATCAATGTGCTGTACTATATATGGTACCTTCCTTCAACCATACGCGTAATAATCTTTACTTTAAATAATGAATATGACAACTCAGTTTCTTTCATTCTCTATAGCCTGCTCACCGAAATAATACAGCTTGCCTACACACCATTCTTCTGCTATCTGCTACTGAAAAGAAGTAAATGGGGCTGGATATTGCTCACATCTCCAGCTATGATTATGATCATCGCTCATTTATATAACATTTACAGCATGTACAGCCTGCAGTACGAGATAAGTTACCTCTTTATTGACAAACCGTATAACCCTTTATACGACCTTGTGTCAATTGGCTATAACGTAGTGTTGCTATTTTTCGTATTCAAGGAAAAAGTGAGGGAATTCTTTTCAGTAAGCAAAATACTGGCGAAAAGAACGATCATATTTACACTACTTTTGATCATCTTGTACTATATATTTTTAGTAACACAGGTTTTCTAAAAATGCGAATATTCTTGATCGGCATATTATCATTACTCTTATCTGTAGCATCTACGGCACAATACAATATAAAGATCACATCCGTTGATAGTAATATCTACCTGTATACTTCATACGGTGATGTAGACAACTACAAAAACATTGATGCCAATGCAGCCTTCGTGGTATCAGGAAGTGACGTAATAATATTCGATACTCCATGGGATAATGCACAGGCGCAACAACTCATATCATACATCGAGGATAGTCTGCACAAAAACATACTGCTATCCATCATTACGCATGCACATGTAGACCGAATAGGCAGTATTGAAACCTTTCATAAAAACAATATTCCAACAGTATGTTATCAACTAACAGCTATTGAAGCACCTAAACATGGGCATCCAACGCCTGAGAACATATTTTATACTACGGATACTAGTTTCAAATGTGGTAGCATAGACATAGTAGCATACCATCCGGGCGCAGGGCACACTATAGACAACATTGTTCTGTACGTACCATCTAAAAAGTTCTTATACGGCGGTTGCTTCATTAAGAGTGGATATAGCCAAACCATCGGTAACATTGCCGATGCAGATGTATCCGCCTGGCCGGAAAGCATTAAGAATATGCAGGACCGTTTTAAAGAAACCGGTTTTGAGATGGTAATACCCGGACATGGCAGTTGGGAGTCTGATAAAGCAATAGAGAATACGGTTCATCTGCTATCTGAAAAAACAGACAGAGGATATTAACCGAAAACTAAATTCCCTTTTTCTCCTATATTCGAGTTATGGAAACAACTTTAGGCATAGGCTCAAGAGTAGAGCACCCACATTTTGGCAAAGGAGTGATTGTAGATGTATCAAGCGAGTTATATATCATATGGTTCAAATCTCAGAACGGAACTAAAAGCATTAATAAAGAATTTGAGCTAAAGGTTCTTGAAGCACAAGAAGATTCAGGCGGAGCGGGAAACGGGCTTACTTTGGTAGACATTGAGCAAGCACTCGAAAACATTTTAGACAGAAGATTGCACCAAACAGATATAGTGCCAATGGGTAACCGATGGGAGAATGGTACATTAATTTTAAAACCGGGCAGTGATGACCTACAGGCTAAAGAGTTGCCAATAGATACTTTCTTTCATAAAATAGTCATGGTGCGCGACAGACTACGCCTGATAGAACAAAAGATCAATTCAAATAAAACCCTTACGGACGAGGAAAAAGTAGATATGCAACAATATGTTACAGGCATATACGGCTCTCTTACTTCTTTCAATGTCTTGTTCAAAGAAAGCCACCATCAGTTTAAAGGCTCAAGCAAAAGCTAATGAAGTAGTATATATTAAAGCACACGTATCACCCCATAATGTGAAGCCATTCGTATATTTCAGCTTTGGTTTTACCCGTTCTCGCTTGTAGCTTTTCAAGTATTTCAAGCTCCTCACCCATATCAAACTCAAGCTCCTCATCTTTGATATAAGGATGCTCACGCTTGATCAGTTCTTTCATTTCAGGCCATCTTTTATGAAAATCTTTTGTGTCCATGACCACAAGTTTTAAATTAGATAATAGGAAAAAGCTCCTCATTTTGAGGAGCTTTTTTTTACAATGAATTCAACCAGTCAATAACTTCTTGTCTGGTTTTGCCCAGCTTATCTTGCAGCTTACCAACTAACTCATCTTCTTTACCTTCCTCGTAAGTCAGATCGTCATCGGTAAGTTCTCCATACTGCTGCTTGGCTTTTCCTTTTAATTCATTCCAGTTGCCTTTCAATTCTAGCTTGTCCATTTTATGTTTCATGTTTTGGTTATATACTAATAACATAAAACGAAGCAGAATGTTTAATCATTGGTCAATTCTGTTATCAAATCCTTATACATAGGATACATCTCTGTAAGCATTCGCCTTTCAGCCAGCTCAAAATCTGCAAAGTCAAAGCCGGGAGCAACAGTACATCCACACAGAGCATATCCACTAGCTTCCTCCACTCTTGAGGCAAACCAACTACCCGCTTTAATTACTACCTGCGGCTCTTCACCATCATCTATTTTTTTACCCAGCTTATGTTTGTTCAGCACTCCTGATTTGTCAATTTCATAGATAGTCAACCCTCCCCCATCATACAGGTGCCATAGCTCATCTGAAGCTATTCTGTGAAATGCAGAAAACTCACCATATTCCAGTAGAAAATAAATACTTGTAGACACATTCCTGTCTCCTGAAAAGCCTTTTGTTAAAGCCTCTTTTTTTAACATCATTTCAGACCTGTATACTTCTTTAAATGCCCCTCCTTCTACATGGCTTTCCAGTTGTAGCTTTTGCTTCCAATAGGCTGCTGAATATTGCTTCTCCATACCATAAAGCTAAAGGTTTTGTTAATGTAAAACCAATGTCTAGGCGATGGCACACTTGTTGTTTTATATAGTGTAATCAAACCGACCGGATATGTTCAATAAGCTATTAATTACTGTTTTTGCGATAGGTACGATCTTCATGACATCTTGTGTAAAAAATGAATATTACACTGTATCGCCGGATGAGCCTCAGGTACAGGTACCGCAGTACGATTTCATTTTTGATGATGATTTCAACAACAATGTCAATAACTGGGCATTCAGCGATCCCGGCAACTCAGCATATGTAACTATCGGGAACAGCAGGCTGAAGTACTCTTATCTGCCACCAACAGATGGCACTAATACAGTTGCTATTAATACAGAAGCTAAGCTGCATAGAAATTTTCTGGTGCAAACACGTATGAGAACAGATTATGCTATGGGAATAGCTATAGGCGTTTCTAATAGTGATTACGGTTACTCTTTCTTCATTGACAACGATGGCTACTTTGCATTGTACAAAGAAGGCAACGCTAGCTCAGGAGTACAAACAATCATCGACTGGCAATATAGTGATGCGATAAATAAGGAAAGCTGGAACGATATTGAATTTGAACAGGTTGGCAACTATTGGCTAGGATATGCTAACGGCACTAAGCTATTTGAAATCCCTGCTCGATACCTTGATGGAGAAAAAATAGGATATATCGTATTGGCTGGCACTACCGGTTATGCTGACTACCTGACCGTTCAATGGTAACAAAGGAAGTATTAGTATCTTAGTAGCAAGTAACAGATATTATGAGCGACCAGGAAAAGAACTTTACCCCACAAGGATCAATAGAAGAAGAAATATTTTTGGAAGGCCCGCACTCGAGAAGTTCCGAGTTCGGGTTTTTACTTAAGGTCATGCGTGAGTTCCTGAAAGGGTTCCGTACCATGCACTTTTTAGGGCCCTGTGTTACCGTATTCGGTTCTGCCCGTTTTACAGAAGACCACCCGCACTACAAACTTGCCAGAACAATGGGTAGTGAGATCGCCAAACTAGGGCTTACTGTTATGACAGGTGGCGGCCCGGGCATTATGGAAGCTGCCAACCGTGGGGCACAAGAGGCTGGTGGCAGTTCCGTAGGTTGTAACATCATACTTCCTTTTGAACAGGAACCAAACCCGTATCTGGATAAATGGGTAGACATGGACCTGTTCTTTGTTAGAAAAGTATTACTCACAAAATACTCATATGCCTTTGTCGTAATGCCTGGAGGATTTGGTACACTTGATGAACTATTCGAGTCCCTGACTTTAATACAGACGGCAAAAGTGAAAGAGTTTCCTGTAGTACTTATGGGCACTGACTACCATGAACACCTTCACGCACACATACAGAGAATGATAAAAGAAAGGACAATAAGTGAAAAGGACGCCGAACTGTTCCTGTTTACAGACTCTGTAGAAGAAGCGATTAACCACATCAAAGTTCATGCGATTGAACCATATAACTTACTACAGAAAAAGAAATATAAACCTGTTGGTCTTTTTGGAGAAAGGAATAAAAACAGGAATCGCAAATAATTAAGCGTATTTTATAACTATACCCTCAACGACGTTAATCACATCAGCACACTTATTGTTCAACTGTTGTAATATATCGTAATGGTCATTCAGTTTGATCAGATCTATATCGTTATGAGGTTCGTTAAGCAGGTTAAATACAGCATTACTGATAGCCAGGTCTGCATCAGAAGTAATGCCACGCATGTCTGACAATATAGTGGTAAGTGCAGTTAGTTCTCGTCTGTTTCTTAGCCCAACCATTATTTTGCTGAGTAATTCTGTAAATTCTATAAGATTATGGGCTATTTGTGTGCTCAGATCGCTTACAAGGTTTATTCTGAAATAGTACATATGCTTGGTAGTACTCCACACATTATCAGCAATATCGTCCAATGCGGACGCCATATAGTATATATCCTCCCTGTCAAAAGGCGTGATGTAGGTTTTGCCAAGCTCAATGAACAATCTGTGCGTTATGACATCATTATCCTTTTCTAGCTGTTCTATTTTATCAAGTATAGCCTTATGAGCATCTCTCCTCTCAGTATTTACTGTTTCGTAAAACAGCTTACCCATAGATTCGATATTATCCGCTATCTCCTCAAAAAGCACATAAAACTTCTCTCCCGATGGTGTAAATATCTTGCTCAATGCACTCATGATTAGACTTTGTAAACAAATCTAAAACCTATTACTACTTCTGTAAAGGCAAAACCAATAACTTAACCTTATGATAATACACCATTATATTACGGTTTAATTGCTTATTATTATGTAATTTACACCCCACTTTTCGCGTAAGGTGGATAATATCATGGCTGAACAAAAGTTAAGTATCGTAAAATTTGCACCTAAGGGTAACGACAGTTTTCACGATGCTGTCAAAAGAAAAGTAGAAGAGTACTTTACTACTAATAACATTTCTAAACTCAACAACCCAACAATGGTAGTTAAGACAGTAGCAATGCTGTCTATGTACTTTGTGCCTTTTGCGTTGATAGTTACAGGTCTCGCTTCGGTTAATTTATTTCTATTTTATGGCTTGTGGGTATTGATGGGAGTAGGCATTGCCGGTATCGGTACATCTGTAATGCACGACTCTAACCATGGCGCATATTCCAACAATCAATTTGTTAATCGCTCATTGGGTTGGATACTTAACCTGCTTGGTGGCTACGATCGCAACTGGCGCATTCAACACAACATACTACACCACACCTATACTAATGTAGACGGGCTGGATGAAGATATTGATGCAGGTATACTTTTAAGAATGTCGCCCAACGCCAGGCATATAGGCATGCACAAGTACCAGCATTTGTACGCATGGTTGCTATACGGCATCATGAACATATACTGGGTAACTGTAAAAGATTATAAGTGCCTTCTGAAATACGGGAAGAACGGCCTTATCAAGAAAGAAAAGGTCACGCTTACAAAAGCACTCCTTGAGCTAACCGGGTATAAACTACTTTACTTCGGCTATGTATTGGTATTACCTTTCTTCTTCGCAGGGGTAGAGTGGTATCATGTACTGCTTGGCTTTGTTGCCATGCACATGGTAGCCGGTTTGTTGCTTGCTTGTATTTTTCAGCTGGCACATGTAATGGATACATCTGAATATTCAGAACCTAAAGATGATCAGAAAATGAAAGATAGCTGGGCTGTACACCAGATGCGCAACACGGCAAACTTTGCCCCGAACAACAAACTACTTTCCTGGTACATTGGCGGGCTGAATTACCAGATAGAACACCACCTGTTTCCTCATATATGCCATGTACACTATCCCAAACTTTCTAAGATAGTTGCAGAAGTAGCACGTGAACATGATGTACCATATAATGTTCAGCCTACCTTCCGCAAAGCTTTACGCCAGCACGCATTAATGCTTAAAACATTAGGCAACAGAGCATAATACATTTTAAGTCCTTATTTTTTAATAACTTTCATATGTATCAAAACAGGTACTTATGAAGAAGTACATACTCCTTTCTTTAAGTTTTGTATTACTGGCAGTATTTAACACTACTGCGCAGACCAATATTATTTCAACTAACCCTGCTGCATTGCAAATAATGAAGGGCAACTATGACCCTTCGCAATACACGGCTACTAATATTGTTGCAGACCCGCTTACGATCATTCAGGGCATACAGAACAATGTATCTACAGACTCTCTGCATGAGTTGCTGAAGGTGATGGAAACCTTTAAGAACAGGAACACACTTTCTGATACTACATCTAACACGGAAGGCATAGGAGCTGCCCGCCGTTGGGTACACAGTAAGTTTGAGGAATATAGCGCAAGAAGGGATAACCGTCTGGTCACATCTTACCTGCAATTTGATGATCTGGTTACACGCTGTAATGTGAATGCACAGATGCGCAATATTTTCACTGTACTACCAGGTAGCGATACAGCTGAAAAAGACATCATTTTTATTGAGGGACATATCGATAGCCGTTGCGAAGATGTTTGTAGTGACTCCTGTATAGCATTAGGAATGGAAGACAATGCCAGCGGCACCGCTTTGGTTATGGAGCTGGCAAGGGTAATGAGCAGGTATACCTTTAAACGTACAATAGTATTCTTAGTTACTGTAGGTGAAGAACAGGGATTGGTAGGAGCAAATGCTTTTGCAAAATACTGTCAGCAAGAAAACATCAAGATAAGGGGTGTTCTGAATAATGATGTGGTAGGTGGTATCATATGTGGCGAAACCGCATCTCCACCAGGCTGTATGGGTGCCGGCTCTATTGATAGCCTTAATCTGCGCTTGTTCTCTGCAAGCGGTTTTAACTCTGCGCATAAGCAACTGGCACGTTTTACCAAGCTGGAATACAAAGAGAATCTTGCGTCTATAGTTAACGTACCGATGACCATCAACATCATGACTCCTGTCGATCGTTCAGGGCGTGGTGGTGACCATATGCCATTCTCTAACTTACAGTTCCCGGCACTTAGGTTTTGTGCAGCTAACGAACACGGTAATGCGGATGTAACCAATGTCAATTATGCAGACCGTCAGCACACTCCTGATGATATACTGGGCATAGATACAGATAATGACAACATCATTGACAGCTTCTTTGTCAACTTTAACTATCTGGCTCGGATGTCGGTAATCAATGGAAACACAGCTGCTGTAATGGCTGCCGGGCCAAGAACTCCTGATTTTACATTCTCTACTACACCGGGCGGTGTCGGCTTTTCAGTATACATCACAAAAGAGCAGCAGTATAAGCACTACCGTGTAGCTCTAAGAAGCACCACCAACGACTGGGATACCGTGTATACATTTCAGGGTAGCGATGTAGGCTATATACCTGAAAACAACCCGCAGGTTTATCTGGTAAGTGTTGCCTCTGTAGATAGCAACGGTATGGAAAGTGTATTCACTGACGAGTATTACATAAGTGTGGGAGTAAATGAAACCAAGCAGCAAGAAAGAAAAATAGAACTGCTGCAAAACCACCCTAACCCTTTTGATGGAGAAACCATTATCAGCGTACTGGCGACAGAGAATATGGACAACAGCAATGCCTACATTTCAATAACAGACATTAATGGGAAGCAAATAAAAAAACTACCGATAAAACTAAATGAAGGCATTAATGAAGTAACCTACGACCATGGTTATAATGTAGTAGGTACTTACGTGTACACATTAGTAGTAAACGGACAAAAGATAGCAAGTAAACGTATGATATTTGCGAACTAGAACGCTATATACTCTTTTCACTGACCAATAACCTATCAAACTAACTATGCCTGTTAAACATATATATTGGTTCACCTACTACGACCTATCTGAACCCAGTGTCCGGTATAGGTGTAAATACCCTCTTGAGGAACTTGAACAACATTACAACTTAAAATACCTTGTTATATATCCCGGGTATTCCATCACATCAATATGTGTATTTATATACTGCTATATAAAAGCATTTTTTTCTGATATCAATAGCACTTTAATAGTATTTCAAAAGATACGCACGAACCGCTTATACGCAGCAGCACTCAAGTTACTGCTCATATATAAAAGCAAGAACACGATATATGATATTGACGATGCGGAATACTTACAATATTCTAAAAGAACTATAAACTTCTTCATTCGCAATAGCAGTATCTGTACTGTAGGAAGTACTGCGTTGCAAGAATATGCTTTAAAACATAACAACAATATCTTGCTACAAACATCACCAATAATCAAACACAACATCGTTAAACAAAACAAGAGTGACGTATTCACTATCGGATGGATAGGCTACTATAATGCGCATAAACAAAGTCTTGCAGAGCTGCTATACCCTGCTCTTAAACAAGTTTCATTACCAACAAGGGTAATGCTCGTAGGTGTTTGCGAAAATGAAGCTATTCTTATCCTAAATCAGTTTCGAGACTTGAAAAATATCATTTGGGAGATACCAACCAATATCGACTGGCAAAACGAGAGCTCTGTTTATGAAATGATTAAAGTATTTGATGTTGGTATTGCGCCTCTGCTAAGCAGCGAAAGAAATAACTGTAAGTCTGCATTTAAGACAAAGCAATACCTATCCTGCGGAGTACCTGTTTTGGCAACCGCTGTCGGTGAGAACATCAATTTTGTGCACCATGGCATTAACGGGTATATCTGTAATACTCCTGAAGAGTTCTACAATCAAGCAGAAGCTATACGCAACATGAATACAGCTGAATACAACGAACTCATGCAGAACGCTATTAGCAGTTCCAGTAATTTTACTTTAGAACACTATTGCGAAAACATAATGAATTACTTGAATGCAGAACAGCTAATTCAAAATGTTACAAGATCTCATTAATAGCGGCTTCTATTACATCATCTATGCCTTGTTGTAAATTATTGGGGTCTACAATTACACGCTTATCAGGTGGCATACCATTCTCAAAATTCTCGCCGGAGGCACTCAACATTTGCGTGATGGAACAACGGTAAGTCCAACCATTAGGTAGTTGCCCGCCATTGGGCAAACCTAAACCACCACCTGTAGTATCTCCCATGATAGTTATATTATCCAACTCACGGGCTATCAACGAGAATACAGAACCGGAACTATAAGTTCCCCTATCTGTCAGTACAACTATCTTCTTAGTATAGCGTACATCGCCTGCCGGACCCAAATATGATTCTTCTATCTCACCAAACTCGTTATGACCCGGGCCTGTTTTCCCTCGTGATGTAAATACCAGTTGTTGCTCCTGCATGAACCTGCGCAGTATTGCATACACATCAGAAACCGCACCACCACCATTCTGTCTTATATCAAATATGATCCCTTTGGTGTCTTTGTATTTATCCAGCATATAGTCCAGGTGCTTGGCCTCAAGCGTACCGGTAAATGAACGATAGCGGATATACCCTACTTGTTTATCTCGCAAAAAGTTGTGGGAGAAAGGCCCTGTTGTCACTCTGCTTTCACCTAAGTAAAATTCAGTAGCCACACGGTCATCAATATTCTCGGGGCCTAAAAAATCAACATCAAATCGTGAAACATTGAATGGCGATATTAGGTTAACATGCCCGTCGCGCAGTTCATCCAACATAGCACCCATCACATTGAAGAGGGAGTCTTCACTCATACCATCATATACTCTTGGTGCATATTTTACCTTGATCGCATTCCAGTCAATATTCTTATACTCGAAATAGGCATAGCGTTTATCTACTTGCTCCCATAAATACTCAAAGTTCTCTCGTGCATTAGTTGACTCTCCATCTTTCTTAAAAGCAATCTTTTCACAAGAAGCAAAAGCAAATAACAACCCAAGCAATAATACTATTCTACTTCTCATAGCTATTCATTTTATTAAGACGGAACAATAAAGAGAACTCTACGATATGGTTAGCCACCTCCAACCTATTGAATTGATCATCGGCAGTGTAGGCATCCCAGATATAAGCCAGCCTCCACCTGTTGCCGTTGTGCATTACATTGGTATATGCCAGCTCTGAGTTAAACCTTAGCCCCGAAAAGACCTGGTATTCATATTCATTGAAAAGGATGGGTTCATTAATAGCTTCGTTACCTATATAAGAGTAACCATTACGCAGGGCATTGTGCATTACAGGCAGGTTCAGTTGATATGAAAGGTTGATCGTTCTTGGCTTAAGTGTTTTCTTAATAAATCCTATTTTGATCGTCTTGTGTTCTTCCCTCACAAAACTCCTTGTTACCTTACCTGAAAGAAAGAATGTATTCACCATTTCATAACCATATCCTGCATTTAGCAGGCTGTTGTTCAGACGGACATTCAAGCCACCATCAAACATACCACCCAGCTTATAATTCCACTTACTGTTCGACAAACTCCTGATGTTATAGAGTCTGTAATAATTAAGGTTTAGTATAAATATGTTGGCATTGGTTTGTACCTCTACCCCGTCTGTTCTCTTATATCCCGCACCACCTGCATTAAACCTAAGGCCATATCTTACCTCTCTATTGCTATCTACTGCAAGATGCCCTAATGAGAAGTTGAATGTAGCACCTGTATATGTAAGCGGTGAAGTGGCAAAATCCCTAACCGATATTCTGTTCAGCCCCATACCTACATGTACAAACTTAGGTCGTTGTTTTCTGATCTGTTTTTTACTCAACTCTTGTGCTGTTGCAGATGAAAAGAATAAGAGACCAAGCAGCAGGCAACAGTATCGTTTTATGAACATAGCTCTATGTTTGGTAACAAATATAGCACCTCATCTTTTTCTCAACGGTATTATTACAGGTATTAAAACAATATGGCACTTGCTGTCGCAAGCGCCATACACATACGCCACTCTCGTTTTGTTTATCTAGGAAGCCAGCTCTACTTTTTCGTTTTCCCATGCATTCCTGCCCTCTCCGGGGTTTACATGACGCTCGCTATGGTAAGAAGATCGTACCAACGGACCACTTTCTACATAGTCATAGCCCATTTTGTAGCCTTCCTCGCGATAGAAAGCAAATTCATCAGGATGCACGAAACGTTCAACCGGCAGATGTTTCGGTGTTGGTTGCAGGTACTGGCCAAGGGTCAGTACATCACAGCCGTTATCTAGCAGGTCCTGCATGCTTTGCAGCACCTCTTCTTTAGTTTCTCCAAGGCCAAGCATCATACCACTCTTAGTACGCATACCTCCATCTTTCAGCCTTCTTATCACCTCCATACTACGGTGATACTTAGCCTGTATACGTACTCTGCGGGTTAGCCTTTCTACAGTCTCAACATTATGCGATACTACTTCGGGAGCTACGTCAATAACACGCTCCAGATTTTCCCATTGCCCCTTAAAGTCTGGTATCAGGGTTTCCAGTGTTGTATCAGGGTTCAAAGCTCGTACCGCTTTAATTGTATTTGCCCAAATGATTGAGCCTCCGTCTTTCAGTTCGTCCCTATCTACAGAGGTCAATACAGCATGCTTCACCTTCATCAGGTGGATTGCCTCTGCCACACGCTGTGGTTCATCCCAATCAACAGGCTCAGGACGACCGGTAGCCACAGAACAGAACCCACATGAACGGGTACAAATATTACCTAATATCATGAAAGTAGCAGTACCGGCACCCCAGCACTCACCCATATTAGGACAGTTACCACTCTCACATATAGTATGAAGTTTATGCTCGTTTACCAAGCCACGTACATGGCGGTATCCTTCTCCGATAGGCAGCCTCACGCGAAGCCAGTCAGGCTTCTTCACACGTTTTTCCTTCTCAAGCTGCGCTTTATTGATCACAGGTAATTCTCGCATAATTGCAAAGATAAGTCATTTAGTATCAACTGACTGTTAGCGGCGGCTTCGGCTGCTCTTCTTCTTCTCTGGCCAGCGCTTACCTGCCTGTATCGACAGGTACGCATTCACAAAATAAGGGGCATGATCCTGAAAAGCCATCAATTGAACGGCCCTAGAGTATACCTCAACATTTACTCCGGTCTCAATGGCGAGTTTTGTTTTCTTAGATGCGGCAAAATCGAAGTGCAACCCCGTTTTGAAATGTACACCAGGTAAAAACTGTATTTCGTTCAACCCTTCCGTAAAGCCTGCTTTGCCTGCTATATCCGTAACTTGTTGGTCAAATATATACTGTGTAGTATCTGTAAACCGCACTGCTTCTAAACTTCCACCATTTACATAGGCTTCATAGTAATACGGTTTTTCCAAACCGAGTGATAATCCTCCCAGATATACCCAATGTATCGCAACAGTTCCGGGGTCAGGTTTACCGGCTATCATTTTCCTTTTACCATAGCCCAGCTTCAGGGTATAGAAATTATTGATCTTCCCGTATATGAATGGTGTTGCCGATTGTGTAGCCAGGTTAACATTAGATCTTTTTGTCTCTTGAGGGTGTTTTTTCTCTCCGAATTCAATCTGCCAGAGGTTAATATCATAAAACTTATCACTCTCTCTGGAAGACCCTTTTACTGTTCCCTTATCGAAAAACAGGCTCCAGCCATCTGTATTGAGCCTGAAACCAATACTCAGCTCTTTTGTTATTGGTTTAGGGCGGTTCATCCTTCTTGCCCTTGCAGCAGAGTCTATATCTATCTGTGCATTGGCAGGAGTAATATCAGCAACTAATAGCAGGACAATTAATACAGTTGTTATGCGCAGAGCGTACTTCATCATTGAGAGTCAGATTATTATCGTGCAGTTTACACACGAGTATTTAACCATAAAGTAACTAAATTTAGCTCAAAATACGCTCATGACATCGAAAGTAGTTTATAACGGCAACTTGAGGACAATTGCCACTCATATACGCTCAGGTTCTGAAATAGAAACTGATGCCCCCACAGATAATAACGGCAAGGGAGAACGCTTTTCTCCTACTGATCTTGTCGCTACTGCTCTGGCATCTTGTATAGTAACTACAATAGCTATTTTGGGCAAAAACCATAACATAAATATTGATGGCACTGCGTGTGATATAGAAAAGATAATGATACCTGATCCACGGCGTATAGGAGAGGTAAAGATCAAATTGCACTTTCCTAAAGACAAAACTTATACTGATAAAGAGAAAAAGATAATTGAACGCATTGCACTTACATGCCCTGTAGCTGAAAGCCTGCACCCCGACCTTAAGCAAACTATTGAGTTCAACTGGTCATGACCTCAACAGGCTTAGCCCGATTGCACATTCAAGACATCGCTTTTCAGTGCAATAATTATTGAACAGCTGTATTTGGGCCTGACTTTGCGAGGCGTTTTCTGCAGGCCAGTTCAATACCTGCCAACGCTTGGTAATATTATTACTCTCAGCAGGCAACTCGTCAAGCAACTTTAGGGCATCATCTTTTTGCTGTTGTGTACCCATACTACCGGCATATAAGAACTTGATAGGCGCTACGGTGTTGATGATGATATTCTGTACTGATGACTTACCCAACTTCTTCACTCGTTCTTTTTCGGCCAACTCGCCAAAACGATAGTGTTTATCCCAGTACTCACTTGCTTGCACATCAAACAAAGGCATTATCTCCTTCAGGCTACTTTGCTCAACTATCGTAGCAAACAGGTGTACAGACTGGTGCACCAAGGATGCAAATTGTGCAATGCGTATAGTCGGGAAGTTAGCGGGACGTAAACGCATATACTTCCACATATGTGCTGGTATGGGCTCTAGTTTATACTTCTTCTTAAGGAAATTGTATTCTGTTTGCAGCGCATTATAGTACACATCATCTAGTTGCTCTGCAAGCATACCCGCCTGCCCAAAAAGAAGAGCCTCTATCTGCATAAGGTTTGTCTTATGCTTTGCCAATAGCTTCAATGGTAATGACCTTGCCAGCTCTAGAAAAGCTTCTGCATTTACCTTGAAACCAAAATTGGCAGCTACCCTCCAATACAACAAGCTGCTCCAATCTCCTGCTGATTCATCCAACAACTCGTCCCAACCGGATAGTTTCTCCTGCCAACGTTCAGCAAGCAATCTTGTAAGCCAACTATACTTAGTAATATCTTTTACAGACCCCAGCCTGTTAGCGCATGGAATATCATTATTTGCGTACGACAGGTATTCGTACGAGTTCAACACATTTTCAGGAATATATTTAGCGAGGCATAATACAGGAACATTTTCCGGGCCTTCTGCATCGTCTTCATATACTACATGTAGTATCACATTTTTGTATGCTTCATCTGCCTCATGACCGTGTTTTATCCAATCACTGCTTTTAACATGCATCTCTACATGCCCGACTAACATAGTGTTACCAACCTTAATTTTACCTTCTAAAAAATCCGGTCCTGCATTAGTATTATACCTGCCATTGTAAACAACAGTCACTGTTTCACCATCCTGAGTTTGAAGGCCAGAAGGATTGTATAGGCTGTATTGCCAAATTGTATGGAGTAGCTTTTCCTGCATCAGCAGGATTCAAGTTATAAAAATGCAGCCATTTGTTGTTGATAGTTTTTGGCAGCTTCCCCTGCTTGTTCAGCAAAGTCTTCTCCATTACCTGCATATATCACCCCGCGGGATACATTGATGAGTATCCCTGCGTCATCATTCATAGCATTTTCACACACAGTAGCTACAGTACCACCCTGTGCACCAACACCCGGCACTAGGAAGAAATGCTCAGGTAGCAAAGAACGTACATGACGAAGCTGTTCCTCTCGGGTAGCTCCTATAACGAACATGGTATTTTCAGGAGTTCCCCAACCGGCAACAGTTTTGAGCACTTTCTCATACAGCTTTTCATCACCACAGTTCTGCAATTGAAAATCGTGACTACCCTTGTTAGATGTAAGTCCCAATACAATAGCCCAGAAACCATCGTATTGCATGAAAGGCTGAACACTATCTGCCCCCATATATGGAGCTACTGTAATACTGTTGAATGGATATGTTTCGTGGAACGTCTTAGCGTATTGCTCTGCTGTATTCCCGATATCTCCTCTTTTTGCGTCTGCAATTGTGAAGCTATTTTCAGGGATATGTTTCAGCGTTTTCTCCATGCTCTCCCACCCTTTCAGTCCCTGCGCTTCGTAGAAAGCAGTGTTTATCTTATATGAAACAGCATAATCTTTAGTAGCATCGATTATTGCTTTATTAAAAGCAAATACCGGATCTTCTTCCTTCAGCAAATGCTGCGGTATTTTTTGAAGATCAGTATCTAAACCCACACACAATACCGATTTTTTTTCTCTTATCTGCTGTACGAGTGCTGCTCTTTTCATAGTTGCAAAAGTAATCCCTAATCCTTGTACTTTCCTGTTTTGTCGTCAATAGCCATATCTTTCCCACTGTTTCTGTGCAGCTTCATATTCACTAATAGTTCTTTTGCACCTGCGGCATAGGTAGCATCCTGCATATCATTCATCAACTGCATTACTTTATCATAAGGCCCCTCTATTACAGTCTCAAAAGGGCATACCTCATATTTCAGTCCCGACTCCTGTACCTTCTCAATAGCAGCATCAATTGCTTTATATGCAGCTTCTTTATCCATCTGTAATGGCAATATCTGTATCGCAAGGTTCACATTATAACTCATTGTATACTATATTTTTCTGCAAAATTAAGACAAGAAAAGACCAATGTTAAGAATTCTTAAGACGCAATAGACAAATACTTTTTTGTTGCTACAACAATGCCCCTTATTTTTGCAGCTCACCACTAACACATACAAACTTTTATTATGAAATATTTATCTATCGCATTGCTTTTTGTAGCAGCATTTACCTTTAACAGTAACGCACAGGATCTGAAACTTCCGGCACTTAGCCCGAATGCTAAAATATATCAGGCATTTTCAGTTTCTGATATAGAGATCACATACAGCCGTCCATCTGTGCGCGGACGTAAAATTTTTGGTGGACTTGTAGCATACGGTAAGGTATGGCGTACAGGTGCTAATGCAGCTACTAAAGTTAAATTCGGTGAAGATGTGATCATCAACGGTAAAAACATCAAAGCCGGTGAATACGCTTTATATACTATCCCTAATCAGAACGAGTGGGAGATCATTTTCAATAAAGGTGTAGGCAACTGGGGTGCTTCAGGATATGAAGAAGCTGATGATGTGGCACGTTTTAACGTTAAACCTCAGGTTACTGACAAAAACTTACAGACATTCACTATCAACATCTCAGACATTACTTTCAAGACTTGTAATATTGAACTGGCATGGGAAAACACTAAAGTAGTTATCCCTGTTAAAACAGATAACGCGGAAGAAATTGCAAAGTCGATAGACAAAGCTATCAATCAACCATCTATACCTTACTACAGTGCTGCCAGCTATTACTACGAAACAGGCGAGCATCTTGACAAAGCCCTTACTTATGTAGACAAAGCACTTGAAGACAGGCCTGACGCATTCTGGATGTGGTATCTGAAAGCGCGTATTGCTGCTAAGATGGGTAAAAAAGATGTAGCCATAGCATCAGCAAACAAAGCGATGGAAACTTCTAAAGGTTCTGCTTATGAAGATGAGCAACGCCGCAACAACGAGAAGATCATCAACTCAATGAAATAATAGAGATAATCTCATTCACTTATTTTTACACCCATAGCACACCTGCTGTGGGTGTATTTGTTTAAACCAATTATGAAAAGACTACTTCCCTTACTCGCAGTTATAATCTGTTCATCAACTGTAAGCGCCCAACAAATACGCCCTGCTGATGCCACACAGATATACCATGAACTGAACCAGTTGAAACACTTAACTAATGTACTGTATTTTGCAGCTCACCCCGATGATGAGAATACGCGTATGTTAGCATGGCTGGTAAATGATCAACATATCCCGACAGCATACCTTTCTCTAACTCGTGGTGATGGCGGACAGAATATTCTTGGTCCCCACTTAGGGCCATCATTAGGGCTAATACGCACTCACGAGCTATTGGAAGCGCGTAAACTCGATGGCGCAGGTCAATTCTTTACCCGCGCTGTTGATTTCGGTTATTCTAAAACAGCAGAGGAAACATTCCGTCATTGGGATGAAGACCAGCTAACACATGATGCTGTTTGGGTGATACGCAACTTCAAACCTGATGTGATCATCTGTCGTTTCCCTCCTGATGAACGTGCAGGGCATGGCCAGCACGCGGCATCGGCCATCATTGCACACAAAGCATTTAATGCCGCAGGAGATAATAAAATATATCCTGAACAACTGAAACGCATCAACGCATGGCAACCGAAGCGTATCTTATTCAACGCATATCGTTTTGGTAGCAGAAACACAACCAGTGAAGAACAATATAAAGAAGACGTAGGCCAGTACAACAGCCTGTTAGGCATGGGATATGGAGAGCTCGCAGGTATAAGCCGTAGCATACATCGCAGCCAGGGAGCAGGAACACGGAGCGTTCCGGGTGTACAAACCGAATACTTTGACCTTGTGGACGGAGATCCACTTGACAAATCTTTATTCGATGATATAGATATAAGTTGGGGACGAGTAGGAAGAAAAGACATCAGCAAAGAGATAGACAATATAATAGCAGCCTATGAGTTCACTCATCCAGAAAAAAGCTTGTCTGCATTACTAGACCTCTACAAAAAAGTAAAACAAGTAAAAGATAACCCGTGGAAGCAACAAAAGACAAACGAGCTTAAACAACTCATTCTACACACATCCGGCTTTATGGCAGAAATGTATACTGACAAGGCAGAGGTAATACAGGGGGAAGAAGTGGCTTTTGATGTAAACTTCATTACCAGAGCAGGTGCAACTCCTGTAATGCTGTTAAACTTTAAATGTCTTGGTAAGGACACCTCCTGCAATGTTACTATGCCTGAAGACCAGCTTGTTAGCTTTAGCAAACAGGTAACCATACCTATTGATGCTGCCTACACAGAACCTTATTGGCTGACAGGTGCACAACCTGACCCTGCACACTACCCTATACCGAAACAAGAATACATCGGACTACCTAAGACGCCTAATAAACTGATAGCAACAGCACAGATAATAATAGGCGATGAAACATTTGATGTAGACATACCATTATCATACAAGACACTTGATGCAACTCATGGCGATGTAGTAGAACAACTACGTGTTGTACCTGACGTCGTTTTGAACTTCAACTCGGCATTTTATCTGGCTGACACCAACGGTTTTACCACAAAAGTGCATATACATACCTATAAGGATATTAATAACGGAGTATTGAGTGTGTACAACGGAGAAGTATCACAAGAAGTGAATAACATAAACCTTACTGCCGGCTCTGATACTACTATCAATGTTGCGTTTAAAGGGACATATGCAGTAGCTGTAGCTTATGGCAATAAAGACCTGTTTGCAGCTCTACAGTTTGAAAACGGAACAGTGTTTGACAAGCAGCAAATATCCATTAAATATGAACACCTCCCAACTCTTCAGTTTTATTCAGCTGCACATACTATAGTGCTGAGAAAAGACTGGAAAACAACTGCTAAAAAGATAGGATACATAGAAGGCGCAGGAGATGATGTAAGTGAGATACTCCGCTTTGCCGGTTTGCAAGTAGAGATACTTAAGAAAGGAGACATCACTCCGGAAAACCTGAAACAATATGATGCAATACTAGTGGGCATACGCGCATTGAATACTGTTGACGAGATTCCTGTTTGGATGCCAACACTATTGAACTACACAAAAGAAGGCGGAACACTGGTAATGCAATACAATACGGCGCATAGGTTGAAGACTGAGGACTTTGCCCCCTATCCACTGAAGCTTTCACGCAACCGTGTAACCGAAGAAGATGCTGAGATAAAAATATTAGCACCTCAACACAGATTACTGAACCACCCTAACAAAATAACACAGGCTGATTTTGAGAATTGGGTACAAGAGCGAGGTTTATATTTTGCAGAAGAATGGGACAATCAGTACACGCCACTATTCAGCATGCACGACAGTGGTGAAGAACCTCTTGAAGGAAGCACATTATACGCTCAATATGGAAAAGGGCACTATATATACACACCGTTGTCATTTTTCAGGCAATTACCGGCAGGTAATACAGGTGCGGTACGATTATTGTGCAACTTTTTATCAGTTGGTAAATAACTTAACCTAAAACCACCCTTATGAATCGCTTGTTCATTCTATTCTCTTTACTAGCATTTACATTAGTAGCTTGTAAAAAGAAGAACAATAATGTTAACACAACAGCTAAAACAACTATATCACCTACATGGAACCTCAACAAGACATGGAACATATGGGGTATGAGCACAAGGCGTCTTACTCCTTCAGGTGGTGTTGGCTCCTACAGCAGTGACACTATAACTCATTCAAGGTCTATTACAGTTTTAAATGATAGCACCGTGTATCTTTTAAGTACATACTGGCAAATAAGCCATAACCCGGATTTCGACACGTTGGCCATATTTGATACTGATTCTGCTCAAGAGTATATAAAGTATGTTCCAAAGGTATGGATTGAAATAGGATCACGCTATAGTCCTACCAATCTCAAATATTATTATTCAAAGGACAGCATTACTTATTATTATCAGAATGGTGGAGTTTCTTTTACTGATAGTATATGGTGGACCTCAAAATAAATGTCAATGAGCAACGAACCTAAACAAAACTGGAGTAAATGGTATGTAGCGGTGATAAGCTTTTTGCTGCTGCAGATAGTTTTGTATTATTGGTTCACGCAACACTGGGCATGAGTACACTCGACTGGATCGTTTTACTGGTAACATTATTAGGCATCATCCTTTATGGTATATGGAAGAGCCGCAACCTGCAAGGCTCTGCATCTTACCTGTTGGCTGATAAAAATATGCCATGGTACATAGTACTGCTGGGCATCATGGCTACACAGGCCAGTGCTATCACCTTCATCTCAGCACCCGGACAAGCATATACAGACGGTATGCGCTTTGTGCAATACTACTTCGGGTTGCCCATTGCGATGATAGTCATCAGTGTGAGTTTCATACCCATATTTCGTAAGCTGAATGTATATACCGCTTATCAGTATTTAGAATCCCGATTCGACCAGAAAACAAGAGTACTTACTTCTGTACTATTTCTCATCTCCCGTGGGCTCTCAACAGGTATCAGCATTTATGCACCGTCTATTATACTGTCTTCCATCATGGGTTGGAATATATACCTGACCAATGCCATCATGGGCGGCTTACTTTTAATATATACTTACAGTGGCGGTGCCAAAGCTGTAGCTCATACTCAAAAGCTACAGTTCCTGATCATACTTTCATCTATGGCACTGGCGGGTTACTTGGTTGTAGCTCAACTACCCGATGGCATGAACTTTAGCGATGCACTATATGTAGCAGGTAAATCAGGTAAGCTGAATGTCATCACTACTGACTTTAGCTGGGATGACAAATACAACATCTGGAGCGGTATCATCGGTGGTTTCTTTTTAGCACTCTCCTACTTTGGCACCGACCAGAGTCAGGTAGGCAGATACATCACCGGAAAGAACCTCAAGCAGAGCCGTATGGGCTTACTTATGAACGGCATGGTTAAAATACCCATGCAATTTTCTATACTATTAATTGGCGCATTGCTTTTTGCCTTTTATAGTTTCCAACAAGCACCAATATATTTCAATCAGCAAGCGTACAATACACTTAAAGAAAAAGACCCGCAATACGTATCACAGATAGAGACCGAATACAACCTGCTACAAAACCAATACCAGCAACAGGCTGTAAGCATTGCCCAAAGCAGGGATGATAACAATCCAGTCATTAAGGATTTTAAAAACACTCAGGCACAAATACATACGCTGCGTGATAGTGTACGCGAACACATCAACAAAGCTGCGCCTACTGCTGATAACGGAGACACCAATTATATCTTTCTCTATTTTGTAAAGAACAATTTACCAAAGGGACTTGTCGGGCTTTTATTTGCTATCATATTTCTGGCTTCGTGGGGTTCTATATCTGCTGCATTGAATTCACTGGCATCCTCCTCTATGATGGACATTCAACTACTGAACAATAAAAAAGAACTCTCTGATAAACAACAAGTAGCTTACGGCAGGTTACATACGCTATTCTGGGGTTTGTTCAGTATTGCTGTGGCTATGTTTGCTACGCAAATGGGCTCGCTCATAGAAGCAGTGAATGTGCTCGGTTCTCTTTTTTACGGTACTATTCTGGGCATATTTTTAGTGGCTTTTTATGTGAAACGAGTGCAAGGCCGAGCGGTATTTTACGCAGCTATTATTGCTGAGGTTTTAGTCATTATCATTTATGCTATGAACATTGTTTCATTCCTCTGGCTGAACCTGATCGGTGCCGCATTAGTGATTCTTATTGCATTGCTGATACCTGTTAAGAGAACTGCTTAATAATAATTTTAGCCCTCTTTCTTTTTGCTCTGTTTTTTTCATAAGTAAATTAATCCTTCATTGATATTCATGAAACGGCAAATCTTCGATTTTGTTCTGTACAGCTAACTATCGGGATGCCTGCCCCGCCAACGGCGGGGTTCCATTTGGGCAGGGGGAGCGCAAAATGACTACCTCGCAATAGTAGTTGTTTCGTGAGATTCCTGCTCTGTGGCAGGAATGACATATATTTTGTTCCGTTTTGTTCCACCTAGGGGGAGGGCATAATTCCGACAGGGGAACATTTTAAGTAAAAGATGTGATTACTCTTAAAATCAGTTCATTTTACTATGACAAATATACAACATTAATATTTTATAATAAAATGACAATTGTACATTAATGGTTAAGTACATTTATACTTACAAGTATAATATGAAACCTATATACATAATACCCTTTTTACTATTATGCATATCTGTTAAAGCACAAGAATGCGGCACAGATGCAACACATAAGTACTTATACGCCACAGATAGCAATTATGCAAAGTCTTACAGAGCGTACAGCAAACAGCTGAGTACGAAACAAAGTAAGCAGCAGAATACAACTACTTACAAAACCACTGAGGCTCGAACTTATACCATCCCGGTAGTGGTACATGTTCTCCATTCAGGAGAGCCTATCGGAGATACAAACAACCCAACTGATATTCAGATAAAAACAATGATAGACTCTGTAAACTATATGTTTCGTAACACGCAATTACAATCAGGGCACAAAGACCTTTTTGAACTCAAACTAGCAACCAAAGATCCTGAGTGTAATGCAACAAACGGCATTGAGCGGATCAACTATTATGATCTACCGCCAAACATCATATTTAACCGGCCTTACAACGATGGTTATAAGCTTAATAATATATATAACACATATGGCTGGCCGAGCGGACGATATTATAATATCTGGATAGTCAAACAAATAAACAATGGCAAGTATAGTGGGTATGCATATTATCCTTGGGCTACACACAACGATTATACCGTAATAAAACAGAAAGTAGTAACGGAAAACTCAGGAGTACTTGTCCATGAAATAGGGCATGCGTTCGGACTGATGCACGTTTTTGAAGGAGACAATGACAGCACAATATGTCCGTCTAATACTGATTGTAAAACTATGGGCGATATGGTATGTGACACAGACCCCTGTATAAGATACCCGGATTGTAATAACGCTATCAACCCATGTACAGGAATGCCATACAATGGACTGGAAAGCAACTATATGAACTACACAATATGCGGCAGAAAAAATATCACCTTAGGACAATTTGACCGCATGGTGTATTATGCTAATAGCATAGAAAGACGATCATTATTTGAATCAAATGCTGTATGGGAGGAGCACATCGATCAACCTGTTGCTGCAGCTTGTAACCCTACTACTAGTAGGACAAGCCTTGCCTACATCAGGCATATTTTGTTTAAGGATATCGCTCTTAACATCAGCAGCAATACTGTAGGCAAGGCCTATGATGATAAAACATGTTTGTATAACACAGAACTGAATGGAGGTAAGGACTACCGTATTGAAATAGGCACATATGCAACTCCCAGTACCATTGTAGTATACATTGACTATAACAATGACGGCTTTTTTGATGAGCAGGAGTTAGTGTCTTCTGGTACCTTACTATCAAAATGGATATACATTGATACTATCAATATACGTGAACAAAATTTTGTACCTGACCACCCCTTAAGGATGCGCATCATCTGCAGTAATGGGAGTAATGACATTCAACCCTGCGGAGACATAGGGTCTGGCTCTTCTATAGACTTTAGTGTAACTATACGTCCTTCTGCGATAAATAATAATAACGAATTTGCTATGTACCCTAATCCCGTAGTTAATGTACTTACTATCAGCGGAAAAGCGAACCTTACAGGTGCGGAATGTTTTGTATACTCAACAACAGGACAAATAATGAAAAAAATAACAGGAGCTACACCTATTATCAGACTAGATGTATCATCTCTAGCGGCAGGAGTATACCTTTTAAAAACTCAACTACCTGACGGTAGCAGAAAGCTTAACAGATTTGTGAAGTATTAATAAAACTTAACTCCCAAAAGCTCATTCACCACAAGGTCGGAGATGGTATCATCCATATTATTAGTGAGTACAATTACGATCTTATCTTCTGCAGGCACATATATCGCTGTAGCTATATAACTTACTTGCCTGCCGGTATGGTAAATAAGTTCTTTACCGCCTACAGTTCTATTAAATAATCCGCAACCATAATTCTCTTTCTTAGATTTTCTAAAATCAGTCATCTCAGCAAAAGAGCTTTCTTTCAGTATCATCTTATTACGCACCAGTTTATTGAAAAATATATGCAGGTCTGATGCTGTGGCAACAATATTGCCATCACCAAAAGAAATATCATTCACTGGTTTGAGGTAAGCTTTGTCAAATAGGTTCTGCCCTCTGAATATCGGATGCGCAATACGAGGGATTCTTTTTGAAAAATAGGGATATGTGTCATCCAAGCCCCAAGGTTGGAATAGCAGGTCCTCATATACATAAGTCAATGGCTGTTGCATTACCTGTTCTATTATTAAGCCCAGTATGAGATAATTGCTGTTGGAATATTCGTGCTTTGCTCCGCGCACAAAATCAACTGTATCTATCTTACTAAAACAGTAATCCGTTGTGTATACTTTATCAGGCCTTGACATTACTTCATTCATCATTTCTGCTGTACCAAAATCATGTATACCGCTGGAATGGTTCATCAACTGGCGGATAGTAATAGCAGGGTCTATATTCGGGTTACCTATTGTCAGGTATTTACCAAGACTGTCGTCTATGTCTATCATTCCCATATCCTGCATACGGAAAATCGTGGTCGCAGTATACATTTTAGTGATGCTGCCAATGCAAAGCTTGTGCTCATCGGTCATCATGTCTCCATCGCCTGCATCACCTATTGTTGCAGTACTTACAAGGTCTCCTTCAGACACAAGGGCTACAATACCATAGCCTTTTACAGAATCCTGATACTTCGTCAGAACTTCTTTTACATAGCTCTGTGCATTAACTGATGTGATAGTGAATACAAATAATAATGTAACTAACCATTTCATATGTCTAATATACCCCTTCTGTTCAACTCAATAGTGTTCAAGATCTATTGTTCATAAATAGTTCATATTGAATTAATTAAAAATATTATATGTTTTTATTACATTAGTAAAAAATTCACCATATAATATTTTATACATGAAACACAATCCATTCCACTACATCATAGTAACCCTGCTTACTTTTTCGTTGATCAGTCTTGCTGCATGTACACAACAAGCAGAAGAGCAAGAAAGACCTACAACAGAAGAAGCAAAGCATGAAGAAGTAGCAGAACAAAACCCAATTACTACGTTCAGAATAGCGATTGCCAACCTGCCTTTTGAACAAGGCACAAAAGTGTTTGCTTGCCTTGATAATGAAATGAAAGCAAAGCTTTGGCAAGACAGACTAATGATGGCTGCAAAAGCTGAGACAGAAGAAAAAAGACAGGCTGCTTTATTTAACTTGTCTGAACACATCACGCCTGAAGGTTTTACAGATGAAGGGCGTAAAGCGCTAGATGAAAAAGCAACCCAGTGGCTTAACGAGTCGCTTGAAATATTTGATAATGATTCTGCAAAACTGATACAACTGCTCATATACATGGATGACCCTGTGCCACCTGCAGGAGGCATGGCACCTAAAGGAAATAAACCACCTCCATGCGACTGTAGTATACCACAAGACTTTTGTAAATGGCGCTTACCATTAAACACAAAAAAATGTACAAATATTAATTGTATACCAACAGTCTGGGGTTGTGGTAAACTCTGGCTATTGCCCTGCGACGCTCTTTGCGATTTTGAAGAGCAGTAGATTAATATAAAATGCTTTTTTATCAACACCAAAACCATACATATTATGAGACCAACAAAATCAATTAGCGCATTACTACTGGCAGCAGCGCTAACATTATTTTTCTCGTTCAGTTCTTGCGAACAACCTGCAGAAAAAACTACTGAAACCGAACAGACGGAAATAGAAGATGATGATATGGACGAGGATGAAGATCCGATATCTGAGTTCAGGGAAGCATTAGCAATGTTACCTGCAAAAGATCGTATAGAGACTTTCAGTGGAATGACAGCAGAATTCAAAGCTACTCTCTGGCGAAGCAGACTTACTGAACTAATTGAAAGTGACCGTCCGCAAGAACAGAAAGATATACTACTTGGCATGGTAGAATATGTCTCTCCTGAACTTTATTCAGAAGAGGGCCTAGCCAAATTTGAAGCTTACTTCTCAGAAAATGCAGATGTAATAAGCAAAGCTTTTAATGGTGACTCTACAGCTATTACTAACGCATTATCTAAAATTTCTGATGAACAGCCTGACTTACCGACTATTAAAAACGAAGAAGATGTAGAAGACAAGGCTGCCAAAAAACCTAAAAAAGACTGTGTATGCAGTACAAGTAGCGATTACTGTGCCATCAATCATAAGTGTAAAATAAAAAACTGCAAAACCTCTAGTTGGGGCTGTGGCACACTTGGTGGATATTCATGCAATGGCTTGTGTATTTATACTAAATAACATTCATATAGCGCAAAAAGCCCCCGTATATGCGGGGGCTTTTTGTTTTGGTAACCTGTGTTATTGTTTTACAAATCGTTGTGTTCTCAGTCCCTCATTTGAAACCATCTGTAAAAAATACACACCTTTATTTAACTCAGCAATATTGATTGTATTACCTGTTGCATTAATGTTCTTCACTACCCTACCCGTTACATCTGTAATGGTAGCAGATAGTATCTCAACGCCACTAACAGTGATCGTATTTTGTGCAGGATTAGGGAATAACTGTACCTGTTCTGTTTTGCCCGATACTGTATTAACGGATGTAGGCAATTCATAACGGTACATTTCATCGGTAAACTCGAGAGTACTTGTAAACCTGGCGCCTGTTCCTACATAGGCTTTGCCACCTACGATAGTTGCAAATGCCCAGGCAGTATACTCGTATGTAATGTCATTCAGTTTTGTCCATGTATCGCTTTGTGGTTCATACTTCCATATGTCTTTATAAGTAGTATTGTAATCACTCATTCCGCCACCGTAAAAACCTTCTGTATCAGTAGCAAATGAGAACCCTGCCTGCCTTGCTGTACCCGGAAAGTCTGCTTTCTTAGTCCAAATATCGGTTACAGGATCATACTGGTATAGTGTTTTTATCTGGCTGCTGCCGCCCGGCGAACCTGATGTGACATAGCCCTTGTTGCCTACCGCAAAGCCTGAAGAAAAGATAGTTGCTCCGAGCGGAGAGGTTGCTTTCTGTGTCCACTTATCAGTAGCGGGATCGTACTCATAAAAACCACTTACAGTAGCAGTGCCATTAAATCCTCCACCCACATAGCCTTTGTTGCCAATAACGAAAGAGTACATTCCATCTCTGCCACCACCCGGAATTTTAGCTTTAGTGGTCCATGTGTCTGTAACAGGATCATACTCTTGTACATCGTCTGTTACGTCTGACGCTGTTGCATAAGAGCCACCAACAACGTATGCCTTACCATTAATGACAAAAGATGCTGACCAGGCTCGATTCAGCCCACCGCCTATGTCAGCCATAGCCTTCCATGTATTAGCTACGGGGTCATACTGCCAGAGTGTCTTTGCGCCCAGTCCTCCGGCTACGTACATTTTACCATCAATACTAAATGCAGTTGCTGCATCTGTTCTACCGCCGGGAAATTTTGGTGCAGCAGCCCATTGTGCAGTTGCCGTGTAGCAGCATAATGCGATAAATAATGTTGTGATTGTCTTTAAAAGTGTTGTAGTTTTTTTCATAAGAAACAGTTTTCAACAAAACTATCTTATGCACTCTGGGAGAATGTCTTAACAATGTATAAATAAGCTTAATAATATCTAAACGACCCTTAACAGATAGTGAATTTATTTATACTTAACCACCTGTAATCAAGATGTTTTATAAGACCATGCCATGTACGGGGGGATATTCTGCCATTTACACTTCGTTTAATGTTGTGGTACTTCGATCCCATAATAGCATCAGATTTAAGCTGGCAACATTCTTACACGATAGAAAAAAAGCATTATTTTTCGATTTGTAATGGAGATAAAACCCAAACATATAGATGTAGATATTACAAAAGGCAGATACGATAAAAGGTTCATTTTTCTACTGATCAGTTTACTAACCTTTCTATTTGGCGCACTGCTCATACCAAGCGCGTTCACCCAATACCTGAACCCGCTATTCATGATACAGTTCGCCTTTGCAGGCTTATTACTCTTTCGCAATCATAAACGTAGTATATACAGGCTGGTTTACATCATGATCTTTTTGCTGTTGGTATTCGAGGGGTTGAAAATGGCGTCCGCAAGCTCAAAAGCAGTAAACATCATACACGACACCACTTATATCATCTACTTCATCATCATGACATTTGAAGTATTCAGGCAGATACTACTGGCCAGAAGAGTAGATTATAACATGGTTGCGGGGGCGTTTTGCGGGTTTCTTATGTTGGGGATCATGAGCAGTTTTGTGCTTAGTGTAATAGCCATCGCGAACCCGAACGCATTTAAAGGAATAAATACCGCAAGCTTCGACAATACATTTCAAGACCTGATATACTACAGCTTTGTTTCAATACTCACTATAGGCTACGGAGACATTACACCAGTCACCTCTACTGCCAGACGTGCAAGCTTACTCATAGGGATATTCGGGTATTTCTATAATATCTTCGTTATCGGCATTACCATCGCAAAGTTCATGGTACAGCAGCAGGAGCATAGGAATAATTAATGTTATACACTACACCTATCCAAAGAGAATTTTCGTATACAGCTCACATTATATACCATAAAAAAAGTCCCTCTTTGGTATAAGAGGGACTTGAAACAATAACTTACTATCAACCTGCTATCATCAGGTATGCTCCTGCGGGGTCTTGCACCAGGCAATAATGCCCACCTTTACCATCAGCACGTATATCACCCAACACCTTACCACCCTTCGCGACTACCGCTTCCAGACTTTTATCCAGATCGTCAACATATATATACATGAGCCATTGTGGTGGTAGCGAAGCATTACCACCACGAGCATGGCATACACCTGCCACTGTCTCTCCTGTTTCAGGGTCGTTCATACAATAGTCATTATAGCCCCCCATATCAAACTCCTGAATATCCCAGCCTATTACGTCTTTATAAAACTCGCTTACCGTATCAGCATCTTCAACAGTCAGGTCCAGCCATGCTACACGTCCTTTTTTAATATCTGTCATTACTGTAGTTTAAAGGTTTAAAAATCAATTTGTAGCAATATTTTTAGCCGGTAACACATTTTTATTCCGCAAAACAGCTGCACATATAAGAGAAACGATCAAACCAACCCAGAACATCTCGCCAAACATGGTGAAAAGGAATCTAAAAAATGGATTAGTCATTATACGCATCCAGTATTTACCATCTTCAATTACTTTATCAATTTCTTTCTGTGAGGCTCCATTCTCTTCTAATTTCTCTATTTGACTTTGCGTATATGTTTCCATAAACTCCTGTGAGTCTACATCATTAATACTCATATATGCTTCCCAACCTGCTGAATACATAAAGCTGGCAATAAGTGAAATAAAGAGCCCTATAAGAAAGGCCTTACCAAACTTAATGCTACCATCTGAATATTTGTCTCTATAGCTTTTAATGGCAAAGAAAATACTTGATAATGCGAGCACCATGGTTGTATAACCTAGTGCTTGTCCTGCCTCGATTGTACCATCAAGCACAAATGGCATTGTCAGGAACATCATAATAACAACTATTGCCCCTGCAATAAATCCGAATGTCAAAACAATTTTTCTCATAATATTTAATTTTTGGTTTCTACTGCAAATGAACTACAGCATAATACTTATCCACTCATACTAAAGGATGATTTGCAGTAATGACAGGCATTTTCACTCTTATGGGTGACGAGTATTAAGGTATCAATTGCAATTCTTTTGCCCGCTGTACAGCCTGAGTTCGTCGTTTTACATCCAACTTCACATATAGGTTTGCAGAATGTGTTTTCACGGTATTTAATGAAATGAATAACTTCTCACCAATCTCTTGGTTGGATAACCCCTGCGACATCAGCTCCAACACTTCGTGCTCTCGTTTGCTGATACCCAACCTATCCAGTTCTGCATCATTTAGTACGAAATTATCAGCACGTACTATTACCTCCACTTCTTTAATTACTGTTTTGCGACGGATGATCTTTGTTGCTATCCAAACACCAACTACAGTAAAAAAAACAGCAATAAGTCCGATATAAACTTCAACTCTCATCTCACGAATAAAGTACTTGTATTCAAATACCTTCAGAATGAATGTTAGAATTGCCAACACCAAACCATATAGTATTATGGTCTTCTTCATGTACTGTAAAAATAAAGTTTTAAGCGGGATACGGTAATATTCGCAAAATTATCGGGAGCTTAATTCATTCAGTAAAAAATAATACATTTAAGGTATGTGTGGCTCACGCTTGTTCATACTAAGCATATTATTGACTGTCACTGCCTTAAACACCAAGGGGCAAACAATCAATGAAGGTGTGGTACCCGACACATTATTGCTGAACCAACGATGGAGCTATAACCAATATACCCACATCGTATTGCCAACGATAGATTGGTTAATGAATACTCCCATTGATACCAACAGCAACCTGCGAGGGAGACACAATAACTTCCTGATGTACTGGTTGCAAAAAAATGAGGAAGTAACGGTACATATGCCTGAATATCTTATCAATTTTCAGAATGCGAGTAACGAACTGTACTTCATATATACAGGTGGCTGGATAAAAAATGCCATGCAGACAGGTGATACTGCTCGTGTAGCCAACGGGATGGCAGCGGTACGAGCCGTAATAGACTTTTACGAGCGGGATATGGGCATACCTGAAAATGACTATATGGAGCACCTGTCTGAAATAGAGCAGGCAGGCAACTTGAATACGCTGTTCGACTCGAGTGAAGGAGCTCAGCACACCTATTTGTTTTTGAAAGCTCCGGCAGACAAACACGAGTTCAAGGCTGATGAAAACTACTTTACGTTCAAGTACACCGGTATCAACTTCATCAACACCCGTGCTTTAAAATACCGTTATAAGCTAGAAGGATATTATGACGATTGGATAGTAACTGACGAAAAAACCGTCACCTTCCCCAACCTGCCCCACGGTGATTATACTTTCCGAGTGCAGGCTTCTATCTATCCTGGGTTTGCACATGCTGTGGAAGACAGTTATAGCTTTCACATTGCTACACCCTTCTATAAACAATGGTGGTTCTATACTGCTATCATTCTCTTTCTTGCCGGAATGGGTATTGCTTATACTCGCTGGCGGGAACAACAACTTAAAAAAATAGCTCAGCTACAACATGAGCGGGTATTATTTGAATATGAATACCTGAAAAGCCAGGTAAACCCACACTTCTTGTTCAACAGCCTGAATACACTTACCAGCCTGATAGACACCAACCCCAAAGCTGCTGTAAAATATACTGACCACCTTAGCGACCTGTACCGCTACATGCTGGCGCACCCGGAGAGCAATCTTGTGTATCTGGAAGAAGAGCTGGAAATAATGAATAACTACCTGCACATACAAAAGAGCCGCTTTGGCGATGCGCTAATATTAAGGCAGAACATACCTGATGATATAAAGAAGAATAAAAAGATAGTATACCTCTCTCTGCAACTGGTGGTGGAGAATGCCATTAAGCATAATATAGTCGCACAGTCGCAACCACTGACCATAAGTATAGTGGCTAATAAAAATGAGTTGGTCATCACCAACCCTATCAACGCCAAAGTAAGTAAGGAGAAAAGCAGTGGCATAGGGTTGGAGAACATCCGCAAACGTTATGAACTATCTACCAACCGACCAGTAAGCTATGGCGAGGTGGATGGTGAGTTTGTAGTGAGGTTGCCGTTGTTGTAGTGTGTTTTACTGATAAGGATATTAATACATTGGAGCACGTTCTTCAAACTCTTTTGTTGTATCATTCCAAATAAAAATGTAGGGATGACAATATGCACACTCACTTAGGTAATGATGTTTCTTTGTAGCATACACACCATCAGTATCATTGTCTTTTCTTGGTGGATTTACTATAAGCATTCTACTATCCTTATAATATTCATAACCCAATGCTGCGTGCGGGCCTTGATATATCTCACCTGTATTAGCATCTATTAAAAAGGAGCCCTGACAGGGAGAGCCACAACCCACGTATAGAAAACAATAATGCCCTGCAAAGTTTACGAACTCCTCATAGGCTTCGCTTATTCTCGTCCTGTAGCTCCAAAAAATGGTATCCGCACGGTGCAGTTGCAACGGAGCTTTCTTCCCTTTATAAATGTCATTCACTGGAAAATCAGAGAATCTTAAGTATGGCTCAAACTTAACTTCGACCTGATTTACAATTCTATCTTTTACTGAGGTATCTCCCCATACTGTCACTATTTCATTCTCTAACAGTTTGTATGGTTTGCTATTTACATGCCTTTTTTGAACATAGGAAGAATCATTCTCTGCATTAACAGGCTGATCACTTTTAGGTGTACATGCTAATAGAAAAAATAATGGTATACAATAGTATTTCATCTGTTACTTTGTCTTATTACAAAATAACAAAGAGCAGTGAATAGACAGATAAAACCGAAGAATAAATTTTTGCCGTTGAAGGAATTACTTTACCTCCCTACAACCCATTCTTAAACGCCTGATAACCATTCACCTCCTCATCTTGTGATATTGTTGTAGAACAACCTTTAGTGGCTGCATAGTTCTGAATATCTGTTACCCTGTTGCCCGGGTTAGGGTGTGTACTTAAAAATTCAGGTGGTGTTACGCTACCGCCCTGCTCCAGCTTCACGAAAAAGTCTGCTGCACCGTCCGATTCATATTTTATCGGACATAGATAATCAACAGAACGTTCATCAGCCTGCTCTTCATTGTTCCTGCTGAACTTAAGCACTACCAATTGTGCTGCAAGGTCTGATAACAAACCCTGATCTTCGCCCAATACAATTTGCAATAGGGTTTGCAACCCATACACCTTTGTAAGTTGTTCGGTAGCATGGCGTTCGTCAGCATGTGCCATTTCATGACCCAACACACCCGCAAGGGATGATTTAGTATCTAAATATTTAATAAGCCCTGTGTAGATGTATATATATCCTCCCGGCGTACAAAATGCATTACGTACATCATCACGGTCTACAAGATATACCTCCCAGGCAAATTCATTTGCGTATACAATTGAGCCACTATTAAGGATCTCATCACGCATCCGATTGATATAATTATAAGCCTGTGGGTTACTGTTAGGATTAATGATAGGGTATTCTGCAGGATTGGACATTATTTCAGCATGTACCTGCCTGCCGAGGTCTATATCATCCTGTACTGAGAATATATTGATGCCTTTGTCACCTTCTTTCTTATCGCAACCTGAAAAGAACACAGGGATACATACGATCAGTAATATGTTGAAATATCTCATAGAAATGAACATTTAGGAATTATATTACAAATAAGCAATACGATTGTTCAGTATTAAGGCAAAAACCACCTGTAAATGTAAAACAGTTTTTGTCTATATACCATTAAACACACACTCAAACATTCCCGCTCTAAAAAACGTTATTTTTGCTCACCTCAATATTATGGCAAATAAGCAGGCTACAGCAAAGAAAAAAAAGCAGACAAAGAACTCAGGATATGGTGAAAGCGATGATGTAATATTCATCAAAGGGGCACGTATGCACAACCTGAAAAACGTGAGTGTAGCTATTCCACGTAACAAACTGGTAGTGGTAACAGGTGTATCTGGTTCAGGTAAGAGTAGTTTGACGATGGACACCCTTTTTGCTGAAGGGCAACGCCGCTATGCTGAGAGCTTAAGTGCTTATGCCCGACAGTTCCTTATGAGGATGGACAAACCTGATGTGGATTTCATTCATGGTATCTGTCCGGCTATTGCCATAGAGCAGAAAGTAACTACACGCACCCCACGAAGTACCGTAGGCAGCATGACAGAAATATATGACTATCTGCGGTTATTATTTGCACGTGCCGGACATACATATTCACCCATCAGCGGAGAGGAGGTGAAGAAAGACACCGTTAGTGATGTGGTAGATTACCTGGAGCAGCTGGAACATGGCGTTAAAGTACAGATCATCGTTCCATTGGTTACCTACTATGGGCGTAGTGTAGAAGAAGAGCTGAATATTTTGATGCAGAAAGGCTTTACGCGCATATACGCAAAAGACGAGGGCAAACCGAAACGTATTGAGGAATTGCTTGAAGGTGACTCTAAACTACCTGAAAAGAACAACTATCTGCTGATAGACCGTATAGTAACTAAAGAATTTGATGAAGATGACCTGCACCGATTAGCGGATAGTATACAAACAGCATTTTACGAAAGTGAAGGAGAATGTTACTTAGAGCTAAACGGTGAAGAACTAAAAATATTCAACAACAGGTTTGAGGCAGATGGCATGACCTTTGAAGAGCCGACACCTAATCTTTTCTCTTTCAACAATCCATATGGTGCCTGCCCTAAGTGCGAAGGCTTCGGAATGGTGTTGGGTATTGATGAAGACCTGGTAATACCTAACAAACACCTGAGCGTATATGAAGATGCTGTTGCCTGCTGGCGTGGAGACAGGATGGGCGAATGGAAGAATGCTTTTATCCGAAAAGCAGCGCGATACAACTTCCCGATACACAAAGCAATTGCTGACCTGAGCAAAGAGCAACTGCAGCTACTCTGGGAAGGTAATGATGAAGTAAGCGGTATCAACGACTTCTTCAGTATGGTAGAGCAGAATCTGTATAAGGTACAGTACCGTGTAATGCAAGCACGCTATCGCGGACGTACTACCTGCAATGAATGTAACGGTGGCAGATTGAGAAAAGAAGCTCAGTATATAAAAGTTAATGGCACTACCATATCAGAGTTAATGTTGATGCCGACCAGTGACCTGCAACATTGGTTTGACAATCTGGAACTGAATGAGCACGACGAGCAGGTATCAGTTAGGATACTCATTGAGATCAAACAAAGGCTGAGCACACTGCTGGACGTAGGGCTGGGCTACCTTACGCTGAATCGCTTGGCCAATACACTTAGCGGTGGCGAAAGCCAGCGTATACAACTAACTAAGTTCTTAGGCAGTAATCTTACCGATTCATTATACATATTGGATGAACCGAGCATCGGCCTACACTCGAGAGATACAGAACGGTTGATAAAAGTATTGAAGAACCTGCGCGACCTGGGCAATACCGTAGTCGTGGTAGAACATGATGAGATGATGATGTGCGAGGCTGACTACATTATAGATATGGGGCCCCTAGCCAGCCACCTTGGTGGTGAGGTTGTTGCTGCGGGTAATTATGATGAGATCATCAGCAATGAACTAAGCCTGACAGGCAAATACCTTTCGGGAGAGATGAAGATAGAAGCACCTGCAATAAAAAGAAAGCCGAAAGGGTATATTGAATTGGAAGGGTGCCGACAACACAACCTGAAAAATATTGATGTAAAGTTCCCACTGAATGTGCTCAATGTTATAACAGGTGTCAGTGGTAGCGGTAAGACAACATTGGTAAAGCAAACGCTTTACCCCGCCCTGCTGAAACATATGGGAGAAGGTACTGACCGACCCGGGTTACATAAACACCTTGGTGGTGACCTTGATCGTATTGCCGGAGTTGAGATGGTAGACCAAAATCCGATAGGAAAATCGTCACGCAGTAATCCTGTTACCTACATTAAAGCATGGGATGAAGTAAGGAAACTGTACACAAAGCAGGCACTCTCTAAAATGCGTGGCTTTAAGGAAAAACATTTTTCTTTCAATACTGACGGCGGGCGTTGTGATACTTGTAAAGGTGAAGGTGAAGTCGTTGTAGAAATGCAGTTTCTGGCAGATGTACACCTGCTTTGCGAAAGCTGCAAGGGCAAACGTTTTAAAGATGAAGTACTGGAAGTAAAATACAGGGATAAGAATGTATACGAAGTATTGGAGATGAGTGTAGATGAAGCCCTGCTCTTTTTTGAAGATGAGACTAAAATTGCTAATGCCTTACAACCCTTAAGTGATGTGGGCCTGGGCTATGTAAAACTGGGGCAAAGCAGTAATACACTTAGCGGAGGGGAAGCTCAGCGTGTCAAGCTGGCATCGTTCCTGGGTAGAGGTAATACCAAGGATAAGATACTCTTCATCTTCGATGAACCTACAACCGGATTACACTTTCATGATATAAAGAAGTTACTAACCTCTTTTGATGCACTGATAGAACAGGGGCATAGCGTGATCGTTATTGAACATAATACAGACGTCATCAAAAGTGCTGACCATGTAATAGACCTCGGCCCTGAAGGTGGTGCCGGTGGTGGCCAGTTGCTTTACACAGGCACTCCTGAAGAGTTAACCAAAGTATCAGCAAGCTATACAGGTAAGTACATGTAGCCTAACCCTTACTGTATATCAACAACGGTACTTTTGTGGTAAAAGAATACTCTGCTGCTTTGCTGGAGAGGAATAGCTTCTCAAAAAAGCTTCGTTTCTGTTTTGTAAACATTACCACTAATGATGGCCTGGCTTTTTTGACTGCCTTTTCCATATCCTGCAATAAAGAGTTCTCTATATCGCGGCTTTGGTAATGAATATCAATATCATAACGCATTTTCTTTTTCAACTCCTTCTCTGCAATCGCTTCATCTGCAATAAACTCATAAGGGAAAGACAAATGCAACATCTCGACCGTCGCTTTTAACGGCTTGGCGAAAGACACTACCTGTTTTAACTCTTTTTCATAGTCTGTCATATCTGATGCATAGAGCAGTTTAGACACTGGCTTAGTACGATAGTTAGTAGGCACACATATCACCGGCACTTCAGAACTGGTAATGAGTTTGCCTGTATGTGTACCGAACAGTTTCTTTACTGAACCTGCACCTCTGGTAGCAATACAGATATAGTTGCACTTATTCTCTTTGGCATATTTTCTGATACCTTCAGTTACATTGAAGTTGTGATGCACTACATGTTTAATTTTCTCCGGCTCTATTTTCATCGACCTATATACTCCGGACACAAAAGATTGCAACTCTTCCATTAAAGCATTTTTATCTTCTTTCAGATAATAATCGTATTTCGCATCGCTCCAGGTAGAGGCACGCAACACTTGATGTACATGCAGGAATATCAGCTGCAGTTTCTTTTGCTGCGATAAATTTATGGCAAAGCGCATTGCTGCTTTAGAGTTCGTTGAGAGGTCTGTTGTAACAAGTATCTTATCCATGATCAACTATTTTTGTAAAGTTAAGCTGGCATAAGCACCTAAAAAATGATATTCGTCAGTTTGCACTGAACATGACCTTCATCATTAGTAGATAAACAATAAGAATAACGAAAGTATCAATCGCCATCAATACCTTCCACCTGCTTTTATACATCAGGCCAATAATACCTACAGTTGTAATAAATATCGTACCAACAGATGGCACCATTAATGCAGGAGTAACAGACTCCATAATAGGGCCTTTAGTATAGACTATATCATTAAGTGCCAAAACAAATATATTGAACACATTACTACCGAGGACATTACCTACAGCCATATCAACCGAACCATGTCGTATAGCCATCAGG
Organism: Flavipsychrobacter sp.; assembly: GCA_965228505.1. Taxonomy (GTDB): domain Bacteria; phylum Bacteroidota; class Bacteroidia; order Chitinophagales; family Chitinophagaceae; genus UBA5543. The sequence continues at coordinate 1,256,913 of OZ245820.1, read as the reverse complement.
CTGATAACAATCTCGGGAAGTGAGGTAGAGAACGCAAGGAATACGGTACCGAAAACTCCTTCGTTTATACCTGCATATGCTGCAACATCCTCACCATAGTACGGCAAGAACAATGCTGCTATCACAACTATTAATGCAAAGAACAGGTATCTGGAAATGATATATATCTTAGAGTATTTTATCTCTTTCAATTCTTCTTCTTTCTCAGGGCTTAATTTTTTAGCTTTTTTCTCATAATTGTACACCGCCCTTATAGCAAAGAAGTATATACCAATAAATATCAAACTATCACCGCCTATCCATGCTACCTGCCCGAATATGCCTGGTTGCATAATAGCAAAAGAGACGATGCACAACAGTATCACACCGAATGCAGCAGCGATCACATGCCCCGACTGTGCAGTGTAAGTCACAGGTGGCCGTTTGGGGAAAACAACATCCATCAATGAAATGATAAGGATATTAAAAGCGCAACTACCTATCACATTACCAACAGCCATGCTGGGAGAGTCTACTAAACGTATAGAACTTATACCCGTTACTAATTCAGGTAACGATGTTACTGCTGCCATGAGTATCATACCTACCCACATCTTGCCCCAGCCCATTACTTCGGCCAACATATCACCATAGTAAGACAAGCGACTGCCTGCATATAGAATAGCAAGAACACAAAGGCTGAACCAGAAAATACTCAACTCCATCTGAAACAATTATTACACGTAAAATAAGAAAGAATCACAGTGTATGAAATCTAACCTAAAACCTTAATAAAATCATGTAAATACATTTTATTTTTAAAATAAACATTACATTTTTTAGTTTGTAATACAGTAAAAGAACTAAGATGAAAAAACTACTATTAATACCAATGATACTCTTCATAGCCGCTTGTGGCGATAATGAAGCTAAGAATGAAAAGAACGCTAATGAGGTAATGAATGAAGAAGAGGCAATTATGAAACACTCTTTTCCAGATGAGCTATGTTACCTTATGACGGAAGGAAGTAACAATGAGGATAGTAATATCATTCACCTAAAGTTTAATGGTAATAATGTAACTGGCGAAATGAAGCTATTGCCCTGGCAAAAAGATGCGAGTGTAGGTATTATACAAGGTACTAAAACAGGTGACATCATTAACCTTGAATGGATCTACTTCCAGGAAGGAATGAAATACACAGAACCTGTAGTGCTGAAAATGTATGATAACAAAGTAATGCAAAAAGCTACAGAAGTGAATGACAATGGCGAAACTATTATTCCTGAAGGTGCAGGTTTTGTACGCAGTTACAAAAAAGTAGATTGTAGTGTATTGCCCGAAAGAGATTATTAGCTAATACCATACTCGTCAAGAAAACGGTGATGAGGTTTTATTTCTAAAACATCAACGCCAATGTACTCACATATTATTCCCATAATAATCTTTTCAATTTCATTAATTGTAAAAATTTCATTTACGCTTATAAGAGATTTATAGTTCAATACTAATATCCAATCTACAAGACTAGTTATGGTGTGATTCATAATAGTGGGCCTTGGCGCAAGTATTCTTTCTTTGAAAGAATACTTGCTGTTTTTAAAATCTGTTTTTTTCAACTCAGGTAGCAGCAGATTTAAGTCATTGCTCATTTTCTCCCATACTTCTAACCTGTTTTCTTCAGGTATAAACTCCCAAAGCTGAGTGTTCAGCGTAAACATTTCCAGTTTCTGACCAAGTTCTGTGGAGCAATATGTCCTTAACCTGTAGAACAATAGTTGAGACTTGCACTTACTATTGCTATTCATTTTAATCTCCTGTGCAACAGCTGTGGCAAAGTCTTTGATTGTATATATCTTTTCTGCTACTCTGGCTGGTATTGATATACCGAAATACTCTTCCACTGTTAGTAATAACTCTACACTATCTAAACCCATAACATATTTATTAAGGCATTGCCGATACCAGCTTTTTAGTATACTTATGCTCAGGTTTGCGGAGTACCTGCTCTGCACTTCCTGTTTCTACAAACTTCCCGTTTTGCATCACCATTACCCTGTCGCTGATATAGTGCACCACATTAAGATCATGAGAAATGAAGAGATAAGACAGGTCAAACTCCTGCTGCAGATCTTTTAATAGATTGAGTATCTGCGCTTGTACACTTACGTCTAGTGCTGATACACTTTCATCACATATCAATAACTGAGGGCGTACTGCCAACGCACGTGCTATACCCAAACGCTGTCTTTGTCCACCGGAAAACTGGTGCGGATAGCGCTTCATACTATCAGCAGGTAAATGAACTAAATCCAGTAGTCTCTGAGCTTCTTTTTTCCTTTCCTTTCGGGGTACAATATTGTGTACTGCCAGTGGTTCCATGAGCATCTCACCTACACTCATCCGCGGATTAAGCGACCCATACGGATCCTGGAAAATAAGTTGTACTTGTTTTCTTATGCTGCGCCAGCCTTTTGTATTAGCCTTTGTCAGGTCTTTACCATTGAACCATGCCTGCCCTTCCTGTATTGGCAATAAACCCATAAGGCTTCTACTTATCGTACTCTTGCCACAACCACTTTCACCAACCAAACCAAGCACTTCACCTTTATACAGATCAAAAGAGACACCATTTACTGCTTTAAAGTATTCCTGTGGCTGCCCCAACCAGTTGCTCTTCACAGTGAACCATACTTTCATATTGTTTACTTCAAGCAACTTTTCTTCTCTGGTCGACCTTGTGTGGGTTATCATTTTCAGTTTTTTCTCCTTACTTCCATCATTCATAAAGTCTGCCACTACAGAAAGCCTCTTGCCTTTATCTTCAGGTGAAGGACGGCAAGCCAATAATGCTTTTGTATAATCATGTTGCGGATGTTCTAGCACCACCTTCACCGGTCCGTACTCTGCCACCTCACCTTTATACATCACCAATATATCGTCTGCTGTTTTTGCAGCCAGCGCCAGATCGTGTGTAATGAAGATCATTGCCGTACCAACTTCCTGCTGTAAACTGTTCATCAGCTCAACAATTTCTTTTTGCACAGTCACATCTAAAGCAGTGGTAGGCTCATCAGCTATTAACAAGGCAGGTTTGTTGCACATGGCCATTGCTATCATCACGCGTTGTTTCTGCCCACCAGACAACTCGTGCGGATATTTATTGTAAACATGTTCTGCATTTTTGAGTTTTACTTTCCTTAGCCAACCTATAGCTTGCTGACGTGCATCATCTTTAAATAGCTTCTGATGCAACCTTATCGACTCTTCCAACTGATGGCCAACTTTCATTATGGGATTCAAAGAGCTCATTGGCTCCTGGAATACCATACCTATCTTGCCACCTCTTAATCCCAGCCAGGTTTTGTTGTCCAACTTTTGTGCTATCTCATACTCACCAGAAGTTGTTGCTAGTTTTATATTGCCTGACTGTTCTGCATTTTTAGGCAACAAACCTATAAGCGAAAGTGCAGTTAGTGATTTTCCGGAACCACTTTCTCCTACTATTGCTAAAGTTTTTCCTTGCTGCAGTAAAAAGCTTAATTGTTCAACAGCCTTGAGCTTATTATCATCGAATGATACCTGTAGGTTGTGAACCGATAATATGGTTTTGTCTTCCCCCATTAAAATTTAAGATGCTTAACCGTAAGCCCGTTGTTGATCAATTGCTTCAATGAGTCAATACCAATTTTAAGGTGAGCATCTACATACTTTGTGGTTACTGTAGCATCGCTTTTTTCAGTTTTAACACCTTCAGGTATCATCGGCTGGTCTGATACTAATAGTAGTGCACCGGTTGGTATCTTATTAGCAAAGCCAGCAGAAAAAATAGTAGCTGTTTCCATATCTATTGCCATGGCACGGATGCTCCGCAGGTATTTTTTGAATACGTTGTCATGTTCCCACACTCTACGGTTGGTGGTGTATACCGTACCTGTCCAATAATCTCGTTGATAATCCCTTATAGTTGTAGAAATAGCTTTTTGTAAAGCAAAAGCAGGCAGTGCAGGTACCTCAGGCGGAAAATAGTCATTACTAGCCCCATCGCCTCTGATTGCTGCTATAGGTAGTATGAGGTCACCCACTTTATTTTTCTTCTTTAAACCACCACACTTACCCAAGAATAGTGCGGCTTCAGGGCTGATAGCCGATAACAGGTCCATTATTGTTGCTGCATTGGCACTACCCATTGTAAAGTTCACAATTGTAATACCTTCAGCAGTAGCACACCTCATAGGCTTATCTTCGCCCAGCACTTCTACATTGTGCATTTCTGCAAAACGCCTTACATACCCACTGAAGTTGCATAGTATGACATATTTGCCAAATGCTTCTATCGATTGCCCGGTATATCTCGGAAGCCAGTTCTTTACTATATCTTCTTTTGTCTTCATCTTTATTAAAGTTACTAAATACCTGCTTAGCCTTTTAGGGTTAACAGGTCATATTCAGCCAAAGTTTTTCTAATTTTCATGCTCATGATCGCACTGAATATAGATGATATAGCACTTAAGCTGAAGAAAGAAGAGGGCAAAACATATGTTTACGACCCTGTTAGAAAAAAATGGATCACACTTACTCCTGAAGAGCATGTTCGCCAATACCTGCTTCAATATTTGTTACAAAAAACAAACTATCCTGCTGCACTTATCGCTGTTGAAAAACAGATAAACCTCGGCACACTATCGAAAAGATTTGATGTGGTAGTGTTTAATCGTGAACACAAACCTTGGTTGCTGGTAGAATGCAAGGCACCTGATGTAAACATCAGCGATAAAACGCTTTATCAGTTGTTACAGTATCAAAACACTATGCAATGCAATTATTGGATGATCACTAATGGTCATCAGACATTTTGTGCAGATGCCTGTGACATCCAGAATATCACATGGATGCATAACTTACCTACCTATGGTAGTTGAGTATGTATCAGAATATAAAACTTTCATGGCTTTCTTTACCATTATATCCTCAGCAAAGATGATCTTGTAATAGCCGTTTTCCCTGAACAGTATCTTGGCTATCTGTGCTTTTAGCTGCAACTTAAAATAAGTGCTATTGCCTTTGTCACTTAAGAGTAGTTTCAGCACTTTGCGTGTTGCGCGATCTTGTGTAGATATATATTGTTCAAGCAACTTGTCAGATACAAACTCTTTATTGAATTCATATACAGAGCTATATTTATTCAACTCAGCTTTGTTAGCTCCGTAGTAGTCCCATATCGCATTTTTAACACCATCACTGAATATCAGGTTCAGCAATGTTGTTGAAAGCTTGGTCGTATCATAAGGCACATATATATCCGGGCGAATGCCACCACCTCCATATACAATCCTTTTGTTTGCGGTGTAATATTTAGTAGTGTCTTCTATGGCTGATGTATCGTAACCTATAAGCTCACCTGAATGATAACGGTTGAAGAAATCTCTTGCATATTCAGCTCTACCATTCTCAAAAGACCTCTGTAAACATCTACCCGATGGTGTATAATACTGAGCTACTGTTAACCTGATAGCAGAGCCATCCTCCAGCTCATACTGGTCTTGCACCAACCCTTTACCATACGTCCTTCTGCCCATGATAACGCCCCTGTCCCAATCTTGTATAGCTCCGGCAAATATCTCGCTCGATGATGCGCTTTGTTCATCAACTAATACTACCAGTCTGCCTTCCTCAAAGTTTCCTTTCCTTTCTGCAACATATTTTTTAGGCATCAGGTTAGCACCCTTAGTCAATACAATAAGCTGTTCAGCAGCTAAAAACTCATCTGCTATCTGCCTTGCAGGTTCTAAGTAGCCGCCCGGGTTTTGCCTCAGGTCAACAATAAGCTGCTTTGCTCCTTCAGATTTTAGTTTATCAAGTGCTTTTCTGAATTCATCATACGTTGTAGCACTGAATCGGCTGATCTTGATCAACCCTGTTAAGCTATCAGCCATATATGCGGCATCAATGCTGTACTTAGGTATAGCATCTCTCTTTAGCCCGACTATCTTTTGTTGTATACTGCCCGGCTCAACAAGAGTAAGAAACACCTTACTGAACTGCTTGCCCTTCAGCATATTGATGATACGTTCTGATGTGATGCCGGTACCTGCTACAAGGCTATCCCCTACTTTTATCAGCTTATCACCTACACCGATACCTGCCTGATCTGCAGGGCCATCATCTACCACGGCTGTTATCTGTATTGTATCTCTTAGAATTGAAAACTCGACACCTATCCCAAAAAAGCTGCCATCCAGATCTTCGTTATAAGAGTCTAGTTTTTCGGCAGGGATGTATACTGTATGAGGATCTAGATGACTGATGATGCCGTTTACTGCATCTGAATACAATAAGTTTGTATTAATTGTATCTACATAGCGTTCATCAATCAGGTCTATTATCTGTTCCAATCTGTCATTCCTCTGTACGATGGTTGTAATATTCCTTTTGTAGCGCAGAGAGTCACGCATCTTAAAGCCGATAAGCATTCCTGCTACCAGTGTCAGCGATACCATCAGCGGTCCCCAAACCTTCAACCTATTCGTATTCCTCTCAGTCATTTATACAGTAGAACGTCCGCAAAGTTAACGGGTATTATTGATTAATGTACACCAGGCAAAACTTAGTTTAAAGCACTTATATTTACACACTGAACGTTTAGTTGTATACAACATTGCTTATGTCTTCAATACTAATTGCAGAAAGCGGGTCTACAAAAACAGATTGGTGCCTTGTTGGTGCTACTAAAAGGCCTATCTATTATAAAACATCAGGCATCAACCCTTACCTACAGTCTGCCGAAGAGATAACCAAATTACTTGCTGATGAGCTCAAACTCAAAAAGCACCAACCCGATGAATTTTACTACTACGGGGCAGGTGCCGGTACTACAGTAAAGCAAAAAGAATTAAAAGCAGTTTTCAAAGCACACTTTGATATAAAAAAGATAGAAGTAAGCGGAGACATACTTGCAGCCGCCAGAGGACTATGTGGCAATGAGAAGGGTGTGGTAGCCATATTAGGTACCGGCAGCAACTCATGCTACTACGACGGGCTCAAAGCTAAAACCCAAATGCCGTCACTGGGCTTTATTGCCGGTGATGAGGGTAGTGGTAACCACATGGGTAAGCGAGTATTACGATACTATGCTTATAATACTTTTGACGAAGAGCTCAGGTTGTCTTTTGAGTCGCTTTATGGCAAAGACATACCTGCGATATTGAACAAAATATATAAAGAGCCATTCCCAAACAGGTATCTGGCCACCTTCGTAACATTATTAGCTAAAAACCGCGGGCACTACATGGTCGAGAACATCATTGAAGATAGTCTGAACGAGTTCTTCCACCATCATATACTTAAGTACAGGGAAAGCTGGAAGTACCCGATACATTTCACCGGCTCTGTTGCTTACGAGTTTCGCGATAGGATAAAAGAGTTCTGTTCTCATAGCGAGCTTACATTAGGTACTATTGTTGCCAGTCCTTTAAAAGGGCTTATTAAGTACCACACTTCCTGATATTTACTATTATTATTTCCTGATATTATAAGAGATCACCGTTTTATACGGTGATTTTTTTGCTTAAAAAAAGTCCCCCCGGATAAACCGAGGGGACTTTGTATATCTGTACTAGTCAGTTTAGTTATCTTATCTTCTCAGGTTCGGGAACGGAGGTGCTACGTTAGCAGGACCTTCTTCACCCGGAAGAGCAGCACGGTAAAGTACTGAGTTAGGATCACCCGCTTGTCCGTATTGGAAGATGAAGCGGTTACGATCGATACCGTGGTTCTCACTCATGTACTCGATGATCGAGTTAACACGATCCCAAGAACGCTGCTGTTGGATCTTGCTCTTATTACCTGCACCTATCACAACTACTTTACAAGTTGGGCTAGCGCTCATTTGAGCAGCAAGTGATGAAAGCTGGCCTTGAGCAGCAGGGCTGATGCGAGTAGAGCTACCCGGGAAGATGATGCTACCTGCAGCAATGTTACATGTAGGAGCAACTTCACAACCATCTGGGCAAGGACACTTACCAACACCATCAGCATCAACCGGCTGACATTCAGTTGGAGTGATCAACTGCTTATCACGATCATCAGGAACACCGTCACCATCAGTATCAAGCGGACAACCGTGGCTGTCAACAGCGATACCTTGAGGAGTACCAGGACACTTATCAAACTGGTCAGTGATACCATCACCATCCGCATCAGGAAGAGTCGGATCAGGAAGTATCATGTGACGAGGATAACTCATTTCATTATAAGCGTGATCAAGTGGGTTCAACCAGTAAAGAGGCTCAACATTCTTAGTTTTGTTACCAAGGTTGAAGTTGATACCAAGGCTGAAGTAGTTAATACCATCATTCTGGTTAGAAAGTACAGGGCTACCTGCAACCTGAGCTGCCCAACGCTGACCATCAAGAAGATCCTCATCCCAAGGAAGAGTAACACGATCTTCGATAGAAAGGTTAACACGCTTGCTTAAACGGAACTGCATACCTAAACCGAAGCTAGGTGCAAAGTTCAAAGTCTTATTATTGAATATTTCAGGACGACGACGGTCACGCTCGTTATCTGCTTCAGTTTCAAAAGTACCATCCTGAGCATTGATAAGCTCTTCCTGAATTTGCTTTCTGTTTTCGCTGATCTGAGGAAGAACTGTTGCACCACCAGTGATCGCATCATAATCGTACGGCTGATAGTTTTCGTTCAACGCATCAACACGAGTGTTAAATGCGATAGCACCAACACCTAGCAAACCATAGATAGAAACACCTGTTCTTGCTTTGTGGAACCTGATGTTATTGATAGTACCGATAACATCAAAGTTAAGTTGGTGAGCTTCCATCCTGTAGTTCCAGAAGATCGGATCTGTTGGAGGTAGAGGAACACCAGCTGTTGTACCCGGAATAGCAGGTAATGCCTGGTAACCATTAGTAGACCAAGCCGGATTGTAACGATAGTTCCTATCTTCCTGCCAAGCCTGACCACGTGCGATACCATAGTTATACTGAAGACGGGTAGATATTACATAACCCCATGACTTACGTACATGAGCATGTAAACCGTAACCACCTTTAGCACCTTTACTCCAGAACATTAAAGAAGGAACGTCACCAGACACGTTGTACATGCCACCGCCAACACCTACTTCCCACATGTTACGTGGTTTTGCAGGGAAAGCATATTGATGGTTCAGAAACCTGCGGTGCTGATCCATTCTGGATTTGGGAACATAATTTGAATCCAACACATCGTAGCTGTCACCACGATAGGTCATATCGCGGCTCGACCACCTTGCATCGGAAGTCTCCTGAGAAAATGCTGGCTGCGCGAACAAAGTAGCGCACAAACCGGCAAGCAATAGGTACTTTTTGTTGACCATAACAGATTGTTTATTTAATAATTTTGGTTAACTCTTGATTTTAAAAAGTTTGCGACAAAGGTATATCAGAGGTTTTAAAAAAACAAAGAACAAAAAGTAAATTTATTCTAATGCTTTTCACACTGATTATAACCGATATAACCAATTATCACGCCAAATGTTGTATCAAAGAACTACTTTTATCCGCAAATTTCCAAAGTGTTCGTTGTTAATTAATAGTTATTGCATTTTAGATGGATTCAGTACGACAGGTAATAGGAAAGGAATTAAGCATCTTTGAAAAGAAATTTGCAGAACATGTAAAAGGCTCAAACCCTTTACTGGACAGGATCATGAGGTTTATCATCAAGCGTAAAGGCAAACAGATGAGACCTATGTTCGTACTGCTATGTGCTGAAGTTTCGGGGGGTATTAAAGACAACACATACCGTGCTGCATCCCTCATAGAATTATTGCATACTGCCACTCTTGTACATGACGATGTTGTGGACAATGCGATGGTTAGACGCAACTTCTTATCTATCAATGCTTTATGGAAAAACAAGGTAGCAGTGCTGGTTGGCGACTATTTGTTATCAAAAGGGTTACTGCTATCTTTAGAACATGATGATTATCAAATACTTAAGATAACGTCTAGGGCAGTAAAAGAAATGAGTGAAGGAGAGTTATTGCAGATGGAGAAGGCCAGAAAGCTGGACATTGAGGAGGAAACTTATTTTGAGATCATTAGGGGCAAAACATCATCACTGCTTTCGGCTGCATGCTCAGCCGGTGCATTTTCTGCCACAGAAGATAAAGACACTACTGAGTTTTTCAGACTATTTGGCGAACATGTGGGTATTGCATTTCAGATAAAAGACGACCTCTTTGATTATGGACAGGATAATATAGGCAAACCCACAGGAATTGATATCAAAGAGAAGAAAATGACCCTGCCGCTGATCTATACTTTACAACATGCAGATCGTTCTTTGAAGAAAAAGATCATATATATTGTCAAAAATCAGAATACGAATAAAGAGAAGGTAAATGAGGTTATAGGGTATGTACATGAATCGGGCGGGATAGAATATGCAACTGCCAAAATGAAAGAATACCAGAATAAAGCTCTGGATATGTTGAACCAATATCCTGAAAGCGATGCAAAAAAGGCTCTTATTGACCTGGTTAACTACGTGATAGACAGAAAGCATTAAGCCATCAGCTATAAGCATCATCTGCCGAACTGTTTTAAGGGCTGCTTTGTTTATTTTTGCAATCCTCAGTTATGGCAAGTACAGAAGTGGCAACTTCCACGAAATTTATTGAAGTATCAGGAGCAAGGGTACACAACCTGAAGAATATAGATGTGAACATACCTAAAAACCAGCTGGTGGTCATCACAGGCATCAGTGGTTCGGGAAAATCATCATTAGCCTTCGATACCATATTTGCGGAAGGGCAACGCCGATACATGGAAAGCTTCGCTGCCTATGCCCGACAATTTCTCGGTGACCTTGAACGCCCTGATGTAGATAAGATCACCGGACTCTCCCCTGTTATTTCCATTGAGCAGAAAACAACCAACCGCAATCCAAGGTCAACAGTAGGTACAGTTACCGAAGTATATGACTTTATGCGACTGCTGTATGCCCGCGCAGGTGAGGCATACTCTTACAACACAGGTAAGAAGATGGTACGATTTAGTGAAGAGGAGATAGTTGACCACATTGAAGAGAACTTTAAAGAGAAAAAAATAGTGCTTCTTGCGCCGATAGTAAGAGGCCGTAAAGGACATTACAGAGAGTTATTCGAGCAGTTCAGAAAGCAGGGGTATGTGCGTGTACGTGTAGACGGTGAGATACTGGAGCTGAAAGAACGCATGCAGCTGGACCGATATAAGATACACGATATAGAACTGGTAATAGACCGACTGAAAGTGCAACCTGATGCAAAGGCACGCACCAGCCAGAGCATACAAAAGAGCCTGGAAATGGGTAAAGGGCTGATGTTTGTACTGGATATAGAAACAGATAAAGTATCACAATTCAGCAGGCAGTTGATGTGTGCAGATACGGGGTTGTCTTATGAAGAGCCATCACCGAACACGTTCTCTTTCAACTCCCCTTATGGTGCCTGCCCTCGTTGTAAAGGGTTAGGTAAAGTATATCAGGTGAATATGGAGGAGGTGTTACCTAACATGAGCAAGAGCATCAAAGATGGTGGTATTACTCCGCTAGGAGAAGAACGTGATGCATGGACCTTTAAACAAGCAAACATCATTGCCAAGAAAAATAAGATACCACTCACCAAACCCTTGAAAGACCTAAGCGACAAACAACTAAACATATTACTATACGGTAACGAGGAAGGTATCATCACCTACACAGAGGCAGATGAATACAATTATGCAGAGCAACTAACGGAGCACAATTACGAGGGTATTGTAAATATGCTCTTGCGCTGGTTCAACGAAACATCATCTGACGCTATACGAGATTGGGCAGAGGGATACATGGAATTGAATGCTTGCCCTGACTGTGAAGGCACAAGATTGAAAAAAGAAAGTCGTTGGTTTAAAGTTGATGATAAGAATATTGCAGAATTAGCCGAGAACTCATTACAAGGCTTAGCAGATTGGTTTGAGGGAATAGAAGAACGGCTGAACAAAAAGCAACAGGTCATTGCTAAAGACATTCTTAAAGAGATACGCGATCGTTTGAAGTTCTTGTTAGATGTAGGTCTGCACTACCTGACGCTTAACCGACCTACACGCACATTGAGTGGCGGCGAAAGCCAGAGGATACGATTAGCCACACAGATAGGCTCTCAACTTACGGGCATTACTTATATATTGGATGAGCCTAGCATAGGGTTGCACCAGCGCGATAATCACAGGCTGATAGAAGCACTCAAGAACCTGCGCGATGGTGGTAATACAGTATTGGTAGTAGAGCATGATAAAGACATTATGTTGGCTGCAGACCACCTGATAGACATAGGCCCGGCAGCGGGTATGCACGGTGGCAGAATAGTAAGCCAGGGCAAACCTGCCGATGTAGTAAAAACGCATACCAAAACTGCAGGCTACCTGAACCATGAGCTGGAAATAAAAGTACCTGAAGAAAGAAGAAAAGGCATTGGCAAAAAACTGAAGCTGACTGGGGCAAGCGGTAACAACCTGAAAGATGTAACCATAGAATTACCATTGGGTACGTTCATATGTGTAACAGGTGTATCAGGTAGTGGTAAGAGTACGTTAATTAATGAAACCCTCTACCCTCTTTTAGCAAAGCATTGCTACAAGAACTTTAAGCAACAACCGATGCCACACAAGCGCATCAGTGGATTGCAAAACATAGATAAGGTTGTAGAGATAGACCAGAGCCCGATAGGCCGCACACCTAGAAGCAACCCTGCTACTTACTGTGGTTTCTTTACAGATATACGCCAACTGTTCTCACAGATACCTGAAGCAAAAATTCGTGGTTATAACCCGGGGCGCTTCTCCTTCAATGTAAAAGGCGGACGTTGTGAAGAGTGCAAAGGTGGCGGGCAGCGAGTGATAGAAATGAACTTCTTACCCGATGTATATGTGCCTTGCGAAAAATGTAATGGCAGACGATACAACCGTGAGACATTAGAGATACGCTACAAAGGAAAAAGCATTGCCGATGTGTTAGACATGACCGTTGATGATGCAGTGGCCTTCTTTAAGAATGTACACTACCTGCATAGAAAAATAAAAACCTTACAAGATGTTGGACTGGGTTATGTAACACTGGGACAAAGTGCTGTTACACTCAGCGGAGGTGAAGCACAAAGAGTAAAACTCTCTACCGAACTTTCTAAACGCGATACGGGACAAACCATTTATATCCTTGATGAACCAACAACAGGCTTACACTTTCAGGATATAGAGCATTTGTTAGAGGTACTGAACCGATTAGTAGAACGCAACAACACGGTACTGGTTATTGAGCACAACCTGGATGTGATAAAAGTAGCCGACTATATTGTAGACATGGGTCCTGAAGGCGGGCAAGGTGGCGGTGAAGTAGTAGGCGCCGGCACTCCTGAAGAGATCGTAAAAATAAAAGCCAGCCATACTGGCAGGTATTTAAAGGAGGAGTTGTAGGTGACTACCTCTTATCCGACTTTTTTTCTACTTGTCCAATTCTGTAATTAACCCCGAGAATAAACTGCTCCGGAGCAAAACCCCAAATTGTACCAAAACCAGGCTGGTAGGTTCCGGCAGTATGCCTTATCATGTCATTACGTTTGTACATTCCTATCTGGCAACCTGCACGCAGATCTAGATGTTTCGTAAGAAAAATATCTATACCCGGAGATATAGCAAACCCATGTGCTATGCCACTCGCTCTAACGCTTTCTGTTCCGTTTGGTGATAACCCGCTTGGGGTAGATATATATGCTGTGCGTATAGCACTTTCTTCATACTTAGAACCTATATACAGTGCCTTTAACCATAGAGAGAGCTTCTTTTTCTGTATCGCAAGCGGCAACCTACCCACCAGTCCTGCTTTCCAGTATACGCCACTCATAGATCGGTTGCGTACTCCATCATTCAGTTTTATTGGCCCTTCCAAAATACGAAAAGTAGCTCCACCTGCTATAGTAACACCAACGAACTTATTTATAAAACATGCACCCTGCACTTCAGGAGTACCAGTAGCTAGTGGTGCCAAGTTCAACCCAATATTAATGCTTGAAGGAAAGTTTTCTTGCGCAGACATTGTACGACTGACACATAGCAAAATGATGATCATTATTAGTTTCATGTGACACAGTTTAACTCTTACAAACAATAATCATGCCTATGTAGAATTATCTCCTACATCAATTTTTCCGGAAAAACTAAGCACAACCCCTGTCCCTGCTATGCCGGGACAGGACAGATCTGAAAAGAAGATTCGTAGTAAGTTAACTCTCAGTTTGAAAGAAATCAGGTTTATATATTGACGTTTCTAAAGACAAACCTAACTCACCAGTGAGTATCATCAACTCAGCCGGATAATATATAGTTTGTAACGGTTTATCAAAAGTGCCATTAACTCCAAAATGGAGATTTGCATATTCAATAGTTGACATTTGCTTTATCAGCTTCAGAGTGTCTTTATTTTCTCTCAGATATTCTATTGTATCCTCTATTTGTTTTTTCAATTCAGTAAAATAAGCACTGCTTATAGTTACCAGAAATGAATTGAACTTCGCGATCAGTTTATCAGGATGATCTTTATACTTAGGCTGACCGATATATCTAACCTCATCCACTTTCAGCCTTGATTTTTCAAGAAAATCATCAACATCAAACCTTTTTCCCGCAACCCATAAATAACAAGTCATGTGATCGTTTTCACTTCCAAAATATAATAAAAAAGCCAGCCAAACGGGCAGGTATTTAAAGGAGGAGTTGTAGGTATATCATTCTATCACTACCTTGTCTCCTTCTTTATACTTTTCCTCTACCTTCTTACCGTTGATTTCATATACAATGTCTAGTTTTTTCGGAGTACCCACATCAGGGTCTCCAGCAAGTTCATTATTTGCAATAAATTCTAGCTTATTATTTTTTATTAACCTTTTTAGTTCACTTGTTACATCTATTCCATGTTTACCTGTTCCATATATAGCTGACAACACAGTAATTTTATTTTTTGATTGTCTCTCTATCGACCTTTGAGCTTTTTCCAAACGTAAAATTAGTTGATCGGCAAAACTTAGATATTCCTTTGCCTCTATCTCGCTCATGGTATAATTATCATGGACTATTTTATTTCTTATTTTTAGCAGGTGTCTAATTTTAAAATACTCTTCTTCGTTGTCTGCAACTTTATGAGCAAGAAACTTAATCAAAAAGCTAACAGATTCAGTAGATTGATTATCTTTTTCATCTTCTGACATTACATTAAAAGCTAGCTTTTCTATTACTCTCCACTTATCCACTATTTCATATTCATATTTTGTATTCTTTTTTAGTCGCTTTTCATCCAAAGTATTTTGAATGATAGAATAGTCTCTTCTCAACCTCAATTGACCTACTAAAAATGTCATTAAAGAAATCAAAATCCCTAAAGCAGCAATTACTAACCCTAAGTCTTTTTCAAAAGAAAAAACCTTATTCTGAATCATGTATATTAAGATACCTAGAACCGCATATATAGCACCACTAAATGATGCTAAATATGCCAATCTCCTTCTTTTGTAAACTTTCTCTTCTTTATTAACGACCTTCTCTTTATGAGATAAATTTGCTTCTAAAATATCTACTAGTGATATTTCTTTATTAGCAGTTTGTCTCTCAATAGCTATTAAGTGAGCTCTATCTAATAAATCACTTTTAAAGTCGTCTGCAATTTTACTCAATTCATCCTCTGCAGAAGGCGTCAGCTTAGAATATATATCCTTCTCTTTAATCATCTTAATCATTTTTGACAACTAAAAAAACAGTTGAAACAGTCGCTATTAATAAAACCAATAAAAATGTCACTAAATGCCACGTATTAGTAAAACCTTCAATTGTAAACAAACCACCAGTAAACACAGTTGATAAGAAAGCAACTATTTGTACGAAAACATGCTTTCTTGGTTTCTTTTTTCTGATTCCATATTTTCTAGCATAGTCTACAGCATCTTGGATTATAGTAGCAGTTATTTCTGGCGTTGTATTAGATGTTCTATGACTTTCCTCTATTCTACTTGCCTCATCTAAAACCTCTTCTATATAAGCCTTAGCAATCTTTTTCATTTCCTCATTAGCAGATTGACTTAAGTCTTGTAGCTTATTGTCAGAAATATGAACTTCAATTTTCATTCTTCAATTATAAAATTACTCATAACGAAACGCTCGACTCATTATCTATAATTAAATATAAATATACTACACTTCATAAAGCTACACAACGTGAAAAACACCCTATTGACAAAAAAAGCCCCGCTTAACAGCGTGGCTCTAAATATGATGTAATTATCCTTATCTATTATTCTTCTAATAGTTTGAACTTGAACATGTACTTGGGGTCAAGTATTGTGAAAAGCTCCTTTACATTAGCAACACCAAACTGATTGGGCTTAAATTCTCCTTCAATATCATAACGACGTGCAGACGGAAATTTCACCTCCATCATAACTATTCCTTCAGTATGTCCCTTATCCCAGCTTGGAGCATTAGTACCTGTTTTAACGCGATATTTTGTATCCTCAATTATCTCCCACGTACCGTCGTAAGACAATTTGCCATTAGCGGTAGTAAGCTTAGCTTTATTATCTTCAGTAAAAGTTATTATACAGCCCTTAAAACGTTGTATATACTTTTTAGAATCTCCGCCATCTTTTGTATATTTTTTAGTTCGTACAGCCCCCATCATTTTCTGTACATTTTTAATCTCCCAAGTACCAACCGGCTTTTTGGTTTTATCATCATCTCCTCCTGCAAATGAATTAGTAGAAGAAGCAACTAACATTAATACTGCAAGGGTTACAAGTAGTTTTTTCATACGTATTGTTTTATAGTTTTTGCTAAAGATAATACGCATATATTTTTATTGGAAACAAAAAAAGCCCTGCTTAAAGCGGGGCTTAAGTTTAGCTATGTTTATGTATGAAAAACTATTCTACAGTCAGCTTCTGAGTGTAGTTGCTGATACCGTCATTGATGTTCATCAGGTATAGTCCTGTTGGCATAGTACTTACATCAACAGTGGTAACACCGGTCATAGTAACAGTAGTATTCAACACTTGCTTACCGGTGATGTTAATAATGCGTATGTTAGCTTGTTCACTGTTTGCATTAGCCCAGCTTATGTTCACTGCGCTGCTAGCAGGGTTAGGGTAAACTGTGAATACATCCTGACCATTTACATTAGTGATAGTAGTTGGCTTCAGATTGATCGTCTTATTCTGATTAGAACGCTCAAAGTTCACAGCAGCATGCGACTGGTTAGTGGCATCTATAGTAATGCTTGCACCAGATGAAATATAGTTCAGCTGCTCGGGGTATACTTTGTAACTTCCATCGGGCACACTATCAAATTTATAATCTCCGTTAGCATCTGTAATTGCATACGCCTTGAAATTATCGTTTGCATCCAAGAGAAATACAGTCATTCCTCCAATACCATTCGCAGTGCCTTTATTTGCACCTTGTAACACACTACCACCAATAAATCCGCGGCCTACCTGAATACTATCCATTATTAAGGCAAAGTCTATCTTAAGTGTATCATTAGCACCTACTGTAATTGTTTGGGCTGTATTCCAAAAAAGGCTCGTTCCATAATAAGTTGGTGCAGGCCCCGGCAATTTTTGACCGAACTGCATTGTTCCCTTATGAATCGCTGCTTTAATACGGTAAACTCCCGGCGCAATACCATAAAAGGAATACGGTCTTTGAGACGCTTGGCTTGTTCTTAATGATAAAACAGAATCTACCGCAGAAAGTATTTTTGTTGTTGAGTCATACTTGATCAACCAAATTTCTGTACTGTCAATATTCCAGGGATCAGTGACTTCACCATGTATCATAGCACTTTGTGCTTTACTATTCAATACAGATGTCGTAGTTATAATTATCAGGAGTAGTATTTTTTTCATAGTGTATATTTTTATGTTGTAGAAAATTATGAAATCTAACGTTCTCAATTATCATTTAATTGCCACATCATATTTAAAACAGTCCTTCCCAGGCATTGCGGGAAGGACTGTAATTTGCCCACGTTTATGTATGAAAAACTATTCTACAGTCAGCTTCTGAGTATAGTTGCTGCTACCATCATTGATGTTCATCAGGTAAAGGCCTGATGGCATAGTACTTACATCAACAGTAGTAACACCGGTCATTGTAACAGTAGTATTCACTACTTGCTTACCTGTAATATCTACAATGCGGATGTTAGCTTTTTCACCGTTTGCATTGGCCCAGCTTATATTCACTGCGCTGCTTACAGGGTTAGGATAAACTGTGAATATATCCTGACCATTTACATTAGTGATAGTAGTTGGCTTAAGATTAATTGTCTTATTCTGATTAGAACGCTCAAAGTTCACAGCTGTATGTGATGGGTTAGTTGCATCGATTGTTATGCTTGCGCCTGTAGTTGTATAGTTCATCTGCTCTGGGCTTACATTGTAAGTTCCGTTTGGCAGACTACTGAACTGATAATCACCATTGGCATCTGTAACAACATGGGTTACCAGGTCTCCGTTGCCATCAAACAGGAACATATCCATACCTGCTATCCCGTTGGCAGTTCCTTTGTTAGCACCCTGTAATACATTACCACCTATGAAACCCGGACCATTAGTACGAATACCTTTCTTCATGTAGATATAATTATTTGTACTGTTCTGCCCGCCTATACTGATTAACTTTGCATTACTCCATAGTAACACTGAATCGTGGTATGTAGGCACCATAGCCGATACAAACGAGTTAGGATTAAGGTGGTGTGCCTTAACACGATAGGAGCCTTGCGTAACACCTGAGAAACTATAAGATGCAGAGCCGGCCATACCCGCTACTATCTGTGAATCAACAGCAGAAAGGATATTACCTTGCTTTACAATAAGCCATACTTTAAAAGTATCAGCATTGCTGGTAGAGTCGTAAAAGATAGCACCTGAAAGGTTAACCTGTGCTTTTGAAGTTGTGCTGCTTATTGCGATGATCGCCGCAGCTAAAAGTAAAATACGTTTCATAATCGTTTACTGAGTTTTAAATTGGTTAAAAAAATTGAGTACTCAGCAATGTTTGACGCAGCTATTACAACATTCGTTAGGAGCAATAGCATATTTTTTGAATATTTTATATACATACAAAAAGCCTCCCAGAAAGAGGAGGCTTTCAATTGTCTACGTCTATGATTAACAATTATTGCAAGATCAGTTTTTGTGTGTGGCTCTTGTGACCGTCAGTCACTTTCATCATATAGAAACCTGTTTGTAACTGGCTGACATCAATTGTAGTTATACCATTAGTTTTCACGGTAGTGTTTACCACCTGCTTACCACTGATGTCAGTAATGCTAATAGTAGCATCTTTCTCAGTAGCATTAGCCCATAGTATGTTCACTACATCGCTGGCAGGGTTAGGATATATACTGAACATAGGCTCTCCACTAATAGTAGCTACAGATGCCGGCTTGTACGTGATGGTTTTATTCTTGATGGAACGCTCGAAATTGATACCTGACACGTTCATTTTATTAGCATCTACCATGATAGAAGCCTGTGCCGTTGTATAAGCCAGTTGCTCTGGATGAACATAGTAAGAACCGTACTCAACATTATTGAACTCATAATCACCATTGGCATCAGTAACCGTATGAGCTACAAGTTGATTACTTCCAGCATCCAGTAAGAATATGTTCATTCCTTCGATACCATTTGCAGTGCCTTTGTTTGCACCTTGCTGTACATTACCACTTACAAAGCCAGGGCCTGTTGTGACAGTACCTTTCTTCATGTAAATATTAGCAACAGAAACCACACCTGTATGATTTATAACATTAGCATTACTCCATAGCAGGTCAGAATCATGATAGGTAGGTACGTATCCTTGACCGCTTGTAGGTCCGTTCAGGTGGTGTGCTTTGGTTCTGTAAGCACCGGATGTAATATTATTGAACGCATAAGGCACATACGCATAGCCAGATACTATTTGTGAATCAATTGCTGCAAGGATATTCGTTTGTGAGTTATAAGTGATCAACCACACTTTGAACGTATCCCTCTGATTTGAACTTGTTGAATCAACAATAATACTACCTGATATTACATTAGGAGGCGTTGTATTGATATTAACAGTATCAGAAGTACTATCAACACATGTCAACGTACCACTTACATATGTAGCTTTCAATGTAATTGTATAATTCCCTGAATTGGTATATGTATGTGTTTGAGTACTCTTATTAGTAGCAGTAGTACTGTTACCATCACCCCAGTTTATTAAATATGTGGCACTTATACCACTACCCGGATTAGGTGTACTCATATTCACAAGAGACACTGTACCTAAGTTAGAATTGGTAAAGAAAGATGCATTTACCGAACTGCAGTTCAAACCACTGCCCGGTATGAACATGGTATAGGTTGCAGTGTCATGGCAAGTAGTGTTATTATTATTTGAGTCGATAACTGTCAGGTATAATTGAATTGTATACGTTCCGCCTGAATTGTAAGTATGTGTCTGATTTTGTTTACTTGAAGTAGTTGTTGTATTACCATCACCCCATATAATTTGGTATTGAACTCCCAGATTGTTCGTTGCATTAGGTGTGCTTTGGTTAACCAGCACTACCGAAGTATTACCGGTTCTATACGTATAAAACTGTGCATTGATATTATTACAGTTAAGAGATGTAGTGATACTCACTGTCGTATTTGCTGTATCATAACAAGTAATGTTATTGATAGAGTCGTGCACCTGAGAGGTCATCTGGATGTTATAGCTGCCGGATGTATGGTACGTATGTGTCTGTGCAGCATTAGTACTCACATTCGTTGTGCTGTTGTCACCCCAGTTAATATGATAGTTAGTATAAATATTGTTTGTTGAAGTCGGGGTACTATTGTTAGTTAATGTAACGGTACCACCGGATATGCTTGTACTGATAGCCGCATTCACATTGCTACAGTTCAACTGAGCCGAGGCACTGGTGCCTAAAAAGCATATAGCGAGGAATAGTATAAGATTTTTCATAACGTTTTCTGATTACTTTAAAATTCGGTTTCATACTCTATGACGCAGACAGGACAGGCAGTGTTAGTCCTGAAACAAAAAAAATCCGCTTTTAGCGGATTTTTAAACGTTTGATTAATATTCTTACTCAACTTCTTCAACCATTTCTATTACCTCTTCCTGTACTTGATGCTGATCAACATCTTTCGTGCCATACATATTAGCTAATGTAGGTGCTATTACCAGTGCCACAATAGACATCAATTTGATCAAAATATTCATTGAAGGGCCGGAAGTATCTTTGAACGGATCACCTACAGTATCACCCGTAACAGATGCTTTGTGCATATCAGAGCCTTTGTAGAACGTCTCACCATTTACTTCCACACCTTTTTCAAACGACTTCTTAGCATTATCCCATGCACCACCGGCATTGTTCTGGAACATACCCATCAATACACCACTAACGGTAGCACCTGCCAACATACCACCAAGCGCCTCAGGGCCCACCAAGAACCCAACAAGCAACGGAGCAGCCAGTGTTAACGCACCCGGCAATACCATTTTCTTAATAGAAGCTTCAGTAGAGATAGCCACACACTTATCGTATTCAGGCTCACCTTTACCTTCCATAATACCTGCAATCTCACGGAATTGGCGACGAACTTCTTCTACCATTGCCATAGCAGCCTCACCAACGGCACGAATAGCCAGAGAAGAGAAGATGAAAGGTATCATAGCACCGACGAATAACATAGACAGTACTTCTGCCTTATAAATATTAATACCATCGATACCCGCAACACCTACATAAGCAGCAAATAGCGCCAGAGCTGTAAGAGCCGCAGAAGCGATCGCAAAACCTTTACCTGTGGCAGCAGTAGTATTACCAACGGCATCCAGTGCATCTGTCTTTTCACGAACCTCACTTGGCAGCTCACTCATTTCAGCGATACCACCTGCGTTATCCGCTATCGGGCCGAAGGCATCAATAGCCAGCTGCATTGCAGTGGTAGCCATCATACCTGCTGCTGCAATAGCCACACCATAAAGACCTGCCATTTCGTAAGAACCCCAGATACCACCTGCTAACACCAGTATCGGCAGGAAAGTACTTTCCATACCTACTGCCAAACCACCTATTACATTAGTTGCATGGCCTGTACCGGATTGACGGATGATACTCATAACAGGGCGCTTACCCATAGCTGTATAATATTCAGTGATGATACTCATCAAAGCACCTACTATAAGTCCTATTATTATAGACCAGAACACATCAAGGTTAGTGAATTCAAAACCGCGAAGCATCATTGTTTCAGGAAGTATATTCACAACCAGGAAGTAAGATGCAATAGCTGTAAGGATCATTGACCCCCAGTTACCCATATTAAGCGCTTTCTGTACAGGCCCTGTGCTTACACTTACACTATCAGAAATACGTACAAAGAAAGTACCTACGATAGAGAACAGGATACCGATACCTGCTATCAACATTGGTAATAATATCGGTGCAAACCCACCATAAGCATCTCCTGCTGATGTGGTCTCGCGGCCTAATACCATGGTTGCCAATACGGTAGCTACATAAGAACCGAAAAGGTCGGCACCCATACCTGCTACATCACCAACGTTATCACCAACGTTATCAGCAATAGTTGCCGGGTTACGAGGATCGTCCTCAGGAATACCTGCTTCTACTTTACCTACAAGGTCGGCACCCACATCGGCAGCTTTGGTATATATACCACCACCCACACGGGCAAAAAGTGCGATACTCTCAGCGCCCAGTGAGAACCCTGTAAGTACTTCGATAGCGCGCTCCATTTCGTGGCTGTTAACAGCAGCGTCAGGCGCGAACATCATTTTAAATACGATGAACAGGCTGCCTAAGCCAAGTACAGCAAGGCCGGCAACACCAAGCCCCATTACTGCACCACCATTAAAAGATACTGCCAACGCTTTTTGGAAACTGCTACGTGCTGCATGAGCGGTACGTACGTTAGCCTTTGTAGCAATGCGCATACCGATGTAGCCTGCCAGCGCCGAGAAGAAGGCACCGATAACAAAGGCAATAGCTATCACCCAGCTTGAAGCAGGATTACTATAGCCCATATAAGCCAAAAGAATACCTGCTATAATTACAAAATATGTCAATATTTTGTATTCAGCCTTCAGGAAGGCCATTGCGCCATCAGCTATGTGTAGCGCGATTTCTTTCATCCGGTCTGTGCCGGCATCCTGCTTGCTCACCCAAGAGCTCTTGATCACTGTAAACAACAGTGCCAGCACACCAAATGCCGGAACCAAGTAGAACATATCCATATATCTTATAAAGGAATTTTTAAAAGTGGGGCAAATATAGTGGTTTGCCGTTTAAAAACATAGGTGTTAACAGCCCGCTAAAGTATTGGCCATAATTTTTTAGTAATAATATTAGTCCATGGATATTTGCGCCAATCTTATATCTTTATCCAAAATCAATAAAACAAGATCGAAATTGGCGTCAACCGACTACAGGAAGTTATCGGATGAGGAATTAGTACACCGCTACGCATCGCGAGATGAAGAGTTGGCGTTTGCGGCCCTTTTCCAGAGGTACTCACATCTGGTATATGGTGTATGCCTTAAGTATTTGAAGAATGTAGAAGCTGCTAAAGACGCCTCACAACAAATTTTCATCAAACTGCTCGAAGACCTCAAGAGCCACGATGTAATGTTCTTTAAATCATGGCTTTATACCGTGGCACGTAACCACTGCCTGATGGAATTGAGAAAGAGTAAGCCTGAACTTGAAAAAGAATTTTCTGAAGAAATTGTGGAATTTGAGGATGATTGGCATCAAAAGGTTAAACGGGACGAATTTTTAACCCAATTAGAGGCCGCCGTGCAGGAGCTGAACAAGAAGCAAAGAGTGTGCATCAGGCATTTTTATATAGACAAAATGAGCTATGCAGAAGTGGCACGCCAAACGACCTATGATATAAAAGAAGTGAAAAGTGCCATACAAAACGGCAAGCGCAACCTGAAAATAAAACTGGAAGCACTATTGAAGAAGGAAGTACATGAATAAAGAGCAACTGAAACATATATTCGACAACAGTGCCTGCCTTACGCCAAGACAGCTACGTAGCTATGCCGCCGGTAAAATGGTGCATGAGGAAGCTCGTGCCGTAGAAGTACACCTGTTGAGTTGCCCTTTTTGTGATGATGCGCTGGAAGGTGTAAAAGAACAAATACCCAACGGATCGTTGGATGCAGTTGAAAATATTGATGCTTCATTCCTGAAAAGCCATATCGGTATCTCCAACCCGGAAGCACAGTTAAAAAAAGCATCGGTACCGGCCCCGGGTGAAAAGCTGGGACGCAAAGTAGAAAGCATTGCTAAAAAGACCACCTTGTGGCGCAACATAGGTATTGCAGCAAGTATATTGATTGTAGTAGGCATACTGTGGTTCATGAGAGATAGCATCTTCAGCCTGAACGAGGACAACGGACAAATAGCGCAGAACACAGAACCAAGGATCATTTCTGAAGAAGAAGTACCTATAAGTAATACACCAACTGATGAAAATATAGCTTCAACTGCTCTTGCAGATACTATGAGCATGAATGTTGCAGACAACCAACCACAAGAAGAGCTGACGCAACAAGAACAAAATACTGAAGAAGCTTTAGCAACAACAGAAACTCAAAAGCCACCGAAAGAAGAAAATAAAAACAAACCTGAGCTTGCTAAGGCAGAAACAAAACCGAAAAAGGAAGAACCGGTAATAGCTAAAGCTGATAAAGCAAAAGAAGAGACCAAAAAGACAGATGCTACTTTGACTTCTGCAACAGCAGGAAAAACAAACATTGACGAGCAATACCCCCAACGGTTGGGCAATAGCTATAATGCAGAAGAAGCTGCCACAAAAAAAGAAGAGAAGAAAAAACCTGTTGCTGATGAGCCTAAGCCGGTTCCTGCTGCTAACCTGAAAGGCATAGAAAAAGCCGACTACTTATACAAAGAAGGCAAGTACAGAGATGCGCTGAAAATATACCAGGAAGAAATGTTCAACCAGGGCAGCAGCAAGCGCGACCAGGCGACACTCAAAGCAGCACAATGCCACAAGAACCTAGGCGAAAAGACACAAGCCAAAACCCTGCTCAACAGCCTGATACGGGATAATTCCTCACTTAAAGGGCAAGCAGAGAAAGCACTGGAGGGGATGTAGAATTGTGATATGTTAGAGTCAATTCCAGGCATTTTAATCATTACTGCAATATGCCAGATAGCATTGTATTTGCTTATCTCTTTCTTCAAACAACGTTATAAGAAAAAAGGGTACACACAGGCTGTTATAGCAATAAACATCTTTGTAGCCTGCTTATTTGCCTTGCCTTTGATGTCATTACTACTAAAACTGGTTAACACCTATTTTCCAGAGGATTATTATACTTATCATTACATTTTTAATCTTATTTCGATTATTCTTCTTTTGGTCTTCATCTTTATCTCAGGACCACTTATTTTACTTCATTGGTTATATAAAAAAGGTAATGTAAAAGTTGCTGCCGTTGGTCTTATGCTACTTATAGGCACTTATACGTATTTATTATACACTGGCGACCATCCATCTGACAAAAGTTACATAAGCAGTTTTGAATATGCTACAGAGATTGAGTTCCCACAGTCTGGTGAAATTATCCAGAAAAAAAGAAGTTCATGGTTACACGATGACTTTTCGCAATGCTTTACAATGAAAGTAGACTCAAGCGACTACAATGAACTCATGGCTGATGTAATTGCTGATACATGTTATAAGCTAGTACCGCAATATAAGAGTGATAATAAAGTATTAACCTATATAATTGATGAAGCAGACCTACTCGAGCCTGAACATATCTATTATAACAATACTTACATCCGTGAGAACATATCACACATTGCATTTTATGAGGATAATATGATCCTCTTTTACATGGAAGAATAACACATTATTTTCGCTAAATTGTGTTAGTATATACTTTCAATAACTCTTAACAAGACAATCCCTCACTAAAGGAACAAGCAGAGAAAGCACTAGAGGGAATGTAAGTAATATCAATTGTGCAGATACTAATCTATATAGGAGCATTTTTTTTAATAGCTGCAATAGGTTTCATTCCACTACTTATAGTATATCTATATGATAAATTTTTAGAAAAAAGGTATTCTAAAAAACAATACATCTTTATTGTTTCAGTAATCACCCTACTCGCTTTTCTTTTAATTAATCTGCAATATCTACCGGCACCCTATACACCGCCAATCAGTAATAATGCATTCACTATAAGCTTTATTGCTCAAGCAATAGTCTTATCACTAGCAGGGAGTTCTGTACTATTTATACTGATATCCTGGAGCCGGTTGAAGCTGCTGCGCAGAAAACCAACCATAGCACAACTCAGCAGGAGAAAAAAAGCAGCCAAGTTTGCTGTGGTAATGACCGTTCTGATACTTTCTTACGAGCCTGTAAAAAAGTATATGCCATTGCATGCAGTATCCCGTGCTGATCAATTGATAGAAAACATAGAGTCCTACAAAAAGGAGCGATATGAATACCCGCCTAGCTCAGGCATAAGCACAACATATATAACAACACCGGGTTTACTGTCTATCAAAAAGTATTATTATAAAAAGGTAGAAGACGACTACTACATCTCTTTTCCTATCCCAACGGGCTACTGTGTATATGACCCTTACGATGCTTTTAAAAATGAACACTCGAATTATGTAAGGCATGAAAAAGTAGCTGATGATTGGTGGTACTATTACTACAACTAAACGTTTGGATACACTTTCCGTTACACATTATTTCGCTAAATTGCCCGTTAGTTACGTATGAGGAAGTTGTTCAAGTTCCTGCTTTGGGCATTAACGCTATTGGTGCTGTTCGTATTTGCAGTTGATGCTTATGTTTCCCGTTCTGTAAAAAAACAATTGCACGATCAGGTAGCAACCGTAGGTTATAATAAAGTAGGGTTGGTACTGGGCACTTCAAAATACGTCGGTACAGGCAGGGTCAACCTCTATTATAAATACCGCATCAATGCTGCCGTTCAGCTATATAAGTCTAGGAAGATAGACTACATCATAGTAAGCGGAGACAACCGTCAGACAAACTATAACGAGCCTAAGACCATGATGCAGGACCTTGTGCAGGCAGGTGTTCCGCGCGAGCGTATATTTCTTGATTATGCAGGCTTCCGCACACTGGATAGTGTTGTACGTTGCAAGGCCATTTTTAAAACAACCGATGTCACTATCATCTCTCAGAAATTCCATAATGAGCGGGCTGTGTTCATAGCCAACAAAAAAGGGCTGAATGCATCTGCCTTTAATGCCAAAGACCCTCCTATTGAAATAGGCTTAAAAGTATTGATACGTGAAAAACTGGCACGTGTAAAAATGGTATTAGACCTGATTGTGAACAAGCAGCCAAAATTCTACGGCCCCCCTGTTGAGATCAAATAAACACAATGACCCGACCACGAAACAAAAGACAACTCTTAAAGCGCATTTCAATTGTCCTGCTTGTTATTGTTGTTCTTACAAACGTAATTGCTTTTAACCATGCATGGAGGTTTACCCATTACAACCCCAACCTACACGATAAAATAGACTATGAAGAATTAAGTCTTTCTAAAAAGATAGAGTACGGTATACTGGGTGTAAGCGCACCCAGACAGGAAATATCTGAAACGCCCGAACTGCCCTACCAAACCGTGCATATAAAAAGCAGTGTTTTGCTTGAAGGCTGGCACATACCTAATGAACAGAACAAGGGAACGATACTGATGCTACACGGGTACATTAGCTGCAAAACATCTCATATTGCTAAAGCCGGGCTGCTGCATGATATGGGCTACAACATCCTTATGGTCGACTTCATGGGCAGTGGTGGTTCTGAAGGTAATGATGTGACCATCGGTTATAAAGAATCGAAAAATGTGCTGGACTGCTACAACTATCTTACTGATAAAGGAGCAGAAAACATTATACTATTCGGTACA
Source organism: Flavipsychrobacter sp. (assembly GCA_965228505.1). Lineage (GTDB taxonomy): Bacteria > Bacteroidota > Bacteroidia > Chitinophagales > Chitinophagaceae > UBA5543. Next base: position 1,228,839 of record OZ245820.1, on the reverse strand, counting down.
AGTATGGGTGCCGCAGCCTCAATGAAAGCTATTCAGGACCACAATCTAAACCCAACAGCATTAATTATAGAAGCACCGTTCGGCACATTATTGCAAGCGGTTAAGAACAGGTTTGATATTGCTAATGCACCATACTTCCCTATGGCGTACCTTCTGGTTTTCTGGGGTGGTATGCAACATGGTTTTAATGCTTTCAAACATAGCCCGATTCAATACGCAAAAAGTATTAATTGCCCTACCCTTATTATATATGGCGCGAAAGACGACAGGGTTTTATTAGAAGAAGAGCAGGCTATACTTACTAACCTGAATGGAGAAAAGAAACTTGTTGTGTACCCTAATGCTGCACATGACAACTACCTGCAACAACATAAGGAGGATTGGGTGGCCGATGTATCAACGTTCCTTCGTAATTATGTAGAGTAAGTATATGCTCTGCTGTAAATAAAAAAGGAGTATTCAATATGAACACCCCTCCTTATAAAGTACAATATTCTTATGTAGTCTCATCTTCAACGGCAGCTCCCGGGGCATTTTTACCTACGCTGGCAATACCGTTCTCCATACTTGCAGTTGTCTCATACATTTCGCTGCTACCTATTATCTGGCCATTACCTGCTTTAAGGTTGAAATAATGCTTGCCGTTCTTAGATTCTTTACGGTCAAAACGGTTATCACTGGTAGCGTTTTTCATAACAGATTCTACTCCGTTCTTGCAAGCTGCTTTTGTTGAGTATCCTTCGCTGCTTAAAATAACCTGTCCGTTACTTGCGTGCAGGTTGAATTGAAATTCTCCGTTCTTACGTTTGCTGATTACAAATTTGCCCATATTCTTTTGTTTAATGTGAAATCAATACATAACATACTAATATAGAAAAAATGCCCTTGAATTTTATTATTATGACTATTAAGTAATTGTATAATCCCCCGGAACAGGGTAAAGCATACTGTTTAGTAATTTGTATTTTCACCGATCAGATCTTTTTTGACCATTTATGATGAAGTATACACTTAGCCTGATCTTTTTACTGATCTCAACTGGAGCGTTCGCCCAACTATCGAAAGAATATCGCAGTAGCAACAATGAACTTTACTGGAAAAACAGGAAACCGGATGGTGCTTACTGGCAGCAGGATGTTCACTACAAGATAGATGCTCGCATAGACGAAGAGAAACATATAATAGAAGCTACAGAAGAGCTTGAGTATTGGAATAACTCGCCGGATACACTACACTATGTATACTTCCATATGTGGCAGAATGCTTTTGTAAAAGGCTCTTACCTGCATGAACTGGAGCGTGCCAACAAAATAAAGCCCAGACTCGGAGAGTATGAAGCACAAGGATTAGGTGTGGTAGTAGAAGGGCTTAAAGTAAACAACAAAGAACCAAAGCTTGAATTAGACAATACTATTTTAAAAGTATACCTACCAGAACCACTGCTACCCAACAGCAATGTAACCTTCACTATGAAGTTCAACACCTACTGGGACATGGGTGCTACACGCCGCAGGATGAAGATGTATGATGCATGGGGGCATATGCACTACAATGGTGTACAATGGTTCCCGAAAATATGTGTGTACGACCGTAAATTCGGTTGGGATACCTATCAGCACCTGAACAAGGAGTTCTATGCAGACTTTGGCACTTATGATGTGCAACTAGATTTCCCGTCCAACTATATTGTTGAGGCTACGGGGGCTATTCAAAACAGGGAGGGAATGCTACCTGATACACTCCGCAAAAAACTGGATGTCAGCAACTTTAAAAATAAACCATGGGGCGAAAAACCATCTGTCATCATTCCTTATAAAAAAGGAGAGCGAAAAGTATGGCACTTCATAGCAGAGAATGTACATGACTTTGCGTTTACAGCAGACCCGTCTTACAGATTAGATACAGAATACTGGAATGGCATAGAGTGCGTGGGTATAGTACAAGAGCCACACGCCAGTGGCTGGCAAACTTCTGCCGATTATGTAGCCAAGATCATAAAGACCTTCTCAGAAGACTTTGGTATGTACCAATACCCTAAGATGGTAGCAGCAGATGCCGCTGATGGAATGGAGTACCCGATGCTGACACTTGACGGCGGCAGGCATCCGGGTTATAAAGGACTTTTAGTACACGAGATCGGTCACAACTGGTTTTACGGTATGGTAGGTAATAATGAGACCTATCGTGCGGCTTTGGATGAAGGCTTCACGCAATTCCTTACAGCATGGGGACTTACAAAACTCGAAGGTGACACGGTAAGCAGAAAGCCTAAAAAGGGTCTACTTAGAAAATGGAATTATCATCCCAATACTTACCGCGACCTGCGTGTATATACACGGTACACCTACGATGCGCTGAACAAGAAAGAAGTGCCGCTCAATACACAGTCCAACGATTTTAATAATGCCATACATCACGAGGGGGGATATGCACAGGTATACTATAAAACAGCTACTATGCTGTACAACCTGCAATATGTATTAGGTGATACTTTGTTCTCTAATGCCATGAAGCACTACTTCAACCAATGGCGTTTTGCACATCCCTACTTCAATGATTTCCGGACATCGATCATACAATACACACATGTAGACCTCAACTGGTTCTTCGATCAATGGCTGGAGACCACCAAACAAACTGATTACGGCATCTGCAACATAAAAAAACTAAGTGGGGACGATACATATGCGATCAACCTTATAAGGAAAGGAGAGATGCAAATGCCTATCGATATTACCGTGACAGCAAAAGATAATAAGCAGTACAGCTACCATATACCCAATACCTGGTTTGAAAAAGAAACAGATGCAATAGTATTAGACAAATGGTATGGCTGGGGCAACTGGAATAAGAAATACAGCGCACTGGTACAAATACCATCGGGTATAAAAAATGTAGCGATAGACACCAGCAACAGGTTAGCTGATATTTATGAACTTGATAATTATAAATCAAGAATGCTACCCTTCTCTCCTAAAGCACTGGTTGTGAAACCTGATGTAGGCAAACCAACACCGATAGACAGGCACCATATGCATGCACGCCTTCGCCCTGATGTTTGGTGGAACTTTGTAGATGGTGTAAAAGCGGGGCTACACCTGAATAGTGACTATATGCACACCATGCACAGGCTAAGTGCTTCCGTATGGTTCAACACACACCTGCTGCAAAGAGATATTTATAACGAAGCGGCCAACGAAGGCGAATACTTTAGGTATGTTCCTATCAATTACAACATCACCTACCAATCGCCCATCACACGTTACATGCCTCATCTGGAGCTGCAATTGCAAAGTAAATTCCTTGACGGGTTATGGTATCATAAAGGCGGCTTCTCATGGGATGTAAATAAGCGCAACAACTTACGCTTTTATGCTCAAACCATGTGGCGGCCTGTTGCTTACGACAGAGACTACCTAATATATCCTAACGAATGGAGCAGCACAAGAACAGCACCAAACTCATCTATTAATATAAGCTGGAGTAGAAGTCATAGATTTTTCAATGGAGGAGGCTACACACAACTAAGCTTGAGGGCACCATTCATGAATAATGACTTTGATTACAGTTACGCACAGTTTGAGAATGTTAATTACCACAGGCTTGGTAAGCTGGATATTCGCACGCGTTTATTTGCACGTTACGGAACAGGCAATAATATACCTTACGAGAGTGCTCTTTGGCTGGCAGGCGCTAACCCTGAAGAAATGATGGACAATAAATACACACGTAGCGTAGGTTTTGTTCCTGACGACTGGCAGGGATTCGGCACCATGGAGACCAATCATTTTCAGCAAGGTGGCGGGTTGAACCTGCGCGGCTTTGCCGGATACATGGTAGCTGACCAGCGTAACGGGCAAGTACTGATTGGCTATAAAGGAAGAAGTGGTGCGAGTGTAAATGCTGAAATAGACTTTGACAGATATTTAAAAATCCGTCCGCCGTTTATCAGGAAATGGTTGCATGTAGATCTGTATGCTTTTGCAGATGCAGGTATTATTGAATTAAGTAATTTCCAGAGTGTGGCTAATTATTACAACACAACACCAACTAAATATTGGAGCGATGTAAGAGTTGATGCAGGGCTAGGCAGTGCATGGACCATCACCAACTGGTGGAAGTTCACTACTGCAAGGCCATTGACTGTCAGGTTTGATGTTCCGGCTTATATAAGCCACATACCCAACGCAGCTACCAACAATTTCGAGTTCAGATATGTAATAGGTATCAACAGAGCTTTTTAAGCCTGTAGTAATTACAATATAGTAAGGGAGTACCGGTCTAATACTTAACTATCTGTTGGGTATGACTGGTACTTTCTGTTTTAAATATTAGTGTGTAAATACCTGTTATCAGCTCTTTAATATCTAACGTAAGCTTATCTTCAGGCTGCATATAAGTTTCGTAATATACCCTTCCTTTCATATCAACTACCAATAGCTGGCACTCTTCCTGTTCTTTGTTCCTGATACTGATCATTTCTTAATGACTTCTTGTGTTCGTTACCTGTTAAATAAATAATCATACACTCTTATATGACAAATAACTGCCATAAAAGTTGTAATGGTCTCTCAATTCTGTTTGGGCTGAGTTACTGATGCAACAAATTCTGCCTCACTTTTCTGAAAATAAATGTTGCTACGAACGCGCAGCAACATCACATATATCAAAATTAACAAACATGGCCAATCTTAACAACTTTTAAATGCTGTTAAGGACAAAAATTAATATCCGCGGCCTGTTTTATTGTCCATATAATTCATGAAAGCCCTGTTGGCTACACGGTTTCCACCCCTTGTAGGATAATTACCAGTAAAGTACCAATCACCTGTATTATTCGGGCACGCACTCTTCAAACCTTCTATTGACTGGTAGATGATGTCTACTTCTGCATTCACCTCTTCATGGCGCAACATCTCTCCTATCTTCTTGCTTATTTCATCAGCTGTATAACCTGCATATACTTCCTGCACATAATTCTTATCGTCCAATGTACCTGCTGCATCTGCTTCCAAACACTTCTGTTGTATCTCTTTCAGTAAGCTTTCCTTTCCATCATCTTTCAATAATTCAACTGCTGCACGGAAAGCTATAAAATCGCCCATCTTACTCATATCAATACCATAACAATCAGGGTATCGTATTTGCGGAGCAGAGGAAACAATTACAATTCGTTTCGGTTTCAACCTGTCCAGCATTTTGATAATACTCTCCTTGAGTGTAGTGCCACGAACAATTGAGTCATCTATCACCACCAAAGTATCTACCCCTTCTTCAACTGTACCATACGTAATATCATAAACGTGCTGCACCATCTCATTACGCGAAGCATCTTCGGTAATGAAAGTCCGCATCTTCACATCCTTAATGGCTATTTTCTCGATCCTTACTCTACGGCTGATAAGTTCTAATAACTCTTCATCAGCCATGTCTTTACCCTTCTGCTGTATCTTTTGTAGCTTATTCTCGTTCAGGTAGTCTTCCAGCCCTTTTATTAATCCGTAAAAAGAGGTCTCTGCTGTATTAGGGATAAAAGATACTATTGTGTGCTTCAGGTCGTTATCAATAGTTTCCAGCACTTTACCTGCAAGGTTGCGCCCTAATTGCATACGCTCACGGTAAATATCTTTATCACTACCGCGGCTGAAATATATACGCTCGAAGCTACAAGCTGTTTTTTCTCTCTCTTCCAGTATCCTTGCTTCTTCAAACTCACCATTGGCTTTGGTAATGATAGCACAACCCGGAGGCAGTTCTTTTACTTCTTCTATAGGCACATTAAAAGTGGTCATGATCGCAGGGCGTTCAGACGCTGCCACCACTATCTCATCATCTATATAGTAGAATCCCGGGCGTATACCATTTGCGTCTCTCAGTACAAAGCTATCACCGTTACCTACCAATCCACCACAGACAAAGCCACCATCAAAATGCTGCGCTGCTTTTATCAATGCAGCCTTTATGTCCAGCTCCTGCGGGTTTGTAGCATCCGCCTGGGCTATATAATGCTGCACCGTATCAATCATAGCACCCAAGTCGCTCTCGCGAATAGTAGAGCTGGGGTGTTCGTTCAGCATTTCAAAAAGCTCGTCCTTATTCACCAGGTTAAAGTTACCCGCCATCACAAGGTTGCGCGTCGGGTTGATGTCTGTTTTAATGAACGGATGGCAGAACTGTACATTATTCCTGCCTTGTGTACCGTAGCGCAAATGCCCCAGCATAGCCTCACCCATGAACCTGAGATAACCCTTCAGTAGTCCCGGGTGCTTACGTATATTGGGGAACATCTGCTCCATATCAGACACTTCTTTCTGCACCTCGTCAAACACCCTGCGGATGGCATTAGCCCCGCTCAGGCGCAAACGGTGCATGAACTGGTGACCCGATTCCACATTCAGCTTAACGGTAGCAATACCTGCCCCATCCTGCCCGCGGTTGTGCTGTTTCTCCATCAGGAGGTACAGTTTGTTCAGGCCGTAAAAAGCAGTTCCGTATTTGCGGTGGTAATATGATAACGGCTTACGTAGACGTATATAAGCTAAGCCGCACTCGTGACGTATAGCATCAGACATAAGAAGCTGCAAAGATACTAAGCTTTATGCAGTTTTAAGGTAGTTAACACATCAATTTTCGTGATATATAAATCAGAAGTGCTGTGCAGTATCAAAATGTATGTTAAAGAAGGTGCTCACAAGCAGTGCTATACCGAATGCCAATATGATAGCCGATGATGTTTTTTGTAAATACATAATGCGCCTGAGTGTGAGCTTACGGCGGATGAGATCTGCCAGAAAGACCTTACACACATCTACGCTCAACACCAGCCCCAGGCAGATACCGAACATCACAAACCTGTACCAGTTAGAGGTATTTGCCGTAGCTGTTACTGCCCCCAACCATATAATGATGACTGCAGGATTGATGGTATTGATCAAAAAACCACTGCTCCATATTTTAAAGTAATCTGTCTTGGTGATATTGAACTTGGTAGAGGTTGGCCGCACCGGCTTGTATTTGGATATAAGCCCTATCAGCCCGACAGCTATGAGTATCGCGGCACCCCCATAGGCTATCTCTCGTGAGTATTCATTCAATGTTTCCAACCAGGAGGCTGCAAAGTTGGCCACTGTTACATACAATATATCGCTGATGGAAACACCCAATATAAATGCAATACCCGCCTTGTAGCTATGGTTAAGACTATACTTGAGCACAGCAAACAGCGTAGGCCCTACTGATATTGACATGAACAGGCCTAGTATGATACCCTTAAGTGCCGCATCCCACAAGTGCATGCTACAAGATAAGGAACAAAGCAAACACTATTAATAAAAACTACAAATATATGTAGGGTTGGTATGGATGAACACAATAACTAGATAAATATTTGTGCTTACAATAAAGTAAATTTATAATACTAGGCTAGCCATTTCTTTATTAATTATTCTTATTTTTTCAATAGGATAGATGCTTATGAAAACAATAATATTTGCTGTGTTTTTACTGTTACCACTTTCAATTTGGGGTCAACAAATACAGAAAGGAGACACAATATTAATAAGACAAGGTAAAAAGCTTGATGCGATACAACCTTATTATATTAGAAAGGATGACTGGTTAACCAAACACGAGCTCTTCAAAGAGACTAAGATGGCTGGGAAGAAATTTATAGTATGGAAAGCAAAAGACAGTTACATACTATTTAAAGCTCCACAGGTTACAAATGGGTGGACACCACTGAAATTCTCACTGAACATCGATAGGGCAGCAGAAGACAGTTGTGTTATTCTTTTTCGCAAAGAATAATAGTATAATTACGAACAGTACAGCATAACGATATGACTAATCTTTTTAGCATCAACGTCATGAAGAATATCTATACCAGCAAGTATCTGTTAAACATAATAATTGTTGGACTATCAATTAAGACATAATTTCAATGTATGTACATTAAACGACTGTTTATATTGTCAATGCTACTTGCAGCTACATTAGTAGCTAATGCGCAAGAAGCGGATGAGAAAAAGCTATATCTGGATATAAGTGCAGGTCCTGAATTTTTATACTCACTGAACCATCACGAAACTTTTTTGGGATACGGGGCAACTGCACAAGCACATATCTGGGTAAGAACACCATTGGCTCTGGGTATCAAAACAGGCGTACTACATTTTTCGGGGGCTGATACTTTTACAGGTGTTACTCGTGACGTAAGCTATACGGCAATACCCGTATTATCGGTGATACGCTACCCTATGCCATTCATAACAGGTCTTTACGGGCAGGATGTACTGGGTTTCACCTTTACACAAAATGCTGTGATGGAAAGAACAGACCTACCCGTTCCGCCGAGCTTCACTTATTATTTCTCCTTAGGGTATGTGATAAAAGACCGCTTAGATATTTCGGTAAAGATCGGCCGCTCAAGATTTGACAGGGGCAATGATGTAGCCAATGTGAATGAGCAGAATATAGGGTTGAGAGTGGCATACATGTTCTAGAAACACTTAATACACTTATTACGTGAGATACCGGGTCAAGCCCGGCATGACATTGGGGTTGCTGGTGATGAATAGTCAACCTGTTTACCAATCATCAACATCATAACCTTCAGGCATTGTATCAGAAACTAATATTACATCAAAATCACACTCTGAATTTAAATAACTAATGAAACTCACATGATCAGGGTTTAAATGCATTGAGGGAGTACTTTCATCAGAGTCTGTATATATATAAACTGTAAATGAAAATTCACTTTCACATTTATGACACAACTCTTTTAGAAAATCTTTATGAGGTTCTAAAATACCTATCAAGGCATCCAGCTTCTCCTCTAATGATAACTGAAGACTTTCAGTAGTTAGCGGAGATTCAACTTTCCAAAAAGTAGTTTCAGCAATCTCCGTACGGTTACCATTCTTCAAAGTTTCTCCTTTGACTGCGGATATAGTCGGTGTAACACCTATCATTTGAGTTAACTCATCTGGCGTAACACCCTCTAATCCCCAGACCCCAAACGATACATATATTTCGTGCAAACTAGACATAATACTATTTTTTCGCCATTACAGGTGTTCCTCACCGGCAACATGTTTGTTGGTGCAAACACCAACAAAGGCAGAGGCTCAATCTAACCTCAACCTCTTAGGCACTTTAAGTTTTATACAAACTTCTTTGAACTCTGCTTTTGTATATGGCCCATATAAGCTATCATGTTTATGAGATATAACCCAGTAGTTGGTATCATTAGCAAATATGTTCAGATAATAAGGGTCTGTTTTCAAAATACTATCCGCCATATCTAATGCAATATGAATACCTTCTACATTATCTATATAAGAAGGGTCATTCATCATCTTATCAGTACGGATATCACCTTGAATTTCTCCTTGATAGCAATCATAGTTTGGCACCTGCTTAGCTGTTATAAAACTCCAATTAAAGGAGTAATCTATCACAGTACCATATATCTCTTCTTTCTCTTCAGTATGCCACATAATACTTTTAGCATTAGGACCTTCCCTATAGTAAACATAATCACCACTCAATACACGCAGTTCGTCAGCAGAACAACCTGCAATCAAAAAGACAATTATTAATAAGGGTATGAGTTTTTTCATGGTTGTTTGTTATCAGACGATAGACTCTTATAAGCTTTTTTTCTTGCTAGTAACACAATCAAAAACACATGCAATAATATTACAACTACATAGTTCTGTATTGGGAATCCGATAAATGCAAGCTGTACAACCCAAAAGACAATATTCAATACACTAAAAAAGTAAACACCAAACTTAACTAGGTTGTGGAAACTTGTTTTTTGTTTAATAAATAAAACGATATTTATTAGCAAGAAAACAGAAAACACTAAGTTGACATATTTGAGAGCTGGGTTACCAAAAATATCCATCCACCACATCAATGTAAAAGAGCATTTTTTACAAAAAAACATAAACATGTGATAGTATATCAATAACGCCGATAGCACAAAAATAACCTTACTCATATTCCTTTTCGCTGTTGCAATTGTTCCTCACCTGTAACATATTTGTTGGTAAGTACAGTATCAAAGATATTAAAGAACACGGTCATGCTGAACTCGTCCCGATAGCTATCGGGACAGCATCTAGAGCAACACTTATTTCGCGAGATACCGGGTCAAGCCCGGCATGACATTTGGGTTTGTTGGTGAAAGCACTGACTAATGTAGAAGATTGGAACACCTTAGATGTATTACATTGATATAGAAGTCAAAAGTTCTTTCTTATCGTCTATTATGCCGTACAAAGAATAACTTTCTACTTCAAAACTATCATAGGCTTTCATTAATAATGGTACAGCGTAATCATTCAAAAGTTCGTTATATAAGTTCATTCGTTCAAATTCACTCATACCATCAATAGCTGTGTCAATATCTTCATTTTTCTCCTTCTTTTTATTGAACTCAACAACCAACTTTTCATATAAGCCAACTACTGAACCATCGCCATCATTAAATTCGTCTAATATATCACGGAGAGTTTTATCATCTGTAAACTTTTGATCTGGTATATACATTTATATTACGTTTTTCATTTCTCCATTCCCAGCCTAGTCTCCTGCAAGGGGCTCAGCGCGTTGTTTAAACACTATACACCCTCAACACCCGTTCCTCTGCACCTGTACTTTCTATCTCTATCTGCAAATAGTTTTTGGGTAATAATCCCGCTGCTTTTTCAGGCCACTCTATTATGGCATAGCTATCGGGTTGTAGAATACTGTCTTCTACCCCTGCGTTGTAGGCTTCTTCTTCATCTTTCAGGCGGTACCAGTCCATATGGTATATGGTTTGCTGCCTGCCCTCCTGCTCAAAAGTATATTGGTTGATGAGCGCAAAAGTAGGGCTGCTCACAGCGTCTTTCACCCCCAGCATATCGCAAAGCGCATGTACCAATGTAGTTTTACCCGCACCCATATCGCCTTTCAGCGTCCATACACGGTGCTGATGTGCATATTGCCATAACTGATGTACTGCGTTTCCGATATTCGATAAAGAATAGGAAATTTGTAAAACAGGTTCACGCTCCATACAGCGAAGATAGCAAGCCTGACACACACAATGGAAAAGAATTACAGCACCAATATCGAGGGCATGACTTGCGGCAACTGCGCCCTGACCATCTCTAAAGTATTAGAGAAGAAGGGAGCAAAGAATATTGCTGCTAACGCAGCATCGGGCGAGGTGAGCTTTACCATTGTAGAAGAGCGTGATGTAAACAGTCTGTATGATGCCATTGATGATCTTGGCTACCGTGTAGTAAGAGAGGAAGAAGATAACGGGCAGGAGATGAATGCTCACACTAAACCAAAACATACAGACAGGACTACTACTTATCTCATCATTTCTGCTATACTCACACTGCCGCTACTGGCGCACATGTTCACCGATTGGCATGTACTGCATAACCCATGGGTGCAATTGGCACTATCTACACCGGTGTTCATCATCGGTATCATCCAGTTCGGCACCAGTGCGGTACGCTCTTTAAAGCATGGCATCCCGAACATGGATGTGCTCATCATCATCGGCGCTACAGCAGCTTATGTGTATTCATTGATCGGGCTTTTCGTCTACACTGCTGAGGTGCACAACTACTTATTCTTCGAAACAACGGCCTCTATCATTACACTGGTCATGTTCGGTAACTGGCTAGAACATAAAACAGTGAAGTCTACCACTGCCGCTATTGACGAGTTGGTCCAGCTGCAACCACAGAAAGCCAAACTGGTAATTACAGACAGCATAGGCAAAGAGAGTATTACAGAAATAGACACCAAATATATTCGTAAGGGTGATGTAGTGTTGATCAACAACGGTGATAATATTCCTGTAGATGGCAAGATCATTTACGGCGAAGCAGATATTGACGAGCGAATGATAACGGGAGAAAGCCTGCCCGTACACAAAAAGACGGAAGATGAAGTTGTGGGCGGCACTATCGTAATGAACGGCAACCTGCGTGTAATAGCTACAGCTATTGGTAAAGACTCTGTGCTGTCTAACATCATACGTATGGTGCGCGAAGCACAGGGGCAAAAACCAAAGCTTCAAAAACTGGCAGATAAGATCAGCGCGGTATTCGTACCTGTTGTACTGGCTATTGCGTTGGGCACATTGCTCATCAGTTATTTTGCTTTTGATATTACTTTCGAGCAATCAATGATGAGTGCCATTGCTGTAATGGTCATCTCGTGCCCTTGTGCTATGGGATTAGCGACACCTGCTGCGGTTGCTGTGGGGCTGGGACGTTCTGCTCGTAACGGTATGCTGATAAAAGGTGGGGACACCCTTCAGCAAATGAAAAAGCTGACGCACATTGTATTCGATAAAACAGGTACACTCACCACAGGCAAACTGGAGATAGAAGATCATGTATTTGAGAACATAAGTGAAGAGGAGTTTAAAAGTGTAGTTGCATCTATTGAGCGCAACTCATCTCACCCTATAGCCAAATCAGTAGCTAACCAATGGAAAGATGCTGCACATATATCCTTTCCGGAAGTAAACGAAGTAAAAGGCAAGGGCATCGAAGCTACAGACGAAGCGAACAACCATTGGGAGCTCGGTTCTGAAATGTGGCTGCACAAGTCAGACAAACATACCGGCTACGACTTTTATCTCTACAAGAATGAGCAGTTCGTAGGGGCATTGCGCATATCTGATACACTCCGCGAAGATGCAGCAGATACTATACAAGAGTTGAAAGAGATGGGTTATAAGACCATTCTGCTGAGTGGTGATAAACAAAACAAATGCGACCTCATCGCTAAAAAACTGGGTATTGATGAAGTATATGCGGAACAATCTCCCGAACAGAAAAATGCCAGGCTGGACGAACTGATGACTATTGGCCCTACCGCAATGGTAGGCGATGGCATAAATGATGCTCCGGCACTGGCAAGGGCATCTGTAGGCATCTCATTAAGTGAATCTACACAGGTGGCCATACAATCTGCCAATGTGATACTTTCCAACAACCAGTTAAGCACTTTACCCAAAGCCATCAGGTTGGGTATATATACCGAACAGACCATAAGAACTAACCTCTTCTGGGCATTCATCTACAACATAATTGCTATACCTGTGGCAGCAATGGGGATGCTGAAACCTACCTACGGTGCAGGCATCATGGCTCTGAGCGATGTAGTATTGATACTCAATTCTCTCTTCCTTGGTGTAAGGAATATTAAAAGGCGATAAAGGCAGACATTACCGTTACAATCAATCAGTTAGATTTCCTTAAATTTAACTGCGGTTATTATACCCGCAGCAGTTTATGAAGCAGACAGGAATAATTGTACTTATAGCATTAACAATAGCATCTTGCCGTGCCGGAAGAGAAACGGCAAATAGCGATATACAGCAAAACAACAGGAAAGTTGCCTGTGCTGATATACATGTGGATATGGGGCAGGCACACATCGACTGGTTTGAAGAAAAAAGTAATGTACTCAACAAAAGCAAAGAGCTCATTGTATTGCCCAAAGAGTACAAGGTCTATTCAGTAGACAGTACACAGATAGCTGAATTCTTTAATAAAATACATGATCAGGGTGCAACACTATCTTCTGTAGTGCCATTACCCGAACCCGCAGGGTGTCGCCTGTTCGAATTCAGGAACAATATAAAAGAAGGTGCAACACCGCCCGCAGGACATATTTTTACTTACGGCGTCTGCCTGGAGCAAAAGATGATGTTGAACTGTGACAGATATGGCACAATGCATGGATTTGTTGAATGGTACGAACTGTTATATGAGATAATGCCGGTGAAAGCAAACGGTACAACTTATTATGTCGTCTATCAGAAACAAAAGCAGCAAAAAGAAACACCGCAAAAACAAGCCCCTAAAGGCAGTGATCAGTTAATAGAATATAAACCCGTAAAATAATAAACCTATGAAAAAGTCCTTAATAACATTACTATTTATAGCCCTGAATTGCTCTTCTTTCGCCAATATAGGTGTGTGGAATGAAGTCAATAAAAACCTGACTGTTGAAGGGGAACAAAAGTTACACCCTAATAAATACCGTTTGTTTGAACTGAACGATGGTTATATCAAAAACTTTTTATTCAAACTACCTGCATCTCCTGACAAAGCACAGGTAATAGCACTACCTACACCCGAAGGTAAAATGATGAACTTCAGGATATGGCAAACCCCTGCTATGGCCGAAGAGCTTGCAGCTAAATATCCTATGATCAAAAACTTCACAGCAGTATCTATTGACAACCCTGCCATAACAGCAAAGGTGAACTACACTTATTTAGGCTTCAATGCGATGGTTTATGATGGGCATAACACCTATTTCATCGACCCATATACGAATAGGAACACAGGATTTTATTTTTGTTTTTATAAAAGAGATCACCCAAGAGATGCCAACCGTACTACAACCTGTAATACCGTACAGGCAAAAGAGGATATTGGTGGTGAGCGCATCATTATTGGTGGCGAAGAACCGCCAACCATCAACTTCAAAGTAAACGGAGCTACCAGAAGAATTTACAGGTTTGCACTAACCTGCACCGGCGAATATGCAGTGGCGGTAGACGGGCCTAACCCTACCAAGGCCAATGTGATCAGTGCCATGACGACTACTTTAACACGCTGTAACGGCATACTGGAAAAAGACATGGGCAGCACATTGCAACTTGTTGCCAATAACGACCAGTTGGTATACCTCGACGAAACAACAGACCCATTTACTGACAACCACAACGATTTTATCAACTTCAATACTCTGGCAGCTAACCAAACGAACACAGATAATGTTATCGGAGACTTTAACTATGATATAGGACATATATTCTGTACAGGTAATGGCGGCGTTGCAGATACAAATTCTCTTTGCGACCCCGGTTATAAAGCAAGAGGAGCTACGGGCAGGCCTAACCCTGTCGGGGATCCGTTTGATGTGGACTATGTGATACATGAAATAGGTCACCAATACGGTGCACCCCACACGTTCAACTCAGGTGTTAGTACTTGTGGCAACCAGTACAGTGTGCACTCTGCATACGAACCCGGTAGCGGTAGTACTATAATGGCTTATGCAGGCCTTTGCGGTATTGATAATATTCAAAACAACAGCAACGACTACTACCACGCACAAAGCATCGACCAGGTAACAACTTATTACACCTTCCCGAATATGCTGCTTTGTGGCAACAGGCCATCTTCGGGGAACACCCCGCCGGTAGTGCCTGATATTAACGCTACTTACCCGATACCCTACCTTACTCCGTTTGAGCTGATGGCCCCCGAAGCTCAAGACAGTGACCATGATGTTTTGACCTACTGCTGGGAGCAATACGATCTGGGAGATATAGGTAAGACATTCAACACAACTCAATTCGGGCCGATATTCCGCTCATTCCCTCCCACGACTGAGAGGTTAAGGGTATTTCCTGTAATGGACTCCATCAGGAACAACGTCACTAACTACCTAGGTGAAAAAGTGCCTTCTGTAGGCAGAACATTATCTTTCCGCCTGACTGTTAGAGATGTACTGAACGGATATGGTACTGTGAACTTATCTGACAACAGAGTGAATCTTAATGTTACCGATCAGGCAGGACCTTTTACTGTGCTGGGACCTAATACAGGCAACGAACACTGGGAAACAGGCAAAAGCTATACCGTAACATGGGATGTATCTAATACAGACCTGGCTCCTGTAAATTGTAGTCATGTGGATATTTACCTATCAGAAGATGATGGGCGCACATATCCCATCACACTCATCAGTAATACTCCTAACGATGGTTCTGAGCAGATAACTGTGCCGACAAATGTAAATACCAGCACTGCACGTGTAAAAGTAAAAGGGCATAACAATGTATTCTTCGACATCAGTAATAAACCTTTTCCTGTAAGGCCATGGCCTCAGTCTGTAGCCAATGTTTCTTTCGAGGAAGATGTAAACATATACCCTGTTCCTGCTACAGAGCAATTACATGTTGACATCAACAATAAGGAAAAATACCAGCTGCAATTAACAAACAGCATAGGACAGATAATGTGGCAAGGTGACATGAGCCAAAAAACCACGATCAATACAGCACGTTTGGCAGCAGGTGTTTATCAGCTGAGTATGGTGCAGATATCAGGTGGAGAAAAGCTCGTTAAAAGGGTTGTAATACAGTAAGCTAAGCAGGCTTATTATACAGCTTACTTTTAATTAGCCCCCATTTATGGAAGCGATGTCTTAACGACACGCGCAACACACCCATACCGTATTTCATGCTACGGCTGAAGTTGATACTGGATGCTTCCTCGAAATATTTAGTAGGGCAGGTAACTTCAGCTATCTCGTATCCGTGCATGAACACTTGTGATATCATCTCGTTATCAAAAACAAAATCATCACTGTTATGCGTGAAGTCTATCGCACGTATTACCTCTGCAGAAAAAGCCCTGTAACCTGTATGGTACTCACTCAGCTTCTGTCCGATAACTACATTCTCAAACAAGGTCAGAAAACGGTTGAAGATGTATTTATACATTGGCATGCCACCTTTCAATGCGCCTTTGCCTAATATACGAGAGCCTAATACAGCCGGGTACACATCGTAAGCAATGACAGAGGCCATGGCATGTATCAGCTTAGGCGTATACTGATAATCAGGGTGCAGCATGATAACGATGTCTGCCCCTATTTCCAATGCTTTATTATAACAGGTTTTCTGATTACCACCATAGCCTTTATTCTGCTCGTGGCGGATGATGTGTTTTATCCCAAGCTTTTTACCCTCTCCTACAGTATCGTCAGGGCTGAAGTCATCAACCAACACCACATCGTCTACAATATCAAAAGGAATTTCATTGTAAGTACGCTCGATGGTCTTTGCTGCTTTATAAGCAGGCAACACTACTACTATTTTCTTTCCGTTCAGCATTTGAAGTAGGCAAAAATAGAAATCCCTAAGGCAAATAGGAAATATTATTAATTAGCCACCTTATGCTCTCCCTCCATAGGGCGCATGCCTGTTACAATCAGGTTACTGGTTGCCTTACCTAGTAAGGTATCATTCATATCGTAAACATGGCACTCTACATGAATAATTTTCTTACCTGCACGTACTACCTGCGATATGGCTTTCAGCCTGTCACCTTTTTTTATTGCATACAGAAAGTCTACATTCAGATTGAGGGAGGTATAGAAGTTTTTTGTGTCAAGGCTTACAACACCCCATCCGATCACTTCATCCATTACCAAGGCCATCATACCTCCATGTATATTGCCATACGGGTTGGTCATTTCTTCACGTACTTCTAATGATATTTCTGTTCTGCCTTTTTCTATCTTATCTAATGTAAACTGTAGCCAGTTGCCCGCAGGCGAACGAGACTCGGTTATCAGCTTACCTACAAAATTGTCTTTAATGAACTGCAGTACTGAACCTGCAGGTATATCTTTATAGCTCATTCTTACTATTTATCCTGCTTGCTTTTCGTCTCTTGCAACAGGTCGATCATTTTAAGTATCCTTCTTTCTCTGGTCTCGGGTTTCTTAGCTGTAACTATATGCTCAATATATTCTCTTTTATGGCTGAAAGACATGCTATTAAAAAGATCCAACAGGTCTTTATGTTCATTAAAAGCTTTCTTCACATCTTTAGGCATCGTAACCTTTCTGTTCACAAAATCTACTCCCTCTACTTTCCTTTCTGCCATGACCGTATCACGAAGTTTTGGTCCGATCGCTTCATTGGTTCTGAAACGTACAGCAGACCAGTCTTCGTCAATAGATACCTGTGTAACAGGTGCATACCCCAAAGAGTCTATTACATCCCATGAGCTATCCCTTGACATATCTGACTTTATGCTGCCCGATTTTTTAGGGTATGCTATCCAAAACAAGGCATCCACACCTAACCTGTCTATCACCTTAGGTGCTACTTCTTCGATCACCTTCTTTTCAATAGCAAAAAGCAATACCTGTCCTATTGTTCCTTTACCTGATAGCGACTTCTTTATATCAAAATCACTAAATAATGGCAATAACTCATCCGGCGCTTTCAACAAATAAAGCGGTTCTTGCTTCAGTTTCAGTTTCTTAGTCAAACTCATATTTGTACAACAGTGGGACAAAGGTAATTGTTAAACCGAACCTCAGAAATACTGGCTGCACAGCTTGAAAAAACTTTAACATAACCCTCTATGAACAATAACCTATAAGTTTTGTCTATATCATATCCTTAAAGTACATTCGTAAAAATGCTATAAAATGACAATAACGCAATTAGAATACGTCGTGGCTGTAGCTACATATAAAAGTTTCGTTGCAGCAGCTGAAAAGTGCTTCGTTACACAGCCAACACTCAGTATGCAAATACAAAAACTTGAAGATGAGCTTGGTATAAAGCTCTTCGACAGGAACAAACACCCGATAGGCATTACTGCCATGGGAGAGTCTATAGTAAAGCAGGCGCAGATAATACTGGCAGAGTGCGAAAAGATAAATGAGCTGATCCAGAGTCAGCAATCAATTGTTTCAGGCAACTTCAGACTTGCTGTGATACCGACGGTAGCACCATACATATTACCCGGCCTCTTAGAAGCTTACCATAAAAATTACCCTGACGTACAGTTGCAGGTAAACGAAATGGAAACGCACCAGATAGTTAGCGCACTACGCAATAACGAAATAGATGCGGGCTTACTGAGCACTCCACTTGAGGAGAACAGCATTAAAGAATACCCGCTATTTACTGAGCCGTTGGTCGCATATTTTGCAGAAGGAGAGAAGGCACTGAAAAAGCGTATGGTAAAGCCTGACGATATTGAGCTGGACAGGATATGGTTGTTGAATGAAGGACACTGCCTGCGCAACCAGGTACTGGACCTCTGCGGCGACCAGATACAAAAACTACAGAAAGAGCGTCCTTACCGCTATGAATCAAGCAATGTGGAAACACTACGCAAAATGGTGGACATGAACAGCGGACTGACTGTTTTGCCAGAACTTGCTACAGCAGAGTTCTCAGAAGATCGTTTTGAAAGAGTGCGCTATTTTGAAGATCCTGAACCTGTGCGTGAGATAAGCATTGTTACCAGTGGCCATTTCGTAAAACTAACCATGCTGCAAACACTTATTGACAGCATATTAAAGATGGTACCTGAGAAGATGCGTGTACAGAAAAGTAATCGTAAAGTACTCCGTATACAGTCTGCTAAACTCTAGCAATTACTATACGGTTAATACCAATATTAATGACCCGGTTGTCCGGGAATACACCGCCTAAACGGCGGTGTATTTTTTTCCAATCGGTATTTTTATGAACAATGTAATTCAGCACCCAAATACCGCCATCATCTAATCCTGCTTTGCACTGCTCCAGAAAAGTTGTCTCTGTTACAAAATCGGGTACTACCCTTCCGTTGAAAATATCGGTTACAATGATCTTGTACTTTTTACTGTTCTTCTGCATGTAACTGCCTGCATCAGCATACACAGGTTGTACTCGATCGTGCAGCCCGAAGGGTAACAGTTCCAATGCCCACTCCAGTACTGTTTTATCATGTTCTACAAGTGTGTATTTCGGCCTACCCTTATATCTTTCAATAATCCGTACTGCACTGGCTATACCTGTACCCAATACTAATACACTCTTTATTTCATGCAACTCATGCTTTAAATAATCACAGGCTGCTACAATAGGTTTATAGCGGTCTCCATCTGAGTATAATGCATCCATAGTAGCCAGCTGGTACTGGTTACGGAATAAAAAAAGTTCCAGCACAGGGTTTTCTGTACCGGAACTTTTACGCAGCCTTACTGGCCATAAATAACTCAATATTCTTTTATATGTAGGGACGCTTACCAAATAGGCTTAATTAGATTTATAATAGGTCATCGCTTCAGGTATCTTACCCTTTATGTCATTGATACGGCGTTGATCACTCGGGTGTGTACTTAAGAACTCAGGCGGTTTTTGTCCACCCAAAGCGGCCATACGCTGCCAAAAGCTTATTGCTTCATTTGGATTGTAACCAGCCATAGCCATAAATATCAGGCCCATATGGTCTGCCTCACTCTCGTGTGCGCGCGAATAAGCCAACATACCTAATTGAGAACCTATGCCATATACTGAGTTGAATATGGTTTGTGCAGCTTGCGGATGCTGCGACATGTATGCCGCCAAGCCAATACCAATACCTTGCCTGGCCATTTCCTGACTATAACGTTCGTTACCATGTCTTGCAACTGCGTGTGCAATTTCATGCCCCATTACTGCCGCAACACCAGCCTCATTCTGGCAGACTGGCATAATGCCTGTATAGAAGGCTACCTTACCACCCGGCATACACCATGCATTCACCTGATTTTCATTAATAAGGTTGAACTCCCATTTATAACCTTCTATCAGCTCAGCCTTTCCGATACTCTTCATGTACTCTTCAACGGCTCTTGATATACGCATACCTACACGCTGTACCATTTCAGCATCCTTAGTTCCATTCACAATCTGGCTTTGTGTTTTAACAGCTGCATATTGCTGTGTAGCCATATTACGCATTTCACTCTCAGGTGCAAGATTGAGGGAGCTTCTACCTGTTACGGGATTCTTAAAGCAAGAATAAAGTGTTGATGTAGCACCAAATACAAAAAGAATGATCAGTATTTTCTTCATAGCTGTAGTATAATATACTACTAAAATATTGTTTTTCTGCTATGAAGCTATAAGCTGGAGGCTACTATATCTTTAATTATCATCGTGCCTGCTACGGCGCAGCCTGCGTTTGCGGAACATGGCAACTTTATTTTCGTTGCCTTGTAGCAGCCTGTTGATATTCTTGTGATGTGTTAATACTACAAGGAATGCAGTAGCGATAGCAAATAATTTATAACTCAACTCCGGCTCATGAAAAATGAAGAATATCATGATCGGGAATGCGATACTTGCTACTATTGAACTTAATGATACATAACGCGTGAGGTATAGCATGAACATGAATACCCCTACCATGCTTACTGCTACAGCTGGTTGTATCGCTACTATCATACCAAACAGTGTTGCAATACCCTTACCACCACGAAAATCTGCCCATATAGGGAATATATGGCCCAGCACAGCAAACAAGCCAAGGAACACCTGAAGGTTCACTATCTGCTCGCTATCAAAAGCATAACCCGAAAGCAACGACAACTTAACGGCAACAAAGCCTTTAAGCATATCTACTATCATTACGAATATACCGGCCTTCTTGCCCAGTATTCTGAAAGTATTGGTTGCACCCGCATTACCACTACCATGCTCACGTATATCAATACCAAACATTCTGCGGCTAACCAGCACAGCAGTAGGTATTGATCCGATGAGATATGCGAGTATTATCAGGATTGCTATATTCATTCGGTCGTATAATCAATTTGAAGATAGCAAATATAGCTTTTTGATACTGTATATCCTAACTGAAGCATATTTATTATACCCTTAAACACTGGTAGTCAGACAGTTAACCAATGGCATTAGGAAAAATATAACAGTTTACCATTTATGCTATAATGCTACTTTATAAACAGGATACTACTCCAGTTACCTTTTGTTTTTTTAACCTTTAGTTTAAAGCCTGCCGCCGTTGCGCTGTCTGCAATCACATCCTCATCTTCTAATAAAATACCGCTGAGCAATAATGCTCCTTTTTCGTTGAGCTTTGCATGCATAGCATCCATGTAAGCCAAAAGTATATGTTTGTTGATGTTGGCAAGTATAATATCATACTGTTCGCCCTGCACCATTTCTAAAGAGCCAATGCCTGTTGTAACAGCATCTGCACTATTTCTTTCTATATTCTCTATTGCATTTTCATAAGCCCAACGATCGTTATCAATTGCTTTTACTGCTGTTGCACCCATTTTATGCGCCAGTATTGCTAAAACACCTGTACCACTACCAAAATCAAGTACTGATTTTCCTTTTAAGTCAATATCTCTCATCTGTTCTATCATCAGCTGAGTAGTAGCATGGTGTCCGGTACCAAAAGACATTTTTGGCGTCACGATGATCTCATATTGCGTGCCTGTTGCCGGTGTATGAAAATCTGCTCTGATCACGCAAAAATCATCAACTCTTACAGGCTCAAAACTCTGCTCCCATGCGGCATTCCAGTTCTGCTGTTCAATTCTCTGTATGCTGTAGCTAGTCTTATATTGTTCAGCTATCTGCCCTACTTCTTCTTCTCGAAACTGTTCTTCAGCAATATATGCCAGTAATGTCTCTTCAGTTTCCTCAAAACTTTCAAAACCAACTTCTGCAAGGTTAGCGATCAATATCTGTCCAATATCATCGTCTTTCAGCGGGAAACTACATTGTATGTAATACATAAACCTGTTTATATAAACAGCAAAAAGGCTGCACACCTAAATGTACAGCCCTTTATTTATTGCTCTGTTATAGTCAATACAAGGTACGAAAAATTATTGGTTTACCCTGCTTCCAGGTTGGCCATATCCGGATTCACTATCTGTAGATTCATCATCATACATAGTGTCATCCATTTCAAGGTTCTTCATCTGTTGGTTCATATTACCCGGTCTGGCACTGTTATACAATACACGACGGGTAGGAACATCAGTTACGATACGGAACTCAGTACGACGGTTTAACTGACGGCCTTCAGGATTATCCTTATTACCCACTTTGTTTGGAGCAACAGGCATAGACTCACCGAAACCTTTAGCCACCATACGTGTCTGGTCGATACCGGCATTTATCAGATAGTCGATAACTGATTGTGCACGCTCAAGAGATAATTTCTTGTTGTACTCATCGCTACCATGTGCATCAGTAAAAGAATAAACCTCAACATTGAACGATGGGTTGATCTGCATGAAGTTAACCAGTGTATCCAGAGATGCTACTGACTCAGGACGAAGCGATGCTTTATCGTAATCATAGTACACGTTATGTACTTCAAATACATAGTCAGGCTGAATCTCATCCATATAGATAGTGATACGAACGGTATCATCATCATCTGTACGCTTCACATCCATTGTGCTTATCTGGATACTGCTTGTTTTATACCCTTGCTTGTCACCTGTGAACACGTAAGAATGTCCGCGGCGAAGATTGAAGTCGAAATTACCATCCTCTGAGTTAAAGGTCTTCATATCACCGGTCTCGTCAACCATTTTAGCGGTAACTTCTTCCATCAGCTCTTGTGTAGCACGGTTCTTGATCTGACCGATCACATAAAGCTTAGGCTCGTACTGGATACGCCAGATATCATCACAACATGTAGGGTTCTTCAAACCGATAGAACCAACACGGTTAGATACTACATAAGCATCAGGCTTACCTACAGGATCTTTAATGTAGTAAAGCTCATCTGCTGATGTATTTATCGGATACCCAAGGTTGTGTACATTAACATAACGAGAAGGGCCACCTGTAGCTTCGAAAATATCGAAACCACCCATTGTTTCCCAACCATCTGATGCGAAGTATAATTTACCTTCACGGTCATCATAGTATGGAGACTGCTCGTTCTGTGGCGTATTCACCTGCTTACCTGCGTTTTGCGGACGACGGTATGTACCACGGCGAGGATCGATCACTGAATACCAGATATCGTATCCACCACGGCTTTGTAGTTTACGGTTAGAAGCGAAGAAAAGAACTTCTTTCTTACCCACTTTACCTATACATGGTTGAGTGTTAGAAGGACCATCGTTGATACCTTCTCCAAGAGCTTCAGCTTCTTCCCAGCCTTTCTCACCAAACTTAGATACATATATAGTACACTCTACCTGCATAGAATCACCTTCCTCACATTTAGTGAAGTAGAAGCGATCACCGCCCGGAGAGTAGAAACCGTTACTGATATGCACTTTATTTGAATTGAAGTCACCATCCTGGAACTCTAAAGGCCACTGGAAAGAATCAACTTCAGGTACATTCATTTGCTTGCTGGCTACCATAAAACGAGACATGTAGCTGCCACGCTTCTTCTTGTCTACTTCTACAAGGTCGTTCTGACGCATAGTAGAGAATAGTAGCGCAGTATCGCCCAACGGATAAGGTGCAGACTCAGTGTATGCACTGTTTACGTTAGGACCGGCATTCTTAACAGTTACAGCCATCGGGTTCATCATAGACTCCGTTGCCATTTCACAACCGGCAATTTCACGCAAAGCACGCTTCTTAAGCTGCTTGTATGTTTTTGGATTGTCTTCGATGAACAGGTTGAAAGCAGCTATTGCCGCTTCGTAATCACCTGCCTGCTTTAACATCAGTGCCTGTTTGAACTTGGCTTCAGGATACAGTTTAGATGCTGTATTGTACACTTCGCCATAGTAGTTAGCCGCAGGCAAATAGTCACGGCTCATCCAGTAACACTCAGCCAGCTGATATGCCAGATACGGGTTACGTGGTTGTTCTTGTTTCAACTGCAGATAATAATCTGTAGCGTTGAAATAACTTCCCTCACGGAATAATCCATCTGCCCAACGTAACTTTTTGTAATACGGCAACTTGGAAACGGGATCATCTGCCTTGTTCCTATATCTATCTTTGCGGTTTTGTTGTGCGTTCGCATCAAAACTTACAGTTACAACGATTGTCGCAAGAAGTAGAAGCAGCCAATTTTTTCTCATGTGCATGCGCATTGTTAATGGGTATAAAAATATAAATTGGTTATAAAAAAAGAAAGGGCTATTGAAAAATATTTTTGCCCTTTCCTTTATTATTTTTAATAATCTCTTAGAAACGCGAGCATGGGTAGATCAACTTACGAGCAAAGTCGAGCGGATCTGGTGCTACCCAAGTAAGTGATATCTCAAAACCACCTGCATTTCTGGCAGTGTTTTTCAGTGTTGATGTGGTGTAATCGTAAGCAAGGCCAAGGCGGAAACCTTTAAATTCAAGACCTGCTGTGATCATTGCAGCATCATCAAAGCGGTACCAACCACCCAAGAATACTGCTGTAGTATAGTTCATGAACTCAGGATCACCTACAATCAGGTGAAATTCGTTACCTGCAACCATCTCTGTAGCACTTGCCTGAGACTGGTATAAGAACGCGGGACGTAAGCTCAAACGCTCACCGGTACGGATGATAGCACCTATCTGACCGTTATAACGCATTGCGAGGCCTACATCAGCAAGATCTTCCTGCCTGTCGAATGTCTCAAGTGGTTGGTTGATGTTATTAGCACCCAAACCAATTACGTATGAGAACCCTTGCCCTATAGCATGAGACCAGCTCAAACCGGCGTTGAACGTGAAATAGTTCACTTTGTTATTAATATTATTACCTCCTGCACCCGGTACGAACTGACCATTGATGAATTCATCACCGAAATACAGTTGAGAAAGGTCAAAACTCTTTTGAGTATATCCACCCTGAAAACCTACAGATAATGCCTTATTAACATCAGCACCTAAAAATTTGTGGTAAGCTACTGAAGCTAAAGCAGAAAGGTTAGACAGGTTAGCATCACCTGCCCTGTCATTATATACCTGAACACCTACAGCAAGGTAGTCATCTAATGTAAGATCCTGTAGCACAGGAGCATCAACAGATACTGCTATAGTCCTGAAAGGAACAGTTACACTCCTCCACTGGTCGCGATATATCGCTGACGCCCTGACGCTTCCGGTAAAGTTACCGGTAAATGCCGGGTTGATAAGTAATGGGGTAGCATTGAACTGCGTAAAGTGAACGTCTTGCGCCTTGGCTTCCTGAGTACCCTGAATTGATAGGCTACATGCTAATGCGATTGCCAGACCTGCACGACTGATTGTTCTTTTACTGATCATGATATGTTATCCTTAAGAGTGTAATTTTTTATAAAAATATGTTATAACTCCCATCTATGCAACTGCCTATTAATAAACAGTTACTGTTGACTTTGTTGAGTATCCTATAATTGCTTAACGGTAAACTCAATGGCTGAAAATACGGAATATTTTCAAAGTTGCAATGCTTGCCTGTATATTTTTAGCCACTATACAATACACATTCTGAACCAACTACAATAATATCCCGTAAGAACTCCTGTTATCTGTCTGATAAGACGGGCTAAGTAATTGATATGGTTGGCAACATACATCCCTCTTATATACTGACTACTGATTTTAATACTAACTTTGCCTCTGCTAACCCGATATGGCCAAATCCAAAAAAAATACTGTAAAAAAGAAGAAACCCGTAGCAACTAAAGAGGTAAAAGAGCCTAAACAACTCAACCTGGGCAGCCGCAAACAATGGCGACAGGGTGTTGGCATCTTTCTGCTTACCACAGGGGCATTTATTTGTTTCTCTATTATCAGCTACTGCTTTACCTGGCAGCAAGATCAGGATAAGCTTATATCACAAGACAGTATCCGCCACTTTATACTTCATAATAAAGAACATATAGCCAACTGGGGCAGCAACCTTGGTGCAGCCGTATCGCATGTAATGGTATACCAATGGATAGGCATTGCTGCTTTTGCCGTGGGCTTATGGATAGGTGTTGCAGGCATGGGTATGCTCTTCGGCAGAAAGACACTGCCGCTGGCACGTTACCTGCGCTGGCTCATGATCACCATATTGCTGGTAGCACCTATACTTACTTATACAATGCCCGATGCGGCCTTCCCTTATGGTGGTGCATGGGGCAACGAGGCTATCGCCTATATGAACAGGTTACTCGGCAACTTCGGTACGGGGATGGTACTGTTTGCGCTGGTATGCTTCTTTGTATTCGTAGTATTTGCACTCGACATCTCTCCACTAATAAGAAGGGCACGTAAAACAGCACGTAAAATGGCAGATGTGGCCGCATCGCTAAAGCCGGAACCAAAAGAAGAAACAGAAGAAGAGGAGAATGAAGAAGAAGCTGAAACATCAATTACATCTACCAACAGAACAAAAGGAGACACCGCACCTATAGATATACCTGAAGAGGCGACTGCTGATGACCCGGACATGCAGCTGATTGACAAACAACCTGCACCAAAAGCACGTACCATCAACGATCTGTATGCAAAACAGGAAACTACTGAAGAACAACTACCACCTATAGAAGAAGAAACAGAAGAACCTGCGGCACCGGTAGATCTGAACATCCCCGAGAAAAAAGACACGCCGAAAGAAGAGCCCAAGCAGGAAGATGAATTTGCACTTGAGGTAACGCAGAAAGAAGAAGAAAAGATCGTTGCGCCGAAACACGGCGGGCACATCAGTATAGAAGACAATGAAAAATACGCTCCCGAGCTGGACCTGCCCGACTACCAGTTCCCTACCCTTGACCTGTTAGAAGAGCGCAGCAAAGGATCTATCGTATTAGATAAAGAAGAGCTGGAGCAGAACAAAACGCAGATCATACAAACACTGCGCAGCTTCAATATTGAGATACAACGCATCAGCGCAACGGTAGGGCCTACGGTAACACTCTACGAGATCGTTCCGGCAGAAGGTATACGCATCTCTAAAATACGCAACCTTGAAGATGACATCGCCCTGAACCTTGCCGCACTGGGCATACGTATCATAGCACCGATACCGGGGCGCGGAACCATAGGTATTGAAGTACCTAACGCCAACAAACAGACCGTAGGCATACGCACACTATTGCAGAGCGATAAGTTCGTGAACAGCAAGATGAGCCTGCCTATCGCGCTGGGTAAAAAGATAGACAACGAGAACTATATAGTAGACCTTGCGGCAATGCCCCACCTGCTGATGGCCGGTGCTACGGGGCAGGGTAAATCGGTAGGTATTAATACCATCCTTGTTTCTTTATTATATAAGAAACACCCGTCTCAATTGAAGTTTGTACTGGTAGACCCTAAGAAGGTGGAACTTTCCATCTACCGGATGATAGAAAAACATTTCCTCGCCAAACTGCCTAACGAAGAGGAAGCCATCATTACCGATACCAAAAAGGTGATCAACACCCTGAACGCCCTGTGTATCGAGATGGACAACCGCTACGAACTATTGAAAGATGCAGGCGCGAGGAACATTAAAGAATACAACGACAAGTTCATCCGCCGCAGGTTGAACCCCGAGCAGGGGCATAAGTACCTGCCCTTCTTTGTGTTGGTGGTAGATGAGTTTGCCGACCTGATGATGACCGCGGGCAAAGAGGTAGAAATGCCGATAGCCCGACTGGCGCAGCTGGCACGTGCGGTGGGTATACACCTCATAATAGCTACGCAGCGCCCCAGTGTGAATGTGATAACGGGTACTATTAAGGCCAACTTCCCGGCGCGTATTGCCTTTAAGGTATCTGCCAAGGTAGACTCCCGTACCATCCTTGATGCGGGCGGTGCCGAGCAGCTGATAGGCCGTGGGGATATGCTGATATCTTACGGTAGCGAACTGCTGCGCCTGCAATGTGCCTTTGTAGATACGCCTGAAGTAGAACAGGTGACCGACTTCATCGGCGACCAGCGCGGCTACCCTTATGCTTACGAACTGCCCGAATACGAAGGCGAAGAAGGCAGCAGCGATAAAAGCCTTGACCTGACCAACCGCGATAAACTGTTTGAAGACTGTGCGCGTACGGTGGTGTCTACACAATCGGGAAGTACCTCTATGCTGCAACGCCGCTTTAACCTCGGCTACAACCGTGCCGGCCGTATTATGGACCAACTGGAAGCCGCCGATATTGTAGGCCCCACACAAGGCAGCAAACCCCGCGATGTACTGGTAAAAACAGAAATGGAACTAGAACAGATACTCGGCGGACTATAGTCCGCAAATCTCAAAGTAGAAATTTCAAATAGCAAAGCCCACACATTCCCCCTTAGAAGGGTGAAACACCGCAACACATATATTCTCCCTTGGAAGGGAGACACAGAGGGATGTAAAACACAACACAAGTAAAGGACATCCTCCTCACTCCTCCTTCAAAGGAGGAAACGCCGCACCAAACACTTACCCCTTAGAAGGGGGAAACCACATAACACCAAACACTTCCCCCTTTGAAGGGGGAAGCCGAATGTAATGAGGTAGGGGGATGTAAAAAAACACTTATTTTAGACCAGTGCGCAATAAGATCATTCCATACAATCCACGACTCAAAGAACTCGCCAGAAAGCTTAGAAAACAAGGCATACTCAGCGAAGTACTTTTATGGAAAGAAATCCAGCGCAAAGCATTTGGTGTAGAGTTTCACAGGCAAGTACCCATGCTGGAATACATTGTTGATTTTTATTGTCACGAACTGATGTTGGTCATAGAAATTGACGGCATCACACACGACTTTGAAGGTGCAGAAGCAAAAGACGAAACAAGACAAAAAGAAATAGAAGCCTACGGTGTTACCTTCTTACGGTTTAATGATTCGGAAATAAAAAAGAATATGCGTGGTGTGTTGCAGGCTATTGAGCATACAGTTGAGTTGTTAAAGGAGCAGCGTAAGTAAAGGACATCCCCCTTACTCCCCCTTGGAAGGGGGAAACACCGCAACACATATATTCTCCCTTGGAAGGGAGACACAGAGGGATGTAAAAACACAAGTAAAGGACATCCTCCTCACTCCTCCGATACTTGTCCCGCCACGGCGGGAAAGGAGGAAAGCCACAACACAAATTCCCCCTTAGAAGGGGGAAGCCGACCCCGAAACATTCGGGGGAGGCAGGGGGATGTAAAACACAACACAAGTAAAGGACATCCTCCTACTCCTCCTTCAAAGGAGGAAATCGATACACACAAACTCTACCTTGGAAGGGAGATACAGAGGGATGTAAAAACACAAGTAAAGGACATCCTCCTCACTCCTCCGATACTTGTCCCGCCACGGCGGGAAAGGAGGAAAGCCACAACACAAATTCCCCCTTAGAAGGGTAACTATATACCAGTTGGGACAAGGGATTTAATACTGAGTTAGCTTTGTTATTAAATTATCGTATTCCCATCTCATACCCTCTTCTTTGGTGAAGTCCCAAGAAGTCTTGTCATCACCTTGAAAATAGAATATGATTGAATTGGTTACAGGGTCTAACTCAAAAAACTGAACTAAATCAATGTTAACAGGAAGTGCTGCTTTCATCGTTTCATTTTCACATGTAATAAATTTTGCCATTTTTTTCTTTAAAAATACTAAAGGCTACCGTTATGGTAGCCTTTTAATTATCAACAGAACTTCACCTATTTACTTATAAGCTGATTGTACGTTATACGTGCATTAGATATTTTCAATACAGCATCCTCAAAGCGTTCTACACTAGACTTCGCACGGGTATTGTACCTGTAACCAAATTCACTGCAATAGTTATCTAAATGCTTAGCAGATACACTATGATAGATACCGTAAATGCCACGCTTCATAATAGCCCAAAAGCCCTCAATGTTATTAGTATGAATTACACCTTTTACATATTCACCGTTACCATGCTCAACTATGCCGTGTGAAGCATACTCTTTATCTAAGTGCTTATAAGCACCAAAGCCATCAGTATATATAGTAGCCTCTTTACTTACCACTTCACGTACAATAGGTTTTATTGTTACACCGTTTGCAGTACCTGCTTTGATAACACGTAATACCATATTACCGTTACGTTGTAACAGACCTACCATAGGCGTTTTTGTGTTCATGCCAGTTTGGTTAATCCTCTTAGATTTATGCTTGTTCTTTTCCTTGCCACCTATGTAAGTTTCGTCTATCTCAACTTCACCTGTCAGAGGCTCGTTATTGTTATCCTTTAGCATTTCACGAATGCGATGTAATACAAACCAAGCCGACTTCTGTGTAATTCCTAATGTCTCTGATAATTGCACAGAGCTAACACCCTTCTTAGATGTAGTACACAAGAACATAGCAGCAAACCAAGTGCGAAGACCGATTTTAGAGTTTTCAAAGATTGTACCCACAGTCACAGAGAACTTTTTGTGACAGGTCTTTTCACGACACTTGTAACCCCTGTTAGTTTTGTAAGGGTCAACACAACCGCAATGAGGACATGCAGGAGTACCACCCCAACGCTGTTGAGCGTACCACTCTTTACAAAATTCCTCGTCCTTAAAGAAGTCTAATAGTTGCTGTAAATTCTTGAATTGGCTTTGCATTTTATAGGCGTTGTGATACAAATATACGATTTGTCCCATTATACACCTAATATATTGCACAATATTTTTGAAATATTATGTACAATAATTTGAGTTAAATTATGTATGTTTGTTTCATAATAAAGCCCCTGCTGGAACAGAGGCTATTTTTTAATCTTTTTAAAGACGCGAAATGTTAAACAAAAGTACACTTTTATTCGACAAAAACAAACATCTAAAACGACCTTTACCGGAACAAACAAGGTTTGAAAATGAGTATCAAAACTTATTAACTCGAATGCCTATACTAATGGACATGGCATTTAGATCTATGGATGAAGAGCGTAAGAAAAAGTCTAAAATGGCTATCAATAGAAATTGGGCAGCAAACACAATGAATGGGAATATTATTGATTTAATTAGTAAAGAATTTCCTCATTATGTTAAAGATACAGGTAGGGGTAGCTATTATTTGGATTTAGATAATAAATATGAATGTTATGTTAAGAAACTTGACAAACAACTCTTACCGCAGTATAATCACACTGATAAATCAAAAGAGTTAGTTTCACAGATCGCTTGCATAAATGAAGAGCCTATACCTGTAATTTATATTGGCTATACTGCTACAAAAGGTCTAACTGTTATTAAGGACTACTATGCAGTATGTGTAAAAAACGGAAAGGTAATATGGGAGTCTGATTTGACCTCTATACAGCCTAAAACTTATGAACGTAATACTTATGAAAATGACATTGAACCAGTTGTTGAAGTAGTTGTTAAACAAAAAAAGAAAGCAAAATAATATATGACAGAAGTAAATAACCAATTATTAGTACTTGCTAGAGAGTCAAGGGGTATAACACAAAGTGAACTTGTCACTAATATTCCTAACCTTAATCAAGGCAATTATTCTAAAATGGAAAAAGGGCTATTAAAACCATCCCTTGAAGTTTTAGATAATATTGCGCAGGTATTAGGTTATCCTACTTCATTCTTTTATAAAGAAGGCATCAGAACACCTATATCAAGTTTTTATTATCGTAAGCGTGTTTCTACACCAAAAAAGAAATTGATGGTACTTGAAGCGCGATTAAACATAGCGCGCATGTTAGTAGATGACCTATTGGATAGTATTGATATACCTGATTTTGCTTTACCAAAATATAGGATTTCAGATAATTTGAGCGCTTCTGAAGCAGCAGTAAGGTTGAGGGAGTTCTTAAAACTTCCTGTTGGGCCAATTAAAAGCCTGGTTAAAGTTCTTGAAGCAGCAGGTGTTATTGTATATTTTATAAATACAGATATAGAGAAGTTTGACGGGATAACATTATTTACGGACAAAGGACATCCAATTATATTTGTCAATAGCTCTATGCCTAATGACAGAAAACGCTTCACGATAGCCCATGAGTTATGCCATCTCATAGCTCATATTCCGTACAGTCCGTTACCACATTATCAGGACGAGGAAGCAGAGGCGAATGAATTTGCAGGAGAGTTTTTAATGCCTTATTTAGAGTGCAGATATGATCTGTTAGATTTAAAATTCTCACAACTAAGTTATTTGAAAACTTATTGGAAAGTTTCTAAAGCTGCAATCATAAGGAGGGCTAAAGATATTGAAGCTATTAATAAAGATAAATATCAGTATCTGTATGTTGAACTTAGTAGGAACGGTGAAAGGAAAAAAGAAAGAGGCACAGTTGATTTAGATGAACCTACTATACTGAATAAAGTTTTAGAAGTGTACGAAACTCAGTTAGGATATACTAAGAAAGACATGTTATCTACATTATCAATAAATCCTACAGATTTCAATCATTACTTCAATATAAAAGACGAAATCAATGTATCGCCTAAAGCCAGCAAAACAATACCATTAAAACCAAAATCCGCTTGACAAGCAAGCGGACAAATGATATAACGTTGGAACAATAGCAGCATCAATATATGTGCTGCGAACTCGGCACTTGCGCTCTCTCATTAGGAGCAATAGTGTCGGGGTTGTTTTGTTAATTACAAAGATACAATTATCCTGCCAAATATGGCGTAAATTTGCACTATATGACTAAAGAGAAAGACGATAATACAAGCAAAAAACGTTCGGATAAGTATGAGGAAAAAGTGAAGTATGACGGCACTTTTGAGGATATGGTGCAAATGTCTTTTGGTGGTAAGAAATCAACAATATATTTCCCTGAGTTAACAAAAGGGGACTCAATAGACACAAAAGATATTGTTGCTATCACGCCTAAATATTACGAGCCATACTATATTATTCAAATTAAGGTTGCAGGGATGACTAAAAAAATAGAATGGCAATATATAGATGAAAATGACAGAGATAAAGAAATGGCAATGCTTAAAGAAACTTGGAGGCCTGCAAAATAGCAGGCTTTTTTATTTGCCTAACCCTGTCCCAACTGGTATATAGTTACCCTTAGAAGGGGGAAGCCGACCCCGAAACATTCGGGGGAGGCAGGGGGATGTAAAAAGGCAGATACAGAGGGGATGCACCTACCCGCCCTCAACAATCTGTATTGCTTCTTCTGTCTTTGCAAGTGTTGTACGCCTGCAACTATCAGATTGAAAGATTATCAGTAATTTTGTAGTGGATAGGCCTGCGGGTCTTACCACACTTCGGGTAATGTATATTGCCCGAAGTTATTATAACAGTACCTGCTTATTATAATTTTTCAGGACGGGCCTGCGGGCCGGTTCACCCAATAAGGGTAACGTTGTTACCCTTATTTCATATCTTACAATCGGGCCGACCTGCGGGCCGGCCCACCCAACGGGTAGCATTGCTGCCCGTTGCTTATTTAACCGCCCTCTACAATTTTTATTTCTTCTTCGGTAAGGCCGTAAAGCTGATATACTAACTGATCTATCTCAGCCTCCAATTCTGTAGTATCTGCCTCAGGGTCTTTTGCTTTGGTAGCTAGTATTTTGTCAACTACACTAACAATATTATCTCTAACTTTTTCGTCATCAACATTGCTGACATTATATATTGGAATTTGTTTTAAACTAAATATAGTTACTTGAGGAAATGAATTTTTAAAATCTGAAAAGCTCACTTGCCAGAAGTATTTAATTAGCCTTGAGTTCAATATTGCTAAAATATATTTCCCTGCATTGACATCACTTGGAATTATTGAAAAAACATTACCAGTAATAGCAATTGGTTCAGTGATAAGTGTAGCAGTTGGAGAAGCACCAATTTGCCTTATCAATACTTTAAATGGGGCAAAGTGAACACTTTCATCCCAGCTTCCACCAGCACTTTTCGGGCGTTTAAATAACACATAGCCCAAATCATTATTGATGTAGTACCTGTTAATATCTGCACCCGCTAGGATTTTTTTATATGATTCCGATTTTTTTTCAACTGAAAAATACTGTCCCTTATTACCTGTAATTAACCCTCTGTTAATTTTGGCGATATTCTCTAATTTGGTTGAACTTACTTGAATTGCATTAATAATATTTATGTTTGAATCGTTAATTAGTAAATTCCATATTAAACCAGGATTTTTCCTGAAATCACCTTGAGTAATAGTATTGTAATCCAACTCTTTTTTTTCTTTTAATCTTTCTAGGTGAGTAGTTACCTTAATTATGTTAGTATCTCTATTTTCAGCATCTGCTTCTTTGAAAAGTTGAATAACACAAGTGTGGACATCAACATCCTCAAAAACTCTTTCCTTAGTCAAGGCAATAGAATTAATTGCAGTATTATTCATCAACCATTTGCGTAAGTTTTCAACATACACATTATTAAGTATTGAAGAAGGTATTATCAAGTAAATTGATTTATTATGCTTACATATCTGTACTGCTTTCTGTATGAAAAGATGGAACAAATCCAACTTGAAATTTAGCAATGTATTCTTCGTCCTGTAATATTCTAATAAATCGGCATTGGTGTTATGAGGCTGTAGTAATCCGTAAGGCGGATTACCAATCACCACATCAAAGCCAATAAAGTTGCCATCCTTATCCAATACTTCAGGAAATTCAAAACGCCATTCAAAGGCGTTTTTATACATCACACCACTCTCTGCTTCTTCCAGTTCTTTTTCTTTTTGCGCCAGTAGTTTTTTTAGCCGTTTCTCTTCCAGTTCCTGCTTGTCTGCACTTAACTTTTCTCCAAACAGGTTGTACTTGTTTTTGGCCAACACCAGTTGCCCGCGCAGGTCGGCTATCTTTTTACGGCGGGGGTCTTTCTTAAAGATAGTTTGGGTGTATTCGCTTTTTATATCTTCTATCAGCTTCAGCAGTTCGTCTTTCTCTTTATGGTTGCGGCTGTGGCGGTAGGTATCTATCAGTACCTTATAGGTCTCAAGGCTATACTTTTGCGCCTTAAATGCTTCGCTCAGGTCGTCGTCCAGTGCAAAGCGGCTCAGCAGGCTGTTGCCCACCTTTATATTAATGTCAATATTAGGCAAGGTTTCCAGCACACCTTCTTCTTTGTAGTAGGCATTTTTCAGCAGCTCTATCCACAGGCGCAGACGGCATATTTTTACGCTGTTGGGGTTGATGTCTACCCCAAACAGGCAATTCTCTATTATAGTTTGTTTCTCGTGGAATAAAGTTTTTTGTATGCGCAGGCTTTTATCGTCCTTTGGATTGTAGCTGTAGGGCACACCCTCATAGTTGATCACTATCAATTCATCGTCTACCACTTCTACCGTATAGTCTTTCAGTAGCTGCCCGTTTTCATCTGCCAGCAGCCCCAGGTCACTTTTTATGGCTATCAGCTCGTTCATTACCGATACCAGAAAGTGCCCGCTACCCACTGCCGGGTCGCATATTTTCAGGCTGTTAATTACACTGTTGGCAATCAGTACATCCTTCGCTTTACGAATGTTGAGGTAGTTGTGCAGGTCACTGTATTCTTCGCAGTCCCAGTCGTAATGCTCGTTCAGTTTTTGCACTACGGCGCGGCGCAGTGCCTCGCGGCTCATGTACATGGTTATGAAGCCCGGCGTAAAAATAGAACCGTCTTTGTAGCCGTTTATCTTTTCAAAAATCTTACCCAGTACCGATGCATTGATAAGCCCTCGCTTATCTTCCTGTATATCCTCTTTGTCTACACTGCTGAAGTCGTAAGCATCCAGAAAACGGAACAGGTATTCCAGCGTGTCCAGCTTTTCACCTTTTCCTACTTCGTCTTTAAGCACTGTCTTGTCAGACACAGGCATTTCTGCCCCCATCTCCAGCGAACTTACTTTCAGTGTTTGTGCTTCAAGCGGGCTAAAATCGAACAGTGAACTGTTGAGGTACGGAATGTGCTTATATTTCTCAGCGAGGCTTGCTTTACGATTGTCAATATCTACAGCCAGCACATCATGAAAGAGCTTGTACAGCATATCGAAGTTTTTGATGAACTCGATATGCAGAAAACGGTAGGCTTTTTCACCCTTATGAAAGTTGAGCAACTGCCCTTCCAACAGTTTCAGAAACAGCACCCTATTGACCCATGTGATACACAGCTCCAGTGCAATGTTGAATTGCTGTTCTTTATAACTGTTTCCATACAAGCTTAGGTTTTCAACCCTGCCAAGCGGGTCTTCCGTTTCTAACCTGTCCAAAGCGTTCTCCAGCAGGCTGCCATAGTTACGCTCGCCTTTAGGCAGGCGATCTATCACGGCTTTGCCTTTTTCTTTTTGCTCTTTTACACCTACGATGTGCAACAGTTCGTTATAAAACCCCTTATTAAGGCTGTTACTATCGTTGGCATAAGGCTCTCGCAAAAGGTAATAAGGGCTTAGTAATTTGTACAGCGACAACAACTTACGATCGTTGTCTTTATCACTATCCTTTAGCTCTTTCTTATAATCATTGATATTGAAGTAAACCGCCTCTATTTCGCCTTCATGTGATTCAATGAAGGGTGCTAATATATCTTTGTAAAACACGTCGTTGGTAGAAGCAGTGGTTTGGCCTTTTCGCCACTTATCGTATTGCCTTACAAAGAACTTAGTATCAACAAATATGCTCTTAAGGTATTTAGCATCTATTATGTACCATTCATTTACGTTGGTGATGATGGCATACTTAACCTCGAGGTTTTTCTTCTCGAACCATTCGCGCAAAAAGTACAGCACTATTTCATGGAAGGCCTTTACATTCAGCTTTCCTTCGGCAATCATTTCTGATTTGTTGGTGGGGCGTTTGGTCTCTATCAGTACACTTACTGGGGTATCACCATCCTTACCGGAATGAATGACAAGGTCAGCACGCTCTTTGGTGTTTACTTCATTCTTAGCTTTATAATACGTATCCAGTAAAAAATCGCGGATATTATTTTTCTGGTTCTCCTCGCTCTTTTTATCATCAATCTGCCCCAGCAGGCGATTAAGATTTTCCTTGAAGCTGTCTACCTCTTTTCGCTCAGGGCGCAGCTTCAATAAATGTTTAGTGGCGTTACGTGGTTTTATGAGTTTCAACTCCATTTTATGCGAATATCCTCACAAGATACTCAACCCCCGTAACAAAGTAAACGGGTAAAACACCCTTTACTACATCCTCCTAGCCCCCTTTAGGGGGTTGGAGGTAAACACACACGAACACCCTTTATCACTGCTTAAAAACATCCCCCTCACTCCCCCTTAGAAGGGGGAAACCTGCACACATTCTCCCGATGCCTGCCACTGCAACAAAGTAAACGGGTAAAACACCCTTACTACATCCTTCTAGCCCCCTTTAGGGGGTTGGGGGTAAACACACACACCTTTTATCAAATCATTAAAAAAGCGTATATTTGCTATAGTAAAACGTCCGTCATTGCGCGTTTACTACCCTCTCCTATAGAGAGGAGTCTGTCCTATCCCGACAGGTATCGGGGTTATTCGGGAGTAGCAAGGGAGGGGGTGCCTCGGAACCCCGCCAGCGGCGGGGGAACAAAATTACCCTTCCGTCCCCGCTAAAAGCGGGGCCACCTTCCCTAATGACAGGGAAGGAGTTTCGAGGCATCGGCCCTGCAGATCTTGCCCCGCTGCTGGCGGGCAGGCAACGGCTCATTCTCCCTTAGAAGGGAGACACAGAGGGATGTAACATACAAGGGGGGGTACCACGGGTGGAACAAAACAGAACAAAACACATATACATTACTCTAGATTCCGGCTCGCAGGCCGGAATGACATCAAAAGGACGGGACTAACCCCCTCCCCCATACAGAACAAAACGGAACATTTTATACCTCAAAACACCATGAAACCATCAATGAATATCAGTCAGGCAGAGCCAAGGCGCAAAAGTCTATCATGGCTACACCCGCTACCGCTGAAGCTTTAGGTAGCGGCGCATTTCTTTCGATCTTTCATTGTGCGCACAAAGAAAGATCATAGAGAACAAGAAATGAGGAGCAATATCACATTAACAAAAACATTAATTCGCACTATAACATAACTTTTAGGTTTATCGGCATTACCTTTGCAACCCTGTTAAACGATACGCCGTATTTATTGTTAATAGTTAAAAATAGAGATGAGAAATATACTGACCATTTTAACGCTGGCGCTGACGGTTATAGCACTTCCGGCACTGGCACAAACTGAGAAGAAGGCCAAAGACATACTGGACGCATCCAACAAAAAGCTGAAAAGCGTAAAAACACTGAAAACAGATTTTACCCTCGAGCTATTGGGCGGCGGCGTGAACGACAAGAAAAAAGGCACTTTCCTGATGAAAGGTGATAAGTACCGTGTAGACATCAACAATAAAGAAATGGTGATGATGACGGACAACAAAACCTCATGGACTTACCTGAAGCAGGTAAACGAGGTGCAGGTAACGGATTATGATGCTAACTCGCAAACATTATCGCCTGCCAAGTTGCTCACCAACTTTTATGATAAGGAGTATAATTACAAGTACGCAGGTCTACGCAAGATAGAAGGCAAAACCTGTCATGTAATAGAACTGAAACCCCGCAGCAGCGATAAGCAGTTCAGCAAAGTTGAATTGGCAATAGATAAGGAGGACAATACCATTGTTGGCGGGCAGATATGGGAGAAGAACGGCAACCAATACCGTTATACACTTACCAATTACAAAACCAATATTCCACTGAAGGACGAGCTTTTCAGCTTCTCTAAAAAAGAGTTCCCCGGTGCTTCAGAAGTTGACCTGAGATAAGAACATTCTGTATACATAACAAAAGAGCTACTGAAAAGTAGCTCTTTTAATTTAGGGTGGTTTATAGCAGTTAGTTTTACTATTTGGATATTTTGATCGTTCTGTTCTGCTGCTCGTCAGCATAGCGAACCATATAAATACCTTTTGGCAGCTCAGCTGTATTGATCGACACCTGCTCTGTGGTTACATTTGTGCTGTATAATACCTTGCCGGTAATATCTGTAAGCTGTAGCTGTGCGTTGTCTGCAATTTGCCCTTCTATATTTACATTCAGTACATCACCAACCGGGTTAGGATATGCTGTGATGCTGAAGGCACCTTGCGCCAGCTCTTCTACAGAAAGCGCCTTGAGTGTTTTGTCTGCTTTAGACTCCCAGCTTGAGAAAGGTGTTGGGCTACAGAAGCTCCTTACGTGCACAAAGTAGGTTGTTTTGGGCTGTAGTCCCTGCTGCAAAATTCTTGTACTGGTAGTGAAACTTCCACTTTGCGGTGGAATCGGGCTTGTGGTTACCGCATACTCATATTTATGACTGGTTGGCACCGGAGCCCAGCTGAATTGGATGGTAGTGCTTGTAACGTTCTCTATCATTACATTAGGGTTATAACAACACTCATATACTGTAAAAGAGTCGATCTTCCAGTCTGATATATCCCAGTTTTGCGCAGATCCGCTTGAGTCACATATACAACGCAGGAATACATAATACTTCTCGCCACAACTAAGATTGTTGAGGTCTACCATTTCGTCTGTAGTAAAGTTGAAACCTACCTGCCCCATTGGCGGTACAGTCGGGTCTTGCTTCACCAGGTATTCGTATAATACTGCGTTCTTCTTCTCAGTCCATGCTATTTTCACCGACTTATCAGTGATGTCAGTTATAGAAATAACATTCGGCGGCAGGCAAGGATTATTTACATCAAAGTTATAATCTTCTGTTTCACCGAAAGCCCCCTGTGTTCCACAAGGGCCTAATGGGGTTGTAAATACCGAGCCTTGCGATGCTAATTGCACACGCATACGTGTAAGGCCGTCTTTAGCTTCTTCAGGTACATATACAGGTATGGTAATAGATAGCTGGCTACTATTAGCTGAATTAACTAAGTAATGCCCTGCCTGAGGCACCATCAGTTCAGGTATTGTAGCATTGGGTTCAAAAACCTGATTCTGGTTCCAGTCTACATATATATTCACCTTACCTGAATAATCGGGCATTGTACTTGATGGTATCCTTACAGTTACGTTTACGGTTTTTCCTGCGTCCTGCGCAACTAATATACCTGTATTGGTCGTGTAATCGGTGTAACCATTATTACCACAAGTGGTAGCATTGGTAAAGTTGGTAGTACCGTTGGCTGTACTCACCTCTATAATAGATGTAGCACAAGGCGTTGTTGCATAACCTACGGTACAATACTGTGCATGAGCAGTATTTAATATACCTGATATGGCTAGCGATAGGCAAAAGAGAGTAATTTTCTTCATAGGTTAAACTTTTGGTTAATAAACTAACTTTCAGTTAAAAACATATAATATTCATTATAAATGTAATGAAATTTGTAATACAAAGTTGTACATCAACCTTAAATTTTGATTGAAATTTGCGGGAAACTGCCGGTAAAAAGAGAAGGACTATTCAGGCATCCACCAAACACCCTCTTCTATCAGGCGTGCATAGCTTATGTAACCTCTGTCTAACACAAGGCTACCCATACGTGCAGATGTAATGGTATGAGATTCTTCTTTGCGCTGTAACGTACTCATAATGAGTTGCGCATTTTCTACCTCGTTAACAGATATTAATCGCTGTACAATGTTAGAAGCATCAGCCTCATCAAACTCTTCTTTATATCCGCCATGTAGGGGGTATAAAGCAACCAGGCTACCTTCATGTAACTTTTCAAGTTGTTCAATAGATCTGATCTTCTGCCATTTCATACAGTAGTGATATTTACTGCAAAATACTATTTGTTGTTCATTAATGGGAGTAGAGAACTAGTAGAATTCAATTTATACGATCAATAAAGAACGTCCTAAGCAAATAGCACCGATGGTATAAACAATAAATAGTATCTTATTCTTTAAATGAAGCACATACATGAAAGGAATAGTTTTTACAAAGTTTCTGGAAATGATCGAAGAAGAAGATGGTTATGAAATAGTTGATAAAATACTGTTGGATGTAAAACCTGAAAGTGGAGGTGTGTACACAGCTGTTGGTACCTATCCTCATAGTGAGATCGTTGCAATGGTTATTTCTTATGCTCAACATAAAGGAATTGAGGTTAGTACCGCTTTAAGAACTTTTGGCAGGTATTTATTTGATGTTTTCTATAATAACTATTCTGAATTCTTTGACCCTAAGCATACTGCATTCAGCTTTTTAGAATCAATTGATAGTTATATTCATATTGAAGTAGCAAAGCTATACCCTGATGCTCAGTTGCCTAAATTTAAAACCGAACGCCCGGAACCAAATACTCTTGTTATGACTTATAATTCAGAACGTAAAATGTCTGACCTTGCATATGGTCTTATAGAGAAAACACTTGAGCATTTTGAAGAAGAGAAAACAATAGAGGTAGAATATATAGATAATGATGGTAGTAACGTAAAATTTACTATTAAGTAGTGTCAACTGAAATAGAAATACTACAAAGAAGGCTGCAGAGAGAAATTGCAGCAAGGAAAGAGGCAGAGGCTATATTAGAGAAAAAAGCCCTGGAGCTTTTTCACAGTAATGAACAGTTGCAGCAGCTCAATCTATCTTTGGAGCATACAATTGAAGAAAGAACAAAGGAACTTGCAGACAGTAAAAAACAATTCCAGAATTTAGTAGAATCTGCAGGAGATATCATTTACAATGCTGATGTTGAAGGACATTTCACTTATGTAAATCCGGTCACCTATAAAATTTTAGGCTATGAGATGGAAGAGCTTATCGGCAAGCATTATACAGAACTTGTATGTGAACATAAGATAGAAGAGGTAAGAGCGTTCTATATAGACATGTTGAACCAAAAGATCACTACGAGTTATTTAGAGTTTCCGGTTCATGCAAAAAACAGAGAAGTTTTTTGGCTTGGTCAAAGAGTGCAGATAAACTATTCAGACCCTGACAATATAGAAGTAACCGCTGTTGCCAGAGACATAACACTACAAAAGAAATTACAGGAAGAATTAGAGGCGGCTAAAGAAGCTGCACTTAATGCTCAACAAGCTGAAAAAGATTTTCTGGCGCAAATGAGCCATGAGATACGCACACCTCTTAATGCCATTTTAGGCATGGCTAATCTGTTAAACACAACTCAACTTGATAACCTACAGGAAAGCTATGTGGAAGACATACGTTATGCTGCCGACACCCTACACGGATTGATAAGCGACGTATTGGACATATCGAAAATCGAAGCCGGAGAAATAGACGTAGTGGAGAGTGATGTTGATCTGAACCTAGCTATACCCATGCTATGTAAAACGCTTGATTTCAGAGTTAAAGAAAGAGGAAATACATTAACCTACCATATTTCAAATGATATTCCCACTCATATCTTAGCAGATAAGAACTTCATTAATCAAATACTCTACAACCTTCTTTACAATGCTATCAAGTTTACCCAAAACGGGCGTATATCAATTAGTGTAAGCCTTGCAGATCAACTTGATGATTATCTGCTATTACTATTTGAAGTAGCAGATACAGGTATTGGCATAAAGAAAGAAAGGATACCCCTGATATTTGACCGTTACAAACAGGAAACAAAGGAAACAAGTCGTAAATACGGAGGTACAGGGCTTGGATTGACCATCTCCCGAAAATTGATAGAGCTGCATGGCGGAACAATATATGTAGAAAGCGATGAAGGGAAAGGAGCGAGTTTCATTTTCACTTTAAAGGTTAAAGAAGGTTTAGGGACAGAAAAGGAATCTATCATTACAAATGACAAAAGAAGCTTGAGTAATATTAAGATACTTATAGCTGAAGACAACGATCTGAACCTGAAATATATTGAGACGATACTCAATCAGTGGGAAGTATATTTTAAGATTGCACGTAACGGGCAGGAGGCGGTTGACATGACGGAGTTAGAAAAGTATGATATTATATTAATGGATATGCACATGCCTATTATGGACGGCTACGAGGC
The DNA here is from genome assembly GCA_965228505.1 of Flavipsychrobacter sp. Taxonomy (GTDB): domain Bacteria; phylum Bacteroidota; class Bacteroidia; order Chitinophagales; family Chitinophagaceae; genus UBA5543. The sequence goes on along the minus strand of OZ245820.1, from coordinate 1,185,505 downwards.
AGCTATAAAAATACGGTCAGACAAGTACAACCCCAACTGCAAATCGAAGATATTGGCCTTAACAGCATCTGCTTTACTGGACGAAAAACGTAAGTCTAGAGAGGCCGGAATGGATGACCACCTGACCAAACCTTTTACTCCTGATGCGCTCTTTGGTTTTATAACGCAACACATACATATAATAATACCTGACGAGCCTGTCAGCCATTCTATTTTTAGCACACTTAACTTGCCGGAGATCATCGACAAAAAAGCATTAAACGCTTTTTATCAGAACGAGAAAGATTATGCTCAACAAATGGTACGGTTCTATCTTGGCATGATAACTGGCGAATTAGAGAAAGGTAATGCTTTACTACAGTCAGAAAACTATGAAGAGCTTGTACGATGGATACATAAGGTGGCACCAAACTTTGTAATGGTCGGGCTGCCGCAATTTACAGAGCATTTCAAAAGCATGGAGGTAAGACTTAAGGAACAAGGCTCGTTAAATGGTTTTACTGATGAGGTTGTATTGTTATTAAATGATCTTGCTGCAGCCAACAATGCTGTAGAAAAATTAAATGAAGCATTAAGACAATGATCAATGCGATAGTAGTAGACGATGACAGCATGGCCAGGGAGTCAATCAAATTCTTACTGGATAAATTTGATAATATTGAACTGGCCGAATCTTTTGAATCAGCTTTTGACGCTAAAAAGTATTTGGCAGATAATAAGATTGATCTCATTTTCTTAGATATTGAAATGCCTGAACTATCGGGCTTTGAATTTCTTTCTACTACCAAAGAGCTGCCCGGCATTATATTAACTACCAGCAACCCTGACTATGCCATTGAGGCTTTTGAGTATGAAGTACTAGACTTTTTGGTAAAGCCTGTGAACTTTGCCCGCCTGTCAAAATCGATAGACAGATATGAGAAGAGCAAAAAAGTAGATATAACTGAACGTGAAGATATGTTTGTAAGGTCTGAAGGCAAGTTTATACGAGTAGCCTTTGATGACCTGTTGTTTGCACAAACCAGAGAGGACTATATGTGCCTGTATATGACAGACAAATCTAAGCTCATCATACACTCTACACTTTCAAAGTTAGAGAAGAGCTTGCCTGAGTCACGTTTCCAGAAGGTGCATAGAAGCTATATCGTCAATTTATCTAAAATAGTAGATGTAGATGAAGCTACATTAGTAATAAAGGACCATGTAATTCCTATAAGCAGATCCTTCAGGCCAATACTAAAAAACCGCTTAGGTCTACAATAATTACCAAACTCCGAAAGATTGCTACCAAACTCCGAATACTTCCCTGCAAGGGGAAGTTGCAATGCTACTTTTGTATCAACAAAAACAAAAAACACAATTTTTTAAACAATTAAAAAACAAAAAAAATGAAAAAAGTAATCGTAATCGCAGTATTCGCAACAGCAACAATCGCAGCTAACGCTCAAAGTTCAAACCAATCTGAGTCTGCTTCACAAACAGTAAATCTTAAGCTAGATAATGCTATCGAGATCACATTTACCGGTAGTGGCAACAAAACAGGTGCTGATGTCAACATTCCTTTCAACTCAGTAAATGATTATGCAAGCGGTGTAGAAAGTAAAGACCAGCAACTTAAGGTACGCTCAAATAAAGACTTCGATGTAACGGTTAAAGCTAACGCCTCTGATTTTACTTACTCAGGTAACACAAACCCTGCTCCTGTAATGCCCGTGAAAGGTGTGCTTAATCTGATGGTAAGTAATAATAGTACTGGTGGCTCTATTGTAGCTCCTTTCTCAGCAACTGCTTTTAACAGCTTAACAAACACTGATCAGGATCTGATAAAGAGCGGTAGCCGTGGTGGTAACCAGACATTTGCTATCAAGTACAAAGCAACTCCGGGATTCAATTACCCTGCAGGCACTTACTCTGTAGACGTTGTATATACAGCTACTCAGAAATAATACACTGTATAGTATTACATATATCTATAGCCACCCTTTCGGGTGGCTTTTTGTAATTAAAAAACATACAAAAAAGTACATTATTTCAACCTACTGAATTAATTTCAATTAATCATTACCCTTAAATGCCAAAACAGAGAAAGCATATGCAAGCAACTCACCTTATACTTCTGTATGCCCGGAAACGCTATTCTGTATTAGATGATTAAGGCACCCTCACTCCTGCTTTAATTATTACCACTTTAACAACAGTTAACTCTTAAAATAAAATTGATATATGCTATCAAGAATTATGCTGCTGTGTGCAGTACTATTTTTCTGTGCATTGCTATGCTTTGCGCAAGAACACAATACCAATTGTAGCAAATGCAGATTTTACAAAAAAGGGCCAGAAGTCGGCACATCTGCAAAAACCAGCTCTGAATGTGGTTGCCAAGCGTGTAGTAAAATCACACAGGAAGAAGAGAAGACCAAAAAACTGGCACAGGAAAAGATAGATAAAGCTAATGCTGAAAAGGTAGCTGCACAGAACAAAGCTAATGCTGAACAGAGCATTAAAGAAAATAAAGAAGCTCTTGAAAAAAATAAGTCTACAAATGTGGTGATCAATAATACTTCCAATACCTCAACATGGACTCCTCCAGCGGGAACACAGACTTTAGCAACGAAAATAATGAGCAAAAAAGACAACACAAAGTCAAAGTTGTTTAGCAAACAGATATGTGATAATGGCACTTGCTATACGCTATTCTTTAACGAAGCAGGCGATACTATCATGAGCTCAACTGAGTACAAACACAGTTACAACCAATGGGCTAAAGGAATTGACACACCTGCCAACATCATTTTGGTAGACCTATATGACCCCACTAAACAATTTCCGGGCATGACACTTATTAACTCAAAAGGTGAGCGATTGTTAGGTGAGCAAGCATACTATATACAATATGGGAAAGACAATTTTTTTATTTGTATGGCTTGCGACGATGGCGGGAGGAACTGTTTTGATATGAACAGCTATTCCATGCTATATGCCGATAAGGTTATTATTTATGATGTTGTAACTAAGCAAAAGCATTATTTCAATAAAAAAGCAGACAATACCCAATGTAAAATAAACAACAGGGTACAAATATATACTACCCTTAAAGAAGACAACAATGGCAATGACGGTCTGTTTCATTTTTACTACTGTGAATGCACGCATAATGAAGTAAATAGTGGTTACAACCAAGCTAACTTTTATAAAATTTCTTTTGACGAAAAAAGGCAACTATTAACAGAAAGACCGATCATAACTCAGAAGGACTTCTGGAAACATTAATTTATGATAGTAGCAAAAGCCACCTGAATGGTGGCTTTTTTATTCTTCTTTAAACACCCACCAGATGCGTTCTGCTATCAGGTCATAATAAGTCTTTTCTACAGGGGCCAGTACACTTCGGTACATACCCAATATCGGATGCTTGCGCTGTTGGCTTTGTATAAAACCTAAAACTAATTTTTCTTCAGTTGCATTGATACCAGTTACTATTCGCGGTGATATATTCTCAGGATTAGCATTATCAAAACTGTCCGCAACATTTCCGTCTACCGGATATTTGATCAGTACGTCTTCAGATTGCAAATTCTGTAGCTGTTCTTTATTGGTTACTTTCTGCCACATAATATTTTATTTAAACTAAGATACGCTTACATATATAACATAGATGCAGTAGAATTGTTAAACAAAACAGACGCACTATTGTAAACCTTAATTAATATATTAGTATTGAATTGATTAGCGCACTTTATGGCTCCATGCACTAAGTATTGGTTTTATACAACACTTGCAATTTTTCTTCTACTTACAAGCAATGTAATAGCACAGGATGAGATACCTGATAAAGAATTAAAGAAATGTTTTTCAACAGATAAGTCAACATATTTCAACTGTCTTGATAGCCTGAAAAAAGTCTATTCTTCTGCGTCTTCAGAAATGCAAATAGTATATACTAAGGGCAGGTATTTCTTACGCATAGGGCAACCCGATTCAGTTGCATATTATGCAAGCCTTGGTATTGAACAAGCAAAAGCTGATAGCAATAAAGAGAATGAAATAGCATTCATCAGCATGTTGGCAGTTGCCTACAGGCATAAGGGCAACTACGAACAGGCTATCAACAATTACATGCAAATTATAAAGATCAGCGAGCAGATGGGGAATGAAGTAAATGCTGCTGTTGTGAAAGTGAATGTAGCCAACATATATATACAACTAAGTGATTTTGAAAGTGCTGATACAATATTAAAAAATGCGTATCGTACATTTAAAAAGTATAATAACAGTAACAATGTAGCTACAACTCTTGGTATGATGGCTTTTGTGCAGCTTAACTTCGGAGACACTACAACTGCTATCAGCACCTCAACAAAAGCTCTAGCACTGAGTAACAAACTCAAGAACAAAGATGGTATTGCAAAAGCAGCCGGAATACTAGGTAGTATTTACCAGCATAAGCAACTATACGATTCATCCATTTACTACTTCAAACAAACTATAGAAGTAGCTAATACAATATCAGACAGGTATTACCTTACCATGGCTAAAACCGGGCTGATGGAAGCTTATTTCAAAAACAGGCAGTATGCTGAAGCAAGGCAAATAGCGGAAGAGCTACTATCGTCCATCAGCAGATCGAGCAGGGCACCGGAGAGGATAAAATTCTACCTCACATACAGCAACATACTTAACCACTTTGGCAGACACAAGGACGCATACCAATATCTGTATAAAGCATATGAACTCAACAAAGAGATCACTAAGAGCGAAAACAAAAAGATCGTCAACGAGATACGTACTAAGTACGAAACTGAAAAGAAGGATAAAGAGATAGCCCAGAATAAACTGATCATGCAGGAACAGTCTAACCTGCTGTATAAACGCAACCTATACCTCACACTCCTGGTATTCGCAGTTGCATTATTGATACTCATCATAATTTTAGTACGTATGAGGAGTAAGCATAAGTTAGAACAACTATATGAGCAGAAGCGACTACAAATACTAAATGCATCGGTTGAAGGAGAAGAGAAAGAGCGTAAAAGAATAGCTCGGGAACTACACGATAGTATAGCCAATGAACTTTCAGTGATAAAAATGGGCATAGAAAGTATTGAGACGGAAGACAATGGATCTAAAGAAAAGTTATCATCGCTTGCGGCCATGGCCAACGCCGCACATAAAGAAACCAGAAGAATATCTCACAACCTCCACCCTGCCCCGTCTATAAGAAACAGATTTGCAGAAGCAGTAAAAGAATATCTTGAAGGCATGCCTGCCGGCAAAGCGCATACCGAAGTACATGTAGTGAAGAAGGGTGAACTGAAACTACCGGCAGAAAAGCAGTTACTGATATTCAGAATAATGCAGGAGTTGGTAGGTAATGCGTTGAGACATAGTGATGCTATGAGCATTACTGTAGACTTAATAATTAATGAAGAACAGGTGAACATCACGGTAAATGACGATGGTAAGGGGATGACTGAAGCTATTTTATACAACCCTGAGACGCTTTCTTCCGTAAAAGAGAATATAAACATCCTTGACGGGCTGATTGACATTGATAGCACTGTAAATGAAGGAACTACAATAATGGTATCTGTACCTAATAAGTAATGAGCAATAAGATAAACATATTAATAGCTGACGACCATCGGGTATTTGCAGAGGGTCTGGCAGCCTTATTAGAAAAAAGCTGTGATAGAGTAGCTGAAATATTCATTGCAGAGAATGGTAGTGAGGCAAGAAACTTATTAGAAATTCACAATATCTCATTTGCATTTGTTGATATAGAATTTGGCACTGAAGATGGCCGCGAGTTGGTAGCAGTTCTTGCAAAAAACCATCCTAAGTGTAAGTTTGTAGCACTCAGCAGCCACTCAGAGCCACGCATTATCAGATCATCACTTAAAGGTGCATTTAACGGGTACATCCTTAAAACGGACTCTCTGGAAACCATCATAAAATGTGTTGACACGGTTTTGCTGGGCGAGACATTTATTAGTCCTGATAGTGGCAACAACCTCCTGAATGAGCTTTCCGGCAACACTCAAAAAAGCTTTACCCCCAAACTCACTAAAAGAGAAAAAGAGATCTTAACCTGTATCTCAAAGGAGATGAGCACTAAAGATATAGCAGCACATTTATTCATCAGTGAGAAGACAGTAGAAGCGCACCGGAGCAACCTGATGCTAAAGCTGGATGCAAAAAATGCAGCAGGGCTTATCAGGCGGGCATTTGAAACAGGATTGCTCGACTAAGGGTTTTCCCCTATATTTTTTTTATCGGTTTTCCCCTCATTTCTGCGCATAGCATCGTAGGTAGCTTTGCCATATTACTAAACGAAAAATGTTTTAATCATGGCAAGGAAACTATTTAACAACAAAATGCTAATGATGGTATCTATGGGTATCATTATAACAGGGGCTATAGCTTCCTGTAAGAAAAAAGAAAACACCGACCCGACTACTACTCCTGCACAAACTAAGGCTGCAGACACAGTTGATTGCAACAACGCCATCAAGAATGGTGGTACTTTTGCCAACGACCCTGAGGCAGCAGTAGACTATGTAGTGACTTGTGCCCTAAGCCTGAACGGAGATGTAGTTATAGAACCCGGAACGGTTATAGAATTTACAACAGATGCAGGATTATCTGTTGGCGACAAAGGGTCTCTCACTATCAACGGTACTAAAGACGCCCCTGTTTTGCTAACAGGAGTTGATAAGACTGCAGGCTCCTGGAAAGGATTATTATTTGATAGTGATGACACGAAAAACAGCATGAGCTATACAACGGTAGAATATGCAGGTGGCGCAGCATTTAACAGTAACGGAGATCTGGGTGCAGTAATTGTATGGGCTGACTCAAAATTAAAAATGAGCAACTGTACTGTGAAGCATTCTGCAGCATATGGGTTAAATGCTAACTATGGTGGTGCTGAAATAACACTTACTGACAACACCTTTACCAAAAACGATATGCCTGCAAGGTTCAAGGCAGAACTATTAGGTTTAGCTACCGGCAACAACGACTACAGCGGTAATACTAAAGACTTTATCTTTCTACGCTTCTATACAGCATCGATCAACAGTGCAACAACATGGCACAAAACAAACGTACCATTTCTGACCAGCGGAACACAGCTTGTTTCTAATGCTATGCTCACCATTGAGCCGGGCGTAGAAGTGGTAATGGGACAAGGCACATATATTCACATAAAAGAGAATGGTGCAATAAAAGCAGTAGGCACAACAGCAGACCCGATCATCTTCAGAGGAGAAGTAGCGCAGCAAGGCGGTTGGGAAGGTATTGGTGTCTCGTTCACGTCTAACCCGCTGAATGAAATAGCCTATGCCAAGATCATGCATGCCGGAGGAAACAATCTGAAAGGTGCTATTTATATGTGGGCAAAGCCTGTATTAAATGTACACGATGTAGACTTTACAGATATAAAAACATGTGGGCTATACGCTGCTCCCAGCAGTTCCTCTCCCAACATCAACCTTACAATAGCAAACAATACTTATACCAACTGTGGTGGCCAGCTTTGTGGCGACTAATACCCTGATATTATAAGAGGTTCATTTTTCACAAATAGTAACCTTGACTCGCTTCTGCACTTGTTGCAGGGGCGGGTCTTTTTATTTTTAACCATTTCTAAATACGTTGTAAGATTTCTTTCCGAGAATCGTCTTATATTTGCAATCACAATCTACGAATCATGAAGCTGTAACACACCCGTCCACCTCCACGGTGGCGGCATTCTCCGACCAAGACAAGTCATTTACCGATAATAGGTGAAAGACATACTTCATTTTATTTACTATTACATAAATTTTTCAATCATGTCACAACGTGTACATAAGTCACGTTTCGCACGTTTTATAGCTAATTTAAGAGAAGCACTCAACGGGGAAGAAAAAGAGTACACCTCGGGCAGTATTAACCGGGCCATCTTCATGCTATCCATACCTATGATACTGGAGATGTCTATGGAATCAATGTTTGCCCTGGCAGATGCTTTTTTTGTAAGCAGGTTGGGTACAGATGCTATAGCAACTGTAGGGCTTACTGAGTCGATGCTGTTCATCATTTACTCATTAGGTATTGGTGTAAGTATGGGAGCAACAGCTGTAGTAGCAAGACGTATAGGCGAAAAAGATAAGAATGGTGCAGCCCATGCAGGCATGCAGGCCATTTATATAGGTATTGCTATCAGTGTTATTATCGGCATAATCGGGGTAATATATGCTAAAGACCTGCTGATACTTATGGGTGCGAGTGAAGAGCTTGTCGCCGAAAACCATATATATACTACCATTATGCTTGGCAGTAATATGGTAATTGTATTGCTCTTCCTCATCAATGGTATCTTCCGTGGTGGAGGTGATGCGTCTATAGCCATGAAGTCGTTATGGATCGCTAACCTGCTGAACATCGTACTTGACCCTTTGCTGATATATGGCCTCGGGCCTATAGAAGGGCTCGGGCTGAAAGGCGCAGCTATTGCTACCACTATTGGTAGGGGCACAGGAGTTCTGTACCAGTTTTATCATTTATACAAAGGCAAAGGAGCGATAAAAGTATTACGCAAGCATATGGGTATCGACCTGCCTATCATCGGCAACCTGTTGAAAATATCAGCAGGTGGTACAGGGCAGTTCCTGATAGCTACATCAAGCTGGATATTCCTTGTACGCATCATCGCCCGTTTCGGTAGTGATGCTGTTGCAGGTTACACTATCGGCATCAGGATGATACAGTTTACCATATTGCCCGCATGGGGCATGTCTAATGCTGCTGCTACTTTGGTAGGGCAAAACCTGGGTGCCAAACAACCTGAACGTGCAGAACGGTCGGTATGGCGAACAGCAAACTTCAATACGATATTCCTTGTATTGGTAGCCGTACTGTTTTTCATTGCTGCACCGTGGATCATAAAATTGTTCAGCACCGAACCTACTGTTGTAAAATATGGAGTAGAGTGCCTGAGATACGTATGTTTGGGTTACTTCTTTTACGGGTACGGTATGGTGTTGGCACAATCATTCAACGGAGCAGGAGACACCAGAACGCCTACCATCATCAATCTGTTCGGGTTCTGGGCATTTCAGATACCTTTTGCATATCTGATGGCGGTAAGCCTGGGGCTTGGGCCCAAAGGGGTATTCTTAGCCATTGCAGCAGCAGAGAGTGCTATGGCAGTAGCTGCCATGTTGATATTCAAACGCGGGAAATGGAAAACGATTCAAGTATAATAACCAAAGCCTCTTCTTTTGAAGAGGCTTTTATTTTTGCGCTGATATTATCTTATCTTTTATCAGCCTGCCGTCTTCCCACACGTATTCAATCGTAGCCACCGTATCTATACTATCTACTTCACAACCATTACAATCTATAGATTCAAAACGAACCTTATTCGGCAAAAAATGAATAGTATATTCCAATGCTGTATACCTACGATCCCAGTTCTCCATCTTCTCCATTTCTTTCATTTCTTTTGCTTCATCTTCACCATCCTCATATCTATATCCTTTGTACTCATTCCCCTCGTCTGTATAGGTCATGCCCAGGCAATACACAGTTCCGTCTTCAACATTTATTAACCGGTAACTACAAGACCTGTATTCAATACTATAATATCTGGCTCCTTTGCTGAAGTTTTCATAGTTTAATACCAGTATTCCTTTAGTCCCTTTACTGTTTATTTCTACTAGTTCATAATCAAGTCCCGAACCATACAAAAACATTTTATCCAAGCCGTTAAAAAGGCTCTTCCACCCTTCAGCTGTCTTTACTATTATAAAAACACTATCGTTACGTACGTACTTATACAACTGACCTTTGTTATCACTTAAGTCTGTAACAATATGTATGATCTTTCTCATTGAGTCGTCAGAAATACTACTAAAACGCTCTTTATACTCAAGAGGAGTTATCTCACCAGGGAAAGTAAAGTCTTCACCTTCCTGTGCATTTACATCATGCATGATAAACAAGCAAGTAATAATTAGCAGACAATATTTTAGCATCACTCATTGTATAGTTACACAAAAAACAAGTCATTATCACTTTGACAAGTCGGGTATTAACAAAGCTTTTTTCAGTCTGTCTCCGACCAGCTCGTAAGATTGCGAGAAGATATTATCCAGTATTTCCACTCCGGTAATACTATTATTTCTTTCGTACAACACATTTTCAAATTCCAGTTTACCATCTCCCATAGCTACAATATCAAAACTGAAAGTATTGGTCTCAGATATCCAGTTCGAGTCTGCATCCAACTCCATTGCTTCTCTGTTAATGTGCTCTTTTGTAGGCTTTGCAATCGTGTCGGTCCTGAATCCTGTATAGTAATTGAATATATTCAACTCTTCTTTTAACAACGGAAATATGAGATTGTCATCGATACTGATAAGCAGATACTCTTTCTCGATCATTTCTTCTACTTCGTAATCAGTTTCAGAACCTGACCTTTTCTCTGTTCTCATCAAAATCTCAAAATATCCACGGTTGTCCAGGTCAATAATTTTCAATGCATACTCGTGCTCAGGTATATACGTCTCAAATGTACCGGTCACATACCATTGACCATCTTCTATAAAAGAAATGAATAACTCTCCCTCGTCTATCATCAGGTATAGTTCATCATAACCGACACCTGCTGCTTTCAATGAGTCATTGGCAATAATACCTGTAACAACCTCATCTTCTGTCATGGTTTCTATTGACCTAGAAGATACCGGCGCGAGTGTTATCGGGACAGACTTGATCTCATCAGGAAATTCTCCTAACGACTCCTGCGCTATAGCTGACACGTTCGAAACTGATATCAACAACATTATGGACAACCATTTGAACACCATCTTCTTTTTATAACGGTTTGTTGAATAGTATACTGTGCATATTAAGTAATGTTTCTCTTATAGTGCAATAAATTTTGCCTACAGTGTGGAACTTATCAATTCGAAATTACCAGACATCCTTAAACACAATGGGCTATAAAGTCACAAAACTGTTAAACCGAAAATTCGGCCTACAACTAAACTGACTTTTATGATGTTACCTATCTGAACCAAAAAAATAGATCAGTAATGAAAAAGATTCTACTAACAACAATGACCATGATGGCTTCCTTAGCCATATTCGCGCAAACTGCAAGAGTGCAGGTGATTCACAACTGCGCCGATGCTGCAGCCGATTCAGTAGATGTGTATCTGAATAATACTCGCCTGCTAGATAATTTTGCTTTTCGCACTGCTACACAGTTTATTGATGCACCGGCTGCTACGCCGATTACATTAGGTGTAGCCACCAAGAATAGTATGAGTGTTGCTGATACTATCTACAGCCTTACAGTAACATTAGACAGTACTAAAACATACATCTTAGTAGCTAACGGTATTGTAAGTACGAGTGGATATATGCCAATGCAACCATTCAGACTGAGTGTATACGATCAAGGTCGTGAAATGGCGGGTATGTCAGGCAATACAGATATACTTGTTATGCACGGTAGTACAGATGCTCCTACAGTAGATGTAAGAAATGATGCTAATAACAGTGTATTGGTAGATGATGCTATGTTCGGAGATTTCGCAGCCAGCTACCTTGAGCTGCCTACCAGCGATTATGTATTGAATATTACAGATGCATCAGGAATGACCTCTGTTGAGAAATACAGCGCACCACTACAAACTTTGAACTTAGGTGGAGCAGCAATCACTGTTGTAGCATCAGGTTTTCTAACTCCGGGCAATAACAGCGGTGGGGCTGCATTCGGCTTGTATGCTGCAACTGCTATGGGTGGCCCGTTAGTAGCACTACCTACATTCACCAGTGTGGGCAATATTGCCGGCACAGAAAAAGAGTTTACAGTATGGCCAAGTCCTGTAACAAGTACTTTGAACATCAGCGGCGATCTCAGTAATGATGCAGATATTACTATTATGGATGTAACAGGTAAGCGTGTGTTAGAGATAAGCGGTTTTAATACTAACACTGTTGACGTGTCAACATTAACGAGCGGTGTATACTTCCTGAGTATTAATGATAACGGACAAACAGGCATTCAAAGATTTGTGAAACAGTAACCGCTTTTGTGGCATAGTGATGGATTGGTTAGCTAGCCCCCTGTATAGGGGGCTTTGCTATTTATGGTATATACATATTTATCGCTAAAACATATTTGTTTAATTTTTTATGTAAATTTATGATAATATCACAGCCAGCTATTATTAACTAAAGCATTGCCCCGATGAAAAAAACGATATTATTCACCACAGTCGCATTTATTTTTATATCCGGCATTATTCTTAATGGGTGCGCGCTTCAGCCTGTTGATGATAATGACCGCGACCCTGAAGTAAATGACGGAACCATAGTCATATATACAAAAGAAGATGTAGGAGGGAAAATAAATGTATATCTGGACGATATATATCGCGGGCAGATCACAAAATATTATCCGAGTGCATACATTTTACCATGCGACGGCTCGTATGAACTTACTCTGACATTAGAACCGAAATCTTACAAGTTGCATGCTTATATAGAAAACGGTTTAAGCTGGGACGGCAATTTTATTGTTGACCCATATGGATGCAGAACCATCGAACTGACAAGTGGCAGTAACACAAACCAGGGTTCTGACCCAAACTACACTCCTATAGACCCTGACCCTAAAACAAACCCAACCAGCCCATGCGGGTACAGCTTTGAAGGCAGGTGGAGAAGAACCGGTGGCGGCACCAGCACCTATGCACATGAATATGTTGGAATGATCATTGACTACAAAAATGGTATAGGAACGATAGAATACATTATGCCTAATAATCATAATGGAGTAGTAGCCGGACAGGTATATTGGAAAGAATTTATCAGATCGAACTGTACGATGAATGTGTTGAAAACAGATGCTGTATCATTTAAAAGGACAAGTGCTGAGTTTACAGATATTAATCATTTGGTAATAGCAGGTGAACATTACTACGAAATGCTCTAAAAAACACCGCTATGAAAAAGCTATTCTACATTACAATATTCATAGCACTCTCAGGTTGTTTGCCAACAGATGATCTTGAGCCGGAACCAACCGCCACTACACAGTCAACCAACGGTAAATACATTTTCTGGATAAGGACAGACCTTGGAGTAGGTAATATTTCTGCCTACCTGAACGGTAGTTATGTGGGCGAGATCAATACCTATTATACCAATGGTGTTAATTGTGAGAGCGAGTATAACCTGAGTGTGACACAACAAGCGGGCAATTATACTTTTAAGGGGGTAGGTGCTGATGGTACTACCTGGGAGCGTTCAGTAACTTTTACAGCAGGTGGCTGCCAGACTCTTGAACTTACCAAGACCAATACAGGTGGTGGCGGTGGCGGAGGAGGTGGCAACTCAGGCAATGGGAAATATGTTTACTGGGTGCGCGGCAATCTAGGCGTAGGACAAATATCCCTGTACTACGATAACACATATGAGGGCAGGATAACAAAGTTTTACAGCAGCGGACTGACAGACTGTACAGGAGACCCTAACCTGACCATACAAAAAGCTGACGGCAGCTATAACTGGCGAGCAGTGGGAGAAGATGGCACCTACTGGAGAGGCAGCGCCCTGCACTCACAGAACAGTTGTAGGTTAAAAGAGCTGACCAACAGCAATAAAGAAAGTTGTCTGTATCACCTTGACGGCACATGGGTAAGGCAGAAAGATGGGCCAAGCCCCGGCACAACAGGAATGGTCATCACCTACTCAAACGGGCAAGGAGTGATACAATCTGTAGGCACTAACGCCGCAGGCTTTGCAGCCGGGCAAATAAAATGGAAAGAACTGGACAATAGTAACTGCTTCATCAGAGACTTAGAGAATACATCTACCATGTACTACAATTATCATGACGTACAGATAACCGATGCAGACAATATCGTTATCAACGGAAACAGCTCAGACCCTAACCTGAGAATAAGATACAAGAAACAATAACCTAGTTGCCGCTCGAAATAGCGTTACGGTGCTGCATGATATCTCTATCAAACAGGTAGATACCACTCTTATCGTCACCCACCAATTCCAGCTTATCGTTAAGGGTGCGTGCAAGACGCTCTTCTTCTATCTGTTCAGACACATACCATTGCAGGAAGTTGTGCGTAGCAAAATCGCGCTCATCAAGTGCCATGCCTACCAACTCATTGATACTTTTAGACACCTCTACTTCATGCTTCAGAAACTCTTCAAACACTTTTTGCAGGGAACGGAAAGTTATGATGGGCTGATCTAATGCAGGCACCATAGCAAACCCGCCACGCTCGTTGATGTAGCGTATCAGCTTCAGCATGTGCATGCGCTCCTCGTTAGACTGTTGGTAGAAGAATTCGGTCACTCCATCCAGCCCTGCCTGTATCTCTGCCCATGATGCCATAGCTAAATATGCCTGCGAAGAACGGGCTTCCATAGCTATCTGTCCGTTAAGTGCTTCCTGTATCTTTTTTGAGAGCATGCTTTAATGTTTTGGTTGTTACTAAGTTACGAATAAAAGATGCTATCGGCTTATAAATAAGAATAAAAAAAGACACACCGAAGTGTGCCTTTCCAAATGCAAGAAATCATAAAGATTTAGTATCTGTCATTATAGCTATTAGATCTTTCTTTTCTCGGACGTGCCTCGTTTACCGTAATGATACGGTTGTCTACGCTCGCTTCGTGCAGCTCATGTACTGCATTTTCTCCCTGCTCTTTGTTCTCCATTTCTACAAATGCGAAACCACGTGGTCGGTTCGTGTATTTGTCCATAACAATGTTTACGGACTTAACGGGGCCGTATTCCTCAAATAATTCCTGCAACTGAGTCTCAGACATATTAAAGCTGAGGTTGCCTACATAAATGTTCATAATAAATGAATTAAAAAATAAAAACTGTGGCGGCCGGATAAAGCGAGAACTGAAGAATGTGAGTAGTAAAAAACCAGCCAGATGGATCAGAATAGCAAAAAGCGGATGGCCACTTTCAGCAACGAAGATAGACTAATTACTCAATATCACAAAAATTATTATCTCTGTAGTAAATGAGGGGTAAAAGAACAAAACACACAGTCATGCTGAACTCGATTCAGCATCTAGAGAAATAAGTGCTACGCTAGACCCTGAATCAAGTTCAGGGTGACATAGAAGGGATAACAAAAAAATACTAATTACTTGAGATTGCGGGTCAAGCCCACAATGACAATGAAGGGTGACATTGAAGGGATAACAAAAAAATACTACTTACTTGAGATTGCGGGTCAAGCCCACAATGACAATGAAGGGCGACATAGAGGTGACAACAAAAAAAGCAGCCTTGCGGCTGCTTAAAAACAATCAGTAATTACTCGAGATTGCTTCGTCTCTACGTTCCTCGCAATGACGAAGAGAGACGGTCCCTAACTCAAACCATTCAGCTCTGCATCCCGGCTGATCTTACGCACCAATCCTTGCAGTACATTGCCCGGGCCTACCTCAGTAAATTTCATTGTACCATTATCCAACATGTGCTTAACCGATTGTGTCCAACGTACAGGGGAAGTAAGTTGGTTGATGAGATTGTGTTGTATGCTGGCAGGGTCAGTATACGGGTCGGCATCTACATTCTGGTATACAGGTGCGCTCGGGGTACTGAATTTTGTTGCTTCAATAGCTGCCTGTAGCTCTTCTTTAGCAGGCTCCATCAACGGAGAGTGGAAGGCACCACCAACCGGCAATACCAATGCACGGCGGGCACCGGCTTCTTTCAACAGTTCGCAGGCTTTGTTCACGCCTTCAATGCTACCGCTTATCACTAATTGCCCAGGGCAGTTATAATTCGCAGGAACCACTATTTCATCTGTTATACCTGCACATATCTCTTCTACTTTCTCATCTTCCAAACCTATGATCGCTGCCATAGTAGATGGGTTGATCTCGCAGGCACGTTGCATAGCTGCTGCACGCTTGGCTACCAGCTTCAAACCATCTTCGAACGACAATACTTTATTGGCTACCAGTGCAGAGAACTCTCCTAAAGAATGTCCCGCCACCATATCAGGTTGTAAGGGGTCACCCGAAAGGAAACGTATTACCGAATGCAGGAAAACAGCAGGCTGCGTTACATTGGTCTGCTTCAGGTCTTCTGCCGTACCTGAGAACATTACATCTGTAATACGGAAACCAAGTATCTCATTGGCCTGCTCAAAGTATTCTTTGGCTACTGAATTAGTATCGTAAAGGTCTTTCCCCATACCCGGGAACTGTGCCCCTTGTCCGGGGAAAACATAAGCATGCTTCATCATGTGATCAATTCGTTTGTACGCGACTAAAGTATAAAATCTAACGATAAACTATAAGAACGCTTTATCGCTATATTGGTTCGAATTCCTAAAGCCATTTTACTTTTGCCATATGAATTGGACAGACTTAACGAACGAGGCTCAACTGGACGCCATCATTGAAGAAAGCAAGCAACAACCTGTGGTTATATTCAAACACAGCACAAGGTGCTCCATCAGCTTTATGGCCAAGAACAGGCTGGATAAAGAAGAAGCACCTGAGGGTATCAAATTCTACTATCTTGACCTGATACAATACCGCCCCATCAGTAATAAAATAGCAGAGGTATTTCAAGAGCAGCACGAAAGCCCGCAGATATTAGTGATCAAGAACGGTGAGTGCGTGTACGAAGAAAGCCACGGTGGTATTAATATGAACGACATCCTGCAAGAAGCAGGAATGTCAAATTCCAAATAGCAGGATACAAATGTCAAATTCCAAATACCAGAACCCAAACTCCAGTGTACAAATTCCAGGGTGCCGTAAAGGGTAGTTTTTTAGAATTTGATTCTTTGTCATTTGGGATTTAAATCTATTTTTTTGGTATTTGTGATTTGAACGTTTGTGATTTGTTTAACTAAACAGTTTTATTCTTCCATTTACCACTAAGCAGGTATAAGTAGCCTACTATTACCAATGTACCCCAGTATACAAACTCAGATGCCCATGCCCAGGTAAGGGAGAGCCGCATTTGTTCGATAGCTATATAGCAGTATAGTATATAACAGCCTACGCAAAACACCTCTATTAGCAGGTTTGCCTTAGTGCTACCCGTACCGATAACAGCATTGAAAAAAATAGTAGCAATACCCATAATGATGGCTGAGAAAGATATTAACCTTAGGCTTGGAATGGCCAATGCTATCAACTCAGCATCGTTTCTGTATAGTGCCAGAAATTCATGCGCAAATACATTCAGCAACAGACATAACACCCCTGAATAGATCAACGATATTTTACTGATACGGAAGGTAACGGGTATTACCAGTCTTTGCTTCTTCTGCCCGATAACATTGCCCACCATTGTGTTGCTTGCTGCGCCTAATGCCCATAACCCGATACCTGCAATACCTAATACACTGCGCAATATCTGACTGGCAGCTAACTGCTGTGTGCCCAGATGCTCTACAAATATGAAGAACACCTGCCAACCGCCCATACTGAAAAAGAATTGTAGTATGAGTGGCGCAGCTATAATAAACGAGCGCTTTGCCAACTGTACATCAAACTTGCGGGTATTGAAAATGGGAAACTTCACTTGCATCTTCTTGATATAAAAAATGCTGTACATAGTAATACCAAAAGCTACCTCACCCAATACTGACGCAAGAGCGGCTCCTACCAAGCCCATCTCCGGCAGACCCAGCTTACCGAATATCAAACCATAATCTAAAACAATGTTCACGATGTTGCCCACTATAGAGCCGTGTATCAGGTATTTCGATTGTCCGGTTGCTATATAGAAGGCATTGGCCAGTTGCAATAACATGAGAAAAGGCAAGCCCATTGTTCTTACTGCCAGAAACTCACCACTAAGCCTGGCTGTAGTAGCATCGTGCAGTGTTGCATTGAATATCATTGGTGCTACAGTAAGGGATAATATCATCAGCAGGATGCCGAACATCAGGCAAAGTATCATACCATTGGTGAATGTCCGTGCCAGCTCTTTATGATCATTTTCCCCGGCCCTTCGCGACATCTGTACCTGTATCCCATTGGTCAATCCATGACCTACCATAGCAGTTATCAGGTAGAAGATGCCCGCTACACCATTCACAGCCAGCTCCAGCTCGCCCAGTCTGCCCAGGAAAGCCGTATCGACCATAAAGCTGACCTG
Source organism: Flavipsychrobacter sp. (assembly GCA_965228505.1). GTDB lineage: Bacteria > Bacteroidota > Bacteroidia > Chitinophagales > Chitinophagaceae > UBA5543. Next base: position 1,167,330 of record OZ245820.1, on the reverse strand, counting down.
CGGTATGAGCATAGCCAGCGATATAGGCGCTGCCAGCTTAATGATGTCCCTATTACTGATGGATAATTGCACTACCTGTTGTTAAAAATGTATTGGTTTCCTGAATAAGTCCCCGATGTGTAATAGTTTTGCATACTTATAGCGGCGTATTCCGCGCCATTTCGTGTGCAAGTGTCGCAAATTTATTCTATAATTGTGTGCTTTCTATGTCTCAAGTCACAAACAGTACATTAAACGAGCAGATATATAAGGTTCATACCGGAAATGACCTGATCAATTCTGTAGCACGTATCAATATCATATTGATGCCGAGGGCGATATGTATTGCCGGCTTTAGCGATCGCGGCGACCTGCTGATGGTGAAGTATAACGACTATAAACGTGATCTTCCGCCATGGATCATAGACTTTTACGAGCACCAGTTCTTAAACGAAGAAATGCTGGGCGCACCACATAAGGTGACCTCAGTATTCGTAGCAGGAGAAAAGAACCTTGTAGTGCCCGAAGTATTGCACAAACAACAAGAGGCTGATAAATGGCTGCGACAGATACATTTTGTAGAAGCTAACGAGGTAGTGAACCAACACCACCTGCGCGAAGACAAGGCTTTTTACATCTACGCGTGGCCGTCTGCCATGAAGAGCCTCATCAACAGATATTTTACTAAAGCGAAGACGTTACCATTCGCCACATACCAGTTTTACAAACCATTTAAGGCAGAGTGTGCACTGCAATGCAGCCTCACCAACGGGGTAGTTTATGCTACACTTTATAAAGACCGTGAGCTTACCTGGCACCAGGCATTCGACTTCTCTACAGCAGAAGACGTAGCCTATCAGGTGAAACATGCTGCCAACCAGTTTGACATCGATACTTCTAATATGGTGTTTCAATGTACTACTGTTTGTAAATCGCTGGCTACCAATATTACCACCCTGCTGCAGTTCTTTCCGGGCTTGAAAGATGGCACGGGCAATGTAGTGAGCAACGACCGCTCATGGGTGAGCACTATTTACTTATTACAACAACTGTACGCATGCGGATTGTAGGCGGACAATTCAGAGGAAGAAAATTCACACCACCTGCTAAAACACCTGCAAGGCCTACAACGGATATTGCAAAGGAAGGATTGTTCAACACACTCATCAATATGATGGATGTGGAGGACATCAAAACCTGCGATTTGTTTGGTGGCACGGGCAGCATCAGCTACGAGCTGGCATCGCGCGGGGCAGGACATATGACCCTTATTGAGCAGGACAGGGGCAATATCAACTTCATCAACAGAACAGTAAAAGAGCTGGGCATAGCCGATCAGTTTCATATTATAAAAGGGGATGTATTCCGTTACATGAAGCAATGCACGGATCAATTTGATTTTATATTTGCCGGCCCGCCATATGCTTTGCAGAATATTGATGATATACCGATGTTGGTATTTAAACAGGAGATGTTAGCCCCCGATGGTATATTTGTACTGGAACACACACCCAGAAACGACTATCAGGATCACCCTCGGTTCCTCAAAATGAAGAATTACGGCACAACGGTATTCAGCTATTTTCATCAACCAAACGAAGAGTAACACATGGAAAGGATCTGTTTATTCCCAGGTACATTCGACCCGATAACACGCGGACATGTAGACATCGTGCAACGCTCTGTTAACCTGTTCGACAAACTCATCATAGCCATCGGTGTGAATGCCAATAAACAGCCCATGTTCCCGTTGGAGCAACGTAAAGAGTGGATACGCGAAATATTTAAAGAATACCCCAATGTAGAGGTTACCGACTACACCGGGCTGACCATTAACTACTGCAAAGAAGTAGGCGCTAATTATATGATGCGCGGTATCCGCTACATTTCTGACTTTGAATATGAAAAGGCCATAGCTGATATGAACCGCGAGCTGGCCCCTGAAGTAGAGACCATCTTCCTGACCTGTGCACCGGAATATTCTACCGTTTCTTCTACCATCGTTCGCGATGTAATACGTAATGGTGGTGATGTAAGTGCTTTTGTTCCTGATGAGGTGAAGGTGTAGTCAATTAGCTAATGTGATGATTTGATAATTAGCTAATTCAAACCTCATTTGTCATTCCGGCCTGCGAGGCGGAAATGAGTAGCATTCATGAAGACAGATAACTATTATTATACACTGAATAATCTCGAGTAATTCATTCTTACTATGCTCTCCTTTTTTACTGAATTATTTAAAAGTCTTACTTTTTCAGCAGATATGGAAAATGACATTTAATGTATCTTACATTAAAGTATTTATGTGTATAAACTACTCTTAATTATATTATTTGTCTCTTGTATAAATAAGGTCAGGGCTCAGATACAAGCATACAATATTGATTCGATGCCCAAACCTTTAAAAGAGAGTAATAATGGTATTTATAATATATCTATTCACTTAAATGATAGCATATATGTCATCAGGTATACATCATTAGCTACAAGCTGCATCATATTGGATCAAAATTTAAGTTGGGGTAAATACACAAAATCCGGAGATACATTAATTCTTAAAGATGTTCATACAAAAACACTAACAAAAGCCTACCAAATAAGCAAAAAGCAAATTAAACTTGAGAGTGGATTTGTTTTGATAAATGGCAAAACATTTTCAGCGTATGACCCTGAAGACTACGGTGAGCCATCTGATATTTATATCCCAGAAAATCAGATAAAATACAACTGCAAAAAATCAAGCAATACTCATAAGCACATTGCGGGCATCTATGAAGTCGCTTATATCAAACTGAAGCTGAAAGACATAAATCAGTTTGAAATGACTTTATATGACTTATCATTACTTGAAGGGAAGTATACTTGTACCAACAACTACATAACTCTTTTTGATAATTACGGTTCTGTAATACATGGAACTGTATTAGATAATAACCGATTGTGTTTCCCAGCTTTTCCCGGCACAACTCACCAAACAATATTAAACAAAGTGGAATAACACTGCATTATTGTTTCCATAGTATTGAAGGTTGTTGTGACAACACAGATATCGTGTTTCGCGAGATTGCTTTAGCCTGCGGCTCCGCAATGACGGGAATGGGATACAGTATCACGAAACTACACGTCGCGTTCTTAAACATGATATATATTTCGCGAGATTGCTTCATCTTCCGTAAGCTCCCGATAGCTATCGGGACGGAGCTCTCGCAATGACGAGAGTAGGATTATTTCGTACACCCCTAACACTCCATTCTGCGCTCCATGGCTTTGTGGCGGTTAAAGCGTTGCGTTTCTTTCTGTAAACGTTTGATGATGTAGAAGGCTACGAGGCCGTCGTCTATCCAGCCTATGAATGGAATCCAGTCAAAATCAAAAGGTGTGAATATATATATCAGCCCCAGTATGGTAACCAATGTTGTAAAGAAAGACATTTTGTAATTGCCCTTCCATGTTTCGCGCAGCATGCACCACAGTGTTCTACGGTTGCGTAGCAGCCCTACTCCTTCACGTACATTCTTCGCATTGCTAAGTGTAGAAATCTTTCCCATCGTCACATAAAAATTTAATACACTACAAAGATACCGAGGGTTATGTTTCAGCTATGTTAAGGTAGGCAAAACGGGCTGTTAAAAAAACACCCCTGCCTTTTACAGCAGGGGCTATGGTAGAAGATTGAACCTTAAAAGCTGTTGATCAAAAATTCCACTTTATGAATCAACTAGTTCACTACCAATCTCTGGGTAGTACGTGCACCGTCAACTACTACAGATACAAGATACAAACCTTGCTGTAAGTTGCGTGCCGTTAAATTATATTGCCAACACGATTGTGATGTAAATATAAAGGCGGAGAACCCGTCAAACCTTTCTAATTCGGGAAAAGCATTAGCTAAATCGGGAAACGGGCAGGGTTATTACAATCACGTGACAAAACACCACAACTATAACTTCGATATGCGCCGTACTGCATTATCGACCTTGATATAATACACTCCTGAAGGGTAAAGAGAGAGGTCTATACTACTACTGTCTTTAGGAAATACAGATAGTTTTTTGCCCAAACTGTTGAAAAGCACTATTTCAGATGTTGCTTTTACTGAAAAATGCAACATATCAGTAACAGGGTTTGGATATAGCACCTGATTGTTTTTTATTTCAACATCGGCTATATCTAAACTTCTTGCGATAGTGAAGTCCATATCCGCATACTTCACATTATTGATGTAATACTTTACGTTATAGTGTTTACCCCATGTATGCTCAGGTGGCACGTTGATATAAGACCAAAAGTAGTAGTACCAATAGTCTTGAGGTGTCGTGTAAGAAAAAGTAAAAAACATATTACCTGAGGTATCATACCAATCTACTCTTTGTGTGTCCCCTTTTCTTATGCCTTGTAACTGCACCCAGACATTCACTGCTGTATCTTTGTCTATATATATCGGGTCTTCGTATGCTCCATATCTTTCTCTTAGTGTATCAAGATCGGGTACATAGCCACTAATTCCTTTATCGATGATAATAAGAGAAGTGTCGTAACTCGGCTGACTCGCCCACAGTGTTGTATTATTAGTCTGGCAGGTGCCTGCAAACGGGTCTACTATGTTAGAATTAATATCATACACTTCAAGGTGCAAATGCGGATCGGTAGAATTACCTGATGAACCTACCATGCCTATCGTGTCACCTGCTTTTACTGTGTCGCCTACTTTTACTGTTAGTGAATATTTTTTGAGATGCCCGTAATACGCCCAGTATTGGTTGCTGTGATTGATGCCTACATAATTACCTAAGCCACCATTATTCTTCTGTTTACTACGGTCAAAAAGGCTGTCTTTAGTTTGTGTAACAATTCCATCTGCCATAGCATAAACGGCCACCCCGCTATCCATGGTCTTGAAGCTACGCAGTACAAAATCAGTGCCTTCGTGCCCATCATAAGTTTTGTTACCACACTCATTGTCCAGAAGCATTCCTGTAAGGTCGTGGTCTATGTAATTAACTATCCAGTAATCCTGCCCCTGCACACCGGGCATTGGTGAGTTGAACTTGACCTGTGCATTGGCGGTAGCAACAATAGAAAAAAGGAAAGCGGTTACAAAAAGTCTCTTATTCAAAACAATGAGCATACTACTAAGATAAGCGATACTTCGTTAAGACCTTCATCACCTCTTCTTTATATGTATTACCAACTAGTGTTGTATAAGCACCTAGTTTCAGCATATTACCTTCTACCTCGGTAACATGCGACAGGTTAATAAGAAAGGATTTGTGCACCCTGAGGAAACTATCGTATCGTTTTAATTGTTCTTCCATATTTTTCATCGTACTGTGTACTATAAGCGAGCTATCCTTTAGCCACAACTTTACATAATCCTTAAGGGCTTCCACATAATACAGCTCATTTAGTAACACCTTTACCAACTTACCGTCCGACTTTACAAAGAAGCTATCTTCGGTTTGTGTTTTTTGAGACGAAACGGTATCAGTTTTTTTACTCAATACTTTATTTATAGCCTGTACAAACCGATCGAAAGCAATCGGCTTGAGCAGATAGTCTATTGCATCCAGCTCATAGCTCTCCACTGCGTATTCTGAATAAGCAGTTGTAAATATGACCATCGGCGGGTTGCGCAATGTTTGCAACAACTCTATACCTGTTATCTCCGGCATGTTAATATCCAACAACAGGATATCCACTTCATGCTTATTCAGAAATGCGAATACTTCTACAGCATTAGCACATGTTCCCGCTAATTCAATATCAGGAACTTTGACTACATACTCTGTAAGTATATCCCTTGCTATCGGTTCATCATCAACTATTAATACTTGTAGTGGCATTACAATACTACTTCCAGTTTAAACGCATACATATTACCCTTTCGTCCGGCAGATACAGTATGCCTTTCAGGGTATAAGATACTCAACCTTTTATATAGATTCTTCAGCCCTACCCCACCAGTCTCTATGCTATTGCCATTGGTTTCTTTATAGCTGTTTTCCGATTCAATAGTAAGCACGCTTCCACTTACCCTGAATATAAAGTTGATGTAGTAATTATCATCGATCACTCTGGTTGCATATTTAAAAGCGTTCTCCAGCACTGGCAACCATAATAAAGGCGGCAACTCATAATTACGATCTGCTTCAATAGTAAAATTCAACCCGTCAGTACTGTTGAGCCGTAAACACTCCATATCAATAAATGCCTCCATTACTTCTTTTTCTTTTTCAAAATCTGTGTATTTGCCTTCTGTCTCGTATAGCATATAGCGCATTAGGGAAGAGAGCTTGAGTACTGCCTCAGGTGCTATGTCAGACTTTTTCAGTGTGAGGCCGTAAATATTATTGAGTGTATTGAACAGGAAATGCGGGCTCAATTGGTTGCGCAACAGATGCAGTTCTGTTTCCATCTGCTTCTCTTTTACCTCTTTTATCTCTTTCACTTTTCTTGCATGGTCGTTCATATACCATGCCATGGTGAATGTCAGAACCCATAAAAACAAGCCAAAAGCAAAAAGCCCTATCTCTTCGATGATAACAGCAAAAGTCAAGCTCTCACTTACAGGCGATGTTATCAGGCTTACCTCATATACATGAATACCTGCATAGTCGTAAAGCATTTGTTTCAGCAGCAGCAGATAAGCTACAGAAAACACAAGCAACTCGGCAATCGTACCCAGCGCAAACAATACATACTTCTTCCTTGCCAGTGTTTTGGGTATCAGCAGAAAGTTGTTGCACATGGTAAGCAAAAACAGCAGCGATGTTGTAGCTAATTTATATAGCAGGTACACTCCCTTACTATACTCATCTGCGTTGCTGTTCATTGTATAAACAAACAATGCCGTCAGTGTCCAGAAAATGACATTCCTGCCTAACCTGCTCCTTATAAATCTCAATGCTTTCTCCATTGTATAAGTATTATGGCAAAGAAAGTAATAGTATTCTTTCACTTACACATATTTCGACAAAAGCAGTCTTTCCTTCGATAAAACAACTCTAAGGTTTTCATCGAAAAAAGGAAGAAGTTCATCGAATAGATTTAATAAAATAACTTAGCATATGTTGTTTTGTACTGCAACTAAAACAAATGATATGAAAAAGCTATTACCAATAATTGTATTTCTATTTGCATCGTACAGCTCGCAGGCACAACTTAACTACACTTACGAGCAAAGGTTAAATCAGGTTTTTGATAGTGTGTGCCAGAAGCTCAATATAAAAGGGGCTACTGTAGCGATAATAGACCCACATGAAGGTTTATGGGAGCGGGCTTACGGTATCTCTCACCAGGGTGCACCTATTACTACAGATATGTATCTGGGCTTGGGTAGTAACACTAAAACTTATGCCGCCGTCACTTTATTGAAACTACAGGAACAAGGCCAACTTGATCTTGACGATACCATCGGGCAGTGGGTGACACACCAGCACATACCCGGCAATATCACTATCAGGCAACTGCTAAACCATACCAGCGGATTGTACAGCTTTACCAGCAATAGTAAAATAAACGACTATATAATACCTGACTACACGAGAGTATGGCCAATAGACAGTGTACTGAACTTAGTGGAAGCACCCGTAAGCGCACCTGGTGGCAGCTGGGACTATTGCAACACTAATTATACAGTTGCCGGGCTCATCATAAGGGCTGTAACAGGCAAATCTACTCAAGAGGCTATGCGCGATATTGTACTGAACCCTGCACAGCTAAATGAAACATTCTTATACCCTTTTGAGCAACCTACAGGCACCATACCTCATGTATGGAGTGCTAACCTGAGTGGTAGCGGAACATATCAAGACATTAATGCACAACACAATTACTCACACAGTGCATTCCTCAGCCTTGCCAATACAGCAGGCGGCTATATGTCTACTGCAAGAGACAATGCAAAATTCTGGGATATGCTCATGGGTGGAAATATACTCAACAGCACCTCTATGCAAGAGCTGGAAACCAATGTACCTATATCATTAGGACAGGGCTACGGGCTAGGTATATTCAGTATGGACAATTTTAACGGAGACCCTATAGTAAGTCATGGCGGTACGGGCATAGGTTTCATCAATGAAAATATATATGATAAGACAACCGGGGTAACGATCACTGTACTTACCAATCAGGACTCAATAGGCAATAGTGCTATTACCAATAATATCATCAGGGCATTACACCTTGTAACAAAAAGATATACTGACGTAAATGAATTACATGCAACAAATAAAAACATCAAAGTTTACCCTAACCCAGCGAGTAATTTTATCAATCTGACCGTTGAAAACAATAATTCACAACTACAGATATATGATGTAAGGGGAGTTTTAGTAAAAGAACAACAGTTAATAAACGGGAATAACTCAATAGACATCTCATCTATAAACACGGGTAGTTACTTCTTGAGCATTTCAAGCAACGACCGACCTGCATACAGGCAAACGATACAAGTAGTTAAATAGCAAAAGGGACTTTTAAGCCCCTTTTTATTACATCATATATTATTCACCTACCATTGTACTCCCGCCTGCTGCATTACTTCGCGTATGGCCTCATAAGAGCGGTATACAAGTGGTGCCAGCTCATCCTCAGGCACCCAGCGCACTTCTTCAATATTCTCTTCTTCCTGTGGTATGGGTTGCTCTTTTGATGTTCCTGTCATATTATACCAGGTAGTACACTTAAGAAGTTTTTGTCCTTTTTGGGCATACACATGGTAAGTATCACATATCTTATCGCCCAGCTTCAGCTTTTCCAGTCCTGTTTCTTCACTCACTTCACGTATAGCACATTCGTCTATAGACTCTCCATCGTCACATTTACCTTTGGGCAGGTCCCACTTACCACGGCGGTATATCATCAGTACATCGTCGTTTTCATTCTTTACCACACCACCACCAGCATCAATAGGTGTATATATTTTATGTAATTCTTCTATGAGTGCTTTTTCTGATTCGTCCTCTATTATCGCCCCCAACGTGCCCGGCTTATTGATATGCTCTACAGACAAGCGGAAATGACGGGAGAATGCCCCTTCAAAACGTATATATCCACCTGCTATAGAATGTTCATTTATGTATGCTTCAGCGTTAGTGGTAAGTATCAGCGGCTTGTTGTTTATATATATCTTTTGCGCAAAGTCCATTCCCTATGTTTGTAAAATTAGCGATTTGGCGTAGGTTTGAGCGGTTATGAGTACTCCAAAACATTTCGCCGAAAAACTGTTGCAAATTAAAGCATTGCAAATCAACCTGCAACAGCCATATCAATGGGCATCGGGTTGGCACTCTCCTGTATACTGCGACAACAGGAAGGTTTTATCTTATCCATACATCAGGGATTTTGTAAAAAGTGAACTGGCCAATATGGTGCTGGAACATTTTAACGATGCAGATGTAATAGCAGGTGTAGCTACTGCAGGCATACCACACGGTACTATGGCTGCCGACCTGTTAAAACTCCCTTTCATATATATACGCAATAAGCCAAAAGCACATGGCATGGGCAACCAGATAGAGGGTGTGCTGGAAAAAGGGCAGAAAGTAGTAGTGATAGAAGATCTGGTATCTACGGGCAAGAGCAGCTTGCAAGCAGTAGATGCTATACGCGAGGCAGGAGGTGAAGTAATAGGCATGTGTGCACTGTTCACTTACGGATTTGATATATCTGAACAGGCTATGAAAGAACATAATGTTCCGCTACAAACGATCAGTAATTACAGCGCACTGATGGAAGTAGCTGCAGAACAGAAACTGATAGAGGAAGATCAGAAACAAACTTTAGAGGACTGGCGCAAAAGTCCGGATAAATGGGGTAAATAGAGCAGCCCCTCCCTACCTCCCCCAAAGGGGAGGTGACAGATATACTTACAATATGGCCTGGCTGAAACTGATACGTTGGCAGAACCTGATCATCATATTCCTCACCATGTTGTTTTCGTGGGGATGTGTGATTGTGCCTATGCGCCATTATTCAACAGCACCCATTGTATTGAATTGGAGCAACTTTCTGGCACTCTCCTTATCAACTGTACTGATAGCAGCAGCGGGTTATATCATCAACGATTATTTTGATGTGAAGATAGATGCCATCAACAGGCCTGAAAAACTGGTACTGGAAAAGCGCATACCTATGAAGCTGGCCATTATCGTGCACAGTATCATGAATGTTGTAGCTATATTCATGGCACTATTGGTAGCCCGAAAAGCCGGGCATTTGAGCTTCATTGCCATACAGGTCGTTTGCACAGGACTTTTGTGGTTCTACTCTACAACGTTCAAGCGACAGTTTATGATAGGTAATGTCATAGTTTCTATACTTACCGCATTTACCATTGCTGTGCTGATATTATATGAGCCTGCATTGCACTATTACCTGAAACAGGATTTCTTCGTAGACGGAAAGACCGAGTTGATACCTAACCCTATATGGGTATTGGGCACTTATGCCTATTTCGCTTTTATGCTGACATGGATGCGCGAGATAGTCAAAGACATGGAAGATTTTAAAGGTGATGCAGAACAGGGCTGCGTGACCATGCCTATCAAATGGGGACTGTTAAAAAGTGCAAGGTTTACTCAACTGATAGGGGCGTTGACTGTTACCCCGCTTATCATCGGTGCAGTTAAACTATTAAAAGAGCAATGGTATGTACTGGGTATCTATACACTTGCAGGACTGGCTATACCGATCATCATCTGGATGCTGTATCTGCCAAAAGAAGCTACTACCAAACATTACCATAAAGAGAGCCGCCGGCTGAAGATCATTATGGTCTTGGGTGTGGTTTCGCTGGTGATTTACTATTTTCAAACCAATGGATAAGAACATCATTTTAGCATCGCAGTCGCCACGAAGGAAGCAGCTACTGGAAATGGCGGAGATAACCTTCACCATACAGGCAGCTGATATAGACGAAACACCTCCTGAAGGTTTACCTGCTACTGAAGTACCTGAATACCTTGCGAAAGAAAAAGCCAAAGTAATAGCTGCTCAACAACCTGATGCAACCATTATAGCAGCCGACACCGTAGTGATACTGAATGGCGAGATACTGGGCAAACCTGTTGATGAAGCCGATGCAGTGAATATCCTGAAGCAACTATCAGGCAATGTGCATAGAGTGGTAAGTGGTGTATGCATACAAAGGGGCGACCAGCAAGATAGTTTTTCAGTAACTACAGAAGTACACTTTCGCCCGATAACGGAAGAACAGATAGTACATTACATCACCAACTACCAACCATATGATAAAGCAGGAGCCTACGCCATACAAGAGTGGATAGGCATAGTGGGCATTGAAAAGATAGTAGGTGATTATTACAATGTGATGGGCCTGCCTATCGGGGATGTAGTTAGGAGGTTGGAGTTATAATATCTGCTTATGAAACAAAAAAAGCGTACCATAATATTATTCCTTTTCGTAGTAATGCTTTTAATAAGCCTTCTTATAAAACTAAGACATGTCCCCGGAGGTATGATATTATCAGGACTTGTTTTAGGCATCATGGTTATTATTGCTTTATCCACCATTTGCTTTTTACTGGCTGCAATAACTAAATGGCTCTTCAAAAAAACAAGCTTACTAAATACTTATTTGATCTTATCAATAATTGGCTTTTTGAGCTTTCATTATAAACTTTATTCTCCTACACTAACAATTATAGTCCCAAACGGACATGTTGGTAAAGTACATCTAGTACGCTCAAATGTGACTGATAATATACTTAGTGTTGATAGTCATGGGATAGCTTATGTGAACGAGTGGACCTTCAACCATACCTATTCAGAACCTATTGTACTGGATGCTAACGGCAATAAACTTAACCACAAGTGTAAATGGTTTAATCATTCTACATTCTGGAGCAAAACCAAATCTGTTCTTGCAACTGCAACATGGCAGGAAAAAAGTACGGATATACCTATTGAATCACTATCATTTTATATTTCGCCCGATAGCAATATAGATGCAAAAAGGTATAACCATCAGGTCACGGACATTCATCTGTATATAGACAGAAGCAAACTACGCCAATAATGTGAGATTGCGGGTCAAGCCCGCAATGACAGGAGACTTTATTTTGTCAGCATAGCAGTAGACTAGTATTATGGTATAAATATTATTTGTCATGGCGGGCTTGACCCGCCATCTCACGAAACAGTTACCAGTCTAATGAAAGGTCAAGCAGCTCAGGATTTTCTTTGTAGATCAGTTCATCCTTCCACGCTCTTTTCCAGTTTTTGATGTTCTTTTCTCGTTCTATGGCAGCACTGATATTGTTATACTCTTCATAATAAACAAGTTTTACACAATTATACTTTGCAGAAAAACCTTTATACGTTTTGTTTTTATGCTCCCATACTCTGCCAATGAGGTCACTGGTCACGCCAACATATAGTGTTGTATTGTTAGGGCTGGCCATTATATAGACGGCATACTTATTCACTAATTGAATATACAACTCATTTGCTCGTATTACTTGAGATTGCGTCCCGATAGCTATCGGGACAAGCCCGCAATGACAGGGGGATTTATTTTGTCAGCATTGCAGCTCCAATCAGCAATAACAGGAGGGTTAACTATTGATCATAGTAGCCAACCTCCTACCCGCAAGGCTACCGATAGCCACGCCCATACCACCCATACCAAAAGCACCGAAAACTCTATCTGAGAACTGTTTTATTATAGGCTGCTTGGTGTCAGCAAATGCCATAATACCAGACCAGCGCATATCTACCTCATAAGCAGTACCCGGAATGATGATCTCTTTAAGCTTTTGTTCTAATAAACCCTGTATCTTTTCTGTAGTATCAAACTCAGTTGTGGTCTCCTTTTTCAGGTCTTCATTTCTACCGCCGCCTATCATAATACGCCCGTCTATCTCACGGAAGTAATAATACCCTGCATCAAAATGGAAGATACCTTTGAATGATAACCCGTTTATAGGTTTAGTGACCAATACTTGCCCGCGCCCGGGGAGTATCTTGGCATCAGGCATTAATTCTGCCGTAAAAGCATTAGTGCATAAAGACAATGTTTTAGCCCGTAAAGCAATAGACACATCGCTCGAGGTAATAGCGGCTTGTACTGTTACAGATTCAGAGCCCTTATCATAGCGCAACACTTCTGTACCCGTTTTGATGAGTATACCGTTTTGCAGAGCATAGCCTATAAGGGCACGCATCATCTTTCCGGTGTTCAGTTCACCCTCGCAGTTGTTTTGTATCAGTGCTTTAGTATGCCGTTCCGCAAAACCGAAATCAGCTATTCTGTCATTTGCTAAGCTGAAGGCTGCTTGTCCTGTTACAGGTTGCAGCATCTTGTTCAGTTTGTCTATATACTCCAGAGCATACAACTGCTGCTCACTTATCAGCTCGTAACTTCCGTTCTCAGCATACCCGATATTATCGTCTCCTAAGCGTTGTCGCAATATTTCTAATCCCTGCTTTCTTTCACTAAAGAGTGTGACTACCTCTTCTTCAGATAATACTTCAAGGTCTGCCAAAAGCTCTGTAACACTGCCCATGCAGGCAAAACCCGCATTTCGAGTACTTGCACCTGAGGGTAGCAACCCTCCTTCTAAAACCAACACCGAAGCGTTTGGGTATAATGCCTTTAGCTCAATTGCAGTGCTTAAACCAACAATGCCTGCACCTATGACGATATGGTCGTAATCAAGAAAACTTTGCCTTTCCCAGTAGCTGAACATGCTGCAATATAAAATCTTTACTAAATTGTACCCATGAAACGTTTGTTATTCATAGCATTATTGCTACCTGTACTAGCCTTTGCCCAGCAAGAAGAAGAAAAACCAATTAAAGACTGGGAAGGGTTGAAGATCCGTGACTGCCAGGAGTTTTTCCTGAGCGAGTTAATAAGTACCGAGGGAGATGTACACCCTTTGATAGGCAAGGGGCGCATAACAGAAAACACGAAAACCATTTACATCTTCAACCAGGCATACCTGAAAGAGGCCCCTAAAAATGTGAATGGTATTGAGATACAGTATATAGATGTAGACAGCAATCTGAAATGGCTGGCGGGAGAAGTGAAGAAGAACGATGCCGCTGTGTTTTACATGAGCAACCTACATATAGACCCAAGCACCTGCGAAATGTATGTCTTTCCTATAGATGTTAAGTCAGGGATGTTCGGCACGAAGATGCAGTACAATACCAAGTCGGTAAAAATGAATTTCTTCTACAATTACGACCCTCCGCGTTTCCATTATAAAGGTGTTGAGGTGGTGATGCTTGATTGATATGCTCGCACGTTATGTATTCATATTATTGTTGGTGCTGACAGCTATTGGTGCTGATGCACAAACAAAGTATGTAATGGTGAGAGAGGGCGCACCCGTATATGCTGAAAGAGATAGCAGTAGCCGAATCATTATAACACTTGAGTATGGCACTGCAGTACTTGACACTACAGAACACCGTGTACAGGTTTTTTTTAAAACATATAACACTTATTTCGTTTCAGTAGAAACAGAAGCAGGTAACGGTTTTGTACCTGAAGTATATCTACTGCCCTTCCCTCCGCCGAAGAATAACGTAAGTACTATTGACAGCTACCTGATGCAAATAAGCGAACCATTAGGTTATATAGATTCTACATACATTCCTCATCCTGACGGTAAAGACAAGACACATATAAAGAGAGTATATAAAGATGGTTTTATTGTAGAGGATGATATTAAATGGTACGAACGTTATCATATGCTCACTCTGCCGAATATGCGGATACAGCGCGCTTATGTACTCATGCAATACTTTTACCACGATCAGAATTTCTTCCCTGATGACTACCCAATACGGGATGTGAAAGAAGAACAATTAGACAAGCGTACTACTCGAAGCATCAAAATAACAGAAGATTGGGATGGCAATTTGAACCGATTAACCATCAGGGTAGATGATAATGTAGTGTTAAGTGAGCTTGACTTCATCCAGGCGGGCTATCATGTAATCGTTGTTAAGTCATCAGCCTTATAAACCACACATCAATTCCTGCCCCTCATTTTGTATTTTTGCCGTCCTTACTAGAATACAGAACAATAAGACATGGAATACGCGCACCGCGATATTGAGCAAAAGTGGCAGCAATACTGGAAAGACAAGGAAGTATATAAGGTCAGTAACGACAGCGATAAGCCTAAGTACTATGTACTGGACATGTTCCCTTACCCGAGTGGCGCAGGGCTGCATGTAGGACACCCGCTGGGCTATATAGCATCAGATATATTAGCACGTTATAAAAGGCATTGCGGATTCAATGTACTCCACCCGATGGGTTACGATGCGTTCGGGCTACCCGCAGAACAATATGCGCTGGAGACAGGACAACACCCTGCCGTAACTACAGAGCAGAATATAAAGCGCTACCGCCAGCAACTGGACAATATCGGTTTTTGCTACGACTGGAGCCGCGAGGTGCGCACCAGCGATCCGAAGTACTATAAGTGGACACAGTGGATATTTATTCAATTGTTCCATAGCTGGTATGACAGAACTGAGCAAAAAGCAAAGCACATCAGCGAGCTTATAAGCATATTTGAAAAAGAAGGAAATACTAACCACCCATGCCCGGGCAATGAGGATACCAGCTTTGCGGCAGAAGAGTGGAAGAGCAAAAGCGAGAAAGAACAGCGTGATATACTAATGGACTACCGTCTGGCGTACCTGAGCTATGCAGAGGTATGGTGGTGTGAGGCCCTGGGTACTGTATTGGCCAACGATGAAGTGGTTAATGGTGTATCAGAACGAGGCGGACACCCCGTTGTGAAAAAGAAAATGCATCAGTGGTTTTTGCGTATTACAGAATATGCAGACCGATTGTTGAGCAGCCTGGATAAGCTGGAGTGGACTGACGCCATGAAAGAGATGCAGCGCAACTGGATAGGTAAGAGCATGGGTGCGGAAGTGACCTTTAAGATCAATAATGACCAGCACAACATAAAAGTATTCACGACCCGTCCTGATACGATATTCGGGGTGGACTTTATGGTGCTGGCACCGGAACATGAGCTGGTAGACCTGATCACAACTAAAGAGCAGCAACAAGCAATAGATAAGTATAAAGAATATGTGCAGAGCCGTAGTGAGCGTGAGCGCATGACTGAGGTAAAGCAGATAACCGGAGCTTTTACAGGAGCCTATGTTGAGCATCCGTTTACCGGTAAGAGTATCCCGATCTGGATATCAGAGTATGTACTGGCAGGATATGGCACGGGCGCGATCATGGCAGTACCTAGTGGTGATGAAAGAGACCATGCTTTTGCTAAACACTTCAATATACCGATAACGAATGTATTCGGGCAGAACTACAACGGTGAAGAAGCTTATAGCGATAAAGCCGGCACTATAGAGAACAGCGACTTTTTGAGCGGGAAGAAAGTAAACGAAGCAATAGATCTGGCCATCAATGCGATCGTTGAAAAAGGTATAGGCCGTGCTAAGGTAAATTACAAACTACGTGATGCGGGCTTTAGCAGGCAGCGCTACTGGGGAGAACCTTTCCCGATAGTATATACCAATGATACACCATACACCATTGACGAGATAGATGGCGACACTCATCAATTGCCTGTAGAACTACCGCATGTAGATAGTTACAAACCAGGGCCTGAAGGACAAGGGCCATTAGCCAATATTACAGATTGGGTAAACCTGACGCCCACAAAAGACAACCCGCTACGCAGAGAGACGAATACCATGCCGGGCTATGCCGGTAGTAGCTGGTACTTTTTGCGGTATATGGACCCGCATAACGACGAGGAGTTTGCCAGCAAAAAAGCGACTGACTACTGGCAGAGTGTAGATGTATATATAGGTGGCACGGAACATGCCGTAGGGCATTTGTTGTACAGCCGTATGTGGACCAAAGCACTGCACGACCTGGGGCATATCACCTTTGATGAGCCGTTTAAAAAACTCATTAATCAGGGGATGATACAGGGGATTAGCGCACAGGTTAAAGTTATCCCATCCATTGCTATAGGTGATGATAAAATTAAGACATCTGAGACCAGCACAAATATCAGTGGCTTAGAAACACTATTTCTTGATTGCAACTTCTCTCTTGAGTTACCTGTTGATACTTATTACATCAACTTACCAGTCAAGTATGTTGAATACAAAAACGGGAAATATTATTTATCAAAACATAATCTTGAAAAACTAAAAATTGAGTATCCAAGATTCACAAATGCAAGATTTATTACTGTAGATGATTATACAATTCTAACTGGTAATAATCCTTTGGAAAATAATGTGCAATTTTCTAATGAAGGCATTTATTTAAATTCTTTGACAGAAAAAATGTCGAAGAGCAAGTACAATGTGGTGAACCCTGATGATATTGTGGAGCAATATGGTGCTGATACTTTCCGTATGTATGAGATGTTCCTCGGCCCGATAGATGTAAGCAAACCATGGGACACCAAAGGTATTGAAGGCGTACACCGTTTCCTGAAAAAACTATGGAGGCTGTACAATGACGATAACGGATGGGCAATAACAGATGAAGCTGCTACTGATGCAGATTTGAAAGTACTCCATAAAACCATTAAGAAAGTACGCGAGGATATAGAAAAATTCTCTTTCAATACATCTGTCAGCCAGTTCATGATATGTGTGAATGAACTATCAGGTATGAATTGCCATAAACGTTCTGTACTGGAACCGTTGGCTATATTAATAGCACCGTTTGCACCACATCTTGCAGAAGAGTTGTGGTATAACTTCGGGCATGAAGGCAGCGTAACAACAGCTGCTTATCCTGACTACGAGGAGAAATACGTAACGGAGAACAGCAAGAAATATCCTGTAGCTATTAATGGTAAGGCAAGAACCGAAATGGAGTTCCCGCTGGATATGGACAAGTCAGAGATAGAAAAGCAGGTAATGTCCAATGAAGTAGTACAGAAATGGGTGGATGGTAAACAGGTGAAGAAGTTCATCTATGTGCCGGGCAGAATGATCAATGTAGTTGTGTAGTTAACCACTTCGACAAAGCTTTTGCACCATAATCGTTCATGTGCAGCTCATCTTTATAGTAGTGCGGATTATTTAATATTTCAGCAGGGGGAATCAATAATGCTCCCCTGCTTTTGTAGAATTTATTTTCTTCAGGCTGTGCTATTGAGCCGAAACCCGGTAGATATAAAAAATATAGATCACAACCATTCTTATCTGCCAGCTTTTTTATTCTGTCAATATTATTGAATGCCTGCTGGTTATAGAACCATCTAGAAAATCCCTTGCCGTACTTCCAGTTGTTTACTTTTCCTGCTTTGATGTCCAGCAACCATTGCTCATCTGCCAAACTACTATCCGGCACATAACCATAAGTGGTTTCATGCACAGGCGGAGGCACATATTTGCCAAGTAGCTTTTGCTTCATGGCTTCAAATCGCACTACTGTAGCTTTCCCTATGTCCTGAAAAAGATTATCGTTGAACACCAATACAGGAGACCATATATCAATTGCATCTGCCATGTAAGCAAAGTCCATGTGCCCGTCTCGGTTCTCTTTTTCAGATACTTCTATTATGATAGCATGCGGATGCTTTGTTTCTATTGCTTCTTTAATAATGGCGTAGTGCATATTTCTACCCAACCTGCAAAAACCAAGGTTTGCAGAACGAACATCAACTCCTCTTTCAGCCAGACCTTCATCTACCCATTGGCAATTAACTGCGTTGATAGTTTTAGAACTACCTGTGAATACTATATCAACCCGCTCTTCATTATGGTGTAATCGATCATATATCCAACCACTATACCCCATACAGTTATCTCTTACAAAATAGTATTGAAAGCGTTTATCAACAGGTAAAGCAAATAGCAGGACGAAGCCCATAATTATCGGCAATAAAAAGAGCAGTGACACCCGCCATATTTTCTTTTTATCTGTCATTCGCTAAAACTGGAAGTATATAAAATGTGGTGTGGTCTCATAAACCCCGAATAGTAATATCCAGAACAATATTGTATAGTATGCTGCCCATCGGGCAGGCTTGATCCATTTATTAAAAGCAGGTATATAGTTTCTGTACAGGCTGATTTCTATCACTATAAATAATGCGAGAGACAGCAACAAGTATTGCATAGGTGCCACATAAGAAAACTCAGAAACAACTGCTTCAGACAATGCATGAAAATCACTAACAAAATCTGCAGGAGTAAGAGACAAGCCGCTTATTATTTCAATAGCATTAGTCATACTATCTGCTCGAAAAAATATCCATGCAAAACAAACCAATATAAATGTTACTGTTCCAGACAAGGCGTTCGCTATTGATGAACGAGGCCTCTCTTTTAGCAGAGCGGCAAATATTATGAAGTATAACCAATGTAATAAGCCCCAGATGATGAATGTCCACCCCGCACCATGCCATATGCCTGAGAGCAGAAACACAATGAACAGGTTATAATACCATCGCCAACGGCCAACTTTACTACCACCAAGTGGTATGTATATATAATCTCGAAACCATGTAGACAATGAGATATGCCACCTGCGCCAGAACTCAGGTATTGACGTTGCAAAATAGGGTTGGCGAAAATTGGTCATCAAACGGAAGCCTAATATTCTGGCTGTACCGATAGCGATATCTGAATAACCTGAAAAATCGCAGTATATCTGTATGGCAAAAAAGACTGTTGTCAGCACCAGCATATTACCGCTGTACGCAGCAGGATCACCATATACTTTATCTACATAAAAAGCCAGATTGTCTGCTATCACCATTTTCTTGAAGTAGCCCAGCAATGCCAGCCTGAACCCGATAGTCAAATTGCGGTATACCAACCCATGCTTCTCTCTGAACTGATGCAGCAGGTTTTGAGGTCGTTCAATAGGCCCTGCCACAAGCTGAGGAAAGAACATTACATAAGTAGCATATATACCATAATGCTTTTCGGGCTTCTGTTTCCCGCGGTATACTTCTATAACATAACTCAGGCTTTGAAACGTGTGAAATGACAACCCGATGGGCAACGCCCATTTTAATAGTACAGGGTTGTAATTCCAATTAAGGAAAGACGCCAGTGATGCAACATTGACTGAAAAGAAATTAAAATATTTAAACAGCAGTAACAAGATGCAGGTAGCACTAATGCTCACCCGGAGATATACTTTCTTCTTTTTACCCTCAGTCTTCGCTATTGCCATAGCAGCGAAGTAATCGATAGTAATAATGGCAAAGAGTATAATAAGGTAAGAAGGAATGAACGCCCCATAGAAAATACAACTGGCAATAAGTAGTAATGCCCACCTGAAACGTTGCGGCAAACCATAGTATAAAAAAACAACTATGGCAAAGAAGACAATAAATTCAACTGAGTTGAACAGCATTGAATACTAAGTTATTAATATGATAACTTGAATTAATGTATTTTAGAAAATATCTTTGTTCTAAATGTATTCTATGAAAAAACTTATATCCCTAACTATAGCCTGCATAGCATTTTCTTTTACACAGGCACAAGTGACAAACGGCTTGGTGGCTCACTGGTCATTTGACGGGCATGTTCAGGACAGTTCAGGCAACGGGCACCATGGCAACGCTTATGGCATTTCTTATGTACAAGGCAGGGATGGCATGACTAACACTGCTGCTGATTTTAGTGGTAATATCAACAGCTATGTATCTGTGCCACATGCTTCTGACCTTAATCTTGATCAACAC
Source organism: Flavipsychrobacter sp. (assembly GCA_965228505.1). Taxonomy (GTDB): domain Bacteria; phylum Bacteroidota; class Bacteroidia; order Chitinophagales; family Chitinophagaceae; genus UBA5543. Next base: position 1,146,649 of record OZ245820.1, on the reverse strand, counting down.
ACCGTAATAGCTATTGTAAAAGTAGACAGCTTTTACCTTGGTCTTTGTCAGGCTAGCTTCATCATTATGAAAGGAAAGCCGCACAGCAGCGGAACCTGGGGCATGGCTTTTCATGACAATGCAAAGGATAGCTCCTGTGCAATCACCAATGACACTTCAGACTTTGTTTTGTATGGAGAAGCAGGAACCAACAATGCGAGTATTCCACTTGCACATTGGCAAACCAGCAATACTATAAGAACCAATACGTGGTACTGTATGGCATACACATGGGATGGCAGCACTATGAAAGTATACATGAACGGACAGCAAATAAGCTCCGCTACGCCTTTAGCATCTCCGTTGCCTATAGGGTCTAATACCGACTCAGTATATATGGGTGCTAACAAAGTAGACAACCCTAGCAGTTATCCATATTGGCTTAACGGTGCTGTAGATGATATAAAAGTTTATAACAGAGTTCTTGATTCGCTGGAAAGAGATAGTGTATGCAATCCTAATACAACCAATATAGCTAACATAACCGATCATGGAGAGCAGATAATCATATACCCCAACCCAACTACCGATCAAATGAGCGTAGAAGCAACATATAACATTCAAGGTGCTGAAGTAGCAATAACAAATATGGCAGGGCAAGTTGCGATAAAACAAACAATGAATGGTAGCAAGATTACAATAAATACAGTACAGCTACCTGCCGGCAGTTATATTATATCACTTACTGATGAAGATGGCTTTAAATACCGACAAAGGTTCATAAAGAAATAAAAACTATAAGAGCGGTTATGTACCGCTCTTTTTTGTTACTGTAATGATCAATGATGCTAATTGAAGCATCTCACCATCCACTTCCTGCTCAGGTTCGTCTTCTTCAGTAATACTTTCGCTTTTAAAACCATTCACCTGTAATAAGGAGTCTACATCATCAGCAGTATACAAAGTGAAATCATACTTTGTCATAGGGTATGTTTCCATGAGCCCTTTAGGGCGCATGCCTATTATAAGCTTACCATCATCTTTCAATACTCTTTTTATTTCAGCAATTATTGCGGGGGCATCATCCCAGAAGTAAATAGTATTAATAGTAAAAATCTTATCGAAGCTATCGTCAGCAAAAGGCATGTTTGCAGCATCAGCATGCACGAAATCTGCTTTGCCATTATCAACCAAATCCTGATTGTTTTTAGTTGCCAGTGCTACCATATCTTCAGAATAATCGCAGCCGCAATATTTGATAGTTGCCTTATTAATAAACTCTTTCACAAATGCACCGTTACCCATTCCTATCTCCAATATACTATCACCATCAGCAGGGGCTACAACATCGAGGGTACGCTGTATGAGCAATCCGTTACCGGCAGTCATGAATTCTGCAATACGCTCAGCCCATTCTCCCTGCGGTTTTCTGAGTTGTGCTGCAACGCTCTTCGCCGTTTGTTCATCCATTATCAGGGTAGTTTAAAATGAGGGTTATCTATCACTCCGAAAGCATTGCCCCATGGGTCTTTTACAGCAGCAAGGATAATACCGTCCCCTACATCTGTAGGATTTTCCAATTCTGTAGCTCCTTTGGCTAACAAGTGCTGATACATATCAGCTACATTATCTACTGCCCAATAGGAGTATACGTTAGCAGTTTTATCCATAGGTTCTTTTTGCGGGTGCAGCCCCAACTCATAACCACCCACATTGAAACCCACATAAAAATCTGTATCAAAATATGGTTTGATGCCTAACACATCTGTATACCATTGCGTAGCCTTCTTAAGGTCGTCTACCATATATACTACTGTGCGCAGGCCATGAAATGTCGTACTCATTTCTATTTTTATTTTAAATGCCAACTAACCCTTTAAAGATACTTAAGACATTGCGTTAAACACGATTAATCTAAACATATACACATAAAAAAGGTGCTTTTAAAAAGCACCTTTAACTCTTTATATCAATATGATTTTACTCTAAAGTACAAGTAGTTTCTGCTGTAGCTGTAGCTCCCGGCTCAGGAAATAAAGGATCGCTATGATTGGCTTCCATGAATGCTTTATGCTCATCACATTTTTTCTGAGCATCTGATTTTTCTTTTTCAGTATAAATTCTATCCAGAGTTGTACTTTCTGTACTTGAATAATTGTTAGGGCCTGTTTCTGTAACTGTAGTTGTACAGCTACACTTATAATCCTGCTCTTTCTTGCAAGATGCGAATAGGAATACAGTTAATGGGAGTAAGCAAAGTAATTTTTTCATAATACGTTTTTAGTTAATAATGTAATGAGTATAAATATAGTTAGTAACAACTCATAATGCAAACACTATCAACACTTAGTAAAAACACCTTCACCATTAAAAGATGTAATAACTTTAATACAAACCTTGTATATGAGAATAGCAGTAGCAGGCCCGTACTCTGCACCAACTGAAGAAGGAAAGAAAGAGAACCTGGAGCAACTCAACAGAGCTGCTGCTATATTATACCAGAAAGGACATATACCAGTAATTGGGGTAAATGCTGCCCTTCCTGTTGTAGAACAGATACAAACTGACGAACCCAATAAGATCATCATGGATATTTCGATGGCTGTGATGGAATGTTGCGAAGCACTGCTATTAATAGCAGAAAGTCCCGGAGCTAACCGCGAGCGCGACTTTATATTATCTAAGAGGTTACCTGTGTATTACACTATAGAAGAAATACCTGATGAGCATAATGCATAAATAACAAAGGGGAATACCTTACAGTATTCCCCCAGCTGTTATAGTTAACACTGATCACATGTTCTGATCACAGTTTCGTCATTACACATGTTGTGGAAGAGGTAGCATCAATACCCGCCTTCGTATACTTATCGGTACGGCCATAGCTACCGTGCATGAACCTTTCGTGGCTCTGGCAAAGCAACTCCGCTTTTCTCTGGCTACCTTCAACCGCTTCTGAAAGTGTTACAGACTCTTCAAAAGACTGATTGCCGGTACCACCTTTTACAACAGTAGTGCAAGCGCAATCATAAGTTTTCTTGCAAGAGCTCACTGCCACCAACATGACAGCAGCCATTAATAAGGCAATGTTTTTCATGTCTCCCGAACTTATTTATACGTAAAAATAAGTGCGATCGCCTTATGTGCTGATGTAATAACGAATGAATAACAATTACTGTATTTCACAGTTTGTAGTTACTTCATCATCTTCAGTAGTATACTGTGCTGCCAATATGCTTTCCTTCGCGTCACAAGCGTCTTTAGCCTTAGATTCATTCTTAGCACTAACGGTCATCGTTTCCTCTATCTCAAAAGAAACGATAGAAGTATCTACGTTTACAGATGTACATTTACAATTAAAATCTTTTTTACAAGATGCAAATACGATCATTGCCAATACTGGCACAATAAGTAATTTCTTCATCATAAAATAATTTTAGCACATATGGACAAAGGCTGTACCAAAAATTCCATTCAGGAGAAATAATATAGCCTTTAACAAGACCTTTACTGTTTCATCAAAGCAATTTGCAGCTAAACGGGTGTACATCTGCATCTATTTCTGCGCATTTATTCTCCGCTTGTTTACGCGTTACATTCTCAACAGTTATAGTATCATAATGATCAGCAGCTCCACCTAAATAACCGTCAGGAGGGGAACATGCACAGGAGTAATTTCTTTTGCAGGAAGTTGTTATAATGAGTAAGAATAAAATTATTGCTAAAAGGGGGTATTTCATAGGTTATTATTTAATAGTGAAGTTACTATTATTCCTCCATTTCCTCTTTTATCCAATCGGCGAAAAGAGATACTCTAAGCCATTTAGAGACAGACCCATAGTGTCCTGTCGTTGTACTGATGCTGCTTTTTTTACCCAATGTGATGCCTACAAGCCTGTATCCTTGTTCATCTTCAACAAAGAGCCCTCCTCCACTGTCTCCTCCGTTAGTAATATACTCAAGATCTAAGGGCTCTGCACTACCACAGACATTTAAATCATGTCTCTCAGGATGGTCAAAATCTGCCATAAGCAATGTGGGCTGCTTTTTGTACCTCTCTCCGCCTATACTATCAATAATGTTATGTCCGGCCATTTTATAGTCCAAATGCTCTATGCCATTATACTGCATACCATTCCTTACAGAACCATAGCCGACACCTGTTACCTGCTTGTAAAGTTCATTTGTATCAGTAGTGATGATTGCGGGAGTAATATGTGTTACAGGCCTATCCAGCTTTACAAGCACCAGATCATGAGTCACCTCACCTTCTCTGAAGAAAACAATTGTTTCTGCACTATAGAATCCTCTGTTGAATTTAAAGCGGTAATCAGAGACATTCATCTCTTTGCCATAATCAAACACATGTGCAGCACATAAGATATACTGTTCATGAATAAGCACACATGATGATTTATACTTGAATATTTCATCACCAACACCTGCTCGGCAAAAGTCATACTCTCGAATATACACCTGCCCCACACAGTCAAATTCCTTTTGATTAGCAAGAGCTATATACTTTTCAAGTGGAACATCATGACGATAAATGCCTGCAAATACAGGAATACTTAGAAGTAATAAGGTAGCAGTTATAACAGGCTTCATAAATACTTGAATTATGCTGTAACGAACAAAACACAAAAGTTATTGTCCCAGCAAACCTTTGAAGTACGCTGCTGCCTTCTTCAGCCTGCTGCCATACCAACTGAACATCTCCCCATCTACCAATATCACTTCTGCATCGGGCAGTACTTTTTTCACTTCAGCAATATGCTGCTCTTTAAACGGGAAAGGCTCAGAAGACAGCAATATCATATCAGGATTTAATTTTTTCAGTTGTTCTAATGACACTTCAGGGTAACGCTCCTGACCTTCCAAAACATTCTGCCAACCCAATACATGTATCATATGGCTGATGAAAGTATCCCCACCCACACTCATCCATGGATTGTACCACATCATGTAGGCTACCTTCTTAGGTTGTGCTGCATGGTTCAGCGCACGGAAAGAATGTACAATATCATCTACAAGGTTTACCGCATTACCATCAGTGCCGGTCATCTGTCCTATCACCTGTATCATGAGCATAGCATGCGGCAGGGTATCTACATCACTCACCCATACAGGGAACTCTTGCATCAACTCGTCTATCTGCGACTTTTCGTTCTCTTCTTTGTTGGCTATAATAAGGTCTGGCTGTAGCTCTCGTATCTTGTCAAGATTCAATTGTTTGGTACCTCCTACCCTTTCTTTATTCCTGAACCACTCATCGGGGTGTACACAAAACTTGGTAATCCCTACTACCTCGTCCCTTAAACCAAGATCGTATAGCAGCTCTGTTTGAGAAGGCACAACACTTATTATGCGTTTAGGCGGATAATTGATAGTGACCTCGCGGCCCAACATATCTGTGAATTGTTTTTGCGGCCTCATTATTTAAAGTTTTTGAAGTAGAACATTACAAAGAACGTAAATAATGTATCGGCAGGAAAAAGAATGTTCACATACTTTTCAAGCGCCATATGGTCTACCAGCTCGAACATAACGGTCATATGCAGCGCCAGATTGATGGTAGTGAGTGCTATATACCCCAATGCGGCCCATCGTTTCAAGTCGCAGCAGAATACCCAGAACACCGTATATGCAAACATAATAACAGGGTCTGTCCACAGCTCCATCCCCTCGGGGCTAGATACTGTATCTTTTATAAAATACAGCAACAGCACTATGTGAAATAAGGCTATATAAGGGAATACCGTTGGTGGCTTCTTCCAGATTCTTTTTAAAAAAGGTGCGTCCATTAAGCGGCAAAGGTAGTGATGAATTAAGTGATTGCTTAGACATATGCCATACAATATTTAACCTTGAGTTAAAAGCCCTTTCATTTTAAGCATATTTTTAATATAAAAACATACATATGGTATACTTAATAGGTATATTTATGATGAACTTTATAAACCACTTATTATGCAAAAAGCAACTTATACCCTCATTCTGCTTGTTTCTTTATTGACAGCAACTTACACTTCCAATGCACAATATGTTTTTGAGAACTTTGATATAAACCCCAAAAGTGGCTCATATCCAAATGGGGTAACCGTAATAGATACGTTCTTATACTTTACAGCCGACCATGACTCACATGGCCGAGAGCCATGGATAAGTGATGGCTCAAAAACAGGTACTCAACTTATTAAAGACATCATCACCGGAAAGCAAACCACAACCGGTGCAGTATTAGGTTCGGTAAATGGCAAAGTGTTATTCTTAGCTGACGATTATAGTCATGGCCATGAGCCATGGATAACAGATGGTACTGCCAACGGAACACAGATGATCAAGGACATTTATACCGGCTCTCCTGCTTCAATAAATACAAACAGGCCTTATTCTTATTCTACGGGTACAGAATTATACTTCACACCTGATGACGGCCCTAATGGTACAGAACTTTGGGTAACAGATGGTACTGCTAACGGCACTAAACTTGTAAAAGATATCAACCCGGGCACAGGCAACTCTCAACCTGCTTTTTTCACCGAATATAATGGTAAAGTATATTTTGTGGCTAACGATGGAACTCATGGCGCTGAACTATGGGTGACGGATGGCACTGCTAACGGCACTAATATGGTGATAGACCTGAGTCCCGGCAGTGCAGCTGGCTATGTTTATCACCTAACCGTTTACAATAACAAACTTTACTTTGCAGGGTATTACAATACCAAATACGGCTTGATAGAAACTGATGGTACCGCTAACGGCACCAAAATGGTAAAGGAGGTAGCTATCAGCAATCAAACCTCATTGTATGATATTCGCATCGTACAGTTCAACGGTAAAATGTATTTCCCGGGAAGCGATACTTCCTCAACAGGTACTGAACTATGGGTATCTGATGGCACTACTAACGGCACTTATATGCTTAAAGACATCAACCCGCTTTTTGCTCAGTCGTCTACACCTGAAAACCTTACTGTAGTAGGCAATCAACTTTTCTTTACTGCTGATGATGGTACACATAAAGAAGAATTGTGGGTAACAGATGGTACCGCCAACGGCACCAGAATGGTAAAAGACATCAACCCTAACCCTAAAAGAACTGATCCTATATCTTTAATGGCTTACGGTAATAAATTATACTTTGGAGCCAGAGATACTAATGGCAGAACAGCAATGTGGGTATCTGACGGAACGACCAACGGAACTAAAATGATAAAAGGCTACGACCCTGTAACAAAATTTACATTTCAGGGTAACTATGTAGTTTGCAACGACGCACTTTATTTTGCAGGATACGATTATGATACCGGGCATGAGCTCTGGAAGATGACTGACACAACATTGAACAATCCGCCTACACATATACCAACAAAAACTGTAGGCAACATACAAATAGCCCCCAACCCGGCGCATGATAAAGTGACCCTGACACTTGACAAAGAGTATAAAAAAGTACAGGTCACTATAACCGACCTTTCAGGGAAAACGATATTAAAACAAGCTGTAACTAGGCAAAGGAATATAGAAGTAGCATTACCTGATATACCAACAGGTGTGTATCTCATCAACCTGCAACATAGCGAAGGTGTACTTACTGAGCGATTGTTGATCGAATAACCTCAACTACTTTATACAACAAAGCCACCCAATGGGTGGCTTTTAGTTTTTATATCCAATACTTATTACTTACTCAATGCACTGATGATGTCGTACTTGGTAAGAATATGGTACTGACCACTATCATCTTTAGACAACACAGCACCATTCTCTTTATCAATATAGCTATTCAGCTTATCCAATGGCATGGTCATATCCACAACAGGCAATGGTTTTTCCATCACATCAGCCACTTTATACCCTTTTACATCATTATCGTCTATCATCTTCCTGAACAGGCCAACCTGTGTGATAGCTCCTGTTATCTTACCATCTTTGGTGACAGGTATATTCTCTATATCGTATTTCTTTATTAGCTCGAATGCCTCCGGCACACTGGCACTTTCGTCGACAGTTACTAACCTGCGCTGGCCTAGTGCACCTAGCACATCACCTACTGTTTCCACATCAAGGAAACCACGATCCAGCATCCACTCATCGTTGTATATCTTACCAACGTAACGGCTACCATGATCGTGGAATACTACTACTACAAGGTCATCTTTGGTAAGCTTGTCTTTCATATGCTTGAGGCCTGCAATTACCGAGCCCGCAGAGTAACCTACGAATATGCCTTCTTCCTTTGTAATGCGGCGGGCATATACAGCACCTTCTTTATCGTTCACCTGCTCAAAATGGTCTACATATTTACGTACATAGTTTTTAGGCAAAAAGTCTTCCCCTATACCTTCTGTAATATAGGGGTGTACCTCCTTCATATCTATCTCGCCTGTACGGTGCCATTTTGTTAGCAGCGAACCGTAAGAGTCTATCGCCCATACTTTTACTTTCTTGTTCTGCTCTTTCAGGTATTTACCTGTACCTGTAATTGTACCACCTGTACCTGTTGCTACAACAAGGTGTGTTATTTTACCTTCAGTCTGCTCCCATATTTCAGGGCCTGTCTGCTCATAATGCGCCAGACGGTTAGCCAGGTTATCGTACTGGTTCACATACCAACTGTTAGGCACTTCTTTTGCCAACCTTGCAGATACAGAATAATAAGAGCGCGGATCTTCCGGCTCAACATCAGTAGGGCAAACGATCACTTCCGCACCAAAAGCTTTTAGTATATCTACCTTCTCTTTACTCTGCTTATCGGTAGTGGTGAAGATGCACTTATAACCACGGGTGATGGCTGCCAGTGCCAGCCCCATACCTGTATTACCGGATGTACCCTCGATGATGGTACCACCCGGCTTTATCTTACCTTCCTGCTCAGCTACATCCAGCATTTTAACCGCCATGCGGTCTTTTATTGAGTTGCCGGGATTGAAGTACTCAACCTTTGCATAAACGGGGCAAGGCAGGTCTGCACAAACCTTATTTAATTTAATAAGCGGCGTATCGCCGATGGTCTGTAAAATATTGTCGTAGACACGTTTTTTGGGAGTCATAATATAAAATATCTGTAACGGCTGCTAAGGTAGAAAAAATGCAGGAGTATGGGATGAAACCTGACAGTCGTAAAGCATAGATAATAAATATCATATCTACTAATCCTCCCGCTTCGTCATCTTCTTCCATATCCAATCAAAACTGGTGAACAGTAGCGCTACCACAAATATGATCAACAACCAGGAGGCGATGTGCTCCAGAGTGAATACCTCGGAGGCTACAAATTGCTTATCCTGAAAAAGATAAGGCACTGCCACTATCAGAATAACCAGCCCTGTGCTATGCAACAGGTTCTTGAGGAAGTTTTTCATAAGGCCTTAAATATAATTAATCATAGGGGGTGTTTTTCACGTATACAAAAATTAGCATTAGTGTTTTTAAACGATTATATTTGATTAATAGAGATGCATTACCGGAATGCAATATCCTTGTCACCTGTTTCCTCTATCTGTAATTCAACCTCATTAACTAAAAAGCCGTTTGCAATAAGCCCGACCTGTGTATACAGTAACAGGCATAACTGTTTACACGCATGCTACTATAACACCTGTTCTTTGTTCTGCAGAACAACTTAAAAGACGAGACCTCTATAACAAGAAAAGAGGCACATGTGTAAAAAAGAGACATTGTGCCTGCGGGCATCTTATGCCCCGATTGAAAACCATTTTAAAACCAAAACCGAGAATTATGAAAAAGATCATATCAACTATCGGCATTCTGCTGATCGCAATATGTGCTTTTGCACAAAACAGTCCTACCCTTATAGATTTTGAACAGCCGGGTAATTATAACCCCGGCGGATGTACCATACCTTACGCACAGCCTGAGGCTGTTTTACTGGACAACAACTATTTTCAATGTGCCTACGATATCACTTTTCACATGGGTAGTCTTGGTGGTGTGCCACCAACAGTAGCTGAGGTTGGTGCCCCGCGCGTAGCATGGGGCAGCGGCACAGGGTATACTTACAATAACCCTAACTGCACACAAGGCAGTAGTGTTACGGAAGATAAACCGACAAACAATAAAGATGTGGGCTGCTGGTTCATCACTGACGATGCTAACGGACCTGGACAAAACCCCGCACCTCTATACGTAGACTATGGGCCAAGCCTGGAGTGCACTGAAGCATCCGGTTACCTGATGGATGTAGACGGTACAGGAAATGTGCAGGAAGGTTGGCGGGTTACTGCTCATGGTGTTGGCGGTAACACACATACTGTATATGTATTATCACTACAATACAATTTGTATCAAACACCACCCAGCCCGCAGGTAAATACAGTTGCCGGTGATGGTGAGGCATCGTACTGGCATGTAAATCTTGGTACAGACCCTATTGATTACATTGTATTTGAATACATAGGGCACCCGAGCAGAGGTGTCGGACTTGCTTTTGACGAGTTTGCCATCTGCAGTGCGCAGGAAGATCCCGTGCCTGCCAGAGGTTGTTGTGATGTGGAAGACGACCTGCTGATAAACGGTAGCTTTGAAAGCGGCAATGTAGGCTTCACTACAGGAGGCTATACCTATCAGGGACTGATCGCACCCGGGTCAGTACAAGAAGGACAATATTCTGTTGTAACAAGCCAGCAGGCAGCCACTATCAGCAGTTGCTGGCAGCTAAGCGACCATACTTACTGCAATGGTGAAGACGGTCGCTTTATGGTGGTAAACGGACGTACACACAATCCGATGTATTCAATAGTATACGAACAACGGGACATTGAAGTAGATGAATCGAAAGAATATCGCTTCTGTATGTACTACCAGCACCTACCACAATGTTCTTTTGACGTATTCAGCCCCGATAACTTGCAGGTATTGATAAGTGGTGCAGACCTTATTGAAGAGGATTGTGAAGATGATGAAGAGCATTGCGGCTGGACTAAAATATCGTATACCGTGAAACCTACAAGTAACATGCTGAGTTTACAAGTGCTATTAGATGAAAGTGGTATCGGAGATGGTAATGATGTAGCCTTTGATGACTTCTCGCTGGTAGAAAAACAGCCGACACCATCATCTTATTGTGCATTTAACTTTTCATCGTCTACATTGCCAAGTGGTGATAAGAACATTACCGTTACAGCAGTGAACCCGCTACCACCGGATTTTGATGCTGTATGGAAGGTGTATAAACTAGATTGCAACACGGGTAATATCATCAGTGGGCCGGTTACCTATTCAGGTAGTTCATCAACAAACTTCCCGGGTTATAACGGTACTACACCGGGTACATTCTACCAAAACGAGTGTTACAGGATAACACGTGAAGTGACTAATTGCTGTCATACACCTTGCGAAGACGTGTTTGACTTCATGTACGGCCAAAGCCTGTTGCTTATGGCTAATGTGACCACAGATGAGCCAATAGAAGCGAACCAGTGGTACTACACAAAAGACGGAGAGCATTGGTTTAAATTCGGTACAGCACTTACAAATGTTGAAATATTCCCTAACCCCGGAGACGGAGTGGTAACTATCAGTTCAAACAGATCGCTGGAGGGTGCTCATATAAATGTGCATAGTTCAGATGGCAGAGTAATATTAGAGCAACAGATAACGACCACCAAGGGAAGTGTAAATATTTCTACACTACCTAACGGTGTCTACTCTTTCGAGATCATCGAAGCTGATGGCAACATCACACATAAGAAGTACATCAAAAAATAACAAAGAACACACACACTAATATTTAAAAAAGGGCTGTACAATTACAGCCCTTTTTTTTAAGTTGATTCACTTTTTGATAATAACATTGCCTCCTTATCACAATAAAAATAAGGCATCAGTCGTTTCTGGTAAAATTCAAGATCTATGAGAAAAATGATGCTCGCCTTTGCGATACTGAGCCATGTAACTGCCCTTGCACAAGATATAGAAGAGGCACCACTGCATACCACTAAATACTTTGTAAAGGGATACCTGACAGGCTATTTGAGCCCTTATACTAATTCATTGGCATTAAATAGGAGGCAGCTGAACACTAGTATCGGCGACTATGTACAACCCACATTCGCTGTAGGGTTTTACAATAAGCGGGGCAACTACCACGAGGTAGAACTATCTACTCTTAGGGCGAAAAAAACAGACATTACAGAATTCATTGAAACAAGTCCTAACACTTTTGAACCAAGAACAGGCTACATCATCAATCGTACTGAGCTGGCAATGAGGTATGAATATGTAAAGGTTTTCTTTAAAAATAAAAAGACATGGATACAGCCCTCAATAGGTATTGCGGGCATGCCATACTACTCCCGTTATGTGTCAACCCCAAGGTCAACAGCCTACTTCCCTGTAAAACAAACCTCGCTTGGAGTAAGGGCATTTATTGTACCAAGGTTAGCTATACCATTATCTCAAAGGGTAATGCTTGACGTGAACGTACCAATATGCCTTATTGAGGGAGGTGTGACACAAAAACATATCGGCAACCCGAACATACCTGCTCATGCACAAGACAATAATATCATAGACTTAATGACATTGCCCGATTATCATACTGCAAGATTGGGTTTGATGGTGAAGTTGTAGGAGTGTCTTTTGACACCCTTACCTGCTATATATTTGCACAAAAAAAATGAAACCTATTTTTTGTAGCCTTTTATTATTTGCATACTCTTTAAACAGTAATGCTCAAGAGAATGAATATAACTTTGATTCCCTTGTAGATAAATATATCAAAACAGAAAAAGCTGCAATCTATATATACAGCACAGCGGCTATAGGTAATATTGGCACATCAAGCATAGCATTAGCTTATAGTACTGATGAGTATGGTAAAGGCTTTTTCTATACAAGCTTAGGTTTCGGTGCATTACAAGGCATATCTGCATACATAAGTGCAAACAGAGTAGCGTCATGGCGTAGCCCTAGACTTACAAAAAGATACGCACTTTATGATTATAGCAGCACACTGAGTAGCTATAGGGTTCGGATACCAGTAGATATTACTATGCTTACCGCAGGGACAGTGCTAATGGCCAGCTATACTGACGCTCCCGATTATTGGCGAGGTGTATTTCTTTGCATTGTAATAAATGGTGGTGTTAACTTAATTATTGATGGAGCTTTTTATTTAAATCATAATTCTGTATCTGGTAAATGGCCGAAACTACTAAAGAATATCGCTCTTGCTGATAATGGCTTAGGCTTGAAATATGTTATTAACTATAAGGACAAGGTTTTGTTAAAACCTGAATAAGCGTAAGTCTGCAGTAACAAATACGTCGTAATTACTGTTATAACCAAAACTAAGTACGACTATGAAAGGAATACGATCTATATCGATGGCTGTGGTAGTATTGCTGGCTACTGCCTGTGGTAACCCCAGCACATCTGCCCCTAAAGGCAAGGGAGAAGTATACAGCGTACCGCTTAAAGCCCCTGAAGGCAAAGCCATTGCTGCATTTGCAGAGGGTTGTTTCTGGTGCAGCGAGCATATATTCGAGGCTGTTTTTGGTGTAGACAGTGCGATATCAGGCTATGCAGGCGGACATACAGACAACCCTACTTACGAAAGGGTGAATACCGAAACCACCGGGCATGCGGAAACAGTACTGGTGTATTACGACCCTAAAAAAATAAGCTTTGCAGAATTGCAAAATGTATTTTACTCGTCTCACGACCCGACCACACCCAACCAGCAAGGTCCGGACAGGGGCAACTCTTACCGTTCCATTGCCTTTTATATGAATGATAAAGAAAAGCAGATAGTAGAAGCTGCAAAAGAACGCTGGGAAGAATCAGGAGCATACAAACATATGATCGTAACAGAGATAACAAAACTGGATGCTTTTTACCGAGCAGAAGAGTACCATCAGGATTATATAGAACACCACCCCACCAATTCTTATGTGCGGAATGTGTCGATACCGAGGTTCAAAAAATTCAAAGAAATGTATAAGGGTAAGCTGAAATAGAAAAGCCGGGCGTTGCCCGGCTTTTATTGTTAGTATCCTATTTCTTATTTAACTGAAAACCTCACAACCTCTTGTTGTCCTTCTGCAGATAATTTTAAAGAGTATGTGCCAGAAGCTACACCATCCAGTTGTACTCTCTCATTCAATACACCATTAACAGGAGTTGCAACATCAGTAAATACTACCTGTCCCATTGCATTCATCACTTCAATTTTCACCTGCTCAGTATTTATATTGTTTGCAGATAACATAAATGCACCATCATTAGGGTTAGGGTAAAGTGTAAGGTTCTCCAACCCTTCAATATCTCCTACAGAAGAAAGTATGTTCACTGTTATACCATTACTCACAGCAGTATCAGGCTGCGGACACAGGTAGCTACTGGTCAGCACAACGCTGATGCTGTCATTATCATCAAGCGTATTGGCACTCCATGTACCGGCTTGTGCTCCTAATACATCTGTGCCGTTTCTTTTCCATTGGTACATAGGCTTGTCGCCTGCATTTGTTGCTGTTGCTGTAAAGGTAATGTAGTGATACGGTGGTACAGGAGTTGTAATGTCAGATACGATACTTACAGATGGTGTTAAATATGGCAGCACCGTCATACGAACATCGTTACTAGGATCTATGTACGGCTCACCACATTGAGTATACTCGGTCATGTCAAGACTTACAACATCATTGTTTTGCAAAGTATTGGTAACAAATGTTGTACCTGACCCACTTACAGGCAGTTTATTTACATACCATTGGAAAGTAGGAGTGCCTCCTGTATTATTCAGCAACGCTGTGAATGTGGCTGTTGCGCCAACACAGATACTATCGTTATTCGGATATATAACTGCGAAAGGAGGAGGATTAGCTGTTACATTAGTTGTATTAGCCGGCGAAACGCAGTTGCCCAGTGTTGCAGTAACAGTGTATGTACCTGTATCACTCCATACAATGCTGTAACGGTTTGGATTCTGTAACGTGGAATTGAAATTATTAGGTCCTGTCCATGTGTAGGTAGCACCGCTTGAGCTGTTGGCTGTAAGCTTCAGCGTGTCTCCCGTACAAACAGGACTGTTACTTCCTATGATCGGCATAAAAGGTGTCGGGTTGACCGTTACCGAGAACGTATCTTTTACTTCACAACCATAGAAGTTCACGGTAGCATAATAATTACCACTCATAGCCGTGGTAACTGATGTGATGGATGGAGCAGCAATGCCGGAACTAAAGCTATTCGGGCCTGTCCACTGATAAGTTGTTGGTGTAACATTAGTACTTGCTGAAAAATTTAATTGAGCACCTGCACATAACGAGCTACTGCTGGCAGTGACGACAACATTAGAGCTGTCTATATTACCTATCTTAATTGCAATTGCAGTAGTATCTGATGTATCAGCAATAGAAGAAGAGATAATGCGCATCCTGTATCCCGTACCGTTACTTGTTGTGTTAGGTATCACACCTGTAATACTACCTGATGTACTATCATTTTTTGTACCAATGGCCAATGTGTTAGCAAAACTGCCATTCTTATCAGATAGTTGTAGTGTGAATACATTGTTGGTATTGAGCACCGGGTCCAGTAAATAGTCAACCGTTACCGTATCTCCTGCACAAAGCGATGAATCATAGTTGGTCACCCAGAAATAATCTGTCAGTTTTACAACAACAGAATCTATATAATAAAATGCAGCAAAACCTGTATTGTTAAGCTTAGTGGTTGCATAAGTGTTACTCGTATTGTTGAATACCCCTATTACTATATTATTATATGCAGAGTCTGCAAAGAAGGTTTTTTTCAATCGCACCCAATTTTGCTTTTCTGTAATAACACCATAATTATCATAGTATACCTGTGGCGTTGGCAGGATGGTACTGGTACCAATTGTACTCGGACCTGAATCATACAGAAATACACCTAAGTTATTAGTAGCATAGCTGGAATTATCAGACAGGTTTACTGACATGGATATTTCATATTTATTGCCCGGCACCAAAGGTGTCATCTGTGTGGCTATATATTCAAAATGAGTTACCAGATCATGGTGAGCCAGTACACCACAGTAAGCATTACCCGAAGCGGCAGGCTGATTTCCTCCGTAATTATTGGGGACACCTGCATTACCTGAACTACAGGCATTGAAATAATCAGGGGTAGTGTTATTATAGACGCGCCAATCTTTGCAACTAGCATTTAGTTGATTGCTATTTGACGGACACGTTATCGTATCCTCAAAATTGGCATTTGTTACCAGATTTTGCTGTGCCATACACAGAATAGATATGTGACACAGAAATAGTTGCACCATTACGAATCGCAATGTTTTCATACACATGATTTTTTAATCTTAATGAACATAAAAAGTCACCTATACGCTGTACAGGTATGTATCGTGGGGATAATAACGGGAACAAAATACATCAAAAAACTGATACTATTCAACTTTCAGTTTATAAACAGAAGTGTTTCCTGCTTCGTCCTTCAGGCGCAACAAATAATAACCCGGTGCAATTGTATTCAGTACTACTTTGTGGTGTAATTTATTGTTTTGTATCTGCACTTGTTTTTGATATATATGTTGTCCCAAAGCATTGATGATCTCTACAGTTACAACTCCGTTGTTTTGCAATACCTCTCCGCTAACAATGAATCTTCCGCTATTAGGGTTAGGATAAAGCCTGATATTCTTCAAATCGTCAATATCTTCTATTGATGTCAATATCCTTACCGTTATACCATTGCTCACTGCTTTATCAGGCTGCGGACACAAGTAACTACTTATGATCTCTACACTTACATCATCATTATCGCTAAGTGTATTGGCACTCCAAACACTTCCGTTCGCACCGATGACATCATTACCGTTGCGCTTCCATTGGTACTTAGGAGTGTTACCAGCGTCTGTAGCAGTAGCGGTAAAAGTGATATAATGATACGGAGGCACAGGACCAGACTTGTCTGACACGATACTTACAGATGGTGCCAGCCACGGCAACACCGTCATGCGTATATCGTTACTCTCATCGGTATATGGATTTTCGCATTTAGTGTATTCGGTCATCTCTGCCTTTACAATATCATTGTGCTTAAGGTTGTTGGCGGAATAATTGGCACCTGTGCCTACAGCCTGCGCATTCACATACCATTGATAAGTTGGTGTACCTCCTACATTGTTAGCGAAAGAAGTAAAGTTGACTTGCTCTCCATCACAGATGCTATCCTTACTGCCGAGTATCACAACAAATGGTTGCGGGTTGATCGTTACATACACACTTGCCTGTGGTGACGCGCAGATATTATTGGTAGCAATTACTGTGTATGTACCCGTATCGCTGAGTGTGATATTGGCTCTCACCGGACTCTTTTGATTGCTGTTGAAATTGTTAGGGCCTGTCCAGTTGTAGGTTGCTCCTGTAAGGCTGGTTGCAGTAAGGTTCAATGTATCACCAACACAAAGCAGCGTATCATAAGTAATAAGCGGAGCCGCAGGCACTGCATATATATTCACTTGTGTACTGTCGATATACTTACAGCCGTTCAGGTTAACGCTCATTGTGTAGTAACCACTCATATTAGGTGCGGTGTTCGGCTCTGTTACATTTCTTGTGTTGGCAGAAAAACTCTGCGGGCCGGTCCATGCATAAGTAACACCTGTAGTAGAAGTATCTGAGAATAATTTCAAAGTATCGCCTTCGCAGATAGGCGTGTTATTACTAAGAGTAACCGTATCTGGCAAAGGCTTTACTACCACATTAGTAGTATCACTACTGCTGCAACCGTTTTTGGTAACAGTAGCGGTATATATACCTGACATAGTATCTGCACCTACAGGAATAATAATTGTTGAATCAGATGACGTGAAACTATTAGGGCCACTCCAGCTATAAGTGACACCAGTTGTTATGGTATTAGCTGAGAGCTGTAAGGTATCTGTTTCGCATACAGGTGTGTTGTATGTAACAGTTGGAGTATCGGGATTGGTGTATACCATAACTGAAAGCGTATCTTTTACAGTACAACCTGCAAACTTTATTTCTGAATAATAGTCACCTGTAAAACTTGGTGTGACTCCACTTATATATGGATTTTGCACAGTTGAACTAAAACCATTAGGACCACTCCAACTATAAGTAGCAGGAGTATCACTAACAGTCGCATAAAAATTCAAACTTTGTTTATCACATTTAGGGCTATTGCTTGAGATAGAAATTGATGTTGAATCTATATTACCAATTCTAATATTAATACCATTATCACTAGAAGTATCAGCAGGACTTGATGATATTATTCTTAAACGATAACCATTACCTGGAGGTAGACTAGTCGGAATTACTACATCAATAGAACCTGATGTATCTGCATTTTTAGACCCAATATTTGTAGCGTTTTTAAAGTCTCCCAATCTATCTGATAACTGAACAGTAAATACATTTGCCTGATTGTATTTAAATAATGTATAATAATCCGCTACTACTGTATCACCAGCACACATTACGAAATCAATAAACGATATCCCAAATGTATCTACAAGTTTTATTGATACATCGTCTATTAAATAGTATGCATAGCTACCCCCGGAAGATGGAGTAGTAAAATTATAAGTATGATTACTATTTAGAAAAGCACCAATTATGATATTATCATAAGCAGAGTCAGCAATAAATTCTTTTTTAACATACACCCAATTCTGTGTATCAGTTATTACACCATACGAACTATAATATACCTGTGGGGTTAATGTACTTAACAAGTTAATCGTTGTAAGTATATTACTATTAATCGTATCATAAAAAAAGATGCCTATATTATCTGTGGCAAACCTATAATTATTCGATCTATTTAACCACATGGACACTTCATATTTAGCTCCTGTATATAATGGTGGTATGTTCACGCCTACATATTCATAGTAAGTCTGATTCGAATTATGAGTTACTAGCCCTAAGTAAGCATTGCCACTATGCGGTTGTTGATACCCTGAAAAGTTGCTTGGGACTCCTACATTAACCGCAGAACACCTGTGAAAATAGTCAGGTGAAGCACTAGTCGCCGATATCCAGTTTTTGCATAGTGCAGTTACTTGCCCACCAGTTGCAGGACAGCTAACCGTATCCTCAAAACTAGGGTTTGGCACTAAGTTAGGAGACTGCGCTTTAACCAATAATGGTAGGAAGAACAATATGGTGAGCAATTGCTTCATAGGTATTGTTTACGCTTATTCTAATATATGAAAAATCACTCACATTTATCACTCTATGTGGAAGCGGATATTTGTACCATTACCACTATCATCAGTTAGCTTTAGCATATAAATACCTGATGGTATTGCCCCTAAGTTGATGTTGTGATGTAACACACCTTGCACTACAGATAAACTGTTGTGATGTATTAACTGACCTATTGAGTTGAGAATACTGATGGTATATTGTCCTGTATGTTTTGCTGTGCCTTCCAGTACAAACTGACCGTTATTAGGGTTGGGGTAAAGCGTAACGTTCTCCAAACCGTCTATCTCTCCTACTGATGTCAATATCCTTACAGTAATGGTATTACTGGTTGCTGTAGTTGGTTGCGGACACAAATAGCTACTGGTGACCTCTACACTGATGCTGTCGTTATCGCTGAGCGTGTTGGCACTCCATGTGCTGCCCTGTGCACCTATTACATCCGTGCCATTGCGCTTCCATTGGTACTTAGGAGTGTTACCAGCGTCTGTAGCAGTAGCGGTAAAAGTGATATAATGATACGGAGGCACAGGACCAGACTTGTCTGACACGATACTTACAGATGGTGCCAGCCACGGCAACACCGTCATGCGTATATCGTTACTCTCATCGGTATATGGATTTTCGCATTTAGTGTATTCGGTCATCTCTGCCTTTACAATATCATTGTGCTTAAGGTTGTTGGCGGAATAATTGGCACCTGTGCCTACAGCCTGCGCATTCACATACCATTGATAAGTTGGTGTACCTCCTACATTGTTAGCGAAAGAAGTAAAGTTGACTTGCTCTCCATCACAGATGCTATCCTTACTGCCGAGTATCACAACAAATGGTTGCGGGTTGATCGTTACATACACACTTGCCTGTGGTGACGCGCAGATATTATTGGTAGCAATTACTGTGTATGTACCCGTATCGCTGAGTGTGATATTGGCTCTCACCGGACTCTTTTGATTGCTGTTGAAATTGTTAGGGCCTGTCCAGTTGTAGGTTGCTCCTGTAAGGCTGGTTGCAGTAAGGTTCAATGTATCACCAACACAAAGCAGCGTATCATAAGTAATAAGCGGAGCCGCAGGCACTGCATATATATTCACTTGTGTACTGTCGATATACTTACAGCCGTTCAGGTTAACGCTCATTGTGTAGTAACCACTCATATTAGGTGCGGTGTTCGGCTCTGTTACATTTCTTGTATTGGCAGAAAAACTCTGCGGGCCGGTCCACGCATAAGTAACACCTGTTGTAGATGTATCTGAGAATAATTTCAAAGTATCACCCTCGCAGATAGGTGTGTTATTACTCAACGTCACTGCACTTGGTAATGGCTTTACTACCACATTAGTAGTATCACTACTGCTGCAGCCATTTTTAGTCACAGTTGCTGTGTACACTCCCGACATACTATCTGCACTTACAGGAATAATAATTGTTGACCCTGTATCGCTAAAACTGTTTGGCCCAGACCAACTGTAAGTAACACCATTTGTAGTTGTGGAAGCTGATAGTTGGAGTGTATCAGGTTCGCAGAAGGGGGTATTAGAAAAAACAGTCGGGTATACAGGTATAGCATGAATAACAACATCGGTAGTATCAATGTCTGTGCAACCTGATTTGCTAGCATATACTATATGCTTACCATTATTGAGTAGTGAGACATTAGAGATGTATGGATTTTGTTGATTGCTGGTAAAATTGTCAGGCCCTGTCCAACTATAACTTACACCAGATACACTACTATTAGCAATAAGCTTTAGCGTGTCAGTAATACATAGTGGTCCGTTATCAGATGCTACAACATCAATATTTAAACTATCAAGATTGCCTAATGTGATCGTAACAGGATTATCAATAGAAGTGTCTATAATATTAGTACTGACGACTTTTATCTTATAATTGCTATCAACAGCAACATTTGAAGGAATAACACAAGTGATATTACCACTTGTATCTGATTTTACTGTGCCGATAACTACAGCGCTATCAAAGCTCCCATTTTTATCAGACAATATAGCTTTAAAGTAATTACTTGTATCAAATTTTGACTTGGTAAAGTATATTAAACTAAAAGAATCATTAGCACAAAAAAGCGAGTCAGTAAATGCTACTTGCAGATTATTATTTCTAGTAACATATATATCATCAAAAAAGTAGTACGCATAATTATTGTTACTCGAGTTATTTACCCTTGATGTATCTATACCATTACTGTTCGGGAAACCTCCTATCATGATATACTCATAAGCAGAATCTGCAATAAATGTTGTAGTAAGCCTTACCCAATCTGTATCATTACTGATAACACCATATCCTGTAAACCTTATTTGTGGAGTACTTGTAACAGAATTGTTTACAAACGAATAACCATCTTTATAAAACAAAACTCCTATGTTATTAGTGGCAATACCACTTTTATCTGCTAAGCTGGTGTGTATTGTGACTCTATATGTATCACCTTTTTGTAATGGTATCAGATCACCAACAATCATCTCAACACCTGTAAGTACATTTCCAGAATTTATAGAATAAGTGTATAAACCGGTATAAGCATCTCCTGTTTTAGCATCTTGCGCCCCCCATTGGTTAGCAGGCGGGAAGCATATATTGCTCATGTAATCTGAAGAACTTAATGAATTTGTCCATCCAATACATTTTGACATTTCACCCTGATTTGTCGGGCAACTTGTTTGTTTCTCGAAACTATAGTTAGGAGCATAGTTCTGCGCAGAACTCACGAACTGTAAGAAGACCATCAATATGGTGAGTAACCGCTTCATAGGTATCGTTTACGCTTATTCTAATATATGAAATAATACCCACATCTGTAAGGTTCACCCTTTCATTTCTTAATAGTCGGTTAACGAATAGTAAACGAGATTGTTAACCATATGCCAACGCAGAGTTAACAGAAGCTGTTTTTTTGGAACAGGGGGTGTGCAGGTTGCATCTTTGTATCGCAATCAACGCAAACGAGGATTTTTCCGAGTTCGTGAAGACAACAAAACAAGAAAACAACAACTGAACAAACGGGCGTTTCAAAACTTACCTACGGTAAGCAGGCAAAGAATAAAAAACACACACCGCCCGCATCAAAACAAAAAACACAAAACAAACTTTAAAAAACACACAGTCATGGATCAGGCACTCCGTATTGCAAAAAGGGAAGCGACGCAGAAGATTCTATTATTCACGGGTTTATTAACATGCATCACCCTGGCAGTGAATTTTTAAAGTAATTCAATGCCGGGGTGTTTGTCTTTGGTGGAATGCGATGCCACCAATGCCCGGCATTAAATTTTATTTTTTTTAAGAGTTTCTCTCTTATCCTCTATATGTAACGATGCCCCCCTGTCCAGGGGGGCTGACTGTTTCAGGCCATTAATTATTTTTCAATATGCTCTGGTTTGGGGCCATGTAGTTCTACTACCTTACCCTTCTTCTTGCGGAAACGCATGTTCAGCAGCTCTACCACAAATGAGAAGGCCATAGCGAAGTATACATAATTCTTCAGGTGTAGCTCGTGGGCGCGTTCACTGTCCCAACCTTCTACTATCAATACCACACCTACCATCACTAAGAAAGAGAGTGCCAGCATTTTTAGCGTAGGATGCTTACTGATAAAGTCGGCAATGCGCTGGCTGAAGGTGAACATGATGATCATGGCTATCACAACAGCTATTACCATCACCTCAATATGTTTGGCTATACCCACAGCAGTAATAATACTATCGAAGGAGAATACCATATCTACCAGTATGATCTGACTCATAGCAGCTGCAAAAGCCTGTGTTTTTTTACCCTTAGGCCTGTCGTCCTCGTCAGCACCTTCCAGTTTATGGTGTATCTCTTTTACCGTTTTCACTAACAAGAACAATCCACCTGCCAGCATTACCAGGCTGGCTATATCAAAGCCTTTATCAAATAAAGTGAACAGTGGTTTGCCCTTCTGGCTGATGAGCCAACTCAAAGCCATCAACAATGCCACACGCATGGCTATACCGGCTATCATCCATACTACGCGTGCCCTTTTCTGCTGGTTGGCAGGCATGCGCCCCATAATGATAGATACGAATATCACATTGTCTATACCCAGTATCACTTCCAGAACGGTAAGAGTGAGTAAACTGATAAGCCCTTCGGCTGTGAGTAGTTCGGCCATTATTTATTGTAATGTTTTAATAGTCCTTTACAAATATTCTTAGCTATTGCAGGCCCTTCGTAAATAAAGCCTGTATATACCTGCACCAGTGCTGCACCTGCTTCCAGTTTCTCAATGGCATCTGCGGCAGTATATATACCCCCCACTGCTATGATGGGGAACTGCCCGTTGCTATTATCGTGCAGGTATTTGATCACTTCTGTTGCCCTTTCTCTAAGCGGTTTTCCACTAAGCCCGCCTGCCCCTATCGACTCTACCTTTGTTGCAGGTGTTTTCAGGCTGCTACGATCTATAGTAGTATTGGTAGCTACTACGCCCTGTATGCCTGTTTCTGTTATTATACTAATGATATCATCCAACTGACTATTGGTAAGGTCCGGTGCTATCTTTAATAATAAAGGTTTTGGGCTGCCTAATTGTTCATTCAGTTCTTTCAATCTGTTAAGGATGCGCATGAGCGGTTCTTTATCCTGCAACTCGCGCAAGCCGGGAGTATTAGGGCTGCTCACATTCACTACAAAATAATCTACTACATTGTACAAGTCACGGAAACAAGCCTCATAATCGCGAAGAGCATCTTCATTTGGCGTTACCTTGTTCTTACCTATGTTGCCCCCGATCACTAATTTTTCCTTTCGGTGTCTCAACCTTTCTGCTGCTACTTCAGAGCCCTGATTGTTAAAACCCATGCGATTGATGAGTGCTTCATCTTCCGTCAACCTGAAGAGGCGGGGCTTCTCGTTACCCGGTTGCGGCTTGGGTGTAACCGTGCCTATCTCCACAAAACCGAAGCCCAGACAAGAGAGCTCATCTGTCCAGCGGGCATCTTTATCAAAGCCTGCCGCCAACCCTACAGGATTGGGGAAACGTATGCCCCACAGCTCTTTCTGCAGTTTCGGGTCGTTTAAAGAATAGGCATTTTTCAGCATTGAGCGTAGCGGCCCAAGCTTATATGCTTTCTGCAACCAGCCCATCACCATGTAGTGTACCTGCTCTGGCTGTACACGAAATAAAATCTGTCTTAGTAATAAATACATCGGGCGTAAAGATACAGATGCTAAATGTTTTGTTTTTTAACATTTTCACATCAGTTGTGAAGAGGCTTATCTATTATCTTTAGCATGATTATGCGTGGATATTTCTACCTATTGAGCGTTATAGCATTGTGGCTGACGCATACGGTTGTATGTGCCCAGGTTACAATGGAGGGACAGATACTGGACGTAGGTAACAGACAACCTATCGAAGATGTGTCTGTACGCAACGTATATACCAACGAAATAGCTAACAGTAACAATGCCGGTAGTTTTACCGTACAAGTAGCGCACGGGCAACTGGTAGAGTTCTACAAAGAAGGATACAAGGTTTTAAGAGTAAGGATACCAAACGGTAAGCTGCCCAGCTTCTTCAGGGTGATGATGCAGGAAAAAGGTACCGAAGTAATAGACTATGTGAATGCCCGTGGTGCAGCACCTGATTATAAGACCGACAGCCTGCGCTACTACATCTTATACAAGGAAACTCTGGAGCAACCCAAGCTAACGGGCATTGATGCCATACAACACCCATTCAGCGCCATGAGTAAAAAGAACAGGCAGATATGGGCTTTTCAGGAAGAGTATGAATTCTTCCAGCAGCAGAAGTTTGTAGACTATGTATTCAATAAAGAACTGGTAACAAAGATCACCGGACTTGAAGGGGACAGTCTGCAAACGTATATGCACATGTTCCGCCCTACCTATCAGCAACTCCGCAATATGAATGAGTACACTTATTACAACTATATAAGGCATACGTCTGATGCCTATAAAGAGCGCGGACTCAGGGCAAGGATGGCGCCTTCTCGCAGCAGCAGATAATCCCCAAGACTTCTTAACAGAGCTAAGCCGCAGAATAACAAAAAACACGCATCTACAATCTACTAATATATAGTTGATTACTAAACAGCTATTTGAACATTTCTTTATGTTAACCGCTCGTTAACCGCTTGCAAACCGATAGTTAACAAGCAGCTTTTTTTTGTTCATGGCCTTGCATTGATAGCATCTTTGTATACAGGAGTGAAAACTCTGTTTTAAAACATCAACAACAACTAAACAAACAACAAACATCTTCAGTAGTAACTGAACAAAACAAAAAACTAAAAGATCATGGAACTATACATTGCAAAAAAGATCTATGGTGGTAAATACCGGGAGCAAATGGCTTTCGAGTATTACATCTCGATCTTAGAGAACGGCTTTCAGTTATTGAAAGACAAGGCTACAAAGCGTAAATGCAGCCGCGAGGAGCGTGATGCCATGAAGATGGCTCTTGAGTATAACCTGGAGAGCATGTTCACTGACGTTGAATAATAAAATTGTATTCTGTTTTAATATTAAAGCCACGGCATAGCCGTGGCTTTTTCTTTTGTCGGAGACGTACCTGTTACTCTACTCTTGCTATATACCTATTCACTGTTCTGTAGATATTGAATATAAAATAGACTCCGGTAAGTGAACATATTAGCAACATAGCATACCAGAATACAGGTTGTGTCATATAACTGCTTGTTATAACAAACAGCACAACTAATAGTGAGGCTATCGCCATTCCTTTTAATAAATACTTATCCATTCCCTATTAATTATTTTGCGTTACAAGATATTAATGTCCATCATCACCTATTGAGAACATATGCTGGTAGTTATCAGCCATTTTCTTAGCCATCTCGCCCGGCATGTGCACCTTATCTACCATGGCAAACATTATGTGGTTATCACCATGGAACCATTTGCCCAGGTTTACATTGATATGTGTGTGGAGGCTATTGTTATTAACCTCCATAGCATGATGGAAATTAAGCGTAACAGTACGTAACACACTGTGCTCACCTTTAAAGCCACCTACATGGTACATTACTTTATTGTCTGTACCCTGAGACTGCGGTGAAGTGCCTTCGAACTTGGCCATGATATAACCATTGTTCCAACTCCAGAACATTTCATTTGCCGGATCGAGCGCGCCGGTCTGTGCACCGCTTACATTGCGGATGCTATCTACACCTATCATAAAGGTTATAGACTTGTATTTACCTGCCGGCACATCGTTTAGATTGAACGTTTTTGATGCTGCATCTGCCTCGTTTATCAGGTGGTAGCTTTCGGGTTCTGTATATGTACTGCCATCTTCTGCCGTCAACACAACATTGCTTATGTAATATTTGAACAATGATACTGTGAATTGCTCTCCATGATGTGATGTGTAAGTTTCAGAATTCAATGTTATAGCCTTGTCGCCAACCTTATGCTCAAACATCACTTGCATTGTACCCGATTTAGCAGGTTCTGTCTTATCTTTTTTACATGCTGCAAATACCATTGTAAGAGATAATGCAAGCAAACTAATATGCTTCAGTTTCATATTTTAATTGTATTAGTGCACACCACTCGATCTTCATTTACCTGTGGTGGACAATGAGTAATAATATTTAATGATCTTGTACAGGTTGCTGCCTGTTTGTGGTCATTACATTATCGGAGGTTGGAAAACGGAAGGCAGATACACATCGCTTGCATATAGCAAGTAACGACTGTTATGTTCGTTAGCATCTGCCGCTATGTATTTCTTAGATATCAAAAATGCATCTGACAGTAGATACGTGATGATCTCTACTTCTTTCTCTTTTTGAGGAAGGTTTTTTTCTGACTGTCCTGTGAGGTTATCTGCTTTTTTCAGTTGCTTGTTCAGGTAACACTTACCGTTACATTGCAGATCTGGCTTGTCTTTATTGATACATAATACATCGGCCACATAGTCTTTATTCAGCTCATACCATGCCAACACACCCAGTTTCATAGTACTGTGGCATATCAGCGAGCTTAGTAACAATATGGCTATTATTTTCTGCACTTGCGGCAAATATACTGTATAGACGGGAACCCAAACATAAAGGTGGGGCAGGAAACTCTAAAAATAGTAACAGCCGTCACCTGCAGGCAACGGCTGTTTTTACCGATCAAATCCACTCTTGCAGCAATTGCCGCAATACGACAATGAGCGAGATCTTATTAATTATTTATTTCTGTTCCTTTTAGCGTTGTTATCTCTGAACTTCTTGACCCCAAATGCAGCACCTGCTGCTGCCAGAAAGCTCAATCCTCCATCCAACGGAATTTCATTATCATCATCATCGTCTCCACCGCCGCCATCGTCATCATCACCATCATCATCTCCACCGCCGTAGCCATCATCATCGTCGCCACCACCGCTGTCATCGTCGTCTCCGCCTCCACCGTAGCCATCATCATCATCTCCACCGCCGCTATCATCATCACCATCGTCATCGCCACCACTACCCCAGGTATATACGTTTTTGTCAAAACCCGGGCCACCGGCTTGCAGCGACATCGGCAATATTAATATTGCGAAGATCAATAGTCCTATTGTAAGAATACTAAATCGTTTCATTGTCGTGTGTTTTTTATTTTATTGCTTAAATAGTTTGCTTGTAATTCTTGTGTTTTTAGATTGTAATGTTACCATATACAAACCTGTATTCAGGTTACCTAGTGGTATACGTACGGCACCTTCTCCTTCACTTACCTGTTGCGTGTAAACAACCGCACCCGAAACATTGGTCAATGTAACAGTACCGTTACCGATCAGGTTGTCGAATGTTACTTTCACTGCATTAGTAGCAGGGTTAGGTATCAGCTGCATACGTCCTGTTTTCTGACCTTCGGCAATTGTCTCTTCTACCGAAACGGTCTTACCTTCACCATTTATAAAGAATCTATTATAGAAGGAAGCGCTGTCATTTACTTTAATATCGAAGTCGTACTTCATTCCCGGCACGATCTCTTCTTTTTTATTCAGGTATTTATCAGTCAGGTATAGTTTAACACCAGCAGGCACATCGAAGTTGCCCACTTTGATGGTAGTGCTCATATCTTCATAAGCATTGATACCTACTGCTATCACTTCGTTATCAACATAAGGCCTTGTATCTGCTGTCAGCGGTTGGCCGTCTGCTGAGTACGTATAGAAATCAAAATCGGGGTTCACTAATTGCACAAAATCGAATGTATCCTGAACTGCCATACCTAAAGAGTCATCATATTGGATGTACAACTTATCCCAATAATGATCCTGATCTTCAACTATCAATTCAACAGTATATATATCAGCTGTTGTTTTGAAGTGTCCGCTAGCCGGAGTACCACTCGTTTTGGCACTTTCCCTGAAGTACATCCAACCACCACTACCACTTGTTATAGTAGTTACGAAAGCACTATATGCGGGCAGGTTATAGTCTTGAGTAAAGTAATATGGAGTATATCCGCCCCATGTACCCTGACGTGGATTCCAAACACAGAAGCAATGAGAAATCCTGTATCTACTCAGGTGTTTTACATTAATAGTTGACGCATAAGGATTACCGCAGGTAACGAAGTCAGAATTACTACCCTTTGCAAGGTATTCCCAAAAATCTCCCTGATTAACCGACTCGGTCATATCTATCGTAACCGGATCAGGAGTATAGTTACCTTGTGTAAGCCCCTGACCCTTAGAGCCACGAACGAATATCCTTGCCATTTGCAACGGAGCCCAGCTTGATGTATTTGCCGAAGTGAAATCTTTCCAGCCAGGGTTGTTACCTGTTGTACTGTTATCGGCACTGCTTACATCGAACCAGAATGCAGACGGAGCATTTACCTGAACAGAATCAAAACCTTTAGATGTACCTCCCTGACCTGTAATGTCAATATCATCGGTAAGCTGAGACAGCTTAACAGACTGAGAGAAAGGATGGCCAAAGAAACGGAATGCTCTACGCCCGCCTGGTATATACTGCTCAACAGTTACATGACCGGATAAGTAGTTACCGCTACTGCTGCCTTCAGCTATTCTAGCAGTTTTATTTGAATCGCTTTTCAATACAAGGCTGTTACCTGTAGTTAGTTTACCATTAGTAGGTATATAAGTATCTGTAACTTTTACAGTACCGTTCAAAGAACCTCCATTAGGATTATCGAACTCGAATATCTTTACAAGATCGTTTTTGAACAGGCCACTTTGCAGATTTAATGTTTTACTGCTTTTAAAAACAATATGTCCGTTCTCTGCATCAAAAGTTCCGTTATTGCTCACATCACCTGCTATTATCAGTTTTCCACCATCAACTTTTAGTGATGCACCACTCTTAATGGTCAATGCACGACAACTTGCAGTACCACTTGTTATTTCAGGGTACCTGCTTTTACCACTGGGTATTTCTACAGACACGCTAGAAGTAGGTACAGCATTCAACGACCAGTTGGCAGCTGTATTCCAGTTTTTGCTTGATGAGCCATCCCAGTAGTTAGTGATAGCACCCAATGCAGCATGCGTCATCACAGTTGCTTTTTGTGATACTGCATTGTCTTTATAACCTACATATATCTTACCATTATCATCAATAGCAATTGAATTGTAATCAACAGTATTTGAAGTAAAGCCCTGGCTGCCTATGAGCGTCCAGCTGCTACCATTAAACCTGAGTGCTGTAGCTTTTTGGTTCTTGTTATTATCACGATATACGATGATAGGTGTTCCGTTATTATCTACTGCTATATCGGGTGTACCAATACTACCTGCAGATATACCTGAAGAACCTACAACTGACCAACTGCTACCATTATACTTCATCACAGTTGCCTTGTTATTTTCTGTCCAGTCTTGAAACACTACATAAGGCGTACTGCCATCCAGTGCAACTGCCATATAATATGACCCACCTGAAGAGAAACCGGTAGCACCGCCAAGAGTAGACCAACTGCTACCATTGAAGAACATCATAGCAGCTTTGTTGTTATTACCATACCTGTACGCCAGATAAAGGTTATCATTACCATCAATTGCGAGGTCTGTAAAATCTGCCACAGAAGCAGTAATACCAACTGCATTACCTACTGCCTGCCAGCTATTATTTTTATACGTTGCTACGGTTGCTTTACCATTTTGGTTTTGATCCTGATAACCAACAAACACCTGATTATTCACACTTACTACCAACGATACGTAGTTTACCTGCTTTGATGTAAAACCTGCATTACCTAATGTTTTCCAACTACCATCATAGTACATAACAGTTAGCTGATTGCTCTGAGAACCATCTGAATAACCAACATAAATATTTCCGTTTGGTGCTATATCCATTGACACCCAGGTTACGGAACCGGAAGAGACTCCAGTACTACCCACAGTTACCCAACTACTACCGTTGAACTTCTTGACTGTCAGTTTATCACCTTTGGAGTTATCAGCATATGCTATGTAAGGAGTATCATTTTTACCGATGGCCATTGATGTATAATTGGCCACTGCGCCCGAGATACCGGCGCTGCCCGCAATAGACCATTGGGCAAGTGTAGCAGAAGCACTTATTACAAGCAGCATAGATACAGCTGCCAGGCGCGTAAATATCCTTTTCATGTGTTTTTTATTTTTCTTGTTTTGATGCATGCAGACATAAGATACCTACATACACAACCAAAAGTAGGAGAGAAAAAATTCATATGAAGAAAAACACGATCGGGTTAACATGTAAATAACAAGAGCATACAGAAGATGGTGTAATGGTATGTTAACCTGCAATAATTAGCATTTTCATATAAAAGAAGTGTATTTTGTGTTGAATTCTATTTATTACACATGGATTTATATGTACAGTACGGATGTGGTCTGTCAGCACCGGAATCATGGACGAATTTTGATGCCTCACCAACATTGAGGATACAGAACACTCCGGTTATCGGAATGCTATTGAAAAAGCGATTGAATACAACATTCCCCACCAATGTAAAGTATGGTGACATAGTTTTCGGCCTGCCTGTAAAAGACGATTCATGTAAAGGAGTATATTGCTCACATGTACTGGAACACCTATCTCTTCACGATTTTAGAAAAGCACTGCAAAACACTTATAAAATTCTGGGACCCGGAGGCATTTTCAGGTGTGTGGTACCCGATCTGGAAGCATACGCCAAAAGATACCTGAACGCTCTGGAAGCCGGCGACGAAAATGCAAGCCTCACATTTGTTGGGCAGGAAACTTTATTCGGTGTAAAGGATAGACCAAGAGGAGTAAAAGGTATTCTTTCTAACCAGTTTGGTAACTCCAGACACTTGTGGATGTGGGACAGTGCCTCCCTGAAAAAAGAATTGAAAGATGCCGGGTTCAAGGATATACGTGACTGTAGCTATGGCGACTGCCAAGATACTGCCTTTAGTGCTGTCGAAGACAAAAACAGGTTTTATAGCGCGGTAGCAATAGAGTGCCGTAAATAAAATGGTACTGCAATATTGTATAAAAGTTAATTATCAGATAAATGAAAGCACATCCAGCTACTTTCTTATCTTAACTGCGAAATCTTTTTTTAATGGATAAACTTAACCACAACACGGACACAAAAAACCCTAAAATCTATGAAACACTAGAATATATCCCTAAGCCCGATAATTATAGCTCTAAAATTCCTTGGTCAGTACAGCTACAAATTGGAGCTACTAATGGAATACATTACAAAGATAGAGTTGGTAAACTTAACGACTATCCAGTATATGAACTACCTATAAAACATGCTAAATCTTCTAATGACCTTTTTCTAGACATAGGGTGTGGTTGGGGCAGATGGCTTAATGCTGCTGATAATAAAGGCTATATTCCAATAGGCATTGATTTAAGGCTGGAGTTTTGCAAAACCGCACGAATGGTATTAAACGATTTGGGCAAAAATGGTTATACAGTTGTGGCAGACCTAGAAAACATCCCTTTTGTAGATAACGCCTTTGAAAAAGTCTGGTCGTTTAGTGTAATACAACATACCCACTACAAAAGACTAACAAACTGTTTAAAACATATTGGTAGAGTTTTATCTCCATCAGGTAGCACTACTTTAGAGTTTCCTAATAAGTCTGGTATAAGAAATAACTTTTCAAATGTATCATACAGTGAAAAGTACAAGGATGACTATAACAGTTGGTGTGTTCGCTATTACACTCCTGAAGAATATAAGGAGATATTCAATTTACATTTAAACAATTTCTCTTACACTGCACACAGTTTCTTAGGAATTGGGGTATTAAAAGAAGACCTAAAATACGTTTCACTTAAAAATAAAGTACTATGTGCTGCTTCATTGTTAGGTACTTCTATTACTAAAGTAATCCACCCCTTAAAACGATATGCAGACAGCATCTACATTAGTGCGGACAAAAAAAACCAAAACTCAACAATAAGTAATTCGGTAAAAAGCTTTTTAGATGCTCACAAAAAAGATCCAAGTAATAATCTGAACATCGTTCATTTACTACGATGCCCTATTACAGGTGGTGAAGTTGAACTTAATAACGATAAAACAAAAGTAATATCGAAAGAGGGCAATGTATTCTATCCTGTTATAAATGAAACTCCGATAATGATTACTTCAGAGGCGATTAAAATATAATATATTTTATGGCATTCTAATCTTCCATATCAATAACACCCAACGTAATATTGTATATACGGTTAATGCTACTGTTATTTTCAAAAGAATATTGCCTTTACTTTTTTTATGCTCAAGTGTTAATTCTAGCGACCTTACTTTACTACCTAATGCCTTTACTCTTGCTTTATTTACAACCTGCCTTTCTTTTGTGATAATCACTGTGTCAACAGATGATATTGTTGACGGGCAAGGAATTCTTACAACTTTATTCTGGTATACATTCTTAATTACTGTATCACAATCAATAGACATAAAAAGCGTATCAAGCATTACTGCTCGCCCTTTCTTATAAACAATACTGTCTTTTGTCAGTGTCAGGGGCGGGTACATATCACTGCAAAGTGTCGCAACAATCTCAGGATAAACTGATTGTGCTTTAATAACTTGCCTCTGTGCTTTTTTACCTGTATAACAGCCTGTCAAAAAAATAAGAACCATAATAGCATTGCTGATAAGTAAGTTTTTCATCTACTTAATATTTTAATAAGGTTTCTAGCCTTTCAATTCTTGTTTCTAATAATCTGATCTCGAGTTTTTGCAGCGCCAGCTCTGTTCTAAATCCGTAATAAACACTTAATACCGTAGCTACACTTACAGCTGTACACACTACTAATGCCCATATCATCCGCAGGTTAATGCCTTTCAGTTGTTTGTCAATAATTATTAACTCATTTTGTGTCATGTTAATTAGCGTTTTTCTCACTTGTAAATATTACTGCCAGTGCTAATACCACCTGTATCACATTTAAAACATAGTCTACCCATAGGCCGGTTATGACCTTAATTTCATCAGTCATCGATGGCAAGCCCTGTACCAGATAATGCTTTGCTGTTAATAAGATTGCTACAACAGATGTTGTATTAATGAGCCATTTGGGTGCATATCCTTTCATCTCAGCCAGACCAAACTTTAGTTTTGTTCTCATAGTTTAAGTTTTAGAAAGTTGATAATGGTGTACGTTTCCAGCCCGTAACAGTCTTTATGTATATATAATTATCATCCCATGCCACATCACCTGTTTCACCGTTCGTGTCCGTTGTTGAAGTTGGCGTATATGACGTGCGCAACCTCAACTGACTGTACCCGTTCGGAGTCAACACATCAATTTGAGAAGTAGGATTCAGGTTGTTTGATAATCTACCCGTTTCGCCTTTTATGTACCATCTATCGGCAAGACTTTGCAATTGTGATCCACTGGCTGTAGAATTTGCTGTAGCAAAGATCAAGTCTGGAGGCACTGCAGCACCTGTACTTTTACCGGCTGCCATACGTAATACACCACCCTCTTTATCTATAGCATTACCGGCACCAGAAGCATTGATAGTGACATTGCTACCTTTATTATTGCTCTGACCGCTTCTTGGACCTGTTCCGAAATACACATCATTAAATCCACATTGAACACCATTGCTTCTGGATTGTGCTATAATTAATTGGTTATTAGCAGTAGTGACTTGATTATATCCAATAATTGTACTGTACGCGTGCTCAACCCTATTTTTCGAACCAATTATACTAATACCTTCAGAAACACTATTTGGAGCATAGTTAATTGTATTTGAAGTACCAATTATCTGTGCATATGCATCAGAGCTTGTTACCACATTGCCATATCCATTAAGTACAGTATAATGGTTTGCCTCACTGGCATCATTATTAAACCCTATATTAACAATGTACTGTTTATTGTTAGTACTACCTTTAAGGTTATGCCCAAGTTTAATGTTGTCCAATTCGTATCCGGAGTTCAAACGACCAATACTTATCCCTGTGCCGGCTAGTGCACTGGCAGATATATTTATACCTTCATTTGAATTATCATAATATAAATTGCTATTTAACCTTAATTGCCCAACAGCTCTGACTGTACCATTTACATCAAGCTTGTTACCATTATCTGTTTGTACATTCCCTATTCCGACATTACCGGTAGCACCAAATACTTGTAGTGCATTAAGTGCGGAATATCCATTCAACTTAACCCCTTGATCAGATGTATTACCTGTAAACTCTATCGGTTGGAAAGAAAAAGCAGTGTGATGGTATGTCCATATTCCTTCTGGCAAGAAAACTTTCCATCCTTCGCCTAATATCCCTCCTTTAAAGTCAACTTTTCTTTCTAAACCTGTAATATTTATTCCTCCTGCCGACGGTGCTTCTCCACCTAATGACAGTATTGGGTTTTCTGTTACACCTGTCCTTACATCCAGTGAGTTTGTTTTAAGGTATGAGCCGTAGTTATTCAACCCAAACTTCAAGCGAGAGATAGAATGAAAATCTCCGTTTATTGCGATCACATCTTTGTCAACATACATTGGATTATGTACATCCATTCTTATTAAGCTATCAGTATGAATAGCACCGCTTACTTTTAAGGCAAAACTATCTTGTGCTGTAGTGCCTATTAACACCTTACCATTATCAGTTATTCGCACCCTGATGCTATCATTAGTAATCATATCAAAGTGCTCCTCATCAGTCGTACCCGCTTTTGTTACATTTCCGTAAGCATTACCGCCGTTTACCAGATAATTACTGTGATCAGGAACAGCATTATCAACAATCTGCTTTATAATCGTTGTATCCTTGTAGGTCATATACCTTACCTTATCAGCTCCATCAAAATGATATAGAACAGAGTCCTTTAAATCGTAAACGAACAATGCTCGTCTTGTTGTTGAGATGCTGTCCAATAATACTTTGGGAAAGAGCACACCTTTGTCAGTAGTATCATTGCCAATTTGCATCCATGCAGAGCTATCTGCGAAAGATCTGTTTGATTGTCCGACTGCTAATGACCCGCTTATATAATATCGATTCATGAGCACACCGGTCTGAGCGAATGAAAGCAGAGTAATATGCAGTAAAATTGTTGTTAGTAATATTTTTTTCATGATCGGTTATTTGAAATAGAGTATAGTTACTTTTTGTAATACTGTTAGCGATGTATTAAATACTATGGTTCCTGTGGGTTTACTGAATGTATATTCATCTACTCCATCACCTTCATGTCGCATTGCACCTTCGATAAATACAGCTATCTGCTTAGCATCGTTCAGCTCCAAATAGCTCACTTCACCTTGATTTACTTCTGCTTCGAATTGTAGTTTCCCAACACTAATATTATCTGTACCGTCAGCACTCGGACATACATAATCAATATCAGGCAACATTGGTATCGTTGTCATACAATAACTACTATCATTCAAAAGGGAATTGTCGGGCTGAAAAAGCTTGAATGTGTATAAATAATCTTCATTCAGTTTAGCTGGCACTATTATATTCTCACCTTCTGTTGCCTGAAACTGTATGTACTGGTAGGCCTTATTAAAGGTGGTCATAAATGCCCAGGTGCCGGTTGCTGTTGCTTCTATTGGTAATGCAACTGCTTCTCCGCAGGCAGGCACCTCTCCTATATTGATAATGCTTTTACTCATGGTTATTTATTTACAGGTTCTTTAATGCAGCTTCCAGGTATAAATATTTTGTTCATGCTTAGTCCTATCCTTACTATAGTTTCATCTTTCAATCGTTTCAGTGCAGCATTAATATCTTCAGCGTTCATCTTTGCCAACTCTGTCGCTACAACCTGCTCCCTATTCCAACTGCTGGTGACGGGATGCACATCTAACACCTCATACATCATAACAGAATTGCGTAAGTTTTCTATCAATTGGTATACATCTACGTTGTTGACAACAGCAACTAATTGCACACTCATCGTATCTAAAAAGGTTAATCGTTGAGTACCTGTATCAGTTATTTTTTGTAGTTCCTTGGCTTCGTGTTTCATCCATGCATCATTACGGAGGTAGAAGTAATTACCAAGATTATCTGCAGGCATAACTCTTTGTCTATCTTTTCCTGACCTTACATAGACTGCCTGACCTATATCATCTTTGTATGCGTTAGCAAAACCATGGTTGAAATAGGTGTTCTTATCGAGAATAAAATCTTTGAACAATTCGAAATCTTCGTATAACATAATTAAGGCTTCTTCGTTTTACTAAATTGTTTTCTAATGAGCTTGTTCTTTGTTTTCCTGACAGCCCATCTTCCTTCTTTTACTTCTGATTTATTCTCTGACAAACCTTGCAGATAAGCAGCATACTCAATCATGTTCATGTTCATTTCCTGAACAGTTTTATAATGAAATACAATGCCATATTTGTACCTATACTGATGTAAATGAGATACCAAAGCACATTAATAAACAATGCTAACAACCAGCTATCTATTCTTGCAGTAACCCATAGGTCTAATGCTTCACTCATAAAAAGTGTATAGCACCAGAAGCTGATGAAAGTGATAGCATGGCTGAAACATAACTCACACAAACCACCTGCTTTGGCTAGAAATTCTTTTCCTTCTATGTCCCAGTTATAAAGTCTGTCTTGCCAATTCAATAGTTTATCCAGCCATTGCCCCTGCTGAATGCTTACATGCAATATTTTCACAAGGCTTGCATTGGCTACCCATGCTAATAATGTGTACAATAAAAATGTGATCATGATCTATAGATTTAAATGTTAGTTACCCACCTGATACCTTTACAGTCCAGGCAGTCGTCATTGAATTGTTTCAGAATTCCGTGCATAGCATTGGCAAACACCTGCCACTTTTCACGATATTGATTTTCAACATCAGTTAGATACTCTTTGGTTTCTTCTCGTCCATAAACTACCCAGTTATTGAGCCTGTTTGTTCTCAAGTGTTCCTCCATCAGTAAAACCCTGCTTTTCAACCATACTATCTCACCGACATATGTTTGCGCCAGATCACAAAGCAGCTGCTCATAGTCACAAGTACAACTGAATTCCAGATTCACCCCAAAGCCTTCTTTACTACTGATCTCTTTATCGTCATACCAACCTTTTGTATAGCCACAATCATTTGGCATATTGCCGTTACAACCTGTAAAGCACGTGAGATACGTTCCTGATACTGAAACATTTGTTCCGTCAAGTAACACTCTTGCAAAGCTGCCTTTCAGTTCATACTCTATATTGAATGTATTTACTTTGTCAGCCTCCAGATCAAAACTATATGTAGTGACTGTTCCTCCTGCATGATCATCATATACTTTTAAGTCTATACCTGTAGCATCATTCAAAGCATACACATGAACATTATGTATTTTCAGTTTACGCAGATTGCCTTTTATCTTCCTGTTCTTGTAAAGAGTCACGCCTCTCTCTTTTGCTTCAGCCGGATAATTGATAGATGTCTTGAACTCACCTACCGTATATTTCTTTGCAGACAGATCCGGCATTACATTATTCGCAGCAAGCATACTCATCAGATCGTTTCGAACAAGTATGGTCGCCTGCTTTACTTTTTTCTTAGCGAGGTTAAGCCCAGTTACATATTCCTCATTAGCTATGTTTGCCAAATTGAGAGTAGATATTTCAGGGGCATCCATTAGATCCAAGCCGCTTAGCGATATAGCCTGCTCTTCTGAACAGACATCACGAACTGATATGATATTTTGTAATTGACTCATGGTTTTTCATTGTTTAAGGAAAGCGCCCCGCGCTACTGTACGGGGTGCTATTCCGGTGGGCTATTAAGGGGCTGCTGTGAAGGAAATATCAGTAGCGTCATTGATCTGTCCGGCCAAACCGCTATAACCTGTATAGGTTATCTTGGTCGTATCTATGCCAAATACATATCCTGTAACATTTGCGTTGAACAGGTCTTTCAGCTCTATTACATTAGTTACAGTTGTATCCGGGTAAGATGTCTGTCCGGCCAGTTCCAGTTTATTTACGTAAAACGGAAAGCTCACTTCGCCATTCGTATCCCACTCGTAAGTAGCACTATCTGGTGCACTTATCGGCGTACCTGCAGGACATTCAAACTCAACAGGCGCACATGTTGTAAAGTGGAAGATGCCATTCACGTCAGGTATATTACATACCGTTGGTGGCAGGAAGAATATGTCCCACTCCAGTTTCCATTGGAAGGTCCAGCTATAAGTACACTTGTCGTAATTGACATTCAAGTCCCACAACAAACCTGTAAGAGGATCTGCCATTACACCATGTATGTAGTCTGTACCACCGCGTTGGTACACAGCATCTATAGCATCTATGTTTTGCAAGTCTGTTGCAAAAATGCCGGCATTCCTGTTGAAGCTCACAAACTTCAGCATCTGAGGATCGAAGGTTAAAATGTGTTCTGTAGTTGGATCGGCAAATGCATCGTTGATAAGGTTATCGTAATATGCATTCGTACGTCCCATACGGCTTACGTTCTGTCCTTCTTCATTAGTACCACCTACTTCTACTGCCTTGCGCCAGTGGAATACATCTGTACCACCAATTATGAAAGGGTTAGTAAATCCGCTGTCACGATAGGTTCGCTCTACTTCCCAAAGCCCCATCGGGTTGATAACACCGTTGGTCTTATCCAGAAAAGGCAGCATTCTTTTTTCATTACCATCAGGCAACAACCCTGCTGAAGAAACTAACAGACTGGCCACTTCATTGGCCAGCTTACGGCGTACCGCAGGCAACGCTGCATTGATAGCGGCCCTGGCATGATCGCTGAAGCTATAGTTGCCATCCACATTGCGTATATCGTCTCTGTTCAGTTGATAAACCGCTGAAGCTGTAGTACGAGAAATCTCGAAGAATACTTGCTTTGGTTCTACTACTGTTCAGGGGTCGCAGATATTTTCTGTACCTGTACCAGTATCGCTACATATGGGTGCATAATAGTTCACCTTTAACTGGCGTTTCTTACCTGCTTCCGATTGAAGGTCAGTTTCTGTAATGCTGGTATTATATTGGCGAGCTGCAAGCACTGCGGCCAACACTTCGTATGGTTGCCCCTGCTTTGCATATTGCAGTACACTTTTTTGTGTCGACTGCATCGCATTTTTAAAGCTCATGGTTCTTAATTATTATAGATTCCGATAAATTTTTAGATTCTCCCACTTAAAGGCGCGGGCGAAAGAACAGCCTGAGACATATTGTTTATTGCCGCGTCCGGCAGGAGTAAATATTGAGCCCTTAGCTCTCCGTCCATGCTTCAATGGCATTAAAGCCACCGGCATTTTCTTCTGTAGGTGTCACCTCACTACCTTGCTTCAGTCCTGCCTGTACTTCAGCGGGGGAGATATGGCGAGTATCGCGCACCAATATTCCGGCACGCTCTGCCCAGTTACGGGCAAAATCTTCATCACTTACCGGCTCATTACTTTCTGTAACAGCTGGCTTGCCTTCTTTATAAAATTCCAATTGTTTTGTTTCTTCATTGTAACGCACCTCGTAGGTTTTCTGCATTTTGTAACGCAGCATCTCTGCCTGCTCCTGCAGGTCTCCACCCTTGCGCGGCATCTTATCAACTATGCTTATACACCTTGCAGCAATATCGCGCTCCATGTATTTTGCCTGCTCAGTTTTTAGTTGTTGCTCGTAGTCTTGCTTTAGTTGTTCTAATTGCTCTTCATAACCCTGCACTGTGCTTTCCCACATGGTTTGTCTTTCAGCATCTGTTTGTGTGTACCGACTATCCAACGCTCCCTTACATTTTGCGAGTAGCTGTTCAATACTCAGGTTTTCCATATCTCGTCGGGGCACATTGAACACTCTTTGTGCAGCACTGCGTAGTGCACCTAAGTAGCGTCCTGTAAATGCCGACTCCAGACTGTCTTTCATTTCTGATTCTAAAGCGGGGCGAATGGTCTTGCCAACCACTTCGCTGATGTTATTGAATACACCTTCCAGATCAATGTTAGCATCTGCTTGTTGTTCATCCGCCACAACTGTTACACCTGCGGTGAGTTGTGAGAGTAATTTGTTGGCTTGTTCTATAGAGAGTTTCATGGTAATAATATTTATCGGTGATTAATGTGCTTTTTTTTTGACCTTATATTTAGTTTCGTCTCCGTATATGCGTTGGTAGCTTTTCTCGGGATAGAAGAAACCACTGTTCTCTTTCTCTGATCCGTCTTCATTCAACCCTACTATGAGCACATATCCCTGTGGCACTTCAAGCATGGTTTCTTTTGCTTTGGGGGAATCTGTTTCGGTGACCGACACTGGCGCTATTGCCTCAGGTGTGGTGTTGTCGTTTTCAGGTGTTTTTCGCTTTGCCATTGTATTTATTGGATTTTAAATTCTTTAGGGTATTTATCGCTGAGTAACCGGGCTGCTTTAGTACCAATTCGCACGATCCTTCCTGTACGCATATTCAGCATACGCACAGTGTTGCCTTTCGGCTGTTGCACCTGCTCTACTTTTACAGGTTGCAGCACTTCTTTTTGTTCTGTAAGTCTTTGGTAAGCCTTTTTGCTCAGACCTAGCTTCAGCAGTTCGGCTGGAGTAGCATCAGTATGCTCACGCATGAGCTTGGCATCTTTAGGTGCGAATCTTTTTGTTTTCATGGTGTGTTGTTTCGCTTTTACAATGACAAATATACAACTATTATTTTAATAGCAAAATTTATTTAAAAAAATGTTTTATTGAGTTCGTAATAGCAAGTGTCATATTTTTGCAATAAGAGTAGCATTTATATAAAATAAACACACATTTATGTAACTTCAATCAAACCATTACTTATGCGACCTATATTCGTCCTGACAGCCCTACTTATATTGTCCAGTCAATCTTATGGACAACATCATTTAATGCGATTGAACCCCGACAATACCATCGATAGCTTTAAAGTATCAGACATTCATAATCTACATGTCTTTAGAGGTGAGCTATACTTCTACGGCTACACTGATTCAACAGGAGAAGAACTCTTTGTATTGAAAGGAGACTCTTCAGCTGTACCGCTAACTAACATGTCCGACCGTGGAAAGAAAATATTTGATTTTACTTATAGTTATTGGGGTCAAAAGCTACCTCCTCCAAAGTTGATCGTCAATTATAATGGTATGCTATATTTTGATGCTGTAACAAGGGATACAACTACTAATATTTATGGTAACTATGTAGACATTTATAGTGTGCCAAATAATTGTGCAGGTGCCTGGCATTGTCTATGGGAGTATAATGGTATAGACTCACCGGAAATAGTGACTTATAATATAGGTCCTGATACATTTGCTCCATTTTTCCCTCATAACCTTTCAATTATAAACAACAAATTATTTTTCGAGACAAGATTCAGGCTTGATGAAAAACCAAAATACCCCGGACCATTCCTGATTTATGATGCTATTAACGATACTCTCAGTTATATGCCTATATTCTCAACAGGCGACACTTCACAGCACTTCTATGGCTATAGTAATAACTATAGTAATCCAATTTCATATAATGACAAAATCTACTTCCCAGGATCAAGGCCAGGTCATAAAAATTATGAATTTGCAAGCGGTGTAAATGACCTTGTAGTATATGATTCATCTAAAAGCAATTTAGGTTTCCACATTATTAATAAGACCAGTTACCAAAATTCTTGCCCACAAGACTTTGTAGTTTTTCATAACAAATTGTTTTTTACGGCTACTGATCGTATACCCTATGTTTATGGTAGATATGCCTATTCTGACGTCAACTTCAAACTTTATATGATATCAGGAAATAACAGTCCACTAAAAGTTACTGAAGGAGATATAGTTAATACCCATGTATATAAAAACAATCTTTACGTATCTGCAAATAAATCATCTTCTAATAGTCATTATTACCAAGATTACGAACTGTTCGTATTAGACACAACTATAAGCGGAGGCACTAATAATACTCACATTAGCAACATCAAACTTATTAAAGAGATCAACCCATATGGAAGTAGCTATCCGGCTAATTTTTATAACCATTTAGGCAAAATGTATTTCAGTGCAGATGATGGAATACATGGTAATGAACTATGGGTATACGATGCGGTAGACACTCCCTCTCTTCTAGCAGATATTCACGCAGGCATCAAAGGCAGCAGGCCCGGCTACTTTACTACAAAAGACAGCTTTCTATATTTTGCAGTAAATGTTTCAAGAGCATTAGATTCCAATCTACACAGAAATGACATTGAGACCATAATAGAAAAAGAGCAGATACCACATAAACTCTATCCCAACCCAACACATACTACGGTTCATTTACTATTCGAGCTTAAAGAGCAACAAACTCTTGCCTTTACACTTACTGATGTTCAAGGAAAAGTAGTTTATCGAACTACAAAAGAAAAATACAGCATAGGCAATCATACCATTGATATACCAACATACAACATTCCACCCGGCACTTACATATACCAACTAAAAAGTGAACAAGGAATATTAGGAGGTGGCCAACTCATCAAACAGTAATATGAATTGGTCTATTTAATACCTTATCTTTAACTAACCAATTTGCAACTTACTGATGAAACCCATTTTTTTCGCTGCATTATTGTTATGCAGTTTTGCTCATGCACAAAAGGTGCAGGAATTTGATATTATACCCGGGGGCAAATCGTCTTACCCACATTATCTCTACGCTACTAGTGACCATCTTTACTTCTATGCTACAGATATTGACTCCGGCTCCAAGCTACATAGCATGGACAAGCAAGGGAATATATCGATAGTCGCCAACATCAAAAAGCACAATAAAGGACCGTTGTCTTACCAAAGAAACATTCTTAAAGAAGTAGATGATATATACTTCACTGCTTATGATTCAGCCAGTAGCGGGCAAGTATTCCTTAGAGACAAATTGTGGGTATATAATAACGGGAGCTACAAAAAATTAGCTGATAGCGCTAGTGGCTTCGATGCTTCACTACCTTCACATTTTGTCAGGATAGAAAACAAGATATACTATTGGGGGGTAGACTCATTTTTAAACATTAACAATCACCAATTATATGAGTACAACACAAGCAATAAGACGCTAAGACAATTAACTCATCACAAGAAATACTATCTGGGCAGCGTTCCAAAAGAGCTTGTATCATTAGCAGTTTACAACAACAAACTTTACTTTACCGGTTATCTTGATAGCACTACCTCTTCAAGAATACCCTACGGGCTGTATACTTACGATCCGATAAAAGACACAATTATCCAGTTACAATTTCCTGATAAAAGTATGGCACCACTTGTACCTGCCTGGCTGAAAGAGTTTAACAATGAACTTTACTTCATTACAATAGACAGCAATACAACGTACTACCTATCAAAATGCGATAGCCAATCTAATATTCATATCATTGACAGTTTTAAAGCTGGCGGGGTTGCTTACAGTAATAAAAACACGACCCCGGTTGAGCTCAACGGCTATTTATACATTCAAGGCTATGACCGAGATAAGCAACAATCAGTACTTGTACAGTACGACACATTAAACAATCAGTTTACCTACATTAATTATAACCTGCATAACGATCGGCTGGACGAGATGATCGTATTTAACAACAAACTATACTTTACAGGAAGAGCATACAGGTATATTCATAACGACCCCTACCTAATGGTATACGATGGAGTTGTCACTCCTAAAACTGTTCCCATCAGCTTAAAAATAGTTATGGATCTTACCGTTTTCAATGGCGACCTATATTTCACAGGTATCGACACTAATAATAATGGCACTGAACTTTACAGGTTCGACACCACAACTTTGTCTATACAAAAGGTTATATACAAGATCG
This sequence comes from Flavipsychrobacter sp., assembly GCA_965228505.1. GTDB lineage: Bacteria > Bacteroidota > Bacteroidia > Chitinophagales > Chitinophagaceae > UBA5543. The sequence goes on along the minus strand of OZ245820.1, from coordinate 1,102,195 downwards.
ATACAAAACTCTACCCTAACCCCGCTAAAGACATTGTGCATTTACAATTCAACTTAGCAGAAAGCAACACATTGAACGTAACAGTAGCAGACATGCAAGGGCGTATTGTGTACATGTCAGAAAAAAAGCTTTACAGCATCGGCGATCATACCATTGACATACCAACAAACAGACTACCAGCCGGTAGTTACATCTACCGACTTAACAGTGAAAGCGGAATACTGGGGAGTGGTAAGCTTATCAAGCAATAAGTTGAAGAGGGTTAATAATCGGGGGAATATCATCTACCTGCTTTTCATTTGCCGGGCGCTGTGTATCTTTAGTATATAAGCTATAAAATATGAAGCATCTGTTTACATTGTTATTGAGCATTGGCTCACTGATAGCTACAGCGCAGAGTTTTTCACTTACCGAATATGATGTATGGGAAGGCCCTGCCAGCTCGCGCCCTAACGGCATGACCATCTTTAACAATAGCCTGTACTTTCTTGCAACGGACAGTGCACGTGGAGAAGAACTTTGGCGTATAGATACTGCGGGCAATGTCATATTCGTTAACGACATCATTCCCGGCTCTATCTCGTTCCCCTCCGTGGGCGGCACAAATGCAATGGCTGCGATAGGCAATGTATTGTACTTAGCAGTTAATGATACTACCCATGGCGAAGAGCTATGGTCTTATCAGGCAGGTGGCAATGCTACTCTTATTCAAGACCTTCTACCGGGCTATACATCATCAGGCCCGCACTCTTTTACAGTGTACAATAACACACTATATTTTTCAGCAGTAGACACGAGTGGTAATGGTAGGGAACTTTTTGAATACGATCCGCAAACAAATACCATAACACAAAGGTCGACATTACTACAGGGCAAACAATACTCTAACATCACAACCACCACCACTTATAAAGGAAGAATAGTATTCACAGGTGCAGAAGATGTGACAGGTTCTGAAGTACACCTTTACGACCCTCAAATAAAACTAAGCTGGAGGCTTACTGATATTGCTGATAAAGACCTGAATGCACATCCTACAGCATATACCGAGGTATATGGCCAATTATACTTTACCGCAACAGATGCCGTTAACGGCAGGCAAATGTATATATACGATGGTGTCCGTCCGCCTGCAAGGTTGGCTATATTAGACTCGCTGAACATACAGCCCGAGCATACAAACAGTATGGCATCATTAAATAACAAACTGTGTTTTGCTGCTACAAAAGATGGTGGTGAAGTACAGGTGTTCAACTACGACCCTATTGACCTGTCTGTAATACAGCTTACTGATATTGATGAAACTTTTATTACTGTACCAGACAACTTTACCGCAGCAAATGGCTATCTCTTCTTTTCAGCTAACGGCAGCAAATCAGGCTATCAGGTATGGATGTACAATGGTGATACAACCATCCCTGTAACTAATTTTACAAATATCAATAGCGCACCTGCCAATTTTAAATTATGGAACGATAAACTATTCTTTAACGCCAGTGAAAATGCCGGCAGAGAATTATACAGCATAAATATCCCGCCACCATTATCTATACCTCTTTTTGAACAACAAAAGATAGACGCTGTTCTCTACCCGAACCCTGCTCAGGATATTGCTCACCTGCAATTCGCTCTTGAGGAAAGTATTACACTTAGCGTTGCACTAACCGATATGCAGGGAAGAGTAGTTTACTCTGCTGCACCAACCCTGTATAGCATAGGTGAGCATACTGTTCATATACCACTAAATAAATTACCCGCCGGTAATTATATATATCAGTTGACACAAGAAGGGAGACTCATAAACAGTGGCAAGCTATCTAAACGTCAATATTAACCTACGGTTTATAACATAATTAATTTATGGATATGTGTGGTGGTTGTAGTAAATTGTATTTACTCTAATCCAAAAACTTATGAAAAAGCTTATTTACCTCAGCACTTTACTGTTGATCACAACGGGCGTGTTCGCACAAATTCATCTTGACTCCTTCAATATCAATACAGCTGTAAATGGCTCTATACCTGCCAGCTCAGCACCGTATTCATTAATAACGGATGGTAGTGGCACCTTATACTTTTCAGCCAGCGATACCAACTATGGTCGCGAACTGTATAAGATCGGCAGTACAGATACCCAGCCACAAAGGTTAACTGATATCAATACCGGCAACGGCAACTCTCTGTCTGTAGGGTTCGATAACATATTCGCGTTTAATGGTTCGGTTTTTTTCTCAGCTTCTGATACGTTCTTCAATTCAGAACTATGGAAATATACACCCGGCCAAGGTGCAAGTAAAGTGGCCGAAATAGATACAGCAAATAATTCAGGGTCGAATCCAAGCAAGTTTATTGAGTTTAATGGGAAGCTTTATTTCGCTGCAAGAACAATGCAGCTTGGCACAGAACTATACATGTATGACCCGGGCAACCAAAGTGTTACTTTAGTAAAAGATATTGGTCAGGGTACTTTCTCAGGCAACCCTGATCATCTTACAATTTTCAATGGGAAATTATACTTCCAGGCATATGATACAAGTATTGGACGAGAGTTATTTGAACTTGACCCTGCTACTAACAATGTAAAGCTAGTAGCAGAAATTTACCCCGGAAAAATGTCAGGGTCACCTTCTCAACTAATAGTATTTAACAATAAGCTATATTTTGTAGCTAACGACGGTACCAGCGGTAACGAGTTATTTGAATATGATGGCAGTAATACACCTGCCAGAGTTACAGATATCAACCCCGGTAGCGGGCCGGGCTTATCCTCGACATCTTCACTTGTCATATTTCAGAATAAACTTTTCTTTAGTGGTTATGATACAGCTAGTAATAACTATCAGCTATTCAGTTACCACCCCGCTTCTTCAACTGCAGCACTGGCGGCTACCATCAATCCATCAGGATCATCATTTATTAATTATCTGACCGTATATAATGGAAAGATATTTTTTGCTGCAAACGACGGCACTAACGGATTTGAATTATGGAGCTATGATGGAACCAACACTAAATTGGAACACGATATCATACCCGGAAATGGAAGCAGTATTGTCAGCAACATCACATTTTCAGGAGCCAGCTTATACTTTACAGCTAGAGCCACAAGCATTGGAATTGAATTATTCAGATATTCCTTATACCCTTTGAGCGTTGCAGAAGCAAACACAATCTTAAACACGACTCTTTACCCCAACCCTGTTCAAGATATTGCACACCTGCAATTCATACTTGAAGAAAGCACAACACTAAGCGTTACTATAACTGATATGCAGGGAAGGGTTGTTTATAGCTCAGGCAATGAATTGTATAGTGAAGGCACTCATAATATCAATATCCCGCTGAACAACTTAGCATCAGGCAACTATTTATATCAATTAAATAGTAAGGAGCGACTACTTGCTACGGGCAAGTTCATTAAACAGTAAAAAACACATTCCCGCCGGGAGCGGCGGGAATGCTTATTGTATTACCCCTATTACGAAACGAGACCAATTATCGTTTTATGATTCTTTCTGTTTGTCCGTTCTCAAACCTGATGATGTATATGCCTGCAGGGTAGCTACCTACATTCAACTGTTCCTGTATCACACCATGATACATCAGCTTCCCGCTTGTATTCACAACTACTATTCTTGTGTGCGACATGATGTCCGGCATTTCTATTTTAACACTACTACTTGTTACAGTAGGGTATACTTTAACTGTAGCATTAGCAATAGCCTCTTTGATACCTGTTGTTTCAGGTATCAATGTCAGGCTATCATTGGTAAACGGATCACTCCATATCGGGTTAGCATATACATCACTTCCTGTAAGCGTTCTGATGAAAGCAACCATGTCTGCTTTTTCCTGTGCAGTCAGTCTTAGCCTTTGCAGGTTACCTCCCGGGCGCAGCCTGTTATCCAGATTTTGATTGTTTTGTGGTATGGAATCGTAGTGATTGATCACATCTAATAATGTATTGAGACCATTTTGACCTGCATTGTGCATGAACCCTCCGTGGTGGCTGTTGCCATTAGCATCTACCACATCTCTTAATGAAGGGGAACGCGTATTGGTAAGGTCTGTACCTCCGCCAAACGAGCCGATAACTCCATTATTCCTTGAGTTAGGATTAATATCAAATTCAGGCGGACGATGGCATCCAGCACACCCTGCACCACCACCTGTACGGATACCGTTAGCGTCAAACTGCGGTGGAGCTAAAAAGAGTTGTTTCCCCTGGTTCTCTTGTTGTGTAAAATTCTGGAATGGTGCGCCATCGTTAGGGGCTGTAGCCCTGCCCACATCATACTTAGCATCAAACGACTGTATACTTCTCACAAACTGTGCTATAGCCTGTTGCATACGTTGCTCCGTAATTGTAGCATCACCATATACCCATTTAAACAGTTCAGGATAATACCATACACCGTTCATCTTAGTGATAAGGTCTGCAAATGGAGGGTCTCCGTTCTGCCCGCTATACCCCATCTCAGCATGGTCTTGTATCGGTTGGGTGCTTTGTTCTTCAAGGGTTGCCGCTCTTTCATCCCAGAAAAATCTTTGTTCATCAGCAAAACGTGCATTGATGAGCCTCATAGCATGGCGGCCGGTTGTACCGTTAACACCCACACTGGCGCTGGCGGTATCGCTAAAAGCAAATTGCTGCTGATGACAACTGGCGCAGGCAATAGTATTATTTACAGACAGTTTTTTATCGTAAAACAATACACGTCCTAGTATAGCACCTTTATCAGTCAGTTGATTATTAAGTGGTGTATTATCTTTTGTTATATAGTTCGGCATGGTCTGGTTGGCATAATTATCAGGGTTATTCAGGTCTATCGTTCCTGCAACTATGAGTACTGACGCAGGTATCAACAATAATGGTAGCAACTTTTTCATAAGAGTGATTATTGAACGTAGTTATTATTAGATGAGTGCATTTACGTATGATTTTTACCGCTATCTATACATAAAACGTCCTATAGAAGCGAATCCTTCGTCATACTCTTATTTTTTCTGATAAATATCATTTCTGATACTGACAGTGCTCATATATAGGCTGTGTATTCTATAGTACTTTTCGATATCACTAAAACACAAAAAGAACATGAAAAAGCAATTTGAAGGAAAAGTAGCATTGGTAACAGGTGCATCATCCGGTATAGGTCGATCAGCGGCAATACTTTACGCTCAACACGGCGCAAAGGTAGTTGTGAGCGACATCAACGATGAAGGGGGTAAAGAGACAGTTGCACTTATCAAAAAAGAAGGTGGCGATGCAATATGGGTGCCTGCCGATGTAAGTAAAGCCGATGACTGTGCAAACCTTGTAAAAACAACAATAGAGAAATACGGCAGGCTGGATATGGCTTGTAATAATGCAGGCATTGGTGGTGACCAGGGGCCTATAGCAGAAATGACAGATGAGAACTGGCATCGTGTAATTAATGTGAACCTGTCCAGCGTATTTTACTGCATGAAACATGAGATAGCAGCTATGTTGAAAAATGGTGGCGGATCTATCGTGAACATATCATCTATACTAGGCAGTGTGGGTTTTGCCGGCGCCTCAGCATATGTAGCATCAAAACACGGTATGGTAGGACTTACTAAAACTACGGCTATCGATTATGCCAAACAAGGTATTCGTGCCAACTCAGTAGGGCCTGCATTTATTGACACCCCGCTGCTATCCGGTCTTGATGATAATATGAAAGCCATGCTTGACTCACTACACCCTGTAGGCAGGATAGGTAAGCCTGAAGAGGTAGCTGAGCTCATCATCTGGTTGAGTAGCGACAAGGCTTCTTTTGTTACAGGTAGTTACTACCCTGTCGATGGAGCTTACCTGTCTCAATAAGACAACCAAACATTAATAGTGCCTGTATGTTATAACTAACAGATATTTATACTTTTACTATTGTATATACATCTAAAATAATTTGACATGAAAAAAGTACAGGCATTATTATTAGCAGCATTTATATCGTTTTCGTTGCAGGCACAGGAAATAGACAAGCAGGCTTCAAAAGTTGAGTTTGAGCTTACAAATATGCTTATCAATACTGTAAAAGGCACTTTCAAGGGTATGCAGGGAGACATCTCTTTTAATAATGATGACCCTACCTCTGCCAGCTTTTATGCAACTGTTGATGTAGCTACCTTTAAAACAGGTATTAAGAAAAGGGACGAAGACATGATGAAAGAAAAGTACTTTTTTGAAGAGAAGTACCCTTATATCAGCTTTCGTTCTGAGCAAGTAATAAAAGCAGATGCCGGCGGGTATGTGGCTATTGGCAAGCTCACTATAAAAGATGTGACAAGGAGCGTAAATATACCTTTTACGGTAACTACCAAAGATCAGTTTACTGTACTGACAGGTAAGATCACTATCAACAGGAAAGATTATAACATAGGTAACAATACCGGCAATATGAAAATGGGTGAAGACGTTGATGTGACGATAACTTGCGTTCTGAGATAAGTCTGACATTTTTTATCAGATTTTAACCCAATGACTTAAGCTCATTTTATACTTTTATTTTTCAATTGGTAGTGATACCTTTTTCTAAGAGTTGATTATTGCATGAATGCCCCGTTTTCAGTCGGGGCTTTTGTGTTTTCTGCGCCTGAGCAATTGAAATTTACTTTCGTACATTAGCAGAATTAACTTTTTTTGAAAGTTGTAATGGACAAACCACTTATCAGTATTTGTATTCCCTGCTATAACAGGGCCGACCTTATAGAAGAAACTATCAACTCTGCACTCAACCAAACATATCCCAATATTGAGATCATCATTAATGACAATTGCAGTACTGATGGCACATGGGCAATACTGGAACAATATGCCCAAAAGCACAACCAGATAAAAATATTTCAGAACGCATCTAATCTTGGTGCTGTAAAAAACTGGCAACAAGCTACATCTCATGCCACAGGAGCATATGCACTTATATTATGGTCTGACGACCTTATAGAGCCTGAGTTTATTGAAAAAACATATGCACTTTTCGATGATAACTGTGCTTTTGTACTTTCAGAAAATGTAGAATTTGCCACAGACAGGGAAACACCTACCAGCAATTTCGGCTCTAAGGGCCAGTATACTCAGGAGGAATATTTCAATGTGGTACTTTTTAAGAACCTGTTGAGGTTTCCTTACTCGCCCGCAGGTACATTATTCAGGACCAAAGACCTTCAGGCAAATATATTCCACGACATCCCAAACACAGATGGCATAGACTTCAACCTGACAGGTGCCGGGCCCGACCTGCTTTTGCAGCTTATTGTAGCATCAAAATACCCTTATTTCAGAGTCGTGCCAGAGGTATTGGCAAGATGGCGCAGTCACCCTGAGTCTATAACCGTTTTAGCGAACAAAAAGAAGGGTCTGAAGCTGAACTATGATTGGGGCAGGTATCATTTTGTAGCCAACTACCGTAAAGAGCTACTAGGCAAATACAAAGCCATTACATGGGTACGCTACCACAGGTACGGAAAAATACATAAGAACATGCTCCATGAAATGAAGAACGTAAACATGAACATTTTTTTCCTGATAAAGCTCTTTCTATCCTGATACATGAAAAGTAAAGTATTACTCACAGGCGCAACAGGTTTTTTAGGGAGCAACATCCTTAAAAAGCTGGTACATACGCACGATGTATCGATCATCGTCAGGAATGTATCACGCTACGACAGGATCAAAGACCATCTTCCTGATATAAAAAAGTACAATACCGATGAGCTGACAATAGAGAATATTGTTGCCGATGCTCAACCTGACATAATCATACACTGTGCTACAGACTACGGGCGTAAGAACATATCTCCACTCAAAGTGATAGAGGCTAACTTAGTACTACCACTCAACCTGCTGTATTACGCCAATAATAATGGCGTGTCTATGTTCATCAATACAGACACCTATTTAGATAAGCGCATCAATCACTACAGCCTGTCAAAAAAACAATTCAGGGAATGGTTTGAGAATTACTCCAAAGAGATGATATGTGTCAATATGATCCTGGAGCATTTTTACGGTCCTTACGACGATAAAACAAAATTCGTATCCTTCGTTATACAGAAATTACTTAAAGAAGAGAAAGAGCTGGAGCTTACTCCCGGAGAACAAAAAAGGAACTTCATATTCATAGATGATGTGGTAGGCGCATTCGAAACCGTGATCAAACACGATTTTCAGAACCAAAACGGCTTCTACGACTTCTTTGTTGGCTCAGACGATACCATCGCTATAAAAGACTTCGTGACATTGCTGAAAAAGCTAAGTAAGAACCAACGTACGCACCTCAACTTCGGCGCTATACCGTACCGTGCCAACGAGGTGATGAACTCTGATATAAACACCACTGCACTGAAACAATTGGGCTGGAAAGTGCAAACATCATTAGAAGACGGCCTTTTAACTACAATAGAAGCTGAACGCAATATGCTTAGCTGACCAAAGCATAGTTACCGAACAAACACTATTTTTGACCAAGCTTAAGCAATAACAAAATGAAAATACTCATTACCGGGGGATGTGGCTTTTTAGGCAGCAACATAGCCTACGGACTGAAAGATAAAGGATACGAGATACATCTGCTGGACAATATGAGCAGGAACGGGGCTGAACAAAACCTGCAGTGGTTGCAGGAAAACATCTCCCTCCAATTTCACCATATAGATATTCGGGACGCACAAAAAGTAGAAGATACCATAGCTGCTATAAAGCCCGGCGCAATATTCCACCTGGCGGGGCAGGTAGCCATGACCACCTCTATAAAAAATCCCAGACTGGATTTTGAGACCAATACACTAGGCTCGATGAACGTACTGGAAGGGGTAAGGAAACATAGTCCTGATACAGTGGTTATTTACTCTTCTACCAACAAAGTATATGGCGACCTTGAACGATATTCTTTTGAAGAGAAAGAAAAAAGGTATGCGGTAAGTGAAAGGCCTATGGGTTTTAACGAGCTGGAGCCACTTGACTTCCACTCACCTTACGGTTGCTCAAAAGGTGCTGCCGACCAGTACATGCTGGACTATGCACGTATCTATGGTTTAAAAACAATAGTATTCAGACATTCTACTATATACGGCGGCCGTCAGTATGCTACATTCGATCAGGGATGGATAGGCTGGTTCTGCCAACAGGCAATGATACAAAAGGGTAACCCTGAAGCTGAACCATACACTATTGCAGGCAACGGCAAACAAGTACGCGATGTACTACACGCTGCAGATGCCATGAGGTTATATATCTCCTGTATAGAACATGCTGACAAGCTTTGTGGTAACGCTTATAATATAGGTGGGGGCATGCATAACAGCCTGTCGCTGCTGGAGCTTTTTGATCTGTTGGGAAATCAGCTGGGCATCACACTCAAATACACACAACTACCCCCTCGCGAAAGCGACCAGAAACTATTCGTTGCAGACATCAGTAAAATATCCTCCCGGACGGGTTGGCAGCCTGAAGTAGATAAAGCTACCGGAGTGAAACTAATGCTGGAGTGGCTGAAAAGCTTGTAGCATAATAAGGGAAATCATCACGCCGCCTCACTGAACCTCATCGTCTCTCCTTCAAAATGCAGCTTCAGGTCTTGAGGTTGGCCGTTGCGCCATTTACAGATAATGAGGTCTGCATCGTTGCGGGTGCTGTTGCCCCACTCGTTCTGATAAATACCAACTCGCCAGTCGCGATGTAGCAGCATCACAATATCCGCATCCTGCTCTATGGCACCACTCTCGCGCAGGTCTGCCATATTAGGCCGCTTGTCGGCTCGTTGTTCACTGGCACGGTTTAGTTGGCTCAAAGCCACAACAGGTATCTCCAAGTTCATCGCCAGCATTTTAAGCCCGCGGCTTATCTGTGCAATGCCCTGCTCACGACTGCGGTATTTATCTGTTTCTTCTACCAGTTGCAGATAGTCCAGCATGAGTATATCCAACCCGTGTCTCTGTTTCATCTGCTCTGCTTTAGCGCGTATATCGTGTATGGTACATTGCCCCGCATCGCTGAAGTATATCGGTAGTGTCGCCATGGTGCTGATGGTATTACTCAATATAGTTTGTTGTCCTTCATTCTGTATACCATACCGGTCCAGTATGGTGAACGGCATTTGAGCTTCACTGCTTACCATCCTACCGAATATTTCCTGTACAGGCATTTCTAATGAGATAATGCCGACTCTCTTCCCCTGCCTGGCAGCACCCATAGCCATACCGCCCATCAACGCACTTTTACCTACCGATGGTCTTGCGCCTATTACTACCAACTGTCCCGGGCGGAAACCACCGTTCAGGTCATCCAAGGTAGGGAACCCTGTACTTACCCCGACCGCATCCTGATTGGCTATATCATCTATATGCTGCATCAGTTTTACAGCTGCTCCAGAAGCATCCTGCCAGTCTTCAGAGTGGCGTATATGCAATGCCTCATTTAGTGCCTCCTGTATCTCATCAGCACCTTGCAACACATCATCTCCGTTAAAACGGTGTGTGGTCAGTTGTATCATCTTCCTGCGTGCAGCCAGTTCTCTCAGCATGACACACCAATGCAACAAGTGCGCATCATTTACTATACTGCTGCATAGCAACGAAAGGTAGTACCCTGTCTCACAACCTTCCAGTTCGGGTATTTTTTATCATAAAGCCACCGTGTAACGGTCATCAGGTCTACCGGCCACCCATGCTCCCATACTTCGTGTATAGCTGTATATACTTGTTTGTTGGCTTCTTTATAAAAACAGTCTGTAGTAAGTATGCTGTATACTTTCGAGTAAGCCTTTGGCAGTAGCAGGCATAGACCCAATACACTTTGCTCCAGCTCTGTATCATAATCAATAAATGGTTGGTAAGACGTAACGAGGTGCTCGTCGTAGTTAGGCTTCATGGTGTATAATGTGTTTTTTATTTACAACAAATATACACTATTTACACAAAAATCAATCTACGGAAGAAATTTTCAAGGCGTGATTCAGGTATTTAGCCTGTCTATATCGTATCAACACTTTTTTACCTGACAGTTTATCCACGTCAGTCGCACTCATATTTCCGGTATTGGTATGGTAACGAAAGGAATCAACCTCATAGCTATCGGGCTTCATAGCTTTAATAACAACAAACAGAGGGTACTTTGTCTTATCTACTTCTTTTATAACATACTCACCATATTGCACCTTATCATCAGGATAGTAAAAAGCAGGAGTGTTATCATGCATAATAATCACTTGTCGCTCAACACTATCTGTCTGCGCATACAAAGCGGTTGAGCAAACTGATAATAATATGGTATAGCAGCACTTCATAATAGACAACAAACAATTTAAAAGTACAATAAATGCTTACTACCACTCGTTAAAGCAATATGAAAAAACTACTATCTGTATTATTTCGTTTGTACACCTTCATTCCCTACCTGTTCTTTATTATACTGATCATCAGTATGCCCTTATATTATGCTGCACATGGTCAGTTAAGTATCAATGACCTTTTTCTCGATTTTGCACCTATTGCTATTATGACCATAGTGTGTGTCATTGGTATGATTTTATTACCCATTGTAGTAGCAATAGTCATAGGCTATAACCATCGTAAATGGCGCAGAGCATTATATCCTGTTCTGTCTTATGGGTTGTACCTGTGTGCAGTAGTTTTTGCCGGGCATATGGGTTGGTGGATAGATTAGAACCTGTACCTTGCACCCACCATCAATGGTACATTACTACTTGTAGTTCTTAAGTATTCGGGTATCTGCTTTTCAGATACGGAATATGCACGGTAACCTGTTTCAAAATTCACACCCCAGTGTTCTGAGAAGAAAATAGCACCACCTAAGACCATACCAAACTCTGTACCTGAATAGTCTGTTGCTAATCTGTACCTGCCCGTTACACCACCATAAATATGGCCATATGGTATACTGAACTTAAGGCAGATATTAACACCGGGTATGATAGCTGTAGCAGTACCTCCCGAGGGCAGATCTACAACTGCACCTTCTACAACAGGGCCTACGAGTACGCTGCTTACAGGTACAAAATAATTCACTGAAAATGCAGGGCCCTCTCCTACTTTAAAACCACCTAATACTGATATTTCCTGTTCCTTATTTATATCATCTTCCTGTGCAACTGCTGTAAAAGCTACTAACAGGAATAATACAACTGATATGGATCGCTTCATTATGCTCTTTCCGAAAAATTTCACGCAAGGTAACAAAACATTATTTACCGTTACGTCAATATACTGCCTGCGGGCTTAACCGGCTCAGGAAGGTTTTCCTCATCTATCATATCCTTCAGGTCTATTTCTATAGTACGGCTCAGTGCTGTTATCGGCACATCATTGGCATTACCTTCAAACGGGTTCTCAGTTGATTCACCGATCTTCTCCATAGTAGTGAACACCCAAGACACCAATGCACTGAAAGGTATCGTCAACCATATCATGGCATAGTGCATACTTACCAGATCTTCAAAAACCTGCAACATACCAAACGGCAACATGATAACGAACAACCTGATGAAGAAGAGGTTGAGCGTTGCATACTGGCGGGGATAGGGGTAGTTCTTAATACGCTCGCATTTCCCTTGTTGTGTGTAAAAGTCAACCAGCATCCGCTCCATTTCTACATAACGGTAATTCTCAATCAATCCCTGCTCTGACAATTCTTTTAATTGCTTCGATTGCAGGCTCACAATATTGGTTGCACGGTTCACTTTTTTCATCAGGTAGTCTACTTCACTATCAGATAGGTGCTTGCGTAATTCAGGCTCCATCTTGTCTTCATAACATTCTGCTATTTTAAAATGCTTTTCACGGTACTCCCGGTTTTGCGGTTGAGCCATAGTCTCCCAACCACGGGGCTGCCTCAGTTGGTAGCGCAATGCTGTGAGCCAAGCTACATGTCGATATATAAGCTGTTTAGATATCAATTTGCGCTCTTCATCATTTATCGGGTTTTCGGGCGTAGCACGTATAAAGTCTTTGCACATGATAGCCCAGCTGCGGCTGCTGTTCACTATTGCTCCCCATATCTTACGTGCCTCCCAGGCACGGTCGTAAGTAGCATTATTCCTGAAACCTACTATGAAAGCTGCTGCCGTACCTAATATCGCTACAGGTTGCCAGGGTATCGCCAGCCACTTCCAACCGGCAAGGGCATATAGCGCCGTTGGTACTGTAGAGAGAATAACCAGCATGTAAATATCTCTTCTTGTCCAGAAGAGCAATTCCTTTAGTTTGTAATGATGTCCTGAATGCATAGTTGTATTGGTATTTTTTAAATGCTACCATAAATGTAGCAGTATTCTTTTTTATAATACGTTATGCAGCAATAAGCAGGACTGATAGCTCAACTCATCAATTAGCTTCTTAAAAATTGATTTTTCCGCTTTTTATAAATGTCAATACAATATATATCCCTATTTTTATACCATAGCAGGCATGACAATACCATGACAATCAGTAATGCCTATCCATATTCCCTCACATCCAGGCAAAACACTATTTTAAAACAAACATATCCTGTGAGTAAACAACAACTGCACACAACATTATTAGTTTTTTTGATTCTCTTAACTCTGGCAAAACCGATATCAGGCTATGCAGCCCCTAAAACGGTTATTGACAGTTTGAAAAAAGAGCTTGTCAAACTACCTGAGAACAATGCACGTGTGGATATCCTACTATCTATAAGCTATGCATACGACAAAGTAAATATCGACTCGTTTACCCACTACGGCAGGGCTGCCCAACACCTTGCTAAAAAACTGGATTACCGCAAAGGTATCAACGAGGCAAACTTCCAAATGGGTAATATCCACTACAGCAGTAACACGCACGATAGTGCTATTTACTACTACACACTATCACTGAATGATACCAAACAAGAAAACAACAAAAGCCTGATAGCACAGAGGTATTCTAACATTGCAAATGTCTATCTGAGTAAAATAGAATATCAAACTGCTGTTGCTTATTATGATACAGCAATAGCTTATGCCGAAGAAGCAGACAACCTGCACATATTGGCACAAGCAAGGAATAATATTGGTACCATATATTATGAGAAAGGAAGTTACGAGTCTGCATTGCAATACTACCTTGAAGGGCTGAGTACACATGAAGAGCTTGGCAATGTAAAAGATATAGAGACCGTATTAGTGAACCTTGCCAATGTTTACTTCAGACTGGGAGATCATGATATGGCCAAACAATATGCAGGACGTGCCCAAAAGCTATCTGACAGTACCGGTAACCTGTGGAACCTGATCTCTGTTTACAACAACTACTCTATGATATTCAATGAGGAGGCGAACTACGACTCTTCATTGCACTACCAGTATAAAGCAATGCATCTGGCAAAGGATATGAACAGCCCTTTTCTCATCAACCTGTTGGATGGTAATATTGCAGAACTATACCTTGAAAAAGGCATGCTTGATAGTGCTGCCAACCTCTATAAAAGAACAATAAATGTATCTGAAACGCTGAATGATATTGAAGGTGTAGCAGTGGGGCACAAAGGCTATGGACAGGCATTAGTTGCTAAAGGAGACTATTACAAAGGTATTAGACACCTGGAGACAGCACTGGGCATACTCCAAAGCAAGCAGATGCGTGAAGAAGCTATGGAAGTAGCTGAAGTGTTGGCAGGAGCATACAGTAAAACGGGTAATTATAAAAAAGCATATGACTATAGCCTGATAAACAGTAAGTTAAGAGACACACTTGCTAAAGAAGCTGCACTTACGGCTGCCAGAAATATGGAGTTTGAAACTGAACTGGATAAGAAAGAAGCCCATATTGCACTGCTTGAAAAAGACAATGAACTGAAGCAAACAAGAAACACAAACCAAAGAATAGTATTAATAGCACTTTCGTCGGGTTTTATTTTACTATGCATTATCATCTATCTAGGCTACCGAAACCTGAAACAGACCAAACGAAAAAGTAAACTAATAGAAGAACAGAAAAAAGAAATAGAGCTTCAGGCTGAGCAGTTGGAAAGGCTCAATAGTTTTAAGGATACGACCTTCTCAGTATTGTCTCATGACCTGCGTAGCCCTATTAACGCACTCACCATCACAATGTCAATGCTGGATGAGGACATCATTAAACCTGAAGAGTTCAGGGAATACAAAACCGAGCTTTCCAACAAATTACAATCTGTAAGCCTGATGCTGGACAATATGCTGCTATGGGCACGCAGCCAGATGAAAGGTGAGCATACATTGGAGATAGAGAAGGTAAGTGTAAAACAAAGAACACTGCGTGCTTTTGCTGTATTGAAAGATGTTGCCGACCAAAAGAACATAAAACTTGAGGATAAAATAAGTGAAAACCTTTTTGTGAATGCAGACAAAAACCAGGCTGAAATGGTCTTGCGCAACTTGGTATCTAATGCTATTAAGTTCACACCGGAAGGAGGTACCATATCTGTATCTGCCACAAAAGACGGTAACATGGTACATATTTCAGTGGTAGATACAGGCGTAGGAATGCCACAGGAAATTGCTGACAACTTATTTGACGGTAATCCTAACTCAAGCAAAGCAGGTACAAAAGGCGAAAAAGGCACAGGCATCGGACTGCATTTATCGCATACGTTTATACAGAATAACAACGGAAATATCTCTGTACATAGTAAAGAGGGCGAGGGTACTACCTTTATTGTTTCTTTACCGGCAGCGTAACCAATAACCTATAAAAGAGGATAAGGGCCCTTGTGGGGCCCCGGAAGCTTTTCGGAAATGATGGTTTTTAGTGCAGCTGGTTAGTGCGGACGTTTTGCGAGGTGGGGGTAAAAATTTTCTCTCTAATCCCCCTGCAAGGTTTTATCCCTGCTTTGTTAATACAAATGTACCTCCACCCTGCACCCGTATTCAAAAAATCACTATCTGTTAACAGCTGGTTTGCATCCTGATAACAAGCGATTAACAAAACAAAAAACACCATATTCATGCATATACAACTGAAAATCAAACATATACGGTTACAGTTTTAGACAATATTCAGATTGCATATTGCAATTTTTACATTTGCAGTTAAGTAATAAAACGACAGATATTGAGACCGGATTTCAGCAATACAATACTAACAAAGCTCGCCACACACTATGTAGGTAATAAACATAGTAACGATACTTTCTTTTACTCAGAAGAATATGTAGCTATTGAAGAAGAAGAGCTAAAAGCAAAGTTACTTCATTACTTCACCACTCCTTTTGTTGATGCTGTAGAGTATTTCGTATTCCACCATGAGAGTGATGAACAATTGAACACAGTGCTGCATTTCGCGAAAAAGATATTCGAGTCGCCGGATAGCCTGTTAGAACATTCCATAAGCATCGCCAAACACCTGTACGACATATCAGACTCACCTAATATCAAAAGCGGCGAATTACATGTTGCCTACCTTGAGCGTTTGTATGTCGATGACCAGATTGTAGATGCGCTCGGGATATACAAAACAGAAAGCAGGGACGCATTCTTCAAACTGGAGAAAAAACACAGTGGATATGATATTGTTCTGAACGAAGGCGTAAACGCAGAAAAACTGGATAAGGGCTGTATCATATACAATACTGCCGACGGGTTGAAGCTCTCTGTTATAGACAACACCAACAAAAAGAACGAGGCTATATATTGGAGAGATAAATTCCTGAAGGTAACGGGTGCATCAGATGAGTATCATCATACACAAGATTACCTCTCTGCTACGAAGAACTTTATCATGAAACAGATACCACAGGAGTATGAAGTGAATAAAGCACAACAAGCAGACTATCTGAACCGCTCTATAGACTTCTTTAAAACCAATAACCAGTTTGACGAAAGGGCTTTTACGAGCGAGGTATTTCAGGATGAGGAGCTCATCAGCTCATTCAATACTTATAAAACGTCTTACCAAAATGACAATGGAATAGCGCTGAATAACGACTTCCCTATTTCAGACCATGCCGTACGTAAGTCTGCCCGTGTGTTTAAAAGTGTATTGAAACTCGACAAGAACTTTCATGTATACATACATGGTGATAAAGACCTGATAGAGCGCGGATATGACGAAGCTGTAGGTAAGCACTACTACAAAATATACTTTGATAAAGAGCATTAGTTCTTCTCTTTCAATTTTAAGAACTTTGCACACGATCACAGATAAGTAAAATGGACGAAAAACAAATAGGCGGAATAGACATAGACTGGGTATATAATAAACTGGTAGCAGCTGGCATGAATAAAGAAGTGGCTGCTTATGCAGATATGCTCATACTGGGGCTCATTGCTCTTATACTGGCGTATATAGCAGGCAGGATAGCTAAGAGTGTTCTAATAAGGTCGTTTAATAATATATCTAAAAAAACCACTACCAACTTTGACGACTACCTAGTACAGAACAAAGCCTTTAAGTTCCTGGCGCGTGTGGTACCCTACATCATACTGGTAGCAGCTGTACCTATTGTTTTCTTCGAATTCCCTGATTGGCAAAAACCGGTCAATACTTTACTCAACGTTTATATGGTGGTCATCATCATACAGATCATCAGGGCAATATTGTTCTCTGTACGGGATTACCTGCAGACACAGGAGAACTTTAAAGACAAACCCGTGCAGAGTTATATACAGGTAGTTATGATTATACTCTATCTGGGTGCCGGCCTTATAATGTTCTCTATGCTTACGGGCAAATCTGTGGTGGCATTTCTTACCGCAATGGGCGCGGCTTCAGCCATTTTAATACTGGTATTTCGCGATAGCATATTGGGCTTTGTCGCCAGTATACAAGTGTCCATCAATGATACGGTACGTATAGGCGACTGGATAGAGATGCCTAAATATGGTGCTGATGGTGATGTAATAGAAATAAACCTGACAGCAGTAAAAGTGCAAAACTGGGACAAAACCGTTACTACCATCCCTACCTACGCACTCATCTCCGATTCTTTTAAGAACTGGCGTGCTATGACGGCATCAGGAGGCAGACGTATATCTCGCTCTATCAATATTAAACTATCAAGCATCCGCCACGTATCGCAGGAAGATATGGAGCGGTTGGCCAAAGTGCAGTTCATCAGCGATTATTTGCATAAAAGGCAGAATGAAATACAAGAGTATAATGAGAAGAATAGTGTTGATACTACACTTCTTATAAACGGCAGACACATGACCAACCTGGGCGTGTTCAGGCAATACATTGAAGAGTACCTGAAAAGACACCCGTTTACCCACAAAGACATGACCATGATGGTGCGTCATCTTGCACCAACCACTCAAGGTATACCGATACAGCTTTATGCTTTCTCCAGTAAAACTGCATGGGTAGAATATGAGAACATTATGGCCGACATGTTCGATCACTTGCTGGCATGTGTTAAGTACTTCGGGCTGGAAGTATTTGAAGAGCCTGCTTCAGACGATGTTCGCTACCTCAAAGAAATCAAAGACAAAAAAGACTTAGAGATACAAAACAAAGACCTTACCCGTGGAGAGGATATAGATGAGAGCGATGGAGAAGGAAAAACGGATAATAAAAACAACAGCAATACAGAAGAAAACAAAGGAGACTAAACCACCTACGTTCAACAATCGCATTGAAATGAAAAAACTACTACTATCTGTACTGGCAATTATTCTTTGCAGTAATATTTTCGCTCAATCATATTTATCTCCCGAACCTGTAGATGCAGGCTCTAAACTTGTAACTGACAACCTATTGGGCACCTGGAAAGAACAGAAGAACATGGACGCAGGACAGGCTTTTCAGGTATTCAAGAACCCCAACATGACAGGGCATTTCCAAATTGTACCTGCTATGGGACCAATGATACCCGGTATACTGAGCTCTGCGGGCGACCAACTTTTTGTAAGTCTTTACGAAGCGGGTGGTAAAGAACGTCCTGAAGGATATTATATATTCAGGCTGGAGTTGAAAGGTGATGCAGAACTCAGATTGATACCATTGAAGCAAGATCTGAAAGTGCCTGAAGGCAAAACATTGAAATACTATCTCGCCAATGCAAAACCTGAAGATATAGATGCAGGGTACGCACTATGGTTTGCTCATAAACATTACACTAAAAAGCAACCCCTGGATAAAGAAGGTAGAGCCATCAACATCACGAAGAAAGAGTAGGCTGTTCCTCATTCCTCGGCAAAGCAAGTCCTGCAATGGCTATAATGAGCAACCCTCCCGCAGCGAGAAAAAAGATCTGCCCATGCATATGACTGTAAATAAAGCCCCCGCTCAACATACCGATAATGCTGGCCAGACTGCCTGCACCGCCTGCAAAACCCTGTATCGCACCTTGCTGTTGTTTGGTACCTATTCTTGATAACATTCCTAAAAACGAAGGCCACATAATACCATTGCCCAACCCGAACAATACGGCTGAGGAGTAAATGAATATACCTTGCTTAACAGTAAGTAAGGAGAAACAAGCCACTAATAGAATGTTTCCTGCTATGAACAACCATATGTCTCTTATCTTTTCTGACAGCCTTGGTAACATCCACCCCTGCACAAATATCATCACCCCGCTTAATACAGTAAAAAACACACCCAACTGAGATGGAGACCACTCCAGCATGTCTGCCGCATATATAGGGAATGCAGCGTAGAAAAAATTAAATGCAAGGAAAATGCCGAAATATAAAATGATAAAAAAAGGCACATGCGGTATCTTGAAAATGTTACCTCCTGCCTTACGTACTTTTTTATAGTCTCTGCATTCTCGTTGTTCGCGGTTAAAGAGACGCTTTAATAAAGAAGGCCTGCTGTCAGCAGTATCTTTGGTATCTACATTCGGCAGCATGAATTGTATAATAAAAATACCGGCAAGCGATATAAACGCAGACAACAGCACCGTTAAAAGCTTACCATTAGGGAGAGAGGACAGTACACCTGATATCACAGGGCCGATGATGAAGCCCAGATTCATAGCTGCAGCCATCTTACCAAAACCTGCATCCCGCTCTTTACCCTCTGTAATATCTGACAGGTAGGCGTTAGCTACAGAAATATTACCCCCTGTTAACCCATCAAATGCGCGTGCTACTATAAGTATAATAATAGGTAAAGTAAGTGCTATAACACCATACTGTTCTGTTGCTATGCTACCTACATTTGTTATGGGTACCGCAAATGCGATAATGAATATTACCCATGAGATGAATGTACCTGCCTGACTGACCAGCAACACCCTCTTACGGCCTACTCTGTCTGACCAGCTACCCAACAAAGGTGCACCGATAAATTGAAACAAAGGATATACCGCACCTATTATACCGTATATCACCGCATTACCACCGAAGTCCTTGATGAGGTATACCAGAAATGGCAATATCACACTATACCCTAATGCACCTATAAAATTGATGAGTAATAAAGGGAACAAACGCCTGTTAAAGCCGGACGCAGGTGTACCTGCTACAGTAGACATGATATTGAAGTTAACACTTTCTGCTTTTTATTACCGGTTAAGAGACCTACACAAGTAATGCATTCCATATCACACTATCTACAATTCCGTTGGCAGGCAGGTCGTTATCTTGCTGAAAGCGTTTAACTCCTGCTTCTGTTCTTGGGCCGAACCAACCATCAGGTTTGTCTTCCATATAGTTTTGCATTGCTAAAGCAAACTGTACATCATACACTATCCAGGAACGAGGGAAACCGCTCTTTAAGGTAAAGCCGGGCATGGTCATATTCAGTAGCTCTTTTACGGTACCATCATATTCATCATGGTCAAGTCTTTGATACGGGTCTTGCTGGTCACCATGCTCTCCGAAGTGTGTTTGCCAGAACTTTGCTTCCGTCCATGGTTTGGGTACTTTTCTTTTGCCGTTCAGATCTACTATCCATATCGGGTGTGCTGCGAAATATTCATTGTCTTCTGCACTGCAATTCGGATAAATGTATGTTTCCCAAAAGTTGACTGCAGTATAAATGATTGGAGCTGTTTTCACTGCTGCTCTTACTATATCAAGGTATGTACGTATTTGCTTTATTCTTTTTGCGGGCGATAAACGGCTCCACTGTTCTCCCTTGGCAGACTCTGCCCATTCTATATCTACAACTGGTGGCAACATACCGTTGATGTCCATGCTTGTATAACGCTGTAGGAAATTATACGCCTGCCCTTCCGCATCTGAAAATGGCCGGAAGAAATGGTATGCACTGCATAGCATACCTGCCTTGTGGCTGTATTCTTTGTATTTATCAAATTTTCTGTCTTGAAAGGTAACACCCTCTGTAGCTTTCATAAAATTGAAATACAGCCTGTATTGTTGTACTATTTCTTTTAACTGACTGGTATTTAGGATGTTGTGGTGAGAGGTATCTAATCCTTGTATCATGGTGGTAAGTTTATTTATAATAACAAAAATACAATAAATAATTCATAACCAGACAAAAAAAAGACCTCCCGGGGAACCGGGAGGTAAACATCAACCAGTATTAACTAAAAAAACATTTTTACTCTCTACAATTTAATTCTGGTCGTTCCCTCTATATGTATGTATAATTATAGGTTGTTTTTCTTTAAAACTGTTGCTGTAAAGTGGCCGTTTTGCTGAACCCCTTGAGTTGTACAGCCACTCCCAGCGACAGTTCTCTTTCCAAAATTGGGTACTTTTGTCATACTTACTTTTTAAGTGCCCTGTATCTTGCAGGATGAAGGTACTCACAGTTTATCCCCATAAAAGACAAGGAACCAGTCTGTTAACAACTCATTAGCAAGCAGATAACAACTCATTAACAAACTAAGAATGCCCATAAAAAAAGGAAGGAACCTCGAGAAGCTCCTTCCTGCTATTAAAACGAGAGAGACAATGCTTATTCCTGAGTAGCAGTGTATACTACATCTACAGCGTAAGTACCTGCTGGGTATGCAAAACCCGGTGTTGCCTTGTACTTGATGCTGAAAGTCTGGTTACCACCACGGTCAGCTGTAGTGATTAGATCCTGATCTGAACTAGTCAAAGTTGAATATGATGTAGTAGAGAACGGGTTAGCTACTGATCCACCGGTACCGTTGGCAGTTACTTTAAGAGCAAGTACTCCGCTTACCGGCATGCTTGGTGCAGGTGTAGTATTACCTGTATATGTAAAGTTAGCTGCGTTGGTCTTTACTGCTACTGAAAAATTCTTGTTTGAACGTACTTTAAGCTCTTGTGCATCAGACTCAACACCGTTAGCATAATGGTTAACTGTAGTGAATGGAATGTTCACATCAGCACCTGTTGCTGAACTGTTACCAGTAAAGGTAATCTCGATAGCGTTGCTAAGAACTAAGTTAGTAGTCTGAGAAGCTGAAGCGTCCTGGTTAGATTGGTTCTGAGCCTGAGCTGCGAAACCGAAAGAAACTAATGCTGCGATTGCGATGATCTTTTTCATAATTGTTTGTTTTTGTTGGTTTGTTTAAAATGTTTGTTTTAAAAGTTTAGTTGTCGTTGATGACAATACAAAGGTGCAACCGCAGGGGCACTGAGGACGAATAATTGCCCTCTGTTAACCATGAGTTTGCAACCCACTAACAAGCGGTTAACAAATAATAACAGCCTTATTTACTTATAACTAGTTGCTTTACAGACACTTCTGTATCTGTAGCATATTTAATTGTGTACACACCATTAGGAAGATCAATATTCAGATAATTATTGGAAGGAACATTTTGCTCCGGTAATACTACCCTGCCCGGCCTATCATATATAGTGACTTTGGGAGCAGCATAGTAGTTGTAATTAGCCTTGATGTAGATATGCTCTTTGCAGGGTTGGGGTATATAATGACTAATATATACAGCAACAAAAAGCCCCGTCTCGGCTAAGCCGAGACGGGGCAGAATAGCTACCTTATGAAAAAACTACTATGAAACTTATTCTTGTGTAGCTGTGTATACTACATCTACTGAGTAAGTACCTGCAGGGTACGCAAAACCCGGTGTTGCTTTATACTTAACACTGAACGCCTGGTTACCGCCACGGTTGGCACTTGATATCAGATCCTGATCTGAGCTGGTAAGTGTTGAATAGTTTGATGTAGAGAATGGGTTAGCTACTGATCCACCAGTACCGTTGGCTGTTACTTTAAGAGCAAGTACTCCACTTACTGGCATGCTTGGTGCAGGTGTAGTGTTACCTGTATATGTAAAGTTGGCTGCGTTGGTCTTTACTGCTACTGAAAAATTCTTGTTTGAACGTATTTTAAGCTCCTGTGCATCAGACTCAACACCGTTTGCATAATGGTTAACTGTAGTGAATGGGATATTAACATCAGCACCCATTGCTGACCCGTTACCTGTAAATGTGATCTCTATAGCATTACTAAGCGCTACATTCACTACCTGATCAGCGCCAGAGCTAACACCAGAACCGCTTGAGCTGCTTCCGCCGCCACCATTTACACCCTGACTGCCACCACCATTGTTGCCGTTGTTACCATTATTTCCATTACCGTTACCATTATTCTGGCCATAAGCGTTACCGTTACCATTCTGGCCCCAATTATTTCCGTTGCCATGGTTTTGGTTATAACCACTACCCTGGTTACCATTGTTCCCATTATTTCCATTACCATTTCCCGGAGGTTGTGCAGAGGCCCTTAAAGCGATAGTTGATAATACCAATACAACTGTGATAATCTTTTTCATCTCTGTTTGTCTGATCGTTTTTAAGCGTTAGTTGTTTTGTTTGAGTTGTTGTCTGCTTGTTTCGTTGTTTGTTCGTTTGTTCGTTTGTTGATGCAAAGATGCTATCAGTGTACCCATACAACGAAAAAGAGAAGAGCGCTTAACTATGGGTTTGCATGTGGTTAACCGGTCATTAACAAGCACACTGTATCTATTATACATACTAACTCGTTGAAAAACAACCAAATAAAAAACAGCCCGAAATGGGCTGTTAACAAAATGTCATATAGATAGTTATCAGAATATTAAGGATTAGGTATTTATGGAGTATGATATTATTACTGTTGTGTTGCAGTATATACTACATCTACAGTATAAGTACCGGCAGGGTATGCAAAACCCGGATCAGCAAAATACCTCGCAAAGAAATACCTGAAGTTTCCTTTCTGTCCGTTTGTGAACAAAGTCTGGTCGTTCTCGGTAAGAGAAGCATACTTGGTCCAGAAAGTGCTCGAAGCGTTACCGCCTGTGCCGTTCAAGAACAAACCTACTTTCAGTACTGATGCAGGCATGGTTGGTGCAGGGCTGGTGCTACCATTATAAGTAAAGTTAGCAGAGTTGGTCTTTACAGTTACGTTATAGTCTTTGTTCGACTTGATGATCAATATCTGGTAACCTGTATAAACACCATTGGCAAAGTCATTCACATTGTTGAATGATAGTGTTTGTGTACCACCATAATAAGATGAGTAAAAGCTAAGGTCGATTGCGTTGCTTAATTGCAGGTTAGTACTCTGGCTTGCACCACCACCCTGGTTAGACTGGTTTTGTGCATAAAGGCTTCCGATCAATAGAATGTTTACTGCGATAAATAATGCGATCTTTTTCATTTTTCCCTCCGTTTGTTTGTTGCTTGTTCCGCCGTGGCGGGGTCTGTTTTGTATTTGTTTGTTATCTGTTCGTTTGACAATACAAAGGTGCAAACAAGGAGTATTTCTGAGAAAAAATCTACAGTGATTAACGCTCGTTTTACAGTTGGTTAACAGCCGATTAACGATAAAATATCGCTTATTAACATTATAAGCAACTGAATATCAACGACATAAAAAAAGCTCGAAATGGACTGTTAACAAAATGTCATATAATTAGTTATTGAGATATTAACTACTCAGCTTTACCACCTAGTATATGAGTAATGCCGATCGTTACGGGTGCATAGAATATAAATTCAAGCTTATCAGTTTCATAATACGCACCTCCCGAACTACGATAAGCATCAGTATATGGTTTAAGACTTACTCTTGCAGCCCAATTCACATTCAGCAAGGTCTTTTCTTTAAGTTTCACCGTCATACCGCTTTCCGGGCCTAAAAAGCCCCAGGCTTCCCAGTAATCTACATGGGAAAATGATAATGATAACATCTCAGCCCCTGCTCCCCAATAAAAACCAAGTGTTTTATCTTCAGATACACCTGAGTGATAGCTGACTCCCAATCTTACCATTGGTATAGTTTCGAAAGCTGATAGTCCGAACGGGTTAAACACAACATATGAAGCATAGCCATTAACTACATGTTTTCTGTAAATATTTGAGGATAGGTTTAAATGAACCCCGGCACCAGCCAGAGCCGTTTGATCGAACCCGAGCGTAATTGCAGGCTGGGAATACATATTCCTACTACTTGCCAGCAGAAATAAAGAGACTAAAAGATAACGTATCATAGGTTATAGGTTTACAAGACATCGACAGAAATCATGCCAAAGGAGCACAGGTTTATCACTAAAAAGTCACATTACTCTTCCAGTACATTCACATATTTCAACTCCTTCTTGCTCTCGGGGTGATAGTATACTATTACCTGTTTACCGTTCATTTTCAATAAACCCTCCTCCCAAAAGTCGGTCAGCATTAGCAGGTTGCCATCTGCCTGCTCTACATAAAAGTGCCCCGGAAGGTCACCACCCTTCTCCTCTCGTCTGGCTATTAGCTTTCCTGTTGCTTTTTTTCCTTCAATATTGCTCGCTGTACCCTTTGCAAATACGCCATTAGGATAGTTCACCACCTCTTCGGCATATACTATATATATGTAAGGTTTATTAGGTTGCAGTTCCATCAGCTTATTGTAGTTGAGACCGCTAAAACCTCCTTCCAGCATCATATTGAAGTAAGAAGTATCAGTTGCATCGTGGCGTACAGCTGCCAGAGTAGCCTGCGGGTAGGCACCATCCTCAAGCGATACTAAACTGTAAACCCCTCCCTTCTCTCCACCTTTTATGGTGTAGCTTTCATCTTTGTATGTTTCAAGGTACTCTTCGTGAGACATACCCATTTCATCTTCCGCATGGTCGGGTATCTCATCATACATTTCTTGCTGTTCGGTATCAGTAGTATCTGTCTTATTGCTGTTGCTTTGTCCGCAAGACTGGAAAGCAAACACAGCTAGCATCCATAATAACGGGATGATGTATTTCATATGTTTTTATGTTGGTTGATCGTTTTTCTACTTTTTCCCATCCACAAAGTACATACGCATATCACCTTTGTTCTTAGCAGTGATCTCTCCACGGTAGGTGCAGTTGAATTGTGCCTCTACCAACTCGTAGGTAGCATGAGATATATTGATCTTATTAGGCTCCCCGCTCGATTCCATTCTGGCTGCTGTGTTCACCGTATCGCCCCAAATATCATAGGCAAACTTTTTCACGCCGACGATACCTGCTACTACGGCTCCACTATGTATCCCTATTCTTATATCAAAGGTCTTGTCGGGGTATTGTTGTTTGCGCTGTAACATGTACTCCAATATATCCCTAGCTGCTTTTACAGTATTTACTGCATGCTGTTCGTCAGGGCTGGGCAACCCGCTCACACACAGGTAAGCATCACCAATGGTCTTTATCTTTTCAATACCATATCCGGAAATGATCTCATCAAATGCTTTAAAGCATGTGTCCAGTTCGTTCACCAACTCCTGCGGGCTAAAGCGCTCCCCTGCTTTGGTGAAGTTCACAAAGTCGGTGAACATGACCGTGACATGATCAAAGTACCGCGCCTCTGATGTGCCCCTTTGTTTCAACTCCTCTGCTACTTCTTCGGGCAATATATTCAACAGTAATTCGTCTGACTTTCTCTTCTCTTCCCTTATCTCACTGGTACGTTCTGCTACTTCTTTTTCCAGTTGTTCCTTCTGTCCTTCCAGTATGCGTTTTTTCTCCTGCTCTTGTTGCAGGTTCTTTTCAGACAGGTCCTGCACTTGCTTTAGTTGACTGGCAAGGCTCTTATTCATGGTAGCAAACTTCCACGATAAGTATATCGACATTGAAAGCGGGATACTGACTATTGCAAGAATAGCAAATAGCAACAATATCTTGCCCAGCAGAGTACTGCCATTTATATTAAAACCACCGGTAACTAAAGAGGCTATAACTAAACCCAGAAAAAACAATGTAAAGAACAAGATACCTGTACCTACAATTTTCGCGCCCTTTACTTTTTCATACATGGCTATTATAGTAAGCACAAATGCTTCCATCATTGCAATAAGCAACACTATTACAAATCCTCCAATACCACGCAGCGTATTATCTATACCTATAAAAACAGATAGTGTTGACAAAACAACTATTGCCCAGAATACATATCTCTTTTTGCCGAACAACTCATTACTCAATCCACTAAGCCCAATGGGTAGTATACATAGTGGAACTATAATCCAGTCGTCTGCAATTTTCATATACCAGGGACTCGAGCTTATACTACTCAAAACACCCATGAACATGACCAACCCCAAAGTGAAGCAGAACAAACTGAAATAAAGGTTCGTACGTTCTGCCCTATAGTATAGGTACAGAAAAAGATGTAGTATAAAAAAGGATAGGAATAAACCTACCAACATGAACGTATACCCTACAAACCCGACTGTAGCCTTCATAGAGCCCACATGGCTGACCGAATGAGAAATAGAAGCAGCAAATCCATACGATCCATCATAAGACCCGCCATTCAACCTTCTTTTGTGGTAGTTGGCATAACGTATTGCAATGACATGGTGCCCCGCCCTATCTACGGCAAAGAGCGTGGGCTCTAACTGGCCTGTTTTATATACCGAACCTTTCTTGCCGTTTATTTTTCCTATTGACCCAATACGTTTACCATCCAGATATATTTCTGAAGCCCCATACTGTGATATATAGAGTGACAATGGCTTACTTACTGTATTACTGTCTACTGTAAAGTGGAATCTTAACCAGGCAACACTATCAAATGAAATAGAATCTTCTTCAGGTGAGATTCGGCTCTCAGTCACCGTCCAGTTAGCATCATTATACTCCAGCTTTGCATAGTTGCTGTCATCGTTATTTATGTACTTCCAATGCTTAAGCCCCGTTCTAGACAAGCTATCATACTGAATACGCATAGTGTCTGTTTGCGCACCAGCATGCATACCTAGCAACATGCATAATATGACCAACCACTTACCCATTACAGATAGTAAGATACAAAAGGTGAGCGTTTTTTATCTTTTAAGATAGTTTACTGCGAGATGTGTATTGCTATGGGTATACATTTCTCCATCCAGCTTATACCTCACATCGTCAAAACAAATTACCTGTGCACCATTTATCGCTCTTTCAAACCTTGGGATCAGTAACAGTTGCTCTATTAAGTGTTGCCTGCCTGCTCCGGGTATAATTATTTCTATATCCAAGATCTTTTCTTCAGTGGGTGTCACTAACAAAAGGTCATCTATTGCTGCTGCATAAAATGTATCGGCTATAAAGGCACCGCCTAGCCCCTCTTCATATACTTTTGTAATAATGGTATCCCACTCCTGAAATGTATACCCCTCAGGCTGCAATGCTACTTCTGGCGAAGCGCAAGTATGGGTCACTTCTTTTTGACACGCAGAAGTGATTATTATAACTATTAAAAAAGTGAAGGGCAGAAGTTTCATAACCTGAAAACGGCATCGGTATACAATTATTGCCTAAGGTACAAGGTTGAAGATGCGCACCCTGTCTCTGTGATTCGTGCTATGGCAACTAATGCACGCTACCCCCTTATCGTTCACAGATATTTTATTGTCAACACTACCAAAGTACTCTGCCCATACCCAACCAAGATCATCTGCATTTTGGTCACCTGAGGCTTTCATCATTACAGCTATCTGGCTCAGATCACTGGTCGATGAATCGCTCAATAACTCCTTCACAATAATAGACCCTTCCGGGAATACACCACCCGCAGGCAGCTTACCATTATCGGTAAGTGCGGCTTGTGCTTTATTATTAAAACGCACCCTGAAAAAAGCCTTATGCGCACTTTGAGGTGAAGACCTTAATACCGTGGGATCATCTTTATAATAGGTGTACCCGGTGGTAGTGATAGACATGTCGTACAACTGTTGGTCTGTTATAGTGAAATCATCTACTATCGGAGGCACATCATCATCGTTCTTCTTACACTGTAAGAACATTGTTATTATAAAAATGATAGCGACAATAGATGCAAGACGATTTAGTTTCATAACCGGAGGTTTTAGTGCAATAGTATCACCACACTATTCGTGCCAGTTATGACGATATTTCCTAATGTGCCTTACATTCAGGAAGGCCATCAACTATTTAATAGCCGGGAGTTAATAATCGTCGGGGCGGGCTATTTTTTTCGATTTACGCAGGCGTGCCTGTGTATGTGCATCTGTCATTGTAAGCGATATGTGGCGGGCATCTTCTATGCGTAGTATAGTTATCAGGCTGTGCTTTTTATCGTAGTAGTTCAGGTACCAGATGCACTCATATTTTACCTCTCCGTCTTTCAGTGCCTTTTCTACCTTATCCATATCCTGCAGGTCGGTCACATAGTCGGGCAAAAGCTCATTGGTTACTTTAGGTGCACCATACTTCACCATCATTTTATCTTTCCAGGCATTCCAGGCAGGCATCAGGTGCTCTGTATAGTCATACCTCATTTTAGCTGCTGCAGCATAAAACGTATCGTTGTTGAAGAGTAGGTACACATCTGCTTTACTTCCGGCATACTCGGCATTGGTATACACCACATGATTACCCTTATCAGCATATGCCAGATAGCGGTCTGTTCGCACTTTATCAATAGTTTCGCCCTTGGTCTTATAAAACGGGACACCCCAGAAACCATACACATCTTCTTGCGCCAGTGCGGGAGTAGTAAGTAACAGTAATGCCAATGGTAGCCAATACTTCATTATATCGGGTAACTGATTTGCCAGCTAAAATAATGATTATACAACCTATAGCCGCTATGATAACATGGTAGTAACAATTACGGCCTTTTATCGCTGCCGTTCAGCGGTAGCGAGGTTATTACACTTGTGCGGTCGTCTATCACATTGATGATCTTATCCAGTTCATCGCAGCAATCAACAATGTCCCTCAGTACACTGATGTTATCGTGCAGGTCGCCATCGGGATTCAGCCTGGGTGCCAGCTCTTTAATGTTAGATATTGGCTTGCGGGCATTGTTAGATATCATATGCGCTATCTCCAACAGGCGGCGGTTTTGCTTATTGATGGTCATGCGGGCATTATGCGCATCGGTAACATCTACAAAATATACGGACAAGCCCTCCGGCGTGGGATATACATTTACATACACCCATTTTTGCAGCGAGTTGGCAAACTCTTCAAAATGCTGTGTGTCCTGCATATCAAGCGCCTTATGGTAAAGTGTCCAGAATTTCTGATGCTTTGATTTCGGGAAGTGCTCCCAGTAATTAACACCCAGTATGTCTTTTTCTTTCACACCACAAAGCCTTTCAAATGCTTTATTCACGAAAGTGAAGTTATACTCCCTGTCAAGTGTAAAAAAACCGTCGGTGATACTATCCAGTATTGATTCGAGATGTGATAAGTGCGCCTGCATGGCGGCAAGCTGGTTATTGTTTTGTTCCATTATACCTGTTCACAATAGCAAAGACCGAACATACGAAAAAAACGTTGAAAAAACATTTCAACATCCTGCAAGCAGCATACAGCAAGGCATTTCAGCATTTTCAGACATACATTATCAACATTATGTATACCGCCTTAAGCGAGATAATTAGTTTAACCGCGTAAAAAGTCCGACATTTGCACGAATCAAAAAAGTAGAATACAGCTTATGGGTCAAGAAACGATGGGTAAACGTGAACGCGAGAAGAAGAAAAGACAAAAGAAACAGCAGAAACTTGAGAAGAAGTTAGAGCGTAAAGAGAACAACAATAAGGGAGATAGCCTGGATAACATGATGGCTTATATTGACGAGAATGGCAACCTGTCGGATACACCACCTGACCCGAAAGAAATGAAAGAAAGGGAGATAGCAGCAGAAGATATTCAACTGGGTGCTGCACCTCAACAACCGGGCGACTCGACCAAGAAGGGCATTGTAAAATTCTACAGCGAGGAGAAAGGCTACGGTTTCATACTGGATAAATTCACGAAAGAGAGCTACTTTGTTCATGCCAGTGAGCTGAACGAACCTATCAACGAGCAGGATACGGTAACTTTTGAGCCCAGCCGCGGCCCTAAAGGTAAAATAGCTACCAAAGTGACCAAGCTATTCTAAATACGACGTTTACCGAATATATATACGAACCCTCTCGGCTAGCCGGGAGGTTTTTTTGTTCCGTTTTGTTCCACCA
This sequence comes from Flavipsychrobacter sp., assembly GCA_965228505.1. Classification (GTDB taxonomy): domain Bacteria; phylum Bacteroidota; class Bacteroidia; order Chitinophagales; family Chitinophagaceae; genus UBA5543. The sequence goes on along the minus strand of OZ245820.1, from coordinate 1,070,899 downwards.
GGGGGGGTATACTGCAATATTTTTTTGAGTATTGATACTCATGTGTTTATGGTTGAGTAGTTTTTATAACTGTTACGAAAGATAAGCTTTACAGTTTATAAACAAGAGATACATTCTTTGTTCTAGTAATAGTCTTTAACGAATCAACTGTATACTACCTTTCATGAATTCAGGCTCATTCAGATAGTTCATTTCTATCTTATAATAATAAGTACCGATATCTGCTTTAATACTCTTGAAGTAACCACTCCATCCATTAAAAGGATCTTTTGTACTGTAGACTAATTGTCCCCACCGATTATATACACACAATGTATACTCGGTAATACCAGAAACATCACCATATATTTTTGCAATGTCGTTTTTACCATCTCCATTTGGAGTAAAAGCAGAGGGGAAGAACAAATAACAATTCCTGACATTTATAATAATACTATCTGTAACAGTCTGACATTTATTTTTTGCTTCAACGAAATACGAGCCTGCATGCGACACTTTTATATTGTCACTTATTTTGCCATTAGACCAAGTGAAAGATTCTATGTCCCCACTTACATATTCAGGTAGGTGTAACGAACTTTCTTTACAAATTTCTGTGTCTGCACCCAACTCAATACTAATATCCCTGACGATACTGACTGCTATATCTTCTGATACGGTACATCCTAAATAATTTACAGATACATTATAAACTCCTTCTTCATTAACAATTAACGAGTCTGCATCTGAACCGTTACTCCACAAATAAGTAGCGCTGTCATGTTGTTGGTTTATTCTTAGTATAGCAGATGTATTTTTACAGATATCAGTGTCATTAGTACTCTTAAGGTCGATTTGCACTTCTTTGACATGAAATGTATCTGTATTGTAATGACATATATCTTTTGTATTCACCCAGTATGTGCCACCTGAGTTTACAGTTCGACTCTTATTCGCACTCATATTATCCCATACATATGATGCATTGCTTATATCTAACTTACTTTTAAGCTCCAATAATCCATCATTACATATAACTGTATCTGTTGATGTTGTCGAAGTATCAGCACCTTTTTTTACACGAAACGTATCCACATACATTGTACAATCATCATCTGTAAAAGAAAAAACCCAATAAGTACCCGTATCAACAATAGAAATATTTGATGATGTATCACCGTTTATCCATAAATATGTTTTACCATTAGGATTTGCATTAAGCATTAATTGTCCGTCACAGATTTTCTTTTCAAAAGTATTGGTGATGATATTCATGTTTATATTCTTTGGGTATACTACATTTGTAGGATACCCAAATCCTACATCACCTTTAATTAACTTTAAAGCATTTTTATTAATAATACAACCGGGAGATAATACATTACAATTAGATATTTGATCAATACTCCAAGAACCACCTTCACAACAATAAATATTTCCATCTGGCCCCAACTCTATATCGATATACTTAGGTCCTGATAAAATTGTATTTTCTGTAGACTTAATAACCTGTGCATTAAATACTGATATATCAAACTGGGCCAAAGCGCCCTCTAAACCGCAAGCATACAAGAGTTTACTATTAGGAGAAAACTCTATTCCATAGTATGAGTTATCGGTGATAATAATATCATTGGTTACTCGCCCTGTTTTATAATCAAACTCCATCAGGGCAATAAACTTTGTCGTGTCATACTTTTCAGGAATACTAACCGCTACTTTTTTCCTATCAGGAGAAACTTTCAACTGTGTATAACAGATTGTGGGGGTTGTATAAGACACAGTTGATACCACTGGTGTAGATATAATTCCCATTGGAGTAATCTTATATGCATAGATGCTGTTAGAATGCATGCGGTTGAGTAATATCCAAACATTACCACAATCATCCTCAACAGATGCCATACCTTCTATAAAACCGGTATCAATAAGCACTTTTTTCTCAAAAGGGATCACCCCTCCTAAACCACCATTCAATGTCATATCAACTACAGAATACCCAAATGCTCCCGCATTGGTATCAGCAGGATTACCAAAAGTATACTCAAGTGTAAAGACATAAAACTTGTTTGTGTCTTTAACAAAGGGTACTATTAAAGAACCTTTTGCCGTAGTAGTATATTCTGCAAAACCCATATCACTACCATTTAGCATTACATTATGAGTACTATCAAAAGCTTTTACCCCATCTGTATAGAACATTAAATCTCCTGTGTATCTATTGCTGATAGTAGCTACAGATTCTTTTGCATATATTCCGGAAACAAAAGTACTTGGAGGGTCGGTATTGAAGTTTATTCCACCTTGTGTGCCGAAACACCAATTATTATTTTCTTTCTGTGCCGAAACACCAATACAGAAGAATAAACATAGCAAAGTAAGTAAAGGGCGCATAAGTTATTATATAGCTAGTATCGTAATTTAAACATAATAAACTTCGAAACACATCTTTACTAATTAAAAAGTTGTTTAATCATACAACACAAAATACTATGTTCCTTCCCTATATTAGGGAAGGTGTCCCCGCTACCGCGGGGACGGAAGGGTCAGGCCCTCTTCCCCAACCTCACCATACCGGCATAGTCATTAAAATAGCATTGCAGAAAGTAGCGCAGGCAGTCAAACAAGTCCATCTTGTATATACCACGGTCTTTACGTAGGGTGCCGGGGCGGGGGCTCTCATTATCGGTGCGGGCTATCTGGCAGTCGTTCAGCAGGCCGGGGCAGCCCTCGTTGCTTATCAGTAGTTTGGGGTAGTTGGCAAACAGGGTGTTCACCAGCAGTCGGCTGTCGTGGTGGGGCAGGTTGCGGTTAAAGAGGTGCAGTTGTTTCGGCGCCAGATTCAAGTAGCCCTGTATCATACGGTAGTAAGTACTGTCGGGGCGCTCCATGGTAATATCTCCGCGGCTGCCGCTGGCATCACCCGTTACATATAGTATATGCCCGGCAAAAGTAGCCGTTATCTGACGGCACAGCTCCTCAAGTGTATACTGCCCGGCAAACTCTTTTATTATATGTATAAAACTATCGCGCGCCCCTTTGTGGGGGCTCATCTGCACTGCTATGCAGGTAAGGGGGTCTCTGTTAAAGTCGAAAGAGAGGTGTATGGGGTAGCCCGGTAACAGGGGCAGCTTATCCTTCGTATGACGTTCTTTATCGAAGGCAAAGAGCCAGGGGCTGTCGTTGGTCAATACCCCCCACTCACCCAGTGCATATACACGGTACTGGTTGTTATCGTACAGGCGCAGTTGCTCTATCTGTTCACGGTCTTCGTCGGTCAGGTAGGGGTTGTCTTTATAGGTGCTGTGTATGATACAGGCATCGGGATTCTCCCGGTCAAAAAAATGCTTCTTTATCCAGTGCTCTTCGTGTATGGGGTTGAAGGTGAGGGTGATCTGTATATCGTCCATACCACGGGCACGGCGGTTCAGCTCCAGAAAGTCTTCAAACTCCAGCTCTGCGGCTTCTTCTACCAGTATACGCGTCAACCCCTCGAAGGATTTGAGTTTATCGGGGTCGTCCAGCCCGCGAAATACGATCTCGGCACCTGTCTTTTTATGGCTGAGTATACGGTCTGTCTTATTGTAGGTAAAATGCTCTTCCAGCTCCATTTCTGCTATTCTGTTACGGAAGGATGGTATCACCGAATCGCGAAGGGTATTACCCACTTTGCGTATCACCAGTGTTTTTATGGGGCGGCCGTTAGCTATGAGCACTTCCTTTTGTGCTGCTGAGAAACTTTTACCGGCAGCAGTTCCTCCATAGTTCAGGATGAACCGTTGCTTTGCATCTACCAGTTTGTAATATAAGGGAGTAAATGATTCAGGGTCTATATGTTCAGGAATGTTCATGGTAGGGACAGAATATGTTAACAACAAATATACATCTTTTTATAAAAATAACAGTATAAAAATGGGTGTTTTCACCCTACCCTAGGAATATTTATTACGGTAATTTTATCATTCACTAAAAACATAATATCATGAAGAAAATCCTAACCATGATGGCCGCCGCCATCCTTTTCACCATCTCTGCAAATGCGCAGCCACCTGAGTATGACATTGACCCTAATGGTACTACCTGCGCTGATGACCTCGAGATCAAAATATACACATACGACCAAGGCTCCAGCACTATTAATGGTGAGACCGTCTGGTTTACTGTTCCCTCATCACATACCCAGTATTCATACAGCGATTTGAGTACTATAGGCTGGGTGACCGACCCGGGCGCATTTGTAACGTCAGTTAACGAATGGGAGTTTCATAAAATAGAAGTAAGAAATTGTAATACTCCCGGTATATCGGGTACAACCGGTACAAATTGTATGTCTAAAAATCTCGACGGAGTGACACTTGAAAATGGAGGTACATTAGTTGACTGCTTTAGGTATAGTAGCAATTGCACCATTTGTAACTCAGGACAAGAGATAGATGTTACTGCAGCGTTTGGTATAACTGCAAGTGTCGTTATTAACGATATGTAATTCCACTATTATAAAAAGCAAGTGTATATAAAAGAGCAAAGCCTGATAGCCTTGCTCTTTTATTTTCTCTTAAAAAATGGGTGTTTTCACCCTACCCTAGGAATATTTATTAAGGTAATTTTATCATTCACTAAAAACATAATATCATGAAGAAGATCCTAACCATGATGGCCGCCGCCATCCTTTTCACCATCTCTGCCAATGCGCAGCCACCTGAGCTTGAAATTGATTATAGTTCAACGGTATGTTCAAACGATTTTGAGATCAGAGTTATCGGCATAGAACAAGGCCCGCCACACGGTGCTGTTGGTGGCTGGTCTGACTGGGTACCTCTAACAACAGTTGCTTCTGGTAATTCATGGGTATATGCTGATTTTAGCTGGTCAAGCAACGATCCTGGCACACCGAGCTCAACAAACGACTGGATATTTGACGGTGTAGAAATAAGGAATTGTAATACACCCTCTACCGGTACTACAGGGCCACATTGCGGAGATGGCAACCTTGATGGCATCATGCTATCCTTTCATACAGGAGGTGCAGGCTGTTTTATGTACTCCAGCAACTGCACAGATTGTAGCAGCGGTGCTGAATTGAACTGTCATGTTCAGCTTGATTTCCCTACAAGAATTACAACATATTCAATTGTAGATATGCCTTAAGGTATTCGATATCCAAGACGAAACACATTATCACAATTAAAAAGCGCAGTATTCCTGCGCTTTTTATATTACGGTTATGTTAAGCCCCCGTTTTGCTATCATCTATCACAACTTTGGCATAAGGTTTGCAGTGTAGTAAATGTATTTTTTCTAAGGATAGGCGCAGAGGTGCAACTGTGCCGATATAATGGGTATAAAAGAATCAGTCCCGGTCATTGTGCCGGGACTGGTCTACTTTATGAAAATTGAACGCAGTAAGGTGCAAATATCACTGCGAACCCAAACAAACTTCCTGTGATCAGGACTATAAACGCACTTAAAATTAGCACAGTAATGTTATGTAAAAGTAAACTTAACATTAATTGTATCAACTCTTTACAAACCTCTGACACAGACTACATGTATTACTTACTTTATGCCTCATAATTTTATGCCTACTCAGCACTACATACTTTAGACTTTCTTTGTTAACTTCGCTGCCCTCAAAACATATTTCGGAAACACTAAATTAAACATCAGCCGTGACGTTCAATTACAATGCAGAAGAATTATCTGCTTTCGGAATTACCTGTGGTATTTTCGTAATATCACTTAAGGACGGTCAGATAGTTCAACACAACCCCAGTGAAGAGCACGAAGCCAAAGAGTTCTACTCATGGCTGAAGGCCAACAACGTACGAGAAGTTGCAGCAGAGCCTGCGTAACAGTATTGTTCCGACCCCAGAGGAAAAGAGATTTAAACAGCTACACTGTTAATTGGCTGTTATCAACATTTAAAGCTCCTGTTAATCGCAGGGCTTTTTTTGTTTGCACCTGTCTGTCCGTCCGATATTTGTACCAGATACATGCAGATAATGTATCTCAAAACAAAAACACATCTTGTATGCGCGATTGTATACAGGCAAAAAACAAAACAATAAAAAACACAGCTATGAGTAACACATCATCAGCTATCGCAGTTCTCTTTCCGGGCGTAAGATCGTCTGACATTACCAACGCTTCAACACAGCACCAGGTACAGGTACTTATGAAAGAGCAGTACGATCCGCAAAAGAATTATCATCGTTTTCATAAAAATATCAAGCCGGTAGCTTCCGACAAGAGTATCGCATTACTGTTCATTTTTTCTGATGGCAGCAATATGATAGCAGACGATCGTAGAACTATCAGCAAAGTATTGAAGAAGATAGTAGAGCTGTCAGGAGTGATCCTGTAAGCGATAAAGACATAATTGGTTTTGGTGGTTTAGTGCCAACCCATTGTTTCAACAGTGGGTTGGCTTTTGTATTGTTATATATCGTGTTTATTATGCGTACTTTTAATGCGCCTACCAATATTTACAGTTATGAACAACACCTCTAAAGACCTTCAGTTTGCCCTATTAATAGACTCTGAGAATATATCTTACAGGTACATTGATGCCATAATAGAAGAGAGTGCCAAATTCGGCACCTGTACCTACAGGCGTATATACGGCGACTGGGCCAACCCACACCTTAAAAGCTGGAAGAACATCACGCTGGACTATGCACTATATGCCGTGCAGCAATACAGCTACACAGCCAATAAAAATGCCACCGATACGGCCATGATAATAGATGCAATGGATATGCTGCATACAGGCAACCTGCATGGCTTCATATTAGTAAGTAGTGATAGCGACTTTACCCCGTTGGCTATGCGCCTGCGCGAGGGCGGCAAAACAGTTATAGGTATCGGCGAGGAGAAAACCCCAATGCCGTTTAAAAGTGCCTGCAATCAGTTCATACATTTGGAGAACCTGTTTGATAGTGAAGACACAATAGAAGAAAACACTAAAGACGCACCAAGAAAAATAAAACGCAAGACCAATACCGTAGACCGCAAGACCATGAACCTGCTTAAAACCACTATCAACGACCTGTCTGACGATGAAAGCGGATGGGCATCTCTGGCAGCAGTGGGCAACAACATCCTGAAAAAGAAACCCGACTTCGACCCACGTACTTACGGGCATAGCAAACTGTTACAATTCTTCCGCAGCCTGAAGGAGTTTGAGGTGAACGACCAGAAAACAGAGAAAGGGCAAAGCAACTATTATGTGCGTATTAAGAGTACCCGTAGTAAAAAGTAATTGATAGTCACCCGATAACATCTCATTAATAGTATTTTTTGTCATTTCATTGCAATAATCAACAACAGAATATTATTTTTACGTAAATAGCTTAAGCCCTTAGTTTTTACAAGAATGAAAAGACTTTTAGCTTTTGTGTTGTTACCTGTGGCATTGGTAAGTTGTAAGGAAGACAGGTTTTGCTGGAGTTGTGATTATACTTACACAGGTAGTCAGGCCAGTTTGTCAGGAGATACAGTGCTCTGCAACTTCACAGAAACGGATATAGAACTCAGGCAAGACATCAGTTTTGTAGCTAACGACACCCTGTACGACACATGGATGATCACTGATTGCCGTAAACAATAACCTCACATATATAAATGCTTATGAGAAAGATTGCCCTCGTTTCTGCAGCATTACTGCTTATAGCTACAACAGCCTGTAAGAAGGAAGAAGACAGCTGTTACCACTGTACCTGGAATTTCTACACATCTGCCGCAGGTGTTTATCTTGAGAACCAGACCATGGTACAAAGAGATACTACTATTTGTGATATGGACAGTAAGTCGATCATACAGTTTGAAGAAAGGTTTTCCGCTAATTACAAAAGATCTAAAAGTGCTGACCATATGGAAAGCGTTTCTCAATGCAAGCCCATTGGTGATTCTATTGATTAATACATTATTATCTATTTGATTACTTATTGCATCCCGCTGCTGTTATGTAGCGGGATATTTTTATGCCCCTGTTTCGGTAACTTTACAGCTATGCGTGGTTTGTTCCTGATATTGATAATTACCGCCCTTTTTGCTGCCTCTTGCAACAAGAAACACTGTTGGGGTTGCCGTATTGTGTTGTACAACGAGTTTGACTCTGCCTACCGTGACACCGCCATTTGCGATAAAACACGTGAAGAGATTGCCGGCATACGCAGGGGGCGATACAGCGGAGAAGAGTACGGCTACCTGTATATGGAAGTAGAACAATGTGGTAAACACTAAGCTACATGATACCCTGGCTACAGATCAACAGAAACTACCCCTGGGTCAACATCCTGCTTATTACGCACATAGGCCTGTTTGACGGGCTGCTGCGCCTGATAACTTTAGACACCCTACCCCTGAAAAACATGCTCGTGTCAATGGGCATCTTTCTTACTGCTCCATTATTGGCGGGCTACTTATTACAGCTACTCATCAACTTGTTTCGTAAAAAGAAGAAACAGCAAAACGTATTTCAGGGCACGGCTTATTTCGGTTTTTTCTTTGCTATTATTTTATTCTTCTTGCGGTTGGGTGTAGTGCTCGTTGTGGCCTTATCGGGGTAGATAGCTACAGTAATACAATAAGTGACCAGACACACCGTTATACTCTACAAACCTAAAACCTTATGAACAAGACAATAGCAGTTTCACTATTAGCAATGCTGATATTTTCAGCCTGCGATAAAGACAGAAACGATCCACAACAAAAAACAACCTTTGGTAATTATCTGGACTTCTATAATCCTTATGAACAAGCTGTTTATTTAAATTTTGTTGACACAGTAGGACATTTGATAACTAACGACAGCCCTTTTGCCTTTATGGAATATATCATACCGCCGCGGCAAACACTGCATATACCTGACAGCATTGTAAAAAGAAGGTCAGGTGCAGACTATGCCTTTTTCTGGGTATCAGCAGACCTACTGTATACTAATTGGGTAATAAAGAATAGAGGCAACGCACATACACCCGAACTTGGTTTTGAAATGGACTCCACCACTTACAAAAAAATTGTACTGGCTGCTCCTGCCGACGATCTGTTGGCCACACTGGGCAGACCCAAAAACAACCCCAACTTTAAAGTAGATTTTCAATATCATAAAGACAGTGCACGTTACACCACCAACTTTCAGGCTGTAAATGCTTACGACAGCTCAGGAATATCTATATGGAATAACCTGACTGCCGATGAGCGATATGTACACTTATACCCACACCTGTGGCATAAATTTAGTGTAGCTGTAAAAAGCAACGGTACGATACAAACAGATAGTTTTTTTTATCGCTTTATTGATCGCCCGAATTCGAACAGACATTTTGAAATTGCAGGCAACGGCTCTCATATCACCAACATTCAATCTATTCCATTTATCTCAAAGCAATATCAGTCTGCGCCAATACTATCTACCACGTCTATAGATACTTTATTCTTGTGGACCTATGGTAAACGCAATGTGATCTATAAAATGGCGAAACTATAAAACAAACGACCTGCATCAATAGCAGGCCGTTCACACTAATATGAAGCAAACATTATCTTCTATTTTACTATCACCATTCGCTTGGTCATATGCACATCACTACCCGATAAACTGAGTATATATGTACCCGTTGGTATATCATCGGTAGGTATGGTGCGCGTATAATTAACTACCCCTTGCTCCTGCCATCTTTTAATAACTACACCCTGCATATCATATACTAAAACCTCGAAAGGATTATCATCAGGCATTGTTGCTTTTATAGTGATCAAATTATGTGCAGGTATAGGGTATAGTTGTACGTCGTTGCTTTCAGCAGCTACAGTTTCACCAACAGAAAGTGTACCAGTATATTTTGCATTAACTCTCATAGCAGGACCGTAAAGAGAATCTAAATCAGCCCCCCATACTTTATTCGTACTATCCCAATACTGAAGTTCGTATTGGTTAATATGGCCATTAGCATTATAACCATAAGTTCTTAGTGCTCTCTTAGCTAACGCTACGTTCTGACTATAAGTGTAATAAGTTGTGTCAGCGATTCTGTTGCCTGAGCTGTTATTAGCTATTTTAACCGTACTGTAATGATACATTGGTGCTGATGAATATTTCGCATAGTATTGCTCTTCTATTAATTGATTATTGTTGTTGTAAGAAAAGACTACCGATTCTAAGGTATCTACACCTGCACTCGGTGAGTAAATCCTGAAGTACTGGTCAGGCAAACCATTTTGGCCATAAGTGAATTGCTCTCTATAAGAAAACACAAAAGGGCTTGCGTTTACGGATGAATATACTTCTCTATTCAGTAGTTCATTATTACTACCATAGTTATACTTAACTGAAAGCACTTGAGTATTAACACTATTGCTATATACCGAAACGGTAGAGTCTAAGTGGTTCTGCGCAGTATAAAAATAAACAGTACTATCACTGCCACTCATAACCCTGTTGCTTAACCTGCCGGCTGTATACCTATTCGTTCTCTGAGCATTAATTTGTAAAGTACCTTGCCACTGGCCCGAGCGAATATATTTTTGCCATGTACTTATCATGTTGCCATTTAAACCCTGAACTATTTTCACGTATATACTATTCGGGGCAGTATGCCTGCGGTATAGTTCTACACTATCGCAAAGTATCATTTCATTATACGCAGTGTTTGATGCAAATGCCCTGTCAAACTGTATTGGCCATGCATACAGTGGAGTAATTGGTGTTTCCGGAATTCTATGATAATAATAATGGTTAGGTAGATACCCGCCTCTCACACCGCTATAATAGTAGTGTTGTGAGTCGGCCTGAGTGTAATTTTGTGTTGTAATATCGTACCATTCAAATACCAGATCGTTGAGTCTGTATTGCGCCTGTGCGGTGATGGTTACTGATAACAGTGCGAGTGATAGTAGTGATTTTCTCATAGCATATTTTTTAAAGGTGTGTGATGTAAGACAATAATCAAAAAGATTTCGTTTGCAAGAAAACCAGTAACACCCACAAAAAAGTCATTAAAATGTTATGAAAGCAAAGAGGAGGCCTCATATTACACGCTACAGACACTGACAGTAAAACAGCATGACAATATAGAGTGTTTTCATCTCGGCTTAGCCGAGACAGGGCAAGAATGGGATTTGGTATTATATTAGCTTAATGAAATTCAGTCGTCTTTCTATCGCTGCACTCTCAATTGTAATTCTCTGCACACTTACTTCGGGCAAGAAAAACAATAAGGAGATATGCGGATCATGGATGGATATAAGGGGCAGTCAAATAAAGCAAGAAAGAGGTGTTGATTATATATTGTTTACAGACTATCTGCACTTCAGGCAAAATGGCACAGGCTACAGACTGAAACGAAACAAACTCATTGTTCATATAGATAAAAAAAGTCTTAAGGCAGATGAAGACGAGCACACAATGTATGTATATGAACTGGCCATACCATTTACATACTCCTTACAACAAGACGACATAGGCAATCTGGCCATTGTAAAATATGGCAAAGGAAAGATTGTCAGCAAAAAACCACGCAAGTCTGAACTAGTAACAAATGCTGCCCAAAAAGACATGCAAGGGTCAGAAGATATGGAAGTGAAATTTTATTGGCACATAAATCAAGACAGTGTTTACAAAACCAAAGCACTGCAATTTATTGAACCTGGCGAATCATTCATGCGGAGCTATAAAATAGAAACACCTACATGGAAATATGAGTAGATAAAGGCAAGATAATTCACTTAAAACTCTTCTTTATCTCCCCCAACACCCATTCAGATAAATTGAACATATCTTCATTCTCAAAACGCAAAACGGTATAACCTAGGTCCTGTAATCGTTCATCTCGATACTGGTCATTCTCTGCTACTGTTGGGTGAAAAAAATAAGGTTATTGCGACCTCGCAGATATGCGGGGGAAGCAATCTATGTTATAACATACGGATTGCTTCGTTCCTCGCAATTACCGGAAAGAGACTCACCTGCCTGCGGAATTTCCTGTCTTCCAGCTGTTTGTTCTTGAGTAAGTTCCACATAGCTGCTTCGGCAGGAGTAAGGTTTTTGCGGAGTGTTTTGCGCGTATCTCGTAGGTAAGAACGATTGATGATCTTTTTATTGCGCATAGTGTAAATATACGCCTTTATATACGATCCTTTATATACATCCCTTCCGTCTTGCTCACGTTGTTCGCAATCCACCTTCCCTTCATTAAGGGAAGGAGTTTATACAACACAAAATATAAAAAGCAAGAAACACAAACTCCTTTCCTTGGTAAGGAAAGGTGGCTCGAATGTAATGAGAGACGGAAAGGATTGGTAGGGTGTTTTCGCCCTTGCGGGCAGTAAGGGGATTTGGTATTATATTAGCTTCATGAAATTCAGTCGTCTTTCTATCGCTGCATTCTCAATTCTAATTCTCTGCACACTTACTTCGGGCAAGAAATACAAGCAGAGTATTTATGGCACTTGGAAGTGCATATTCACCCAAACTTCTAAGAAACAAGCTTATGGAAAAGATAAGACGAGTTATATCTTTTATTTACATTTCGACAAAAACGGTACTGGTTATAAGGAGCACATACTAAAGACATATAAAATGTCTAATTCTGACACTTTTAAAATAGGTTATACATATAAAGTACCGTTTGAATACCACATAAGTAAAGATGATATTGGTAACCTTGCTACGCTTAATCATAAAGAACCAACTTTAATTAGTGTAGAACCTTACGAGGAAGAAAAGACAAAAGAATTTGCCTTAGAACAAATAAGCAAATATGACGGACTTGAAGAAAAATTCTATTGGCACATAGTACCTGACACATTGTATAATGGGATTAAATCTTTGACTTTCCTCATGCCCGGCACATCCGAAAAAATCACTTATTATTACCAATCCAAAAAGAACCGTTTCAAATAACAGCTACATCATGAAACAAAAGTTCAATATCATAATCTTAATCGCTACATTATTATGCATTAGTGGTATCGCACAAAAAACACAAGCACAAAATATAAAAGGCACTTGGAGTAAAAACACTATAGCCAAACAGCGAATGGGTCCTAAGATGTATTGGACACATAAAATGATATGGGTATATCGTTTTAAGAGCGCTGGCACTGGATATATGAGAATATTTGATGAAGAAATAATTGAACATAAAGGCAAAGTCGCCAGATATGGCTATGTAATAAATGCTCCTTTCAGCTATACCCATGGAATAGACACAAACGGCAAATATGTAATACTCAAATATGGAAAAGCAGACACTATAAAAAGCTTTATTAGTACCGGCGGAAAGATTTCAGACCGAACGAGAAAACGGGTTTCAGATTATATAACAGGCATCTCCGGACTAAGTGATATATTATATTGGCGAATCATAAAAGATACCAACCATTTTAATATTAAAGCATTAGAAGTCATCAATTACAGTTACGACAAAGAAATATATCATTGGCAAAAAAAGAACTACGGAAAAGATTGGTAGCCTCCCTAATTCAACCCCACCCTTACAACAACATCCTCCTCCGCATCGGGCAATACATCTTTTACCTGTTGGGTAGTTGCATTCAGCAGCCAGTGTTCACCCATATCTCGTGTTAGCTCGTCTATTAATTGCGGTAGTTGTCGGCTGTATTGTAATTGGCTTTCGGTTATCGCACCAGCAGTGCGCAGGTCTAATATTTCTGCTGTGCTCAGTACGCTCAGGCTGTCCAGTTCTGTTATCAGTTGTGCTTTCTTTTTCATCACATCATCGCCGCTGTATTGTTTGTCTACAAAGTCAAGCGCCATGCGCTGGCGGATGAAGGCTGGCATACCTGCCCTTGTGCCTGCATTGTATTCTTCCAGAAGGTCGGCACTTGTTTTTATACGGAACTGTGTCGGCTTAATGATACGGAAAGCATAAGGTGTATCACCCTCAATATTCCGGTAAGCAATTATGTCACGCAAGGTATCTGTAATCACCTTATCAAACATGGCATTACTTATCGCACTGATGAACTTATACAATCGCTCCTGATCTATCGCCTTGGCCACACCACTTTGTGCAGCATCTGTTTTTTGTAAATGCAGTGCTTCTACTATCAGGCTCATCACCTGCGCACATACCTCCCTGTGGTGCGTGTTGATCTGCACATCGGGGTTCACTATCTGCACGGGAGTTCCGTCTTTCATCTGCTCATGCGGAATGATAATGTGCTGCCCGGGGTTACGGCTTATCTGTCCGCTACCACCACAACCGGGGCATCTTGCCAGCTCTACACCTGTAGGGCAGGTATCACATTCGCGCTGCACCTGTCCGTGTCCATCACACTCCGGGCAATCCGTACTGGCCTCTACTATATACGGGTGCGATGCTTCTTTGTCTACCATCTGTGCGGCACTGTAAGCACTCACAAAATCATCAGCCGCAGCCTTAGCCTTGCTGAAGTAGCTATCGTAATATCCCTGCGTATTCCACTCACCGCCCGCAACGGTTACGGGCAACCTGTTGAGCATATGAGCATAGTAACCCTCACGGTCTGCTTTGGCGAGGTAGTATTTTCTTTGTTGTGCATCGTAAGCAAATCGCCATATGGTTTGTGCATTCACCCAATAGGCATAATCACCGCGTTTGAAGATGAGGTTACCACCATCCAGCCATACCATATCTTTTGTATTCACGAACCAGATGTCTATTGCCACTTTCTCATCCTGCTGCTCGTAAAACGGCTGTGCGGGTATGCGTAAGAACACACCATTCGGGTCTTCAATTATATTCCTGAAACCGACATTCGCAAAGTAGCCTGTTATGTTATACCCACCAAAGCGGTTGCTCCATACATAATTACTATCGTTCTCATCGCTTACTTCCAGTGTATAGTTACTATCCTGAAATATCGCGCCGGTTACCACACCCGTTATCTGTCCGAAGGGGGCTTTGGTCATAGGTCGGTATTGTGAGTACCGCCAGTTGCGGGTTGCCTCATCTTCGCGCGGGTGTCTGCTCAGCAAAAAGTTATCGAACAGGTATTGGTATTCCTCACCATAATATCCAGCGGGCTTTACCATGCGTCCTGTGGTCAGTTCTTTAAACCGCGGGCAGGCACCTGTAGTGTGCAGGCTCATACCGTAGTACACATCGCGCCAGCGTTGCAATTGTTCGGTCATCGGTTCGGGTAGTTTTACATCTTTATTCAGGATGGCTATTACTTCTTTTATGGTCATGGCTTGTGTTTATATTTTTAAAAGTTGACAGCCGGCAGTGACAGGCTATAGTATTTCAGATTTGCTCCGTTGCATTCCTATATGCCCACTGCCAACAATTAAGGTTTATTATTCTCCATATCAAACCCCTTCAAGGGAGTACGAGGCGGTGTCACCTCTCCCCCTTCAGGGGGAGCCGGAGGGGGTGGTCTAGATCACTCCGTTACAATCACCAATGTAGAATAATTCATCAGCTGTTGCGAGTTCAGGCTTGTTGAAGTCAAGCGGGTCTCCTTTAAATTCCAGTTGCCCTTTCTTGATCTCCAATATGTAAGAACTACCGCCACTACCTTGGCGCTCGTAAGACAGGAATACATCCAGGCTTGCATCCATTGGTTTACCGTTCTCATCTTTAGGCACTACTACAGTACCGTCACAGAATACGAACATATAGCGCATCAATGCACGCTTGGTTTTCTTGTCTTTCCAGAAGTCGTAATCGAAAAACAGGTTAGCAGGTTCAGCAGGTGGACCAACCACTGCTGCGGTTTCTATCGCTATCCTGTCCTGAAAAGTAATGATGCGGCTGGTAGCCACACGCTCGCTGGGGCGGCAATCAGCTATCTGCAATTCCTCGAAAGTCGGGTCTTGCACTTCGATATTCGCCAGCGGGCTGCTGAAGGTTAATGTATTAGCGGTTACCAATCCCTCTATTGCCGTACACGTAAACGGGTCGGGCAGGTCTACACTGCAGGGAAAGAAACCGATTCGGTCGATGTTGCGTTTGCGCACTTTCAGGTCGCAGCCACCGGGTTCGTTGGTGGTCACGGTGATGTTGGCGCAATCTGCGGGACAAAATGCCATGATTCAATTTCATTTATTAGTTAAAGAATTCTTTATTATTTCCCTTTTAAGGCGGGCAGCCTGATCGTGTATTGTTTGAATAGCCACACAAGGCTATAAGGCAGGAAATATGTTATGGTGTCTCGTCAAAACAATGTTCACGGCAGAAGCTGATCCTTTGAGAACTCACTCCACCACATATATCAGTAAAGTTCACACGATACTCTGTACATTCTTCTCCTTCAAAAAAGTGCGGGTTGATCTTCCTTACTATTTTCGTTGCTGTCGGAGAAATCGTAATTACTCCACTCAATTTATCATGTGGCACGCCCAAACCAGATTGCCTCCACTGTTCGTAAAACAAATGCGGCTGTGTAGTAGCGGGTGCCGATTGGTTGAAGGTTACTTCCAGATAGTATTCACAGCTATTCCCTACCCGCTTATGCGTAATAACCATCTGTATGTTTGACATATTGATACAAGGCGGGTCTGGTATAGCAGACACATCTGCACTATGACAGTCTTTTACTTTGCCGCTACACATCTTCGCTTTTATATAAAGTACAGCCGGAAGATTCTGGCAGGGTATTTTGATGATACCACTACCCGGCAAGTTGCTAAAGGGAACAGTATTCGTTTTGCCGTTCTGTATCCATACTATCTCCCATCCACACGAAGGGTCGGTATGTCCACCGGGCAAAGTGTAGGTTATTTCTATATGGTACAGTCCATTTACTTCTTTCATTTCAGAATTAAAGGCGATACAGTTATAATCCTCCTCAATAGTATACGTTCTGTATGTTGCGGGACATTCGGTTGCATCTGCATTCACTAATATGAATTTAAATTCGTAATCGCCCGCACTTAGTCCTGTAATGGTAAAGGGCGCATTCGTCCTGTTGGTATAACCACTCCATGCACCTGATGGCAATGCACGATAACGTACTTTAAAATATTGTCCTGTAGTGAGTATGGGTTGTGGTATGTTGATGGTAAGGTCTGCCATGGTTATGCTGCTGTTGGTGTTGCATTAAGGGTTGAATGGTCGCTGTCTGCATGATTAGTTGCAGTGGCTTTCACGCGATAGTAATAGGTGGTATCATTAACCACTTCAGTATCGGTATAGTTACTGGTAGCTCCTGTGTAAATAATTGTCAGGTTAATGGCAAAGGCGTCATCATCTGCACGTTCGAGCGTGTAACTTTCTGCGCTGCTTACATCATCCCAATCAAGTGCCACTTCTCCGTCACCGGGAGTAGCTGCAAAGTTTTCAGGTGCTGCGAGTATGGTCGTGTTGATGGTCAATTCCAATGGTGTGCTTTCTGTACCGTCACAACACACTCTTCTTATTTTGATGTAGTAATCCACATCATCCAGCAGGTTGCTTATCTCTATCGGCGGCTCCATGAATTCCTGTGTTACCCAATTGGTAGCACCTGCGTTCTGATACTCCGCTATGTAGTAGTTAGCACAAACACCTGCGTGGTCGGTTATTGGTATGCTTATTTTTCTGGCCATAATGTTTATAGATTATATACTAGGTTATTCAAATCAATTGTTGTTTCTGAACTATCAGCAGGTGCGGGACCACTGTAGTAAATATTACCATACTCGTTTATCAGCAGGCTTACTCCCGTTGGCATATTGGCGTTGTTATACTCATCGAGTATGGCGGATAATTCCGGCCTTGCATTGCTGCCGATGTTACCTATCCAAACACCAGAGAGCAGCACTTCCGTTTCACTGCCTTCTGCTACTATCTCCGTGTTCACCACTTTTATACTAAAGGTTACCTGTCCGTTATGTATCGAACCGTATGTTTCTGCATCTACAGGTGCCCAGTCTCCATAGCCATTTACTATCACATCATATTCTGTTAAGTGTTCTACAGTGATTGACCCGTTCACAGGCGTATTACATACGGGTATAGTTACCTCATATACACCCACCACAGGTTGCTGGCAATGATCCTGCAGATCACCACAAAAGTCATTGATGTCACTTACTACACTTCCGAAAATACGCTTGCCGGGTACCGGTGCATCATAATATATATGCGATGGCAACAACCCACTACCTGTAACACTTGCTACTTTATATACGCTGCAATTCATAGATGCGGTATTCACATCCTGAGTATCCGTCATGCCGTTACGGGTGCGCAGGTAGTCCAATAGCCCATCGTAATCATCAGCAATTTTTTCTTTCTGTTCATCAAAAAAGCCACCTCCATTGTAATCAGATGGAATAGCAAACATCAGGTTGCTGCCATCAGGATTAGTGGCAACGGTACAATTTTCCTTACATCCGAATATTTGTCTTTGTGTACAATCCTCAAGTGTTGTTTCCAGTTTGAACAACTCAAAGCATTTACTCAGTTGCTTCATTGGTGTACCCCCTGCATAGCGATACTCCCTGATGCTTTTAAAATCATCAATATATATCCTGTTAGCGTGCAGCTGCCCTTCTATCTCAAACATCTTCCATGCAGGCAGGTATTCATACCCCTCCAGTAAATATTGCGGCGTACTTTCAACTCGCTGCACTTTACAGTTATAGCTTATCTCCCTGCTTATCTCTCTCGGCCTGCGAACTATTCTCCCTTTGATGGTCGTTACTTTTCTGTATGCAAACAGGTCACCACTCTGCGAGATGGTCGTATTCGGGATACCATAAAACTCACCATTGAATTTATCTACACAGTCAAACACAGAAATAATACGTATCAATGGCTCACCACAATCCCCTTCAGGAATAAATATCGTCGGGCTTGCAGGAATACCAATACCCGCAGGACCACCATTAGTTATAGGGTCAGCACTTGGTTCTGCTTGCACCACAAAACCATCCTGATCGAACGTAATACCTCTTGCGGTATCGCAACAGTTGTTCTGGCAATAACGCTCGGTATATTTATCAAATATTGTTCCTGAAGAAGAAGCAACCACAGCACGCAACACATAACATTCATGCTGGCACATCGCGGGACTGAAAGACTTCAACCTCGCATTAAATATGTATGACTGTAATGCACCTACATATGCAATATGATAGTCGAAGTAACTTGTAGCTTCTTCGTATTGTGTTATCCCGTCAGCGCTGTACACATATATTTTCAGTGTAGTTGCCCCGCCGTTAGTGAATGAACCTTGCAGGTACATATCTGAAGGATAGCCCACTGCTTCGCAATAGCAGGGTACTCCTTTGGGCTGATGATAATATTGTAGATCGTATATACTGTCAAACCAGGTCATAGGTTGTTGTTTATAGTGTTCCTTTGATTTTTATGTATTTGCCTATCTCGTTCGTTGGGTCATAGTTGATCTCTATTTCCAATATCCTTCCGTAAGGATAATAGGTCATCGGCATTTTTATTTTTTGTCCCAATACTATGCCTGCGCTGTTTTCAAACGGGCGTAGCTTTTCTAATGTCTCGCAGCATAGCTCCAGCTTTGCAGTAAATATCCTATGTTGTCCCGGGTTCATATTGGGGTCATCTATCCAATGGAACCAATCCCAGAGTGTACCTAAATATCCCGGCTCAAAGTACATGGGGTAGTTCACCAGCATGGCATCCTGTGCCGTCACCAACCCTGTCCCCCTCACGGTGTATACACCTTTGGGCTTAGCACCAGGCACAAGGTTTTCTCCCAACACTTCAGTTTGGGGGTGATGCCTTTTATACCATGTTTGATTATTGTATTGATGGTTTATCGGCGGCTCATTGGTCGGATGTTCTTTTGCATCATAGTGGCGCACACATTTGGCGTTATTCTTCGTGCCACCATCCCATATTAATATTTTAGGCAGTGTGGTTGTCTCCTGATTGATGAGCAAAGCATAGTTGGCAAAATCCCTGAAGTATTGATTGATGGTACTGAACAATGGGGTGGTCCATACAGAGCCTGTAATAAAGATGGTGTTAATGACCTGTTGCATAGCATCAAATACATAATCAGTGCTGGCTCCGTCTAACCTGAACTTCGTAGCACCGAACGCCTCGGTCTTTGTCAGCACTCCTTCCAGCTTGGGGTTCACTTGTACATCTCCGAATGAAGCATAACCATTCATATGCTTTTTGGCTTCGTTGCCTGATGTATCAGCAGCATCTGCTGTGTATATCCCTTCTACATAAGATGGCTCTCTTACCTCATCCCACTCAAAGCAGATCCCTTCCAGTAGCTTATCGCGGTCACTACCCTCCTTACTGAGATCCAGCACCGGAGTGTCTTGTATCCAATGATCTTTACGATCAAAATAAAGTGTATTATTCTCTACCCGCCACTCTGCGTTGAATATGCCTTTCAGATAGTCCAGGAACATATCCAGCGTCATAATAGGAGCGTTATCCGGCAGCCACCAATCAGAAAGGTTCGTCACAGCACCTTTAAAAATATTCAGGTGGTCATACCTTCTTATACCACGCTCTACCACACCATTCAGGAAACAAGCATTGTAATAAGGATTCTCCCTCCAATTGATATTTCTGCTATTTCTTCTGTCGTCAGATGTCTCTAATCTAAGCTGGCTGTTAAAAAACAATGGAAAGCTATCCTGATCTACTTTCACTCCACATTTTACACATACGTTGCTGATATAATCGCGTATCAATGGAGCCGGGTGTTCTCTTCCACAGCCTGCACTCTCTATAAAAAAGTTGCCGAATATATCTTTTACATCTTTGAAGTCTATAAAGTTGAGTTTAGACTTATCCAGTTTTTTCTTTCCAAGAATGCCTAGTATGAAATTGATGATAGGGTAAATAATGTTTTTTAATGTCCATACTATCGAGTTGATTATCGGTGCAATTGAGATGATCAAAGGCCCCAGGATACTCATAAGCTGTGTAATTGTCCACCAGATAACAACGATAAGTCCATTTGGCCTCATCTCATTGCAATAACTAAAGCGCGGGTGCTTTTTCCCACTCCACGGCTGTGTGGTTTCTGCACCGAACCACCCTTGCCAGTCATCTGCTATCCAGGTGCTTTTAATACAGCTCATCGCCTCGTCTTTTTGTTTCAGCGATGCTTCAAACATACAGCTACTATCTTCGCACCAGGTAATATCCCTTGCATTGATCGACCAGTCAAGGTATTCGCCACAACCTATATGCACCAGTTTCACTTCTATAATATTGAACGGCGCACTGATATCATCTACCAACCACTTTTTTATGTACTGATAAGCATCGCCTTCAAACACAAGTGTACCGCTGGATGATTTTCTCTGGTAAGATTGCCCCGGCGTTACTTGTCCATCGTTATCTCGCTCCAATGTCCATGTAAGCGATAATTTAAACAGATCACTTACCTGATGGGTCACATCAATAAAATCACTGTAATTGGGAAACTGTCTTGGCTGTGGTAATATCCCCTTCTGGATCTTCAGGAAAGGGGGCACACCGCCAATGTATTCTTCCTTACCGTTTTTATCAGTTCTTTTCTGTTGTCTGATGTAGAGTTTCAGTTCCATGGTTTACATCCAGCGTTTACGATTACGGTTCATAGCACGTTCGGTCATAATGCCTACCCCCTGCTCGTTGAAAAATATGTTTTGCCTCAGCTTATTATCTTCAATGGCGTTCACCACATCATCCAGTTTATGTTCAAGTCCTTTCATCTCCTGTGTGGTAGCATAATTATGATTCACGACTGATGGTTGCTTGAAAGATGGCATAAGCAATGGCAGTGATGTATCTAACATTTGGAAAGCAGTACCGTTATTTATTGCTTCCAGTAATGCACGGTTCTTCTGTGTTCCCTCCGCGGTTATCACACTCTCCCCGCTACTTATACGCACCCAGTTACTATCATCCCGTGGACCACCTTTGCCTTTATAGTCTACCACACCGGTAGCGAAACTGTCAGCATCGTCAGAAAAGCTTTGCACAAAGGCATAACCGGCAGATAGTGCACCCAACACCGCAGCTATGGCAGCGGCTACTCTTGCAGCCAATGAATAACCATCACCCTTTACTGCCGATGCGATTGCACCCGTTACAGCAACTAAAGAGTTAGAGACCGCAAGTGCTGCATTTACACTTGCCTGGCGTTTGGCTATCTGGTCACGCTTGCGTTGCGCCTCCTCCAGCCTTTCTTCTTCAAGTCTTAATGCTTCTGCATTACCACGTTCTGCCAGTTTACGGGCATTCTCTACCCTCTTCTCTCTTATCGATATTTCTTTATCCAGCGCTTTGATCTGCGCCTCACTGATCGTGTTATAAGCTTCAACAGCAGCTTCAGCAAGGTTTTGAAACTCGGAGATAGCCTCTTGCCTTCTTTGTTTCCGTAGCTCTGCTGCTTTTTCTTCTTCGTTCTCATCATCAGTATTATTCTTTTTGTTTTGCAGGCGCTTCAGCTCCAGTTCTATCTCTTTTTGCTTCAGGAGTAACGCCTCTCTCTTTTCTGCGTCTTGTTGGTATATCAGTTGCAACGACTGTAGGTATTCCAACTCCTTCTTCAGTCTCAGCTCTTTATAACGATCTGCTATTTCCAGCTTTTCTTTTTCATATTCTTCAAAAGTCAGCTTATCGTTTTTATACCTTTCTTCAAGGCCTATCAGGTCATTCAGCTCGCGATCATCAGTGTTTCGTATCTGTTTATCATGTCCCTCCTGCAATTTATTTTCAGAAGCTTTCTTTATTTCCTGTACATACTCCTCTATTGCTTTCTCATTATACTCAGTATCTATTTTTAGCTTCAGTTCTACTTCGGGTGCTTCTCCAGGCTTAGGTTTAATTGTCGCATGCGTGTTGGCTTTTGTTTCAGGTTGCTCCACATATGGAAAGGAAAGGTCGGGAGACAAGTTGGCTAACCGACTTACCTCTTTATCACCTTTTGCAATTATCTTTTGTAAAATGATCCTGCGTGAGCGCACATCGTTATACTCCTGCTCATATTGCGCCTTAGCTTCTGCCAGTTTTTGCCTGATCTTTATTTCGCCAAGGTTAGAGTCTTTATTACTAAGCGGCACCGATATCCTTTCCTCATATTTTCGCTGAGCTTCTGTTTTCTTTTTCAAAAGATCCAGTTCTTTCTCTTCTGCATCACGTATCTGCTCTTTAGCAGCAACTATATTTTTCTGGATCAACCGGCTCTCTTCGTAATGCTTTATTTGTGTGAGGAGATTATTATTGGCTGAACTAGCTCTGCCTGCTACTATATCGTCAATGTCATAATTCTGATAAACAGATGCATACTTAGATTTCAACTGCTCAGCTGCACCTCGTCTATTTTGCTCCGGCAGGGTATTATCATTAACTGTATTTATCGCCAGCCTCGCATCTCCTACCTGTTCATCAATAGCACGCAAAGAACTTTTCCTGTTACCTTTTAAAGTTTCCAGAAAGTCAGCATAAGAGCTATCTGCTTCTTTAGCAGCCTCACTGGTATTGAACAGCTTTGCTGCAATATCAATAAGAAAAGAGATGGCCAGTGGCGCGATATTAGTAAACGAGAACAGGTTTGTGGCTAGCTTTGCAATGTTCTTAAAATCAAACTTTTTGATCTCTTTAAACTGCTTTATGATATTACCTGTCATCTTCTCCACAGCATCCTCTACTCGTCCGTTAGCACCTATTCCATCCAGTATACCATTGCCTACCTGCTTAAATATACCTTCCAGCTTGCTTGCACTTCCTGCTATCTTACGGTTCACATCGTCTATCTTCCTCGATAAGTCATCCAGCTTGCGCACCTCTCCATCTGCTAGGCGTGTCATCTGTCGCTGGTATGTATTCAACTTCCTGGTCAGCTCGTCAAGCTCAGCTATCTGCGTATGTATAGCCTTTGTAGCATTATTTAATGCGTCATCATTAACTTCATAACTTATCTTGTGGATGACTTCGGTAACGTCTGCCATAGCGCGGTATTATATTTGTAATGTATTGCACTTGCAGGTGGCAGGTTACCTGTTACGTATTTTGAAGGATCAAGGACGTCTCCCGCAGATGTTCATTGCAAATATACAACAATAATTTAAATAACAAAATTACAATGAAAACAATTATAATCTTCTTATTGTCTATTATCTTATTTGGCTGCAATAACAAAGCAGAGCAAAAAGAAGAGCTACCTCCTTATAATATGGCCAAAGCAAAGGCGTTGAACGGAACAGTAAGGTCTGTAGTAAAAATAACTTATGAGGAGGCAATTGAAGAGTTTGACGAATGGAAACCTGTTGACAGCCTTAACTGTTACTACTTTATGACCGTTTATGATGAAGCCGGAAGAATAGTACATACAGCGTACAGGTACAATCAAAAATTTCTTGATGATACCACTACCTATTCAACAGACTATATATATTCAGTAACCGATACGGGTGTTCTAGTCCAAAGCACAATGCATCACAACAATACACATTATAAAGACGTATACAATAAAACAAACGATAACACATGGAGGATCAAACTTTATAATGAGGAAGGAGAAATTTTGCGAGAAGAACAAACTGTGCTGGATAACAATGGTTATGCTGAAAGAGAAGAAACAAAAATGTACAGAGATGGCAATACTATGGATTGGGTAAAGTATACTTTTTCATATAGTAACAACATGAGAGACGGTTATATAATAGAAGATAAAATGAGCGAGAAGACTGATAGCGTCAAAATAAAAGTTTTGGAAACAGACAACCATGGCAACCCACTTAAAACACTATCTTATGAGAATGGTACAATTGATGTTTTAACAACGTATGAATACTCTTACTACGAATGAGAATACTACTCTTACTACTCTTTATCAGTACAAACCTATTTGCACAGGACGATCCGCGCATGGCTTACAGCCAATACTCCCGCCTGGGCATAAACGGACCAGTAAAAAGCATTACTACTTATAAATACACCAACCTTAAATATGACGACAGTATAAAAGAGAACACTGAGGGCACATTATATTCTGTAATAAAAAACGAATACGACAGCTCGGGCTATCTGATACACGACAGCACCATTATATTCATCAACAAGCAATCTGCTTCGGTAGGGTATTACAGGGATTATACCTATTCAGACTCTCCCGATAATAACACGATACTGGTAGAAACAGCATTTGAGGCAGAAGAGTTACTTGATGAAAAAAGAGGCCAGGGCCAGCTACTGGTTTTATCCAATCTGGTGTGTAGCTGGCAAAGAAGGAATCTGGTATTAGTGAAAGACATCAATATAATGGGTAAGCGCGGTAAAAAAGGAGAACCTGCACTGCAAGGGTCTTACAGGTTTTACTACGAGGACAGCCTTATAGTACGCACCAATGCTGATGAATATGAAAAAGGCAAAAAGACAGTAGACGTTGATGCCAGTTATGAGTATGATGAATACGGCAACTTCACCCGAACAATTGAAAAGGTAGGCAACGCTCCTAAAAAGACCATCCGCCACGAGGTACTGAAAATAGACAAGCATGGTAATGCCACACTCATGCTCAATTATGAGAACGACTCACCCAAACCCGATTTCATGACCAGCTATCATATTGAATACTACGAATAACTAAGGTCATTGCGAGCCTCATAAGGCGAAGCAATCTATAACTACCAAACACTATTCAGATTGCTTCACTACGTTCGCAATAACCGAAATCTTTATCTGATTTTCACTCCCGTCCCTTCACCTGCTCATTATGCCACTCCAGCCATTGGGCTTTTTGCTTTATGCGGTAGTAAAACATGAATACACTGCAATCCATAAAATGCTCTGCGGCTCGCACATCACCATCGTTATACTTCATGGCAATATTCCAGAAACTGTCGTACCAATCATCAACCTGTGCAGCCACAGACTTTAGTTTTGCGGCATCGTCCCGTTCAGGTTGTCGTTCCTTGTGTTGAAATAGATCGTACCGGGCAAAGTATCCGATAGTTCTTTCCATACTGGTGTGGATGCAATGCCGATGGTCAAAAAAAAACTGTACAATTCGGGGTCAGGTTGAATATTCTGTGCTGCATTGCCTTTTGCCCATGCCACCTTGCGGTTCGTCCAGTAGCCTTCTGTATGTTCAGGGTCTTCCCCTTCAACAAAAGTATAGATAGCCCCCATACGCAGCGCGCAGTCCTCATCTACCGGATACCTGAGCCTGTACTTGATATTATTGGCCAGTGTGGCAATATCCGTCCGTAGCATTTTAGTGCTCTTCTCCTCGTTGCACAGCTCCAGCATTTTATCCATCATAGCCTCCAGCAGCTCTTTGGTAGCTCCTGCACCTGAATATATATTCTGCGCACCTGCCGCTACATAGCGGCTCATATGGTAGCCGTTGGCCACATCTTTAGGCATGTACAGTCTTACATCGTGAATTTTCGAGTGGAATACTTCTGTGTACTTAGGATTGTCTTTGAATATATTGTTCATGGTGTGTCTTTTATCTCATCAAAGATAAAACATTTTAACAACATAAAAACAATTAATTGCTATTTACTATCACCCCAAAAAAACATCAAAGCAACAAGTAACAGCGTAATACCTATCACGAAGAAGGGCATTGCCTTATCCCAATCGGCCTGACGCTTTCGCCTGCGCTCTGTGGTTGCAATATCCGCAAGGGCGTTATTATCTCCGCTTGCCAGTACAGACAATCGTTGTGCCAGTGGTTGCATGTATTGATACTTCAGGATCTTTGTTGCGCTAAGCACCTGCTCTACCACACTCTCTCTGACAGACGCATGCTCTTCCTGCATTAGCACAGCCATATTATTATTGTCCAGTAGCTGCATTACATAATCATACAATGCCTGGTGGCTCATGCGCCATGCATCTACGGTGTGCATGTGCTGGTTTAGCTTGATGGACTCTTTCAGTATCCACTCGGCTGTGGCAGCCTCCTGCTCTTTAGCCCTTACTGCCATACCTGCCAGCCAGCGTTCGTTATCATATATCTTCTTCCTATGCGGATCGCTGAGTACATTATACGCCTCCTGCACCTCCCTGAAAAAATGCTCGGCATGTATATTACCGGGGGCTTTATCTGGGTGGTACTGGTGCGCCATTTTACGGAAAGCCGTTTTTATCTCACTAGCCGTAGCCTGTGGGGGCACTCCCAACACTTTATAATGGTCTTTCAGTTGCACAGCAGGCATGGCTGCAAAGGTACTGGATATACATTTGCTATTTACAAAC
Organism: Flavipsychrobacter sp.; assembly: GCA_965228505.1. Taxonomy (GTDB): domain Bacteria; phylum Bacteroidota; class Bacteroidia; order Chitinophagales; family Chitinophagaceae; genus UBA5543. The sequence goes on along the minus strand of OZ245820.1, from coordinate 1,043,780 downwards.
TCATGACCAAAGCTTACTATAAGTAAAAAAATATTTATACTTTTATATCAACCAAACCTTATTAAACATGCGCTTCTTTATTACCACCCTTTTTTTTTCTATTGCCGCAATAAATACCAGCATTGCACAAAACCTAGTTATAGATTCCTTCAGTTATCAGATTGGTGACCCTGTAAAAAAGCCCAAGCATCTTGGAGTAGGTAGTTGGTATGCATATTGCTTAAGTGATGTAAGCGAGGGTGGCAATTACGAGTTGATTAAGATCAGAGATGGCAACAGCAGCTACGTTAAAGATTCGCACAATACCGGAATTATCAACAGCGACTTTCATTTAGTCAATGGCAGCAACTCAACAGTCACCTATACTAAGTACGACAGTACAAATGGTTATGGGTTGGTTTTTATGGATGAATACAAAGTGCTACAAAACAAGGATACACGGACATTTCGGGATATAAATCATATCACTCCTTTTAAACCTGTAGCTTATAATAGTTTTTCCGGCGACTATTTTTCATCTTCATCTTTATTATTCAACGATTCCGGTGGCTACCTTCAGCTTATTTATATAACCTCCCACGATGACAGTCTTTTTTCTGCACAAAAAAAGATAAAAGTTATCCTTACTCTCGGGAAGTACATAACAGTAAACCCAAACGTTATCAAAACAAGTTCCGGCTGTTACTTCAACTATATAAACAATAACAATATAGAGCTACTATGTCATCTAAGCGATTACCCACCTACATCACAATTCAGCAACCCAAAGATCACGATCATTGATACAATCGCTAAAAACAGTAGCGCGGAGAAAATGTCTGCCATCATTAAGCTACGTGATATTTACTATAGCAAAGATGATGGTATTCATGGATATGAGCTTTGGAAATACGATCCGATATGGGGTAATGGAAGTACAAGGATAACAGACTTGGCACAAGGGGTTGCAGATGGTGTTTATATCCGGAACGATGACGCGGGCATGGGCATATCCCGACTTAAGATATTATTTAACGGCAGCACAGATCCCACTAACAAAGGTTATCAGCTTTATAGCTATGATTATCAGACAGGACAGGTAACCTTAGTACATACAATGACAACAAAAGCAGTGTCAGGAACTATTAATGCCAGATGTAACAATTTTACAAATTATGCTGACAAAATATTTTTTTCTGCTGATAAAAACGGAGAAAAGGTTCTTTGGCAATATACCGGTTTAGTGACAGACACACCCGAAGTAGTATCATTCCCGAGCGTTAATATTATAAAAGACCCTATCGATATTTCAGTACATCCTACACAAAATGACGGCATATACTTTATAGCTAAAAATGATACCGTAATCAAAGTGTACAACATTTATGATTCAACCATTAAGTACAGCACAATTAGCCGAATGCAAAGCAAACAACTCACTCTCACCGCCTACCCCAACCCTGTTACCGGTGATGCGCATTTGTCTTTCAGTTTAGACAACCCGCAAATACTATCTGTAACGCTTACTCATATCAACGGGCAGATAGTTTATAGCAAACAGGCACAACTCTACTCTGCAGGTAAGCACCAACTTACCATACCTATGCAGGATCTACCTACGGGAAATTATATATACACTGTAAGAGATAATAATGGTACAATGACCAATAGCGGTAAACTGTTGAAGCAGTAACTACCTGATGTCTTCTGGTTTTATTACGAATGTGTATTCGTAATGGTCTGCTTCTTTAAGACCATTGCGATTTTTACCGGCTTTTACACCTTCCCAATTACCGGGATTCATAATATCTTTAATAAGCACACCTGTATCAACTTGTATGTTAACAGAGTCTATATAGTCCATCGGATTATTCAGGTGCGGTTCATCATGTTTAATAAATCCTCTGGAGCTATATAATGTAACAAAACTATAAGGGGCAACTACAACCACACTGTCAGGAAGAGTCTTTCTATTATATTCATTTTCATCTTCAAGATATTCATGATAGAAACGGAAAGTTACCGTTCGGCTCGTAGCATTACGTATATTACAGTTAGCTGAATCCCAAACATCGCAAGATGCAAGTAGTAATAAACACCCAAAGAGATACAGGTTTTTCATAATTAAAGGCTTATTATTTATACAACAAATATCTTACCAATAAAAAAGCCGGGCAATATTGCCCGGCCAAACCTAAACCTATGAAAAAAGCCACCCTTTGCTTATGATAGCTTAACGATTATTATGACGCTATTGTTCGCTTTTCCTTTCGGTATTTTTATGCTTTAACAATGTTTTAAACCTTACATAAAAAAGCCCGGCTCATATTTCCGGGCTCAAACTATACTTATGAAAAACCGTCTGCAATTAAGCCTTATTTACTAATTTCTGTGCATCCCTGGCTTTTTTTACCAGATCATGTTGTGTTTTCAGGGTCTTTTTTTGCGATGCGATAGACTCGTTCACATCATTAGGCAAATCAGAGAATTCTTCAATAGCCATTTTATATACTTTCTGTGCCACATCTTCGCCATACTCACAGCTTTCCAATATAGTTTCCCTGCTTTCTGTGCTTATAGCCTTCTTCACATCCATCCATGCTCTATGGAGCTTTCCTGCATTAGTAGTATCTGTAGCCGGCTCTCCATTGTACCTGGCAATATACTTCAACAAGTCTCCTTTTATATCTTCACTGGTCGCCCTGCAGTTCTCAAACATCATACGCAAGTCAGCATCTATCAGGTCAGTTTGCTCTATTGCTTTAGTATATCCTTCTATCCTGTCGTTATTGATCCTGATAAGGTCATTTAATACTTCAATAGTTTTTTCTTGATTGTCCATTTCAATTGATTTTTTTGTTTACAGTTATTTATATGTTCTCAAATTCATTTCTAGATAATTGAAAGCAGCCCGTAAACACAGGCTGCAGTTGTGTGTAAAACACACTCACATCACCACTACATCTTTAATGTCCTTTCGCCTCGATTTTTTGAATTTCTTCTACTTGCTTTATGAATTTATCATCAGCGTCGTTGGCATACGCGCCGTATGCGCTGGCAAGCAGTCCTTTCACACCGTCATTAGTAGTTATGGCATATAGCACAGAACTATCTGCGGGGTCTGAAGCACCTTCAAAACGATAGAAGTTATCTACCTTAACTTCCGCGGGTTGATAATGCTTGTCAATAGACGGTGCATACAACTGATCATTTTTCACCTCGAAATTCTCTTCATAGCCCTTCTTAAGTAGTGATGTAGTACATGAGCTGAGCGTGCTCATTTGGTCCTCCGGGATTGGATTTTCATTTTTTTCACTGGTCATAATTGAAAAGTTTTGTAGTGGCCATTTAGTTTTATACAGCGTTTATAATCAAGCGCTTACAATAAATAAACAAGACAGAATGCATATTGTTCAACCAAAGAGTTAAAGAAAACTTATAACAGGTGTAGTAAATTACAATATGGTTCAGCAGACAAAATGGGTGGAGCGTTCTTTCAACTTCGATTTTCCGGCAGGAATGTTCTCTGTAATAGTAGAGCGTCTTAATGGTACGCCAGCACGTATGGAAGAGAAAATAAAGAACATACCCTATATGATATTAGAGCTGCCCTATAATAATGGCTGGAGTATACAGGAACATGCAGGCCACTTAATAGACCTTGAAGCACTCCACAGCAAAAGACTGGAGGAGTTTGAGGCGGGTGCAACCACACTCTCTCCGGCAGACATGAGCAATCAAAAAACCTATGAGGCGAATTATAATAACAGGAGCATTAGCGACATTATGAAAGAGTTTCGCCGGGTGCGCAAAGAGTTCGTTCAACGTATAGCAACATATGATGAAGCAATGGCAACACGTACCGCGATGCACCCTCGTTTACAAAAGCCTATGCGTTTGGTCGATATGCTGTACTTCGTTGCCGAGCATGATGATCACCATCTGACTATCATCAGCCGTGCGCATCATGAGTTGGGCTAAGCTTCCGGCTCGCCGCCTTCTAAAAAATCGCGAACAGTATCCAGTATTTCTCTTGCTGTAAATGGTTTGATGATGTAACGGTTAGCACCTGCATCCAATCCTTTTTGTACATCAGTCGGGTCTGACAATGAGGTAACGAATACAAAAGGCATATCTTTCATATTCTCGTCTTCCCTTACTCTTTGCAGTATTTCATATCCTGAAAAATCGGGCAACATAATATCGCAGAGCACCATACTCAGATTTTCTGATTCAAGTAGCTGCATGGCAGTAAAGCCATCTTCGGCAAATACCGCATCTACCTCTCCAATGCGTAAGATAGCACGCATCATATTGGCTATGCCTGCGTCGTCTTCTACAACGAGCACTTTTTTTGGCCCAGGTTCCATTTTTATTTAGTTGATAGTAGTAGTGGCCCAATAACAAGCCGGCTACTATTGATGTTTTTTGCTTCCCCTAAGTGCGCAAATCTAGCACATTTAGCAGATAGTGTTAATTGATCTACGTAATATAAATATAGCCGGTTCTCGTTTTTACTTATTTAGCCATATATAAAGCTATAAGACTAAAGAGTTCCGGCTGTTTTCATTGGCTTTTTTCTGCTCTAATAAAGTTTTGAAACGCCCCTTATTCGTTTTAATACCGCATGTATTATTTGGCAGCGTGAATATCTTTCAACTGTATGGTAATCATGGCACAACACTATCCTGATAACAAACGAATAACAACCTGCTAACAAACGAATAACAAAATTGATTATTGCATGTTATACTTTGTCAATAACTCAGGAAACCAACATTACACATAAAAACTTTATAGATATTGAATTTACTTTTATTGCATATAATTTTTTTAAACTTTTTATCTATTTATAATTCAAAGTATTATGCTATACATAATAAAATATTTTTTTAATCTTGTTTTAATATTATGAAATAATAGTTTCTTATTAGTATGTTTGTAACACTAATGCACTGATAGGGTGATATGAGAGAGAAGCATCCACATATCAGCAGGCATAGTTGAGAAAACACATAGAGAGGAAGAGAAAAGACAATATTTGCCATATATAAATGGCTTGTATTGAAAATAACCCTGTTGCTCGTGCCAGCGAGTACTTCCCGGTCGGCTCAGGACTTATTTACAATTTTATTATTGATTAAAAATTAAACAGGCAGTGTCGTCTGTCGGTATTTTATCTCAAGTGGTATTTATGGTTTATTACCATGTACTCCATCAGGAAAAAGCCGTCAGCAGCAAACAGGAAAGTTATGCTTGTTAGCTGCCTGTAAAAAATAGTGCCCGTAATGGCCTGTAAAAGGCCCGGTATTGCAACCCTATGTCCGAAAACGAAAACTCTTATTTCATTGAAAAACTAAAAAAACAAAAACTCAAAAAAATGAAAAGAATCATCATCCCCGTTGCTTTATTGGCTATAAGCGCATTCGGTATCGTTGCATGTAACAAAAATGCCAACAACCACAATGCAGAGCCAACTACAGCTATTGAAACTGAAGCAGACCCTGCATCTAAAAAGGCTGTTGCGCCAAATTTCGACCCTTGTACTTTCAACGTTGGTGGCTTGCTAAGCCCGTCTTACAACTTTGAGAACGGTGCATTGAACCTGCAAGGAGCAACTGCTACCTCGCCTACTACTACCCTTGAGTGGGTACAGGACGGTGGCCGCTACTACCTACGTAGCAATACACCTACAGTTAACCTGGGTGGTGTAGCTACTAACAACAACCTGAAGTGCCCTAGCCACATCTTCGCATGGAAGCGTAACAGCAACATCGAGCCATGGGCGGCACAAGTACCAATGACCATTTTACGTAAATACCACGGTGGTAAATATGAGGTGGCTATAGCTACGCCTAATTTCACTAACGGATCTCCTGACCCGCTTAACCAAACCAAGTTTGCATCTGCAGTAAACGGCGTTGCTACTGTTACTGATGGTGAAGGCAAAGTATGGACAGCTACTAACCTGCCTAACGGTCGCGTTGAGATCGATGTGAACGGCGCTGACTGGGGCCGTACTAACGGTGCCGGTGAGAACGGCTCATTACAAGCACTTGCTGTGTTGAAAGTGCGTACAGGATATGACATAGTGAACGGTAAAGTTCAGGGCAACACTTATGAGTACGTGCCTTTTATACTTGTACAACACCACAGCAAAGGGCTAACACTACAAACAGGTACTGCACGTCCGGCTTATGGTTCTTCTAAGAAGTACTACGTAAGTCCGATACAAACAAACCTGAATAGCAACCTATAGATTTATTAATGCTATTACCGGGGCATAAAAGGACGGGCGGGGAAAACCCCGCCCGTTCCTGCTTATAAAAAACCAACCCATAGAAATGAGTATCTATAACATTCTGCCATATGAAAGGTTCAACATTTGTTATAAATCCATGATCGTTAATGGTTAACATCGAAAAAACGATAATAATAACCACCCATTAACAGACATAATCATTTACGAAATGTATTTTTGAGGGATAACAGTTCAGGTACAGTTTTTGTACTTGGATGTAAAAACATCAACCTGGTATGAAAAAAACTTTTATACCCCTACTGACCATTATTGTTTTGGTACTCGTATTCAGCTCTTGTAAAAGAAGGTGGGACTGTACCTGTGTATACACCGGTGCTCAGGATACATCTGTTACGCGAGAGTTGCGAGGCTATAATAGAAGTGAAGCTGACCGTGTGTGCAGCTCTGATGAGTTTGCCTCTAACGACAGGACCTCTATTCAATGTAGTGTCAGGTAATTACGTATCTTGCAACGTATGAGACGCTCAAGTTTCTATATATTATTTGCAACGGCATCAATACTATTTGCAATGGCATGTACTAAGGATCATACCTGCGATTGCACCATTGTAGAGAACAACGAGACCAACAATACCTCTTTCTCGCTGGAAGGTTTTACCGATAACAACGCTGTTGATGAATGTGACAGTAAAGAAAGGTTTACTGCCGATAGCGTGAATATCAAATGTGAGTTGCGCTAATTAACTAATAACAACTACATCTTCTGCTATTTTTGGCTTTTCAATAGCTACCATCTGGTCCAGCAGGTTACAGAAATCAGCATCACACATCCTGTAATTCGCTACTACCATATCAAAACTACGGGGCATAGAAAACCCGCTGCGTATCGTTAATAAGTATCTGCTACGGTAAAAAACAGGCACGGAAGGAATCAGATGTTTCCACTTATGAAATTCTTCTCCCGCCTCATCCCTAATAAGTTGTTCGTATTCTTCGTAAGGTATCATAGTTTGGTTTTTTAAAACTACGACAGCCAAAATCGGAAGGTTGTTAATGAGTTGTTAACCGTTTGTTACCAACTCAAACTTCAACTAAAAATATACAACACTAAGACACGGGCGTAAATGTTATGAGGTAATTCTTCAACAGGTCATTGTTTTTTTGCAGCTCACTCACCAGTGCCTGCATTTTCTCCTTATCCTCTACCTGCCTGGTCACGTTTTGAAACACTCCGAATATCTTTACGGTTTGCCCGTTCCTTATAAGCGGTTTGCCAATTGCACGCACCCACAGCTTGTTGCCTTTTGCTGTTTTAAATGCTACTTCAAGGTCATAAGGCTGCTGCAGTTCTATTGCATTTTCCACTGCTTTAGTCATCTTCTCTTGCGAGTCTCCTGCGAAAAATGATATAGCGTTCTCCAGCCCCGGTTCAAAATCATCATCTACTTCATGTATTCTGCGTGTCTCATCACTCCAGTGAATATTCATACTTGGTATATCCATCTCCCATGTCCCTATATTGGTCATATCACACAATATTCTTTTTTGTGTCTCAAGTCTGTTTATTTCATCCTTGAGTTTCACATGCTCCGAAACATCAATAGATTTTGTTATAAGCCCTGTCACCTCGCCACTATCATTCTTTTGTGGCAGTGTAGTAGTTTTCAGCCAAATATAGTTACCGTCTTTTTTACGAAAACGGTATTCGATCTTCAACCCCTCTTCACCCTGTACAGATGGCTCGTGACTGTTCTTTTGTATGTATATAAGATCTTCCTGGTGAAAAAAATCATAAGGGCTTCTACCGATTATATCCTCTTTGGTATAACCTGTAAGCTGTGTAAGCGCGTCATTGAACATCAGGTAGTGTCCTTTTACGTCGTGATAGCAAACCAGTAGGCCTCCTTCCTGATCACAGTATTGTTGAAATTCCTGTTCAGTCATAATAGTTGATGTTGTTTCATCAAAAAATTACAACTAATCGTAAAAGCTTTATAAAAACAATGCCATTTTTAATGAACATTTATTCCACTATTGCACCACCAATTGCCTTATAGCTCTTTCTTTTTCATTCTGCACACTGATGATGTACATACCACTGCTTAATGTATGTGTTGGAATTTGCTTTTTGTATTGCCTTGCGTTCACCTCACCGCTCCACCTATACAGCACCCTACCCTGCACATCGCTGATAGTACCCTGTACCATACCCTCAGTTTCAAAAGATGCCTGTACCGTTACTACACCTCCAGCTACAGGGTTGGGGTAAACCTTTATTTCTGCTTCTGCTTTGGCTACATGCTGCACATCATCAGGCCAGTAGGCTTGCCAGTGATAAAAATGCCTGTAATCAATAGTTTGGGTGCTGTCTGTAATATCTATAAAATCCAACAAGCCATAACTGTTATAGATATATGCTCGATAGATAAATGCTGTACCACTACTACCCAATGCTTGTGTACTGTCTCTTCGCAATACACCCGTACTATCATATTTGTAGCTCGTAACTAACTCATCATTTAATATAAGTGTTGAGTCTGCCTGCCTTAAAGTATCTGCTATCATAAAGCCCATACCATCATATTCATAATGGCTCTGGCGCAGTTTACTTATCACCCCTGCATTCACACTGGCATATTCATATGTATTGCGGTACAGCAACCTGTCCATACTGTCATATAGGTAGTGTGTAGTTTTGTTAGCACGTGTAAGCGTAGCTGTTACATCATAGTACACATAAGTACTATCCAGTGTAGGTTGTCCTTTTGAGTTATAATAAAAATCTTCTACGTAGGTCTTACGCCAATAATAATTACCTATGCTGTCCTTCACTTTAGCCCATTGTATACGCTGTTTCAGTAAACCGCTCATATCATCGTAAATAAAGGTATCCAGCCATACATCTGTATATATCTGAGGCTGTGTGAAAGTGATACCATAATGAGAACGGCCGACCTTCCGGTTCTGGTTGTCATAGCGCAGCACATATTCTGTATGCGGCTGTTTAGTATTCAGATTGTACGACGCATAATGGTCAAACAACCACTCTTCTCGCAACGAGTCGTAACCTCTGTCTTTAGAATAGCGATACCAAACTGAATCAGTATTAAAGGCTTTCTGAAACTGGTGATGGATGGTCATGTTGTGCGTATGTACCAAACGGAACTGTTGTGCCTGTGCTGTAAAGCACATCATAGCGATAAGGGATAATGCAAATAAATTCTTCATAGGTAGTTTTTTTAAACGAGGTTACAATATTCACTCATTAAGACGTTGAGCAGGCCTTATCTGTTTGGCATCACAGCACAATAAATTGTCTGGTTATTGTCTGATTATTATTCCTGAGTTGCAATATATACACCCCGCTTGCTAGTTGGTGAATGTTCAGTTGTTTATCATATATCTCACTACTCTGCTCGCGCCAGTGCATCACCTCACTGCCCTGCATGTCTCTTACAACGCCATTTACTATACCTTCTTCTTCCCAATCGGCATGTATATACACAATGCCTTTTGCCGGGTTAGGATAAATATTTTCTTCCGGGCCTTGTCTGTATGGTGGCAGTATGTCATTGGGCCAGCATTGATCATAAAAATACTCCCTCCTGGTATAAAATGGTCCTGTGCTGGATTGTAGTGTGGAGTCTCTATTTTCGATCAGCAGGCCAGCACTGTTGTATTTATGGTGAATCACCCGTACTGTTCTGAAGTTTGGTTTTGGAGGTGCTTCATAGTATTTTTTTATCAACCTGCCACTGTTATCGTATGTATAGGTATTAGCCCATTCAAAGCTTGAATTACTGCCGGAATAACTATACGTACTATCATTGACAAGTCGGCTGAAAGCATCATAGTGATGTACAAGACGTTTAATTAAGTATAGTCCATTAACATTTATACCATATTCGTCCTTGTGTTTCAACAAACCTCCATCATAATCATATACATATACTCTTGAAGGATGTTCAGTAAATTTATTTGTTTGGTAATTGTACCCCCAGATCGTCAAACTATCTTTTAGCAATTCTCCGTTTATTCCGTATGTATAAATGTGATCTGTCTTTGTATAAACTGTGTCAGGACTTGAATAGTAATCAGCATACGTTTCCCTTATGATCCTGTTATTATTATCAAATTCGTAGAAATAGCTGTTTACGTGTCTAAACATCCATTGGCCAGATACTAATCTATCGCGATATGTTTTCTTATGTAGTAGATTACCTCGATTATCATAAAAGAATGAGTCCTTAGCTCGTACTTTTGCACTGCTATCATAATGATGCAACCGTACAATAACTTTTTCATCCTGATCAAACACCTGCTCGTACCACTCCATTGTACCAAAATGCTTAATTTCCTCATCATACTCTAACCATGGAAATTCATATTGGAACACCTGTGCTTTATTCTGCAATGTGCTTATATAATTGTTATCATAGTATGGTATAATACCACCTCTTTTTTTACTGTACTTATATTCGGTATAGTTTACCTCTCCACGATATCCGTAGTCAATAAATCCCACCAGCCGCCACTTCATCTGGGCTGAGGCACTATAAGAAAAGACAATAAAGAGTAAACAGGTATAGAGTGGTTTCATAGGCTATAATTACATATTAAAGTTAACCTATATTCCCGATAACTAACAGTACCATTACAGTTCCTGACAATACTAAGACAATATAATTTGTAACTTTATATCTATGAAGCACTTACTTATAAGCTCCCTGTGCTTACTACTTATTACCGCTTGCAACAAGCCCGAAGAAAGCACACAGCTACAACCGGAAAATAATACTATTCGCCTCTCTAATACTTTCGACCAGCAGGCCTATGTACGTATATACGAGAACGTAGAAGATTACCATAACAATGCGCTACCTATAAGCGAGTATGCAATAGCCCCCAACACAACCATTACGATCAGCAACCCGGAATATAAACAAGGGCAACGCTATTATTTTGATGCTTATACATCAGGCTATGAAAGCTGCAACTGGGGTGAGGATGAAGACCTGCAACAATCTGCCCGCTCCAGTATTTCTTTTGTTGTACCTGCAGAGGCGCCAGTAGACATATTTAGTTCTCGCTCCTCAGCATATAAATATCTATTGGATGCTTATACCTATAAAACATGGGCAGCGGCAGATGAAGCCTTGGATGCCAATAACCATAACCATTGGCAATCGCTATCTTATACTGAGCAAACCAAACAGATCACTTTCAGAAAAGACATGAAGGCAATATACTACTACACTGACAGTAATTTAATTGAGCACTTCGATACATTGGCTTATAAAATACAGTTCCAGGCGGGCAGTGATTATATCTCAATCAAATTAGGCGATGAGAATAATAATATGACCATGTGGAACGGAGTGGTGAGCAAGCCCGGTGGCGGCTTTCAGCAATTACCAAAAAACCATATGGTGGCCCGTTACCACAGTAGCTTCAACGGTCTGCAATTCACATTCGAGAAGCCATGATAAAATACCGGTTCCGGTATTATCTTTAGCCGCATGAAACGACTACTTATACTCTTATTATCTGCCTTGACTTTTGCTGCATGTAAAAAAGATGATGCCGATGCAGATCAGACATTCACCTTAAAAAATCAACTCAATTCACCCGTCAAAATTGACATTTATCCCGGTGAAGAAAACTATAAACTAGGCACAAATGCTGTTTATGATATAAAACTGGAAAGCGGCGCATCAACCACAATCCCTGCAGGTTTGCTTATAAAGGGCAACAGCTATTACGTAGACTGGTATACTGATGATTACACAGTTACCAACTGGTGGAAGGAGAAAGAGAACGACGAATCTGATGGAGCCATTATTTTCAATACAGCTAAAACAAACACATATATTATTGATGTTGTACAACAACATCGAAACAACCCTTTCCGTTCTATATTGATAAATGACAATCAGCCTGAAACAAAATGGGTAAGCTCCAATGGTGAGGCAACATTTATTTTCAGGAAAGATTTTTCAGTTCGTGTTATCATTCACTCTTATGTACGCATTAAAAGCTTCAGTCCCTACTTTACGAGCAATGGCTCTATGGGCATAAAAGGCGGGCATAGCGATCAGGAGATAAATGCAATTATTGGTGCCGGCAATTCTATGTCTATGACATACACCACTCCCGGACTAGGGCCGGGGCCTCTAACATACCAATTGAACAAACAATAACCTTCTGCCTGCAATTGCTTAACTTTAGTGGTTCTAATAAAAACGGATAGTTTATGTTGCGTACCCTATGGTTACTGCCTGTACTCTTATTTGCATTTACAGCTAATGCCCAGACAGCTTTCAGGAATTACGATGCCAACTCAGGCCCCGGCTCATCCTCTCCGCTGCACCTTACACAGTTCAACGGCAAACTGTATTTCTATGGCAACAGCGGCAACAATACAGGGCGCGAGCTGATGGAGGCTAACGGCGTATCTGCAACACTGATACAGAACATCAATCCGGGCATAGCCAATTCCATCGGTAACGACCTGAACAGGCCCATAGCAGGGCTTAACGGTGTTGTGTATTTTACTGCTGACAACGGATCATCAGGACTGGAACTTTATTCCTACAACGGTACATCGGCCAAATTGGAAGCAGACATCACTTTTGATGCAGACAGCTCTACCCCCGACAATTATGTAGTGCTCAACAACAGGATATATTTTACCGCTACTACTGCTGCACATGGTAAAGAGTTGTACATGTTCAACCCCGGCACTTCGCCACAACGTGTAACAGACATCAACGCAGGTGCTGCAAATAGTGTAACAGGCCCTACCATCGCCTTTAATGCAAGGGTATATTTTGTAGCCAACACAGCCGCCAATGGTGCCGAGCTATGGGCTTACAATCCGGTAACAGACACCGCAATACTCATAGCCGATATTGATACGGGAGCAGCATCTTCTAACCCTGCCAACTTCACGCTCATTAATAATAAAGTATATTTCAGTGCTACTACTTTCACACACGGGCGTGAATTGTATGAGTTTGACGGCAACAGTGCACCAAAAAGATTGACAGATATCAGTGCATCAGCACTGAGCAGCCTTAGCCCTACAGGTGCTAATGCTTTTGCTTCATTCAACAACAAGATATACTTCGCAGCAAGGGATACCAGCGGCGAAAGGCATATGTATACTTACGATCCCGCCAACCAGCAAGTGGCACTGGCCTTCAAGATCAATAATAACGGCAACTCCAGCCCATCCGATCTTGTGGTGTACAACAACAAACTTTTCTTCTCTGCTTACGAGCCTGCTACAGGCTTTGAAATATATAGTTACGATGGAACTAACCCGCCTGCTATAGTAGAAGAGCTATGCACGGGCACTAACAGCACCATGCCGCAAGAGCTGACTATGGTTGGCGATGAATTGTACATGAGTGCTACAGATTGCCAGAGTGGTACAGAGCTATGGGGCTACAACTATAAGCGTGTAAGTGTAGCTACAACAGCGCAAAACAATGATGCATTGGTATACCCTAACCCGGTTACCAACGAGCTGCATATACAACTGCAACAGCAAGAGCCATTGCAGGTAAGCATAACGGATATTTACGGCAGGGCAGTATACCAAACACAGGTAGTAGATGTAGCTAACAACAGGCACATCACCATACCTATGCAACAGCAGCCTGCGGGATTTTATGTATATTTAGTAACAGGAAAGAGTGGTACTGTTTACCTGAAGGGTAAGTTTCTGAAACAATAAAACTACTGCTTATGCGCACATACGGCATACTTTCTTACACCATATTACTTTGGGTATCCCTGTACGCATATATTCTTACAGATAAAATACTGACCACCGCTATTGTGTTTGCGGCAGCACTTTTCATCTGCCTGTTCACAAGGCCGCTGGTGCGCATTGGCAAAGAACAGATGGAGGTCATTTATCTGCACCCTTTTAAAAAGAATATCAAACTGCAGCTGGACAGTATTCAACATGCACATTTTAAAGTAGGTGATTTCAAGAACAGGTTCTTTATAGAAACCAGCGAAAGAAAATACAGCATCCCCAATACACATATACAACGTTGCGCCGAATATATGTACAAAGCTCTTTACGAGCGTGGTGTAGACATCACCTCATCGGGCGTTGGTGCCATCGAGTGGACAAGATAACACCGTTCAATACGATATACTATCCATTAGATAAAAGTCAGGCAGCTTGGCAGAGCCGAAGCGCAACAGTATATAATGGCGACTTACCTGACCAAAGTCATTTTTTTATTGCCATTCCTGCACCAGCTTTGTACCATACAAGGATGATGATGATGTTTGCAACAAAACAAACGAACGACGGGGCTGTTTAGCCCCGTTTTTCTTTACACACCGCAAACACTAACTTTATATATGTGAAACATTCTTTGTTCATATTATCTATTTGCCTGTTCAGCAATATCACCTTTGCACAGCACATGTTTTGGCCGGCACCAACAGAAGGCAACGATGGCATACTTACCGAAGAGCGCATTAAAGAACTGGAGAGAACAGCCCAGGCTACAAGGGAGTATCAATTAACAGCACAAGAACCCGACAGCTCTGTTTTCAACCTGTACAAACTGGCTTATAAATACTCCACCCAAAGAGACTCTGTTAACGCAAGTAAATACTTCCTTAAGGTAGACCCCTATCTTTTTATGAGCAGGGGCATTGATGATTCTACCATTACCGATTTCCTGAAACGGTACCAGCTTACCCGAGCTGCAACTAACCGCTACAAAGAAATATTCCTGCATGCGTACAACAGTCAGCACTCAGGTAGCTTTGACACATTGCAACGGTTTAACAAAAACATAGAGCAAAGCAAAAAAATGCTGGACACCGCACGTGCAGCACTCAAAGATTATATACTACAGCAATTCATAAAAGAAGATTCTATACGCTTTGCCTACCTGCGCCGGTATATAGAACAGAACGGATGGCCTGCACTAAGAGACGGCTCTATATATGCTGCTACAATTGCTGCAAGGGATATTGAACATTTCAACTTTTACCTGCCTTACCTGAACGATATAGTAGCGAAAGGTGACCTCGCACTGGCGCAGGCAAAAACAATTGACGCCAGTAAGTTCTCTTACTATTATTATATGATGCTGAAAGACAGCCGTAAGTACAGGCAGGGCTATTTTGATGTAACAGCTTTTAAAGATAACCGTAGAAAACACTTTCTTGCCTCACCCAGTCTGAAGGCCGACATACTGTATGCAATAAAGCAGAACAAGCCGATAATAGATTTCTTTTTCGTGAACTTCTCACGCAACCCTTACCTGACTGAAAGAGAAACAGGAAAGGCTCCGCCGGGCAACGCATGTCTTGAAGTAATAGACGCGATACGATCAGTTTTTGATTTTAAACCTAATCAGGGAGAGTACACAACTTCTTGTAAACGCCTATACCTACCCAATCTATACTACCTGAACGATAAGGAGTTCTTCTACATCATATATTAACATCTTTCATCATGAAATGATATTTCTATGACAATCCACCTGAGTGATAAGGGCTAACTTGTGTATAGCCAACCTACCTTGTATGGACTTAACTACCTTACTGGCCGCTTCTGTACCAATACTACTGGCAGTAGGTATCATAGTATACCTCGTACGCAACAGGAAGAGGTTATAGCCACACTATTCAAAATCCATTTCAGGAACAAGGAAGAATTTACCGGTAATATACTTCAGTGTATCACTTTCTGTTGGCTCTTGTCCCGGTTGGGTGATCCTGAGCAATGTAAGAGAGATAATACCATTGGCAGCTCCTGATGCAGGTTCATAGTTAGAGACCTCGATATAGTTATTATTGCTATCGTAAAAAACTAATGCCCCGAAGGCACTTGCCGTAATGTTTGCATAACAGCTATCATCTCTTCTTAGCGCGGTATGAAATGTATATATTCTCTGCCTGCCCTTTTTATTCAGATCTACATTATCTATAGTAAGATACTCTTCAGGATATTCTCCCAGGTTCAAACGTGTTGAGAAGTCATATTTACCGCTATCATCTTTGTTTGCATACAAGTCTCCTGCCTTGTAGAAATCTTTGCTTTCATCCTTTAAGATCAGCGCACCTATCCACTCATTATCCCGCTCGGTATCAATACCACGTATAGGTTCATGATGACAGGCTGTTAGTAACAATAGCAATATCGGTGAGATGAGGAGATAGCTTTTCATAGTTAGTAAAGTTGGTATACCACTAATTTCGTGAGAAATGCAATGAAAAACTACTGTGTTGTAAAAATGCTATTAACCAATAATTACAATAACTGTTAAAACTATAATAAAAAAGCTCCTCTGGTCTGTCAGAGGAGCTTACTTAATGTTTTCGATCTTAAAAAAGGGGTCTTCTTTTCTTCACCCTCATTACAACATACACAACTATACCCAGGAGCAAGACTGTAGGTACGGATGCGGATATTAAAGTTATCCAATCCATATTCGGCCTTTTTGTTACTATGTAAAATTACGTGCATACTGTTCATCAACTGTCAGGCAAATATCACAAAGCCGCATAACAGATTAAAAGTCAATAAAAAAGCCCCTCAAAAAGAGGGGCTATATTCACTATAACAGAGCAAGTATATTATTTCTTGATGAACCTCTGGGTAGCATTTACACCTTCACCATTCAGGCGGATGAAATACATTCCCGTATTCAATGATGATACATCAATTGTATTCTTATTATTAGTCAGTTGAGCACTCTGTACTTTACTACCGTTTATGCTGTAGATATCAGCTTGTACAGGTTGGTCAGCATCATACTCAACAGTTAACACGTCAGTAGCAGGGTTAGGGTGTATCGCTACTTTTATTGTGTTATTAGCAATGTTCTCAACACTTACTGCTGTATTCTCGTCAAACACTGCAAACGGGCTGAAGCTGGTTACATTGCTGCGAGTGATCTTATACATACCATTGCTGGTCATGCTTGCCGCAGCAGAAGCTTCCGTGTCCCAAGATCCGTTAGTGTAGTGAGAAATGTATGCTTTGGTCCTGTCGAAAGCGTTCACTTCCATATTACTATCCCACCAGAACTCAAGGTTAGCACTTATAGTACCCGATGCTGCTGCTTCAAGGAACCATGTAGCATCAACCACAGGTTGTGTAGCACTTACATCACCACCAGTGCTACCCATTGCCATTACATCAGCATTCACTCCGGCACTCAACTTAGTTTGTGTAGAACCTGAATTACCTGTAATGATACAAGGAGCATAGTTGTTAGCTGTACCTATGTGGTATGTAGTAGAAGAACCACCCATCATATCTATAGCAAGGCGTCCACCGTTTCCGGTAATTACATAACTTGTTTTTGAACCACCTGATATTGCTGCTCCGGTATTCAGAGTCAGTGTATTACCCTGTACATCCAGCATACCTTTTTGCAGGCTAAGAGTTCCGGCTACATTCAAATCACCTTCGATCTTAACATATTCGTTAGCAGTATTGATGTTTACGGTAAAATCATCTACGGTATTCGCACCGGCAGAGAAACGTAGTCCGCCACCAGGCCCGTTTGATGTCATAATCTCGATATCAGAGTTAGTAGTAGTATTGATAGTACCGCTACCTGTTGCAGAGATCTGACCATTACCGCTGAAGCTAAGGTCGTTGCTGTTCAATATCAGCTCACCGCTTGTCAGTGTCAGGGTACCTTTCATGTCAAGGTCACTGTTCAGTGTCACGTTGTTATTCATGCCCGGGTTTATCTCTACATCGGTAAGTCCGCTACCGCTAAGCTCTAAACCTGCGCTTGCAGATGAACCTTCATACCTTACATTATAAGTATTAGTAAGGTTCAATGTTGCAGAACCGATACTCATAGTACCACCATTCACTACAATAGTAGTATTGTTACCTAAAGTAAATGTACTGCTACCCAAGTTTAATACACCACCGTTCAGGTACAGTGTTTCATTTACCGTGATGTTTGCAGAAGTAGCAAAGTTTGCGTTCAGGTTGGCCATAGCACGTGTAGTTAGGTTACCTGTATACGTAAAACCATTGCTGAAGCTTGTAGCAAAGCTGTCAACTGTTATTATACCGGTACCCGATATCGCACTTGCAGTAAGGCTTATATATTGCTTACCTGATGCAGTAAGCGAACCTACTACTTGCAATGTAGAACTTGCAGCCAGAGACAGGTTCTGGTCAAGATTTACACTAATACCAACAGGGATCACAATTTGATCGCCGGATACCATTACGCCCGGTGCTACACCACCCTGCCATGTTGTTGTACTACTAAAGTTTCCTGATGCAACTGCTGTGTATGTAGCAGCTTTTGCCGGTGCTGCACATAAACCTATGGCAGCGATCAGTAAAAAAACTGATTTAAATTGTGTAATCATTCGTCTCATAATCTTACTTTTTTAATTGTTTAAGAATAGTTAGTTGGTTGCTATGTTCTTTGCAACAGCAAACAGGATAAATAGTTTAACATTAAACCATTTTTAATCTTAAAAACTTAAACGCATAACTTTTATTGATACAGCAAACAATTCACAGAATCAATTGAAACACAAGACAGTAGCACCTTTTACTATAAAAAACTCCTTAAAACCATAAATAGTGGCAACGAAAGGCAGCAAAACAGATAGAAAAAAATTATAGTTGCACTAGTGTTTAATGAACTTTATGATATCATCATTAACACTAAGGAAGTACATACCGGGTTGTAAAGAGGATATATTAATACTCTGCCTGCCTTTAGCTATTTGCAGTTCTCGTATTGCACGCCCTGTCATGTCACTAACAGTGGCTATTCTTTTGTTCTTGCCCTTGTAATTAATGTACAACATGTCATTTGCAGGATTAGGGTAAACACTTACTTTATCATTTGACAGGTATTGCTGTGAAACGTTTACAGTATTTGCATCGAAAAGGGCATAGTAAGCAGGCTGACGAACAGCCTCTCTCTTTTGCAGGTACATACCATCCGGAGCAGCATTTGCAACAGCTGGTGTTTGGTTATCCCACTTACCGTTCCTGTATTCAGATATATACGATCTTGATCTGTCAAACCCATTAACTTCATGAGTGCCCCTCCACCAAACTTCAAGCTCGTAGTTATTGTTGCTGAATGAGCTTACCTCTTCTACTACCCATGTTACGGGTAGCACAGGTTGTATCGTGCTCATATCTGCCCCTGAAAGCCCTGTTGTTCTAACTCCTTTTTGAACGCCTACCCTTACCCAGCCATGTTGCCCCGATGAGTCGAGATAGACCTTTACGGGTGTATAACCTTTTGTTGTACCTATTGGGAAGAAACTATGTTGCAGGGGGAATACCAACATCTCTACCCTGCCGCCCACACCTGTTATTATATATCTGTTGGAATCTACACCTGTAATACTTGCCCCGGCTTTTATACTCAACATGCCGCCATTTAGGTGCAGCTTACCGCGTTGCAGGTCTACTTTGCTGAGTATATTAACCTCACCTGCCGTATGTATCGTTGTATTTACATTTCCTGTGTTGATCACCAGCTCATTAAGGTTAGTACCGTTCTCAAAACGTATTATTCCAGATAAGCCATTAGTATTGGCTATTGTAATACTCGAGCCTGTACCGCCGGCCACTATACCTGTACCGCCTGCTGCAAGGTCACCCGTTGCTGCAAACACAAGGCCGTAATTGCCAATCTCCAGCTTGCCCGATGTGAGCCTCAAGACCCCATTAATGGTTGTATTTTCGCCCAGTTGTATAATACTGCCGGCATTCGTGGCTACTTCTACATGGCGCAATCCTGTTCCGCTTGTCAGGTCGTAGGTGTATGTAGAGCCGTTAATGAATTTTATATCGTGTGGATTGCTGAGGTCAAGCGTACCGGTACTCTTTATCAACGAGCCCCCGTCTACCAATACCTGCGCATTACTGTCCAGTGAAAAACTTCCGCCCTTAATATCCAGTATACCTGCCAGATGCAGGTACTTGCTTACCTGAATAGAGGTATTGGTATAGAACACAGCAGGGTTACAATACATACTGCGCACTGTGATACTGCCCTGAAATGTGTAGGAAACTGTATTGAAATCAGCAGCAAAACTATCCAACTCTATTGTTCCGTTACCTTTTAATGCACTAGAGATGACTGCGAGGTAATACTTACCGCCGCTCACTATATTGCCGGTAACCTCAAGTATAGCATTACTGCTTAGGTGCAGGTCTCTGTCCAGCGTAAGTGTAACACTATTGGGTATCTCTATATCGTCGCCCACACAATATACCGGGGGAATGTTACCACCCTGCCAGGTACTGCTGTTGCTCAGGTTGCCACTGGCTACTGCCCTATATGTTGCAGCATTACTTACAGTAGCTAAAAACAAGGCTGCTGTAAGCAGGTATATATGTTTTTTTAGTAACCTCGGCATAACACAGATTACAGAAAATACATATAATATTCCAATTATTACAAAAAAAGGCCATGCAAAAAATGCACGGCCCCTGTATCAGAATATGATGCTTACTTTATTGTTTAATAAAACGGTGCATTTCACCGTTCAGCTTCAGGAAGTATACTCCCTTGCTCAGTGCTTGAATATTGATGATGTTATCGCCCTGCTTTAGTTGCGTTGTCAGCATTTGTTGCCCTGTTATGCTGTAAATAGTTGCTGTTGAAATTGCTTCATCTTGATATGCAACATGCAACACATCTCCTGCAGGGTTAGGGTAAATACGTAACACTTCATTTTCAGCAACATCTTCTACACTCACTGCACCACTATTGTCAAATACGGTAAGTGCTACTTTATAAAGGTCTGTTATTCCTCTTTTTGTTTGCATATACATAGTACCTGCTGAAGTGACCTGTTTTGCAGTATCAGGTACCCAGTACTTCTCTTCCTCGTTATTAGTAGCTACCATACACTTCCACCTGCTGAAACCGTTCTTCTCCTCCTCCGGTCGCCACATAAGTGTAACATCAACATTTGGCTTGCTCGCGAAAGTTTTTGTAAACCATGTGGTACCTACTACAGGCTTGGTATCAGAAATACTGTACCCTGTTCTGCCACCACTCAGCACACCTTCCATTACATTAAAGCCTAAAAGAGTATACCAGTTTCCGGGATTCCCCTTCACCCTTGCAGGTGCATAGTAATTGTTCGTGCCTATAGGGTATAACACCCTTGATGAATCATTTATATATTGCACCAGCTCACCTTCGCTATTTTCGGCTATTACATAACTACTTCTACTACTACCAATAATTTTTCCACCCTCAAGTATTAATAATCTATTTCCTTGTATATCCAGCTTACCGTTATTCAATGTTAATTCCCCTTCTATTTTAAGATCGCTTGCCAACTTAACAGTGGCTGTCGGGGTTTCCATATCCAGCACTAAATCATTAAGCGTGTTACCATTGACAGAAGCAAAGTTCAATGCTCCGTTCACACCATTCGATCTTATGATCATATTATTAGTAGGACTACCGCTACTACTTATAGAACGAAACTCAATAGAACTGTTAGGATCAATATTAATATCTGCTCCTTTTTCAAACACTATATCGTAGTTACGGTTTTCCATGTGCAGTACTGACCCTGATGAAACCTCCAACCTGTTCTTGACTATGAAAGTATTTTCAAGTATTAACGAACAGGCATCTAAAGTAATGTCCCTTAGCCCGCTTCCTTTCAGTTCAGCACCAGTGCGGGCATACCCTGTATATAGTACATCAAAAGGTTTACTCAGGTCAATACCTACCGTATCAAATATTTTACCCCAACTACTTTCAATATGTATCAGTGCCCCGCTACCAAGATTCACCTTTGCATTGTACGGATGAAAAGAACCACCCAACCCTATATGTAATAGTTCGGAGATATTGATGGTATATACCGTTTGCAGCCCTAAAGCCCTTGTACGGAAAGCTCGTAAATTAACTGTACCCGTAAACCCACCTGAGCCGGAGAAGAAGCAGTTCATGCTGTCTAACGTTATAGTACCATTACCATACAATATCAGGTTGCCTCCGAAATATATATTAGGATTGGCTGCTGTTATATTGCCTTCAATATACATCTTGGTATAGTTTACATTGGGCAGGGTTACATCCTGTGTAATGGTAATACCCGCGGGTATCACTAAAGTATCAGAATGCAACAAGATAAAACCGGGTGCCACTCCACCCTGCCAGGTGCTGTTGCTTGAATAATTGCCACTGGCTACTGCCATGTATGTTGCTGCATTAGTCGTTGTGGAAAATGTTGTCAACAGTATGAAGCACAATACAGGGTATAAGCGTTTCATAAGGGTATAAGTTTAGTGTACTACTAAATTAAATAAAACGAGATGATTAACAGATTAAACTCTACTGTTTCACAAAGCGCAGCTTATATACTTCTTCACCATTCACTACCATCTGGTATGCACCGCCCGGCAGGTTACTTACATCTATTGCGTTGTCTCCCTGTTGCAAGTTTGCCTGTAATACCATCTGCCCTGTCATATTGTATACCTGCATTGTTCCTGCTGCCTGCACATGCAATACATCGCGCACAGGATTAGGATAAATACGTATAGATTCTTTAACTGTTACATTTTCAACACCCACCGCACCACTATTGTCAAAAACGGTGAAGGCGTATAGCTGGTCAGAGTTGTTTCTTGTTTGTGAATAATATCCTGCTATTGTGGCATGAGGCATTGCCGCTGATGCAATAACACTATCCCAACCACCATAGTTGGCAGACACAAAACAGGCATTCCTATCAAAGCCGTTCTTCTCTGCCGCCACAGGCCATGAAACAGTTACATCTGCATTCCGTTTGTTAGAATTGGTACCCATCATCCAAGTAATACCAACTACAGGTTTCGTATTAGATATATTGTAGCCATGTACAGCATAGTTTAATACTTCACCTCTTACCCCTACTCTTGTTTGTCCTTTTGTATGGCCGGCTTTACCTTCTATTATCACGGGAGTATACATATCATTAGTCCCCACAGGATAAAAGGCACTGTTAAACTCCTCTACATCCTGCATCATTTCGCCACTATCTGTTGCTATAACATAGCTTTCAGGAGATGCACCTGAAATTACAGCTCCGGGTTTCATTGTCAACTTGTTGTTTTGCACATCCAGCTTACCCTTTAGCAAACCCAGCTCTACTCTTAACTCCATATCAGTACCCAGCTTAACAGTACTGGCAGGCGAGTCTGTATCAATGATGATTCTGTCTACTTCGTCACCGTAATCATTTATTGCAATAGCGCCTTTCAGGTCATCTGCCTTCACAATAATATTAGCCCCCTTACACCTGAATGAACCTCCATCTATTACTTCCAGTTCTGATCTTTTTTCAAATATCAGTGTTGCATAGGTAAGGTCCAGAATAGAGTTATTGAGTGTTAGTTTATTCCTGATAACAGACGTGTCACTAGTTGGCATAAATAACGTTGTGTAGTCAAGCGTAATATTTCTTAACCCTGACCCGTACCATTCACTACTCAGATGACTCATCCCACCTGTATACACTACATCATAAATGTTTGTCAAGTCTAAGCCTGTACCGATTATCGGCCCCCACCCAAACTTTACTATCACGGCTCCAGACCCTAATACAACGTTCCCGTTGTCAAAAGTGTATGGGCTACTGGCTCCTAAATAAAGCAGCTCACTAATATTTACTGTAAATGCTGTTTTCATCTGGAAGGCCTTGGCATGTAATGCACGTGTATTAATTGTTCCGGTAAAACCAGCTGTATTAGCATACCATACCAGACTATCAGCAGTTATAGAGCCTGTGCCATCAAGGACTCCTCCCATTAGAAAATACTGTGGGGCTAATGAAGTTAATGTGCCCTCAAGGCTTATCGTTCCCTTCCATACATTTGCATTCACATCTATGGTGACAGTTATGCCTGTGGGCACAACAATCGTATCTGTATCATTAAACAAGGTATCGTTGGGAGCAACACCAGCCTGCCAGGTGCTGTTGCTTGAATAGTTGCCACTGGCTACTGCCGTGTATGTTGTCGCATAAGTCGTTGTGGAAAATGTTGTCAACAATATGAAGCACAATACAGGGTATAAGCGTTTCATAAGGGTATAAGTTTAGTGTACTACTAAATTAAATAAAACGAGATGATTAACAGATTAAACTCTACTGTTTCACAAAGCGCAGCTTGTATACTTCTTCACCATTCACTATCAACTGGTACGTACCGCCAGGCAGGTTGCTTACATCTATTTGGTTATCGCCCTGCTGCAAGGTTTTCTGTAATACCATCTGCCCTGTCATATTGTATACCTGCATTGTTCCTGTTGCCTGCACATGCAATACATCGCGCACCGGATTAGGATAAATACGTATAGATTCTTTAACTGTTACATTTTCAACACCCACCGCGCCACTGTTATCAAATACGGTAAAGGCAAAGAGGCGGGTCAGGTTCTCCCTTTTTTGAGAGTAATACCCTAAGCTGTTAGGTGTTGCTGCTGTGGCAGAATCACTATCCCACCCTCCGTAATTGCTGGACACGAAACAGGCATTCCTGTTGAAGCCGTTCTTTTCTTCAGGTGCAAACCACGATAGCGTAACATCCGCATTTATTGTATTAGAGGTAGTATTGGCAAACCAGGTGATGCCTACTACAGGTTTTGTATTGGAAATACTATATCCATTATCACCGCCGCTTACTACGCCTTCTACCACGCTTACACTTGCTTGTCCGGGTTTGTGGCCTGTGTTACCTTCTATTATTATGGGTGCATAAAAACCATTGGTACCTACAGGATACACCTTGGTGGTATTCTCTTCTACATCCTGCGCCAACACACCACGGCCTGTAGCTACAACATAGCTTATAGGGAAACCACCCGAGATAATACCACCTGCTATCAGCGACAGTTTATTGTCCTGCACATCTATTTTACCTTCTATCAGTTTCAGTTCGCCTGTTACTTTAAGGTCGCCTGCCAGCTTTACGGTATAGATGGACGAATCCATTTCTACAGCAAAGTTCTTCACGGTATTCCTACCGTTCATAAAAGCAATTGCCGGGCTTACAGCAGGTGTTTTGATTGTAACATTACTTGTATTAGTACTACCCAGGCCGCTATTTCCTGCAAATATCAACCTGCCTGAGCTTTCTATTGCCAGATCATAATTGTTAAGTGTAAGTTCTGAGTTGCCAATTAACTGCAACATACCGTATACTACAAGTGTGCGGTCAAGTGTTACTACTGCCCCGTTTGTGATAATTACGGTATCGCTGGTAGATAGATTGGCGGGTGGTGCCACCCCTCCCTGCCAGGTACTTATGTTACTGTAGCTACCGCTGGTATCAGCAGTGTATAATGTTGCTGATGCAGTATTGACAAAACAACTTAACAGGATGACACTTAGAATAGTACAGATGAATTTCATAAGGCAAGTTTTTACTTGATGACTAAGTTAAAGAAATTTTAAGCGTACTTCACTATCAAAAAGTTCACTCTACTCTTTCACAAACCTGCCTGTTGCAACTCCTGCTTTCAGCATATACACTCCCGCAGGCAAGCTACTTACGTTAACAGTATTGTTGGCCAACTGTTCGCTTAGTATTATTTGCCCCTGCATATTGTATATGTCAATACTTCCCTCATAGTCTATATGCAGCATGTTCTGTACAGGGTTGGGATAAACTGTTATTGTCTGTCGTTCCTTGTTTAACTCGGCTACACTTACATTGGTCTGCTTATCAAAAACAGACATGTAAACTATGTTGTAAGAAAAAGGTATAGATCGCATAGGTCGTGTCAGGCTGTAATACCCGTTGCTAAGCATGGTTGCCTGTGTTGGCGTGGCACTATCCCATGGTGCTATTTCCCTGCTCGCGCCCATTGATATGTAGGCTTTACCCCTGTCGAAACCATTCCTTTCATCTCCGGCTTTCCACATCAGTTGTGCCTGCAAACCCAATGCCTCTCCCGGCATATCTGCACAGTGTATTGCCCACGACGCTCCTACCATAGGTTGTGAGGTACTCATGTCATACCCCCTGTCTACCAATTGTCTTACAGGATCAATAGCTGTCATGCCATAATGGTAAGGGCGGTGGTTATCGTTGATCAATGCAATAGGCAGGTACCTGTTACGGCTGCCTACAGGATATTTAAAAGTAGTGCTTGGTTGCATCAGCACTTTTAACTGCCCCTGGTGCACCCAGTTATTAGCATCTACACTATCGTGGGTAATAATGTAGCTGGAGTCTGAACCACCAACTACAATAGGCAGCTTAGTAGTACTGTCCATAGAGTTCAGGTACAGGTCTGATATATTCACATCCAGCTTACCCCGCTTAAGTAGCAGGGTATCCTTTACTGTCAGGTCGCTGCTGATGCTTGCAACAGCAGTAGCAGCACCCATATCCAGCTCAAGATTCCCGATGGCATTGTCATATGTACCGAAGTGTAACGGTCGTGACAAACCGTTCTTCGCACGTATGATCAGGTTGGAAGGTGCAACATCTTTTGAGTTAATGACCGCATACGATACCGCTGTGTAATCTCCCGTTTCTTCAAATATCAAGTCATGCCCGTTAAGAATAAGGTTACCCCTCCAGATACCCAAAGAGCCATACATATGCAG
Organism: Flavipsychrobacter sp.; assembly: GCA_965228505.1. Taxonomy (GTDB): domain Bacteria; phylum Bacteroidota; class Bacteroidia; order Chitinophagales; family Chitinophagaceae; genus UBA5543. Next base: position 1,016,920 of record OZ245820.1, on the reverse strand, counting down.
GTCTTCCTGTAATATCAGGTCAACATAATACCACAGGCTTATGTTCTTTTGTTCTTTACCGTATTTCAATTCTATACCGGGCACCCTTGTACCTGTCAAAGTATACTGAATGGTATGTGGCTGCGAAAGGTCGAGTATATTACTACTGGTAGGGAATACGATCTCTCCCTTGCCTTCCAGCACCATCCTTGCGCCGCTATTCAGTACCGTGCTGTCTCCATGAAACACAAAGTTGCTGTCTTTCACATATAGCTCCTGCCTGATGATGACATCGCAATTGGCATTTGCCAGTGTAATGCCCCTGCTTTCAAATTTTGTAACTGCCAGCCTGCCTGCAAAACTTGCATTCAAACCGTATAACCCTATAAAATTGTATATATCTATTACCCCCGTACCACCGAAGTAGGCATCAGCACCAATAGTAAGCGGATTATACCAGCCACCCATCGGGTGCGAGTAGGAGGTATCCCATACATGTCCGTCTACAATAAATGCAGTGTTCGGTTGGTCTATTGTAACGAATGTATCTAACCTGATACTAATGCCCTGCGGTATGATGATACTATCCCCTGACTGTAATACAGATGGCGGACGGTTGCCGCCCCATGAGCCGGCATCGTTATACCAGCCGCTTTGTGTAGCAGTATATATGGTAGCATGAGCACTGAAGCATGCTAATAGCAGCAATAGTGATAAGTATAGTTTGTGCTTCATAAGCATAGGTTTTACTGCTTGGTGAATCGAGACGACTGTCCGTCTTCTGTTTGCAGTTGGTATACTCCGGCTGGTAGTGCACTTACATTTATCAGGTGTTCGATCTGTTCATTAACAACCATCTGCCCCTGCATATTGTATATGCTAACACGGCCTTTGTAGTTAAGACGCAGTATATCCTTTACAGGGTTGGGGTATGCGAGTATCTGCTCCGTTTCAGGTAGGTCGTTTACAGATAACTGGGCATTGTAATCTATTATTGTAAAAGCACCTAATACACTTGTACTATCTGTACCTATACTGTACGCTGCCGATGATACTTTTTTACCGCTACCAGAATTTGCTACCAGCCCCCAACCATTGTTGGTATTATATCTTAACATTCTTGCATTGCTCCAGTTAAAACCATTACGTTCCATTCCGGGTGCTATCCAACCTAATTCAATATCTGCTGACACCTCCCAGTATACATTTCTACCAATCAGCCATGTGGCATTAACAACAGGTTGTTTATCAGCGATATTATATCCTTTATCGCCATAGCTTAATGCCTGTGAGCGAACAGTTACATCCAAAGCAGGTATATGGGTTTTTCTTGCAATGAAATGAACTGGCGCATAAAAAAATTCAGGATATGTGCCACCTGTATATTTTACACCAATAGGATATGTTACTAACTCACGCCATTTAGCCCCCTGGACCAATCGCCCTCCGGTATCGCATACCATAAAAGATTTTTCAGACCCACCGTAAGTTTTGCCTGTGCTGTTTATTGTAACAGAATTGTGGCCAACATCAAGTACACCGCTCCTGAAATTCAAGTTCCCTGTTATTTCAATATCTGCATTCAGTTTAATGTACTCACCTTCTGGTATATCAATAATAAAATCTCTTAAACTTGTATTGTCTTTCATCCTCAATGTCCAGCCAGTATTTGTACTACGTATGCTTATATCGTTTTGACTATGTCCCCATTTCGTAAATTTCAACTCGCCGTTACCAATATCAGAAAATGAACCTGTGGTGTCAAAAGTCAATCCATAACCGTAAAAGTCTAATTCACCGGAAAGCAACGTCAGCAACCCTTTCATTACAAGGTTCTGATACAGCCTCATACTCTTACTACTATCTACATCAATCGTAACATTCTCCAGTCCACTACCATTGATAAACATACCAAACAAACCGTAATTACTCCAAGTCGTGGTTTTGGCAGTATCGTAATAAGCATCATAAGCTTTATTTGTATCAATGACACCAGTCGGGAACTTGTAAATATAACCGCCAGAAAGGAACACAGTTATTTTATTACCTGCTGTGGTATCAAATACAAAATGCCCTTTCATAAGAATACTTGTATCGTCTAACAGTTTTAAAACATCATTCACTTTTACCGTTAATGAATCATCATTAAATATCCATGTAGCTAGATATATGCTATCAGCTTCTATTCTGCCCCTGAAGTTACTTACATTCCCGCCACGCTCTTTAAAATAGACCATATTCAACTTCACTAATGCGTTACCATCACCTATTATTTGTGTTTTAGATTCCAACGTAAGCGACTCATTACCGTTTGTAAAGAGACTCGCATTTTTACCTACAATAAGAGTAGTGGTATTAGTAAGATGCAGATCAACATCTAACTCTACTGCCACACCTGAGTCAATCTGAATACTATCACTACCACTTAAGGTTGCAGGTGGTATATTACCTCCTTGCCAGGTAGCATTATCACTAAACTTTCCGGAGTTGATAGCTGTGTAGGTAGTAGCATTTGCATGCAATGCGAAGAGTACTGACAATATCAGTACAGGTACATTTTTCAGGGTCATTATCATATTGTTTTACAACTTCTGAATCGTGGTTGCAGAACCATCTGCAAATCTCAACCGGTAAACACCTTGTGGCAGTTCGCGCACATCTATGCTGTTATCAACTACTTCATCCATCACCATCTGCCCCTGCATATTGTATATGCTTACCCGGCCTTTGTAGTTAAGACGCAATACATCCTTTACAGGGTTGGGGTATGCGAGTACCTGCTCTGTCTCAGGCAGCTCGTTTATGGATAAGGCATTAGCATCAGCAATTATCAGCAATGAGTTGGCCTTTACCTGTACCGATGGGACGGTACGCAAATTCAGCGTATCGTATGAGGTATTATACACTACCGATGTCCACCCCGTATTGTTCTCCCACCTTGCGAGCGCACAATAGTTACGTGTAAAACCATTCACTTCCATACCGGCATCCCAAAAGGGCTGCACACGGCATACCTCGGCTGTATCATCATTCCATATGCTCCATGTAGCTTTTACCAGTGATAATGTATTGTGTATCGGCGAGCCTACATACGGCTCATCCAATACCTCATCGCGCAGGCCTACCACCTGCCCTTTCAATACAGCGTTATTAATATTCTCTACAAGCACAGGTGCAAAATGGCCGTGCGTACCAACAGGGTACATATTAGTTGACAAAGCAGGTATATCCTGACGTATATATCCCTGCGGGCCGGGTATTACATAACTGTTATACCCGGGGCTATAGCTTACCTTACAGGCTGCATCCAAAAACATCACTCCCCAATGCAGCTCCAGCTTACCCATGTTCAGTTGCAATGACTTGTTGATATTAATATTACTGTCTATCCTGAACACCGTATTCAGCCCGCCTGACATTCTAAGGGTATCTAACGACCTGTTGCTCATCCTTAATACACCCGCATCGGCTTCTTTAGAGTTCATTATAAGGTTACAACCATCCATATCAATATAGCCATTGCTGTATCTGATCTTTCCCTGTATACCCATGGTCACTGTCGAACCCTTATTCACTTCAAGCACACCACTGCCCAACAGCATTTGGCCATCAAATTCAAAAGAACCTACCCGCAGTGTATCTTTGACAGGCAAGTATATCTCAAGATTGTGTAACCCGCTACTCTTAATGATGGGATCGTTTATCTCACCATAAACCGATGAAGTATAACGCGCATTATACGGCAAGCCCAGATTGATTATTGTAGAGCCGATAATATTCAGCTCGCCGCCTTCAAAAAGGAATAAGACTTTATTACCCCCTGCAGTATCCAGCTCTACCTTACAACCACTAAAAGTGGCTTTGCCTCTTGGTAACCTCAACGACTGGTGAATAATAACTTTAGTACCTGAGTTGGTAAATATCGCATTGTCATACATGTTAAGGTTATCAACTTCTATTACACCATTGAACTCAGAAGTAGCAGAACCATAAGAATCAAACCGCGCAACAATTACACTACCACCGGGATTACCTTTCAGCCTGGTAGTACCGTGCATGATAATGTACTCTGTACTTGCAGACTTTAATACTCCGCCACCCTGAAATCTAAGCTGAGAGTTGTCTTTGAACTCCAGATTGGAATCTAAGGTTATTGTATATGCCGGTAGAATTTCAACTATATCACCACCTGTAAGTGTGGCCGGTGGCTTCAGTCCGTTTTTCCATGTTGAGGAGCTACTGTACAGTCCGCTTTGCTGAGTGGTGTATATTGTTGCAAAAGAATTGTGAGCTATGCACAGTAATGCACATAGCAACAGTGTAGGTATAAGTTTCATGTCGTATCGTTTACATGAAGTTACCCCATATTACCCAAAACACATATTACATGACTATAATTTGACAAAGCGAGTATCCCCTACTGCTTCGTAAAGCGTGCGGTACCTGCATCAGCCTTCAACTGATACACTCCCGCCGGTAACTTACTTACATCCACCGTTCCGTTCATCACCTGCTGCTCGCTCATTAATTGCCCTTGCATATTGTATATGCTAACACGGCCTTTGTAGTTAAGACGCAGTATATCCGTTACTGGGTTGGGGTGAATAGTTAAATGTATTTCCTGTTTGTTTAGTTCGTTTACTGATAAACTATTCTGGTCACCTACAAAATAAAATATCACACTATTAGTACCTAACTCTAAAAAAGATGTAGCATAAAAACCGGATGAAGATCTGGCTGCTCCATATACACTTGACTTCCATTCGTTATCGTTATTATGCCAGGAAAATATCGAACAGAAATCCCTGTTAAACTTATGCACTTCGTCACTAGCTACCCAGTTCGGACTGATACTAAAAGGATATGTATCACCTTCTACTCTCCAGCAAGCTGTCACTAATGGCTTTTGAGTTATTACAACACCTCCATGCCCTAACGTTAATACAAATGGTTGTACTCGTAGCTTTACCTTATGGAGTGCATAATTATTATTGTTTTGTATTTCAATGGGCTGTATTGAGCTACTTGTTCCTATAGGTGCGAGTCTGGTAGTATTTGGAGCTACACCTAATAATACTGCATCATATGCTGCGGTAAGCGGGTTATAATCTTCAGCTATTATATAACTACGGTCATTACTATTGCGATTTATAATGCAGTTTTCAGGTATATACAAGTCACTATAATTACAATCTATCTTACCTATGTTTAAATTCAAAAATTCTGATACCGTTAAATGATTGCCCAGCTTTAACACAGTATTCAAACTGCCTGACATTACCAATGTGTCCAGTACTTTACCCGGCAGCATCTTCAATATACCTGCATTACCTTGTTTTGAGTTCACTACAAGGTTGCACTCATCAAGGTTCATAAAGCCATTAATATTATTCAGATGCCCGTCAACACCCATAGTAACGGTCGAGCCTTTTTTCACGTTCAGCATACCACTACCCAAGGTCAGTGTTCCGTCAAACTCAAAAGAGCCTATTATTAAGGAATCAAATAAAGGAATGTACAGTTCAAAATTGTACAACCCCGGACCCATGGTAGCAGCATCGTTTATCTCACTGTATGTTGATGAAGTATATCGGACATTGTATCGATCGCCTACTGCGAATATGGCTGAAGGCTCCACCAATAGTTCACCACCATCAAATATTATGGTTGCCTTTTGTGCCCCAATCGTATCAAAAGAAACGGTGGTTGTGTTAAACCGTGCTATACTATCTACCAACCTGAACGAATTAGTAACCGTCAACTCAAAAGCACTCTCAAAGTTCCAGCCACCAACTTCTAGCTGGGCTACTTTCAATCGTCCCAAAAAGTTGTTAGTAACACCACTATTAAGGAATACCATTTTATAAACACTGAGACGGCTTGTGGCATCGCCCCACAACTCGCTCTTACCATACATGGTTATTGTGTTTATTCCTACCGTCTCCAGTACAGTATTATAAGTAAACTCAAGTCTTGAATGTGGTAAGAATACAATATTAGAATCAAGCCTGAGTGTATCGCCCGCGCTTAGAATTACCCTGTCATTAGACGCAATTGTTGCAGGTGGCAATACACCACCTTGCCATGTATTTGGATTGCTGTACAAACCGGTTGTAACCTGCCTGTAATCAATAGCAACAGACATTTTAGCCGCACATAGAATCAAAAGTAGAATTAGTGTAGCTCTCAGGTTCATGGGCATAAACTTTATTACAAGTTACCCCATATTACCCAAAACACATATTACATGACTATAATTTGACAAAGCGAGTATCCCCTACTGCTTCGTAAAGCGTGCAGTACCTGCATCAGCCTTCAACTGATACACTCCCGCCGGCAACTTACTTACGTCCACCATTCCGTTCGTCACCTGCTGCTCGCTCATTGATTGCCCCTGCATATTGTATATACTTACTGCACCTGTATAGTCTATGTGCAGTGTATTAGTTGCCGGGTTAGGATATATGGCAATGCTCTTATCTACTTTACTTAATTCACCAACAGTCACTGCTGCGGCTTCATCTATCACTGCAAAGGCATTCAGCGATGATACATCATCTCTTCTTTGCGTGAACAGCCCTGCAGAAGTACCTGCCATTGTACCGGTGTTATCTTCCCATTTAGTACCCGAGTTGGTACTCACATAACATTTATTACGGTCGAAAGAGTTGATCTCTTGCGGTACGGTCCATTGCAATTCTACATCCACATCTACCGTAGCAGTACTGCCACTGGTTATCAGCCATGTTTTGTTCACTACAGGCTCTGTAGCTGCAATGTCCTTACCTGTTGTTACTTCGCGAAAAACTCCTTCCATGATGCTCACATTCACAGGATCAGCGGTGTGGCCACTGTTACCGTATATTTTAGCAGGTGCATAATGTGTAGCTGTCCCTACAGGGTAGAATGTATTGCCCGATGTGCCAACACTCTGTGCCAGTGTACCACCACCTGTTGCTATAAAATAGCTGTTTGAGTTACCTCCGGTAAGCATTCCGCCCGATGCTATCTCCATCCTGCCTGCGCCAAGGTCTACCATACCCGCAGATAGTATCATCTGTTTTACTTCAACCTCACCACCGGTTTTTACAGTAGCACCTGCTGATGTGGCATTTACCGATATAGTATCCATCATAGTACCCGTAGCCGGGAAGTTCAATACTCCGGTAAGCCCTCCTGCATTATTAACGAATATGCTTGAGGTAGGCGTACCTGCTATATTGCCCGACCCTCCGTTTAGCAAGTCTCCGCTGCCGGAGAAAGTCAGCCTGTGTCCTCCAAGATCAAAAATGCCTGAAGTCAACCTTAAGCTGAAATCAATGGTCAGGTCGTTCGTCAGTTCTATAACGTTATTTGTATTTGCTGCTACATTTATCTCTCTCAGTCCTACACCCAGCAGCTCCAGTCCTGTAGTATCTCCTGTACCACGGTACTCCACATCGTATGGTTGCACCAGGCTTATCTGGCTAGCCGATGTTTTAGGCAGCGTACCACCTTCAACAATGATGAGTGCGTTATTATCTACCTGTAAAGTACCCGGCCCTACATTTAAAGTACCCTTAAGGTGTAATATCTGCTTAGCATTCATGCTTACAGGTTGCGTGCAGTCAAGATTACCACAGGCTAACTTCTCTACCTGTATTGAGCCCAGGTAATTGAATTGTGTAGCCCCGATTGCCAGATACATGCTGTCTATATCTATCGTACCATCACCATTAAAACCGCAACCACTCAACGAAATAAAGAATGGTCCCGGGCCCGGGCTGATACTTCCGCCGGCATTTACTTCAAATATCGAATTGGAGCCTGTCATGATCACGTTCGTGTCCAGTATTATATTAAATGCCTGTATCTGTATCTGGTCGTTAGTAAGTACCGGAGGCGGCACCTGCCCTCCCTGCCATGTTGCAGGATCGTTGAAATTGCCTGAGGCTATGGCGGTATATATTGCTGCCCTGGAGTTGATAGTACCCGACAGGAAAACAATGGCTAAAAGTATAATGCTGCTAAGAGGAGTAACTATTCTTTTCATAATCTCGTTTACTTGTACCAATATCATTACAAATTACGAATTGTTTATTAAATCATCGTAGACAGCGATGAAATACATTATACAAAACTAATATTTAAAATACTGTAGCTGCTTAAAACTATTATGGCAATACTTTCTCTCCCAGCCAATGCAACCATAAAAAACCACCTGCGAAGCTACTGAGCGCACCAAATAGTATCAGTTGCCAGCGACGACATAACCGTACTATTCACCTTAAGGTCGGGAGTACCAGCGAATGTATTATTCAATATTCCAACGGTTGCAGTAAGCTTATACTCGGGCTGAGCATATAGTATTAGAGAGCAGCATAATAAGCTTAGGGTGAACAGATATTTCATAATAGAGGTCTTTGGTTATACTGTTCAAGATAACCATAATCTACCTATTAACTTTTGGCTATTTGTTCAGGCGGATGCCCAGGTGTGTCATGAACATATAGGTGTTCAGGGTTTGTCTGCCATCGCCCATACGCCAGTCAGGAGTACCCCTGTCATTCAGATAGCGGAAGCCCTCGCTTATCTCCACAGTTACCGTTTTACTCACCGGCCACAACCAGGCTATATCTGCACCTGTGTACCCACTTGCCTGGCTACCGAAGAACAATACATCAGGATTGAATGCCCCACCAACTACACCACCGGCATATACGTACGAGTCCAGCTTATCTTTCAAATACATCTTATACCCGAAGTAGCCATGCGGAGAAACATACACACGGTTGATGGTCTCGTAATAGGAAGAAGTCCACCCTCCCCACGTATCGGTACGCAATACCGAACCGCTTGAGTTGTACAGCTCCAGCCCCACACCCATCTGCCATTTATGTGTATTTCCGCCAAAGCGCAAACGCAACCCGCCATTGAATATAGTTGTCTGGCTAACAGCAGTACCCGAATAGGTGGCAGTACCCAGTGCGAATGATGGAGAGAACTGGAAATTGGCTTTCTGTGCATTTGTAGCAACACTTAATGCACACAGGGCTACAAGTATCAGGAGCTTTTGCATAGATCTGAAGGTTTTTGTCTTTCTACACTTATTAGCAATAATGATACCAAAAGAGTGTTATTCCTCGGTGATATTTTTTTCAGGTGAATACGTTCCACCATCTGGTTATTGCAAGTACTGCAAAAAGCAGATCGAAGCAACCTAAATACACTCTCAGATTGCTTCACTGCGTTCGCAAACACCAATGATTATGTTAACTACCAACCCTCTATTTCACCCCACAAATCATCCCAATCAGGGTTAAACGCATTTATCAGTTTCTCTTTCTGCAATCGGCTACCACCTTTAAGCCTTTTCTCCTCGTCTACAGCTTCCTGCATAAATTCATAGCATTTATAATATATAAGCACTATACAATTATATCTGGACGTGAATGAATTAGGGTATACCTTGTTCCTGTGCTCCCATATTCTTCCTTTAAGGTCGGAAGTCACTCCTGTATACAAAACCTTCTTGTTTTGCGAAGACATTATATAAACACATCCAGTTTTGCGCATAACAAATCAATATACTAAACTCTGTTTTTTTGCGGGTACCACAACAAGCAGAGCGAAACAGTCTAAATAGAAAGCTCAGATTGCTTCACTACGTTCGCAAACACCTCTCAAGAAAACATGGTCATTGCGAGTACTGCGACAAGCAGAACAAAGCAACCTAAAAACAAAACTCAGATTGCTTCACTACGTTCGCAAACACCTCTCAAGAAAACATGGTCATTGCGAGTACTGCGACAAGCAGAACGAAGCAATCTAAATACACTCTCAGGTTGGTTACAACGTTAGCAAACATCAGTTTATTTTTCCTACCCACCCATACTTCTTACTTCATCACGCAGGTTCTTCAGCCAGTGCATATCGTATTTGTTATTGCCCTTGCTGTACTTGCCCTTAGGTTGCTCTTTGGGTATGTTGTGGCGCAGCACAGGCAGCGGCATGGTCTTTTCTCTTTTTACAGTCGGCTCTTGTGGTGGCGGTGGCGCGCTTGTTGCAGTTGCATGTTGCACTGTTGCTCCGGCAGGATTGTATTTTCGGGGGTCTTCTTTCAGCACATCCCTATACCTGAACCATGAGGCAAAGTGCCTGCGGTAGTCGCGCTCGGTCTTTACATCCTCACCTGTAAACTCGAGCCAGGTATTGAACGCCGTCAGCCAATCGCCCAGTTGTTCTTTATTCAGTTTTCCGGTACTTACATATGGCAGTACAAAACGTTGCCCGTCGTTCAGTGCTCGGTTACGCAGTTGCTCCAGTTCAGTACTACTATTAGTCTCTGTAAAAACCTCTTCGTTGTTGATGATGTCGGCTTCATCGTCGTTTGGTTTTGTTTCGTTTCGTTTAGTATCGTTTTGTTTAGTATCGTTTGCCGTTTTATGCCGCAGCTCTTCTTCGCTTGTGCCGTCGCTTAAGCGTTGTTCTTTTTGCTTTTTCTTTTTAGCATTAGTTACCTCTGCTCCTCTTCTACCACGCTCGCGTAATACTTCTCTGCGTTTTTCCCAGTACTCCATACGGTCCAGCATACTCTCAGACCAGAACTTTTTCCCATCAGTTTCCAACAGCTGGTAATAATCGATACAATCCCTTACAAAGGCTTCAGCATCCTGCGGCTCCATCATCAGGTCTTGTCCTAATACCTCCCATGCAAAAGGCACCGATATATCGTACTTATATTCATCACAATCGCGCAACCTTTCCAGCACACGCCACCAGCGGCCATAGCCTTCGTATCCGTATTTACGTATCAATGCCAGCAGCTTGGGGTTAGTAGATGCGTTGCTGTCGTGGCTGAACCAATAACTTTCTTTTTTACTCATGGTTAAACTTTTTAAAAAGGGTGAATGTTTTTGTACGACCCACCCCTAACCCCTCCACAGGAGGGGAACTATGTTTACTTCTCTCCACTTGAGAGGGGACGGGGGTGTGTACAATTTTACTCATGGTTAATAATTTTTGTTGTTTTCAAATAGTGCAGGTTTTTACTGTCACAGAACTGTTTTTTATGATGACTGTAACAAGTGCTACCCATTTTGGTATCGTTTTTGTTTTATATCTATCAAATAGTGATTGTTATGAGTATGACGGGGATGACATTAGGAGTATTGTTTTATGTGGGTTTGGCTTTCGTGTTTGTGGTCAGCTTCACCTCCATCTGTTACGAACTCTCCCCGTATAGTCGCCGCGCTGCAGATGTTGCCTTACCCGATTGGGAGCGCAAAACACTCTACTCTATCGCAAGCTACCCTCCGCTATCTTTACTACTGTTGGTCATTCTGGCATTCTCTCTTCCCGGCGGCACAAGCCTTGCTGCATCCGCCGTGCGTATCATCAGTTGGTTTTGCATATGGCATGTAGTGATAAGTGTGTTAGGTGCAGCGGGAGCATGGTACCTGCGCAGGCGCAACAAACGCAATACAGTTTATTTTGTAAGTGCATTGTTTGCGGCTTGCATCTATGCCTGTGGTTTGATCGTATTGTTTTTGAAAGTGCAGCATTAGAAGCCTCTCCCCAACCCTCTCCAAAAGAGAGGGAGCAATAACAGAGATATTCTTCCGTTACCTTTATTGTATGTATGCCATAACCGTATTCTTATTCATTCTCGGACTGATAACCATCTGGGGGTTCGGCACATTAGTTTATCAGAAAACTTATTTCAGTAAGTTATCCAAAGAAACACGCTTGCCTGCATGGGAGCAACTGCTGTATTATGCTATCGCGGCTTACCCGTTTGTCGGTTATGTGATCATGATGAAAGCAAACAGTTTTCTTGAAGAGGTAGCACTACCAGACAGCACCATACTCACTTACAAATTATTGTTCACCACCGGGCATGTAGCATTGTCTGTACTTTCCGTTGCTGTTATACGCTATCAGTTGAAGCGCAGCAAATGGCATGTCCTGTTTGCAGCGAGCACCTTATGGGCAGGCAGCATATTCTTCACAGGTAGTTTTGTGTTTATGATGATGTAATTCACCAAGGCTGATAAAAGAAATTTTTATCTTCACTTGTCACTCATACCATAGCATATGAAAGATGGCAGTTTGCTTTTTGCACTCATCGCGGCAGGTATTGTTATTACACTTCTGCTTTATTTTATAGTCAGCAGGCTTTCTCCTTTTAAAAAGATAGGCTCACCACCATCTGTTATGCAGCGCCTGTTGTTCACTTTTGTAATGCTGTATGTACCCGTACAATTACTCGTATTGCTGAATGCCGGACATTTGATGCCCATTGGTGATATTCACGAGCTTAGTTTTGAATCCCTCAACTTTGCCATACTACACGGCATACTCGCTGTAATGGGTATGGTGGTCAGCCACTATTATTCCAAGCGCAACAAGCTTTACTACATCATCATGTTCTTCAACTTCGGTGCTGCGGTGTTTTACTTTATGGGCAGCTTGATCTTGATGTTTTTTGTAAGCTGATACTCATAACAATATTTCAAAGAACTTAAACCTCACCCCAGCCCTCTCCTAAAGGAGAGGGAGTTTTAAGGTGTGGAGATCATTGCTTCGTCCTGCCATTCACAGGCTTTGCAATAATCCAATGCGACAATTAGTTTTTCATGGTAGATAGTGTTACAGGTGAGTTGCCCTGCTATGCTTCTTTATGCTGCCACCCTGCCCCTCAGCTCATGCTTACGGTCAGTAAACAGTTGCTTCAGTTCGGGGTGTGCTTCTATGCGTTGTTTGTTATCGTTGTACAGACTGAGTAGTGCTGCTTCATCTTCACACTCATGCACTACCCTAGCCAGTTCCTCATCATTCCAAAACAGCGATTCAGGATATTCGGGTTGAACCTCCTCTGCCAGTGCCGTTACATTCAGCTCTACAGGTGTGCTGTCATTCGGCAGTTCGGTTTCGTCCGGCATACCTAATCCCAACAGGTCTAATGTTGCCCTGCGTTTAGCTTTTGTTTCTGCCTTCATCATGGCGTTGCAAAGTGCTTCACCTTTCAGGTTGTGTATCGGCACTGCACCTATGCTTTCTGTCTTACGACCGTCAGGTGTTGATGCCTGTGCCGTTACTACATAACAGCCATTCACTGTTTCGCGTGCTTTTATCTCATGACTTACATTGTGCATCTTGTTCAGCTGTTGTGCGCCACCGCGGTGGCAATACAGTATCTCTCTGCCGTGCAATTTCAATATCCTGAAGGGTTGTGCCATGGGGTCGAGCCCCAGCTTATCACATACCTGCTTGTAATAGGTTACTTTCTGTTCGGGTGTCAGTTGTCCTATATCCCCGTTCATCACCAGTGATGACAGTATGGTTTGCGCACCGTCCTGTTGCGGTGCCGGTAATATCCTTTGTTTGTTGTTCATTTCTTTTTTCATGTTGATCCTTTTTTTATGCTACCAGTTTGTTCCATAGTTCCTCTTCGGTATGTGCACCGCCTACACATATGCCATAAAAGAGCATAGCGTATGTCAGTTCATTAGGGCTGTGCACCTCTCCGGATATATGCATGATGGCGTCCAGATCATTACCCTCGCAGGCCAGGTAGTGTTTCTGTATACTTTCGCGTATCTCTTCTTCCCTTGTAGGGGTTATGCCCAGTGCTTCTGCAAAGTTCAGCTCCTGCTCTGCAGTGTTGTCTAAGTTTATCTTCATATTCATTGGTTCATGGCTTATCAGTCAATAGATGTGTTTTTTATAAAAAAGCTTGACAGGGTTCAGCGTTTTATTTCATGATGGTCGGTATACAGGGGCTAAGCACTCAGCCGCACACCTTCTGCCGATAAGGGTACCAGATTTATAGGTGCGGGCTGTACGAGTTGTATGCGATAGAAAGCTCCACCTTCAAGCAGACGAACGTCATACCCTGCACGGCGCAGTTCTACTATCTTGTTGGTAGCAGCATAACGGGTAGTAAATATCTGCGGGTGGTCATATTCATCCATCAGCAGTTGCATGTCATCATGCTTAGTGAAGTACGGCATGTTCAACAGCGTTGCCATTTTTCGGTCTACCTCCCGGTGCAGGCGATCCTTCACCTCGTAGGGTTGTGTACTGTTGTCAATAAACCGGCGCAGCCATATCAGTGCATCCGCATTGTAGTAGCTGTTTATCCAGCTGCTTACATGGTCGTAAAACATGTTGTTTTCCATATCAGTAGTTTTTATGTTTTCAAATGTTTCTTTTTACCCCTTCCCTATTTTTCAGGGAAGCTGTTACGAAGTGACGGGAGGGTTATGCTGCCTCCGCACTGTTCATATAGTCGCGCAGGTCTTTTACCTTCACATCATAGTCTGCATTCTCCCAATAGTCATCTATAGCCATGGTACCATAGTATTGCGTATGGCCACCTTCTACATCAAAACCGTCCATACACCAATCGAGCCTGCCTGTATCGCTTAGCCACTGCTCAAAGCAGGGACGACAAAGTGCTACTTCACTGTTTTCATCCTTTGTCCAAACGTTTACTGTCACATGTAGCATGCTCATAGAGAAATCTTCTATATCCAATAAATTTTTTATCTTTGTAACGTGTTTTTTATTTTTTGTTTTGAAACGCCCGCTTGTGTCTACAGTGGGCATTTTTTTTGTCTTGCCTGATAAGTAAGCCCCGCGGGCATTTTCATCTTTTTCGTTTGATCGCTTCATAGTTTTCTGATAGTTTTTACAGCGTATTTTTAATGTCAACCTTTAGACAATAAGGCTGAAACTTTTTTCATTTACACTGTTGCTGGTTTGTAATATTATTTATACATTTGTACAACAACTAATTATTTAATACCCTTTGTTTAAACAAATGTACATATTTAGTACAAATGTCCAAAAATTATTTTAAATTTAATTAACCATAATACATTAGTCTATGAGTATCCATGAAGGCGAAGCATTACAGAACGCAGCAAGAATCAATAAGATGGGTGTCAACGGGCTGGCAGTAGCCCTGAACGTACCCCGCAGTACTCTATACTATAACTTCCGTAAAGAGAAGCTGGACGAGACCATACGGCTGCGTGCAGCTAAAGCACTTGGCCTAACTACTGAGCAATTATTCGGAGGGGCATATAATAATCCTGCCGAGCATTTTAACAATGAGCGCACCATCGGCGATGATCTGCGTATGCAAAAAGCATTGGGCACTAACAGGCAAGACGGGCTGTTTGTGGTACCCATCAGTGCACAGGCAGGCTATAGCAAACATTACCTGGAGCCCAGCTTTACTGAAGAGCTGGAGGTGATGAATGTACCTAACATGCCATACCGTGGGGATCGCTACCGTGTGTTTGAAGTAAGTGGTGATAGCATGGAGCCGACGCTGAAAGAAGGTTTTCACGTAGTGGCAGAATATGTTGACCCCGACTACTGGAACAGCACCGCACAGTATTATATATATGTAGTAGTTACCGAAGACCGTATAATGGTGAAGCGACTCTTCCGCAAAGAAGATGAACAAAGCTTTGTATGCATCAGCGATAACGAGGAGTTCTATCCGCAATTCTCCCTGCCTAAAAGCGAGATAAAAGAGCTATGGCTCGTTAAACGCAAGATAGACTGGGAGATGCCACCACCTAAACGCTTTGAGATAAAGGTCTGACAATACAAATAGCAAATAACAAACTCCAAATTCCAAAGGAAACGAGCTTTGGGAATTTGCATGATCGTGATTTGGGGTTTTACTATACTTAACTCTTTTGGGATTAGTAAGAATAACACGGCGGGTCTTCACCCGCTGTTTTTACTTAGTTACAATTGCATTACAAAAAGCAATAAAAGTAAATTTACATTTACACTAAACTTATATTATGAAACCTATAACTACCCTACTGCTTACACTTCTATGTGTGAGTACGATTTCCGCGCAGCGTTCAGTAGATCTTAAAGTGGAATTCACCATGCTGGGAGACACCAGCATGGTTCAAAACAACAGAACCATTAATATGAATAGTATTGTTACACACCTTGGTGGCGATACTATCAAAGTGGGTGATACCATAAAACTATCACTATATGCCAATGGCATGATGTTCCCTTTCGATAACGGAACTACAGTTGACTCTTACTTATACTATTCCCAAAAAGTACTTACAACAGGAGATACGATGCAGGTAAACTTTCCACCCGTATTTGTCATCTTCCCCACACAGTGGTGGGACTTTTGTATGAAAATAGATGTAACCAATGCAAGCGACACACTAATCGATACATTGCAAACCAATAATACTACCTGTACAAAATTACTGGTAGTACCTACATCTGTAGTAAACCTTCATACTGAACAAGGCATAACCGTATACCCCAACCCTGCTACCAATACGTTACACATACAAGGGTTGAAAGATACTGACAGAGCCACTATATACAATGCATTGGGCAAAGCAGTGCTGCATACACAGATAATAGATAACAGCATAAATATAACGAACCTGCCATCGGGCAACTATTATTTAGACATGGGTAGCACGCGTACCAACTTTATAAAACAGTAAGACCATTATTACACATTATATAACAGCGGGTTTTCACCCGCTGTTTTTAGTTATATACAATAAGCAGTAAACACTAAGCGTTTATTAGCCAGACCAAACACCATACTGATGTACAAATCCCGATTAATATGCGGACTGATGGCGACTGCAGTTTTAGCTGCAAGCTGTCAGAAAAAAGAATCCTACAGCTATACCAACACCTATCAGGCTCCACAACCACCATCTGAGCCAACACTCCTAGTTTCAGGAGATGAGTATGTAATGTCGCCTTTAACCTTTAGTGTGCAGGCTCACAATTTACAATATGTAACATGGAGCTTTGGTGATAACGAGATAGCTACATCTAATATAGCCATACATGAATATTACGAACCTAAGGCATATACCGTAACTGCACGTGTTACAACCACCGATTCTACATTCACATTATCACATAAGCTAAATATTACTCTTGGCACTGAAAGACTCAGCCGAATGAGGAGTTGGAACGTAACACATATATACCTTGATAGCACTGTGCGCCACAACGGACCATCTGCTCCAAACCCTACACTAAAGTTCAATTATGAAAACAACCTTGCGCTGAATATAAAATCTGAACACGAAGTATGGTTGCCTGAAAACACCTTCTTCAGCTATGGCACTTCTTATGCCACACATGTATATACAGACACACAATCAGAGTATATATGGTATAGAGCAGAGATGGCTGTTAACACTGCAATTGATGTTGCTTACTACTACCAAAAAGATAGTGCCAGTATATTCATTCGTAATCCAGAAATGAGCAAAAACTCAAGCCGACCATATGGCCAATACTATGGCATCTACCATACAACAGCTAAACAATAGACACTAATAAGCATAAAAAAAAGCGGGAAGAACTTCCGTTCCTCCCGCCTGTAAATTAAGCTACTTATTATTTGTCTTAGTCTATTAACTCGATATCGATGTGTGCACCTGCACCACCATCAAGCGTAACAGCACCAGCTATATCATATAATTGAAGTCTTACAACATCACCGGCAGTAAGGCTAACCATTGATGAAGCATTGTAACTGTTGCGTGCAGCAGCAGGGTTATTATCTAAAGTAGGATTAGCCACACCGTTTACTGTAACCCTGGCAGCAGCCAAAGTAGCAGCAGTAGTTTTTATCTGGAAAGATATTCTGTATACACCTGTCTTATTTACAGTGAAGTTAGTACCTGCACCACTTACAGAAACAGAATTACTTACTATACCGGAAGGCATTGAGATGTTAGTACCACCCGGCACTACAGCTATTACAGAACCGCTATAGTTAGTAGCAGTAGCATATGCTACTTCATCAGCTGAGCTCCAAGTAACATTTGTACCATTATATCTAAGAACCTCGCCATTTACAGCACCAGTAGTATTGATCTTACCAAGAGTAACGGCACCGTTTGCGATCTTGTCTGTAGTAATTGCGTTAGTCTGGATCTTATCAGCGTTAACAGCATTAGATGATAAATGCGCATTAATGATGTTACCGTTAGCAACTTTTGCAGTAGTAATTGATGCGTCTGCGATCTTCGCACTGGTAACTGCGTTGTTATTGATCTTAGCAGTTGTTACCGCATTATCAGCTAGTTTAGCTGTAGTAACAGAACCATCTGCAATAGTAGCAGAGCTTATTACACCCGGAGCAAGCTTAGCAGATGTAACAGCACCGTCCTGAATTTTAGCAGTAGATATTGCGTTATCAGCAACCTTGGCGTTAATAACAGCACTGTTAGCAATTTTAGCTGAGGTAACAGCTGCATCTGCAACTTTACCTGTAGAAACTGCATTATTAGCAAGCTTACCGTTAGTTACGTTAGCGTCAGCAATTTTTGCAGCCGTAACTGCACTATTAGCCAGTTTAGTTTCTGTAACAGCACCTGCGCCCAGTTTAGTTTCTGTAACAGCACCATTTGCAAGCTTAGCAGTAGTTACGTTAGCGTCAATGATCTTAGCTGTACCAACTACACCATTTGCGATAGTCGGGTTAGGATATGTACCTGTAAGGTCACCACCTGCTGCACCAGTTGCTGTAGCAGTAGGAGCAGCCCATGTTCCATCACCACGAAGGAATGTTGTACCGCTGGCAGTACCGGTAGCTCCTATCTTACCTGTAGTAACAGCACCGTTTGCGATCTTTGCAGAAGTAATTGCACTGTTTTGAACCTTAGCAGTAGAAACAGCATTATCTGCAAGTTTAGCATTAACAACTGCATCATCATCAAGCTTGTTTGAAGAAACAGCGAAGTCTGCAATATGCGTATTATCAACTGCGTTATCAGCTATTTTATCAAATGTAACAGCCTCATCTTCAATTTTAGCAGTGGTCACCGCAAGGTTTGCGATCTTACCTGTAGTTACAGCGTTAGCTTGGATCTTAGCCATACTTACTGAGTTATCAGCCAACTTAGCTGTAGTAACTACACCATCATTGATCTTAGCTGTAGTAATTGCATTATTAGCAATTGTAGGGTTAGGGTATGTACCTGTAAGGTCGCCACCTGCTGCACCACTAGGTGTAGTCGTTGGAGCAGACCATGTACCGTCACCACGAAGGAATGTAGTAGCGTTTGCTGTACCCGTAGCACCTATCTTAGGAGTAGTAACCGCGCCGTTAGCTACTTTAGCAGTAGTTATTGCGTTGTCTTGAACTTTTATGGTAGAAACTGCATTATTTGCAAGTTTAGCATTAACAACTGCATCATCATCAAGCTTGTTTGAAGAAACAGCGAAGTCTGCAATATGCGTATTATCAACAGCGTTATCAGCTATTTTATCAAATGTAACAGCCTCATCTTCAATTTTAGCAGTAGTAACCGCAAAATCTACAATTTTACCCGTAGTTACAGCGTTAGCTTGGATCTTAGCCATACTTACTGAGTTATCAGCCAACTTAGCTGTAGTAACTACACCATCATTGATCTTAGCTGTAGTAATTGCATTATTAGCAATAGTCGGGTTTGGATATGTACCTGTAAGGTCGCCACCAGCTGCACCACTAGGTGTAGTCGTTGGAGCAGACCATGATCCGTCACCACGAAGGAAAGTAGTTGCATTTGCTGTACCTGTAGCGTTTATCTTACCTGTAGTAACTGCTGCGTCATCTATCTTCGCAGTAGTTACGCTCATATCCTGAAGCTTAGCAGTAGATATTACATTATCTGCAACTTTAGCATTTACTATTGCATTATCCGCAACTTTAGCTGTTGTGATTGAAGCATCAACGATCTTAGCAGAAGTTACTGCATTGTTGTTGATCTTAGCTGTTGTAACTGAAGCGTCAACAAGTTTTGCAGAAGTAACTGAAGCATCAACAAGCTCACCAGTGTTAACTGAGTTAGGCATGATCTCAGCATTACCTACAGAGTTGTCAGCCATCTTAGCATTAGTAATTGCGTTGTCATTTATTTTAAGTGTCGTTACCGCATTTGCCGCAATTGTCGGGTTAGGATAAGTACCAGTAAGGTCGCCACCAGCTGCACCAGTAGGTGAAGTAGTTGGTGCAACCCATGAACCGTCACCACGAAGGAAAGTAGTAGCATTTGCTGTACCTGTAGCGTTTATCTTATCCGTAGTAACTGCTGCGTTAGCGATCTTAGGGGTTGTAACAATACCATCCTGTATTTTAGAAGTAGATATTGCATTGTCAGCAACCTTAGCATTGATGATAGAATTATCAGCAACTTTAGCTGTTGTGATAGAACCATCAATGATCTTAGCAGAGGTTACTGCATTATTATTGATCTTAGCTGTAGTAATACCTGCATCAACTATCTTATTAGTAGTGATAGAGTTGTTCGCAATTTTTCCGTTAGTGATAGCATTGTCAGCGATCTTAGCTGTAGTAACATTAGCATCCTGAATTTTAGCAGTTGTTACTGCGTTGTTACCCAACTTAGCATTTACTACTGCATTATCTGCTATCTTGATAGTTGTAACATTTGCATCAGCTATCTTAGAAGTAATTACTGAATTGTTACCTAACTTCAGAGACGTAACGTTTGCGTTAGCGATCTTAGGAGTGGTAATTGCATTATCGTTGATCTTAGCCGTAGTAACATTAGCATCACGTATTTTAGTAGTAGAAACAGCGTCATCAGCTAATTTAATATTGACAACAGAAGCATCATCTAACTTATTTGTAGTAATGTTAGAGTTAAGGATCTTAGATGTTGTAATAGCGTTATCTAATATTTTATCTGTAGTAACAGCATTGGTACCGATCTTTGCATTGGTAACTGCAAGGTCAGCTATCTTAGGAGTAGTAACAGCACCCGGCTTAATCACTGTAGCTTTTTGTGTACCGGTGATCTCACCATCAAGTGTACCGCTAAAGTTACCCGCCTGAGCCAGCTCACTTACCACCTGGAAGTTTGTACCATCGTATATAACAGTAACAAGCTGACCGTTCAGGATATCACCTTGAACAAGTGTCTGGTTACTATTCTTTAGTATCTGTATACGACCCTGGCCGTTTACGTCCAGCTGAACGTTACCAGTGTTGTTTTGGTTAGATACGAAGTTAACAACAAGACCTGCCTTGTAAGGCACTGTTAATGGTAGTGTAACAGCAAACTCATTGTTTGTACCTGTTGCTACTGCATAGGTCAAACCATTATGCATTACAACATCTGCATTAGCAGCACTTGTCATGCCATTTGGCGAGGCAAGGCCAGTAACCTGCTTGTTTTCATCGGTACTGCCGACCATCTGCACTTGCTTATCGATCAGCACCTGGGCATTAGCCTGTAATGCTCCTGTTACTAAAATTGAGACAAATAATAAAAGACGCTTCATATGTAGCTTGATTTTTGTTATTAAAGTGGCTTAGATTTTAATTATTGATTTTTACAAAGTTCGATACCTGGTACCTAAGTCCGCGGCTGATAATAAGCCTGTACAAACCATTCGGTAACCATCCAAGATTGTCAAGGATAATTATATTACCATTCAAAGGATGTACCTCTGTGTGGTATATCTTACCTGTTTCATCTGTAATAGCGATCTTCACTGCTGTAGCAAATACCTCATAATTCTCCAGCAACACATGTATCCTGTCAGTTACAGGGTTTGGCCATGTAGTTATCCTTGCTATAGGCATTTCGTCCTGCTGCGCAATAAAGTCTGATACGGTGTACCTCCTGTTGATATAATCAAGATTAGTACGGCTGTAAGTAACCAAACCTGTGGTCAGCTTCTGCGATATAGGTTCAATGGTCAATACTTTCGCGTCCAGTTTCACATATCTTGCCTCATCAAAGTATACATTGCCATAGAGACTCATTCTCGGAATGTCCAGATTGTTGTTTAAAGGATCTACCCAGCTAAGAGCAAGGTCGTGTCCTGCAGGGTTCTCAGTAGAGGTTTCAATATCCCAGTTAGCCTCAATCGTCTCACTGTTACCTATTTGCATCACAGCATTGTTGCCCGTACGACGTACAACAGTCACATTACCAAGATCATCACCTGCACTGATGGCAACACCCATATAGTCAAGTGCGTTAGTCCCTATATTCCTTGGTTCCATTATTGATGTACCTGATATATAACTACTTCTATGCTCAGCAAAATTTTCTGCTGTAGGCTTTAGGATCACAGGAGTAAGCTCTGATGTAGTGAATATCCCTTCTTCCATTGTAAGGCGATTGGTAATAGACGATTTGCTGCCTAATGTTACACCTGCCTTGTTGTTTACAGTAAGGTTGTTGAATGAAAGAGAATCTAACCCGCCAATGGTTTGCTGCACCCTGCCGGCAGCGATCATATCACCACCGATAAAGGCAACTCCGTTATTATTCAGGTCTTTTGCAAAAGTGATAGAACCTTCGTTTCTCAGCTCTGCACCTGTATTTATATCTATACCCTCTGAAGTAACGATACTTGTACCTGACTTAACATCTACTAGAGTTCCGCTTTGCAGAACTTGTGCCTGTAATGTACCCACGGCACAAAAGCACAGTACGCCGGTTAATATTCTATAAATCATACTGTAAACTATAATTATTTGTTAAGACAAATCTAATACTCTGATTCCATTATTAATACCCTATATTATAAAAATATTCGCTATTGCAGTTGAAAAGCCTTCTTACTGCCTTTTTTTTCACCTTGTTAAATCATGGCATTACGGCTATATCCCTTTACTGCAAGGGTTTTCATCACACTACCCCTAAAATGCTTGTTTTTAATTTGATAACGAAAAATTCAAAGACGACAGGGGGGTGAAAACACCCTATAAAATGGATTTAGTAGCCACAAATTAACATATTGTTTAATGCATAAACAGACATGAACTACATTTAGCTGTCTGCAGACTATATAATTATAGTAGTTATCAATGAATTATATCTCTCAAAAAAACGGAAATTTATTCATCGTTATAATTGGCAATTCATCCTGACAAAGCCACTCTGTGATTACTACCATTTGTCTATCTTAGCCTGAAATAAATATTCTAAAATCAACAGATATGAAAACCTGTAAACTTATACTACTGATATGCTGCCTGGCAGTAACCTCATTTGCACAAAAAGTACACACCAGCGAAATGGCGGGCTTCACCGTAAGCATGCCTGAAGGCTGGCAACTACAAGTGCTCGATTCTATACCGGGCGCAACGGGCAGATCAGAGATGGTCACTTTTCAGAATGCAACCGGCAGCAACATTCGCTTTATGACACAGGCGATCGGCGATGTACCTGTGCCTGATGATAAAAAAGAAGTGTTTGACGAGATATACGGGGTTATGGTATCAGGACTTAAAGCTTACAATATAGAACTGGACTATGATGTGACTAAAGAAACAGTAAGCGGAAAAGAGTTCTATAAATACACCGGCACCATGTCTCAAAACGGCACCGATCTTGGCATGTCCATTTCTTATTATTACATAAACGATGGTGTGCTTTTTGCAGCAGCCATATCATATGCCTTTATTAACGAAGAGGCGAAAGACCCCATGATGGAAGCCTTTAAAAAAGCAGCAGCAACACTATAAACTTAAAAACATGAAGATCATCAAACTCACTCTGCTATGCTGTATGATAGCACTCAGCGCAATGGCACAAAACAAACAAACCAGCAAACTGGCCGGATATACAGTAAGTATGCCTGAAGGCTGGAAGATGAAAGTAGCAGGCGATGATATAGAAGGTGTAGAGAACAAAACCGAGACCATTGACTTTGAGAATGAGAACTCAAGCAACTTAAAGCTCATGGTACTGCAAAAAAGCGCAGGGGATGAAATGCCTGATGATAAAGAAGAGCTCCACCGTGGCTTTCTTACAGGCTTTAAATCAGGCCTGGGAGACTATGGATTTACTATCGACTTTAAAAAATCAACAGAAACACATAGCAGCAAAGAGTTCTATACTTATAAGGGCGACCTGATGCTGGAAGAACAGAAACTGGGCGAGAGCACTTGCTATTTTTACAGCAATGAAAAGATGATGTTTGTAGCTATCATATCTTTCATATTGCAAAATGAAGCAGACGCGGAAGAAATGATGAAAGGCTTTAAGAAAGCTGCTGCTACTTTAGAAATGTGATGCCATATTCACTCAATAGATATATCATCCCTTTATTACTGACAATTGGTACTACCTTCAGTACTTCCTGCAACGGAACAAAGTACAACTGTATATGTACTCATCCGGAAAACGGGAAGCAGGTAGCTACATATGAGTTCAATACCTCTGATAAAAGCTCTGCCATATTCGATTGCCGGCAGAAAGAACTACAATTCGCCGGCCCTGAAATGGAAGGCACTAAGTGTACTATTAAGGAATCAAATTAAAAAATGGCATAAAAAACACCTTAATGGTAAATACATGCCATAAATATGTCTATCAATTAACAATAACTGTAGAATAACGTAACAATAACATAACATTACGGTAACATTAAGTATATTTGGCTTACTGTGTACCGTTTCATTTACATATTATTTTTACTATTAACAATAGCCCCTGCACACCTTTCTGCGCAGGAGGAGAACTGTTATGGCATTGCTTGGACCAGGCAGGCACCTGTTGAGTATATCTCAAGTAATCGTTTGCACCACGTCAAGACATACTACTTTAATGCTAACCCCGGCATACAATCCGAAAAAGAAATAGAAGACCTTAGAAAAACCCATGATTCGCTGACAACAGTGGTTGTAGGTAATGTATTCATGAACCGAGTTGTGAATGAAGAAGGAGTATCGGCAGGCACATGGTATTGGTGGCCAGTGAAGGAGCAGGATAAAACATACTTGCTGGCATATCTTCCTACCGCAGGCAGAACCGGTGCACCACCGTTTAGTTACTATTCATTTACATTTCGTGATGGCACTCAGTTCAACTGGGCAGAGCCTCATGAATCTCCGTATAACCACAATTCGATGTTCCTGCTTGTTGACGGTACTATGCAGGCTTACAATAAAGAGTTTGACACGGTATATACTGTAGAAGCTAACAAAGACATGCACGATAAGCTGCTGAACACTCCGCTGTATTATGTAACCAAATACAATGGTTATAAAGTAGGCGAAGAGAACGGCAGCCCTGATATAAAATACGAGCCCGTATTGCAATATGTATTTACAGAAGAAGAGGGCGAAAGACTTATGAAGACTATGAAGTGTCTCAGCCATCACGAACCTGTTGCTTACGCTAAGGGTTTTTGATCTTGAGGGACTCATTGTAGACTGTAAAGCCCCCGGAGATACCGGGGGCTTTTTTCATAGAATTATGCTGCATATATACTCTAAACAAAATAGCTTCTTTATACATTAATCTGAACAACAACTGTCTAGAAGCAAACTAACTTATGATAACAACTTGATTAGTTGTAAGTTGTAGACCATTATTATCATTATCCCATTGTACCCTAAACATATAAAGTGCACTACTGTTACCTAAATAAGTAGATCAATTGACTGTACGTAAAAAAAGAGGAGATATGTTACTAATGCTGAGTAGCGGAGGTGATATGAGTGAGCAAGTAATAAAGGCTATTAGCGACAGTAATACCCACATACGCTCCGTTATAGAGAAGAAAGTTGACCAGAACTGGCAAAAGCTGGAAGATATTGACAATGTTATTATTCTACTGGAAGAGTTCACTCCCGAAACCGAACAACTGATAGCAGATTGCAACAATAGTTATTCTGTGCCGCTCATCATTATAGCAAACGATGTAGATTGTTGTAACCAAATACGCTCTTTAATAAACTATACAGGCTTGTGTATTGCACAAACTGATGTCACAGCAGCGACGATACCAATCATTCTGAACTGTGCAGAAGAAATGCATAGAAAACATGTGCAGGTATCTGATTATCATCGCATGTTCAGGGAGAACCCGATGCCTATGTTCGTTTATGATGTAGCTACCATGAGATTCATTACCGTGAATGATGCAGCTATTAAGAAATATGGCTACAGTTTACCAGAGTTTCAGGCTATGACCATAAAAGATATCCGACCGCCTGAAGAGGTGCCTAAATTACAAAAAGTACTACCCCACCAGCCTAAAACAGGCTATCATGATTTTGGTATATGGCCTCACCGTAAAAAGGACGGGACAGACTTCTATGTGCATATAGTAGCATACAGAACGATACAAAAAGGCAAATCAACACAAGTGGTCATAGCAAACGATGTAGATGAGCAAGTGAGAGCCGAGAACGAGAATAAAATACTGGCAGACAGGCTGGAGCAGAACAGGAAGATCGTGGATGGCATCCTTACATCAGTAAACGAGATGATATGGTCGCGCAATGTAAATGACCAAACCATTACCTATGCGAACGCAGCCTCTAAAAATATCTATGGTATCAACCCTGAAGAACTGATCGGCTCCAAAGGCGTGTTGGATGGAAAAATGATCCACCCCGATGATAAACATATACTGGAAGCACAGATAAAAAAACTACTGGAAACAGACTATGCAGAGGCAGAATACAGGATCATAAACAACAATGGAGAAACAAAATATGTACTAAGTAAAGGGCACCTGTCAAGAAAACCTGATGGTAAGCCCGACTTTATAACCGGCACCACATCAGACATAACAGAACTTCGTACAACTCAGAAAAAACTACAGGAAAAAGCTGAAGAGCTGGAAATGGTAATGGATACCATTACAGATGGATTCCTGACTCTTGACAAAGACTTCAACTTCCTGTATGTGAATAAAGCTTTTGAACAACTATATGGTACAACAAAAGAGTACATATTAGGACGTAATTATTGGGAGTTTTTCCCCAAGGCCAAAGAGCAGAAGTTTTATAAACAATATAGGAAAGCACTCAAAGATCAAAAACCGACACAATTCGAAGAGTATTCTAATATTTTAAAAAAATGGTTGTCTGTAAATATCTATCCGGTAAAAAATGGCCTGTCTATCTACTTTACTGATGTTACAGAAGACCATGAGCTACAGCGTAAAATAAAAGAGAGTGAACGGACATTGAATACTATCATCAATAATACAGAAGATATTATTTGGGCAGTAGACAAAAACCTGCAACTGATATATGCTAATAATAGTTTTATTGAAGGGATAAAAATGTTCTCAGGCATTGATGCAAAACCCGGAGACAAAGTGTTAAGTCATCAAATGCCCGGTAATTTGAAAGAGTACGAACGTTGTTATAGATGTGCACTTAACGATGAGTCATGCCAATTAATCGACAGCTTCGAATTCAAAAATGAAACCTACTATTTTGAAACCAACTTCTACCCCGTACATGACGATGACACAGGGCAGGTTACCTCTGTAACAGCATTCATGAAAAATGTTACAGAACGACGGAAATATGTTAATACCATAGAGCAACAAAACGAACGGCTAAAGCATATTGCCTGGTTGCATTCGCACAAAGTACGTAGCGAGGTAGCACGCATTCTTGGCATGGCAGAGATATTTAATAAGGAAAATTATGCCGATCCTTCCAACAAAATCATACTTGAAAATGTTAGAACAGTATGTAACGATTTGGATAAGGTGATAAGGGAGGTAAATAAACAAACTCAGCTTGTCGATCTTGACCATTAAAAAAGGAGGATATTATGGCTAACGATAAAAAGACAAAACAAGAATTGCAACAAGAGGCAAAAGAAAAAAACAGGCAATCTCATCAAGAGCAAAAAGAAACAGATGAAAATGTAACATCACAAACACCTGCCCGCCCTACCGGTGCCGAAGCTCAATTGGATAATATGCAAGAGGTAGATAAAAATACCATCCAGAAAAAGGCAGGCACCTACAATAAAGAAAATGACAATGACTAGACTAGTCTAAACAATGAGGTTTTCATAAGTATAGATTTTAGCCCGGCACATGCCGGGTTTTTTCTTAAGCACAAAATAAGCAGACTTGTATAAATGTCAGGTTAAACCCAACCAAATCAACTCTTACCCTTATCTTTATAGTTACCGAAAAAAGATATAGTGATGAAGCAAATTATGACGTGGGTACTATTGGCAGCATTGGCCACTACCTATACAGCATGTAAGAAGAAAAAAGATGATGGCGATAACATTACCATAGAAGAAGAGATAACCCCTGCATTCACCGTATATGGCCACCAGCATATACATGCGAACATGCGCTTCACCAGCAACTTTACAGAAAAGCAAAGGCTGAAGTTCACCTTTGGCGATGGTACGGTTTTGAGCGTATTTGGTATAGAAGCGCATCATAAATATACAGAGCCCGGCACCTATGCTGTAAGCATGGAGGCTGAGGGCTTCACTGGTATTGCTACACAAACCGTAACCATTACGAGCGGTGCCGACCGTATGAGCGGCAGCCATAAATGGAACCTGATACTCTCTAAAAGAAAACTGGGCTACCCGCTCAACCACTTCCCCGTAGAATCTGTGCAGCCACAAATGGAACTGAATATTGTAGACAACAACACCATCATCATTCCTGATATACCTAAGATGCGCTTCCCCGGGCCGTATACCGTCACACTCAGTGAGGTGACACCAAAGGCTATGACCTTCCGCAGCAGCGACAGCCTGATAGAGCTCTCTTACGACTTTGAGGCGCAACGCGCCGGGCTGAAAATGGTACAAGTAAGCAACGACACCACCTGGAATATGGATGGCTTTGCAGATATTTTTAAATAAGCAGATCTATGCGTCAGCTTATTACCATTTTGACATTCATATGTTCTACGGCCATATCCTATGCACAACCGGACAGCATCATTTTGAAACTACCGAAAGGCGCAGAAAAGGTACAATGCCGCACCCTGCATATTCCTTATACTGAAACTAAAGAGTTGTGCTTCAAATATCCGGGATATGATAATGAGTTTATCATCACTAAGTATATAAACAATGACACCTCGCATGTTTTAAAGTTCTATGAAGCCACAATAGCTGCGTACACCAATGAGTACCACACCATAAAGCATGAGTACAAACAGAAAGAAGACAGCCTTGTGAGTGCTTATGCTATAGTACAATGTACCCTCAAAGATGAATACTACGACAGCACATCATGGTTCGACTTACCAGACGGCAGCCAGAGCCCTTATTTTTCAATGTTTGTTGTATTCAGGTATAAAGACGACATCGTATCTATTATTGCCCAAACGAACGAGAAAGCCAAACGCGTTCATTTTATGGCCGACTGGCTAAAAACCCTGCTTACATTCTTCATACCTGATGAATAGCATGCCATTTCTACTAGCCTACTACAAGATGAGAAAAGAACAAATTAAGTAAAGCTTGCTTTCAAAAAGGTAAAACATACTGGTATTTATATACCAAATGACACCAAGGAAAATTGTAATATGTAAGGGGGTGTAAACTAGTGATTAATTACCTTCAAGTTTTGTACCAACCAGTATTTAATTATTGAAAACTTATTGCGCTAACGCAAAATTGCTTGAAAGCTGATATAGCTTGCTTTGGGCGGCTTTTATTTTCCTTTCAGCCCGACGTTTCTCAATTTCCTTAACTATTATAGTGCCAAAAAATAAGTGGTCTTTTGTATAATCAGATCCTATCAAAAAACGACCAACACGATACAGGTTTCTTAAGAATGGTGAATAGTCAACAACAATATGACTAAAAGCATTTGCAGTCAATAAGCTTATTTCCTTTTCATTTTCCGTAAGCTGCAATGTAACCTCCTCATCTCCATGAGAAGTATTTAAGCTCATCATAGCAGCCTCCAACTCTTTGCTTATTTCAGAATACGAGTCGGGATTCCTCATAATCACTGTATTTAAGTGATATAAAGCCTTGTAATAGTTAGTGCTTATATCAATGCTCTTTTCAACAGCCATCCTCATCATTTCATTCCTAGCCTTAGCAAAATGTGACTTAGTACGCTCTGCCCTGTATAGGCTGCTGTAATGCCTTCTCATCTTCAAATGATGAAGCCCCAATAGCAGATTTACAACTACTATAGATATAATAATCAATATTAAATAAAAGCTTGGCATAAGGTCATTTTATATACTTGTCAACATCTTCTTCAGTCCATCCATTTTCTTTAAAAAAGTGTATGCGATACATTTTCACCTCTTCTTTCATTCGCTTAATAGTCTCATCCTTTTCGTCTATTAATTTATCATACACCTTTTCCTTTTTGCTGCTATTATACCTTTTCCACAAGTACGTAACTATTGGCACTGCAAAAATAAGAAATATAGTAAATGGTGCTCCAAATGCATTGATTAGTGTTGCTATAAGTTTGTTAATTGCTTCTATGACACTAGCAATATCTTCTCCCATGGCTATTGTATACTTATAACATAAATGTATTGTAAAATGTTGCATAATGCAACATCACGCACTTACTGGTTTTCTTTCTCGTCTTTGCGCTCTTTGTCGCGGCGTTCTTTGTCCTCTTTTACGACCTTGAACACATCGAGAAATTCACCCTCTATTTTGAGTGGTCTCTCGTTGTCCTTGTCGCGAATTTTCCTCTTTTTCTTCTCTGACATACTATAAAGATACTAATAGCGATATTAGGGTACATATTACAGAAAATATTTACTTTTTTAATTTGTTTCGCTTTGCGAGGCAAATTAAACCTTTTTAAATTCATATCAAATTAAATTTTTTGCTCGTTGTATTAGTTTTTCCCCTAACTTTGGTCTAAATAATCATTAGGCATGACATCTGATAACTTATATAACATAGAACGCGAAGTGCTTATTAAGCACTATGAGGATGTTATTGCAAGCAGCAAAGAGAAAATACAAGAGCTACAGAGAGCTATAATAGATGCAGAGAATCGCATAAAAACGCTTAGCTCTCCTGGTGATATATTTAATTCAGAAAGAAGTAAAAACGAAGAGTATTCTACTGCATGGCCTTTAGCAAAAAAGGTGGAGTACGTATTACTTAAAAATGGTTTAATATCTACAACGACACACTTATCGCTTTATATTAATGAAGAAGAAGGATTTGTACGGACACAGTCTGAACTTGCGAAGCTGGTGAGTAACCTAGCTGCAACACTAAAACAAAAGATTGATAAGGGCGTGACGTTTGAGCGTGTAGAATGGCACGGAGAGTGGCATTATGGCTTAAAAAAATGGTTTCAGCCTGACCTTTATGATGGCAGTCCTGAACCGAAAGACGCTTATAAAAGAGCGTTGGAAAAGCCGCTTGTACAAAAAATAAAACCGAACGGTTAAGTTCGGCTTAAATAACGTGTGGGGGTATTTGTGGTTAAAAACTATGGGTTGGCGCCTTAGTAATGCGGGTTCGACTCCCGCTGCCTCCACCTTATTCCCAACAGTCGCCCGATCAAAAAATGTCGGGCTTAGATGACCGCCTGCGCTCTCTCATTAGGAGTAACGGCGGCATCGCTGTTATGCAAATATAAGGATTTTACACCGTTGTAAAATATATATTTTGTTAATCGGTAAGCTCCTTATACGTAATCCTCGCTCTAACTACAGCAGCAATCGCATGATTGAACTTCTCTTTACTGCTTAGTTTACGTGCATTATAACGGTAAGAATACTCATCACAATAACGGTGTAAGTGCTTCGCACTGGTGAAGTGATACACGCCCACAATACCGCGTTTCAGTTGAGACCAAAAGCCCTCAATACTGTTAGTGCTGAACTGACCGTTAACCCATTCGTCTTTATCATGGCGAATGATAACGTGTTGAGCATACTCTTTACCTTTCTCTTTATATGCCTGCCATCCATCAGTTACAAGGATTGCAGCCTTATCTATATTGCTGTCCAGTATAGGGTACAAAGTTTCCTTACTGGCATCTTTCATAGGGAAAGTACGCACATTACCGTCTTTCTGTAGCAGACCTAATACAGCCTGTTTGCCGTCTGTAGGTTTAACACCTTTACCCTTTTTTCCTGACGCTGCTTTTAATTCGGCTCTCTTAGCTTTGCTCTTATTCCTGTTCTTACCACCGATAAAAGTTTCGTCAGCTTCTACCATACCGTTAAGCAAGTCAGAGTTATTCACCTTTAGCATTTCACGAATACGAGACAGTACAAACCATGCTGATTTTTGAGTGATACCTAACTGCTTTGCAAGGTTGTTAGAGCTTACTCCCTTAGATGAAGTAGTACACAACCATATTGCAGCAAACCAAGTCTGTAAAGGCAGCTTAGAGCTTTCAAATATAGTTCCCACTTTAGGAGTGAAATTTTGGTTACAACCCTTTTCAGCACACTTGTATTCGTTGATGCCTTGTTCGGCAAGCTTTTTGCTTCTGCTTTTACGAGTATAGACATGCAAAGAACCACAATGAGGACAAGCGGGTTTGCCTTCATGCCAAATCTGATGCTCTAAGAAATCGTAACAAGTCTTTTCATCTTTAAAGTATCTAAGCAGTTCAAGTAAGCTATCGAATTTGAAGTTCATTTAGTGCGTCTTTGTTAATACAAATATACGACCAAACTTTCACATTATAAAATATTTACGTGTCTTTTTGTATATAAATACCAACATACTTTACTTTTTAAAAACAATACATTACCTTTGATTCAACACATAAAAACTCAACATTATGTTCAATCTAGGTAGAATGTCAGGATACGGCAGCAAGGTTGCCGGAATGGTAGTAGCCGCTATAGGCACTGTCACTTTATTGGTCAATAACTATGTTCATCTGCAGTTAATACCCGGTTTTGATGCAGGTCAACACGGCCTCCTTTACTGGTGGGTCATACTCATGGGGCTATATATGATGGCCTTCAGCAAAGAGCGTAACGATGACGAACGGGTACAGGCAGTGCGAGGTTTTGCCATGCGTGTGGCCTTCACAATGTCTATGGCATCTATGCTAAGTATAGCTATCACGGCTTGGGTAGCTGTAGATATGCAATTTGATGCCAGTAGCCTGCTAATCATACCTACTTTCTGTTTATTAATGTACCATATCATATTTCATCTCGGCATCTATTTCGATGGTGTATTTAAATATTCCAACCATCCTGATATTGCCCTGCCTAAGCCAAACAAACAGAAAGGGTGGCAATACATTCTTTATTTCAGCATTATTGCAATATTATTAGGGCTTATGGCCTACAAAACATTTATAGCAAAATAAGGGGGCATGAAGAATACGATAAAGGTAGAACGTGCCCGGCATAATATCAGCCAGACCGATCTGGCTGATGCTGTAGGTGTATCCAAACAAACCATCTTGTCTATCGAGAAGGGCAGGTTCACCCCATCTACCATTCTGGCAATGAAAATAGCCAGATACTTCAAACTTAAAGTAGAAGATGTTTTTGAACTGGAAGAGGGTGACTAACTATGTATATTCTGTGCCCTTAAGTTATCAGGCTCATCAGTACCACCATCCTCAATTGCTGTAATGTGTACAATTTTCCACCCGTTATTGCATTCAGGGTTCATGTATTCCTGCCAGTTCATTGGCCTGCCTGTATGGTCTTTGCGCCAGGTATCAGGCGGGTGGCCGAGCATTTCGGCTGCCTTGTTCCAGACTTTTTTTCTTATTGATAAGGGATGGCTAGATCTTGATGAATTATTTTTTACACTGTAAGACAAAATAAGTATCGTTTACCTGTTATTAACGTCTGCATTAAAGGACAGTTAAAAATACTAAACATCTACTAAAAAAAGAATATGCAACATGCCTATATACAAGTAGTTGTAAATCAGTTGGAAGATTTTACAAATATTAATCGCTGATTAAACTATTCCTGAGTAGCAGTATACACCATATCAGTAGTATAGCTACCTGCAACACAGTTCGTACCCGGGGTGGCTTTATATTGAATGTTGAATGTCTGGTTGCCTCCTGCACTACATCCGGTAAGCAAAGTAACAGCTGTATTGAATACACTGAAAGATTGCCAACCCAGTAATTGTGCCGCTAAAGGCTGGCTACCGCCTGTCTGATTATCAGTAACCTTTATTTTCATTACGGTACTTACTTTCATCAATGTACCGATAAGGGAGGAGCCTGAGTAAGTGAAATTGTTGGAAGAAGGCTTTACTGTAACTTTAAATTTCTTGTTAGAGCGAACTCTGATCTCATGTTTTGCAGTTGTTACCCCGTTGATCATATCATTCAGAGAGTTAAACTCAATATCCATATTTGATACGCCACTCATGATCGTAAGTTCTATCGCATTCTCCATTTGCAGGTTGGCAGCCTGAGAAGCTGCACCGTCCACATTTTGAGCATAAGCTGTGTTCATGCCCAGAAACGTAATAAATAGTATGAAAATCCTTGCCTGCACTTTGTTTGTTCTGTTGTTTGTTTGTGTTTGTTTGCCATACAAATATGCAACAGTAAATAGGCGCAGTGAGAAAATAGTTAACGGTTAACGGCAGGTTTACCAACCGGTAACCAACCATTAACAAAAAAGCCAACTTACTTGAGAGCAGGTTGGCTTTAAGAGTACAGGTAAAACGAAAATCAAAAAGTGATTATGTAGCAATACATGTATAGATAGGCATATACTGTATTTTAGTTGGGTAAACACCTGAAAACAAGCAATTTATAAACCAGCTATTAATAAACAACTCAATAAACTATCAAGCAATTCCTTTTTTTGCGGCATATAATACCAATCCTGCTGTATTGCGGGCACCTATCTTCTCCAGCATACCTGCCCTTATACCTTCAACGGTTCTGGTACTCAGGTATACTTTTTCAGCTATCTCAGCATTGGTCAGCTCTGCACATATAAGCTTCAGTATCTCTTTTTCTCTATCATTTAGATCAGCATCTTTAAACTGTGGTACTACTGTTTTTTTCTTTACCACTTTTGAAAGTAGCGCCTTACTTGTATGCTCGTTGAAGTAGTAGTCATTATCCTGTACAGTCTTAATGGCTAATTCTATCTCTTCAGGTGCAGTATTCTTAACAAGGTATCCGTTAGCACCATTGTCCAGCATATGTATCACATACTCATCATCAGTATACATAGTGAGTATGATCACTTTTAACCCGGGGTACAACGGCCTTAATTCCTTCAATACTTCTATGCCATCTTTTTCTGGCATTTTCAGGTCTAGCAATACCACATCAACTTCTTTACGTTCTAACAGGCGGAGCAACTCATTACCATCGGCAGCTTCACCAACGTTTATGATACCTTTTACAGAGGCAAGGGCAGCCTTTACCCCATCACGAAAAAGTGCATGGTCATCAGTTATTACATATTTTATCGGTTCGCTCATAATGGTATGGTTATACTCGTGTGGTGCTTGTTGTGTAGTTGCTCGAAGGTAATATCAGCATTAATGGTCTTCAGCCTTGTGTAAATATTCTTCAGTCCCATAGCGTGCTTTTTAAGAATATTGTCTTTGTAAGCTTCGTAGCTCAACCCGTTCCCATTATGTGAGAATAATAAAACCAAATGTTCATTTTGCTTACTTAAACTTATACTCATCTCATTTGCTCCGGCATGTTTCAGAGTATTGTTTGTCAGCTCTTGAACTATTCTGTAAATAGCAAGGTTCAGTTCCTCACTTAGCATCGGAAGGTCGTCTATAGAACAAGAAGTACTTATCTTTCCACTATCACCTATTCTGCTAAAAAATGAAATTAATGTTTTTTTCAAGCCAAGATGCTTCAACATTGATGGTTGCAATCTGTGTGATATATTGCGCACTTTCTCCAATGTCTCGTCAATGAGCAAACTAGATGTTGCAAGCTTACTGTTATCATCACCCTGCTTATCATAGCTATGTAAGTATAGTTTTACAGATGCTAACGTTGCACCAATATCATCATGCAATTCAGAAGCAATGCGCATTCGTTCGTTCTCCTCTCCATTGATCGATGCCTGTAACACTTCACGTTCTTTTTCTCTGTCCAGTTTATTGAGTTCTTCGTGATGACGTATAACTCTGCGCTGATACAATACAACAAAAAGTATCACACCCATTGCCATGACCAGCATAGCCACAATGCCCGTTATGATCGCGATCTTCTCCAATTAGTCTTTTAGCGTTATTGCCCTTGCAAAAATTACGTTTTTTATCACATTTATGGCAAGTGTAAATGTGCCCCAGAGGCTAAACAATAGTCCGGTATCTATCTCTGACAAATAATTAATACATAGAAAGACAATAACGTTAGGTGCAGCGTAAAAGAGTATAGCGGTATTTACCCAGAAAAAGGAGGAGCGCTCAATACGCACCAACCTCTGCTCTTTAAGTATTTTGTAAAAGCCGGCGATACTCAAACCTGTGAA
Organism: Flavipsychrobacter sp.; assembly: GCA_965228505.1. GTDB lineage: Bacteria > Bacteroidota > Bacteroidia > Chitinophagales > Chitinophagaceae > UBA5543. The sequence goes on along the minus strand of OZ245820.1, from coordinate 980,751 downwards.
TACTAAAAACATTGCCGCGCTGCCTATATTGTTCACATTGTATATTCTGTTGGTTTCCAGAAACAGCTCTGTATATAAATAATACCCACCGCATTCAGCAAGCAGTAAAACAAGTATGAACGTATTGATGACCTTTTTATGATAATAAAGTAAAAGCAAAACAAACTGCACAGATAAGTACAAATGGCTCACCCAATGATAGTCAGTCTCAAATACCCTCTTTAGCAATATGAGCAAAACATCGCAAAACAAACCTGCTGCGATATACCACCACAGCAGGCATTTGTATTGTTTGCGTCCCAGTACTAACGGCAGTATGGGAGATAATACTGATAAGGTTAACAATATATATTTTACTGTTTCACTCATAAACTACTAGGGGAAAAGGTCACTTAGATCATAGTATTTTGTAGTAAAACCACCCCCTGTATTTGTTTTTAATACTTCAAACACAATATCATTTTTACTCACCCCAATACAACCAGAACTTTGTCTTCTACTAATACCTATTGCCTTATAGAAGCGGAAAGAATCAGGCTCTGTCTCCATCAAACTACTGAAAAACGCCCTTGAATAAGCAGCTAATCCTTTTATTTGTTTTTCATTATACATCTCCTCTAAATCTTTTTTTGATGTACAATGTCCACTATGGTCAGAAGCTATACCTATCGTTATACGATCATTGTCGGTATTATTATCATGATCTCCGCAAACATATAATACATCCGGGTTTTGGCAATTCGATAGATTAAGTATCGAGTCAATATGTGATGCCGGGAAAGATTTAGGCTTAGGTATACTTCCGTTAAAGAACGATTTGATCATACCAACAAAAATTAAACTATCCACTTCATGACATTGCCTTATAGGCACTACACAACCCGGGTCACAAATATCATTAAGACAAGCTTCAGACAAGCAGTTATAACAACTTATAGTCTTTACCCATTCGTTTCCGCCATCTTTTTTGCCGGCGCTTTCATCATCACAATCTCGATCACATGAAATGACTGTGAGTAAACAAAAAACAATAATGGGCACCATGAAAGTATGTGCGAGGTTCATTGATCTGATTTTTTTCATAATACAGTGTTTTGGTTTTTTTAAAAAGTGATGTTTCTCCAAAACTAATCAAACCTGTTACGTATTTACTATATACACATACACTGCAAAGAGCCAATAAACTACAACTGATTTATAATCATACGGTTAACTATACAACCAATACATTTTTCCGGTAAAACCCCGCATCATTTACGTAGAAATACGGTACGGTTTCTACGTTTCATTTTCAGTATTTCTGCTCTTTCACACACTGAGTATTGTATTGAATTTTGTATCAACAAAAAACCAATACTTATGAAAAATCGGCTACTCATAATAATAACGATCCTATTGTTTATTGCCTGTAATAAAACATCAAATCAATTGCCTTTGATAAAAACCGAACCTGAGAAAATGGAAGTAGGTGTAACTCTGAGCTCGAACATAAGAATTGATGTAATACTCGAAAGAACAACACTCAAGAATAGTGATACAGTAATCATATCAGTAAGAAACCCTAATAGTACAACTATAGAAAATGCAGAGGTCGTGTTATCTGTATGCAAGGAATCGCCAGCCAACTTCAACAATTGTTTTTTCCAGAAAAGGATAACAATCAAAAACCTTGAAGCCGGCGCTACAATTAGTCGTATTGATAGCATTGTAAATAAAGACATTTTATTGGAAGAGTCGCTTATACACTTTGCAATTACAACTATCAGAACTGCTGACATACAAAATACCTATACCTCGCATGGTGCCGGTATATATAGTAGCTCAGTAACTGGTTTTTACGATACTATTTTAACATCAAAGGTAGATACGACAAATGGAGATACTATAATTATATCGTCAGACACATTAAGGTACTATGGTAAAGCTAAAGGGTATGTAGATGCGGATGGTGATTATACATTAATGTTCGCTATAGCCAACGATGTATACTATACTGCAAAAGGTACGATCATAAATGACTCGTCAATATCAAACGGACTACTACTTTCTGGAGAAGAAATTATAACCCCTATGACACTTGCTACCAAAATACATAAAAACAAACACGGAAGCCTTACAATGGGATTTTACCTAACGAAGGCGATAGAAAACGGAAATATTGATAGCATTCACATCACCATGGTTAGATAATCATACTTATACATACGCAATAAAAAGAAAGATCATGCAAAGTTTAAAACATATATACATTGTACCGTTACTGTTACTTTCTTTCTCTATAGCAACTGCTCAGGATATAGAAAATGAACAAACTACAGTCACAGTCGAAAAAAACGCTGAATTCGTCATCTATTTTACCGGCGAGAATGATGTCCCGAAAACGGTATCTGTAAAGGGAGTTTATCTCAGTAGTAAGAGAAAGTATACAGTAATTATCGGAAACGATACAATCGAAACACATGCACCTCTGAAGGTAGAATATATCAGAGCTAAGCTTAACGAAATAGCAAAAGAAAAATGGAATAAATCTTCCGGTTTACAATTATCATCTATGAATGAGGTGTTTAATTGGATATACGATCTTAAAAACGAAAAAGATGAGACACCTGAAAGTGGCAGGCTGTTTTTACGTAAAAGTATCATTGTAACATACGACTACTTCGGTAATGAACTTGACTATTTAAAACGTACAAACAAAATAACTAAGTATGAAGAAAAAGTGGGGACCGCCACAAGCAACCTGTCTTTGAAAGAAGCAAACCTTAAGCGTTATATAGATACTATATCTATGACGTTGAAAGATTCACTTACTCCTTCTTTGAAAGAAGATGATTCTGTTAATAGAAAAAAAATCAATGAATTACAGCAATCAGTCAACAATTATAAAAACCTGTCAGATACAATATTTTATATCCAACTGAATGAGTTAAACAAAATCACATACGACAACCCCATTTTTGATACAGGCATATTTAATAAACAGATAAACCAGATGAAAATCAATGCTATTAAATACGATACAGCAAAAAAAGAGTACATATCTGCTCATAAAAGCACTGAGGCAAAAAACATTCACAAAATAAAGAATGTTTGTTTGCAGTTTGAAAGAGGGTTTCTCGAGAACATACAAGTGGTAGTAGATATTGAAGGCATTGAATATCTTTTTGAGAACATATATGCTATCGGATTTTCATCGCGCAACAACTTTAAAAATCTGAGCACCCACTACCTATTTGCCCGCAACCTAAAAAACAATGGTGAAATTGCCAGGATAAACCTGGCAGATGTAATACATAACTACCAAAACCTGCTAGATAACTATACACGTGATTATAGTCCTGCCGATACAGCTTTTTGTGTATCACCGGAAAAGAAAACCGAAGTAATACTCCATAAAGACAAACTGGTAAACCTCTTCGACTCAAAAGTGTATTCTGATATAGTTGGTGCTAACGAAGATGCTCCGAATGGGCTCGTACAAGCTGAAATATCAAAACGCCTGAATTTAAGAACCAATAGAAACCCTATCAATGGTGCATTATCAAACTATGGATTCCTCAATTATATGAACTTCTGGGGCGCACTTACAAAAGTAGAGAATAAGGAACGTTTCTTGTATTTGAGCAACGACTATAACGTTCAGAACAATACAATAATCACACCCTATTACGCATCTACGCTTGATCTTATCAGGTATGAAAATTTATCACTTGGCATGGATGTGAATGCCTTCTTATTAGACTTGCCAAATACGAAAATAACATGGTATCTGGATCTAGGGGGCAGATTTGGGCGTACTCCAATAAAATATATGAACAGAGACATTGACTCTGTAACCAGCACGGTAAAAGATGTAAAAATTGGAGATACTGTTTTGGGCATTCCCGGATATACTTTTACTATTTTTCCTAAGCTGAGTGTAGAAATATTCCCTGAGCGCAGAGTTGGCTTAAGCATGTCTTACCAGCTTAATCATACATGGTTGTTAAGCAATAACCAATTCAAGCAAGTAGCAAGCTATGCAAAATCACCTACTTCCAGTCCGCTTATTGACAGGCATGCACGCTTGTCACATATGATTGAGATACTCTTAAGAATAGAAACATCTCAAAAAGAAAGAAGCCGGATATTTGCCCGAGCCCGGTTCTACATGCAATCGGGAGATGTCAATACATTCTTCCCACAATTGCAAATTGGCTATTCATTCGATCTATTCTTCAGAAAATAAAACTTAATAAAATGAGAATTAAATACATACTACTGCTGTGTTTAGCAATATTATCATTGACCAGTCACAGCTATGCACAAACAAAACTACCTCAATTGTCTGAATGGGAAATTATTAGTACAAAAAAAGGCACCCTCAATGAAGGAAAAAAAATAAAAAAAGATTTATCCAACCCTACACTATCCACAGCAGAGCATGAAACTTCTATTTACAGGGTATTGGATGCAGACAACACTTATCACCTGACTATAATCACAACAGCTACAAATACCTACCACAGCAGCCATATGATCAAAGAAGAAAGAATAGAGTTAAAACATTTACACGTTTCGAGTAATAAACCGGAAGAATTACATTTCAACGATCAACAGACTCCGGCTAATAAATACATTTTACCAATAGAGAATGAAGTGCTTACTATCAATGATGCCATTACAACCACGCCGACCATTTTTGCAAAAAAGACTATACATATACAACAAAAACCAAGTAGAGCCTCTCTAAACAGAACCATTATTTCAAACAAAAAACGCGCGTTCTTTTATACCAGTATTAACTTCACACCTGCAATTGCCTATAGATCAATACACGTTAATCAACCACAATTTGCAGATTACTCAGCCATAGAAAAAAGAGGTGACAATGAGCGCGCAGTATTTGGTTACTCAAGTGATGTACAAATAGGCGTCACCTTCAATAAGAATCACACACTAGGGGTAGAAGCATGCTACACTAAACAGGGATTTAATAATACAAGAGACTCACTGAACTGGCAAACCGGACTAGCTGTGTCAACCACTACACAGCATGAGAATAATTACAGTTTCAGGTATGGAGGTATAGGCATCTTCTACAATTACAACTCATACTACTCAGTCGTAAACCCTGTTTTTGAAGTAGGTATCAGATATATGTATGCCGATAACAGAATGACGAATAGTTATGATGGAACTGAACTGCCACCCAGCACACAACGATCAATTGGTATACGACCCAACCAGATCACAGGAAAAATCGGATTGGGTTTTAGCATACGTCCATCATATGGCACTAGCATAAAAGTAATGCCCACTATGTTATATAACCTCACGAGTACAGGCAGCGATATTCTAACAAGCCGAATGTATAACATTGGTATTACTACAGGCATTGCATTCAGAATATAACCACTCTTTTTCTCTCTCGCTATAAATCAACAACGCCCCGCATTTGCGGGGCGTATGTCTTTAAAAACCAACCTATGAAAATGAATTTACTGATGACTCACCACGACTTTACTGTTCTGTACAGCATGCTGAGTCTGTATTAATATCATATACGTACCCGATGGTAATTCGGTTGTATTGATGTTATACTTTGTTGTACCGTTTGTAACATTACCCTGATTAAGCACCTTACCTGTAATATCGTATAAGCTGATACTACCTTCACTACCCTGCGGCACATTGATAGTGATCATCTCATCTGCCGGGTTCGGATATATAGTTGCCAGCAATCTCTTATTTTGCTCTTCTACACTTACCGGGGCACCTTCGTATATCACAAAATCATCAATAGCCGCTTCAACTATATCCTGTCCGTTACCATCAAGGTTAGACTGTATTGCATCTTGTGCAATAAATGTCATCTGTATTTCAGAGGCATTGGTCAGGTACTCACTCACTCTGAATATCTTTCTTCTCCATTGCTGGTCTGCCTGGCGTGTACGCTCTACAGTGCTCGGAACAAGTGCAAGAGGTGTTTTTATTTGTACAATCCAATCATCATTTCTGGCACCTTGGCTACCACCCCTGTCGTTACTATACCAACGGTAATACTCTACCACCGGCTCATAAAACGGTAGTTGGAATACAGGTGTACGTACTGTGGTCTTTCCACCGTCAATATCATCAGAGCTGAAGTTGGATACAAAACCACCATTAGCCGTTACAAGGCATTTACCATTACCTGTGGTATGATCCTGTCCAGGCTGTATCTCAAGCGAACCCTGTGCACCATTTACAGATGTACCTATCGGAACAGCCTGTATCCAGTGGCCTGCTGTTGCATCATCATCAGCAACACCAAGCTCCCAGCCATCAATAGAACCTTCAAAGTCTACTGATACACGTTTATTATTGATACCGAAACCAAACTGATAAGGCAAAGTCACCTCACCGCTTAATGACGGGTCAGGGTTATAACCACCCGGCAAACCGTAGTTTGAAGCATTTACAACATCAAGCGCACTAAAGTAATAATCCATGATAGTACCGCCTGAATGTCCCGGTATTTGTGCTGAATATGTATTAGCTGTTGTGTTGTTCATTATTACTGTATCCCAACCCGTACCATTGTAACGGTCGCGGTATACAAGGTATAGCTTATCAAAAAACGCAGGGTTAGCTAAAACCAACTGTCCTTCTATTGTTACATTCACACCCACTTTTTGGTGAGCTACTTCATTATGCACAAACTGTGCATCCTGCAACAAGTAAATACCATGCCTTGCAAATGCTTCAACTATCTCCTGGAAATGTGGTGTACCATTACCCAGATTGTTATCATCATCATCATTCATTAATGCAGATATCAAAACATCATGATACAAAGGACCTTCGTTACCGTCCGGCGCATTCGGCACATCATAGTGAGTAAGTGCAAATAGCTTAGCCATTGTATCTACACTACCTGTATTCTGCGCTACATCCCACCAACTACCGGCAAGTATCTCGCCATCGTTATGCACCTGATTCCTGATATCACCGGGATACACTTTAGGAGCTCCTGTATAGTTGCGTATCGAACCACCACTATAATATGCACCTTCACCCACTACACCATCTTTGTTTATAGACATAGACCAAACATCTGAGTTGGCCTCGCCCATAGCACCATTATTGAAGTTGGCACCATTTGCTGTGTAGAACCTATATGATATACCGTGTCCATACTCGTGGTAAACAATATCTGATACTTCTGAGAATGCACGACAAACTGTTTGCGGCTGATAGAAGTTCATTGAATAGTTATTATTACGATAGAACGCGTTACATGTATTCTGGTTGATGTCCACATTAGCCCTCATCGGCATATCCATACCTGTGAAATTAGGCCAGTGACTCTTCATATAATCATGCACTACATTACCAAAGTAGAAAGCATTTGTACTTCTGAAATCAGCACTTGAAGTATTGGTAGACGGTAACAGATAAGTAGTACCGCTACTATTCATGGTAGCAGTAAAACTCGGTGTGCTTCCACCTTGTACCACATCAACAAAGTCACCCTCTAAACGGTAAGACACACTTACAGGGGCATTTTCATTAGCCACATTCACATAACCGTTAACATCTGTAGTATAGTTATTACCACCGATCCTAACTGTCATATGAGGCATCGCTACATCTTGTGTTGGTGCCAACGGAGTGGTCAGGTATACCCTGCCCTGTACCGTTACATCGAAAGCATCAGTTACCTCATTAGTACGGTACAACAATTCTCCTGTTATTGCATCTATATAGCCTGTCAGGTCAAAAGGCATTTCGTGCTCACCAAGACCGGTTGCAAAAAATTCCCATGCCGGGCGCAACTGATAACCGTTACTTATTGGCTTAGGGAACCACACTTGTCTGATGATCTTTTTACTATGCAATACCAGCCCTTGAAGGTCGGTAGTTAATGCTCCTGTATTTAAAGCATCAGCTTCTGTAAGCTGAGCTACCATATCTTTTTCTACTTTACCATAAAGGTCAGCCAATACCCTTTGCAACTCGCCATTTTCAGTAAAACGGAAAGACAATCTTGAGAATACCACTTCTTTACCATCTATCACTTGCTTGTAATCTACAAAGCCAGCATGGTCTAGTTCAGTATTTCTGGTCATTTGCCACTCAGCAGCGTCTATACCGAAAGTGGTCAGCTTACCGGCTATTAAAGCCTGAGCTTTTTCTACAAGAGTGCTGCCGGGAACAGTAGCTACCGGACCGTACATATCATGCAGGTCACCACTTCTCATATCTACCGTAGCATTCCAACCCGGCATGAATTCACGGGCATTTTGCTGTGTATTCAGTATTTTTTGCTGATCGCTTGTTCTGTCAAATCGATGCTTTTGAAAGATTGAGTACCTGTAATCTTCTGCATGTTCGTGCTCACCTGCCTGTACATTCAGACCAAGGGCCATCAGGCATAATGCTGTAACTAATTTCTTCATATCAGTACTGTAAGTTTTTCTTAGTTGATTATTAATTATAGTGCAGGGCTTAGACTATGTGTTGTGACGAAGGTTTAATGATGTACTTACATCAATAGTGCAAAAATGTAGCCGAAAATACCTCATAAAAGCTCATTTGACAAATAAAATACATAACAATGATATTCATCTGACAATAGGGCAATAAATAATATTTAAGCTTAATAACATAGTGCACTCATTAAGACGATATTACATACAATACCCTTCGCATTAGTAATGGTTATTATATAGACAAAAAATTTGAAAAAAGGTTTTCAAATAAAGGATGCGTTACCTATCTTTGCAGCCCGTTCAGAAAAAGAACAGGTCGATTCGGTAGCTTCCCGAAAGCATTCGGGAGAAGAGCAAGACACTTTTTAAGTGTGATTGCTCTCAAGCACAGAATCAAAAAGATTCGGTAGCTCAGTTGGTAGAGCAATACACTTTTAATGTATGGGCCCTGGGTTCGAGTCCCAGCCGAATCACTGAAAGAGCCACCTTCTTTGAGGTGGCTTTTTTGTTTTAATGTACCTTTTGGATCTTTCTACTTACCACTCCGTCATCTAGTTGAACTTTTAATACATAGATACCAATTGGTAGATCTCTAAGATCTATTGTTATTTCAGACCCTTCATCACATCGGTGAACAGATAGCAACCTTCCTGAAAAATCATACACTTCTACATTAGTAATACTGCTACCAGTTGCAATTGTCACTTTACTAGAAAACGGATTGGGGTATACCTTAACATCATCTTCTAAGAATATTTTATTGCTTAAGCCTAACACAATATGTGGGTTCACAGGTGATTTTAATGTATCTCCTGTTTCAATAGCGAGAAAAGCAGTATAGTCACAAAGAACTCTATTGTTTATACTCGAATCAAGAGCTTCTATAAAATAAGACACTCCTCTGTTCTCAATGTCTGACAGGTATAAACTCACCCATGATTGTTTAACAATACTATCCCCTACAAAAGCAAGGTCAATTTTCTTTTTAATTGTTTGCAACCCATTATTATCAATGTACTTCAATATAACACTATCCAGCGTGTTTAAACTACCATGGTACCTACCAGTTGCAACATAACTATATTGAGGGTTGTAATTTTTATATCCATATAGGTTATACTCTGATGAGTTGATACCATTCAAAGGCAAGTCAATAGAAAAAATATTCGTTTGATGAATACTATTGGCAGATATACGATTCAGTGCATGGTTTATATCAAACTCTACGTACATTCTTCTTGTAATAGTATTATAGTACTTGCTAGTTAAATGGATATATAAACCACCAGTAGCATTAACAAACTTGTACAAAAGGTTCTGGTTACCGTAGTTAACACCTCCAGATGGTGTTGATATAGACAACCCTGAATAATTAATAACATGTATTTTATTGGTGTAACCGCTAATACTGTCTGAAATATCTTCAAAGATTGTTGTTGCAACAGAATCAGAATAATAGTCAACGCCTTTACTCATTAATATACTCGTGCCATGTGGCCGTGTTTTGCTAAACTTATAACCCTTAGCGATCAAACTCTTTAAAGACTGCCTATCGCTTGATATAGTTGAAGGTATAGCATTCAATGCTGTTATTATAGTATAATCATTCATGGGCAACCATGAGCTATCTGCCTGAGTGATTGTGTTATTATGAGTGAAGAATATATTGAAAGAATCTGTTTCACTATACTCAGCCATTAAGTGACTTTTGAGTATTGCTTTTATGTCCGCAAATGTTTCTGCCTCGTAATCATAATGTCCGCTTTTAGGAGGATGATCTAAAATAAGCGTAACATACCTATTGGCCTTGGGCATCAATGGAGGAAGGTATAGCTGATAGTAACCTTCGTTAGCGCCTGTCGGGTAGTTAATCAGTAACGACTTATCATCTGAACTAGTTTCGTAATACAAGTTAAAATTACCTGTATACGAATATAAATTTGATTTTGCCCTGAACATCATACTATCAGCACTTACTGCTGTAGGTGCCACTGTTATCCCTTCAACATCAGGATTTGTATATTGCCCATTAGTATACATTGTAAAATCTATAGCAGGCATTGTTTTTGACATTCTAAGCAAATCCATAGGGAAGCTTACGTATGCTTTACCTGCATTAATAGACAAAGGAACCCTATATGCAATTTTTATTTTCCTTGACACTTTATTAAATAGTGGATATACATGCAGTTGGTATTTATTCTCGCCCACTTTATATATAAGCGAAGGGTCGCGTGTTCTGCTTACAATACCATTATAGGTATCCAGTGCTTTATCTTTTTCTACTATTGCCGCTGATATTATTGTACTGTCATTTAGCCATAACCAGGAATCATATAAATAACTATTGTAGGGCAAATCAAAATTCATGATGGCTTCAAGAGGGTCTGTATCATAACCCATCAGGCTTGTAGCACCGATTCTGAACGTAAGTTCGACCTGAGCAAAAAAACCTACCGGTGTAATCTTAACCTCCATGTCAAAAATGTTACCACCTCCTTGAGAAGAGAGGTTCCTGCTATTTATTATTTGAAGATTTCCGTTTGCATTAGAGACTATCGGAGGGAGTAATAGAATAAACAAGAATGAGTAGAGTTTAAAGTTCATATGCGTATTATTTCTTATAAAGTTATCGAATTGCATATTATCCTCAAACTTTATATATGATTTCTAAAGCTAACATTCCTGCGCTCTCCATCCCCTATTGCACAAAACCTTCATTTCAACATAACTTTGCTGCTTAATATTTATTGGCAGAAATATGAAAATACTGGGTAAGAATGTACCACAAGGTAAACGCACCACACTTAAGCTGGATATTGCCAAACTGCATACCAGAACAAAGATAGAAGTGCCTGTAATCATACAGCGTGCTAAGCAACCCGGCCCTTGTGTCTTATTGGCAGGTGGTATACATGGTGATGAACTGAACGGAATTGAGATAATCAGGCAGGTACTGTCAAGAAAATACAATCAACCAACTGCCGGTACTATTATCTGTATACCTATCATCAATATTTTCGGTTTCCTGAACCAGGCCAGAGAGTTCCCGGACGGCCGGGACCTGAATCGTGTATTCCCCGGTAGTGCATCAGGCTCTTTAGCCAGTCGTTTCGCGCATTGTTTAATGACGGAGATCATACCTCACATAGATATTTGTCTGGATTTTCATACCGGAGGCAGAAAACGCTTCAATGCACCGCAACTAAGGGTAGGTGACGATGCAGAGACGATCAAACTGGCAGAAGCATTCAATCCGCCTTTTATAATCAAAGCCAAACAAAGAGATAAATCATTAAGGGATACTTGTGTGAAAGAAGGAAAAAAAGTGTTGCTTTTTGAAGGAGGGAAGTCCTTATCTATCGACAGGGAAATTGTAGAGGCAGGAGTAGTAGGTGTAGTTAAAGTATTGCACCACCTTAAAATGAGAGATTTCTCCCCTGAGCTGGAGCGTTACAATCAATCATCAACCAGTACCCAAACCAAGTTCATTAAAAAAACCACATGGCTACGGGCTGATGATTCAGGGCTATTTCATCCAATTGTAAAAACAGGCACTCATGTAAAAAAAGGGACGACTATCGGCACTATTTCAGGCCCCTTTGGTGATTTTGAGAAAGAGGTGATCACGCCACATTCCGGCTATATCATCTGTACCAACTTATCCCCTATAGTGAACCAGGGAGATGCGCTGGTGCATATTACAAAGTGATGTGTTAATTAATTTATTGCTTCTTTCATCTTATCAGCATATTGATCAATCATATTGTTATCATTAGGCTGTTTTTTGAGCAACTTATACCATTCATTGAACTTTTCTTCGTCTTTGGTTGAGAAAAAGTAGGCCATTATATTAAAGCAATTTTCGGCATTATACTGGTCACTCTCTAAGTTTTCTGTAGCTATTTTGAATTGCTTTTCTGCATTGCCGATCTTATCATTCTTAATCAGTGTATATATATACTCTTTGTTTACATAAGCATTAGATGGACTAGCTTTTATTTCTACCTCAAGAATTTCTTCTGCTTTATCATATTGCTCTAGACAGTTGTAAGAAAATGCCAGCTCAACAGCAAGACCTTTATATTGAGGGTCTAGCTTTGCAGCCCTTTCCAAATACGACAAAGCTTTTGCACATTGATTCCACCCATTATACATGTAACCCCACTTATATAATCTAGAAACAGAGTTAGTGTCTGTTTTATAATACTTCAGCCAATCTGGAATCGGCGACACTTCAAGTTCCTTAAACTTGCTTTCTGGTATAAGTGCTACTAGAACATCGTTGGGTTCCAATCGTGCTTTTAAACTGATAGTATCCTTGTGTGGAATAAATTCTCCTGACTGGGTTATTACAAATTTTCCTTCACTATCAAATGTCAATCCGGCTTGTTCATCAATATAGATAAACCCGAAAGAATGCGTTCCGTCTTTACTTTCACGAAAAGCCACCCATTTATCTTCACATTCAACAAAACGCTTATCGAAAGTTAGAATGTCTTGTGCATTAGCATAACATGCGGTAAACAAAAGAAAGAAAAAGGGGTATTTCATAATATAAGAGTTTATATAGCAGCTTGTACAGCAATTACTACGAATAATAAAAGTAGGTAATAACATCCAGAATCAACAACCATTTTTGTTACCTGATTTGGTCTATTCTGTCAGCTTGTTCCCTTCTAAATCATATCTGATCAACTCACCTTTATGTGACCCGAACACTATCATACCATTTTGCCTTTTACCAGGCTCCTTATAGGTAGGTTTGATGATATACTCTCCACTATGATTAATGTAACCCCATTTTGAATGTGTTACAAGAGTCCCACAACCAGAAAAAGTGTCACGATGGATATTAGGATCTTCCCAAACTGCCGCTACACCATCAATAAAATCTTCTGCACTCCAGTATTTGGGCTTAATAACCCAGTTGCCTTTAGTATTCATATACCCAAACCTTTGTGCAGTAGTATCAAAGGCTGCAAATAAGCCTTCATTAACAGAGTGTTTAAAACCATAGCCGATCGGGCTTAAGAACTTGGTTATAAGTTTCCCAACAGAATCGATAACAACAATATATCCTTCATGATAAATCATTGCATACCCGTTTTTAAATTCGGATGGATTTTCATAAGTAGCCGGAATTACTATTGTTCCGGATTTGTCCTTATATCCGTATAATGAACCTGATTTGAAATTTGTTAACTGCCCAAACGAGGTTAGTGAATTCAGCAATAGTAATATTGTGAGTATTATTCTCATAAAGCTAATGTCGTTAAAACCGAAAATAACATTATAATAAACACATACTTAATCATCTTCGTCCTTTTCAGCAATATTTTAATTGTATCTTCCATAAAACTTCCTGTATGAAAAACTTGATTATCCTTATTACTCTTATCTGCGCTTTCACACATATAAGTGCCCAACAAAAACCCGATTATACACCAATAGAAAACGGTACTAAACAGGAAAAAATTGCCAAAGCTAACGAAGTTGCTCTTCAGGCTGCTAAGTATCTATTGGCAACACCTATTGACACTAACGATGAGGATATAAAACAAGCTGCAAGTTACCTTTTGATGTGGATGACCGTAACAGAAGAATATTCTTTTGAAATCGGCAATGCTGCAATGGAATTATGTGGTAGCAACAAATCATTATTATCAAGATACCTTGCAGCAATGGTAGAGTATGAAATGAATAACCCCGAAAATAAAGATGATAAACATAAAGTAGGTTTGTATGCTGCGCAAAAACTAATTAAGTATGCTCAAGATCCTGCCCATAATGCGGTCATGCACAGTGAACTTAAAAAGGCTGCAAAAGCAGATAAAAACGGGAAGCTGGCTGAGCACCTTACCGCAATTGATGAAGGTTAACTACTTCCTCAATATACTTTCCATTTTCTTTCCTCTGGCCAGTTCATCTACCAGCTTATCCATGTAGCGTATCTTTTGCATCAGCGGGTCTTCTATATCCTCAACACGATGGCCGCATATCAGTCCTTTTATTTTAGACACATTAGGGTTTAGTTGCGGAGCCTCAGCAAAAAATGTAGCTAAGTCTGCCTTCTTATCTATCTGTTTCTGTAAGGTCTTATTGTTGTAGCCGGTTAACCAATACAGTACCGTATCCAGTTCTTCTTTGGTTTTACCTTTCTTTTCTACCTTCTGTATATACAAAGGGTATATACTGGCGAAGGACATTTTAAATACTCTTTCGTAATTCATATTATGAAGCTCTGTTTATTCTAAGTTAGTTATTATCAAACATCTTACAATCCTTACACATAATAGCAACCATTCATCGTGATGCTATGCTAATGACATTTCATTATGAGTTAGTACATTTATATAATAGCTGCGACCTGGTCAAAAATCTTTATGCTTAACCCCAACCAATGCTTCAAAAAAATATAAGACTTATATTGACTTGCTGCTGGATAATCATCATAGCTATATGTTCTTTTCTTGTTTACCTGATTATAAATGAAAGGCAGCAAAATAATGGGTGGGGCTGTGCTGTAATATACGATGACAGTACATTTTACTACAACAAAGAAGACGTAAACTACATTGATGGCAAAGCTCTGTTTCTATCTAACTGCGCTTCCTGCCACTCACTCCTAAAAGACATGACAGGGCCTGCTATGAAAACCATTGCACTACATCGGTCTCCTGAATGGATATACTCCTTTTTAATTGACCATGAGTTTCAACCTGATGATTCTATCAGCACTCAATTCAAAGAAAGATATGAGGAACGTTGTATAGAATTCCCGCAATTAGCTTATGAAGAGATAGAAGCTATAGTAAACTATATAGAAGGTTGTAATAGGCCACCACCACAACAAGCTCAATCCTTATACTGATTCAGTGTCTCACGTTCTTTTTTTGTCAGGCTTTTCACCCCTCTTCTGCTTATCTTATCCAGTATCCTGTCCACCTCTTCCTGTTGGTTGGCTCTTTCTGCATTGTACCGCTGGTCAATATCGTAGTATTGCTGCTCTTGCTTTTTATAGAAGAAATTATCTACCAAAAGATACTGCGGCCTCTTTATCACAACAAAAGTGAATGTAGACATAGGTATTACGATCAATGCTATTACCCAAAAATTATACGTAAGTGCTTCGGGCTGCATCAGCAAAGCAACTATGACACCTACCAATGCTCCCCCAAGGTGTGCCTCATGCCCAATATTATCCTTGCCCGACCTGATGCCGTAGATAGACACAACGATGTACACAAGGCCAAACAACCAACCGGGTATCTCGAACGGAAGAATAATGAACCCAATGTCAATACCGGGGAATAATGCAATAGCCGCAAAAATAATACCACCGATAGCTCCTGATGCACCAACTGCACTATAGTTGCCATGATTGCGGTGTACAAATAGTGCAAACAGGTTGCCACCTAACAGGCTTGCAAAATATATGACGAGCAACTGCCAGGAACCTAAGAACAACTCAAGGCTATCGCTGAAGGCATACAAGCTTATCATATTGAATATGAGATGTCCCCAGCTAACATGCAGAAAGCCGGATGTAATGAGCCTTTTATAATCTTTCCTTGCAAGAATACTGTCTACTTCAAATTTATAGCCATTAAAAAACTGATTGTTCCTGTAACCGAAGTACGAACATACAACATTAGCTATTATCAATATTATCCCTATGATACCTGTAAATGACATTTAAAAATCTTATTAGGGTTACTGTTACTTACTACTTCTAATTTATGAATAGTGTAGTACATTTTTAAAAGTTGCGCAAAACGACCAATACTAAAATGATTATATTTATTTACTGATGTTTCATTGAACAACCCTGTAAATCTAAACAATGAATACCACAGAAAAACTACAAAACTTTGAGAATGACAAACTCATAGATATAGTTAGAAACTATCGTCAGTACGGCTATGGAGATGATGTGAGAAATGCAGCACTAACTATTCTTGAAAGCAGAGGTATTAGCAAAGCAGACCTGATAGATACCGGCAGTTACGATAATAAAAGCTATGATAATGCGCAAGAGCTGTATAAAGCGTTCAGGAAGAACTCAGGTATGGGTTTAACTGCATATTTATTATTGCTGGCTTCCTCATTGATCATACCTTTTCTCTCTGCCAACAATTCACTGGATCACTTAGTAGGTTTATGGACAAGTATTTTCATTGCAAAGCTTGTACTATACATCCTGTTTTTTGTTTTTCTTATAAGAGCCTACTTGAATCAGGATCGTTTTTATAAAATAGCAGGCGACAAGTACGGTGTTGAAGGCATACTTATGTATGTGTTTCTGGGCATACCCTTTTACATCATCATGTACTTTGTATTCAGCAAGCAGATGAAAGAAAAGATGAAAGATATCAGGTAGCTGAACCATCTTCTTTTTTACATTAACACACATGTCTAATTCCTCTGAATTCAGTAACTTCATATATTACTTATAAACTACTACTTATGATAAAGTATATAACCCTTTTCTTATTGGCAGCTACAATCTTATCCTGTAATAAAAAGAACAACAATAATGAACAAGATTTTGTAGCAGGTGATGTCTTGGTCGGATTTAACAACGGCGTAACTATTGAAGAAGCATTTGAACTATTCAACAAATACAACCTGAAAGTTCATACCATTCGTAATTTTGTATACGAAGTAACATACCCTGAGGACAAACATGATTCAATCATAGCAATATTAGGGTCTAAACCATACATAGATACTATTAACTGGAAGCCAAAGTTTGAGTATAATTATAAATGGGAAACAACCATATTCAGCATCAATTTCTTTGGCATGACACAAACCAATCAAGATGATTGGATCAAAACAAAATCAGACCTTATGCTACCCTATTTACATAATGAGTATTCATCCGCATATCTGAAAGTACCTGAAGGAACAGAGAAACACTGGGTGAGCGAACTACAAAAAAGTAATATTATCAATTGGGCAGAACTAAACCATATAATTGAACTAGAGCAGTAAAAGATGCCTACCTGATAAGAAGAATAATGATATTTATATACTAGATATTACCCTTCAACATCTTTTCTAATTACTGCTATCTGTCCTAACGGTAATGGGTATGCTTTGTGATACCTGCTATTTTCACGATAGCATCTGCCATATTATTCATCCGTAAATACTTCCCAAAATTCTCCTCAGGCATCCGGGCTAGCTAGTCTGCAATGCCACTTTACAAAGTAATATATGGTATATAAGCACCCGATATGTATTCATCAAACAGATGAAAAATATCAGGTAATTTATCTTACCCTCTGAACAACCCTGTAACAATGTTACTACTATCCGGCATATCGTCTTTTTCTACAAGGTAAACAGAACCACCCTGCTCCAACACCTTAGTAGCTATCAGGTTCAGTAATGAAACATTACTCTGAGTATGCTCTTGCTCAATATTCAACTCATTATCAGACAAATCATATGTCCCGAAAACCTCTGCCCCACTTTCAATAAAGACTGCATCAACAAGCCCTTGTAAAGCTTTGTTCAACACTGTTTTTGTATCCGACGCAGCTTTGCCTGTGCCTAACAACTCTTTTATTTTGTTATGATGTGCTGTGCGTTCTTCGTTAAAATAGGGTTCTAATGTTTCAACAGCCTCTTCATGCAGCAGATATATGTCTTTATCAGAAGGATTGCCACTTATATGTTGCTCCCACAATCCGTTGTAGTGGTTGGCGTGCTTGTATATACCCGCATGTGAGTCCTGACAGGCAAGTACTAATGGAATACTTTGATCGTCACCTATTATTTTCATTACTCCATTATCAATAGCTTTAAAAAATTGTAAGAGTTCTTCTTTGTGGTCTGTCTCCGCATCCCCATGTCCGTGAAATAGCCCTTGTCCGGCATTACCCTGCTGGCTTCTTGTCTGCACGTGCTTTTCTTCATAGTCATAACCTACTCTGTCTCTCAGGTTAGTTGGCATCACATCATCTATCTGTATGTCAGTTATACTATAAGGTTCTCCTTCATACATTTTCACCTCATCTGTTTTCAGGCTTAGTATATAAAACAGCTTATTACCTGTAGTGAGTGGCATTAGTGGTTTTAAGTAAAACTCATTGCCTACATATGTATATTCTTCAAAATATACAGGTACGGTATAATAACTAAAATGATTGTCTGAAATGAATATTGCCAATCCATCTGATTGGTCTTTCCAGAAGTCATCGTTTCCTATCAGCCCTGTTGCCTGCTCTAGTAGCTTTTCTCTTTCTCTTACAGGAACACCTGCGGTTTCTAATAAAGTATCGGCTTTTTTCAGTTGGTTCTTCAACTTCAACACATCTTTACCGCTAAGCACTTCTTCTCCGGCACGATGGGTGGGTATGAAAATAGATACACAGTTAGCTGATTGCTTTTGTGATAATTCCAGTATTTCTTCTTTTGTGATCATAATACATTGAGTTTAAAGCCTATAATAAAATAACAGTCAACATTGCTAATTGTTGACGAGTCTTTTCAAAGGGTTTTTAGCTATTGGTTGGTACGGCCCGAAGTTATCATGTCCGAATACCCCTACAAGATTCAGCACAGTATCCCCCACATTCATAAAGGTATGCTCTGTATTAGGCGGTATCTTGACTATATATGGTGCCGTAACGGTAAACACACTATCACCTATTATGTATTTAACAGTACCACTAAGCACAACATGAGCCTCTTCTGTAGGATGAATATGTAACGGAGGCCCTCCACCTATTGCCGTTTCCGTTATCACGAACGACAGATCATTCATATCATGGTTCTTACCTTCCATCTGGTAAACAGCTTCGCCATTGCCAACGTCCCTATAATGCATATCATCAAGGCGGGCAACACTGATCTTAGTACTGTCAGTAGCTGCATCACCACATGCTGCCAGTAAAAACAGTAGAGGGAATATCGTTTTTATCATATATTAAAGATACCCAATATTTTCAGTCTGGAATTTTGGAATTAAACGCCACAACCTGAATAATACGTGCTATTTCTTGCATCTCTTTATCAATTTTATAGCCCAATCATAATGGCTACTGGTTGCAGAAATAAGGTATGCTCCCAGAGAGGTACAACCTGTCCATGAGTAGTGTTTCTTCTCAAACAATTCATCATTGCTATGCTTCTCTACCAGCTTATATACCTTATTGTGGCTACTTTTCAGTTGCTTGCGGATGTCTTTCAGGTCGGCATCTTTATACTGTTCCCGTATTTTCCTGTTCAGGTCAGGTATAGTCTTCCATGTATAGCCCTTAGCAGGTATATCCGGCTTATCACCCTTCATGCCTACCTTATACCAGTCCAGCATCATAAGGTGCCAATGGTGCAAGTGTGCCAATACATCACAAATATTACGGTTCAGCGTTCCTTTCGGGAAATCTTTTACCTGCTCTTCTACACTAAAACTATCTACGAGTTCATTCAACTTATCGAAATTAGCTTTCGACAGATACAGTAGTTCGTCTTTAGTTTTCGGGCGTGGCATAATAATTATTGGAAATAAGTATCAAATGTTTCTAAAGAGTTTTTGATCTCGCTTAGCTTGTCCTGCGCTGCCTCTTCAGTTGTGCTTTCATTTAACTCATCTATCAAACTGATATATGGTATCAGCCATTTATGCAGCTCATCATGTGCTTTACCTTCCATTGTACAATTAGAGGTAATATTACTTATATGCACTTTAAGGCCTGATGCCAGCAAGATGTGTTGTTTCAATGTAGAGCCGTCAAAAGATGAGACATCTTCCTTCATCTTTACAACATGCACCATCATATCTTCATTCACCTTCCACTTAGCTCCGTCATTTAGTTGCAGATGTTCCGATTCATGATTACCAGGCTCATTGGTTACAGGCTCAGTTGTTTGGACGGAAGAAGTTGCAGGATCATTACCGCAACTTATTAATAATGCTGAACTGATAAATAGAAGTGCTAGTTTTTTCATATGATGAAAATAACCACACTAGCATTATAATAAAATGACTTTTGTCAGGGATAGGCTACTACGCTACCTTTTTCTGTTCTTTTTCATTGCTCTTTACCACGGCAAGCTTAGGTACGTTGATCACACCTACCTTATCAAGAAACAGTATGATCGGGTACATGGGGTCAAACTCGTGTTTGCGCACCCCAAAGTTGATAGAAGAAGGATACTTGTGGTGGTTATTATGATAAGATTCGCCCCACATCAGCACATCTACCGGTAGCAGGTTTTTAGAGGTATTCTTCATAAAGAAGTTCCTGTAGCCATATTTATGTGCAAACCAATTGATAATAGCACCGTGAAATGCTGCCAATACTATAATTAAAGGCAAGAAGAGATATTGCCACCATGCTGTGGCAAACATTACGAAAAAGGCTACATACAACCCTATCCATAATAAGCGGGATACTGTTGAGTCTGCCCACTTATCAAACCATTTCCACTCAGGCAGGTTCTTTTTGTACTTCTCATCTACCTTGATCTTTCCGTTGACTATATCTACATATATCTGGCGGGTACGCCACATCATCGAGAATATATTAGAGCTATAGCTTGGCGAATGAGGATCCAGTTCCGTATCTGTCTCTGCATGGTGCATCCTGTGCATGATACCATATGCCCTGGGGCTCAGGTAATGAGACCCCTGTGTAACGTAGGTAAGCACAAAAAAGAACCGTTCCCAGCCCTTGCTCATTGTAAAAGCACCATGTGCTGCATATCTGTGCTGAAAAAACGACTGGCAAAACAATGATGAATACCAGAGAACTATAAAAAATAAAATAACAGTCATTAATAATATCTCCTGTAATACTTAATTAAAACAATAAGTAGTGGAATGCTAAAGGTTAAGGGCAGGGTTGTAATATCATACAAAGATAACATAAAGAAAGTTAAGGGCAGGTAAAATGATTTTAGTCGTTATTCATATTCATTAACACTTACCATTTCAGGCATTCCGGTAGTGTCATTGATCTGATATATCAGCTTCGAGCTGTCATAATCGTATGACCCTACCTTATACTTATATTTTAAATTAATTATACCCTCATCTATTGTTGTAATTAACGCCTGAGGACAACATGTATGTAAAGAACTTTTAATTCCCGCCTTTATCCATATACTATCACGCTCCAGGCTATCAGGAATAAACTCGTAATAGCTCCAAATATTTGTGTTTGTATCTCCTATTATCAATTTATCTACACGCGCACGAGGCGAGCCTGTTTCTAACAGTATCCAGTTCTTGTACCTTTTCATCTGCACTTCCTTATCCCAATACCTGCTCTGAAATTCTCCGTAACCGATATATTTTGAAGTATCGCCTTCAGGTTTATATTTATACTCGACAACATACACCCAGTTGTGATGGTCTGCATAGTACTCAGCACTACAGTATAACTTACCACCAATATTTTGTTTGATAATTTTGTAGTTGTTCCATAATGTAAAGACCACGTATAAACTAATTGGCACAAAAACTATTAATAATAAATGTGTGTATTTCATATCCTTATCATTCACAACGTTGTTTGATCACTTCTAACAGTCGCTCCTGAAAGTCGCCAACCATTTTATCTCCCCAATAAATACCATAAGCATTTACTTTGGTATGCAACCTGTAAGATGAGTGTAGTACCAATTCTGTTTTATCAGCACCTAGCTCTTTAAGCTCATAACTCGCATTTAGAAACTTAAAGCGGGCACTGGTTAATACATGTTGTTCAAACACCGTATTGCCTCCTACTGACTCAGGAACTACTTCAATACTAAAAGACACTTTTTTATTCTTTTGCCAATCAGTAACACGCTCCACAAACATCAGTCCGTTTTCAAAATGCCCTACTCTTGTTGCCCCAACGGTATCTTTATCCAACTCAGCATATAGTGGTCTTGGCATTCCTGCATAGTTGAAAAAGCCTTTATTGTACTCGCTTTCAGCAATATTATCTACACGCACAATATTTTGCCATATCTCATTTGCTGAAGCATTGATAATAACTGTAGTTGCTACATCATGCACTTTTGTAGGTGTTGGAATACGCTCCTCCACGACGCCTGTTAACAACGGTAGCAATAAAACAGGAGTGATTGTCTTTCTCTTCTCTCTTGCAGCACGTATTATCCAACCAAAAACAACACCTCCCAACATAGCCACTAACCCATATGGCACAAATATTACAACCAAACATATTATGCCTTCGAGACCTGATAAATAACATATAAAAAAGAAAATAAGAACAGACAATAACGGCATTAACGCTCTGTATGCTGTTGAGTGCAATTGAGCGTTACTGGCAAAAAACATAGGTATAATACCTATTACAAATGGCACTACTACAACAAACGTGGTAGAGAAAAGATCTGTAAGTACTAACCCTTCAAA
The DNA here is from genome assembly GCA_965228505.1 of Flavipsychrobacter sp. Classification (GTDB taxonomy): domain Bacteria; phylum Bacteroidota; class Bacteroidia; order Chitinophagales; family Chitinophagaceae; genus UBA5543. The sequence continues at coordinate 957,909 of OZ245820.1, read as the reverse complement.
TACCAAATCAATATCATTATCTAGTAATATACGGAACACAATACCATACATTGAAGCAAGTACTACACCCGCATATTTGCTAAGATTATTTTTTACTTCCTTGTCCATAATATAGGTCTTTATAAAAACCGCCCCGTTAAGGGGCGGCTATGGAATCATAAGAAGCAACTAAGCCTGTTGCCCACCTTGTTGGTTGTTCATTTGCTCTAAGAGTAGTCTTTCCTCATACCTTCTTTTAGCAGCCTTCTTACCACGGAAGAACATATACAGGTTGAAGAACAACATAATGCCCAGGTATATGCTGAAACCACCCACTTTGTAGCTGAGCACTTCTATTGTACCCTGAGTGGTGTCAATATGCTGGTTGATCTCGAGGATGAATAATGCAAAGCCAAGGTTCAGCAGGTAGAATCCTATTTTGAACAGTGTGTTGGTAGCTACAGCTATCTCTTCACGTCCGTAGAAGATGTCTTTCATAAATACCAATCCGTTTTTGAACAGTGTATAAGCCACATACCATGTGAGTACAATAACGATCGGTAAGTAGATCATGTAAGCGGTTACTATTAGTTGATTGTCCATAATTGAAACAGTTTATCAATGAAGAATTATATTTCGTTTTTTAGATAAATAATTGATAAGAACCATATTGAAGTAATGCGTTACTGCCAGTATAAATATCAGCAACCCTATATTGCGCCCCAGGCTGGCTATCATTTGCCCGTAGTCTCCTACCACTTTCCAGAAGCGCAGTTTCAAAAAAGCATATCCTATGTTGAACAGGTAATAGGCGAGTAACAGTAGTTTATTCAGATTATCTGTCTGCTCCTCATTACCATCGAACAGTGCAAGGATGAACACTCTGCCGTTCTTGTAAAACAGCCAACCAACATATACGATGATGAATACCATAATGGCCAGATAGATCGCGTATGTAAGTATGTTGTAGTTCATTTTAAGAACATTTTGATGAGCTTCAGTAAGAACTCTCCTTTAGAAGAGAACATCTTGTCGGCAAGGCCGCTTACCTGATGCGTAAACTTGTTCAGGTCTTTTATCTGTTTGGCAAATTCTTTTTCCTCAGCACTGTTACCCAGGTCTTTGCTCGCCTCTATCTCGTCCAGCAGGTCCAGCACAGGGTGCAGCTCGCGTTGCTTACGTACCTGCCCTATTTTGTGCGACCATTTCCACACATCTTTTTCTGCTACAAAGTATTCTTTACGCTCGCCTGCTATAGTCTTTTTATATATAATACCCCAGTCCAGCAATTGGCGCAGGCTCATATTGGCATTACCACGAGAGATGGTCAGCTCTTCCATAATATCATCTGTGCTCAACGGCTCTGGCGCCACCAGCAGCAGTGCCTGTATTTGGGCAATGGTCTTGTTCACTCCCCACTGGCTACCCAGTACTCCCCATGTTTCTATGAACCGTTCTTTTGCTTCTTTGTATTCCATGACATAAAGGTAAATAAATTATTGAACTTTCAAAAAATACTGAAAGTTTATTTTTTACAGGAATTATATAGGCATAAAAAAGCCACCCTGCTAAGGTGGCTATGGAATCAAATGAAGCAACTAAATCTGTAACCTATTTTGTAGCTAGTATGTAAATACGCCCTTTAAACGTTTCAGGTTTGCTATCACCTCTCCTTGCTGTAAGAATCAGATATTTGCATCATCTATTTATAGCCATTCATGTATATACTACCACCATTAGGGTTACAGGCTGAGAGCAATATTCTCATAGTAAGCAGTGTAAGAAACAGAGTTCTGCTATCTGTGTTATCAACCTACCTACATGTTGCTTTCCAAAAGGTAACCCCCTCTCCTGAGTTCATTCAATATATGCTTTCCTTCTGCCTCGTCTATACCACTACCAAACTTTATGGTGTTCATTCCATAATCGAATCGGATCACCCCGGGTTGTATGATACTCCGTCTGCCGTTACTCCCCCAAGAAAAGCCGGTGCCAAATACACTATATGAGCTATCTACGTCTGAAACACGGAAATTTCGAGCATCACTAAGACTATAGGTTTTCGGACCTTTTAATATCAGGTTTTGGTATTCGATAGTTATCGTGCCATTTTGAATAGTAGCAACCTCCCTACCTATAGCCATCCATAGCAACATCCTTAGCACAAACAAACCACCAAGGGTCCATCCCATCAGCCATACTGCTGAAAAAAGGCTGACACCATCAAATAATCCGCCCAGACCTCCAAACAAAATGCCTGAGGATGCAAACACACCAAATAACCAACCACACATCCAAAATGAAAAAAATGCTATAACAAACCAGTTTTTACGTACCGGTATGCTTACCGTAGCTATACCGTGATGAGTATGTATAGTTGCCCTGCCGTTGTGTACCGGCTCTATATTTTGATATGCCATGCTTATACTTGTGACTGGTTTTCAGGATTATCCCAGCTTACCATCCAGTTGATACCGAACTTATCAGTACACATACCAAAATAGCTGCCCCAAAAAGTATCGCCTATAGGCATTGTTACTTTACCGCCATCAGATAATCCTGCAAATACTTTATCAGCATGTTCTTTAGAATCTGCATTTACAGATACTGAGATGTTATTGCCCTGCTTGTAATCAGGAGCCCACTCGCCTCCGGTGTCGCTACCCATCAGTACAGAGTCGCCAATAGGTAATGATATGTGCATGATGAGGTTCTTCATCTCGTCGGGCAAAGGCGGCATACCTTCTTGTGGTGGCATATCGCTAAAGCGGCCAACATAAGGGAATTCTCCGCCAAATACTGATCTGTAGTAGTTGAACGCCTCTTCGCAATTGCCTTTAAAATTCAAATAAGGATTGATACCTGCCATAGTTTTTTGTTTAATTATTTATGAATTGATTAGCTGTACTGAAAATAGGGAGATTACCGAACTAAAAAAAGCCCCTCAATTGAGGTGGCTTTAAATAATTTAATTGTAATACTTATTCGGGCATATTACCGTCAAACCATTGTTGTACTTTATCATTCTCTCGAGGCCATATACCCACAGCACCTGTTTCCAGATCGCGCACAGCAAATGCCATAACATGATAACCTTCTTTATTTACATCCTTCATCAGGTCATCACCCAATAGTGGTTTGAAATAGCCAATAATACGTAGCTTCCTGCCCTGCTCGATATATCCGCTTATTACTAAAGTGCCTACCCAAACAGTGCTGCCATCATCCAGTTTACCCAAGAAATAGGGCGCACCTTCGTAGCCATCTACCACTTTCATCACTTCCATATCAAAAGCGACTACCTTGTCATTCCATTGCTGCGGAGATTTACTAGCCACAGCCAGTTGCTTACCGGTAAAATTTGTTGGGCAACATTCATCCGTTTGGGCATATAACAAGTTAGTTGCACCTAATAAAAGTGCAACTAACAAGTATCTATGAAGTTTCAGGCTCAGCATATTTCTTATTTACCGTCCATCATTTTTTCCTTTTGAGCATCCAGCTCAGGGCCTTTACCTATCAGGTCCATGAATTGGTCAAGCTTAGGAAGAATGATGATCTCCGTACGGCGGTTTTGTGTACGTCCTGAAGCTGACTCATTTGATGATACTGGGTTGTATTCACCACGTCCGCCGGCTGTCATGCGCCCCGGATCTACACCATGCTCGTTCTGCAGTGCCTGCACAACGCTTGATGCTCGTAGCGCACTCAGATCCCAGTTGTTACGGATGTTCTCTTTACTTATAGGTACATTATCCGTATTACCTTCAACCAGCACATCGTAGTCTTTATAATCTTTGATGATCTTCGCGATCTTAGCTAAGGTCTCATTCGCTTTTGCAGATATCTGGTAGCTACCGGATTTATAAAGCATATTATCAGACAGGGAAATATAAACTACACCTTTCTGAACTTTTACATCTACATCTTTCAGCTCATCTGTACTGAGTGAACGAGTAAGGTTATTGGTCAACACCATATTTAATGAGTCGCTTCTGTTCTTCAGGTTTACAAGGTGTTGGATGTACCTGTTAGATGCTTTTATCTCTTCTACTAATGTAGCTATGTTTACGTTGCCCTGATTAGTAGAGGTAAGGCACTTATCTAGCGCATTTTGCAGAGAACGCAGGTTCGCACGTTCAGATGCAAGTTGATCCTCCAGGCTGTTTGCTTTAGCACGAGCAGTAGAAAGCTCTCCCTCGCATTTGCGGTTGGCATTCTCAAGGTCGGCTATTTTTCCACTCATAGCAGCCTTAGTCTGCGTATGTTGTAGCTGTAGTTCCTTGTACTTCTTCTGGCTAACGCAACCTGTTGCGAATACTGCCAGTAACATTACCAGTGCTGTAATTCTCATGTCTCAGTTTTTTTAAAATATGTTTTGGTCAAAAGTATATCAATCTGTAAACATCAGGCTAGTACCTTTTGTTCAAATTAACAATATTGTAACCAAAATATTGTTCAACAATATTACTCAATTAGTCAGTAATTTTTGATCGATCATACCAGATTTACATTAAACCAACTGCTTACATTTGATGTAAATGGTCAGTACCATACAAAAAATAATACCTTTCCTCTGGTTCGATAACAACGCTGAAGAAGCACTGAATTTCTACAGTAATGTATTCAAAGATGCCGAGATCACCTCAATGAACAGACAATCGCCTGACGGCCCTTTGTTCACCGGCTCTATAAAACTCTTTGGCCAGGAGTTTGCAGTACTTAACGGAGGGCCGAAATTTCAATTTACAGAAGCTACTTCTTTCGTTATTAATTGTGAAGATCAGGATGAAGTAGACTATTACTGGGAGAAACTATCGGATGGTGGCGAAGAACAAATGTGCGGCTGGCTGAAAGACAAGTTCGGTTTATCATGGCAGGTGATACCAAAAGCATTGTTTCAATACATAGGAGGTTCAGATAAAGAAGGAGCGCAACGGGCCGTACAAACTATGCTGCAAATGCGTAAGATTGACATTAACAAACTGAAGGATGCTTATGAGGGTTAACTCCTATCATTTTAACACTTATCGAAAAACATAACACATCTATTACCGTTACGTTATTAGAACCAAAAATCACAATACTATGATCGAGGTAACACCGGATGAACGCAGTAATATAGTGTATACAGTAGCTGTTGATACTCTTACAGTAGAAGACATGAGGAAAGTACTACCTGTCATAGAACAAAAGATAGATAAATATGGTAAGGCGAAGTGGTACTTCGAGATGAACAACTTTAAAGGCTGGGAGATGAAAGCTTTTTGGGATGACATCAAGTTCGACCTGAGCCAAGCAAACAATTATGAGCGGGTAGCCATAGTAGGTGAAAAAAAATGGCAGGACTGGATGACACAAATTATGAAGCCATTCACTCATGCACACATCAGATATTTTGACATAGCCGAAAGGGAGGACGCTAAAGCATGGCTAGAGAAGTAGAGCCTTCCTACTTCTTCTTTTTCGTTTCTTTCTCTCGCTTCTTCTCCATCTCCTCCTTAAGCTTCAGTTGCTCTTCCAGCCTTTTTGCTTCTGCTTTTTCCAAGTCACTTATTGCCTCTTCTATCTGCACTTCAAGTTCGTCAACCTGATTCAGGGCTATCGCTATCTTACGTTCATCATATACTTTTGCTTCTTCCAGTTCTTCATCTTCCATCTCTTTGCGTGTCTCTTCTCCCTTCTCCATATATTCTATTATATCTTGCTTGCCTTCGTATGCTTTTTCCAGTGCTTTAAAATATTCAAGGTTAGACGTAAGGTACGTTTCGTAATACCCCTGCGATTGCAGATAGTTATCTATTGCCTGTGTATAGTTCTCTATAACCTTCGCATATTCAGGTTTTACATTCGGCTCTCTGCTATACCAGCGCTGATATTGCTCCAGGTGGCGCAGTATGCCTTTATACAGCCTTGTCAACAGCATATATTCACGGTGCATCTTATCTGTTCGCTCGGTTATAGAGTCAAACATATCCAGATATTGCAGGTGCAGTATTTCTGCTTCCTTATTATACTTATCATATTGCTCCATCATATCCTTCACACGCTTATCATAGCTATCCATCAGTCTCATTCTTGCATCAGCTTCCAATACAAAAAACGAATCTGCCAATTCCATCTTCTTCATTATATCTTTCAGCCTGCCTTCATTCTCACTTTGTAAAGATCTTATTGATGCAGCCTCTTCTTCTATCTCGCCTGCCAAAGCACGTGCCCTTGTTTCTTTTGCATCTATTGAGTCTCCTACAGCATCAAGCATCGGATCTCCGGGCTCTTTCTCTATGCTCATAGTCTCCACTTCGTTAATGGCTCCTGGCTTTATCTCTTCTCTTTCTTTCTCAGCCTCTTCTCTCTTTTCATCAATACCACTTAATTTACGCTCAGCAGCTGACTTACGTGACGAGTACTTACTTTGCAATAATTTATCGTCCACTTTTATCTCTCTGATGCGCTTGCTCGCCAGCCTGTTCTTATCACCGTTCTTGCGTTTAAGTGTATTGTAATGAGGTGAAATGGATTTTTCCTGTTCTTTATAATGCACCCTTGCGCTGTCCAGTTTATTCCTTGCTACAATAGCCATGTTCTGCGCTATCTTCAGATTGCCTTCCTTCACATAACCTTCTGCTAAAACACCGGCTTCTATATAGTCTCGGGAACCCAGGATAGCTTCGTAACGTTTATTGTATTCAAACACCCTTTTTGCTGTTTCTAATACACGCTCTGCATCGCTCATGCCTACACATTTCTGCATGGCAGGCTGGTTGTCTACCCTGTAATAATTTGCCTGATTATAGGCCATAATGCTTGAGTCTCCCTGCCTGAACACGAACATAGGCATCACTTCCTCCGTCATCTGCCATACAGGATCCATAGGCACTCTTTTAAAGCGTGCTATCAACGGGTCCATCATAAAACAGTCGGGCTTATAATCAAATTCAAAAGTGCCTGTTTTGGCGTAGTATACTTTTTCTTTGGTCAGCTTGTTCAATTGCTTGCGCACCCAGCCCGGAGTATAGGTTACTACACCCGCACCACGGGTAGGGTCTACTATCTCCCATTTATTACTCAGCTTTACAGCACACCAGGTGTAGTCAGGCATGTATATCTCATCTCCGCTGTCATATTTCCAGTCTTTATGATACCCATGTATCGTTACCGCGTCAACACCTGCCGCCAGGCATAGTTCTTTATACAGTTCTGCATAATCATTAGAAATACCATCTCTGCTTTTCAGCACCTCATTGGCATCTTCATACTTGTATTCAGGATCTTTAGCTGCTTTAACATCATAACTTATATTGTGCGTTACCCAGTTGAACAGAACATTTGCCTTCTCTTTGTCTGAAGACAAGCCTTCTGTCAGGTAGGTAGCCAACTCCTGCACATCTTTACTTACATCCGCAGGTGCTTCAAAACCATTAGTAGTATCTACCTGTGCTGTGGCCTGCATTGTTGCTGTTATAGCCAGCAGTAAAAGCAATTTTTTCATAGGAGCGACAAAATAGTAAAAATGAGCATTGAGCGGAAGGGTGTGTTTATTAAATATAATCAGTCAGAAATTATTACCTCGCAATTAATAATCACGTCAAAAAGGTTATGACAACCTTTATAGCCTTGAAACACAGTCAGTAAGTTTTACGTGAGATATTACTTTTTTATCAGGAATAAAGCATGACATTAGTCTGATACTATAAGAACACTACTTGTAGACTTTTTGTCATTCCAAAGAAATAATACTACAATTTCTCAAAGCCTCGTATACACGAGGCTTTTTTGTTACCAAAAGTGCAGACATCTACCCTGCCAGATTGTAGGCAAAGTTGATTACTGTGGCACTAATAATGATCAGTACAATAAAGAGAATGATCAGCACGGCTTTCAGCCGCATCGTGTTTTGGTGATTTATATCCATAGTTCAATTCTATTTGTATGTACAAAATTCGATACAGCTATTAAGTTTTTGCCAAACAAAAACATTTAGTAAATACTGTCTGAAATGTTGATATATGTATGTGGGTTACAGTTGGGAGACTAAATTAAGTCTAAAAATCGCTACCTCAAAACATTTTATTGATTTTTTGCAATAAACGTCTCTATTTACATCATTAATAGCAGGTAATGTCATCAATTCCTGAAAAAACAGCGCTCATCATTTAAATCTGATGTAAGCGAACATTTTGCCTGAAGTTATTGTTTAAAATACATCACTCAATAAGCAAAAACCTTATACAAAACATTTACTATGGGCTTAGCAATATGTATATTATTCGGTATTCTTACCGCACTGCTTACAGTATTATTTATACCAAAATGGCGACCTGAAAACCTCGCCATGATATTAATAACAGGTAGCATCGCAGGTATTTTTGGCTGTTACATCGGCAAGCAGCTCGGGCTGGCCGGTTACAACATGTTCAACCTTATATCTACAGGCATTTCAATATGCCTTTCGGTAACAATAGTAGCATTTATGTGGTTTACAAACCTGTTTGGCTGGCAGTCAAATTTAAAACGTGCAGGCATTACTGTACTTGATAATCATGAAAAAGCAATTGCAGAGCATGTCTGATTTATGATCATGCCATCTTTAAACGTCTCATGCTTGCTTCTGCATACCGGCACTACATTTTGTAGTGCTTTTTTGTATGACAATTATCAGCTAATGAAAAGTCAACTATAGTTACTTTTACATTATGGAAATGCAGTTAAAACTCGAAACCATTTTTGAAAAAGAACTGTTGGATGAGCTATACGACAACTCGCAACATATTAGTATTCCAGCAGGTGAAATAATATTGAATATCGGGCAGAACATACGCACCATGCCTATCATACTGAAGGGCAATGTAAAAATATTGCGTGAAGATGATGACGGCCGTGAACTGTTGTTGTATTATGTTAATCCGCAGGAAAGCTGTGTAATGACCTTTACCTGTTGTATGGAGCAACATACCAGTGAAATAAAGGCGGTTGCAGAAGATGATGTAGAGTTGCTGGCTGTTCCTGTTAACCTGATGGACCGTTGGCTGATGACCTACCCCACATGGAAAAGCTTCGTAATGCGCAACATACGTGAACGCTTTAATGAATTGCTGGAAGCTATTGACCATATAGCCTTCGAGAATCTGGACGAAAGATTGGTGAATTACCTGAAAGCCAAATCAAAAGCTACCGGCTCTACGTTGCTCAATCTATCTCACCAGGATATTGCAAACGAAATGGCCAGTAGCCGTGTAGTGATCTCTCGTTTATTAAAGAAATTAGAAAATCAGAAAAAACTGCTGCTGTATCGCAACCAGATAAAACTGCTGAGCGATCTGTAACCATTGTTACCCTCATCAACATTGCAAACGCTAAATTTGCATTACAATTATTAAACAAATACAAACACATCTAACTCTGTAATTATGATTGTAATGGAGAATATTCAAAAGATCATCAACGATAGTAACACTACAATAGTAGATGTCCGTACACCTGAAGAGTTTGCAGGTGGCCATGTAGCAGGGTCAAAAAATATACCTCTACACGAAGTACAGGCACGTATTGATGAGCTGAAAAGCATTCAAGGGAATATAGTGCTGTGTTGTGCCAGCGGTGGCCGTAGTAATATGTGCCTGCAATTGCTGCAGCAAAATGGCATGACAAATGTATACGATGGCGGCGGATGGATGGATGTGAATGGAATGCTTAATTAAACAAACAAACTATGTTAGGAATACTTAAAAGTCTTTTCGGAGGCACACAGACAGATTATGCTCGGCTGGTAGCAGATGGAGCACAGATAATAGATGTACGTACCCCTGCTGAATATGCTGGCGGGCATATTAAGGGTAGTAAAAATATACCTCTCAACGAACTGCAGTCCAAAATGAAGCAAATTAAAAAAGACAAACCGGTCATCACATGTTGTGCTTCAGGCATGCGCAGTTCATCTGCAAAAGGTATATTAAAGTCAAACGGATATACTGAAGTGTATAACGGCGGTGGCTGGGCTTCATTATCCAACAAATTAAACTAATGAAACTCAAGGACAGGATAATGAAGGGTTGGAATGCAAGGCGTGCACTCTATGCTATAGTAGGCGGCATCGCTATTGCGCAGGCTTTTTTTACGGCACAATATTTCCTGATACTCTTTGGTGGGTACTTTCTGGCAATGGGTATTCTGGGTTTCGGCTGTGCAGGAGGTTCATGCAACTATACCATGCCTCGTGTGTTAGATAAAGAACAACAAGCAACAAAAGAAAATGAAGCTTAAGCTTATCATATCATTTATTATGTTTTCGCTGTTCTCAAATAATTCAGGAGCTCAAAAAAAAATAGAAAGCGGTGCTTATAACCTGATGCTTAAAACATTGTTGTCTCACAATGTACGCGAAGTAAGTGTAGAACAAGCTAAAAAGTCCGATAATGTTGTCTTTATTGACACTCGCGAGCTTGAAGAATATAATGTTAGCCATATAAAAGATGCTGTCTGGGTAGGATATAATGACTTCTCCATAAACCGATTAAAAGACATACCGAAAAACAAAAAGCTGATCGTGTATTGCTCTGTTGGTAAGCGTAGTGAAGATGTGACTCAAAAGCTGCTGGATGCAGGCTATAAAGATGTGGCCAACCTCTATGGTGGGTTATTCGAGTGGGTGAATCAGGATAATCCGGTATATAAGGGAGATACACCAACCCAAAAAGTACATGCCTATAGCAAAACGTGGGGTATATGGCTGAATGAGGGAGAGAAGGTTTATAGTGACAAATGAATAAATATCTGGACATAATTGCTGACTCATTCACAGGCTACTGGAACTATCTGGTACAGGAAGTCACAACCCCATCATGGACCAACTATTTTTACTGGTTGGCGGGGTTATCACTACTAGTATGGGTTCTGGAAATAATATTCCCCTGGAGGAAAAACCAATCCGTCATCCGTAGAGATTTCTGGTTAGATGGTTTTTACATCCTATTCAACTTTTTCCTTTTTTCTTTGATCGGTTACAATGCTCTGTCTAATGTGGCTGTTGAAGCTTTTAATGACTTTTTAGGCTTATTCGGCATAAATAACCTTGTAGCCGTACAGATCAGCCACTGGCCTGTATGGACACAGTTCATACTTTATTTTGTCATAGCCGATTTCATACAGTGGAACGTACACCGAATGCTGCACCGTGTGCCATGGATGTGGAAATTTCATAAACTGCACCACTCTGTAAAGCAGATGGGCTTTGCCGCTCATATGCGCTTCCACTTTATGGAAACCATCTTTTACAAAACAGCACAATACCTGCCATTGGCCATGATAGGTGTAGGTATTCAGGAGTTTTTTGTGATACATATGTTTGCGGTATTCATCGGTCATCTGAACCATGCAAACGTAGGCTGGAGTTACGGCCCGCTGGGCTATATATTCAACAACCCACGCATGCATATATGGCACCATGCCAAGCATTTGCCCGAAGGCCGAAAATATGGTGTCAATTATGGTATTAGCCTCAGCATTTGGGATTACCTGTTTCGCACCAATTACATACCAAAAAGCGGCAGGGACATTGAACTGGGCTTTGATGGGGATGAAAACTACCCTGACGATTTCTTACATCAGGTAGCACAACCTTTTAAGGAAAAGAAATGAAGCAGCTCATCAACGACTATAAGATCGTGATACTCCTTTGTCTTACGCTAGGTTTAGCCCCTTTTGTACCCGAGCCGCATATCTGGGGCAAACTAAAATGGATAGCAGGTGGCGCTGCAGGTATGCAACTTATGGATTGGTTTGATGTACTGCTACATGGTACACCGTGGATATTGCTCATCCGTATCGGAACAATAAAGTTGATAAGGTCTCTGCGATCTTAGTACTCATTTTCACAAGCGCACTATTATATTAAAGTTTCGTATCTTAGATATGATACTTTATAAAATTTTTGAAGCAAGTCATTTCCATATTAGTAGCAGTACTCTACATGTTAGGTACGTTGCAGGTTTCTCTGGCATTTCACCACTGCGGGGGCAACTTTAAATATATATCGTTACATAAACCCGTAGAGAAAGAGTCTTGTTGTAAAAAAGTTGAAGAAAAAAGTTGCTGCCATAAGTGTTGTACAGATAAAGAAGTTACATACAAGGTTGACGACCAGCAACATTCTAAGGTAGAGTTTGCAGCGACAAAAGTTACAGATGATCTACAGGCTATGTTATCATACCAGCCTGAATCAGCACATATTACTTATCCTGTTTTCAAAGTATATAAAGTAAGCCACTCACCTCCTTTAACAGGTGAAACACGACAGTATATACTCAACTGTACATTTCTGATTTGATATTCCCAAACACATATTTAACCGCTATCACATACTCAATTATTCAATAATAAAAATATCAAATCATGAATATTAAAAATATTTTCTCGCTGCTATTTGCGTCAATAGCAATACTTGCATTTAATATATCAAATGCCCAAACACCTGTAGAGCTACACATTACACATAAAATATCAGGTCAGGCTTTTTCATCGAGTGCTACAGGTACAAATAACCTTAATAACAGTTTCAATGTCAGTCGACTTGAATATTATATTTCTAAGATCAGCATCACACATGATGGTGGCATGGTCACTGATGTACCAGATCACTATATATTGGCCAATGGCAACCAGGCAGTAACTGATGCTTTAGGGTCATTTAATATAACAAGCGTTGAAGCTGTATCTTTTTACATAGGCGTAGACTCTCCTGCAAACCATGAAGACCCTTCTTTACGTCCGAGCAACCATCCGCTTGCTCCTAAATCTCCCTCTATGCACTGGGGTTGGGCGGCCGGATATAGGTTTGTGGCTATGGAAGGCAAATCGGGTTCATCTTTGACACAAGACTACCAGGTACATGCATTAGGCAACAACAACTATAATAAGGTAACAGTAGCTGTAAACGGCGTAACCAGGAGCGGAAAGATCATTATACCACTTAACGCAGATTATGCAACTGCTCTGAAAGATATAGACGTTTCGGCCGGGCTAACTACTCATGGTGACTTCGGAGAAGCAGTAACCCTACTTAACAACTTCAGCACAGAAGTATTCTCTGCAGGGTTTCCGGCAACAGTCGAAGAAACATTGCCTGATCAGCGAATAGTATTGTACCCTAACCCTTCAAAAGGATGGGTGAATGTTGATCTGGGTAATCTGCGGGCTGATGTTATTGTATCAGATATACAGGGACGTATTGTTGAAGAAATAGAAGGTGCAACTAATATTGTATCTGTTCACATCACAAAGCCGGGCATGTATTTTCTAAAAATGCGTACCAACGATGGTAACCTTTCCGTACAGAAGCTGCAAATACTCTAAGTAGTTTTGAAGCGAAAGTTCGCCATAGCAATAATACTGCCGGTATTATTGGCAACTTCCTGTGAGAAAGACCCTGAGATCACCTCACAGGTACAACGCCCGCTTACGGTTGCGCCGGAAGGTTTCCCTGAAATTCCGTTTACCGACGAGAATCCTTTTTCAGAAGCCAAATGGGAGCTGGGTAAACAGTTGTTTTACGATAATATTCTGGCAGCAGACTACTCTATTAGCTGTGCGTCCTGTCACAAGCAGGAGCATGCCTTCAGCGATGTAGTAGACAAGAGCATTGGTGCAGGTGGTGTTACAGGCAGAAGAAATTCACCTACACTGGCTAATGTGGCATATCACCCTTACTTTACTCGAGAAGGCGGTGTGCCTACGCTAGAACAGCAGATTCTTATTCCATTACAAGAGCATGACGAGTTCAACTTTAACATAGTAGAACTGGCAGAGCGCATGAAGCAGATACCGGAATATGTGGAAATGAGTCGTGTGGCATTTGGCAGAGAACCTGATGCTTATGTGATCACAAGGGCACTAGGCATTTTTGAGCGTACTTTGGTAAGTGGCAATAGCCCATACGATAAGTATAAAAATGGTAAAGCTGAACATGGCATATCTTACGAAGCAATAAGAGGATCGCAGCTTTTCTTTAGTGAACGTACACAATGCGGTACTTGTCATTCAGGCTTCAACTTTACAAATTATAGTTTTGAGAACAATGGTTTGTATACCGACTATGCAGACATCGGCAGGTTACGCTTTACAGGAAAAGAAGAAGACAGGGCACGTTTCAAAGTACCAACATTGCGAAATATTGCACTCACAGCTCCGTACATGCACGATGGTTCTATCAATACACTTAAGGAAGTAGTAGAACACTATAATAAGGGTGGGTATCCACACCCGAACAAAAGCAACCTTATTCAACCACTCAACCTGACGGAACAGGAAAAGTCAGACCTATTGGCTTTCTTGTATTCGCTGACCGATGTGGAATTTGTAACTAATAAAAAATTTAGAAATGAAGATCAATAAAAGGAACATGCTTACAGTTATGTCCGTGTTTTTGATACTCATGTTGACATACTGCAAAAAGGACGATGACGATAATAATATAAGTAGCCAAGCAGAAGTAAAATATGATGCGACACTGTACGATTTTCAACCCGGCCCTTTCTCTATGCCCGATTTCAAAGATAACCCACCTACAATAGAAGGGGTAAAACTGGGGCGCATGTTGTTTTACGAGAAAATGCTCTCAAAAGATAACTCACAATCTTGCGCCACCTGCCACAAACAGGAAAATGGCTTTTCTGACCCTGACCGTTTTTCAATAGGTGTAGAAGGTCAACCTGGCAAAAGACAAGCGATGAGTGTATTCAATACAGCATGGCACCAGGTTGAATTTTTCTGGGATGGGCGTGCACATTTGTTACGAGACCAATCACTGATGCCCATACAAGACCCGCTGGAGATGAATGAGACACTGGAAAATGTGATAGCAAAACTTTCAGAAAGCCAGATGTATAAAGACCAGTTCAAAAGAGCATTTGATAGTGAGGAGATAACAGCAGAGAAAATGTCGTTGGCAATGGAACAATTCATGAATACTATTGTCTCTTACAGTAGTAAATACGACAAGTACAAAGCAGGAGAGGTGCAGCTCACAGCAAGCGAGCAAAGAGGCATGAGGCTCTTTAATCTTGAATACAATGAATTCAGGCCTAATGAATCAGGCGCTGATTGCCAACACTGCCATAGCAATAATAATTTCGATTTCACTCAATATGTTAACAACGGACTAGATAAAGATGGGGAGTTTATAGACCTTGGCCGGGAAGAAGTAACAGGTGACCCTGCTGATCGTGGTAAGTTCAAAGTGCCATCATTACGCAATATTGAGCTCACTGCACCTTATATGCACGATGGGCGATTCAATACGCTGGAAGAGGTGATAGACCATTACGACCATGGCATAAAAATATCACCATCATTAGATCCGGCACTATTATACACCACAAATACCGGACTGAGATTAACATCGCAAGACAAAGCTGACCTGATAGCATTTCTAAAAACCTTTACTGACCACTCACTTGCTACAGACGAGCGCTACTCAGATCCATTTAAGGAATAAATGACAAAACGTTTCAAAGCACTGCCGTTTGGCAGTGCTTTTTTATTTTACCACTCTTGCTAACACAAAACCATCATAACCTTTGCTACCAACCGTTTGTATCACAGTAGCATCTAATCTGTCACTCTCTTTTATCAACTCAAAAAAGCTACGCACACCTATCACCTTCGGGTCATTATTTTTATTATCAGCCACTTTACCTTCCCTCACTACATTATCACCTATAATAACAGTGCCTGTTTTAGACAGTTTTAGTGCCCATTCTAAATAAATAGGGTTACTTGGCTTGTCTGCATCTATAAATATCAGGTCGAATGGGGCTTTTCCCGTCAAAGTCGGTAATACATCTACTGCCTTCCCAGTAACCACCTCAACCTTATTCGACAGGCCTGCTGATTCTATATTCCTTCTGGCTATATCTGCATGATGCTCATCTGCCTCTATTGTAACCAGCTTACCATTTTCGCTTAATGCTCTAGCCATCCATATAGTACTATATCCTCCCAGTGTACCTATTTCTAACACCTTATTAGCACCTTGTATTTTAATGAGCAGGTTCAGTAGCTTTCCCTGATTAGGAGCTACATCATGTGTTGGCAACCCTGCTTTTGAGTTGTTTAACAAAACCTCTTGAAGCGTCTCATCTTCAGCAATGGTCATACTTTCAAGGTATTCATCCACTTTTGTCCATATATCCTGCATAAAAATATTTTTATCGCAATAGGGGTACTTTATCCGATTGGTGTCATTTAATAAACCACATAAAAATGAAATTAAGTACTCGAACACCTCTTAACACACATTACAGTAAATTCAACACTGCTTGTAAACCTGTGTTAAAAATTAACTTAAGTTAATACATAAAACTATTGCACATTCTACTTTCGCACCATATTACAACAACACATCACACTCAAATCTATAATGAAACACAAAACATTACTACTACGATCTGCTTTATTATTACTGTCATTAGTACTGTTTACTAATGTACAGGCACAGCAAAAATTTACTATCAGCGGTTCGGTTGAGACCGAATCATCAGGCGAAGCACTTATTGGTGCTATCGTAAAGGTAGAAGGGACACAGAATGCCGGAACAGTAACCAATGAGTACGGCTTTTATTCTATAACCGTTCCTGAGGGCGATTACAAACTCATCATCAGCTATCTTGGGTATGAACTAAGTGAAAAGGAGATCACGCTGACTGGCAACATCACACAGAACGTTGCTATGGTTGAGAAAGGGAAACAACTCAATGAGGTGGTCATAAAAAGTGAGCGCGATGACATTAACGTTACTGGAAGTGAAATGGGGGTAATGAAGATGGACATCCGTACTGCGAATAAGCTACCTGTAATAATGGGAGAGAAAGACATCTTAAAAACCATACAGCTAACCCCCGGTATTAGTTCTGCAGGCGATGGCAATTCCGGCTTTTATGTTCGTGGCGGCTCTTCAGATCAGAACCTGATACTACTCGATGAGGCACCTGTATACAATGCGTCTCACCTGTTAGGTTTCTTCTCAACCTTCAACTCTGATGCGATCAATGACGTAACTGTATATAAAGGCACTATTCCTGCTGAATATGGAGGCCGCCTTTCATCAGTATTGGACGTAAAGATGAACGAGGGTAATAATAAAGACTACCATGTGAGTGGCGGCATCGGCTTAATATCTTCTAAACTGAATGTAGAAGGGCCGATACAGAAAGGCAAAAGCTCTTTCTTACTTACCGGCCGCAGAACATATGCTGATCTGTTTCTGAAACTCTCACCAGATACAACTATCAATAATAGTAAGTTATATTTCTACGACATCAATGCTAAAGCTAACTATACTATAAATGATAAGAACAGAATTTACTTGTCAGGATACTTTGGTAGAGATGTATTAGGACTGAACGAACTGTTCCGCTTTGAGTGGGGCAATATTACCAGCACTTTGCGCTGGAACCATATTGTGAACAGTAAATTATTCTCTAACACTTCATTGATATACAGCAACTACGATTATAAGATAGGTATCAACAGCGGTTTGGATTTCGACATCATCTCTAAGATACAGGACTGGAACCTGAAGCAGGATTTCCAATACTATGCCAGTACTAAGCACACAGTACAGTTCGGTTTCAATACCATTTACCATACTATGACACCTGGCAATATCAAATCGAGAGGCACACAGATAAACAGCACAGATATTGAAGACCGTTACGCGTGGGAGAATGCAGTATTTGTATCTGATGACTGGAAGATAAACGACAAACTGAACCTGAATGCCGGTATCAGGGTATCCTCTTTCTCAGCACTTGGAGCCGGCACTTTCTTCTCTTATGACATGGAAGGCAATGTAACCGATAGCGTTCAATACGACAATGGAGAGTTTGTTGAAACATATATAGTTCCTGAACCTCGTTTAGCAGTAAACTATCGTATCAATGAGCAAAGCTCTGTTAAAGCAGGATACTCTCGCAATGCACAATACCTGCACCTGATGAGCAACACCAACACTAGTACCCCAACAGACCTTTGGATACCTAGTAGCCAGAATGTGAAACCACAAATTGCTGATCAGTATTCTATCGGCTATTACCGAAACTTTAAAGACAACCAATACGAGTTCAGTGCAGAAGTGTATTATAAAGACATGCAAAACCAGATAGACTATCGTAATGGTGCTGAATTGACAATCAATGAAAAAGTAGAAAGCGAATTACTATTCGGTGATGGCAGGGCATATGGTATAGAGCTATTCTTTAAGAAACGCTATGGCCGCTTTACAGGCTGGGTAGGTTATACACTGTCTCGCACAGAAAGACAGATAGACGGTATCAATAACGATAACTGGTATCCTGCACGTTACGACAGAACACATGATGTATCTCTTGTAGGTATGTATGACCTCACCAAACGCTGGACCATTTCCGCTATATGGGTTTACAACACAGGCAATGCCGTTACCTACCCGGCAGGCAGATATACGGTAGATGGTAATACTTACTTCTATTACACAGAAAGAAATGCATCGCGCATGCCTGCATACCACCGCTTAGACCTTGGTGCTACTTATACCAAGATCACGAAGAAAGGACGTGAGAGCAGCTGGACATTCTCAATCTACAATGCTTATAACAGGTACAATCCATTTACGATACAGTTTCAACAGGCAGAGAATAACCCGCAACAGACAGAGGCCATACAAACATCATTATTCGGTATCGTACCATCAATTACTTACAACTTCAAATTTTAATCGAACATGAAACAGCTAACATATTTTATAGCAGTATTTACCTTAGCAGTAATGGCATCCTGCACTAAGAAGATAGATGTCAACTTCGATAATGCACCTGCAAAAGTGGTAGTAGAAGGCAAGATCAATAAAAATGAATATGCTTCGGTATACCTAACCAAAACGCTTGAAGTAGACCAGCCACAAAAGAACCCTCCAATATCAGGTGCAATTGTGGTAATAGCAGACAACATGGGCAAT
This sequence comes from Flavipsychrobacter sp., assembly GCA_965228505.1. GTDB lineage: Bacteria > Bacteroidota > Bacteroidia > Chitinophagales > Chitinophagaceae > UBA5543. Next base: position 938,942 of record OZ245820.1, on the reverse strand, counting down.
ACTGAAACCCTTTCTGAGGTAGAACCCGGGCTGTACCATAGCAGCAATCTAAAAGGTGTAGAAGGCAGAACGTATACCCTGAAGGTTACTACTGAAGGAACTACCTACACCGCACAAAGTACCATGCCTAAAGAAGTGCCGGTAGACTCTCTCTCTATTCGTGAGTTCGGTGGTTTTGGCGGCTCGGCAGAGTTTGTCATCATCCACTATACCGACCCCATAGAAATGGGCAACAACTACAGGGCGGTACTATATGTGAATGATACACTGATACCGGACATCTTTATAGAAGATGATATATACATCAATGGCAACACACGTGAAGCAGTACTTTGGAGTGATGAGTACGAATTGAAACCCGGCGATAATATACGCGCAGAGATCAATTGTCTTGACAGGCCGGTATACGAATACCTTTGGCAGCTATACGATGTAGCGGGCAACTCAGAAGTAGCAGCACCCTCCAATCCCATCACTAATATTAACAATGGTGCTTTGGGTTACTTCTCTGCTCAAACAAGCTCTGTAAAACAAATGGTAGCACCATAATTTTGTGTAGACGCAATAATAAAAAGCCACCTCGAATTGAGGTGGCTTTTTACGTATGTTTTAGGACGTCCATTATCTGGCTTTATATTTTTTGCCGAACGGAGTGCGCTTTACCAGGTAGTGTACGGTACCAATATAGCCATTCAACTCCTGGCTGAAACCCGTTCTTGTAACTGAATGTACATTTTCACCATCACGGTTATAAATATCAATACCTAATCTTGTTTGGTATTCTGTTTTAACTGTTGTAGTACTACCCGAAGTTGAATAACCTTTTGACTCAGACTTTTTATTGCTATTCGATGCATTTGCATTGCCCTTACGAACAGATGTATTCGTTTTATTCTGATTATTCTTATCGCTGTATGTCGTAGTGCTGGTTGTTGACGATGTAACACCTTTATTCTGAACATTGGCGTTACCATATACTACAAACTGTACACCAAGCATACCTACCAGTTCATTTGGCGCCATTGTCGCTATGTTGTCAAGGGTAACGTTGTTCTTTGCTAATATAGAGTTGGTCATTCTTGCATCCTGCATTTTTGCTTTGGGTGCATTTTGTCTCATCGATTGTACAAATTCATTTTGCATCTCGTTGCCCATAGCATCTATCATAATATTACCGTCATTAGTAGATACTTCAAAAGGCAATACTGCTACAGTAAGTTGTGCGTTTGCGACTGTAAAGGACAAAAGCAATATGCTAACAATTGATACAATTCGTTGAGTAGCTTTAAATAACATGTTTATTTTTTACTTTTTTGATATGATGTATTGTCATAAAAATAGAAATAAAATCAGTTTTATATAAACACATTCACAACAAGCAATATATTCACCGCTTTCAAGCAAGAAGGTTCACAAGTAGTCCGCCTGCAAGCCAAACATAGCATGCGTATGCCAGCCACTGTAGTACCTTTTCCATCGTTTTACTTTTAGGAGCCATCTCTTTATGATGATTTATGTCTTTTCCTTTTACGAAGCCGAAATAGTATAACAATACTGACAATATCACAAAACCGATATTCAGAAAGAAAGTATAGTCTATCTTAAAATGCTCTTGTTGTATTATACTATTACTCCCACCTCCCTGCGGCAATACACCCATAATATCAAAACCATAATGCAGCAAAAGAGAAGTAACAACAAGTGATACAAACAACAAGAACAATATAAAAAATGACATCTTCCAGCCATAGTATTTTGCGTTGATACGCAATACAGGAAATACCACAAGGTCACTGAAGATAAAAGCCATTACCCCTGCAAAGCTTACACCTTTACCATACAGCAAAGCTGCCAAAGGAATATTACCCATTGAGCCTATAAAAGTCATAAAGGCAGCTACCGGTCCTACTATTGTATGCTCCAGCAATGTAAAAAAACTATGATCCTGGCTACTATTACCTGTGTTGATAAACAATGTTTGAAAAAAGCTATCCGGCACAAATGCTGCAACAATACCAGCAATTGTAAAGCCTACTGTAACATCTTTCCATACCATCTTCCACTCCATCACATATTGCTGACCTACTCTTGCCCAAGTTTCACGTGACCATATTTTTTTAAAAAATGAACTGTTATCATCATGTTCATTATGGCTGCCTTTTCCAAGATTAGTTCTTGCTTGATCAATTAGCTGTTTTGGTTTTATAATAGCTATCAGTACCCAACTACAAATAATGAGCAATAAACCACCTACATATTCACCCACAACAAACTGCCAACCCATAAATATGGAAATGAGAATGCCCAGTTCAATAACAAGATTGGTAGATGCCAGCAAAAAGGCAATTGATGAAACAAAGCCGGCACCTTTCTGAAACAGTGTTTTTGTTGTAGCAAGCGCAGAGAAACTACATGAACTACTTATAAAGCCAAAAAAAGCACCAAGTCCTACACTCTTCGCATCATCCTTGCCCATGGCTTTCTTCATTCGTGCCTCTGTCACGAATATTTGTATAATGCTACTAATGGCGTACCCTAGTATAAAGGCCCATAAAGCCATCCAAAAAAAACCGACCGTTGTGTAGGCTGCTTTTCCATATTGTTGTAAAAAGCCATCCATAATTTTCACAACAAGTAATATGAATTATTGTTTCACCACTTTCGTACTTAGCACCCTCTCTTTATTTACATGCTGAATGGTATACGTACCGGTAGGCCAGCCATAGGTAGAGATACTCATTTGCTCTTTTACTATTGAACGATGAATTATTTTACCGATTACATCAGTAATAGTTATTGTCCCTTCTTCTTTAATGTCTATATAAACAACATCATTCATTGGGTTAGGGTATATGTGCAGAGCTGTCTGTGTTGTGGTTTCAGGTATACCTGCACCTGCCCTGGCAAAAATAGCTTTCGTCCATGTACGTGGCACATTCCTATCTGCTGTTGTTGGGTATAGATGAAAAGCATTCAACGTATTTGTTACCATTAGTACCATACCCATCGTATCCATTGTTGCAGTGTTAAAACCTGTTTTAGCAAAAGGTATACGCAACTCTACAGTATCAGTCATAGGTGCCCCGAGTTGGAAATTTGGCACTGCCTCCCAGCCGGGTTGTACAGTATCGCAATTATTGTATATCCCGTAACCTCCATCATTTTCACAATCAGTAGCCGATACGTGAAACCACCATTGCCCGCTTGTCCAGCTTGTACCACCAACATTCTGAGCATCGGTAAGCACTTCAGGAAACAGCCCGGGCGCACTTTCCAGCTTGCCTGTAAATACAAAATACATTGCTGTACCATCGTGCTTAAACATCACCCTGACACTATCAGAAATATTCACAGGTATCATTATCGAGTTGGCATTCCTCCACTCTGATGTTGCAATACGTCCGTTTACTGTAACTGCATTCGTATCTAACGGAAAAATAAGTAGCTGTGCCTTTGCCGTTGTAACTAATGTGATTGATAAGATGAGCAATATGACCTTTTTCATAGATAATAAATTTATTGATATGCAATCTACGAAGAGTTTCTTAGTTGTAAAACTAATATTCCTTTTACTATGATATAAACTACTCTTATCAGTCGATAACGAATAGTAAACAATGCTATTGTAGCTTTGTTACAGATTTGCAAGAAGAGAACGACTTTATGAATATAGAAAGCAAGGTTTGTGAAACCTCTACCGCTAGTATAAGTACCTTATTAGAAAAATTCATCACCCACTGGAATGAGAAAAATATAGATTGTCTGGTAGACCTGTTTACAGACAATGCAGAATTTACAGATATCGCAGGGCAGGTAGCAGTGGGTAAGCAAGAAATAAAAAAACAACATGAATACCCTTTTTCTACCACTATGAAAAAGGCAGTGCTAAAGCTGCATGGTATATATGCAAGGGCACTCTCTAACGATATGGTAATTGTTACTACCAAGTGGAATACAGAGCAAAACCTGATGCCTGACGGTCAACCCGCTCCCGATAGAGAAGGTATTATGCAGATAATAGCCAAAGGCACAAAAGATACTGGTTACAAAATACAACTGGTACACAACACTGACCTGACAGGCACTTACAAAGATGTAAGGATGTCAAAAGAGCATAAATTCGAGCCTGTTAAATGATCACTCCCTGTTCAATACAGATTTAAACCGCTGTACATCAGCTTTAGGATGTATATCCTTACCATTCAATAAATTCTCAACAAGCTGATATGCAAAATAGGGTGCTAGCGAACAACCTTTTGTACCCATACCATTCAGTATACCTAAAGAAGGATATTTGGGGTGCAACCCTGCAAATGGCCTGCGCTCAATACAGCCTATTCTTATGGCAGCACGCTCTTCTACAACCTCATAAGGCAACTTTAACCAGTTTTTCAATTGTGCCTCTGTGCGTTCCCTGAACTGTTGTGTAGGCTCATCATGTTCATACTCCCACTCAAACGAAGATCCCAGCCAGAATAATCCGTTGCCCTGCGGCGCCATATTCAACCCTTGTTTGTATATAGCATTTTCCGGCAGTTTGGGTATGTTCAGTACCAACGCTTGCCCTTTGCTAATAGCATAAGGTAGATTTCTGAAATACCTGCTTCCTGCTGCTGAGGTACCATTGCAGAATATCAGTTTTTGTGCTTCTATATCTTTGTAAACTACCTTTTCGTCATATACTTGTAAGGCATCTATCTCATAACGCTCTTGCAATAGCCTGTCATTTTTTTTCAGGTAAGACCTCCAGGCATCAAGCAACACTTGCAAGTTGACTACCATACAGGGGTCGGTTACACCTACCCCATGTTCAAAATGAAAAAGATCTTGCCAATGACTAGTCTCCTGCTGCGCTGACAGGTAATCATCCCCTTCATTTATCTTGTCTATCCAGGCATTGTGCATCTGTTCTGTAGCATGAAAACTATACATACTCATAGTAGTAGCCGCTTCCACACCTAAGAATTCACCAATATCCTCATAAGTTTTTTCAGCAAATGGCAGTAAGTCTTCAATTATCCAGCTACGGGCTATCCTTCTGCCAGTTACCGGGTTTATGACCCCGCCTGCTACCCTGCTTGGTACTTTTTCGTTATACTCATCAATAACCAAATATTCCTCACCTGCCTGATGCAAAAACCAGCTTAGCATTGTACCACTTATCCCTTGCCCTACTATCAGGTATTTAGTATGCATCTTGCAAAGAAAGTAGATTTCGGGCATAAAAAACCCGGGCGAAAGATCGCCCGGGACTACTTATGAACATCAAACTACTACTCTCTAATGTTTTTATGCCTAGGTCCGCCCCTATGCCCTCTTTGCTTACGCATTTCACCTGCCTTTTGTTTCTGCTCATCTGTCATTATCTCCCTAAACGCGTCTCTATATTTCTTCCTGTCATAATCATCACCTTTATATTCCTTATTCAGGGTTTCGAGCTTTTCCATCTGGTCATCGCTGAAGTTCAGTTCTTTTGCAGCCTTAGCTGTCATTTCTTTAGGGTCGTGTTGTTTGCCCCTACCCTGTGGTTGAGCATACGTTGTTGTTTGTATCAACAACAAGGTTGCAGCTACTAGAAATATTTTTTTCATGCCGTATACATTTATCGTAAATGATGTTGTTTGGTATGTAGACTCGTAATTCTCACTGTGGTTTAAACAGATATAGCCCTTTAACAGTTTTTTATACTTCTTCTTTTTTAACGCGCTGTTAAATATATTTTTCGCAAATTTATTTTCATCTTTATACAAACAGGTTACTGAAAAACGATAAAAGAAAAAGAAATGAAAAAGACGATCATCTTTTTGATGCTTTGTGGTTGGGCTATATCCTCATATAGTCAGGAGGTATTGATAGATAGCATAAACCTGAACGAGTTCAAAGGTTTTAATACTGCCGGTGCTATGGGAGAAACCCTTATCGTACCATACTTTTCTACTAACAAAAAAAGTAATAAGAACTTCATAATCAAAACCATCAATACTACAGACTATCAATTTGAAGAAAAAGGCAGACTGGAGATACCGGAGAGTTATAACCTCCTAAGTTCATCAGGCTCGGGAGAGGAGTTACTACTGGCTTTTTACGACAACGATTCTAAAGACAATATTTTAATGGCTGTTCGTGATGGCAACATCATCAAGAAGAAAGACTACAAAGCATCAGGAAGTACAATAAGAACATTTAGCAGCGAAAGGCCGGGAGAGTTTCTTATTATGGAAATAAGCAAAAACGGTGGTTATACTATAAGTAAACTCAATTCAGAGTTTGAAGACATTTTAAACAGCAAATACAACCCACCCTCAGGCAGTACATGGAAGCTGGTATCTGTTAAAAGCTCAATGGAAGGCTTGCGCATAATAAGGAAGCAAACCTCAAAAGACGGTAAATTCACTTTTAGCTTAATAAGCATTGAGGGTGATTCGTTAAAAGAACGTACAAACAACAAACTGATCATAAACGATGCCCCTGCTTACCCTACATTTATTTCTGAACACGAGGGTATAGGCATGTCAGGTGGGTATTACTTCAGAAACGGGGTAGACAAAACAGATAAGCCTGACGGAATATACTTTACCCTTTTAACACCTGAAGGTGTCATAGAACAAAGCATGGATGTGCCGTACAGTCAGGTGATTGAAGACCTTAAATCTCCACTGGGCGATAAACTATCGCAGAAGAACACAGGCATCATACTTACAGGTGCAACTATGAGCCACGACTTGCAGCGTTATGTACTCGCTGGCGAAGTATTCACACGTTCAGACAATACAGGTGGTGGCGGTGTATATAAAACTCGCGACCTTGTAGTATTGGCATTTAGCCTTGAGGGTAAATACCTTGGTGCAGAGCATATACCTGTTGCTGAAAAAGAAGCCTCTATAAAAGGTGATATTTCGTCGCTATCTAACCTTGACCTTGCTGTCTGGATGAACAGATCCGGCTTTAAGACATTTCAACACTTCTTTATGGCACCTATGTTTCCGGGGTTAGTTTATTTGAACTATAATCAGGATAAACCAACCAACTTTTGCTTTCAACAAGTAGGCTCTTTAAAGAAAGAATTACACAAAGAATGTCCTGATGCACCACGAACCGATGGTGTTATAAACTTTAAGTACACCTATACTCCTTCTTTAGCACCTAACTATAGTATATCACCGATCTACCTACCTGAAACAGGTGATATGATGAACCCTGAAGCTATGACTATGGTAAGAGTTACAGACGGTCACCTCGTATTTCTCAACATTCCGGTACCCCAACAAGATGTATTTATGAATGAGGAATCTGAAAAACTCATGATGGAAATAATGGAGGAATCAGAGGATCATGGAGAAGACCACCAGGAAGAAGAAGCTGTTGAGGAGGAACCACCACAGGAAGAAGAAGAATAAAATTCTTGTATATAAATAAAGCAGAACCATGGTTCTGCTTTATTTTTTTGTCCATAAAAACGGATGCCGCCAAAAATGGCGGCTTCCTTATCAAACAAAACAAACAAACTTCTTTATATATGCTGAATATATAATTATAATAATACTAATGGCTTCTTAAAGCCGTAAATGCAAAGGTAAGTCATTATGATAGTAAAAAACAAGGGGAAAAACACCCTACTGACTCATGTAGCTACATTTTATAAAAAGTGATGATCCAATAGCCGGGTTTAAAGTCATCAGCTACTACTGAAGTGCTGAATGTAGTGCCGTTATAACTAACCATTTTGTCTTTATTACTTATGGCCATAATATTGTCAGGCGTGTGGCCTGTATTGAACAGATAATTGTACACTTTGGTGATCGCGTTGAGCTCACCGTTTATTTTAAATAACCGTACTACCCTCTTTTTTACTTCTTCAGTATTTCCAAGGGTATCTATTACTACAGGTACATTGTCTATTTTGAATTGGAAGGCCATTTTTAACGTCTCGAAATTGCCGTTATCATACACATATTTCGAGAACATTACATCTTCCTTATCAGTAAATGCTATCCTGTATTCCGGTACAGCTGTTATTACCTCTTTACAAAAACGCACCACTACATCTTCAGTACTATCTATTGGTACCATAGACACTTGTGGTAAAAAGTCGTCCTCATTCTGTGCAAACGACCTGTTTACCGAAGTAAATAACAATATAAATAGTAATAAATAGCGCATATCAATGCTGTTGGTCTTACAAAAACCGAACCATATATGCTAAAATAGTAAAACTAAGGGCAGTATTATAAAAAAGCGGACGCCTGATTAAGACGTCCGCTGCATGATCAACCAAAAGTAAAAAAACAACATCTTCTAATGCATCACTACCATTCGCTTTCTCGAACTGAGATTTTCTCCATCTACCAGTAACATATAATTACCATCAGGTATACTATTCACGTTTAAAGGTAATTTTACAGCTCCCGATATATGCTCTTCAGCACGGTATACCGTTTTACCGGTCATATCAACTATGGCAATATTTATGTCTTCGGCAGTTTCTGTTGCCAGTTCAATATTTACAATACTTGATGCCGGAACAGGGTATAATTTCACATCAACATCTGCATCTGCAATGTTCTTAACAGATGTTGGGTCGTAGTATTCGTAATAATAATGTATCCGCTCGTCTCCGTTTGCCTGCATCCACGCGGTTCCATTCCAACTATAAGTAGCATATGTTTCAGGCTGGTCGTAACTGTTAAAGGTTCTTCTTATCTGCTTACTCTCCACATATTTACTTGCAGTGCTACTCCATACAAACTCTGTTTTTTGTATCTCGTTTGTGCCTGAGTACATATAATTAAACAGCTTATCATTCACCCATGATGAGCCGCTCCATAAAAACAATTCAGCCTTCGTAACAACATTTTTTGCATTGTAAGTATATAACCAACGCTCCTTGGCTATCCAGCTTGCCGAACCTGTACTCCATTCTTTTAATACGTATTCTACCACCTCATTGTTACTGTTATACACGTACTCTTTGCGCTCGTTATTCTCCCACTGTTGCGTACTCACGTTAAAAATCTTGTCTTCTATCAGCGTGAGGTTCTTGCTGTTAGAAGCATAATCGAATGCCACTGCATATGTTAGCGTTTGCATATCTGTAACCCTATCGTAGATATCGTATGTAAGTACTGAGTTCGTACTATTTGTCCACATACCGCCGGTCCATATTTGTAGCTGAGAACCTATCATTTTGTTATTGTCATAGAAATATTCATAGCGTGTCTTGTCTTTCCATACAAGGTCAACTGTCTCCCACTCTCTGAACGTCAGGAATTTCACTCTGTTATCGTGATCAAACTGCTGCTCTCTGTGTGACTTATAGCTATATCTGTTCTCAATTGGTACAAACCTGTAAACATAACAGTCATTAAAAAGTATGTGGCCGTCTTTATTGGGCTCTTCTATACTGGGGCTACCGCCACGGTTAGCTCCGTATTTGTATATCGATGAATCTTGAGGAACATAATTACCGTTACTGAACAAAAAGTAGGTTTTAGCTACCAGCCTCGAGTAGGGCTCTACAACCCCTTTGCCACCACCAAAATTGTTTCCGAAATGCGGAAAAATATCTCCCGGGTTGGCGCCGGCTGTTGTCAGCTCATTTCCATTAAACCCTCCGGCCATTGATGAACCGGCTGCTATTATTATTGCAAGCAATATGGCGGTAATCTTTTGCATAGCAGTAGTAATTTAATTAATAATATAACATAAATATGACTGTAGCTATGTTAAATTTAACATTAAGTTTTGTCATATAGATAGCTTAAGGCAATATAATGACGAAACAATGACAGCTACATGACATTATTTTTCCCGATAGTTAAACATAAGCCCAACTAGTAACCAGTGGCAGAAATAGCTTCATAATCATTTGTTAACCATTAACAGCTCCAGTAGTTAACAACCATTTTTTATTTGGAATAGGCTATATACCTGACGCATATTTGTAATCGTAACGCAAGGGCGTTTCAAAACAAAAAAACAAAAAACACACACTATGTCTTACATCTCTTCTTTTGTTCAGGCCGAACCGATCGTTGCACCTAAGACAACAAAAATTGAATCTACCGCAAACGTTACTGCTAAAAAGAAAACAGCTTACGAAGCTGCTCAGAAAAAAAACACAACTGTTAAGATATTATTGTTCGCAGGGATCGTATTCTGCCTTGTTGCAGCCCTGTGGATATAAGTTATTGCCGTGGCCACATTAAGGTAAGATAGGTACTTGCATGACTGTATTTCGGCCCGGCAACCAATTTTCTCTCTTATCCTCTATATGTAAAAGAATAACCTCCGTTCACGGAGGTTTTCTGTTTTTAGCCCCAACCAACCATTTTTTGGTACTTTTAAGTCTAATAACTTAAACCTGTTACAATTATGACCTGTCGGCAGTTTTTCACAACGCTTATCGTTGTACTTATCGCTATTACCGGATATGCACAACCCAATATCGACCTGAATTGGGCTACTTATTATGGTGGCAGCGATGATGACCTTGGTTTTAGCGTTACTATAGACAAAAGTGGTAATACCTGCATTGTAGGCAGAACAGGTAGTGCGAATAACATCAGTACCACAGGTAGTTTTTTGGATACCTTACCTGCCCAGCCACCGCTTGGAGCGAGTTTTGTTGCCTACTTCAATAAAAGTGGAACCAGGCAATGGGCTACCTATTATAAAGACTGGATACACGATGTAACATTTGATTCAACCGGGAATATTTATATCACAGGAGTAAGTGACGACACTTCGGCAGCCACCAGCGGTACACATCAGGATTCTCTTTGGGGCGTTTCAGATGCATATATAACCAAGTTTTCAGCAACAGGTACAAGGCTATGGACTACCTACTTCGGAGGTGAGTTGGTAGACGGCGGTAGCAGTATCGCCATAACGCCTGACAATGAAGTGCTACTTGCGGGATACACTGCTAGCACCATGAATATCGCCGACACTTTTGCACACCAAACAACGGTAAACGACTCTTCAGACTATTTCATCGCTAAGTTTGATACGACAGGAAATAAAATATGGAGCACCTACTATGGCGGGCCGGGAAAAGAATATACTACCGACATCTTCTTTAATCCATGTAAGATAACACTGGACAATAAAGGCAATATATTCTTTGCCGGTTCTACAACCAGCAATGCTAATATAGCTACACCGGGTGCGCATATTTATAATAGAAGATATAAAGGCCAGTCCATTAACCCTGCTATCAATGTATCATCTGGCAATGCTAATAGTGATGCCTTTGTAGCTAAGTTTGATAAAAACGGTGCACGCCAATGGGCAACTTATTTCGGGGATAGCTCAACTGAACTTAATCAAGGCATAGCCTGTGACCTTGACGGAAATGTATATATCTCTGGGTTTACTGATAGTAAAAACGGTATTGCTACTACCAGTGCACACCAAACATCTTTCAATAGCATAGCAGCATATCTGGCTAAGTTTGATGCTGCCGGTAATCTTGAATGGGCCACATACCATGGTGATACGTTAATATATTATTTCCACAACCCTATTGCTATCAGCTTTGACGGCAACAGGCATGTGTATCTAACATCACTTGGCAGAAGTAATATGTCTACAGCCAACAGTCCGCAACCAACAGCACTGCCAAGTATACCGGTAGCTACGGTAGCCTTCGATGAAAATGGCAATAGAGTATGGGGAACCTACCTAGGTGGTTACGGACAAAATGCTATTACTGATGTTTGTACTTACAAAAACAGAATAGCCATTGCCGGAATTACACTTGCAGATTCATTGTTAGCTACCACAGGTGCTCATCAAAATACATATGGTGGTAATAATCCTGCAGGTGGTGGTGTGGTTGTATTACCTGCAGGAGATGCCTATTTATACCAATACGAACTAAAAGACACCAATGTATTTATATCATCAGCTTTTGTAGACTCTGTGCTGTGCCCTGCCGTTACAAGTATGAATGTACCTTATGAGGTCACACGCAATTTCAATGCTAACAATACATTTACTGTACAATTATCTGATGCTACAGGTAGTTTTGCAAGCCCTACCAATATAGGCTCATCAAATACCTATGCACCGGGCAGCATCTCTTGTACAGTACCCGGCACTATCACTGCCGGCAGAGGTTACAGGATACGTATTGTTGCAAGCAGTCCCGCAGACACATCAGAATCAAGAAAAGTAAACGTTCGTCAGTTCGTTACACCTTCACTGCAATTAATAGCTTACCCTCAGGATACCGTTTGCTCTACAGACACTACAACATCTGTATTAGCAGTACTGAATAACCCCGGGATTGACAACCAGTACACATGGAGGCTCAATGGCCAGACTTTAGGCATTATCGGCTCTGCATATTACTCTGATACCTTTAAGAATGGTGATGTTATTATATGCAACGTAGCATCCAATATTCATTGTATGGGCAGTTTATACACATCGGCAGATACCATTACGATTGCAGTAGATACTCCCGTATCTCCTGTTATTACCATTAGTATAGCACCAAATGATACACTTTGTATTGATACTGCATTTATATTTCCTACATCAATAGTAAATGGCGGTAACTCCCGCTCATACCAATGGTATGATAACTTCGGGCTGATGCAAGGTGAAACTAACGATACATTATTAGCAAGAAACTTTTTCAGCCACGACGAATTTTATTGTGTGATCACCAATAATGACTATTGCGTAGCAGAGCGTAAAGACACAAGTAATACAATAAAGGTGGTAACCAAAAATTCAAGTAAAGCCAATGTTGTAATACAGGCAAGCCCCGGCACAACAGTACCTATGGGTACTGATATAACTTTCACTGCCAATTTCACCAACAAAGGTTCAGCACCTGAATACCAGTGGATGAAAAACGGTGTTGATGTGAGCGGTGCTATTAGTGATAATTATTATGCTATATCTTCTACTATCAGCAATGGAGACATGATAAGTGTACGCGTAAGGGATACCAGCGACCAATGTTTAGTACCTAATATGGATACAAGCAATGTGTTAACCTTATCTATTACCAATGGCATTAGCAGAGTTAACTCGTCAGAAGGTTATTTATCATTATACCCAAGCCCTAACAATGGCTCATTTATACTAAAAGCAAGTACAACATCTTCACAGGCACAGGTAAGGGTCATTAACCTATTAGGACAACCCGTTTATAATAATATCATACCAATCGATAAAGGAACTATCGGTCATAATATTGAACTACCCGAAAAAATACCTCAAGGAGTTTATTTACTGCAATTAACTGAAAATGGGGTTACTCGTTCCGCCAGATTTGTCGTGAAGAAATAGCGCAAACACAATACTGTAAAGACTTTCAATCTGCAAAGGCACCAACATCTGGTGCCTTTATTTCTTAATAGCTCGTTAACAGCTTCTTAATTGGCTTGTTAACCATTTACAAACCCTCCGTTAACCATTAACGATTTTTTGGCAACAGGGCCTTTCGCATCGCATCTTTGTATTGTCATCGGGACGAACAAACAAACAACAAAACAAAAAAGGCGTTTCAAGACAAAAAATAAAAAACACAAACACACACAAAAAACACAAAACAAAAACACTTAAAAAACACAGTCATGCAAACAACACTTAACTACAACATTGCAACTCAAGCTCAAACAGCTAACCCTGCTAAAGCGATCATTCGCAAAGAAGCAGTACAGAAGATCTTAATATTCGCGGGTATCCTGGTTTGTATCGCATTAGCGGTAAACATCTAATACATAGTCTTAATTCTTAACCGATAAAAGCTTGTATTATGAAACAGGTCTCTGCAACCTCAGTGCTGCACGATATCGCATCAGGTATCAGATGCACAATAAATAAAAAGCGATCAAGGGTCAAAGCGATCCTTAAAAGCGAGGAGATACAAAAAACATTGATATTCGGCATGATACTGGCACTGCTATTATTAGCCGCAAATCTGGAAGCAATTCTATAATATTTTTTCTCTGTTATGTTTGTATCAAAGCCCCTTTTCAGGGGCTTTTTCTATTGTGTGTTATTGTTACATCTGCTTCAATTCAGCAACAAGGTCTTGAAGTACCTTCTTCGCATCGCCGAACAACATTGATGATTTAGGTCGGAAGAAAAGATCGTTCTGTATTCCTGCATAGCCCGGCTTCATACTTCGCTTGTTCACAATCACATGTTCTGCCAGTTCTACTTCTAATATCGGCATACCGTATATCGGACTGGATTGATCGTCTTTAGCTGCCGGGTTTACCACATCATTGGCACCTATTACCATTACTATATCCGTAGTATTCATCTGGTCATTGGCATCTTCCATCTCCAATAGTTTTTCATAAGGCACATCAGCTTCAGCTAATAGTACATTCATATGACCCGGCATACGCCCTGCTACAGGGTGAATACCATATACTACTTCAACATCTTTTTCAGCAAGTGTTTTCTCCAGTTCATGACAAGCATGCTGCGCCTGTGCAACAGCAAGGCCATATCCAGGTATGATCATTACTTTCTGGCTATATGCCATCAGTACAGCTGTATCGTTAAGTGAGATTTCTTTGTAAGAACCTTGATCTTTATCACCACCGCCGCCACCGGAGCTACCACCACCAAACGACCCGATGAGTACATTCTTCAATGAGCGGTTCATGGCATTACACATAAGTATGGTCAATATCGTACCTGCAGAACCTACCAAAATACCACCTGTCAGCATTACAGGGTTATCATACAAGAAGCCACCAAAGGCTGCTGCTACACCGGTAAACGAGTTCAGTAACGAGATCACCACAGGCATATCAGCACCACCTATTGGCATTACGAAAAGGATACCATATAGTGCAGCTAGTGCAAGTATACCATAGAACACAGCGGGATTGCTATTACCACCTACTACCATTCCTGCCAATACGATCAAGCCGCCAAAAAGAACAAAATTAATGACCTGTCCTGCAGGTATAGCTCTGTCGTTTATTTTTCCTGCCAGCTTGCCCCAGGCTATCATACTACCCGTAAAGGATACCGTACCTATGATCATCCCTAATACTATTACAAGTGTCATACCTACATCTGCATTCGGGTTATGATGATGCTCTACAATTGATATCAGCATGGCACAGGCACCACCCATACCGTTAAACAGACTCACCATTTCGGGCATGGCTGTCATCTGCACCCGCTTTGCTATAAGTGTACCTATCACAGTACCTACGATCAGACCACCGAATATCCATGTATAATTCCCCAGTGGATTACCATTGTGGTCACGATATAAGAATATAGTCACTAATATGGCTATCGTCATACCAACAGCAGCAACTATATTACCACGGCGTGCAGTGTCAGGGTGAGAAAGCATCTTCAACCCTACAATGAAAGTTATAGAACCAATGAGGTATCCTAATAAGAGTATAGCTTGTTGCGACATACGTTGTATTAGCAGGTTAATTCAATTATTTTTTCTTCTTCTTTTTACCGAACATTTCCAACATGCGGTCAGTAACTACAAATCCACCAACCACATTCAATGTTCCTAATATCACAGCAAGAAAGCCCAGTGTCAATGCAAGAATATCATCGCTCGGGGCTTGCCCCATTACTATGATAGCACCAATGATCACCACACCATGTATCGCATTCGCACCACTCATCAGCGGTGTGTGCAATACAGAAGGCACTCGTGATATTACTTCAATACCTAAAAAGATAGACAGTATCACTATCGTCATTAATCGGTACGTAGCCGCATCGGTAAACAGTTCGTTTATAAAATCCATATTGAAATGTATTAAGCGTTATCAGGTTGGGGATTCATAAAATTCAGCACGCGCTCATTCACTATTTTTCCATCACGGGCAATACATGTTCCTGCTACGATATCATCCTCATAGTTCAGGTTCATATTGCCTTCGTTGTCTATTATTAGCTTCAGGAAGTTGAGCACGTTCTTACTGTATAGTTTACTCGCATCGGCAGGCATAGTGCATGGCAATGCAGAGTTTCCTAATATAGTCACACCATTGTGTACTACTGTTTCGTCATCTTTAGTAAGATCGGTATTACCACCCGTAACAGATGCTATATCTATAATTACAGACCCGGGGCGCATATCTTCTATCATTTCTTTGGTAATGAGTATAGGTGCTTTTCTGCCAGGTATCTGCGCTGTAGAAATGATAATGTCTGCCTTTCTAGCATGCTCATGTATTTTCTCACGTTGGCGTTTCTGGAAGTCTTCTGTTTGCTGTACAGCATAACCACCTGCTTTAGATGCGTCTGCTGCTCCTTCCACCTCAACAAACTTAGCTCCGAGGCTCATTACCTCTTCTTTCACCGCAGGACGCACATCAAAAACCTCTACCACAGCACCCAAGCGACGAGCGGTAGCAATAGCCTGCAACCCTGCTACACCTGCACCCAATATTAATACCTTAGCCGGTGCAATACTGCCTGCAGCAGTCATGAACATGGGGAAGTAACGACAGTATTTGGTAGCTGCAAGAAGTACGGCCTTATACCCTGCTATGTTAGCCTGCGAGCTTAGTACATCCATTGCCTGCGCACGTGTGGTACGTGGTATATTATCCATACTGAATATGGAGTAGCCTTTTGTCGCCCATTGTTCCATGAATTGCGGCTGGTTCAATGGTTGGTACACACCTAACACTACCGCATCTTTCCTGATGTTGTCGGGCACATTTGCAGGGTGTATTGATAGTACTATATCTGCTGCGTTCGCTATTGCATCCCGGTCTTTTATTTCAGCACCTGCTTCTGTATACGCTGCATCACTATGAAACGCAGTATCACCTGCACCACTTTCTACATACACCTGCACTTTCATGCCTACCAATACCTTTACTACTTCCGGTACCAATGAAACCCTTGCTTCCGAACTTTGCTCTTTCAGTACGCCTATTATCATAAGTTTTCAGGAATTCGTTTTAAGATTATGAAAATATGTTTTTTACAGATGAAAGTCAAAGGGTTCAATAAAAAGATAATAACATGCTGAATAGTGTTGAAGCTGTTCAATAGCATAAAAATCATTAAACTTGAATAATGAATATTGAGCAACATATTCCTTCAGGCGACCTGTCAAGACATATAGATGTGATGTTTTTTTTCTCAGGCTTCGTACCTGATCATTCTATTGAACGTGTTGTACCAACTGGTAATACTTTCCTTATTATTGAACTGGATGGTTACCTGCGCCATACTTACGACCCTGAAACATTAAAGCCAGACGCAACATACAAGCACTCCTGGTATTCAGGCCAGCACAAAGGGCACCTGTCTATCTCTGCACACGAAAACTCTTCTATGTTCGTGATACAGTTTAATGCCACCGGAGCGTACCCGTTCCTGAAACTGGCCATGGACAATTACACGGAGAAAGTAACCGACGGACGTATTGTGTTCGGGGACAGTGTGGACATACTCAGAGATAAATTGATACAGGCAGACTCTACTACAGAAAAGTTTCAGTTGGCAGAAAGCTGGCTTAATAGTTTATACGATGTACAAAAAACAGCTCCTGAAGAGCTTGATAAAATGATAGAAGAGTTAAAGAAGGAACCTGTCGCCGGACTTAATACTATTGTTGAACATTACCCTCACTCACAAAAACACCTGATAGGCCTTTTTAAAAAACATGTAGGGCTTACACCTAAAGTATATCAGCGAATATTACGTTTCAACGAGATATTACAACGCATTCAAAACAAAGAGCAAATAGCCTGGACAGATATTTCTTATAGTTGTTGCTACTCAGACCAGTCGCATTTCATCAAAGAGTTCAAACATTTTTCAGGCTTCAACCCTTCTGAGTTTATAGCGCAATCGCATAATACGCAGTCCAACTTTTTTCCTGTAGATAAAGGTTAATTTTTTACAATACTAGCTCATACAGGCTCTTTATTATTACAGTCTAAACAGTAATATATGGAAGGAGCATCATTATCAGCTATCAACTGGCTGGCAGTAGCAGGGGCGGCAATTGCTGCATTTCTTATAGGTGGCATCTGGTACGGGCCGTTATTCGGTAAAGCATGGATGAAAGCAGGCAATTTCAGCGAGGAAACGCTACAGAAAAGGAATATGGGCATGGTGTTCAGTGTCTCAGTTTTACTTATGCTCATTGCAAGCATCAATCTGGAGATGTTCATTGGTCCTGAAGGCACTCTGAGTTTCGGGCTGTTTGCAGGTTTTCTGGCAGGGCTTGGTTGGACTGCCACCTTTTTAGGTGTATTATATCTGTTTGAAAAACGCTCACTAAAACTATTTTTCATCAACGCAGGATACTGCATAGTGACATTAACGCTGATGGGTGCTATCTTAGGTAACTGGTAAAACAAGCATTATGGAAAAAGGACTATTTGAAAAAACAGGCAAGTCTTTAGAAGAATGGATCAAGATCGTTCAACGACAAAAGCTGGATAAACACAAAGCCATCATGGATTTCCTAAAGCAGGAGCATGGGTTCACTCATGGCTATGCCAACTTTGTAGCGCTAAAAGCACGCGGTGCCGATGCAGCTTCTCATGATGAAGATGATTTGCTTATTAATCAATACAAAGGCAAAGAAGTGTTGAAGCCTATATACGATGAACTCATCAAGAAAATATCCAAATTCGGAAATGACATTACCATTACACCTAAGAAAGACAGTGTTAGCCTCATCCGCAAAAAACAGTTTGCACTCATAAAGCCTGCTACAAAAACACGTGTAGACCTTGGCTTAAAACTAAAAGACAAACCCACTACAGATAGGCTAGGCAACTCTGGTCCGTTTGGTGCTATGTGTACACACCGTGTACAGCTTACTGACAAAAAAGAAGTAGACAAGGAATTGCTCGAGTGGCTGAAAGAAGCTTATGAGAAAGCCGGGTAATATTCACTTCGTAGAACAGAACCATCCTTTCGTATGACCAAACTATGTTTTGGTTGAATGCAGTACACCTTATTAAGTGTACTGTTCTACTTTTATACCTCACCTATAAACCAAATGCCAATGAAATGACATGCGAGTTTGTCGTGCTCTTCCTTTTAAACGACTACCATAACACTATAACCATTTTTTAACCTAAACTGATTTTATTATGAAAATCGTAACTACAGCAGGTAGATACATGAAATCCTGCGCCCTATTATTACTATTGATCACATTGAACCTAACGGTGTTTGCACAAGCAAACCCGCCATGTTTAACCAACAGCCTGAATATTTCGACTGGAACTGACAACAATTCACTTAGTACTATTGGTACATCAGATGCACATTGGACTATATCTACTACATCCACTATCTATGGTCCATTAACTAGTGCCCCAGCATTTATTGTTAACCCATCCGTATGGCAGACTCAAGCTAACTCCAGGTGGATATCTGTAAATCAAAATGCTGCAAACTATCCAGGAGGTACAGTCTGTAATAGTCATGAATCAATTACATTCGAAAGAACTTTTAAGATTTGTGAAGCTGGCTCTTATGATTTTACTATGAGTTTCCTACACGACAATTATGTAGGTTCAATTATCCTTGATGATCCTGCAAATAGTCAAAGCTGGTTGCTTTATGCGGGTACAGCACCTACACAAAACGTCCCTGGCAATTATCAAAACCCGCCGACTGCTATACAACCATTTAATGTTACATTACAGCCAGGCACATATAATATTACTGTTCAACTCGGCAACATTGCACATCCTGATCAAAACGGGAATCCTTTTGGATTATCACTGACAGGTTCAATATCATCACAACAAGGAAACACAATCGTTGACGATCAAAATCCTGACTGCGCTAACTACGAATGTTCTTCTTGTAGTGATGAATGTTACTGGAAAGTAGAAGGCAATAATATAAATGGTAATAAGTTTATTTTTGGTACACATACCAATCATGATATCAGGTTCATTACCTATAAAAATTCAGGCGAAAGAGACCGTGCTGTAATCAGGAATAATGGTTACGTAGGAATCAACACCGATCCTATTGTTCCCGGTAATAACAATATACAATCTGAAGCGACTGCACGTTTACACGTTAACTGTATTAATGGTAACGATCCTCTTAGCCCTGAGCAAAGTATTTATGCTAATTACCTCAACAAATCTGACATCCGTTTCCAAAACCTAGAAAGCGGTAGTGGTGATATACTTGCAATTGACGGAGAAGGTTACGTATACAATACCGGCATACCTGCAGGGTCATCGTCTATAGACTGGCATGTAGTCGGCAATACTGCAAATGCAGCTGATTACATTGGAACGAATAACAATATCCCATTCAGGTTTTACACAAACGGTACTGAACGTATGCGTATAAATGACCAAGGGCAGGATTTTGATGCTGGCTTTGTGGGCATAAATGAAACAGCACCAACAGCTAGACTGCATGTTGATTGTGGCGGCGGTAATGATATTAACAACCCCGGCATTTTCCAAAACTCAGATGTACGTTTTGAGAACCTTGAAGTAGGTAGTGGTGATATACTTGCAATTGATCCAAGCGGGTATGTATACAACACTCAAATAGACATAACTACACTTGGAGGTAGTAATAACAGTTGGGAGTTGACCGGTAATACAGTAAGCTCTACTGATTATTTAGGAACGAACAACAATGAATATCTAAGATTTAATACATGGGGTGTTGAAAGGATGATAGTAGAAAGTCAAGGCGTAACAGCCACAGGAGATGATGACGGATATGTTGGTGTTAATACTCCGGATGCAACAGCACGTTTACACGTTAACTGTGATCTGGGCAACGACCCTCACCATCCGGATCATCAGTTACAGCATTCTGATATACGTTTTGAAAACCTTGAGTTTGGAGAAGGAAATATTCTGGCAATTGATCCTGATGGTTATGTCTATCAAACAACATACCCTGCTGATAACTTCGGCGGTGGTGGTGAAGGATTGATGAGGATGCTGGAAGAGGAAAAAGCTAAAAACGTTGAGCTTGAAGAAAGACTTGAAGCTTTAGAAGTAAGGCTGAATGCAATGGAAACAACAGCTACACCTGATGTAAACTCAGATGGGATCACAGGCAATAAACTGTACCAGAATACACCTAACCCATTTGGTAGTGAAACAGAAATAAGATACGAGATCAATGTAATGCAACGTTCAGCACACATAATGGTTTACGATCTTAACGGCCGTGAAATTGCTAAGTATCAGGTTGATAAAGGCGAAGGCAGCATTGTTGTCAGCAGCAGCAAGCTTACGCCGGGCATGTACCTCTACTCATTGGTAATAGATGGTCGTGCTGAACAAACTAAGCGCATGGTCTTTTCTGAATAATAACCTGAAATATACCCCTAACCACCATAAAGTAGCGGCTTGTTTTCACAAGCCGCTTTTTATTTATTAAGCACATTCCTGAATGTAAGGTTGATCCTTGGCTCTTTTACTTTTAACCTTTTAGGCAATTGGTGTTCCTAATGCTGTTGCATTTCACCTTGCATGAGTATCAGGCTACCATTCTCAACTTCTATCGATAACTTATCATCTTTAGTAGCGTACCTCCTTATCTGAAAAGCTCTTACTGCACCGAAACTAACGGATGCGATTACCGGTTTTTCGCCCAACTCTTTTTCATTATCTCTGTGCCAGCCCATATGGTCTTTACCATCGCGATAAAAGTTCAGTAGCACTGAGTTAAAACCTGTACCTGTGTAGCTTTCTACTCTATCTTTTATTGCAAGCAATATGTCTGTCCATGGTTCCGGCTGCATGGTAATACCCGAATAAGTATAGGCCGCGTCTCCATACCAGGCAGTCAGCCGCGGTTGCATCACCTTCCTGCCAAACATTGTTATCTCATCCTGCCGCCAGTTGATCTCTTTTTGTAGTTGAGCAAAATAAGTACCTGCTTCTTGTTCTGGAAACACATGAGGCAGGTAGTACAACTCTCCGTGTGAAGCAGTGAGATTTTCTTTTTGCATGCTACGAGTCTCTTCTAATATCAGTAATTACTCTTCTGCGGCCTTTGCTTCATCCAGAAGTTTCTTTTTTTCAAACAGAGCATTAAGCGCATCTCCGAATATAAAATCACTCCCCCTTTTCTTTTGTCTGTTCAACCCTTATTCTTTCTACGTCTCTTCTTTTTATATGGGTTCTCACTGTTAGCAAGAGCAAAACTTACCGGAAGTGTATACTGAGCATTCACGGCCTTCCCTCCTTTTGTGGCGGGTTTCCATTTATCTAACAACTTGATCACTCTCATAGCCTCTGCATCCAAAGTTTTACTAACACTACGTTCAATCTTATAAGCGGTAGTGCTGCCATCTGTTAACACAACAAACGAAATAATAACTCGACCGGTCTCTCCGCGTTCTTTTGCTTCAGAAGGATACCTGAAATGCTTTACAATCATCTTATACATTGCCTTTTTGCCATCTATGTATTCAGGTTTTGTATCTACATAATCTTCACAATAATGTCCCTCGATGGTTGTCTGTACAATAGTATTCATAGAGAATAATATAAAAAGGGCTGTCAGTATTTTCTTCATACCACTAATATAACATTAGTCACCCTTATCTTTGCGGCTTATGCACTATGTATCGGCAGAGGGGGTTAGCAAAGCTTACGGGGTAAAACCACTATTTCAAGACATTACTTTTCACATCAGCGAGGGTGATAAAATAGCCCTTGTCGCACGTAATGGTAGTGGTAAGAGTACCCTACTGAAAATACTGGCAGGGCAAGAGGTGCCTGACAGCGGTAAGGTATGGATACATAAAGATGTGACTGTTGCCCTTTTTGAGCAAGACCCTAAGTTTCAGGAGCAGTTATCTGTGCTGGATAATATTTTCCACTACGAACACCCCGTAGCAGAAGCCCTGCGCGAGTATGAGCGTATTATGGATGCACAGGATAAAGACCCCGTGAAGATGGGAGAGGCACTGGCCAAGCTGGATGAACTCAACGCATGGGACTTTGAAGCACAGGTAAAACAGATACTAGGCAAGCTGAATATTCATAATCTGGAGCAGCCGGTTAACAGCCTTTCGGGTGGGCAGCGCAAGCGGGTTGCACTGGCACAAACACTGATAGATATAGGCTTCGAGCATAAGCATGTATTACTTATCATGGATGAACCTACCAACCACCTTGATGTAGAGATGGTAGAATGGCTGGAGCAATACCTGAACCAGCAGAAAGTGACGCTACTGCTTGTTACCCACGACAGGTATTTCCTTGATGCCGTATGTGATACCATATGGGAGATGGAAGGTAGTAACCTGTACACGCACAAAGGAGATTATGAACACTACATAGAACAGA
Organism: Flavipsychrobacter sp.; assembly: GCA_965228505.1. Classification (GTDB taxonomy): domain Bacteria; phylum Bacteroidota; class Bacteroidia; order Chitinophagales; family Chitinophagaceae; genus UBA5543. The sequence continues at coordinate 915,651 of OZ245820.1, read as the reverse complement.
AAGCAGCACGTGTAGAGAACCAGCAGGCTAATATCGACAAGGCTAAAAACCTGTACCGCAAAGAGCTGGACTGGATGCGCAAACAACCCAAAGCACGAACAACTAAAGCGCAAAGCCGTATTGACAGCTTTTACGATCTGGAGAAACGCGCCAAGCAACGTATTGAAGAACGTGAGGTAGAGCTACAGATGAAGATGAACCGACTGGGCGGCAAAGTGGTGGAGATGAAGAAGGTGTACAAAAGCTATGGAGATAAGGTATTGCTCAAAGGCTTTGACTATACTTTTAAGCGTGGCGAACGAGTAGGTATTATTGGTAAGAACGGAGCCGGTAAATCTACCTTTTTACAAATATTACAACAGATAGAACCGCAGGATAGCGGCAAGGTGAATATAGGAGAAACGGTGATCTTCGGAAACTTCTCACAACAGGGCTTGGAGATAAAAGAAGACCAGCGTGTGATAGAATATGTAAAAAACATTGCAGAGAGTTTTCCATTGGCTAAGGGTGGTACGCTTAGTGCAGCACAGTTTTTAGAGTTATTCCTCTTTACACCCGAACAACAGTACACTTACATAACTAAACTAAGTGGTGGAGAGAAAAAACGTTTGCAGTTATTGACCATACTTTTCCGCAACCCTAACTTCCTGATACTGGATGAACCTACTAACGATCTTGACCTGCCTACACTATCAGTATTAGAGAACTTTCTTGATAACTATCAGGGCTGCCTGCTCATAGTTTCTCACGACAGGTATTTTATGGACAGGCTGGTAGACCATATGTTCGTGTTTGAAGGAGATGGAGTAATTCGCGACTTCCCGGGCAACTACAGCCACTACCGTATATGGCAGAAGGAACAGGAAAAGAAAGAAGCAGAAGAGAAAAAACAACAGGCCGAAGAAGCAGCTAAAACAGCAACGCAAAACAACAAACCCAAAGAGAAGAAGAAACTCAGTTATAAAGAGAAGCTGGAATTTGAGCAGATAGAAAAAGACCTGCCTAAGCTGGAAAAAGAAAAGCAGGAACTAACGGATAAAATGAGCAATCCCGACCTGCCTTACGAAGAGCTGGAAACCATCAGCCAACGCATGATCTCTATTACAGAAGAACTGGAAGCTAAAGAGCTACGCTGGCTGGAGCTGAGTGAATGGGTGTAAAAAGCAAAAGCCCTACATTTGCACCCTTAAAAATGAATGATAAGATGGTAAAACCTAAATGCCCCAAATGCGGGCACGATACTTTCGGTGCGTTAGAGCAACCCATTAACGGCTACATATTCAACGGCATATTCATTTGCTGCGTAGAGTGCGAAACCACAGTTGGTGTAATGGACTATGGCAACTACCTGAAGCCCATAGGCAAAATATCTGAAGACATAACCGCACTGAAAGAAGAGATAGCGCAGCTAAAAGAAGCACTGAATAAGTAAGGTGTGTAATACACATCTGCAACACGCAACACTGCAACGCATACCTCTTTGCATAAGCTAAGTTGCAGATCAGTTTTTTGCGTCTTTGTATCCGTTAGTTTGTAGTAACTTTAATATCACTATGAACAATAACGACTCCCTTTCTTCTGCCTATAATACCAAAAGGAAATGGACATCAATTGCGATCACCTTAGCAATATGCGGAACCTTAACTTTGTGGGCTATTTACGGCCTTGAAGAGTATGGCATTATATTGTTTATACTCATTCCGTTGATTCTGGGCATAGTTCCTGCAACCATATCAGGTAGAAAAACCAAAATAACACGCGGCGCTTCATTTCGTTTAGGGTTATTAGCACTTGGCTTGTACTCACTCTGCTTATTCTTATTTGCCATGGAAGGGATAATATGTATCGCTATGGCATTCCCTATTGCATTATTACTTACATGGATAGGTACATTAATTGGCTATGCTATTGTTAAAAGACGTCCTGACAAAGCTTTAGCCTCAATAGCTATTTTACTTTTTACAACCATTACTACAGGCTTTATTGAGAATAATACAAAAGTTAAACTACAGCATGTAACCACTGCTATAGAAATAGATGCACCACCGGAAAAGGTATGGGAAAATGTAATAGCCTTCTCTGAATTAGATGCTCCTGATGAACTTATGTTCAAAGCAGGTATTGCATATCCCATCAATGCAGAAATAGAGGGAGAGGGTGTTGGCGCTGTCCGGCATTGCAACTTCAACACAGGCTCTTTTGTAGAACCTATTACAGTTTGGAATGAACCTGAATTATTAGCTTTTGATGTAGAGGAGCAACCTGCTTCTATGAAAGAACTAAGTTTCTGGGATATAGATGCACCGCACCTGCACGATTACTTTGTTTCTAAAAAAGGACAATTCAAACTAATAGCATTACCTGATGGAACAACAAGGCTTGAGGGTACTACATGGTACTACAACCGTATAAGGCCTAATTTCTACTGGAATATCTGGAGCGACTATATCGTTCACAAAATTCACCATCGGGTTTTAAAGCATATTAAAGAAGACACTGAGCAATAATAAACATATCCATTATTAAATAAAATACTGTATATTTGTTGTTATAAAACAAGAGGCGTTGCACTGTTGCATGTTGCGCTTTTTGCATACACTATTTATTATTCACCTGAAAAAACACAATACCATGAATCTGGATTGCTTCCTCAACCAATACGATGACCCAAAGGCAAACACCCACCTACCAGACAGTCTTTACCGGCAGCTACCCTATCCACTCAACGATTGTTGCATGGGTATTAAAAACATCCACGAGCGTAACCTCTTCCTGCTAAGTGCACTTACCATCACCAGTGGTATGCTACCGCATGTACAGGGAAAATATGCTAACGAGCTGGTAGCACCGCACCTGTACCTGTTTGTAAGAGACAGGCACGGGATAAACAACGGCACAATACTACTGGCTAAGAGCCTGGCAAAGGTATTAGACAAACGTACGTTCATACCATTAACTACTACTAAGCACCAGTTACTAAAACGCCTGTGCGAGCATAAGGGGCAGGGCATTATATACGAAACAGACGGCGAGACGCTCAGCCGAGTAGTAAAAAGGCACAGGACTACCCTTACAAACTTACTGAGCAAAGCCTACCGGCACGAGAGCGTAAGCTATACGGGAAACGACTATGACACAACAGAAAGCACAATAGAAGACCCACGACTGGCAGTGCTGCTAAGCGGCAACCTTAAGCAGCTGATGCAACTCATACCCAATGCCGAACATGAACTATTTAGCAGGTTTTGCTATTTCATTACAGAAGAGACAAAAGACTTTCAAGACCCTTTTGCAGCAGAGTATGACGATTATGAGCGGCTCTTTTCTACTGCGGCAGATCATTATACTGAGCTATACAACACACTCAACGGATATGATGGTACGATACACTTCAAACTAAGTACAGAACAGCAGCAGCGTTTTACCACTATGATGGTAGCACTAAAAGATATTGCTACTGATTTTCAAGGCACACAAATACACGGCACTGTAGACAGGATGGGCATCACCTGCTACCGCATAGCCATGATACTAACCACCCTGCGTGCTTTTAATAATAATCAACTGGGTGATACTATCACTTGCACTGATGAAGATTTCAACCACATACAAGCCTTAGGCACCCTGCTACTGCATTATAATCTATTTACGAATGCCCATATAGAGGATGAAGAAGAGAAGAAACATAAAAAGAAGCAACGCAAACCGGGCAAGAACAGCACCATCAGCAAAGCAGAAGGAGCCAGAATAATAGAGCTGCACCGCTCTGGCTTTAGCCTGCGGCAGATATCTTATTATGTCTTCGGCACACCTACGAAGTATAGCACCGTACAGCGTTACATTAAAAAATCAGCATAAACACAGTACACCTACAACACGCAACACTGCAACGCGCGCTTATATGGTATACATAAAAAAGCCCTCTCGGTTAAACCGAGAGGGCTGTGATAGAATTACAATTCTTTATTATGGTGCAGGTGAAGTATCACCCTTATCAAATTCAAATATCAATGAGAAGCGGAATGTGTTAGAAAGCGGGTTTCTGTTGATACCGCTACCTGAAGGTATCAGGTAAGCAAAGTTCAGGTTAAATACATTGTAGCGTACACCAAGACCTGCTGTGAAGTATTTACGGTCACCCTTCAGCCTGTGCTCCCAGAAGTAACCCGCACGAATAGCGAATTGCTGGCGGTACCAGTACTCACCACCTGCAGATATCTGGTATTCTCTCAGCTCTTCACTGAATCCACCCGGTGCATCGCCGAATGAGCTCAACATACCTGCAACCACTGACTTTTCAGGAATGAAATCACCAACACCATCGCCTGTAGTATCTTCAGGAGTAGGTACAAGTAGTTTGTTCACATCTACTGCAAAAGTGATCTCGTTGTAAGCATCAGCTTTGTAAGTATACGCAGCACCTAAACCAAGGTTGGTAGGTATGAAATCTTTTCTTGTTGTAGTGTAAGATATTTTAGAACCAACGTTGCTCAACACTGCACCGAAAGAGAAAGTACCTGCACGGAACTGATCTATCTGTTTGGTTTTGGTGTAGTATACACCAAGGTCAGCAGCAAAAGCATTACCCGGGCTGTAGTCAATACCTTGTGTACCGGCACCAAGACCGGATGCTATAGATGAGTTGATATAACGGAAACCAACACCTAATGAAAGATACTCTGACAATTTGCGAGAGTAACCAAGGTCTATCGCCATTTCGTATGGCTGGCCTGTACCTATCGGGTTGGCATTAATGTCAGTATAGTTGATCTCACCAAGAGAGAAATAACGGAAACCAAAGCTGATAGCCTGATTGTCATCCTCACCGAATTTAGAGTAACCTGAGATGTACGCCAGAAATATATCCGGAACAAGATCCCTCAACCATGGAGTATAGGTAGCCGAAACACCATACTTCTTTTTAGCGAACGGTATTTTACCTACGTTCCAGTGTTGTGCATTGGCGTCAGGGCTGATGGCCACACCTACATCTCCCATAGCACCAGAGCGTGCATCAGGAGAGATACGTAAAAAAGGTACTGCTGTAGTGACAGTGTTTACTGCATCGTCAGTATTCTGCCCACTAACGTTAGTATTCTGTGCTTGCAGATTGTTCGAGAATAGTCCCGTCAGCAAGCTTAATCCGATTAAAGCAAAGCGTTTTGCCATTCTTTTGTTATTTACTTTCGAGTTTTGCAAAGGTATTCTATTTTCCTATTTAGGCAAATTAGATAAAATTCATATCAAATGCCAGTTTGTAGGGAAGGTTGTCAAATATCTGATTTAAATATTAACGCACTATGACCAATTTTTGGTATGCAGTATGCTGCTCACCTTGCGCCGTTGATATTTTCATTCTGTAAATATACACACCAGCAGGCAGTTTTGCACCATTATTATCAGTTCCGTCCCATGTTATTTCAATACTGCGGCTTCCGGTGGTCACAAAATCCTGCCTGATCTTACGTACGAACACCCCTGATGTATTATATATATTGATCTCTGCACTAAGGTCCTCATCAGGGTGGTTATGCTCGAATATGAAATTTGTATTATCTCTGAACGGGTTAGGATAATTACCCAATTTCTGTACCGCAACTACTGCTCCGTCCCTCACAAGGAAATTAACGCTACCCTCTCCTGAATTATTGTTCACATCCCAAGCTTTTACTGTCAAAGTATGGTATCCTTCAGGTATTCCTTCTATCGGGAAGTAGACGTAGCCTCGCTTATAGGTGTTAGGAGCAGTTTCGTAATAATCGTTCATTATGTACGGGTTAGACACATCACCATCGAGTATTGCGATCAGGTCGTGCCCTATAGAGTTGCCTGATACATTAATGCCTGTTTCATCTTCCAATATGGCAAACAATGCTGTATTAGAGCCTGTAAGCCCGCCATTACGGAAAAGACTGTCTTTGATGTACGCACGCACTACAGGCGGGTTATTCTCCACTCTCGGGTTATCAGAAAAACCACCTACTACAATACTGCTGTCTCTGCCTGCGGCATCGGTCTCTCCGTTATGAGCATAAAAACTACCCCTGCCCAGCCCAAACTCGTAATTCAGGTCTTTAGGTGCAATGAACGCAAAAGAGAATTTACCATCTTTTACGCTTGCCTTACCCTTATAAATGGTGTTGTTACGTACTTCAAAAGTTTTATTGATCTTCGTAATAGTCTTCACTTTTCTGGGCTTGTCAAACAGTGTTACTGAGAGTTCACCGCTGAAGTTGGTCAGAATGTTACCGTTTACATCAGTCACCTTGCCGTTCACTATATATTCTCCCAATGCACTGATGGTATCTGTCTGTTGTCCGGTAGCACCGTCTACTATGCTTTCTGTTTCAATGAAGTACTCAGGAAAGTTAGGCTCCAGTGCCGGGTCTCCAAGCAGGGAAAATTTGCGGAAATTCTGTATTACATCTTTTGAGGTAGAAGCATTGCTGTAGGTACTGTTCTTACCAATACGCATCGCATCGCCGAATGTGTTCCACTTGCCGTTAACATGCTGGAACTGAGCGTTAAGAAACTCCCTGTTCAGTATCTCATTAGCATAAGCATATACCAAGTGTGTAGTGGTAAGCGTGGCTATTACTCCTCCGTTTGACTTCAACATCAGCTCTTCGCCCGATGATACAAAAGAGGGTTGATCGAACTGGCCGAAATCGCAGGTAGCCGTAACCATGAATGGCATCTTATCTATATTGCGCCATTTGTTATAATCATCTTTGGTAAGTATGCGCTCGTGCGATAATACCTGTGTATTACCATGGCCGCTGTAGTTAACAAGAAACAAACCTTTGAATATACCGTCGTTAATAGACTTATTGGCTTCAGGAGCTCTTGCACCACCGGGTGTAGATATGGTTTGTATGGCATCCTGATACACTTTAGATGCATTGTGTATACGGCTGTTGCTCTGCACTACAGTGTTCATTTTTTCTGCATCACCCATATGCTCACCGGCAGCATCCTCATTGTCAGCAACGTACATGGTATTCAAACGCCAATCGCCAAGCGTAGCAGGGCTTTTATAGTGTACGATCTTATTGACCACCTGGTTAGCCTCTTGTAAGCTCTTTGCCGGTATACGCCCTACACCAATATCCAGTGTATTAGCTATATCATAACGCTCTATTTCTTCATTATCATCTAAAAAACCGAAATAATCATCGGTACTGAATGTGCTAAGGAAGAAAAATGACTCCTCTGCTTCAAAAGTGGGCACAAAGTTGGTATTGCTGGTTACCCTGTCTTTATAGTCATAAGAGGCATCTCCCATCAGCAGCAGGTATTTCGGCATTTCATCCACATTCATACCCGCGCGCTGGTAGAACATACGCGCAAAGTCTCTGATAGCACCTATATCCTGTCCGCCTGATGAAAACTCATTGTATACTTGCTGTGTTGTGGCTACTATCACACGCAGCCCTCTTTCCCTGTGAAAATTAGCGAGGCGTTCTGCTGCAGGCTTAAAATCGGGATTAGTAACGATGATATAATCCATCTGTGGAGAACCATACAAGTTCTGATTAGCTACCATTCCTACATAGCCGGGAACATCCAATGCAGACATGTTATTAGCCGCAACGAACCAATGCAGTGTTGCAGCATCTTGTGTGAATGTATAGCTGCTTCCATTTAAATTACCGTTCATTCGCATCGGGTTATGCGGGTCTGTTACATCCCACACCTGTGTACTGCCGGTAGCATTTGACAGGGCATACTGTGCTATATTGCCTTGCCCCTTGCTTTGAAGGTCTGCGAACATAATGCTGTTACCACTCATAGCCAGTGGCTTACGGGTATTGATGCTTATATAATCCAGCCAGCCCGAGCCGTCTGCGCTTAGTGAATTGAAGTTGATATTGAACGTTGCAGTACCACCATTGAATTGGCGGGTCACTACCAACTCTTCTCCTAGTGCTTTAGGTGCATATTCGTAATTATTGGTCGGCCCTATTACCACCTGCCCGAACGACTGCCCGTTCATTGATACATTGAAGCGGCCTTCTGCCTGTGTAGTATTTACAAGATGTATACGAAACTCTGCCGAGTCAATAGCAGTACCAAGATCAAGGCTGATACTATGACTGCTTTGCTTTCCCGGAGCATCGCTGAACTCTTCTCCCCACCATTGCTTACCAAACTCCTGCGGGTTGGCAAGGTCCTGCTCGTGCAAGGCCACACCGGTAAAACTGTTGACATTCACGTTGCCGGTTGGTGGGTTTTGTTGTGTTTGTACGCGCTTACCACTCCCTCCGTCAAAATTCAGGAAGTAGTATCCCTGGTCAGCATAATAATTTTTTTGAGCAGACAAGCCGCCACTACTGCGCTCTTCCCAATGCAATGGCCCTTGTCCATAGAATACAAAGTAATCCCCTGCATCAAAGCTACCATCGCCACCATCAAACACTTGTATCGCAGTTTCTGTCAGCCCGCCTACAAGGTCAGCGCTGTTTCTTTCAGATAACATCCTGCCACCTTTACCAAATACTCTTATATCTGATGATTTTATTCCTGAAACTCCTAGTTGAGACACTAAGAAATTGTGGTCTATCTTATATAGTCCTGTTTTTGAAACATTTATTTTATACCAGCTACCTGTTGCCAACGGCGAATTCAATGCTGTTGTTTTTGAAGCACTTCTGCTTCCTCCGGCAATACCTTCCGGCTTTTGCTCGGTTATCTCCACATCAAATGAGGTGATCAGCATCAACTCACCAGTCTCAGCCTGCCTGTATGCGGGTATGCGCAAAAGCGCAAAAGGCCTCTTCCGCTCTTTACCTAGTATTATATCGTAATTGCTGGGGTCACTTGGGAAAATACCGTTAGGTAGAGAAGACACAGCTGTAGCCGTAATATTTCGCAATGCTACCTCAGGCTTTGCATAATATTTCAGCTCAACACGCTTAACTATATAGCCTGTACTTATGTCCTGCTCATGTACTTCAAAATGCTGTATATCTCCGGCATAGGTACTATTACACAGTACCATAAGTAACAGGAGTAATGCAGCTCTCATGATTTTTCTGATCTCGTTTACCATCATTAGTGTCAAAATAGAGGTTTAAATATAAGGATTTACGTCTGTAGACGAGTCATAAGCACGTCACTTACGCTAAACAAACGTTAAATGCCTCACAATTATTATCTTGGGAGATTAAAACCCTTTAACAGACAATTTTTGGGTATAATTGATTTACCACTTGACATTTTGAAAAGAACAGTCTAATATTGTAATTACTTTAACAGATTATTCAATATCAATTTGTAGCAAACTTTTTCTTGATTATGAAAAGATCTTTCGTTGGTTTGAGCGTTATTGCTTTGGGAATTGCAACAGTATTCTCAGCATGCTCTTCAAACAAGGCCGGTGGCGGCGGCGTTTCACGCGCAACTGGTTGGGAATATAATGATTCACGACTGGGTGGTTTTGATGTAGCTGATTATAACGGTATGCAGACAGGCCCGGGCCTTACATTCGTTGAAGGCGGACGCTTTACCATGGGAATGGTTGAAGAAGACCTTCCATTTGAAAGGAATAACATTCCTCGTACCGTATCCGTATCATCATTCTACATGGATGAAACTGAGGTAGCTAACGTACATTACCGCGAGTACATTTACTGGTTAACTCGTTCATATGCATCTGACTATCCTTGGGTGGTAGCAGAAGCTAAGCCGGACTCATCAGTTTGGCGTCAATCTTTGGCTTATAACGAGCCATTGGTTCAATATTATTTCCGCCATGCTGCATACGACTACTATCCGGTAGTTGGTGTTAACTGGCATCAGGCAAGAGACTTTGCCCAATGGCGTACTGACAGGGTTAATGAAATGATCCTGATCAAAAACGGTATGCTTGTTCGTAACCCTAACCAGGTGAACGAAGATATTTACAACACAGAAACTTATGTGAACGACCAGTATGAGGGTCTTGCAGGTAAAAGGAAGAAGAGAGATCTTGACCCGCAGGGATCAGGTGAACGTAACCTGAGATATTCTGATGGTTATTTACTGCCTGCATACCGCCTGCCTACAGAAGCAGAGTGGGAATACGCAGCTCTTGGTAACATAGGTAACAACCCAGAGCCTGAAACTCGCCGTCGTCGCGGTGAGGAGGTGATCACTGATCGTAACGTATACCCTTGGGGTGATGCTTACACTACACGTTATGGTTTCCGTAACTCTTATCAAGGTGAATTCTTAGGTAACTTCCAGCGTGGTAGCGGTGATGTTATGGGTCTTGCAGGTGCATTGAACGATAATGCTGATATCCCTGCTCCTATATTCTCGTACAAGCCAAACTCTTACGGCCTCTATAACATGGCTGGTAACGTGAGTGAGTGGACATTAGATACTTATCGTCCTACTACATACGACCTGAACGATTTCCGTCCTTTCCGCGGTAACGTTTATGAAACTACTGTAAGGCTGGATGAAGACAATGCTCTTGAAGAAAAAGATACGCTCGGATACCTTGTAAAGCGTGAAATGGATACGCTTGAAATGCAGGCTTACGAGAAGTTTGATGGTCTTGATGCTGACCTTAGAGCATACAAAGACGGTGATACTGCTTCAATGTTCACTTACGACTATGGTAAGAATACTCTTATCAATGACGATGCAAAAGTGATCAAAGGTGGTTCTTGGGCTGACCGTGCATACTGGATGTCTCCGGGCACTCGCCGTATGTTGCACTCTTACAAAGCTAGCTCTACTGTAGGTTTCCGTTGTGTAATGGACCGCCTTGGATCTCCTAATGGTGTTAACAGCGAAAGCGCAGGTAACTACTACGGAGAACGTAAAAGATAATTGATACAATCTGTTATATTTCAAACCCCTCTGATATCAGAGGGGTTTATTATTTTTACGCAGTTTAATAGCGCACTGTGAGCATTACTGACCTTTACGAGATATATCTGCAGCATCCGGCCGTACAAACAGACACGCGGAAATTAGAAAAAGGGCAATTATACTTTGCACTAAAAGGCCCGAACTTCAACGGTAATGTTTTTGCCGAAAAAGCACTGGAAGTCGGCGCTGCTTACGCAATAATTGACGAAGAAGAATACAAGATAAATGACCGTTGTATTCTCGTAGATAACGTATTGGAGACCCTGCAGGATCTGGCTAACCATCACAGGAAACAGTTCGACATTCCATTTCTTGCCATTACAGGCTCAAATGGAAAAACAACCACCAAAGAGCTGATCAACAGTGTGCTTAGCAAGCAATACAATACCATCGCTACGCGTGGCAATCTAAACAACCATATTGGCATACCACTCACACTGCTGGATATTCCTCAAGGCACAGAGATAGCCATTATAGAAATGGGTGCCAACCACCAAAAAGAGATCGAATCTTATTGTACAATAGCAGAACCAACACATGCTGTTATTACCAACTGTGGTAAAGCACATATTGAAGGTTTTGGCGGAGTAGAAGGCGTAAGAAAAGGTAAAGGAGAGTTATACGACTTTATCAGGCAGAGCAAAGGCATGATATTCCGCAATGCTGACCTCAATTACCTGAAAGAAATGTCTGCAGGTATTAACGAACAATATACTTATGGTAGTGCTAATGCTGATGTAATTGGCAAACCACTGATGGATGATGTATTTCTTAAAGTAGCTATACTGAACAGAGACAACGAAACTGTCATCAACACCAATCTGGTAGGCGACTACAACTTTCCTAATGTAATGACAGCTGTTGCCATAGGAATGCACTTCAATGTTCCGATTGAAAAAATCAGATCAGCTATTGAGGCATATAACCCCGATAACAGTCGCTCTCAATGGTCTGTAATTGGCAGCAACAAAGTAATACTGGACGCATATAATGCCAACCCTACCAGTATGCGGGCAGCTATCATCAACTTTGCTAATGCTGATCTTGAAAATAAAACACTATGGCTGGGTGGAATGAAAGAAATGGGAGATGCTGAAAGAGAAGAACATCAAGAGTTGATAGACCTTATCAGCAAATACAACTGGCATGATGTGATACTGGTAGGTAATGAATTTAAAGGCATTGACCTCCATTATAAATGGTTTGAAACTAGTAAACAAGCCGCTGAATATGTGGCTGCTAACAAGCCCGAAAATACCGCTATCCTCATAAAAGGCTCTAGGAGCACTAAAATGGAATTGTTGCAGGAAGCTATTGCACTATAAAACGAATAATACTTACATCATCTTCTGTAAATATTTTCAGTAGGTATATCCCGTTAGGTATTGTGCCTAACTGTACTTTATGTCTTAACACATTATCAGTAACCAGATATTCATCATAAACCTGCTTTCCTGTTACATCCACTATCTCTAGTTGAGCATAACTACTATTTAAAGTTCCTTCAATAGTGAAACTACCATCATTAGGGTTAGGGTATAACCTCAGGTCTTTAATACTTTTTATATCTTCTACTGAGGTAAGTATTCTTACCACAATACCATTGCTTGCTGCTGTAGTTGGTTGAGGACAACGATAATCGCTCACTATCTCAACACTTATGTTATCATTATCGTTCAGTGTATTCGCACTCCAAGTGTTGCCCTGTGCTCCTATTACATCCGCTCCGTTTCGTTTCCACTGATACAGCGGGTTAGCTCCGGCATCTACTGTTGTTGCAGTGAAGGTGATGTACTCATATGGCTTTATTGCTCCCGTTTTATCTGATGTTATACTAACACCTGGTGCCAGCCATGGGAATACCGACATCTGTATATCATTACTCGGATCAGTAAACGCTTTGGCACATTTTGTGGACTCTGTCATATCTACCCTTACCACATCGCCATGCTTCAAGCCAGATGTAGTATAGCTGCTGCCTGTGCCTACAGCCTGCACGTTTACATACCACTGATACTGCGGGTTGTTGCCTGCATTATTAGCAAAGGCTGTAAAAGTAACCTGATCGCCATCGCAGATGCTGTCTTTACTCGAGAGTATTACTACAAACGGCTGAGGATTAATAGTTACGCTTATGCTGTCAGCTGGTGAAGTACATCCATTAGCTGATGTAGTAACCACATATTTTCCTGTATCGCTTACAGAAGCATTTATTTTTACAGGGTTTTTATCTGTTGATGAAAAATTATTAGGACCCATCCAGTTGAAATTGGTACCTAATGCACTATTAGCTATTAACTTCAATGTATCACCAACACACAACGGATTGTTATAGCTAAGCAATGGAGGTGCAGGTATCTGGTATATATTCGCATGTGTGCTGTCTGTATATACACAACCATTCATCGCTACATTCAATACATACCAGCCACTATTATTAGGACTACCATTTGCTCTTGATGTATTTTGTGCGTTAGCAGAAAAATTACCGGGGCCGCTCCAACTATAACTTGCCCCGCTACTAGATGTTGTACTGAACAGCTTCAATGTATCTCCATCGCACAATGGTGTGTTATTGGTTAAAGTGACCGCTGCAGGCAACGGCTTTACCAATACATGAGTGGTATCCTCATTACTGCAACTGTTTTTACTTACAGTAACAGTATATACACCAGACATTGATGTATCGCTATTGACTCTTATTAGCGTTTGTCCTGTATCACTAAAACTATTGGGGCCACTCCATGTGTACGTTACACCATTTGTGCTCGTGCTCGATGTAAACTGCAACGTATCTCCTGCACAAACAGGAGAGTTATTGGAGATAGTTGGTTTTGATGGTGTTTGGTTAATAGTAACAATTATGGTATCTATATCAACACATCCATGTAATGAAACTGTACTTGTATAATTACCATTATGTATAGGCAACCCAACGCTTATCAATGGACTATCCAAGCTTGAATAAAAGCTATTTGGACCAGTCCATTTAAACATAGTACTACTATCATTACTAGAGCCAAAGAATTTAACGGCATTTCCAGTACAGACAGGACTATTTGTACTTCTATTAACATTAGCACTATCAAGATTACCAATCCTGAGGTCAACCCCATTATCTGATGAAGTATCAGGTGTAGCTGAAGAAACTACTCTTATCCTGTAACCTGTTCCTGATAAAATTGAATCAGGTAGCATACAAGTAATTGTGTCAGAGGTAGGTGTTGTGATTGAACCAATATCTATAGGATTGTTAAAACTACCGTTAGGTGATGACAATTGAGCTTTGAAAATATTATTTATATTCTTATCAAGCTCAACAGTATACCTGATTGATAAAGAATCACCTGCGCAAAAAACAGAGTCATGAAAAGGTTCCAGTTTTATAGCTGTGTCAATACCAAATTCTAATCCAAAAATACAACCTCCTTGCTTTCCATTATGCATAACACGGAGCGAATCAATACCTGACAATTCAGTAATATGTAGCCCGCTATTAGAAACCGTGTCTCCTATTAGTTCTCCGTTTAAAATTAACCCTACGTTTAAGTTGCCACAATTAGGTAATGAAAAAAGGTTACTAGCTGCTAAAGTATACTTATTCCCATTAATATAAATTGCTACTACTTCTAACTCATGCAATACAACAAATCTTAAATTCAAATACTTTACAGGTTTTGAAAATGAATATTTAAGACCATTTATTTTATTATTAAGCGCTAAAGCATTGGGGCCACTTGAATCACAAGTAAATGAATTATTGTACTGAATTGCACCGATCGTATCTAGTGATATATTTATACCAGCATAACTAGCTGTATCAATACTATGCGTAACCTTGAAATATTTTTGAGCCTCTGAATGCAGGTAGACAAAACAAAACAATATGATAAAAAGGCACTTTTTCACATTATAGGATTAAGTAATAAATATAGGCAATAATCACCATACAGGTTATTCAAATACGAAATTTAGCCGACATAAAAAAGGGTGTTTTTCCCGTTTTTTTTCTCAAAACACCTTGGTAATTTTACAGTCCCCTTGAGCGCTAAAGACACATGACGCTCAATTTGAGTAACCATATTTTCCGGCAAAATGTATCGCCGGGCCCTGTCAGTATCGAGAACCAGATAAAAAACACTTCTCCGCCTTTACAGGCGGAGATTTTTTTGCAGCATACCTTATAAGCTTGCTTATAAATCTGAATGACTATTTTTGCGGCAAACGAAGTGAGATACATGAGCCTGGCCGAGCAAATAAAAGCATCAGCAAAAGAAGCATTAGCAGCATTATATCCGGATGCAGAGATACCTGCATCTGCAATTACCGTCAACCAGACAAAACCTGAGTTTGAGGGGGACTATACATTGGTATTATTCCCTTTTCTGAAAATATTAAGACAAAAGCCAGATGCTATAGGCACTGCTATTGGCGACCACATGGTGGCTAATACCAATTATGTGGCTAAATATGATATTGTGGCAGGCTTCCTCAACCTTACAGTTAAAGAAAGTTATTGGGCTGAGTTTCTAACCACGCAATATAACAACACCACATTCGGAGAACATGCAGCTACGGGTAAAAAGGTGATGGTGGAGTACTCTTCTCCTAATACCAACAAGCCACTACATTTCGGGCATATGCGTAATATCTTTTTAGGTTATGCTATGTCTGGCATATTGCAGCGTACAGGGAACGATGTGGTTAAGGCTAACCTCATCAACGATCGCGGTATACACATTTGTAAATCAATGGTGGCGTGGAAACGCTATGCCAATGGCGCAACTCCTGAAAGCACGGGCATTAAAGGCGACCATATTGTGGGCGAATACTATGTAAGGTTCAATACAGAATACAAAAAGCAGATTTCTGAATTGGTAGCAGGCGGCATGGACGAAAAAGAGGCAGAGAAAGAAGCCCCTCTGATGAAAGAAGCACAGGAAATGCTTCGCCTGTGGGAAGCTAATGACCCTGAAACAGTTGAGCTATGGAAGAAGATGAACGGATGGGTATATGACGGATTTGATGTTACCTATAAGAAAATGGGTGTTGACTTTGATAAATGGTATTACGAAAGCGACACCTACTTATTGGGTAAAGACATTGTGAAAAAAGGGCTTGAAAAAGGGATATTATTTACCAAAGAGAACGGCTCTGTCTGGATCAATCTTGAAGATGAAGGCTTAGACAAAAAGCTACTGTTGCGTGCAGATGGCACATCGGTTTACATCACTCAGGATATTGGTACAGCTATTCTTAAATACAACGACTACGGGCTGGACAAGTCGATATACGTGATCGGTGATGAGCAGAACTACCACATGCAGGTACTACAGCTGATACTCAAAAAGCTGGGTGAGCCTTGTGCTGATGGTATATACCATCTGTCGTACGGCATGGTAGAGTTACCTACAGGGCGTATGAAAAGCCGTGAAGGAACAGTTGTAGATGCTGATGATATGATAGCCGAGATGATAGATATGGCTCGACAGCAAACCGAAGAGGCAGGCAAAACAGAAGGCTTTACCGAAGAACAACTAAATGAGCTATACGAAACAATAGGCTTAGGGGCACTAAAATTCTACCTGTTACGTGTAGACCCTAAAAGGAAAATGATCTTCGACCCGAAAGAGTCGATAGACCTTCACGGGTTTACAGCCACCTTTATACAGTATGCGCATGCACGTATCTGCTCTATACTGCGGAAGGAAGAAGTATCAATAAATCCTGACAAAGGCTTGTTTGCTAGCTTCAAACTCTCTGAAGGTATCTCTCCGGCAGAGAAAGTATTGATCCTTTCACTGGAGCAATATCCCGACGTAATGCAAAATGCTGCTGACGATCATAATCCGTCACTTATATGTAACTATATATTCCAGTTAGCGCAACAGTTCAATTCGTTCTACGATGCACATAGTATTTCCAAAGCAGAGAATGAAGAGAAAAAGCAACTACGTTTAATGATCATTATCATGACGGCAAGTGTTATGCGTCATGCTATGGACACACTGGGAATAAGATTGCCAGAGAAGATGTAATATATTAATCTGCCCTCAGGTTGAGCATTTGCACCCTTCCTGCCCTGACAGCGGGGAACCATGCAGCCAGTATGCCTATACAAATGACTGTGAATATGATCAGTAGAAAATCCTGCCAGTGTAATGCTACAGGGTAGGCATCTATTATAAAAGAGCCTCCCAGTTTTACCCAGCCAAACTGCTGCTGTCCAAGGCATATTAATGAACCTATAATAAGCCCTACACCTCCGCCTATCAACGACCATAATACTCCCTCACTCACAAATATGCTGCTAACATGCAGCCTGTTAGCACCCATTGCTTTTAATATGCTGATGTCTTTTTGCTTTTCAAGCACCAATAAAGATAGTGCCCCCACCATATTAAATGCAGCGATCACCAACACCAACACTAATATCCCGTACACAGCCCATTTCTCAGCTTTCATCACAAGATATAATGTCCTGTTCTGCTCATAACGGGTTTCTACTTTAAAGTCACTGCCAAGTATTGCCTGCAATTGTTCTTTTACATTTTCAGCACCGGAGGTGTTATCTACAGATAGTTCAATAGAAGAATAGTTACCCTCTTCTTTTAACAACTGCTCCACGAGGCTGATGTCTGCGATAACGTACTTACCATCAAACTCATCCTGAATAGCAAATACACCATCAGGCCTTAGCTTCAGTGAGCTGAATGCTGCTTGCGGAGAGAATGAGAATGACCCCGGTGCAGCTTCCGGGTTGGGATAATACGCCATTACGTTGCTGAATACATTGTATACATCCAGCCCCAGTTCTGTCATCAACCTGGTACCTACTATTGCCGTCTGCTCAGGTACTACTTCCAGCTTACACTCCCCTTCTATTACATAAGGCGCTACTTCATTTACATTGAAATATTCCTTGTCAACCCCCTTCAGTGTAGCTACGCGTTGGTCTACCTCGCTTCTTAACAATACCTGATCTTCCAACACTTTACTTACAGCATGTACACCATCAATATTCACCAGTTTGGTGTAAGTGTTGTCGTCCAACTTGAAGAACTTACCTTTTGCAGCAGTTACCCTCACATCAGGGTAAAAGGCTTTATACATCTCTTTTACAATACCCTCAAAACCGTTGAATACCGAAAAAAGTATGATCATAGCAGCAGTACCAACAGCAATGGCAAACATACTTATACGCGACAGTATAGGCACAGCATTACCAGCCCGCTTACCACGCAGGTACCGCCATGACAACTGTCTGATAAGCGTTACACTCATTATTTTTCGTAAGGATTGTTCGGGTCCTTACCCTTGCTGTCTTTGATGCCTTTAAATATCTCCTCCATTTTGAACACATGATCGAGGGTATCATCTTTAAAGAACTCAAGATGAGGTATCCTTCTTAGCTGATGCCTAACCCTCCTGCCAAGAAGGTTACGCCACTCAGGCGTACGCTTCACTATATCTTCCATCAGGGCTTTTTCATCTTTTATTTTAAAGAGGCTCAGGTATATCCTTGCTTCAAGCAGATCCGGTGTTATGCTCACTTTCGCGATGGATACCATCCCGCCATCTACTATGTTCATACCTTCTCTCTGGAATATGTCGCTCATCTCTTCCATCACAAGTTTTCCAACCTGTTTCTGTCTTTTACTTTCTTCCATGACATTCTTTTTACAATTGCAAAGTTAACCGAAATGCAAGCATTAGCAGATTTTGCGACTAAATAACTAAATTCGTAGTTCCAAAATTGAAAAGAATGATGAAAAAATGGCCCTTATTGTTGTTGGCAATTGGTTTTGTATGGATGCAATCATGTAAAGAGATAGGCCCGACTATAGCAGGACCTGGTGATGGCGCAGCAGCCGGTGAAGACACTGCTTACATGGCAGATGTAGAAGTGCCACAAGCTAAAAAAGTATTTGCAGAAGAATTCACAGGAGTATCGTGCCCGCCATGCCCTAACGGACAGCTAGAATTGGCATCTATCAAAAAGCAGTTGAACGGAAACCTTGTAATTGTAGGATACCATATTTTCAACTATCCTCAGGCCGATCCGGTAAAAAAAGACGGTCAATTACTGTCTAAATATGATTTCAGAACAGAAGCTGCTACTGAGGTAGGAAATGAGATATTTGGTGGGGTAGGTCAGCTACCAGCAGCCTCATTTGACAGATTGGATAATAGTGGTGAAAAACTGATCAGCAGGCCATGGAGCAATACAGCTCTTAATGCTGCTAATAACCCTTCTTCTGTCAACATTCACATCACTAACTCATACAATGACAGTAGTAAAGAAGCAACCACCATTGTAAAGCTGGCATATACATCAGATGTAGACATAAAACAGAACCTTACACTTCTAATTGTTGAAGACAGTATCATTGATGCCCAAAAAACCCTTAATCCTCCGCCTAATGAGATCATAAAAGACTATGTCCATGAACATGTGTTGAGGGATATTATAACACCTACGTACGGCACACCAGTACCTGAAAAGGCAAATCCTAAAGTAGCAGGAAAGGTATATGAGCGTACATTTAAGTATAAGCTTAATGAGGCATGGCATCCTGAGCATTGTTACATAGTTGCTGTTGTAAACAACGATGCTGCCGGCAACCGAACAGTAATGCAGGCTGAAGAAGTGAAACTTATAAAGTAAGTATACCAGTAAAATATTATGTAATGTGCCCTGCAAATGCAGGGCATTTTCTTAAGAGAGATTAATGGCAAACAAATACGCTTTATTAGCTTTTACATGTTGCATTTTCACAGCAAACATTTATGCACAGGTAGACAGTACTAGTATACATGACATAAAAATGGATGGGGTGGTGATCTCTGCCAGCAAATTCAAAGAAAAAGAGAAGAATGTCGTTCAATACATTCAACCCATCAAGCAAAAAGAAATAGAATGGAGCATGCCCCAAACCAGTGCTACAATGTTGGAGCAGACAGGTAAGGTGTTCGTGCAACGCAGCCAGGCTGGTGGCGGCAGCCCTGTCATCAGGGGCTTTGAAGCCAGCAGGGTATTGTTGGTAGTTGATGGGGTACGCATGAATAATGCTATATACCGCAGCGGACATTTACAAAACAGTATTACTATAGACAATAACATGCTGGAAGGAGTAGAAGTACTGCATGGACCCGGCTCTACATTATACGGTAGCGATGCTTTAGGGGGAGTTGTATTATTCCGCACTAAAAATCCTGAATTATCTGTATACCCAAAAAAAACTGTGTTCAATACCAATATGATGACCAGATACAGCTCCGCTAATAATGAAGCAACCGGGCATATTGATTTTAATATTGGTACAGACAAGTTCGCATCACTTACATCTATTACTTACAGTCAATTTGGCCACACAAGAAAGGGGAATGCACATAACCAATTTTATGATAAGGAGTATGGAGACAGGCAGTATTATATACAACGATATAATGACACCGACAGGATAGTACTGAACAGCGATAAGAATCTACAGAAGTTCACAGGTTATAGTCAGGTAGATCTGATGCAGAAATTTCGTTATAGCCCGAATAAAAAAACTGACCATGTTCTTAACCTGCAATACTCAAACAGCAGTGACATACCACGCTACGACAGGTTGACAGACATGGTTGGCGATAGTCTTAGGTATGCTGAATGGTATTATGGGCCGCAAGAAAGATTGCTGGCAGCGTATAACCTGAGCCTGAAAAATCAGGGTAATACTATTGATGAAATAAAGGCAGGCATTAATTACCAGCATATAGAAGAGAGCCGACACAGCAGGAGCTTCGGTAGCAATAACAGAAACAATCGCTTAGAGACATTGGATGTTGTTGGGTATAATATCGACCTGCGAAAACTGATGAGCAAACACGAATTGATACTAGGTACAGACGGCCAGTTCAACTTTGTAAGGTCAACAGCATATAAGCAAAATATCAACACCGGTGAGCGTACTGCTTTAGATACACGCTACCCCGACGGAGGCAGCAGAATGTTTTATACAGCAGTTTATGCACAGCACATCTTTAAGATCATACCCGACAAGCTGATATTGAATGATGGTATCAGGCTGAACTACACCTACCTGAACGCAGCATTTGATGACACTGCATTCTTTCCCTTCCCTTTTGAGGAAGCCACTCAAAAGCATACAGCACTAAGCGGGAATCTAGGGTTAGTATACATGCCCAATAGGCGCTGGCGTTTTATAGCTGGTGCAGCAACAGGGTTCCGCTCGCCAAATGTGGATGATCTGGGGAAAGTGTTTGACTCTAGAAGCGGGGAACTACTGGTAGTACCTAACCCTGACTTGCAGCCTGAATATACTTACACTGCTGATCTGGGGATTAACTACACTGATAATAAATACATTCGTATTGAGGCCAACGGGTACTATACATGGTACAGAAACGCCATTGTGCAGGATGCTTATACCCTAAACGGACAAACAAGTATCATATATGATGGCCGGCCAACACAGATAGTAGCTAACCAGAATAAAGCCCGAGCTTATGTATACGGCTTTACCGGTTCCGTTACTATAAAACCACTACCTAAAACAACCATATACAGTACTATCAATTACACTTATGGGAGGTTTTTGAATGCGGGGACAGAAGTACCGCTAAACCATATACCCCCTGTATATGGCAAAACAGGTATCAGCTACCGTCATAAAAAATATGAAGGAGAGATCTTTGCTATATACAACGGTTGGAAACGTGCCGTGGAGTATAGCCCGTTAGGAGAAGATAATATACGCTATGCCACACCAGACGGTATGCCCGCATGGTACACACTAAACCTTAGAACAGGCTATCAGTTGAATGAAAACCTGCGCTTCCAGCTGGCGTTGGAGAATATCATGGATCAGAACTACCGAATATTCGCTTCGGGTGTCAATATGCCGGGTCGAAATCTTGTGCTCAGTATACGCAGCACACTCTAATATACTCCCTACTGACAGAATGCCCGTAATGAGGCTCTCTTTTTACAGCATGCTAACAGTTTAAATTCACATTTAATAGCTGCAGACATTATCTTTGCCACTAACCTCAAATAATTGAAGTGAAGTACAGGAACGCCATACTGATCGTATTGCTGATCATCATAGTCGACCAGATTTTAAAATTCTACATCAAAACGAATTTTTATTACGGAGAGGAAAGGAGTGTAATAGGCAACTGGTTCATGCTGCACTTTATTGAGAACAGGGGCATGGCATTTGGCATGGAGCTGGGTGGTGCAGAAATAGGCAAGCTTGTATTGAGTCTCTTCCGTTTAGTAGCAGTTGTATTCGGGTTCTTCCTTCTGAAAAAACTGGTTGATAAAAAATATCACAAAGGTGCTATTATATGTGGAGCATTGATATTGGCAGGAGCATTGGGCAACCTGATAGATAGCATCTTCTATGGTATGATATTTACAGAAAGCACCTTCTCTCCACACCTCGCAAGGTTGGTACCTTTTGGTGAAGGTTATGGCAAATTGTTTCATGGCCGTGTGGTAGATATGTTCTACTTCCCGTTAATAGATACTACCTTACCTGACTGGATGCCGTTTTGGGGAGGTAATAGATTCAGATTTTTTGAACCTGTTTTTAACGTAGCCGACGCAGCAATATCTGTGGGTGTTATAGCCTTATTACTTTTCCAGAAGAGGTTCATGCAAAAGGGCGTAACGCAGCAAGAACCCGTTGGCATAACTGAATAGTCATGGCTGAAGAACAGACACAAGAACTCATTCCTATTAATGTATGGCTGGCAGGCCGTAGTTACCGCCTGCGCATAGTTCCTGAAGAGGAAGAGGCTGTGCGTAAAGCTGTAAAGCAGGCTGATGCCAGAATAACGGAAATGCGGAACAACTATGCCGGTAAAGACGATCAGGATTTTGTGGCTATGTGCTTGCTCTCTTACGCCGCCGATGGGGCTGTAGATGCTTTTCAACACCCCCTGCTTAAAAAAGAATTAGAAGAGATGACCCGAAAAGTAGATAATGCTTTAGGAGAATAATTCTTACTCTGCAAATACCAGTCAGTAGCTCACTTCACTACCCTGAAGGTTTTACCGCACGATTCTGTACTCACTTCTAACAGATATATCCCTTTGGGTAATGCTGCAGTACTGATGCCATGCTCTTTCACCTCACCCTGCCAAACGGTAGCGCCGGTCACAGTTTTCATCTCAGCATAAGCCGTTTCGTTCAAGGCATTTAGCCCTTTTAAGTATAATCTATCGTTTACCGGATTAGGATATACACTTAATTGTTGCAAGCTGGTTGCCGTATTGGCAACACCTGATGTGAATTGACCTTTGTATTCAATATTATCTTCTGTAAACAGGATATTGGTCACATATACATGATCGGCATCAACCGTTACTATCAGCACAGGATTATCTACATCCCAGGCATCACCAAATACCTGATAAGTACCGAATTGCAAATTACTGAACGAGAAGAAACCATTATTGTCCGTATAAGTATACGCTACCGGCACCGCCTGCATATCAGCAATAAACATCAGACGGCCGGGTATGGGTGTAGTCGTGTTTTTATACAATGCTGTACCTGATATTAACGAAGGCCCGCCATGTGGGTTTATCGCTTCAGGCAATTGTATGATCAAACCATTTGCTGCATACTGTTTTGTAATATTAAGTGCGTTGTGCCAGCGAAAAGCATGTGCATTCTGTGAAAAATGGTACGCAGGTATGTAACGACTATAATCCTGCGACTGGGGCAGCAACCTTGCTTTTGTAATAAGACTACAATTGCTTGCTAATTGGGGGTAATAACCAAAACTGTAAAATCCGTTAGTATCTGTAAGCGTACTGTCAATATAACTTACAGTATCAGCACTGCCGGTACATTTCTGTATCATGTATACTCTTGCATTACCAGCCAGTGGCCGCTTGGTATTTGTACCAAGGTATACATATCCTCTGGGTGTATCGGGCCCCACAATATTGCAAATCCTTGGAAACGTATGGAATATATTGTTCCCGGTATAAGTTATGGTATCCTTCACCGGAACACTATTACAGTCCAGTACCTCCATAACTACACGATATGGCGTTAGCGTATCGGGCAATTCAAACATATAAAAACCTCTGCCATCAGTACTGGTAAATATCGGTTGGTTAAGAGGGTGCATTGTTGTACTGGTAGAATCAGGTCGAACTATAATAGCATAGTTTTTTACGGTATCATTATTCTGACGAAAAAGGTAACCACTCACAGTATCAACCTGCCCGAATACCTGTACCGAACACAGCATAACCACCAGATATGTATATAACTTCTTCATTTTTTTAGCTTAACTATGCTTTTAAATATTGACGTTTTACTATAACGATTTGTTAGCAGGTACTCTCATCTTTTACAATTACTTTACTTAAATAGCTTATACCCTATCATCAACCTGAAGTATGGCTGAGTATATAGCTTTTGCACTCTCTTATCAGGCACAGCTGCACCATCTACACCCGATTGGTGCATCATCAGATCTATCATCCATCGTTCTTGCAATGTGGCACTCACACCTATCATATAGCCGTACCTTATAAACGTTTTACGACTCGTATTAAATGCAGGTGATGCTTCATACTCATCAAAAGGGTCACTATTAGTATAACTGAACAGATCGTCAGGATTCAACCTGGCAGGGCCTGAAGGTGGTGGCTGGTTGGGCGCAGTAACATAAAATGTTTGCGGGTCTGCCTGTTGAATGTAACTCTTCGTCAGCCCACTATACCTGTCAACATTCTCTTGTATCTGCAATACCGAACTATAGGTGGCCATACCCCCTGCAAATACGCTGAAGGTCTTGTTTATCTTATACTTCAGTATCAACGGCAGCTCTACCTCCCACAATGTTTTCTGGTTGGTAGCATAACTTACATGTACCGAATCATACGTTTGCCCGTAAGTATATGTATAAAAAGCAGTATCCGGCGGATTAGGAGATACAACACTACTGTCTATCCTGCCCCTTACAATTCTTGAGCTGGAATCAAAAGTATTGCCTGTTATCTCGTAGTATGACCTGTCCGAATTATCCAAAGCACTGCTATTCACACTGCCATATGCATACGCAGGCTGTATACTTAATGACAAGTTCATAGGTAAGTTATAAGAAAGGTATGGAGCTAATACAAACCTGTCTGCTCTCCAACCATTATTAAACCCTTTGGAGAACCCTAGCTTAATACCTGCTTCAAATGGTATCTGTATATTGCGCCTTACATTCGTAACTACCTCCTCAACAACATCATTCAGTATAGAAGTATCAGCATCATAAAGCCCGTCGTCATCCTTAACTACTTTTATCTTCTTTTTCTTTTTGGTGGTATCTTCTAATACTTGTACTTGCACACTGCTCTGTGCTACATATGCATCCTGTTCCTCTTCAAATGTGTTTAAGACAGGTGTCTTTGCAGCAGCGTATAGCGGCTCATCCTGCTGCATTTTTTCTATCGTTACGGGTTGTCTGACGCTCATATCAGGCGAAGGTAACTTCACTTCCAATTGAGGCACAACCACTCTATTCTCAATTGCCGATTGTTCTGTTCGAGATGCAATAGTATGAGGCGATTGCATGGCCAGCAACGCTCCTTCTGATGATGATTCTCTTAACTGTGGCTGTATTACCGATGGTGTTCTTGTTTCTTGCGCATTATGTTCCCCGGCTATATATTCTGGTGATTTTTTCTTGATTTTTGGTAATTGTTTTTGTGATACTCTTTCAGAGTTAGATGATGGTAATGATACTTCGGATGATGTTGGAGTAGGTGAATCGTTATTTGATGCGCTTTGGGGTACGTTTTCCTGTGTTGATGCGGTCACAGGTGCTGTATTTTCTTCTATATCTTCTGGTATAGCATTATTAGTTACTATTTGCGGAGATGATGTAGGCTTTTCACTGACAGCAGCTATTTGCTGCCTGTCTGCACTGTTTATCTGCCCGGCTATGATAGCAGTTGCAGATAATACTACCAACCCGCCTATTACCCAGAACCACCAAAAGGGGAACGGACGTTTTACGGGTGCCGGCGCGGCTGCATCAAGCCGTTGCTCCAGCGAGTTCCATACGGAAGATGGGGGCGTTTCTGTACCGTCGCTCATCTGCTCCCGGAAGAACTCATCGATATGTTTTTTGCGCTCATCCATTATTATCGATTCACCAATGAATTAATTTTTTCTTTTAATCGCTTTCTCGCATCGTTCAGGTACCACCGGCTATTACCTTCGCTTATATCAAGCAGTGCTCCTATTTCTTTATGCTTCTGATCTTCAAATACATGCAGGTTAAACACGGCCCGCTGCATATCAGGTAGTTCATGTATCATAGCGAGCAACTCTTTATAAGACAAATTGCCTACTATATTGTTATCTACAAACTGCTCTACAGGATGTTCTGTATTTACTTCCCGCTCTTTCTTCTTTATATGTTTACGTAAATGGTCTGTAATGGTGTTAATGACTATCCTGCGGATCCAGCCTTCAAAAGCACCCTCTCCGTTATATTGTTTCAGTCGGGTCAATACTTTGAAGAATGAATCATTCAACATTTCCTGCGCTAACTCATCATGCCGGGTATACCGCTTTATCAATGCATAGGCAGTTGGGGCATATTTTTCATATAGTGCTCTTTGCGCCTCCCTGTTTTCGGCAATACAAGCCCTTATCAGCATGGATTGGTCATTCCATGCGGCGTCGCCGCTCGTACTGTGCGGGCTGCTATAGGGATTGTTATTTCTTAATGCCAATTAGTTCTTTTCTTTAACGCATAGCTTATGTTTCTTCCTGTACACTAAACTATCAGACGTTGTTGTTCCACAATATGTTAGACACCAAAGTACTTTTTTTCAGTAAACCACACTTATATAATCATTACACACATATAAGCTTTTTGTCACCTATCTATCATTAATTCGCGAAATAAGAGCTCAGTTTAGTAATCTTATGTGTATTCCGCTATCTTTGCCTTCTTCATATTCATTTTTGTATGAAAAAAATATATTTATCAGCATTAGCAGTAATTACTTTAGCACTACTATTTCAAAGCTGTGATGAAGATTTTAAAGTTACTGCACCTTACAAACAGGTAACAGTGGTGTATGGCATCCTGGATATGGGTGATTCTGCGCACTATATACGTATTCAAAAAGCATTTCTAGACGAGAATAAAAGTGCCATAGATATGGCACAAGACCCTGACAGTAGCTTTTATGACAATCTTGATGTAAAGATCCTTGAGTTCAACAACCAGAAAACCCAACTTTTAAAAACGGTTTCTTTATACCGTGTAAACCTGAACAACGAGGGGGATACATTTAAGAAAGAAGAGCCTGTAACAGACCAGCAGTTCTTTACTG
Organism: Flavipsychrobacter sp.; assembly: GCA_965228505.1. Lineage (GTDB taxonomy): Bacteria > Bacteroidota > Bacteroidia > Chitinophagales > Chitinophagaceae > UBA5543. The sequence continues at coordinate 888,408 of OZ245820.1, read as the reverse complement.
ATCCCAGTTATGCGTACAAGTTCACTAACAGTGACCTACCACTGAACCCTAATAACTGGTATCAATTATTGATCACTAACAATACTACAGGCAGAACAGATTCATCTGAATTTATAGGTATAGTTAGTAATTCGCCTGACAGGGCGCAACAAGGCCTTTGGGTCAGTGAATTCACGCAAGGCAACAGCTTTGCTGTATCATTCTCCAGAACGCTACCTTCTAATGCGTTCAGATTGTTTGTGTTCATGCCTAAGAACGGTCGAATAGCGGAAGGGTTCATCAGGTTCAGATATGTTAACAAGAACATTCTGACAGGTGCACAGACAGACCATTTTGTTAACTATCTGTTTGACAGGGAACAAAGTGTTACTTCTGCCGGAGAAAGCTTCAGGCTGGAAGTACCTAATTCTGATATATATAGCTTCCTGAATGCTTCCATCGGACCACCGCCATCAGATAATATTGAGCGTTACATAGATAGTTGTGATGTATTTGTATACGTGGCCAGCCCTGAGATACACTTTTTTAATCAGGTAAATCTGGGGCAGACAGGAGGACTCACGAGTGATAATATCCAGCCTTTCTACTCTAACTTTAAAGGCGATGGCGTTATTGGTGTAGTTGGTTCAAGAGCCATGCGTATTTATAAAAATGTACCTATCGATCAGGTTACACTCGACTCTATGAAACTAAATCCGGCTACCGAACCACTTCGCATACGTGGCCGTTCAGACCATTGACAGAATTACACAAGAACAATATAAAAAATGCCTTAATGTGAATTCATTAAGGCATTTTTATTTCAGAATGACAGTATGGCTGACATTATTACCGAACAGGCTCGAATGGCATGTGTATTGACATATAGTTGGTACAAGATTAAATAATTACACAACAAGAAAATATTATGGGAAAGATTATCGGAATAGATCTAGGTACAACCAACTCCTGCGTTGCGGTAATGGAAGGTAATGAGCCTGAAGTGATCTCAAACGACGAAGGGCGCCGCACCACACCATCGGTAGTGGCATTCCTTAAAAATGGTGAGCGTAAAGTGGGCGACCCGGCAAAACGCCAGGCTATCACCAATCCACAGCACACCATCATGTCTATCAAGCGCTTTATGGGCCGCAGGTATGACGAGGTAAGTAACGAAATAGAGCATATTTCATACAAACTGGCAAAAGGTGACAACAACACTCCACGTGTTCAGATAGAAGACAGAATGTATACTCCACAGGAGATATCTGCTATGATTCTTCAGAAAATGAAAAAAACAGCTGAAGATTTCCTGGGGCAGGATGTAACTGAAGCGGTAGTAACTGTTCCTGCATACTTTAACGATGCACAACGTCAGGCTACTAAAGAGGCAGGTGAGATAGCTGGCCTAACCATCCGCCGCATCATCAACGAACCTACTGCAGCCGCATTGGCATACGGCCTTGACAAACAAGGTACAGAAAGCAAAATAGCAGTATTTGACCTTGGTGGTGGTACGTTCGATATCTCTATCCTTGAGTTGGGTGATGGTGTTTTCGAAGTAAAATCAACAAATGGTGATACACACCTTGGTGGTGATGACTTTGATAAAGTGATCATGGACTGGCTGGCTGCTGAATTCAAGAATGATGAAGCTATTGATCTTCGCAAAGACCCAATGGCATGGCAGCGACTGAAAGAAGCATCTGAAAAAGCAAAGATCGAGCTTTCTTCTAGTCAGGAAACTGAGATCAACCTGCCTTATATCACAGCAGTTGACGGTGTTCCTAAACACTTAGTACGTAAACTTAGTCGCTCTAAGTTCGAAGCTCTGGCTGACGACCTTGTACAACGTACTTTACAGCCTTGTAGCAAAGCATTGAAAGATGCAGGCATGCAGGCAGCTGATGTAGATGAAGTGATACTGGTAGGTGGTTCTACACGTATACCTAAAATACAGGAAGTTGTAGAAAAATTCTTCGGCAAAAAACCAAACAAGGGTGTAAACCCTGATGAGGTAGTAGCTATTGGTGCAGCTATACAAGGTGGTGTCCTTACAGGTGATGTAAAAGACGTACTGCTATTAGACGTTACTCCGCTATCACTGGGTATTGAAACTATGGGTGGTGTAATGACCAAACTTATAGATGCTAACACAACCATACCTACTAAGAAAGGAGAAGTATTCTCTACAGCAGCAGATAACCAGCCAAGTGTGGAGATAAACGTCTTACAAGGTGAACGCCCGATGGCAAAAGACAATAAAACGCTTGGTAAATTCATACTGGATGGTATCCCTCCTGCACCACGCGGAGTACCACAGGTAGAAGTAACCTTTGATATAGATGCCAATGGTATCCTTAACGTTAGTGCGAAAGATAAAGGTACCGGTAAAGAGCAGAAGATACGTATTGAAGCAGGTAGCGGACTGAGCAAGGATGAGATAGAAAGAATGAAGAACGAGGCTAAGGCCAACGAAGAAGAAGATGCTAAAGTACGTGAGCGTGTAGAAAAACTGAACATGGCTGATGCTCTGGTATTCAATTCAGAAAAGCAGCTGAAAGAGTATGGTGATAAGCTTCCTGATAATGAGAAGAAAACCATAGAAGAAGCAGTTGCCAAACTGAAAGAAGCGCATAAAAATGAAGACATGGATACAATAGACAGTGCCATGGAAACATTGAACAACGCATGGCAAACTGCCAGCCAGCACATCTATAACCAACAAGGCGGTGATGCCGGTGCAGCAGGTGCCGAGCAAGCGCAACAACAACCTGAAAGCGGTGATGCTGAAGAGGTTGCTGACGTTGAGTACGAAGAAGTAAAAGACGAAGACAACAATAAATAAGTATAGGTTTATAGGTTGGTTTATATAGTTAAGCCCGCTGCAACTGCAGTGGGCTTTTTATTATCCTTTAAAGAGCATATAATCTGTAGAGGGCACTTTCTTAACGCCTGCTTGCCTGAACATGGTGACCAACTGCCCTCTGTGATAAGTTGCATGATTTAATACTTGCATGAGCACTGTGTATACCTGCAATTTATTAGACTGCTTTTTCAGGTTATAATATTCTAATACATGTGTAAAAGCATCGTCATTCCTTTGCTCTGCAATAAATTCGTAGAGGTTCAGTGAGCACTCTTTCCAGTTTTCACGGGCTTCTGAAAAGCTACCATCAAAAGCCATTTCTGCCCAAATAGGTTTTTCTACCAGTCTTAATCTTTGTATCCATATATCCTCGGCACTCCACATATGGTACACTGTTTTTCTGATACCGGAAAAGCTACTCTTGATTTCCATATCCAATTGTTCATCGCTCAACTTTTCTAATACACTGATAAACTTACCGTTAGCCCATATATTGTACTTTGCTAAGTGCTGTAACAACTCTTTCATGAATATTTAATTAATTCTAAAATAACGATGTATACAATTGTACGAAATAATACGGTTACGTAACTTCAACAAAAATATAATTATGAAAAAGCTACTACTACTTACAGCTACAGTATTATTTTCTGCTTCTTCCTTTGCACAGGATGATATGGAAGCAATGCAGCAAGCCTGGATGGATTATATGATGCCGGGTGAGGTTCATGAAATGTTGTCCAGCTATTCAGGTGAATGGGAAGCTACTGTTACACATTACATGCCGGGCCAGGAACCAATGACACAAAAAGATATGGTTTCTATTGAAATGATATTAGAAGGTCGTTACCAGCAGAGTACACACAATGGTAATTTTATGGGCATGCCATTTAACGGTATCTCTACAACCGGCTACGATAAAGCAAGAGACGTATTTGTTAACACATGGGTTGACAATATGGGTACCGGTATGATGTATGGCGAAGGCAAATGGGATGCACGTACACGTTCAATAGAATATAAAGGAAACATGACAGACCCGATGACCAAGAAACCTATGCCATACCGCGAGGTATTTACAATGAAAGATGAGAACTCAATGAATATGACAATGTACGGTACTCATGACGGTAAAGAAATAAAAATGATGGAAGTTGTATTTGCTCGTAAATAGATCAAATAACTTATTAAAAAGCAGCTACTTAATAGTGGCTGCTTTTTATTTTACAGCTTTTAGCAGCTCAGCCCAAAAAGGTTAACTTTGCAGCCATAATAAAGATAAACTGATGAAGGATTGGCATCGTAAAGGCTTTGAAACCATCTGCATACACGGGGGGCACAAGCAAGAAAACAACCGTTCGCACCTTACTCCCATTTACGCCACAAGCACTTATACTTTTGATACTGCTGATCAGGCAGTGGATATTTTCAAAGGCAAGGAGCAAGGATATGTGTATGGCCGCTTTGGTAGCCCTACCATTAACGAGGTGGAAGAGAAGATTGCGATGATGGAAGCCTTTGGACTCACCAATCCTCAAGGTGATCCTTTACAGTTAAAAGCCATCCTGCACTCATCTGGTATGGCAGCAGTTACCACAATGTTGCTTAGTAACCTTAAAGCCGGCGAAAAGATCATAACCCATTTTTCATTATATGGCGGAACACAGGAACTGATAGATAAAGTTTTACCTGAGTTGGGTATAGAAGCCGTAATTGTAGACTTTCATAATCCACAAGCTGTAGAAGATGCGATCAAAGCAGATAAGTCCATAAGCTTGATGTATATAGAAACACCTGCCAACCCTACCCTGCAATGTGTAGATATTGCAGAGTTGAGTACATTAGGAAAGTCATACGGTTTAACGGTATGTGCAGACAACACTTTTGCCACACCATACTTACAACAGCCTTTTAAATATGATGTAGACTATGTGATGCATAGCACGACCAAGTTCCTCAACGGGCATGGGACTGCAATAGGGGGTATTGTAATAGGAAAGGATATTGAGAAGATGAATACAGTAGTCACTAAAAAACACAGGCTGATGGGTGGCAACAGTAATGGTTTTGATGCTTTTCTATTGAACACAGGCCTGAGGACATTCCCGCTGCGTATGGACAAACATTGTGATAATGCAATGAAAGTAGCGCAGTTTTTAGCGCAACATCCTGAAGTGGATAAAGTCAACTACATAGGGTTGGAAAGCCACCCCGACCATAAATTAGCCATGCAACAAATGAAACATGCAGGGGCATTGATGAGTTTTGAACTCAGAGGGGGATATGATGCCGGCTTAGACTTCATCAACGAGTTAAACCTTTGTGTAAGTGCAGTGTCGTTGGGCACATGTGATACGTTAGTATCTCACCCTGCCTCTACCACACATGTTGGTGTACGATACGAAGACCGTATTCGCTATGGCATTACAGACGGGCTGATACGCATGAGTGTAGGTATTGAAAATGTAGAAGACATTATTGAAGACATAAATCAGGCTTTAAGCAAATAAATATTTAAGATGAGAACAGTATATGTTGTTGATGCAACAAGAACAGCAATAGGGAAATATGGCGGGGCTCTAAGTAGTGCTCGCCCGGATGATATGTTGGCGCATGTCATAAAAACATTAATTGAGCGTAACCCTTCTATTGACGTAAATGAAATAGAAGATGTAATAGCAGGAGCAGCCAATCAGGCTGGTGAAGATAACCGCAACGTGGCACGTATGTCTGCTCTGTTAGCAGGTTTACCCGAAACGGTTGGCGGCAATACGGTTAACCGCTTATGTGCATCAGGATTGCAATCGATCATGGATGCCTCACGTGCTATTATTAGCGGTGATGGTGAAATATACATAGCAGGTGGTGTAGAAAGTATGAGCCGCGCACCATTTGTAATGGCGAAAATAGAAAAGGCATTCGGGCGTACTCCTGAAATGTATGATACTACTATAGGCTGGCGCTTTGTCAATAAGGCATTAAGTGCTTTACACCACCCTTACAGCATGGGCGAAACTGCTGAAAACGTAGCTGAGAGACACAACGTAAGCCGTGAAGCACAAGACAGGTTTGCACTAAGCAGCCAGGAAAAATACTTTGCTGCTAAAGCAGCCAATAAATTTGCTGATGAGATAACACCCTATACTGTAAACCTTGGCAAGGGTAAAACAGCCATTGTTGATACAGACGAACACCCACGTGAAACTTCTATGGAAGCACTAGCTGGATTGCGTGCTGCTTTTAAGAAAGATGGTACTGTTACAGCAGGTAACTCAAGCGGGGTAAATGATGGTGCAGCAGCTATGATCATAGCATCAGAAGAAGCAGTGAAGAAATACAACCTGACACCAATGGCAAGGATAGTAAGCCGTGCTATTGCAGGCGTTGACCCGGCGGTAATGGGGCTTGGGCCTATACCAGCTTCACAAAAAGCAATGAAGCGTGCAGGGCTTAAAGCTCATGACCTTGACCTCATTGAGCTCAACGAAGCCTTTGCAGCGCAGGGCATCCCTTGTATGTTGGAACTAGGGCTTGATGAAAATAAAGTAAATGTAAATGGTGGTGCTATTGCATTAGGACACCCGTTGGGTTGCAGTGGTACACGTATTGCTACTACACTACTTTATGAAATGCAAAAACGCAAAAGCAAATACGGGCTGGCAACTATGTGCATAGGCGTAGGTCAAGGTTCGGCTATGATATTTGAAAGAGTATAAAAGCAAAAAAATAATTATGTCAAAAAAAATATTATTATCAGTATTACTTGCAATAACAATAATTACAAACCTTAAAGCACAGGAGCCTGTTGTTAGCAATGGCAACGTCAATACATGGTTCTTGTTAATGAACAGATTTTACATTACTGATAAGTTCACCATAAGTAATGAGTTTCATGAGCGTACAGGTGATTTTTTTGCTGATCAGGCTACCTTCATCTTCCGTCCTTCTGTAGATTATGCTGTAAATGATAATGTGGAACTGTCTGTAGGTTACTCTTATGTTCGTAGTTGGCCGTATGAGCCTTACACACTGGCTATACCTACCAACGAGCATAACATATGGGAGCAAGCATTGCTGAAGTTTGAGACTGCTGGTGTACAGATACAAAACCGTATACGTTTTGAACATAGGTGGGTAGATAATGTAGAGCAGATACCTTTGACAAACGATTACGTAACCAATGGCTCAGATTTTTCTAACCGTTTTCGTTTTCGTCTGACTGTATCTTTCGATCTGATAAAAATAAAAGACGGACATCAGAGTATATTTTTCAACGCCTTTGATGAGGCATGGATCAACCAGTCTGATAATCTGATGCCTACCAACTTTACCCGCAACTGGATATACACGGGTATCGGCTACAAGTTCAATCCTGAATTCAATATACAACTGGCGCATATGCACCAATACGATAATGTAGCACCTAACACCTACATATCATCATCTATCATTCAGTTGTCCGTATTCAAGAACTTTGATTTGAGAAGGTTTCAGAACTAACCAATATTTAGAGGATTGATCTTTCTACTATAGAAATAGTTAAGTATCAATGTTCAAAAAAATAACCCCCTGCTTTTACTGTTAAATAACACTAAGCTATGGGGGCTCTTCTTACAGCACCTGTAAATACAGGCTTTTTTCATTTGGTTATACTATGATGAAGAAAGAAGCTTATTAACCTCCGGCACCACCTACCCTGTTCTTCTCATCCTCCGCACCACTTCTTCTACGGCGTACTCCCGGTGTTTTCCTGTCACCAAAACGATAGTTGAAAGACAAGGATAACTGTCTCGTATCACGATGCACATCAAAACTCTCTACGTAGGCTGTATATTCTGAAGTGGCACTAGGCAAACCCTGCCAAAACAGATCCTGTACATTCAGCTTGATCGTTCCTTTATTATTAAACACCTGCTTTTGCACCCCCATGTTCAGCATCCACATTTCTTTCAGATCCATAAATCCATATATCTGCCTTGACTGATACCACAAACCCAACTCTGCCGCCCAGCCCTTAGGTAGCGTAAAACTGTTATTACTACTGATGGTAAATGCAGGGGAACCATTACTTAAATTGGTATTGGCTACATTACCTGTATAGTGAGCGTAATACAGGTTGATGTTACTTACATTACTCCACCATTTGGTTATCTCAAAAGGGTATGCACCGCTTATGCTGTAGTAATGTACTTGTGCCAGATTCTTATTAGTTTGTACCGTAACAGAGTCCTCCGTTTCACTTGGTTGTATCACTTCCGTTATATTATCGGTAGTAATGCTATAACTAAACGTGGTTGAAAAGCGTTTCTTGAAAATATGCTTCGCCTCTACTGCATAGGTCAATGCTGGGCGCAGATACGGATAACCTTCCTTGTAGGTAGTATTGTCTATGAAGAATTTGAATGGATTCAACTGCTGGTAGTTAGGGCGTTGTATCCTCCTGCTAAGTGTTAAGCCTACACTGTGCTTTTCACTCAAAGTTCTTTGTATCGCTAAGCTGGGAAAGAGTTGAGTGTAGCTCCATTCATATGTACTATCCAGTGTCAATTGCTCTGCTATTACGTTTGTATTCTCAACCCTGAAGCCGATCTGAGTGCTCCACTTATCCCAGCTTTTATTCAGGTTGATGTACCCCGCATTGATGTTCTCTTTGTATATAAAGTGGTTGCTCCGGTTTGTATCCAGTGCAAAATCTCCGGTTGTCTTTTCGTAAAACAGCGGCTCATTATCTGATGTCACATAACTGGATTTAGCTCCTATTTCAAAACGTGCTTTGTTTTTCAATGGCAGAGTATAATCAACTTTGGCAGAACGTATTTGTGTAATGCCATCCAGCTCGCTGCGCATGAAGTAATCTGGTTGATAGTTAGAACCATTCGGGTTCAGATAATTGGTTTCAAAGTTCTGGTTATGTTCATTCCAATATCGTGCATAATCCACATCGATGCTTAAACTCTGTCCTTTTTCATCAAAATTGTGTCTCAGGTTAGCATTAGCTGTATAGTTGTAATAGTCTTGTCTGTGCTGTCCGTAATTATTGAAATAGTATATCACATCCCCATTACCGTTTTGTGCTTCCGATTGATTGTTGGCCAGAATAGGCAAGCCTGTTGTACCTGCGGTACCAGCCACGCCCAAAATTGTATGCTCAGAAAGAATATAATCCAACCCGAAGCTTCCGTTGTGACTCGTCATATCCATTTTCAAGAAATTGTCTTGCACATAGGCAAACTGTACCGCATCGTTATTATTCAAGAACCTTCTGTTCAATTCTAGCCTGTTAAAAAACTCGCGATAACCATAGTTATAACTTACATAAGAGCGTATTTTTTTACTGCCATAATTCAGGTTGATACCTCCACCCGCTTTGGGATAAACACCTTGTGCATAAGATACATTGACACTTCCGTTAAAACCTGAACTCTTATCCTTCTTAGTAATAATGTTAATGATACCTGCTGTGCCTGCTGCATCGTATTTAGCACCGGGATTGCTGATCACTTCTATCTTGCTGATGTTGCTGGATGGCATACCCTTCAGTAAGTTTGCAAGGTCTGTACCTGATATGGCCATTTGCTTACCGTCTATCATCACGTTAACACCCTGCCTGCCTTTAATACTTATATTGTCATTATTGTCAACATTCACATCCGGTGAGCGGGATAATATTTCCATAGCAGAAGAACCTGCATTAATGATACTGTTCTCAACATTTACTACTAATTTATCTGCATACACTTCTATCAATGGCTTTTTACTACGTATGGTTACTTCTTTCATTTTGTTACTCTTTGCCAAAAGGCTTAACGTTCCTAATGACACCTCTTCTTCCTTCACTGTCACCTCCTCTTTACTATACTCCTTATAACCCAACATGGTTACTTTAAGTACATACTTTCCTGTTGTTATTTCATTCAGCTCAAAGCTGCCTGACTCATCTGTCAATGTAGATTTTATAAGCACGCTACCTGTTTCATCAAGTAATATCACATTTGCTGAAACAAGAGGTTTATCTGTACCATCAACAACTTTACCTGTTATTGACGCTATTGCGAAAACAGTATTTGAAGTGAAAAATAAAGCTGCGAAAAGAGTAATTATCAGTCTAACGTTCATCATTGGTTGCTTTACACTTCAAATGTAGAACGACCATTTCGGCAGTATGTCCCCCTTGTCGGGGGATTTGCATTTTTCAGCATCACTCATTTGGGGGGATATTTTTACTGTAAAATATTTATCACGGCATCCCCACTATTTTTTTGTAAGAAATAGCGTTAAACGCTTAATTTCATACTGTGCATTCAAGAAGCTTAATACTGCTGTTAATTGCTACTGTTTATACATTACAATCGTATGCACAGAGATACCCTTTTTATAATCTTGGCGTAGAAGACGGATTGATACAGTCGCAGGTCACTTCTATGACACAGGATGCAGACGGCCATTTATGGGTAGGCACCTATGGGGGCGTGTCTCGCTTCGATGGGCAGGACTTCAGCAACTATACTGTTCGCAAAGGATTATTAAGTAACACCATCCAGACCATTGCAATAGATGAAGACAACAACCTTTGGTTAGGTGGGCCTAAAGGCATTTCAAAATACAATGGCAGAAAGTTTGAACACTTCTTATTTGAATCTCCCGAGAACAACACCGTTAACCAGGTGCGTGATATTAAGGTCAGCGGTAAAGACATTTGGTGCTACACTACTAACGAAGTGTACAAGATAAGCGATAGCAAAATGCAGAAGATCAGCATGCCTGACAGCACTATCGTGATCACAGCAATACTTTCTTACAAGGACACTTTGCTTGTCGGTGATAACAGTGGTCATATCTTTCGCTATGCAAATAAGCAGTGGGATACTCTTTATTACCACATACCCGGTATGCAGCACCCTCCATTACTTACTACTAATATATACCGTACAAAAACCGGAGAAGTGTATATCACCTCTCGTGAGGGTGCATTCAAAATGCGTAATGACAGTATAAAAGTGGTGATAGCTAATGGCAGGCCTATGTACAACATACCCTTCATATCTATAGCAGAAGACAGTAGCGGCGCTATATGGTTAGGCACAGCAGGTGTCATCAAACTAAAAGACGGCACTGCAACAAGATATAACAGGAACAACGGTTTTACGGATAATGCGATCACTTCTATTATTGCTGATAAAGAAGGTAATGTCTGGTTCGGATCTGACGGGCAGGGCATCTTCCGTTTTTCAGGCAGCCAGTTTTCTATAATGGATGAACAAACAGGGCTGCAAAGTGAGCAGGTAGTAGGGCTAACTTCTACTCCTTCTGGCAAGGTATATATCGGCACTTATGTTGACGGGCTATTTGTTTACGATAACAAGGAACTCAGGCAAGTACCACTTAATTATAAAAATCCGTACATCAGTTGTCTGGCCGTGCAAGATGAATATAATATTTGGATGGGTACGGGAGGCATAGGTTTATGCCAATTGAAAGGGAATGAACGTATTTATCACCGCCGACCAGAATTGCCTTCTAATACCATCACGGCACTGTACATAGATAAGCTAAAAAGGCTATGGGTAGGCACTAGTCACGGGGCAGTAATATATCACAACCGTAAGTTCACATCAGTAGATATTCCTGCTGTAGCAGTAGTAGGGTTTGGCACGATAGGTACAGATAGCATCCTTATAGCTACAAACAATGGACTGCAGTTATATCATGATAGCATAGTTACTTCATACGCTACAAATACACCTGCCGACAAATCGAGCCCGCAATGCCTGTACGTTCAGGATGATGTAATATGGATAGGCACCAGAGATAATGGATTGATACGCTATAACCCATCTGATGGCAAACACCTTGTATTGAATAATGACAACGGTTTGCAATCAGACTTCATCTACAACATAATAGAAGACAACAACCGTGACATATGGGTAGGTACCGGTTTTGGTATTCATAAAGTACATATGGATGGCAATAATGCTGATGTCACCTTTTATGGCAAAGAGCAAGGTATTACAGGCATGGAAAGCAACCACAATGCTGTCACTAAAACACCTGATGGGACACTCTGGTTCGGCACCATGAAAGGCTTGGTACATATAGACCCGGAAGTGGGGCTAATAGAGTCAGAACCTATAAGCGTTGTGCTACAATCAATAAAACTATTCGGGGATAACATTCGGGATACAACATACTACGATAGTACTTCTAAATGGTATGGCATACCACACAACTTAAGGCTTCCTTATAAAAAGAATAATGTCACCTTCAGTTTTAAGGGCATTAGCTTGTCAGGTACCAAACAGCTCAGGTACCGCTATAAAATGGAAGGGCTCACAGCTCCATGGTCTGACTGGACAGATCTGAACTCGGTTACCTATTCAGCATTACCACCGGGCAATTACACCCTGAAAGTGGAATGCAAAGGCCATAGTGATGTTGTAAGGTCTATGAATTATCCTTTCGAGATCATTACCCCTATACACAAAACCTCGTGGTTCAGTTTTACCATATTCGGCATGTGCATACTTTCAGGTGTAGGCATACAATACCTGCTTAACAAAAGAAAACAGAACAGGCTTGCACTGGTAGAAAAACTACGCAGAGAAGAGCAAGGAAAAGTACGACAACGTACTGCTGAGGACTTTCATGATGAAGTAGGCAATAAACTAACACGCATCAACGTACTGACCAATGTATTGAAACAAAAAGTAGGTAATGACACTCCCGATGCCACGCGTATCATCAACCAGATACAGGAGAACACATCATTACTATATAGTGGCACAAGAGACATATTATGGTCATTACAACCTGCCAACGATAGCCTTTATGAGATACTGCACCGAATCAGGGATTTTGGAACCGATCTTTTTGCAGATACAGAAGTACAGTTCGAGTTCAAAGGCACTGATCAGCTTTGGCATAACTATAAATTACCCCTTGATATGAGTCGCAACCTGATAATGATCTGCAAGGAAGCAATGAACAACGCTTTGAAATATGCTGATGCAGGAAACGTAAAAGTGCAGGCCATACTTAAAGAGAAAAATATTCTGCATTTATCAATAATAGACGATGGTAAAGGGTTTGACCAGGAAGCAGTAACTGAAGGTAATGGGTTGAAAAACATGCACAACAGGACAAAGAGGCTTAATGGCAAAATATACATCGATAGTAAACAGAACAGCGGTACATCTATTAACCTGCACTTTAAGTTACCCGACAACAGTAAAAAACAAATGTTAAAACATAACAAATAACCTGTTTTGGGGGATATATTTTTAAATATTCTATCCGAACTTTACCCTATTCTTATCAGCACTCTAATACTATGCAGGATTTTAACATTAACATCTGTCTGATAGAAGACGATGCAACTATTCGCGAAGGTTATGAATACCTAATCAATAACACAGAAGGTTATGCTGTCACAGGCAGTTTTGCTTCTTATGAAGATGCAGCAAGAAAGATAGCCCGTTGCGAACCTGATGTAATTCTGTTAGACGTTGAACTTCCCGGCGTCTCAGGCATTGATGCCATCCCCAAACTTAAAAAGAATGTCCCCGATGCACACATCATCATACTGACAGTATACGAGCAAGAGCTGCAAATATTCCGTGCATTAGGTAATGGTGCAGCAGGCTACCTCACCAAAGACACTCCACATGAACATATTATCTCTTCCATACGCGAAGTGATGGCCGGCGGCGGACCAATGAGTTCTAACATCGCCCGCATGGTCATACAGTCATTCCAGCGCAACGAAGAATCTCCACTTACCCCTCGTGAGACAGAGATACTGGAACAGATAGCAACCGGTAAAAGTCGTAAACGTATAGCTGAAGAGCTATTCATCGACCTTGAAACGGTAAAGTCACACATAAAGAACATTTATAGTAAGCTGAATGTGCACTCTAAGGCTGATGCTATAAAACTTGCCCGCGATAATAAATTTATCTGATCAGGCAACCTTTACATGTTCAATAACATTTACTGACATAACTTAATCCCTTAAAACATAAACGATATGAAAAAAATATACCTAAGCACTTTATGTTTATTACTGGCTGTTGCCGTTTCTGCACAGAGTAATTACGAGCCTTGCGGCTTCTCTTATATACTGGAGCATTACCGAAAAGCAGACCCTACCTTTCAGGAAAGGCTTGAAGCAAGTTATCAAGAGTCTCAACGAAGCAGCAGCAAAACTACAGCCGGAGTTTATCGCATACCTGTAGTTTTTCATATTGTGTACAACCTAAGCACACAAAACATTCATGATTCGGTAGTTCTTAACCAGCTGCAAATAATGAATGAAGCCTTCAGGCACACTCATAGTGACACCGGCAACATCCGCGCAATGTTCAAACCATTAGCCGGTGATGCGGAAATAGAGTTCTATCTGGCTACAAAAGACCCGCAGGGTAATAGCACAAATGGTATTACTCGTACGCAAACAAGCACACAGTATTTTATGGACATACAATCAGGCAATCTGTTTAATTTGCTTGAAGACATTAAGAAAACAAACAAAGGTGGTAAAGACCCATGGCCTACAGACAGGTATTTGAATATATGGGTAGCAGACCTTACAGACAAAACACTGCAACAACCCGTGCTGGCAGGTTATGCCCCGCCGCCAACCAACCCATTACCACATAACTGGCAAGGATACCCTTTACCTGCTTTAATTGATGGTGTTGTACTACACTATCAGGTAGTGGGCAATAACAATCCTGATGCAATAGCCAATTACGGTGCTGAAGGGCGAAATGCTGTGCATGAAGTGGGACACTTTCTTGGCTTACGCCACATATGGGGCGATGTACAAAACACAGCAGACACCTGCGGCCCTAATGGAGATGATGGTATAGGAGACACTCCACAACAGGCTGAACCATCTGATATTACAGCTACAAATTGCTCGGCATATGCCAACCAAAACACATGTGGTGCAGGAACCAGCGGAGATATGTTAGACCTTTGGGAAAATTACATGGACTACTCTAATGATAAATGCCAGGGCATGTTTACTATTGGACAAATAAACCATATGCGGACTGTACTTGAAAACCAGAGAGTAATTCTTAAAAGTCCTGCCTCTGTTGCTAACTATCCTGTTGCTGAAACATCTTTCAGTATGTATCCTATACCTGCCAGTAACTTATTGAAAATAAACTTTGATGGTATTATCAACACATTCACTATCACTGATATGTTCGGTAAAATTGTTTACAGATCAAGTAGTGAACAGGCGAATACAAAACAGCACGACATCAGCCATTTACCATCAGGCAACTATTTTGTAACGCTACAGACAGAGACAAACATTCTCACAAAAAAATTGGTGATACAAAACTAGTTTCTCTTAGTATAACAATACGGGTGCGCCGCATAGCGGCGCACCCGTATATATTTTAACTCACTTGGTCTTACCTGTTCACTATAAACTTGAGTATCTGTGTACGTCCTTCGGCATGCAGGCGTATCATATGTAATCCGTTATGAGCTTTATCTCCAAGTTCTATTCTGGCATCCAGTTCATACTGTCTTAACTCAACCTGTTCTCTGTATACTACCTTACCTAAAGCGTTCACTACTTCTACTGTAACTATTTCCTGTTGCAGTGCTGTAGCTAATGTTCCTTTCAGGTTGAAAGTACCTTTGTTCGGGTTAGGCACCAGCTGTACATCATCAAACACTACATTAGGTATCTGGCGTACATTAACTCCTACCTGTAATACCACATGGTTACTGATAGCAGTATCAGGTGTGCGACAAGTATCATCTGTCTTTATCCATAGGTAAACACTATCACCATCCTGAGGATCAGTTATGGTATACATGATACCCGTTGCTCCTGCTACAGGCTGCCCGTTCACGTACCATTGGTATTGTGCGCTAGGTACATTCACTGAAGCTGTAAAGTAAACCAACTGGCCATTGCTTAACACATTACCCGGATTAGCAGTAATGCTGGCAGCAGGCGCAGTAGTAGGTCTTATGGTCATAGTTACAGAATCGCCCTCTGTTACCGGGCCGTTGATACAGCTACTACTGCTTCTGAACTCGGCTGTCATAATATCACCGTTATTGACATTCAGCATGGTGAACATATTACTGGTAGCACCGCTTATCTCATTCCCATTCAATATCCACTGGTATTTAGGAGATGCACCCACATTAGTAGCACTGATATTGAACATAGCAGGCACACCATTACAAAGTGTATCACCCGGGCTTACCTGTACATCTACAGTCGGGTCTACAACTGTCATAGTTAACGGATTACTTATTGCACTATCAGGAGCGGGACATGTGGCTGTTATATCCAACCTGCAAGTATACACATCTGCATTATTTACAGAGCTGGCAAAATATGTGGTGCTCGTAGCGCCTGTAATATCTACTCCGTTCAGCCTCCACTGGTAGCTTTGCGTGGTACCACCACCTGTTATGTTAGATGAGAAGGTCACCTCACCGTCACGACAAACAGTAGTACCTGTATTAGCAGCTATATTGATAGTCGGTATCGTCTGCGGGAACACAGTCATATTGATCGTGTTACTGGTATCAGCCTGTTTTGTAACACAGACAATACTACTGGTCATAATAGCACTGACAGCATCGCCATTCTGGATACCTGTAGTTGTGTATGTAGTACTATTAGCACCAACGTTATTACCATTCACTCTCCACTGGTATGACGGCGTTACACCTCCATTTGTAGGTGTAGCAGTATATGTAACACTTGTACCGGGGCAAATACTGTCATTAGGACTAACTCCGATTATCACAACCGGTGTTACGTTCTGTATCACCGTCATAGTTATAGCATTACTGGTATCCATACTCCTTGTCACACAGGCTTCACTACTGGTTAACACAACTGTCACCACATCATTATTGGTGGAGGATGCTGTTGTATAAGTGTTACTGTTCGCACCAACATTCGTCCCATTCACTTTCCATTGATATGCAGGAGTTGCACCACCATTTGTTGGCGTAGCTGTAAAGGTTACGCTAGCACCATCACATATTGTATCATTGGGACTAACTGCAGCAGTTACATTTGGTGTAAGGTTCGGATTCACCGTCATGGTAATACCTGTACTGGTAGCAGTAGCAGAAGTAACACATGTCAGGCTACTGGTCATTACGACTGTTACGACATCCCCGTTAGACAAGCTGCTTGTTGTGTAGGTAGTGCCGCCACTACCTACATTACTACCATTCAATTTCCATTGATAGGTTGGTGTTGCACCTCCGTTAGTTGGTGTAGCGGTAAACGTTACGCTAGTACCATCACAGATCGTATCATTAGGACTAACCGCTACTGATACTGCCGGGGTAACATTTGCAGTTACACTCATCGTAATGCCATTACTGGTAGCGGTAGCGGTTGTCAAACATGCTTCACTACTGGTCATTACACAAGTCACAACATCTCCATTCGATAATGTACTTGATGTATAGGTAGCACTGTTAGTGCCTACATTAGTACCGTTCACTTTCCACTGATAGCTTGGAGAGGCACCACCATTGGTTGGTGTTGCTGTAAACGTCACACTTGTTCCCGCACATATTGAACTACCTGTCGCAGCAATACTCACACCTGGTGTCAGGTTCGGGTTTACCGTCATCGTTATTCCGCTACTCGTATCTTTAGCTTTTGCCAGACACATTTCGTTACTGGTCATTTCTACAGTTACTACATCGTTATTAGCACTACCTGTAGTTGTATAAGTATTACTGTTAGTTCCTGCATTCGTACCATTTACCTTCCACTGGTATGTCGGGGATGAACCACTGTTAGTTGGTGTAGCTGTAAAGGTCACACTTGTCCCCGCACATACTGTATCGTTCGGACTCACAGCAGTGGTAACAGAAGCAGTCAGGTTTGGCTTAACGGTCATGCTTATCACGTTACTTGTATCAACAGGTACAACACATGCTGCATTACTGGTCATGATACAACTTACCTGATCGCTGTTAGACAAACCAGCCGTACTGTATGTACTGCTATTGCTTCCTACATTGCTGCTATTCAACCTCCATTGATACGTCGGAGAGGTTCCACCATTGGTTGGTGTTGCTGTAAACATTGCTGTCTGTCCATCGCATATTGTATCGTTAGGGCTAACAGCAATCGTAACCATAGATACTGAAGGTGTAGCTACAGTCATGGTTATACTGTTACTCGTAGCTGTACTACTGGTTACGCAGGTTTCGTTACTGGTCATAACACAAGTCACAATATCCCCGCTAGTCAAACTACTGGTAGCATACGTTGTACCACCGCTACCTACATTGCTGCCGTTCACCTTCCATTGGTAAGTAGGAGAAGTACCACCGTTTGTTGGCGTGGCAGTAAAAGTTACACTTGAATCTTTACACACAGCAGACCCTTTATCAGAAGAAATAGATACCGAAGGGGTAACATTTGCAGTTACACCCATTACTATACTATTACTGGTTGCACTAGCAGGCGAAGCACAGGTAATACTACTGGTCATCATACACCTTACTGTATCATTATTAGAAAGTCCTGTAGTTGAGTATGTTGCACTGTTCGTACCTACATTAGTACTGTTCACTGTCCATTGGTAGGTTGGTGTTGCTCCTCCGTTAGTAGGTGTTGCGGTAAAGGTGGTATTCGTTCCTGCACAAATCGTAGTACCCTGATTTGATGCAATACTTACGCTTGAACTGACCGTTCCTGAAACTGTCATTGTAAGACTGTTACTGGTTGCCGTACTTGTTGTAGCACAGGTAGCATTACTGGTCATCACACAACTCACAATATCACCATTTGATAATGAAGCATTAGCGTATGTGCTGCTATTGCTACCTACATTACCTCCGTTCAACTTCCATTGATATGACGGAGAAGTACCGCCGTTTACTGGAGTAGCAGTAAAGGTCACATTTGTTCCTGTACAGATAGATATACCGTGACTTGAAGCAATACTAACGCTTGGAGTAACACTTCCGGAAACCGTCATTGTAAGACTATTACTTGTTGCTGATGTCGGCGATGCGCAAGCTGCATTACTGGTCATCTCACAAGTCACCACATCACCGTTCGTCAAACTACTGGTGATATATGTAGTACCGCCACTACCTACATTACTGCCGTTCAGTTTCCATTGGTAGGTTGGTGCGGCACCGCCATTGGTTGGGGTAACCGTAAAAGTCACACTGGTTCCTGAACAGATACTTGTACCCTGATTAGATGCTATACTTACACTTGGGGTTACACTACCGGAAACTGTCATCGTGATCGTATTACTCGTAGCCGATGTTGGTGAAGCACAAGTAGCATTGCTGGTCATCTCACAGGTAACTGCATCACCATTCGTTAAACTGCTTGTTGTATATGTTGTACCGCCGCTACCTACATTACTACCGTTCAATTTCCATTGGTAGGTTGGTGTACTACCTCCATTGGTTGGTGTAGCTGTAAAGGTCACACTCGTACCGGTACAAATACTTGCACCCTGATTTGATGCTATGCTCACACTAGGTGTTACTGTTCCGGTAACAGTCATTGTTATACTATTACTTGTAGCTGATGTAGGTGAAGCACAAGTAGCATTGCTGGTCATTACACAAGTCACAGCATCGCCGTTAGATAAGCTTGTGGTAGTATATGTTGTACCACCACTACCTACATTGCTTCCGTTCAATTTCCATTGGTATGTTGGTGTACTACCTCCATTGGTTGGTGTAGCTGTAAACGTCACACTCGTGCCTGAACAGATACTTGTGCCTTGATTAGATGCAATGCTCACACTCGGAGTCACATTACCATTTACCGTCATAGTAAGGCTATTACTGGTAGCAGATGTCGGCGATGCACAAGCAGCATTACTGGTCATTTCACAGGTCACTGCATCGCCGTTAGATAAGCTTGTGGTAGTATATGTTGTACCACCGCTACCTACATTGCTTCCATTCAATTTCCACTGGTAAGTAGGAGACGTACCACCATTGGTTGGTGTAGCTGTAAACGTCACGCTCGCACCGGTACAAATTGTAGTACCTTGATTAGATGCTATACTTACACTTGGGGTCACACTACCGGATACAGTCATTGTGATCGTATTACTCGTTGCACTTGTCGGTGAGGCACAGGTCGCATTACTTGTTATCACACAGGTCACTGCGTCTCCATTTGAAAGGCTGCTGGTGGTATATGTTGTACCGCCACTACCTACATTACTACCATTCACCTTCCACTGATAGGTTGGGGATGTACCTCCATTGGTTGGTGTAGCTGTAAACGTCACACTTGTACCTGTACAAATACTTGTACCTTGATTAGAAGATATACTCACGCTTGGCGTAACACTAGCTGTTACTACCATTGTTATACCGCTACTTGTAGCTGTTGCAGGTGAAGCACAGGCGGCATTGCTCGTCATAACACAAGTAATAATATCCCCGTTCGATAAACTACTGTTAGAGTATGTTGTACCTCCACTACCTACGTTACTACCATTCAGTTTCCATTGGTAAGTAGGAGACGTGCCACCATTGGTAGGTGTTGCTGTAAAGGTCACATTAGTGCCCGAACATATACTGCTGCCCTGATTAGATGCAATACTCACACTCGGAGTGACTGTACCTGTAACAGTCATTGTAATTACACTACTGGTATCTTTTGTCGGTGAAGCACATGCCGCATTACTGGTCATGATACAATCTACCTGATCTCCGTTAGACAAAGTAGCATTGACATATGTTGTACTATTCGTACCTACATTGCCACCGTTCAACCTCCACTGGTAGGTAGGTGATGAACCTCCATTGGTTGGTGTGGCCGTAAAAGTTACACTTGTACCGGTACAGATACTTGCTCCTTGATTAGATGCGATACTTACACTTGGAGTTACCGTTGAACCACTCACGATTAATGTCCTGGCATCTGTTAAAGTACTATCTGTGTAACAAGCACCCGTATAGGTTACTTTACAACGTACATAGTATGTACCTGCTGTCAACCCTGTTGCCGCATAACTACTGCTGTTAGTACCCACCGGTTGTGAATTAAGGTACCATTGATAAGATGGACTTGTAAGCGATTTACTGGCACTAACCGAGAAGTTGGCAGTATCAGAGGTGCATATAGTTGTATCACCTGACGCCGTGATAGTTACAGTATCAGAAGCGGGCCTGATGTAAACAGAGTAGTCCTCTGCCTGCCCGCCTGTTGCAAAATTCCCGCACCCGTTTGTTGGCAACGTTGCTGATATAAAATCTGTCAGCACACGCATACGCAAAGGCTTACAGGTAGTAATACCGGTTGTAGGCACACTGTAAGTGGTTGAGTGGGTCTCGTCTCCCGAAACAGTACCTGAGTGACTATACACCAATTCTCCCGAAGTAAAACTACCGTTGTCGTTGTAATCTATATATACTTCTACCTTTTGTCTGTTCGGCCCTTCTGTTTTTACAGATAGAGTGTAACTCTGTCCCGCTATTACTGTAGCACGCTGAGCACAACTCCTGTCAACATATACCTGATCATTATCCTGTGAGTAACCGCCTCTTGTTACCACGTCCATATCATTCAGTGTTACCCTAGCCGGACCGATATTGTAGCTATTGCCCGGATTAGATGTTGTGAACGAACAGGAGTTGGAAGTCACATTCGTGCCGGTATCAATAGCCCCTATTGATGTCCCTAGTCCCGGCCTGAAGCTGGTAAGCGCTGTGAGCCATCGGGTGCGTTGCCCTGAGCTGAATCTGTCACGACAAGTGGAATAGTCCATTATATTCTTATGGGTAAAATTATTTGACCATGCTAAGCCTGTACAGATATTTGTTGCACTGTTTGAAGGACAGCTAGACGAGTTTCTTCTATGCGGATCTGTATCACACACAAAGTCTCCCTGCGAGCTGCAACTGGTATTTGAGGGGCAGCTCCCTCCTCCACCATCACCTTCAAATGTATGGTACAGGTTAAAGGCATGGCCTATTTCATGAGGTAGGGTCGAGAACCCGCTCTTCATCCTTGTAGCTAATATCACTGTACCATCTATAGTATCAGTCGCCCCTGGGAAGTAAGCATACCCTGCTGTAAAAGAGCCGAATGTACCATCGTTACTATCTATTTTATTCACCACCCATATATTATAATAACTATGGTTATCATAACGACTTAAGGCTTTTACATCACCTTCTGCCGGCCCGCTTGAGCCGCTAAGCTTTACCCCGTAGGTTGAGTAGCCTGATACTGAACTACCATTAACACGAATGATACCACTGGAGTACCCGCAACCCGAAGGGTCCCTTTTTGCCAGCTCGAACCGTACAGGAAAACGCACCCCGCCGCTATTGGTATCAGGATATGACGCATACGTGGCTTCATAAACCTCATTCAGGTATTCTATTGCATTTTCTATTACTGAGTCTGCCGGGTTATATATCGTTCCTACAGAACCACCAGTATGTATCACATGTACTACTACCGGTATAACATATTCCTGCCCGTAACCATTGTACACATAGTTACCCATAGGGTTATTCATCGCATTCTGGAGACTGGTCCACTGCGCATTCATTTGTTGCACCTGGTTGGCATAATTACTGTCAGTACTTAGCAGGTTGTTATGCGCTATATCAAAACCGCAACCTTCCTGCGCCTTTACATTAAGTACAGACAGCAGTAAAAGAAATGTAAATAGATACCTCATGATCTTATAATTAAGTGTTATCAATTCTAGTTGATCAATAAACAGGGGGGATGTCAGGCTTATAAAACTAATATTTTAACATTCTTTTTACAAGTAGAAATATTTTACTTTGCCATATGTGACCTATACATACCTTAGTATGTGGATACTATTAGCCAGCTTTGTTTGTAACCTGCGGAACGAAACCATTATTTTTACTGCATGATATATCATGTTGTTGTAGGAGATATGGCTGCCCCACCCCTCTTAGAGGCGATCAGTAATGAGCCTGAAATGGCCGGTGATGTTGTGGTTTTGAGAGACTTGCTGCATCTGGGGCCAATCAAAAAAGAAGAGGGAAAGTCATTCAGCGAAACACGTACCGAGTTCTGGAAGCGCATTGTAACAGAAAATAATGAAGAAGTAAAAGTAGACGACCTTGAAAGGTTGTTACAGATAAGTACTCAGCTCAATAATAATCCTGATGATGTAGTTTGGTTATGGATGGCACCGTGGCCTGCAGATGTTTGCGCCTATTATTGGATGCTGGGGTATCTTTCAAAACATCTGGAACGCTTTCACGTCCTTAACCTTGGTGGTTTGCCTTTCCTTGACGAAGAAGGCAAAGTATACTTCCCTACAAATATGAGTGAGATACTGCCTAAAGAGTTAATTAAAGCGCGTAGGTTGGCAAGAGTAGTAACACCTGCAGAGCTTGAGGTTGACGGTGAAGAATGGAATAATTTAGTAGAAGAGAATGCAGGAATAAGACTGTTGGAAGGTGGTAAGAAATTATTTACTAAAGAAGCCAGCTTCTTTGATGCACAACTGGAGAGTTTCTGCTCTCACCAATTCCAGAAGGCACATCGCGTCGTTAATCAGGCTATGAAAAAAATGAACATCCCCACGGGCGACCTGTACCTGGGTTGGAGGTTGAGGAAGATGATACAAAATGAAACACTGCTTGGAGAAGGAGATATGGAAAAATCTTTACGAGACTTCAGTGTAAAACTTCCGGGAGGAGTGCCGGCTACTGAAACTACAGAAACTGATCAGGAAAACGTTGAGAACGCATGATAAAAGCAACACCCATTACACCACAAGGACAAGATGCAAGAGGCTATACTGCCGAATTCCAGAATGAACGTACAGGCACACAGCTTATTGTATACAGAAAAGCCGGTACCGTCAGCGGGCGACATTACCATAAAGGGTTATCCGCAACAAAAGATCCTGAGATCTTGATACTTCTCAATGGCACCTGTACCTTCAACTGGAAGCATATAGACGATACAGCAATAACTACAGAACAACATAGTGGCCCTGTACATTTTGAGATACCACCATACATCTGGCACGAGATAATACCTGATACTGACTGTACCTTTATAGAGCAAAACTCTATAGAAGAGCATGCCGCAGATACTTTCCGCCTTGATTAGCGGATTACATTACATTTGCAAAATGGTTTTTGAGATACCCCTTGCAGAACAGAAAGTAAAAAAGCATCAGGTAACTGCACTGCACCTGATCATTGGTTTTGCGCTGGTAGCTACAGCTGCATTTATAATCACCATATTTTATGCTTTATCTTTCATGCCTTTTACGTGGGAGCCGATAGCTGATGCAACTGAAATGAACATGCATGCAGTGTTACTTCCGGAATATCTTTTGATAATTGCAGGCTTAATCATCCTGTTTCTAGCAATGTTCCGTAACAAGTGGTTGCTAAAGAATAACAATAATAAACTTGTCAGAGCTTTTGAGCTTCTACTATGCGTAGCTCTAAGTATATATGCACTTACAACAGCGGCACATGTTATTGCAGGGATATTCGGTGTTTTGGCAGCTACCATTATTTTCTCTCATTTTGTGGAAAATACGGGTGAGTCTCAAAAAGTAGTGATAGATGATAAAGGAATAAAATTGCCGATAAGTTCACGAAGGAGAAATATTAACTGGGCAGAGATAGAACAAGTATTACTGCGCCATGGTACACTTACAATAGATTGTATAGACAATCGATTGTACCAATGGATGACCGCCGAACACGATATAGATTCCGAATCGTTTGAATCCTACTGCTCCACGCAGGTAACAGCCTCAATAGACGATCGTAAGAAATACAATTGGTAACTGTTATCTTACTGTCTTTCAAATAAGCATATATCATTTGCCTTTTCTCTAACGTACCTAAAACCCTTGTATTAGGCGACGGTCTCATTTTCTTCATCATCATAGGCCAACACTTTTACTCATCAATAGGGCGAGATAAAGTAAAATGATACTCTTTATACTCATGCCCATTATACTCCTTTACAAAAACACCTATCGTAAGGTCTAGTTGGGGGTAGTCTGCACACTCATAATACAGTGCTGAATTGTCATGCTCACTTACTATCTGGCCGGTCTTAACATACTTGAAACCCAGTTTTTTATACTCTTCAAGCAGTTGTTCGTACTGATATTCAGTTGGTAAAACGTGGTTGAACATTATCTTTTTACCCTCCAGTTCAGTATATGTAGCCTTGTACCTCATTGAGATATTGGGGTTGCTTTTATTCTCTACAATAACATTACTGCTGTAGTCGTATGTATTAGCACCTTCTCTCTCTTCTCTGAACTTTATTGTATATCCCTTTTCTCTTATCCTATCATCAAAACACTCATAATCATCACAATTAACAATAGATAACATTTCATTTGCCGACATCGACTGAGCTTCTGCATTTGTAGCCAAGCCTAATAAAGTCAGCATTGTCAGTATATATTTCATGATCAGTCTTTTTAGTGTTAGTAATAATAACATCTAAACACATAAAAAGTTGGCGAATATCATAGGAGAGCTAGACCTCTGATCAGTTCAATATCTCGCGTTTCTTACGTTCAGGCGGGTACATCTTCAGGTACTGTGTAGTTTTGGCTGCTCCGGGCTGTACCATCAGGGTTTTATCTTCATAGCCTGCCGCCTGTAGCTTTACCTGAACTGCATCATGAATATATATGATCACAACGCCTCTTCTGTTGGCTGTGTCTTTAATTCCTTCAACCTCTACTACAGCAAACTTTATCGGTTTGAATGTTTTACCGTCTACTACCTGGCACTTAACCTTTTCACCCTGTTGAGCATAAATGGTAAATGGCAAAAATGCCAGTAAAGTAATCACAATATATTTATACATATTCTGTAAGTTTAGCTGCTTAAAAATAAGCTGAATTTTAATACTATATTCTAACAAATCATTAAAATTCAAAGTACTGTTAAAGCATAGCATTAAAACACACCAATACCTTACATTTGTTCTTATCAGATGGGCTTAATAATTATCATCATTCTTATATTGATCAATGGCATCTTCAGCATGAGCGAGATCGCTCTGGTGTCTGCAAGAAAATTCAAGTTGCAATCAAAAGCTCGTAAAGGAAATAAAAATGCCCAACGCGCTTTGAACCTTGCAAACAAGCCCAGCCGTTTCTTGTCCGCTGTTCAGATAGGCATTACGCTTATCGGTATTTTGATAGGTGTGTTCAGTAGTGAAGATATGCAGGACTCTTTACGATTAAGTATTTCAACAATAGCCGTACTAGAGCCATATGCAGGTGCTATTGCTGCTACAATTGTGGTTTTTATTGTCACTTTTTTTACCATTGTTTTCGGTGAGTTATTACCCAAGCGTATCGGACTGATCTTCCCTGAACAGATAGCGATGTTCATGGCCGGGCCTATGAATATCATCTCCGGTATTACCGCTCCTTTTATCTGGATGCTCACTAATACCAACAAGTTTTTCCTGTGGCTGTTTCGCATAAAATATGATAGCAAAGGCATGGTAACCGAAGAGGAGATAAAAGCTATGGTAGATGAAAGTGCAGCTTTTGGGGATGTTCAGGATATAGAACACAGAATAGTAGATCGTGCCTTTTCTTTAGGTGACAGGCGCATCAGCGAGTTGATGACTCACCGCACAAGTGTTGTATGGTTGGATATAAATGAGGAAGGGGTGTTAATGCGGAAAAGGATCAATGATAATATGCACAGTTTTTACCCTGTTGGTGATGGCACACTAGACAAGTTGATCGGAATCGTTAGCCTTAAAGACTTGTTTGGGGCAAATGCCGGCAATACAATCCCCGACTTGCACCAGTACATGAAAAAACCATTGATACTGCATGAGAACACACCACCTTACGAGGCACTTGAAGCATTTAAAGATAATAATATACACTTTGCAATAGTTGCAGATGAATATGGAGCGCTGCTGGGTGTTGTTTCTATGGATGATATGCTTGATGCTTTAGTGGGTGATGTGTCTGAAGATGAACAGGGAGAGTACAGCATACTGGCACAAGATGATGGTACATGGCTTGTTGACGGGCAATATCCATACTTTGAACTACTGCACTATTTTAATGTTGAAGACGATAGCCGTAAATATGATTTCAATACGGTAGCCGGACTGATATTGGAACGATCAAAGAAAATACCTGAAGTAGGAGAAAGTATTGTGTGGAATAGCTACGAGCTGAGGGTAATAGATAAAGACGGGCTACGAATTGATAAAATAATGATCAAGAAGATCGACTCGGCTGACGAAGATTTCGGCACATAAAAAAGGGTGCATTACACCCTCTTCGCTACACAAAATGCAGCATTTACCACCCAAAAGTATTTGTTATTATTTGCGCTCGCGTACTTTGCGATACGTGTAAGATATACGTTTACCGGTCACATTCATTTCTACCTCTACAACCTCTCCTCGCAATGGATTATTGCGCGTGATATAAGTAAAGAACTTATTAGTGAATAACTTTTTCAGCTTTGGTCTTTCAATTGCAGCTTGCATAAGTATTTATTTTTTGTGTTGAACAATTTGTTTGTTTTGCTACTCAAATATCCCGAATCAACAACAGCTCAATAAAAATAAAGCCACCTTTAACGGTGGCTTTACCAGTGCTTAACAAGCTATTAAGAAAAATGATGTTATTGCCATTTTTCACCTTTTAGTTCTTTCCTGTTTTTCCGCATAACTACGCCGGTTACATTGTTCATCTTATCTCTTGTAAAACGAAACTGCACATTAGCCGATGTCATGAAGAAATGGTCTCGCTTACCTTTCTCAGCATATACAGTAAACTCATCCTGCCCTTTTACTTCCCCGTACAACACATCATATAATACAAAGAAATGCAGATCCCAACCCTCTTCCATTTCGTACCTGCCTTCAAAATGTTTCAATTGGTCAGGATACATTTGCACTATCTCTCTCGGGTGTGGCAACTCATATGGCTGGTCATATAGTATGCTCATAAGGTCCTTACGTACGTAATTCACTTCACTTTCAAAATCATTACTTAATAGTATGACAACTGTGCTGTCCTCAGGAACAATTGTGAAACTACTCACGTAGCCCTGCACTTCTCCTACTGTTTCCAGTGCAGGTCTTCCCCAGTAGCTGGCCAATCCTATACCATGAGCATACCCTTTATTCGATTCTTTTGATAATTTTTTAAACGACTTTTCAGAGATAAGCTTATTACCAAGTAGCGCCATTGCAAATTTGTAGAGATCAAGTGTCGTTGTAAACATACCCTTAGAAGCATAGCCTACTGTAGAATCTGTATTAAATGCAGGCACCATTCTGATAGTATTCAATATATGGTACCCTCGGGCTTTATCCCAACTGGAGTAACTGGCAAAATTAAAGCCTGAGTTACCCATACCCAGTGGTTCAAATATTTTTTCTCTCACCACATCATAATATGTCTTACCGGTCACTTCATTTATTACATACCCCAACAACATGTAATTACTGGATGAGTAATCGTGCTTTGCTCCCGGCTTGAATAATAGCGGACGATCCATGAACGTCAATACTATCTCTTCTCTGCTACGTGGTACCGTAATACCTGTATTATAAAAACTATCTACGTCCATAAAATCATGTATACCTGAACTATGTGTCAGTAAATGTTCAATGGTAATTTTATCACCCTCAGGGTATTCAGGAAATATAGTAGATAGTTTATCGTTGGCTTTCAATTTACCTTCTTCTTCCAACATATAAATGATAGTAGCAGTAAACAATTCTGTTACCTCCCCCACCTGGTATATGGTATGCTCATTACAGGCAGTATCCTGATTCACATCTCTGGGGCCATAACCGTCGCTCAATAAAACATCTCCATGTTGTGCTACTAACGCTGAGCCATTAAAGTCCAACGTACTGAACCAATACAACATAAGAGTATCCAACTCTCCTGTCAGCTTCTCGTTTTGTGCGGAAACACGAAATGGCAGAAGAAAGAAAATTGCTATTGTACTTAGCAGGAGACTACGCATAATGTATACCTGTTTATCTGCTAATCTACAGAAATGCAGGGTATTAACTACGGGTACAACACTTAAAGAAACCCTAATTAAAAAAGGAGCTTCCTGAGAAGCCCCTTTAATTATAAAGATGAAAAAGATCAGATGTTGATATTCTCACCTTATCCTATATGTGTCTTATATACTATTCCTGAGTAGCTGTGTATACTACATCTACTGCGTAAGTACCTGCTGGGTATGCAAAACCCGGTGTTGCTTTGTACTTGATGCTGAATGTCTGGTTACCACCACGGTCAGCACTTGAAATCAGGTCCTGATCTGAACTGGTAAGAGTTGAATATGATGTAGTAGAGAATGGGTTTGCTACTGATCCACCGGTACCGTTAGCAGTTACTTTAAGAGCAAGTACACCGCTTACAGGCATGCTTGGTGCAGGTGTAGTGTTACCTGTATAAGTAAAGTTAGCTGCGTTGGTCTTTACTGCTACTGAAAAATTCTTGTTTGAACGTACTTTAAGCTCCTGTGCATCAGACTCAACACCGTTTGCATAATGGTTAACTGTAGTGAATGGTATGTTCACATCAGCACCTGTTGCTGAACTGTTACCAGTGAAAGTAATTTCGATAGCGTTGCTCATAACAAGGTTAACTGTTTGAGAAGCTGATGCGTCCTGATTAGACTGGTTTTGAGCCTGTGCTGCGAAACCGAAAGAAACTAGAGCTGCGATTGCGATTAACTTTTTCATTTTGTTTGTTTTTGTTGGTTTGTTTGAAATGTTTGTTTTGTTGTTCGTTCGTTTGACAATACAAAGATGCAACCGCCGAGCATTCAGGAGAAAAAATCAGGCTTGGTTAACGATGAATTTGCAACCAGCTAACGAGTGATTAACAATTAAGAATGGATATAAACTGTACAACAAGTATTACTGTCAATCTCGGGCAAAAGTCAGCCATGATACTAGTATTAACTTATAATACCCTGTAAATAAGCATGTTAATTAAAAAAAGAGGGATGGATATATGCAAAAAGGTTAAAAATTATTTTACATTTATATTACATTCAGTTTAAATATTCAAAAATCTCCTGTTATGAAGAAAATTTTACTATGCTTAACAATTGCATTGGTTAGTACTGTAGCAAGTGCACAACCCGGAATGGTCAGGGACATTAATCCCGGCACTCCGTCATCAAATCCAAGTTGGTTTACAGAATATAATGGGATGCTCATGTTTGCTGCTAATGACGGCACAAACGGCTCTGAGCTGTGGATGCTTGATTCGGCAGGAACATCACTTGTATATAATATTAACCCCGGCTCTTTAGGCTCTATTACTTATTCTACTACCGCTAAAATGGTAGTAATAGATAGCATGCTATACTTTGTTGCCTCTGATGGCACGAACGGCAGCGAGTTGTACAAATGGAATGGTTCAGGTCAACCTTCAATTGTAAAAGACATAAGAACAGGTGCTGCCGGATCAAATATCACTGAGTTAGCGTTAATGAATGGTAGACTATTCTTTGGTGCTTTTGGTGATAATGGAGGCAACGAACTATGGGTGTACGATCCTGTAAGCGATAATGCACAGCAGCTGGCTGATATTTATTCAGGTTCGGGTAGCTCTAACCCAAACAACTTTGCGGTATTTAAAGGTAAGCTATACTTTACCGCATATGCACCCGGCATAGGATATGAGCTGTACATGTATGACCCGTCTAATAACAGCACAAGCCTGGCATCTGACGTTTATAATGGTAGCGGATCGTCTTACCCTGGTGACTTTATGATCTGGAATGATAAGCTATACTTTACAGCTATGACACCACAATACGGCAGGGAGATATATGTAATGGAAAACACGACTCCTGTTCGTATCACTGATGTTAACCAAGGTGGCTCTACAGGTGTATTATCATCTTCAGGTGGTGCTACTATGACAGTTTGGAACGGCATGATATACTTTACAGGGAATGATGGCAGCAGTGGTTACCAGTTATTCAAATATGACCCTAGTAACGGTACTACATCTTTGGTTTACAAGATCAATCCTCTGTCAAGTAGTTTCCCTTATGGTTATACACACTATGCCAATAAAATGTACTTCGTAGCTACAGACGGGCAACACGGCAATGAACTTTGGATGTACGATGGCACTAATGCACCTGCAATGGTGGCTGATATATGGATGGGCTCAAATAACAGCCAACCATATAACCTTATGGTATACAACGAAACACTGTACTTCAGCGCAATGGATAGTGCAACCGGTCGTGAACTCTATAAAATTTATGATTCTGCTGTAGGTATACAGAATGTTCGTTTTGAGGCTGACATAAAAGTTTATCCGAACCCGACTACATCTCTTACATATATTGATATTGACCTGAAAAACAGTGAGCAGCTGGCTATACGTATGGTTGATGCAGCCGGTAGAGTTGTATATCAAAATGATATGAAGCAATATCAGGCCGGTAGTAACAAGATAGCTATATCAATGGAGCATCTGACACCGGGCGTATACTACTATAATGTAATTGGCAGTGACGGTGCTGGCTACTTCGCAGGAAGAATACTGAAGCAGTAATTTGTTCTGTGACTATATATCAAAAAGCCCTCTCGTGTATACACGAGAGGGCTTTTTGTCTAAATTATACCGCTAAGGCCTCCAGGGTATGTAACTATAGTACGTAAGTTCATTGCCCTCAAATGGTGCGGAAACAGTTCCTTCATTAGGTAATACTTCTATTGACTGCTTTTGTTTCGTCCAGTTTCCGTTATCCAGATACTTGAAAGGCCTCACCTTAGCATAACACATCAGTTTACAATCCACATCAAATACAGCAACTATATGTATACTGTCACCTTCTACATACTGCCTTTTATTATTAGCTACCAGTAGTAAATAGCTTTTGCCATCATTTTTCAGGTAAGAACGTCCCTCATTTATTATAGCCTCCATGCTATCCTTACCCGAAACAGATTCCGGATTTTGTTCTGATATCATCCACGATGGTTCCCAGTTAGGCAGGTCTTTGTATAAGCTGGTAGCGTACAATGCTTTTTTACAATCTGTATTTGTATGCTGTAGATACTGTCCTTTTTTCTGGCAGGCAGCAAACAAGAAAACGGGTAATAATAGTAATGCGTACTTCATAGGATTTTTTTTGGTCCACTACAAATGTGGTAATTGAAACCCTAATGTTTTGTTACATAAAGAGGAGGCGCTTATGTTTTAACATTATTGTATATAACCATTGATCTCATCCAACCCTTAGTTTAATACGACTGTCTTTGAGCTGTACCAACCAATAAGAATACTATGCGAATTACTATCATCCTGCTTATTGCTATCATTATATCTACTACCGGCTGCGATGAATGTCGTAATATGAACTGCCAGAATTCTGTATCATGTAATGACGGCACTTGTAATTGCGAGTTTGGTTACGAAGGCGAGCTATGTCAAACACTTATTCGAGAAAGTATGCTAGGTACCTATGTTGGCAAATACACCTGCGAAGGCAAAGGAGACATTAATGGCTTCGCATATATAGTAGAACCTTTTCCTGATGAAAATATAGTACACAAAGTATCAGTACGAGAACTTGACGAGGAGGTAGGAAAGCTTTGTGAAATAAAAGGCTCTAACACATTTGCACTACAGTATGGAAATGAGAACACTAATTATCTCGACTTTGTAGGTACAATTAATGGTGACTCACTTACCATTACATACAGGTCTGGCAATGCTGATTATGAAGTAAACAACTGTGTATTTAAAGGTGTGAGACAATAACCTATTGTACAACCTCCTTCAGCCTTTCCAACACATGAAATGTTATCGGGCATACAGTAGTATTCTTTAACGTAAGTGCTACACGCTTAACAATAACATCTTCATCTGTATAGGGATACCTTCTGCAATCGCTTGGTCGGTCTTCATAAATGTTGCAGGTATTATCCTCAGCTAAAAAAGGACAGGGAGATTGTTGCAGCACATAATCATTATCCTCATCCAGCTTTAGATATTGTGCCACCAGCTCACCTTCTTTCATACGCAACCGTTTAGCTATTCGTTTGATATCTGGGTTCTTAAATCTGGGGGAATAATTCTTACAACAATTAGCACATTCCAAACAGTCTATTTGCTCAAATGCTTCTTCATGCAACTCGGGCAAGGCATTCAGTATCTTGTTCTTGTCGCCCTTTTCCAATAGCCGCTTATTGGCTTTCTTATTCTCTTTTGCTCTTTGCTGCCAGTTAGGTGGTAACATTGTATGAAAAAGCCCCTCAAAGGGGCTATATAAAGTTGTTTAGTCTAAATTCATGAGCTTCATAATGCGCTCCAGATCGTCATCACTATAAAACTCAACTGTGATACTTCCTTTACCGTTACTTTTCCTGTCCAACTTCACTTTTGTAGAAAAATGCGAAGCAAGGTTATCTTCTATGCGTTTGTAAGCAGGTGCCATCTTCGATTTTGAAGGCTTCTTAGACGACTTGCCGTCTTCTGCACTCATATCTCGCACCAGCTTTTCGGCAGCACGTACGGAAAGATCTTTTTCCTTTATCTCACGGAAAACGTATAGTTGCTGGTCTACCTGGTCTAAACCAATAATAGCCCTTGCATGACCCATGCTCAGTGTATTATCCCTTACTGCCGATTGTACATCAGGAGGTAATCTTAATATTCTTAAATAGTTGGTTACAGTAGAGCGGTTCTTCTTCATACGCTCTGCCACTTCTTCCTGTGTCAGGTCGCACTCATCCATCAACCTGCGATAGCTAAGTCCTATCTCTATGGCATTCAGGTCTTCCCTTTGCAGGTTTTCCAACAATGCCATTTCCAACAGTTGCTGGTCATCAGCAGTACGTATGTAAGCAGGTATATCCTTTAGTCCTGCCAGTTTTGATGCTCTCCACCTGCGCTCACCTGAAATAAGCTGATACTTATTAGGCTCAAGCTTAACAACCGTCACCGGCTGTATAATATCATGTAGCTTAATACTCTCAGAGAGTTCCTTTAGCGCCTCTTCATCAAAGTCACGGCGAGGTTGCTTAGGGTTCACCACTATCTGCCCTACAGGTATACGTATGATGCTACCCGCATCCTTACCCGTTACGGAAGGCGGCACACCACTGTCATCAGTAGCCCTCGTCTCGTCGTCTATGGTATTCAGTAAAGCACGAATACCCTTCCCCAATGCTTGCTTCTTTTTATTAGTCGACATGATCGCCGGTTTCAAATATTTTATCCTCGTTCTTGATCTTGGTCATATTGTTCTTCTGCAATATCTCCTTACCGAAGTTCAGGTAATTAATAGCACCTGTACTCTCTGCATCATACATTAATGCAGGCGTACCAAAGCTTGGTGCTTCTCCAAGACGAGTATTTCTGTGAACTATAGTATTGAATACAAGATCGCCGAAGTGGTTCTTGATCTCTTCCACAACCTGGTTTGACAGGCGCAGACGACCATCATACATGGTCATTAATATACCCTCTATCTGTAGCTCTGTATTAATACGTGTTTGTACTATCTTAATGGTATTCAGCAATTTACCTAAACCTTCCAATGCGAAATACTCACATTGTACAGGTATCACTACACTATCTGCAGCGGTCAGGGCATTTACCGTTATCAAACCCAACGAAGGCGAGCAATCCA
This sequence comes from Flavipsychrobacter sp., assembly GCA_965228505.1. Lineage (GTDB taxonomy): Bacteria > Bacteroidota > Bacteroidia > Chitinophagales > Chitinophagaceae > UBA5543. The sequence goes on along the minus strand of OZ245820.1, from coordinate 853,886 downwards.
CAATGATGAAATCATATTTATCGCGTACTTCTTCAAGGGCCATACGCATCACATGCTCCCTGTTCGGGTGATGAATCAATTCTATCTCAGCACCTACAAGGTCAAGATGTGACGGCAACAGGTAAAGATTGGGGGTTTCTGTTTCCAGTATCACCTGCGATACAGGTGTATCATTCACCATGCTGTCATACAGGCTCAGCTGTATGTTCTTCAGGTCGAAGCCATTGCCCGTAGTGCTATTAGCCTGCGGGTCTGCATCAACTATCAACGTTTTATACTCCAACACGGCAAGACTGGCAGCCAGGTTGATGGCTGTGGTGGTCTTACCAACTCCTCCCTTCTGGTTGGCTATAGCTATTACTTTTGACATGTGCGCTCTTTATACCTTAACGGTTAAAATACTGTTTTTTCCCGAATTGGGATATATATTAAAATTAAACAGTTATTGTTTCTCCTATACCCGGCAACAGCAGTTCCCTGCCTGCATTTTTGAATGCTTCCTGTGCTTTGTCGGTATCTATAGCAATTGGTGGCCATGTGTTATAATGCACCCCTATTACTTTATTCACATCTGATAATTCTGCTGCTATTACCGCATCATCAGGGTTCATGGTAAAGTGCCCGCCAATAGGCATTACGGCAAAGTCCATTTTCCCGTAGCGAGGTATCAGCTGCATATCCATCGTAAGGCTGGTATCTCCTGTATAATAGAAGCTACCTTCGTCTGTTTTAATAACAAAACCTGCAGGCATGCCACCATAACTATCGTCCGGCATAGAATTACTGTGCACCGCCGGCACCATACGTATCGTTCCCCAATCCATCTGCATCTCTCCCATATTCATACCTATAGTGTTCTTATACCCCTTCTTCTCTACCCAATTCGTTACTTCCAGCATGCCTATTACCAGTGCTTCTGTATTATCTGCTATACGGAACACATCTACAATATGGTCAGAATGCCCGTGAGATAACAGTATATAATCACATTCTATGCTACCTATCTCTATATCATCAGCCAGGTCATTACCGGAAATAAACGGATCAAAGAGTAGTTTTTTTCCCGCTACTTCTACCATAAAACAAGCATGACCATAATACGTGAAGTTCATAGTACTCAGTTTTTATCCCTGTAAGTTTAAGTGGACTAACAAAGTTAACTCCCTTTCAGCACTTTTCCGTGGAACATATGTGGAATGTGGATAAGTGCGTTTATGGGATTACTAATACAAAAAATGGGTGTTTTCACCCTAAAGATATTATTCAAACATATTGTACTTTACACGGTATAATAATCAACCAATGAGCTTTTACTCCTACATCACTTCCAAACGTTCTGATTCAAGCGAGCTGAAACAGAAAATGCAAGATACTGTATCTCAATTAATTCAAAAATCAACTGATTCTGAGAACCCAGGCATGCTACTTGGTTTAATACAATCCGGTAAAACAAGAGCATTTATAGGCATTATGGCTTTGGGATTTGATGAAATGTATGATATATGTGTAGTATTGACAAAAAGTAGTAAAGCTTTAGTAGCTCAAACTGTAAAACGCATAAAAAGTGAATTTCAAGACCCAGTTGAAAATGATGCGATGTATGTTTATGATATTATGAATATGCCCCCTCTTACGGAGTATATTATTAATAAAAAAAATGTATTTGTAGTAAAAAAAGAAGATGATAATTTAACCAAACTAAACGAAGTTTTTTTTGAACAATACCCTAGCCTTGGCAATAAAAAAGTACTAATTATTGATGACGAAGCAGACTCTGCTTCAATTACATATTACAGAGACAACAATGCTATTGATGGATTACGAATAGGCGTTTTAGCAGAACTTATATCGAGTTTTCGTAGCCGTTTATCTAATGCTTCAGATTTTCTCCAAGTTACAGCAACTCCATATTCACTTTATTTACAGCCTGAATCCATTGAGGTCAATGCTGAAGGCTATGCTCCTTTAAAACCAGCATTTACTGTGGTACTGGAACCACACGAAGCATATATTGGAGGCAAAGTATATTTTGAAGAAAGTGAGGATTCATCTTCTTATGCTTCTCACATATATCAAGCAATAGACCCAAGTGAGTTTGATAGATTAAGAATCACTAAAAATAGAAGGAGACCAGATAGCAGGCTTACTGACAATATATTAAACACTGATCTGTTAGCTGGATTTAGGAACGCTTTCATCAATTATATAACAGCAGGTGCAATTCGTTCGATTCAAGAACATTACCTTGCAGTAAATTCTACAACCACTTGGAAGAAAGAATATAAGTCTGCATTCTTGATTCATGTGCACACTGGTAAACAATCCCATAATTGGCAATATATAATTATCAATTCATTAATTGACAAATTGGGTGAGCTTGGAATAGATGATTTTAAAAAAATAGTTATTGAATCTTTGAATGGATTCAAAGATTCAATCGAAAAAGCAAGTAAGAGTTTACCTGATACTAATGAAATAGTGGATAGAGTACATCAAGCAATCCATAATGGAGAAATTAGTGTCAAGGAGGTGAACTCTGAAAGTTCCGTTATTGACTTATTAGACGAAAATGGTCAGTTGAGGCTTGATAACCCATTCAATATTTTTATTGGTGGTCAGGTCTTAGATAGAGGTATTACAATAGAAAACTTAATATCCTTCTACTACGGGAGAAGTCCCGGCAGGTTTCAAATGGATACAGTACTACAACATTCTAGGATGTATGGAGCTCGCAAAATAGAAGATATGGCAGTCACTAGACTGTATACGAGCCAAAGAATATTTTTAGCTATGAGAGATATGCATTTCTTCGATGATGCATTGCGACAAGCATGTTTAAATCAAGAGCGAGTAAAGTTCATACAAAAAAGGCAAAATGGGAGCGTAATCCCATGCAGTCCAAACAAAGTAGCTAATTCGATAGTTCAAACCATAAGGCGATATTCAAGACATTTGCCAAAAGGCTTTCAAACTGTTGCACCATCTAAATTAAAAAGTATCACTCAAAAAATTGACACTTGGATTAATGAGAAAGAAATACAAAATCATGAAAGTGTATTACTGGATATTTCAGATGTGATACCTATTCTGAAGCTCATACGCAGTAGTTATGTTTTTGATGATCGCTTTAACAACAAGGAATTAGATTGGGACTTAGATACTTTCGTTGATATTCTTAAATATACAAGTAGTCACGATAATCAAGTAAATGTATTTACAAGAGATAATAGAAATGCCTCAAGATATAAATCCAATGGTAACGCATTTACAGATGCCCCAGATGATGGTCGTTTAGATCTGAGGCCAGCAAGAAGAATGGCTATAGATAAACCAGTTTTAATGTTATTAAGGCAAAATGGCAATATTAATAATGGTTGGAGAAGTGAAGCATTTTATTGGCCAGTTTTATTAGCTCCTAGTAATATGCAAACATGTATATATACAGAGGAAAATTAAGCTATCAACTCTTCCAACGCCTTTTCAAACATCCCCAACAACCTGTCTACATGACTCAGGTGTGTGCGGAAAGAGAGACAGGCAAAACGCAGTACATATTTGCCGCCTACATTGGTAGAAGAGATGAATATATCTCCGTCATCATGCATTTTCTCCAATAACTTTTTATTGAACTCGTTGGCATCTCCTTCTTTAGGTACGTAGCGGTAAGCTGCAACGCTTAACTCAGGTTCGCATACCAGTTCAAAGCCCAGCTCCTGTATCTTTTCGCAGAAGTATTGCGTGAGTAATAGCTTCTCTTGCAGACAGTCTTTAAATGCTTGTTCGCCATATAGCTTCAATGGCAGCCACATGCGCATACCCCTAAAGTGTTTGCTCAACTCGGGAGAGACATCTGCCGGAGAAATACCAGATGCTACACCAACCGTATCCTGCATATAACTAGCCTCATACGCAAAAGCATTTTGCATATAGTGCAGATGTTTCACCAATACGATACCTGTACCATAGGGCAGGAATAATCCCTTATGCGGATCGAGCACGATAGAGTCTGCCTGCTCCATACCTTTCATTTTCTCTTTATACTCATCTAGTAGAATGAAGTAACCACCATAAGCGCCATCTACGTGCATCCACAGGTCGTGTCTTTTACTCACTTTGCTTATCTCTTCCATCGGGTCGATAGCACCCACATCGGTACTGCCTGCATTAGCTATTAATAGAAATGGTATCAACCCTGCTTCCTTATCTTTTTGCACTTGTTCTTCCAGTGCGGTTACATCCATTCTCCATTGAGCATCCATGGCTACTTTTCTCACCACACATTCACGTAGCCCTGCTATAATTATGGCTTTATCAATACAATGGTGCGCCTGTTGAGTGGTATAGATAACTGTTCTGTGAAAGTCTTTTGCTTTTATCTGTTTGGCATCGCGCGCTGTAGTGATAGCCACAAGGTTGGCAATACTCCCGCCTGATGTCAGGTTGCCACCAAAGCCTTGTTCATAGCCCACCAATTTACCCGTCCATTCTATCAACGCATTTTCTATACGCACCGCTCCGGGCGATGCGTAGAACACTCCTGCATATTTATTGGTCACGTCCGCCAGATAATCACCCAAAGCAGCCGCATACAATCCACCACCGGGTATGTACCCTAAGTGCCCACCATGCGCTGTATTGATACCCGGATCTTCTAAATGCTCTTTCAGCAGTTGCATTACCTCACCTGCGTCATTCCCTTTTGAAAAGTCTGTACTGCTCAGTGTAGCATCGTCATACCCCGACTGTATAAACGTCTTGCGTTCATCCAGCGAATTAAGGAACCCATTAGCATATTGCTCTACCTCACCCGTTACTTTACTGCGCTGGGCAGTATCAGGGTCTAATACTTTTGAGCGTTCCTGTAATGCTTGTATCTGTGCTACCAGTTCTATGTGCGACATGCCGCAAATGTAGAGAAAGGACAGGAATCAGTATTATGAATAAGTGGAATATAGTTATGAGTTGGGTGCCGTGCTGTATTATTCTCACACTTTTCGTAAATTTATAGAAACATAATAATCAGACATGAGTGTAGATGAAATGAAGAAAATAGCGATCGAAAAAATAAGATCGTTGAATGACGAGGAGGCTTTAAAAGAGTTATTGACACATCTACAAAAGATAGCTGAAGGGGAACAAGACACTTTGTCCCGTCATTATGAAAGCATCAAATCACAGTATCATTCAGTACTGCAAAAGCTGGCTAAGTGATAGATATAAAAGATATTCTAACACTGCATTTCTTATCTATTGAAGATTTTGGTGGTACTCACGGGCTAAGAGATGAAAAGCTACTTCTTTCTGCCATCTCGCGCCCTTACCAGACTTTCGACGGAATAGAACTTTATCCTACAGCATTTGACAAAGCGGCTGCTTTAGGTGAAAGTCTCATTAGCAATCACCCTTTTATTGACGGAAACAAAAGAATCGGACTTTTAGCAATGCTTGCTTTACTCATGTCAGAGCAAGTTAAGGTTACTGCAAACCAAGATGACACATACCAATTAATAATCGGGATGTCAAAGGGAGAAATAAAGTTTGATCAGATTGTTGAATGGCTGAAAAATCACACACAAGAAACCCCTTCCTGACAATCCCGTGACAATACTTTTCTGATTTAAGAAATATCTAAACAGCTGCACGCTTACCTTTGCAGCCAATCAGAATTGAACTCATAATGAAGAAATATGCAATCATAGGGATGGCGGCTTTGTTTGCTGCCTGCGGCGCCGGTGAAGAGAAAAACGAGCATTCACATGACGGACATGGGCACGGACACGGTCATCATGGTATGGAGCAGGAGCAGGTAGACTCAGCAACACTTACTTACTCTGACGAAAAGCATTTTAAGAATGTCATCCAGCTGACAACAGGCGGGGATAATGCAGAGGCTTATTTCGGCTTTGACGGAAAGACCGTTGTTTTTCAACGCACTAATCCTGCTGAGGGCATAGATTGTGACCGTATCTATTATGGTGAACTGCCACAAACAAAAGAAGATGGCTTTTCGTACAAACTGGTAAGTACTGGTACGGGGCGTACTACATGTTCTTACATGATGCCTGATGGTAAGCACGTAATGTATTCATCTACTCATTTGGGTGGTAAAGAATGTCCGCCTGTACCAAACAGAGAAGATCATGGCAATAAGTATGTATGGCCTATTTATGAATCTTACGATATTTTCATTGCAGACCTTGATGGCAATATCACTAAACAGGTAACTAATACTCCGGGTTATGATGCAGAGCCTGTTATCTCACCTAAAGGTGATAAGGTGATCTTCACTTCTACCCGCAATGGCGATCTTGACCTGTATACCATGAACCTGGACGGCACAAACGTTAAGCAGATAACAAATGAGTTGGGTTATGACGGTGGTGCATGGTTCTCACCCGATGGCAGCAAAATAGTATGGCGTGCATCCCGCCCAAAAACAGAAGAAGAAGTAAAAGAATATAAAGACCTGCTTTCAAAAGGATTGGTGCAGCCTACCAATATGGAAGTGTTTGTAGCCAATGCAGATGGCAGCAATGTAAAACAGGTAACTTCATTAGGCAAAGCCAACTGGGCACCTAACTGGATGCCTGACGGTGAGCGTATCATCTTCGCATCTAACCACGAGTATGAGCGTGGCTTCCCTTTCAATATGTACATCATCAATCAGGATGGCAGCGGACTGGAAAAAATATCTCACGATGGTGGTTTTGATGCCTTCCCGATGTTCTCTCCTGATGGTAAGCGTATCCTGTTCAGCTCTAATCGTAACAACGGTGGCACAAGAGAAACTAATGTGTTCATTGCTGACTGGGTGGAATAATAAGATAACTCATTTAATCTGAGAGCCTTAAGCAAATTGTTTAAGGCTCTTATTTTTTGTGTGCCTTTTATTAAACATTTTAAACTGTTCCGGTGTTACAACTTGGTAACAATTATTTACCGATATGAATATTTATGAACGGATCAAACATGACCATGATCAACATCGTGCTTTATTAGAAAAAGTAGCAGATACCTCGGGAGACTCCGAAGAAAGAAGGAAATATTACGAAGAGTTGAAACTTGAGATAAAAAGCCATGCCAACGCAGAAGAGCAGTCACTATATGCTGCACTGATAGAAAAACAGGACGGTCAGGACAAAGCACGACATAGCATTGTAGAGCACGAAGAAGCCAACGAATTATTCGATGAGCTTGATGACATGGATATGTCTAACCCGCATTGGTTGCAAAAGTTCAAAGAACTACAACACGAACTGGAACACCATATGGAAGAGGAAGAGGAAGAAGTATTTGTATTAGCTAAGAAGCTAATAGATGATAAAAAAGCTGAAGAACTTACAGGAAAATTCAATAGCCGTAAAAATCAGGAAATGGAAGAACTGAGTTAGGTTCTTTATTTCCGATTACGGACATCATAATCGCTCATATATCATATGCAAACTCTTGCCCCGTAAGGCAGGAGTTTTCTGTTTATGTCCACTCTGTTTTTAGAAATATATCGGGTGTATCCTCACTACACCATCAGAACGGAGCTCTAACGTTGGTGTCGGTATTTTTATCGTCAACCTGTCGAAAAACGAATTGAGCAAGGCACTCTTGGTATTAATGACCGACAGGTTAATATCAGGAGCAATATACCACTGCCTGAGTCTTGGTACATGGTTAGCATCATAATAGTTACCGTCCTCATCTTTCCAAGAATTAAAGAACGCGCCATACATCTGCTCTCCTCCATACCCTACTGCTACATTCAGCCACTTAGGCCACCACTCTACCCCGAAAGAGTGTACACTAACAGATAGCCAATAGGTCTGCCCGTTATAATCCTTCAGCAACTGTTCGGGCAACGATGTACCGAATAGCCTGTTCATATTATCCCTGTAATATGGCTCGTAATTCACCTTATGAAAACTGAACTTCAGTTGTATGCGCTGTTCCTCCCATGCCAGTTCTTGCCCCAAAAACAATGCTGCGCCCGCAGTATTGGCTATTGCATCACCATAGCTGAACCCCCACTCTGCCGAATGTGCATCTAGTAACTCTATCGCAGAAAGAAAAGTGTAACTGACCACCGTTCCATACACAGCACTTTGCTTGTTATTCAGCCCGGCCCAACGATACATATCCGTCAAAGGCCCTGCTATGGTATATGCACTATAAGCATGCCCCAGTTTATCTACCTGTAACCAAACTTTCATATCGTCTTTCACATGAAAAGATGATCTTGGATAATCTTTATACCATGCCTCATTAAGTACATATATTGACGCTGCAGTTCCCAGCACTTGCCCCCCTGCTACAATGGCCAGCTTCTTTTTGTCCCTATCAGTTTCCTGCGCATGTGCATGTGTATACACAAACAGTGAAAAGAAAAAGATAAAAAGTAAATATCCTGTATTCATTTAGTCGCTAACAATAGTTTATTAGTAACCTGTTAAACTTATTATTAAAAATACCTAATTCAATAACATACAATTACTAAATAGTATTTTTAAAACCATGAAGCACACCGAAAAAAGCACTGTAAAACGTATACCCAACCGTGGCCATTACGATGAGGCTACCATATATCGCATTTTAGATAAACATTGCCTTTGCCATGTTGCATTTTCAGTTGATGACAAACCCTTTATTATACCTACACTGTTTGGTCGGGAAGGGAATACAATTTACCTGCACGGTGCTGTAGCCAACCGTATGATCAACCATGCAGGACAAGAGAAAGAAGTTTGTATATCTGTTGCCAATATCAATGCCCTGGTACTCGCACGTTCAGCATTTCACCATTCTGCTAATTATGAGTCTGTAGTATTATTCGGGAAAGGGAAACTGGTGGAAGAAAATGATGCTAAGAACCATGCGCTGAAAGTAGTATCTGACCATGTACTGAAAAACCGATGGGAGGAAACAAGACCTCCGTCCGAAAAAGAGTTGAAGATCACTAAAGTAGTAGCCATCACAATTGAAGAAGCCAGTGCGAAGATCAGGGATGCAGGTGTAAAAGATGAGGAGGAAGACTATGCTCTTGACTACTGGGCAGGGTTACTACCGATCAACACTAGCTACGGCACACCTATTGCTGATGAACGACTGAATGATGATATAATAGTACCTGAAAGTATAAAGTCTGTATTGTAGCACTATTTCTTATCTACATGCTCCTGCACAAAGTCGGCCACAGTATGTAACAGGTGCATACCCAACTTGTTCAATAATTGCGGGTTATCCAGTATCTCTGCAATTTGTGCTCCTTTTATAGCACCTATCTTTTCGCTGGTTCTGTCTGTAATAAATGTCATTGCATTCTTCAATGGTAAGCCCGAACGTTCTGCATAGGAGTTGACCAACGCCAGCTCATAACTATCTTCTGAAGTGATACAGTTTTTAAAATCGTTATAATTCACCTTCATAGGTGGGGTAATACCACACCAGAAGTTACGTTCCATATAATGTGAATAAGCTCCTGCACCGTGGATGACAACGAACACTTTATCAGCCAACGTATTATCAGGGTGCAGCTCTTCAGGTATGGCAATATTTTCTTCTAGCACGTCAAAGTCTGCACAGGCACGGCCATGTATATTAGCGCGTACTTCTTCACGTTTTTCTAATTTATGCGCTTTACCGTATTTCAATATGAAATAGTCATAGTCTAATCCCAGGCCAGTGAGTGTACCATTCTCTGAAACACCTGTGGTTAATGTAACGATGCGTGTTCCGTCTTCATTTATCTTGATATTAGACACCTTACCTATCAGCACCTCGGTATTAGCTACCAGCCACCTGCCCGGCTCTGTATCAATATGCTCAGGCGTTGGTAACCCTTCTGCCTTATAAACAGCTTCAATTTTCGGCAGTAAATGATCACGATAATCTTCAATAGCAACAGCCGGATCAAAACCACCACTCAAGTTGAGTGTAGTAATATTTATGCCCAGCTCTTCGCTCATTCTTTTGGTGAGAGCAGCCGCATGCTCTATACCATAGTCCCACAAAGCAGGATCAGCAGAACCGCTACCCGGATGGAATGTAAACCCTGAAACTGACATGCAGTGATCCAGTATCTGCCCGGCTAACTCTATAGCCTGCGTTCCGTTTACACCATACCTTTTATTGAATGATTGCGAATACCCCTCTCCCGAACTCAAACCATCTGCATTGAACAGGCGTATCTGTAATTTGATGTCCTTGTTTTCTATATCAAGGTCTTCTATTTCCTCGTTCAGTATGCGTATGTCATGAACATTATCCGTAGAAAAACTACGAACCCCGTCTTGCAACGCTTTCCTGATGTCAGAACGTTCTTTTTGCGTTTGCCCGAAGTTCACCTTTTGCATGATGTCTTGCTTAGTCAGCCCGCTTTCTATCAGCAACCTCAACTCACTATAGGTGGCTATCTCAAAACCTGCACCCTTTGCCATCAGCGCTTTCAATACATACGGCTCTGCATTCGCTTTAACTGCAAAATGTATCGTACCTATACTACCAAAGCTATTGTAAAATGTATCGTAGTTCTCCTTTACCGCATCATAATTACAAACACGGTATGCATGTCGTGCCAACTGCTCCAGAAATTTGTTACCATTTACCGGGGCGCTCCACTCCTTAAAATGCTCAACTATAGGATGATGTGTCAGCGGACCTTTATTTGTGCTCATTCTTCTACAGATAATTTTATACTGCAAAGATGCACCCTTATTTAGAAAAGCTTAGCCTTATGCTTCAGTTTTTACCAGCTCTTTATCTATTACCTCTTTTAATACATGCTTAGGCAAGGCACCTTTCTGCATCATTGGCTGGCTTTCCATTGGTATGAATAATATAGAAGGAATACTCTGTATCGCAAATACAGCAGCCAGCTCCTGCTCTACTTCTGTATCTACTTTATATATAATAAGTTTGTCTTTATACTCTTCAGACAGTTCTTCCAGTATAGGAGCTACCATCTTACACGGCCCGCACCAGTCTGCATAAAAATCTATGATCGCAGGCAGCTCACCTGCATATTTCCATTCTTTACTTTCTTCGTAGTTAAAAACCTTCTCCTTAAAATCTGCTGTCGTCAATTGTACTGTAGCCATAATATCTTTTTTACAAAGGTAATATAGTAACAACTGATGCTGTGTAATGTTTGTTGCATTGCTTTACCGGGCAGAATACATTATATAAACTTATCTATACTTAACTTTATTTTTCTTTAACTAGATAGCAGTAAAAACATATATATGAAAACTAAGCAGAATAATGCCAGTGTAAAAGAATTTATAGAAAATGTAAAGAACGAGCGCCGAAAAGCAGATAGTAAGGTTCTGATGAAGCTAATGAGTGAAGTAACAGGTAAAAAAGCAAAAATGTGGGGGCCATCTATTGTAGGTTATGACAAAACATCTTACAAACTGGCTAATGGTACAGAAAGCGAAATATGCACTATTGGATTCTCACCTCGTTCTAATGCCCTGGCAATATATGGTGTAACAAATTTCAGTAACAAAGACGCATTATTTAAAAAGCTTGGGAAATATAAACTCGGACAAGGCAGCTGTTTATATATCAATAAACTGGATGATGTAGATATGGATATTCTGAAAAAGATATTTAAAGAAGGCTATAAGCAAAGCACTGGAAAATGCTAAAGTATCACTAACCAAAAAGCCCCGCAATTGCGGGGCTTTTATTCTGTGGAGGCACACGGTCCCGATAGCTATCGGGACGAACCGCGGACCATCAATATTTTTTCAACCACCTTTTCTTCCCTTCTTCATAACTTCTCATTTAAATCTACTGTCGTCAATTGTACTGTAGCCATGATATCTTTTTTGCAAAAGGTAAGGTACTCATAACTGGTGCTGTGTAATCTTTGTTGCATAGAAAATAGGGTGTTTTTCACGTACCTTTTCTTTAACACTATAAGTATTTTTGTTAGAACTAAAAAAATCACAAAATGATACCATTTAATATTGGGAATTGGATAATAAACGAAGAAGGAATACACCATACTTCAGATCCTAATTATATTATACCTGTTGACAGGCTCGCAGAACCTGGACCACAAGGCAGGCATCAAATGTACGACTGGCTTGTTCACATGCCTGCTAAAGCTTGGGTTTCAACCGAGGATGTATATGCGTTAAATACAGCACTTATATATGCACTTGAGCATTTTGGCATAGATTTCCCTAAGGACTTATCTTTTGTTCAAACCTTTATTGAACAACAAAATGAACTAAAATAATATACTAATTAAACAAAGCCTTGCAGTAGCAAGGCTTTGTTTTGTAAGACACACTCCCCAGACCAGTGTAATATTAACTTTATATAAACACCTATGGAAGACTGGCGTATACTAGAACGAATTGTTGCTTTGTTAACATCAAACGAGTATGATGATTCATATACTGTAATACCAAACATTAGAGTAAGGGGATATATAAGTAAAAGAAAGCGACAAATTGATGTCTTAGTTGATATTAGGCACAATATTGATTTAAAAAAAGAATAATATTTGATGCAAAACATAGAAACAGACCTTTAAATATTAAAGATGTTGAATCATTTGAAGGATTGATGAAAGATGTAAATGCAAAAAGAGGTTTTATTGTATGTACTAGTGGCGTAACCAAATCTGCTAAAAGAAGAGCACAAAAGCATATCGGAATAAAATTATTATCAAAAGAAGATTTAGAGACCTTCAGTATAAGCTCTTGGGATAATTGTAAAAACTTCTATTGTAATAATGGACTTGTCCTTTGGGACTTAACACCTGGAGTAATTCTTAATGGAGTAGTCACGGTACAAGCAATTGGCAAATGTGATGAATGTGGAAAATTTCATGTATGGTGCTGGGGTTGTGGTAATAAAAATGCACTTGAAATTGAAGATGATTGGCAGTGCGCATGTGAAGAGCCATGGTTTTGGCTTACATCTATTGAGCCAGAAGAAGATGATAATGGAAATACTAATCAGGCAAACTATTTGATTTTAGTATTAGGAACAGGTATGCCCCATATACTTGACCGTAGACCATTATAAAATAATTTACAATGCAAACGCCCCAACTTTTGTTGAGGCTTTTCTCTGTGGAGGCACACGGTCCCGATAGCTATCGGGACGAACCGCGAACCCTCAATATTTTTTCACTAATTGCTCTACCATCTCAGGATATGATCTTAAATTTTCAATGTACTTTCTACTTTTCATTCGTTTGATGTGCTGCTCTATACCCCTCGCTTGCTCATATCCTAAATCTTTAATTGACAGGTACAGCTCCCAATCATTACCTCTTGTAGCTGTAAAACTACTCTCATAAGTACCTTGCCTATGAGCTGACAACCTTTCTTCAAGGGCATTACAACCCCCAACATAGTATTTGTCTACCGAAGTCGAATATAGAATATATACGTATGCCATAATACAAAAAGCCCCAACTTTCGTTGAGGCTTTTTCTGTGGAGGCACACGGATTCGAACCGCGGACCCTCTGCTTGTAAGGCAGATGCTCTGAACCAACTGAGCTATGCCTCCATACCGTTTTTCCGAAAACGGATTGCAAAGATAGGCAGCTTTTCGATTTTGCCAAATCCTTTTTTATAGAAAAATACTGCTAATATTTCACTACCCTGAACTCCTGTTGCTGACCGTCAGTATTAAGGCGCAACATATATACCCCCTCAGGTAATTGCTTCAGGTCGAACTGTGCAAACCCTGTATCTGTAATACGCTTTTCTGATATCAGATGTCCCAGAAGGTCGTATACCTGCACCTGTAGTTCTTTCACTTTTTGATCCAATTGTATGTTTACTACTCCCGTGGTTGGGTTAGGATATACTTCAGCATTGGTGCCATGTACAATAGCCTGTACCGATACAGTTGCAGTATCGCTCCTGTATACATATGCCGACCCGGTACTCGGGATAGCAATTGAGCCGTCAACATTGTCCTCAGGCGCGCCTGTAATTACAGCATCACCATCTATATCAACAGACCAGCCCATTTTGTCTGCAGCAAACCTGTCTGTAAGTGTCACTGTCAGTTTCTTTTCCTTGGTCCATACTGCAGTACTACTTTTCTTCACAAGGTAGGCAGCGCCGGCATCTGATAACGGGTTTGGCGGTGTTTGCCCCAGCGGCCCGAAATTCTGTAGCGGAGCACCTATCACAGCCCAATCGCCGGAGATAGATACACTCTGTCCATAATTATCCTGATCTGCCCTGTCTGGCGCAACCACCTTAAACTGCGCCCAAGATGAAGCGTCATCAGCTATATATGCTGCACCGGCATTTAGTGAAAAATTACCTCCTGCCGTATCATAATCCTGTCTTGGCGCACCTATGATATAGTAGTTACCCGATACATCTACAGACCAGCCATACTCATCATCAGACTTACGGTCAGGAGCTTTTAATATCTGTTGCTCGGTCCACAAGCCTGTACCACCAGCAAGTGCAAAAGCATAAGCTGCTCCTGTTTCCTGAGTTGCTGTATCTCCATCGTAACGGTAGGCACCTATTATTGCCTTTGTACCATCAATGCCCACAGATATGCCGAATTCGTCATTCACATTCCTGTCAGATGCTACTACTTTTTGCACGCTATCCCAGCTACCTGTCCCCCTATAATAGAAAAATGCTGAACCAGCATTATTTGCTGCATTCATATCCAGTGCGTCTTCATCTTCATGATGTGCTCCTACCAAAGCCCAGTCGCCTGAGATAGCTACTGAAGTACCGAACCTGTCACTGGCACGGCGGCTGGTGGCCACTACTTTTTTTACCTGTGTCCAGGTAGTACCACTGCGCTCGTAAATATAGGCAGCACCACTATTTGATGAGTCTTGTGGGGCACCTACTATTGCATAGCTGCCCGATATATCTACAGAATACCCGAAAAATGCACTGGCAGAACGGTCTGCAGCTACGATTTTAGCCTGCTGTGTCCACATTTTTGTGGTGGTGTCATATATATAGATATATGCAGAACCAGCGTTGCTCAACATACTGCCTCCTGTACCATCATGGTCTTCATGATAGGCACCACAGATGGCATAATCTCCTGATATAGCCACCGAATATCCGTGGTTATCATCACTTTGTTGATCACTTGTTTCCAGCTTAGCTGTTAGCGGCCATGGTTGGCTGTAGGCAGTAGTTGCAAATAGCAATACTGCAATAAGTAGTAGATATATCTTACTCATGGTACTGATTTTTGATGACTGATATTTGTAATATAATAAATCAACACCGGATATGGTAAATAATAATATGAAAATATGCTAATGTATTGGGAGAGAGCTAATTAACGCAAGAGTACTTCACGTATGATAATATAAACACCCATTATCAATACAAACCAACCAAAACCCTTCCTGAGTTTAGCTCCCGGTATTCTCTTGCCCAGAGCTATCCCTGTAAAAATCCCTGCTATAGCTATGCCTGTAATGGTCAAGAGGAAAGGCCAGTCCATATCGATATTGCCGATGTCGCCGGTAAAGCCTATCAGTGAATTCATAGCTATTATACTCAGCGATGTACCGATGGCCGTTTTCATATCCAATCCCACGAAGAATACTAAAGCAGGTATCAGCAGAAACCCACCTCCTGCGCCTAAAAATCCTGTCACACAACCTATACCTACACCGTAGAGTATAAGTGGGGTGATTTTTGTACTCTTTGCTTTTTCTGTAGGTTCTTTTCTCCCTTTTATCATTGAAGTAGAGGCCATTAGCATCAGTACTGCAAAAAGCAGCATCGTCAATAACGCCTTTGTAACTTCAAAGCTTCCTATCGAGAAAAGCTGTTCCGGTACTGCAGGTATAATAAACCTGCGTGTTATCAACACAGTAGTTATAGATGTAACACCAAACAAGAAGGCAGTTTTCAGATGTACAAAGCCGTTAAAGTAATTCCTCACAGCTCCTATCAGGCTGGCAGCACCCACTATGAATAAAGAGTAAGAGGTAGCCGTTGTGGGCTCAGTACCAAACAGGTACACCAATAATGGCACAGTTAGTATTGACCCACCACCACCTATTAACCCCAGCGACAAGCCGATCAATACAGATGCTATGTAACCTGCTATTTCCATCAGTAAGGCAAAGATGCATATTATATGTTTAAAACTTCTGCTACATAAGTAACATAGTCTTTTCCAGCTTTTGATAGCAGATTTTGTAACATTGGTTACCGATATTTGCAACTGCATTACAGACATTTGTACTTATAAAATGCAATAATTATGGGGAAGAAATTTTCAGACCTTATCAATTCAGAGAAACCTGTACTGGTAGACTTTTTTGCTGAGTGGTGCGGGCCATGTAAAATGCTGGCGCCCATACTAACCGAACTAAAAAATAAGGTTGGTGATACAGCTACTATCATCAAAATAGATGTAGATAAAAACCCCTCTACAGCACAGACATACAATATATCTGGTGTACCAACGCTTATGCTATTCAAAAATGGACGACTGAAGTGGAGACAAAGTGGTGTAGTTCCGGCACATCAATTACAAAATATAATAGAGCAATATGCATAATATGAGCAAGTCAGTATTAACACTACTGTTTTCAATATTCATTTTCAGTTCCTGCATGTCATCACCCGATGGTGGGGGAGGCGGGAAGCTGAACCCTAATCACTTCCGCTCTAAGATCATGGAATATAAAGAGGAGGTGATATTAGACGTAAGGACTTCCGGTGAATATGAAAGCGGACACATCAAAGATGCGCTGAATGTCGACTGGAACGGCAATAATTTCGAGCAGGAAGTATCAAAACTGGATAAGGACAAGCCTGTGTTTGTTTACTGCCAGGCAGGCGGCAGAAGTGCTGCCGCTGCCAATAAGCTGAGCCAAATGGGGTTCACACAAGTGTACGACCTGGAAGGAGGAATCATGAACTGGACACGTTCAGGCATGCCTACAAGCAATGAAAGTGAAAAAATACTTAAAGGCATGACCATGGATGAATACCATGCTGAACTGAATACTGATAAGCTGGTATTAGTAGACTTCTTTGCTACATGGTGCACACCCTGTAGAGAAATGGAACCTTACCTTACAAAAATGTCTGATAATCAATCAGATGTAGTAAAGATATTTAAAATTAACACGGACAAGAATAATACGGTCACTACCGAACTCAATATTAAAGGCCTGCCTACGTTATTACTATATAAAAACAATAAAGTGGTTTGGAGCCATGAAGGTTATATATCAGAGAAGGATTTGTTAGAAAAAATTATTAACTTTAATTGATTTTCGTATCGTTTACCTGTTACATACGGATGGCCCCGTTTATACGGGGCCTTAGTATTTTCAGGCATCAAGCTTCACGATACCGTACTTGATAGCAAAGAGCACTAGTCCCGTTTTAGATTTAATATTGAACTTTGTAAAAAGGCTTTCTCTGTAACCATCAACTGTTCTACGGCTTACTTCCATTTGTTGTGCTATCTGCTCATATGTAGGCTCTTCTGCACTACACACCAATCGTAGAAATTCTTTTTCCCTTTCTGTTGCATGCAGCATATTTGCATCATTATCAGCTTCATAGGTCATAGCCTTGGCAAACATCTCATCATGATAATAACCTGTGGTCAATACATCATTTATTGCCTTTCTCAATACTTCGGCTGTAGCACTTTTGGGCAGATAACCCCGAATACCTGTTTTAAAAAGTTCTATTATCTTCGATTCATCTGTTTCCAATGTTAATACCAGAACAGGATAAGTAATGCCTTTCCGCTTTAATTCCTTCACAGTTTCCCTCCCACCCATTACGGGCATTTCAAGATCCATAACTACCAAGTCAGGCATAATATCCAGTTGAGGTAACGCTTCTATCAGGTCCTTTCCGTTATCATATTCTGCCACTACCTCATAATTACCTAATCTTTCTATCAGTGACCTCAAGCCTTTCCTGACAACAGTATGGTCATCTACGAGAATAATATTTGCTTTTTCAGGCATGGTTATTTTTCGGTGAGCGTAAATATACTGCCTTTGCCTTTAGTACTTTTCATATCAAGCTCTGTTCCGGCCAGTGACGCCCGTTTTTGAATATTTTGCAAGCCAGAGCCATCTCCGTTCAATATTTCTGTCATATCAAAACCTACTCCGTCATCCTCTATTCGTAAGTAAAAACCCTCGGATACTTTTAGCAAGATGCTGATATTTTTTGCCGCTGCATGCTTCAATGCATTATTTAACAGCTCCTGAAATATGCGGAACAAAATAACCTTCCTTCCCTTATCAAGGTCATCGTTCATGCTGTCATATTCCCAATCTACTTGCAGCTTCTTCAGCTTTGAAACTCTCTTTATTTCTTTATCAATTGCATATGCTAGTCCTTTTGTCTCAATATATTCAGTATTAAGGCTATGGCTAAGTGCTCGCACTTCATCAATAGTGTCATTAAGCGTATCATCCACAGGTTGTAACTTTTCAGTCAGCACTGCGTTATCCAACTTCTCCTGTTCCAGTTGCAATCGTATCAGCGTGAGCAATTGCCCGATGTTATCGTGCAACTCTCTTGCTACATTGGTCAACACCTGCTCCTGCACTTCGTTTTCTACTATACGCAGCTCTTTCTGGTAGTCTGCCTGCATACGTGCCAGCTTTACCTCTTGTTGCACATGTTTCCTGTTGGCAAGCACCATAGTAATAATAGCACTTGCCGCTAGTAACAGCACTAGCAATGTGGTAACAATTACCGTTGTAGCAATATCATTGGTCAGAAAGTTCAGCAGTATTCCCTTTTACTTGTCGGGCACAAAGATAAAATACCAGCCCTGTAAGTGAATATCGAAAGTAATTGGCAAATTGGTTAATTGAAAAAAGGCTCTTTGCTGTAGTTATATCATTCTCGACCAAATAATTAAGAAGGCCGAAAAGAGGAACGATAGTAACATAGTATAGAATAATGGATATTGAAAACAGAAATACTGGTTGGCTTATTACTTTTTCTTTGTTAAAAACTGAATTGCGGTTCAATATGTATATATACATTATAATAAAGAATATCGCTAAAACAAAAATGAACTGACTTAACAATTCATCTAACCCTTTTATAAAAGCTATTACACACCAGTAAACGGTCATCAATGACATTGTAATTAATTGCAGCTTTTTACCAGTAACAGATAATGTCAATAGTATACCAATAGACCCTATAATCCAAAGTTCTATTAAAGCATAAATATTAAACAGCCACAAATTATTTTGCGCCAATACCTCGCCTAACCAATACCCTAACACCTCAACAAACAATGCTATTAAAGTTTGTAAAAGCAATAGCTTATAATGCAAAGGGAGTTTCCCGAATGAAAAAACTCCCAGTAAGCATGCGACTATTTTTATTGATAAGGCAAGTACGACATCTAATGCCATAATTACTCTGATAGTTCCACTGGTAAAATATAAGAATCGCAGTTAGGCGGGCACATTGTAGCAAAATCAGCTCCTTTGTTATGGAATAGACTGATATAATCCTGATTGTTCAACAATGGGCGCCCCTGTGCATCAGATAAATATATCACCATACCATGCGGCCAATGTACTGAAGCATATTCGCCTATAGGATACATATATGAACAAGCTGCAAAATGCACTCCACCATTCGGGCTACCATTCTGCATATACATTTTCAATACTTCATCATCCCATGGAAAAACAAGGTTTTTCACATATTTCTCCGGCCCGTCAGTCAGGCACTCCATCTCCTGACTTTGGGGTTCAACCTTATAATAGAAATTACTTAAGTACTCTGGGCCCTCAAGCATTTCATCTGTCGTCGGGTTCATAGCACCGTCTTTTATCTCATACCATTTAGCCCCTGTCGTATTCAGGTCATAAACAGTATGTCCGTGCTCTACATGCGGGTTGGTCAGTTGACATATCTGCAACCTTACATAAAGGTTACCGGGTATCACATTAAAACAATGTACAAAGCGCAATGCTACTTCAGTAGCAGGCACACCTGTCTCATTCACATAATCATCAACAGCACTTTGGAGGTCGCTCCATTGTGCATCCAACACTTGTCCGCCAAATGTAGCTTCTGAGCTGGTATAATAATAATGTAGTGTAAAATTCGCCCTGCCATCCATGTATGATTGCAGGCTGATTACTCTGGGATCTTCAGAGTTGTCTTCAGCAATTAGTTGTACAGGCATTTTTCTCTCTCTTTTATGGTCACGTAAAATAACTTCTTTTCATACGTTAATTCAACCTTACCCCGTGAAAAATACCCCCATGGTTTTGCACATACTCCCGTTGTAACTGCTATCTGCTTATAAGAAATTTGTTTTCAGACACAAGTAGTAAGGCAACTTGTAAATGTTATACGATCATAAACCCTGTTACCATGATCTTTTTTTAAGAGAGTTATTACTGTAAAAAATGATAACAGTCTGCTATAAGGGGTCGAGCAAAAGAATCAATGCCGCGGTGGTGTATATGAATCACTTGTTCATATACCCGCCTTTTTTACAAGCTATTGATAAACACCGGTGTTTTGATATGGCTGATGTGCAACCATCTCAGCTGGCTGAGGTCATCAGGTATACCGAACTACAAATGAATGTAAGAGAATATTTTTCACCTAAACCATTACATAAAACACATAGTTATGACGACCCTGAAGATAAGCGAAACCTATACCTCAACCGTTGGACTATTGATCGGCCACTACATAGTCTTTGCAACACACTTATGCACCAGTGTGTACATGCACTAAACTATATCTGGGATATTTATTACTTCGGGCATGGAGATAATAACCCTGAAGGCAAAGAAAACACCGCACCGTTCCGTATAGCACAATTCGCACAACAATTAGTAGCAAACAATAAAAAAATATTTGAAACTATGATACACGAAGAGCAATCAGATATACAAGCCATTGAAGAAACTAACATTGCCAATGTTCAGGAAATGCTATGCGAAGAAGGCATTATGTGTTTTCACGATCATCTCCTCATTTTAGGCGATGAGGAGTAATGATCACTTAACAATAAAGTAGCCGATCACTAACCAGATAAGTCCTTTCACCAGGAAGAATATGAAGCCCCAGAAGCCTACTCGCTTCAACCACTTGACCAGTTTAGATTGTTTCAAGACTGTTTCCATTAGTTAGCAATTATTTCATAGGTCTTGAAATCACTGGTCATTGGTGCGGGGCGGCCTTCTGCTTTTGCCTTGGCCAGATCTGCAAACCCACGCTTATGGCCTTCTATAAATGCTTCAGACTTTGTCCAGTCTTTAAATGCTTCTTCTCTTTCCCAATAACTTACTATCAGGTAGTTGTCTTCTTCTTTATTCGGGCGCAATACATGCATTTCAATAAAACCCGGCATCTTATCAATTGCTCCTTTACGTGTGCTGAACAGCTCTTCAAAACGCTCCCTGTATTCAGGTGTACAGTTTATATAATTTACCGCTACAAATTTCTTTTCCATATTCATTTAGTTAGGACACAAATGTAGCTATGTCACAGAAGCGTCACTTCCCTATTCAGGAAACAGTTTTGCATTATCGGGAATAAGAATAAACTACCCTTCAAGGTGGACGGATATCACGAACATGCGTGTACCCAATAAACTGATGGCATTACTCAATGGAATATTCGGATCGTTGAACAACTGGTTACCTAGACCTTGGCTCAGTTTTATTTCAGGAGAGAAGATGAAGTTGGGATAATAGAATTCAAAACCAACACCCAACTCATACCCGAAATCTGCCGCAGATACTTTTATGAATTCATCCTGCCTGCGAGACCGTGCATTGGCGGCCATATCAAAATCGAACTTAAGGCCTGTTATCGCATAAAAGCGAAAGTTCTTGATACGGTCGCTCTTGAACTTTAATTGCAATGGCAGGTGCAGGTATATTGACTCAACAGAATTGTTAGAAAAACTATCCGCACCTGTACTGCTTCGCATATTCAGCGTTAGCCTCTTTTCAGCAAATGCAAGTGATGGAACGAAACGAAGGTCTACAAAGCTGGTCAGGCGCAAATTACCCATCAAGCCAAGATTAAAACCGGGCCCGTATCCGGGTTGTATTGATTTAAATGTGTCGTTATCAATAAAACTCTGGCTGTACTGTATGCGGTAGGTAGAAAAATTGCCCCCGAAGGTGATACCGAAATAATATGCTTTCTGATCGTGCTCGGGCATATTCATCCTGTCTACGACACCACCTTTCTGCGCCATAACTGGCTGCACCATGAATAATATTGCTGTGATTACTACTAAACTAAACCGCATAAATTATTGGTCGGTAAATATAACGAACACCGCGAAGATAAAGTATGTTCAGCCCTTTTTAAAGTTCTAGGCCTTTAGTCCTTCTTTTTCACGCATTTCTTTAAGGAAATCAGGGCCACAGGCCAGTTTCTTAGCAGTTGGCGATTTTACATCTATCATTCTCCAGAACGGGGCTACATTTTCCAGGCTTTCACCCTTCTGATACTGCTCATAGGCATTCTCAGCCACTATCCGCAAAAATATACCTGATGTTACCGGACAAGTATACTCAGCATGGTATTCTGCTGCCAGATCTGCCCGCATCTGCTTAATATCTGTTGCCCTACCCTCCGGAATATTTCTCACATATTCATCTACTATCATAGGTGTGGCTATCAGCATAGAGGCTCCTTCAGGTATGTCTGCAAACTTTTTATCTGTCCGCTCTACCTTCCAGTCTGCCTTTGGCTTCATTTTTTCTGCCCATGTTTTTTTGGCCATATAACAGCTATTTGGTAGCGGTATACAATGTTGTAATACCAAAGGTGAGCGGTCTTGCTTTCGCATCTTTAAAACCACACTCTTCTAAAATACGACAAAATGCCTCCCCCTCCACAAATGCCATAGACGACTCGTGCAAGTAAGAATACGCTCTACTATGCTTAGACACTACTTTACCAAATGCGGGTAGTATATACTTGAAGTAGAAAGAATAGAGTTGCTTCATCGGGAATGCTTTAGGGCGAGAGAACTCCAATATCGCCACCTTACCACCTTCGCGCATTACTCTGCTCATTTCTTTCAGCCCTGCTTCCAGGTTTTCAAAGTTGCGCACCCCATATGCGCAGGTAATAGCATCGAAGCTACTCGTCTGGAAAGGCAAGGCCTCACTATCTCCCCTTTGTAAACGTATCAGCCCATCCAGCTTTTGTTCTTTCAGCTTCTTCCTGCCCACCTCCAACATCTGTTCTGCTATATCTACTCCTATTATCTGCTCGGGTTGAATCCCTGCTGCTGCTATGGCAAGGTCGCCCGTGCCGGTGGCTACATCCAATATCGTTTTTGGCTGCACTGTAGCTATCTCTCTGATCGCTTTTTTGCGCCAGCCTCTGTCTATCCCCATCGAAAGAAAATGGTTCAGAAAGTCATACTTGCCGGCAATATTGTTGAACATATCCGCAACCTGCTCTTTCTTGCTTAAATTTGAGCCGCTATCCGGCACCACTTTGGCCGCGGGATTATTATCAGGATCGTTTTGCATCCCTGCAAAAGTAAGTCAACAGAAGCAATGGAGATACATTCAGCCAAATTCCTCGTCAGCAGCCCGCGCGTAGAGCTATGCCCGCCGCCCGAAAAGCCTGAGTATGCCTTTATCGGCAGGTCTAACGTAGGTAAATCATCGCTCATAAACATGCTTACCGGGCATAGCAAGCTGGCTAAAACATCATCGAGTCCCGGAAAAACGCAAATGATCAATCATTTTGACATTGACGACCGCTGGTACATAGTTGACCTTCCGGGATATGGCTACGCAAAAGTGTCTCAAAAGCAAAGAGCATCTTTCAAGAAAATGATCGGCGACTACCTGATGACACGTAAAAACCTGATGACTGTTTTTGTATTGATAGACAACCGCCTGAAACCACAACAAATAGACCTTGATTTCCTTGCCGAACTGGGAGAGTTTCAGGTACCGTTCAATATTGTATTCACTAAAGCTGATAAAATAACCCAGCGAGAGAGTAGTAAAAACGTAAAAGCGTTTATTGAAGCCATGCAGGAAGAGTGGGAATTCATCCCACGCAGTTTCACAACCAGCTCTGTAAAATTCAGGGGCAGGAAAGAGTTATTGAGCTATATCGATGAACTGAATACCATGTTTTATGAGGAACCGCCTTTACATGACCCAACAGATTGATAACTTGACTCGTCTGTATTATTATATTTACTTTTCCTGAAACCAAAATAAACCTGATTTGAATACCACTAAACCCCTGAGCAAAGCATCGCTTACAGTTATTTCACTACTTTTTTTTGTAGCCTTCGTTGGTATTGGCGCCAATAAAACAATGATATTTAAAATATTGGTTCACAATATTTCATTTGCACTTAAAGTATCAGAATATGATGATGAAAAACTAAATGCACATACACTGGGCATACCCTACCAGATATCTAAATTTGTTGAGAATTATTTTAAAAATAACCCTTACGAGAACCCTGTTGTCCTGTTTGAGCCCAATGGATATTACATAAAGAACAACTCACAGGTAAGGGTACCGGAACCTGTAACGTTTTACTATTATACCGGTATAAAGGGAATGTGGACCAGTAGCAATAAAATACGTGAAGCAACTCATTATGTAATATTCTATAATGGGCAGATGACCATAACACGATTTAAAAGCGAGCAACAGAAACAGGAGTTTTTAAACCACTACGCCAAATACGAGAACCAGCTATGAGTTTTATATACTTAATATTACTCATCATAGCAGAGATCATTATAGGTATGGGTATTTTGTCTGCATCTGGTATAAAGATGCGCGGCTGGGGCTTTATACTACTTGCATTAATAACAGGCATCGGCACAGCATCATTGATACTGTTTACCCTCGAAATATTACACATACCGCTTACTGTTGTGTCTGTTTTTCTTAGTATCGGTATACTTACTATTCTGGCTGGTTTCATAAGCAGGAATACAATAAAAACCCTGAACCTTGATGTGCCAAAGATCAGTTTATATGAGTGGCCGTGGCTTACCTTTCTGTGCATCATGTGCGCATACTCAATATACAGGGGTGTCAATTTCCCATCCTTCCCCAGAGATGCACTGGCAGGCCCGGAACCCATAGCAGAGTATGCACTCAGGGAACATAAATTCATCAACTCAGTGTTCGAGCTGGATTTTTCGTTGAACAACAATCCGTTCAAATCATTATACCTGTCTTCTTTGCAACTTATAGACAAGTTACTGGGATTCACTTATGGTAAAATATGGATACTGATACTCAGCTATTCATTCGTCTTTTTTATCTACATATTGTTAAGGCAATACATTCACCCGATACTTAGCGGTGTTATTACCGCTTCGTTTCTTATTGCTCCTGAAGTTTTAGGCTTCACATTCATGATATTATACGATGTCAGCAATATGATATTCTTCTTCCTGAGTATTTATTTTCTCAGGGAGTACATGAATAGTAACAACAAAGGGTCACTTGCATACTCAGCATTCCTAATGGCAATTGCCACCTACATCAGGCCGGAGACTATGATCATATGTGCACTAATAGTCGCTTACGTAACGTTAAACACACTCTTCAAAAAGAAAGATATAAAAACAAGTATTGCGCCTGTTATATTGTTCTTATCATCTGCACTTGCTTATCTTTTTACATCTTATCTCTATCTCAACTACTACCTGCCTGTTACATATGATGTTGGCAGTACGATCAATGACAACCTGCTCGACCTTACTCCATTATTTATGCGAATGAAAGACATGCTGCTCATCAGTATTTATTCTAAGAATGGCATTGGCAGCTACGGATACTTTTTCTTTATCGCAACAATTTTGTTGATGGCTGAACTAATTGTTTATCGCGAAATGACCAAAGATGGAAAGTTTTGGCTAGCCATGTTTCTGCTTACTTTTATAGGTATAGCTATCATTGGCTATTTATTCCCTCTGGCCAACCTGTTGCATACAACCAAAAGAGCATTACTAAAGGCAATGCCGATACTTGCTATGTATATGGCTAACAATAAATTATTGTTGGAGCTGACGAAAAGGTTTATTCTACAACCTGCTAAAGTTGTAGTAAAAAAATAGGACTGTTACCCCTTTGTATAAGGCATTATCTGTTCAAGGTATTTACGGTCATTGCTCAGGCGCGGCACTTTGTGCTGACCACCCAGCTTGCCTTTATCTTTCAGCCACTTATTAAAACCACCTACAGGCATTTGGTGTACTATAGGCATACGTAAGGCAATATCCTTATGACGTTTTGCTTCATAGTCAGAATTCGCAGCCTGAAGTGCGGCATCCATTTTAGCAACAAACTCTTCTAAAGGACAAGGCAGATGTTCAAACTCTATGATCCATTCATGTGCCCCGTTGCTCTCTCCTGTCATATATACAGGTGCGGCAGTATAGTCATTTACAACGGCACCGGTCTGTTTACAGGCTTCTGATATTGCCTGATCTGTATTGTCTACTATTACTTCTTCGCCAAAAGCATTGATAAAATGCTTCAACCTGCCCGTAACTTTTATACGGTAAGGGAGTACACTGGTAAACATTACAGTATCACCTACAAGATAACGCCATAAGCCACCTACCGTATTGATAACAAGGGCATAATTCTTATTTACCTCTACCTCCTTAAGCGATAGCGTTTCCGGGTGTTCTTTACCATATTCCTCCAGCGGCATAAACTCATAGTATATACCGTGGTTCAGGAAAAGCAGCATATCGTCACGCATCACATCATCTTGCGCAGCAAAGAACCCTTCAGAGGCATTATAAGTCTCTATGTAGTGCATATTGCCTGATGGGATGTACTTTTTGAACTGTTCTCTGTATGGTTTAAAACTCACACCTCCATGCACGTACACCTCGAGGTCAGGCCATACCTCACTTATGTTTTTAGCTCCTGATATTTCCAGTATTCTTTTTATAAGCACTATGGTCCAGGTAGGCACACCGGCTATATATGTTACATTCTCCTTTATGGTAGACTGGGCTATCTTTTCGATCTTCTCCTCCCACTCCGACATCAATGCGATGGACAACTCAGGTGTTCTGACAAGCTGCCCGTATAATGGCAGGTTTTGCAACATCACGGCAGAAAGGTCACCGTAAAAAGAGTCTGCATTCAATTGGTTGATCTGATGGCTACCACCTATTACCAAACACTTACCCGACATAAAACCCGATTGCGGAAACTGCCTCAGGTACAGTGCGAACACATCTTTACCACCTTTAAAATGGTTCTCATCAAGCGACTCTTTACTTATAGGTATAAACTTGCTCTTATCGCTGGTTGTTCCGCTGGATTTGGCAAACCAGTTAATAGGCGATGGCCATAAAAGGTTTTGCTCGCCTTGTAATATGCGCTCTATATATGGCTTCAGATCATCATAATCAGTGATGGGGACATTCTTTTTAAACTCCGCCACATGATTGATATGGTGAAAATCATACTTCTTACCATATTCGGTAAACTGTGCCGAACCGATAATTTTATTAAACACCTGCTTCTGTGTATCTATCGGATTGAGCATAAAGTTGTCGATCGCGCTGGCGCGCAACCTGAAATACCCTTTTAATGCCGGACTGATTATGCTCATTTACAAGGTTAAAACGGTTTGCATTACTGGTGATATTGAAATAGCAAGTCACCAAAAATAATACATCAGGGCTACTAAATGGTAGAATAATCCTTTCGTTTCAGTTCAAAATTCTTGCCGAGGTATACTTTTCGTACCTGTTCATCGGCTGCAAGCTCTTCTGCAGTGCCCGCCTTCAGTATCTTTCCTTCAAATAACAGGTAGGCCCTGTCTGTTATAGATAATGTTTCCTGTACGTTATGGTCGGTAATAAAAATACCGATATTCCTGTATTTAAGGTTAGCTACTATACCTTGTATATCTTCTACCGCTATCGGGTCAATACCTGCAAACGGCTCATCTAACAGTATAAATTTAGGATCTACCGCCAAGGCACGGGCTATTTCCGTTCTTCTGCGCTCACCACCGCTCAGTACATCTCCGTTACTCTTGCGCACATGCCCCAGTCTGAACTCTTCCAGCAACGATTCCAGCTTCTTTTGCTGTTCGCCTTTCGTCAGCTTCGTCATTTCCAACACAGCCATCACATTATCCTCTACAGACAGCTTACGAAATACCGATGCCTCCTGCGGCAGGTAACCGATACCCATCTGCGCTCTTTTGTACATCGGCATTTTGGTGATGTTCACATCATTCAGGAACACCTCCCCCTCGTCAGGCTTTACCAGCCCCACCACCATGTAGAAAGACGTTGTTTTACCCGCACCGTTAGGACCCAGTATACCTACTATTTCTCCCTGATTCACCTCGAAAGAAACATGGTTCACTACCGTACGGCTGCGGTAACGCTTCACTAAATTTTTAGCTACTATTTTCAGATTCTGACTGCTCAAAACAATTGCTTTTCAACTCTTATCTAAAAAAGCTCATGCAAAGTACAATTATATCAATTATTCCACGTGTTAGGGAATATATAAAGTTAAATTCAAATCGATAATACTTACTTTTGCTGCCATTATGAAGGTGACCGAACATCTGGCCAATGCCAAGAAGCCGTTAATATCTCTGGAAGTTTTGCCTCCGCCAAAAGGTAAGAGCATCGAATCTATTTACAAGACGCTCGACCCGATGATGGAGTTTGACCCCGCTTTTGTAAATGTGACCTACCACAGGGCAGAGCAGGTATATAAAAAACGAGCCGATGGTAACTACGAGAGCGTAGAGATACGCAAACGCCCCGGCACAGTGGGTATTTGTGCGGCCATCATGGGTAAATACAATGTTGAGGCCATACCTCACCTGATATGTGGCGGTTTTAGTAAAGAAGAAACGGAGAACGCTCTGATAGACCTGAACTTTTTAGGTGTACACAATGTATTGGCACTGCGCGGCGATGCTGCTGTGAATGAAAAGTTCTTTACCCCACACCCCAAGGGGCATAAATATGCCGACGAACTGGTAAAACAGATCATAGACCTGAATAAGGGTAAGTATATAGAAGAGGACATCATCAATGGTACTCATTCCGACTTTTGTATAGGTGTGGCCGGCTATCCTGAAAAGCATTACGAAGCACCAAATATAGATGTGGACATGCACTACCTGAAGCGCAAAATAGAGCTCGGTGCCGACTACATCAACACGCAGATGTTCTTCAACAACAAACACTATTATCACTTCCTTGATAAGTGTAAAGAACACGGTATCAATGTGCCCGTCATTCCGGGGTTGAAACCACTATACAACCAAAAGCAGCTGACCATCGTGCCGCGGATATTTAATACCGAGATACCAGTAGACCTTTGTAACGAAATGCTGAAAGCAAAAACACCTGAAGCCTGCGAGCAAATAGGGGAAGACTGGATGTATGAGCAGTGTAAAGACCTGCTGGCCAACGGCGCACCGATACTGCATTTTTACACCCTCGGCAGGCCACACATCGTGCTGAATGTGTTGAAGCGTTTATTTTGATGCTACAATATCACTAAGACAAAGAACAGGTATATCGGTAAATCTTTTTAACTGGCTATCATTTGTCAGAAAAAAATCTGCATTACTTTCTATAGCTGTTGCCAGTTGTATACTATCCGGTGTTTTAAAAGAATAGTCAGCTCTTAAACGCGCTGCGGCAACAGCAATATCCGCACTGGTATCTGTAATTGTAATACCTTTTGCGCTTGTCAATATATTCCTGTACTGCTCTGCAATTGCCGTGCTACCTTCCTTTAGCGGTTTTACCAGCACCTCAAGAAGCGTTATAACAGATGTGTTGAACGAGAGTTTTCCCTCATCACATGCTTTGAAAATTTCACTTAAAAACGATTGGAATCTTGAGTGCCCTTCAATGTAATAGATCAACGGGACTGTATCTATAAATATGACCTTGTCTTTAAGATCGGCAACTACCTTTCTCTTTCCGATTCAACATATTTGTCAATATCGGTACCCTTCCATATATCAGACCCTACACCACTGATAGAAGATAGTGCTACATCTTCGTTTGCAGTTTCTGTTTTACGAACGATCAATACCAGTTTGCGAAGTAATGCCAGCTGTTCATCCTTGCCGAGTAGCTGTATCTTACTAAGAATATCCTGTATGTCAATTGTCTTTGCCATAGGTCTGACTCCTTGTAAATTTACAGGTAAATAGCTAATCTTTTACCTTATCACTCCTTGATCCTTCAATATCTCTTTCAGGATGTCTATACGCACCTGCCCCCACGGATGTTTATCAGCATCAGCTGCGGGTATCGTAAAATTCAGCGCAAAGAAGTAAGGATACCTGCGCACCCCGCTCTTGTTCATCGAGTTCTCATGCTCTTCTACTTCCATTATACGCTCAGCAAAACCTACTACCCATAGTGTTTCCTTATCACCATTGACCCCCCAGCCTGTTTTGTAGTATAGCTTGTGGTCATCACCATCTTCCTGTAGCATCATACTGCGCACAATGCGCTGTGTACGGTCTGTAAAGGGCAGTTGGTTGAAGTATAAACGCTTCAGGAAACCCACCTGCTCATCGGCAGATATCTGCAAGCTGTCGTTGACCCAGAAGCTATCTATAGCACCACCTACATTGCGGTTGCCATAGCTGGCAGTATCTACATAGTGCTGCATATAATCGTACCCTATGCGGCGGGCTATCTCCTGATAATAACCGATGTTACTCACCTTAAAAGCCTCACGCATATCCATATCCTTGTTCCATGCGGCAATCTGTCGCTCCACACTATCCCACTGAATGATAAAACTTTCATCAGGAACGATGGGTACATCCAGTGCTACCAGCGAATTAAATATCTTGAAGGTAGAGGCAGGGCTGAAACGCTGCAGGCAACGCTCTTTATTGTAATACTCAATAGCCTCGTGGTTATTATCCCGCATGATGAAGCAGGCACTGTCTATACCATACTCCGCAAAATACTCCCCCCAATTCTCATGCTCGTGAATACGGCTCTCCCGGCAACTGCTTGCCAGCAATACAACACTCAATAATATTACAACTACGCTACGCATAACTATCTGCTTTGGGTGGCAAAGATAATTAAGATGAGTGAGGGAACGGGAAATGAGAATACTTATAAATACTTTATATTGTTATTTCTGATTGATCAAAAGCCGAATTGAAGAAAACATGTAAATCATTTCCTATTGTTCTGCCTTTATAGTAGTTATTAAAGTTTAACTCAACTGTCTTTTCTCGAGATTCTGGATCTATAATTGTTTTAAAATATCTCTTGTTATCAGGTTGTCCCATTACATATTCTTCGAACTCTAACCATTTTGCTAGAACCATATTTGTTTTGACACTAGCAATGTCTTCAATATTGATATCGACAAGATTAGTGTCATAAAGCCTGCCGACTACTCCTGCAATTGCTAATTTACCATACCTAATTCCATTTCCATATTGAGCTACACCAAACCTATTATTAGGTTCTTTATCATATTTTCTTTGAATATCGTTTAATGTTTCTAAAGACTTATATGCAAAAAAATGCTTCTTGTATGAATCTATAGTTGGAAAAATAGAATCAAATGACATCTTGGAAAATAATATTTTCGAACTCGCGCGCCTAGCCTGTCCTGCATTACCATTTGTTGAGGTGCAAACCCTCAAGAATAATTCACGATCAATTATTTTTGCCCTATTTATATACTTATTCTTAATGCCATCACTAAATTCACCTCTTTTCCTTTCGTAGAAGTATCCAAAGTCTTCATAAATCCTTCGTTGTAAATCCACCTGAACTTTTTCATTTGATCTACGGTCAGCCTCTGTAACAGCAGTTTGATTATTTGTAGCTTTTGATATTGCTTCTATTAAATGTAGCTTATTATCTTCATCTAAATCACTTTCGTTTTCTGAGAAAGTTATGACTTTTAAAAGCACCTCCTTACCTTCAAAAATATCTAATGGCTTATCATGTTGAATACAATCCTCATATATCCTACTTAAAGTAAATGCTGTCTGACCTCCGTTAATAATTTGCGGGTTTGTGACTATTAACTCAGCCTCACTTTTTCTACCTATACGATCACTATAATAAGTATTATCTGATAGCATTGTTATACCATTGTTGTACAACGCAAACTCATTAGTTGAAATAGTAACAATAGAATCCTGAATTTTTTTATTTACACTACCTGAAGCAAGCTCAAGATAACTCCTTGGGTTAAACAACAAAACTGAATTCTTATATCTGTACAAAATTTTAGCGACCTCGATAGTAGGTACAAACAATGCATTTATATTACATTCACTAATAGAAGTATCAACATAATAGTCTATTCTACTACTCGCACTATCTGCATTAATATTTATTGATATTTTTAGTTCTTTAGGATTAAAAAAAGTACCTGAAACAACAGGAAAAACTAAATTGTTATAACACTTTTCATAATCATATATGTGAGTTGGGAATAGTGTAATTGGCTTAATTCTTTCATGATATTTCTCCTTGAGGTTAGCTAATAATATTACCTGTTCTTTATATTTTGGGTAATCATCAATTTGATCAATTGCATGTATAAGTTGCTGTATCTTACCATTATAATCTCTCCCATTAATACTTTTAGTCTCACCTTTAGTTATCCTATCTAGCTCCATTTTAATAATCTCCTCTATTTCTATATTCTTACTCTCAAAGTTTTCTTTACTTGTCCTAAATTTGGATTGAATAAAGTAGATTTTCTTATTCTCTTTATCTATATAATAACCATCTACACCACCATCATCTGTACCATCGGTTATATAATTTTCACGATCTATAAAATTTAATATCCCAAACTTGACTTTTAAAAAAAGATGTATAAACGCCCTAGACCGGGCATCGTTAAGCCCATCAATATCATCATCTTTGGGATAGTATCTTTTATAATTACTTGGAGCTTCATTTTTTAGCTTATCTAATATATTTAACAGCGTATCGTATTTGTTCATAAGCGGATTTTACTTGTTGTAAATAAAACATATATCAAAATTCAAATCAACCCGTGTTTTCACCCTACCCTTTTATTATCATTTTCCTTATATTACTTGCTCTTACCACAGCATATAATCAATATTATTTAGTAAATTTGCTATAGTAAATAGTTTGGCAAAAGTTACCCTTCCGTCACTTCGTGCCACCTTCCCTAAAGACAGGGAAGGAGTTTATGCGACTCCGCTCCTTTTATTAAGAGGGTGCCTGAAAGGCGGGGCAGGCATACCCCCTCCCACTGATGGAACAAAACAGAACCCCGCTTACTGCGGGGCAGGCCACCGCTTACTACGGGGCAAGCATACCCCCTCCCACTGCAGAACATTTCGGAACAAAACAGAGCAAATACTCCCCTCTCCACAAGTGGAGAGGGGCAGGGGGTGAGGTTCTTAAGGGGGTACCAGCATGGAACAAAATGGAACCCTTCCGTCTTGCTCCTATGTCGCAATCCACCTTCCCTAATAATAGGGAAGGAGTAAAGAGGCAGCAGTCCGGCAGCGCCGAAGGACAACTGTCTATCAAGGCCACAACCGCTACCGTTGAAGCTTTAGGTAGCGGCGCATTTCTTTCGTTCTTTCTTTGTGCGCACAAAGAAAGAACAGCTATAAAAGAACATACAAGGGGTACCCGGGTGGAACAAAACGGAACCCCGCTTACTGCGGGGCAGGCATACCCCCCTCCCCTGATGGAACAAAACAGAACAAAATGAACCCCGCTTACTGCGGGGCAAGCCGCCACTTACTACGGGGCAGGCATACACCCCTCCCCTGATGGAACAAAACAGAACAAAACAGAGCAAATACTCCCCTCTCCTTGGGAGAGGGTTAGGGTGAGGTCACAAGGGGGGGGTACCATCACGGAACAAAACAAAACAAAATGGAGACAACAGAATTAAACAACCTTACCCTGACTAGATTCCCTCATTCCTATCGGGCTAAGCCGATACTCATGGGGAATGACGTGAGGGGGGGATGCTCAGCTAGAACAAAACGAAACAAAATGAAACCCTTCCTTCTTGCTCCTATGTCGCAATCCACCTTCCCTAATAACAGGGAAGGAGTAAAGAGGCAACAGTCCGCCAGACCTTGCCCCGCCGTGGCGGGGGCCAAGCCGCAACTGTCTATCAGGGTCACAACCGCTACCGTTGAAGCTTTAGGTAGCGGCGCATTTCTTTCGTTCTTTCTTTGTGCGCACAAAGAAAGAACAGCAATAAAAGAACATACAAGGGGGGTACCCGGGTGGAACAAAACGGAACATTTCTAAAAACGCTACTTAAAAACCAATAAAATATAAATAACAAAAATACAACTACGTAACAATTGGAACCCCGCCTACGGACAGGGCAAGCCGCCGCTTACAGCGGGGCAGGCATACCCCCCTCCCACTGCAGAACATTTCGGAACAAAACAGAGCAAATACTCCCCTCTCCACAAGTGGATAGGGGCAAGGGGTGAGGTTCTCAACGGGGGTACCCTACCGGAACAAAACAGAACAATCTGCTTGAAAAGCACAAAAAAAGAACCCCGCCAAAGGCGGGGCTCCATATGAAACAACTAAAAACTTTATCTCACCATAGCCTTCAGCGCGTGGCTGTTACCAACCTCATCCTGCAGGTGTATGATGTACATGGCAGGTGCCAGCTCATCAGTAGGCAAAGCGAAAATATTGTTACCGGCAACTGTTTGTACACTGTTCCGATGCACAACAGCGCCCATTACATTCGTGATCTGTATGTTCAGGTTGCCCGCCTTTTGAGCATCTACATGCAGGTATGCCTTTCCGTGTGTGGGGTTGGGCACTACAGTAGCAAAGGTTCCGTCACCAATAGTAGCAACATCACTCGGCCAGCTTACATAGGCAAAAGTGTCGATCACATCATACTCTGTTATCAGGTTGCCGTCTTTGTCTATCAGGTTCACATCGCTCAGTTGCAAGTCTATTCTGGTGCCCATAGGTGTATTGGCAGGCACATAAAACTCTACCATACACAAAACACCATTCGCACCCGCTATGCCTTGCCTGTCGGTACGCGTGTGCGCCCACCCGATGTTGTTACCGCCGTAAGAGTGCTTATAAGTAACATTAGTACCACTATGCGCTAGGAAACCATCGCGAGGGTATACACCGATAGCTGTGTTGTCCAGTCCTACCAGGCTTATATCGCCCGACCAGCCGTACAGCTCTCCGTTAAGTACTTCATTAGCGTTACCTAATACTATCGGCACACGCACTTTTGCACCTATTGGGAACTCAATACCTGTAGGTTCAAATTTCAGGTCCGGGCCGGCAGTAGGTTTTGGCACAGTACCTTTAGGGTGTGTCTTTCCAAAGTTCAGCGAAACGGCAGTGATATCGTTCAGGTTCACAATACCATCACCATTACAATCGGCATATTTGGTATTGATGTTGTTATTACTCCAGGTGTCATTCCATGCTGGGCAATAATATGCCTGCCAGTTGTTAGAAGTGCTCTGTCTTGCATACCCGACATCATTGTAGTTCACCCCGATAGCCAGAATATCCCATAGGTTAGCTATTTTATCATTATTAGCATCGCCCGGCCACACATCTTTCTTACAACTATCATCCAGCCTGATGGTGGTTACATAAGTACCTTTATAGCTTCCGCATCCTGCAGTATCGGTTCCGTAGCGCATCCTTATCTCAAATGGTGCTTGTGGTTTTACCGGTGCAGTACCTATCGACCAATTCAATGTAACTCTTGCTTTACCCGCGCTTGTGCTAACTGAGTGGCTTACACTATACACAGAGTTAGGGTTCGGATAATCTACGTCCACTTGTACCGGGCTGTTAGAATTGGTATCTATGAAATCAATAACCTTCGTGCCTGAAAAGCCTTCACAGGCAATGATGTCATGCACAGAGTTTTTATTGATAATGATCTTACTTGAGTCACCTATCGTAGTAGAACGAGGATATACAACTATTTGCGTTTGCATGTGTGTACCGCTATATGCTTTACCCGATTTATATGCTGTAAGTTCAAATGCAATATGGTATTTACCTGCTTGAGGACTAAATATGACCAGTTCCTGTGCTGCTTTGTCATATTTCAACACAGAGCCTGTACCTAACGGATTTTGCAGGGAATAGTTAACAGGTCCGTATTGTGTTGACATCTTATTGAAGTAATCATTATATGGTTCTGCAATACTGAAAACAATGCTATCGGCATGATAAGCCCCCAGACATTGCATCGGGATCCTAGCAGTATCATTTACTTCGGCAAAATACATATCTGATGTAGCAAAATGCACTCCGGTATTAGCACTAGTATTATCAAACATAGCTCCTAATGCCATAAACCCATTCGTAGGCAGATTAACGATACTACTACTCATACAGCATGAAGTAAACATCACTTCCCAATCGTCAGATGGCCTTAGCGAGATAGTATCTATAAATTCATGCACAATAAATCCGGGGTACTGTTGGTTTTGACGAATATGACATGCACTTATATTAGCACAACCAATGCTAACAGTATCTTTTGTAGGATTAGTAAGCACATGTGATATTGAATCACTAAGATTAAGAGAGCGGAATAATAAGTTTACAGACTGAGGTGCAGCAGCAGCATTTACCTCACAAGCTCTGATTATTGAAAAATGTACTGTATAGTTAGTTCCGTTGTACTCTAACCATACCTGTCCGCCGGATAGATGGCTGGCAAAACCGTTAAATACAATGATCTGTAGTAATAGAAAGAGGGCTATCTTTTTCATAAGGTTAGTTTTATAAGGTTAAACTACATTATAGTATAATAATATACTATTTCAGTTAATATAAAGACGGATTAGTCAAACGATTGGTTTGAAGAAGCGGCAATTTTCACCATCTTCTCATATTCAGAAGAGGTCAGATCATTGAAGAAAAAGTGAACCGGGTCTATTTTCTCCCCGTTCTTGATCACCTCATAATGCAGGTGCGGGCCTGTGCTCTTACCTGTGCTGCCCACCCAACCTATTACTTCACCTCGTTTTACCTTAGCTCCTGCACGCACTTTCATGCGGCGCATATGGCCATACAGCGTTTTATAACCATAACCGTGATTGATGATCACATGATAACCGTAACCACCATTATCATATTTAGCCTCGCTAACACGCCCATCACCGGTGGCATATATGGGTGTTCCGGTAGCAGCTGTAAAATCAAGCCCCGTGTGCATTTTAGGTGTTTTGTATATCGGGTCTATCCTCCACCCGAAACCACTGGCAACGCGCTCCAGATTCCGGTTGGATACTGGCTGAATCGCCGGTATGGAAGAAAGCATTTTCTCTTTGGTTTCTACAAGCTTTTGCAGTGTATCGTAAGAGCTTTGCTGCACTTGTAATCTATGACGCAGCATATTAACATTGCCCTGCAAGGCAGCTATCAACTGGTCAGACCGGGTAACAGAATAAGCGTCTTTGGCTTGCTGGTCATAATCTTTACCCAGCCTGATACTATCCGGCAAAGGTTCTGCTTCAAATACAGAGCGGTATATATTGTTATCCCTGTGCTCCAGATCTGCCAAGTCTTTATTCATGGCGTTTATCTGCTTCTGCAGGTTGGCATAGCCTTCAGTCAAAAGCTGTATTTCGTCTTTGAGCTGTTTTTCTTTCGGAGAATCGATAAACTGAAAGGCAAGAGCAACGGTGATAGCAGCAGTAACCAGTGCAGCAGACAACACTCCCAGCGCACGAAGAAGCTTGATCTTCCAAGAAAGTTCTAGCTTTTCAAACCTATGGGTGTCGGTGTTGTAATAATATTTCCTGACCCGCTTCAAATCACGTTTTTAGCGGGTAAAAATAGTTTTTTATGACGGGATGTTCCGCATTATTAAGTGTATATAAACGCTGCTTTAACATATTAAAACAATACGGGCCCTTAACAGGGCCCGCGCTTTCGTAAGGGGCAGGGCAGACCATGCCACCCAGATTCAAAAGTAGCTACACATATGAGCGCATAGAATACTCATATCACGGTAAAAAATACTCAGTGCTGACACTGACAAGACAGGCAATAAACTCAAGGATCAATAAGTTTATATTATAAACAAAGAGCATGAAAAAGCAATTAGTCCTATTAACCTTATGTATGCTTCTGGGTTGGCATACACAAGCGCAGGACATCTTTATTCCACCGGACTACGAGGCGATCGAGAAAGCGACCACAGACCCTGATTCTGATGACCACTACCCTAAACTGATGAAGAGGTATAAAGAGGGAGATACAACTCTTACCATCAAAGAATACCGCAAACTATATTATGGCAATTTCTTTTTTGAAGATGCAGACGAACCGGACTATGAGCTTATTACAGCTCTTAACGATTCGTTGAAAACGTATGAACAAAAAGATTCACTAACGGAGAAGGATTATAGAAGAGTAATAGAACTAAGCGAAATGTACGTTGAGTCGACCCCGTTTAACATGCGCAGGATATATGAATTGTATGGGCTGCATATGATGGTGAGAGATACGGCAAAAGCAGAAATTTATATGGATAAAGTGTCAAAACTTGTGAGGACCATATTATCTACCGGGGACGGACTGACGGAAAAAACTGCATTTCATGTCTTAGAAGTAGGGCATGAGTATTTTATACTATCAGCTATAGGGTTTTCATTTGGGGGCAGTCAAAGCCTTACTCGAAACCAATGCGACTATCTTACTGTCATGGATAATGATGCAGGTGTTGAAGGGTTGTACTTTGATGTGAACCAGATTTTTGAACAGAGGTACCGTAAAATGTTTGCAGGAGCAGGCGATGATTTTTTGGAAGAGTTGGAAAAAGAGCAGAAAAAAGACAAGGATCGTAAGAAAAAAGATAAGAAATGAGCCTTATCAGCCATTAGTATTTTAACACAATGCTATGACTGTAAAACACCTGTCAATTTGTTATATTTGCCCACTTCAGTAATGTGAGGCAACGTCTATGCGTAGTATTTTCATTAAAGAGATCAGTTCTTTTTTCAGTTCCATAGTGGGTTATGTAGCCATATTGGTTTTCCTCGTTATATGCGGGATATTCCTATGGGTATCAGAATCTAAAGATTGGGGCATATTGGCGTACGGATATGCCAGCATGCAGAATTTCTTCAATCTGGCACCATGGGTGCTTATGTTCCTGATACCGGCTATAACCATGCGCTCATTCTCTGATGAGTTTAAAGGAGGAACTATAGAATGGCTATCTACCAAACCGTTGAAGGATACCGATATTATTCTTGGTAAATATTTTGCCAGTTTACTATTAGTGGTTTTTGCTTTAGCACCTACGTTGCTGTATGTATATACCATCCATACCTTATCGATGGTAGAGAACAATATTGATTTCGGGGCGATAGCGGGTTCTTATATTGGGCTGTTCTTCCTTGCAGGAAGCTTTACGGCTATCGGCATTTTCTGTTCCTCACTCACCAACAACCAGATAGTAGGTTTTCTGGGTAGTATGTTTGCCTGCTTTATTTTGTTCAGCGGTTTTGAACTGATAAGCAGCCTGCCTGCCTTTGCAGAGGGCATGGATTACTACCTCAGTATGGTAGGTATCTCTTTTCATTACAACTCTATTAGTCGCGGACTTATTGACAGCCGCGATCTGGTATACTTTTTATCAGTGATAGCAATATTTATAGCATTAACCAGATACTCATTGAACAGCCGTACCTGGGACACAGCAGCACAGGACTGATCGGATAGCGTATATGGCAACAAATAACACATCTAAAAAAAGAAGATTGCAAAGAAGGCAGGCATTGATACGCCTGTTAGTACTTACAGGGATATTGATATGCCTGAATATGCTGGCTACACGCTACCATAAAGGGCTTGACCTTACCAAAGAGCAAAAATTCACCCTTACCGATGCAACCGAGCAGGTACTACGTGATATGGATGACGTAGCCATAGTTACAGTATATCTTGAAGGAGAGTTCCCGGCAGGGTTTCAAAGGCTTAAAGAAGCGACTCGTGAAAAGCTGCAATCCTTCAGGCAGATAGCCGGTGCGAAGATCATGTACCGTTTTGTGAACCCGCTGGAAGGTAAAAGTGAAGAAGACAAACCACAGATATACAAGAACCTGGCAGAGAAAGGTGTGTATGCAGTAAACCTGCAGGTGCAAAGCGAAGAAGACGGATATTCTGAGAAGTTTGTATTCCCTTTTGCACTGGTACAGTATAAAGGACGTGAAAGAGCGATAAGGTTACTGGAGAACAAACTCGGCTATTCAGGGCCTAACAATCTGAACTATTCAGAATCACTACTGGAATATAAACTGGCGAAAACCATACGCAGCCTTGAGCAACCAAGAAAACCTGAGATAGCTTATTTGGTTGGACACGATGAACCACTGGGCCTCAACACTTTCGATCTGTTCAGGACACTGGATGAATATTATAAGGTAGATACCTTCGACTTGGAGAGTAACATTTACATACCGGGTATTTATGACGCTGTTATTATCAACAGACCACAAAAAGCTTTTGAAGACAAGGAGAAATTCAAAATAGACCAGTATGTAATGAATGGCGGCCATGTACTTTGGGTTATAGACCAATTGCATACACCAATGGATAGCCTGCAGATCAACGGGCAGTTTGTAGCATTAGAATACGGCCTGAATCTGGACGATCAGCTATTTAAATACGGGGTTCGTGTGAACACTGACCTTGTAGAAGAAAAGCAATGTTTACCAATGCCAATAATGGTAGGCCAACAGGTAAACGACCAGCCGCAGATGCAGTATCGTCCGTGGATGTATTTCCCGTTATTTATACCTGAGAGCTCACACCCTATAGTAAAGAATCTGGATGGTATAATGGGTATGTATGTAAACACCATTGACACTATATCCAACCCTGAAGTAAATAAAACGATACTATTACAGTCTACCCCATATAGCCGTAGATCTCCGGCACCTGCAAGGGTTAGCCTTGGCATGCTAAAGTTCCCTGTTGATGAACTTTTCAAAGAAAGGAAAAAGCAGCTACCCGTTGCCGTGCTGATGGAAGGTAAATTCCAATCTGTATATAAAAACAGAATACACCCGAACTTCCTGAAGATACTTAAAGACTCACTGAACATGGCCTTTAAAGGAAGTTGTGATACTACCAATTCTATGATAGTAATTGCAGATGGTGATATGTTTCAGAACGACTATTCATCTAAGACCGGGCCTATGGAAATGGGGTTCTGGAGGTTTACTGAAACAAGGTTTGCGAATAAAACGTTCCTGCTGAACTGCCTGGAATACATGACAGACAATAGCGGCTTATTAGTAGCGCGTACAAAAGACACTAAACTTCGCTTGCTGGATCCGAACAGGATAAAGCAAGAAAAGAAAACATGGCAGTTTGTGAACGTAGTTGTACCAATACTATTGGTCCTGATATTTGCATCTGCATATATCTTCTTCAGAAAACGCAAATACGAGAAGGCGTAAAGAAATAATGAGATAGACGACAATGCGTAAAACAATTCTATACATACTACTACTTGGCATATTCGCATTTGGTGTATGGTTTTTTCTGTTCAAAGACCAGAATCTTTTCGGTGTAAATGAAGCAGGTTTTAAAGTCACCAATACTGATGCAATAGCAAAGATATTTCTCGCCAAACAAGATGGCGACTCTGTTTCAATACAACTTACGGATAGTGGCTGGGTGGTAAATAATAAATACCCTGTTCGTGAGCGTATGATAAGCACATTGCTTTCAACGCTAAAAGAACAGGAAGCAGCTTACCCTGTTCCTGAGAATGCACATAATAATATTGTAAAAGCACTTGCAGGCATTGCTATAAAAGTAGAACTCTATAATAAGCAAGACGATAAGATCAAAACCTTCTATGTAGGAGGGCAGGCACACGATAAGGCCGGCACTTATATGTTGATGGAAGGCGCTAAGAAACCTTATGTGGTTCAATTACCTGTATTCCAGGGCTATCTTACACCAAGGTACAGTACTTCTCTGGCTGACTGGAGAGACCGGAATGTTTTTGATGTAAGCAGCAAAGAGTTACAAGAATTCACTATTACCTATACTCAAGAGGAGTTGAACAACTTTACTCTTAAAAGACAGGAAGATGGCTCGTTTAATGTAATCACCCACCCTGCATTAATGGAGGGCAAAGAGCTTAACGAAAAACGTACTAACAGCTTTGCAGGATTTTTAACGAACATAAATTGTGAAGGCTACCTCAACGGAGTTCATAAACTGGACTCTATAATAGCTAATGCTGACAAGTACTGTGAAATAGATGTGAAAGGTAATGACGGCACTGATAAGCACCTTGACATTTACTGGATGTTTGCCAACAAACGAAGCAGAAACACCGAACACCCGAGAAGTGAAGTACCTAATGAATATGACGGAGACAGGTTGTATGCAGTTTTTAACAACGGCACTGATACCGCTATCATACAGCGTTTGACTTTTGCAAAGCTCTTCAGAAAAGGCTACGAATTTTACCAGCAGGATGAAGAATAAGCTTTGTGCTATTATTCCTACTTTTACTTCTGTATCGATAAGTACCTATGGTTGTAAGTACAGATAGCTCTATAAATATTCTGCAATTAGCTGAGTGGTGTAATGGCGAATGGTTACAACAAGCCGACAAAACCATCGTTGAAGAGCTCAGTATTGACACGCGTAAGATAGTACAACCCGAATCTGCTGTTTTCATTGCTATAAAAACCAACAACAGGAACGGCCATAACTTCATTAAAACAGCGTATGAAAAAGGTGTACACAATTTCATTATCAGTGAAGATGTAGATGTACAACCATATACGAATGCAAACTTCATAAAAGTAAAAGACACCCAAGCTGCGCTACAACAAATAGCTATCAACAACCGGAAACAATACAACATACCATGTATCGGCATTACGGGCAGCAACGGAAAAACTATTATCAAGGAGTGGCTGCACCAGTTACTAGCTGAAGATAAGAACACTGTCAGGAGTCCCAAAAGTTACAACTCACAAATAGGTGTGCCACTTTCTGTCTGGTTATTAAGAGCAGAGCATGAGATAGCCATTTTTGAAGCGGGCATCTCCCAACCGGGAGAAATGGACAAGCTGGAACGGATCATAAAACCTACTATCGGCATATTTACAAATATCGGTGAAGCACACAGCGAGGGTTTCCTGAATAACCGTCAGAAGATAAATGAAAAGCTACAACTGTTCCGTTACGTTGAGCAACTCATATATTGTAAAGATCATGAAGAGGTACACCAGTGTATAGTACAATACATAGGTCAGGTAAAGAATGGAGGTAAAGAGGATAATATTGAACTATTCAACTGGTCATACAAGCATGAAGCAGATCTGAAGGTATTGAATATTGATAGGCAGTCTAATTCAACCATCATTACAGCCAATTATAAGAACGAAGAAATAAGTATTACCATTCCATTCTTCGATAATGCATCTATTGAGAATGCCATACATTGTTGGTGTACATTATTACAATTAGGCATTTCGCAGGAAGTGATACAGGAACGGATGCTAACGCTTAGCCCTGTAAAAATGAGGCTGGAATTAAGGCATGGTATCAACGATTGTACTTTTATCAACGACACATACAACTCAGACCTGACATCACTACTCATAGCATTAGAATACCTTGAACAACAAAAGCAACATCAACACCATACGGTCATATTGTCTGACATGTTGCAGATAGCTAAGCCTGATGGTGAATTGTATGATGAAGTTGCGGAGATCATATCAAGGAAGCATATACAACGGTTTATCGGAATCGGGCCATCCTTATACAAACACAAAGCATCTTTCAGGAAGTACAAAAAGATCAGGAGTATCTTCTTTAAAACAATAGAGGACTTTCTGAAAAACTTTTACCTCATCACCTTCAATAAAGAGGCTATACTTCTAAAAGGCGCAAGGAAGTTTGCCTTTGAACGCATCAGTACATTACTGGAGCAGAAGATACATCAGACGGTAATGTCTATCAATCTTTCTGCCATCTCTCACAACCTGAATGTATACAGATCGCTGATAAAACCTGATGTAAAGATGATGGCAATGGTCAAGGCCTTTTCATACGGTAGCGGTAGTTACGAAGTAGCCCACCGATTGCAATATTCCGGAGTAGATTATTTATCCGTTGCTTATACAGAAGAAGGAATCGAGCTAAGGAAAGCGGGCATCACCTTACCTATTATGGTAATGAGTCCTGATATACAATCGTTTGACAGGATGATAGCATGGAAGCTGGAGCCTGAATTATATAATCTTACATCCCTTACTACATTCACTAAAATTGCAAAAACACTTAATGTTGAGCAATATCCGGTACACTTAAAGCTGGATACCGGTATGCACCGCCTGGGCTTCATGCAAAATGACATTGAAGCTCTTTGCGAAGCGATATTGAACAACCCACATATTGACATCAAAACCATCTTCACACATCTCTCAGCCAGTGAAAACAAAGCCTATGATGCATTCACAAAAGAGCAGGCTGCAGTTTTTGATAGCATGTATGAACAGATAACCAAACAGTTATCATACACTCCGTTAAGGCATGCTTGTAATTCTGCTGCGATTGCACGCCACCCAAGCCTGCATTATGACATGGTAAGGTTGGGGCTCGGGCTGTACGGCATTGATGCAGGTGGTACATTGCAAAAGAAGTTACAACAACCGGGTACGCTAAAGACAACTATCGCACAGATAAAAGAGATACCGGCAGGTGATAGCATTGGCTATGGCAGAAAAAGCATTTCACAGAAAAAAAGGC
This sequence comes from Flavipsychrobacter sp., assembly GCA_965228505.1. Taxonomy (GTDB): domain Bacteria; phylum Bacteroidota; class Bacteroidia; order Chitinophagales; family Chitinophagaceae; genus UBA5543. Next base: position 809,084 of record OZ245820.1, on the reverse strand, counting down.
GTATTGCCACTATTAGCATAGGATATGCCGATGGCTACCCGAGGGCATTGAGTGACAAAAATGCTTATGTACTGATACAGGGTAAGAAAGCAGCAGTACAAGGCAGTATATGTATGGATATGTGTATGATAGATATAAGCAATATACCTGAAGCTGCAGAAGGTGATGAGGTAATAATATTCGGAGACTCACTACCTATAGAACAATTGGCCGAATGGGCAGGTACTATTCCCTACGAGATCATGACAGGTATCTCTCAAAGGGTAAAAAGGATCTACGAAAACGAAGCATAAAAAAGGGTCCGGCTTTAGCCGGACCCGTATAAATCAATCAATATCTCTTTTCTATTTAGCTAACTCAACCTTCACAACACCTACTTTACCTTCACTGTTTTTCATCAGGATAAAGTAATTACCATTGCTGAGTGATTTCAGATCTACAACTTTCTGAGATACATTTCTTGCCTCATCTCTCATTACAACCTGTCCTATCGAGTTGTATACCTCAATACCGTAGTTCACTAATTCAGCCCCCCAATCAAGAGTGATCTTATCAGAAGTAGGATTAGGATATACATTCAGGCCACTCATATCAATTGAGCTGATGTCAAGCAATGTGATACCAAGTAGGTTTGATGGAGCTGACCAACATCCGTTGTTATCAGTAACAGCAAAGTAAGTACCAATCGTATCTGGGTATGCTTTATCGTCCGGACCACTCTGGAATTCTCCTCTTGGGCCAAACCATACAAACGAACTGTCAAAGTTGGTATGCATCATATTGCCTATAAGCGAGATAATTGGTGCTTTAGGTGTTTCAGAACGTGTCATTTCAAGCGGTGTTGCATATACCGTATCAGGCAGGTAACAACCACCATCAGTCTGGTTAGCCCTTACCGAAACAGTATTACCTGTCAGTAAAGAGCTGGTGCTGAATACACTACCTGTAGCTACAGGGAAACCATTTATTATCCAGCTAAAATCAGGGTTTGTACCCAGATCTACTGCTGTAGCAGTAAATTCCACTAGTGAGTCAAGACAACCGGGGTTTTTACCTGTCGTGATAGCAAACGTAACTGATGGACGCTTACTTGGCGTGATAGACATTTCAATAAATGTTGAAGTATCTAACGGGTTAGCCACACATGAGTCTGTAGCTATCAGTACACACTGTACTCTATCACCATTCCTCAACGAATCGGTATTATATATTGGTGTTGTAGCACCTGCCATAACCAAGCCGTTCACTAACCATTGGAAGTTAGGGTTCTGTCCTGCATTTATAGTATTAGCACTGAATATTACCGGCTTACCTTCACATGCAGGGTTAGTACCTGTTGTTTGTGCAATGGTAATATCTGCCGTGATCTTTTCATGTTTTACTACAACTGAATCTGAGACCACCGTTTTAGGGCTGGCACATGGCGAGTTGGATGTCATGATCACCCTCACAAGGTCATTATTCTGTAGTGTTGATGTCAAATAATTAACGCCTGTTGCACCAGTAACACTTGTTCCGTTTACTGTCCACTGATATGTAGGTGCGGTACCACCTGTTGTAGGAGCAGCAGTGAACTGAAGTGGCTGCCCTGCACAACCAGGGTTCGTACCTACCGTCAATGCTATATCAACAACAGGCACTTTCTGAGTATATGCTATTGTGATCTGGTTAGACATAGCAGTTTTGGGAGGTAATGCACATGGACTATCCGCACTGGATGTCATTTGCACTGTAAACACATCACCGCCATTTCCGATAGACTTGTAGCTGGTTGTAGTAGCTCCTGTTATTGCTACGCTATTTCTATACCACTGGTATGTAGGTGCACCACCCGGGTTTACATTACTTACTACAGAGAGCGTAACTGTATCATCAATACAGGTAGGGTTAGTACCACCTGTTACACCAATAGTAACAGCAGGGTTAATAGTAGGTTGCCTTTTCACCACTACCCTGTTAGATGCCACTGTATCTATACCACACACATTGCTGTAACGCATTTCAATCCATGCAGTGTCATTATTATTGAAAATAACTCCGGTACCACCCGGGTCTTTTAATGTATCAGTTGTTTGTCCGCCTAGCATAGTACTGTTCTTATACCATTGCAAGCTTGCTACCTGCACTCCCGTACCCGGTACAGCATAGAAAGTAAGCGGTACTCCGGTACAAGAAGGGTTACCACCGATCGGTGGGTTAGAAACTGTAATAGCTGCGTTAGAACTATTGTTTCCTAATATAAATACTTCATAATCTTCTGCCTGCCCCCTGTTCATATTACTGCACGAATCAAGGTTAGCTGTGGTACTATCTGCTATTACACGCATCCTTATCGCTGTACAGCTTGTAGCAGTTACCGGAACAGTGAATGTTGCTGAATGGTTAGAGCCAACGGTGGTCATATTAATACGCTCACCGGTAGAGTTGCCCAAAACACCATCGTTATTATAATCTATATATACAAGGCTCTTCTCATTGAAACCTGTAGAAACATTTATCTGGTATGTATTACCTGCTTGTAACTTCACCTGGTGTGCACAAGTCATATCCATATATGCAACCTGACCATCATCAAAAAAGCCACCAGTAGTAACATCAAGATATGTTCTTGAGTTATCAAACACTTTTACATTTCTGGGGCCGTCATTCATATTCGACGTCGGGTTATTTGTACCCGGAGTACACGCCGTAGGGATTGATGTTGTTGGTATCGGTAACGAAGCAGAAGAAGAGATCAGCGAGCTTCTCTGGTTTACCAATGCCGCAATGAACCTGTCTCGCTGATCAGCAGTAAACCTGTTCTGACAATTAGCGTAGTTCATTATATTTCTTGCTGTAGCATCTCCATATGTTGCACTTGTACAAGGGTTAGTATTCCCGGAATAGCAAGTACCCGGCCCGTATTGGTGGTGTGGTTCAGTATCGCAACATCTGTCGCCTTGTGTATTACAGTTTGTATTTGGCGGGCAGGTTGTATTCTGTACACTACCCTCAAATGTATGGTACAAGCTGAATGCGTGACCTAGCTCGTGAGGTAATGTAATACGGTTGGTATTCATCTGTGTAGCCAACATTACAGTACCATCTACCGTTGCAGGAGCACCCGGGAAGTATGCGTATCCCGCAACAAAAGAACCTGAAGTACCGTCATTACCATCGATCCTGTTAACTACCCATATATTATAATACCTTTCATTATCCCAACGGCTTAGTCTTTTTAAGCTATCATCCCTAACACCTGTAGAGTTAGAACGTCTTACGCCATATTGTCCGTAGTCGTAACCACTTGCTCCATAACCGGAAACAGCTGTTACATCCATACGAGTGATCCCATTTGTTGAAGTACAGTTAGGCGAACGTTGAGCCAGTTTGAACCTGAAAGGAAATCTAACCCCTCCGTTATTCGTATCAGGATACGATGCCCATGTTGCTTCAAAGGTCTGGTTCACATAATCTATTGTGTTGATGATCCTGTTGTCTGAAGGGTTATATATAGTACCCACATTACCACCTGTGTGCATCACATGAACTACCAATGGTATTTCATAAATGGTATCGCCACCTGAAGTAACTGTAACTAGAGAATTAGCGTTAGGCTGAGATGCTATCCAGGTAGCTATATCAGCATTCATCTGTGTGACATTCTGAGAATATGATGCATTGCTGTTCATCATATCCTGATGCGCTGCATCAAACCCACATAATGCCTGCGAATAAACAGATTGCTGTACACCCAGACACACCAAAAATAATAGCGTAATTTTACGTATCATGCCTTATATATATTTTACATTATGGTATAGATAGGTAAAAATAAGTGTTTCGTTAATAAAATACTAAAAGAATTATCTATTTATTAACTGCAAATTGATGCTAAAAACAAAGTTTTCATCTCATTGAAGCAAATCTTTATTTTTTTATATTAAATCCTATCTTTGCCCACTCTGTTTTCAGATAAGATATAATAAAAATTCATAATTAGACAGAACCTATGCAACTAAAAGGTTTGGTAAAAGGTTTTACCGCGTTTTTTACTGTAGCGCTCATATTGATATCATTATATCAATTGTTATTCACTTTTGTAGCGCACAGGGAAGAGAAAAAGGCCAGAGTTAAGGCCGAGAAAATGGCAAAGTTTGAAAAAGCCGATGCTAACGAAGCCGAACTGGCAGAACTGACTGATGTATACTATGAGCAGATCACTGACAGTATGCAGGCAGAGGTAGTAATGAAAGCCTTTTTCAGGGATTATACTTATGCAGATGTTAAGCAACAGGAACTAAACCTGGGCCTTGACCTGCAAGGTGGTATGAACGTAACTTTGGAAGTTAGTCTTGATGAGTTGGTACGCTCTATGTCGAACAGGCCGAACGACCCTATACTCAACAAGGCGATCGAAGATGCCAATAAAGCAAAAGCGAACAGTCAGGCCAACTTCGTTACACTTTTCGGTGAAGCTTTTAAAGCAAATAACCCAAGCAAAAACCTTGCAGAATACTTCTCTAAAGTAAGCAGGAAGAGTATTACGCTTACATCTACTGATGATGAGGTACTTTCTGAGATAAATAAGGAAGCAAAGGATGCAATTGTACGTACACACAAGGTAATACTTACCCGTGTAGATAAGTTTGGTGTGGCACAGCCTAACGTTAACCTTGATAAAGAAAAAGGTATCATTACGGTAGAGCTTGCAGGTGTTCGTAACCCGGACCGTGTGCGCCAATACTTACAATCAACAGCTAAACTGCAATTCTTTGAGACCTACTCTAACAGAGAGATCATCGGATCATTGCAGGAAGCAAACCAGGCATTAGCAACATATTTATCAGGTGTTGACGTATCAGATTCTGCTGAAGCTGATACTGCAAAGGAGGCTACTGTTGCCGTTGAAGAAGATAATGGCTCTGACACAGCCAGCCTTGCTGGCATGCTGGGCAATACTACTGCAGATACATCAGGCAATGCAGATACATCTGCTTTGGCCTCTCAGGAAGAGTTGATCAAACAAAACCCGTTATTAGCAGTATGGTATCCGAATGTAACTCAGGATAACAACGTACCCGACATACCGGAAGTAGGATATATAGCTAAAAGAGACACAGCAAAACTTAATGAATACCTGCAACTACAGGTAGTTCGTAATAAGTTCCCCAACAATGTAAAGTTTGTATACGGTGCACAAAACAGAGAAGCAGCTAACGATCCTAAAGCGCCACTAGCTATATATGCACTGAAAACAATGCCGGGCTCTAAAGATGCCAAGTTGGAAGGTGACCATGTAACGGAAGCCAGAATGGACATTAACCCACTAAATGGTGAGCCTGAAGTGGTAATGGATATGGACGTTAGTGGTAGCAAGCTTTGGAGGAAAATGACTGGTGATAACGTAGGTAAATTCGTTGCAGTTGTACTGGATGATAAAGTATATTCTGCACCACGCGTACAAGGTGAGATCGCAGGAGGTAATACATCTATCAGTGGTAGCTTTAGTATACAGGAAGCAACTGACCTTGCAAACATTCTTAAATCGGGTAAACTACCAGCTCCGGCACGTATTGTACAGGAACAAGTAGTAGGACCAACATTGGGTGCAGAGTCTATTGAGTCTGGCCGCAATTCATTGATCTTATCATTTATATTGATCTTCGTGCTGATGCTTGTATACTACAATACAGGTGGTATAGTAGCCAACATAGCATTGATACTAAACATGTTCTTTACCATAGGTATTCTTGCATCGCTGCATGCTACATTGACCATGCCTGGCATAGCCGGTCTTGTGTTGACCATAGGTATGGCTGTGGATACCAATGTGATCATATTTGAACGGATAAAAGAAGAACTCGCCTCCGGTAAAACCTACCAACAGGCAGTCCTCGATGGTTATCGACGATCGTACTCTCCGGTATTGGATGGTCACATCACTACCCTTATTACAGCTGTGATACTATTTATATTCGGCCTTGGCCCTGTACTTGGTTTCGCAACTACACAGATCATTGGTCTTTTATTATCTATGTTCTGTGGTATCCTGATCTCTCGTATGATCACTGATATGTGGACTAACCGTGAGCGTCATTTCAAATACTTTACTGGCCTTTCTAAGAAGATATTCCGCAAAGCGAACTTTGACTTCATCGGAAAGCGTAAGATCGCCTATGTAATATCTGTAATTGTATTGATAGCAGGTATCGGGTCTTTCTTCAACGGTTTCAACTATGGTGTTGAATTTGCCGGTGGTCGTAGCTATAAAGTAAGGTTTGATCAAGTGCACCCTGTTGCACAGGTTCGTGAAAAACTACAACCATACTTTAATGAGTTTCCGGTTGTAAAAACTATCGGTTCTGAAAACCAACTGAATATCACTACTTCTTACCTGATAGAAGAATCAGGACCAGAAGTGGATGCAAAAGTAAGAGGTAAGCTTTTTGACGGTTTGAAAGAAAACAATTTCCTTCCGGCTGATGTAACAATGGACGATTTCGTATCTGATTACATACAGCAATCGCAGACAGTATTACCTACCATATCCGATGACCTTATCAGCGGTGCTAAATGGGCTACTTTCCTTGCCTTGATAGCGATATCGTTATACATATTCGGCCGATTCAGAAGGTGGCAGTATTCATTGGGTACGTTGGTGGCCTTGTTCCACGATATATTTGTAACACTGGCTGTATTCTCTTTCTTTAAAGATCTGGTGCCATTCTCACTTGAGATTGACCAGCACTTTATTGCTGCTATACTTACCGTTATCGGTTTCTCAATGAACGATACCGTGGTTGTATTCGACCGTATTCGCGAATATTTCCGTAAGAATCCGAAAGAAGGAAAGCGCACTGTTATCAACCGTGCCATTAACGATACATTGAGCCGTACTATCATGACCTCTTTAACAGTATTTATTACAATACTTATTCTCTTCATATTCGGTGGAGAGGTAACAAGAGGTTTTGCATTTGCAATGCTTATCGGTATCGTTACAGGTACTTATTCATCTATATTCGTTGCAGCACCTGTACTTGTTGATATGGACAAGAAAGACAGGCTGAAAGATGAAGTAGACCGTGATGCGCAGATAGAAGAACTGAAGAAAATGGCGTAAACGGTCTATAATTTATAGTTAAGAACTGCCGTGATATTCTCACGGCAGTTTTTTTATACCTCAAACTGTTTACATTTGTAAACGACTATGGTATTAGAACGGTTTTTTGAACATATGGGGCGCCTGTCTATCATGCTAAAAGGCTCCTTTTCCCGCCCTGAAAACACAAAAGTGTACTGGAAAGAATTTATGTCTCAATGTAATGACATAGGCATCCGCTCACTACCCATAGTTGTCATCATTTCATTTTTTCTTGGCGCAGTACTAACGATCCAGACAGCTTACCAGCTCATCAGCCCTTTGGTGCCCAAACCAGTATATGCACAGATAAATCGTGACTCTACCATACTGGAGTTATCGCCAACGGTAATATGTATAGTTCTGGCCGGTGTGGTAGGTAGTAAAATAGCTTCTGAACTCGGCAACATGCGTGTAAGCGAGCAGATAGATGCACTAGAGATAATGGGTATTAATACCAAGGCATACCTTGTCTTGCCTAAGATAATTGCAGCAGTATTTATTGTACCGTGCCTTATTACTTTATCTATTGCTATCAGTATTTCCGGCGGTTACATTGCAGGTATCTTTTCAGGCATTATTACACAAGAGCAGTTCTATCAAGGACTCACACTTGAGTTTGTGCCTTACAATCTGTTCTTCGCTATGGTAAAGGCTGTAGCATTTGCGCTTATCATTTCAATCATACCATCATATTACGGCTACCATGTAAAAGGTGGTGCGCTTGAGATAGGCAGGGCTTCAACCACTTCAGTAGTTGTTAGTTGTATCCTGATATTATTGATGGATTATGTGCTGTCGGTCCTTTTGTTGTAACACTACCGAACAACTATCAGCTTAGTTCTTTTTTGTCCGCAGAGATATGTTTTTCCCGGAGCATCTTTTGACCTGTCACCGAAATTTCGATGCTCAAAGTAAAAGGTGTATGCTTCCCCTTTGTTCAAGTCATACTGAAAAAACACATCATCAGACATTTTAAATGCATAGCTCTCACCAGGCTTTACATTAACGAAATCGGGCATTCCGAACTTTTTCACAAAGCTCAGTTTACGTAGTTCCTTAACCGGCTTACCAAAAGAGTTTTCCGGCCTGCTCCTGAAATGTTTTGTACTTATCCATACATCTATTTCACAGTCATTTTTGAAGATCACATCATAGTTCAGATAGGTGCCTCTTTTTAGTATCTCAGGCGCATTCACATCCATCTTTACACATTCGCAGAAGTTATTTTTCTTTAACTGCTCCCTTATGCGCTTTTCTTCTCTTTCTTTAAGCTGCTCTTTCGTCAGTGCTTTTCTCACTACTATTACAGTATCCTTATAGGTAGGCCTTTTTTTCTTTTTGGTGGTATCACCAAGTTTTATCACTGTTACTTTTTCCTGAAAAAGAGGAGACACCACAGGTTGTCTGGCTTTCTTTTCCTGCTCTATAACTACAATAGTGTCTTTAGGTGCCGTTTTTTCGCTTTTGCCTGTTTGGGCATAAGCAAGTATACCGACACAACATAGCGGTACAAATAATGACAAGAATTTGAAGAGGCATTTTATCCTTAGCACGAATACTAATATACTACTTACATAGTATAAAAACAGGCTCCGGACCCTCGGGGTCAAAGTTGAGGTATAACTCCTCCCTCCCACTACGATAATTGATACGGATACCATTTGGTGTAGGCATACTTTTGCACCCATCTTTAGTATGTACAGAGAACTCTTTTACACGGCTGAGTTTCACTTTCACATGCTCCTTACCTTTTAAAGTATCCTGATCTTTATATACAACAAACTCTCCCATTATGCTATCCCTTCCATCAAAATAATTGAAACCGTACATGTTGTAACAGTTAAGCAACTCTTCGTCTGCACCTAATAATGTAATGTCTATTTCTTTGTCCAGAGGTATCCTGTTCATAGAAAAAGACTCCTGTGCATTGCCTGTATAGGCAACAAATATCAATACCGATAATATTCTTAATAGTCTACCCACCTTTCTTTATTTCAGCTAACCGCTCTTTAGGCTCTGAATAATCCTTATCAAATTTGAGCGCTTGTTCATAATCAGCAATTGCATTGTCCATATCACCCAACAACTCATAACATAACCCTCGGCTATAGTACGCTTCTGCACTGGCAGGGTCTAGCTTTGTAACGATCTCGTATTGCCTTAACGACTTTTGGATAGAGTCTTGCTGCATGTATACATAACCAAGGTTGTAGTATGCACTAAGAAAATACCTGTCCACTTTTATTGCATCAATAAAGGCATTTTTTGCCAGTTCAAAATCACCTTTGTCTTTATAGTATACACCCTTACCGTTAAGTGGTGCCGCATCAGTTGAGTCTAACTTGTACGCATTCTCATAATACTTTAAAGCAACAGGGTCACCTTTTAATCCATACATGATACCAAGTTGCATCATTGCCTCTCTGAAATCAGGGGCTACCTGCAAAGCTGTCTGAAAGCTGGAAATAGCCCTGTCAACATCCTCCAGGTCTTTATATATGAGCCCTTTCAGGTAATAACCTTCCGGATTATACACATCCTGACGTAATACAGCATTTATCTCCTCGAATGCTCGGTTATAATCTTCTGTATACAGGAACATCTTTGCAGCTTTCAGGTGTGCTCTTTTATCATTGGGGTTTATCTCCAGTGCTTTGCTTAACCACTGCACACTACCTTCCAGATCTTTATGTTCAAAGAGCATATCACCAATAGCACTATAATATTCTGCTTTTGTAGAGTCGAGTGAGATAGCCTTTTTGTAGTCCTTCAATGCTAGTGTATCCAGCTCTAGCCTGTCCAGTATTACACCTCGTTCAAAATACAGGCTTGCCTTTTCAGGATTTTTTTCTATTTCCTCCGTTACACTTTTTAGTGCAGGCTCTTTGTAAAAAACTGAGTTTTCATCTTTACTTGTATCATCTTCGCATGCCACAAAACAAAACGAAACAAAAAGTAACGATAAGACCTTCTTCATAAAGCGAAAATATATAATTTGGATCGTGCAGTGTCAGAGTTATCAAATATTATATACTTTACAAGCAGATATTTAACATCTCTATAAGCTATAATGAACCCACTGCGCATAAAGCTTCGTACAATAATCATTCCCTACCTTATTCTACTTGGCAGTACCATCGCGGGATACATGCTACTACAGTACGTGCTCGATATTACACACCTTGCATGGCAACCGTTCATTGGTATGCTGCTCAACTTCTGGATACCAATATTGCTACCGCTGGTGTTAGTGATCGCAGTACTGCATAAGCGTCTGACAATATTGTACACAGGTAGTGCATACATATTTTATATAGTACTGGCATATAGCTCTATTACACTTTGCCTTACCCCGGCAACAAAATTCATTCTATCTGCACCATATAAGCTATATACTGTTAACAGTGCAGAAGATATTAACATTAATGATCCTGAGCGTTTTTATGTGATAAAGGATTTTGAACTTTCGACAGTTGCAGGGGCTATACTACCGGATGTTGAAGGCAAAGGGGCCGGGTTGGATATGGTATGTTATACTGCTACTGCTTTTCAAAAACAAGAACGGGGTAATATTAGACAACTTATGGCATGCAGGCACTTATAGAAAACGTGTACGTGCATTTGGCATGAATAAAATTCAGTTTGAAGCAGTACAACAACAATTTGTAGATAGCGTAAGAGAAGCAGATAATAATATTGCGCCCCAAAAAGGCACCTATTTTGAAGTATTACCCGATTGTAATGAGCGAGATCATATTCTCAATACACTATATAGTGTATACTACTTCAAAAAAGATGATCCTGTACTAATAAAAAGAGTTAGCGAGCCATTCGGTAGAAGATACCTTGATCCATTAATAAAACTATTACTCTGCCTCGTGGCCGGTGCAGGTATATTTATATTGGCAGTGCTGTTACCCAAACTACAACTTACCAACTGGAGAAGATTTAAAGACAGAGACGGGTATTGGCTGTACGAAGAACCGGACTACAGAGTAAGACAGAGAGGACTGTTGCAATTCTTTATGCCGGATAAGTCGGGGCTGTATATCACTCCTATTCTCATAATCAGCAATGTGTTGTATTATATTATACTGGTATTAGCAGGTAAAAGTGCGGTATACCTGAATGCTGCTGAGATACAGGCATTTGGAGGTAACAGTGCAGAAGGCCTGATGTCAGGTCAATTATGGAGGTTGTTGTTCAATTCATTTCTGCATATGGGTTTCGGGCACCTTTTCGGGAATATGCTTTCACTTGCTGCGATCGGCAGTATTCTTGAGCCCTATATAGGCAGAAAGAGATTTTTAGCTGCTTACATCACTTGCTCGATACTGGGCAGTATCAATAGCCTTTTATGGAAAATGTACACAGTATCAGCCGGAGCATCCATACCGATCGCAGGCATGTCAGGGGTATTACTGGCCCTATTCTTATTCGGTAAAGTAAAAAAGGAAGACAGAAAAATACTCTTTCTTGTATTAGGGGTAAATATTGTTGAACTGATACTTGTCTTTAATGAAACCAATATTGATAATGGTGGCCATATAGGTGGTTTTATCACAGGTATCATAGTAGGCATTGCATTTATCATCATAGATATGATGAGTGAAAACAAGAGCCTGATCAAAAAACCGTTATCTCACTAACACCTTGTGTACTTCAGTTGTATCTGTAAAATCCAATGCAATAAAATATACTCCTGCGTTCAATCCTCCTGTTGGGAATGAATAGAATGCCGCACTGAAGTCAAATTCTTTTACCGCCAATACGCGCCCCATAATATCTATCACTCTTATGGACTTTAAACCAACTGCAGGATGCCTGAACACAATATTCACCTGATCGTCAGCAGGGTTGGGATAAACTGTATAATCATTTACTGCATACACTACTGAAGGTGGATATTCTAAAAGCCACGGGTGCTGTGTTAACCCGTAAGCATCACCACCGGAAACTACATATCTGTGCATACGAGCTACCTGCTCGTCGGTGAACATCAAAGCACAGGCATCATCAATATAGTCCATATAATTCATGAACATGATACCATTACCATCAGGTGAGCATGCGTCATATTCCGGGAATTGGGGACAGTCTGAAGATGAATATGCCTGCGGAGGTGTATCAGATATCCCATCGTCCATACCTCCTGATCCAGGGCAAAGCCCGTCATCATCGCCCCATATATGTAACAGACCGAAATAGTGCCCTAACTCATGTGTAAGTGTACGCCCACCATCTGAACCATCAACAAAAGATTCTCCGAGGAATGTCCTCTTCCCGAAGCCACGATGATGCAGTACCAGTCCTTCTTCCTGTAGCGGGAGCCCGCCATTACCCCTTGTAAAATATGGAGGCACTGCGAGGCCTACTATATTAGAGGCGGTACCATTCTCTAACGGATTTATGACCCAGATATTCAGATAGCTATACGGATCCCAGGCTGCTGCTCCACCTGACGATGTATATTTTGCTCCGCTGAAACCAAAACCTGAACCCGTACCGAAATCAACTTCAAAGCCTTGCCTAGAAGTGAACGTCACCTCATAGCCTGGAGTTGCAGACCCATCGGGTGCAGTATGTGCCAATGCAAACCTGATATTGCTATTGCCGAATACCGACTGAAACGCTGACGGGATTGCAGAGCGATCATAATTAGTACCTGCAAAATCCCTGTTTATTACGATCAGTTGTGAATCTATTCTGCGCTCTACTCCTTCTGTCCCACCCAAAAAGTCGAACTGTGTTTTGGTAAGCACAATGTGAAAAACAACAGGTATCGTCGCCTCTGTTGACAAGGTAGTTTTTGATGCTGAACGCACATTGCCCCTGTCACCATTTCTGACCAGCTCAAGCGTATCTGCATAATCAGGGCGTTGGCTCATTACAGACTCTGCTAATCTGCTGAAACCACATTTTTGTGTCGTTTGTGCTGCGCTCCAAAAAGGAATAAATACGAATAGAAATAAAACCGTCCTCCTCAGGAAAGAAAAATTATACCACATCCCTTCAAAAATACATGATATTGGTATAATGTCCTGCTAAGTATTTGTCAAAACTTTACTCACCGGCTACCTAATCTATAATACAGATTCACAAATACCATCGGGTTCAGCATATGACCTGTCAATTCAGGCTGCAGACTGTAATAAGCCAGTTGCTCATCAATAATATCAACACGATAAGTATTACCCTGATCTAGAAAGTAAATATAGTGTAGTTGTGCGCCTATGCTATACTGCCAACCCTTATCCCCCAACGGGTGCATATATTCTATATTTATATAGAATGATGGTACTGTGGTTTTATTATATACAGACGAATCTTCTATCACCCTGTTGATCTCTACCTCAGAACGTTTACTTATCTGCACCCTGTTGCCATTCAGCATATTCACACCTACACCCGGGCCAAATAGGAGTACTGCATCGTTTTTCATCTCTTTTCTAAACCGTCCGAACAGTGACAGATTTGTGTTGGTAAAATTCATGTACAACACGTCCTGCCCGTTATTGAACCTTACCACCGGCAATATCATCGGTGAAAAACCAGCTACCAAAGAGCCTGTAAAGCTTGCATCTTTAGGCGTATAGGATGCAGTTACACGAACTCCCGGTGCTCCGGACGCGTGATTGTGCCCTTTTACTATTCCGTTGAACATGAGCGGCGCACCCAATTCTGCTCCTACACCTAACTCTACCTGGGCTAATACAGGCAGAGCAGTTACTAGAAATACGACACCAATAAACAGTTGTTTTCTAAACATATATAAAGCTACAAAGAACTAAGGCAATGTTTCTGCTTTTCCTAATTGATTGTTAACCGTTTACAAAGCAGAGGTTAAGGCTAACGATATTTTGCACAATAGGGGTACAGGCGTTGCATATTTGTATCAGCAAACGGAAATTGAAGTTTGCACAAAACAAACACAAACATTACAAACAAACTATCAAAGAGTAAAAACACAGTCATGAGAAAATTAATGACATATCCTGTAGGAATCGTATTAAAGCTATATATGCAATATGCTTTTTACCTTGTAGCAAAAGAAGAAAAGAAGCAACAACGTGCTAACCATATTGATGAGGTGATCATCAAGAAGCCGGCAGCATTAAGCACAGCACAGTAATTTTACCGGATAAATATAAAACTTGTGGTCAACCATTGACCGTTCATAAGATAACCTGTTACCTGCTTGTTGCATTTAGTCTCATCATCTCCGCAGCGCACCATCTCATAACGATTATCCGACTCGATAATTTCTGATATTTTAAATACCCTGCCTGCACCGGGTATATGAATTTCCCAATCATTTCCGGCAGTCACTTTCAGTCTGTTATCTACAGTTGTATAATCAGCAAAGTATAAGGTATCAATATCAAAAGTATCAGGCCTGTTCCCATTATACACATACCTGCCTGAGTCAAGCGGTTTTATACCTCCGATTGCATACTTCTTTAAAACAATATGCCTGCTTTGTATCCGCTCATAGCCTACTATTGCAAAATCGATCTGCCCTGCATCACAATAACGGCGTTTTTTACAGCAAGAACTGATCACCACAGTACTTACCAGAAGCAGACATATAACAGAACTGATCCTACCCATATTCGTACAATTACCTCTACAACAGCAAATGTAACCGATAAGACGCGCTTTAAAGCAACAAGGTTGTCATATTTACGTTACCGAACTATATGTTTTTATGCGAGATATTTTATAAATTGGGGTCTAATTATATCTTTAAGCACTATGCGTATAATAAAGAACATAGCCATTGTAGCATTGGGATCCCTATTGGTAGGTAGTTGTGTAAGAGAAAATGAAGAAATAGTACCTAAGCAAGAAGCTTCAGGACCGGGTGGTAATGCAACACTCAGGGTTCACCCTCAATACCACGATGAGGACCTGTCTGATGCAAGGGTATTTATTCGTTATAACTCTACAGAATTTTTTGTTGATACTGTTGATTATGATACTGCAATAACGGTAACAGTATTAAACGGAAGACCTACTGCAGTATTTCCTAACCTGAAGCCCGGAGATTATTATATACATGCTATCGGTACCAATACGACCTTAGGTACTGAAAAGTGGAATACATATGGTGGTGCACCATTTAAGATCATAGATACATTTGCACGTACCTACGAGTTGAATTTGCACATCACCAACCCTTACCTTGAGTGGTTATATTATTCTCAGCAGAATCCATAATAAGAAATTATACATAAAACTATTGAACAATAAAGCTGCTCTTTGAGCAGCTTTATTGTTTATTGAGGCTTATCAGAACAGATTTTTGAGCTAACTTCGCCACAGTGAAGATCGCTTTGGCCATATTGCTGATGTTGAGCATGAGTTACCATTTCGTAACCAAACTGGGCATGGTAGCGTATTACAATGCTAATACAGCATACATCACAAAAAAATTCTGCGAGAACAAAGACAAACCCGTGCTTAAGTGTAACGGTAAATGCTACCTTAAAAAACAACTGGATAAAGTAGATGCCGAAGGCTCATCTGAAGAAAGTGAGAAAAACACTATTAAAATAGTTAAGGTAGAATCTCCTGTTTTCTTTAATAATACTACCCTCAAATACTACTATACAGAAGAAGAGGATATTGAGCTAAATACTGCGTACACTGCAAATTATAGTTTCACCCACCTCTCAAGCTGTTTCCACCCGCCTGATATTATTTGATCTACTATATAAGCTGCTATAAGGCAGAAACAGATCATCTAATAAAATAACAGCATGATAAAAAATATCATTGGCTGTTTGCTATTGTGCATCAGTACATGGCATACAGCTAATGCCTGCGATGCCTGTGGTTGTTCCATTACCAATCAAAACCTTGGTTTGCTACCACAATCGAACAGGCACTTTGCAGGCATACAATACCAAAACAACACGTTCAATAGCATACAACGCCCATTGAGCGATACTCAGCCTGATATATATTCAGAAGAGTATTACCATACCGTACAACTGTGGGGTAGAGTTTTCATAGGAAAAAGGTGGCAGATATTTGCGTTTCTACCATACAGGAACAATCTGCGTAAACAGTCAGGTGCAAGCGGTAACATATCAGGTATCGGCGATATAACCGTGTTGGTTAATTATAACCTGTTGCAAACTAATGACAGCTCTATGAACACGATAAGGCACAGACTTCAATTAGGTGGTGGCGTAAAGGCACCAACAGGAAGATACCTGGGTGTAAGTGAGCTGGACAAAGCAGGATTGCCGAACATGCAACCCGGAACAGGCGCATGGGATATACCCTTAAATCTGAACTATACTTTCAAGTATAAAAAAACGGGGCTGAATCTGGATGCTGCATACAACATCACCACACCAAATCGATACAATTATAAATATGGCAACAGGCTGAATACACAACTACTGGGATTTTACTGGTTGAATATGAAACAGATAGCCATATTGCCACAAGCAGGCATACGGTATGAATACGCCCTGCACGACCATGATAACTATGATAAAGGATGGCTGAACAGGCAAACAGGTGGATATATATTGTCTGCCGTTGCAGGTATACAAGCGTACTATAAAAGCTTTGGTGTACAGCTCTCCTTTTACAAACCAGTAGCGCAAGCATATGCTAATGGCGACATTACCGCCATACAACGTGCAGATGCCGGAATATTATTAATGTTCTAAAACAAAATAAATTGAGACAAATTGCAACAGTTGCAGCACTCTTATCAATAGTTACAATAACAAGCTGCCAGAGAGAAGAGGTAACGCCGATACAACAGGAAGACCTGAGTATCAATATAATATTACCGGAAAATGGTGACATCTATAAAAAAGGAGACGACATTCCACTGAAAGCAGATATTCGTTACATCAGCCAGATGCACGGTTATATCATCAAAATAACAGACAAAAATTCAGGAGCACTTTTGTATGAAACAGAGGGGCACACTCATGATGATAAGATCAGCATCAACCAGAGCTGGCCTAACAGTGTGGCAAACAGTACAGACCTGGAGGTAAGGTTCATAGCAGTAATTGACCATGATGATAATGAAAAAAGTAAATCGGTAACTATCAGTACTCGTCCGTAACAGCGTATAGACTATCGTAAAACCTCCTGCCTTATGGCGGGAGGTTTGCTTTTTGAGCAATATTTATTGATTTTTGACTGATGATACGCGCACTGCTATTGGTCGGTTTGGGTGGCTTCTTCGGGAGTGTGGCACGTTATGGGGTGAAACTGCTTACAGACCGCTTTCTCCCAGATCATTTTCCTTATGCTACTTTCCTGGTGAATGTGATAGGTTGTTTCATCATAGGCCTGTTATTCGGGTTGGTACAGCGCAACCAGTTAGATAATACCAGCTGGTTGATAATAGGTACCGGCTTCTGCGGTGCATTTACTACTTTCTCTACATTCGTTTTAGAGAATAATGTCCTCATGACGGACAAACAAAGCAATACTGCGCTCATTTATACGCTTTTGAGCCTGATAATCGGCCTTTTACTATGCCGTTGGGGTATTGCCATCAGTCGTTGAACACACTAACTAATGGGCTGAAAACCTCTTTTGAATAATCCACGTGGGTTTGCTAATTTAGCGGACTGAAATTTTCATTTTTCCATGATAGAGATAAAAGTGCCTGAAGTAGGTGAATCCATTAGTGAAGTAACGCTTGTTACATGGTTGAAGAGTGATGGAGACTGGGTAGAACGCGATGAAGTACTTTGCGAACTGGAGTCTGAAAAGGCCACATTCGAGCTGAATGCAGAAAAGGCAGGTATACTACATGTAGTAGCTGAAGAAGGTACTGACCTGAACATAGGTGATATTGCCTGTAAGATAGACGAGACGGCCGAAAGGCCGGAAGGTGCTAGTGAACCTGAGCCCAAAAAAGAAGAAGCTCCGAAAGAGGAAAAGAAAGAAGCACCTGCAAAAGAAAGTAAAGCCAAATCAGAAGAGTCACTGAAAGATGTAAAAGCCACCCCGATAGCCAAGTCGATGATGGCAGATAATAAAATGAAAGCATCTGATGTGAAAGGTAGTGGTGAAGGCGGACGCATTTTGAAAAAAGACGTCTTGGCTGCACTTGAACATCCGGGAAGACTGAATGAAGGTGTTGCCAGCCGAGAAGAGAAACGTGAGAAAATGAGCAAGCTGCGCAAGACAGTTAGTCGCAGACTGGTTGAAGCGAAGAACAGCACTGCCATGCTCACTACCTTCAACGAGGTAGACATGAGCCGTATCATGGAGATACGCAAGCAGCACAAAGAAACATTCAGGGAGCAACATGGAGTGAACCTTGGTTTCATGTCCTTCTTTACAAAAGCCTGTTGCTATGCTTTGATGGACTGGCCTGCTGTAAATGCTTACATTGACGGTGAAGAGATCATCTACCACGAATACTGTGATATATCAATAGCAGTATCTGCACCTAAGGGGCTGGTTGTACCTGTTATCCGCAATGCAGAAACACTGGGCATGGCAGAGATAGAAGCTGCTGTAAAAGAACTGGCTACCAAAGCTCGTGATAATAAACTGACCATTGAAGAAATGACCGGCGGTACCTTCACTATTACCAATGGTGGTGTGTTCGGTTCGTTGTTGTCTACGCCTATTCTGAATATCCCCCAAAGTGCGATATTGGGTATGCACAAAATTGAAGAACGCCCTGTTGCTATCAACGGCAAAGTTGAGATACGCCCTATGATGTATCTCGCTCTTAGTTACGACCACCGTATAGTGGATGGACGCGAGTCTGTAAGCTTCTTAGTACGTGTAAAAGAACTATTGGAAAACCCTGAGCAAATGCTACTGGGTAAAGATCCTGTACAGTCTTTGTTAGAACTTTAATAATAAGATTCATTCAATAGTAAAAGCCGTCTCGGTTAAACCGAGGCGGCTTTTTTGTTTATAACCCTTCACTATTCTTGTTTAGTTTTTCTGATAAGTAGTGATCAACGTATTCGCTCTCTTTTAATTCAGATATTCGGGCTAAGTATAAACATCCTCTTGTAATGCTGCCATCAAAAGGAACATGTATGCCCACCTGATGGTACTCTAAACTATCGTAATTACCAGGCTGTTTCGACTTACATTCAAACATTAGATAGTCCCCATCTAAATAGCCCGAACCATTCGGATATATCTCACCTAAAGCCCAATAATAACTGCCGCGTAATATTTTAAAGAAATCCCAATATTGTTCATCTGTAAGTGCCTGTCTCGTGCTGTTCAATACCGTATCGTCTTTAACTTCGATCCAACCATATAAATTCACAGATTGTGTTCCCTGGTATGCAAATACAACTACTTTGCTGTCTAGATATGCTTTGCCGGCAGTATCTACATAAACAGTAAAGAAAGACTGGTAACCGTCAAAAGGTCTGCCGTATACATACCTGTAAATCACTCCTTCGTAGTCTTTTATTACAGGTTCGTCAATTTTTTTTAATGCTCTCTTATGCATACTATCGTAGTGCTTCCATTCTACTTTCATCAAGCTATCTTCTCTGAGACTGTCGAGAACAGCTTCACTAATTCTGCTTTCTACCTGCTTACCTTCACAGGCCAATAAGAATAATGGCAATACTATCAATACATATTTCATAACATCAGGCTTTATATTGTAACACTATTCTTTCATTAATTATTGCTCGAAACTAATATCTACCTTTGCCAGCTATGCAGTTCATTTGGCAACACAGCAAAACTATACTCAAAGAATACAAGGGAGATGAGCCTTTACATTTCTTCCTTAAAAACTATTATAAGCAACACCCTAAGCTGGGTAGCAGAGACAGAAAAATGTTGAGCGAAATGTGCTACAGCTGGTTTCGTTGCAGCAAAGCCATACAAAACAAGCTTCCTTTTGAAGAACATATGACCGCTTGTCTGCACCTGTGTAAAACAAGCAACAAGCACCTGTTAAGACTTATTGAGCCTTACTATCCTCCCAGCCAGGTAAAGCAGTTGGATATAGATATTGATCAGATATTCCCATACTATATTGAATTGTCAAAAGGTATTAGTACTACTGAATGGCTGAATAATATGTTGGCACAACCGCAGTTATTCATTCGTGTCAGAAAAGAAAAAGAGCAGATACTGGAAGTATTGCAGGAAGCAGAAGTAGAATTCACTGACTTAGGAAATGACTGCCTGTCTCTGTCTAATGGTTCGCCCATCAACAGGTTGTTGCCTCCTTTTGTATATGTGGTTCAGGATGCTTCATCACAAAAGACAACAGACTATTTTCAACCACAACCCTATGAGCATTGGTGGGATGCCTGTGCAGGGGCAGGCGGTAAATCGTTGGCATTGAAGGATAAAGAACCTCTTATAGACCTTACCGCTACAGATACACGTAAAACCATTCTTACAAACCTGCAAGAGCGTTTCAGACTGTACAGTCACATCTTCCCTAAAACGCATAAAATAGATGTAGCCGATAACGCTAAGTTAGAAGAACAGTTCAAAGGACAGGAGTTTGACCACATCATTTGTGACGTGCCTTGTACCGGTTCCGGAACATGGGCACGCACGCCGGAGCAACTATATTTTTTTAAGCACGATAGTGTAACAGACTTTGCTAAACAGCAAAGAAAGATCGCAGTGAACGCTGCTGATTATCTTAAAGAGGGAGGGCGGTTATTCTATATTACCTGCTCTGTGTTTAAAGAAGAGAACGAAGCAGTAGTTGAGCATATACAAGAAGTCACGAAGTTAAAGTTAGCACATCAGGAGTTGATAAACGGCATAGACCAGCAGGCAGACAGCATGTTCATTGCTATTTTCGAAGGCTAGTTCTTCACCAGTTTCAACACTGCCTTATCATCGCTTGAGACAGCCTTCAGGTAGTACATTCCACTGGATAGTTGAGGCAGAGATAACTTAATGGTATTTGTACCTATACTCACTTCTGTATGGTGCACAAAAACAACTTTACCGCTTATATCAGTCAGTTGTATATCCAACCCTGACGAGTTAAGTTGTTTATACACTCTTAAGGTCAGTTCGTTTTCTAAAGGATTAGGCCCTGCTGTTATCCAATTATCAGCATCAGGCATAGTCAGCTTGTCTTCTACGTTCAATAGCTCCAGTGCATAATGAAAGTTCGGAACACCGTAACCCAGCTGCACACCAGGATTAGTATATACATGAGCACTTTGCTCAATGGCGGTTCTTATTTGGTAAGGTGTAAATGTTCCGCTGGCCTGCATCAGACAAGCCGCCCAGCCTGCCAGTTGTGGCGTAGCGAAAGAAGTACCGTTTGTAAACGCTGCCGTAGTGGTATTGCGTATCACCGCAGCAGGATTACCCGGCATACACACATTGGGCTTTACATGTCCGGCAGAGTTGGGCCCGTAACCACTATTACCTGCGGGCACCTTATCTAAACCAACTGACCCTACTGTACAGGCACTATCCGCATCAGCCGGTGTTAGTATATAGTTCCATTGTCCCCCACCTTCATTACCGGCAGACACTACGTAAAATATACCTTTAGTAACTGCCATATTTACCCCACGTGTGGCAATGGTTGTTTTACCATCTATATCTGCATATGTAAGAGAGAAGCTGGTAGGATGTGTAAACCTGTCATAACCGACAGATACTGTTATTATATCTGCACCAACACTATCTGCACGTTCTGATGCTGCAACAATATTATCCATTTCCAGTACTTGCTCAGAACCCCCTATCTCTGTATTGTACAGAGCATAATCAGCATAGGGTGCGCTGCCTACATAGGTACCCGGCAGGTTGGCAGCCATTGTAGACAGCGATGTTGTGCCGTGTGCGCCACTGATAAATACATTTGTATTAGCCCTTGCGAAGTTATATTGATCTTTTAACCTGCCACTACTCATCAGGCTGTCAAAAGCAGGAGCATTATCTACATATTGAAACCCTTCATCTAATACAGCTATCAGTTTCCCTTCTCCTTTCCAGCCAAGGTCGTGCAGGTAATCCCCATTCACTAACGCACTCTGGTTGTAAGAAGCCCCATAATATGCTGCTGAGCCTGTCGTTTTTGCTACTGTGGCTGCAGGTTCTCCCCCGGTAGTTTCGTTACTCTTGCCGGGTTTGTGCAAGCCGCTACCATAGTAAGCTATGTACTCAATATTGCTAATAAAAGGCTTGCCTTGTAGTTCAAGTATCTTGGAAGAGTCTGTAAGTAGAAGTATTGTATAGTTGAACCATTTTGAGGTCATGTGCAGCTTACCACTGGTGAGTGTAAGTACACTGTCCATATAATCAGCAGAAACGGGCAGGTCTGTACTGTCGATGGCTATACCTTGTGCAGTACGCCTGTCTATTGCTCGTTGAGAAAGGTACGTAGAAGGGTTACTCAATGTATGAGTCGTTCCTCCCTTGTCAGTAAAACTTATACGGAAACCATATTGTGCCTGTGCAGTCGCATCAGCAGCAAACAATAAACAAATCACACACCATCCTATCCATCTGCACATTTTTCATGTGGTTTTAGTTGTGGTCCACAGCCCGCATCACTACACCAACGCCTTTGCGGCATTTAGTTGTAGTAGGGTCGTAGGTCCACCTAATGTATTCACGATATATCAAACCCACATCGGCTGCATACACTTCTTCGCTCTTGGTACGAGAAGCAAATACCTCCTCAAACAATTCAGGGTCACTCACCTGTTCGTCAATTTGCTTGACGGTAACAGTATTTTCAAAATCTATAAAACCTGTATTGAAATTATTCGTGTAGTTCCTGTATTCATATATCCAGTTCTTGAAGAAGCTATAATCGGGATCATTAACAGGGATGTAAGCATTACCTTCCCATGTAACACGCTCTTCCACAGGAAATACCAGCTTAATGAACCTTGCATCATCATAAGCTACTTCAACGGTTGTTCCCGTATTGGTAGCATAGAATACTGTATGTGTCTGCCACTGATCTTCCGGCTTTCTACGGATACGTGTATCTATTCTGTATGACATTCTGCCATCATCATCTGTAAAAGTATCTGCTACCCTGTGCATGATCTGGTAGTTATAGAAACGCTTGATACAGAAGGTATCATCCCAAATTGTTGAATCTACATCATATATCACCCATTTGCCTACTTCTAAAGGATAGTATAGTTCATTCTCAGGAAGAGGTGCAGGCCTGTCATCTGGTTTTTTACAGGAAAATGTAACAACCATCAGCGCAAAAGCCATTAGCAAGAAAGGTAGCGACTTCTTGATCATACGAATAATTCTAATAATGTTATTACCGTAAATATAACTAAAGAAACGAAAAGTTAATATTTTCAGAAAGCATAATCGAGGAAAATATCAACAGATATGACTTTTCGTTGATTTTGAGCACTTTATTACTCAAATCCGTCTTGTATTATGCCTCCTCCTAATACGTCGTCTCCTTCGTAAAATACAGCAGACTGACCGGGTGCAATGCTATTTACTGAATGGTCGAAATGTACCTCTACCTGGTCACCATTAGCAAATAATCTGCTCTCACTTCCCGGATCGCGGTAGCGAATTTTGGTTATTGCCTCTGCATTATCAGGTATAGTATCGTATTTGATAGAATTGATACCTGCCACGCGCATCTTACTCTGATTCAGCTCGTGCGCTTCTCCTAATACTACGGTATTGGTTTCAGGGATGATCTTAGTAACGAACATAGGCTTGCCAAAAGCTACACCCAGTCCTTTACGTTGACCAATAGTATAGAACGGATACCCTGCATGCTGACCCACCACTTCTCCGTTGGCCAATACAAAGTTCCCGCCACTCACTTCTTCCTCAAGTCCCGGGTTGTTTCTCTTCAGGAAACCACGATAATCGTTATCCGGCACAAAGCATATTTCATAGCTCTCCGCCTTTTTTGATAACTCTTCATAACCCATATCCAATGCTATCTGGCGTACTTCGCTTTTCAGGTACCCGCCTAAGGGGTACAAGCTCCTGCTCAGGCAATCCTGCTCCAAACCCCACAGTACATAACTCTGGTCTTTTGTCGGGTCTTTAGCTCTTGATATTATGTGCCTGTTGTTCTCCTCGCGTATCTTAACATAGTGGCCTGTAGCTATATAGTCACAATCAAGGGCATTAGCACGCTTTAATAATGCCGCCCATTTTATATGTGTATTACAAAGCACACATGGGTTAGGAGTACGGCCTGCAAGGTATTCTTCAACGAAATTCTCAATCACATGCCCCCCGAACTCTTCACGTATATCCAACACATAATGTGGAAAGCCATGGTCTACAGCTGCCTGGCGGGCATCGTTGAACGAGTCAAGGTTACAGCAACCCGTCTCTTTCTTACCACCCCCTGAAGATGCGTAGTCCCATGTCTTCATAGTAATGCCTACTACTTCATATCCTTGATTATGAAGCATTAACGCACTGATGGTACTATCAATACCACCACTCATTGCCACTAAAACTTTTCCTTTTCTACTCATTACTATACAACTTCAGAGTGTGCAAAGGTACGAATAACCTATTGAGCAACCATTTCGTACATATAGATAATTAATACACGGTTATCAGGCTGCATAATATATGTCTTTACGGTCATTCGGTTTAACTTTGGTGTAAATGCACTATTCGGTTACATTTCCTGATAAGACTGTAAGGTACCTGCTGAACAGCAGGTTCTCCTATTTGAAAGAACTGGCAGAGCCATCTGAGTGTATTATTATTACAGACAGCAATGTGGCAAGGTTATATGGAGAGTTATTCAAACCGTTCAAAGCAGTAATAAGTATACCCTCTGGCGAAGAAAATAAAACAACGGATTGTGTTCTCAACATAATCCGACAACTGCTGGAACACGAAGCGCACCGCAAAACATATATCGTAGGTGTTGGTGGAGGGCTAGTTACAGATATTACTGGGACAGTGGCATCATTATATATGCGCGGCGTGAAGTTCGGATATGTGCCCACAAGTTTACTGGGTATGGTAGATGCAGCGATAGGTGGTAAGAACGGTGTGAATTATAAACAACAAAAAAACCTGTTAGGTACATTCAATCAGCCTGAGTTTATTCTCTTCGATACTGATTTTCTTAATACACTCCCTGCTGAAGAATGGAGCAATGGTTTTGCAGAAGTAATAAAATATGCCTGCCTGTTTGACAAGAAATTATTTGATGAGCTGGCAGAAAATGATATTTGCTTTTATAAGAACAATAAAGCAGCCCTTACCTCACTGATCAATAAATGTGTTGACTGGAAAAATAAAATAGTGCTGGCTGACGAAAGAGAAAGTGGCAGGAGAAAGCTGCTCAATTTCGGACATACAGTTGGTCATGCTATTGAAACAGTACATAACATCCCACATGGCCATGCAGTAGCTTTGGGTATGTTGATAGCATGTAAACTAAGCGAAGGATATGGACTTGATAAAGCCGTATTCAGGCAACTTAAAACCCTGTTAGAAAAATATGAGTTACCTACAGAAATCAATACAGATACTAACAAACTCATGAGTGTAATAAGCATGGATAAAAAGCGAACTAAGAAGGGAGTGGATTTTATTCTTTTAAAAGAAACAGGCAACGCTTATATTCAGCATACAGAACTGGAACAGATAAAAAACACAATAGAAGAATTCACAAATGCAGGCAATAGTTGAACCGGGCAAGATATCAGGTAGTATTACAGTTCCTCCATCCAAAAGTATTACACAACGTATTTGTGCAGCAGCAATGTTGCACAAGAGCAAAACCATCATCAGCAATGCAGGCAATTCTGATGATGAACAGGCAGCACTGAAAATACTCGAACAATTAGGGGCTACACTTACTCATTCTGATGATGGTGTAATTACGGTAACTAATACTGGTATCTCGCCTAAAGAGTATACAATTAACTGCGGTGAAAGCGGATTGTCCTCAAGACTGTTCATACCCATAGCTGCATTATCATCAGAAGAAATAACCATAACAGGAGCAGGCAGTCTTTTGAACAGGCCTGTTACTGAATACGTGAAAATTCTACCAGAACTTGGAGTAGCAGTTAAAGCAGATAGTACGACTTTGCCCATTACAGTCAAAGGGCCGTTACAACCTAAAGACATAACCATTGATGGTTCACTTAGTTCACAATTCTTAAGCGGGTTACTCATTACTTATGCTTTTACTGTTACAAAACCTACAACAATAACTGTCAACAACCTGAACAGCAAACCTTATATTGACCTGACGCTGAATGTGCTGGCCAACTTCGGAAAAGTGGTAACGCATGAAGACTACAAAGCATTCACAGTAACTCCACTGGAAGAAGCTGACATCGATGTGTTTGCAGCTATTGAAGGTGACTGGAGTAGCGCGGCGACATTACTAGTAGCAGGCGCATTGAATGGTGAAATAACTGTTGAAGGAATTGATACTAATTCGCTACAGGCTGACAAAAAAATACTGGATATACTGAAAGATGCCGGTGCTGAGCTAATCATAGAACCATATAAAGTAACTGTTAAAGAACCTGATGAATTACAAGCATTCAATTATGATGCTACAGACAGTCCTGACCTGTTTCCTGTATTAGCAGTGTTGGCCGGAGCCTGTAAGGGTGAAAGTACTATTAAAGGTATTGCCCGCCTGCTACATAAAGAGAGCAACAGGCTGGAGAGTATTACAGACCTGCTTGACAAGTTCAATATATTTCACTCGGTGCACGATGACGAACTGGTGATAGAAGGCAAAGAGGTTTTTGACTATGCACAGATAAACAGTTACAACGATCATCGTATAGTAATGGCGGCAACAATAGGAGCCATGAGGGCAAAGGGGCGCACTACTATACATGGCATGGAGGCAGTGAATAAATCTTATCCTGATTTTTTCGCACATTTGTCTTCTGTAGGTGCAGATATTATTACCAACCTTGAATAATGTATGAATAGTTTCGGGCGCATATTCAGAGTAAGTATTTTCGGAGAGTCTCATGGCGCTGCGGTGGGAATAACTGTTGATGGATGTCCTGCAGGCATACCTCTGAAAACAGAGGACTTTTTACATGACCTGGAAAGACGCAAAGCAGGAGCCAAAGGCACAACACCAAGAAAAGAAGACGATCTTCCTGAAATAGTCAGCGGTGTGTTCAATGACACAACTACAGGTGCTCCAATAACTATACTCTTCAGAAATAATAATACCCGATCTAAAGATTATGAAGCTCTGAGAAAAACACCTCGCCCCGGACATGCAGACTTTGTATTGGATAAAAAGTTTAACGGGTTTAATGATTATCGTGGTGGTGGACATTCATCAGGAAGATTAACCCTAGCATTGGTAGCTGCAGGTATTGTTGCTAAAAAAGTATTGAAAGACATAAACATTAACGCAGCACTGATAGAAGCCGGTGGTGATAATGATATAGAAGCAGCCATTGAAAAAGCGATCGAACAACAGGATAGTATTGGAGGTATTATTGAGTGTACGATAAATGGATTACCTATCGGCTTCGGAGAACCTTTCTTCGATTCTGTAGAGTCCAATATCAGTCATTTGGTATTTGCTATACCTGCAATGAAAGGTATAGAATTTGGTAGTGGTTTTGCTGCTGCAAAAATGAAAGGCAGCGAACATAACGATAGTTTTATTGATGAAAAAGGAACTACCGAGACCAATCATGCAGGTGGTATCAACGGGGGTATTACAAATGGTAATGAACTCGTGTTCCGCGTAGCAGTAAAACCAACCAGCAGCACCCCACAGGAGCAGCAAACATGGAATAAAGCAACCGAGCAGGTAGAAAGCTTTTCTGTAAAAGGCAGGCACGACCTGTGCATTGCCTTACGCGCACCTGTTGTAGTAGAGGCTACAGCAGCTATTGCATTAGCGGACTTGTTACTAGTAAGTAGGAAAATTACTTTTTAAGATAAATTTGTGGGAAGTTCTTATCCCTAATTTTTAAATCTTTTCTGATTTCTCTTACAAGTTCTGTAAGGTACTTATCGTGTACATCACTGTTCTTCCCTACAGCATTTTCTTCGAATGATAATATTTTTCTGATAACATCCTCACTTGCAATCAAAAAGAGTTTATCTCTAGCAAATACATATTTACTGATATTTTCTCTATCTGTATTATTACTAGCAAGTTTGTGTAAAGCTTCCATATAAATTACATAATGTTCTTCCTTAAGTTTTCTTGTTTGCAATATGATACTATTTCTATTAGCAAACCAAGCACCTAGAACAGAAACTAGTATTGCAGAAGCCGCGCCTAAAACAGAAATTATGATACTTATTGGAATTTTCATAGTTCTGATCTAATTAGAATACAAAGTACTACTTCTCTTCCTCTTTCCTATAACCTTCTATTATTTGCATCAACAGTTGCAGCTCAAACGCTTTGCCTTCTTCACGTTTGTAATTGTAGCACAAGCTGTAAAAGAAATAAAACCCCGAAAGTATAACAGCTAATATACCTGCCGAGTAGCTTGCAGTGACTGGGGAGTTACACTACTATTTCTTAACGCAGGAAAACATAAGATGCCCCCTGCAGCCGGGGGTGGTACGCAGTGACGGGGGTGGGGATTACACTACCATTTCTTAACGCAGGAAAACATAACATGTCCCCCGCCTGCGGGGGTGGCACGCAGTGACGGGGGTGGAGATTACACTACTATTTCTTAACGCAGGAAAACATAA
This sequence comes from Flavipsychrobacter sp., assembly GCA_965228505.1. Lineage (GTDB taxonomy): Bacteria > Bacteroidota > Bacteroidia > Chitinophagales > Chitinophagaceae > UBA5543. The sequence goes on along the minus strand of OZ245820.1, from coordinate 780,298 downwards.
GATGTCCCCCGCCTGCGGGGGTGGCACGTAGTGACGGGGGTGGAGATCAAACAGACTTCTTTTCAAATTCATCTATCCACAACTCAATCACATTTCTCACACCAGCGATATGGTTTAGCACATCATTACTTGTGAAACGAAGAATCGTAAACCCTAACTCCTGCAAACGCTTGTCGCGCAAGTTGTCTGAACTCTCCACCTGTTCGTTATCATGCGTAATACCGTCCACTTCGATGACGAGAGAGAGTTCACGACACATGAAGTCAGCTATATATTCATCTACCGGCCTTTGTCGTCTAAAAGAATACCCCTTCATCATCCGTGCTTTTAGAACATACTTCCATAAACAGGCTTCGCTTTTGGTCATGTTGTTCCTCAAAGTGTGTGCTGTGCCGCGTAGCTTGCGGTTGTAGTGAGAATAATTGTCTTTATGGTCTTTATCCATGATAAGCTCCACCCCCGTCCGCACAAGGCGGACACCCCCGCCAACGGGGGACAATGACTGTTTGACTAAAAAGAAATCTGTATATAAATAATATACCTTACTCTGTTTCTTCCTCTTTTCTATCCCCTTCTATTATCTGTATCAGTTGTTGCAGCTCAAACGCTTTGTCTTCTTCACGTTTGTAATTGTAGCAGAGTGCCAGCTCTTCCAGCATTTTGCAAATGATGCGCTTGTTGTCTAACGGTTTGAAGTACGATTCCTTATCAGTTGCATTGATCTTTTTCAGGTATACATCTACATCCTTCTGTGTATACACCATACCATTCAGGGGGTCTGCAAAAAACTGTATCTGCTGCATGGGTGTATCACTCATGCTGTAGAAATGCTGTAATGTATCTATATAAGCAAACACAAACTGCCGGGGCAGGTCTATTGCAAATATGGGTATATCCAGCAGCTCGCACAATGCCAGGTAAAGCACCCCTATAGAGTAAGGGTTACCCTGCTTGCTCTCCAGCACCTGATTGATATAAAAGTATTTAGGCTCACGTTCTGTCAGTTCGTGTCCGTTCAGTTTATAATAATTGTAGAGTATACTGTTGAGGATATTTATCTGCTCTAGGGGTGTAAGGTAGTTGTTCAGCTCCAGCCAGATGTTTCGACGCATCTGGTCGAACTGTGTGAGGATGGACGGTACATTCATCTCGGGGAACTGGTATTTGGCTACCAATATAGCACCCCTCAGCAACTCAGGTTTAGGAGCATTGCTCCAATCAAAAAACTCTTTTTGTAACTCAGAAAAATGCACCCGATGTATCAGCATCTCGATGCGCTCCTGCGTATCGGTATCAGGAGTTACCTCCCATAGCTGTTCCAGATTGGGGATGATACTGGTACCATATGCCATCAACTTTTCGGCAACGGTATCAAACACTTCAGCGTCGGGATCATCTACCAACTTTAAAAGGGCTGATATTTCTTTAGTATGCTGCATCTACTACACTGTTCCTACCCTTTAAATTACGACTTTTTCTTTCTTCTTCCACCACCTTTTTTAGGAGGGTTAGCCTTTATCTCTTCAATAATGGCTTGTGCTTCTTCCAGCGTAATGTCTTTAGCCGTTTCGTGTTTTTCCTTGGGTATTTTGTAGTTGCGCCTGCCTTCTTTTATATAAGGGCCATACGGGCCTTTCAGTATCTGTATCTTTTCTTTCTCGAAAACCTTGATCGTTTTCTCCGCTTTAGCCTTACGCTTCTCCACTATCAATGGACCAACTTCATCCAATTCAACGGTGTATGGATCCATCTCTTTTTTCAAAGAATAAAAAGCACCATCATGTTGTGCGTACGGGCCAAAGCGGCCAATATTCACTACCACATCAGTCCCCTCAAACAACCCTATCTTTCTTGGTAGTTTGAACAATTCCATTGCTTCTTCAAATGTAATGGTCTCAATACTCTGGTGGGCACGTAGCTTAGCGAATCTTGGTTTCTCTTCATCTTCTGTGCTACCTATCTGCACCATTGGGCCATACCTGCCTAAACGTGCAACTACCGGCTTACCGCTCTCAGGGTCTTCTCCTAAATGGTGTTCTCCTTTAGCACGCTCTGCATGCTCCATAGTATGCTCCACATTATCGTGGAAAGGATGATAGAACGAGTCTATCATTTTGTGCCATACTTTCTTACCATGTGCTATCTCATCAAACTCCTCTTCTATTCGTGCGGTGAACCCGTAGTCCATTACTTTTTTAAAGTATTCACTCAGAAAATCTGTTACAACCAAACCAAGGTCCGTCGGGAATAGTTTATTCCTCTCTGCACCTGTATTCTCCGTCTCTGTTGCTTCTGTTACTTTCTTTTCTTTAAGTGTCAGTATCCTGAAATCTCTAGGAGTACCGTCTTTATCTTTCTTCTCAACATAACCACGATTCTGTATCGTACTTATAGTCGGTGCATATGTAGACGGACGGCCGATGCCTAACTGCTCCAGTTTTTTCACTAATGAAGCTTCCGTATATCTTGGCTGAGGGCGCGTAAACCTTTCGGTTGCCAGCATTTCTACCAATGGTAGATCCATACCAACAGTAAGCGGTGGTAGCATACCACTGTTTTCTTCTTCTCCATCTTCTTCGTCGCGGCCTTCTGTGTATACTTTCAAAAACCCATCGAACCTTAATACTTCACCTTTTGCAGTGAGTTGGTCTTTACGGGTAGATATATCAATTTTAGCTGTTGTTCTTTCCAATTCAGCATCAGCCATCTGGCAGGCCATAGTGCGTTTCCAGATAAGCTCGTACAAGCGTTGCGCATCCGCATTTCCTGTCTCCTTTACACCCATATCTGTAGGGCGAATAGCTTCGTGAGCCTCCTGAGCACTATCACTTTTAGTTGTAAACTTTCTTTGCTGATGATATTTTTCACCATACTGTGATGTTATTTCATTGCGTGTACCTTCTAATGCAGTGTCAGATAAATTCACAGAATCGGTACGCATATAGGTTATCTGTCCGCTTTCGTACAGCCTCTGCGCCAACAACATTGTTTTAGACACTGAGTAACCTAGCTTTCTACTGGCCTCCTGTTGTAAGGTAGATGTAGTAAAAGGTGGCGCAGGAGATTTTTTAGCCGGCTTTACCTGTATATCACTAACTGTATATTTCGCATCGATACAGTCGTTCAGATAGCTCTTTGCAGAATCTTCATCACTTAGTTTTTCATTACTCTCCGCTTTAAACGTAACATCTTTCTTATTAAGGTCTTTTGCCTTGAAAAATGCTTCCAGCTTAAAGCTACTCTGAGGGTTGAATTTATTGATCTCTCTTTCACGTTCTGCTATCAACCTTACAGCTACAGACTGTACACGCCCTGCTGATAGGTTATTGTGCATACTCATCTTGCGCCATAAAATCGGCGACAACTCAAAACCCACTATCCTGTCTAGTATCCTCCTGGCCTGCTGCGCATTTACCAGATCCATATTTACTGTGCGCGGATTCTGTACAGCCCTCTGTATCGCAGGTTTTGTGATCTCACTGAAGACTATGCGCTTTGTAGATGCAGGATCCAGACCCAATACTTCGCACAAATGCCATGATATTGCCTCACCCTCACGATCCTCATCCGTTGCTAACCAAACTTCATCAGCTTTTTTTGCCAGTGCCTTTAATTCTTTTACTACTTTCTGTTTATCGTCAGATACGGTATACTTAGGGTTGTAGTTATTTTTCATATCTATCCCCATGTCCTCCTTCTCCAGATCTCGTATATGTCCGTAACAAGACTTTACTTCAAAATCCTTACCCAGTATCTTCTCTATCGTTTTCGCCTTAGCCGGCGACTCCACTATCAACAGGTTTTTTGCCATTCGGTTTACCCTTTTACTCTTATAGTTATATACAATACTACTCTACTCAAAGTTGAGAATGCACAATAATAAAGTATTGTTCCCTAAAAAAGAAAAAGGGTAACATTACGTTACCCTTTTAATAATATATAGTTTAATTAACTGTATTAGTGTACTATAGCAACACGGCCTGTTTCACGCTGACCATTCACTTCAATAGTATAGAAGTAAAGACCATCAGAAAGGTTAGCTGTGTTGAACTGAGCCTCTCCACGCTGAACCTGGCTGAAGCTTTGTGAACGTACTACCTGACCTACAGAGTTTGTAAGAGATACAGTAGCATCATTTACCCTGTTAAGTACGAATGGTATATTCACCATTGTGCTAGCCGGGTTTGGATAAGCGTTCTTGCTGAATACTTCAGTAGCTATATCATCTACACTTACGTAATCACAGTCTGCACAAGTTACGTGAGCAGCGAAATCGTGGAATTCGTAGTTGTAGCTTACTTCGTTGAATATTTCAATAAATACTGAAGGGTCGTAGCTTGAACTATCCCAAGAGAACATCAGGCCTGACATACTTCTGTCGTTAAGAGCCTGACCACCAACTTGTAGCTCACGATAGAATGGCATTGCAGAGTTTGGCGATACAGACGCAGATACCGGCATGAAACGGTGGAACATATTCACAGAGTCAACATTCCTCTGCCAAACATCACCACTCTTGAAAGTAACTGTGAAAGCAAACATATTACCTGCAGGAATAGTAAGTCCACCACCTGGTACTGCATACCTGAATGAACGGGTAGTGTAAGAACCGTTAGAAAGCGGAGTATCACCGTCAGCAGCAGTCAAAGGCACTTTCCAGAAAGCACGAGCAGTCATACCATCCGGTGGTAATGCAGCACGGTTGATGCTGTCAACATTTACCGGAGCGTTTGCCCATAGTGTATCTCTGGTAGTATACAAAGGAATTTCACTTCCGTAAGTTGCATTAGATTTCAATAAGAAGAAAGTTCTTGTATCCTGAGGGATAACAGAGAATATAAGCGTATCAACTATGTTCGCTGGTCTGCTTGGCATCCTTACGTATGCACCTCTGATGCCTATTGAATCAATTACATATGAATTCTGTTCTTTAACCTGGATCACTTGCTGACCAGAGAAACCCGGATCGTTGAAGATCCTAGACCTTAATGGATCCATGTTCTGGCATATAGAGCTCCAGTTTACACGACGGTAACCAGGGCTAGTACCACCAAAATACTGAGTAACAGTAGAATCGTGCCACATAGGGAACACAAAATCGTTATTTCCAAGTGCACCACCATTCAACTGATCTACCAAGAAGAAGTGGTCATACCACCTTGAACCACCAGGGCCTGTATTTTTGCTAGCAGACCTAGCGTTAACCTCTTGATAATTATAAGGAACATTCACATTTTCATACACTGCCGGCTCTGCATACTTAGACATAGTGTGACCCTCGAAAGGAACACCCTTGTTCGCTTGCTGAGCCGAAGCACCACCTGCAACAACTGCAGCAGCTAAGACAAATAGTAATTTTTTCATCATTTTAAACTTTTTTTAATTGTGTTGGAATCGTAAAGATAAGTATTCTTCTTACAACAAGACAAAATTATTTCTATTAAAGGTTTGGATATTAAGGGCTTTTTGCAGATATTATACAATGGTGTGACAATACGCTATTTATATTGAATATTTCCTTCCATCAACCACACCACGTACATTTGCAGCGATATTCATCAAATACATATGTTGCCGGAGTTTAACAACACGCAGATAGCATTCCAGTACCGTTCTAATAAAGAACTGAAAAAGGCCAGGTTATTATTCACCAGTATGGGCTCACCTACCCTTGTCAATATGGGTATGGCCCTTACAAAATTGGCGCTGAATCTGCATTTGCCTATCAGAGGGTTGGTCAGAAATACAATTTTCCAACAGTTTTGCGGTGGCGAGACTATGGAAGAAGCTGCTCAAACAGCTGAAGTTATCGGCAAGTACAATGTAAAGGTCATACTCGACTACGGGGTAGAAGGCAAAAAGAGCGAAGAAGAATATGACCAGGCAGTACCTGAGTTCATAAAAGCCATTAAATATGCCGGCACAAAACCTAATATACCCTTCATATCACTAAAGGTGACCGGTTTTTCTAGGTTCGGACTATTAGAGAAGATACATGCAGGGCATGACCTGAATGAAAAAGAAGTATCTGAATGGCAAAGGGTGCATGACCGTATTGAAGCTATATGCAGCGTTGCAGCCATACAAGATGTAATGGTTTTGATAGATGCAGAGGAGACCTGGATACAAAATCCTGTTAATGAGCTGGCTAATGCCATGATGGAAAAGTACAATAAACAGCAGGCTAACATCTTTAATACCTTCCAGCTATACACAACGGGAGCGCTACCTTATTTAAAAGCCTCGTACGAAGAAGCTACCCTGAAAGGATATATTCTGGGTGCCAAGTTGGTTAGGGGTGCTTATATGGAAAAAGAAAGGAACAGGGCTGAGGATATGGGGTATACATCACCTATTCAACCCAACAAAGCCGCAACAGATATGGATTACAACGAGGCCGTTCTTTTCTGCCTAAAGCGCCTTGAAAAAATATCTGTATTTATAGGTACACATAATGAGTACTCATGCAAAGAAGCAGCAAAGTACATGCATGAACATAATATACCTCATGATACTGATCGTGTATGGTTCTCACAGCTATATGGCATGAGTGACAATATATCCTTCAACCTTGCAGATAGTAATTATAATGTAGCTAAATATCTGCCTTACGGACCTGTAAGAGATGTGATGCCCTACCTGATGCGCCGTGCACAGGAAAACACTTCGGTAGCAGGGCAGACAGGTAGAGAGCTATCATTGATCAATACAGAACTAAAACGTAGAAAAGGTGCATAATATTAAGGGTCGCACCAAGTGCGACCCTTAATATTATCAGCATTATTTTATTCGAAAACGAATACATCTTCATTCGCACGCTTCATATGATAATGTTCTCTGGCATACTTCTCTAGTACTGTGGGGTCGGTTTTTATACCATCCCTCTGCTCTTTCATATCAGCTATTTCTGCCCTCAGGTAAGAAATATTATTTTTTACCTCTTCCAGTTCCTGCTCACGCTCACGTTGCGTGAACCAGTCGTTTTTATCAAAGTATGCTACCCATACACCAAATATTATCAGGGTGAGTAAATATTTGTTGGTAGCAATGCGAATGGCTTGCTTCATGTCCTCTAAATATGCTTACTTACCAAAGATAAGCTCTTTTCCGGGATAGTATGCGTTAGTATCCAGCTCTTCTTCTATTCTCAACAGCTGATTATACTTAGCCATACGGTCGCTACGGCTGGCGCTACCTGTTTTTATCTGTCCACAGTTCAGTGCTACTGCCAGGTCGGCTATTGTATTATCTTCTGTTTCACCACTGCGGTGGCTCATGATAGTATTATAACGGTTGTGCTGCGCCAGTGTTACTGCGTCAATAGTCTCACTTAAAGAACCTATCTGGTTTACTTTCACTAACAACCCGTTAGCAACGTCCTGCTTCAAACCTTTACTTAAGCGGTCAACATTGGTTACAAACAAATCATCACCAACCAATTGTACTTTATCGCCAATTGCCTCTGTCAACTTCTTCCAGCCTTTCCAGTCATCCTCATCCATACCGTCTTCAATGCTTACTATCGGGTATTTCTTGCACCAGTTCACCCAGTACTCTACAACCTCATCGCTGCTCAGCTTCCTGCCATCACTTTTCTTGAACACATATTTTTTAGACTTCTTATCATATAGCTCACTGATTGCAGCATCCATAGCAATAGCTACCTGATCACCCGGCTTGTAACCGGCTTTTTCAATAGCTTTCAATACAGTTTCAATAGCCTCTTCGTTACTCTGAATATCAGGAGCAAAACCACCTTCATCACCTACGTTCGTGCTATATCCCTTGTCTTTCAATACCGACTTCAGACTATGAAATATCTCTACACCCCAACGCAAACCGTCACTGAAAGTAGCTGCCCCTATAGGCATTACCATAAATTCCTGAAAATCTATTTTATTGTCAGCATGTGCACCACCGTTCAAAATGTTCATCATAGGCACTGGTAGTGTTTTTGCATTAGCACCGCCTACATAGCGGTACAAGCTCAAACCTGAAGACTGTGCTGCTGCTTTTGCAGCTGCCAGGCTCACCGCCAGAATAGCATTTGCCCCCAGCTTGCTTTTATTTTTAGTAGCATCCAGCTCCAGCATTACAGAATCGATACCGCGTTGGTCTGTAACATCCCAACCATAAAGCTCTTCAGCAAGTGTAGCATTAATGTTATTTACTGCTTTACCAACTCCCTTGCCCAGATACTGCTTCTTGTTACCATCACGAAGTTCAGCAGCTTCGTACTTGCCGGTAGACGCACCTGATGGCACAGCAGCACGGCCCATATAACCATCACTGGTATATACATCTGCTTCAACAGTAGGATTCCCGCGACTATCCAATATCTGGCGGGCGATAATGTCAGTTATGAAACTCATAGCTATTGTTTAAATATTTGCGGCAAAGATAATCGTTTCGATTTTTTATCCTGAGTAATATAAATAACGGGATTGTTATCGTTATTTCTCCTTGTACAACTCTAAGGTTAAGTCGTCAAAAAACATCTCTCCTCTGTCGCTGTTCCAGATGTATAACCTAATGATGTCCTCTTCATCAATGGTTTTGGGTACAGGAACATAGAAATATAGCTTACTCCATATCCATACTTCATTATGAAAAAAGTTGAATGAACCTGCATGTTCACAAGTGCTGTCGGGTAACCCTATTTTGTCTGGAATTTTACAACCGTACCATTTTTTATATGTACCATCTTCATTCTGTACTTCAAAAATAAATATCTTGCTATCTCTCCTTGTAAACGAAGTTGGCATAAAGTCTGCAGAACATTTAACCCAATCAGCATTTTTGAACATTCCCTCTTTGTAGGGTACTTCCAGCCTACCCTGCCCGTTATCATAATCCTGTCCCTTCCATAAATGATAAATAAGATCACTGCTATCTTCATTATTTGGATCATCCACAAAATGAGCAGTTAAAGAATCAGGATTGTCATGATCTTCATTACCAAGCAAACCGACATAAATCAACTCATTTTCATCAGGTTGTGTCACCCCTATATCGTAAGTAACAAAGTCTTTATAGGTGATATTATCCTTAAATAACACCCCCAGAACATACTTCGCGTTTGCCTCCTCACTTCTGAGCATCCCTTTAGCCATCAGTGTGGTTAAAGAGAAAATGACTACTATAAAAAACACAGAAATTGTTGCAAATAAGCTCTTAACTATGATGCGTTGCCTTGAAATGTATTGTATAAATGCCGCCAGAGGTATTGCCAGTAATGGATACAAATGGATCATAGGGCGAGAACCCATACCGTTAATATAGTTATAGCAGAACCATGAATATATCACGTAAATATACACGGGCAGTAAAACCAGAATGACAGGCAACCAGTTTTTGTACCTTTTAAACACTACTAAACCGGCTATTGCAAATAACATCATGGGAGCATAAGGCAACCACCCGTTACTGAAGTAAAAAAGACCTTTAATTATTTGCGGGTGCATCCAATGAAACTCCTGGTTGCCATAACTATAAAATAGGTATTCTCCTGTTAGTGCTTTCCAATACAGAAGTTGAGGAACCATTGGTAGCAAGAACACAATAACAGCTACTCCGATTGCAGGTAGTTTCTTATTTAATAACTTCAGCTTATTCTGTAGTGTTTCTTTATTGTACACTCCGTACAATAATGGTATGCTTACGGCTATAATATCCGTAGGGCGTATCAATGTAATTATACCTAATACCAACCCTGTAAGTATGATATAGTTATTCTTCTGTGTTTCGTGAATTTTTACTGCCAGATACAATAATAAAGCGTATAAGAAGAATAATGGCTGATGGCTCATGCCTGCCTGCTCCAGTGTAAACCAAAACAGGTGTGTTCCTAAATATATTAGCAGCAGGCTGAGTAATGAAGGCAGATGATCAAAGTGCCTGCGTAAAACCTTGAAGGTTAAAAAACACCCCAGCAGTATAAATATGATACTACTGATCTGAATTAACACAATGTATGCTCCTTCGTATCCGTTAACAGAATCACTTGTCAGCTTTTCATAAGCATGTGCTATCAGAAAAAAGGGAGATTCCATTAAAGCAACACCATAGGTATACTGATTAAGTGCACGGTCTATGCCCACCAACGCTCCTGCTTGCTTCATACTTCTGGTATCCCCGATAACCCTTACAGGCAGACTTTCCTCATCAGAAAACTCATCCAGGTTCAAGAGATTACCATGTATAAAAGTTGCTGGCAGATAAACATAATAACCCAAGGCATCGCCATACATCCAAGTATAGTCTGTATTGCAACTTGTTTTATAAAACAGGGAGATTGCAATAGCAATTATGCAGACTATAATACTATAAATACGATTACGCATTACCGGTATGGGTTTCGTAGAAATATACAACAATATTAACCACACACTTGCACATAGACGTAACTTTACTCTTTACATTAACTTTACTCTTACAATCTATTATTTAGTTTTACAGCTTATGGAGCTATCGCAGCCTGTAAATATCAAAGCGACATTATGGACAATAGGCATTCACGCCTTATTGTTACTGTTATTCTTTTTCATCAGTTATAAGGTGCCTGTATTTGAGCAGCCTGACGAAATGGGGGTGGAAGTAAACATCGGTACTGCTGCTGATGGGTATGGAACTGACCAACCATTGTCTGTAAATGCTCCGGCTGCAGAACAGGCAACTCAACCAAGCCTAAGCAGCAGTGCTTCATCAGAACTACCAACAAATATTGTTGAAAGCGACGACCCTGATGCTCCTGCTGTGAGCACAGCTAATAACAGAAACACAGGAGATAACAACCGGGTGAACAGCAATACCAACAAACCTAATAACGCCCCTACTAACAACAAACCGGCACAAAAGGCCAAATATGTATACGGCGGGGGAAATAGCACAGGGGGCAATAATGCCAATACTAATGCTGATGGCAGTAGTGAAGGGAATACATCAGGCACCGGAGACAGGGGCGTTCCAGGGGGTACACCCGGCGCAGACAATTATGAAGGCACACCCGGCAGTGGTGGTGGCATACGCCATACGATCAACGGACGCAACATAGTTGCCTACCCTGATAAAGATGCTGAGTTTAGAGAAGACGGCACAGTTGTCATAAAAGTCACTGTTAACAGACAAGGCGAGATCGTTAGTAAACGTATTGTATCTGCCCCTAACGCACAGTTAAGATCAATAGCACTTCAAAAAGTGGAAAAAATCCGCTTTAACAAGAGTAATAATGCTCCTGAAGAACAGTTTGGGAATATTACCTTTGTATTTAAAACTCGTTCCTGAGTGAATGTATGCCGGAGTCAATTAATTACGAACAGACTGTCAGTTATTTATATGAACAACTACCGATGTTTACGCGTATAGGTAGTGCTGCTGTTAAGAAGAACCTTGACAATACTCTCAAGTTTTGCGAGGCACTCAATGCCCCCCATCAAAGATTCAAGTCGATACACATAGCAGGCACTAACGGCAAAGGCAGTGTCAGCCATATGCTGGCAGCCATGTTTCAGGAGGCCGGTTACAAAACAGGGTTATATACCTCACCGCATTTAATAGATTTCAGAGAACGCATACGTATTGATGGTGAGCCTGTGAGCAAAGAATGGGTGGTTGATTTTGTTACTAATAACAAACAACTGATCGAAGATATTGAGCCATCATTTTTTGAGATCACAGTTGTTATGGCCTTTGCAGCTTTTGCCGAAGAAGAAGTAGACATTGCTATTATTGAAACAGGCATGGGCGGCAGACTGGATAGCACTAATGTTGTGACGCCGTTGTTATCTGTCATCACCAATATCGGCTACGACCATATGGACTTTCTCGGTGACAGCCTTGCAGAAATAGCGGGAGAAAAAGCAGGAATCATCAAGCAAAATGTACCAGTAGTTATCGGAGAGCAACACCCTGAAACAGAGCGTGTATTCTTTGAGGCATCGGTACAAAAACAAAGTGTTTTATACCATGCTGATGCTATGTGGGATATGGTAAGAACTTCAACAAGCTTACAGGAACAAACCTATAAAGCTATACATAGAGCACGCAGGGAGATGTATACTATCCATACCGACCTGTTGGGCGAATACCAGTCACATAATATTAAAACTGTTTTAGCTGCAAGAGAGGTTTTAGTATCAACCGGTATGGCAGACCTGCCTTTTGAGATGAGTATAGCCGCGCTATCAAAAGTAAAAAAGCTTACAGGGCTTCGTGGGCGTTGGGATGTCTTACAAACAGAACCTTTGATACTGGCGGATGTTGCCCATAATGCCAATGGGTTATCAGGGGTGCTTAAGCAATGGTCTGAAGTAAATGCAGAACAAAAGCATATTGTATTGGGCAGTGTAAAAGACAAGGATGTAAAAAAGGCACTAGCATTGTTCCCGACGAGCAATAAATATTATTTCTGTAATGCTAATATACCCCGTGCCTTACCTGCCAGCCAGTTAAAACAAATGGCCAATGACCTTGGGCTTGAAGGTGATATGTATGTTACAGTTGCAGATGCTGTAAAGGCAGCAAGAGAAGCATTAGGCAAAAACGACGCCCTACTTATTACAGGCAGTATATTTGTAACGGGAGAAGCTATAGAATATTTGAATGTAAATAACGGATTGTTATTTCCCACGTCCCTGGAAGAGCACATTTAGTGTATACATCATGATCTTGATGTCCAGCACCAGCGAGCAGTTCTCGATGTAAAGCAAGTCATACTTCATGCGTTCTATCATTTCATCTACATTTTCAGCATATCCAAACTGCACCATTCCCCATGATGTGAGTCCGGGCTTTACTTTGTGCAGGTATTTATAGTGCGGGTGTGTTTCAATTATCTGATCAATGAAATACTGACGTTCAGGACGAGGGCCTACAAGAGACATCTCTCCCTTGAGAATATTAACGAACTGCGGTAATTCATCTATGCGCCACTTTCGCATGAATTTACCCCAGGGAGTAATGCGCGGATCTTCCTCTGATGATAATGCAGGGCCATTCTGTTCAGCATCTACATACATCGACCTGAATTTGTAAATATGAAAAGGCTTACCAAATAGCCCTATCCTTTTTTGCTTATATATGATCGCCCCTTTTGATGACATCCTGACTTTTATTGCCGCAAAAAGATATACAGGAGATAAGATGATGAGTGCAATAGCTGATGCTACTATGTCTATTACCCGCTTACACACACGCTGCCAGTCGGGCATCAGGTCAGGGTAAATATGTATCAGTACCGCATCGTATACATTACTGGTTTTTACTGACCCGGAAATTATATCATACAAGTCTGGTTGTATTTTCACTACCACAGGCCTGTAACTTAAACGGGTAATGATGCTTTCCAGCAAATGGTGTTCTGAAGAATCAACTGCTACTATCACTTCTTCTATCTGGTATTCATCTATTATCTGCTCCAACTCAGAAAGGTGTCCCAACTGAGGCAGGTAGTTGGTCATACCATTACCATTCTCTTTTGTAGAGTAAATAAAGCCCTTAAAAATATTACCCAATGTTTTAGGGCTGCCTATTACCTTTTTATAAATATTGATAGCTTGCTCATTACCACCTATTATGAGTGTGTTGAACCCTACCTTACCTTCTATCAGGTTGTTCTTTACATAGTTCAACAATATCAACCTGAGGAAGAGTGTAGCTGCGGTATGGATAAATAAATACCTGCCGGTTATTTTTATAAAATAAGAGTAGTCTGCAGCATCGTTTGCAAAAATGAATAGAGATACCAACACACTACCCAGGATACATGATATTAATGTTCTGTTGATCTCATCAAGGCGGGATTTTTTATACAGGTCGAAGTATGTACCCGAGATCATATAAAGGAATAGCCAGCTACCCGGTATGATGAATATACTCATCAGGTAGTCTTTCACCCCGAAAATATCCCATGCTCCCCAAAAGTCAAGATCACCCAGCAGGTAATGCCTATACCCCCAAAATAATAGCCAAGCTGCCAGTGCCGATATATAATCAAACAGCACCAGTTTGCGTATAGCCTTTCGTTTCTCCCGGATAGATGGCATTCTCTAAAAAGAAATGACTTTAATATTATCCAATAATATATAACCCTCAGACATTCCCTCTGTCAATTCAGACTTGATCATAACCCTGTAATCTCTACCGGGGTACTGACCTGTGTAAGAGCCGAGTTCTATATATATCTTGTTCCAATTATCGCTTGGTTTTACCCCGAATATATATTCGTAGGCATCCACACCAGTGGCAAGTGTATTGAACAAGCCTACCTGAAATGGCACATTACATTTATAGTTGACCTCTAGAAAAGATTCTCCTGCTGAGATAGGGAAGGTGGTTTGCGATATATTTTCAGACATACTGTTATTCGCATCTAAGTAGATCATGCCAGAGCCGCCGCCTTCAAAAACATCTCCACCTTGTGCCTTACTTACCCTCACTATTGAAGTATCGCCAATAACACCTGTTCTGAACTCTTCAAAGATATTACCAACTTCAAAATCTTCTTTAAACCTGAACTGTGTAGCTGCCAGATACCCTGTTTTGGGTGTGTAATTCATTATACCTTTCGGGTCGGTCTTTAACGTTACAGAGTCGAACTTATAGAACGGATATTGGGGCTGAAGGTCTACCAGACCATTAAGAGAAATACCCGGCGCTACTGATATAGTACCTTCACTACCTTGTGTGATAACCGGAACGCGGCAGGGCAGGTCAAAAACTCCGACAGGGTTATTATTATAGTAAATCCATGCACAGGTTATGCCATGTGCTGCAGTACCCTCTTTAGTGGGATTAGATATTACAAAGTCGAAAGAATCTATTGCTACATATGTAGGAATACTTTCTTCAGGATCGATCAGATTACAACCCCACACCGATAAAACTACCGGCAACAAAAACAACAAAACTTTTGATCTCATCTCAACAATAAATATGTGCTATCTCCGTTAACAACGTTTTTATCCTGCAATTATTGCACTACACATTATGAAGTTCATTATGCTGGCTCATTTTTTTCAATACCTGATGAGCTACGTCCATAGCCTGGTAGCCATCATATACTGTTACTCTCACAGGCTTATCTTCAATAATAGCCTCTGTAAACTCCTGTAACTCCATCCTGATAGCATTACTTTCTTTTACTTCCGGCATATTGACCGAAATAGTTTTTTGCTGTCCGTCAGGTATTTGTATCGGCATATCCAGCATACCACCTTTATACCCTTCTTCTTTCAGCTTTATTACTTCAGTTTTCTTATCCAAAAAGTCTATACCTATGTAAGCATCCTTCTGGAAAAGGCGCATCTTACGCATTTTCTTCAACGATATTCTGCTGGAGGTAAGATTAGCCACACAGCCATTATCAAATTCTATGCGTGCGTTAGCTATATCTGTTGACTCACTTACCACAGAAACTCCACTCGCAGAAATACGGCGAACAGGAGATTTGACCAGATGCATCACAATATCAATATCATGGATCATCAGGTCCAGAATAACCGAAACATCAGTACCTCTTGGGTTGAACTGCGCCAACCTGTGTGCTTCAATGAACATTGGTTGCAACTCCTGTTCTTCCAATGCAAGGTACGCAGGGTTATAACGCTCTACATGCCCTACCTGACATTTCACATTCGCTTCTTTTACCAGCTGCACCAACTCTTGTGCCTCTTCGAGCGACTGTGCCAATGGTTTTTCTATAAAGATATGCTTACCTGCCAGCAAACATCTCTTCGCAATGTCATAATGTGTAATAGTAGTGGTAACAATATCCAGTGCATCGGTATCCATCATCAGGTCACCTATATTACTATAGCTTTTGATACCAAACTCTTTTTCAGCAGCGGCTGCTTTCTCCATATCAGGATCGTAGAAGCCTACGAGCTTTGCCCCTGTTACTTCTTTCCACTGTTTAATATGTATTTTTCCGAGATGGCCTGCGCCAAATACACCTACCTTAAGCATTCACTCTACTCATTAGCGATTAACGCGCGCAAGATAGCAAAATACAGGCACTATATCAGCCCCTCACCTGCCATACTGATGTAGTTGTTATCCCCAATAATCAGGTGATCCAGGAGTTTTATGTCCATTAAAGCAGCCGCTTTATTCAACTTTTCGGTCATTGCTATATCCTCATTGCTTGGTTTGAGGTTACCTGAAGGATGGTTATGCCCTACTATTATCCTTGCTGCACTTTGCAATAAAGCATTTTTTAATATGATCCTGATATCTGCTACAGTTGCACTGATCCCTCCTTTACCTATATTTTCTGTGCGAATCACCCTGCCGGCGGGATTCATATACAGTACGTAAAAAACCTCATGGTTCAGATCCCGCATAAGTGGTATCAACAATTCAGCAGCATCTTTGCTGGAGGTGATCTTTGGTTTGACCCTACCGATAGACACCTGTCTTCTTCTACCTAACTCCAACGCAGCTGCTATCGTTATTGCCCTTGCCTCGCCAATACCTTTTGTCTGCTGTAATTCAGGCACAGATAACCTCCCAAGATCATTCAGGTTATTATCTGCAAGGCTAAGGGTATCGCGGGCAAGGTCGAGTGCTGACCGCTCCCTGGTGCCGCTGGAGATAAGTATTGCCAGCAGTTCTGCATCAGAGAGCACCTCAGGGCCGTTGTTCAGGAGCTTTTCCCGCGGCCGTTCATCTTCAGCCCAGTTTTTTATACTGTTATTGGGAGTTTTCATTAGTATATTTCCTATACAAACTACAAGAATATTCTTAAACAATCGCCAAAGCTTATCGTTGTATAAGAACATCTTCGCTAATGACCATTAACTTAGCTGCAAAATCTACGCGTATTTTGGACTGTTCCTGTACATACATACCATATAAGGATACCGGTTATTTCTCTCCTTTAGTTATTGATTACCTACAGCAAAAAGACGATCTTAATGACTTTTATAAGTTTTCTCCTGATGCTGATGGTATAGAGCAAGCTATTCAACTAAGGACTACTTATAGAGTAAACAGGGACACACTTGTTAATACACTAAACAGTCAATACAAAGGGTTTAAGCTACATGATAAATTATCAACCAACCTGCAAAAACTCTCTGACGAAAACACTTTTACAATATGTACCGCACACCAGCCTAACCTGTTAACTGGTTACCTGTATTTCATATACAAAATAGTACATGCCATTAAGCTGGCCGATGAACTGAATAATAAATATTCTGACAAACATTTTGTGCCAGTATACTACATGGGCAGTGAGGATAACGACCTTGAGGAGTTGGGTACTTTTAAATACAACGGACAGAAATTCATATGGAATGCTGAAGGGCAAACAGGCGCGGTAGGCAGAATGAACACCAAAAGCCTGAAACCCCTACTGGATGAACTATTCAGAGTAATCGGCCCACCGGGAGATGATACAGAAGAATTAAAAGAGTTACTTACATCTGCCTATCTGAAACATGACAATATCAGCAGTGCAACCCGCTACCTCGTTAATGAATTATTCGGCAAATACGGGTTGGTAGTGTTGGACCCTGATGAAGCTGCATTTAAAGCAGAAATATCAGATATACTTAAGGATGACATACTGAACCATAATGCAGGTAAGATAGTAGCCGCCCAAATTGAAAAGCTAAGGCGCTATAAGAGCCAGGCATTCCCAAGAGACATTAACCTATTTTATCTTAAAGATCAGTTGAGAGAACGAATTGAAAAAGATGGCGATAAATGGCTGGTTCTTAATTCAGACATCAGCTGGTCAAAAGAAGAATTGTTAGAAGAACTGATATCTCATCCTGAAAGGTTTAGCCCTAATGTTATTCTACGCGGGTTGTTACAGGAAAAAATATTGCCGAATGTAGCTTTTATCGGTGGTGGTGCAGAGGTAGCCTATTGGATGCAGTTAAAACAACTTTTTGAACATTATGAGGTTTTTTTTCCTGTTGTATTGTTGAGGCAGTCAGCACTGTGGATTGAACCCAAAGAAACAGAACTGAGAAAAATGCTTGGGTTGACCGTAAAAGATATCTTTACCCCTATTGAAGAGTTGAAAAAACGACACCTCGAAAAGACAACAAATGCAAAATGGCACACAGACCAGGAAAGGGACGCGATAGAAGCCGTTTTTAAGCAACTCAAAGAAAAAGCCACTGACCTTGACAAAACCCTTGAAGCCTCAGCAGAAGCGGCACTTACTAAAATGAATAAGCAGCTTGCGGTATTAGAAAAAAAGATGCTCAGGGCTGAAAAAAGAAAACATGACACCGAATTACAAAGAATAGAAAAACTGATCGCCGGCACTTTTCCCGGTGGCAGCTTACAAGAGCGTTATGAGAATTTCATACAGTATTACACACTATATGGCAAAGAATTTGTAGCAACTTTATATTATTCAATAGAGCCTCTCCGAAATGAATTTTTAGTAATATCAAAAACCAACTAAAGCAAACTACTGACCAGTTTAATACATTTGTATTGTTATAAAACCAATAGATATGAGACAGATCAAAACTTTACTTTTAGCAGTGTGTATCGGGCTACCAACATTGGCAATGGCACAGCCCGGGCCGTTGGATATAAAAGCAGGCTTAAAAGCCGGTGTCAACTTTGCCAAACTAAATGGCAGCGATTGGGAAGGTGGATACAAAGCCGGATTGCATGGCGGCGCATTTCTTTCCATGAATGTTAAGAAAATTGGTGCTCAGATAGAAGCCTATTATAGCAATGCTACCTACACGGCAAATGGTGAGAGCTTGTTCCAGGCATCGAAAAATGCAGGACAGATGTTTCTTAAAAATGCTGCAGATTCTGCAAGAAGCGGGAATATATCTGTTAATTACATTAATGTACCATTACTACTAAACCTGAACCTGTTCGGTAATGCCACCATACAATTAGGGCCACAGTATACCGGAGTATTATCAGTAAAAGATAACGATGATCTACTTGCTGATGCAGATAACTTCTTGAGTGGTAGTGATGTATCAGGTGTTGTAGGTGTATGGCTTAATCTTCCCCTTAACCTTAATGCCGGTGCAAGGTATGTATTCGGGCTTTCTGACCAAAACTTGTCTTCTGTAGGTGATTCTTGGAAAAACCGAACTATACAGTTACATATTGGCTACTCATTCCTGTAGTAAAAAACGCATTATATAGATAATGGGCGCACTCCGTGCGCCCATATTTTTTGATACATATACATAGTAAGACCATCTGTGCGTAGGGCATCAAATGATCAATTCGAACTTATACAAACGGAAATTATGGCATTACTACCCCAGACTCAAGTTTGTTGGGGCATCCATATTGATTGGATGTAGAACAAGAAGCACTTATCATTACCACTAGGGCCAATAACACTACTATAGAAGCTACTTTTGTTAATTTTATATGTTTTTGCATGTTCTTTTAGTTAATTAAAAAACTTCTAAAACGTCAACTACATTTGTACGAAGATAATAAAAATTAATGAAGCATATACATTTTATAGCTATTGGTGGAGCAGTGATGCACCAGCTTGCTCTGGCTTTGCACCGACAGGGTAATAAGGTGACAGGTAGTGATGACGAGATCAACGACCCTGCCCGTTCAAACCTAAAAGCAGCAGGCATTTTACCCGAAAAAGACGGCTGGCAACCTGGCATTATTACTACAGAAATTGATGCAATTGTACTGGGCATGCACGCAAAAGCAGACAACCCGGAACTACTGGCTGCACAAAAACTTAATCTGCCTATATATTCATTTCCTGAGTATATCTATGAGGTTTCAAAAAATAAACAAAGAGTTGTAATTGCAGGTAGCCACGGTAAAACGACCATCACTTCGATGATCATGCATATATTAAGGGCTCAAGGCGTAGATTTTGACTATCTGGTAGGTGCTAAAGTAGAAGGGTTTGACCAATCAGTAAAACTTACGGATGCACCTGTAATAATATTAGAAGGTGATGAATATCCTGCATCCGCCATTGAGAAAAAACCTAAGATATTTTTCTACCACCCACATATAACCCTTATCAGTGGCATTGCCTGGGACCATATTAATGTGTTCCCTACTTATGAAATATACTTCAACCAGTTTGAACAATATTTATCTGACCTGAATGTAGATGTACCTGTTTATTATAATAATGAGGATGAAGAAGTAAACAGATTGATAAGCACGGCTGCAACACATTTATCTGCAACACCTTACAACACTCCAGACTATAAATATGAAGATGGTACAGCAGTAATAAATACAGATTTAGGCCAATTTGACGTATCTGTATTCGGCAAACACAACCTGCTGAATATGCAAGGTGCTATCAATGTATGCGAAGCATTAGGTATCTCAAAAGCAGATTGTTACGAGGCTATCAGAACATTTACAGGCGCTGCACGCAGACTGGAAAAAATTGTCGATACAGATGATATTGTTGTTTTCAGAGACTTTGCCCATGCACCCTCTAAACTTAAGGCTACACTTGATGCAACAAGGGAGGCCTACCCGAAACACAAATTGATAGCCTGCTTCGAGCTCCACACATACAGCAGCCTGAGCGAAGAGTTCCTCAAGGAGTACAAAGGCAGTATGGAAAATGCGGATGAAGCACTCGTATATTTCAGCCATCATGCAATTGAGCTAAAGGGTTTGCCTCCTATCAGCAAAGCTGAAGTTGAAGCTCATTTTGAGCAACAAGGACTTATGGCAATAGACAACAAAGAGGAAATGCTGGAAAAAATAACAGAATTACTCAACGATAAGAGCAAACCTGTATGTCTTTTAGCAATGAGTTCAGGTACATTCGATGGAATTGACTGGAAAAATGTAAGTTCGCCCAACGAAAAGATTTAAATACATTAGAGAATGGCTGAATTAGCGCTGAAGAGACCGATCATATTTTTTGACCTGGAAACAACAGGTACAGACCCTGCCAAAGACAGGATCATTGAATTAGCATTAATAAAACTCAACCCCAACGGTACAAGGGATAAGTATATTAAAAGGGTGAATCCGGGCATTCCGATACCTGCGGCTACTACAGCCATACATGGCATTACAGATGAGGATGTAAAAGACGCCCCACTATTCAAAAAAATTGCAAAAGAGATATACGAGTGGATGAAAGGTTGCGACCTGGGCGGTTATAATGCCATCAGGTTTGATATACCAATGCTGGCTGAAGAATTGCTTAGAGCAGAGGTGCATGTAGACTTTACAGAACGTCAGTTTGTTGATGTGCAGCAAATATTCTTCAAAATGGAACAACGTACTCTTGCTGCTGCATATGAATTTTACTGTCAGAAAAAACTGGAAAATGCTCATAGTGCTGAAGCTGACATTACCGCTACGATAGAGATATTAGAGGCACAATTAGATAAATATGCCGATCTTGAGAATGATATAAAGGCTTTACATGCTTTTACCAACGGAGAAAACTTGGTAGACTATGCAAGGCGAATCGTTTTAAAAGACGGTATTCCTGTGTTCAATTTCGGTAAATACAAAGGCAAGAAAGTAGAAGAAGTGTTTACGCAGGAGCCACAATATTACGATTGGATGATGAATGCTGATTTCCCCTTACATACAAAACAAAAGATAACAGAAATTTTAACCCGGATGAAATTGCAGAAGTCAGGGCTTAAATCTTAGCTTTTATTTAAGGAGTACTAAGAGAGAATTTCTTATTTTCGACATCTAATTTTTGCCCGTTTTGGACAAACTTGTTATTATACCTACATACAACGAAAAAGAGAATATAGAGCGTATTATTCTTAAGGTGCTTTCTTTGGCGGGCAGTTACCACGTAATGATAGTTGACGATGGCTCGCCCGACGGCACTGGCAACATTGTTCGTAAACTTTCTGAACTGTATCCGGAACGCGTACACATGATTGAGCGGACAGGGAAACTGGGCTTGGGAACAGCTTATATAGCAGGTTTTAAATGGGCACTACGCAGAGACTATCAATATATCTTTGAGATGGATGCAGATTTCTCACATAACCCTGACGACCTTTTGCGATTGCATCAGGCTTGTGTAGATGGCGCAGATCTTGCCATCGGCTCCAGATATGTAAGAGGCGGATCAGTTATCAACTGGCCATGGGACAGGAAGTTCATATCTCGTGGTGGTGCATTATACACCAAACTAATCACCTGGATGCCTGTAAACGACCCAACTGCAGGATTTATATGCTACAAGAGATCTGTATTAAAGGCATTACCACTTAATAAGATCCAATTTGTAGGTTACGCCTTCCAAATAGAAATGAAATACCGTGCATGGAAAAAAGGCTTTAAGCTGAAAGAGGTACCCATTGCTTTTGAAGATCGTAAGGAAGGTGTTTCTAAAATGAGTACCAATATTGTAAAAGAAGCTATGACAGGCGTTTGGAAAATGCGCACATTCAGCAAAAAAGACTAGCTCCAGTTTTCAATAATTTTCTTATTGGCTTTAATGGTCTGTAGAGCAGCAGGCCCTTCTGAGAATAGTATATCCAGTATACTAAGATTAGGATAAAAGCCATTACGCTCACTGAATAGTTGATAGTAAATTGCTTTGTCAGTCTCTACCGCTTGCTTTTCAATACCCGGCTTAAAAACCTGTCTTATATCAATAGCACCTGCATACGCTCTATTGTACTCAGAAGTTGTTTTTACATTAAAGTTTATACCGGTTTGCTGTTTTGCCCAGTCTATACTGTCTGTACAGAAATCCACCAGCCATTTATATTCTTTGTTGAACATTAGTTCCAAAGCAGGTGCAAAAAACTCAAAGAAGGGAGCGTTGCCATATGCTGAAAATATTGATCGCCAATGCTGTGTCTGCCAGTGCTCTGAATTATCGAGCATAACTTCCTTCATGGGTGTTCTTTGGTTTCTACCTTTAACTAATGGTAGGCTCAGTTGAATGATACCATTTGCTCCGGTGATATAATACCGGTTACGATAACTCATTTTCTCATAATGTTCCGCGTGGTCAAAGGTCACACTACTGCAATTTTCTACTAATAACCACCAGTATATGTTAGGAAACGGACATAAAGGACTGATCAACTGCTCCATCAAACTGCTAAGTAAAGCTATTTAAGTATTTTGCGAAAAATACTAAAAATGATCCGACAGATTGGACTGTGTTTATTGTTGTTATTATCAGGATTTACCTCTTATGCTATTAATGCACTGCCTGCATATACTATATTTTATTTACCAGCCGTAGACGGCACTACCCCAAAACCATATATAGAGTTTTACTGGCAGGTAGAACCCAAAACCGTACAGTTCAATAAAAATGCAGATGGATATTGGGTAAGCAAAATAAAAACCGAGATACAGATAAGCACTGATACAGGTGTAATTGTTCAGGACAAATACTATCTGCAAACTACACCAGCTACAAGTATTGAGGCGGCAGAACTACAAAATATCATCGACCTGCACAGGCATACATTACCCGGTGGCAAAATCTATATCTCTCTCAAATTATCGCAAGACGAAAACAGAGATGTATATACTTATGAAGACTCAATTACATTACAAGAGCAAAATGATATTTTTTATAGTGAACTACAACTCATAGACACATCTTACGAAACAGATCTTACAGATAATATATTCCTTAAGAACGGCAACCTTCAAATACCGCTTTGTGCTGACTTTTTGGATAACTACAGAAAGCTGATGCATTACTACATAGAGCTATACGGAACGGAAAAGGTAGACACCTCTGCGTTGCCCCTGATACAAACAACCAGTATTTCAAAAAAAGAAAACAGTTTTGTCATATACGACCTGAAACAAATTGATACTATTACTCCTGCAGAGGTAGTACCTATACTTGGTGACTTTCGCATTGATGTGTTACCATCGGGAAATTATTACCTGAACACTGTATTAAAAGACGGAAATGGGAAAAAACTAGCCGGGAGATCTATGTTCTTTCAACGCATCAACCTGAAACCTGTAAAACTCACCGACTCCACTACCGATGACAGCACTGTATTTGAGAATGTGAACGTTTTTGATCTCAGCAACACATTCGTTACCAAGTACACCCCATCCCAACTCATGGCAATATTAAAAATGTTGCTGCCTATCTCATCGCCAAATGAAGAGAATAGTATTAATACTTTCCTGAAGAAACCAGAAGAGACCTATATGAGGTATTTCATTTATAACTTCTGGAAAGCAAGAAACAAACAAGACCCTGAAAAAGAATGGAAAGCTTATAGCAAACAGGTCAAGGAAACACTGAAGTTGTTCGGTTCGAGTATGCAACCTGGCTACGAAACTGATCGTGGATTCATGTACCTGAAATACGGCCCGCCTGACCAACGTTATACTGTACAAAATGAGCAGGGTGCTTTGCCATATGAAGTGTGGCAATATAACAGCCCCGGCAAGCAAAGCAATCAAGGTGCCTTCTTATTTTACAACCCGGGTTTCATGATCAATGAGTACAGGCTATTACATTCTACAGTAATAGGCGAGGTAAGAAATACCAATTGGCGGTCGCTGCTATATGTGAACGGTAGTCAGAGTAATAATTTAAATTCGCGTGCAGAACAGATATTTCAAGGACAGTAGCAATGAACATACAATTTTATAAATACCACGGTACAGGCAATGATTTTATCATTATCGATAATCGTGAACAAACTATCCGCCTAAGTAACGAGCAGGTAGCACAACTTTGCCATAGGCATTTTGGTATTGGTGCAGACGGATTGATGTTACTGGAACTGGAAGAAGGATACGATTTCAGAATGGTGTATTACAATTCTGATGGCAACACCAGTACTATGTGTGGCAACGGAGGAAGGTGTATTACAGCATTCGCCAAAAAGCTGGGCGTTATAAAAAATGAAGCTAATTTCATTGCTATTGACGGGCCACACAAAGCCAATATAGACAATGACATCATCACACTGGAGATGCAGGATATACTAAGTGTGACGCACTACGATGACCATAGCATACTGGATACAGGGTCACCTCATTACGTAACTTATGTAGAAGATGTGGCAACAATTGATGTATTTAGCGAAGGGAGACAAATACGTAACAGGGATGAGTTTCAACCTAAGGGTATCAATGTCAACTTTGTATCTGTTGCTCCAGACGGTATTAATGTACGTACCTATGAGCGTGGTGTAGAAAACGAAACGATGAGCTGTGGGACAGGGGTAACTGCATGTGCGGTATCCACCGCAAAGCAAGCAGGAAGTTTTAACACTCTGATACATACACCGGGAGGCGACTTACAAGTTTCCTTTGATCTACAGGACAACGGCAGTGCTGTAAATGTTAAACTGATAGGCCCTGCAGTATTAGCATTTGAGGGCAGTATTGAAATTTAGCACGATATTTGACTTTTCACAGGCAAAACAATATTTATGAAAAAAATATTCTTTATTGCTCCGGCAATAGCATTGACACTATTCTCTTGCACATCACAGAAGATAACAGGTGGTGACAATACTTCTATGAGTAGCCCGAGCAGCACAACACCTGGTGCAGGTTCAACTACAGAATCGGCTAGTATGAGTACTACTACACAAAAAAATACTGGCAATCAGGCTACTGTAGAGACAAACGGCACCACACCTGTAAAAAAGGGTTCATTTCAATAAGTTATCAGGAGTCTTTCATACTTACATAGCTGTCGATAGGCAGACGCTTAGCTATGGAGCGAGCTAAAGTCATTTCGTCGGCATACTCCAACTCACCACCAAAGGCAATACCACGTGCAATGGTCGTAATATTTACAGGCAGGTCTTTTACCTGTTTGGCTATGTAGTATATAGTAGTATCTCCCTCTATAGTAGGGCTGAGTGCCATTATCAGCTCTTCTACCCCATTATTTTTCACACGGTCGTGCAGTGTGGTTATGTTCAATTGGTCGGGGCCTATACCATCCAGTGGAGAAAGTATACCACCTAGTAAATGATACACACCATTGTATTGTTGTGTACTTTCTATGGCTATCACATCGCGGATGTTCTCTACCACACATACCTGTGTTTTGTTTCGCCCTGTGCTGCTGCATATCTCACACAGCTCACTGTCTGATACATTATGACATTCTTTGCAAAACTGTATCTCATGGCGCATACGGTTGACCGCATTGGTAAAAGCATCCACTTCACTTGTGTCCTTCTTCAGTAGTTGCAGCACCATACGCAGTGCTGTCTTTTTACCGATACCCGGTAGTTTGGCAAACTCATTTACCGCATCTTCTATCAGCTTCGACGAAAAAACCATGCTTCAAAAATAAAACAAAAGGCATGGGATAACCCATGCCTTTCGCAAATCTTATAAAAATTGAGATGATTACTTAGCTACTGAGAATTTTGTAACAGCCTTAGCACCATCAACATTTAGTTCTGCAGTATACATACCAACAGCAAGGCCTGATACATCAACAGTTACCTGTCTGTTACCTTTAGCATTATCAGCTATAGCCTCCTGATGTACTACCTGGCCAACCAGGTTGCGGAGAATGATAGCACCATTGTTAGCAGAAGCATTCAGATTGTAGCTAATAGTGATATTATTCGTAGCAGGATTAGGGTAAACTGCCATAGAGTTTTCCGCTACGATGTTAGCTACAGAAGAGCTTTGCATTACGAACGGTATTGTTTTACAAACAACATTATTACTTGGAGATGGATCTGGTATAATGTTAGCCATATTTGAAGTTGATCCTCTATATGCTGCAACAGTATCACACCAATTAAATGGGTTTTGAGCAGGAGCACTTGTCCATTGTATAGTGTCTCTGTAAGAAGCAGAATCACCAACAGCAATGCCTCCGATACTGCTTAAGTTCAGTCTTAGGCGATTATTACCATTAGTAAAATATGCTCTTTCTAAAACTATGGTATCTGTAGCTAATAAGGCATCAGGACCATTATTGATGAAGTTCCATTGAACAATGTGTGCAGTTGTGCCACCATAAAACATGGTGTCTGAGATAATAGCATGTCTAACCCTTAAATCGACACTTTGTGCCTGTACAGTGTTAGCAGCACCTAAAGCGATAACTAAAGCAATTAATAAGTAAATACGTTTCATATGCGGTTTTTTTTAAGAATGAAGGCTAAAGATAGATAAACTTCTATGAATTAACACCATCTTAATCTAAAATACATACCTGTGTCAAGTGCTTATTAATCAATAGTTAAGCATAATTATTATTTATTTCATTTCTATGACAATTTCTCATTCCCCTTGTGCCGCGCTGCGTCTCTACTGGTTTTCTTTTCAAAGTTTTTTTCGAGTGCCTTATTAAGGTCTACCCCTGTCTGGTTGGCCAGGCACAATAGCACCCATAATACATCTGCCATTTCATCTGCCAGCTCTTTGTTTTTATCCGTTTCTTTATAAGACTGCTCTCCGTATTTCCTTACCATAAGTCTTGCCAGCTCACCCGTCTCTTCCATCAATATCCCCAGGTTGGTCAGCTCGTTAAAGTACCTCACCCCTACTGTCTGTATCCATTCATCTACTTTTTGTTGTGCATCCCTTATTGTCATATCCATCTGCTATTCGTTTTATTTTAACTTTTTTGTTACTGCAGTTTTATTAGTTTACACAAGATAAAACATTGTGACATCCTCATGTTCAGGATGATGTGATCACCAAGTCGAATATTTAATACATGTCAGTACAAACATCAGATACGGAAGCTGCACAGGCACTATCCGCACACTTTAATACTATTAAACAATCTATTGCTAAAGTCATTGTCGGGCAGGAAGATGTAGTTGACAGGCTGATCATCTCCATACTCTGCAACGGGCACAGCCTACTGGTAGGTGTACCCGGGTTGGCAAAAACATTGCTGGTAAAAACAGTAGCAGATGTATTAGACCTGTCTTTCAAGCGCATACAGTTTACCCCCGACCTGATGCCAAGCGACATCATAGGTACGGAGATACTGGATGAAGACCGTCATTTCAGGTTCATCAAAGGACCTTTGTTTGCCAATATAATTCTGGCGGATGAGATCAACCGTACGCCACCCAAAACACAGGCAGCACTACTGGAAGCCATGCAGGAACGTAATGTGACGGCTGGCGGACAAGTGTATAAAATACCTGAGCCATTTTTTGTACTGGCTACACAAAACCCTATTGAGCAGGAAGGTACTTACCCTTTACCCGAAGCACAGCTGGACAGGTTCATGTTCCACATAGAGCTGGACTACCCCAGCCATGCAGAAGAGGTAGCAATTGTACGGAACACAACAGGCGAACAAAATATTGACCTGAGTACCGTTTTAGGTGCTGAGGATATTATCAACTATCAGGGATTAGTCAGAAGAGTACCGGTGCCTGATAATGTATTGGAGTACGCAGTTTCTTTAGTACACAAAACACGACCGTCCAATACGAATGCCCCTGATATAACCAAACAATATATTGGCTACGGGGCGGGGCCAAGAGCTTCGCAATATTTGATTTTAGGTGCTAAATGCCATGCACTGCTAAATGGCAAATACTCCCCGGACATAGAAGATGTACAGGCTATGGCAATGGAGGTACTAAGGCACCGTGTGGTACGTAACTATAAAGCAGAAGCTGAAGGTATAGGGCAGGAGGAATTGATAAAACAGTTATTTTAGTGGTATGAGCGGCACAGTAGATAAAGCGTATTTCCTGAGGAATAAGTTCATTCCTTTACTAAGGAAGATAAACCCCGACAAGCAACCTGCATGGGGTAAAATGAACCTGCACCAGATGATAGAACACATGAGCTACGCTATGAGGCAGGCCAACGGGAAAGACAAATACACACTGGAAACTCCTGAAGAGTATATGCCCAAAATGGAGGCCTTCCTGATGAGTGACAAACCTTTTAAAGAAAACACTCCTAACAAACTACTGCCCGACGATCCTGAGCCACCAAAACATGAAACGATTGAAGCATCAATAGAAGAACTAAAACAGGAAATAGAAGACTTTTTTGATCTGTTTGCTGATGAGCCGTCACTAAAACTGACTAATCCGTTCTTCGGAGAGTTGAATTATGAACGCTGGGTACAACTACTACATAAACATGCCTGGCACCATTTGAAACAGTTTGGTGTGGGAACTGAATAATTACTCTTCTTCGGTCTTTAAGTAGATATATGCCTTTACATATGGTTTATCCAGCTTGCCCGCTTCTTTTAGGTGCTTGCTTATCTCTGCATGTTTTTCTTCAAACTGCTCCTCAGTACAGTTAGTAAATATAAAACCCCTAGGTTCATCTACTCTACCTGCCGGCTGCCAGGTCAGTGAATCATAATTAGTATGCCATGCCAGTAGGTTAATACCTACTACATTTCCTGCCAACATAGCTTGCTTTATATTGTTAGTCAAAGACATAAACAGTTACATATGGGCAAGTCAGCTATTTCCTCACAAATATTTTATATTGCGGCTGCTTACAGACTCAATAACGACCATTACATTAAAATATAAATCAAGATAAGATATGGCTGTAAAACAGTTAAGAAATTATGCGGAAGGCAAATGGGTAACTTCAGGAAAAGAAGGCAATGAGCTGCACAATGCTGTAACAGGCGAAGTAATATATACTGCAAGCAGTGATGGGCTAGACTTTGGTGCTATGATGCAATATGCCAGAAGAGTTGGTGGGCCGGCTTTGCGCAAGCTTACATTTCAGGAGCGTGGCCGTATGTTGAAAGCACTGGCCTTTCACCTGCTGGAGAAAAAAGAATACTTCTACGAGATAAGTGCTTATACCGGTGCTACCAAGGTCGACTCGTGGGTAGATATAGAAGGAGGTATCGGTAACTTGTTTGCTAACGCCAGCCTGCGCCGACAGTTTCCGGATGAGCGTTATTATGTAGATGGAGAGGCAGCAAAGCTTTCAAAAGAAGGCACTTTCATCGGTCACCACATCATGGTGCCTAAAGAAGGTGTGGCTATACACATTAACGCCTTCAACTTCCCTGTGTGGGGTATGTTGGAGAAGATAGCCGTAAACTTATTGGCAGGTGTACCTGCAATTGTAAAACCTGCAACACTTACATCTTTCCTTACAGAAGCTGTTTTTGAAGAGATCATCAAATCGAACATATTACCTGAAGGCTCATTACAATTGATATGTGGCTCTGCCAGAGGCATATTAGATACGGTAGAAACGGGCGATGTAGTAACCTTCACAGGTAGTGCCTATACCGGACAAAAACTAAAAGCACACCCTCGTCTTATTTCTGAGGCAGTGCCTTTCAATCTTGAGGCTGACTCTTTAAACTGTTCTGCTCTTGGTACTGATGTCACACCCGACATGCCGGAGTTTGACCTGTTCATTAAAGAAGTAGCCAGAGAGATAACCACAAAAGCAGGACAAAAATGTACCGCTGTTCGTCGTATCATAGTTCCTGCTGACAGGGTGGAAGATGTGCAGATAGCTTTAGGCAAAAGACTGGCAAAAACTACTATCGGAGACCCTAGTGTAGAAGGTGTGCGCATGGGCTCATTGGCAGGGCTGTCTCAAAGAGAAGAAGTGAAGGAACGAATAGAAGAGTTATCCAGATCGCAGACAATTGTAATAGGCGATCTTGAGAACTACGAGATAGTTGGCGCAGACAAGAACAAAGGCGCTTTCTTACCACCTGTAGTTTTCTTTAATGATGATCCTTTTAATAAGACAGACTGCCACAACATAGAAGCATTCGGGCCTGTATCTACCATCATGCCGTACGACACAATAGATGATGCCATTGCCTTAGCTAAAATGGGTAAAGGCTCACTGGTTTGTTCATTGGTTACAGCTGATGATGAAATAGCCAGAGAGTTTGTATTGGGTGCAGCATCTATGCATGGCAGGATATTGATACTCAACCAGGATTGCGCTAAAGAAAGCACCGGTCACGGTTCGCCAATGCCATTACTTGTACACGGTGGCCCGGGACGTGCCGGTGGTGGTGAAGAAATGGGTGGTAAACGTGGTGTATTGCATTATTTGCAACGCACAGCCATACAAGGCTCACCAACTACCATATCACGTATTACAAATGTGTACCAACAAGGTGCTAAGTATAACGAAACTGTTGAACATCCATTCAAAAAATACTTCGAAGATCTTAAAGTCGGCGATACACTTATTACAGCCAAACATACAGTTACAGAAACAGACATCACCAACTTTGCTAATGTAAGTGGCGACAACTTCTATGCACATATGGATGCCACCTCACTTGAAGGCACCATTTTTGAAGGGCGAGTGGCACATGGTTATTTTGTGCTATCGAAAGCGGCGGGCTTATTTGTGGATGCTAAGAAAGGGCCTGTACTATTGAACTATGGAATTGACGAATGTCGTTTCACCAAGCCTGTTTATCCGGGCACTACAATAGGTGTTAAGTTTACCTGTAAGCAAAAAACCGATCAGGAAAAACGCAGTGAGGATGATGTAGCAAAAGGCATCGTACGCTGGCTGGTAGATGTATACGACGACGAAGGAGAAACGGTAGCTATAGCTACTATACTCACTATGGTTAAGAAAAGGAATCAAGATTAAAACAATAATAAAGTAAAATGTCAGAAGCATACGTAAATAGTAATATCGAGAACGGAATAGCAACAGTTGAGTTTTTTCACCCTGCCAGCAATTCATTGCCGGGGGCTATTCTTAATAAGCTGGCTGAAACTATTACAGAAGTCGGTAATAACGATGAGGCTAAAGTCATCATATTGAAAAGCGGTGGAGAGAGAGCGTTTTGTGCAGGTGCCTCTTTCGATGAGCTTATTGCCATAAAAGATGCTGCAGGCGGACTTGAATTTTTCAGCGGTTTTGCAAAAGTGATCAACGCCATGCGCAAATGCCCTAAGTTCATTATAGGCCGTGTGCAAGGTAAAGCTGTTGGCGGCGGTGTAGGTTTGGCTGCATCTGTTGATTACGCTTTTGCTACAGAACATGCATCAGTAAAACTAAGTGAGTTGGCTATTGGCATAGGACCATTTGTAGTAGGGCCAGCCGTTGAGCGTAAAATGGGACTTTCAGCTTTCTCTATACTGGCAACAGATGCTACGGAATGGCGCTCAGCAGGATGGGCAAAAAATCACGGTTTGTTTGCAGAAGTATATGATAATGCTGGTGCAATGGACGAAGGCATCAATACATTAGCTGTAAAACTGAGCAATAGCAGCCCTGAAGCTATGGCCGAATTAAAACAAGTTTATTGGCAGGGAACAGATCATTGGGACAATCTACTTACAGAACGTGCAGCCATTAGCGGACGTTTGGTATTGAGCGACTTCACGATCAATGCTATCAATAAGTTCAAAGCTAAAATGGCGAAGTAGTTATTTAGCAGCAGCAACTAATACTTTTTCATATTCATCAACAATACGCGGCCAGTTATAACGGTCGCGTATTTTTTGCAGATTATCTTCTATATAATTATTGTAGTCTTTCTTACTTCTCAGTTTTTCGATGATACTTTTTAAAGACCCTTCACTATCAAAATAAAAAGCGGCGTCACCCAACACACCTTTATTGAAATCATTATCGTGAGCTGCTATCAAAGCGCTGCTGGCCATCGCTTCTAATAATGATGGGTTTGTCCCACCAACAGAATGACCATGGAAATATAAATGAGAATAATAGCGCAGGTTATTGATAGTATCCATGTCATATATACCACCTAAAAACCTGATCTTATCATGCTGGCCGTACGTTTCAAGTAAATATTTACCAAAATTATTTTCTGTCTTACCTACAACCAGTAACACTCTATCAGTATCACTTGTGATATAACCCTTCAATATCATTTCGATATTATTCTCAGGCTCCATCCTGGCTATCAGCATGTCATACTTGTATGGCTCAACATCATAAGCACTTAAATAAACTTCGTCTGGCTTATCAAATATATTTGCACCATAGGCAATGTAGGCTGATGGCTTCTCGTACTTTTCTTTAAGATATTTCTGTATACCTACCGAGTCTGCTATTAGTATATCACCATTCATAGCAGCCCACCGTTCAGCATGTTTTAAAAACGCACGCACCTTTTTACTGTACTTACTTCTCTTCCACTCCAGCCCGTCCATATTCACTACATTACTACAGTTTTTAGGCCATCTCCTGAACCAGATACTATTACTTGTGTAACCTAACTGGAGCAGAACATCAAACTTTCTTTTGCGGGCATCATTAATACAGTTCAGGTCGTATATAAACTGTCCTGCCGTACCAATTTTATTCTCAGGATCGTAACAGTGTATTATATGTACCCCATTCCATTCACTTTCCTTATACTCATGATCATGCGAATTATACACCCATACCTCATGCCCTTTATTCACCAAGCCGGCTGCCAGGTATTCAGCACATTGCTCAAAACCACCATACCTGTTAGGTATCCCTCTTGTTCCTAATATGCCAATGCGTATACTGCTCATTCTCTACTGTTTCAGTACCTGTTGATATGCTGTCAATGTTTCAGCTGCGGCTTGCTCCCATGTATATTCACTCAGTATCTTCTCCCTGAAAGACTCGTTGTAGGGTGCTTCACACGCATCATCTACAGCCTCCTTTATAGAAGCTGTATCATCAGGGTCACAAAACCAGGCGTAACCATCAAAATAATCTTTAGTATCTCCTTTGTCAGTAACAACAATATTACACCCCATTACAGCAGCCTCTAACGAAGATAGTCCTGTAGTTTCAAAATAACTCGGTAATATATGCACTTTTGCAGAGTGGTACATTTCGTACAACTCTTCTTCTGTTAGCCATGTTGAGAAATGAATATTATCGGCAGCCTCTGCCTTACACTGCTCGTAATAAGCTACATTATTCGGAGAGGGTTTGCCATGGATAAATACTTTATGCCTCGTGTTATTCAATGCTCTTATCAGGTTGAGCTGATTCTTTCGGCCTTCTATTCTTGCAACACAAAGTATAGCACCTTCATATTTAGGGTTTAGTTTACTTGTCTTTACCTTATCGGCCACACCCGCATCTATACCATTAGGCACCACCCTATACTTATGTTCGATACCATATTTCTTTGCAAATCTTTGATACTCATTTTCTGAGTTGGGCAATAAAATCCTGGCGTTTTCTGCCACCCACTTTACAGACTTTCTGTGGCCCCATTTTATATACTTACCACTACCGATCTTTTCTCCGTTCTTTATACTTCGTGCAATAGCTTTGATATACTCTATCTGATCTTCTGAAAATATTTTATTCATCCACCTCATCAGCCCTCCTCTTGTTCGCTTCTCAAACTCACCATAGTCAAGGAAAATAGTAGATACTACAAATGGCTTACCCGAACGCTGTACATGCCCTATAATGTCTGCCGGCCTTATAATATTAAAGAAGTGCAGCAAATCGTACTTATTGTAGTCGATCTGTTGATTCGTCAAACATACATCTACCTCTACCCCTTTTTCTCTTAGGTAGTGGGCTGTCATATCCAGCTGCTTAGTATCTCCACCGGGAGTAGAGTACAATGTCGCCCTTGAAATAAACGCTACTCTCATTAACTGATTTATCTGTCTCTTTTCGCGATTTTATAAATGCCTTGTATTACATTTTCAGGCAAATAAGACAGCAAATATAAAAAGTATGGCTCCGGTTTTTTAGGCATTATACTAATTGCTTGCTTCAGGTGCTCTCTGGCTTTCCTCGGTTGATGGTTATTCCATAGGTATTTTTTACCCATCATACTGTAATAGGCCGCATCTTTATACTTCTTAACATCCTGCGTAATAAGTATTTTCTTCAACACAGCTACATCTTCTTTAGAAATGCAACCATTACGTATCGAACGATATTTTATTTCCTTAAAAACGGGGCCTCTCCATTTTTCATCAATTGTAACTGATGATGGATTGAACCTATGTTTGATAAGGGGCATTTTCAGGTTGATTACTTTCCCTTTTTTCAAAAAACCCGTCCAGAATAAGTGATCTTCAAAATGTATAGCTCCTGCCGGGTAACCTCCAAGCTCATCAGCCACACTCTTATTATACATTACGGCGGGATGATCAAAAGGACAGGTAATCTTTATTTTTTCGGCAATTTCTGCATGCTCATACGCAGGAGGCTTCCATTCAAATAAATGGTCACCATCCTTATCAATATACATTGACCCGGCACCGACAAGCACATGGTCGGGGTTACTTTCCATAAAGTCGTACTGAACTTGCAAACGTTCCGGCAGGCATACATCATCGGCATCAAAACGAGCAATATACTTTCCGTTAGCATGCATCAAACCGGTATTCAATGCGCCTATCACACCTTTGTTCTCCTGCGAAATGAGTTTAATACGTTCATCTGCATATGACTGTATGATACTTTCCGTCCGGTCAGTAGACCCATCATTTACAATAAGCAGTTCGAACTCAGTATATGTTTGCGCCAGTACGCTGTCTATTGCTTCACGAATGTACTCTTCAGCATTGTACGCAGGCATCAAAACTGTAACTGGTAAATTATCACTCATTGGCCTGCAATTTACCTCTTTCAATGTCTAACAATATCAACCACTCAAAAAACGGCATGATACACATTGTATCAAATATATAACTAAGGTGTGCAAATGGTATCAATACCAGAAACAACCAGAAACTATAACTCAAATACTTAAACTGCTTCAAAAAGTAGCCTATATAAAACACAAGGAACATCAACGCTCCTAATACACCATACTCGCCAAATATCTGGTTGTAAAAACTATCAGGAAAGTTAGCTGTAGAAAAATAGCTTTCGTCTTTTTTCTTACGCTCTTCAATCAATAACTTGTGGTTCAACTCATAGTCATCAGACACATATCTGGGCAGTATATTCATGAATAACCTGCTTGAGTCATGTCCTGACATCTTCTGTGCTATATGTGATGAAAAACGTGTAGTACCTGCTCCAAACAACATTGCTTTTTTCGATGACTTCAGATAATTCATCGTCTCGAGTACGGCCAGTGACTTGCCCTGTAGCTTTAATATATACAGTTTCGTCATTTCCCTTTTCAGATCTTTATGAGCCACTCCACTTCCTGATTTTTCCTTTAAATAATCAGAAAAGTAAACCTTGTTTTGTT
Organism: Flavipsychrobacter sp.; assembly: GCA_965228505.1. Lineage (GTDB taxonomy): Bacteria > Bacteroidota > Bacteroidia > Chitinophagales > Chitinophagaceae > UBA5543. The sequence continues at coordinate 744,252 of OZ245820.1, read as the reverse complement.
CTTGTTTTTTCCTAAGTTCAGTAACCTTTTCATTGGTATTACGATCAAATGCAGCAGGGTCTAATCTCTGATCATCGATCATCACGCTATAGCTCTTGCCTTTTGTTTCAATAGAGAATATTTTCTGTTTGATCTTAGCTACTATATATTCCGCATTAGGTGGAGACACTGTATTGTATATAAACACCATAAATACAAGAAAGAACGGTATATATATACCATAGTTACCGGGTGGTGCCAGTCTTTTTATTAATGCTACCCTGCCTGACAGAAGCTTGTTAAGCAAACCTGTCAGGAACAAACCCATCATTATGACTGTAAAAACAATAGAGCCGAAATTGCTGAATACAAATATCACACAACAACTTGCCAGAAAAGCGTAGAAATAGGCACGCCTGTAAAGGAAAAACAATGTCAGGAATGTACTTACGGTGACATTGTACAAAGAATTTTGCATGAATGTCCCATAAATATTATCTCCTGTAGACATACCATATGGGAAAGGTAAATCTACATACGGATTAAGCTTTCCGGTGATGAGCATAACATTAATGAGCTGGCCAACGCAAAAAAGAAAATGTACTACTATGAACACTTTAAGCGTCCTGAAACCTGTATCAAAACCATACCTTTCAACACTAAGTTTTATCTGGTGAAAGCTCAGAAATGAAAACAGCCACAAAGTATTCCCTGCTATAAATGCGACTATGTAGGGATATGAAAAGTCGCGTATAAACAGCACCCAGTTTACAAAAGCCAACAGTATGATGTAAATAAAGAACTTAGGCACTCTGCCTTTTGAAAAACCGAAACTGAAGTTCGGCCTGAGCAAATAGACCAATGGTATAGCCAACAATTTGACGCTAAACATTACCTGATTCGTAAAAATGATCAGGAAGATGAGTAAAATCCAGTCAATATGTTTTTTTGAGCTTTTCACTTAACTATTCAATATCTCTTGGTATAGATCAATGTGCTGTTTTACAATAACACTAATAGAATATTTGTCAAATATCTTCTTTTTACCTTTTTCAGCTATACTATTCCTCATATCTTCTTCACTAAGCAATTTCAAAATAGCTAATGCAATTTCGTCAGGATTATGAGGATCCACTAATACCCCATCTACTCCATCTTCTATAAGCTCTGAACCTGATGTTGTTTTTGTATAGATCACAGCTGCTCCACTTGCCATAGCCTCCATTGGGGCAAGTGCGAAATTCTCGACAAACGAAGGTAACACGCATACTGTTGCTGTAGATAGTTCTTTCAACAGCTTAGGACGATCAGCAAAGCCTTCAAAATGCACTCGATCCAATGCTTTTTTACTAAGCATTTTTTTCAATTCATCTATAGGACCCCTGCCATAAATCCAGAGCTCAGCTTCGCTGTTCTGCTCTACTACAAGGTTCCATGCGCTCAGTAGCTTGTATATACCCTTGTTTTCGTGAAGTGTGCCGCTGAACAATACTTTACCTTTTTCTTTACCAATATTCTTAGTTATTGGTTCAAGGTCTAGACCGTTGTGTATCACTTCGATATCGAAACCTCTGTCAAAATACTGTTTCACTTTTTCAGCACCATACTTACTTACACTCACTATCTTTTCCGCATTGTCAAGCATATTTTGCTCTACATCAAATATGTGCTTTGCTACTTCCTTCTTGTTTTCTTTGGCAATGAATGTATGGGTACCATGCAGCTTTACAATTGTAGGCTTTGAAAACTCAGGATAATAAACGGGTTGCTTACAAAACCTCACATAGTCTATGTAATCGGGGTTTTCTATTATCTCAATATTATACCTCTCTATCAATTGCTCTACAAACTTTTTGTATCGCTCCAAACTCTTCCTAATATCCCATTGAAAAATACCGGTTAGTGTAAACAGTTTATTCACAACCTTCACGGGAAGGCTGTGTGCATTCTCAAAAAAGCCTGATGCCAATCCTCTTCTGAATCTATATACTTTTACCCCCTCATCATCAAATTCGTCTTCACCTCCGTATCCTAAATCATAAAACCCTGCAACTATGACGTTATGCCCTTGCTTTACCATCTCTCTTGCCGTCGTCTGCACCACAGTACCTATGCCACCATGCCTTCCCGGAGGGTACTCATCACATATAAAGAGTATATTCATTTTTTCAGGTGTTGAAGTAATAATTTTATATCGCTTTTTTTGACCAATCCAGTCAGTAATACTATAAATATATACACCACCGCTACCAATATTACTCTGGCCATATAATGAATATCAACCTCTTTGGATAGAAAGAATAAAAGCGTTGCAATAGCAAAAAAAGCTATCATCGATAGTAACGGCAGACCAACAAGGCGCTTCTTTACTGTATTATAATAAAGAGCAGCTTGTAATATGGTAGTAATAAGATAGGATATTGCTGCGCCCATACCACCATAATATGGTATCAGCACCAGATTCAATACTAAGTTTGATATTGCAATGATCATTGTTACTGTGGCAATACGCTTGTATCTTCTTGCAGAAAAGCATAATGTCCACAATAGATTGATCATAAAGTGTATAGGTATACACACAGATAACATTAAAAACTCAATGCTGTTACTACTACCATACTTGCCATCAAAAAGCGTATCTAACAGTGGTGACCATAATATGTTGATACAAAGAGGTAACAGCATAGCCAGAAATATCTGTACCTTAAAAAGGCGTTTTACCAATGTCTTTTTGTCCTCATCAAACACCTTTCCCGGAGATAGTGCTCTTGCAAAAAGATTGAGTATTACCGGTGCTATCACCACAATTGGTAACCTGCCCAGCTCATATGCCCTGTAAGCAAAACTATACCCTCCCGTTGCTGCGTAAGTACTGATGATACCCAGCAGTATCCAATCTATTCTTGAAAGGCTGGTATCAAATATCACAGCAAAATATTGTGGTGCAGCTTCTTTTAATAGCTTTTTGTACGCAATTATTTTAAAGTTTAACCTGAAAGATGTCTTTCTGAAAACATAAACCAAGAGCAATACAAGCTCAACAGCTGCACAAACGATAAGAGTATACCCTACATTGGTAATACTCATCACTTCTCCTTTAACAAGAAAAAATGCAATGCCTAACTTACATATATTACTGATTATGGCAATCACTCCATATGGAGCAAACATGTGTTTGGCATTCAGAAACTGTTTAAGAGGCATTACTATCAGTAACAAACCCTGTGCGGCAAAGAAATAGGGCAGATATACAAGCCCCTCTTTTGCATCTTTCAACCAAAAAGATAAACAAGTTACTACCAGCAAGCCTAACAACGAGCCGATAATAGTATGAGTAAAAAATGCCGCGGCCGCCCAATCAGATGTATCAGAAGCTGCTATTCTCCTTACCACAACCTGTTCAAGCCCGAAGCTTAATAATATGGTCAGGAACATGGCTACAGCATTTGCCCAGTTTATGATGCCGAACTGCTCTTCGTCCAGGTAATACGCTACCACCAGCAGGAAGAGCACTCCGAGCACCTGTACAGATACCGCCTGCAAACCCGATGAGAAAAATGATTTCAGTAGCCTTCCTTTCACTATCTATTTAATCTGTCAAACCGACAAAAGTAATACATAATTCAGCTACTTTTGCAGCTATGTGGCGTACTATCTGGCTTAGGCAGCTATCATACATATTACTGTACACACTCGCTTTTTTACTCCCTATCTCATTTGGTTACTCATCGCTATGCATCATTGCGCTTATCCCAGTGTGGCTAATTAGTGCCAATTACCCTCATTTTTTCAGAGAGATAAAGAAAAAGAAGATCATCTGGGCTTTTGTGTTATACTTCTTATTGTTTGCACTAAGCTATTTTAATAGTGACAATACAGACCAGTCTGCTTTTGACATCCTTGCAAAAACCCCGCTCCTTATACTTCCGATAATTATAGGGGCAGGCCTCAAACTAACAGAGAAACAACTAGAGCATGCTTTGGTCTGTTTTTTATTAGGTGTACTGTTTACAGGTGTTGTGAGTATTTATGATGCCATTTATGGTTGGCTCTCATCACATTCTGAAAATGAGTTTTTCTATCATGAGCTTGTATCAGAATTTCAACTTAATGCCGTATATATGGCATTATACTCCTTTTTAGCTGTTGCCATGTTACTATTACGAAAATGGCAATACTATTTCAAGAGCAAGCTCACCGTCATATTTAAAAACATATTAATACTATTTTTCTCAATATACTTCTTCCTGCTTGCTGCCAGAATGCTTATACTACTCTTTGTGGTATTCCTCATACCTTATTTTGCCTACAAGCGATTCAAGCACAATCTAAAAAGTGCTGCACTCATAAGCCTTCTGGCTATAGCCGCTACTACATTTATTATTTTCTTAGCTACTGATAATCCTGTAAAAAAACGCTTTGCAGATATTTTCAATAAAGACCTGAGCATAGTAACACTTGATAACTATGCTGATGTAGAGGAGTCAGATTTTAGTAATCTTACTCTAAGACTATTCATGTGGCGAGTGTGCATTGATAACGTAAGAGATAACAACCTTTGGATAGCCGGTGCAGGCAATGGTGATGCCCAGCAGCTGCAAAACGATAAAATGAAAGAATATGGCATCAGGAATATTCACCCTGAACTGGCACTAAGATCACCACTATACAATGTCAATGTTCATAATATGTACTTACAATCATTATTAATGGTTGGTATACTGGGCATTATCACATTATTAACAATCACTATATACCCCTACTTATACCTCAATAAGCTTAGGTTATACCCCTTCTTCCTTGCGTTCCATGTATCCTCATTTTTCTTTATGATGCAAGAGTCGATGTTGCAAACACAAGCAGGTATAGTATATTACGCATTGTTTTATTCTATATTTATCAACCAGATTTACATTAAAAGAATATAAATAATTATCTGTATATTAAATATTTTCAAAAAAAAACTCGAAATTCGCACACGATTTAGAAAGTTGACACGATTTTTGCTGTTAGAGAGTAAAATCAGGAGCAAAGAGTTAGATGGAACAACCGTTTGTAGTAAAATTACCTTTGACGCAACAGAATAAACCTGTTGCGCCACAGTCTGAAATTGCTGAGATTCGAGAAATGTTTCAGGAAATGAACCATAGATACATGGTGCATCAGCCTGCTTCATATTACGCCGGCCTAAAGCGTATTATGGACATTATCGTCTCAATGACCTTCATACTGTTGGTTATGTCATGGCTATACCCCATCATAGCCCTTATGATCAAACTTACTTCTAAAGGGCCGGTTTTCTTCATACAAAAACGCACAGGATACAAAGGAATGGAGTTTGACTGTTACAAATTCCGTACGATGTATGTGAATAATGATGCTGATACCAAACAGGCCACAAAAAACGATAAGCGTATCACACCTGTTGGTAAGTTCCTGAGAATGACCCACTTAGACGAAACAGCACAATTTTTTAATGTATTACTTGGAGATATGACCATTGTTGGCCCCAGGCCACATATGTTATATCATACAAGATATTACTCTCAGTACATTCCATACTACCATCTACGCCATGAAGCTATACCCGGTATGACCGGTATGGCACAGATAAAAGGCTACATTGGTGAGATAAACGAAGAGCGTGAGCTTCGTAAACGTATACAATGGGATATCTACTACCTGAAAAACAGGAGCGTTAGTATGGACATCAACATTGTCTTTCAAACATTCGCCCAGGTAATCCTGAAAGCTTTCGGGCTGATCAAGAGGAAGTAATTCTCATTATTATATTATTCTTAAGGCATTTTCAAGCCATTTTTTTTCATTACATTTCAAATGAAATCAATATGCTTTGAAAATGCCTTATATTATTACAGCTACAGACTTCTCAAAAGTTGCCGATAACGCCGTTGAATACGCTTGCGGATTAGCACAAGCTTACAACTTACCACTAACGATAGTTCATTCGTATACCGTGCCGGTAGCCTTCCACGAAAACCCGATGCCTGTAATACCTATGGAAGAAAGCAAAAAAGCCGCTGAAGAACAAATGGCTGACCTCTTAAACAGACTTAATGAGAAATATGAAGGCATAGCCATAAAACAACACATATTTTATGGTGATATTACAGATTGCCTGCAGGAGTTGGTGACTGAGCATAAGCCTCTTGCAGTAGTTGTAGGCAACAGTATAAAAGATGATGAAGGCTTCTGGCTAGGTGGGAACCTGATGAGTGTGCTTAAAAATGTCCAATGCCCTGTAATAGCTATTCCTGAAGATTATAAATACACTGAAATACAGCGTATCTGCTTTGCTTGCGATTACCAGAACATTAAAGAATCTTTGCCGGCAGAAACAATAACAAACCTGGTGGAGCAAATAGGAGCATCATTTCATGTATTAAACGTTGACCACAAGAATAAAAGCTTTGACCCCGAAACGCCATTTGAGTCAACAGAGCTTCATAATATGCTGAAGAACATAAAACCAAAGTATCATTATGTAGAAGAAGAGGATACAGATAAAGCCATTCAAGCTTTTGTTTCAGCAGAAAAAATGGACTGGTTGATAGTTATACCACATAAACATAACTTTTTTGAAAGCCTGTTTCATAAAAGCCATACCAAACAGATAGTTAAGAATGCATTAGTGCCTATTGTTGCCCTTCATGATAAAAAGTAATGCTAACCTTCTTTCGAGAACCTATCTTTTACAACATTAAACCCTATTTCGAATGCTTTCCATTTGAGATAACCTGAAAACACCTCTTTAACTACTTTCTTTAAGAGGCTTTTTTCAAGTTTACTACCCGCAATTTTCAATAATGGCACTGACAACGCCATCAACTTAGATGTAAAGTCTTTTGAAGTAAGAAAGTCAATAGTTGTATGTACCGGACTTATATGACTACCGGCATTTTTATCTAAAAGATCTAAGCTCAATATATTTTGCAATGAAGTATCAGCATCAAACTTCAGAGCGGCTTTCTCTCTTCTGAGTGCCTCAAGACTTGTAAGATTTTTATTATACAACTTCATGACAAAATATTATTCATCCTTTTCTTGCTTAGCACGTTTGTCAAGATCATGAGTAAAAAGATCTATAAAAATACCTGCTATAATATTTATAATATGTTTTTTCAACATCAGGCACACAAATAGAAATACCAAATAAATGCCTGCTGTAATTAGGTAACCATAAGCAGGATTACCCAAAACATTACCTAACGAAATACTTAACGCAACACCTAAAAAGATAACTACGGCTGCACTCATCATTGCAGCTAAACAAAGGAACATAGTAAAACCCATAATAAGCGAAGTACGCTCTATAACACTGAGCTTTACTATGTCTACCCTTGCTTCAAGCTGTTTTAACAGCTTTTCAAAAATTTTCCTGAGCATGCAGCAATGTAAGAATTTACACGTTGAATATTTCTTCCTCTACGTCTTTCTCTTTACGACGTAATTCATCTGCTTTACTTTTCAATTGGTCAGCCCATGTATTAACGCTGTCTTTAACTTTATTCACTTGGTCCATCACAGCATCCATATCATGTTTACGTTTATCCTTATCAGTAGCAATGATGTAACCAACGGCAGCACCTACTGCAGCACCAATAAGTAGTGTAGCAACTGTTTTTCCTGAGTTTTCCATAGTCTTTAGTTTTTTCTTAAGTGATTAATAAATAATTATTTCTATTTTTTAGTAATTATGATAATGTAATTGTTTGTTTAAAGGCTATTATTGATAATTTGCTTTCTATAAGATACAACAAAAAAACGATAGAATAGTTTAACTATTCACGAGAAAAAGGATGCAGCTATTAAACACGAATAACCTAAAGCAATACGGGCTTTTAGCACTGATATTATTAGTTGGTATAACTATTGCTACTCAGCTCTCTACCTTCATACCAGGCTTGCTGGGTGCAGCTACCTTGTATATCCTGATGAGGAAATACTTTTTTTACCTGACCATAAAAAAGAAATGGAAAAAATGGGTTACGGCAACACTATTCATCTTAGCCTCTATTATATTATTTGTATTACCCATATTTTTTCTGATACAAGCCATTTTGCCAAAGTTTCAGACCCTATTTTCCAGTTCAGGGCAACTTAATGATATTATTACTGCATTGACCCTGCAATTGCAAAAATTAAACTTGCCCGTATCTGTTAGCTCAGAGCAGATATTCTCTCTGATGCAAAATGCCTCATCATCAGTACCTGCAGTACTTGGTGCTACAATGAACTTTTTCACTAATACCATACTTGCCTTTTTCATCTTGTACTTTATGTTGGTACAAGGCAAAGAAATGGAAGATACGATACTGGACTACCTACCACTGAAAGAAGAGAACATAGACCATATATGGGAGTCTACGAGAACAATGGTCAACTCAAATGCAATAGGCATACCTGTTTTAGCAGCCAGTCAGGCATTTGTAGCCATCATTGGTTACATGATATTTGGTGTTAAATCTTATGTGCTTTGGGGTATACTTACGGGGGTTTTCTCAGTAGTTCCGATCTTAGGCTGTATGATCATATGGGTACCATTGTGTGTATATATGGCCGCTTCAGGGCAAATGCCACAGGCATTAGGACTTGCTATCTACTCATTTGTAATAACTGGCGGGGTGGATAATGTACTACGATTTACCATACTGAAACGATTAGGCGATATACACCCGATAACAACCACCTTAGGTATTATTGTAGGCATACCTTTATTCGGGTTTATGGGATTCATTTTTGGCCCATTGCTGGTATCATATCTGCTCTTACTCATCACTATATATAGAGTAGAATTTGCTCCCGGGAAAAGAGAGAAAAGGATAAAAGAGCAGCGGCAACTGTAGTACTATTTATAATAATTACTTTCTTCTATGTAATCTCGCACCTTGTCGTGCACCAGATAGCGTATTGACTTGCCCTCTTTTACCTGCTTCCTTATAAAGGTTGCGGATATTTGCAGTAGTGGTGCATCCATAATAGATATTTGCGCACCATAAGTCTCTTCGATCTCAAAGCCCGGACGCTTGTATATAATTATAGGATAGTTAGCCAAAAGATGCTCATAATTCTTCCAACGATGAATGTTCTGAAAACTGTCGGAACCCATTATTACAGAAAAACTCTCCAATGGAAATTTTTCTGCCAGATACGTAAGTGTATCAATAGTGTAAGAAGGCTTAGCTAATTGAAATTCTACATTACTGGCTCGGAACTTTGGGTTATCCTCTATCGCCAGCCTTACAAGGTGCAGTCTATCGTATTCGTTCAGCAGAGAGTTCGAATCTTTCAGCGGGTTATGCGGTGAGACCACAAACCATAACTTATCAATTTCCGCATGCTCTATTATGTGGTTAGCTACTATTAAATGCCCTGTATGTATGGGATTGAAACTACCGAAAAACAGCCCTATGTGCATGGTGGCAAATGTAAATAAAATAGGTGCTTGTTAAAACAGCCTTTATATGAATTTCTTGATTCCTTAACTACATCAGGAAAGCTGTACCCATATGTTGCGGGCATCTTGCTTGCGGAGGCTCAGATAATAGCCGGCTATCTGTATAGCTATGGGGTCACCCATAGGTGCTATCATTTCTATCCAAACAGGTTCGCCCGGAACACAACCCATTTCCAAAAGTGTTATCTGAAAGTCACTCTCTTCATGATGCCTGATCACAGCTTTTTGACCTTTTTTAAGGTCGCACAATCTTACAGCCTGCTCCTCTATAGCTTCCATTATCAAAATACTTTTCGTTTGCAAAGGTAAGGCTAAAAAACTTTCACGACATTTGCGCTAAAACCACTTATGTCAGCAAGGTTTCACGAACTGGACGTATCATCAGGGCTAAAAGACAGGAAAAAGCTTTCTGAATACCTTGACGAGCTTATAAAAAAGCACAGAAGAAGCACCCGAAAAATTGCACTGACCTATATTTTTTGTACTGATGAATACCTGCTGGACATCAACCAAAAATTCCTCGACCATGATACCTACACAGACATCATCACCTTTGACATGAGTGATAATAATGATGAACTGAAAGGAGAAATTTACATCAGCATAGATCGAGTTGCTGATAATGCTTCTAAAATGAACGTAAGCAAAAAAGAAGAGCTACACCGTGTTATATTTCACGGCGCGCTGCACCTTTGTGGCTTTAAAGACAAAACAAAAGCTGATAAGGAACAGATGCGTGGTATGGAAGATAATTGTCTGAAAGAATACTTGAAATGAAGCCTGATATAATATACGAAGATGATGACCTGTTGATCGTGAACAAACCTTCAGGTGTATTAGTAATACCGGACCGTTTTGATGAGACGAAGCAATCATTGAACAAAACACTGGAAGCTAAATACGGGAAAATGTATGTTGTGCATAGGCTCGACCGTGGCACAAGTGGTGTAATATGCTTTGCAAAAAACGAAGAGATGCATAAATACTTATCCAAGCTGTTTCAGGAACACAACATAGGTAAGTACTATGTGGGGTTGGTAAATGGGCGTGTATTGCAATCTGAAGGCACAATTGACGGTGCTATTGCAGAGCATCCCACGCAAAGTGGTAAAATGGTCGTGAACAAAAAAGGCAAAGCCTCTAAAACAGACTATAAGGTTTTACAACAATGGCCACTATATTCTTTGGTACAATTCAGGATACACACAGGCAGAACCCACCAGATAAGAGTGCATATGCAATCTTTAGGCCACCCTATAGTTGGTGATGAACTATATGGTGACGGACAACCATTTCTATTATCAAATATTAAGAAGAAATATGCTGCATCAGGGAAGAGAGAAGAAAGGCCGCTGCTCAACAGGTTGGGATTGCATGCTGCAAAACTTACTTTCAATATAGCAGATGGCAAAGAGATCATTGCTGAGGCACCATTACCCAAAGACATTGCGGCTTGTGTAAACCAGCTCAACAAATGGGCAATCTCTGTTTAGTCTCGAATACTTACTTTTGCGCTTTAAATCAAGCAATCTGAAATGGCTAGAAGATCTGATATAAATATCCAGGTGGAATTGGATAATGAAAAAATGACTGAATCGATACACTGGACAGCTCCTGATGGCGGTGTAGAAGGTCAACAGGAAGCAAAGGCAATATTACTGGGCCTTTGGGACGGACAGGAAAAATCTGCCTTACGAATTGACCTTTGGACAAAAAAGATGATGGTAGATGAAATGAACGATTTCTTCTACCAGACCATCTTCGGTATGGCCGACACATATTTGCGTGCTACAAATAATGAGGATATCTCAAACGAAATGAAAGCGTTTGCTAAAAGTTTTCTTAAAAAAGCATCTGACGCACTGGAAGAACAAGAACAACAAAACCAGTAGTCATTGTATTTGCTATCTTAGTAACAACTCAATTTTTTCAACACAAAAACTATTACTATGTCTTTAGAACAAAAAGTAATGGAAAAACTGAAGGATGCCATGCGCGCTAAAGACGAGGCAGCGCTACGTACCCTTCGTGCAATAAAATCAGCTATACTATTAGAGAAAACATCAGGAAGCAATAAAGAACTTACAGAGGCTGACGAGATGAAGATGCTACAGAAGTTGCAGAAGCAACGCAAAGAATCTCTTGAAGTATACGAACAACAAAACAGGGAAGACCTTGCCGCTAAAGAACGTGAAGAGTTGGAAGTGATAGAAGAGTTTCTCCCCAAACAAATGACTGAAGAAGAGCTGGAAACAGAACTGAAAAAGATCATAGAACAAACAGGAGCTTCTTCACCGGCAGATATGGGGAAGGTGATGGGTGTTGCTTCCAAAGCATTCGCCGGCAGGGCAGACGGCAAAGCCATTTCTCAGAAAGTAAAAGAGCTGTTGGCTTCCTAAGCATGAGCAAATGATCATTGACATCATTGCCATAACGATCATTATTATATTCTTTATACGCGGCTACATGAAAGGAATTATTGTAGCCGCTTTTTCTCTTATTGCCATCATACTCGGCATTATCTGTGCGCTTAAGTTATCTGAAAGGCTGGCCGTCTATCTTTTTAATGAAGGTTATGTTACATCCGGCTGGGCACAGATAATTAGTTACATTATACTATTTGTCGGGGTTGTATGGTTGGTGCGTATTATAGCCAAAGCAATAGAGTCTGCACTGAATGTAGCCATGTTAGGCTGGGTGAATAAAAGCATCGGCGGTATTATTTATGCCTTCCTGGCTGTTACTATTTGCAGCTCACTATTATGGCTGGGTAGCGAAATGCAGCTACTATCACCAGATCTGGCAGATAATTCCAAAACCTACCCTTATATTGAACCAATTGCACCGTGGGTGGCAGATAAGCTGGGTGTTATATGGCCAATGGCAAGAGATGTATTTGCAGACCTGCAAAACTTCTTCAACAATGTAAACGAATACCTTCCCGAGCATGTGGGTACTGATAGATAATTATGATTCATTCACATATATACTGCAGCACTACCTGTTGCAAACAGGTAATGAGTGTACCGTATATAGAAATGATGAAATAACTATACCAGAGCTCGAAAAACTAACCCCCGAACGGATCATCATCTCACCCGGTCCGGAGACGCCATTACAAGCAGGTGTCACAACGGAGGTTATCAAACATTTTCACGATAAGGTTCCGATACTCGGCGTATGTCTGGGGCACCAGGCATTAGGAATGTTCTTTGGAGCTGAACTGGTACATATACCCTACCCGATGCACGGCAAAACAAGCGAGATAATTCACAACGGACATGCTCTATATAAGAGCATGCCTTTGCCGGCTACTGTTATGCGTTATCATTCACTTGCTATTGATAAATTGGAAGGCACAGGACTACAAGCGTTAGCCACATCCACCGATGATGACATAATAATGGCTATTGCTCACGAAAAATATCCTTGTATCGGTATTCAATATCACCCTGAAAGTATAGGAACGAATGATGGGCAACAGCTAATAAATAACTGGGCAGGGATGTACCAATAGTTACTGGCACAGTTCAGTAATTACCTGTTCAGCTTCTTTCAAACCATACTTCTTTGCCAATTGAAGGTCATCACAGGGAACACCTCCACTACGATACTTAATCATACCTCTCCAGTAATATGCTTCTGCATATTCACCCCTAAGTTGAATAGCTGTATTCAGATCGGCAATAGCATTATCGGTACTGCCGGTTTTAGCATAAGCTAACCCTCTCCTCAAGTAATATAGTGGTTCTTCTGTTTCATTATTAATAGCTATAGTGTACTCTGCTATTGCCAACTGAAGGCTACCTGCCTGGTCGGCACAGTCAGCTCTTATAAAATGTGCTCTGGCATTCTCAGGCTCTTCTTTCAACACAAGTATTATATCTTTTACCGCATTCACACAATCACCTGTTTGCTGATAGATAAGTGCACGTGTAAATAAGGCTTTTGTTGTTTCCTTAATACCGATCGATTTATTCAATGCTGATAACGCTTCTCTGATATTACCTTCTCGTAGATGTATCACACCCTTGTTATACCATGCTTTTGCATTATTCTCATCAATAGTAACAGCTTTGTTGACATGAAGCTTTGCTTCAGCATAATTACCTTGTTCCATATAGATGCCTCCTAAACTACTCTGCGCTACTGACGACTCAGGAAACTTATCTGTTACAGACTTCCAGAAATTGAGTTCGGATAACCATATATCATTCCTTTTGAATGTACCTACTGCAAATGCTATACACAATACACCAGTCACTAATATTGCAGCCTGTTGTTGCTTAATGTATTTGAACAGGTAATAAACCACCACATACCATACACCCACACACGCAACATACCAATATCGATCTGCCATCAGCACCTCACCAAACTGTACAAACTGCAACACTATTGCAATGTTCACAGTATAAAATAAAATACTACCTGCTAAAACATATTGTTTTCTTCGATAAGCTATTACCCCTCCTATTATAATTCCGATAGCAATTAATGTATACAACCAATGCACCCAGCTTATTTCAGTAGGGTAAGGGTAAAGTACTGATAGTTTAAAGGGGAAAAACAGGTTTACTAAATACTGTACATAAGCATAACCCGCGAACACTATTGTATGCAGGAAAGTGAAATCAGGATGCAGGTTGAGGAAATCTACTTCTTCTTGTGCCTGTAATGTTATAATACCTATGGGAATAGCCAATAACACTAAAGGAACTTTCTCCAGCCATACTTTCCTTCCTTTCAACGGGCGCATCATCCATATATCTACTGCAAATAATGCGAATGGCAAGGTTACTGCCGTAAGCTTACAGAGGTATGCTGCAATACCACACAAGTATATCCAAATAAGCTTTCTAGTGTTTTGCTCTTTTACATATCCGGCATAGATATACATGGCCAGAAAGAAGAAGAATCCATTCATTACTTTGTTTCTTGCCGCTACCCACGATACACTTTCTGTCTGTACCGGGTGTATCGCAAAAAGTAATGCAACAAATAGTGCCAACCATACATTACTCTGCAACCTCTTCAACAGCGCATATACAATAACCACATCTGCTATATGCCAGATGATGTTCTGCAGATGAAACATAAAAGGAGATTCACCACCGATTAGAAAATCAATTGCGTAAGTAAATACAGGTAGTGGCTGGTAGTTTCCGATATAGTATTCTGTCCACCAGTTTTTGAATGTCTCTGCGTTAATAGCTCTTATGTCTGGTGTGTTGAACACATAATCCATATCATCCCAAGACATGAACCCCGCCCCGAACACATTGGCATATGCTGTTAGTACTGCTACTATAAGTAGGCCTATATGCAGGTAACTATTGCTCTGTTTTTGTGCAGAAACATTCATTAAAACCGAAACTAAAAAGAAATCTTGTAAATACTACTGGCCCCACAGCCACTCAAGCGCACCATGATTGTAGTTGACGATGTTGCCATCTGCCAGTTTTAATTGAAGCAAACCATCTGTAGTAACACCATTCACATTGGCAATGATCTCATTCTTATTCATCATAAACCTCTGGTTGGCACCTTTCCTGTATAGTACTTCATGGTATTGCTTTACCAGGTTCTCTACAGGAAGGTATTTTGCGGTATACTTCAACACCCATTCTCTAAGCTCCTCAACAAGTGTGGCTATTTTTATGTTATGAGCACCTTCTTTATGCAGGGATGTTGCAAATGGTAGTTCGTTAGGAAATGACTGTTGCTTGACATTGATACCAATACCTACAACACTATACACCCATTTATCTCCCCTTATCACATTCTCTATCAACACTCCCCCTGCCTTTTTGTCATTAATGATTATATCATTAGGCCATTTGATAGACACATCCCACCGTTCATACATATGCTGTAACACCTCTGATATTGCCAGAGATACCGACATATTAAAACTGAACTGCTCGTCTATCGGGTATTTAGGAGCGATAACAATACTCATCAAAAGGCTTTCACCTTCTACACCGGTCCATAGTTTACCACGCTGCCCCTTGCCCTTGCTTTGTTGCTTTGCAACTATTGTCAGGCCGGGCTGTGCCGTATCGGCATCTATCAACCACATGGCATAGTTATTGGTACTATCAATAGTATCCAACTCTATAACCGGTGCATTTAATACTGCCTGTAAACTAACTGCCAAACTTTGTTTAATTTTGATTGTTTTCGTAAAGATATTGCCAAACTATAATAGATACCACATAATTTGGATAAAATAATAACCGAACTGCAAGAAAGGAAGAAATCTGCGAATAGCCTGACCAGGAATAGCAAACTTTTCAAAACCATCGTTGAAGCAATAAAGGAGCGCAAGGCCGAGCAAGTAGTTTCGCTCGACCTCAAGAAAATTGAAGAATCCGTATCAGATTTTTTCATCCTTTGTCAGGGCAACTCCCACACACAGGTAAGATCTATTGCTGAAAATGTAGAGAAAAGAGTGTTGGAAGAATGCGGTGAAAAACCCTACAGGATACAAACAGGTGATAAGTGGACTCTGGTTGATTATGTGAATGTAGTTGTACATATATTTCAGGAAGAACACAGGAAATTCTACAACCTTGAAAACCTTTGGGCAGACGCAGGAAGAGTAGAACATAATGATTAGTTAAAGCTGCTTATGCAGACAAATATTTAAGTACTTTAGACCAAATGGAAGATAATAATATGAGGCCCGGACAACAAGGTTCGGACAAAAACAGATCACCACGTAAAGGACCAAAATTCAATATTTATTGGATATATGGTATTATGGTGTTGTTACTGCTTGGGCTTAACTTCTGGGGCGGTAACATGGGTAGTAGTACCGAGGAGATCAGCTTCCAGGAATTCAGACAAAACTATCTGGATAGCGGCAAGGTTACCAAGCTTGTTGTTGTGAACAAAAGTGAAGTTGAGGTATATACCAAAACAAAAGAAAAAGCCGGAAAGCCATCAGACGGGCTATTTGGCGGAGGAGAGCAGGAACCTGCTGTAAAATTCAGAATAGGAAGTGTTGAGCAATTTGAAGACAACCTGAAAGAAGCACAGGAAGGCATTGCACAGAACAACAGGGTAAAGGTTATATATGACGAAAGAAGAAGCCTGTTAAATGACCTCTTGGGCTCATTCTTACTTCCTGTGATATTTTTAGTAGCCATGTGGTTCCTCATTATGCGCAAAATGAGCGGAGGTGCCGGTGGTGGCGGAGGCGCCGGAGGTATATTCAATATCGGCAAATCTAAAGCACAGCTATTTGAGAAAGGCACACGTGTTAACATCACATTTAACGATGTTGCCGGACTTGATGAAGCTAAAGTAGAGGTAATGGAGATCGTAGATTTCCTGAAAAACCCGAAAAAATATACCGCACTAGGCGGAAAAATACCGAAAGGCGCCTTATTGATAGGCCCTCCGGGTACCGGTAAAACCTTATTGGCCAAAGCTGTTGCCGGAGAAGCGCAAGTACCTTTCTTCTCTATATCAGGTTCAGACTTCGTAGAATTGTTTGTAGGTGTGGGTGCCAGCCGTGTTCGTGACCTGTTCAAACAGGCTAGGGAAAAAGCACCTTGTATCGTATTTATTGATGAAATAGATGCCATTGGCCGTGCACGTGGTAAGAATATGGTGATGAGTAATGATGAGCGTGAGAATACTCTTAACCAGTTACTTGTAGAAATGGATGGCTTTAGTGGTGACACCGGCATTATTGTTCTTGCTGCCACCAACCGACCAGATGTACTAGACACAGCATTACTACGCCCGGGGCGCTTTGACAGGCAAATATCTATTGATGTACCTGATATCAAGGGGCGTCAGAAAATATTTGAAGTACACCTGAAGCCAATTAAGGTAGCAACCAACCTTGACATTAATAAACTAGCCTCTCAAACACCTGGTTTTGCAGGTGCTGATATAGCTAATATCTGTAACGAAGCCGCCTTGATCGCTGCACGTAAGGGTAAGACCGAAGTAGACATGGAAGACTTCAACGATGCTATTGACAGAGTGATCGGCGGTCTTGAGAAAAAGAATAAGATTATATCTCCTGAAGAGAAAAAGATTATTGCATACCATGAGGCAGGCCACGCAATTTGTGGTTGGTTCCTTGAATATGCCAACCCACTGATAAAAGTATCGATCGTACCTCGCGGTGTAGCTGCATTAGGCTATGCGCAATACCTGCCTAAAGAACAATACTTGTATACTACCGAGCAGATGAACGACCAGATGGTAGCATTGTTCGGAGGCAGGGCAGCTGAAGAGCTTACATTTGGTAAAATATCTACAGGTGCGCAGAATGACCTTGAAAGGGTGACCAAAATGGCTTACTCAATGGTTAGTATCTATGGTATGAACAATAAAGTGGGCAACCTTTCATACCACGATGCACAACAGGAGTATCAGACGCAAAAGCCATATTCTGAAGAAACCGCTAAGATCATTGATGAAGAAGTTCGCGACCTTGTTCTGGTAGAATACAACAGAGCTAAGGCACTGCTTACTCAGCATATTGACAAGTTGAAATTACTGGCAGAAGAGTTATTGAAGAAAGAAGTGCTCTTTAAAGATGATCTGGAGCGTCTGATAGGCCCACGGCCATATGAGGACATGACACCCAATGAGGGCATACCTCCGGTGAGTGGAAGCGTGGTCAACAGTGTGATACTACCAGACGATGATAAAAGCTGATCAATAATAAAAAAGCGATGAAGTAACCTTCATCGCTTTTTTTCTGTATCCAGATATGTGGATTTACTAAATAATGTTAGATGGGATAGGAACATTCTTTTAGACAAAAGATTGTTTATTGTAATGTAAATGGGTACAATTACAGAGGGCACATAAGGGCTGGCAGCACGTATATTCTACAAACTCTGAATTGTTGTAGTAATTAATATAAAATAACCAATTTTAAGCGACAGGAGTGTACTATATCGAACGAAAAGCACGGTTTCTGTCACGAAATGTCGTTTTCATCCAACGAATAGCAAAAAATGAACCCGAAAAAAGATATTCAAAACGAGGAAGATATTAAGTTTCTTATTGATACCTTTTATCAAAAGGTGCGAAAAGATGATGTGATAGGACATATTTTTAATGAGGTTATCGGTGATGATTGGTCGAAACACTTACCTATCATGTATAGCTTTTGGGAAACTGTACTTTTGGGTAAAGTGAGTTATAAAGGCAATGCTATAAGGAAGCATGTTGACATTGACCGGAAAATGCCTTTAGAGCAAGCACACTATCAAAGATGGCTCTTATTATGGGATCAGACCACTGACCAACATTTTTCCGGAACAATAGCAGAACAAGCCAAAAAGAAAGCGGCTACTATGATGCAATTAATAGAAATGAAAGTAGTTGCTGCCAGAGATGGTAAATCTATTCTGTAAATTTATACCATGTCACGATTTAGTATTACAGCCAATTATGTAGATATTCCTGCAAAAGATATTTACCCTGCAAAGGTGACTATTCAGGACGGGAAAATATTATCAGTTGAAAAGACACAGGAGCAAGTCAAGAATTATATCCTGCCCGGTTTTATTGATGCACATGTACATATAGAAAGCTCTATGCTTGTGCCATCTGCATTTGCCCGTATGGCTGTTATACACGGTACAGTTGCTACCGTATCAGACCCGCATGAGATCGCCAATGTAAACGGAATAGATGGGGTACAATACATGATAGATGACAGTAAGCGGGTACCATTCAAGTTCTTTTTCGGGGCTCCCTCTTGCGTGCCTGCAACTAATTTTGAAACGGCCGGTGCTACTATTGATTCAAAAGGCATTGAACAATTACTGGCACACCCGGATATATGGTATCTGGCAGAAATGATGAACTACCCCGGTGTACTATTCAATGACAGCGAGGTAATGGCTAAAATAGAGGCAGCAAAAAAAGCAGGTAAACCAATTGATGGACATGCGCCGGGATTAAAAGGTGATGATGCAGGGAAATATGCCTCAGCAAGTATTACTACCGACCATGAATGTTTCACACTGGAAGAAGCACAAGACAAGCTAGCCGCTGGTATGAAGATCATCATAAGAGAAGGAAGTGCGGCAAGAAACTTTGATGCTTTAGAACCACTATTTAAGGACCATGCCGGTAAGCTCATGTTCTGTAGTGATGATAAACATCCGGATGAACTCATTTTATCACATATCAATGCTTTGGTAAAAAGAGCGATAGCCAATGGGCACAATAAATTTGATGTACTAAAGGCAGCATGTGTTACTCCTGTTGAGCATTACAACCTACCAGTTGGACAACTAAAAGAAGCAGACCCTGCCGACTTCATTCTGGTTGATGATCTGGAACAGTTAAATATTCTGGCAACATACATCAATGGAGAGATGGTAGCAGATAATGGCCGCTCTCTTATTGATAATATTGAGGTAAAGCCTATAAATAATTTCCTTGCCGAGCCTAAAAAGCCTGAAGACTTTTTAGTAAGTACTGATAAAGAATCACCTGAAATAAGAGTAATTGAAGCTCTGGATGGCCAGCTAATAACTAATGAAATAACCGCTAAAGGCAAAACTGAAAGCGGCTACATAATAAGCGATGTAGAAAACGACATTCTGAAAATGGCAGTTATTAATCGCTATGATATAGATGCACCTATTGCGACTGCTTTTATAAAGAATTTCGGACTTAAGCGTGGCGCTATTGCCTCAACTGTAGGGCATGACTGCCACAATATTATTGCAGTAGGTGTGGATGATGGCTCAATGAGCAAGGCTGTAAATGCTTTGATAGAATGTAAAGGTGGTATCTCAGTTACTGACGGGAATAATATTGATACATTACCGCTACCGATAGCAGGTTTAATGTCTGATAAAGATGGAGAAACAGTAGCCAGGTTATATGCCCAGCTCGATAAAAAAGCTAAAGAGCTAGGCTCTACCTTACGTGCACCATTCATGACATTATCATTCATGGCATTACTTGTAATACCATCTTTGAAACTGAGTGATAAAGGACTATTTAATGGTAGTAAGTTCGAGTTTACACCGGTAATAGTGTAATTAGGCTTCTACTCTTCCCGGATATTGTTTCAACCCTTCTTCAAGGCAGTCCATTGCTTTGTTGATGTCTTCTTTATTCAGCACATAAGCCAGCCTTACTTCTCGGCTACCCTGCCCTATTGTGAAATAAAAACCGGCTGCCGGTGCCATCATAAGTGTTGTTCCATTATGAGAGAACTCTTCTAATAGCCATTGGCAGAACTTTTCACTATCATCTACCGGTAACTCAGCCATGGCGTAAAAAGCACCACCGGGCATAGGGCATTTCACCCCTTTCATTGCCTGCAACCTGCCTACCAGAATATTTCTGCGCTCTGTGTATTCTTCTTTTATCTCAGCAAAATAATCTTCAGGCAAATCTACAGCAGCTTCACCAAGCAGTTGCGCGAATGTTGGCGGGCTTAGCCTTGCCTGTGCAAACTTCATAGCTGCTTCTAACAGCTGACTGTTCTTTGTAACTAAAGCCCCTATTCGCCCTCCACAGGCGCTATATCTTTTAGAGATAGTATCTAACAGTACCGCATGCTCTTCTAGGCCTTCCAACGAAAGAACAGAGATATGCTCTCTGCCATCATAGCAAAACTCCCTGTATGCCTCATCACTAAACAGGAACAGGTTATGCTTCAGACAAATATCACGTAATACGTTCAGCTCTTCTTCGCTATATAAATACCCTGTAGGATTATTAGGGTTACATATCATGATAGCTTTGGTACGAGTAGTAACTGCCTGCTCAAAATCTGCTATTGAAGGCAAAGAAAAGTCATCATCTATTCCTGATGGTATAGGTACAATATTCACACCCGCACTTGTAGCAAAGCCATTGTAGTTAGCGTAGAACGGCTCTGGTATTATTATTTCATCACCCGGATCCAAACAACTCATTACGGCAAATGAAATAGCCTCAGAGCCACCTGTGGTAATAATGATCTGCTCATGATTTACATGCACATCATTTTTGGCATAATAAGCTACCAGCTTCTTTCTGTAACTCTCAAAACCTGCACTATGGCTATACTCCAGCACTTTCATATCTGTATGCCTTACAGCATCCAGTATTTTTTGGGGAGTTTCGATATCGGGCTGTCCGATATTCAGTTTAAATACTTTCAATCCTTTATTGCTGGCAGCCTCTGCATACGGCACCAGTTTCCTTATCGGAGATGGCGGCATAGACGCGCCACGATGTGATATTACCGGCATGGCGCAAAAATAGAAAATAGATACTTACTTGGGCAAATAAAAAAGCCCGGCAATAGCCGGGCTTAAAAGAAATATCGTATTTCTATGATTTATTAGCCGGCTCACCCTCTTGGATAACCATACCCTTGATCTTCAAGATAAAACGCTCTTCACCTTCAGGGTTATTTACAGCGTTAGATAATATATAAATATCCTTGTTGATAGGCCCAACACGACCCTGAGTACTATACTCAACTTTCAGTTCTCCTTCTTTACCGGGAAGTATAGGCTGTTTTGGCCAGATAGGTACTGTACAACCACAAGATGCAGATGCGTTCTGTATAATTAGAGGCTCATTACCTGTATTCTTGAATTTAAATACATGCACTGCTTTAGGCCCTTCAGCAACCTCACCAAAGTCATGTACCAGGTCATTGAACTCGAATTTAGGACCACTTTTTTTATCCTGTGCAAACACTGATGTCAGTCCGACTGACATTACCAATAATGTTACAAATAACTTTTTCATATCGTATCTCTGTGTATTTTTTTAGTTTTTGATCATTGATGATGTAGTAGGTACTGAACCTGCAGGAGCCGGCTCAACAGTACCCTTAATAGACAATACTTTCGTACCTGCATTTGAGGTTACAGTAATTGACTTATTGAAACCGTTGGGACGTCCTTTTGTACCATAGCTGGCTTTAATAGTACCTGTTTTGCCGGGTAATACAGGGTCTTTTGACCATGAAGGGGTTGTACAACCACATGAAGGACGTACATTCTGTATCAAGATCGGCTCATCACCGGTATTTTTAAATGTAAACTCAACTTCCGCAGCAGGGCCTTCCGGAATAGTACCGAAATCATGTACTTCTTCATTGAAAACCATATTCTCAACTGTAAGAGTAGTTTCTGTAGCCGCTTGTTGTGCATGTGCTGAATGATCATGATCATGATCGTGCGCCTGTGCCATTACAAAGCCGGTACTTAATGCAACTAAACCAAGTGATAGTACTATTTTCTTCATATTATTCTCTTTTTTAAGCTATTACAAATATAATGCCTTAGACAGTAAATAAAAGTATAGGGGTTTGTTAAAACCACTGTTAAACATCTGCTAACTTTGCAGGAACTGCAATTTACGTTATCTCTGCTAAAACGCGATGGCAAATCATAGTAACTACAAAACTGACATAAAAGAAAGCATAAAATGCTTTGATGAAGGAGGTGTTATTCTATACCCTACGGACACTATTTGGGGTTTAGGCTGCAATGCACTCAATGAGTATGCTGTAGAAAAAGTTTTCAGCATTAAACAACGGCCAAAGGAAAAGAGTATGATCATCTTACTGGCTGAGGCAAAAGATATACTACAATATGTTGCAACACCACACCCAGATATTATTGCAATTGTTGAATCATTTGAAAACCCTACTACTGTTATCTATGAACATGCGCTTGGCTTTCCTGAAAATGTAGTAGCGGCAGATGGCAGCATTGCCATACGCATTACGACAGACCCTTTTTGCAAAGCACTCATAAAAAGGTATAAAAAACCGATAGTCTCTACCTCAGCAAATATATCAGGTGCTCCATCTCCTAAAACATTTTCGTTAGTTGCTGATGAAATTAAAACTAACGCTGACTATGTAGTAAAGCATAGGCAAGATGATAACTCGATTGCGTCACCATCACAAATAGTACGTATTAATGATGATGGTAGCCTCGATATAATAAGAGGCTGATTATTAGTAAACTCTATTTAGTTTTGCGGCATGTATATTTCCTGTACAAATGAAGAGGAACAATTATTTCAAACAATATCGCAGGTTGCGGTACAGGAAGGTATGCCTTGCTATATAGTAGGTGGTTTTGTTAGAGATAAGATACTCGGCAGGCCTACAAAAGATATTGACCTTGTATGTGTAGGCAGTGGTATAACACTTGCTTTAGCTGTAGCAAAGATTTTGCCGGGAAAACCCAGAGTAAATTACTTCAAGAACTTCGGCACTGCTAATTTTAAATACAACGATCTGGAGATAGAATTTGTAGGTGCCAGAAAAGAATCATATAGCCACGACTCTCGTAAGCCTGTTGTTGAAGAAGGCACGTTGGAAGATGACCAGCAAAGGCGTGATTTTACTATCAACGCACTGGCTGTGAGTCTTAACAAAGAAAACTACGGCGAGCTCATAGACCCTTTTGGCGGCTTGACTCATTTGGAAGAAAAACTCATAAAAACTCCGCTCGATCCTGACATTACTTTTTCTGACGACCCGCTACGTATGATGCGTTGTGTCCGCTTTGCAACACAGCTCAAATTCAGGATAGACGATGAGACATTCGAGGCAATAAAAAGAAATAAAAAACGCATAAAGATCATTTCTTACGAGCGAATCATGGATGAATTGAACAAGATCATCCTTACACCCAAACCTTCTATTGGTTTTGATCTGCTGTACAAATGCGGATTGCTGAATGAGTTCTTCCCTCAGCTTACAGACCTTGCCGGGGTAGAATATGTAGATGGTAAAGGACACAAAGACAACTTCTACCATACCCTGCAAGTATTGGATAATGTTTGTGATCGTAGCAATGACCTTTGGTTACGTTGGGCAGCCATACTGCACGATATTGGCAAGCCCGCTACCAAACGGTTTGAAAAAGGGCATGGCTGGACCTTTCACGGACATGACGCAGTAGGCGAAAGAATGACCAAAAAGATATTCAGCAGGTTCAGGCTGCCGCAAAATGAGAAGATGAAATATGTAGCTAAATTAGTTGCACTTCATCTGCGCCCTATCAGTCTCACCAAAGCAGACATTACAGACTCTGCTATGAGACGCTTACTGTTCGATGCAGGTGATGATCTTGAAGACCTGATGATACTGTGTGAAAGTGACATCACATCGAAAAATAAACACAAAGTAAAGCGCTACTTGGAAAATTTTGAAGCAGTACGCGAACGACTGAAAGAGGTAGAAGAAACCGACCGTATACGCAACTGGCAGCCACCTATCGACGGGCAGGAGATCATGGAGATATTTGATCTGAAACCCTCACGAGAGGTAGGCATCATCAAAACTTCCATCCGGGAGGCGATACTTGATAATGAGATAGCCAATACCAGAGAAGAGGCTTATGAGTTCATGCTGCAAAAAGCTAAGGAACTTGGTTTAGAGCCTGCAAAAAAATAAGGGTTGCTTTTCAGCAACCCTTGATACTATCCTCTAATATCATTATTTGAATCTGTAGCTCAAACCAAGGCTGAATGTAATGCCCGGGTTGATGCTATCAAATATTTGCTGTTGTGCACCAAAAGACCTGTAGAACTTCTCAGCACGGTCATTCAGCAGGTTATCAACCTTAAAGTCGATAGCTGTTCTGCCTTCCTTACCAACTGTTTTATTGAAGCTCAGGTTTACACCATGGAATGGTTCTGTATAAACATCAGAATATAAGCCGACACCTACAATGTAAAGAGTAGGGCCTTTCACATTATAGAATATACCTGCGTTGATGCCTTTATCAGGGTTAGCATAGCTAATACCCGCGTTGATCACATAAGGAGACTGTCCGGCCATATCACGCTTATCATCAACTGTCTGTCCGTCTTTCTCAAATTGCTTTCTTGCATTGAATTCAATATCAGTCATTTCTATCTCAGACTTTACCAATGTTAAGTTACCCGAGAACAATAGGTTTTTTAAAGCAGGAGTTATGAATTCAAGTTCTTTCCTAAATTCAAATTCTAAGCCATATACTCTACCGTCACCAACATTACGAGCCTGAAACTCTGTGCTGGTTTGTGCAGCAGGTATCCTTACAAGTTCTATCGCATCGTCAAATGTTTTGTAGAATGCACTCACTGAAATTATCTCGCTGCGCTCCATGAACATTTCCCAACGTAAGTCAAAGTTATTGATCCTTGTAGAGGTTAATTTACCATCCCAACCTTCATATTGAAACAAGCTACCATTAAAGAACCTGTTTGTGATCGGGTCAAGTATCTGCGCATAAGAAAGTTCTTTAAATGAAGGCCTGGCAATAGTTCTGCCATAAGTAAACCTTAAGTTCTGCTTCTCTTTAAGTGCATAAATCAAATTAACAGAAGGGAACCAGTCGAATGCTGATAAAACTTCTTCATTATCAAGGTACGTACCCCCAACAGTATCGCCGGTGGCATACTTCTGGTCTGCGCCTGTATACCTCTGTACATAATTCTCAACCCTTACACCTAATACAGATTTCAACTTAGGCAATAAAGACATCTCGTTAGAAACATATAACGCACTATGCTGAACATTTGAAGAGTACGAGTTCGGGTTCAACTTAAGGTTACCCGATTGATAGTAGATGCTGTTTGGCCTGTTCGGATAAATATTCTCAGGGTTCAACACTGTAGCAGGATCAGGGTTTGCCCAGTTTTGACCACCGAAGAACTGCATATCAAATAGCAGGATCTCATAATCCCTTGCTTTGTATACATGGCTCGCACCGAATTTCAATACCGCATCTCTGTCTACAAGCTTATAATTTCTTGTAATGTCAAGCTTACCGGCTAAGTTTATCTCATCAAGATACCTCCATATGCGGCTAGGGTTACCACCTGCGCCTGCAACGAATGAAGTATCTGTGTTTTCATAAGTAAATGCTGTCTTACGTATATCCGGATCATTTGAAGTAGACCATGTAGGAGATAATTTCCAATCTACTTCCCAGTTATTTCCGGCAAGAGCGTGGTCGCCTGCTAATAATACGCTTGTCAAAGAACGTTGGTTATATTCCAGGTTATTAGATTTAGCGAAATAACCTGATTGACCTACCGCCTCACCATCATTATCTATATCAAATATCGCTGATCTGCTGGTACCACTCTGTAAGCGCAAACCTGTTAGCCTGAACTTTGATTTCTGGGTTTTAAATGCAATGCCGGCTAAACCACCCAGAAGTGCCATATCTTCAGCTACTTCACCTTTTTGTATTGTAGCATAACGTAGCTCTTTCTGATCAGAAGGAGCAAATCTCTGAAACTCACCATAAGTCACATCATCATAGTATTTGAATGACCTCTGGTAAGAGAGCGAGAAGACATAACCTAATGTGTTCTTTTTCTCTCCTTTAAGCTGGTATTGGTTACCTAGCGTAAGGCTGGCTCCAAAATCAACCGGGCTGGTAGCCCTTTCAGCTGCTAACGTAGGGCTGAAGCTTTTTACAAAACTGTTTACTTCTTGTGAAGATGCACCACTGATAGGTGTTGGTATATTTACAGGGTCAGTTCCTTCAGGAATAGCCCTTGTACCGTCATCAAAACCAAGGAAGTCAGTTTTACCACCATCATACTTCAGGTAGTTTGAGTTCAGGTGCATCTGCGGATTATATGCAGTGCTTACTGAAACATTGAATATTTTTTCTTCAGGGAATGCCTTTGTTTCGATGTTCACAAGGCCACCCGTGAAATCTGCAGGTAATTCTGCAGAGAAGTTTTTGTTTGCAATAATATTATCTATCAGGTTGGTAGGGAAAATATCCATTTGTAGACTGTTCTTATCCGGATCAAGGCCCGGTATCTGAATACCATTCAGTGTTGTTCTGGTATACCTGTCTCCGAGACCTCTTACGTAGATGTATTTACCGTCTTCAATACTCACACCGGTAACCCTTTTCGATGCTTCAATAGCAGTACCATCACCAACTAGTTTCATTTGTGCAGATGAAATTCCATCCATGATGGAAGTAGACCTTCTCTTCATAGACAATAATGCACTCTCTGAGTTTCTTATTGCTTCTGCCTTAATGACAACTCCTTCTAACTCAGTACTCGCAGGCTGTAGTTGTATCTCTTTCAAAAGGCTTACTTCGCCTTCTTTTACATTCACATCTTCAATACTCATAGCCTGAAAGCCCATGGAAGATATATTGACCTTATAGATTCCTGTTCCTACTTCCAGCGTGAACGCTCCATCAATATCAGTCACAGTACCGATGGTTGTGCCTTCTACCTGTACAATCGCAGATATAACAGGATATCCCTCATGATCTATTACAGAACCACGGATGGTACCTTTAGCAGAAACTGCTATACTTACAAATAAGCCTAAAATGAATAGTAAAGAATGTTTCATTATTCGTATTTATTAAAAAAGAGAATTTGGGAAGGGGTGAAATCCCTGCCCAAACTCCCAAATAGCTATATGCTAAATAATATTTGATATAAGTCTATATTTATTTATTAAAGACCTGCTGTAGCACCGCCAATAGCTGACCAAGACCAACCATTGAATACTGTAGCATTTGCTTTGTTAGTTGATGATGCACCTGCAGTAACACCTGATGGTGCAGAACCGTCAGCTATGTAATCATCAAGATCAGCAGCAGGAACGTTCAATACTATGTTATTGAACATAACACCCGGGTTACCTGTAGTCCTGTTGATCTGCTGACCAGCTTTAACGTTAGGGTAGAAGATGTCCTGAAGACTAACCATTGAATTAGCATCTGTATTGATAAGATCAGCAGATGCATTACCATTGAAATCAGCACGTACGGTACCGTTCTTGATAATATGAGATGCTGCGTATGTACCTTCAGGGCCATCAAGCTCAAAGCAGTGACCTGTTGGAGTAATCACTACAAAGTTGTCAAGAGTACCGCTCCAAGACTGGTCAGTATCGATAGCATCATCACCAGCATTCCAAACAACAGCGTTCTTTACACTAACTGTACCACCAAACCACTCGATACCATCATCCTGGTTAGCTACAACTTCTACGTTCTCGATAATAGTACCCGAGCCTACACCGGCAAGTGTGATACCGTTGATCTCGTTACCTGCCCCGATGTTTGCACCACCGTGACGAACAGATACATATTTGATAATACCAGAGTTATCAGCATCATCAGTACCACCATACAGACCGTTTTGGTCAGATGTAGGGATACCTTCTATCTGTACTTCAGTTACATCACCAGAAGAGTTAGAAGCAGATATCCTTGCCTTACCACAAACAAGAAGACCACCCCAAAGACCATTAACGTCTGGAGCAAGGTTTGGAGAAGCAAAGTTGCCTGCTGTAATATCAGAAGGCATGATCTCATCAGCTACAGTAGTAAAGATGATCGGCATATCAGCAGTACCTTCTGCCATAAGTTTACCACCACGAGCAATGAGAAGTGCTGTAGCGTTTGGACCTGTACCAGCCTGACCTTTAATAATAGTGCCTGCTTCGATAGTAAGAGTAGCACCATTAAGTACCGTAATACGGCCGCCTAGTTCATAAACATTTTCTTTAGACCATGTGGTGTTTTCAGAGATATTCTGAGAAACCACCGTGTTACCTGTTGATGGTGTAGGTGTAGTGTCATCACCATCGTCTTTCTTATTACAAGAAACAACGCTGATTGTAGCAAGTAAAATTGCTGCGAAAGTTAATTTGTTCATTCTCATTGTAGACTGTTTTTTTATTGTAGACTGTTTTCTTAGGTGCAAAAGAACATCGGCTATGTTATGGGAATGTTACGTCAGCTTTAACTTTAAGTGAAGAAAGAGCACGAAACAGAATTAAACTACTGAAAATCAGTTTACTATACAGAAATTTAGTGTTAACAATGCCAGCGTTACAATAGAATTCTACCTTTGTATGCATATGAACATCAGAAGCCTTTTTTTGAATCATCTGGCACAAACATCACCATCCCCATTGGCATTAGATATAGCTTCTGCCAAAGGGAACTATCTATACGACAATGATGGCAATAAGTACCTGGATCTGATCGGTGGTATCAGTGTTTGTAATACCGGGCATGGGCACCCGAATGTGGTCGCTGCCGTACAACAACAGGCTGAGAAGTATATGCACATCATGGTATATGGTGAGCTGATACAAAGTCCGCAGGTAGCTTATGCACAACAAATAGCCAACCACCTGCCCGATAACCTTGAAAGTGTCTATTTCACCAACTCTGGCACTGAGGCAACTGAAGGAGCATTGAAACTAGCTAAAAGAGTGACTGGCAAAACTGACATAATTGCCTGTAATAATAGTTATCATGGCTCTACAATGGGCGCTTTGAGCGTAATTGGCGATGAATATTGGCGTAATGCTTACAGGCCACTATTACCCGGTGTGTGGCATTATGACTATAATTCTCAGGAGCTGATTGATGATATATCCAATGATACAGCTTGTGTGCTTATTGAAACCGTACAGGCAGAAGCAGGCGTTATAGAACCTGAAAGAAAATGGCTGGAACAATTAAGAGCGAAGTGCAGCGAAACATGCACGATACTAATATTCGATGAGATACAATGTGGTTTCGGGCGTACAGGAAAACTCTGGGGCTTTCAACATTATGGAGTAATTCCTGATATAATATTGCTAGGTAAGGCACTAGGTGGTGGCATGCCTTTAGGAGCCTTTACAGCATCTCAGAAAATGATGAACAGCTTCACCAACGATCCTGTATTAGGACATATCACCACATTTGGTGGCCACCCTGTTAGCTGTGCAGCAGGTAAAGCCGCTATGGATGTATTATTACAAGAGCAACTGATAGATAGCGTAGCAGAGAAAGAATTGTTATTCAGGCAAAACCTGAAACACCCGGAGATAGTCAAGGTAAACTCAAAAGGACTGCTGATAGCAGTGCAGTTAAAAAGTGCCGAATTTGTATTGGATGTAGTACAGAACTGTATAAAGAACGGACTGTTTACTGATTGGTTCTTATTTGCACAAGACTGCCTGAGAATAGCACCTCCGCTTACTATTACTAATGACGAAATAGTCTATGCTTGTGATATACTCAGGCAGTCGATAGATGAAGCAGCTAAATAAGGATTACTGCTTACAGCATCTATTACTTAGAGAAGCCTACCTTCCATACTATAGCCGAAACCACACCACCCAATATTGGTGCAACTATAAACAACCATAACTGAGACATTGCTTTACCACCGGCTAATAATGCCGGGCCTAGGCTTCTCGCCGGATTTACAGAAGTACCGGTTATTGGTATCGCAACAAGGTGTATCAATACCAATGTAAGACCTATAGCTAATCCTGCCATAGTAGGGTTTGCCTTATCTGAAGTAGCAGCAAAAATCACAAATAGGAATAAAAATGTCATTACTGCCTCTGTTATAAAAGCAGATCTGGTATCGTATCCTGCCAGGTAACCCTCGCCCCAACCATTAGAAGCAAGCCCCCATTCGCCCAGCTCATATCCCGCAACTCCGGACATGATAGTATTTAACACTAATGCTGCTACCAATGCACCTATACATTGCGCAACTATAAACCCGATGGTATCTTTAAGATTGAGCTTACCCGCAACAAGCATAGATATTGATATCGCAGGATTAATATGGCAACCTGAAATAGGCCCTATAGCATAAGCCATAACTACAACAGCTAAGCCAAATGCAAATGATATACCCAATAAGCCTAAGCCTGATGGGCCTGTTGTGGTAACTCCTGCAACAGAAGCTGCACCGCAACCAAAAAGTACCAGGCAGAAAGTGCCAATAAATTCAGCAAGATATTTTTTCATTTTATACAGGTTTGGTTTCCATAAATATATTCCATTATTTTAAATATCTACTCCGCTTAATAAAAAAAGCAGGCTAATGCCTGCTTGAACTATCTTAATATGCGTAATTAGTACTTATGGTACTCTTAGCTCAGTGATCACACCATTTACACTTATTGTAGCATCATCTTCACACCCGCCATCTCCATAATCAAGTACCCTGTTAGTGGCTGCTTCCGGATAAATATTGATCACACCTTCTCTTATCCAGTTGCAACTAACTGCTACAACCAAAGGCTTGGCTATCTCAGTATTGTATTTGCTGTCATCAGGGCGATAGAAAACACCCGTACCTGATAGCCTGTAAATATCATCAGAATGTTGAGGTGTACTATACCCTGCATACCATGTCATTCTCCGCTCACTCGTACCTCTTATGAATCCATCTTCATCATCAACATATACAGAATCAACCCTTTTAACCTGATAATAATAGTCTCCGTTTATATCAGGGCCAATATTGATCATGCTTTTGCTGCCGTATACCCTATAACCGTCTACCATGTACCCTTCAAATGATATATTCTGATAATATCCTTTACCCTTATAGTTCTGACTTGAATCATATCTGACAATGATCTTGCCCTGACGATACCTGCCATCGAACCCTAAACATGGATTATTTCCGAAGTCGATCACCATTGTAGTTTCACCACCAACAGTTGTATCAGAAATTTTAGCACATGCCGCTAATGCTTGCTCACCACCCTTTAAGCCTGATGCTCCTGAGACAAAAGCGCGCTCTATTACCCTGTCTACATTATTATATATGTGCTCCAGCAGTAATTGATCGGATGCGTAACCTGTAGTTTCTGGTACTATTTGAGTAGCGTCATCATCGTTTTTCTTGTCACATGATGAAACAATTGATATTCCTACAAGAAGTATCAATGCAAATGATATTGTACCGGATAATCTTTTCAACATAGTATAATATGATTTTTGTAATAAGCCGCTTTTTGGGTAGCAAGTATAAATATAAAGATAAATCACGCATATTTTATAGTGGATTGGCAACTACTGCACAACCCCTTAAAAATAATCTTTACATTTGCACTCAAATTTTAAACCAACTATATGAAAATAGCTATAATAGGTACGGGATATGTAGGTTTAGTTACCGGTACTTGTTTTGCAGAAACAGGCAACAATGTTACCTGTGTTGACATCAATGACAAGAAGATCGAGATGCTCAGAAAGGGTGAAACGCCTATCTATGAGCCGGGGCTGGATGTACTGCTGGAACGTAATATTAAAGACAAAAGAATAACCTTCACTACTTCGCTTGAAGAGGGTATCAAAGATGCACAGGTTATCTTCCTTGCTTTGCCTACACCTCCGGGAAAAGACGGAGAAGCTGATCTGCAATACGTATTAGATGTAGCTGATAAACTCGGCGATATCGTTACTTCATATAAAGTTGTAGTAAACAAAAGTACTGTACCTGTGGGCACTGCAGAGAAAGTAGCTGCCGCATTAGGTAATAAGCTGGATAGTTCATTGTACGATGTGGTTTCTAACCCTGAATTCCTGCGCGAAGGTGTTGCTGTTGATGATTTTCTGAAGCCTGACCGTGTTGTGATAGGTACATCATCAGATAAGGCGCGTAAAATAATGGAAGAACTATATCAGCCGTTTGTTCGTCAGGGCAACCCGATATACTTTATGGATGAGCGCTCCTCTGAAATGACCAAATACGCTGCCAACTCTTACCTGGCTATGCGTATCTCTTTCATGAATGAGATGGCTAATCTTTGTGAAAAGGCCGGTGCTAATGTAGATATGGTGCGTATTGGTATGGGTA
This sequence comes from Flavipsychrobacter sp., assembly GCA_965228505.1. GTDB lineage: Bacteria > Bacteroidota > Bacteroidia > Chitinophagales > Chitinophagaceae > UBA5543. The sequence goes on along the minus strand of OZ245820.1, from coordinate 711,179 downwards.
GTGATAGCCGTATCGGTAAGCGATTCTTATTCCCTGGTGTGGGTTATGGTGGTAGCTGTTTCCCTAAAGACGTACAGGCATTGGCACGTACTGCCCGCCAGTTGGACTATGAATTCAAACTCATAGAAACCACAATGAACGTTAATGAGCTGCAGAAAACAAGGCTTGGACTGAAGATCAAGACTACTTTTGGTAGTGACCTTAGCGGGCGCAAATTCGCGATCTGGGGGCTGGCATTCAAGCCTGAAACCGACGATATACGTGAAGCTCCGGCACTAGAGTTGATAAAAGAACTTACAGATGCAGGCGCTACAGTAGAAGTATTTGACCCTGAAGCAATGGCTAATGTAAAAGAGATATTCGGCGATAAGATAGCATATGCAAACGATGAGTATGCTCCTTTGAAAGATGCTGATTCTCTGATAATAGTTACAGAGTGGAACGAATTCCGCAACCCGGATTTCAACAAAATAAAAGACTCACTTAAATACCCATTCATTTTTGACGGACGTAACGTTTTCTCTCTTGATAAAATGAACGAGCTTGGTTTCTATTACGAAAGCATCGGCCGTGGTACGGTTAATGAAGATGTAAAAGAAAAGATGGCTGTACTTTCATAAACCATACAAGCAAAATCAAGCTACACAATGAGTAGAAAAAAAAGAGTTTTAATTACAGGTGCTGCGGGTTTCTTAGGTTCTCACCTATGCGACCGTTTCATAAAAGAAGGTTATGAAGTAGTAGGTATGGATAACCTGCTTACCGGTAACATCAAAAATGTGGAGCACCTGTTCCCCTTACCTGAATTTGACTTTTACCACCACGACGTTACCAAGTACATACATGTGTCGGGCGAGTTGGATTATATTTTACACTTCGCATCGCCTGCCAGCCCTATAGACTACCTGAAAATGCCGATACAGACATTGAAGGTAGGAGCTCTAGGCACACACAATGTATTGGGAGTAGCCAAAGCTAAGAATGCACGTATACTCGTTGCTTCTACATCAGAAGTATATGGAGACCCGCAGGTACACCCTCAGACTGAAGAGTATTGGGGCAATGTGAACCCGATAGGGCCACGTGGTGTATATGATGAAGCTAAGCGCTTTTTAGAAAGCATCACTATGGCTTACCATAACTTCCATGGTGTAGAAACACGCATGATACGCATTTTCAACACTTATGGCCCACGTATGAGGCTGGATGACGGACGTGCTTTGCCTACTTTTATGAGCCAGGCTTTGCGTGGAGAAGACATTACCGTATTTGGTGATGGTTCTCAAACACGCTCTTTCTGCTATGTCGATGATCTTGTTGAAGGCATTTATCGCTTACTGATGTCTGACTATCATATGCCGGTGAACATAGGTAACCCCGCAGAGATAACACTTAAAGAATTCGCAGAGGAAGTAGCTGCACTGGTTGGCGGCAACTCAAAGATCGTTTATAAAGACCTACCGAAAGATGACCCTAAGCAGCGCAAGCCGGACATTACCAAAGCCAAAGAAATATTAGGCTGGGAACCACAGGTAGACCGCAGCGAAGGCTTGAAACGAACACTGGAATATTTTAAGAAACATATTTAGAACTTCACCCCAACCCCTCTCCTAAAAGAGAGGGGCTTTTTTTGTTCCGAATTGTTCCACCAGGGGGAGGGGGTGTTTCTGTTCATGTTTCGGGAATTGATAATCAAATGGTTATGTTTTAGTAGAGATTGTAATTGTTCCATTTTGTTCCTTTTACTACCCCCTTTGCCTTTTATTTCATTTAAACACCTTCCTGATAATATAGAAGAAGTCATTTTCAAAGAACTTTACAATAACAAATATACGTTATTTTATCCATAAATGTATTTCTATATAAACCGAACAATACATCCCGACTTGTGTTATAATTATCTAAAAATTAGCGTTAACTATTTCGATATAGGCTTTGCGAATTTTATATTAACTAAAGCAAAGATTAGCTTTGCTTCATTCATATAACCAAATAAATACAGTTATAACTATGGCACACACACTTCCTGAATTAAAATATGCTTATGACGCATTGGAACCTCATATAGATGCGCAAACAATGGAAATACACCACAGCAAACACCATAATGGCTATGTAACTAAGCTGAATGATGCCATAAAAGGTACAGAAGCTGAAAACATGAACCTGGACGAGCTGATGAAGAACATCTCTAAGTTTGATACCGGTGTACGCAACAATGGTGGTGGACATTATAACCACACACTTTTCTGGAGCATACTTGGGCCTACCGGAGATTCACCTTCAGGTGCACTTAACGAGGCTATCAACAATACTTTCGGTACACTTAATGAGCTGAAGGACAAAGTGAATGCAGCAGGTGCTACACGTTTTGGTAGCGGTTGGGCATGGCTGATAGTAAAAGATGGTAAGCTGGAAGTTACGTCTACCCCTAATCAGGACAATCCATTGATGGATATTGCTGAGGTTAAAGGCACGCCAATATTGGGTATTGATGTATGGGAACATGCTTATTATCTGAAGTATCAGAACAAGCGCCCTGATTACCTGAGTGCAATATGGAACGTGATCAACTGGGATGCAGTTGGTGACCGTTACGATGCAGCAATGAAATAATATTCCACTCAAGCATAGAAAGCCCCTCACAAGGGGCTTTTTTAATGCAATAAAAAGATGATATTGCACGTTCAATGCCAACAAAACTTATAGGAACGTATGAAAAAAACCTTTTTAATTGCATTAATGCTGGGTATTAGCTTGACAACCCAAGCACAGGAAACCGACCTTAAAGCAGAACCGGACCTTAAACAAAGAAAGAATGAAATAGGGTTCACTACCCAAACTGATATGTTCAGCACCATGTATAACAGCAACTCATTGCATGCAATCCAGTACAAAAGGTGGAAAAATCAACATTTCGGAGCCAGGTTTCTATTAGGGTATGGCGACTATCAGACTGATGAACACTTCAGGCCGATCTATACGAGAGATAACGATACGATCATAAGGTCGTTACCTGTTACCTATAGCACATTGGGCTTCGCCGGTGTAGGACTGGAAGCACAGCGACAATTTTATAAAAGGGTAACCCTGTTTGCTGCTGTTGAAGCGAGATTTGGCTTCGGCAGCGGGTCTGTAGATACTGCAACGGAATATAGCCACGATAATTATTCTAAATACGTGAGAGAGCCTTATGCTTCTACTACTACAGCAGACATTTTTACTGCTTACTTAACCCCTACTATAGGCGGTAAGATTGAATTCAAAAGAATAAACTTTGGTACTGAACTAGCATTGAACCTGATGCAATATACCAGTGCGACTTACACAAACATGCCTACGACAAGTACTTTCATTATTGACCTGACAAAACTGAATCCACGGTTTTTTGTGCATTACAGATTCTAAAGACTTAATAAGTCCTGCTAAGCAGGGCTTATTATTATTGTTATCTACTACCAATACCGAAGGAGAAGCCAAAACCAAATATTACCCCCCCGGGAGAAAGCAACTGCATCACCAACTCTCCATCAGAATTCAATGTATGATTTGATTTTACTACATATGGATCTTCTATCAATCGCTGAGACCAACCTGCTTGCAGATAAAACCGGTGTCCACCGCGGCCTAAATTAAAAAAGTGATAGCCACAAAAGAAAATATTGGGTACGGGCTGTAGTTCAAGAGTTACTGATTGGTCTCCCACAGTAGTAGGTAAGTCTAAATTAATGCTAGACAACCCCGTATTAATTGTAGCACCAGTTCCTATTGCCCAACCTCTGTTACATTCCCTGAAATAAAAACGGCCTTCAAAATAGCCTTTATAACCCCAAGAACTTATTCCGGCACCTGTACCTAGTGAAAACTGCTCTGTCACTGGTACATCGATATTAAACCCAAGAAGTCCTGAATGATTATTTAACCCGGTACTTGTACCTATATACACTTTAGGACAGCGGGATGGTGTATTATACGGATTAGCATATGCCGTTGCAGCTGACAGTACAATAATCAGCGTAAGTAGCTTTTTATACATAGAAACAGGTTTTTGAATACAAAGATATTCCTGATATGGATGAAACAATACAGGATACCAAAAGGTTTTACATTAAATCCAAAAGCATTGCTTTAGCCTGTTCATCTTGCGGATACTTCTTCAATAAATGTTGCAAGTGCTTCTTAGCTTTTGCGTCTTCTCCATTTGCATGGTGTATTACAGCAAGGTTAATGAGTACCTGTCTATTGTCAGGATCTAAGCTGTTAGCTTTAGACAGATGGTCATAAGCCATCGTAACACTACCCTCCTGCATATAGATGTACCCAAGGTTACTATGCGCGGCTATGTACTTCGGGTTTTCTACCAATATCATCCTGAATACTTTTTTAGCCTCTTCGGTATTTCCTGTAGCTATCAAACCGACTCCGTACTTGCTTTGAAAATCCAAAGCACGTGGTAATATTTCAGTTGCCCTTTTGTACCATACAACAGATTTATCGGCCTGACCTGTTTGATAATAACCCTCACCTATACGGTATGCGCTCCATGCGTCATTTATATTTTCAGGTAGCAGCTCTTTTGCAAACGCAACAACACGGGTATAATCTTTCAATAAATAGTAAGCCCTTATATAATCTCGGTTCTGCTTTTTCTTTGCTTCTGTCTCTTTATCCTTATCCAGATAATAGAGCGCAGAATCTAACAATGTATTATCAGTTGAGTTGTATCGTTCGTAAAACTCCATAAACCCACGGGCTTTGGTAATGGCATCTACATTATCATTATTGAAACATTCCAGTCCCAAAAATCTTGTTATTGATGCTATTTCTTTATCCGCCAAAGGTTGTCTGCGGATGTAATGATCTGTAACTGCTACGTGCGGAATATCTATACTACCATTCTTGGGCATATGGCATTTGATGCAATCATTATCCTGTTGTAGCCTTACAGTTTTTTCTTCTGTACATTGAAATTCTGCTTTGTCTCCATGACAGCTATTACATGCGTTGATATACTGAGACTGTGGTGTGAACTTAACACTTACATGCGGATCGTGACAGGTGATGCAGCTCATCTTACCGGAGTTAATATAACAGTCGCTTTTTTTCATCCGCTCTACATGCGATGCCATGATCATCTTATCCTGCGCCCCTTCATACTGCGGCATGAATACATTCATCACTTCTGACAGCTTCATTCCGGGACGGAAATCGAAGAAGGTTTTTCCATCATTCAGCACGGCAATACCTTGTAAATGGCAACGCTGACATACATTATTTTGCAATTCAGTTGTAAGTCGCGCGGGGTTGACTATTGTATAATCAGGACCTTTGGACGTGTCTACTATTTTCCCGGCCATTTTTTCTTTTATGTGCAAGCTGCCCGGCCCGTGACAACGCTCACAGTCAATGCCATTCTTGATGGATAAATATTTGTTCTGACTTTTTGAGTCGAACTCAGGTAAACCATTATGGCAACTCATGCACTCCAACTGTATCATTCTGCTGAAGCGAGTGTTGGCGCCATCCTCAAAACCCGGTGCAAGATCCCACTGCCCTTTTTGTGTATAGAAGGTTATGGGCGCCTGATGCATGTAACCATTTACACTATATATATGTGAGTTAGTATGTTGCCCTGAGCCCACTACATAGTCTACCTGTTGTACTAATTTGTGTGTAGTGTCTTTACCTTCTAATCGATACTCCAAAATGTGGAGTTTATCATTCTTCCAGAAAGGTTTGTAATAAAAGTCTGATTGTTCATCATATACCAAAGCATGTGTAGGATTGAAATCAGCTGCTGATTTTTTGCGAGTTGCCGAGTCCCAGGATTGACCCATCCCCGTTTTGATGAAATTCTGATATACAGGCTCATGACAGCTACGGCATTTATCCATACCCACATAATGTATACTGGTATCATATACATTCTTCCAAAGAGAAGTATTGCTTTCATCCGGCATGTCTTTATGCTCAGGACTATTGCAAAAAAATGCCGGCAGTGTTACTGTAAACACTGCCAGCATAATGAGTATTTTTTTTGCTGAGCGGGGAGCCATCCCTTCAAATTTAAGGTAAACCATTCAGACACATCTAGTTGAAGATGGCCAAAGTATAGTTTGATTTACCTTTTTGTATCAATATGTACTTATCGTTCAACAAATGTTCTGCTTTTAGCATAAAAGCAATATCTGTTACTTTTTCCTTATTGATACTTAATCCTCCTTGCTGTACCATTTTACGAGCCTCTCCTTTTGACGAGAATACTCCTTTTTCGGCAAGAAAGGTTAATATCTCAGCACCTTCTCCTTCCAGCTCAGATTTTGAGGCTTCGGCCTGTGGTACTCCATCCATTACTTCCAGCAGTTGTTTCTCGTTGAATGATTTCAGCACTTCTACTGCTTCATTTCCTTTGCTGAATAATATCTCAGATGCCTTTTGTGCAAAAGCAAGGTCTTCCTCGCTATGCACCATAATGGTGATCTCTTCTGCTATTGCTTTTTGCAACTGGCGCATATGTGGAGCTTCCCTGTGCTTTTCTATCAGCTCTTTTATTTCCTCCACAGGTTTGAAAGAATATACATATGCCAGCTTCTCTGCTTCATCATCTGCCATTTTCATCCAGAACTGGTAGAACTGGTATGGAGAAGTACGCTCAGGATCCAGCCAGATATTACCACCCTCACTCTTACCAAACTTACTACCATCGCTCTTGGTGATAAGCGGACCTGTAAATGCGAACGCTTCACTACCTTCTCCCTTACGACGTATCAGTTCCGTACCTGTTACTATATTACCCCACTGGTCAGCACCACCACACTGCAATTTGACATCCATGTTCTTATTCATGTAATAGAAGTCGTAACCCTGTATGAGCTGATAGGAGAACTCAGTAAAGGAAAGCCCTGTTTCCAGCCTTTTTTGCACAGAATCTTTCGACATCATATAACTTACAGTAATGTGCTTACCGATATCGCGGATAAAATCGAGGAAGTTATAATCCTTGAACCAGTCATAATTATTGACCATAACAGCAGCATTGGGCTTGCTTTCATCAAAATCAAGGAATTTTTCCAGCTGCTTGCGTATACCAGCGCAATTTTTGTCAAGAGTGTCTTTATCCAGAAGGTTACGTTCTGCAGATTTACCCGAAGGGTCGCCCACCATGCCCGTAGCGCCACCTACCAATGCATATGGTTTATGTCCGGCACGTTGTAGCCTCATTAGCAGTATAATAGGCATCATACTGCCTACATGAAGGCTATCAGCCGTAGGGTCGAAACCTACATAGCCTTTTGTCATTTCTTTATTCAGTTGCTCCTGCGTTCCGGGAATGATGTCTTGCAACATCCCTCTAGCTTTCAGGTCTTCTATCAGATCCATTATAATTGTATTGAGGCTGGCAAAAATAACACATTGAGCCGTCATGTTAAGCAAACAAGAGCACTATTCATATACACTGAATACATATATTAAATTATTGATACAAATCATTGATACCAAAGGCGATATATAGCATATTATGAGCCTCTATCTGGCAGATAAAAATCTCATTAGGGTTTTAACACTATATTTTGTTTTTGAAAAATTGTTTTTATCTTTCGGATTATCTATTAATTAATAAATGTTACAGGCCTTGAAACGTTTTATACTCTGCATAGCATTGTTAATGCCGTTGGCGTCTTTCGCCCAACCGCATCATGAGTTTGGATTATCAGCGGGAGTGAGTGGTTATTACGGTGACCTTCAGCCTGACCTGTTTCCCGATTACGGTTTATTGCCAATGGGTGGCTTCATGTATAAATATTATATGAATCCTCATGTAGGTATCCGATTAGGCTTTGCAAAAGGTACTATAACTGCTGCTGACAGCATGAACGGCATACCTGCCAGAAAAGAGCGCAACCTTAGTTTTGCCTCTGATATATATGAGTTTCATGGTGCTTTTGAATTCAATTTATTACCAATAGAAAAAGACCGTGCAAAGATCACACCATATGTTTTTGTAGGTATCGGTGTTTTCTATTTTAATCCATACACACAAGGCTTGAACGGCGAGAAAATATTTCTTCGTCCGCTAGGTACTGAAGGGCAAAATATCCCTTTATATCCTGATCGTAAGGAATACAACTTAGTGAACGTGTCTTTCCCTGTAGGTGGTGGTTTGAAATTCTTCCTGGGTGAAACATTATTAATAACTCCGGAAATAGGCTTCCGCTACACGAATACTGACTATCTGGACGATGTAAGTAAGTCTTATGTAAACCTTGATGTACTGGAAGATTACCGTGGAGCGCAAGCTGTAGAGTATGCCTTCCGTACTGATGAACTAGGTGATTGGGATGGCAACTACCCTGATTATCGTTATCAGCGTGGTGACAGCCAGACAAACGACCTTTACTGGTTCGGTAACCTGACGATCACTCTTTATCTGAGAGCATTCGGTAACATGTTTGATTATTGGCAGACAGATTGCCCAGCTTTCCTGAAGAGTGGAAGAACAAGATAATTACACTGACATCATAACTATACTAAAAAGGCTGCCATTAGGCAGCCTTTTTTATTTTCTTACAAGAAACGCTATTTCAAAATTTCTATTGCTCCTTCAACGGTTACTGTTTGCTGATCGCCGGTAATGAAGTTCTTTAAGCTGAGCTTATTTTCTTTACGCTCTTCCTCTCCCGGTATGATCACATAGCTAATATTGCGCTTGTTAGCATATTTCATCTGTTTATCGAACTTGATAGCATCGGGATATATCTCTGCTTTAACACCTGCTGCTCTTAACTGTTTCAATAACCCTAACGCATAAGCTTCTTCCTCGCCACCTAAGTTCAATAACAATACGTTTTTACCTGTCTGTATCTCTTCAGGAAAAAGTTGTAATTCTTCCAATACATCATATATCCTGTCAATACCGAAAGACACGCCTACTCCGGACATGTTCTTCAAGCCAAATAGTCCCGTAAGGTCATCATAACGGCCACCACCGCCAATGCTACCCATCTTTACTGCATCTGTAGTTACTTCTACAATAACACCGGTATAATAATTTAATCCGCGGGCTAGGCTGATATCTACTATAAGCTCAGAAGACCATTCATCTCTTTTCAGAGACGAATGATAAGCCAGGGTATCTCTCAACTCCTTTATACCTGCAAGAGCTGTCTCACTCTTACTCATCGCAGTTTCTAATGCTGCAAGTTTTTCTTCATTGCTACCCGTTACATTGATTATCTTTTCAATGATCGCAATACCTGAATCATCAACACCTCGCTCGGTAAGCTCTTTAGTTACACCATCCCAACCTATTTTGTCGAGCTTATCTAAAGCAATAGTAATGTCCATCATCTTTTCAGATGCGTTACATAACTCTGCCAAGCCCGCTAATAACTTTCGACTGTTGATCTTAACTGTAACCTGCGGCAACTTCAAATCATAAAATGCCTGCCTATAAATACACAAAAGCTCAGCTTCACTTATGAGCGATGTACTACCTACAACATCAGCATCGCACTGCCAAAACTCACGGTAGCGGCCTTTCTGCGGGCGGTCAGCTCGCCAGACAGGCTGCATCTGGTAACGACGGAAAGGAAATGCAATATCATGCTGATTCATCACTACATAACGTGCGAAAGGTATCGTAAGATCATATCGCAATGCTCGTTCAGTAACTTTTGGTGTTGAGTAAGGCTTGCTCAACATTGTCGCCCATTCATCTGTCAGGTTAGCTTTCTGCTCCTCTCTTTTCTCGTGCAGGCCGTTGTTGAGTATCTTAAATATCAACCTATCCCCTTCTTCGCCGTACTTACCAGTAAGCGTTACAAGGTTTTCCATTGCAGGTGTCTCCAAAGGCTGGAAACCGTACTGCTCGAATATATTCTGTAGTGTATGGAATATATATTGACGCTTTCTTACCTCTGTAGGAGAAAAATCTCTGGTACCCTGAGGTATAGATGGTTTTGACATAATACTTACTTATACTTTTCAATAATGACATCACATGTCTTGTCTATGATGTCGTACACAAATATATAACCATCTGCGCCACCGTAATACGGGTCAGTCACAGATTCGTTTTTTCCCGGGTTCAACTCATTGAGGAACAGCTCAACTTTATTCATATCATCTGCCGATGTAGCATGGGTTTCGATCTCTTCATATACATCCTTAGCCATTGCGTATATCTTATCATACCTCTCAAAATCTTTCCTGTTGAACTGTCGTGCTTTCTGGTGGGCTATACTAATACCATGCTGCATACACACTTCCTGCGAGTGACGGTGAGGAGCAGAGCCGATATGATATGATTCTGTACCTGCAGAATCAACCTGCCAGTCCAGTTTATGCTCCTCTGCCTTATGCTGCAAGACACCTTCGGCAATCGGAGAACGGCAAATATTACCTAAACAGACCATCAAAATCTTCATAAGCTAAAAAATATAGCCGCAAAAATATTACATTTTGCGGCTATTGAAAAGTAATAAACTTTCTCTTATTAATACTCTCCTCCTATCTTTCTTTTATTCCATTCAGGCTTATCTGCAAAAACAGGAAGTTTTTCCGGTACAGCTGTCATACCTGTAGTGTCTGTCAATGCTTCCATGAATGCTACAAGATCTTTTATCTCATTCTTACTTAAGCTAAGGCTGTCGAAAGGTAATGTCTGATGTGGCACATCATACCCTAAACCGATACCTCCACCTTTGTTGTAGAAGTCTACTACATCATCCAGACTTTTGTACGTACCATTGTGCATATAAGGGGCAGTGACCGAAATGTTACGCACAGTGGGTGTTTTGAAGGAATGCTTAAAGAACTCAGCAGCTTCTTTCTTGCGTCCGGCAAAACGACCTATATCCGCATCAAGTTTTGGATTATTAACATACGGGTCGTCAGGCACACCTAACACCTCACTCTCCGACTCCATATATAACGGAGGTACTGTACCATTGAAAGTAGGTGCAAAATGACAGGTACCACAAACTGCCTTACCCATAAACAGATTGAAACCGTGTCTTACTGATTCATCAATATTGCTTACCTCACCACGAACATACTTATCAAACTCCGAGTTGAAACCTCTTAGCGAACTCACATATGCAGATATTGCAAAAGCAACTGTAGCAGGGTCTATTTTATTACCCGTGTATTTTTCAAATGCTTCATTAAACATGTTTGTATACTCTTCACTTTGCTTTAAGCGCTCTACAATATCGAGCATACTCATGTCAAACTCTTTACGGTTGCTGAGCACGTGGTCTATTTGTCCTTCCAGCGATGTTGCACGCATATCATGAAAAAAACGCTCACTGTATACTGCATTAATGAGTGTAGGTGCATTTCTGTCTACTGTCCCATCAAAATCCAGCGCCAGGCTTTTCGGTTTCCCATCAGTAAATGCCTTGTCAGGATGATGACAACTACCACAAGAACGCTTCATATTCTTTGACATAATCGGATCGAAGAACAACATCCTGCCCAGATCAACCATTTGTTTATTATCTAAACTCGGGGATAACCTGATATATTGATAATGATTGATAAAATCATTGTTGAAAATATTACCTGATAAATGGTTAACAGGCGGCAACATTGAAGCCTGCATTGTTTCATGCCTCATTTCAATACCAGACTTTTTGTGCAGATCAAGCATTGTTTTATATATCGGATTGATGAACGACTTTAATACATACAACCTATCCAACTTATCGAAGTCGTTGTGCTGTTCTAAATAGTATATGAAGGCGTCGAATGTACGGTATAGATCGTCTGAGCTTTCTTTATCAAGTTTATTAAAGAACGCTTGATACAATGTCAGATCGCTTTTCATGGTCTTCAATGCTGTAATTACATCAGGAATTGAGTTGCCAGATGCAGGCACATCAAAACCTGTAAGACCCAGAGTAAACATCCTCACCATTTCCTGGCGTATTGCCTCGAACACCTGTCTGTCGTAGACTGCTTTTTTGAACATTGCATAGTCACTAAGAGCCTTTTGCAGGTCCATTGTCAGTTTACGAATCTCATAACGCTTTTCTTCAAAATCAGCTGAAAAAACCAGCTCATCTATTGTCTGCAATCCGTTAGGTTGAGCTATCTCAAGATTCGCTGCATTAGGTACTATCTTTGGTAATGGCGCACCGTTGACATATCTTTTAATAAACTCATCATCAAGGTATGCGGCCAGGTATTCCCACTGCTTGTACCTATCTCTTACGTATAAAAACTGGTCTTGTGCCTGCTCGGCTGTTGTTTCATTATCAGGCAAGTATTTATTGAACCTGTTCAGCTCTTCAATAAGCGCATCCAGTCTTTGGATGTTGCGCTCATATATCACCATATTGGGTTTAGGAAGTTCAGAGTCGGCAAAGGCCGACACAAGAATAAAAGTTGTAACTAAAAGTGTAAGTAGTGTAAGTATCTTTTTCATATGCACACGAGTTATAAACAGACATCACTTTGTTTATATAAAAAATACCGAAGCCCATGATGGGCTTCGGTAAATATGTTTCAGCAATAAATTATTGTACGATGAACTTAAGTGTTTCACCTTCGTCATTCTGGATAAAGTAAGTACCTGCAGCAAGGTCAGCGACATTGATCGTTTTAACCTTACGGTAAACTCTCATACGCTTGCCGCTTACATCATAAAGAGCTACGTCCATCACCTTGTTCATGTGCAGCTCACGTGAAGTTGGGTTAGGATATACCGAGAATGTTTTTGCTTCAACCTTATTTTCCTCAAGTATGCTCAATGGATCAGAACCATCAAAACCAGTGATAGCATAAGTAAGTGAATGATTATAAGGAGAATCGTTGTAAGACTGAGGGTGCTGTGAGTTAACAAGAATTGTTTTCTCATCGATCTGAATAGCACCTGTGATCTCTGCATCAAAAGCGGAAGCTGTAACACGCTGAAGATCGCTGTAAGAAGGATTAGCAATAGAAGCATCAACTATAAACATTTCACACCTTTCATGGGCAAAGCCATCAGGCATACTATTATGAGACCTTTGGTTCATATCTTCCTGAATCATTAAATAATCTTTACCCTTGATAGTCATTGTAGCAAGGCCATCCGGGTTTGACAAATGAACATCAGGATATACGGGCAGAGGCTGAGAAGTAGAGTTATCGTAATAAGGACCGCCATGGATATAAGTACGGATGTTATCAGTAGCCGGATCTAACTCAATAACACGGCCATAGTAATCAGGAAACTTGTTGTTCATAACTGAATCGGCAGCAGCATTGTTATTGCCGGGGAAAGCAACACCATTCTTAGCCATGTAATAGTTTTTATAACCTTCAACAAGTGTTGGAGAGATGACGCCACCCTTACCCTGGAAACGAGTTCCTACATTGGAACGACCTGTCTCAGTAATATATACTTTACCGTTAGCTACGCAGCCCCACTCCAGACGATTGAACATTGTAGCACCACGACGGCAGGCAACAGCATTAAGATTCAGTAAAGTATCGAGGTTTTCCTCGATATTGATCCATTTTGGAGAACCATCATGCTTATAGACTGAAAGCTGACCTTTTGTGAAGTCTCCGGCAGTTGTAGCTACAAAGCGAACAAGGATACCAGGTGTACCATCTTCGAACAAGTAAACTGTTTTATTATCGCTCATAACAATACCAGCTTCCCAGCCACCGCGGCCCCAGTTGTATTGTTTACGGATTGCTTTACCTGTCTTAGGATCAACCTCAACCATCCAGTTGTAGTTCTGATATTTTTTTATCGTCTTGCCGTTAGCAAAAGGGAAATCAGTGCCTGAGATAGTCCAGTCAGCAGTATCACGAGCAGGCATTAAGCTTTGATTACTCGTGCGGAACCATTCTTCTGCAGTCCATACACGGCCATGCTCTTTATCAGCGATACCCCCACAGTTCATACCTGTTTCGCCAACTGTATTTACGAAATCTACGTTGAAGAACTTACCCTTACGTCCGTCAGGAAGAGTTTGTTCCATTACTTCAAGAACGTCACCGGTGGTTCTCTTGATCTTGAACGATGTCATACCACCGCCATCACCGATCTTGTCATTGCTAGAGATCTCTTCATGGTTAACTATCACCCATCCAAGAGCCCCTTCGGTCGTATCCTGAACAAAACCTATGAAATCATGCCACTCTTTAGCTTTAGCAGTACCGGCAGGATTACCATAAGTTGCAGTAGTCTGAACATCATCAACACCACCGACAAAAATCACCTGAGCCTTCAAAGGAGACTTAGGCATCATAACTGTTTTTGAACTCCAATCAGTCGGTATATCAACCGAGAATGGGATCTGTGCGTTAGCATTAGTGTATGCCAGCCCGCACATCGTCGCGAGTAAAAATAATTTCTTCATAAAGTGGAATTTTGGTACAAAAGTGGGCTGCCAATGTTACCAAAACGTTGAGCGAATGTTAGCAATGGTTAACCGTTGTGTGAATACTCGGTTACGAAATTGTTACCGTATAGATATTACGGCACATATTTTATATTTCTTTTGGAGAGAGCTTTTAAGTACGGGCTAAGAAATTTGTACTTTTATTTGATGGCGAAGATCAGCATCCTAAGTATCGCACCATATAAAATAATACCCCCGAGCTCCGGTGGGCAACTGGCTATCACAAAACTACACCACTACATAGGAGGTTTGTGTAAAGACATAATTGTAAGTACAGAAACCAATGCTGACCAGCAATATAACTTTCAATTGTACAAAGTGTTTCCTGATAAGCCCAACAGGTACTTTCCCGGGTTCGGTTTGAATAAGATCATCAAAATAGCTGAAGAACATAATGTAACACACATCATATGCGAACACCCATATATGTCTTTCACTGCAATAGCACTGGCTGAAAAGCTACACGTTCCGTGGTTCATGCGTAGTCACAATATTGAGTCAGAACGATTCAGGGCATTAGGTAAAAAGTGGTGGCCGATATTGAGAAGGTATGAACGCTACGCAATGCGAAAAGCAGACGGGATACTCTTCATCACTGAAGAAGATGCTGTTTGGGCTGCGGAACATTTCAGTATTGAAAAAGGAAAATGTTATACCATACCCTTTGGTACGGACAAACAAGCTGTACCGGTTAAAGACCATTCAATAAAAACGCAGTTAGCAGAAACATTCTCCATAAACCCCGATGTACCATGGTTATACTTTTTAGGTGCTTTGGATTACCAACCGAATGAAGAGGCCGTACAGTATATCATTCATGAAGTGATGCCGAAACTTAGCGATACAAACTATGAAGTATTGATAGCCGGCAGAGGATTATCTGAAACATTACAAAATACTATCAGTAATACTGAACGCATACAGTATGTAGGTTTTGTTCCTGATCTGAATGACTTCCTTTTAGCATGTGACATAATGCTGAACCCTGTAATGAAGGGAGGCGGTATTAAAACAAAAGCAGTAGAAGCTCTAGGGTATAACAACACTGTGATCAGCTCTGAAAGTGGTGCTGCCGGTTTAACAAGAGCCGTTTGTGGAGAAAAGTTGATGGTAACTACTGATCATGATTGGGGAGCTTTTGCGAACGCAATATTAAAAGCAATGAATCAGGATATTGATACGCCAACTGCATTTTATAAAGAATACTATCATGGTAACGTTGCACAGAACGTGCTGGACATATTAGCTGCCAGTACCCGTTAAGGCATACTGAATAATATTAGCTCCCATTTGTAGCGCTTTTTTATGCGATTCAGGAGAATCATTATGTACCTCGGGGTCTTCCCAACCGTCACCAAGATCTGTCTCTGTTGTGTAGAAGCATACCAGCCTACCATTATGAAATATACCATAGCCCTTAGGCGACTTACTATCGTGTTCATGAATTTTAGGCAGCCCTTTACCCATATCGAAAGGTTGATTATAAATAGGGTGCGAGAACGGTACTTCTATTAGTTCGGCGTCAGGAAATATCTGTTTTAGTGCCGGGCGTACATATTCATCCATTCCGTAGTTGTCATCTATATGCAAAAAGCCACCTGCCATCAGGTAAGCCCTTAAATTCTCTGCTTCATCCTTATTTACTGTCCAACGTCCATGCCCTGTCATATGTATAAAAGGGTAATTAAAAATGTCGGGACTTGCTGCTTCGACCTGTCCCTCAACAGTCATAAAATCTGTTTGCAAATTGCGGTTACAAAATTCAGCCAGATTACGCAACGCTGTAGGGTTAGCATACCAGTCTCCCCCACCGCCATAAACCAGAATACCCAACTTTAAATTTTGAGCCTGAGACAGAGAGAAAGAAATCAGGAGTAATAATACTACCGGTATAGCCTTTTTAAACATGGTTCAACATATTAAAGATAGCACAAGCCGTTACTGCTGCAGTTTCTGTACGCAAACGTGTACTCCCCATTGAAATACCTTTATACCCTACCGAAGTTAACTGATTTACCTCTTCCTGAGTAAAATCTCCCTCCGGACCGATCAACAATAACGTTTCTTTTTGTTTTTCAATGGCACCTGATATGGGTAGTCGAGCAGCATCATCCATGCAATGAGCTACTAATTTCTGTGAAACTGATTTATACTCTTCAACAATGTCTGTAAGTCGTGTCAATTCTCGAAGGTCGGGCAAGTAATATTGTTGAGATTGTATCAATGCAGCCACCAATATCTTTCTGAACCTGTCAGCACGAAATTTCTCTCTTTCGCTCCTGCCTGTTTGTAATGGAATGATCGTGGCGACTCCCAGTTCAGTCACCTTTTCCAGTAACCATTCATTTCTGTTACTATTCTTGGTCAGTGCGACTGCGAGATGCAGCTTAGGTTTCCTTTCCTCAAAAAACGAAACATCATTGATACGAACAGAACATTTACGCTTTGCTGCTACCTCAATAGTTACTATTGCTTTATAGCCTTTTCCATTGGTAAGCGATAACTTGTCTCCCTCACCCATCCTTAATACCTGCACCACATGACGTACTGTTTCATCCTGAAGGTCGATCAGGTTATTCATTTCCAGTAAATCATCATGAAAAAAAACCGGCAACTGTTCCATGTTGCCGGCAAGATATATAAAATGAAACGTCTTAACGCAATACCATACTTTTCTCCTCTACCATCCTGCGCAGATTGATGAGACCATACCTCATTCTACCCAAAGCAGTATTGATACTTACTGAAGTGAGTTTAGCTATTTGTTTAAAACTCAAATCTGCATATATCCGTAGTATGATCACTTCTCTCTGCTCTTCAGGGAGCTGTTCGATAAGGTCTCGGATAGCCTGATGGGTTTGGTTTTTCTCAATTCTAGTTGACGCATTGTCTTCATGCCCTGCCAGTAGTTCGGTTATATCCGTACCATCAGATAATGTGACTGAAACATTTTGGCGCACCTTTCGGAAATGATCCATGCATAGGTTATGTGCCACTCGCATAGCCCATGGCAGGAATTTACCCTGTTCTGAATACCGACCTCCTTTAATGGTCCTGATTATTTTCAAAAATGTATCCTGGAATATATCCTCAGCGGTAAACTGATCTTTAACCAGCATATAAATGGCAGTATAGATCTTGTCTTTGTACCTGTTGATGAGTACTTCCAGTGCATGAGTGTTACCATCCTTATAGGATTGTACAAGTTGAGCGTCAGACTGTTGATGAGTTGTTTGCATATTCTTCTACCTGTGTTAGGTATATTTCACTACATATTCAGTAAGTGTTTAATAAGTAGAAGTCTATGCTATATAGGCGAGCCTTTTTTAGTTAACGTATATTTATGATACTTATTGTATAAATGTGAAAATTATTAACACAAATACGATGCCAAATCCTGTAATTCTTAAACTAATATCAAAATTTTTCTAAAGAAAACAAAAATATGACTGTTAAAATAGACGCTAGGAATATCCTTTTCGTTTGCTTAGTAGCCTTATTATGAAACTAATATGACAAAAGCGCCTCCCATTTGGGAGGCGCACTACACAAAACAATTAGCATACAATTAAATTCTATAAGCCAGTGCTCTTAATAATCACAACCGCTCATCAAAACTTATCTACAATAACGCTGTCTTGCATTATGCTTCTTATTGTAGATGTTCCTGTTTGCTTTTCGCTGTGCATTATTGATGATTGCCCGCTCACTTCTTGTTACCACACCATCAGCCTTGGCAACTCTCTTCATAGCCGTTACCTGTCTTTGCTGCGCACGTAAAGCTCTTGCTTCTCTATGTGTTAGGCTACCATCCTGCACACCATTCTTTATACGCAGGTGCTGGTTGTATTGTTTTTTATCAAGCCTGCCATGCGGGTGTGCTTCTGATGTTTGTGCTGTCAATAACAATACCGTTACTGCTAATACCGTTGTTATGATCTTCATGTCTTACAATTTGTTTGGTTCACATGTATAGACATGGTGACGTGTACTGTGTTTAAAACAATGATGTTAAACAAAACAAAAAGCTCCCGCTAAAAAACGGGAGCGTTTGCAATATGAAGTATAACAAAAGAGACTCTTTAATCAGGCTTTTTGCCCTCAAGAAATGTATTAATGCTACTTATATCAGCATTCCCATTCTCATTTTTTTCATCTGCTTTTACAGAGTAGCCGCTGTAGAAAGTATCTTTTGATGCTACGCCATCATTTTTGATGTCTACTTTCTTACGCACATAAGCCGGCACATTTTCTATATCATCAGCATTATCTTCAGACTGGATATTGAAACTCATACGGCGCAGTCGTTCAGCCCTTTCTTCTAATGCGCGCTTCTGCTCTTCAAACAACCTTTTCTCTTCCAACTCCTGTGCAGTAGGTACATGCTCATGCTTTTCAGCTATTACTGTTTTTACTTCAGAAGGTGTTTTTTCAACCTCTTCCTGCTCATTTTTTATGATGAGTTTCAGATTACTACCTTCTTCATTCATTGGTTCGTCAGCCATCTCTTCTTCAGTTTCTTCCCGCTCATTAGGCATTATCAGCTTCATTGATTCTTTTTCGGCTGGGGTGTCGTTCACCGGGAATGATGGTTTAGCATCTATAACAATACCATCTTTCTTTTGCTCTGCAGAATGATCGACAAGCTTAGGCGCAAAAGGGTCTTCAGTCACCTTTGGTTCTTCTTGTTTTTGTTGTTCATCAACCGGCTTATTCTTATTGTTGTCCAACTCCATTACTATCTTCTCGGGCTCGTTGCTCCTCTTAGGCATCTCAGTATTTATACCCTTATGCTCGAATCCTGTAGCAATGATGGTTACAGCTATCCTATCTTCCAGATTAGGGTCATGACCCATACCCAATATTACTTCACAATCGTCGCCTGCCTGTTGTTGTACATAAGCTTGTATCGCTTCTGCTTCATCCATTGTGTGTTCGTATTCACCGGCAGCAGATGTAATGTTCAGTAATATCCATTTAGCACCTGTAATATCACTATCATTCAATAGTGGAGAACTTAATGCTTCTTCCACAGCCTTTAAAGCACGATTTTCACCAACCTCTTCAGCACTACCCAGAATAGCTACACCTCCACTCTTCATCACAGTACAAACATCAGCAAAGTCAACATTTATCTGCCCTGTAGTATTGATCACATCTGTGATACATTTTGCAGCAGTAGCTAATACATTATCTGCCTGTGCAAATGCTTTAGTAAAAGGTAGATTTCCGTATTGTTGACGCAGCTTATCGTTAGATATGATCAATATAGTATCAACATGTTCGCGTAACTTGTCTATACCGTCCTGTGCCTGCTTCATACGCTTGCGCCCTTCATAAGAGAAAGGAGTAGTGCAGATACCTACAGTAAGTATACCCAGGTCTTTACATATCTTGGCTACTACAGGGGCTCCACCCGTACCTGTTCCACCACCCATACCGGCAGTAACAAAGGCCATACGAGTGTTCACCTCCAGTATTTTAGAAATATCCTCAAGGCTCTCCTCACAGGCTTGCTTGCCTATTTCAGGATTAGCACCTGCACCCAGCCCTTGTGTAAGATGCGGCCCGAGCTGTATCTTATTATTTACAGGACTCAAGGTCAATGCCTGCGAGTCTGTATTACAAACAATAAAGTCTACCCCTTCGATACCAAGGGTGTGCATGTAGTTGACGGCATTGCTACCACCACCACCTACACCTATCACCTTGATGATAGATGACTGGTTTTTGGGAATTTCAAAATGTATCATACGATTATAGTTTTTTGGGTTAGTAAAACAGTATATTTTAATTAGTAAGCAGTTATTTAATTATTCAATTTCTTCATCTTCAACTTCTTCAAACAAGCTCATGAATTTGCCTTTTAAACCATCAAAGAGCTTCTTCATTTTTTCAGTGCGCTTTGCATCTTTTTCAATGTCTTCCTCAAGTACTTCCTCTTGCTCTTCTGCAAATTCTTTATCGGCTTCCAGCGCATTTACATAATTACCACCTTCACCTGCGAAACGCATTTTGCCATTTTCATAATCATGATAACCACGTAGTATCAAACCGATACAGGTTGAGTACATTGGGTTCATCATCTTCTCTGCATAACCACCGGCAAGATGTTCGTTAGGATAACCTATACGTGCTCCTAAGCCTGTTACATATTCTGTTAACTGTATAATATGTTTCAATTGAGAACCACCACCGGTAAGTATAACCCCACCATACAGTCGTTTATCCAGTCCGATCTGCTTGAGGTGATACAGTACATAATCCAATATTTCCTGTGTACGCGCCTGAATGATATGCGCCAGGTTCTTTACTGATATTTCTTTTGGCGGAAGCCCTCTCAACCCCGGTATAGTGATGTACGCGTTATCATTTGCCTCTGCTGCCAATGCTGTACCGAATTGCACTTTCATCTGTTCAGCCTGTGCACGCAGAACTCCTAGTCCACTACGTATATCATTGGTAATATTCACCCCTGCGTAAGGAATTACAGCTGTATGCTTTAAAATACCATCGTAGAATACTGCCATATCGGTAGTACCACCACCAATGTCAACAATAGCTACTCCTGCTTCCAAGTCTTCATCGTTCATTACAGCGGCAGCAGATGCCAGGGGCTGTAATACAAGATCACGAGTCAGCAGTGACGCTTTATCAACACAACGTTTGATGTTTCTGATCGCATTCCTGTCGCCAGTAATTATATGAAAGTTGGCACCTATCTTCACGCCATTCATCCCTATAGGCTCCAGCACATTTGGCGTGCTGTCTACAATATAATCCTGTGGTATGATGTCAATGATCTGATCACCAGCTGGGATATACGTTTTATACTGATCGCGCACCAACATATTTATATCCTCTTTGTTGATCACCTCTTCGGCATCTGCTCGTACGCGGTCGCCACGGGTTTGCATACTCTTGATATGTTGCCCCGCAATACCAACATACACTTCGTTGATCTCAAGATCAGGGTTTGACTCAAGACAATTCTGCACTGCAAGCTCAATAGACTGAATACACTGCTCAATGTTCATCACTACACCATGGCTCACACCTGCAGATTCGACCTTCCCGAAGCCGAGGATTTCCAGTTTACCGTACTCATTCTTTCTGCCTGCAATAGCTACTACTTTAGTAGTTCCGATGTCGAGGCCAACAATGATGGGTTGCTTATTACTCATACTGCCAACTTTTTTAATCGCCGTTTCCATTGTAGATGTACTTTGGCTTTTTTTTATTCTCTTTTAGTTTTACTACAGGTTCTTCATTCTTTGTTTTTGTTGTTTGAGCTTGTTTTGTTTGAGCCTCCTGTGGTGGAGCAGGGTCGGTCATAGTAATTGTGCTATTATTTTGTATCGTTTGTTTCTCTTTTTCAATCTTTGCTGTATTGTATTCTTGCTTTTGTGACTGTGCATCATTACTGCTCGCTACACTATTTGTAAGCACCACACGTTTTTTTTCTTCGCCTAAAATGCTATGCACCCAGTTTATCCTGCGTATTACTTTATCTTCAGGCAAGTTCCAATCCAACCCCGGAGATGCAACCAACTGCCCTTTATAGCTTAAATCAAGCTCATCATACTTATCCCACCCTACCTCATTCAATACATTGTTATAAAAAGCAAACAGGTTATTGAACTTTACATCAAGGTTTGTCGTATCACCTATTATTATCTTATGGTTACCTAACACAGGGACTATTTCAAAACTGATATCGTCCCTTACTATTACCTGTGATACTTGTGCCCTCCAGAAAGTATCTTTTTGTATGTAATTCACTACGCTCAATATCTGACTCTTGATGCTATTTGTTGCACTGTCTTCTTTCAGCAATGAAGGCGCATTAGTCACTACCATTGTATAGTGATTATACTTTAGAGAAGTAGGCATTGCGCTACTACTTCTGTCCAGATAATAAGTTCCTCCGTCCTTATCAAATACTCTTACTACTGGTACTCTTTGTGTTACAGTGGCATGTAGTGTAAGATTATTATCTATATACACCTCGGCATCCTGCACCCACGGATTACCCGCAACCATTCGCTCCATTTTTTTCACATCCAGTTCAGACAACATTACTGTATCACCATCATTATATATATTCAAAAGAACATCTCTTATATCATCTTCCGTTACAAAGCCATATTTGTCATTCTTTATACTGATAGAGAGATTTTTTAACGCTTTTGACTTCTGCATTTTAGTAGCACTTGTAATAGCCATAATACAAGCCGTACCCAGTACTACAGTAAGTACTGTCTGCATTATTTTACGGCCTGATATTTTGCGCTTTACACTCATTTATTTTCTATCAGTTCTTTTATCGGCGTTACGAGCTTATCTATATCTCCTGCACCAGCTGTAATAAACAGCTCTAACGGAGCAGCTTTTACATATTCCAACAACCCTTCTTTTGACAGAACCGTCACAACAGGATTACCCATTTTTTCTTTGATCATTTCTGATGTCACCCCTTCAATCGGCTCCTCACGTGCCGGATATATATCTAGCAGTATCACTTCATCTGCCATATCGAGGCTACGAGCAAAACCCTCTGCATGGTCGCGCGTTCTGGAATAGAGATGAGGTTGAAAGACAACAACACATTTTTTGTCACTGAAAAGAAGTTTTGCACTTTTGATCAAGGCTGACAGCTCTTCCGGGTGATGTGCATAATCATCTATATACACGACATCTTCTTTTTTCACTACATACTCAAACCTTCTCTTTACTCCTTTGAACTTTGCCAGTGCTGTTTTTACTTTTTCTATATCCAAGTCCACCAGGCTGGTTACTGTGAGTGCACCTATTGCATTTTCTACATTGTGCATACCACCCATATCCAATCTGTAGCCTGCTCGAATCTCTCCTTTATAATTAAGGTCAAACTCATAACCTCCATCCTTCATCATTATGTTGTCACCATATACATCTGCAGCATCATTCTGCAAACTGTAGGTGAGTATATTGTCAGCCTTCAGTTCAGAAGCTCTTTTCAATCCATGTTTAGCAACGAGGGTTCCTCCCTGCTCAATATTTCCTGTATAGTCTATATACGCCTGTTCCATTTGTTCTGCTGTACCATATATATCTAAATGATCAGCATCCATAGCTGTCAGCACAGCTATGTCAGGATGTAACTTTAAAAAGCTTCTATCATACTCATCAGCTTCAACCACTGCAGTATTTGTATCACTACTCCAGTAATTGGTATCATAGTTTACCGACACACCACCGAGGAAAGCATTACATCCTTCTCCGGCTTCTCTAAGCAAATAAGCGATCATAGTGGTCATGGTTGTTTTACCATGTGTGCCACCTACTGTTATCGCGTACATGCTTTCCGTTATCCATTCTAATACATCGCTGCGCTTATAGACCTTATATCCATTATCGCGATACCAGTTCAGCTGTTTATGAGAGTTCGGGATGGCAGGAGTATACACTACGAGTTCAGTCTCTTTATCTAACTGACTGACTTCATCTTCATAAGTCACTTTTATACCTTCTGTTCCTAGCTTTTTAGTCAATGAAGTTTCTGTACGGTCATACCCGTGCACTTCCGCTCCTCTCTGTGAGAAGAAGCGGGCAAGAGCGCTCATTCCTATGCCCCCTATGCCTATGAAGTATACCCGTTTCAGATCGTCAATATTCATTGATCAGTTATTAGCTATTTCAATTACCTTTTTTGCTATTCTCTCGTCCGCATCTTTTATAGCCAATGCTTTGAGATTCTTACTCATCAGTTCCTGCATGGCTTCATCATGCAGGAGGTTTTTTAATTTTTTTATCAACTCTGCCTTTGCATCACTGTTCTTCACCATCATAGCTGCATTATGCTCTACCAAAGACATTGCATTACTCGTTTGGTGATCTTCTGCTGCAAAAGGGTATGGGACGAATATCACCGGCTTTGCCACGATACATAATTCAGCTATCGCCAAAGCGCCCGCCCTTGATACCACTACATCTGCCGCTGCATATGCATAGTCCATCTCTTTGATGAAGTCAAACACTTTCACTTTATCCGAAAACGCAGCCGCTCTTTGTTTTGCCTGTTCGTAATAGAGCTTACCTGTTTGCCATATCAGTTGCACTTCTTCGTCTAACAATTCCTCAAACTGTTCATCAATCGCTTCGTTAATTGACTTTGCGCCTAAACTTCCACCAACGATCAATATCGTTTTCTTCTTTTCATCTAAGCCTAACCACTCTTGCCCCTCTGCTCTTGTCAAGTTTGATTGAGCTATTTTATGTCTTACCGGATTACCTGTAAAAATCAATTTCTCTTTAGGAAAGAAGCGCTCCATCTTTTCATAACCCACACATACCGCCTTTGCTTTCTTTCCTAATATTTTATTGCTCTTACCTGCATAAGAGTTTTGTTCTTGTATCAGCGTAGGTATACCCTTGCCCTGTGCCGCATTTAGTACAGGGAAGCTGGCATAGCCTCCCACACCTACTACGGCATCAGGTTTAAATGATCTGAGTATACTTCTTGCCTGCATATAACTCTTTATTATTTTAAATGGCAGTGCCAGATTCTTCAACATATTACTTCTATTGAAGCCTGCTATATCCAACCCTACAATTTCAAAACCTTCCTGTGGCACTTTTTCCATTTCCATTTTGCCTTTTGCACCAACGAACAGTAGCTCTGCATCTTCATTCAACCTCCTCAACGCATGGCCTATAGCTACTGCCGGAAAAATGTGCCCTCCGGTTCCTCCTCCTGCTATTATCACTTTCAACTTCGCCATACTATCCTAATGCCAACCTGCTTTTAACCGTTTCTTTTTCTTCTTCCTTCTCTTCAGTTTTCAATTTCTTTTTACCTTCCATTTCATCTACATACCTACTTACACTCAGTATTACACCAATAGCAATACTTGTAAACCAAACCGACGACCCCCCCATACTTATAAGCGGCAATGTCAACCCTGTTACCGGAACAAGGTTAACGTTCACTGCCATATTCAACATAGCCTGGAACACCAATGTCATACTCAGCCCGATAGCCAGAAAAGCACCGAAAGCATATGGGCACCTCCGGAATATCTGTATGCTCCTCCATAGAAATATCAAATAAAGGAGTACGATCAATGCTCCTCCTATCAATCCATATTCTTCTATGATTATGGCATAGATAAAATCGGAATAAGAGTGCGGCAAGAAATTTCTTTGCTGACTATTACCCGGCCCAAGTCCTTTCACCCCGCCGTTAGCTATTGCAATTTTTGCATGTAATACCTGGTATACTTCCTCCTTAGGCTCGTCTGACTTTTTGCTTTCCCAAAAATCAACAATGCGCTTCTCCCAAGTATCAGCACGGCCCCAACCTGTTATTTTTGATGCGCCGAATAATAGTATCCCTCCAACTAACCCTGCAAGTGCCAATAGCAATATATGCGACACACGGACCCTGCCGATAAAGAACAGAATACAGCAAGTAACACCTATCATTACAGCTGTAGACAGGTTTGCAGGTGCTATTAAAGCGCATGTGATCAATACAGGTGTCAAAACAGGCATGAACCCTTTTTTGAAATCTTTGATCGTTTTTTGCTTCACACTTAATCTGTGTGCTAAAAACATAAACAACGCCAACTTAGCTAATGCCGATGTTTGTATCGTCATCCCTATCACCGGCAGCTTCAACCAACGAGCACCCTCGTTAAGTGTAACACCGAAAAACAATGTATATGCCAGTAAAGGCAGGCTCAAGAGATAGAAGACCACTGCTACTCTGGAGAATTTGGTATAATTGACAAGATGTATCAGGTACATTATTATAAGCCCCAATCCAAGCACTACTACCTGTTTCACCAGATAGTAGTTCGCATTAGCTTCCTGCTTATATGCTAACGATCCCGTTGCACTATACACGGCAAGCAGGCTCATGAATGATAGTATCAATACTACCGCCCATATTACCTGATCACCTTTTGTATGTTTCAGCAACTGCTTCATCTCTTATACTCAATTCATTTTTATTACAGATTTCTTACTGCTCCTTTGAACTGCTCGCCTCTATCCTCATAATTGGCAAACAGATCGAAACTCGCACAGCCAGGCGATAGTAACACCACATCTTCTTTCTCAGAAAGAGAGTAAGCAGCATTTACTGCATCGCGTGCATTTTTCGTATCCACGATATTTTCAACAACACCATCAAATGCTTTATGTATCGGCTCGTTATCTAACCCAAGACACACTATCGCTTTTACTTTCTGCTTTACCAGGTCTAACAGTTGACTATAGTCATTGCCTTTATCTTGTCCGCCTAATATCAATACAGTTGGCTTGGTCATGCTTTCTAAAGCATACCATACCGAGTTCACATTAGTAGCTTTACTATCGTTGATGAATTCTACACCTCTTATCTTGGCTACAAATTCCAACCTATGCTCCAACCCTGTGAAAGTAGAGAAGCTCTCTCTGATCTTATCCTTGCGGATACCCGCCACTCTTGCTGAAATACCTGCAGCCATACTGTTGTATTGATTGTGTTTGCCTTTAACTGATAAGTCGTGAATAGACATGTTCAACTCTTCTCCATTGATCTTAATGTGCATCTGGTCTTTGTCAATTGATCCTCCCTCGTTAGTAATGTTGTGCTCGCTCATCGTAAAAAAAATTGTGTTTGATTGAATAAAATGGGTTTTGATATAATCTGTGATAACAGGGTCGTCATAATTCAGTATCAAACAGTCTCTCTCTGACTGGTTGGCTGCTATATTGAATTTTGCTTTTACATAATTGTCCATGTTGTATTCGTACCTGTCCAGATGATCAGGAGTGATGTTTAGTATCACTGCTATATCCGGCCTGAACTGGTGAATATCATCCAGCTGAAAACTGCTCACTTCCATCACATACCACTCATGCGGTTGGGTTACGATCTGCTTGGCAAAACTGAACCCGATATTTCCCACCATCGCCACATTGTAAGCCGCTTCTTTTAACAGATGGTATGTCAAGGCGGTAGCTGTAGACTTGCCATTAGTACCCGTTATAGCAATGATCTTACTATCAGCCTTATACCTATATCCGAACTCTATCTCACTGCACACTTCAATACCCGCCTCTCTTACCTTTTGCACTATGCTCACCTTATCGCTTATTCCCGGGCTCTTCACCACACAACTTGCATTCAGTATTTCGACTTCCGTATGTTGCTTTTCTTCAAACCTAACCGCCGCCGCTTCTAATTCTTTCTTATACTTTTCTTTTATTGTTCCACCATCACTTACAAACACATCCCAACCCTGTTGTTTACCCAACAGCGCAGCCCCTACACCACTTTCAGCGGCGCCAAGTACTACCAGTCGTTTTTGTGCGTTTGTATTCATACTACTGTATTTTCAATGTCACGATACTGAATACCGCGAGCATTATGCCGACTATCCAGAAGCGCGTTACTATTTTACTTTCATGGTATCCGAGTTTTTGATAATGATGGTGCAACGGCGCCATTAAGAACGCACGCTTACCCTCACCGTATTTCTTCTTGGTGTATTTGAAATAGGCTACCTGTATCATCACAGATAAATTCTCTGCAAGGAATATTCCGCAGATGATAGGTATCAATAGCTCTTTCCTGATCATTATCGCCAATGTAGCGATGATACCTCCTATGGCCAGACTACCCGTATCGCCCATGAATACCTGAGCCGGGTATGCATTATACCAAAGGAAGCCCACACAAGCACCTATAAACGCAGCAATGTAAATTGACAACTCTCCGATATGAGGTATGTGCATAATGCCGAGGTAGTCCGCAA
Source organism: Flavipsychrobacter sp. (assembly GCA_965228505.1). Classification (GTDB taxonomy): domain Bacteria; phylum Bacteroidota; class Bacteroidia; order Chitinophagales; family Chitinophagaceae; genus UBA5543. Next base: position 682,990 of record OZ245820.1, on the reverse strand, counting down.
ATACATAGTTACCTGACACGTAAGCAAACACTCCCAGACAGACACCTATAATACCTGATACCCCAGTGGCTAACCCATCTACCCCGTCTGTCATGTTAGCACCATTTGAAACTGCTACTATAATAAAGATGACAAACAGGATGTATATTATTGGTGTAGCTATTTTTACTGCATTACTTCCAAATATTGTTGCCAGCTTACTATAGCTCATTTCGTGACTCTTTACAAAAGGTATGGTAGTAGTAACAGTTTTTACATGAACGTATGTATGCTCTTCCCCATTTTCATCCACACGTGTAAACTCATCTGACATCTGCTTTTCAGACTCGTTATAAATAGCCGGCACACCTTCAAATACTTCGCGTGTTGTTACCACGCCATCGTTAAAGTACATGGTCAACCCGATGATGATACCAAGGCCAACTTGTCCCATTACTTTAAACTTACCTGCAAGTCCTTCTTTGTTCTTTTTGAACACTTTGATATAATCGTCCAGAAATCCTACCAACCCTAACCACACCGTTGATAATAGCATGAGTACTACATAAACATTGGTAAGCTTGGCAAATAATAGTGTGGGTATTAGAATAGAACCTATAATAATGATACCACCCATCGTAGGTGTGCCTTTCTTCTGGCTCTCACCCTGCAGTCCGAGATCGCGCACCGTTTCTCCTATTTGTTTCACGCGCAGAAAACGGATAAGCCCTTTACCAAAAAGCATGGAAATAATAAGAGAGAGAATTATAGCTGCCGCCGCTCTGAACGTTATGTAGTAAAACAATCCCGCTCCGAATAGGCCGTACTCTTCCCTCAAATATGTAAACAAGTGGTATAACATTACTCTTTCCTCGCTTGTATGTATTTACTTATTCAATAGCTCAAATGCTTCTTTCAACACTTCCCTGTCATCAAAATGATGGCGCTCACCGTTTATCTCCTGATATGTTTCATGTCCCTTGCCTGCCACCAGCACTATATCTTCCATCACTGCAAGCGTACACGCCGTTTTAATAGCTTCTCTTCTGTCTGCTATCCGCAGTATTTTTCTTTTGTGCGCTGTACTTAACCCAGCCACCATATCATCAAGTATCGCATCCGGGCTTTCCGTCCTTGGGTTATCGGCTGTGAATATGGCTTTATCACTATGCTCACACGCCACTTCCGCCATCAATGGTCTTTTGGTTTTATCACGATCTCCACCACAGCCCACGACAGTTATAACTTGTTGTCCACCTGTACGCAATTGATTGATCGTTGCTAATACATTGATAAGTGCGTCGGGAGTGTGAGCGTAGTCTACAATGCCTAATACCTTTTCTACAGGCGACATGATCGTTTCAAAACGTCCCTGCGCACCATTCAGCGTACTTAAAACAGATAGCGTTTCCAGTTTATCTTCTCCTGATAATGTTGCCACACCATATACCGCCAGCAGATTATATGCATTGAATGTGCCTATCATCCTGAAGTGCGCTTCATGTTCATCTACATTCATCACTAAGCCTGTAAGGTTGTTCTCCAGCACTTTTCCTTTTACATCTGCCGGTATACGCAGACTATATGTTTTCTTATCAGCTTTTGTATTCTGCAGCATCACCATACCACGCTTATCGTCTGCATTCGTTAGCGCAAAGGCAGTTTTAGGCAACCCGTCAAAGAATAGTTTTTTTACCCTGATATATTCATCAAAAGTTTTGTGGTAGTCAAGATGGTCGTGTGTGATATTTGTGAACACACCTCCACTGAAATGTATACCCGCGATACGCTTTTGATGAACAGCGTGAGAACTAACCTCCATGAAAACATGAGTGCATCCCGCAGCGTGCATTTCTGCTAACAACTTATGTACTGCTACCGGATCCGGAGTAGTATGTGTTGCACTTACAACCCTGTCATGGATATGATTCTGTACTGTAGATATCAATCCACACTTATAACCCAGCCCCTCAAACAGTTGATATAATAATGTAGCAGTAGTGGTTTTACCATTGGTACCTGTAATACCTACTACTTTCATTTTTTGAGATGCACCACCGTAGAAAGTATGGGCCATCATGCCAACTACAGCAGCACTATCTTCCACTATTATGTATGTAACATCTTCCTTAGTTTGCTCCGGCAACTTTTCACACACAATAAAACTTGCACCTTTCTCAATCGCCTTATCTATATACAAATGGCCATCAGTTAGCGTTCCTTTTATTGCTACAAAGACAAAACCATTTTCAACTGCACGTGAATCAATAGTAATACCTGCTACATCAGTAGCAGTATCACCTATAACTTGTACAGGTTTTACATGGATTAATATGTCTTTCAATTGTGGCACTAACTTAAATTCAGTTTTATCATCTGTCCACGAATAACAGGAGTACCGGGCGCAATAGATTGCGCCCGAACCCTGCCCTTACCATCTATATGTACTATCAAGCCTTGTTGCTCTAATAGGTAAACCGCATCTTTCAGCCCCATACCACTCACATCAGGCACATAATTCTTCTGCACATTTTCTTTTTCAACTACTAATTTCTGATTGGTATCTAAGCTTACTTTATGCACTGCATTTGATGCGGGCATCTCTACAGTCTGCCTTGTTGCAGCTAGCAATTTACTGTATGCAGCACCTGTTGTTTTCTCTGCGATCATTGTCTTACGCAGTTCTTTATCTACACTGTCCAAAGGCATATCCCAACCTTTTGCAGCAGCAAATATTCTATCGGCCACCATGCGGAAAACCGGAGCTGCGATCGTACCTCCGTAATACGTTCTTGCTTTCTTTTTTGTGCGCATCACTACAGCGATGGTGTACCGGGGCGCATTCGCAGGGAAATACCCCACAAACGAACCCTGATAAACGCCATCCCTGTAAACAATGCCTTTGTCTGCTACCTGTGCTGTACCGGTTTTTCCCGCTATAGAATAAAACGGGCTTTGAATATTTTTTGCTGTACCTGTGAGTGCCACCTCTTCAACACATGCTCTCAACTGGGCAATCGTAGCAGAATCTCCTATAGCCTCTTCAAGTACCTCAGGCTGTTTTTTATAAATAGTTTTACCATACTCCTTAACCTCACTTATAAGATAGGGGCGCATCATTTTGCCGTTATTGGCAACAGCATTATACAACATACAGGTATGGAGCGGCGTTATCTGCACTTCATAACCAGTCGCCATCCAGGGAAGAGTGGTTTTACTCCATGTTTTGCTTTTCGGATTTTTCAACAAAGGAGCACGCTCACCGAGTATATCTATTCCTGTGGGTTCATGCAGGTGCAACTTTTTCACCTGAGTTAAAAACTCCTCCGGGTTATCTCTGTAGTATTGGTACGCAAGTTTTGCATGTGCAGCATTCGAAGAGTGTGCAAATGCATCGCGAATGGTCATTTCTTTCAACCCTAAATGAGAGTCCTTCATGGTAAGATTCCCAAAACGAATAGCACCGCCTTCAGCATCTACTACATCTTCTACATTTATCAACTTATCATTCAACAATGCAGCAAGCGTTACCAGCTTAAATACAGAACCGGGTTCTGTAGGCATCAATGCGTAATTAAGATCTTCCCAATAAGTTCCATCAGACTGCTGTCCGAGGTTGACCAACGCCTTGACTTTGCCAGTTGCTACTTCCATAACCACACAGGTGCCATATTGCAGATCGTGATCTTGCAACATTTTCTTTACCGCATATTCTGCAACCCCCTGTATCTCCAAATCAATGGTTGTAACTATGTCTTTACCATTTTTAGGCTCTATTTCGCTACCCTCTATAGGCATCCAGCCGCCGCCAACCATTTTCTGTTCAACTCTTGACCCTTCATGCCCGCGCAACACACTGTCATATGTGGCTTCCATCCCTACTGTATTTCCATGCTCTCTCCACAAACCTATAGTTCGGTAGGCCAGCATACCATAAGGGTTTACACGATTTACTTTTGATTCTGCTATAAAACCACCAACATACTTGCCCTTATTAAAAACAGGAAACTCTCTCAGTTTCTGAAACTGGTAGTATGCTATACCTTTTTTGAGTAACCAATACTTATGCTGTTGTTTATATGCATTTCTTAAAGACTTCTTATATGCTGATGCGCTTTTGTCTTTAAACAGTTTTGCCAATTCAATAGAGAGTTGCCCGACATTCTTGTCGAACAACTCCTTGTCTATAACAGAAAAGTCTATATGCACATCAAACTGAGGAATCGTTGAACATAAAAGCTCTCCACCCTCTGTATATATATTACCTCGCTCAGCAGGTAGTTTAGTACTTCTTGTATGAATATCTTCAGCAAAAGCGCGCAAACGCTCCCCATCCTTTACCTGTATCATTATTGCTTTACCGATTATTATCAACCCCAAAGCACAGATACCTAAGAATGCGACATACACTCTGAACCTTATGTCTCTTTTGATATTCAATTCAGTATTATTTCTGCTTTTGTTCCTTTGTTACTTCAAATGGCGGCAAAGTCATCGGCATCAAACCAATATCTGCAGCATTCTTCATCACTTCTGTTTCCATCTGCGCAAACATCATCTGCGACTTCACATCCATATACTCCCACCTCAACTCCTTCAATACCTCATTCTTACTATTCAACTCACGCTGCACTTCAACAGCCTTTTTATTGGTGCTGATATAATACACACAGAGTATTGCCAGAAAAGCCAGGTATGGTACATTACCTACCAGTGCTTTATATGAGAACCTATCTACCAGCAACCTCCAGCCTGATGAGGCCTGCTGCCCTATCAACTCTTGCTCTTTTGATATATCTCTGCTTGTACTCATTATTGCTTTACTGCTATCCTTAACCTTGCACTACGTGCTCTTGGATTTTCTTTAATCTCTTTTTCTGTCGGCTCTACGGGCTTGTTACTTAAAGGCTTCAGCATTGCTTCTTTCACCTCTCTTCCGTACATATCCTTTTCTACTTCCCCCCAGTATCCTTTCTTCATAAACTGTTTTACCATTCTGTCTTCTAACGAGTGAAACGTTATCACACAAAGCCTGCCTCCTTTTTTCAAACACTGTACAGACTCTTCCAGAAACTCTTCCAATGCTCCTAACTCATCATTTACTTCTATCCTTAGTGCCTGAAACACCTGCGCCAGATACCTGTTTTCCTGACCTCTCACTACCGGTTTTATCAGCGCTTTGAAAGTATCTATCGTGTTTACCTGCCCCGCAGCCCTGTACTGAACAATATGCTTAGCTAACTGCCTCGCATTTCTGACCTCACCATATCTTTCAAAAAGCTTATGCAACTCCGACTCGCTGTACGTATTGACGATTTTCTCTGCCGTCATTTCAGCCCTACTATCCATTCTCATATCCAGTGGGCCATCAAAACGAGTAGAAAAACCACGCTCCCCGGTATCAAACTGATAAGAACTTACTCCAAGGTCTGCCAATATCCCATCTACCTCTTTTATACCATGCACCCTTAAAAACCTTCTCACATATCTGAAATTCTCATGCACGTCTATCAACCTTGCATCGTCTGGCTTATTTTTCCACGCATCACTATCATGGTCATATGCGACCAACCTTCCATTTTCACCCAAATTTTTTAAGATCTCTTTGCTATGCCCCCCTCCTCCAAAGGTGGCATCTACGTATGTACCTTCTTTTATTATGTCCAATCCGGCAATTGCCTCTTCTAACATGACCGGCCGGTGGTAAAAAGTGGGTGCTCCCATTCTATAAGCTTTCAAATGGATTCATAAAACCACTTCCCGCAACCTCTTCTGCCAGATCACTGAAGCTATCTCCACGTTGGCGGAGATACTCGTAGTATGTATCTTTATCCCACAGCTCAACCTTATTGCCCTGAGCTGTAAAAACCATGTCTTTTTTAATACCAACATGCTCCCTTAATGTATTCGGCACATTCAACCTGCCGGCACTGTCTACATCCAGAAATGTAGCCCCATTCAGAAACAATCGCTTGAACTCCCGCACTTTAGGGTTGAAGTCATTCAACTTGTACACCTTTTCTGCAGTCTCGTTCCAGCTCTCTATCGGGTACAATGTCAAACACTGTTCAAACCCTCGATTTATGACAAAACGCTCCCCGCTGCCCTCAGGCAGTTGCTTACGAAATGCAGCAGGAAGAAGAAACCTTCCTTTTGCATCCAGCGATATTTCATATTCTCCGAGGAGGTTGAGCATCAGAATTGTTTACAAATCAGACATGTATAGACACAAAATAACACACTTTCCCACAATTAAACACTATTTAATGATAACATATTTTTCCACAAATACATATGTACATAAATAGCTAATTATTAATGTTTTAGATCTGTAAAACACGGCATGTGAAGAACTGCCTGTGAATAGGTGTTAATTACTGTGGAAAACCTGCCATTTTACGCAAGAAATTGTTTTTAACAGAGTTTTGCGTGGAATTGATTGCTATGAGTAGTATTTATATTAAATTTGCGCCTCACTTATGCGTAAGTACGTCCGTAATTTTCTGATATTATCTATTGGTGCTGTGCTGTTTGTAGCTTGTTCAGGTTATGAGCGTGTGCTTAAAAGCAATGATGTAAACTACAAGCTGAAAAAGGCTAACGAGTACTACGATAAGAAAAAATTCGTTCAGGCAAACTCTATATACGAAAGCCTGCTACCGGTACTGAAAAACACAAGAAACTACGAACCTTTGATGTACAGGTATGCTTATACCTTCTACCAACTCGAAGATTATATATCAGCATCGTACTACTTTAAAAACTTTACAGACATATTCCCTAATAGTAATGATGTAGAGGAATGTGAGTATATGTACGCGCTGTGTCTTTACAAGGAGTCACCTAAATATTCGCTGGATCAGAATTACACACAGAAAGCTATGGGAGCATTGCAAACCTATGTAAATGCTTACCCGAACAGCAAGCGTGCTGACTCAGTAAATATGATCATTGATATTTGCCGAAAGAAACTTGAAGTAAAAAAAGCAAAAGCGGCACTATTATACTATGATATTGGCCATTATAAGGCTGCAAGTGTATATTACAGCGACCTAATACTTGAGTATCCTGAATCTCCTAAAGTAGATGAGTACAAATTCATGATCATGAAATCATGGTATGAGTACGCGAAACAAAGCATTAAAAGCAAACAGGAAGAAAGGTACGCTAACGTGCTGAGTAACTATCGTGAACTACAGGAAGAATATCCTGATTCTAAATACATTAGCGAGGCGAAAAAATACTATACCCTCGCTGACGAGAACATAAAAGCAATAAGAAATGAGCAATAACAAAAAAGCTATGGCCGCCGTTTACCCGATGGCTAAAACGCGTGATGTAAATGCGATCAAAGCGAAGACAGGCAACCTGTATGAGTCTATTGTTGTAGTAGCAAAACGTGCTAACCAGATATCTGTAACTATGAAAGAAGAGCTGCACCGAAAGCTTGATGAATTCAGCAGCCACACAGACAATCTCGAAGAAATACACGAGAATAAAGAACAGATAGAAATATCACGTATCTACGAACGCATGGCTAACCCTGCACTGCAGGCTACTGCTGAGTTCATGGATGATAAAATATATTATCGCAAAAAAGAAGATTAAGTTCGTTTACCTGTCAAAATAAATAGAAGCTGTCCTGATTACAGGACGGCTTCGCTTTTTTAGGTTAGTTGCTATCTTAGTGCCCGCCTTAAAGGATGAAGTAAGATCAATGAACAAAACATACAAACACATATTTTTCGATCTGGATCATACACTGTGGGATTTCGACAAAAACTCTGCTAATACCATCCATCGAATATATAGTGAATATAACCTGCAAGATGTAGGGATAGGTGATATAGATGAGTTTGTAGATAAATACAACGTCCATAATAATGCACTATGGGACAAATTCAGAAAAGGCAAAGTACGCAGGGAAGAGTTAAGGTGGAAAAGATTCTGGCTAACCTTATTGGATTATCAAATCGGAGACACTGCTTTAGCACATGAGCTAGGTATGGCATATGTTGAAATACTACCAACCCAAACACTACTCACACCACATGCTAAAGAGATACTCAACTATTGCAAAGAAAAATACACCCTACATCTTATAACTAACGGTTACGAACTTACACAAAGGATCAAGTTACAATACTCAGGCATCAGCTCGTTCTTCAATGAGATCATAACTTCAGAAAGAAGCAGTGCATTGAAACCTAACCCTGAAATATTCTCTTATGCGTTAAAAGCTTCAGGAGCGACTCGTAAAGAGTCTATTATGATCGGTGATACACTTGAAGTAGATGTTGTAGGTGCGCGCAATTCAGGTTGGGATCAGGTTTATTACAACCCTGATAAAAAACCACACGAACTGAAGCCTACATTCGAGGTTTCGTGTCTGAGTGAGTTACAGAAAATATTATAGTTACTTTATCACTATATCAGTGATCGCTGTTTCTTCCAGATACTGATTGATATTGTTGATGAGCTGTTCTTTACCCATTGTCAACTCTTGTTTTAATACCGCAACGTCAGTATATATGATCAGCGTTTTGTAGTGTAGTGCTATATCACGCGTATAGTTGGCTACGGCTTTGCCAACTATCTGATCCCACTCCTTTCTCAGGCGCAACTCAGTAGCTTTGGGCTTCCAGCCAGACCTTTCCATGAGCAGCTTTATCGCATCGCCAACACTATATTCTCCCATATTTGATAAAGTTAGCTCATTACAATATAAAATTGACACACTCTTCATTACATTATAAGCACATGTTTATACTTTTGATTAGTTTAAGCACATTCATTAAAAAGAAATTATTGGTTTGGAGCATTTAAAAATATTAGGGAGCCAGGAGTGGTGTTCTTTTGACGAGTTAGGCATCCCCGCAATTGAGGCACGTGTAGATTCAGGAGCAAAAACATCATCATTACAGGCCAGCAACATTCAAGTTTTTGACAATAACGGTACTGAGTGGGTACGTTTTGATGTAAACCCGATACAGGCCAACCGTAGTATTGTTGTACAATGTGAGGCTAAAGTATACTCTAAAAGGACAGTAAAAAGTTCTACAGGACTGGGCAATGAACGCATTGTTATTAAAACTGACATCAGACTTGGGGACGACGTTTTTGAAATAGAGCTGACACTAGCCAACAGGGAGTCAATGGAGTTTCGTATGCTGCTTGGAAGAGAAGCCTTGCTTAACCGTTATTTGGTCAACCCATCTGAAACGAATTTGCTACCTGAGTATACTCCGGAAGAGCTGAATGAAAAATATGCTGTTTTCAAGAAAGACCAGAAAGGCCTTAAGATAGCTGTATTGGCCAGTAACCCGGAGTTATACAGTAACAAACGCATTTTGGAAGCAGGTGAAGCCAGAGGTCACAAAATGACCTTTTTGAATGTGCAACAAACTTATATGAAGTTTGATGCTAAAAACCCACAGATACGGTACCGCGGCGGAAACGTTTTAGGGGCTTACGATGCGATCATACCACGTATTAAACCATCAGTTACTTTTTATGCTTGTGCTTTGCTAAGACAGTTTGATGCCATCGGCACCTATTGCCTCAACTCTGCTGATGCCATTACACAATCGCGCGATAAGCTGTTTGCCACACAGTTATTTGCCAAGCATGAAATAGATGTACCTATTACCGGTTTTGCATATTCCCCTTTAGACACCAAAGACCTCATAAAAATGGTCAACGGCGCACCACTCATCATTAAACTTCTGGAGAGCACGCAGGGCAAGGGTGTAGTAATAGCTGAAACCAACAAAGCGGCAGAAAGCGTCATCAACGCTTTTAAGAGCATAAAAACGTATATACTGGTACAGGAATTCATAAAAGAAGCCAACGGACAGGACATACGTTGTTTTGTAGTGGACGGGAAGGTAGTAGCTGCCATGCAACGACAAGCTGAAAGCGGTGAATTCAGGGCTAATGTTCATCAGGGTGGCACAACTGCAAAAGTAAAGATCACCAAAGAAGAGCGCAGGCTAGCCGTAAAAGCTGCTAAGATATTCAACCTGCCGATAGCGGGAGTAGATATTATCCGCTCCAATAAAGGGCCGCTTGTATTAGAGGTCAATTCATCTCCCGGTCTTGAAGGTATTGAGAATGCAACCGGGTTGGACATAGCTACTAAACTAATATTATCAGTTGAGCATAAGCTTAAATATGAGGGCTAATTACAGCCTTTGATACAGCATAAAAGCCTGCAATATGAAAAAATGAGAAATAGTGAAACAAAAAATCTCTAAAGGCGTTTTTATTAAAGGTTTTCCCTATCTTTGCAAGCTGAAAAAGTGTAGTTATATTAAAATTTAGATGTAAATGTCATACTTAACCGCTGAAAAGAAAGCTAACATCTTTAAGACGTACGGTGGAAGTGAAAAAAATACTGGTTCTATCGAGGGCCAGATCGCACTGCTTACAGAGCGTATCAATTCAATTTCTCAACACCTGAAGGAAAATAAAAAAGATTATTCTACGCACCGCGGCCTGATGAAAATGGTTGGTCGCCGTAAGCGTTTGTTGCAATACCTAAGCAAGACCAATCTTGAGTCTTACCGCTCTCTGATAGAGAAACTAGGTATCCGTAAATAAGAGCTTAATTTATATCTATTCCCAACTTAGTAGTTGGGAATAGTCTTTTTTAAACACATTTAAAAATATTATATGACTCCTAACCCCATTTCCGTATCCTTTCAAATGGGTGACGGACGAGAGGTGAGCATTGAAACAGGCAGAATGGCACGCCAGGCAGACGGTGCTGTTGTTGTGCGTCAGGGAAATGCTATGATACTGGCAACTGTAGTTGCGGCAAAAGAGCCCAGACCAGGTCAATCTTTCTTCCCACTATCAGTAGATTACCAGGAAAAATTTGCATCTGCAGGACGCATACCGGGTTCATTCTTCAAAAGAGAAGGACGTATCACTGACTCAGAAGTACTTATATCTCGTCTTGTAGACAGGGCATTGCGCCCATTGTTCCCGGACGATTATTATTGTGATGTACAGGTACTGATCTCTCTTATATCATCAGACCCTGAAGTAATGCCTGATTCACTGGCATGTTTTGCTGCATCGGCTGCATTAGCTGTATCTGATGTTCCGATTCAGGAAGTTATCTCAGAAGTGCGTGTAGCACGCATCAATGGTGAATATGTGGTTAACCCGTTCCGTTCTCAGCTAAAAGAGGCTGATATGGACTTCATAATAGCTGCTACTGAGAAGAACATCATGATGGTAGAAGGTGATGCTAAAGAATGTTCTGAGGCTGACATCATCAAAGCTATCGAAACGGCGCATGAAGCCATCAAAGAGCAGATAAAAGTTCAGATAGAACTGCATAATAAATCAGGTGCTAAAGATAAGCGTGAAGTTGAAGCGGCTCCTACCAATGAAGCACTTGAAAAACGTATCGCTGATTTTGCATCAGACAGAATTCTTGAGATAGCAAAAGCTGCTTTACCAAAACATGAGCGTAGCGAAGGGCTGAAAAAAATACGTGAAGAGTTTGACGAAACACTAACTGACGAAGAGAAAGAAGACGAAGAGTTCATGCCGTTGGTAAGCAAATACTTCGGCAAGCTGGAGAAGAAGGTGATACGTGGTATGGTACTGGACACTCGTAAGAGACTGGATGGCCGCCAACTGGATGAAGTTCGTCAATTGACCATCGAGATCAACACACTTCCATCTCCTCACGGATCATCACTGTTCACGCGTGGAGAAACGCAATCATTAACTACTGTTACACTGGGTACTCCTGAAGATGAGTTGTTGATAGAAACAGCTGCTACCTCTGATTACTCAAGGTTCATTTTACACTACAACTTCCCACCGTTCTCAACAGGAGAAACACGCCCAATGCGCGGGCCGGGTCGTCGTGAAGTAGGACATGGTAATCTTGCCAAGCGTTCACTGGAGCAAATGATGCCTGATAATGAAAGCTTCCCGTATACAATACGTGTTGTATCTGACATATTAGAATCAAACGGCTCATCGTCAATGGCCACTGTATGTGCAGGCTCATTGGCATTAATGGATGCCGGGGTACCATTCCCTAAACATGTTGGTGGTGTAGCAATGGGTATGATATCTACTGCCGATAACTATGCTATCCTTACAGATATACTGGGCGATGAAGACCATCTTGGTGATATGGACTTTAAAGTAACTGGTACTCGCGATGGCATTTGCGGTATACAGATGGACATCAAGATAGATGGCCTGAGCATGGAAGTATTAGGTGAAGCACTAGAGCAAGCTCGTAAGGGACGCCTGCACATCCTTGATGCTATGTACGATACTATACCGGAGTATCATAAGGAATTGAAACCTCATGCTCCACGTATTGAACGTATCGATATAGACCGTGAGTATATTGGTGCCGTTATCGGGCCGGGCGGTAAGATCATACAAGAGATACAGCGTGAAACCGACACTAATATATCTATCGAAGAGGTAGATAATAAAGGTGTAGTGAAGATATTCGGCTCTGACAAAGAGAAGCTGGATAAAGCTATGGCCTGGATAAAAGGTATTGTAGCTGAACCGGAAATTGGTGAAACCTACGAAGGTAAGGTGAAGTCAATCGTGCCATTTGGCGCATTTATTGAGTTCATGCCGGGTAAAGAAGGTTTGCTACACATATCTGAAGTAAGCTGGAAGCGCCTTGAAAACCTGGAGGGTGTAATGGCTGAAGGCGATACAGTAAAGATCAAGCTGATAGGTACTGATCCAAAATCAGGTAAACTACGCCTTAGCCGTAAGGTGCTGATGCCAAAACCTGAAGGTTATGTAGAACCTGAAAAGCGTGAGCGCCGTGGTGGTGACAGAGATAACAGAGGTGATAGAAGAGGTGGTGGTGACCGCCGCAGGGATAATAACCGCAATGGCGGCGACAGGAGAAATAACGATCGTCGTGACAACCGCAACGACAGGCCTCAAAATGAAGGTGGCGACAACCAGAGCCAACCGTCACAGAATAATGACAACAACGATGCAGACCTGAAACTGTAAGTTGTAAAGCTTTAATATAGAAAAGGCCTCGCTGAACTACAGCGGGGCTTTTTTGTTGAATGATTTATAGTATTATAATATCTTAACAATATGGAAGAAGCGATTAATACTTTACTGCACGACCCTGTTATCAGCAAACTGGTGGCCATCTTTATTGGTGTTGCAGTTATCTGGGGCGTTATTAAAATCATCAACCGAAACCTGACAGGGAAGATCGGCAATATGCAGGCCCGGTACAGAACGAGAAAGATGGTGCATTTTGGCGGATATGTGTTGATTGCTATTCTAGTCACTACGGTTTACAGTGATAAATTGGGCGGGTTGACTGTAGCATTGGGTGTTGCCGGCGCAGGTATTGCTTTTGCACTACAAGAGGTTATCATAAGTGTTGCCGGTTGGATGGCAATTGTTTTCGGCAGCTTTTACAAAACAGGTGACCGTGTAGAACTGGGAGGGATAAAAGGAGATGTGATAGACATAGGTGTATTACGCACAACCTTGATGGAAACCGGTGAATGGGTGGACGGAGATCTATATAGTGGCAGGATCGTACTTATAGCCAACAGCTTTGTTTTTAAAGAGCCTGTTTTTAATTATTCAGGAGACTTTAATTTCCTATGGGATGAGATAGTGATACCTGTTCAATATGGTAGCGACATTGCTTTGACCAGAGAAATATTATTGAATGCTGCTGAGGTAATTGTAACAGAGTTTAAAAGTAATGCAATGGCAGAATGGTCAGAAATGACAAAAAAGTATATGATTGAGAAAGCTAGAACAGAACCTATGGTTAGCATGACAGCTAATGATAACGGACTCCAATTCACACTAAGGTATACAGTAGACTATAAACAAAGAAGAACCACTAAAGACAAGCTATACACACACATCATTACAGATATAGAACAAACTGACGGTAAGGTTAAATTACCACAAGCTACTCTTGAGATAATAAAGGCTCCTGAACTAAGAGTTGCGGGCAATTTTAAGAATGATGATCAATGATCAACTGGCATGCTCTTTAGTGATCACCCATCGGCCGCCTATCTTTTTCCATAGCATGGAGGATACTCCTCCGAATCCGTTCTCTTCGTCAAACTTTATCTGCCACTTAATGGTAGTAAATGCTGCTGAATCTGATATCCTATCCTCATGCAACAATTCATATGAGTATGTTCCCATTTTGCCAGGGTCAGCAAAATCCTGCTTGTAGCCATCTAACACAGGTTGGTAACCTTTACTGATGCCTCCCCTGTTTATCCAAAGCAGGTCGGGCGAGTTCCAATAAACAGCAAAAGCGTCTTCCAACCTACCATTATTCCAGGCATTTACCATACTATCCATAGCAGCAGATACTTCTGTTAGTACATCCGGCTGTTCAACTTCGGCCTTTTGTTCCTGCACGTCACAAGAATAAAATATAGTTACCAGCAGTAGTGTTACCACATTTATTATATGTTTCATTTTGTTGAAATCTTTATAGTTCAAGTATAAGGTATTCGATTTGTATCGAAGATGTCATATTTATTGATTAAAAATACATGTTCAAATGAATTAGGAACACTTTATGATAGTAATATTGCCCCATTATTAGCACTTTATTATATTTAATGATGTTTTTGAGACGATCGAGAGGGAGACTCGTTTTGTTTGCTATTGCGGTGTTAAGCCTACAAAATACGCATGCGCAATCAGACAATTCTGTACTGAATAATATCCGCAGAGCGCACGAGATACTAAGTGATGCATATGCCGAGATGAACTACAATAATTCTGTTGGCGACTTGCGTATGGAAATGAGTGGTATATACTATTATGCCGGCCATTTTGAGAAACCCGGAGTTACCAGAGAATACAGCGTTAGCGGAAATATCGTATTCAGTGAATATGGTACGCAGTTATTAAGAAATGATACTTTTAAAAGATTGGGTAGTACTATTATTTCATCGTACGAGATAGACGGTGAAAATATTTCAGTTATTGAAGGAGGAGACACTCTGGATGTAAGTAAATACGATGTTGAGAAGTACCTGTACAAAGCAGCTATGCTTAACCCTAACCTCTTTCTGCAACTAACTGTAAGGAACGCAGCACAAAGCAGTTTCGTTAATAGTAACAAGACACACCATATCATAAGACATACTAACACCAGTGGTAGTATTTACTATCTATTCGTCAATAAAGAAACATTCTTCCTTGACAGAATAGAAGAACCAGAATATGATAAAATGACCGGTGATTACTTTATATCAACAACATTTGATGAGTATAATGTAAAAGATGGTTACCAAACACCTCATGTCATAATAAAACAAAGGGATAGCAATGTTATTTTCAAGCTAAAGGTGAATGTAAAGAACATACTACCGGGAATGAATGTAAGTGATCACAACATCAGCAAACAACAAATAGGTGACTGGATGTATGTGCTTAGCTTACCAGAGTGGGACTCAAAAGTAGGCATTGCCGATATGAAAGATTTTCTGATAGTTTTTGAGGCTCCCCATAGCCCTACGGCTGGTTATGCTATATTAGAATACATCAGGAAGAACTTCAGAAATAAAAAGGTGAAATATTGTGTCATCTCTCATCACCACCCTGACCATATGGGCGGTATCAGGCCTTTTCTTGAGAACGGCACTACTATTGTAACTACAAAAGGCAATGAACAACTCATTAATACTATTGCAATCAATACACACCTGTATTCTGATGAAGTAAGGAATAAAAAACCCGTTAGCCCTGATTATCTTTTTATTACAGACTACAGGTATGATATAAAATCTGATGGCAGACAAGTAACTATTTATCCGTATGGCAGAAAATCTTCCCAAACTGACGAGTATCTTATTTCTTATGTACCGTCAGAACATTTATTGATTGAGGGTGATCTGCTAAAGGCATGGGATATCAGACAAAGAAGGTTAACAGAGCAAGAAAGCAACTTATTTGAATATATCGACGAGCAGAAGATGGATGTAGAGCGTATTCTGCAAACATGGCCTTTAAAAAATACCTCTACCCTTATAGAGTATGAAAAAATTGCTCCGGACGTTGACGGCAAGCTAAAGAAAACCTCGAAACGACTATTAGAGTCGATAAAAGGGAAATAAAAAAAGGGGGCCTTCGACCACCCTTTTTTTATATAAAATGATGTTATTATTGATTTGCTAATCCGCTTTCAGCAGAATAAACCGTGTTTTCAAGATCATATAATACCGGTGGCAGATCCACTAAAGCATTTACACTGAACTTCCAGTCTATCCTTCCACTGGTATCAAATGCGTATAAAAACTTGTCATAGCTGCCTACGTATACACGATTATTATAGGCTATAGGCGAGCTTTTGATCAGAGCACCTGTTCTATACCTCCATTTCAAAGAACCGTCAAGCACATTTACAGCATAAAAATAATGGTCTAAGCTGCCGAAATATATAGTTTGCTCATATGCGTATGCAGACCCTTGAACTCGCTCATTTGTAGTAAATACCCAACGCGGGGCGCGTGCTATCGAATCAATACAGTATAAATTATTATCATCTGTTCCGAATATGATGTTACCACCATATGCTATAGGAGACGTCACCAATGATGCCCCTGTAGGATAGTTCCACAGCTCAACACCATTTTCAAGATTTACAGCATATAAAGTACCGTTAGTTCCTGTAACATATAATATCGGCGCAGAAATAGCCTGATTAGTAATTGTTGTACTTGCATTATAAGTCCATGCAACCTGATTACCATCAACTTCATCAACTGCTTTTACACCACTACCTGTAGTAAATACAAAGAGGCCGTTGTAAAATGAACCCGGTGATGAAATAGCTGAGTTATTACCTGCTGTCCAGGCAAGGTCAAGCGTATTATAGTCGAAAGAGATCACATATCCTCCTGTAGTACTTGTATAACACCTGTCACCCTTAGCACTGATAGCACCATTAACAGTGCGGTCTCCGTCATCAATTTTGAAGATATTGATAGTATCCAATGTAGTTCCCTTATCAGCATCCAACTTAACGATACCTAACTGGCATCTAACCAATGCAATACCATTAACTACTACCGGTGACTGAAAGATCCCGTTTGCAGGACCAAAGTTTCGTTCCCATAGCTTAGCACCATTATCAGGGTTAAGTGCATACAGCACATTATTTTGTGATGTCATGTATACTGCAGGTCTTAACTCCGGCACCAAAGGTTCGTCAGTACTGTATTCAGGCTTAGTGCAGGCAGCAATAAGCAACAATAAAACAGAAAAAAGTACAATATTTCTCATCTAACTAAGCAGTGTTGTTCTGAAATTTGTATTTAAGTTATGCAAAATAGGCGATTTACCGTGTTATTGCAAGATGATTTAAAAAATAAATCCGGCTTTTCTTACAAGAAAGACCGGATTAAAATACAAAAAGGTTTGAGATAAGCCTATGCCAGCATTTTTTCTTTCTGGCGCTTGATCCTGTTGACCATTGAATCAAATGCATGATCAAAAGATTGCTCAAATGTTTTTGATTGTTGTTTTACGAAAAAGGAGTGTTTAGGAACGTTGACCTTGATCTCAGCTACCTTATCCTTGATCTTATGTACGATGTTGTCCAGCTTAAGATAAACTTCGACGCTTATAATATGATCATGAAATGTATTGAGCTTTTCAAGCTTCTTATTAACATGATCGATCAATTTGGAGTCTGCATCAAAGTGCACTGTTTGAATTTGCACGTTCATATGATCATAATTTTAAGGTTAAAAAAATAGCCTCACCCTCTCGGGTGGCGGGCTTTATGAATCTCTTTTAATTTTTCAATATTGTTATGTGTATACACCTGTGTGGCTGCCAGACTGCTATGGCCTAAAAGATCTTTTATGGCCTGAATATTAGCTCCGTTGTTCAACAGATGAGTTGCAAAAGTATGCCGCAAAACATGCGGACTTTTTTTAGCTAATGAGGTTGTTGTAGTCAGATATTTCTTTACAGTTCTGTAAATATAATTGGCATATAATGGCTTTCCGTTCTCAAGAACAAGAAGGCGGTCAGAACCATCAATACCTGCTTCTTTCTTCTCACCTACATATTGTTTCAGTTCATCAAGCACTATATCATTAACAGGTACAAGGCGCTCTTTGTTGCCTTTGCCCAATACCCTCAGCTGTTTTAAGCTCCACTCTATATCAGTTTCTTTCAGGTTCTGCAATTCACTCCTTCTCAAACCTGTCTGGTACAGCAAGCTACATATCATCCTATCTGTGTACCCTTTGAAGCCTTCACCGAACGATAACTCTTCCAGCAGATGCTCTGTTTCCTGTTCTTTAAGGTATGATGGTAACCTTTCAGGCAGCTTCTGTGCATGTAACATTTTTACAGGGTTCTTTCCTACCCTGCCTTGCCTCAAAAGATATTTGTAATATGAGTTTAGTGACGACAGCTTACGATTAAGTGTACGCGCTGTTTGTTTATCATCTTTTAGCTCAGCAAGCCAACTCCTTATATGAAAATGAGATACATCTTTTATTTCGCTGATGTCAAATTGTGATGATATATATTCGGAAAACTGTTCCAGGTCTTTTTGGTAGGCAACCAGTGTGTGTTGAGAATATCTTTTCTCAAATCTTAGATATTGAAGAAAATCTGTTTGCCATTGGAGTATACTCATAAAAAACTGGTAACATAAATATACGTTATTATGTTACCAGTCGCAATATTATTGCTGATACAACTTTGTTAAAAAAGTTGTTATTACTTTTCGATCTTACCAGACTCGATCTGCTGCTTGTAGATAGCCTTCAATACCTGTGCGCGACGCTTAACAGACGGCTTAGTAAACGCCTGACGATCACGTAACTGATTGAGAACGCGTGCTTTTTCGTACTTTTTCTTGTACTTCTTCAGCGCCTTATCTATGTTTTCGCAGTCTTTAGAATCAATGATCAACATATTATTTTATACCCCCTTTTGGTTTTTAAGGACAGCAAAGGTAAGTATATTTATATATTTGAACAAGACAAACATTATGTAAATTGCATACCACATAATTTTCCATCGTGATATACGTTTTAAGCAGGATGGAGTACAGCCGAAGACATATGGATAAAAATTATTTTGCATATATAACCCTTTTATTGATAATACTTATTTCGTGCAAGAAGTACGAAACTGCTAAAGATGGAACCGGCGATCTGTTTGACAGGCCTTATTGTAACAACCCCGAGGCAGTAAACTATAATGATGGCTTCCCCGGAACCGCAGACAGTACTGTATGCTTCTTTCCCAAAGATGTGTTCGTAGGCACTTACCTATGGAAGGATACTATTTTCAATGCAGAATTTGAGCTGGATACTGTTATTGAATACACTATAAGCGTATATGCTAATAACAACACTGAGCTGAGACTATTAGGCTTCTGCCCGTCAGGTGATTCTTTACATTTTGTTGCTGACAGGTTTTATAAAGCACAGGCAGACTCTCTGATTCTACCTGACTCTACACAGCTACCTGGCATATTATCGTGCGGCACAAAGGATACGCTTACAGGAACTATCATCAATACAAGGGAAGATACTGTTAAGCTTAAATTCAACTGGACCATCTCAAGCGACACAGGAATAAATTATCACATTGGTACTGCTGTAAAGCAATAAATATGTTTACCGGAATTATAGAACAGATTGGCAAAGTACATAATGCAGCCCGTGTTGGCAGCAACTTAGACCTATGGATAGAATGTAACATAACAGATGAGTTAAAGATAGACCAATCTGTTGCTCATAATGGCGTTTGCCTAACCGTTGTAGAAATACAAGAGGGCAAATACAGGGTAACAGCAGTTGAAGAGACTCTTAACAAGACGAACCTTAATGCTATTAATAAAGGTCAGCTTGTAAACCTTGAGCGAGCCTTGAAAGTTGGAGACCGTCTTGACGGGCATTTTGTACAGGGGCATGTTGACAGTATAGGAACCTGTATCAACAAAACTGAAAAAGACGGTAGTTGGCTATTCTCCTTCAGGTTTCCTGAAGAATATGCTGAACTCATCATTGAAAAAGGATCTATTTGCATTAATGGCGTAAGTCTTACTGCTTTTGATGTACAAAAAGATACATTCACCGTTACAATCATTCCGTATACTTTTGAGCATACTAACTTCAAAACATTGCAAGTGCAGGATATAGTGAACCTTGAGTTTGATGTGTTAGGGAAATACCTGCTGAGGACTAAAAAACTAGCTGAGGACTAACTTTATGCGTATAGCCTTTGACGCTAAAAGAGCTTTTTGTAACCCTACAGGACTGGGGCAATATAGTCGCACGCTTATCAACTCACTAATAGAACACTATCCTGATCATAACTATTTTCTCTGCACACCAAAAAACAAGGGCTATTACCAACCTGCCGATACTGAGAAAATAAAGACATTACTGCCAACAGGCATCTACAAAACTTTACTTCATTCTGGCGCAGTGTCGGGGTAAAAAAAGTACTAAAAGAACACAATGTTGACCTCTACCATGGTTTAAGCCACGAAATACCTATTGGCATAAATGACACGGGAATAAAAACAGTTGTCACTATGCACGATCTTATATTTGAACGATACCCACGTCAGTATAAAAAAGCAGATGTTGCCATTTACAGGAAAAAATTCAGGTATGCTTGCCAACATTCTGACAAAATAATTGCCATAAGCAAGCAAACTAAAAATGATCTTGTTGAGATATATAATATTGACGAAAATAAAATTGAAGTATGTTACCAAAGCTGCCAGCCAATATTCCAACAAGAGTTAAGTAACGAACAGCTGTCATCTGTAAGAAAGAAATATAATTTACCCGAAGAGTACCTGTTGTATGTAGGCTCTGTAATTGAACGTAAAAACCTGTTGAATATCTGCAAAGCATTATCAATACTCTTAAATGAGGGTTATACAATACCCCTTGTTGTCATTGGTAGTGGTAAAGAATATATGCACAAGGTGAAACAATACCTAGCAGAAAAAGGACTGAATGAACAGGTTATCTTCCTATCAGAACAACAAAACGGAATAGATAGCCCGGGAGTAAGAGCACCGATAGATATGCCTGCTATTTACCAAAGTGCTACTGCATTTTTATACCCTTCTGTTTTTGAAGGGTTCGGTATACCAGTATTAGAAGCACTATGGAGCAAAACACCAACTATTACATCTAACCTATCCTGTATGCCTGAAACAGGTGGAGATGCCGCTTATTATGTAGACCCTTATAGTGAGCAAGAGATAGCCGATACCATCAAACAGGTAATAACAAATAGCTCATTGCGAAATAGCATGATCACTAAAGGTATTGAGCATGCACATAAATTCACACCTGAAAGTTGTGCAAATAGCGTGATGGATGTTTACATGTCAGTGCTATGATACTATTCAGAAGGAGTAAACACTGATTCAGCAGGAGGCGGTACATTGAGTTTGCTGCTTAAATTGGGGAACAACTCTCTCAACCCATCTATATTGCCTGTATTGGCCACATCAACAAAATACCAGTTAGCGCCTTTATCAGGAGAAATACCAACAATAGTAGTGTGTGTCTTCAACTTCCCATTTACAAGCCTTATTTCCATATACTGAGGCAATGTACATTGCCACTCCCCTGCGGTATCAATAATATCACTGGCTTTGCCCGGCCACATAGCCGTGATCATATTATCAGCAGCTTCCATTTGCTCCACCTGCTTTTTCGTTATTTCTATTAAACCTCCTCGTCCACCTTCTACCTTATTGATCAGGTCTGGGTGGCTGTATTGGCTGAATTTGTAGTACTCCTTATTCACAAAAGCTTCGTTCATTCTTTTTGCAGCCAGAAATACTTGTTTCTTCGCAGCTTCCATATCTGCAGGCTGTGCTTTTGCTAATGCAGGAAATAAGAATAATATTATTAGTACTGTTTTATTCATGCCAAGTAGTTTGTACTCAAAAATATAGGAATAGCTGGTTTAAAAGAGCAGATAAATGTTAAAAGACAGCCTTCTTACTATTGTTGTTCTGCAAATGCTTTAAAATAATGCAGGTACTTCGCAGTTTGCTTCTTGAATGCTCCGGGCATGAGCCAACCCATCAGCTTCATGATTCCTTTAAAACGAAACTCACTCTCTGACACCAACTTGGTTGTATTATCGTCAATAGCTGTAAATGTATTTTTCTGTACATTATACACCCCATTAGCTTCAAAGCTTGCACTAAATTCTTCAGGCATATTATTAGATATGATCGTCTCTATCATATCTATTTCCCGTTTACCCATTTTATATTTTAGCCTCGACTTTGCACCACTGGTTCCCGGTGCACCACTAATACTTTCAAGACTAATAAACCCTGGTTGCCAATGCTTCAAATTATCAGGATTTGAAAACAATTCTGACACTTTATTTTTCGGCTTATTAATTATCACCTCAGTTGTATACTTCATGTTGCACCTTTTATTGTAAATATAAATTGTATTGAGGTGAGATGATATTTAAAAATAATTAAGGGCTCGAATGAGCCCCTAATTATTATAATGATGTAGCTTTTTCGTACAGCTTTTGTTCCTGACCCACCTCATAGCCTATATGTCTATGTACTATCTCACCATTTTTATTGACGATTATCGTAAGTGGCGGAGTGCCAACAAGATTATCCTCCATCAGCTCACTCAACCATATTCCTGCATCATCTCTGTATGCCGGGAATGTCCACTTTTGTGCAGTAGCGTATGTTTTTACAAGCCCTTTTGTAACAGGCTTATCAACTGAAACCGCTATCAGGTCAATTACATTACCTTTTTCAGTCAAAAGATCTGCAAGTTTTCTCACCTCAAGTTTAGATGGGGCATTCCATGTTGCCCAAAAAACAATAATTGTTGTTTTATCAGGCTGCAATTTATCTTTCAATTGAACTGGCTTATCTGTTAAGGCATCATACAACTGTACATCTGTAACTGATTGCGCAGATACGTTGAAACATATCATAACACCTGCTATGATAGAAAGGGATAGTGATCTTAATGACATGGGCCTGATTACTCTTTATCGTATTTCTTGATCTTTTCAAATACATCCTTCTCACCACCTAATTGGAAACTGGTATGAGTGTATACAATTTTACCATTTTTATCGATGATAGCAGTAAAAGGTATATTGCTAAAACCTACAGAACGCATAAGATCAGAATTGACATCTATATAACAAGGAAACTTCCAGCCATTACTCTTCACGTAGTTTCTGGCCATAGCTTCCCGGCTTGTTTCATCCATAGAAATAGTTATATAGTTGAAATCGACTTCTTTTTGCCATTCAGGAAGTTTCTTTTTGAATGTCTTTATCTCAGTGATACAAGGCACACACCATGTAGCCCAAAAACTGATTAGTGTTACTTTACCAGGCTCAATTGCTTCGTTAAAAGCTATCGGCTTGTTTGTAGCGAGATCTTTTATCCTTGTATTCGGTAGATCTTCGTTTTGCGCGAAAGCACTGATTGTTAATGAAATGGACAATAATAATAATAATAACTTCTTCATCAGAGTTGTTGATTTTTAATAAGAATTAAACGAAAACCTTGCCAAAGTATCGTAAAGGTTCTAAATTCGGAAAATTTTATAAGATTCCAATACCGCGTGATGAAAAGATTTATCGTAGTCTTAACAGTTCTCCTTTCTATATACTGTACAATAAATAAGACTTCTGCTCAAGGACGACTGTCAGGGAACCTAATGACCAATGTGAACTTCTTTCAGAGAGACACTGTTATTGGAGCTGCAAATAACCCTCTGTATGACAATGTATTAAGTGGTGGTGAAAGCTGGCTGAACCTTCGATATTATAATAAAGGTTTTACTGCTACGTTACGTGTCGATGCCTTCCACAACTCAAACCTTTTCAACCCTCTACAAACACTTAACGGTTTTGGCATAGGTGCCTGGAGCTTAGAAAAAGACTTTGAAGACCTGAACATAAAAGCCGGTTATATATATGACCAGATAGGCGGTGGAATATTATTCAGAGCCTATGAAGACCGCGGCCTACTCATTGACAACGCTTTGGTGGGGGTTCGATTGAAATATAAACTCACTGATAATATCAGTATTAAAGGGTTTACAGGACAGCAAAAGTTTCTTTTTGAACGTTATAACCCTATCATAAAAGCTGCAAGTGTAGATGGTAACTTCTCTATTGGTGATAAAATATACCTGCAACCCGGTATAGGTGCACTGAACAGAACATTTGATCAGGATAATATGGATGAGATAGTGTCTACTATCAACAGCCAGCCAGTTGATAAACGTTTCGTTCCTAAATATAACATGTACGCTTTTACAGTATATAACAACCTTTCTATCGGTAATGTAAACTGGTATGTTGAAGGTGCTTACAAAACTGATGATGCCATTGTTGATAGTGGAAGCCTGACCAACGCTTCCGGTAACGTAATTTATACTACTCTGGGCTATGCGCAACAAGGTTTTGCAGTGAACCTAACAGGTAAAAGAACTGAAAACTTTGAAATGCGCACATCACCAAATGAAGTACTGATACGGGGCCTGATGAACTGGCAGCCTATTGTTGCCCGCTTACGCCCCCAGAGGTTAATGTCAAGGTACCTGCCTGCATCGCTAAACCTATCAGAGATCGCCGGTGCTGCTGAAGTGATCGTAGCTCCTAATGATGACCTTAATATTACAGCCAGCTATACACATATTAATACCCTGACGGACCTTAAGCTATATAGGGAAGGATATTTTGAAGCTAACTATATTGGCTTTGACGACCTGATATTAAAGGGAGGTGTTCAGTACATGGAATACAATCAGGAAGTGTATCAAACCAAACCACTGGTACCTATGCTAATAGCATGGACACCCTTTGTTGAAGCTACTTATTTGTTGACTAATAAAACATCAATAAGGGCTGAAATAGAATACCAGCAAACAGAACAGGATTTCGGATCATGGATATTTGCATTAGTAGAGCTGAATATAGCACCTAAATGGTCTTTCGCATTGTCTGATATGTATAATTTCGATCCGGGGCCATCTGCAGTTACTGGTAGCCAGCATTACTATAATATATTTACAGCCTATAATGCCGGGCCTCACCGTTTTACACTTGCATATGTTAAACAGGTAGAGGGTATTAACTGTACAGGTGGTGTATGCCGTTACGAGCCTGCATTCAGCGGTGTACGCTTAAGTATCGTATCAAGCTTTTAACAAATAATCGACTCAGTTTCAAAAAGACCAGCCTTAGGCTATTATTGTATCGCCAGTAATATTAGTTTGCTTACGCTCTCCTATTTGCTGTCGCCACATAGCATAATACAGCCCTTTGGATTCCAATAAGGTTCCATGGTCTCCGGTTTCTACAATGTTACCTTTCTCCAGTACGTATATCCTGTCTGCGTGCATGATGGTTGATAACCTGTGTGCTATCATTATAGTTATATGAGCTCTTGCAGAGGTAACTTCTCTTATCGTGTATGAAATATCTTCTTCGGTAAGTGAATCTAACGCAGAAGTAGCCTCATCGAATATCAATAAATTCGGATTACGCAAAAGTGCACGTGCAATGGACAATCTTTGACGCTCACCTCCGGAAAGTTTTAATCCTCCTTCGCCGATCATAGTATCAATTCCTTTTTCCGCTCGTGCTAAAAGATTATTACAGGCAGCTTTATTCAACACATCCAGCATCTCATCTTCAGTAGCAGCCGGGTTTACAAACAACAGGTTTTCTTTTATCGTTCCGGAAAATAGCTGTGTGTCTTGAGTCACAAACCCTATCTGATGGCGTAGCTCGTCAAAATCTATTTCGTTGGCATTTACCCCATTATAAAAAATCTTGCCTTGTTTAGGTTTATATAACCCTACCAGCAATTTCACAAGTGTGGTTTTTCCTGAGCCTGAGGGTCCTACAAATGCAATCGTTTCACCGGTACTGGCTTCAAAACTTATGTCTTCTAATGCCGGTTGCATTGCTGATTGGTGCTGAAACTTTACTCCTTCAAAATTCAGCGTCTCAATTTTCCTGATCTCTTTAGCATTTTCAGGTTTTTCTTCTGTTTTTTTATTGAACAGGTCTTTCATATTGCCAAGAGATGCTTGCGCTTCCCTGTAGGCAATGATAATATTGCCTATTTCCTGCAATGGCCCGAATATGAAGAAAGTGTAGAATTGCATTGCCACCATTTGCCCTACTGTCAACTCACCTTGAAAAATGAGGTACAGCAAAACAAACATGATACACTGCCTTAAGAAGTTGACAATGGTACCTTGTAAAAAGGATATGGAGCGGATACTGCGTACCTTTTTCAGTTCCAGCCCTAATATCTTTATAGTATTAGCGTTCAACCTTCTTACCTCTTGTTGCGTTAATCCCAGGCTTTTAACCAGTTCAATATTTCTTAGCGATTCAGTTGTCGACCCTGCCAGAGCAGTTGTTTCTTTAACTATAGTTTTCTGTATAGTTTTTATCTTCCTGCTTAGTACACTTATTATTAATGACAGACATATCGCACCGGTTACATATACTACTACCAACCAGTACGTGAGCGTAAAAGCATATACGATTACAAAAACAAGGCCCACTAAAGTGGGGAACAATATATTGATGAATACACTAATGAACTTCTCACAATCAGAACGTACTTTTTGAAGAATAGAAAGTGTTTCACCACTTCTTTGATCTTCAAAATCCTGGTATGGCAACCTCATGGCATGGCGCAACCCGTCTGTATATAATTTAGCCCCCAACTTTTGTATCACAACATTTACAGTATAGTCCTGAAAAGCTTTTGCTATTCGCGACACCATTGCTGTCCCTACTAATAATAACAAGCCGGTTATGATACCTTTTAAATATTGCTGCTCATTATAATCACCCGGATTATTGGCAAAAGTGTCAATGATATACCTACCGAATATCAGCGGATCTAATAAAGAAAAAACCTGGTTGATAGACGCCAGGAATAGTGCAAGAACTATTAGCCATCTCAGTGGCTTAAGGTATTGTAATAGCAGCTTCATTTAATAATAATTGCAGTAAAGTTAAAACCTTGTCGACAAGACATACCAATACTACATTCAAGTATTTCTATACAATACGAAAGCCCCGAATAACGGGGCTTTCGTATAAAAGAATCAACTAACTATTACTATCGTAAAATATTTATTGGTTTTGTAACGACAGCATCTGCACTTTGCATACGTATCATATAATAGCCTGCAGGTAGAGCACTCACATTTACTGTTTGTTCTTCTGAACCTTTCTGTAATTGCTGGCTATGAACAACAGACCCGGTATTGTTGATGATATTCAAATCAGCATTGTCAGTCAGCGGCTTGGCAAAACGAATATTCACTACATCTTTAGCCGGGTTAGGATATACGTTAATATTATTTGCATCTGCTAGTTCAGGTATACCTAGCTTATATCCAAGCTGTACAGTATCAGTACCACACTGGTTATATAGTACCAATCGTACATACACATCACCTTCGATTGTTTTCGTTACAAATTGTTGTGTAGAAGTTGAGCCATCACTGAAAATCCACATGTACCCTGTAGTATTTACCGGATTGCTTGGGCTAAACGTATACGAGCTACCGTTACGTACATATGATATACCATTTGCTGTCGGTAATGGTGTTACTTCAACATTTATAGTGTCAATATCAATACAGTTTGGTCCTGCATCTACGCGAACCCAGTATTGCCCGGTCTTATTAATAACTACTTGTTGAGATGCATCTCCTGTGCTCCAGGTATATGTTGCACCGGGGTAGCCTGCATCCAGTATTATCGGCAGATCTTTTTGCTCACAAACAGATAAGTCCATACCCAGATCCACATTCAGAGGTCCTGCATCTACCTTTTGTGGTGCAGATACCGTAGCACATGCTAAGTTTTCAACTACAACGGTATATTCACCTGCTGAGTTTACTGTATACATATCATTTGTAGCACCCGGTATATTATTACCGTTTAACTGCCATTGATAAGTTAGGTTAGCGCCTTGCTGCGTACTTAAAGTAAGTCCGTTACCAACACAATATATCGGGTTAGAGCTGGTTGCGATTGGTGCATTCGGTGGTGCTATTGCTGCTACTGTTACCGGTATTGACACTGCAGTATTATTGTTATTGTCTGTTACCTCTACAGTATAATCGCCGGGAGTAGATGCCGTGTAGGTCTGACTAGTAGCCCCACTTATATCACTACCATTTAATTTCCACTGGTACTTATAACCTGCATTACCATTGGCAGTTAAAACAACTTGTCCACCATAACATATTAGTGTTGAGCTACCCGGTTGAATATCTGTGGAGAATATCTCGCCATTCAATGTACCTGTAAATGCACCAAAGCTTGTAATTGTATTTGCTTGTATTGTGTTCGTATTTACATTTACCGAACTTCTGTTGTCATTATATGCAGTCCAGCTATTGTTTCCAAACTTATGTGCCAGTCGTACATCTGCTTCGTTTGACATTGTACCTAACCAAATATCCATGTATTGTACATCAGCATCAAAGTTGTAAGTATTACCACTGCCTTTGTGTTGGATATCAGTATAGAAATACATAAAGTCGTTGAAGTTGAAAGACGGGGCCTTACGTCCGCTGTATTGTCTTACTTCTATTGGTGCAGTTATTTTATAGGCTGTGCTCCATTTTACAGTACCCACAAGGTTCTCGCCAAAATAAAACTCTTGTGTACTGCCAGGAGTAGCATTTGCTGGAACAGCGGTTGCTAATGGCGGCGCTACACTTGGGTCAAACTCATATGCGCCTATGTCAGGCACACCATCTGCCCTTTGCTCTACTCTGGCATTACCATTCATATCCTTGCTATTACCTGAAATATGTATAGCCCTACCATTAAGTGACCACGAAGCACTATTAGCCGGGTCTGGTTCAGGATCTAAGATTCCCTTGAAGCCAGGATCATAATTAATAGAATGCCAATCCTGATCTGTAGCATTACGCCATGCTTCTAGTGTTTTATAGCTGCCGCTAGGGCTTCCTCTTTCTATCATATTGGTACCCTTAGAGTATACATTATTATAATCCCAAGTATTATTATAATTAACTCTGTATACATACATCGCATCACCACTACCAAAGTTGGCAAATACATTATTTCTTACCGTGTTATATCTATAACTATTAGAAGTATAATAGAACCTTGCAGCCTGACTACCTGTAGATGTGCTGTTAATACTTATTGTATTATTTGCTATTAATTGATAACGTGCATAATAGTCATACATTCCGTATGCTGTAGATGTTCCATTATCAATGGCTATTACGTTGTTAATGATCGTATTGTTATTGCCGGATGTGCCATAATTATAACGGTTACGCATACCATATTTGGTGCCTGTACCTGATATTACGATCTTGTTGTTGCTCACATTGATACCACCATCATTATAATAACAGTAGAAACCATATCGGGTTGCTGAACCATCGAAGCTTATATCATTGCCCGATATATCACAATAGTCACTGTAGTATATACGAGCTCCATAGTGAGTGCCTGTACCTGTTCTCTTAATAGTATTGTCTGTTAACTTCAGCTCGTATTGATAGTACAGGTAATTTGAATAATACCATACTTCATCAAAAGTATTATTCTCTATCACCGTACTTTTTGTTGAGTTTGAAAATGAAGAACTAGAGCCTCTGAAATATATACCGTAATAACCTCTGTTGAAGTAGTTATTTCTTATCTCATTACCCGTACCTCTAAGGCTTGTTCCGTAAATACCTGCCATTCTTGAGCTTGTACCTACTGCCAGCAACCTACAGTTTTCAATATGGTTATACGAAGCATTTGACCTGAACTCTATCAATCTGCCATAAGACCCAACAGTTGTTGTCACTGTAATCTCTTTTATCGTGATATACCTTGAATCATCTAACCTTATGATATAATTACTAGCTGTGCTATTAGGTCCGAAGTTTATTATTACATCGTTAGGGTTACCTGTTTCAGACTGAAAAGTGATCCTGTTAGTAGCGCTAGCTCCTGAAATGTTATTTATTACAACTTGACCGGTATAAGTACCTTGCCTTATATCGAATGTAACAGGGCCTGAGACCCCTTTACTGTTCAGATCATTTGCGGCTGCTACCACGGTTGTATAATCAGGATTGGTACCACCCACAGTATATGTACCATTTAGCTGTGCATATGTGGGCATAAATAGCACCATCGCAATAATTGCCGGTACTATTCTTTTAATAAGTAGGGATGTGTAATACATGACGTTTAAATTTTATCGTTACCTGTAAAATGTAAAAGCTATATTATAGCATTATAAATTTAACTTAAACGTCGTTAGTCACTGGCCATGAGCAATTAAAATATTATTATAAAATAAATTTAACTAGATATTAATTATTTTATACCCAACCTAACACATAATATATTGCGCAATGCCTAAAGCCCTATATATGAGTAAAATAAAAAAAGGCAGCTATAGAAATAGCTGCCTTCAACATTATTATTAAGTGGTTATCTTCTTTATTTCATCACATCAAACGGTCTGGTGAGCATACCCTCTGTGGTTCTTGCCCTCAGCATGTAGTGGCCGTTAGACAGGTTGCTTAAGTCTACCCTGTGGCTTGACTTGCCGCTCTCTACCTGACTGCGGTATACTACTGACCCTAAACCGTTCACTACTTCCACCTCTTCAAGAGCTGTACCTGTTACACTTACCGTAACCTGGTTCTTTGCAGGGTTCGGATACAAGCTCACGCTCTCTGCGTTAACTGCTTCCTCTACACCCAGTTTCCATCCCAGCTGTACCGTATCAGTGCCACAGTTATTGAACAATACCAACCTTACATATAGGTCTTCACTGTTCAACGTCTTGCTCACGTTCTTCTGGGTACTGGTACTGCCATCGCTGAACAGCCACATGTAACCTGTTGTATTGATCGGGCCGCTAGGGCTGAAGAAGTACGTGTTGCCGTTCTTAACATAGGAGATACCGTTAGCACTCGGA
This sequence comes from Flavipsychrobacter sp., assembly GCA_965228505.1. Taxonomy (GTDB): domain Bacteria; phylum Bacteroidota; class Bacteroidia; order Chitinophagales; family Chitinophagaceae; genus UBA5543. The sequence continues at coordinate 651,969 of OZ245820.1, read as the reverse complement.
AGCGGGGAGATCGTTACTTCGATCTGATCCCTGTCCGTACAGTTAGGGCCTCCGTCTACTTCTACCCAGTAAGTACCGCTGTTCCTTACTTCAATGCTCTTGGTGGTATCGCCGGTGCTCCACAGGTACTTAGCTCCCGGGAAGCCCGCATCTAACTGTGCGTACACTCCCTTAACCTCACAATAGCTCGTATCATTACCAAGGTCTACGGTAAGAGGACCGCTTGATACTGCCGTTACAGTGGAGGTGCTTGAACAACCTATGTTCGTTACCACTACCGTATAGTTTCCTGACTGGTTCACGCCGTAGGTGCTGCCTGTAGCACCCGATATATTGTTACCGTTCAGCTGCCACTGGTAGCTTACACCCTGTGCATTACCTGCATCCAGCGTAAGGCCGTTGCCTACACAATAGGTAAGAGGGCCGTTAGCACTTACCAGTGCATTCGGTGGTGAGATCGTACTTACCGTTACAGGTACCGCCTCCACTACTTTCGTACCGTAGGTGATCGCTACACTGTAGTCGCCTGCCTGAGTAGCCTGGTAGGTAAGGCCGGTAGCTCCTGATATCATCGTGCCGTTCTTATACCACTGGTATGCATCACCTGTCTGTGGCTCTGCATTCAGCTGGACGCTGTTACCTGTACAGATAACGATACTGCCCTGCGGTACTACGAACGCTGATTCTGCACTGCCGTTCTCAAGGCCGGTATATGCTCCGAAGTGGTGAAGAGACATCACACTGTTGTTATTACTCAATACGTCCGTTGTCGTATTGGCGGTGCTCATAGCTCCGCTGTATACCATCCATGGGAAGTTACTGTTGTATTTATGCGCTAACCTAAGGTCTCCTTCACTCGCTATATCACCCAACCAGATATCCATATAATCAACCTCTGCATCGAACTTATAAGTAGTACCGTTGCCTTTCTGTGCGATATCTGTATAGAAATACATAGATCCGTCAGGTGCTACCTGCGATGCTACGCCCATACCTTTCTCTCCGCTGTACTGGCGTACTTCTAATGGTGCCGTAAGCGGGAAGCTCGCATCCCACGTAACCCTGGCTACTGGACGCTCTCCGAAGGTGAACACCTGAGTGCCGCCTGCTACAGGGGTAGCAGGTACCGCCTTAGCTAATGGTGGGATCACTTCAGGCTTGAACTCGTAAGCACCGATATCAGGTACTCCGTCAGCACGAGCCTCTACTCTAGTATTACCATCCTTGTCCTTATCGTTACCGCTGATATGAACCGCACGGCCGTTCAATGACCAGCTCGCAGCGTTGTTCTTGTCCGGTGTAAGATCGAACTCACTGGTATAACCCGGATCGTGGCTGATAGAATGCTCATCATTACCGCTGGCTGCCACATAAGTAGCCAGGTCTTTCCTGTTGCTGTTATTATACTCTACAAAGTTGTTGCCTGTAGTGTATAAGTTGTTATAATCAGAGGTGTTGTTATAACTGCTGCTGCCAGGATAGAACTCCATAGCATAACCACCGCCTGTATTAGACAACGCATTATTGCGGATCGTATTATCCCTGTAAGTAGAACTGCTCATGTAAGCGAACAGGCCGTAACAATTAGCATTCTTATTAGTGATGTTAACACTATTATTGAAGATATTAGTATTACGAGGATAGTACATATAGATACCACCGTAACCAAAACTACCATCGTCAGAAACCGTTACTGTATTATTCCTGATCTCTGCTTTATCAGTAGTGGCATTATTACCATAGGCCTGATAGATATACATACCGTAATAGTTATGCGCATCTATATCGTTACCGATGATCTCAGGACTCTGCTGAGGATAGTATAAATACATACCACCGGTATTCGTATTACCATTAACAGATGCATCTATATGGTTATTATTGAACTTAAGTCCATATGTATAATAGATATAACCTCCGTACTGAGTTGGCATGATGTGGTTACCATCAAATACCAAATCTCTCAAATAATACACCCCGCCACTGTAACCGTATAAGTATACTGTGTAATAACCACCGCTCATATCATTATCCTTGAACACACAGTTATCACCTGTCCAGTTACTATTAGAGTAGTATGCGTATAATGCAGCATTCAGCGTTGTTGTAAGTGTAGGTGCCTGCAATACACAGTTAACGATCGAGTCATTATCACTGTCACCCTGCATTTCTACCGCACGGCCGTATGAAGGGCCGGCACAAATGATAGACAGGTCTTTGAACGTATAGTCATCAGCATCTTGGAACACAACAACAGGATAGTCACTGTTAGTCGTATTATGGTTGATCACTACGCTGTTCTTATTGCCATTCTCAGATTTAAAAGTAACACGCCCTGTAGTATTAGCGGCATGAAGTATTGGCTGTACCCTCACCTGGCCCGTATAGGTACCCGGACGGATATCAAATACCACATCTCCACAAGTACCGAACTGCGCTACTGCATTATTAGCAGCTACTACTGTAGCAAAATCAGGAGTAGCTCCTCCTACAGTGTAAGTACCCTGTAATGCTGCACGGTAACCCACTTCAAGAGTATCATCCCCAGAAACCGGATCCTGATTACCGTTAGGCTCGTAGGTCCACACCTTGATGTTTTCAGGAGCATTACCGAAAGTTACATTACCCAGAGTAATGATCGCTTCATTACCTGCTGTACTACCGTTGATATCTATTGTGCTGGTATGGTTGATAGTACCTTGTGCCGTACCGTTCAATTCCCAGTCGATCTTAACACCGTTGATCTTGTTGTTACCGTTGTTCTTGATACGAACTTTAACTGTATACGTACCCGGACAGAAAGGTGCAACAGGCTCCAGTATCGCATCTACACCCGCATTGTCTTTTACATCAATACCGGTAAACAGTGCACCAACATCCATAACACCGGGAGTGTTGATGAAGTTTCTTGTGGTATTAGAACTACTCACCGTCGGAGCATAACCTACCCAACCACCGTTACTTACATTTTCTGCTAAACGTAGTGCCGACTCAGAAGCAATGGTTCCCATCCATGGGTCTTTATAATAAAGGTCCATCTCATAGTCAAGGTTGGTACCTGTACCACCTGCATCTACATAGAAGAATGTCTGCGTTGGGTTGATACTTAGTATACCCGGAGGGTTTGTACCTGTATATTGCTTCAAACTAAAGTTAGAAGGAACATTAGCATCCCATTTCATTACAGCAACAGTATCCTGGCCGAATGTGAATACCTGGTCAGTATTGGCTGCAGGTGCTGCCGGTGTAGCCGCACAGTTTGGTGGTATGGAAGTAGGTACGAACTCGTAAGCACCCAGATCAGGAACACCCTGTATGGTTGTTAATGCACGAGCATTACCGTTCATGTCCTTGTCATTACCTGCTATCTGCACACCACGGCCGTTCAGCGCCCAGCAATCTGGATCACTGGGATCAGGACGAAGATCACCTTGGGCTGCATTCATGAAGCCAGGCATATATGATAATGATCCCATGTCCATACCGCTCGCATTTCTCCAAGACTGTAAGGTACTGTGTGTACCATATTGAGAACTATAGATCATAGTACCACCAGTAGTAAGTATGTCATTATAGTCAGAGGTGATGTTGTTACCGTACAAATAAAGACCATAACCACTGGCACTATTATTTCTTATGAAGGCATTGTTCTTTAGGTCAGCACTGTAACTACCGCCGTTTGCCCAGAAATATCCAGCATAACTGGTACTGGAAGCATTATCAGCATAGAAGGTGTTGTTATAAATATTCAGGTTAGTTGGATAATAGCACATAAGCGCATATACAAACCTGCCTCCTTTTACATAAACCGCATTGTTCTTAACTGTTTGGTTTTTGATGTAGTACAGGTATAGACCATACGCACCATAACCACCATCAGCATAAATCTCATTGCCTTCAACCTCTACATTACCCTGATTACTGTAGATGTATGCACCATATGCATAACCACCTCCAGACTTAGACCATATCTTATTGTTCTTGAAAGTAGAGCCGTTTGCATCATTGTAGAAATAATTATATACACTGTGTAGTGTAGAAGTAGTTCTACGGTGCTCAAACTTCATATCATTTTCTTCAAAGTCAGTATTATTACCATACTGGTTGAAGTAGTTGTAGAAATAATAGTTCTGATAACCATATGCGTCTACCTTGTTATTCTTGATCTCTACATCATTACCATAATAGTTGAAGTAGTTATAGAAAAAATAACCACTGTTATGCTCTTTCTGGAGCTTTATGTCATTTCCATTGAACTTGGCATTATTTGAGTAATAGTTCCAGTAGTTATAGAAATAATAACGGCCTCTGTAAGTATAATTGATCTTATTATTATTCGACTCACAGTTATTACTACGATAATTATGATAGTTGTAGAAATAGATCGCGTCATTATTCGCAGTATGGTTTACCGTATAATCGTTGTTATTGAACTTACTATTATGACTGTAGTACATAGTATACAGGCGTACATAATCAGCACAAGTAGCAGTCAGTGTATTACCCTCAATAGTATTATTACCTCCAAAGTAAGAGCTATATACGTATAAGTCACCAAAGCTACCAGTAACAGTACAGTTCACCTTATTGTTTTTAAATGTCAGGTATGTACAATAGTAATTATAGAACGGATATGTAGAACTACTACCTGAAATAGTAAAGTCGTTACCCGAAACAACACCTCCTGCAGTAGAAGTACCGTCACAACGATAGATCGTTAACGGACGCAGTGTAGATGTTTTACCGGTAAGAGTACCTTTGTTATCCTTTACTTCTAAAGCATCATCACCATAATAAACATAAATACCATAGAAATAACTGCTTCTTGTTGAGTTGATCGTATTACCATTGATCTTCTGATTTTTGGTATAATAAGTATAAATACCATAGTAACCTGCAGGTGTACAAACGTTACCTGAGAATTCGTTGTCCGGGCTCAAATTTGACGAAGAGCTCGAGTTACCTCTCCAGTAGTAGCTATAACTACCACCTTCTATAACGTTGTTACGAACGATGTTGTGATGACCGCTCCTCATTGAGGTAGCATACACACGTGCGTTTGAAGTACTACTGGAAGTAGAAGTACTACCCTTCATGATACAGTCTTCAACAATATTATATTGAGCAGTACCATTGAAATACAAAACCCTACCTCTGGAAGAATAGGTTTTATTTAACGTTAGATTTCGAACCCTTATATACTTTGCATTGTTGAACCTGAAAATAAAGTTGCTAGACGAACTACTACTCGTATTAGTATTACGAATCTCAGTTGTCGCAGCGTTTCCGTTCTCAGCCTCAAAGGTGATAGTATTTGTAGAGCTGGAACCCGACACGTTAATAATGCTCGCATCTGAAGTACTGGAACTTGTCCAGGTACCAGGGCGAATTTTAAATACTACAGGTCCCGACACACCACGACTGTTCAAGTCGTTTGCTGCCGCCTGTAAGTTTGAATAGTCTGCACCAGTACCATAAACGGTATATGTACCATTTAGGGGCTGTGCCATAACTGTTGTACCAGCTACCAATATGAATAATAGAGGCAACAGGTACACCATAGTTTTGTTGAAATGCTTCATAAAAACAATGTTTAGACGTTTACCCATTTAATAATAAATAATGTATTTAACTGATTGAACTCTTGCATATAGCAAGAGATTAAAAGACATACTAATGTTAATACAGTAAAACTAAAGGATAGGCACTGCGATTCATGGAGAACACGATTAAAATGAAAACAAAGCAATATTAAAATAGAAGAAACTTAATATTAAAGAGAGATTAAATAGGCTCTCTGTCATTGTTTTAGGTATGCAGACACATGGTGTATATTAAAGAAAATTTAATCTGCAAACATGCTTCAGGCTATATATAATTGAATAATAATCACTATATGTAGTCACTGGTTGTTTTGTAAACGTAGTATCCCTGCCTTAGCCTGCTGGTCTATTGAGTTTTTAAAATCATGGTCTCCCATCGACAAAGCATCTCGGTACATCTCAATAGCCTTGGTATTGTTTCTCTGGTGTTCGTATAAGAAGCCTAATTGCAATGCAGAACGTGCCGCAAATTGTTCTTTTCTATCCCTGCCCTTTTTAATAACCTGACTGTAATAAGTGACAGCTTCTTTTTTCCGGCCTTGTTCGTCATATATTCTTGCCAGCCTGAAGAGGTACTCCAGTTGCTCACCAACTTCAGTAAAATCATTAACGTTTTTATCTGCCAATAACCTTTGTGCTCTGGTGTAATACCCCCCATCTGTAAGCAACTGTGCTTTCAACAAAATAGCATTAGGCCATGAGCCGTTCTCTGAAAATCGCAATGCCTGCCTATCAGCATCCGTGAGTGTACTACCCTGTTGTGATATCTTATTCTTGTATGCAGTTGCCTTATCCATATCACCTGCCAGATAAAAACCATATGCTATTTTCTGTAAAGCATCTTTAACGAATAAACCTCCTTTATCACGTTTCAGGAAATCTTTAAACACGGCTATTGATCTGTTGTCCAGCTTATGCAGCAGCGCATATCCGTACTCATAATCAAGTATCGGGTACGCTTTGTACCCTTTAAAGGTCATGGCTCTTTCTAGTGCAGCCTTTGCTTCATCTGCTTTACGGTAATTCAGTGCTATGTTAGCCTTCAGGAAAGAGTATAAAAGATCATCTTTTTCAACAAATGACGGATCTTTAACGATACTCCACGCCTTTTCTTTATCAGACATCAGGAAGTAGTGGATGTATGTGATATATACCACAGCCTCCTTGTAAAAAGGGGCACCCTCGTCTTTATCCTTTATGAATCGCTCTACCTTCTTTGTTCCTTCCAGTATGTCACCCTTCATACCAAAAATAGATGCTACCCATTTATAATTATCTGGTATAGCACCAACTGCAGCTTCTTCTATGCCAAAGAATACATCATTATACTCAAAATCAGGAAAAAGCTGCTTGTTCTCTTTAAGCAATACGTAAGATTTTCTGAAGGCAGATGCTGCTTTGATACGTTCGTTGAATTTTATATATACAAAAGCCCAATGCATATAGAGTCCCGCCTTACATAATCTGTACCAGGGGCTGTTCTCATCACCTTTTGACAATAGTTTTAACCGTTCATTGAAATGGTGCTTGCGTTGCTCGTAGTCTAATGGATTGCCATTAAACAATAAAGTAAGGCAATCGTCATAATCAGCTATATAAGTAGCCATCAGGTTATGAGGGTCGTCCAGTATTTCTTTTTTGATGTGCTTATACCCTTCTTCAGGCTGTAAAGACAAATATTGTATGTATGCGTTAGCGCAATTGTCTGTATAATCGAAATGATATTTACCCGAACCAAAACCGGCAAAAGGCAGAAGCAGGCATAAAATTAGCTGAAGCAACTTCATTGGTTAGCAAAAATAAACACAATCACTACAACTAAGTCATACCAACCGTGAACATTATCCTAATTATTTTGTTGAGTGTATTTATTTGATTCTATTGTCAACTATGGTAATTTGGCATAAAATTTGAAATCAGTTTAACCAATCTAAATTTTACTTTATGAGATCTATTCGCAACATTGCTTTTTCTGCACTGCTTTCTATCGGTGCTTTCACATTTGTTACATTCACAGCTTGTAACAAAGACGAGTGTAAAGACGTAGTTTGTAACAACGGAGGAACCTGTATCAACGGTAGTTGTGCCTGTGCTACAGGTTATGAGGGCACTAATTGCTCTACTAACTCTGCTTCTAAAGTTGATGGTACATACACATGTACTGAAACCTGCCAACCTCCTGTAACAGGTGGTACATGGTCAAGTACTGTAACTGTTTCATCTTCTGACGAAACAAACATCGTAATTTCTAACTTTGGTAACTCTAACACAAACGTTACTGCTTTAGTTGACGTAAATGCTATTACACTTAACGCTACAGATGTTAATGGCAGCCAGGTTACCGGTACAGGTACAATTAATGGTAATGTTTTGACTATTAATTACCAGTTAGCAGGTACAGTTAACTACAATTGTACAATGACTATGACTCTTCAGTAATAGTCACTGTATTTTTAAATATAAAAAGAGCCGCTAATAGCGGCTCTTTTTATATACAGTAACATCAATCGACCTAATTATCCCACTTGGATTCTGAAGTAACTCCTTTTTCTTCTTCGTCTCCATCCCACTTGCTTTCAGAAGTGGTTCCTTCCTCTTCATCTTCCCATTTAGACTCAGAGGTTTCATTGTCCGGTGTATTCGTTTCAGAAGATTGCTCTACAGTTGCACTAGAGGGATCTTCACCAGCTGCACTGTCCTTTTCGTTCTCACTTCCGCAAGAACATAATAAAGCAGCACATATTAATAATGACCATAACTTATTCATAGTAAACTATTTTATGTGTTAAACAAAAAAAGCACTGCGTACAGTGCTTTATATATTCTTTATGTTGATAATTAGTTACCCCATTTAGATTTTGAAGAGGTACCTTTTTCTTCAGACTCTTTGTTATTCCACTTAGACTCAGAAGAAGTACCTTCCTCTTTATTAGCGTCCCATTTAGATTTTGAAGTAGTTTCTTTCGGCTTATCGCTGACTTCAGTTCCACCTTCAGATAGTGTCTCTACAACAGGTGCTTTCGGCTTAGGCTTGCGAGCAACTACTTTTTTACCTGCCCTAGCAGCTAATATAGAGTCAGCACGCCACATAGCCAGCTCATTAATGATAGAGTCGTTCCTTTGGTACAACTCTGCTCTTATCTCTTCAACCCTTACATCAACTATCGAGTCGATCTTTGCCTGGTTTTCTTCGTCAGTATTACCGGTTTCTGTATTGCAAGATGCCGTTGCCAGCAACGCTCCTGCCATTAATGATAAAGTAAACTTATTCATATGATTTATTTTTCCTTGTAAATGTACTATAGATATATTGATAAAAGCAAGATTATAGTTTACAAATAGTTAAACATAGTACCTGTAGAATAGTTCGCTTATTTGGTTTGCTTCAAACCTTTTATTTCATTTGTCTCTTCATCCTGCAAACCCTCTATAGGCAGGTATATGATAAATGTAGTACCCTCTCCTATTTCCGACTCTACCTCTATATGTCCTCTGTGCAAACCGATGATCCTATGTGCCAGTGACAGTCCTAGCCCGGCTCCACTAATATAGCTTTCATGCCTGTTACTCCTGTAAAATGGTTGGAAGATATTCTTCAGGTCATGATCGTCAATACCCGGCCCATTATCCACTACCCTTATTACAATATATTTTTCAGTAAAGCCTAATATCAATGATGCACTACTGTCTTCAGAGAATTTACAGGCATTATGAACAATATTTTTGATAGCACTATACAGCAAATGCTCATTGCCGTATATGATAAGGGTGCTTTCATCGTCAGGCAGTTCTTCAAACTCCATCTTTACCTCGTAGCTTGCATTTATTTTATTCAATTCCGACGGTATACGCATCAACAGCTCGTCTACGCGTACTGAAGTAAGTTCAGTCCCTCCCATAGAGCCGCTAACTTTTGCTATCTCTAACAAGCTTCTCACCAGAAGGCTCAGACGCCTGACATCATCATTTATAGACAGTAACGCTTTTTTATAATCTTCGCTGCTGCGCTCTTTCTGTAAGGCAACATCCATTTGACTGGCAATAGACGCCAAAGGGGTAGACAATTCGTGCGATGCGTTATCTATAAATCTCCTTTGTAGGTTAAAGGACGCCTGCAATCTATCCAACAGGTCGTTAATCGTAATAGCTAATTTCTGAAGTTCATCTTTACCTTTTCCTGTTTCAAGCCTGAGGGAAAAACGCTCTGAAGATATATGCTGTATCTTTTGTGTAAACTCACTTATAGCACTTACAAGGCTGATAGAGAATATATAGCCTGTAGAAAGTATAATGAGTAGCCCAGCAAGCAGACATAACAGCATGATGATCCTTAACCTTCCGAACCATTCCAAGCTTTCTGCATCAATTGCTGCAACCAGCACTATATAATCATGTGAATTATCTTTATACTCTAAGGCTACCGCCTCTCTTTCTCCAAGTTTAAAAAAGTATGGTCGACCCTGTGCTGCCTTTTGCACAATCATATCACCCAATACTACGCTAGCCACACCTTTATCATTATACCGATAGTTTTTGTTGCTTACGTAGTCGTAAACTAAAATGCTCCTGTCTTTAAGTGTTACCGGAGAGTTCTTAGTAACAGAATAGAATAATTGCGTTGTAAGTCCGGGTGACTTTACCAGTTCTATAGTACTGTTTGCCTGGTTCTCCAGCCGCTCTTTAAAACGTGTGGTTCTGTCTTTGTAAGAAAAGAAATATAAGGTGATGCAGAATAACAGTAGTATTACCGTTACAATTACCGAGAAAACAATAGTAATACGGTATTTTATCTGCATGTTTAATCTTCTTCTTCCACCTTAAGAATATATCCCATACCTACTTGTGTATGAATGAGCTTAGGTTCAAAATCTTTGTCCAGCTTTTTACGAAGGAAGTTTACGTATACATCAATAACATTTGTCTGTGTATCAAAGTCAATGTCCCACACATTTTTTGCTATCTCAGCACGCGATACCACTTTTTCTTTATTCTTAAGCAGATATTCTAACAATTGAAACTCTTTGGCAGTCAGGGTTATTTTCTTATCACTTCTTCTCACCTCTTTACTATCCAGATTCATTTCAAGGTCAGCTATTTGCAACATCTTCTCTTCTTCAGCGTCGGTACGCAGGTCAGACCTTCTGAGCAAAGCCTTTATTCTGGCTATTAATTCTCTGAACTCAAATGGCTTAGTTATATAATCATCTGCCCCCAGTTCAAACCCTTCTATTTTATTATCAGTAAAGTTGAGAGCGGTAAGCAATACTATAGGCACACGCTCATCCTGCTCGCGTATCAGCTTACAAAGCTCATACCCGTTTATGAACGGCAGATTGATGTCCAGTATTATCAGATCGTAGGCATTGTCTAAGAAGTTCTTTTTACCATCAAGCCCGTTATAGGCAACGGTCACTTCATAGTCATGCTCTGACAATCCTGCCTGAATAGTATCAGCCAGCTTTTTTTCATCTTCAACTAATAGAATACTGTATATCATATGGTTGACCCGGTCGGTTCAAATCGAAAATTAGTAATAGTATTGACATTAAGGATTAAAAGCAGGTTAAAGGCATTGGCATGTCACACTACGCCTACTTTATAATCAGTGTCAATTTACTTAATAATAAAGATAATGTATTTAACGCATGATAAAAATGCTATTATTCGTGTGAAAGTCAATGAATGCAATACTTTCTTATATAATATTGCACAATGAAGCGTATCATAATACTGCTACTGTGTATGGTAGCTATTATTGCTAATGCCACGACAGTACCTGAAAACAATGCAGAGGAGCTGTATAAAAAGCATTGTAAAAAATGCCACGGTATGGACGGCACCAAAGAGGCATCAAAAGCTAAGAATCTGCAAATAAGTTCTTTACCAGAGTCAGCCGTTATCAACATCATCAAGAAAGGCAAAGGCAAAATGAAAGCCTACGAAGACAAATTAACAGATGATGAGATAAAGGGTGTGGCTAAATATGTAATGTCATTGAGGAAGTAACAGTAATAAAGGAGAGTATTTTATAGATGATCAATCACTTAATATTCTGATAAGTACTTATATAGGTAACAGGCACTCCCGATGAGTTAAGTTTTACATCTGTGAATTTCATTTGATTAGAACTAATCTCTAGATCGAAAGTATCGGGATTACTGTCATAAATAGCTATTTTTTTATCACTATCAATCAATTTCCAAGTAAAAGTGCTACTTGCCGGATTGCCTGAACACCTGTTGATGTGCTCATATCTTGTCACAGTACCAGTAGAAGAAAACTCTATATAATCATCTTTTTCACAACTATCAAGATCTGCATATAAATCTGCGGTTGTATCCTTGCCATTGTATGTTGCTGTTGCAGTTTCTGCAACCAGTTGCCACCTTGCAGCTACCAACTGCTGCTCAATAACCGATGTTGGTTCCGGTGCTGTATTATCGTCGCCATCATCATTGTTAGTTTTACTACAGGCTACCACCAAAAGGGATAAACTAAATAATAGCACTCTTGTCATCATAAAATGATCGTTTCACATGAAAATATAAATTAATAGATAATACTACAAGAGTAATTAAGAGAACTATAATAAAACAAAAAAGCCCTGCCTTCGCAGAGCTTATTATCTCGAAAATCTGATTATTATTCTTCGCCTTCCTTTTCCTCAAAAGGAAAATAATCCAATACATCATACTCCCACACATTGGTCGGGAAGATCACGACAAGGTTTGCTGTCTCATCACCTATATTTTTAAAGGCATGCGGTACCATAGGTGGTATATTCACTATATACGGTGCTTCTATCGTGAACATGGTATCGCCCAACGCATACAGAATAGTTCCCTCCAATAACACATGCGACTCTTCACCTTTATGTGTGTGCATGGGCGGTGCGCCACCCGGTAATGTTTCAGTTATACCTATCACAAGGTTGTTGTAACTATGCTTATACCCTTCCATTACATGTACATACTCTCCCGGCCCCGGATTGATAACCGGCAGGTCTTCTACCTTTGCAGCATAGTTTTTCCAGTATTTCAGGTCTTTGCTTTCGTAGCCTGAAGGCACAGTCCTTCTTTCCAGTACTTTGTGTGAGTGGTGTTGCGCATGCAGGTACTCAATAATAGAATCAGGCACGGTCTTCACTTCATCTACCAACTTATCTATTGAGAATGTTGCCCCGGCTTCATGGCTATGCGTATGACCATCATGCGAATGTGCATGCTCGTGGTCATCAGTATGATCATGTGCTTCATCTTTACAAGAAGTAGTGAATAAGAATGCAGCTACTATACAGGTAGTAGTTATCAGATAGCATTTCATCTTGATATACGTTTGTGGTTACGCTGAACAAGATATAAAAATATTTACTATGATATAATATGATGGTCTAATCATCGTATTGCAAAAAACCGTGTTTGTAGTATACTAAACAATGTCAGCAGGTTTAACTACTGATCTTTTTTATCATACCCCGAAATATAATACCGTGAAAAGGCCATACCGCATACCAGTATAACCTACCTGATAATCCAAGTGGCCTGAAAGTAGCCGTTTGCGTAAGTATGTTGTTTTCTACCTTAAATTCCAGCCATGCTTCACCTGGGAGCTTCATTTCTGCATATAACAATAATCTTTTTTCTTCTTTACTGGCTAGTAGCACTCTCCAGAAATCAAGTGTTTCTCCTGCTGATATATCAGTTGGACTTTTTCTGCCACGGCGCATGCCCACCCCGCCTACTAGCTGATCAATAAACCCACGTATCTCCCATAACCAATCAGCATAATACCAACCCTTCCTACCACCTATTGACCATATATTATGTAATGTCGTATTAGCATCTGTAATACTTTCTTCACGCTTATCAACAAAACAACCGTTAACCGGCACCTCAATATAGTGCTGTATACCTTTAAATAAGATCGGTGTTGTTTGAGCATCTTTCCAACTGGAGATCACCTGGTTTTGTTCGATCTTATCAAAAGCCAGCCTGATGGATGTATCATAGTCAACCAGTTTTATTTGTAACATCTCTGCCAGGTTATTAGGCTTGCATATAACTTCTACCTTCATACTGTCCACCAGATTTTTAGCCAGTGTATACGATGTTGAGGTAACAAAATAGAGCCAGTAAGAAGAAATGCGAGGTGTCATAACAGGCACTACACCTATCCTCCTGTTCAAACCTCTGATCTTCCCGAAACGAAGCAGCATATCTTTATAAGAGAGTATGTCAGGGCCTCCTATATCGTATGTTTTTCCATAAGTAGCACTGTTCCCGGCCACCCCGTACAGGAATTCTATTACATTTCTAATGGCTATCGGCTGGCATTTAGTTTTTAGCCAACGTGGTGCTATCATTACGGGTAATTTTTCAACAAGGTCTCTTATGATCTCGAACGATGCACTGCCTGACCCTACAATAATACCCGCTCTTAGCGTTGTAAGTGGTATGTCAGATTGCCCGATTATCTCTTCTACTTTTTGTCTGGATTGTAAATGCTTTGACAATTGCTTTTCGTTGGCGATACCCCCAAGGTAAATGATCTGTTTTGTATCTGTCTCCTGCAAACGATTGATGAAATTTTGCGCACATTTCTGTTCCATGTCCTCAAAGTCTCCACTTTGTGAAGACATAGAATGGATGAGGTAATACGCAACGTCTATATCTGTAGGTATATTTTGTAGGGTGTTTTCATTCAGAAAGTCTACTTCTACTACCTGTATCTGCCCGGTATTGTACTTTCTGAGGTCGAACCTGTCTTTATCGCGCACACAACATATCACATGATGCCCGTTCTTCATCAGCAGAGGCAATAACCTTTGAGCAATGTAACCGGTAGCACCTGTAAGCAGAATGTTCATAGTTTTATTTAGAACACGTGCAACCGTTTTTAGTTTATAAATAGGGTATATTTAGTGCTTATATAGCTATGGCTTAATATGTATTGCCTTAAAACAAAAAAGCCCTGCGTTTGCAGAGCTTCTTGCGGACTGGACGGGATTCGAACCCGCGACCTCCGCCGTGACAGGGCGGCATTCTAACCAGCTGAACTACCAGTCCTTTCGTTTTGCTGGGCTGCAAAGATAAACGCAATTTCCTGAATTCTGCAAATCTTCTTTTAAAATAATTCTATAGTGTACATTTGTAAACCCAAATTGATTTTATGCAATTCCTGGATTTTGAACAACCGTTGGAAGACCTCTATGCTCAGGTGAGCAAACTCAAAGACATGTCATCTAAAAACGGTATAGATGTGAGCAAGACATTAGCAGAGCTTGAAGCATCGATAGAAGAACAAAGAAATAAGATATACAAAGACCTCACTCCCTGGCAGAGGGTACAACTGAGCCGCCATCCGGACAGGCCATATACACAGTTCTACATTGAACAGATATTCACCAACTTTCGTGAGCTGCATGGCGATCGTCATGTAAAAGACGATAAGGCAATGATAGGTGGTATGGCTGAGCTCGAAGGCACACCTGTTATGCTGATGGGACAACAAAAGGGTGTCAACACGAAGATGCGCCAGTTGCGCAACTTTGGCATGGCCAACCCCGAAGGTTACCGTAAGGCACTACGCCTGATGAAGATGGCAGAGAAATTCAACCGTCCGGTCATCACCTTTATAGACACTCCGGGTGCTTACCCCGGCCTTGAGGCTGAAGAGCGCGGACAGGGTGAAGCCATTGCACGCAATCTGTTCGAGATGTTCAACCTGAAAGTACCCGTTATCTGTGTAGTGATAGGTGAAGGAGCATCAGGTGGTGCACTGGGCATAGGTATAGGCGACCGTGTGGCCATGTTGGAGAACACGTGGTATACCGTTATCTCTCCTGAGAACTGCTCAACCATTCTATGGCGCAGTTGGGATTATAAGGTACAGGCTGCCGAACAATTGAAGCTGACCTCGGAAGACATGAAGAACTTCAAACTGGTAGACGATGTGCTGAAAGAACCTAACGGTGGCGCACATGCAAGGCCGGAAGAGATGGCTGCTACACTGAAAACCTACCTGATTGATATGGTAAAAGAGCTTTCAGGTATGGATGCAGATGAGCGTATAGAACAGCGTATAGCCAAGTTCTCTAAAATGGGCTTCTTCAAGGAGGCGTAATGTACATACAGGTAATTGCGAATACCGCAGGTATGAAGCAATCTCAACTTAAACCATTACAGATTGCTTCGTCATACTTCCTCGCAATAACCTTATGATTATGAATTTTAAAAATTGACTTAAATATATGTCACATAAATTCAGAGGAACGGGTGTAGCACTGGTTACGCCTTTTGATGATAAGACGAAGGTAGACCATGCTGCATTGACAAAGCTGGTTAACTACGTTATAGATAATGGAGTGAACTATCTGGTAGCTCTGGGCACCACGGCAGAAACACCTACATTGAGCGCAGACGAAAAGAAAGACGTGCTAACAACTATAGTAGATGCCTGTAACGGACGTGTACCCATAGTATGTGGCGCGGGAGGTAATAATACTGCAGATGTGGTGAGTAAACTATCACAGAAAAGCTACGACAGCATAGATGGTTTCCTGATAGTAGTACCCTATTACAACAAGCCTACGCAAGAGGGCATGTACCAGCACTTCAAAACCATAGCACAGAATACAGATAAAGATATCATACTATACAATGTACCGGGACGTACTGCTGCTAATATGCAGGCAGCTACCACTCTCAGGCTGGCCAATGAATTCAAACATATTGTAGCTGTGAAAGAAGCCAGTGGCAACCTTGCGCAATGTATGGATATAGTACAGGGTGCTCCTGAACATTTTGCGGTGCTTAGTGGTGATGATGATCTTGTATTACCACAGATAGCATCTGGCATGGAAGGGGTAATATCAGTAGCAGCCAATTGCTTTACCGCTGATTTTACAGGCATGGTAAATAACTCACTACAGGGCAATTTCGATACTGCACGTGAACTGCACTATAAATTACTACAGGGCATACGCTTGTTATTTGCCGAGGGCAACCCCGCAGGTGTGAAGAATGTACTGCATCATATGGGTATTTGTTCAAGTAATGTACGCCTGCCATTGGTGCAAGCTTCAACAGAGCTTAACGATATGATAAAAGGCTACATGCAGGCCAACAATTACAACTAACAGCTGTTTGTTCTTAAACTTTTGACAACAAAGCGTTATGCAGGAATTAAGTACCTTTGCATCGCTTAAATAATTAATAAAAACTAATTAGCATGAGTACAATGACTCGCTCAGAGATAGATTTTAAATTGCCGTACAAGGTAAAAGACATCAGCCTGGCTGAATGGGGACGTAAAGAAATAAGACTGGCGGAGGCTGAAATGCCCGGCCTTATGTCTATTCGTGAAGAGTACAAAGGTCAGCAGCCATTGAAGGGTGCGCGCATTGCAGGTTGCCTGCACATGACCATACAGACTGCTGTATTAATAGAAACTTTGATAGAGCTGGGTGCTGAGGTACGTTGGAGCTCTTGTAATATCTTCTCTACACAAGACCATGCTGCTGCTGCTATTGCTGAAAAAGGCATCGGTGTTTTTGCATGGAAGGGACAAACACAAGCAGAGGCTGACTGGTGTATCGAGCAGACACTGTTCTTCGGTGGTGCTGATAAGCCGCTGAACATGATACTGGACGATGGTGGTGACCTGACCAATATGGTACTGGATAACTACACTGAACTGGTAGATGGCGTGAAAGGTATTAGTGAAGAAACCACTACAGGTGTACACCGTTTATACGAGCGTATGAAGAAAGGCACATTACCAATGCCTGCCATCAACGTGAACGATTCTGTTACTAAGTCTAAATTCGATAACAAATACGGTTGCCGTGAGAGCCTTGTAGATGCTATCCGCCGTGCTACGGATGTTATGCTTGCGGGTAAGGTAGCTGTTGTAGGTGGTTATGGTGATGTTGGTAAAGGTTCTGCTGAAAGCCTTCGTGGTGCCGGTGCCCGTGTTATTGTTACGGAGATAGACCCGATATGTGCGCTACAGGCTGCAATGGACGGTTTTGAAGTGAAGAAGATGGAAGATGCGGTACAGGAAGCAGACATCGTAGTTACTGCTTCAGGTTGTTGCGACCTGATCAACGAGAAGCACTTCCGCCTGATGAAGGATAAGACCATCGTATGTAACATAGGCCACTTCGATAACGAGATCGACATGGCATGGATCAACGAGAACTACGGGAATACTAAAGATACCATTAAGCCACAGGTAGACCTTTATAACATCGAGGGTAATGACATCATCATCCTTGCAGAAGGACGTTTGGTGAACCTTGGTTGTGCTACAGGACACCCTAGCTTTGTAATGAGTAACTCATTCACTAACCAGGTATTGGCACAGATAGAGCTTTGGAACCATACTGACCGTTATGAGAACAAAGTATACGTTCTGCCTAAGCACTTGGATGAGAAAGTTGCCCGTCTGCACCTTGAGAAAATAGGTGTTACGCTGGACAAACTGACTGAAGAGCAGGCTGCTTATCTGGGTATCGAAGTAGATGGCCCGTACAAGCCTGAGCATTACAGATATTAATAGACCTCACTTGCCCCTCTTGAGAGGGGCAAGGGGTGTGTAAAATATAAGAGCCTCTCCGTATGGAGGGGCTTTTTTAATGACGGTTGTCATTGTTTTATCCCTACACCTGTTCAAACTTTGTAGCCGTTATGAAACACATCATTCTTATTATTCTGGTCATTCACGGGCTCATCCATTTAATGGGTTTTACTAAAGAGCTCGGACTCGCACCGGTAAAGGGATTGTCAGGCGATACATTAATTAGTCTGACAGGGAATACAAAAAAGATAGCAGGTATTGCATGGTTATTCAGCACCATACTCATTGTGGTATTTGCTGTACTCTGGTGGTGGAGCAAACCCGGGTTGTGGTATATCGGGGCAGCAGGCCTGGTGTTATCACAGCTACTTATTATACTCTACTGGAAGGATGCAAAATTTGGTAGCATTGCGAATCTTATACTTCTGCTGGTAACAATATATGCTTATGGTCAATGGCAATTCACCCGAATGGTAAAGCAGGAAATAAAGCCAATAGTAGCGCAACAAAAACAACTACCTGTAATTACCAGAGAAACAATACAACACTTGCCCTTACCCGTTCAAAACTGGCTGACCGCATCCGGTGCCGTCGGTAAACAACAGGCATACAATGCAAGGCTGAAACAAGAAGGCTTGCTGCGGCAATCTGAAGAGCAGGGCTGGGCATCTGTAAAAGCTGAACAGTATTTTGATTTAATAAATCCGGGTTTTGTATGGACAGTGAAAACCCGTATGAAAGGTATGCCTATCGTGGGTAGAGATAAGTATAAGAACGGTAAAGGAGAGATGCTCATAAAGCCATTAACGCTATTTAAAGCCGTTGATGCAAAAGGCGAAAAAACAGACCAGGGCTCTATGCTGCGCTACCTCAGCGAACTGTGCTGGATACCCACTGCGGCTCTGCAGGAATATCTTGTGTGGCAGGAAGCTGATAGCAATAGCGCTACCGTAACTATGACCTACAAAGGCCTGACCGTTACTGCATTGTTTATTTTTGATGAGCAACACAGGGTAAAAGCCCTTAAAGCCAAACGCTACAAAGGTGAAAACGATGAACACCTGACAGATTGGTATATACCCATCAGTGAATGGGGAACATTCGAAGGAATAACCATACCTGTTAAGGGAGATGTACTGTGGCAATTATCTACAGGAGATTTCAACTACTATCAGTGGGAGATAACAGATGTGAACTACAACATCAGCGAACCTTACTAAGTAACTTAAATAGCAGGATTACACAACATGAAACAGCGAAACAGTGAAACAAAACTTTTAACCCCCAACTAAACAAAACTTATCACAGTCTAAAACATAAACCATCAACAATGAAACATTTACTTATAGTACTGTCACTACTACCACTAACATTATTTGCACAAACAGAGCAGGCTGAACCCGCTGAAAAAAAGAAGACCTATAATAATGAGGTGGGTATAAATATAGGAGTACTATCGCTGCCTACTATAGACTTTGCTGCCGTGCATCCAACTTTCGGGTTTCGTTATTTACACAACTTCGGTAATACACAACTAGGGTTAGAAGTAATGGATAATGAATACTACATGCTTCATTATATAGAACCCGGCATTATCAATAAAAGAGCCTCTGCATTATCTGTAAAAGCACTATTAAATAGAATCATTCCATCTGAAAAGCATTATTTCTACGCCGGTATCGCAGGAGGTTTTTATTACGGACATTGGGTAAGTCCAAAAGGAATATTGGGCAACCAGTATGGATATGTAGTGGGTGCACAAGGAGGCTTTGTTTATATTTTAGGCAAACACTTCACGCTCAACGCTGAGCTGGCAATAAGAACAGCACAGGTATGGCAAGACAAGGTCACAGAACTATACTATGATAATAATCCTGATCAGGAATACAGAGCAGACTTCTTTTTGTACACCCCGCTTACATTAGGGGTCAGGTACAGGTTTTAGAGCATCTGAGAAAGTATAGCATCTGAAAATACATTTTTGTATATTACATATCACGCTAAACAAATGCTTATGAAAAAACTATACATTCTGGCCTTTACGGCACTCCTTTCCTTCTACATTAACGATAGCATGGCTCAGAAAACCGAGGTAACCATGTATACCTCTATGGGTAACATTGTTATTGAAATGGAAGACATACTGGCACCGATAACGGTAGACAGTTTCGTGGCACGTGTCAACCGTGGATTTTATGACGGATTGATATTCCACCGCGTGATAGACAACTTTATGATACAGGGCGGCGACCCGCTGGGTAATGGTACAGGCGGTACAGGCACTACTATACCAGATGAGTTCCACTCTACGTTGAAGAACGTACCGGGTGCATTATCTATGGCCAACAGAGGCACTGCCAATACGGGCGATTGCCAGTTTTTCATCAACCTGGTAACCAATGCCCACCTGGATAATAAACATACGGTATTCGGCACGGTAACTACAGGTTTTGCTATAGTGCAGAACATAGGTAAAGTACCTACTAATAGCAACGACAAACCAATGACCGATGTTACAATGGACAGCGTTCGTGTAACAAGGGACCCTGCTTCTACACCAAGTATTGTAAGGCATATACCGGTGATAAGGGTGTATCCAAACCCGTCGCAAGGTATGGTAACGCTAGACCTGCCTATGGAAGAGACCAACATCATGATCTCAGACATTCATGGCAAGGTGGTATACGAAGCACGTACGCAAAATACTAACGTATTACAGGCAGACCTTTCGCACTTATCGAAAGGGGTATACATCATCAATGTGGCTACGGCAGATAATGTAAGCCGCAGCAAACTACTAATGCAGTAAAAGGGGCATTACAATTGAGGGAAGGCCTCCCCGGCATAGCCGCGGGAGGCTTTTTTACACCTTGAGCTTTTGATAGCAAACTTTTTTAAGTACGCTACGTATATAAACTATAACCATCAATCTCGTAAATATGACTACTGAAGCACAAAGGCTGGAAGCCGTACACAGATTTCTTGAAATTGATTATGATAAAAACAACGAATTTCAGAACATAGTAGAGCTTGCAGCGGAGTTATGCGAGAAACCTGTAGCACTCATCACACTGCTTGATGAAGAAGTAAACTGGATAAAAGTAAGAACAGGAGTAGATCATGCTGTAATGCCTAGAGAGACATCTTTCTGTCAATACGGTATACAGCAAAACGAAGTATTGGTGATCAAAGATGCTACTAAAGACAGCCGATTTGACACAAACCCATTGGTACACGAAAATCCTAATGTACGTTTCTACGCAGGGGCACCGCTTACCATCAAAAGCGGGATGAGGCTGGGCACGCTATGTCTGTTTGACCTGCAACCTAATGATATTACCGACCAACAAAAAAAGACGCTGGACATATTATCCCGCCAGGCTACTTACCTTATGGAACTGGAGCTGAATCATAAGTTGCTGCAACAAAACCTGAAGCAGATAGAACAACAGAACGAATCGCTCAAAAAAATTGCAGAAGTACAATCGCACGAAGTAAGACAACCTCTTACCTCTATCATGGGGCTGGTCAAGCTGATAAAAGATGAAGGCTATGTAGCCGATAAAGAAAAACTGGTAATGATAGAAGAGGCAGCTAACCAACTGGATGATAAAATTCACGAGATAGTAGAAAAAACAGGAGTACATCTTTAAACAAACATCCTGATACTCCACAACTTCAACAATGCACACCTACGGCAGGTTATCATATTATGTATTCATGGGCATTATGCTCCCCGTTGTATTGTTTACGGCCTACCTTGTTATCGCAGGCAAGGTACATGCCATCAATTCTGTAACGGTACTTATAAGCATCATAGCATTATACTACGTAGCCTATGTAGACCATATGGTGATACAGCTAACCGATGAAGCACTGACCATAAAACGCCCCCTGAAAAACAAAACTACCACCCACCAATATAGTGAACTGAAGAGGTTCAGTATTACCACCGTCCCTGCACGTTACGGCACCAAACAGCAAGTACTTACACTCTACGCTAAAGACGATACAGAACATACTTATAAGCTACCCGGTATATTCATGGAGCGAAAAAAGCTACAGTTACAGCTACAAAAGCATGTACCCTCTGTGTGAGTACATTTTATTTTCCCCGATATAAACATTAAATTGGGATTAATACCAATACACCATAGCTATGAGGCACTTATGCTTAATGCTTATATCTGTACTAATCGTCAACTATGCAGGAGCACAAAAAACCTTAGCTTATCCAGACTTATATAGCTTTAACGGTAAGCCTGCACAGGCTAAAATATTTGTGCACTCGCAAGATGAAAGCAAGCCACCACATTATTTTTTCGTAATAGTTTATGACTATGATAAGCAGATCAGGACTTTTACAAAATATACCATTCGCAATGGTGATACTGCCTTATGGGAACACGGGGAACCACTGGTACAATCAATACTTCCTGAAGATATGGCACATGAATATGTTACAGGCATGGCTTATCCTTTCCATCACACAGTAGATAAATATCAAATGCAAGCAACTGAAGATGGTGATACCAAAATTGTAAATGGAGATAACAGTAATATCTATAAAAAAGATGAACAAGGCAGGCTGATAGAAGAAATAAGATACATAAAGGGAGAACTGAACTTCGTATTACAATATGATTATCCTGAAGCAGGCAAGATCATAAGAAAGGTAATCACCAATGACGGCCGTCTAAGAAGCAGATCTAAAATTGCACAAACGCCTTATGGAGAGCCAATGATCATAACATATGAAACCTTTGAGAACAAAGAACTGGGAATAACTGCCAACTCAAGCGTTAGTGTATTTGAATATAAATACGACAAACACCAGAACTTTACTAAATGTGTAGAGCTATTTGAAGGAGGCAAGAACTTTATCATCACAAGAGAGATAACCTATGAATAATACCTGAGCACTGATACAAGCACACTGTACAGAAAGATAGCAGTGCGTTGATATTGATTACCTAAACCATACTACTCAATATGGTCATGCTGAACTTGTCCCGATAAATATCGGGACAGCATCTCACGTATTGAGTAGTTTATTGCTTGAGATACCGGGTCAAGTTCAGCATGACATGAAATACGTTATAAAAGGGGTTGCAAACCACACTACATCACCCACCAGTAGGCTGCCAGTTGCGCGAGGATGCCCACTACATAACCCATCCATATTTCAAATGTAGTATGTGCTCCTAACAGCAACCTTGCCGTACCAATAATACCTGCTATGGCCAATGCTATCATCAGTGGCATGGTCATGTTCACAGGGCTGGTCATAATAAGTACTGCTATAAAGCCAAGCACACCACCGGCTGCTACTGTGTGCATACTTATTTTGAAGAAAATACTGCACAGAAATAAAAGTATAATACCCCAGTAAGCACCTTTGAAGAATACCTGTAACATAACAGGTGCATTATCGTCATTACTGAATATCATATCACTCAACCACCAATAAAAGAACATGGTAATAAGCAATGGTATGATCCGCTCTTTGCGGGTTTCCAGTTTTATGCTTTTGATAAACCCTAATAACTTTAATAACGCTACACCAAATAAGGGGAAGAAAATAGTATTAAGAATCAGCATAATAAACCTGTCGGCTATCTCTGCCCTTTCATACTTTACAAAACTCACAGGGCTTAAGTAGTAATACATGACCACCATTACTACGGGCATAAATACAGGGTGCAATACGTATGACAGCACAGTAGCCGTTATGCGCAACGCTTTAGAATCAGTGCCTCTTTGCCTAAGCTGTCCGTTTTCTGCTACTCCTTCCATTATTCATCTATTATCGGCGATAACCATCTTTTTGCTTCATCTATACTCATACCCTTGCGGTGGGCATAATCTTGTAGTTGGTCTTGCTGTATCTTCCCAATACCAAAGTACCTGCTCTCCGGGTGACTGAAATACCAACCACAAACAGATGCTGCGGGGTACATAGCCAGATGTTCTGTAAGCTCTATACCTGTTGTCTCTGTTGCATTCAGTAGTTTGAATAGTTTATGCTTCTCTGTATGGTCGGGACAGGCAGGGTAACCCGGTGCGGGGCGAATACCTTTGTATGTTTCTTTCACTAACTCTTCATTGCTCAGTTCCTCGTCATTAGCATATCCCCAAAACTCTTTACGGGTACGCAGGTGCAATACTTCTGCAAAGGCTTCTGCCAGCCTGTCTGCCAATGCCTGTAGCATGATCTTGTTATAGTCGTCGTGGTTGTCTGCAAAGGCTTTTATATGTGGTTCAATACCGTGTATACTCACTGCAAACGCTCCCATATAGTCAGTCGGCTCACCTTGTTCGTATGGCATAATGTAATCTGCCAGTGAGAAATTCGGTTGCCCTGCTGCCTTCTTCTGTTGCTGGCGCAGCATCTCAAGGAAGCATAGTTCATGCCCCTTATCATCTTTCAGTTCTATGGTATCAGCACCTATTTTATGTGCCTCCCAAAAACCTATTACACCCCTTGCGGTCAACCAGTTCTCTGCAATTATTTTATCGAGCAGTTCATTGGCATCGTTGAATAATTTAGTAGCCTCTGCACCTACATGTTCATCTTGCAGTATAGCGGGGTATTTACCTTTCATCTCCCACGATATGAAGAACGGGCCCCAATCTATATACTTCCTTATCTCGTTGATGTCATAGTTATCAAACACCTTGGCACCTGTAAACTGAGGCTTAGGTGGTGTATACCCTTCCCAATTGATAGCAACAGCATTTTTCTGCGCTTCTTTAAAAGGTATATACTGCTTGGTAGCTTTCTTATTGTTGAAGTCGTTACGCAACTGCTCGTACTCCTTCTTTATCCCATCAAGGAACTTTTGCTTCTGCTCTTTGCTGATCACATTGCCCGATACGGTCACGCTACGGCTGGCATCCAATACATGTATCACGCCGTTATCATACTGCTCTGCAATTTTCACTGCTGTGTGTGTACGAGATGTTGTTGCACCACCTATCAGCAATGGCTGTTGCATGTTTCGGCGTTTCATCTCTTTGGCCACATGCACCATTTCATCCAGCGATGGGGTAATAAGCCCGCTTAAACCGATAATATCTACCTGCTCTTTTTCTGCCGTGTCAAGTATCTTATCCGCAGGCACCATCACGCCAAGGTCTATCACTTCGTAGCCATTACAGCCAAGTACCACGCCTACAATATTCTTACCTATATCATGCACATCACCCTTTACCGTTGCCAGTAATATTTTAGTAGCACCACCTTTTTCAGGTACCGGATTTTTCTTTTTCTCTTCTTCTATAAAAGGGAACAGGTATGCCACGCTCTTCTTCATTACACGGGCACTTTTTACCACCTGCGGCAAAAACATCTTACCACTACCAAAAAGGTCGCCCACTACATTCATACCGTCCATCAACGGACCCTCGATCACATTAAGCGGGGCAGGATATTTCAACCTTGCTTCTTCAGTATCTTCTTCTATATAATCAGTAATGCCTTTTACTAATGAGTGCTTTAAACGCTCCTCTACACTTGTATTCCGCCACTCGTCTGTTTTCTTTTCTGTTTTGTCTTTAGCTTTTACAGTATCTGCATAAGCCAATAGCTGTTCTGTTGCATCATCACTACGGTTCATTATCACGTCCTCACACAGCTCGCGCAGCTTAGGTTCTATCTCGTCGTATATCTGTAACTGTGCCGAGTTCACGATACCCATATCCATACCAGCCCTTATAGCGTGGTATAAAAAAACACTGTGCATCGCTTCACGTACTACATCATTACCGCGAAAGGAGAACGACACATTACTCACACCACCGCTCACCTTAGCCAATGGCATCTTCTGTTTGATGATGCGCGTAGCTTCTATGAAGTCGAGTGCGTAACTGTTATGTTCCTCTATACCGGTAGCAATGGCAAATATGTTCGGGTCAAAGATGATGTCTTGCGGCGGGAAGCCTACTTGCTCTGTCAATATCTTATAAGCACGCTCACAAATACTCACTCTCCGCTCTAATGAATCTGCCTGCCCTTTTTCGTCAAATGCCATCACTACTACAGCAGCACCAAAGCTTCTGCATATATGTGCCTGCTCCAGAAACTTTTCTTCCCCTTCTTTAAGCGAGATAGAATTCACAATACACTTGCCCTGTATACACTTCAGTCCTGCCTCTATTATCTCGAACTTCGAAGAGTCCAACATTACCGGCACGCGGGATATATCTGGCTCTGCCTGTACCAGATTGATGAATTTGGTCATCACCTGTACCCCATCCAATAGGGCATCATCCATGTTCACATCAATCACCTGTGCGCCGTTCTCTACCTGATGGCGGGCAACAGATAATGCTTCCTCGTACTTTTCTTCACGTATCAGCCGGGCAAACTTGC
The DNA here is from genome assembly GCA_965228505.1 of Flavipsychrobacter sp. Classification (GTDB taxonomy): domain Bacteria; phylum Bacteroidota; class Bacteroidia; order Chitinophagales; family Chitinophagaceae; genus UBA5543. The sequence goes on along the minus strand of OZ245820.1, from coordinate 625,413 downwards.
GCGAGCCTGTAACATTGGTACGCTCTCCTACATTAATAAAATTCGACTCCGGCCTTACTACCAGTGGTTCTAATCCGCTTAATTGTAAATAAGAATTTCGTTCAGACATGTATACTATTCAGATACCGTGCGCAAAGGTAGAAAGTTCCTGTTGTTAACACTCATTCAATCTTAACATTCATAATGATATTAATAATTGTTTTTAACTAAAATTAGCCTACCTTCAATCAAATTCTAATTTTTTTCATGTATTCAATTTTGTTGAACTATGTTGAAAAAATGAACATTCATAGTTAAACATTAAAAATAGGGGAGTATATTTATGCAAGTTAAAGTGAGGATAGATAATGCGGCGAAAGTAACTGATAATAATAGTGTTATGCTTAATACCTCCGAATTATTATTTGACAGGGTCATATCAGACATTGAGGATTATGCCATATTCCTTCTGGATGAAAATGGTTATATACAAACCTGGAATAAAGGAGCAGAAACAATAAAGGGATACTCTGAAGATGAGATCATAGGTAAACACTTCAGTACATTTTACTTACAGGAAGATAAAGAGTCGGGGTTGCCGGAAAAACTGTTGAACGAAGCCATTAGCAACGGTAAAGCACAACATGAGGGCTGGAGAGTTGGAAAAGACGACGATAGCTTTTGGGCACATGTCACCATTACTGCTTTAACAGATGATATCGGAAACAACATTGGTTTTATTAAAGTCACTCGAGACCTCTCTGAAAGGGTGGCGGCAGAGAATGTCATCAATGATTATGAGATCAACCTGACAGAGCAAGCACTAAAAACCAGTAACATCAAGAGCATGTACCAGCACTTTGTGAACGAAGTAGAAGGGTATGCTATAATAATGTTGAATAAGGATGGTTTTATATTAGACTGGAATAAAGGCGCAGAAAGAATGAAGGGTCATACTGAAGAAGAAGTGATAGGTAAACACTTCAGTATCTTCTATCGTGAAGAAGACAGAAAAGCTGTGTTGCCTGAATCTCTGCTATACAAAGCAAAACAATACGGACGTATAGAACATGAAGGGTGGCGTATAAAAGCAAACGGTAGTAAGTTCTGGGCAAATGTAGTTATTACCGCTATTTACAATGAAATAAACGGAGACCTGGTAGGGTTTACTAAAATAACCCGTGACCGTACCGCTAAAAAGCTGGAAGAGGACGAGAAAGAACTATACATAAAAGCCCTTGAGGAAGAACTTAATAAGATCCATAATAAAGAATCATAGTTTCGTCATTAATATTATTCCAGCATCTTAAGAAACTCATCTTCTGTAAGTATGGTAACAGTGCCTAGCTTCTTAGCTTTTTCCAGTTTTGAGCCTGCGTCGTCTCCTACTACCAGATAGTTGAGCTTACTACTAACACCACTTAGTTTTTTACCGCCACGTTCTTCTACCATTTCTTCTGCTTCACTTCTTTTGAATTTGGTGAGCGTACCTGTAAACAGGAAACTCTTTCCTTCAAGCACTCCGCCACTTTGCTTATTACCATAATGGCTGTTCTCTAAACTCAGTCCTGCCTGCTCCAGCTCTTCCAACATAGCACGGTTATCTTCATTTTGAAAAAAGTGTACTACCGATGATGCTACCTTCGGGCCGATGTCTTCCAATGCTACCAATTGCTCTTCTGTCCAGTTGTAATAGTCTTTCATATTCTGTACTGCGCTTGCTAATGTTTTGGCAGTTGTTTCTCCCACATACCTGATACCTAACCCGAATATGATCCTGTTCAATGGCTGCTCTTTAGACTTCTCTACTGATTCTTTCAGATTGTTGACTGATTTCTCTTTGAAGCCCTCTAAAGCCAAAACTGCATCCCAATCCATTTTATAGATGCCGGGTATATCTTTTAGTAAACCTAATTCATAAAACTTACGGATGTTAGACTCTCCCATGTTGCGAATATCCATTGCATTTTTACTCGCAAAGTGGATGATGCGCTCTACCACTTGTGCTGCACAGTTGATGTTGATGCACCTCCATACAGCTTCTCCTTCAGGTTTATCCAGTTCACCATCACATACCGGGCATTGCTTTGGGAATTCAATTTCTGTTTCTTCACCGTTGCGCAACGATTCTTCAGATCGTACCACATGCGGTATCACATCACCTGCTCTCTCTATCAAAAGCACATCACCTATTCTGATGTTCTTTTCTTTGATCATGTCCTCATTATGCAATGAGATAGAACTTACTGTCACTCCGCCTAACGGTGTGGGCTCAATTTTAGCCACCGGAGTAATGGCTCCTGTTCTCCCTACCTGAAACTCTACTCTTAACAGTTTACTCGTAGCCTGCCTCGCCTTGAATTTGTAGGCAACCGCCCAGCGCGGGTGGTGCGATGTCATGCCCATCTTATCTTGTGTAGCAAAGTTGTTCACTTTAATTACCAACCCATCTACTTCATAAGGCAGTTCATCACGGCGGGCTTCAAACTCTTCACAGTATTTAATTACTTCATCAATATTACGGCATACTTTCATCTTCTTAACAGGAGTGGGGAAACCAAGCCCGTATAGCCATTTGAGTGTATCATAGTGTTTGGTTAATGCTTTGGGTGCTTCTTTCCCATCAGCAAGTGTATAATCACTAATATGATAAACTATTGCATTCAGTTTTCGCTTTGCAACCTCTTGCGGGTCTAGTATACGCAATGTACCCGAAGCGGCATTTCTCGGATTGGCGAGAGGTGACAATCCTTCAGCAATTCGTTGTTCATTTATTTTTGCAAACGCTTCTTTATGTATCACTACCTCTCCTCTTATCTCTACCTGAGTTATGCCTGCCTCTGCAAATTTCGCAGACAAGGGCAGCGAACGTATCATTTTCGAATTGGTGGTAACATCCTCTCCCATCACTCCATCTCCGCGTGTAGCACCACGAACCAGCATTCCGTTCTCATATATCAGTGAGATACTTCCGCCGTCATATTTGGGTTCTGCACAATATTCAATATCATCCATTCCGGCAGCTTCTTTACATCGCTTATCCCAATCGTACAGGTCATCCGCATTATAGGTATTATCCAGGCTAAGCATAGGCACCAGGTGGCTCACTGTCGGCAACCGCTCACTAAGCCCTTTTGCTACACGTTGGGTTGGAGAATCGTCTGTTACTTGTTCAGGGTATTTTTCTTCAAGCCTTTTTAACTGTTTGAATAGTTTATCGTACTCTTCATCGGCCAGCACAGGCTCATCCTGCACATAATACTTCCAGTCTGAATAGTTGATAACGTTCCTTAGGGAATCTATGTCCTCTACAGCAGCAGCTTCATTCTGTAAATATGCTTTCGCCAGTTCGTACAGGCGTTTTTCATCCTCGTTGGTGTACATACTGCAAAGAAAAAAGAAAATTGTTAACCCAAAAGCCCTTGCCAGTCGCCTGCACCCTCTCTTAATATTTTGTGTTCATTGGTTGTGCAATCAATAACTGTAGATGGTACTAAAGAACCATGCCCGCCATCTATTACCGCATCTACAAGCTTGCCAAATTCATCGTGCATGACGTCAGGGTCAGTATAATACTCCACATCCAGTTCTGTAGGCAATGATGCACTCATAATAGGATGCCCTAATCGTTCTACTATCATCTTGCAGATAATGTTATCAGGTACACGTATACCTACCGTATCTTTTTTAGCCTTTACAATTTTAGGTACTTGCTTACTGGCATTCAGAATGTATGTATATGGCCCCGGTAATGTATTCTTCAATAAGCGGAATGTTGGTGTATTTATACTTTTTGCGTAATCTGATATATGACTAAGGTCTGAACAGATAAATGAGAACTGCGCCTTCTTCGGGTTGATACCTTTAATGGTACAGATACGCTCAACGGCGCTGGCACTGTTTATATCGCATCCTATACCGTATATCGTATCGGTCGGGTAAATGATCACACCATCGTTACGCAGTATGTCCACTACGGTATCTATATGCCGCTCCTGCGGATTATCCGGATGGATGTGCAGTATCATATATTAAAGTTACGAATAAAGATGCTGCTTTATACCAGTAAGGGCTATTTGCAGTCGTTCTTCATGAGTACCTCTTACATCTACCCATGGCAGACCGCTATTTTGTACTATGTCTTTGTAAATATTATAGAAGTATTCACGCTCCTCCGGTGCAGGGTGTTCTCTTAACGGGTCATCTTCCCATTCAATATCAATATTGGCCAAGAGGTACATATCATACTCTCTGTCTGCTATTTGTTCCAGCACCCACGGGTGGCACCTACCGAAGGCTGCTTCACTCCATACTTTTATTACATGCAGGTCTGTATCACACACGAGTAATTTATTAGCTTGTTCAACTAACTCATCTTCCTTACTTAATTGTCCTTTAGCTATTGACAGAAGATCTTCCTCATTATATGGCCTGTCTAAATTCTCTAAGTACTCACGCGCATACTCAGGCACCCACACTGTGTTTAGCTCATTTGCTAATGCTTCACTCAGTGTACTTTTCCCTGTCGACTCAGGGCCTATGACCACTATTTTTTTTATCTCAGTCATCCTGTGCTTTCATTAGTTTCCACCAGGTATAATACCCATGTACTGCAACTATGAAAAGTATTAATGTAAGTATAGCAGTAAGTGGCAACCCTTTATAAATGAGTAATGGTATCGCAATAGCATTTGAGATATTCAACAATACCCAGTTCTCAATTTTATGTTTGGCCAAAAGCCACATGCCGGCCCATGCAAAAGAGGTTACAACAGCATCGAGCATAGGTACATCAGAATCTGTATACAAATGCAAGAATGTATATAATGCAATAAAACCAACTATTACAATAGATGCGGTAACTATCCAATCTTTTTTACCACTCCTTGTGATAGCTTCAGCACTCATGTTCTCCCTGTTCTTATTCCATCGCAGCCAACCGTATATACTCATGATCAGGTAATACCCGTTCAGTAATGTCTCTGCATACAAGCCCACTTTCATCATAATGTATATATACAGACATGTACTAATAATACCGGCTGGGTATAGCAATACATGGTTGCGGTTGGCCATTATAACACTGATTATACCAAACAACACGGCTACTGCCTCAATCGGTGTAGTTGCTGATAGTTGCTGTACAAAGAGATCTGTATATTCCTGTATTGTCATAAAACAACAAAAATAGTCTTGCCTGGTTAGAACAGAGAACATTTCTACATAACTTTAGTTACATGAAAAGATCATTACTCGTAATACTTGTACTTTTTGCTTACCAGTTCTCTCATGCACAAATGACCAGCCGTGTCATTGCAGATAATCTGTTCATACCCTGGGAAATGGTATATGCACCAGACAACCATATTTGGTTCACGCAAAAGAACGGATACATATGCCGTGTTGACCCCGCCACTCAGGTTGTTGACACTTTATACTACGAATCAAATACAGTAATACAGAACGAAGGTGGTATGCTGGGCATGGTACTGCACCCTAACTTCCCAACAGACCCGTATGTATATGTAGCTTATAACTACAACTCGGGTAGCTATAAAGAGCGCATAGTGAGGTATACCTACAGCGGAGGCACATTAGGCAGCCCGCAAACAATACTCGATAATATCAATGCCAGTAATATTCATAATGGTTGCAGGCTGGTCATTGTTGGCAACCATTTATACATCACAACGGGCGATGCTGCTACTGCAAGCATTGCACAAGACATCAATGAGATCAATGGTAAAACACTGCGCATCAACCTTGATGGCACCATACCCTCTGACAACCCGATATCAGGCAGCCCTTTGTGGACATGGGGCAACCGTAATGCTCAGGGGTTGGTATATGCCAATGGAAAACTATACAGTTCAGAGCACGGGCCTAACTCAGACGATGAGTTGAACATACTGGAAAAAGGACGTAACTATGGCTGGCCTGCTGTAAGAGGCATGTGCAACCTGTTGGCCGAAATAGATTTCTGCAACGACTCGAACGTGGTAGAACCTATTATTGCATGGACTCCTACACTTGCGGTAAGCGGTATCGATTATTACGATCACCCGATGTTCCCTGACCTAAAAGGCTCTGTACTTATGACCACACTTAAAGACAGGAAGCTCTATCAAATAAAACTGAACAGCACCTTCGACCAAGTTGACGACACCAACATAATATCATTGGTAAGCGGCGACAGAATGCGTGCCATATGTATAGACCCTGATGGCAGGATATACATATCTACTAGTAATTCACTCGCAAGTGGTACTGGCAGCAAAGTAGATAAGATCATAGAAATATACGACCCGAACTACTCGCAGATAGCCAACTTATTGAAGAAGCAGGGCAAATCCATCGCGGTATACCCTAACCCTGCCAGCGATCAATTGAACATATACGCGAATATTAACAGCACTTCACTGAAGTATACTATTTATAATATGTCAGGGCAAGTAATGAGTAGCGGAAACCTGAATGCAGGGTATAATAACATTTCCGTTTCAGCACTGCCGAGCGGCATGTATAATATATTGGTAGACGATAAAGATGAGCGTATACATTTCAGTAAATTCAATAAGCAGTAAAGACCTTAAATGATTTTTTGGTAATTTCAGGATTAGTTCTATTTTTGCCATCCCAAATACGGCTGGTGCGGTAGCTCAGTTGGTAGAGCAAAGGACTGAAAATCCTTGTGTCGGCGGTTCGATCCCGCCCCACACCACAGAACAAAAGCCTCTCTATAAGAGAGGCTTTTTCTATTAGCTCTTTATTAATTTGAAAAATCTGTAACGTCACGCCCTTTGCAAGACACGTTTCAATATTGTCTGGTCTAGCGGCTTCACTAAATAGTCACTGATAAAAGGATAAGATTTTGCCCGGTTTATATCAACCGAATATTTAGAAGAGCTGGATATATAAATATCTGTGTCTTTTAGCACACTTTCAAACTGCGGATACTCATCAAGAAAGCCCCAACCATCTAGCACAGGCATATCTAAGTCTAAGAATATTACATCAGGCAGCTTTTTGTTATCACTGTTTTCTACTGACTTGAAGTAGTCTACAGCTTCCTGCCCGTTTTTAAATACCATGATTTCTTCACATAGCTCATAGTGTAGTATGATCTTCTTCAGGATAGTAAGATAAAGGTCATCATCATCAACAATACATAGGTTACATTTCTTTCCACTCATCCAGGAAACAGTTTATGTCAGTTTATTCTTTACTATTTAAGTATTTGCACCAAAACAATGCTAATTATAATATATGGTTCATATCATATTTTGATAGCATCAGTTAATAAAAATAGTAAAAGCTTTTATTCTATTTAGAGTTATATGGTTTTTTATGCCTCCTCAACAGCTGGTAGGTATACACTGAAGTTAGACCCTTCGCCCACTACTGTTTGTATCTCAATCGTTCCGTTGTTCATAGTAACTACATCATAACAAAGGCCAAGACCGAGTCCGGTACCTTTTTCACCATTAGTGCCTAATGTTCTGAAAAGCTTATCCCTGTCCATTATCTGGCTAAGGTCATCTGTGCTGATACCAACGCCAGTGTCTGCCACACTCAAAAATACTCGTGAGCCATTCTTACCAGAACTTAAGGTTATTTTTCCACCCTCATGTGTAAACTTGATTGCATTGTTGATGAGGTTTCTCACTATCAGTTTTACGTGTTCTACATCTGCCTCAGTAACAACTCCAGGCTGTAGCTTATTCTCCAGCTTGATGTTTTTCTGGTTAGCCATCTCTTCATACAAGGCATACACCTCAGAACCTATTTGTTTTATGTCGATCACTTTTTTCTCAACCTCAAACCCTTGCATCTGGCTTCTTGCCCATTCTAATAAGTTATCTAGACTGAGCGAGAATGTCTTAAGATTGTGTTTTATCTTATTTAGGTGTTTATTGAACTCCTCTTTGCTGATAAGGTCTTCTGTACCCAACTGTAAAATACCTATAAGTGAAATCACAGGCCGTTTCATATCATGAGCAATTATAGAGAACAGTTTATCTTTAGTTTCATTAAGTGTTTTCAGTTTTTCTTTCACCTCCTCAAATTCCAGCTGCCTTACTTTCTGCTCATGAATATCCTGGAACACTCCCCTTAACCCTATCACATCTCCACTGGCTGAGTGCATTGGTTTACCAATTGAACGCACCCATCTCTCTTTACCTTTTGCTGTAATTAATTTTAACTCCACGTCATACTCCTCACCATATACAATTGCCCTGTGCACTTTTTGTGAAAGTATCTCTCTGTCGCTCTCGTTGAAATGATTAATAGCTTCTGTCAGGGTTGGCTGCTCAGAATATGGTAACTCATGGATGTCATATATAATGTCATACCAATCCACTGTTTGCTTTTCAATATCTACTTCCCAACCTCCTATGCGTGCCATCTTAGCTGCTTCACCCAAAAAGAATTCGCTCTTCTTATGGCGTTGCTCATACATTTTCTCCTCTTCAATGCTAATAATAGCTCCTGCCATACGTATAGGCTTTCCTTCATCATTCGTCAATACCTGCCCTGATGTCTCAAACCATTTATAAGAACCATCTTTATGCTTCATTCTTATTTTGAGTTTGTAAGGAGTATTGTCTGAAAAGTGGACTCTTAAAGCATCAGAAACGGTTTTATGGTCGTCAGGATGCAATAGTTTTAAGAATGTATCATAACTGGCTTTTATCTCATCAACCTCATATCCTAATAATTGATAAAAGCGATAACTCCAGGTCTCCTCATCAGTTTCTATATTCCAATCCCATATTCCTGCATTAATACCATTGAGTGTTAATTGATAGCGTTCGTACAGATTCTTAACTTCGTCTTTAGCTTTTACAAGATCAGTAACTACATATTGAGACCCCATAATTCTTCCAAACTCGTGCTTATTGCGCCACTCAACTGCTCTTACTTTATAAATAACATTTACGATGCTGCCGTCTTTATGTACACATCTTATAGTTCCTTCAAATACATCGTAGTTTTCTTCTGCAAAATGTTTGTTGAATTTTTCATCGAAATCATCCAGATCATCAGGATGTATGAGTTTACGCCATGCTTTCATGGTGTTAGGCATATCAAAATCAGTATACCCGAACATTTGCTTCAGTGAGTTGCTGGCAAAGCCCTCTTTTGTATGTGGCTCCCACCACCAATATGCCAACATCGCATCTTCTGACATCAGTTTGATCACTTCTCTCTGGCGCGCGATATCCCGATGATATGTTATTGAACTCTTATGATATGGTATTACAAAGTATATCAGTATCAATAAAAATATAGCTATGAATAATGCTGCAAGAAATATCTCCAGCCACCGCAGATCAGTAATATTTTCGTCTAACGAATACTGAAGTTTATCAACAATATTATTCATCTCTGTATAATATTGCTTTTGCAACTGTTTAACCTGGTCTAACTCAGCAGGAGACACTATACCTGTACCCCATATACTTTCGTAGCGTTTATGTAATTCATTATAAGTCGCTTTATTCTCATGAAAAAGGGCTTGTATCTTCACAGGCAATATTCGTTGAACTTTACTGGCATACAGTTCATCCTGAATTCCTGACCATGTATTCAATAATTCCTGATCCAGCACTATAGTCTCTGCTGCTTTAGCAGGCTCGTAATACTTAGACTGTTCGATAGTCTCTGACAATAATTTTTGGCTGAAATACCGCTGTTGTGAAGCCTTCTGGATATCTTTACTGTATGCCAGATTAATACTGATCTTATTCTGAATAATAACCTGATTGATGACAATAATGATAATGGCGGCAATTAAAAGAATAAGGTATAGTTTCAACCTTTTATTTCTCATTCCCATACCTTATAAATTTGTAAGTGAACCCCTTATATATACGTAAATTACTTCTAATACGGTTTTTACAAGAATTAAGTTATTAACCTTATGTGATTATCCCTTTGAAAATATATTAAGCTCTAAATAATAATGCTGCCTGTACTACTGTTCAGAAACATCAATTTCCGTTTCTTAACAGTACTTTCGCATTACGCTAACAACACTTAGTAAAATCTCAACATATAAAATGGTACTTTAGATATGCTATTCCTTTATATCTATTATACGTGCCGTTATGAAAAGCTATGCCACCCGTAGCCTGTTGTTTGCCGCAACACTACTGATAATCCTCACAGGTTGTTCTGACAACGATCAACTTAAGGTCAATGAAGATGCCTTTAAAGGACATATTGACAAACTACAGAACCTGCATTTTTCTTTTAATAAAGACATATACCCTGACAGTCTTTTAGGCCAATGGGATAGTACAGAATACGTCACTTTCACACCTGATGTGGAGGGTTCTTTTAAATGGAACAGCTCCAGCGAATTAGTATTCTCGCCTACAACTGGTTTCAAACCGGAAACAGAGTACAAAGCCAAGATCAATAAATCAGTCACAGGGCTGAGCAAGAAAAAATATAGCCTTGCCAATAACAATATCAGTTTTTCTACTACTCCGCTTCAAGTAGAAAAAGCAAACATCTCATGGACACGCGGACAATCAGGATCAAATGTAATGGTACAACTTGATCTTGATTTTAACTACAACGTTGTAGCAGCAGAAGCAGCTAAGAAGATAACCCTTAAGTCAAAGGGCAAGAATATCACCACTACCAGTACTGCCGAAGGGTCTGCTAAGCATATATCACTGCAATTCATGCCGCTGAACGAACTAGACGAGGTAACACCTTTAGATATTGAAATAAGTAAAGGTATTGTTATAGCGGGTACTGATGTAACTTCTAAACTAGACACCGTGGTTCAAACAGTAATACCCAGCAGATTTACACTTACTGTTACCAATATTAATAGCCAGCATACCGGAGAAGAGGGAATTGTAATAATTAACATGTCTCAACCAATAGAAGAGAAAGAGTTAAAAAACCTCATCAAAATAGAACCTTCCATTCCTTTTGAAGTAGAAACAACCGAATCGGGTATTAATATTACCAGTAACAAATTTTCTGTAAGCACTAACTATGATATTACTATTTCTAAAAAAATAGAAGGACAGTTCGGCGGAATTATGAAAACCGATCATACTGCTGAGATAGCATTTCATGAGCTGTCACCTGCAATAACATTTACCAGTAGCAACGGTAGATATCTTTCTACAAAAGGGAATCGCAATATAGGGTTGAGTATCGTTAATACGAACAAGGTCAAGGTCACTATATATAAAGTATACGAGAACAACATCAGCCACTTTTTAAGAAGGGGTAAGAGCTACCGGTATGAATATGAAGATGATGAATGGTATGACTATTATGTATACGACCTGAACAACATGGGAGATGAAGTATTTTCACAAGAATACGATACTAAAGACCTGCCCAAACAAAATGCCACCCGCATACTTAACCTTGACTTTACTGATAAGATAAAAAGCTACAAAGGCACTTACATAGTAGAGGTAAGATCATTGGATCATGCCTGGGTGCAGGACTCCAAGATCCTCAACTTCTCGGACATAGGTTTGATAGTAAAAAAAGATAAAGATGATGTCTACGTTTTTGCCAACTCTATCCGAAATGCTACAGCTCTTGCAGGTGTAAAAATATCTTTCATCAGCACCACCAATCAGCTACTGCAAGAAGTAACTACCAACGATGAAGGGCTGGCTAAGATCTCTGATATTAAAACAAGTCATCCCGGTTTCGATGTTGGGCTGGTAACAGCGAAAATGAATGATGAATTCAGCTTCATTACTTTACAAAGTGGTGGTGTTGAGACATCTCGCTTTGATGTTGGCGGTCGCTACCCCAGTGCTACAGGTTTAAATGCCATGATATATGCCGAGCGTAACCTGTATCGCCCCGGGGAGAAAGTACATGTTAGTACCATCATTCGTGATGAAAGTTGGAACAACCCTGGAGAAATACCCGTTAAAATGCAACTCAAAATGCCCAATGGTAAAGAGTTTGCTAACTACAAAAAAATACTGAATAAAGAGGGTGCATGTGAGACATCCTACGACATACCTAACACTGCAATCACAGGTACTTATACTCTGAATGTACTTTCAGGCAATGATGTATTGCTCAATTCTTACAACATCAGTATTGAAGATTTTATTCCGGACAGAATAAAAACAACTCTTAGCTTGAATAAAGAAGAGTACAAGCCGGGTGATGAAATAAAAGCAACCTTACAGGTAGACAACCTCTTTGGTACACCTGCTGCCAACCGCAAGTACAGTGCAGAGATGAATATGTCTAAAAAAGTATTTAAAGTAAAGGCACTACCTGAATACAACTTTGATATTGACAACGAGATCAATCACTCTTATGAAAGCCGTGATGGCAGGACCGATGATAATGGGTCAGCAAACTTCAGCTTCAAACTAAAAGACGAACTGAAAGGAACAGGAGTACTTCAGGGCAATGTAATGGCATCTGCCTTTGATGAAACAGGAAGGCCGGTGCATCGTTACAGCAATTTTACTGTATACACGCAGCCAACATTCGTTGGTGTAAAAAGCAGGTATCATTATGTAAGCACCAAAACACCAACATCAATAGGAGTAGTAGCTGTAGATAAAGACGGCAAGCTTAAAAATGGGGCAAAAGCGAAAGTAAAACTGATTAAAATAGAATGGCACAGTGTCATCCGAAAGGACGGCAATCGCTATCGTTATGTATCACAAAAGCAGGAAAAACTAATTCGTGAAAGCTCTATAACTATCAACGGGCAAAACACTGTTTATAAATTCACACCTGAGCTGAGTGGAAGGTATGAAGTGAGAATATCGCCTGAAGGTTCTAACAGCTATGTATCTGAGGATATATACGCATGGGGGTATTACGACACTCGCTACACCTCTTTTGAAGTAAATACAGAAGGCAATGTTACTATAAAAACAGACAAAGAAAAGTACAACCTTGGCGATGATATTAAACTATTGTTCACTACACCTTTTGAAGGCCGGATGCTGGTAACCATTGAGCGCGATCATTTGATAGAACATAAATTCCTGAACACGGAAGACAGGTCTGCATCTTATACGATCAAAGCAAATGACGAGCATATTCCGAATGTATATGTTTCAGCAACACTCTTCCGTCCTATGGATGACTCTCAACTACCATTAACTGTAGCACACGGTTATAAGTCTGTAAGTGTTGAAGAAAAAGCAAGACATATCCCGGTTAAAATAACTGCTACAGAAAAATCAAGATCAAAAACCAAACAGACCATTAAGGTAAAGACAGAACCGAATGCTTTTGTAACCATAGCAGCCGTTGATGAAGGGATACTACAGGTCAAGAATTTTGAAACACCTGACCCATATCAATACTTCTATCAAAAGGTGGCATTGGCTGTTAAAGCATTTGATGTATATCCTTACCTGATGCCTGAAATATCAACCATACTTTCCAGCACTGGTGGTGATGGTGATGAAATGAGTGCCATGCGTGCCAACCCTATGTTCGTTAACAGGGTGAAGAATGTGTCCTTCTGGAGTGGCATAATGCAGGCAGATGGTAGTGGCAATGTGAATTATGATATAGATGTGCCACAATTCTCCGGAGATATTCGCATAATGGCATTAGCCTACAAGCAAAAAAGTTTTGGCAGCTCTGAAGGGCATATGAAAGTAGCTGACCCGATAGTGATCAGTGCAGCACTACCAAGGTTTTTCAGCCCGGGCGATGAATCAAAAGTCGGGGTCACCATCAGCAACACAACTGATAAAAATGCTATTGCAGATATTACGATCAATACAGAAGGTCCATTGTCTGTGAACAGCAACAAAACACACTCTGTAAATATCAATGCTAATAAAGAGAACAGGGTTGTTTTTGATGTTGGTGCAAAATCTGCAATAGGCAAAGGCAAAGTAACTGTTACAGTTAAAGCACTGAACGAAACCTTTACTAACGAAACGGAAATATCTGTACGGCCTCCGGCAGGCTTACAAAAACGATATACTGCCGGACAAGCCGATGCAGGCAAAACAACTACTATTTCAGTGGATAATAACTTTATACCGAGTACCCGAAAAGGCAAGCTGGTTATAAGTAAATCCCCACTAGTTGAATTCACTAAAGACATTACAGATCTTGTTCGTTACCCATACGGGTGCTTAGAACAGACCACTTCTACTGCCTTCCCGCAACTGTACTATCACGAACTTGTGAGGAATATAACTGCTGCCGAAGATAAAGACATGAACCCGGGCTATAATGTGCGCCACGCAATACTGAAAATACAATCCATGCAAATGTATAATGGGGCTTTTCACTATTGGCAGGGTGGTGGATATGAAAGCTGGTGGGGAACGATATATGCCACACACTTCCTTATAGAAGCACGCAAAGCAGGCTATCAGGTCAGCAACAACACTATTGACAAAGCATTGGGCTATATGGAAGAGAAATTAAAATCGCGTAGTACTTATGTAATGTACTATAATGATAACGAGAAGCGCGAGATAGCAGCAAAGGAAATCCCTTACTCTCTATTTGTTTTAGCGTTGGGTGGCAAGGCACAGTACTCTACTATGAACTATTACAAAGCTCATCTCGACATACTCAGCCTTGATAGTAAATATATGCTTGCTGCTGCTTTTGCATTATCGGGTCAAAAACAGAAAGCAACAGAAGTATTACCTAAAGAATTTGCAGGTGAAAAATCTAAACAAGTATTTGGCGGTAGTTTCTATTCTTACATTCGTGATCTTGCAATTTCACTTTATGCAATACAAGAGATAAACCCTAACAATCCACAAATAGGTACTATGTCGCGCATGTTGTCAGAGCAGATGCGTAACAGTTTTTATCTAAATACACAAGAAAAATCATTTGGCATATTGGCACTGGGTAAGATCGCACAAAGAGCTAGTCAAACACAGGCAAGTGCAGAAGTAACAGCAGATGGACATAACATAGGCAAATCAAAAGGTAAAGACATGACTATTGACCTAACTCCGTACATAGGTCAGAATGTAAAAGTCAAAGTTGAAGGCAAGGGTAGATACTATTACTTTGCAGAGGTAGCTGGCATTACTGCTGATGGCAGTTTTAAAGAAGAGGATAACTACCTGCGTGCCCGCCGTACATTCTATACGCGCGATGGCAAGGAGATAACCAATAACACCTTTAAGCAAAATGACCTTATCATTGTAAAGCTGACCTTACAGGCACAGTATAATACTGATGTAGAAAATGTAGTACTGACAGATATACTCCCTGCCGGATTAGAGATAGAGAACTCTCGTTTGTATGACATGCCGGATATTAAATGGATCAAAAACCAGGATTATCCGCAACACGAAGACTTCAGGGATGACAGGGTGAACCTATTTGTAACAGCTGGTAAAAACACTAAGTACTTTTATTATATGGTACGAGCTGTAACACCGGGCACATATAAACTGGGACCCGTACAGGCAGATGCTATGTACAATGGAGCCTTCCATTCGTATCACGGTGCAGGAACGGTTAAGATAGTTGAGTAATGTGAAGTGGAACTGGAGAAATAAGGCTAAAATAACCGGCTATACTGTTGTAGTTGCAGCAGTACTATTCATCATATTGGATATTGCTTTCCCCTTCAGAGCAGATGTTGAGTATGGGCAGCTCATACGTGCTGATGACAGCACTGTACTGCATGCCTTCCTTACAAGTGATGAACAGTGGCGCATGAAAGCCAACCTCGAAGAGATCACTCCCGAGCTGAAGAAGGCTATCATCTACAAAGAGGATAAATATTTCTACTACCATCCCGGTATTAATGTGCCTGCCATATTCAGGGCTGCTTTTAATAATGTAGTAAAAAGCAAACGCACCTCAGGAGCCTCTACCATTACCATGCAGGTAGCCCGTATGCTGGAGCCTAAAAAAAGAACTTACTACAATAAGCTGTGGGAGATGTTTCGTGCGTTGCAACTTGAGTTGCATTACACAAAAGAAGAGATCCTACAAACATACCTCAACATTGTACCATACGGATCAAACATACAAGGTGTAAAGGCTGCATCTATTCTATATTTCAATAAACTACCTGAACAACTCTCTTTAGCCGAGATAACAACATTAAGCATCATTCCCAACCGACCTAATTCATTAGTCATCGGCAAGAACAATAACACCATAATACAAGAACGTAACAAATGGCTGCAAAGGTTCAGCGATGATGAACTATTCTCAAAAAAAGTTATTGAAGATGCTCTAGGCGAACCTCTTAATGCAACAAGGCTTGATGCTCCCAAGGAAGCACCTCAATTTGCATGGAGGATGTATAAACAATACCCGGCCTTGCATGAAGTGTATACCACTATTAATAAACAACTACAAAAACAGTCAGAACAGGTAGTACATGAATACATGAACAGGTTGCGGCTTATGAACATTCATAACTGTGCAGTGATAGTTATCGATAATAAAACACACGAAGTAAAAACCTACATAGGTTCACCTGATTTTTTTGACATGGAACACAACGGGCAGGTAGATGGTGTAGCAGCACCCCGTTCGCCCGGAAGCACACTCAAGCCATTACTATATGCTGTATGTGTAGACAGAGGTATCATCACACCCAAAACCATTGTTGCAGATGTACCCATAAACATGGATGGTTATATGCCAGAGAACTATGATCTTGAATTTAGAGGCAACCTGACCGCAGAAGATGCACTCAAAAGATCATTGAACATACCTGCCGTAAAATTATTGAACGAAGCAGGTACAGATCTATTTATAAAAAAACTTTCTCTAGCAGGAGTATCTACAATCTGGAGCGCACGAAAAAACCTTGGGTTATCATTGATACTAGGCGGCTGTACTATAAAGCTTGACGAATTAACTACACTCTATCATTCATTGGCAAATGGCGGTATTTACCAACAATTAGTATGGACTAAAGACAAGTCAGGCATTTCTGCTAAGCCAACTCGTGTAGTATCTAAGTCAGCAGCATACATGATTACCAACATTATTACCGATCTATACCGACCCGACTTGCCCAACCTCTTCGACAACGCCAAAGGCATCCCTTCCATAGCATGGAAAACAGGTACCTCTTACGGCAGAAAAGACGCATGGAGCATTGGCTACAATCAGAATTATACGATCGGGGTATGGGTAGGTAATTTTGACGGAACAGGTGTAGCTGAATTGAATGGTGCTGCCATTGCTACTCCTCTGTTGTTCAGGCTGTTCAATACCATTGATAAAAAAGCTGCAAAAGACTGGCTGGTAAAACCTGAAGATGTTCAATTCAGGTATGTATGCAAAGAGACGGGTAAGATACCCAACGACTATTGTACTGAAACCATAGTTGATTATTTCATACCTGATATTTCAGATAATAAGCAATGCAACCACCTGAAAAAAGTTTGGCTATCTGCCGATGAAACAATGAGTTACTGCACCAATTGCTTACCACCGAATGGTTACAAGACAAAAAAATATCCGAATATCTCAGCAGAGCTAACTGCTTTTTACGAGCAAAAAAATATCACTTATAAAAAAGTACCGGAGCATAACCCAGCCTGCACAAGAGTTTTTGAAGGTGTTGCCCCTTATATTACTTCCCTTACCAATAACTCTACTTACATCATTACTGATAAGGGTAAGCAACAGCTACAACTACAGTGCACTGCGGCTAATGATGTAAAGACCGTTTACTGGTACATCAATGATAAATTCTATGCCAGTGGCACTGTAGGTGAACGTATCCTTTTCTACCCTGAAGAGAAAGAAATAAAGATATCCTGTGCAGACGATAAGGGCAGGAACGTAGATATAAGAATCAGCATAGAGTATATATAAAAAGCGCGGAGTCTGTATGCCCCGCGCCGTATCTGATTTGTATTACTTATTTTTTCTTAACACCTTTTACTAATAGCCAGATGCATACTGTCAACTCTGCCGTAACTGCTGTAAGTAGCAAAAGTATCTCTGAAAGCTCAATCAACTGAGGAGCTATGAAGTATGCAGCACAGTTTACCAGATAGCCAATGCCTGCCGCGATCAGCATACCGCCTAATATTTTCGGAAAGTATGGTGACTTGATAAACAGATAACCTGTTACCAAACAATTGAATGCAAAGAACACACCGCTTATCAGGTAGCCGTATTTGTGCATCTCCAGATAGAGCATCACTCGAGAATACACTTCAGTTGCACCCATTGCTTCTATATATATCGGGTTGTCCAGTATCAAAACAGCACTCAAGTGATTTAACAGATTCATGCCTATAATTGCTGTCTGTATTAACCGTAGCGAAGCTGCCAGCAATGCTAATGTTTTATTGACTGGCTTTAGCAACTGATAAAAAACTACTGCCAGTGTAATATCACACAACGCCATAATGAGATCGCTGATAAAACCCATCCTGAACAGACTTTCTGAAGCCAAGATGTTATTTGCTGTTTCTATTGCATTTCCGGGAACGATGATATTCGCTCTTACGGCTATTTCGCTGAAAAGGCCACATGTAATAATGAACAGGTAAAGCAGGCCTGCCGTCCTTCCATATTTCTTTGCTGTGGTAGTTGTAATAGTAGTCGTCATTTTATGAATAGTTTTTTGTTTATCGATGATGCAAAGGTGCAGCAGCCGAAAAACCTATTCATTGACTTTTGTTAAGAAAGAGCTTATCATAAAAAACAGCCTTGCTTTAGAGCAAGGCTGTTCACTATAATTACAATTACAAAACTATTTTCTGATCATAAACTTCGTACTGGTAACATTACCATCTATTGATACGTTAAGGATATATAACCCATTTACTGCATTATCTTTCAGATCTACAGATAGTTTAAACTCACCGCTGGAACGCACTGTCTTATTATATACAGTCTGCCCCATAGCATTGGTCACTGTTATCAATACATCCTTGGTTTTAGTAGGCTCATTCAAAGTTCCACTTAGGCTAAACTGTCCGGTATTCGGATTAGGATATATATTCAACTCTGTAAATGACTGACTACTCAATTCTCCTACAGAAGTAGTCACCTTTCGGCTGGTTGCTTTCACGAACTCCACGCAGTTTTCACTACTATACATATTTACATGTATCCTGTCTGTAGAAGGTATGTCATTTATTGTAATTACAGACCCTGTATAGCTGGCCATTTTCACTCCATTTCTGAACCACTCGTATTTCGGATTCACACCTTCGTTTTCAGGCAGTGCAGTAAATGTAAATGTACCATCACCATTATCCAGCATTTGCAAACCTACTCTTGGTACTACTTTAGGATTAACGCTTATGTTTACACTATTACTTATATCCGACAATACACATTCAGCACTACTGTTCATTATGCAATAGATATTATCGTTATCAGCTAACTGATTTGTTGCGAATGTTGCTTTGTTTGCTCCGGGTATCAATACACCATTATTGTACCACTGAAATGATGGGTTGCTGCCACCGTTAGAAAAAAACGAATAGAAGGTCACCACTTCGTCTTTACATACTGAGGCTCCTGGGTTAGCGTTGATCACAACACTTGATGATGATGTAGGCTTGATCGTCAGTTCAGCCGAATCGCTTTCTATAGAGCATGCCTCTGTAGTATTCCTAGCGATCAATCTGTAATAATAGCCATCCATAGATGGTGCAGTGTTCTTTACAGTTAGCTTCGTTGATTGTACACCATCATAATTTGCGCTATTCAGTAAGTCAGCCCAACCACTACCTGTATTTACTTGCCACTGATATTTATCAGCACTATCTACATTCACTGAATATATAGCACTATCATTAGCACAAGCCTCTGTAGCTACAGGACCTGCATTAAACTCTACAGGACATGCGGGTTCCCATGTGATCCTGATGTTAGGTCTGTTATCATCGTAAAGTGATGAAAAAGTAGAAGAGTTGGTTCTTGGAGAACTTCCGGCTGTACCTTCTGCTTTACCTGAAGCACTATGATAACGCCAACGATTAGCTCCACTGGCATTCCCTTTCTTTTCATGACCGGTAATTATGAAAAGGTTATTCCCGGTATATAAAAAAGGGTTATCAAGCGGGATGGCTTCCCACCCTTTGGTCACAGTAAAATTCTTAGTAGTACTGCTATACACAGACGTTGCACTTGATAGGTAATTACCGAGCGTTCCACTTGTAGATATAGATGAAGTATTTGTATTCTCCATCCATACTTTAAAAACATTGTTGTTACCGGTTAAAGTACCCGACTCTTTGTACCACTCTACTTTAGTAATAATAGAATTCGGAGGAATACCCAACTCTGAAGATGTATATAGGTATACATAATTACTGTAATTAAAACTGGAGCCTGAACTACTTCTGTAATAAGGACCATAATAGTAATGGTCCGATGTTCCGTTTCCTATAGTCACTACATTTTGTGCAGTGGCATCTATGCTGAATAATGCTATTAATAAGATGCTTATTATCTGGCTTCCTGCTAACAGTCCTGATCTATTGATTTTCATATTCATCTCGTCACTTGTTTATACTTTTAAAATGCAACATTGGATCAGTTTCATAACCCAATATTTATTACAAAATTAGGCCTATACTTCCGGTATGCAGATTATATACACAATATCTAATACCATTTTAATATTCTGATAATCAATAATTTATATTTCATTTATATATTATAGATATGTAATTTTTAGCCTTTGATTAATATCTCAACATATATGTTTAACATTAAGCTATATGTCAAAACCTGACATGTACAGGTCGTAAAAACATATCTATGGTTAATACTAAAGAATGATCCTATTTTTCAAGAATTATTACCAAGGCTGCTATTATTAGTTGTTTTTAGATACAACTCATCATTTCATATATTACATAGCTCGTCAGAGTAAGAAAGTCCTATAGTATACATGATTAAGACGATAAATATTGTATTTAGTTGTTATAATAATATATAGCTGTTCAATACAATTATCAAATTACTATAACGTTATATCAGACAACTATTTACAATTGAAAAGAACATTTTTACTATTAGTTACTGCTGCTCTTACTTTAAGCTCTTGTAAAGTAGGCAGATTCATATACTGGAACTTTGCAGATATAAACGATAACAAAAAATTCCCTTCCAGAGCTGTAAATAAAGACGCGGCTACTCTTTTTCATTTCGACTCAACGGGTGAAAAAAAACACCCTACTAAAATGACTGAAGATGGCAAAGAACTGTCATTTGATCGTTCCTCGAAAAACATAAAACCGTTGCATTCCTGATCATTCAAAATGATACTATCAGATACGAAAACTATTTCAAAGGGTATAATAAAAGTAAAGAAGTCCCTTCTTTTTCTGTTGCAAAATCGGTCATGTCCATCCTTATTGGCTGTGCTATTGAAGATGGTTATATCAAGTCTGTTGAACAACCTGTAACAGATTTCATTCCTGAACTTAAGGAGAATGGCTTTTCAAAAGTAAAGATCATACACCTGTTGCAAATGACCTCCGGAGTAAAATTCAATGAAGGGTATGTAAACCCTTTCGGGCATGCAGCATCTTACTACTATGGCCGTAATCTAAAAAAGGCAATGAGACGCCTGAAACTTGAAGATGAACCCGGAGAATACTTTAATTATATCAGTGGTAACACGCAGCTTCTGGGTTGGGTGTTAGAAAGAGCTTTAAAAAATCAATCTATTTCAGGTTATCTATCAACCAAATTATGGCAGCCTTTAGGTATGGAATATGACGCGTCATGGAGTTTAGACAAAACGGGTGGCATGGAAAAAACATTTTGCTGCATCAACGCCGTTGCAAGAGACTATGCAAAGATCGGCAGATTATACCTGAATAATGGACAATGGGATGGTGAGCAAGTTGTACCTAAAGATTGGGTAACTAAAACAGTCACTCCGAATAACAAAGTCAGCTTTTATAATTACAGTTGGTGGATGATACCTGGTTCAGGTTCATACTACGCACATGGTATTTTGGGGCAATACATATATGTAAACCCTGAAAAGAACATTATCATTATACGTCTTGGTAGTAAAGAAGGAGATATGGGTTGGGCAATGCTCTTTGAACAGCTTAGCGACAACTACTAAACCTGTAAACATTCCATTTACAGGAACATTTTCTTAATGTCAAGTATCCTTAAACAATTATAGATTAGTAGTAACGTTATAATTATTATGAAACATATTTCCGTCTTTCTCGCTGCGCTTTTACTAACTGCAACTGTATATGCAGCACCTACTCGACTGGCTATAGGTAAAGCTATTGAGCAAAACATTATTACTGTAGAAGCTGTGGCAACAGGCAACAGCTATATGCAACAAGGTCTGGAACTGACCATAAAAAACAACGGTAGTCTCACTTTTATCCTCGAGATGAATGCCGGTACTATTTTCAAAGCTGAGCAAGATGGCTATCAACCACTGATGTTGGCAGGAGAAGAGACTCTATACATAAGGCCCTTACAGGAAAAAGAAGTCATAAAGGTGCAAACATTTTGCGCTAACAGTGAATTAGGTGCTCCGCAGGAAGGGCTTAAATACACTTACTCGCGCATGGCCGGAGATACGCTTATTAAAGTACTGGGATTTATTCACCAACGAAGAATGTACAATAGACTTGGCCAATCGGCAGTTTGGGTATTTACAAATGGCCACGACCTGAATACTGTATATGACGGAACAAATGACTTTACGTCAAAACAGTTGCTAGAATTTATAACGCTGCATACTGAAAGGAAAATGCCCGGCTATTTTGCAGAACACAAAATAAATACTGAAGCCGGACAGTCTGTATTTGAACCTAAAGCGTTGAAAATATATGCTCAGTTTGAAGAAAAGATCAAAAAGACAACAACACTAACCTTAGGGGTATATAACGAGGCTGGAGAAATGATACAACCTGTATTTGAAAATCGCAGGTTCGGGAAAAACGGGCACCGCTTTAAAGTAGAATTCGAAGCCGAAGGTGTAGCACCCGGTAAATACTACATAAGACTTTCAGACGAGGAAGGTGTGCTACAGGAAACAATGGTAGAAGTGAAATAAAAAAGCCCTTGCGCTAACAAGGGCTGGTGAGCTTTAAAATCATTTAACTGATCAACTATCAGCAGAGTTGTTGCTGGTCTTAACTACTTTCATAGCTGTTGCTATCAAGCTGGATATATCAGCCATATTCGATGGTATGATCATTGTATTATTTGTCTTGGCAAGATTACCAAACTCTTCGATGTATTGTTCAGCTACACGAAGGTTTACCGCATCTTTACCACCATCCTGATTAATGGCTGTGGCTATCTCACGAATACCTTTTGCTGTGGCTATCGCTACAGCTTCAATTTCAGCTGCACTACCATCTGCCTCATTAATACGCCTAAGTTTCTCACCCTCAGAGCGAGCAATCAATTCACGTTTTTCACCCTCAGCACGGTTGATGCGTGCCTGCATATCACCTTCTGAGTTGGCAATATTGGCACGCTTTTCACGCTCAGCACGCATTTGCTTTTCCATTGCGTCTTTTATGCTTTGCGGTGGTGTTATATTCTTTACCTCATAGCGTGTAACCTTCACCCCCCATGGGTCACTGGCACGGTCTACAGCGTCTACAATGATGCTGTTCATAGCTTCCCTTTCTTCAAAGGTTTTATCCAGTTCCATCTTACCTATAATACTACGCATCGTGGTCTGTGCCAGCTGTGTAGCAGCAAAGCGATAGTTATCAATGCCATAACTCGCTTTTTGTGCATCCATTATCTGTAAGTAAAGCACTCCATCTACTTCAACAGAGATGTTATCCTTAGTGATACATGTTTGTGCGGCTACATCCATCACCTGCTCTTTTAGTATATGCTTGTAAGATATACGGTCGATGAAAGGAATGATGATGTGAAAACCTGCCAAGAGGGTCTTTCGGTATTTACCAAAGCGTTCAACGATATATGCCGAACGTTGCGGCACGATCTTGATAGTTGACAGAAAAATAACGATCGCCAAAATGACAAGTCCGATAAAAATAATTGATGTTGCGTCCATATGTTTATTGAAGAGGTTCTACAATTAAGCGGATACTTTTATAGCCGGTGATCCTGAGGAGTTGGCCTTCTTTTATAGAAGTATTGGCCATTGCCTCCCAATTACTTCCTTTGAAAGATACTTTACCACGCTGCCCGGCTTCAAAGCTGGTTACAGCTACTGCAGTTTGTCCTATATACTCATCCTCAAGGTCAGTATCAGGATCATTAAGGTCTACATATCTTTTTTTGATGACACGCCTTAAAGCTATAAGACTACCAAGCGAGCCAATTAGAAATATAAATAACTGTGTGTTGAAGCTGGGCTCCCATATCAGGCAGGCAATAGCCGTAAGCCATGCACCCACACCAAAAAAGAGCAGCACCAAGCCGGGAGCAACAAGCTCCAGTAGCATAAGCACTAAACCAATAAGAAACCAGACAACTTCATTCTGGAGTAAAAAGTTTTTCAATAGAAATTATTTAGGCATAGAATATACGAAATATTTTTGACATTTTCAGTGTTAAGCTATTGTAAAGCAACCCCTTTTGTAATGCCATTATATATATACATCTTGCAACATGCAATTGCATGTATTGAATGATGAGTTGTGGTTTCCAAAGGTAACTGACGCATTACCAGACGGTTTGCTTGCATTAGGGGGCGACTTAAGCGTTGACAGGTTGTTGCTTGCATACAAGTCAGGGATATTTCCGTGGTTCGATGATAATATTCCCCTATGGTGGAGTCCCGACCCCAGATTTGTATTATTTCCTGAAAAACTGAAGATAAGCAAGAGCATGAAACAGTTGCTTAAGAAACAAAGGTTTGACTTCACTGTTGATACTGCCTTTGAAGAGGTTATTGCTTATTGTAAAAAATCTCCTCGTAAAGATCAGGACGGTACATGGATAACTGATGATATGATAAGGGCTTATACTGAGCTACATCAGCTTGGTTATGCTCACTCCGCAGAGGCTTGGGAAAACGGGAAACTGGTTGGCGGTTTATATGGCTTAAAACTAGGTAGTGCTTTTTTCGGAGAAAGCATGTTTACTAATGTAAGTAATGCCAGCAAGTATGCTTTTATTAAATACGTGCAACAATTAGAAAAAGAGGGCACACGCCTAATAGACTGTCAGGTATATACTGATCATCTGGAAAGTCTGGGTGCAGAGATGATACCCCGCACCCGATTCATTAATATGGTCAGTTCATTAGTATCTGATTGATCACTTACCAAACTTCTTTTTCAATTGCGCAAGGGCATCATTCATATTTTCTGGCTCTTGCTTTTTATTATGATGTTTTGGTTTGCGCTTATGTCCACCTGTTGGTGGTTCTTGCGTTTGTTTTATAGACAAAGCGATCCGTTTCCTGCTCATATCCACTTCTAACACCTTTACAGATACATTGTCATTCAGCTTAAGCACTTCATTAGGGTCTGTTATGAACTTATGTGCTATTTCTGAAACATGCACCAAACCGTCTTGTTTTACACCTATATCTACAAAAGCTCCAAAGCGTGTAATGTTAGTTACTATTCCCGGTACTATCATTCCAACCTGAACATCTTCTATGCTGTAGATATCTGCAAACTCAAATTGTTGCGCTTCACTCCTCGGGTCAAGTCCGGGTTTCTTTAACTCATTGATTATATCCTGTATAGTATGTTTGCCGGCTCCGTCTTTAATGTATTTATTAGTCTCTATTTTTGACAATAACTCTTCGTTACCAATTAATGAACTAACAGAAACATCAAGATCTTTAGCCATTTGCTCTACTACCTCATAAGATTCAGGATGTACAGCACTCGCATCAAGCGGGTTCTCTCCTTCTTTCACACGCAGAAACCCTGCACATTGTTCATATGCTTTACCTCCAAGCCTCGGAACCTCTAACAGTTGTTTACGAGATGTTATCTTACCTTTTTCATTTCGATAACTAACAATATTGTCTGCTATAGACGGGCCGATACCACTTACATAACTAAGCAAATGCTTGCTGGCTGTATTGAGATTAACACCAACACTATTCACACAGCTAACAACAGTTTGGTCAAGGCGTTCTTTTAACCTTACCTGATTCACATCGTGCTGATACTGCCCCACTCCGATGCTTTTCGGATCTATCTTCACCAACTCGGCCAACGGGTCCATTAACCTGCGCCCGATACTAACAGCACCTCTTACTGTCACATCCTGGTCAGGGAACTCTTCCCTTGCTACATCAGACGCAGAATATATAGAGGCACCATCTTCATTAACTAAGAATACAGGTAGCTTCAGCCCTAACTTTTTAATGAATTGTTCTGTTTCTCTACCAGCTGTACCATCACCAATAGCTATTACTTCCAGTTTATGATCCAGTATTAATGCACGAATAGTATGCTCTGCTTCTGCTAATCTGTTTTTCTCATGAACATATATCAACGAAGTTTTTAACAGGCTTCCTTTTTCATCCAGACAAACTACTTTACAACCTGTACGGTAACCCGGATCAATTGCCAGTAGACGCTTACTACCTAGTGGTGAGCTAAGTAATAACTGGCGCAGGTTTTCAGCAAATACATTGATAGCCTCCTCATCTGCTTGTATCTTCAGATTGGTTCTGAACTCAGTCTCCATTGCAGGTTGCAGCAGCCTTCTATAACCATCTTTTATTGCTTTTTTCACATGGTCGGCAGAGACATTATCTGCTTTTACAAATTGCTTTTCTAAAAGCAGCAGTGCTTCATCTTCTCCGGGAGCAATAGTTATCCTCAATACCCCTTCCATAAAGCCGCGCATAACAGCCAGCATACGATGTGAGGGTATTTTTGAAACAGGTTCATCAAATTCAAAATAGTCTTTGTACTTGCTGCCTTCTTCTTCCTTACCTGTCACTACTTTACTTTGTACCGTTGCCGAACGTTCAAACAGCTTTCTCATTTTGGCACGGAGTTCTGCATCTTCATTTACAATTTCAGAGATGATGTCCCTTGCGCCCTGCAACACTTCCTCTTCTGTCTTCACATTTTCATTAAAGAATTCTTTTGCCTTAGCAGGAACATCAAACTCTTTCTGCTCCAATAATAAAACAGCCAAAGGCTCCAAACCGTTCTCTCTGGCTACCTGTGCCTTTGTTCGCCTTTTAGGTTTATAAGGCAGGTAAATGTCTTCCAGCTCTGTTATCGTTATTGCCGCATTTATCTTCTTTTGCAGCTCTTCTGTCATCTTCTCTTGTTCCGTTATCGTCTTTTCGATAAATGCTTTACGATCTGTAAACTCTTTCTGCGTTTTTGCTTCTTCCTGTATCTGCTGTATACTTACTTCGTCCAGTGCACCGGTACGGTCTTTACGGTACCTTGCTATAAATGGTACAGTAGCTCCTTCTCCCAGTAACTGCAATACGGCTTTTACGTTCGCTTCATTCAGGTTTAGTTTTTGGGCAACACTTTGTGCAAATTCCAACATCGAATATTTTTTTAAGGACTGCGAATGTAATTTCCTCTTCTTTAATTCAAAAAGAAAATATTTCTACATATTTGTATAAATGGACATCAGGGCTGAACTATTAAGAGAACATTCCAAGGAAGTTGCAGATAAAATAGCGCATTGGGTAGGCACTGATGAGCAGAGAGTAGATGAATTGATGCAGCTCTTTCTTAATGATGAATACCGTATAGTACAACGTGCGGCATATGCTGTTAGTAAGGTAGTAGATAAACACCCTCAATTACTCAATCCTTATTTTGACATAATGGTAGCTTACATGCAGGATGAGCATCAGCACATCGCAGTAAAAAGAAACGTACTACGTATTATTCAAGATGCGGATATTCCTGAAGATCTGCATGGAGAATTGATGAATATTTGCTTTGAAATGCTGGCAGATGTTAATGAACCGGTGGCAATACGTGTGTTTTCAATGTCAGTACTGGACAACCTAAGCCAATACTACCCTGAGATCAGACAGGAGCTGCATGCCATACTTGAAGAACAGTTGGAGCTAGGCTGCTCAGCAGGCTTCCGCAGCAGGGCCAGAAAAATATTGAAGAAAAGTTAATGAACCACCTGTAGTTTCAAAACCTCTCGACCTATATCTGTAGATACACTAATTAAGTACAAACCTGAAGGCAATGTGCCAGTACCCAACGTTATCTGAGTATGGTTTCCTTTTGCACTTACTTTTTTCATAACTCTGCCTTGCATATCAGTAACAGTAACTCCTGTTATACCTGTACCATCTTCCAGTTTTATAATTGCATATCCATTAGCGGGGTTGGGGTATATCGTTACTCCTGCCTTATCGTTTTCTTTATCAGTTATGTCAAGAAAGTAATTGAGCTTATTACTGTTTAGTATAGTTGTATCATCATCGTTTAACAACATTACTATCACAAGCATATTATTCTTATCCCATTCAGGATCAATAGTGGTATTGAAAACGTGTGGGTATTTTTTTCCATACTCCAACACATCAGGGAATGTACTATCTCCATCAGGAGAAGGGACAATTTTTCTGGCTACAAAATCGTATGCAATTTTATCTGCGGGCACAGGATCACCTGCACTTTCAAATCCGGCCATAGGTCCAAGCTGCATCATTGGCCGTGCATAAAAGTTTGTTTGTGCCCAACCAGAGTCAGTGCCCGATACAATATCCTCGGTAAGTACCATAGCTAACCTAAGGTCACCTTCTATGTCTATTGCAGGTATAACCGTACTATAAACATTCAACTCATTACCATTGAGTGTGGCATGTAATTTTATATCCGCATAACCAAAATGCTTATTATACTTCGGCACCAGGGATGGTAAAGATGTGGCATCAGCACTTAAGTGCCTGTCAACAAGGAAATATGGCACTGAGTAGTATTTCAGGTTGTATATATAATCACTATACACTTCATTATCCATGGGGTCAGTACTATGTATTGATATCAGGCTGGCGTTATAGTCTCCGTTAATAATATGCATGTAAACTATCCCTTTGGGACCAAAACCACTCCATGTTCCTGTACCCTCCTCTATTACAACCAACTTATCAGGTATAAAGTGTGCTCCTCTTACTTTAATACTAAGTGTATCGTTCGATCTGTTTTTATCACCCGCTAAGGCTACCCATGCTGTCAGATTAGTAGTACCAGCCTGAGCAACAGTATCTGGTACCTTGTGTGTAAAATCATACGTTGCTAATGGCGGCATTGTTATATTAAATGTATCTGCAAGAACAGGACCATTCTCTCGCTTATAATTGACAACAAAAGAGTGAATAGTATCAAGGCCATAGTTGATAACTGTGCCCTCATGAATAATTGTTTTATTCAACTCTACATAACTTAAGAGACTATCTTCCGGAGTAAATTTTGTAAGTGCAATGTCTTTATCAGATGGCTCAAACAATACGACATTATCAATTGTCCATCCGCCTTGTTGATGATCGCCTGCATTATCTTTATACCTGAACCCTATAAGAATGTTGCTATAGCCTTTATATGCTGACAGGTTCATATACGCTCTTGAAAATGAATCATCAGTATTACCGGCCTCAATATTCTTGAGCACAGTCCATGACACTCCGTTATTTACTGACACTTCAACAGTAGCTGATTCTATTTTACCATTATCATTCCTTTTATTGAAATATGAATCGAACTGAAGCATGGCACCTGAAACTGATGAGAGGTTGATGGAAGGAGTATATAATAAAACATTGCTATTATTTCTAGGGCCGAACCTTGGGTCGTGACAATCGCTAATAGCCGCTACTCTGTCCCAGTAATGTTGTTGAGGTGTTTTTGAGTTCGCACAAAACAGATCGTACATATCACTGGTTCGCCAACCTATAGCCCCTGTATAGGTTGCACTATTCCAGCCCCCGCCAATATTCAGCCCGGGATAATGATCAAAGTTCTCGCTGAAAATTACTTGCTGCCCGGAAACATGGCAGGTTATCAGGCAGAGAAATATCGACAACAAGTATCTCATAAGGCTATTTTTAGAATACACTTTAAATATAGATATGTGTTAGATATGTATTCTAATGTTACTGTCATATGATGACGGTTTAGTTAAAAACAGCAATTTGACAACTGACTCTATTATATCAGATTTTATTTTATTAATCGGATAAATCACCTTACCTTTGCTATCCCGAAAAATCATTCGGCTATCCTAACGGATACCCAATTGTTGCAGCCGGATGATACGGGACATTTTTAAACAACTATTTAAACATTATGGCAACAGAAGAATTACGCGACTATGAGCTAATGGTCATATTCACTCCTGTATTGGCAGAAGATGATTACAAAACAGCTCAGAAAAGGTACGCAGACTACGTAAAAGAAAAAGGTGGAAAAATCATTCACCAAAACGCATGGGGACTACGTTCACTCTCTTACCCCATTGAGAAAAAAACCACAGGACTTTACTGGGTGCTTGAATATCAGGCTACACCTGATATGAATAATGACATGGAAGTACAAATGAACCGTGACGAAGCGGTTATGCGCCACATGATCACTAAACTGGACAAATACGCTGTTGAGTACAACGCTAAAAAGCGCAACAAGGCAACAGCAGAACCAACTGAAGCTTAACCCTTTAAAATTCTGAAAAAATGGCTAGACAAAACGATATAAAATTCCTGACAACTACCCGTGTTGAGAAGCGTCCAAAGAAGTATTGCCGCTTCAAGAAAATGGGTATCAAGTACATCGACTATAAGGATGCAGAATTCCTGAAAAAGTTTGTGAACGAACAGGGTAAAATGTTACCACGCCGCATAACAGGTAACTCGCTGAAATACCAGCGCAAAGTGGCACAGGCTATTAAAAAGGCACGCCAGATGGCACTTATGCCTTATGTTACTGACCTTTTAAAGTAGTATAAACAGTCATGGAAGTAATATTAATTAAAGACGTAGATAATCTGGGCGCTGCCCACGAACTGGTACAAGTAAAACCGGGATATGCCCGCAACTACCTGATACCTAATAAAATAGCTGTAGAAGCTAGTGAATCTAACAGGAAAGAACTGGAAGAACGCCGCAAGCAGATCCAAAAGCGTGAAGATGCATTACTTGCTGAGATCGCTAAAGTGACTGAGGTGTTAAAAGAAAGCCCTGTGAAAGTAGGTGCAAAAACCGGTACTTCAGGCAAGATATTCGGTTCTGTAACATCTATCCAGCTTGGCCGTGCTATACGTGAGCAAAAAGGTTATGAAATTGACCGTAAGCGCATCAGCATAGTAGATGATGTTAAGGAAGTAGGTACTTTCAAAGCACAGATCGACTTCGGTAAAGAAAGAGTGATAGAAATAGACTTTGAAGTAGTAGGAGAATAATTCTGATACATTTTTTAGTTTTAAAAGCGATACCTGACGGTATCGCTTTTTTATTATCTGACACCTTTAAGTGTATATACTCCTATATACATCAATAATAGCAACAGATTAACGCATTGCTATTACATTATATATATCTTCATTCCTGAAAAACATTTTGTAAAGTCGTACCTTTGCGCCGCTATGCAGATAGAAGTAATGAAGTCTAAGATCCATCGTGTAAGGGTAACGGAAGCCAACCTGCACTACATGGGTAGTATCACTATTGATGAGAACCTGATGGATGCGGCAAACATGATAGAGAACGAGAAAGTTCAGGTACTGAATATTGAAAATGGTGAAAGACTGGAGACATATGTGATAAAAGGAACAAGGGGCTCCGGCATGATATGCCTGAATGGCCCTGCTTCCAGAAAGTTTACCGTAGGCGATACTGCTATTATTATCTCTTACGCTGCCATGCCTTTTGAAGAGGCGAAAAAACACGAGCCCATAGTCATCTTCCCGAAAGAAGATAACAAGCTCTGATACCGGTATTAATATGAATAAGAAGCTTCTGGTTACCATACTGCAGTATGTAGTATTTCTTGGCTTAGGCATCGCCATCATTTTCTACATGTCTGCCCAGCTTTCTGATGAGCAGAAGGACAGTATGATAGCAGCTATAAAAGGCGTAAGACTATGGTTACTGGCACCCATATTTGTAGTAGGCTTTTTATCTCACTATTTCAGAGCATTACGTTGGAAGCTGTTATTGCAGGAGGTAGACATACGTCCTGATACCACTAATACCACATTTGCCGTAATGATAGGCTATCTGGCCAACCTTGTTCTACCAAGGGCGGGAGAAGTGGCTAAATGTACCATACTGGCACGCTACGAAAAAGTGCCTGCAGATAAAATGATAGGTACCATAGTTGCTGAACGTGCTTTTGATATGCTTTGCCTGATACTGGTTACAGTTGCAGCTGTTTTTTTGGAAGCAGATGTGATTGGAGAATACGCACAAGATCTTTTTGGCAAGGTATCTGAAAAAACCAATGTCTTTATTTTTGTAATGATAGCAGGGGTACTTATGATAATCACATTGGTACTAGTATATAGGAGATTCAGAGAATCTAAGGTAGGACGATTCATAAAAGGCTTGAGTGATGGTATAAGATCAATACTTAACTTAAAAACAAGGTTTAAATTTCTTCTTTATACGGTTCTATTATGGACTAGCTATTGGTTCCTGCTGGTTTTGGGCTTTTGGAGCATGCAGGAGTTAGAACATCTATCTGGCATGTGCGCTTTGGTCGTACTCATCTTTGGTAGTGTGGGTATGATATTTACACAAGGAGGAATAGGTGCATACCCATATCTGGTAGGTAAAATATTGCTTTTCTACGGTATTGCAGAGGCATATGGCTTGGCTTTCGGATGGTTATCCTGGAGTGTGCAGACAGGGGTAGTTATTGTATTGGGCCTTATTTCCTTAATATTGTTACCTATATACAACAGCCGTAAGAAAAATGAACAAACTTCAATGGATACAAAATAAGATCTTGACAAGAGATGCCGTTGCTCTAAGCTGTAACCGCTGGCGATATGAAGGCAAAAAGATCGTATTCACTAACGGATGTTTTGATATTCTACATCAGGGCCATTTACATTTAATAGCAGACGCTGCCAACTACGGCCACAAACTACTGGTAGGCCTTAATACAGATGCATCAGTAAAAAAACTCAAGGGTAAGGATCGTCCAATAACCCATGAGCAGGACAGAGCTTTACAACTGGCATCATTACTCCTTGTAGATGCGGTTTGCTTGTTTGATGAAGCAACACCTGAAGAACTGATAAAACAGGTACGTCCGGATGTATTGGTAAAAGGCGGTGATTATACCGTTGACAGTATCGTAGGTGCCGAATATGTACAAAGCTATGGCGGAGCAGTTGAGATCATTCCTTTTGTAGAGGGCTACTCTACCAGCTCAATTATTGAGCATATTAAGAAAATGTAAATTATCTGTTTTGTATATTAGAATATACTGCAACTATTTCGTTAGCAGTTAGTTTTGTATACTCTGAAACAAAACGTTACTCAAGTGAAATCCAGCAAGCGTACCATAGCAAGAGATATAAGTTGGCTTTCTTTCAATGCTCGTGTATTGCAAGAAGCCAAAGACCCTAATAATTACATCTACGACCGTTTGCGTTTCATAGGGATATTCTCTAATAATCTTGATGAATTCTTCCGTGTAAGGGTAGCTACGCTCAGCCGCATGGTACGTCTCGGTAAAGCTGCCCGCGTTCATCTGGAACAAAACCCGGGTAACATCCTTAACAAGATACAGCAAATAGTGATGCACCAGCAAACGGTGTTTGACGAGACATTTGCAGAGATAATACATGAACTAGCAAAGAAGAATATTAATATAAAAACAGAGCGGCAACTTAATAAGGAACAAAAAGAGTTTGTTACCAACTACTTTAACGATAGGGTACGCACACAGATAATACCACTGATGCTGGAAAGTATCCCGGAGATGCCCTTCATAAGAGATAAGTCCATATATCTGGCATGTGTATTAGGGAACACGAATAACCCTATGCTACAACGCTATGCCATGATCGAGATACCTACTAAGGTATTGCCACGATTTATACCCTTACCATCAGAAAAAGATGTTCATGATATAATACTCATAGAAGACATTATCAGGTACAACCTGCCTAACTTGTTCGCGCCATTTGGGTTCAACCGTTTTTTAGGGTATATCATCAAAGTGACCAGAGATGCTGAATTAGATATTGATAATGATGAGAATACAGATGTGATAGAAGAGCTGGAAAAGAGTTTGAAGAATAGAAAAAAAGGCCGTGCCACACGTTTCGTTTTTGACAGGAATATTGATGCGAACTTACTCAACTACTTGACAAAAAGACTTAACCTGTCTAAGAAAGACAATCTGATTCCGGGCGGACGTATACATAACTTCAAAGATTTTATGGATTTCCCTTCCCATGTATTTGATGACATGGTATCTCGTCCCAAACCTTTTGTGCACCCATACCTGCACCAACCCTGCCGAATAATGGATGAGATAGAGAAAAGAGACATTATGCTGAACTTTCCCTACCACTCTTTCGACCCGATAATAGACCTGTTGCGCGAAGCTGCTATTGACCCTTTTGTGCAGAGTATTAAAATAACCTGTTACCGCCTTGCCAAAGATTCAAAGATCATCAACGCACTGATCAACGCTGTACGTAACGGTAAACAGGTAACTGCGGTGCTGGAATTACGTGCCCGATTTGATGAAGAAAACAATTTATACTGGAGGGAAAAACTGGAAGAAGAGGGTGTAAAAGTATTGTTAGGCATCCCTAATATGAAGGTACACGCCAAGATATGTGTCATCAAAAAACGAGAATTCAAAAAAACCAAACAATACGGGTTCATTTCAACAGGCAACTTCAACGAGAGTACCGCAAAGATATACGGAGACACCTGCCTGCTAACGACCAACAGGTCTTTTATGGCTGACATCAATAAGGTATTTGACTTCCTTGAATCTCCTACCCCGGGGTTTGAGCTATTGAAGAAGATAAAAACCTTGCCGGTATCTCCTATAAATATGCGCACTACCTTTAGTGATCTGATAGATAACGAGATAAAAGCAGCAAAGAAAAAACTACCGGCTGCAATGACCATAAAGCTGAACAGCCTGGTAGACGACCACCTGATAGGCAAAGTGTATGAAGCAGCAAAAGCAGGAGTAGATATTAAGCTGATATGCCGTAGTAACTGCTGTCTCTATACCGACCAGAAAGCATTCAAAAAACCGATACATGCTATTAGCATTGTAGACGGTTATCTGGAGCATTCTAGGATATTTATCTTCCATAACGGGGGAGACGAGAAAGTGTATATCTCATCTGCCGACTGGATGGTGCGTAACATTGACCATCGCATAGAAATAGCATGCCCGATATTGGATGCAGACATTAAACAGGAGCTGATAGATATGGTCAATATTCAGCTTGCAGGAAATGTAAAAGCCAGAATATTGGATAATGACCAAAAAAATGATTACGTTCAACGTGAAGAAGGAGCACCGATAGTAAGGGCTCAGGAAAAAACTTACGAGTACTTATATAATAAACGATATAAAAATTGATATTAGCCGCTATTGATATAGGATCTAACGCTGCAAGGTTACTTATTTCACAAGCATCTGTATATAAAGACGGAACGGTAGACTATACCAAACTTACACTGTTACGTATACCGTTAAGACTAGGCTTCGATGTTTTTTCGGATGGAAGAATATCTGATGAAAAACGCAAAAAGCTGGTAGATACGATCATTATATATAAACTGCTGATGCAGATATATAATGTAGAAGCTATGGAAGCATGTGCTACATCTGCTATGCGCGATGCTGAGAACGGTGCCGAGATACTGGAAGAAATAAAGAAAAAAACTGATATAAATATCAATGTAATAAGTGGTAAGGAAGAGGCCAACATATTATATGATACACATATAGCCGACCACCTGACCGAAGGAAAGTCTTACATATATATTGATGTGGGTGGCGGCAGTACAGAAGTTACTTTTCATGCTAATGACCATACTATTTTCAAAGAGTCTTTCAACATTGGTACTATAAGGCTACTGAACAACAGTGTTACTGATGAGCAATGGGAGCATATGAAATGGTACATCAAAACACATGTAAAAGAATACGCCCCTGTAACAGCCATTGGTACCGGAGGTAATATCAACAAAGTATTCTCAGTCTCCAAGAGAAAAGAAGGCAAGATGCTCACCCTCGAGTTACTGAAAGATTACTATAAAGAACTGGCCTCAAGCACAGTAGAAGAACGGATGCACCTCTACAACTTCCGTGCAGACAGAGCAGATGTGATCGTACCCGCACTGCAGATATATACATCTATTATGAAATGGGCCGGTGCCGAGGATATATATGTACCTAAAATAGGTTTGGCCGATGGACTGGTAAGAATGTTGTACAAAAAACACGTAATAGAAAAAGCAGCCGAATAGGCTGCTCTTCCAACACTACTAATTAATCTTCTAATTAGTTCAATTTACTCAAAGTATCCTGTATTGCTTCAAAATTTGGTAGTTGTGTCGGGTCGTCCAGCACTTCTGCATACTGCACAAAGCCTTCTTTATCTACTACAAATGCAGAACGCTTACCTACTTCCTTCATTCCAAAAGCGAAAGTATCGTGTACTATACCATAATCTTTAATGGTTGTTTTATTGAAATCACTCAATAACGGGAATTGCAGGTTGTGCTCTTTCTTGAACTTGTCCTGTATGAATACATTATCGATAGAGATGCCCAATACCTTTGCATTGGCATTATTATAAATATCCATACCATCGCGCACCATACATACCTCTTTGGTACAGGTGCCTGTAAATGCCAGCGGGTAGAATAATAATAATACGTTATCGCCACGTAAGTCGCTGAGTTTCACCTCGTTTTTATCAGAATCGAATAATGTGAAGTCGGGTGCTTGTTGCCCTTTTTCTATTGCCATAGTTATAAAGATTTTGCGTAAATGTACAAGAGGCTTTTATCCTGTCAAAATGATTATAACAATAGGTACATATGAAATGTTGACTGCCAAAAAAGCAAGGCAAATACTGCATTTCAGACAAATACTGCAAAAATGACTGACACAGCGCAATGGCACAGAAAGTGCAGTTGTAGGTTTGAACTTAAAATCAATTATCAAAAAATAAATATTGTTTGACTATGGCTAACAATGTGAACATTACGCCCCTCCACGACAGGGTACTGGTACAACCGGCAGCCGCAGAAGAAAAAACTGCAAGCGGCATCATCATTCCTGACACTGCAAAAGAGAAACCACAGCGTGGTACTGTAGTGGCAGCAGGCCCGGGTAAGAAAGATGAACCGATGACCGTAAAAGCAGGTGATACTGTACTTTATGGTAAGTATGCCGGCACTGAGCTTTCACTGGAAGGTAGTGACTACCTGATCATGCGCGAGAGCGATATTCTTGCTGTAATCTAACTGTTGTTAACACAGGTCATGCCTGTGCACATTAATTCAAATTCGTAAACAGAAAAAACTGTAGATATTATGTCAAAGCAATTGTTTTTCAATACAAATGCCCGCAACAAAATGAAAAAGGGTGTAGACACTCTTGCAGATGCGGTAAAAGTAACATTAGGACCAAAAGGCCGTAATGTAGTGATCGAGAAAAAATTCGGTGCTCCGGCTATCACTAAAGATGGTGTGACTGTAGCTAAAGAGATAGAGCTGGAAGATGCTATCGAGAACATGGGTGCACAGATGGTGAAAGAAGTAGCGTCTAAAACTGCTGATGTAGCAGGTGACGGTACTACAACTGCAACCGTTTTGGCTCAGGCTATCATCAAAGAAGGTTTGAAGAACGTAGCAGCAGGTGCTAACCCGATGGACCTGAAGCGCGGTATAGACAAAGCGGTAGCTACTGTTATTGAAAGCCTTAAGTCTCAATCTGAGAAAGTAGGTAACGACAATCAGAAGATAGAGCAGGTGGCTACTATCTCAGCTAACAGCGATAACGAAATAGGTAAGCTGATAGCACAGGCAATGGAGAAAGTAGGTAACGAAGGTGTGATCACTGTAGAAGAAGCAAAAGGTACTGATACTACTGTTGAGGTGGTAGAAGGTATGCAGTTCGACCGTGGTTATCTGAGTCCGTACTTCGTAACTAATACGGAGAAAATGCAGACAGAGCTGGATAACCCTTACATCCTGATATTCGATAAGAAGATCAGCACGATGAAGGATATCCTTCCGCTACTTGAAAGCACTGTACAAAGCGGACGCCCGCTATTGATCATTGCTGAAGATGTAGATGGTGAAGCACTGGCTACACTGGTAGTGAACAAACTACGTGGTTCTCTGAAGATAGCTGCTGTAAAAGCTCCGGGCTTCGGCGACCGTCGTAAGGAAATGCTACAGGATATTGCTGTACTAACAGGTGGTACAGTTATCAGCGAAGAGCAGGGTTACAAACTGGAGAATGCTACAGTGGAGCACCTTGGACAGGCTGAGAGCATCACAATCGATAAAGACAACACAACTATCGTTGATGGTAAAGGTGAAAAAGAGAACATCACAGCGCGTATCAACCAGATAAAAGCGCAGATGGAAACTACTACCAGCGATTACGATAAAGAAAAGTTACAAGAGCGTTTGGCTAAGCTAAGCGGCGGTGTAGCTGTATTGTATGTTGGTGCTTCTACAGAAGTAGAAATGAAAGAGAAGAAAGACCGCGTAGATGATGCACTGCACGCAACACGTGCTGCTGTAGAAGAAGGCATCGTACCGGGTGGTGGTATCGCTTTCATCCGTTCTATCGAAGCTATAGCAACGCTTGAAGGTGCTAACCATGACGAGACCACAGGTATCGCTATCGTACGCCGTGCGCTTGAAGAGCCATTGCGCCAGATAGTTGAGAATGCAGGTATCGAAGGTTCTATCGTAGTACAGAAAGTGAAAGAAGGCAAGGGCGACTACGGCTTCAACGCTCGTACTGAAGAGTATGAGAACATGTTGAGCGCAGGTGTTATAGACCCTACTAAGGTGAGCCGTGTAGCACTGGAAAATGCTGCGTCAATCGCTAGTATGCTACTGACCACTGAGTGTGTGATAGCTGACAAGCCGGAAGAAAATGAAGGCGGACACAGCCATGACCACGGTGGAATGCCGGGCGGTATGGGCATGGGTATGTAATACAATACACCCGATATATATTTTAAGCCCTCTCGGTTTTACCGAGGGGGTTTTTGTTTTGTGGTGGCGCGGTCGCACGTGCGACCATGACCATTGCTCACATCATTCGGTAATTGCGAGGAGGAACAACGAAGCAATCTAAGTAGAAGAAAAACAGATTGCTTCATCCTTACAGTCTTCGCAATAACCATGTTTTTCTATACACGAGGAGCGGTCGCACGTGCGACCATGACCAAAAACTAATCGCGAAGAACTACTGCATCTACGGGGCAGGCACCAACAGAGGCAAGAACATTATCTTGCTGACATACGTCATGCACTATATTTTTTATCTTTAGTAATAGAGTATATGAGAACAATATTGGGCATAAAAGAGCTATATATACCTGTACAGCCAACTATTAAAAACGCCGGTACAGACATTGTATATCAAGAGTTTCTGCCTGCTAATGAACTGCAAGAATACATATACTGCTATTGGCAACTGAAAACGAATAAAAAAATTTCATCGCCTTTTACATATCGGGTTGTTGCAGATGGGTGTATAGATATTTTCTTCAATCTGAATAAAACCTCTGATAGGTTTGTTATGGGCTTCTGTGACAAATACACTACTTTCTCTTTAGAATATGAATTCAACTATATCGGTATTAGATTTTTTCCGACAATTTTCCCTCAACTATATAAAATAGATGCATCTACTCTAAGCAATCGCTATGAGCATTTAGACAACGTTGTTACAATTACATCAGATTTTATTGAAAATAACATTGACGCAAACCAAGACATCGAATACATCATTGACGCATTAAACAATCATTTTTTAAGCGTTGTTACTACCGCAAATATTGATGATGACCGCAGAATGTATGATGCTCTGAACATTATCCTTCAGAAACAAGGTGTGCTTAATATTGAAACTGACCTGAATACAGGTGTTAGTAACAGACAACTTCGGCGTCTTTTTGAATTTTATGTAGGGACGTCATGCAAAACCTTCAGCAAAGTAGTTCGTTTCCAAAATATACTTAAAGCAAAACCTTCACAACAAAGCCTGAAACAGAACAAGCTGTTTCTTGACGTAGGATACTTTGATCAATCTCACTTCATTAAAGATTTCAAGGCTTTCTATGGTATTACACCCGGCAAAGTATTTGACCGGTAATTATGTCCTTTTTTTACTATTTCAGATGCCCGAATTGTTGGAATATTGTACTAATAAAAACAATATATCATGAAGTACATATTAACAACATTGGTGGTGGTATTATTTAATACAAATATTTATTCACAAGATTCAAATCAGCAAAAAATCAATGGTATGAAATTAAATTCAGGAATAATTACAGATAAGCTTGCAGAAACCAAACTATTCTACTCTAATAATCTGGGCTTTGGTGTCACTTTTGAGAACGATTTTTATTTATTAATGCATACACCTGATAAAGAATATGAAATATCATTTTTAAAACCTGACCATCCTACACAAAAACCATTATTTCAAAAAGCTTATAACGGCCAGGGTGCCTACCTAACAATAGAAGTAGATGATGTTGATAAATTATATGAGGAAATAAAAGCCAAAGGTGTGGCTATTAGTATTGAAATAAGAGATGAAGCATGGGGTGACAGGCACTTTGCAATTGTCGATCCTAATGGTGTCGGGATTGACATTGTAAAATACACTCCTCCGAGCCAATAAGAGCAGGCTGTTCACAGTCTCACACTATTGCAGGTGTTCGTCACCTGTGGCAAAGAACCTCTTACTCGCGTCATTGCGCGGGCTCCTGAAGCATTCGGAGAGCAAAATAATCTATATAGAGTAGAACAGATTGCTTCATCCTTACAGTCTTCGCAATAACCATGTTTTGCTATACGAGGAGGAGCGGTCGCACGTGCGACCAGTACCATTGCTCACATTATTCGGTAATTGCGAGGAGGAACGACGAAGCAATCTAAGCAGAAGAAAAACAGATTGCTTCATCCTTACAGTCTTCGCAATAACCATGTTTTGCTATACGATTAGGCGCGGTCGCACGTGCGACCAGTACCAAATACACACACATGGTCACCCTGAACTTGATTCAGGGTCTCGAGTATTGAATATCTGTGTTTCTCGAGATGCTGAATCAAGTTCAGCATGACAAACGTATGGTATATAAAACGAAAAAAGGTCGCGGTCGCACGTGCGACCATGACCAGTTGGTCATTGCGCGGAGCATCTTGTAAGAGATGTGACAAAGCAATCTTGCTTCGCGAGAGACACTCCTGCTATTTCGAGATTGCTTCATACGTATTTGTCGCTGCAAATACTACTTCGCAATGACGGGAATAAATCCAAACAAGGAGTAGCGGTCGTCCCGCCGCGGCGGGAACCAGTACCAGTTTGCCTAATAAAAATGCGGGCAGAGGGTGCGGCTCTTTTCAAACTTAGGATCGCGGAAGAGCCCTGTCTTGAATACCGTTATCTCAAAACCACCACGCAGGTTACTGGCAGTAGTGAGTTTAGAGGCATTTACATCATAACTGAACCCGAAGGAATATCCTGAATATACCAGCCTGACCACAGGTATCACAGCATCAGCATATCGGTACAGCATTCCGGCAGACATCACGAACTGATCACCCGTTCTGGCGCTCTCTTTCGTCCAGCCAAGCAACGCACCTACTATAGCCTCGTTGTACGTACCCTGGCGCATGTAGTTACCATGCAGTTGATATGCAAACTGCTCATTTACTTTTACACTCAGGCCTGCATTTACGTTCCACCTGATGGCCTGCTCTACTTCATCCTCTGTACTGAAAGAATACTTAGGGCGCGAGAAGTGGTAGCCTGATGCCCCTAAAATGTAGTTCATATTATTGTTCTTACCCGCACTACTATTGAAGCTGAAGCCGGCACCCATATCCCACTGTGTAAAGCTGGGGTCTGGCAGATTCTCGCCTGTCGGGTTAGCGGGGTCAAAACGGTCGTTCTGGTATTGATTATCAAAAGTTGCCTTACCGGGGTCGAAGCTTCTTTGTATGAACCCACCTGTAAAACCTACTGACAGAAAAGAGTTGTGCGCATCCTCCAATGCTTTGTTGTAATTAATGGCCGGGTAGACTGTAACAGTTTGCAGGTTGATACTGCCTGCCTTATCATAGTAAGATAATAATCCGAAGCTGATAAAATCGTTCGCATCACCACGAATAGGCATTCTCATTTCCGCACTTAGCAGCGCAGTCTGGAACGGGTTGCTGATAG
The DNA here is from genome assembly GCA_965228505.1 of Flavipsychrobacter sp. Lineage (GTDB taxonomy): Bacteria > Bacteroidota > Bacteroidia > Chitinophagales > Chitinophagaceae > UBA5543. The sequence continues at coordinate 583,108 of OZ245820.1, read as the reverse complement.
ATGACCATTGCTGGCGGTACATCACCCCTACTTTATAGTCGCCGGAAAATATGCCTGTAAGCGATGGGTTCCTGAGGATAGACGTTTCGTAAAACTGCGAAAAGTGAATATCCTGCGCATTACCCATGCACGACCAAAATATCAATATTGCTGTTAATAGTCTTTTCATAAAAAATCTTCTTCACATTTACCTGATGATCGTTACATCGCCCTTCCATTGCAATTTATCGCCGTTCTCACAATCACCTTCTACTATATACATATATACATCAGGTGGCAGCACCTCTCCGTTATAAGTACCATCCCAGCCGTTCTGCTTATCGTTTATCTGTATGTTCGTTCTTTCAAATAACAACTCGCCCCACCTGCTGAATATCCTGAACGTGCTGATGTTCTCAATACCTACACCACGCACACAGAATATATCATTCACACCATCACCATTAGGCGTAAATGTATTCGGGATGAACACCTGGCTCTGGTCACAGAGTACGGTTATCGTTACATCTGCCGAGTCTACACATTCAAACTTGCTGAACACTCTTACTACATATCGGGTGGTCTTATATGGCTCTGCTATCGGGTTGCGACAGTCCATACAACTCAATGTATTGGATGGGCTCCATTCGTAACGGGCAATATGCTTACCTGTAGCCAGCAGGTCTGTGGTATTACCTGCCACTATGGTAGCTTCTCCCTGCACTTCTACTTCAGGTAGCGGGTGTACCACTACTTCTACCCTATTGGTGTCTGGTATACAGCTACCCTCATAGGCCACTACTGTATATATGGTTGTAGCAGGCGGGCTTGCCAAAGGTTGCGAGCTTGTTGCATCGTTCAACCCCGTTGATGGTATCCAGGCATAGCTGACAGCACCGGATACATTCAGTTGCCTGAACTCGCCATAACATATCTCACCATCACCACCTGCTATACTGGTAACATGCGTTTTAATGCCTACCCATACATCAGCGGTATCATGGCAACCGTTGACATCTGTGCTTATCACGGTAAACATAGAGCTATCAGTAGGGTATGCTTTAGGATTTTCACAAGAGTCGCATGATAGCTTAGCCAGCGGAGACCATACATATGTAACCCCACCGCTAGGCCTCAGTGTTGCTGAATCTCCTAAACAAATGATCGTATCGGCACCTGCATTTACAGGCATTGGTTCATGTACCACTATTGCAGTGTACAATGTATCCTTACAACCATTTGCATTGGTTGAGATCAGTGTTACATCATATTGTCCCGGCGGGCCGTATTTCTTCTTAGGGTCTTTTAAAGCACTCAGGCTACCATCATGAAACTCCCACCTGTTAGCACTTACATGCGACAGGTAACTTACTGACTTATCAAAGAACTGCACCTGAGAATACTCACAAGCAGGGCCTACATCAAAGTCAGCGTCAATATCATCTACATAGATAGTATCCGGCCCTTTACTGGTTGTGTTGCAACCCAACCCATCGTTAAATACCATCTGTGGTACATATTTACCCGGTGTTAAGTACGTATAGCTGATCTTACCACTCTGGCTTACCTGCTTGGTAACACCATCGCCAAAATCCCATATCATAGATGGCACCTGACCGTTAACGCCCGATTCAAAGTTTACCGTCAGTGGTACACAACCAAAAGTCGTATCGTAACTAAATGCTCCTCCATAACCCAATACCTGTACTTTTCTTGTTGCAGTATCTGCGCAACCAAAACTATCTTTTACAATGAGCTTTACATCGTATTCATCAGGATCAACAAAAATGGTAGTCGGGTCTTTCAGGGTAGAGAAGTTACCATTGTCAAAATCCCACCTCAGTGTTCTGTAATTAGTTGAGGTATTGGTGAACTTCACAATAAAGTTCGGGCATATTGAAATAGAATCACTTAGTGTGAACCCGGCATTTGGTTTCCTTGCCTGTACAGAGTTAAATACGGCGGTATCTTTACAACCAATACTATCTGTAACTATCAATCTTGTGTTGAAGATCCCTTTTGAACGATATATATGTTTGGGTTCATAAGCTGTTGAACTATTACCATCACCAAAGGTCCATAGCTGAGTTGCCGCATTAGTTGATGTATTAGTGAATAATACTGAATCATTGACGCACACATCTTTATCTACTGTAAATCCTGCGATAGGTTTCAAAACGTGTACATGCTCAGGCAGTATCAGACTATCTTTACAACCTATATTATCCGTTACAACCAGCGTGATATCATAATCTCCCACTGTATCGTAAAATTTGCTCGCTGTTTTTGAAGTAGTAAGCAAAGTGTCATTAGGCCCTGTACCGAAACGCCATAACCTGTTTGCGATACTGGTACCTGCATGTGTATACGATGTATCAGTAAAAAATATAGTATCAGGCTTGCACACAAATGGTGTATCTGTTAAGAAACCCACTTTCGGCCCTCCTACGGTTATCCAGTTTACTTTTTCAACAGTATCCTTACAGCCATCCGGGTCTGTAGACACTACCATTATAGTATACAGCCCGGCAGTATTAAAGGTATGTGTGTAAGTAGCTTCAATCGAAGAGACCTTACTGCCATTAACATAATAATCAAAATTAGCCAGGCTTGTATCCATGGTCAGGTATGCCCAGAAGGTCACGGAATCTCCCTCGCATAATTGTCGTTTATTCTGGGTAAAATCGGGTGGGTTATCGCCTATATATATAATATCACTGGTGCTATCTACACATCCCGTAATAAAATTATATGCTATTAACGTAATAGTATAAGTACCATTGGCAGTGTAGGTATGAGAGGGATTGTTCTGTGTGCTCGTTGTTCCATCTCCCAACCTCCAGAATACACTATCACTACCTACTGATGTGTTGGTAAATTTCACTTTTAACGGCTCGGTACAATCTACTAAAGGATCCATACTAAACCTTGCGTCAGGCTCTAATACAATAATGTAATCTTCCCGCATAGCAGTATCAATACAACCGTAGTGTATTGCCGTCAATATAACCGTATAGGTATCAGGCTGAGAATAGGTGTATGTTGGGTTAACAGAGCTGCTCATACCGCCATCACCAAAGTCCCACCGATACTTCATAGGATTCCAGCCGATAGTAGTGTTTGTAAAGTATACTTCCTGATTATTACATACAATTAGTGGCGTAGCAGTAAAGCCTGCTGTTGGTGTAATACCTGCTTCTACATAGAATGTGTCAGAAACCGTGCAGCCTTGTATTGTCTCAACGTCCAGTATTACCCTGAACCTGCCTGTATCTGTATAAGTATATACCGGCTCTTTTAAGTTAGATGTATCTCCATTACCAAAATCCCAACGATATTTCTTAACAGGGTAAGGATATGCAAACCCGCTATCTCTGTACAGGTTATTTTTAAAATAAAGCTTCAGTGGGATACAACCTGAAGTATCAGGTGCTGTCATTGAATCTTGAGAGAAGGCATGTAACTCGAGCGGGAATATCTTCACATACAAATACTTCTCTAAAGTGTCTCTACACCCAAAACGGTCTTCACCAATAAAGGTCACACTATACTGCCCGTTCTTATTGTAAGTATGTGTAGGCGTTGCCTGCGTGCTGGTATTGTTATTATCATCTCCAAAATCCCATTTATATACCGAGAAAACAGAATCGGTAAAGAATTGTACTGTTTGTGGTGCAGGGCACAAAGTATCAGGGTCTATATAAAAATTCACATCAGGCCTTGGCCTTACTACTACAGGTTTAAATACTGTATCAGAACAACCATTACCATAGAATACTACCAACCGTACATTATATGTTCCGGGAGCGGTGTATGGGTGCTTTGCATTTACGTTAATATCTTCCGGCGATCCGTCAGCAAAATTCCATTTCTGTCCCGTAATGCCTGCATTGGATGTATTGGTAAAGTTTACTTCTTCGTGCAGACAAACAGTATCAGGTGCTGTGAAGTTGGCTTTGGGGTCGTATATTTTTACGTACTTATTTTTTGTAATGATGGTCTTACAGTTATTCTTATCGGTTACGGTCAATGTAACTGTATAATCTTTCGGAGCGGGTCCTGTAAAAGTATGCGTTACGTTTTGCGTAGTCCCATGTGTACTACCATCTCCATAATCCCAATCGTAGGTATAGGGCCCCAGATTACCGGTAACCGTTGAGCTAAAACTTACAGTAGCAGGTGCTGTACAAAACTCCGTTTTATTGGCCGTAAATGTGACAGTAGGTTTGTCATATACATCTACATATTTCTTTTTAGTAAGCTCTGCCGGACAACCTTTACTGTTTATGACTTTTAAGGTCACATCGTATGGGCCGTCATTATATACATTGGTAGGATTTTGTGCAGTTGATGGTGCACTATTGGTGAATATCCAGAAATAAGTACCTGCACCAGTAGTATTCAATGTACTCTTGTCTGTAAATTTTACTGATAGAGGAGGACATCCTAACAATGGTGACCCTTCAAAATCAACTGTGGGTTTAGGGTGAACAGTAATATATCCTGTTTTAGTTTCTGTTTTCGTGCCTCCGGGGCCGGTAACTGTGTGCGTAACAGTAAACGATCCTGATGAAGCAAATATTTTTGATGGGTTGGTTTGTGCAGAGGTGGTACCTCCTAAATTCCAGCTATGTGTATAGCTGCTGCTTTGAACAGACGAATGCGCATTAAACTGTACCAATAGAGGCTCACAGCCTGCCGTAACATTTGCAGTAAAATCTGCATTAGGCTGCGCAAATGATAAAAAAGGAGCCAATAACAGGCTCAATAAGGCACAAAATCTAAACATTTTAACCATCAGGTTGGAGGCTTTATCGGACTACTGTAATAAAGTTAAGGTATTCCTAAAACATATATCTATATGTTTAACAGACGGTTATAATATATTTTTCGTTGGAAAGAATTATTGTTTTTTTTCAATTAAGTGCTCATTACAGTAAGCAGTCATTTTTTAGTAGTTTCAATTAAAACACAATATAATGGCATACCCTTTTCAAATAAAGAGTTTAGAGGCATATAATGAACAGTACAAGAAGAGCACTGAAGCACCGGAGCAGTTTTGGGAATCAATAGCAGAGACCTTTACCTGGAAGAAAAAATGGGATAAAGTACTCGAGTGGGACTTTAAGACCCCTGATGTGAAATGGTTTGTTAATGCAAAGCTGAACATTACCGAAAACTGCCTGGATAGGCATCTTGCACAAAAGGGCGATGAAACAGCCATAATATGGGAACCTAACAGTCCTGAAGAGGCCAATAGGATCATTACTTATAAGGAGCTTCATGTGCAGGTATGCCGATTTGCAGCTGTCCTGAAAAATAACGGTGTAAAAAAAGGTGACCGTGTATGCCTCTACATGGGTATGGTGCCCGAACTGGCAATAGCAGTATTAGCATGCGCCAGGATAGGTGCTATACATTCAGTGATATTTGGCGGGTTTAGTGCTAAAAGCATCGCTGACAGGGTAATTGATGCTCATGCTGCATACATCATTACCTGCGATGGCGCATTCAGGGGTGTAAAATCTATACCACTAAAGTCAGTTGTAGATGAAGCGTTGACACAGTGCCCGTTCGTGAAGAAAGTATTTGTATATGAGAGAACACAGGAACCTGTAAGCATGATAAAAGGCCGTGATGTATGGTGGGATGATGAAATGCAAAAGGTTAGTGATGTTACTGAACTGGAAGCAGAAGCAATGGATGCAGAAGACGAGTTATTTATCCTTTACACATCAGGGTCAACCGGCAAACCTAAGGGAGTTGTACATACATGTGCAGGTTATATGGTATATACTACCTATTCATTTGTCAATGTATTTCAATACCAACCCGGCGAAGTGTACTTCTGTACAGCTGACATCGGCTGGATAACCGGGCATAGCTATATTGTTTACGGGCCATTGGCAGCAGGGGCTACCACACTTATGTTTGAAGGGGTGCCTACATGGCCGGATGCAGGACGCTTCTGGGATATTACAGACAAATATAAAGTCAGCACATTATATACTGCTCCTACAGCTATTCGCAGTCTGATGGCGCGAGGTTTAGACCCTGTCAAAAAGCACGACCTAAGCTCACTGAAAGTACTAGGTAGCGTTGGAGAGCCCATCAATGAAGAAGCATGGGAATGGTTCCATAAGCATATCGGTAAAGAAAGGTGCCCTATAGTAGATACCTGGTGGCAGACAGAGACAGGAGGTATTATGATCTCTAACCTTGCGGGTGTTACTCCGGCAAAACCTGCACATGCTACATTGCCATTACCCGGCATACAACCGGTACTCGTAGATGAACAAGGCAACGAAATTGAAGGCAACAACGTATCTGGCAATTTATGTATCAAATTCCCATGGCCATCTATACTGCGTACTACATGGGGCGATCATGAAAGGTGCAGGCAAACATACTTCTCTACTTACCAGAACAAATATTTTACGGGTGATGGCTGCTTAAGAGATGCTGATGGTAACTACCGTATTACCGGGCGTGTAGATGATGTCATGAATGTTAGTGGCCACAGGATAGGTACCGCAGAAGTGGAGAATGCCATTAACATGCACGATGGTGTGATAGAAAGTGCGGTAGTAGGATACCCGCACGATGTAAAAGGCACAGGAATCTATGCTTTTATCATAACAGACCATATACACCACGATGAAGAACATGCAAGAAGAGATATTATTCAAACTGTTTCAAAGATCATCAGTCCTATAGCCAAACCTGATAAAATTCAGTTTGTAAAAGGGCTCCCTAAAACACGTAGTGGTAAGATCATGCGCCGGATACTAAGAAAGATAGCTGAAGGCAATACAGAACAATTGGGAGATACCACCACCCTGCTCGACCCCGCTGTTGTAGATGAAATAATACAGGGCAAACAATAAAAATCTAATAACTAATTACAATAAAGAGCGGGTTAACAACAGATAACCTGCTCTTTTTCTATTTTTGCACACTTTAAAATCAAAAAACGATGTACGAACCGGTCAGTAATGAAGAATTGATACGTATTGCCGAAGAACACGGCACACCTACTTATGTATATCATGCAGAGAAGATCGCACAGCAGTATAATAAAATGAAGGATGCGTTTAAAGACCACCCTACCAGAATATTTTATGCGTGCAAGGCACTGACCAACATCAACGTACTCAAATACTTATGCAGCTTAGGCAGTAGTATTGATTGCGTGAGCATCAACGAAGTGAAGCTGGCACTTAAGGCCGGTTTTGATAAAGAGAATATATTATTTACTCCTAACTGTGTTGATTTTACTGAAATAGCAGAAGGTGCTGAACTTGGTGTAAACATCAATATTGACAACATATCTATTCTGGAGCAGTTCGGACATAAATATGGTAACCAATACCCTATCTGTATCCGTATTAACCCACATATAGAAGCAGGTGGCAATTATAAAATATCAACCGGGCATATTGACAGTAAGTTCGGTATATCCATCCACCAGATGCGCCACATAGAGCGTGTAGTAAAAACTACCAATCTACACGTGAAAGGGCTGCACATGCACACAGGTAGTGAGATTAAAGATGCCAATGTTTTCTTACGTGGATTGGAAGTGATGTTTGAGATAGCGCGACATTTTGATACACTTGATTACCTTGACCTAGGCAGTGGCTTCAAGGTACCGTATAAAGATGATGAGATAGAAACAGATGTATATGAACTCGGTAAAGAGCTTACAGCGGCTGTAAAAGAATTTGAGAAAGAATATGGCAGAGAACTTGAAATATGGTTCGAGCCCGGCAAATACCTCGTTAGTGAAGCAGGAAGTTTTCTGGTTCGTACTAACGTCATCAAGCAAACACCCGCTACTGTTTTTGTAGGTGTAGATTCAGGCTTCAACCATTTATTACGGCCGATGTTTTACGAGTCGTACCATAAAATATCAAACATCACCAACAATAATGGTGCTAAACGCATATATACTATTGTAGGTAATATTTGTGAAACAGACACTTTTGCATGGGATAGGGTATTGAGCGAGGTTAGAGAAGGAGATATACTATGCTTCCATAATGCGGGTGCGTATTGCTTTGAGATGAGCAGCAACTTCAATTCGAGGTTGAAACCTGCTGAGGTAATGATAAAAGATGGTAAAGCCTTCCTTATAAGAGAAAGAGACGAGTTTGAAGACCTACTGCGCAACCAGTTAGAAGTACTTTAAAATTGTTCAATAAGAATCTCTTATAACCTGTTCTCGATTTAATATTCGGGCAACAGGTTATTCAATTTATAGCCTTACCTTTGAAAGCTATATTGATGTAGCAACACCAAATGAAAAGTATAGCAGTATTTTGTGGCTCAAGTGACGGTTACCTTGATGTATACCGTGAGCAGGCATATTATCTCGGCGCAACATTAGCCGAACGTGGTATTGGTATAGTATACGGCGGAGCTAAGATAGGGCTAATGGGTGCAGTTGCTGATGGTGCATTGAATAATAATGGTAAAGTAACGGGTGTAATACCTCATTTCCTAAAAACCAGAGAAGTAGTACACGAAGGGCTGACCGAACTGATAGTGGTAAATACCATGCACGAACGTAAGATCAAAATGTATGATCGTTGCGATAGCGTGATCGTGCTACCCGGTGGTTGGGGCACAATGGAAGAAATGTTTGAAATGTTGACATGGGGTTATCTTGGTGTACATGAGAAACCTGTTGGCATGCTGAATGTGAACGGTTATTATGATCCGTTGAAAGCTATGAATACCATGATGGTACATGAAGGTTTCCTGAACGAATGGGCACGCTCTATATTGATATTTGAACCGGAACTGGATAGCCTGCTTGAAAGAATGGAAAATTACGTACCGCCACAGTTACCTAAAGTAATTGATAAACAGTCTACGTAAGCGAACTTCCGAAGAACATATAAGCAACTATTATCGCTACAATTACACTTACAAGGTCGGCAATTAGCCCGCACAAAAGTGCATAACGGCTATTTTTAACACCAACACTACCAAAATATACTGCCAGCACATAGAATGTAGTTTCTGTCGAGCCTTGCATGATCGCAGCAAGCTTACCCTGGAAAGAATCAACTCCGTACTCTTCAATAATATCTACCATAATACCACGCGCACCACTACCGCTTAAAGGCTTCATTAAACCTAATGGCAGATCGGGGACAAAATGTGTGGGCAAACCCATTAATGAAACGACATAACCAATACCACTAGTTATGTACTCCATACAGCCAGAAGTACGGAATACGCTTATGGCAATAAGCATGGCCACTAAATAAGGAATGATACGTATAGCTACATTGAACCCTTCTTTAGCACCTTCTATGAAGTTATCATATACGTTTTGCTTTTTTACTATACCCGCACCTATGAACAAAACAACTAACAACATTATGATACTGCTACCTATAGTACCTATGGCAGTATTCATTTCTTCAGGCGGCATTTGAGACAGGAAGTAATAGAGCAAAGCAATGATACCACCAAAGCCTCCTACAAATACAAGTACAGGAGCTTTTAAGAGGTTGGTACGTTGGTACATGGCTACAGCTATCATACCTGCCACAAAAGATATAAAGGTTACTATAAGTGTAGGTAGAAAAATATCAGCTGCATTAAACCCGGTAATACCCTCTTTAATAGCTAATGTCTGGCGGATGGCAATAACAGATGTAGGTATGAGCGTAACCCCTGCTGTATTCAACACCAGAAACATGATCTGTGCATCTGTAGCCGTTTCCTTATCCCCGTCATTCAGCTCCTGTAAACTATCCATGGCCTTAAGACCTAACGGGGTAGCTGCATTATCCAACCCCAACATATTAGCTGAGAAGTTCATCATTACACCTCCCTGTGCGGGGTGATCTTTTGGTACTCCTTTAAATAAAACCCTGAAAAAGGGAGATACTCCTCTTGAGAATATCCTTATTGCCCCGGCTTTTTCACCCACCTTCATTACACCCAGCCATAAGGCCATCATACCCGTTAGCCCGATAGATATCTCAAAGCCTGTTTTGGCACTATCAAACATACCATTCATCACATTACTCATCATCTGCCCGTCGCCACTGACGGCAGCTTTAATAATAGCAACGGTAAAACCTATGATAAAAAATGCAGCCCAGATGTAATTAAGTGCCATGAACTAAAGGTAAAAAAGAAAGGCTACTAAAAACAGTAGCCTTTGTATATGTTATTTTGATGAAGATTTACGTAAACTGCTATTCCTCGGCTTCCGCTTGTTCCTCTCCCTCCTCATCTTCATCTACACTATCTTGTTTTGAAAAGCTTGCCAGCCACTTACCGTTGGTCTTCACCATGTCCAGTTTTTGTTCTGTAGGCTCTTCTGATGTCTTATATACCACTACTGCCTTATCACCATCTTCCTGCACATCCAGAATTTCTATCTTAATATCCCTTGCTTCTTTCTTTACGGAATCAGGCCTGGCTACCGCAAATTGCTCAAAAATATCTATCATGTTCTTCGTCTCCTCTGTAGATACCTGTCGCGCTTTATCATACTCCATATGATGGAATCCTTCAAGGAATTTTCTGGCTGCCGCTTCAGGGGTATTCTGTGAGCAAGAAGACATTATAATTACTGAAAATAACAGTAGTAGCAATTGTATCGGGCGGAATTTTAGCATGATATATGTTTGAATATGGGCAAAGGTATTACTTAAATCTAATTTGGCAAACGAGCTTCGTCTTGCCATTCAGGTACAGGTCATCTATACCTACATACGTACGTCCCAGGCGTTGATGAGGTAGTATGTTCAAGCTATCTCCCAATACGATCTTTTGTCCCTTATATATCATTTCTGAGCAATACAACCTATCATCTGTACCAAGGTCAAAATCCATATCGAACTTGATCTGTTGCGAATAGAAACTATCCACGCATTTTACAATGCTATTGATGATCGTATCAGGGTAAGAGTACCGATATACAGCATAAGCCAAATTGTTAGCGGGCGAGCACCAAAAAGCAGCACTATCCTTTCTCAATACTTCATCCGGGTTATCTTCCCCACCGATGCTGTGGTATACATATGGCTTGCCATCTTCAACTACTACAATACCACAGTGCGAGTAAGTCTTATCTTCCACATTCATTCTTGATAACATATAACTGGTCATATCATCACCCCTGCGTACGACCAGGTCACCTGTTTTCAAAAGAAGATTAGTAGAATCAACCACTCTATTATTCCATGGATTGTTTTTTCGATTTTGATACGCCCTGTTTTGTGTATGCTTATTAGCGGAGTTCTGTTTTACGATTGAATAGATGCTCAATACAGAAAATACCAACATACCACTTACAGTAACAAGCAACATGCGCTTAGCAAACAGCATAGATGTATTTTTCTTATTATTCAAAAAGGGGTGGTATTAGCAGGCAACAAAAATAGACATTATTAATGCCTATAGAGTTATTGTATTAAATACTATCTGGTGTGCTAACTTTATCCCTGTTCAAGTGTTACAAAGTCAATTATGGCATACAGATCATTAAGTGCGTTTATAGAAAAGCTGGAAGCAGAGGGTGAATTAGTAAGGATCAAAACTTTTGTTGATCCTGTTTTAGAAATTGCAGAAATAGCAGACCGTGTTTCCAAAACCGCAGATAAAAACAAAGCCTTATTATTCGAGAATACAGGCACCGATTTCCCTCTGCTTATCAACTCTATGGGAAGCGAAAAGAGGATGTGTATAGCACTTGGTGTTGAACATCTGGATGAGGTAGCACATGACATAGAAGAGTTATTCAAAAAGCTTACCGGCCCGAAAAACGGTTTGTTAGAAAAACTAGCAATGCTGCCACAATTGGGCAAATTTGCATCATGGATGCCAAAGGTGGTAAGTGGTAAAGGGGCTTGTCAGGAAGTAATAATGGATGACCCTGACCTTTCTAAACTACCAATATTGAAATGCTGGCCAAAAGATGGCGGACGTTTTATAACCCTGCCAAGCATACATACAAAAGATCCGAATAATAACATTCGCAATATAGGTATGTACCGTATGCAAGTGTTCAGCAAAGACATGACTGCCATGCACTGGCACAAGCATAAGGTATCTGCCAAACATTTTAATGAGTACAAGAAAATGGGTAAGCGCATGCCGGTAGCTGTTGCTATAGGCGGCGACCCTGTATATACCTATTCAGCCACAGCACCATTACCTGAAAATGTGGATGAATATATGCTGGCAGGCTTCCTGCGTAAGAAAAGAGTTGAACTGGTAAAATGTATTACGCAACCTGAAATTGAAGTACCTGCAGATGCTGATTTTATTATTGAAGGATATATAGACCCTGAAGAAGAACTGATATGGGAAGGGCCATTCGGCGACCATACAGGTTATTATTCACTACCTGACTGGTATCCGCGTTTCCATGTAACAGCTATTACACATAAAAAGAACCCTGTTTATCCCGCTACAATAGTTGGCATTCCACCTCAGGAAGACGCCTGGCTGGGCAAGGCTACAGAAAGAATATTCCTGGCTCCAATAAAAATGACTATGGTGCAGGAGATAGAAGATATGAATATGCCTGTTGAAGGTGTTTTTCATAATCTGGTTATCACTTCAATAAATAAAGAGTATGCCGGACAAGGACAGAAAGTAATGAATGCAATGTGGGGCGCGGGACAGATGATGTTCAACAAACTACTGGTTATTACAGATAAAGAAGTGGATATTACCAACTATAAAGAACTGGCTCAATATGTATTCAACAACCTGAATGCTGCCAGTGATATATACTTCAGTCAAGGCCCTATGGATGTATTGGACCACAGTTGTAGTAAAATGGGCTTCGGCGGAAAAATGTGTATTGACGGAACTAAGAAGTGGGATGAAGAACTTGCTGCACCTATTGAGCCTTTCAAACTATCAACAGATTTCTCTGTACAAAAATTGGTTGATGCATACCCGGAAATAAAAGGGGTAAACGAGATGCTGCCTCGAGAACTGAACCTGCCGGTACTGTTTGTAGCTGTTGAGAAAAATAAGCCGGGTCATATAGAAGAACTACACACAAGGCTGGCTGAATTACCAGAACTGGCAGGGTTTAAGATGATCCTTTATGTAGAACATACAGTAGATGCTAATAATGTTGCTGACTTCTTGTGGAGGTTCTGTAATAATCTTGATCCTAAGCGTGATCATTTCTACGCCGGAAAAAATAAGAATATTCTCGGGCTGGATGGCACACGCAAAACAAAAGAACTGGACGGGTTTGAGCGGCCATGGCCAAATATTATTGTTGCAGATGATGTTACCATAAGATCTGTAGACGAAAAATGGAGTGAGTTCGGTTTGGGTGAAATAATCCCTTCTCCATCGCTGAAGTATAAGTCGCAGATGTATGGAGAAGAGGCAGAAGTATCATAGGCTAACAACAGGTGGTATTGTTTTTTCATATATTTATGAAAACAGCTGCTCTTGAAATACCTGTTATTCATATTATTGCTATCACCATTATTTGCCATAGCTCAATCGGGTGATAGCACTACTACAGAACAGGTAGATGATAGAATTTTATTCCAATCTAAAGTAAGGCAGCTGAACACTTACTTGAGCGAGAATAACGAAAGTGCTGCAAAACGATTGTTTGATGATGTATCAAAAGATATGCAGAGCTATATTAATGAAACAGAAGCTGCCATTGATACTGTATCCGGCGCTGACAAGAAGAAGTTACAAAAGAAATTTGAGCGACAGAGACAATTGTTCATGCAGTTCCAGAGCTTCAAATCTCATCTTATACGTAACCGCTCATCTATACAGGCATGGTTAGACCAATTCGTTAAAACACTTTACTCTGAATAATTGTTTTACACTTATATACTACGTAAACACTTTACCCGTTACTGATAAAATCAAAATCCTATGAAATACCTAATAACATTAAGTACAATGTTGATCTTGTTATCAAGCTGCTCTAAGAAGAAAGAGTATTGCTGGCAATGCAACTTTGGCGCTACAGATACTCGTCCCGGACTAGATACACTTATATGCGATATGACAGAAGAAGAGTCAAAGACTTTTCAGCAAAACACAGTAAAAATGCTGAATGAAGAGTATGGAGTTGCTGAAGAGCTAGGCTACAGCAGCGCCTGCTACAAGTTTTCTAACAATTACGAAGAATATTTGCGTTAAGAGCTATAAGTATGCTCAACAATTATAGTTCTACTAATAATGATTGTAATTCAGCTAAATAAATAATTATTCAAATTATTTGCTGATTTAGAAAAAACAACTACTTTTGTAAGTAATTACTCACACACAGTGACAGAGAAACAGGAAAATATACTAATGACGGCTTTAGAGCTTTTTGCTACAGAAGGATACCACGCAGTATCTACCAGTAAGATAGCTAAACAAGCTGGTGTGTCAGAAGCCTTGATCTTTCGTCACTTCGAGAATAAAGAGGGGTTGCTGGCATCTATTAAATGCATAGCAGAAGAAAAAATAAAGGCTGTAATGGCAGATATAGTGATGAGTACCGACCCTAAAGAGGTGATACGAAAAACATTGCAAATGCCGCTACAGATAACAAAAGCAGAGTATAAGGTATGGCGACTGACCTATGCATTGAAATGGCAGACCAATCAGTACGATCATAAGAAGATGGAGCCTATAAAGCTGGTGCTTACTGATGCATTTAAAAAGCTGAAGTATGAAGACCCTGCAGCAGAAACAGAGTTGGTACTGATGTTTTTGGATGGTGCGGCAGCAGCAATATTGCTGCACGAGCCGGAGAATAAGAAGGATGTGTTTAAAGCACTTTTAAAGAAATACGATTTGTAACATTTTTTTGTACTACATAGTAAGTAAGTAATCACTCAATAAAATTAAAAATTATGAATAAGGTAGCATTGATAACAGGAGCATCATCGGGCATAGGCGAAGAGCTTACGCGTATACATGCGTCAGCAGGAGACAATCTTATATTGGTTGCTCGTAGCGAAGACAAACTACAAGCTTTGAAAAAAGAACTGGAAACAGAACACAACATCAAAGTAACATATATAGTAAAAGACCTGACACAACCTACTGCAGCGAAAGAGGTGTACGATGAAGTGAATCAGTTAGGCATTTCGGTAGACTACCTGATCAACAACGCAGGTTTTGGCGGATTAGGGAAATTTCATGAGCGTGAATGGGAAAAAGACCTGGCAATGATCAACCTGAACATTGTGGCACTAACAGCACTGACAAGATACTTTCTGCCAGACATGGTGAAGCGAAACAGTGGCAGGATCCTCAATGTATCGTCTACTGCATCGCTGGTGCTGGGGCCACTGCAGGCAGTGTACTATGCTACAAAAGCATATGTAACATCTTTCAGCAACGCAATAGCAGAAGAGCTGCACGATACCAATATTACTGTAACAGCATTATTGCCAGGAGCAACTGAAACAAAATTTGGCAGTGTGTCGGGCATGGATAAAACAATGATGTTCAAGAATACAGCAAGTGCAAAGTCAGTAGCGCAAGATGGGTATGACGGGATGATGGCGGGGAAGCTGGATGTGATATCAGGCTTGGGATTTGCTAATAAATTTATGATGACCTTAGCGCCCCTAATGCCGAAAAAGATGGTACTGAAACAAGTACGCCAAATGCAGGAAGTCAATTAATATGAAAGCATTCAAAAAAGTACTTAAGATGATAGGCATAACCATATTAAGCATTGCGGTGCTACTTACATTAGTAACAGTGATATTTGTAAATACCAGCCCTCAATTTGGTGGTAAACCTACAAAAGAGCAGAAGTTGCAATATGCACAGACAGGGTACTATGAAGAAGGTAAGTTCGTCAACCAGATACCTTCTGAAATGGAAATAGGCATAAAGGATATGCCATCATTATTATACAAACAGTTTAAGAAAGATCCCGGCAGACAACCATCCGCTAAATTTGATATACAACATATCGACTCACTGGAGATAGAGCAGAAACCTGATAGTATTACCAGACTCA
This sequence comes from Flavipsychrobacter sp., assembly GCA_965228505.1. Taxonomy (GTDB): domain Bacteria; phylum Bacteroidota; class Bacteroidia; order Chitinophagales; family Chitinophagaceae; genus UBA5543. The sequence goes on along the minus strand of OZ245820.1, from coordinate 567,132 downwards.
CATGGTTTGGCCACTCAACATTTTTATTAGAGATAGCCGGCAAGAAAGTACTGCTTGACCCTATGTTTGGGGATGTGCCTGCACCTCACCCATGGTTAGGTAAATCGCGATACTCAAACGGGCTGCCTATAGAAATAGAAAAGTTGCCGAAAATAGATGCTATCATCATGTCACACGACCATTACGACCACCTGGACTACGGATCGATCAAAAAACTAAAAGACAAAACAAAGCAGTTCTATATGCCGTTAGGCGTAGGGGCACACTTTAGAAAGTGGGGCATTGCAGAAGAGCGTATACATGAGTTGGCCTGGTGGGATGATATAGAGCTGGATAGTTTGAAGTTTACATGTACACCTGCACGCCATTTTTCGGGCAGGGGGTTTGGAGACCGTGCTGCTACACTATGGGCATCATGGGTGATACAGTCGCCGGAGAAGAACATCTACTTCAGCGGAGACAGTGGATACGGGCCACACTTTAAAGAGATAGGCGAAAAGTTTGGCAGCTTTGATTATGCGATGATGGAATGCGGACAATATAACGAGAAGTGGCACGCGATACACATGATGCCAGAAGAAACGATACAGGCTGCTATAGATCTGAATGCCAAAGTAACACAACCCATACACTGGGGAGCATTTACATTGTCGTTGCATAGCTGGACAGACCCGGTAGAGCGTGCAAGTATAGAAGCAAAGAAGAAAAATGTTGCATTGTGCACACCTGAAATAGGTGAGGCGGTATTGATAGGTGAGCGTACCCCTAACGGTAAATGGTGGGAGAAGGTTAGCAATAATGTATCAGTAAAATTTGAATAACAATGATTCTTAGATAACAACGATTTGTTAATTAGCTTTATTCTAAAATTATAAGAATATGGATCAGTTTGGTGGAAAGCTAACTGATGAATTGATCGAAAGATACTCGCAGTCTCCTAACTGGAAAGATGGCAAGTTTGTAAACTTAGAGGAAACAGATACAGACCTTGACTTTGCAGCCTTACCCAAAACCTTGTATGAGCGCTTTTTTAAAGCAGATGGACGTATACCGACCAATAAGATCAGCATTAAAAAGCTGGATAAAGAGAAGTTTGCAGCACCTGCAGAGAGCGCAAAAGTAGTATGGTATGGACATTCAGCTATTATTATCAATATAAGCGGAAAGATCATATTAATAGACCCTATGTTAGGCCCTGATGCTTCTCCATCAGCACCTTTTAGAACAGTGCGCTTTACAGAGGACACTTTACCATTGGTAGAAGAACTGCCTGATGTTGATATCGTACTTATATCTCATGATCACTATGACCATTTGGATATGGATACAATAGAAAAGCTAAGTGGTAAAGCTAAACAGTTCTGTGTTGCATTAGGAGTTAAACGGCATCTTATAGAATGGGGTATTGATGAAGATAAAGTAGACGAGTTTGACTGGTGGCAGGAAGGTACATACGATGGCATAAAGATAATATTTACTCCCTCAAGGCATTTTTCTGGAAGAGGGCTTACCGATAAGCAAACTACTCTCTGGGGTGGATGGATATTGGACAGTAGTAAGGAGAAGATATATTTCACAGGCGATAGTGGTTATGGAAAACATTTTAAAGAAGTAGGCGAAAAGTATGGCCCTTTTGATCTGGGGTTAGTAGAGTGTGGACAATACGATGAACTGTGGGTAGAGGCACATATGACACCCGAAGAAAGTGTAAGAGCAACTGTAGACGCTAAAATAAAAAAGGCTATGCCGGTACATTGGGGTGCATTTTCTTTATCCCAACACCCTTGGAAAGACCCTATTGAGAAGTTTATTAGGTATGCAGAAGGGCATCCGCTAGAGGTTTGTTATTCCGAGCCGGGTGCTACTTATTGCTATACAGAAGGTAAATGCAGTAAGTGGTGGGAAGACTATGAATAGCAACACATAATATTATACAGTATGTTCATTAAAAAGAATTTTACCGTAAAAGAATTGATGCAGTTCTCCGGACGTCATTTAATATGGTTGACGGCTTGGGGAATGACATACCAATGCTTTCGCTATACCGCACAATTGAAATAGACCTGAAAGAAATACCGGGCGAAGAGGATATATCCCTGCTATTGAACCGAAAGGCTCTGTGTTGGTATAGTAAATATGTAGTACTTTGTTACTGCATGGAAGAGCGCTTTAGACTTTCAAATGGTTTTCGCTGGTTCAGGTGGATATTCGCGTTTATCGGCTTTTTTGCATTGATAGGCGTTTTAGCATGGGAAAACCTTTCTTACAATATGGCAGGCTTAATTATTTGTACCGTACTGTTTCTGCTGCTGAACAGATCTCGAAGAATACTCTTTGATAGCAGGAATATCTATATTATTCGAGGCAAGGATGAAAAAGAGATTCCTCTCAGGACAATAAGAAGCCTCAAAAGAAGCAGGGCTAAAGTAAATAGCAAGAGGTTTTGGATAATTACATATGAAGCTGATGGTGCTCAAGAGAAGAAATTCAGGTTCTTACCAGTAACGTTCGATAGTAATATTAAAAAGCTAAAAGAATATCTAAAACAACATAACCCTGATGTTGTGATTTGGGATCATCCATTCTTTAATCATTAGCTTTCTTTCTTATTGAAACAATATCTTAATTGACATCGTTCATAGTTTTTCTGTACTTTCATGGATCGATAACAGAGAGGCAATAGTTTCATAAAAGAAGGATTTTGTAAGAGTAAAACGTTTTTATTGTGAAAGCCATCATTCCCGTAGCAGGAGCAGGAACTAAACTACGCCCGCTAACGTATACTCAGCCTAAGGCGCTGATACCGATAGCAGGTAAGACTATTCTCAGCGTCATTATCGACCAGTTGAAAGATGCCGGTGTTGATGAATTTGTATTTGTCATTGGCTACCTTGGTGAGAAGATCCAAAGATATTTATCAAGACATTACCCCACTCTAAAGTATACTTTAGTTAACCAGACCGACCGCATGGGTACCGGCCATGCTATATGGCTTACCCGTAATGCTGTGCAGAACGATGAGGTAATGATAGTATTAGGTGATACTATATGTGACTATGATGTAAAAAAGGTGTTGAATAGTGATGTTTCGTTAATAGGAGTAAAGAAAGTAGACGACCCAAGGGCATTTGGTGTAGCAGAACTTGACGATCATGACAATGTCATTAAAGTAGTTGAGAAGCCACTGATCCCGAAATCAAATATGGCAATGGTAGGTGTCTACTATATTAAAGAGACTGAAGCCATGTACGACGCACTTGACAAGCACCTGAAAAATCGTGCTGATGAAGAAGGCGAGTACCATCTTACCAATGCACTGCAATTCATGATAGAACAAGGCAAGAGCTTCAAAGGGTTTAGAGTGAATAATTGGTTTGACTGCGGAAAAAAAGAAACACTTTTAAGCACTAATGCTACTTTACTTAAAGAACAAAATGAACACCCTGAAGGAATCCCTTCTTATCAATACGATACAAGTGTTATTATTCCACCGGTAAGTATTTCTGAAGGTTGTAACATTAGCCATTCTATTATCGGGCCAAATGTTACTATTGGTGAACATACTACTATACAATCATCTATTATAAAAGACACTATCATAGGTTCTTTTGCAGAACTTGATGAAGTGGTGCTACACTCATCAATAATAGGCAGTGATGCCTTTGTACGAGGGTTAAGCCAAAGCCTCAATATAGGTGATAATACAGAGATCGATTTAGGATAAAAAATTAAAGGGCTGCTTTGCAGCCCTTTTCTATACTTTTTTCATTGACTCTTTTTTCATAGCCTGTTCCCATTTCCAGGCTGTATTCATCATTTCTTCTATCCCGAATTTAATATCCCAGTCTAGTAAAGCACGTGCTTTGCAGTTATCAGCATATACAGCAACTACATCTCCTTCTCTTCTTGGCCCTACCTGATAATTCAGCTGTTCACCTGTAACTTTCTCAAAAGCCTTTATTAGCTCCAATACTGTTACTCCATTGCCTGTACCCAGATTGAATACCTCGCAAGCTTCTGTATTTTTTTCATTGATAAGGTATTGTACGCTTTTTGTATGCGCACTGGCAATATCCATCACATGAATATAGTCCCTCACACATGATCCGTCACGGGTATCATAATCTCCACCGTTTACTTTCATTTCCGGTCTTTTGCCGATCGCTGTTTCGGTTATGACAGGTACTAAGTTTTCCGGCTTTTCCTGTCGCTCACCAATGATTGCAGATGGGTGCGCTCCCACAGGATTGAAATATCTGAGCAAAATGACATTAAAATCAGGATTAGCACGGCTGAAATCTCTGCATATAGCCTCACCCATTTGCTTGGTACGTGCATATGGCGATTCAGGTTCTTTCATTACTGCTTTCTCATCAACAGGTAATTTATCAGGGTTGCCATAAACAGAACAGGATGAAGAGAATACAAAATATTTTATGCTATTGTCTTTTACACACTGTAAAAGGTTTACCAGCGAGTTAATATTATTGTGAAAATACCTCAACGGGTGATGAACAGACTCACCCACAGACTTGTAAGCTGCAAAATGTATGATGCCCACTATATCCGGATTTTCAACAAATATGGCTTGGGTATCATCAGGATCACAAAGGTTTACTTTATAGTTTTTGATGTTCTTTCCTGTAACCTTATTCACACCCTCTAACATATTAAGCGAGCCTCTTGAAAGGTCATCAACAGAAATCACATCAAAGCCACTTTCAACAAGATCGACTATAGTATGTCCTCCTATATATCCACAACCGCCTGTAACTAGTATTTTACTCATTTAGCTTTGTTAAGGCAACAAATATACCGTATCTATTTAACCTGTTGCATTTCAACGAGCTTTTTATAGAAACCATTTTTAGCCAATAGCTCATTATGTGTGCCACGTTCTACTATCATTCCCTTATCTAATACTACTATCTCGTCAGCATGCTGTACCGTTGATAAACGGTGGGCTATCACAATGCTCGTCCTGTCCTTCATCAAATTATTAATAGCTTCCTGAACTATCCGCTCACTTTCAGTATCCAACGATGAGGTGGCTTCATCCAATATCAGTATCGGTGGGTTTTTTAAAACCGCTCTTGCTATAGTAATACGCTGACGTTCTCCCCCACTCAATCTTACCCCTCTGTCCCCGACTTCTGTATCATATCCTTTTTCTTTCTGTACAATAAAGTTGTGAGCATTGGCTATTCGTGCAGCTTCTGCTACCATTTCCTTTGTAACATTTTCTGACCCTAAAGTGATGTTGTTGTATATGGTATCGTTAAACAATATCGCCTCCTGACTTACTATACCCATCAGGTTACGCAATTCTTTTACCTTACAATTGCGTACATCAATACCATCAATAGATACAGAGCCGCTAAGCACATCATGGAATCTTGGAACAAGATCAGCAACTGTAGACTTGCCGGCACCTGATGCACCAACCAAGGCGACCATCGTGCCTTTTTTAATCTGTATGTTTATACCATTAAGAACATTTTTCTCTCCGTATGCAAAGTGTACATCTTTCAGTTCAATTGCATCATTAAACCCTTCAAGCTTTTGTGGTTGTTCAGGGTCTTTTATATTGTTATCTACATCTAATAGCTTTTCTATTCTCTCTAATGCTGCTGACCCTTTCTGTACATTATAAAATGCGGAAGAAAGATTCTTAAAAGGGTTGATGATCTGTGTGAACAAGGCAATATATCCCAGGAACCATTCAGGCTCAAAACCTGAAGTGCCATTTAGTACCAATCGTCCTCCATACCAAAGTATTATGCTGACTACCAAAACTCCTAATGTTTCAGACATGGGTGATGCCAGCTCTCTGCGAGCAGCTATCTTATTACGGGTATTGAATAGCAGGTTATTCAACTTACTAAATCGTGAGTGTTGATGCCGCTCAGCATTGAACGATTTTACGACACGCATCCCTGAGATAGTTTCGTCAATTACACCCATGATACTACCCAACTGTTCTTGAGCTTGATTGGATTTCTTTTTCAGTGACTTGCTGATACGTCCGATCACTAGTCCTGCAACGGGTAAGAATATGAATAAGAAAACGGTAAGTTGCGGGCTGATGCTCACCATCATAGCAAGGAATAAAATGATCGTTACCGGCTCCCTGATAAATACTTGCAGCACACTGACTATGGAATTCTCTACCTCACTGATATCATTCGTCATTCTCGAAACAAGGTCTCCTTTACGTTCTTCTGTAAAAAAGCCTATTGGCAGCGAGAGTGTTTTGGTAAACATATCATCCCTCAATCTGCGGATAATGGCATTTCTCAACGGATTAAGAATATATAATGCCAGATATAGAAATACATTCTTGAGTAAAGTGAAAACTACAGCTGCTACACATACATAAGCCAATGCTGTCATTTTACCCTCATCAACCAACACCCGGTTCACAAGATCGTTGACTACTTGTTTAATACCACCGTCATCACTCTCAACAACATCACCATTGCTGAATATCACCTGAAGAATCGGCACCAGCATGGTTAAGGATGCTAATGAAAAAAGCACCCCCAATAGGTTTGTAACAAAATACAGCACTACTCTGCTCTTGTAGTCAGATAAGTACTTTAGTAATCTGGAAACATTTCTCATAGATACTATTCAATAGTATACGACACACTACCATCTTTTTCGTCCTTCAGCATTACACCGCTTTCAGCGAGTTTATTACGTATAAGGTCAGATGTAGCATAATCTTTTCTGGTGCGGGCATCATTTCTTATCTCTATCAGCAATGACAACACCTGATCCATTTTATTATCCTGCTTAGCTTGCAGCGGTTGCATACCTAGTATATCTACAAGATATGTCTTGAAGGTATCTTCTATTAACTGATAAGCGTCTAACGATATTGCATCTTTTTTAACCTGACCTCCTTTGATACCGTTTATCACGGGTGCTAGTTCAAAAAGATTAGCGATAACCTTTGCTGTATTCAGATCATCATTCATAAAGTCGGCACAGTCATTACACCACTTCACTACTTTTTCTTCCAGATCTTTATCTACAGCTTCTTTTTTTGCAGGGCGTTCAAGTTTCTTCAATACTTCGTAAGCGTCCCACAATCTTCTGAATGCTTTTTCAGATGCCTGTAATGACTCATTAGAAAAATCTAAAGTACTACGATAGTGCGTTTGCAGAATATTGAACCGTATAACCATAGGATGGTATGGTTGCTCTAACATTTCATGATCGCCACTAAATAGCTCCGTTATTTTTATAACGTTATTATAACTCTTCCCCATCTTCTTTCCGTTGATGGTGATCATATTGTTGTGCATCCAATATCGGGCCGGAGCGCAACCATGTGCTATTGTTGATTGGGCTATTTCACTCTCGTGGTGAGGGAATTGCAAGTCCATACCACCACCATGCAGATCAAATTCTTCGCCCAAGTATTTACTACTCATTGCAGAGCATTCTATATGCCAGCCGGGAAAACCTTCTCCCCATGGACTGTTCCAACGCATGATATGTGTTGGTGGTGCTTTCTTCCACAGTGCGAAATCTACTTTATTTCTTTTCTCATCCTGACCATCCAGTTCACGTGTTGTTTCTAACAGCTCATCTATCTTACGGCCAGACAATGTACCATATGGGTATTGCTCAGCATATTTTTTTACATCAAAATATACAGACCCGTTTACCTCATAAGCATATCCCTCTTTAATGATCTTCTGTATCATGTCTATCTGCTCGATGACATGACCAGTTGCGGTAGGCTCAATATTCGGTTCAATATTATTGAACAGTCTCATACCCCAATGGAAAAGGTTGCTGTATTTCTGTACCAACTCCATCGGTTCCAACTTCTCCAGCTTGGCTTTTTCAGCTACTTTATCTTGTGCCTCACGGCCTTCTTCTTCAAAATGACCGGCATCTGTAATGTTTCTCACATACCTCACTTTATATCCTAAGTGTGAGAGATAACGATATACCACATCAAAAGTGATATATGGCCTCGCATGCCCAAGGTGAGACTCACCTGATACGGTTGGTCCACACACATACATACCTACATGGCCAGGTGTAATAGGTTCGAACTTTTCTTTCTGTCGTGTATATGAATTGTAAATATGCAGTTCTGACATATGGCAAAATAAATGTAAAAAAATGGCTTAGCCTTGGCTGCCATGTATTATTTCAAAATTGGCTATTACAGGATTATGGTCTGACAAAGATGTATATGGTGATGCTACACCAATACATTTTAAATAATTGTGATCGTATAATATATAGTCTATACGCAAAGTTGGTGCCAGCATGTTAAAGGTTCTGCCAAGCCCAAACCCTTTTTCTAAAAATGTGTCTTTCAGATCGCCACGTATTGTTCTGTATGTATACGAACCGGGCAGGTCATTAAAATCCCCGCAAATAATAACAGGGTGTGGACTCTGTGCAATGATCTCTCTTGCCTTATCTGCTTCATTAGCCCTTTTTGCAAAGGCATAGTTAAACTTCCCTATAAAAGTGCCTGTACGATAGAAATCAATATCTTCATTATTCTTTCTTACTTCCTCCAGATAAGCTTTATCATACTCACTCAACCCGAAAGTATTCAAGTGTACAAAATAGCACCTTAAGGTATCTGCTTTGGGAGGCTTTATGTCTGCTTGCAAGAGGTAGATGTATTCTGTGAGCTTATTAGCCTTAAAATTGTATATAGGATACCTTGAAAATACAGATGTACCGAGGAAAGTATACTTACCTAAAGTATTATCTGCCTGAAAACGATAATCTAAATATCCGTTCTCCTCTATTATTTTTTTTGCGTTCTCAGTTCTTATTGTTGATTTAGGAGTAGGGAACTCAGGCAGGCACAAAATATCTGCATCTTGTTGTTGTATGAATGCTCTGGCACGTTGCTCCTCTGTCTTATCTTCAGGCACGTTGAAAATACCTAAACCATGAGCATTCCATGTCATTACCTTTATGGTACGTTCGTTTTTGGAGAGGTCATTCTTCTCCATATTAACTGCAAATACCAGTTTTGCAACACTATAACTGCATATCACCGCTACCAGTGAAAATAACAAGCGAGCCTTCCTGCCTGAAAGTATCAACCAATAAAATACAAAAATCAGATTGGCTACAATTGCAAAAGGTGTACTTAGGCTGAATAATGCGATATACTTGACTTTAGCCGGGTGAACATAAGGTGCTAAGATGCACAGCCCTAACCATATAATAACTAAGAAGTTGGCCAGCGATACAATTCTGCCGAAGAAACGCCTGAAAAAATTTTTCTTTTTTTTCTCTTTCAAAATGTAGGTCAGTTGTCTTTTTGTTGCCCTGCCTTCATCAGTATCTCCTTTTCCTCTTTACTTAAAGAGTCATACCCTTTCAGGTTTATCTTATCGAGTATCTCATCTATCCTGTTTTGCGTTATACCCTGTTTAGGCTTGGGCTGATACATGCTCTGTACTTTACCACGCTTCACATTTCTTCTTATTGAAGCTGTTTCCTCATTAGGCTCAAAAGGACGCTGTACTTTTTCTGATAATGAGTATATCCAATCTGCAGGCTTGTAGCCATTGCGCAACAACACTATGTAAAGATATCCCATAACAGCACCACCTATCAATGAGAACAGCGGTGCGCCTTCTACATTCACATTAGCATATAGCAACTGTAGTCCGAAAAATATTATAGCTATAACTGCCAGTGGGATCTTAAATGCTTCTCCTATATAGAACTTATAACCAGGTGATAGTGTTAATGCTGCAACAGCAAGACCTACCAGTCCGGCATTAGCTCCTATCATAAACTCTCTGCCCGTAAAGTACCCTCCAGGTAAATAAAGGGATATTTGATAAAAAATACCGCCAACTATGATACTGTAAAAAAATATGGGTATCACCTGCCTATACCCGATCAGCATTTGTACCAATGAGCCGAACGCATACAACCAAACCATGTTAGTAAACAATGTCCAAAACCTCTCGCCGTGTATCCAGCCGTAAGTGATCACAGTCCAAAACTTAGACAGAAACAAGTCCTTTGCAGGCATAGCAAGGTTACCAGTAAAGTGTTCAGTAAAGAATGCTGCCTCAACATCAGCAATCATTAATATTACTCTCGTCAGGTGATACATTATGTAACATACACCCTGAATAATAATGAGTTTCAGTACTGCATTCTCACTAAATGGTGGTATACCGTGTCTGCTTCTTTCCAGCATAATGTTTATTTAAAAGAAGTCTCTCCTGTTTCTCTGATTCCAGACTTTCAGAATAATAAATGCCACCAACATACCTCCCAAGTGTGCAAAGTGGGCCACATTATCTCCTGCCGAATTACTAAAGCCAGCAAAAAGCTCGAACACAGCATATGCTGCCACTACATATTTTGCTTTTACAGGCACCAGGAAGTATATGTATAGTAAAGTGTTTGGGAATAAATAACCGAATGCAAATAGTATTCCGAATACTGCACCCGACGCTCCTATAGTTGTTTGGTCGACAAGCCCGGGCAGATATTCTCCTGTATTTGTTGTGACGCCATACAGTGTATTATGAATTGTACTTATTGAATATCCTGTGAAATTAGCCCTTGACCCTGACCATTTATTAAATACATTCTGGAACTCTTGCAAATTAGCTTGAGTTGGATCATTCTGAAATACGTCAAATGCGCTTGCGATGGCCTCAAACTGAAATGCAAATACTCCCATATGTAATATAGCAGCCCCAACTCCGCAAATGAGATAAAAAGTAAGGAACCTTTTAGGCCCCCATACATTCTCCAGTATGCTACCAAACATCCATAAGGCAAACATATTCAGGAATATATGTCCTATTGAACCATGAAGGAACATGTGTGTAAAATACTGCCAGAAATAAAAACGTTCTGATCGCCAGTAATGTAACCCGAGGTAGTCTGCGAGATCAATACCCATATTGCCCAATACAAATTGAGCTAATACCATGATCACATTAATTATTATTAAGTTCTTTACTACTGACGGTAATATCTGGAAACGTCCGGGACTGAATTGTGTCATACTTTATCTATTACTCTTCTTACTACAATGCTATCGATCTTCGGTTCAAAAGGCAAAATTAACATTTAATCTGCGTACCCTCTTCAGATTAAACATGTTAATACTATAAAGTTCTGTGAAAGCATTTCTATGCTTTACCCTTCAATAGACCTATAACCCCCTCTTTTTGTAATATCCTATAACCAATACGGTCATTTGAGATGCCTTCTTTCAGCTCATAATTGAATGAATAGTTATCATCACCTGTCATTTGTGTGGAGAAATAGACGAATTGTACTTCATTACGTTCCTTAAACTTCTTCGCTACTTCATACAAATGTGTTGAAAGTATCATAAGATGCTCATGCTTATGTAACAAGCCTTCAACTACTGCGCTTGTACAATCATAAGCATCATGAACATTAGTGCCCTTAAATAGTTCATCCATTAATACCAGATGCGGCTCGTGTTCTACCAGCTTTTCTGCTGTCATCTTCATACGCTTCACTTCTGCATAGAAATAGCTTTCACCCTTCAATAGGTCATCTTCTACGTGCATATTTGTAATTACGCCTTTAAAAAAGCTTATACGGAGCTTTTGGGCCGGAACACCCATTCCCAGATGTGCTAATATTGCAGCAACACCTATTGATCGCATGAAGGTTGTTTTACCGGACATATTTGCTCCGGTGAGTATCAGGAAGTTCTTATCATTACTGAAGTTTATGTCGTAAGGTTTGGGCTCTTTGAGCAACGGATGTACCAGCCCTTCTGCTTCAAAATGAACCGGCAATGCTTGTAGCAAGTCTGGAAATACCCATCTGTTTTCAACTGTTGCCCTTGCCATACTCTGCCAGGCATCAAGCCTAGCATAGTGTTGCATCAGCAAGTGTATATTACTTTTCATCTCCCGGCGTACTAAAAAGCTGAGTTTAGCTTGTTGCCTGTAAGATGTTTCTTTGGTCACTTTTATAAGCTCATTTGTAAGGTGGTGGTCGAGCTCCTGCTTCATAGACATCAGCTCAGTTTTAAGCAACTCCGGCAGATCATCATTTGAAAGCAACCCAACTAATTCCTGGCAACCTTTCAGGAAATCAGCAATATGAGAGATGGAGAACTGAGTGAAGAAATAAGCTCCTTTATTAAAGAACTTCTGCCAGAAATCACCAAAGAACAACGTAAAACCGGATGGAGGGCTGGTATACTCATCAGCAGCTTCAAAATACTTTTCAAGCATTACAAGTGTACCATTTGTAATTATGGTCGGCCACTTATCAAGGTTACTTGACCAATATTTAATTGATGCCTGCATTCTTTGCAGTTGCTCAAAACTATCAGGAGGTGCAGAAACGTACTTCTGCAGAACAGATTTCCCATTATCAGAAGTAGTTTTAACAATAAGGCTTATTACTCCATTATTTCCCTCTGAAGAGAATATCGAAAGGTCTTTAAATGTGGTTTTATCATTCCGCATTACCTGTCAAAGGAAATTCTTTCTCCTCTTATAGCCTTGTTAAGTTTTCCATCGTCATAAGCAATTTTACCGCTCACGAATGTATAACGAACTTCAGCAGGAAAATCATGTCCTTCAAATGGCGACCATCCGCACTTATAATAGAGATTATCCTTAGTCACCTTTGTTGTGCCATTCAGGTCAACCAGTACAAGGTCTGCAAAGTAGCCCTCCCTGATATATCCACGCTCCTTTATCTGGAAACAATCAGCTGGGGCATGGCTCATTTTCTGAACCATTTTCTCGATTGACAATTTGCCTTCTTTCACATACTGCAACATCAACGGCAAACTATGTTGTACCAAAGGCACGCCGGATGGTGATTGAGGATACGCTTTTTGCTTTTCTTCCCATGTATGCGGGGCGTGATCTGTAGCAATAATATCCAGCCTGTCATCTAATAATGCTTCCCACAGCTTGTCCCTGTTTTCGGCCGCCTTGATAGCCGGGTTGCATTGTATCTGCGTACCGTATTTTGCATAATCATCAGCTGTAAAATGCAGATGATGTACACACACTTCAGATGTAATACGCTTTTGTTTCAGAGGGAACAGGTTGGTGAATAGCTGTAATTCTTTTGCTGTACTTATATGCAGAATATGCAGCCTTGTATTATGCTTAGTAGCTAACTGAACTGCTGTCAAAGAACTTTCGTAACAAGCATTTACGTCTCTTATCTGCGGGTGATATAACACATCATCTGCTGCACTTAACCTTGCCTTATTTTCAGCGATCACTCTCTCGTCTTCACAATGTGTTGCAATAAGCAATTCTGACTCAGAAAATATTTTATTTAAGGTCATGAGGTTATCTACCAGCATATTGCCGGTGCTGGAGCCCATGAAGATCTTTATACCGCAAATATCATTCTTCCTATCGTTGGTCTTCAGTACTTCATCCACATTATCATTAGACACGCCCATGAAAAATGAGTAATTCGCAGCCGACCTGTATCTTGCCCGTATATACTTCTCCTCTAACAGCTTATGCGTAAGTGCAGGAGGTTTAGTATTGGGCATCTCCATGAATGTGGTGACCCCTCCGGCTACAACAGCCTGCGACTCTGTTTCAATTTCTGCCTTATGTGTAAGTCCCGGCTCACGAAAATGCACTTGGTCATCGATAACACCCGGTAACAGGTGTAACCCTTCTGCATTTATCTCTCTGGCACGCTCCGGAGTCTCAATGATACCTCCTATTTTTTCAATACGTCCCTTCCTTATCAGCACATCGCCTTGCTGCTGATTACCTTCGTTAACTATCGTTGCATTCTTTATTATAACAGTATCCATTAGCTTATACTGATTTATGGTATATTTTTGTAACAATAATAAGGCTTACACACCGGAAATCACATTATATGATCAAAAAAGCGTTACTGACCGGCTTTCTTGCTTTCGCAGCACTTACATCATTCGCCCAGACAACTTATTTACAGCTGGGGCATGTTGATTACCATCTTCTTGACAGGCTGGAAACCCGTTCGGGTAAATTGTCTGACAACCTTTTCCTCTCAACAAAACCTGTCTCAAGAAAAAATGCTGTTAACTTCCTGATGGAATCCAGACAGGATGCACGTTATATCGGGCTGAGCAAAATAGATCGCCATAATATTATGCGTATGGTATCTGTAAATGGCGAATGGGCAGAAGACGGTAATGGTGCTATTGACTCAAAAAGACCCATTTTCAACACCTTCTATAAAAAACAGCCAGACCTGTTTTACATTAATAATGATGAACTTTTCTTATCTGCCAACCCTGTTCTAGCAGTATGGGGTATCTCTGAACAGAACAACCCCAACAGCCCCTTAATAAGCAACAGTAGAGGTGTAGAAGTTCGCGGACGATTATTAGATAAAGTTGGCTTCTATACTTATTTCACCGACAATCAAGAAGAAGTACCACTGCATGTTGGTAAATGGTCTGATAATTTCACCGCTGTTCCGGGAGCTGATTATTACAAAGAAATAGGCGTTAATAAGTATGATTACCTGATGGCGAGGGGCTATGTTGATTTTGCTCTGATCAAAAACCATATGAATGTAACATTTGGCTACGACAAGCATTTTCTTGGCGATGGTATCAGAAGTTTGTTCCTGAGCGACTTTTCTGCTAATGCGACCTTTCTACGCTTAAATACACGTGTTTGGAAGCTGAACTACCAAAACCTATATATGGAGCTAAAACCACAATACACACGTGGCTCTGACAGGAGGTTACCTCGTAAATATGCAACAATGCACCACTTAAGTATGAATGTATTTGACTGGTTGAATATAGGTGTCTTTGAAGCCGTAATGTTCAGTAGACAAGACAGGTTTGAGTTTGGTTACATGAATCCGATAATTCTTTACAGACAGATAGAACGTTCTATGGGTAGCCCTGACAACGTGCTCTTAGGTATCAACTTCAAAGCCATAACATTAAAACATATACAACTCTATGGCCAGTTCATACTTGATGAATTTACCTTCAGCGAGCTAACAGCAGGTAACGGGTATTGGGCAAACAAATTCGGGCTACAACTGGGCGGTAAATACTTTGATGCCTTTACCTTGAAGAACCTTGATATTCAGGGCGAGATCAATCTGGTACGTCCTTATACATATACACACTATGATACAACTGCCAATTTTACACATTATAACCAACAACTAGCGCATCCGCTTGGCGCAGGCTTCTTTGAGCTTATCGGAATGATGCGCTACCAGCCTGTTAAAAACCTGTACATAGACATGAAGGGAACTTATTATCAACAAAGTACAGACTCTACGGGTAGTAACTTCGGAGGGAATATCTTTATGGATTATGATACTCGTCCGGGACAATATGGTGTAACACTTATTAATGGCTTAAAAGCACAGTGTGCATTAGTCAATTTCAATGCATCTTACGAATTACGTGAGAATCTGTTTATTGATGCAGGTATTACTTATCGTAAAAAGGTATATGAAAATGGCTACTACCCTGACGAGAATACCACCTTTTTCACTGGTGGCCTCAGGCTGAATATGGTGCGTAGAGATTATGATTATTACTAAGACTGGCTATAATTGCTTAATATGAGTCTTTTTCTATTTTGAATATATTTGTCTCCCAAATCGCAAGTATAGCTAATGCTGTTTAACTCGTTGGAGTTCCTGTTGTTTTTACCAACAGTCTTCATACTTTACTGGTTTGTCACCAATAGGAATTTAAAGCTTCAAAATTTACTCATACTTGTAGCCAGCTATGTTTTTTATGGTTGGTGGGACTGGCGTTTTCTTTCGCTTATCGCTTTTAGCACAGCTGTTGACTATTTTGCCGGCTTACGGATCTACAATGCAGACAAGAAGAGCACCAGAAGGCTGTGGCTCTGGATCAGTATGATCTGTAACCTTGGACTTTTAGGGTTCTTCAAGTATTATAACTTCTTTGTGCAGTCATGGATAGAGGCTTTTGCCAGCATAGGATATGAGAATATGAACGCCTCAACCCTGAAGATAATCTTGCCTGTAGGTATTTCTTTCTACACCTTCCAGACCATGTCTTACTCGCTGGACATCTATAAAAAGAACCTGGAACCAACGAAAGACTTTATTGGCTTTGCAGCTTTTGTATCATTTTTTCCTCAGCTTGTTGCAGGGCCTATTGAACGGGCGACTAATTTATTACCGCAAATACTTAATAAGAGAAAGTTTGACTACAAACGAGCCGTGCAGGGTATGAGACTTATACTTTGGGGCTTATTTAAAAAAGTAGTTATTGCTGATACATTAGCAGTAGCAGTCAATGATATTTTTGCCAACTATACTACCTACTACACAGATTATTCCGGAGGCACACTGATACTGGGAGCTTTGTGTTTTGCATTCCAGATATATGGTGATTTCAGTGGTTATTCCGATATAGCTATAGGAACATCAAAACTCTTTGGTATTGAATTGATGACCAACTTTAAATTCCCTTACTTTTCAAGAGATATAGCAGAGTTTTGGCGCAGATGGCATATCAGTCTGTCTACCTGGTTCCGGGATTACGTATATATACCATTAGGAGGCTCCAGGGTTGGTAAGTTCAAAGCATTCAGAAATATATTTATCGTATTTATTGTGAGCGGGTTCTGGCATGGTGCCAATTGGACCTTCATCATCTGGGGCGGGATACACGCCATGATGTATATACCTATTTTCTTTTTCGGCAACCATAGGTCTAATGTTGACAACCTGAATGATAAGTATAAATACATACCCGGCATAAAAGACCTGCTGAAAATCGGGATCACTTTTATACTTGTAACATTAGCATGGGTATTCTTCAGGGCAGAAAATGTAAGTAAAGCAATAGACTATCTTACACATATGGAGCTGGCCATGCCATCAGCACATAGAGGGATGATATTATACATCCTGCTAATCATGGTGATAGACTATATCATGTACATGAGGCTAGACGGCTTGTTTGTTAAATACAGAGCTATAAGATGGCTATTGTACATATGCTGCATATTCAGCCTTTTATTAATCGGCACCAGTGAGGCCAGTTCATTTATCTATTTTCAATTTTAGGCATGCGCAGATTTTTATTATTCATATCGCTTTTTACAATGTTGCTTCTGATATTCGTAGGGAGTATCGAAGCTGTGTTGCATGCCAATTACAATAAAAGAACATCTGATTTTGAAGACTGGCACACACTTGCTGGCATTAATGCGGATGTACTTTTTGTAGGAAATTCAAGAACATGGGTACATTACGATCCGCAACACTGGGGGGCCACCTTCAATAAGCAATTCTATTGTCTGGCACAAGACGGATACACTATTAACATCCTATATGCTAAGCTTGAAAAGTATCTGGAAGACAATAAAAAGCCAGACGTGATTTTCTTACAGGTTGACCCTTTATTTGTTGATAATCGCCCAGGGTTCTATTCTAAAGAAAGTTTTCTAAAATACATTTTTCTGGACAAGGAAGGCATTAACCATGCACTGCGCTATATGCAAGGCTATGTAGTAGCTGATGAATATATTCCTCTTTTACGATATAAAGGCAACCTTGATAAACTGGTCGAACATCTGAAAGGAATAGAAAAGAACACACGTACAGATGGTTTCTTAGCTAAAGATCAGGAGTGGGATGTACCTGATGAGGATTCACTCTACAAATGGAACTACAAATCTGAATACTTAAATGAAATAACTCGATTTAAAGACTTGTGTGACAGAGAAGGCATTAAACTTGTAGCGCACTACCCTCCCGTTTTTCATAAGCTCAACCCCAGAACAGGTAATGAGGATACATTATTATCTCTGTTAAGATCTCACAATATCCCTTATATAGACTGGAACCAAATGGACACATGGGATATACAACCAATGTTCTTCAATAATACACACCTGAACGTAAAAGGGGTTACTCACTTGAATGAAATAGTTACCGAAAAGAAAGACTCCCTATCTGTATACCTTAATTGATCTGTAACACACGATAGTTGCCAATATTCTCATGTATTACATGATAGTCACTATTTATAAATCCATTCCAATGTTTTTGTAACTCCTCCCGCTCTATAGGCTTATATCCTGAAAAATCTATGATGTATTTACACTTGTTCTTTTTCAGGGTTGCTATCATCTCATAAAACATCTTATTGTCTTTATCAAATTCAGGTTCACTGTAAAAATGGAAGTACAATAGTTCGCTTTCAGAGGCACAGTTGAGATCTGTGTTCAGTGCCAGATATGCCGGATTGCGGAATACAAAAAGCTGGCCGTCTTTTCCCTTAACATCTTTGACCATATCATAACACTCGCCTCTTTGAGAATAGTAAGGCCAGAATTGTCTTTCTGCCAATGCTTGTACTCTAAGTAAAATAGGCATCGGCAAAATGAATAAAAAGAATATTGCGTACGCCAGAAAATGTCTGTATTGAATATCCAGTTTTTCTTCAAAATGCGTCAGTGCAAAAAATGAAGTATAACAGAAATAAGGAATAAAGCTTAAATAGTAATGTCCGAAATGGTGTCCCATACTTGACGCACACAACTGAACAAACATGGCAATAAAGAAAACTGAGTATTCAATTATGTTTTTGTTCTTCCTTGCAAATAGTAAATACAGTATAGCAAATAAGGTAAAATTGGGGAACATATAGTAATACGACAACCATGTATCACTGAACTCATCATAGTAAGATGCTCCGGCATAAAATTCCGTATTGAACTTAAATGCTTGTTCTATGAACAGATCAAACGCACCATTGAAATACAAATACCCACATATCACTGCTGATATTAGTATAGCTCCAGCTCCAAAGATCAACCCATGAATAAAAAGTTCACCGATCTTCTTAAACCTCTTCTGCTCTGCATCCCATAAAATGAAATATGCCCCAATTACAGTAATGGCCAATATCTCATTCTGTTGTGTGAAAAAGATCAAAGCATATAACAGACCTATGATAAAGAAGCGTAAGCCCTGTTTTTGGGGTCTGTAAAAAATGATAAGTGCAGCAAATGTTTGTGTAAATTCTCTAGTAAGAGCACCTCCTTCATACAATGGTTCATATCTACTTAAGAATATAAATATCAGCGGAATAACTAGTATGAATGAATAGGTTGCAAAGTGCCCCCGCACGAACCTGAATATTACTATGCTGGTGATAAACGTAAGTGTATTAGATACCAGCCAGAACCCCCATGGTCTGAAAAAATGAGCTATTGCTGAAATAATATATATCCCCGGGGGTTTATGATCAAAGAAATCAACATAGGGAACGTACCCTTTCTTAATAAGCATACCTGCATATCTGTATATCTCACGATCATACCCAAATGGCTGAAACCAGGGTGAGTATTGCAAGCTTATAAGAATAAGTGCAATCAGCAATATATAAGGTATACGGTTTATTCTCTTTGCGGACAGCTCAGTCATTTCAAAAAAATAAAAGCTAATCTAATACCTTATATCGGAAAGGAAAATAAAAGTGGAGCCGGCGGGTGTATATGAACACAGCCTTGACTGTCTATTTAAACACATTCTCTGATTGTTATCACTTATACAAAACTAGCTTAGCAATATATCTACAAGTTCATGCCGCATATAAGCTTTGAATAAACAACCATAAGAATAAATTGCTTTTAGTATTTCTTAAGATACCTTAATGGTATAGCGCTGCGTGGTTTGGAAATTTGCAGAAACAAATTATTCAAGTCATGAAAAGAACAAATATAATTTTCGTACTACTGCTCGCTACAAAGCTTACAGTATTTGCTCAACAGCAAGAAACCGCTGGTGTAAGTCCGTGGGGACCTAACGATGAAATAGGGACCTTAAATATGATGACCAATTCTACTAGGGTACAGGTTTTATCTCAAATCAAAACTGGCAAAGTCTATGATCTCAGCGTAGAGTATTTTGTAGGAATGCCCAGCTTTCATTCTTTAGGAGACCCGGCATTTCAATATTGGCTCACACATACTCCTCACGGAACTGTTCTAGATAACCCTAATGGTATGGGCAGAAAGATGAACCTAAAGGTTAGCTATACCGGAGATGCTATCTCCATGTACACACATATGGGAACACACATTGATGCGCTTAACCATTTTGGGTTGAATGGAAAGATATGGAATGGGTTCAGCTCAGAAGAACACTTAGGGGATAAAGGCTGGAAAAAAACCGGAGCAGAAACTATCCCTCCTGTAATAGCACGAGGGGTATTAATTGACGTAAAAGCTTACAAAGGCACGTTATCCGAAAACTATCGCATTAATCGAAATGATCTTATAGAAACTTTGAAGAAGCAAAATACCCAATTAAAAAAAGGGGATGTAGTATTAATTCGTACCGGTCAGGCTCACCTATACGAGCACGCAGATCATTACCTCAACAAGTATCCAGGTGTAAGTCTTGATGCAGCAAAATGGTTGGTAGAAGACCAAGGAGTCATGCTTCTTGGAGCTGACAATTTAAGTTTTGAAGCATTTCCACCGGAAAAAGAAGATAATTGGGTGCCTGTTCACACCTACCTACTAGCAGAAAGAGGAGTAATGTTCATAGAACAAATGTTCCTGGAAGAATTATCTGAAGATAAAATCTACGAGTTTGCCTTCATTGCTACATCAATGAAAATAAGAGGTGCCAGTGGAGCTCCTATGCGTCCAATAGCAATTCCGATAACTTCTAACGCACAAGACCATGAATAATCTTTCTTTGCTTTTACTATCCATCTCTGTAGGGATTTTGGTAGTAATTCAAGGTAGTATAAATGCACGCCTGGGATCACTGCTAAATAATTCGCTACTGGCTACATCTGCTGCAATGATTGTTTGTGCAAGTTTTACGGTAGCCGCATTTTTAATTACGGTTCGACAACTACCCAGCCATGATCAAATACAAACTATCCCTGTTTATATGTGGTTTACAGGTGGGTTATTGAGTTTTTTAGCAGTATCACTATTCTACTATATCATACCACGTGTAGGGATTGCTACGACTGTAACATTCGGGCTATTTGGGCAAATACTTTTTTCTGCATTAGCAGGCCATTTCGGTTGGTTTGGAATGCCTTTAGAACCAATATCTATCAAGAAGTTAGTAGGGATCATCATAATGATAACAGGAATAACAATCATTAAATATTAACACAATGAATAAAACTCAACTGAATATCAATAACCTAACAGAGCTGTGGTCGTTAGGAGGAAAAGCTGCAGGAACATGTTCTGAAAACAATGATTTCATCGTTAGCATAGTGCCTGATTCAGAATGGCCAAATAAGCTTTGGTTTCGTCGAACACCCAACAATAAAACCATAGACCTGATCCTTGAACAGCAGGATATCAAGAAGATTACAATACCGGTATGGGGAGACAATATACATGCCATAAGAACCCGAAAAATGCTTGATAATAAAGGATTAACTATCAAATCAGTATTAACCGGAATGTCAATTGGGCTTAATAGAACCTTTAACTCATCTAACAACCTGAATTTAATTACAGTTGATGATAGCAAAAAAGCACAATTATGGTCTGAGCTTTTTCAGAAAGCCTTCGGATATCTTATTCATTCTGAAACTGTAAGAAAAACCATGAATGATATCGACTATTTTATTGCAAGCTATGCCGGAAAACAAATTGGCACTGCTGCGCTTTTTATAGACAATAATAGTATTGCAGGCATACACTCCATGGGTATTATTCCCCAATATCGTAGAAAAGGTTTTGCAGAAGAATTACTTATTCACTTACTGAAAATAGCTCAGCATAAAAAAATAAAACAAGCAGTACTTCAAGCATCATCAATGGGAGAGCACCTATATCTAAAAACAGGATTTAAAATAGATTTTCAACTTACAAATTTCATAAAACAATAAAATATTTATAAATGGATTTATTAGAAAAACTCAATTGGCGTTATGCTACTAAAACATTCGACATCAGTAAAAAGGTTAGCAACCAGGATATAGAGTTCATAAAGGATGCAATCAGGCTATCTGTTTCTTCGTATGGGTTACAACTATATAAAATAATTATTATTGAGAATAACGAAATACGAAATGAACTAAGAAAAGCCTCATGGGATCAACCTCAGATAACAGAAGCTTCACATTTATTTGTTTTTTGCAATTATACAAACAACTATGACCGACAAGTGGACCAGTACATTCATCGAATAACAGAAATTCAAGGGTCTGATTTTGATACTTTACAGCGATACGGGACATCTATAAAGGAAAACATAAACAAAATGTCAGCTAATGAGCGAAAAAGCTGGGTTGAGAAACAGACATACTTAGCTTTAAGTAATTTGCTAATTGCCTGCGTTGAATTAAAAATTGACGCTTGCCCAATGGAAGGATTTGACAAACAAGCCTACAATAAGATACTGGGACTGGACGAAGTAGGACTAAATGCCAGTGTAATTGCTCCTATAGGATATAGATCTACCAAGGATAAAACACAACATAGAAAAAAAATACGCAAAAAACTGAATGAACTATTTGAGACAGTGTAGAAACAACATCAATAATATCTGTATAATTAGTTAAGACCGGTACACAAGCTTACCGGTCTTTTAGTATTAGAAGTCGTTTTATAGCAATTGAGTATTTTAGCTTAAGTAAAACTGTACAAGGCAAGTACATAGTAGTAAAAAAGCATTAGCATTATTACCTAGTCAGATACTTGAGTTTATATGCATCGATCATTAATTCAAAATATCAAAGAGCTTGTTTTTTTACAAGAAGATGAAGTGATACTTATTGAGAATGCCTTTAAACCTATACAATTAAAGAAAAAGCAATATTTACTTCAAAAGGGAGAATATTCTAACCATATGCGCTTTATAGCTGATGGTTGCCTGAAGGTATTCGATATTGATGATATTGGGAATGAACATATTCTTCAGTTTGGAATAAAAGGCTGGTGGGTAAATGACTTATATGCTTTTTTAACACAACAGCCAGCAACTTATTACTTACAAGCAATTACAAATACTACCGTTTTACAGATCCACAGAGATCAACTTAACCAGCTTTTTGATCAAATTCACATGCTGGATCGTTTTTTTAGAATTAAAACTCAAAATGGTTATGTAGCGCTTCAAGAACGTACTATTCATTCGATGAGTAAAAATGCTGAACAAAGATACAGGGATTTTGTAATGCGCTACCGTACAATGGAACAACAAATACCACAGTACATGATAGCATCATACTTAGGGATTACTCCCGAACATTTGAGCTCTATTCGTAAAAAAATGAGTATCTAGCGCGTAATATTCAAAAAGTGGAGCCGGCGGGATTCGAACCCGCGTCCAAACATATACCAATTAAGCTTTCTACATGCTTATTCCGGAATTTAATTTCGGACAATAGCCGGAACCGGGCGAACCTACCACTATCCTAGTCACTTAAATTTCACATCCGCATCGTGACGTTACGTCTGCTATCCCGATGAAGTTTGAGTTAGGCGGCGGTGGCGTCATCAGGCGAAAGCCATCCGCGGCCAAAATGGTTGCACTAATCTAATTAGGCAGCCATGGCGTAGTTATTCTCGCCATTTAAAAGTTTGAATGTTCAGATTTACGTGCTGACCACACAACGCACGGCATGCTTACTTAACCGATCCTATGCTGTCAAAACCAGTCGGCCCCATAAGTGTATTTTTCAAAGAGCTAACTGCAAAAATACGAAACAATATGCGCATTAAGCTGTTAAACTTCAGCATCTTTCATCACTATAGTACATTTACAGGCCCATATGTTACACATCGCATACGATCCCATTTACGCACACCCCCTACCTGAAGGACATCGCTTCCCGATGTTGAAGTATGAACTGATACCTGAACAGTTGATAAGGGAAGGAGTCATCACAGAAAACAACCTGTTCTCTCCCGAACCACTTGATGAGGCAACAATACTACGTACCCACAATGCTGATTACTGGCACCGTATGAAAAACCTTAAGCTGTCTTACCAGGAAATGCGTGCTATTGGCTTTCCTCTTTCAGCAGAACTGGTAGAAAGAGAGGTTCGTATAGCAAAAGGCACAATAGATTGTGCATACTATGCAATGGAGCATGGTGTTGCACTTAATGTAGCAGGTGGTACTCACCATGCCTTTGCTGATAAAGGCGAGGGTTTCTGCTTACTTAATGACTTTGCTATTGCATCCAACTACCTTATAGATAATCAGCTCGCCAAACAAATACTCATAATTGACCTTGATGTACATCAAGGCAATGGAACCGCCTCACTGTTCCGAAATGAGGAACGTGTTTTTACGTTTAGTATGCATGGAGCACATAACTACCCCTTCAGGAAAGAGCAAAGCGACCTTGACATCGGGCTTAAGGATGGTACTACCGGGAGCGAATATCTCTCCATACTTACTAAAGAATTACCGAGACTGATTGATTCTATTAAACCTGATTTTATTTGTTATCTGTCAGGTGTTGATGTGTTGGAAACAGATAAGTTCGGAAAACTATTATTGACGATTGATGAATGTAAAAAACGTGATGAATTTGTTTTTAATCTATGCAAAAGGCATCAAATACCTGTTGCCGTTGCTATGGGTGGTGGTTATTCGCCACAAGTAAGAGATATAGTAAACGCCCATTGTAATACCTATAAAGCAGCCAAAGATATTTTCGGTTTATAAAAAAAGCCTGCTTCAAATGAAGCAGGCCGCTAATATTATTATTGACTAGTCTTAATTATTGAAATAACCGCATTATATCGAGTCCATTTGCAAAAAGCATCAAGCCTAACAATAATACAAGGCCAACTGTAGTAGCTACTTCCATCACTTTGTCATTCACTTTTCTTCCTGACACTAATTCAAACAGAAGAAATATTACATAACCGCCATCCAATCCGGGGATTGGTAACAGGTTCATCACTGCTAATATTATTGATACTAATGCTGTTAACTCAAGAAATGCCTGCCAGTCGAACACAGTTGAGAACATCTGTCCAAAACTCACAAAACCACCCAAGCTTTCTGTAGCTTTTATTTCACTGGACGTTACTAAAAGTTTAAGCCCTTTTGCATACTTACCGATCATATCAAATGTATGAGTAAAGCCTTTTCCGATGGCACTGAAAAAACCATACTTTATAGTCTTAATCTCAAAAATTCTTTCTAAATCAGTAGAGTTCTGAAATCCAATAGTTTTAGATTCAGGGAGCTCACCTTTTAGTACAATTTCTTTAGTACCACGAATAACAGAAAGCTCTATCGGTTTACCTGCAAGAGATTGCTTCGCTTCTTCTAATTCATCAAAAAATAATGTCGGGTTACCGTTTACAGCTATAAGGCTATCTCCTTTCTTAAGGCCTATATCTTCTGCTAAACTATTAGACGATACTTTTCCTACTACAACTGGCAATCTTGGTTCTACAAAGTTCTCCTTATTTTTCTTATTAAGCTTACCAATAGTTCCGTCAGGTATATCCAACACTATTTTTGCTCCGTCTCTTTCTACTTCTATTGTCTTAGCTTCTTGTAAGGCTATTTCTCCGGGCACACTCCCTATTCTTTCTATTTTTTCACCTCCCACTGCGAGTATCTTATCTCCCTTCCGGATACCGATACTCTCAGCAACATCGTTTGGAACTACACCATACTTCATACTTTGTGCAGGTATGTACTGCTCACCCCAAACACCAAATATAAAAGCATATATTGCCATAGCAGTCAGCACATTCATAATGATGCCTCCAAGCATTATCAACAATCGTTGCCAAGCTTTTTTAGAACGGTATTCCCATGGCTCCGGCGGTTTCTTCATGGCTTCTTTATCCATGCTCTCATCTACCATACCGGCTATCTTTACATACCCTCCAAGTGGAAACCACCCTACTCCGTATACAGTATCTCCTTTCTTCTTTTTGAATAAAGAGAATGGCAACACATTTGGAAACGGGAATAAGAAGTCGAAGAAGAGGTAAAACTTCTCAACACGTGTCTTAAATAAGCGTGCAAAGAAAAAATGTCCGAACTCATGTAAAACAATAAGTACAGACAAAGCTGCCAGTAACTGTAAAGCTTGAACCCACCCTCCTGACAATAAAAATATAGTATCTAACTGCATTGTAATGATTAACGTTTATTAAGACGCAAGCTGGCTTTTTTTCACTAATTCGCCGGCAAATTTTCTGGCTTGCATATCTGTTTGTTCATATTCTTCCAGCGTTGGGTGCTCTATGAATACTGTTTGCTCTATAGTCTGTTCAATTATATCGCTCATTTCTATAAAGCTCACTTTGTTTTGCAAAAAGGCATAAACCGCAATTTCATTAGCTGCATTGAGCACACATGGCACATTACCACCCCTGAACATTGCATCCTTCGCGAGTGCAAGATTACGGAAAGTTTTATAATCAGGCTCTTCAAATGTCAATTTAGGATAATCTTTAAAGTCTAATCGCTTAAAATCATTCTTAATTCTGTACGGATATGCAAGCGCATACTGTATAGGGAGCTTCATGTCGGGCAACCCCATCTGTGCTTTTTGAGAACCATCTATGAACTGTACAATAGAATGAATAATGGATTGCTGATGTACTACTACGTCTATCTGTTCATTTTTCAGCCCAAACAACCATTTTGCTTCTATCATTTCTAAACCCTTATTCATAAGGGTCGCACTATCTATCGTTATTTTTGCACCCATATCCCAGTTAGGATGCTGAAGTGCATGGCTGGCCTTTACATTTACCAGGTAGTTGGTCTTCCTGCCGATAAAAGGACCGCCAGATGCAGTGAGGATGACCTTTTCAATATTTGAAAGATGTTCCCCAACAAGGCATTGGTATATTGCCGAATGTTCACTGTCAACAGGAAGTATCTGTACATTCTTTTCAGCGGCTTTTTGCATCACCAACTCTCCCGCTACTACCAAAGTTTCTTTATTAGCCAGTGCTATATTCTTTCCTGCCTGTATTGCAGCAAGGGTTGATGATAGACCTGCAGAACCCACAATTGATGCCAATACCAGGTCAATACTATCCCATTGAACAACTTCATTTAATGACTTACTACCTGAAAATATTTTTATAGGGTATAGTTGTAACGCCTGCTTCACTTTTTCGTACTTCTCCTCATTGGTTACAACAACTGCATTCGGTTTGAATTGCTTAGCCTGCTCAATAAGCAGATCGGCATTGCTATGACCACTCAATACCTCTACTTCAAACATATCTTTATGTGCTGCAACCACTTCCAGTGCCTGGGTACCAATAGAGCCTGTGCTTCCTAATATGGCCAAACGCTTCATTACTCCTGCTTTCCTTTTATATCCTTGTGAAACAAACTAAATATCAAAGCTAAAACCGTTATGCATCATTTCATAAAATGAAACTGATTTTCTTAAAATATTAACACGGTACTGAACTGAAAAGTGTATATGTATGATTTAAACACTGTAAGCTGGCTATACAAGCTGTGGAACAACTTATAGTAAATATGTAACTAAATGGCAGGAAGGTAGTTTTGGATTATAGGCTGTCCGTGATTAGTTACGATATAAAGTGAATTCAAACGGTCTCCCTGTGGGGACGCCTTTTTTGCTTGCAGGAGTTTCTTCTTCAGCTTTATTGCCATAAACGTCCATTAACTCAGTCACTTTTTTTACATGTTCTTCATTATCTACTCTACTGACAATAGACATTAAACCATCAACATTACTGTCGAAGCTATCCTCCCAACTTTGAGCTGCTTTGGCAGTAACCAATAGCTCACGTGTAGTCTGCTTCATTAGGTTTAGATTTAGTTTAAAAAATCTCTACATGAAATTTAATAAACTTTTTTTCGGGAAGGAATAGTAAAAAAACATATATTCCGCAATGCTTTGAGGTATAATTAATTAGTATTAGTATATAAATTTTACACAACTGTTAATAAAACCGTGTAAGATATGGATACCTTTCCTCATAAAGCTTTCTCACTTTTTCAAGAATAGTGATGCGGAGTTCTTCAATATTATGCTTTTCAGTTGCAGAAATAAACACTGAATTGTCATTAGTCTCTGATTGCCAACGCCTTTTCAATTGAGCTAACAGATCCGTTTTCACCTCTTCTTCCAACCACGGATCGAATACTTTCTCTTCGTACAGATCCATTTTGTTGAAAACAACCAAAATAGGCTTGTCGAAAGCTTTAATATCCTGCAAAGTCTTATTAACTACCGCCATCTGGTCTTCATAAGCCTGATGTGAGATATCTATTACATGTATCAACAGGTCTGCTTCTCTTACTTCATCCAAAGTGCTTTTAAAGCTCTCTACAAGATGGTGAGGCAATTTCCTGATGAACCCTACAGTATCACTCAGCAAAAACGGTGTTTGCTCATAAACGATCTTTCTGGTTGTAGTGTCTAGGGTAGCAAATAATTTATTTTCGGCAAATACATCTGATTTGCTCAACAACTTCATGATCGTACTCTTACCAACATTGGTATATCCCACTAAAGCTACCCGAATATATGTGCCCCTGTCTTTGCGTTGTGTTTCAGCCTGCTTGTCTATCTGCTTCAATCGCTTTCGGAGTAGTGATATTTTATCTTGTACAATACGACGGTCAGTTTCTATTTCCGTTTCACCCGGGCCTCTTGTACCAATACCACCCGCTTGTCTTTCAAGGTGTTTCCACATACCACGTAATCTTGGTAATATGTATTGGTATTGCGCCAGCTCTACTTGTACTTTTGCCTGTGCTGTTTTAGCTCTGCTGGCAAATATATCAAGTATCAGGTCACTGCGGTCGATAGTTTTTACCCCGAGCACTTTTTCAATATTACTTATTTGCGACCCTGTAAGCTCATCATCAAATATGACAATATTGACCCCCTTTGCTTTTACGTAGTCTTTTATCTCCTCAAGCTTACCTTTACCAACAAAGGTCTTGGTATCAGGGTGAGGTAGCTTCTGGATAAAGGTCTTTACTGTTTCAGCACCTGCTGTTTGTGCCAAAAATGCTAACTCTTCCAAATACTCTTTGGTTTGTTCTTCCGTTTGTTGCTTATGTACTAAAGCAACCAATACGGCCTTATCCTCATTACTTATTATTTCCTTCTGTTCAAGCATATCTGACAAAAAAACCACCCCGACCGGGATGGTTGAAATACAAAATTACATTATTTGAAAGATACTAAACAAGTCTTTCCTGCTCACGCAACCAACGTTCCGGAATTTCGCCCTCGCTGGCAATTAAATAATCCTTGTAAGAGCACGGTGTATATGTTCCGTCAGGCAGTTGCATCCACCAGCGATTCGTTCGCTTACTTTTCAGAAATAGTGTCTCATTACTAGTGAAGGAAACGTTGAAACTCAGGAAAGAATCTTGATCAGTTAGCTTCGCTTCAGTTCTGCCCAAATATTTACCATCTATGAAATACCATATCATCTGCGCTATCTGCTTGGCTGTCATTTTATTAATATCCTGTTCAGGCTTAAAACCATATATACCAAATGAAGATAGTTTATCGCTCATACCCGCATACTTTGCTAAAAGACAAGCTTCCTCGCCTGTAAAACCATTTGGAGAACCGTCCCTGTTGGCAGGTGCATCTGCAAATTTATATGCCGCCACATCAAAACTGTACATGTTGCCGGCCCTTAAAACAGGTTCTACATCTTCAATATGCTCTTTCACAACACCAAGCCTGTAAAAGTCAAATCGCAGTTTATCCAGTGTTTCTAATATCTTAGGATGTACATAGTAACTCTGGAAGCCAATGTGACTGTAATGACGAATGAAACTAGGCTGCCCGGTAAGCATATCCATCAAGAAGCTTTTATTGGTCAAGCCCTCCACATCGTCCATATCAATATACATATCAGTCACAACAGCATTGACAATTTTTTCCGCATTTTTAAACGCCTCATACTGCTGTAGTGTCAGGTCGTGAGAACCACCTAATAACAATACTGTTTTACCGGCTTCTTCCAACTCTTGCAGTACTGTTCGCAAAGCTGCACGCGTGTCTGACGGCCTGGCACCTTGTAATATATTTCCTGCATCAGCAATTTTTATATCGCTATGCCAGGCATACAGTTGGTATAGTTGTTCTCTGATAGCATTGGGGGCCTTGCTATGACCAGCATCAATATTTTCGCCGCTTTGTTCACCACAACCTACTATCACTATATCCGCATCTTCCCAATTGAAAATATCGCCGATAGCATAATTTATTTGAGCACCAAGTTGCGCCGGATCATAAGCTCCGTTCTCTCTGGTCTCGATAAAATGTTCTTCTTCAAAAAATTGTCTCAGGTCTTGCATAGTATCATTTGCTGCGGGCTAATATACTTAATTGTTCTCTCGCAATACACTATAAACAATTGCTATAAATCTCATTGACAATTTGTTAAAATATATCCCTAAACAAGTGTACGGTTATATTTCAGTGCTATTTTTATACTTTTGACAGCATCCTGATATATGGCACGCACAAAAAAGGCAAAACCCTCATACATATATGCTATAATTGGCATTTCGCTTGTATTGTTCCTGCTGGGCACACTGGGCTGGCTGGTACTCAACGGGCGTACTTTAAGCCGTGTTTTCAAAGAGGATGTTGAGGTAGAAGTGATACTCCACGACAATACTCGTGATGAAATGCTGGTGAAGCTCAGTAAAATTTTAGAACATCAGGACTTTGTAAAAGAGGCTACGGTTATAACTAAAGAGGAAGCTGCTGAAAGATTTTTTGCCAGCGGAGGAGAAGACTTTACTGAACTACTTGACTTTAACCCTCTTTATTCATCTATTGTATTGAACGTAGACTCACGCTATGTAAACCAAAAAGGTTTGAACCAGATACGTACGTTCATAATGCAAAGCAACATTGTCCGCGAAGTGTCATACCCTAATGCTATAGTTGATCAAATGAATGACAATTTCAGGAAGATTGGCATTATACTAGGTGTTATTTCGTTGGTACTATTTATAATAGTGGTGATACTTATTGACAACACTGTACGCTTGGCTATGTTCAGCAACAGGTTTCTTATCAAAACCATGCAGATGGTAGGTGCTACGCGCTGGTTCATCACCCGCCCTTTTGATAAACGAGCTATACTCAACGGCTTGATCAGCGGAATGATAGCCGTTGCAGGACTATTGATAGTCATTAAATTTGCAGAAAACCAATTACCATCACTCAAAGCCCTACATGAGCCATTCCTTATAGGGTTGCTTATGACAGGTATGGTAATACTGGGTATCCTTATATCATTACTCAGTACGCACCGCTCAGTTGTAAAATACTTGAAAATGCGCGTTGACGACCTTTATTAAAAAACTTTATTAATATTGTTTCATGGCACAAGCAAAAGCAAAGAAAGAAACGGTTAAAAAAACTACCGAAAAACCTCAACAACCTCTTGGCAATCAGGCATTCCTGTTTGATAAGACAAATTACTTATGGATGATAGGTGGTGTAGTGTTAGTAATAATCGGATTTTTCCTGATGACAGGTGGCAAGAGCGATGACCCGACAAAGTTCAACTATGATGAGATCTATAGCGCACGACGCATAACTGTTGCACCACTATTAATATTAATAGGTTTTGCTATTGAGTTGTACGCTATAATGAGGAAGCCGGCAAATACAGACAATAATTAACCAAAAAATACTATAAATGAAAAAGCCGCCCATGGGCGGCTTTTATTTTGATGTAATATCATTTACAGTTTCCAATCTTCAACACTGCTATCATCATCACCATTTGTCGGCACTGCAGAAGTTTCAGATGTTACCGGCTCAGGATCAGAAGCGCTAGAATTCGAATCATTTGAATTTGATTCATTACTTGTAGCGGAATAATCTGAGTTGTTACTACCCTGCTCGTAGTTGTTTTCATCGTTCTGGTCATGATTGAACGCGTCAAAATCAAAGTCAGGCATCAGATCAGTCTTCACATGATTAACAGTTTCTTCAAGTGCTGCTAAAAATTTGTTGAAGTCCTCTTTGTACAGGAATATCTTATGCCTGTCGTACCCGTTATCATCAAACCTCTTCTTACTTTCTGTAATAGTTATGAAGTAGTCATTAGCCCGAGTCGTTCTCACATCAAAGAAATAGGTCCTTCTTTTACCTGCTCTGATTCGCTTACTGAAGATACTTTCGTTGTTGCGGTTGTTGTCTCCAAAGTTTTTGTTGTCGTACGCCACAGTTCTTATTTTTAAATTACAAGTTTAGTGATAGCAAAAATAATTAAGATACTTCCGTATCCAAATAATTTAAGATTAAGTAAATTATATCAACACAAGATATAATTTTTTATATGAAATAAATAACTACTTATATAATTGATAAATAGCTGATCAACCAACTGTTAATACGCTCTATAGCAGCACCTAGCTGCCAGTTTCCTTTATTTCTTGGTTCTACATAATTGGATATTGCTCTTACCTGAGCAAACTTAACCCGCTCAATAGTACATACATAATGGAATGCTGCACCTTCCATCGACTCAATATCACAGCTATATTTATCACGCAACATTGCTATTGAGAACCCATTACCAGATACAGTATTCTTTGTAAGGGCATTCACTCCCGGCAAATCAATTTTCAGTTCTTTTTCATATGTATTAGGTAATAACCTATTTGCGAATGGTGATTCATCTTCCTGTACAAGCCCCATTTCAAACACATCAATATATTTTTCATGGTCTTCAGCCCCTAGGTCGCCAAAACGATCAGTCTTTACAAACACTACTGTTCCAAGTTGTAAGTCCATGTCAAAACTACCTGCAACACCAACCTGCAATACCAGATCGTATACCTCAGTGGTCATTAGTTTGGTTAAATGATATGCTGTCGCTGTCATTCCTACTCCTGTAACTGCAAAATGAATGTTATGGTCATTTATGGCTGCAAACCAGCCCTTACTACCTTGTTGAGTAGCACCTATGTGTTTTACTGATAGGGCTATTTCAGCCTCTGTAGCGGCTATCACCAAAATTTTCATACCACAATTAACTACATTTTTGTCAATAACCGCAGGTAGACTAATTTTGCACTTTAATTGAAATACATATATGGTATATTTAACAAGGGTTGAGCATTTTAACGCAGCTCATAAATTATACAACGAAGACTGGAGCGAGGAGAAGAACCTTGAGGTGTTTGGTAAATGTGCCAACCCTAACTGGCATGGTCACAACTACGAGCTGTTTGTTACCATAAAGGGTGAGCCGCACCCGGAAACGGGTTTCGTTTTCAACGCTAAAACACTGGGTGATATGATAAAGGATGTTATCGTAGAGCGTGTTGACCACAGAAACCTGAATATAGATGTAGACTTCATGCATGGCAAGTTCACAAGTGCAGAGAATTTTGCCATTAGTATATGGCAAGAGCTTAAGCCGCATATTGAACAACAAGGTGCACAACTGCATTGTATAAGGCTACAAGAAACTCCGCGTATATATGTGGAGTATTACGGATAATAATTTCAGAAGATGGGCTACGATAAAACAGAGTCTTACGACGAGCAGGTGACAAGTGACCTGATGAAGCATTTTACAGCTGTAATAGAGCATTTGGGTGAAGACCCAAATAGGGAAGGTTTGGTAAAAACCCCTGAGCGTATTGCCAAAGCCATGCAGTTCAACACACAAGGCTACAATCAGGATGCTAAAGCCATTCTTAATTCAGCTAAATTCAAAGAGTCATACAATGAGATGGTGATAGTAAAAGACATTGAGCTATACTCAATGTGCGAGCACCATATGTTGCCGTTCTTTGGTAAAGCACATATTGCTTACATACCTGATGGGTATATCACAGGATTAAGCAAAATAGCACGCGTAGTAGATTGTTATGCACGTCGCTTGCAGGTGCAAGAGCGCATGACACAACAGATACTTGATGTGATACAGGAAACGCTCAACCCACAGGGTGTAGCGGTAGTTATTGAAGCTAAGCACTTGTGTATGATGATGCGTGGTGTACAGAAGCAAAACAGTGTCACTACAACATCTGCTTTCAGCGGACAGTTTGAGAAAAATGAGACGCGCTCTGAATTCATGAAACTGATTACGGCAGACCTTTACTAAAAAAGATATTATATTTTATCTTTGCAGCCCTTTACTTTTTTCGGGAAGTGGCGCAGCCCGGTAGCGCACTTGCATGGGGTGCAAGGGGTCGCTGGTTCGAATCCAGTCTTCCCGACTTTCATTAAAAAAGCCACATTATATGTGGCTTTTTTACTATAAAATTTTCTAAAAATAATATCCAGGTAATACTAATTACAGCAATTGTTAACGACATGTTATCGCAAAAAAAAGAGCATGTATGTTGGCGAATTTTGGTACAAATTAGTGACTATCTTAAGTAATAAGGGATTAGTAGTAACTGTACTACATACTAGATCTTAAAATTCAGCTAATTAGCGAATCATAAAAAATATTTATGCTGCTAAGACTATATATACAATTATCAGTTTTCACCCTGATCTTGCTCACCAGCTATGCTACCTCTTTTGGACAAGAAAGAGTACATGCTTACAATCAAAGTAAAGTGCCGGCCCCTAAAGGCATGGTTTATGTGCCGGGTGGTAGCATTATAATAAAATATGGTGATGATTCTTCAGCAGTTAAACGATTCAGCCTGAGCGCTTTTTTTATCGACAAAACTGAGGTTACAAATAAAGAATACAGGGAGTTCGTCAACTGGGTAATAGACTCCGTTGCAATAACAGAGTATCTCAATGATGAAAATTACTTCACAGACAGAAACCGAGACTCTGCTCATAAATTCATTAACTGGGGCAAAGTAAGAAGGCGTTCAATATGGAAAAGCAGAAATGCACGAGAAGCATTACAACCTATGTTTGTTGAAGGGGGCATCAATCAGGAACTATACCTCTTCAAATTCAAATATCTTAAAAAGTCGAAAGAGACAGGTCTTAATAATTATGTTACCGAGTCCATCAATATTTATCCCGATACCAGGGTATGGGCCAAAGACTTTCCTAACTCGCAAACAGAATTATTGGTAAGGGAATATTTCACAAACCCGGCATATGACGATTATCCTGTAGTAGGTGTTACTTGGAAACAAGCACGTGCCTATGCTTATTGGCGTACAGTTACAACAAAGAGTAAACATATGCCCTTTATGAATGACTTTAACCTGCCATACACACTACCGTCAGAAGCACAATGGGTACATGCTGCACAGGCTATTTCAGGCAAAGAAGTTTCATGGGACAGTACAGGCGTACTCATTCGCAACAAAGAAGAAGAGTTAATAGCTAATTTCAAACAGGATGAAGGTGTATATAACCTTGATGGTTCCTCTTACACAGTGCCGGTAATGTCATATTCACCAAACGACTTTGGTGTTTATAATATGTTAGGCAATGTAGCAGAATGGGTGTTAGATGCTTATAACGAGTCTGCATGGGCATTCGTACACGACCAGAACCCTGTGTTGCTTTATGATGCGGACGAATCTGAAAGTGACTTTATGAAACGTAAAGTAATAAGGGGCGGATCGTGGAAAGATAACGCACGCAGCCTGAGTCCTTACACTAGAGAATATGAAGTGCAGGACCAGCCTCACTCTTATGTCGGCTTCAGGTGCGTAATGCCGGCACCAGAAGTGTTGGGCAAGCAAGTGGAAACACGTAAAAAGAGATAACAATATAAACTAGAAAACTATTTAAATGAGTACCAGAACTAAACAAGGCGGAAAGATCGGACTGAATACGCTCATCTCATGGGGTGCTTCTGTTGTGATCATAGGACTGATGTTCAAATTATTGCACTGGCCGGGCGGTGAGTGGATGATCGGAATCGGTCTAGGTGTTGAAGCTTGTCTCTTCTTCATTCTGGGAGTAAACGCCATGAATAATGGCGACGCTAATGGTGTGGTTCAGCAAACACAGGTAGCACAACCTGAGCGAATGAACCAGTTAGATGAGCTCCTGAACCAATCTATCAACCCCAATACTCTTGAGCGACTGAACAGGGGGTTTGAACGTTTTAACCAAACTGTAGAATCTGTAAATCATGTGGCCAATAATGCTACTGCTGCTCAAAGGATGGTAAATGAGATAGAACATACTACTGTTGAAATACATGAGCTAAGGAAAAACCTTGCTGAATTGAATAAAAAGTATCGCGCACAAATTGAGGCTTTTGAAAAATAAGAACACAAATATGCCCATAATAAAAGAGACGCCAAGGCAGAAGATGATCGGCATCTTATACCTTGTCTTGCTTGGGTTGGTGGCCTTAAGTATCAACACTTCCGTACTCGATGCTTTCAAATATCTTACGGACAGTCTCACCAACTCAACACATAATGTTCAAAACAACATAAATACCAGCTTTAGTGCATTTGCAGCTACCAAGCTGAAAGATGAACCTGAAAGAGCAAGGCCTGCTTACGAACGCGCAAAAAAAGTAAGTCAATATGCTAATGAGCTTGACGCATACATAGCTGCCATTAAAAGTGAACTTGAGAACCGTGTCGGCGGTTACAGATCTAATGGTGATATCAAAAAAAGAGAAAGCCAGGACATCTCCTACAGAATGATGATCAATCAGGGAAGAGCGGAAGAACTAAAGAAGAAGATCAACGAAACCCGCAACAAGATGCTGCAGCAGGTAAACAAAGAAAGCAGAGACGGCTTAGTGCTTTCGCTGAACGCAGATGATCCACCAAAACGAAATGGCATAAAGAAAAGCTGGGAAGATGTAAACTTCGGCGATGGTATTCCCCTTACGGCAGCGCTTACATCACTTGCAAAAATCAGGGCCGACCTGAAGAATACTGAATATGAAGTTGTTAAAAGTATATTAGGCGAGGTGGACAAAGCGGTCGTAAACCTTGATGAGTTTGCCGCCGTTGCTGTAGCTACCAGCTCTTACATCATACAAGGACAACCATATAAAGCAGAAGTATTTCTTACAGCATTCGACTCGAAAACGCAGCCGGAGATAACTGTTAACGGCAACAATGTTGATGTTGTGAACGGTAAGGGTCAGTACTCTGTAAACACTACCAGCGAAGGAGTGCATAGGTGGTCTGCAACCATAAAAGTGCAACAGACAGATGGCACAATAAAAGAGTATAAAACACCTGAACAGACATACCGGGTAGCACGTCCTTCAGCAGTAGTATCTGCTGATAAGATGAATGTATTCTACATCGGAGTACAGAACCCTGTATCTGTTTCTGCTCCGGGCATACCTAAAGAAGACCTTATGGTCAGTATGACAGGCGGCTCTATCAGAGGTAGTAATGGCAATTATACAGTTACCGTTACCAAGCCTGGTGATGCTGTGGTATCTGTTTCGGCTAAAACATCGAGTGGTAATAAAGTTATTGGTAGCACTAAATACCGTGTAAAAACTATACCGGACCCTACGGTGAAATTTGCCGGTAAGACCGGTGGCAGGGTAAGTACTGTAGCCTTAAAGCAACAAAGCAGAATATTCCCCGCGCTTGAAGGTTTTGAGTTTGATGCGAATTTTACTATTCAGAAATTTAGCCTTGTGATCATAAAACCGCGTGCAGATGCACAGGTGTATACAGGGTCTGGCAATGCTCTTAGCAGTGATATGCTCAGAGCCATGGATAATATCGTGCCGGGAACAAGGGTGATTTTTGATAACATTATTGCAGTTGGGCCAGACGGCATGAGAAGGGAATTAAATGCTGTATCCATATATGCGTATTAATATGAAATAATACAGAGATGAAAGATAAAATACTATTACTGATACTCATCTGCATAGGTTTGAACTTCAATTCAACTGCACAAGGAGATGATGAAAACCGGTCAAACCCAACGGATGGGTTCTATAAACGTAATTTACGTGAAGATGCTAAACCGTATAAATACCCCGATATCAATATAAACAACGTGAAATTCTATAAAAGAATATGGAGAGATATTGATATAGATGATACTGCGAATAGCATGTTAGGCACACCGGGAGCCAGCCTTATGGATATGATCGTTGAAGGTATCAAATCAGGTGAAATAACCGCTTTTGATGCAACAAGCACGGTGGAGAACCCGACAGGCGATGGCTTTACAGAACCGCTTACTCCGGCAAAAGCTATGGGTAAGCTGGCAGATAGTGTATTGGTACCGATTTTTGATGATATGGGCAACCAGATAGCATCAGAGATGATGCTCAATGATTTTGACCCGCAAGCGATACGCATGTTCAGGGTAAAAGAAGATATTTTCTTTGATAAGCAACGGTCTAGAGTGGAAACGCGTATCATAGGCATTGCCCCATTAATACATATTGACGCAGCAGGCGAGTTGCTCTCTGAGCAACCTGCATTCTGGCTATACTTTCCTGAATGTCGTGAACTTTTTGTTACCAGAATGGTGATAAATGATAATGGTGAAGATCAAAATATTAGTTTTGACGATGTATTCGTACAGCATAAGTTCAAAAGCACCATCGTCAAAGAATCGAACCCTGAAGAATTAAGTATTAAAGACTATGTTGAGGGCGAAGGACAATTGAAAGAAGCTGAAAGAATTGAACGACAGATCAATGAATACAAAGAATCTATCTGGGACTATTAGATAACATACCGCATACAAAACCATAAAGATGAAAAAGAGACTATTGATACTGGCTCTGATATGTGTCACCTTCAGCACATATAGTACTGCACAGATCAGATTTGTACCCACTGCTTCGAGGAGCTTCAGTATAAGTGCAGGTGGTGGCGCTGCTTTTCTTTACGGTGACCTTAAAAACAAACCTCTAACACCATTAGCAAGAGCCAACTTTAATTATAACCTCACTTCTTATATAAGCCTTGGTATCGAAGGGCAAACAGGTGTCTTAAAAGCAAACTCCATTAAAGTAACCGGTGGCGACTTTAACTATGCTATCGAAAACAAGATATACGCTGCAAACATCAATCTGAAAATTGCATGGGGCAGAATATTCGGTGCTGACCCGACCAATATTGTCAACGGCCTATATATAGGTTTCGGCGGTGGCTACCTTTCACAGTCTATTACACACAATCAGACAGACTCGGTACTATATGCTAAACTTAAAAGTGCTAACCCTGAGTTTGATTTTTCCAGGGAAGGTATTTATGTACCTGTAAATATCGGGCTTGACATTGACCTTTCAACTATTGCAGATATACATAACCTTGGCATTAATATCAACTACCAACACAATGTTGTGACCCATGACTATCTTGACGGGTTAAAGACAAATGTAGCATCCAACAGCTTCCCGGATTCATACGGGTTCATGTCGTTAGCTATTAGTTATTACTTCGGCAAGATAAGAGGTAATTAACCCTTACTGTACTTTTCAGGGTTCGCTTCGTAAACTTCCTGGCAGTGCGGGCTGCAAAACCAGACAGTATCTGTAGCATTAACATAATACTCTGTCCAATTGTCTCCTTTTACCATATCACAAATGGGGTCAACCGGACCTGTTGCTTCTGCCATTGCGGGCTCTTGTTTAGTTGTAGCTTCTTCAGCAGCAGAGCTTTCTTCTGCACCATTGTTTCCGCAAGAGAATAAAAAAATTGATAATATAACTGTTACAATAGAATATCTCATTTATTGGCTTTTTGCAAAACTACAATAATTCGTTTATTTACCCTTCGTAACAAACCTGCGCATATCCTACCTCGCCCGGCATAGGTGGGTTTAGCTTTCGTATCACCACCTTTATTTTATCAGCCTCCATAAACTGGCTTTTCAACGATCTATGAATATCCCTGATAAAATGCTCCAGAAGGTCATGTGGCTTATCAAAAGTCTCCTGTACATTTTTGTTGATCAGAGTATAATCAACAAAAGGAAATTCATCGGTATTACCCGCCGGCACTGATATATCAACATCAACTTCAAATGTATTATCTAATATTTTTTCTTCATCATATACCCCTTTCCGGGCACTAATACTGATATTATGTAAGGATATCACTAACATGGCCATTCAATTATACACCACAATATTACTACTAATTACAGTGTTTATTATTCTATTGCTAATAGAAGTCAATACCTCCTTATATTGCAGCCTTATATGCGCTCATTTTACCAGATAATTATTTTATTGTTAGCCTTTCATACACTTGCCCTCGCGCAAGACGAGGATGATATGCTACGCGATCTGGATGAGGTAAGTCAGGAAAAAGTACTGTTGCGAAAAATTAATATTTCAGGCAATAAGGTAACGCGCAGGTCTATCATACTCAGAGAGATGAATGTAGATGAAGGTGATTCTGTTATCAGATCAGCATTAGCTGATATTACCGAGCTCAATAGGAAGCGCGTTTTTAATTTATCTCTGTTTACCGATGTGATTATTGAAACTGATACAATAGGTACCGGTATCGTTGATTGGGAGATCATAGTAAAAGAGCAATGGTATCTGATACCTGAGTTTACATTCAGGCTGGCAGACAGGAACTTCAATGTTTGGTGGGTAGAGCAAAACAGGGATATACGCAGAGCCAACATAGGCATGACCCTAAAGAACAGGAATTTTCGAGGCAACCTTGAACAGGTAGGCGCAACAGCCCAGATAGGCTACACGCAAAAGTTCGGCCTGGAATATGCACGCCCTTATGTAGACAAAAAACAAAAACACGGTTTTGGCTTTAAGTTTTTTATATCCAGAAACGAAGAGTGGTACTATGGCACTGATAGTAATAAATGGGAGTTTGCCAGCACCCAAGGCGAATATATTACAGACAGGGTAGAAGTATCCGGCAATTATACTTTGAGGCCTGCTTATGCCAGCAGGCATCTATTAGAGGTCAGGTATAGAAGCCAATCTATAAGGGATACCTTCATGGAACTAAACAACAATTATTTTCTTAATAACAGCAGACAGCAAAAGTTTTTAGAATTCCTATATCGCTACGACCTGAATCTTGTTGATAACTGGAACTACCCCCTCGATGGGTTAAAAACTATTATTCATTCAATATTCAGGGCAGGCATTGAGGGTTTCGACTGGCAGAACCAGTATATAGCTGAAATCGGTTTTTTTGAGAAGTATAAAAATGATCTTTTGACCAGCTTTATTTTCAGAGGCAGGTTGTCCTTCCCTGAAAAGCAACCCTATACACACGTATATGCTATGGGCACAGGCAATGAATACGTCAGAGGTTACGAATATTATGTTATTGATGGCTCTCATTATGGTATTCTGCGCAGCAACCTGAAATACGAACTATTAGACTTTAAGATCAGGAAAATACCAATAAGATATATTGCTACCATTCCTGTTCGGGTATATCCGAAAATATATACTGATATTGGCTATGGTCGGAATAAATTTCCGGGCAACAGTACATTGAACAACAGGCCTCTGTATTCAGCTGGTGCAGGTGTAGATATTGTCTCTGCTTACGATTTCAAATTCCGTGTAGAATACACCATCAACCATTTGGGTGAAAAAGGACTATTTTTACACTTCACAAGTGAATAGGGTTATTAAATAACTTCTGCACATATACTTGATTATTTGTTATGCTCGTAGCTATATACAACCGCACATTTGAAGAAGAGAACATACCCAAGATCCTCAATATCATTCACCTGCTCTTAAAACAGGACCTGCAGCTTGTATTTCATAAAGAATTTTATGAACGTATAGAGCCGCACCTGTCTTTAGACAAAACCCCAAGACTGTTCAAAAATGCAAGCGACCTGCCGCCTACTACAGACATGCTTTTCAGTCTTGGCGGAGATGGCACACTCTTAGACACTGTTACTTTCGTTGGCCCTGCCAACATACCTTTAATAGGCATCAATCTCGGAAGACTGGGTTTTCTAGCGGCAATACCCGAAGATGAAGTCGAAGCTGCCATTTCATCATTAGTACGTGGTTCATATACTGTAGAACAAAGAACACTCATACATCTTGATGCGAGTATTCCAATGTTTAATGGCGCACCATATGCTTTAAATGAATTCACACTGAACAGGAAGGACTCATCGTCCATGATAAAAATACATACCTACCTGAATGGCGAATTTCTGAACACTTATTGGTCTGACGGGCTGATAGTGGCTACCCCTACCGGCTCTACAGGTTACTCTTTAAGTTGTGGCGGTCCTGTTGTATTTCCGCAAACCTCAAGTTTTGTTATCACACCGGTAGCTTCTCATAATCTTAATACACGCTCAATCGTAGTGCCTGATGATACTGTCATCTCTTTTGAAATAGAAGGCCGAGCAGACCAGTTTTTATGCACGCTAGACTCGAGAACAGAAACCATCAACAGTAGTGTTCAACTGGCTGTTAAAAAAGAAAGCTTCTCGATATCACTTGTAAGGCCGGATGAGCATAATTTTCTTAAAACAATACGTCAAAAACTTTATTGGGGTATTGATAGCAGGAACTGATTTTTATGTTACTACAATAAAAAGTTACATTTGTGGTTATAGCAACACAGGATATGCGCAGGCTGTTATTAATAACGATCATCATACTGGGAATATATACTAATACACAGGCTCAAACCTTTTACAGGAGCACTGAGTATGGGTTTTCTGCAGGCGGCTCTCATTATTTTGGAGATCTGAATGATAATTACGGGCTAAAAAGAATACATCCGGCTGGCGGCATCTTTACCCGTATTCATGTCAATCCGTTTATAGCTGTCAGGATAGGAGCTAACTACACAAAAGTAGGGTATGATGATAAATTATCGAGTAACGAATTTCAACGTACTCGAAACCTGAATTTCAAAAGTGACATAATAGAAGGTGCGATCTTCACTGAATTCAATTTTTTCCGTTTCTATACTGGTGAAAAGAAGAGCAGGTTCACCCCTTACCTTGTAGGTGGTATAGGCTTTTTTTATTACAACCCCTATACAGAGCTTTTCGGGCAAAGATATTACCTACGTAAGCTAGGTACAGAAGGCCAGTTTGTTGGCTATGGAGACAGGGAGTATAGTAATTTCAGTTTTTGCTTTCCTGTTGGTGCAGGCATCAAATACTGGATAGCTCCTGGTCTGAATTTTGGTTTTGAGATCGCAAACAGGCTCACCCTAACAGACTATATGGACGATGTCAGCGCCACATATGTCGGGGCCGACCAGTTTCCCGGTGCACCCGGCTTTGTCAATTCTGCACAATCATTGCAAGACAGGTCTGTAGAGGTTACTAATGAGCCTCTGGGCAGAGCTGGTAAACAACGCGGCAACGCATCTAGTAAAGACCAGTATATGATGTTCACATTCAGCTTGTCTTTTCAGCTAAAAACATATCGTTGCCCTACTTACTTAAGGGCATTCGGTCCTTATTAGAAGTCAATACTCACATTTGCCCACTCAAAGTCAAAATTCGCATTGTACTTCTTGTAGAAATTAATAGCTGGTTCATTCCAGTCCAATACTTGCCATATAATACCTGAGAACTGCTTGGCTTTAGCTAATCTGATCAGTTCATCTAACAATTGCTTCCCTATACCTTTACCCCGATACTCATCCGTCACTATCAGGTCCTCAAGCCACATGCGCTGCCCTTTCCATGTAGAATAACGTATATAATAAAGTGCAAGCCCAACTACATTACCATCT
This sequence comes from Flavipsychrobacter sp., assembly GCA_965228505.1. Taxonomy (GTDB): domain Bacteria; phylum Bacteroidota; class Bacteroidia; order Chitinophagales; family Chitinophagaceae; genus UBA5543. The sequence goes on along the minus strand of OZ245820.1, from coordinate 523,541 downwards.
ACTTCAGCCACTATAGCCCACCACACCGGGTTATCACCAAAACCACTCTCTACAAAGTGCTCCATGCTTACTGTCACAGCATCAGGCTCTTTTTCATAAACTGCCAGCTCATGAACCAATTCCATCATTCTTGAACAATCTTCCTGAACGGCAGGACGAATTTTAACGTTACTCATGGACATTCAATTACAATACGATCAATAAAAACACGTTAAAAATAACAAGTCTTATAAACTTGCGTTAAAGACCTTTCTTTTAAATATCATAAACGTACTTTTAAGCTTAAGCAATTTGAATTATTAATATGAGCAATACTCTGGGAAGAATTTTATGGGTAGATGACGAAACAGAATCTCTTAAATCACAGATCATGTTCCTGCAAAACAAGGGATATGAGGTAGAGGCTGTTACCAACGGATATGATGCCCTCGAGTGGTTAAAAGACAATAAAGCGGATGTTGTATTGCTTGATGAGAGCATGCCGGGCATGACCGGGTTGGAAACACTACCTAAAATAAAAGCATTGCGGCCTACCCTTCCTGTAGTAATGGTAACCAAGAACGAGGCAGAATATATAATGGAAGAAGCCATTGGTTCACAGATCAGCGATTACCTCATTAAACCTGTTAACCCTAATCAGGTACTGCTCTCACTAAAAAAGATAATAGATAGCAAACGATTAGTTTCTGAACATACAACCACTGCCTACCAGCAAGAGTTTCGCAACCTGTTCATGGCTTTCAGCTCAGACCCCGGCCATGAAGAGTGGAAAGAGCTATACAAAAAACTCATCTATTGGGAGCTGGAAATGAGCCGTAGCGACAGTATGGAAATGATGGAAGTGCTCACATCGCAAAAAACAGAAGCCAATACAGAGTTCAACAAGTTCATAACACGCAACTATGAGGATTGGATAAAAACAAATGAAGGACCACTACTTTCTCATAATCTTTTTAAAGAGAGAGTAGCCCCGCATATTTCAAGCGACAAACCAACTTTCCTGATTGTGATAGACAACCTGCGTTACGATCAATGGAAAGTGTTGGAGCCTATCATTACAAATACATTCCGCGTAGTAGAAGAAGATATGTTCTACAGTATATTGCCTACTGCAACACAGTATGCGCGTAATGCCTTATTTGCCGGCATGCTTCCTGTTGATATAGAGAAAAACTTCCCTAACGAGTGGAAGAACGATGATGAAGAAGGGGGCAAGAACTTATATGAAGAAGTATTTCTTAACCACCAGATGAAAGTACTTGGGTTGGATAATATGAAAACCCAATACCTCAAGATCACCAACAACGAACATGGCAAGCATCTTGAAGATGATGTTCATAATTACCTGAACAACGACCTGACCGTCATTGTCTACAACTTTGTAGATATGTTATCGCATGCTCGTACTGAAATGGAAGTGCTTAAAGAACTTGCAGGAGATGAGCAATCTTATCGTTCACTAACAGTTAGCTGGTTTGAACATTCGCCACTGTACCGTGCATTAAAAAAGATAGCTGACAAGGATATTCAACTGATGATCACCACCGATCATGGCACTATGCGTGTAAAAACACCTAGTAAATGTATAGGTGACAGGCGTACAACAACCAATTTAAGGTATAAATTAGGTCGAAATCTACAATATGAAGAAAAAGACGTGCTCGCCTTCCGAAACCCGCATGACATAGGGCTTCCGAGGCCTAATATCAGTTCAACGTTCATCTTCGCTAAAGAAGATATTTTCCTCTGCTACCCAAATAATTACAATCATTATGTAAATTACTACCGCAATACCTTTCAACACGGTGGTATTTCGCTTGAAGAAATGCTCGTACCGGTTATCAGGTTAGAAAGTAAGTAACTATATAAGTGAGTAAAGCAGAACGTTTCGCAGAAGTAATTTCTGTATTATTATTGTTCATGTTGCTGGCCGGTACAGCAGCAGCATACATCAGATTGCCCGAAATGATACCAACCAGGCTTAACGCCATGGATGCTCCTGACGGGTACGAACAGAAGTATACCTTACTGGTTTATCCTGTTTTAGGATTAGTGATATATCTGGCCATGTCACTCATCAACTTTTTCCTGATTAAACAACAGGATTATGAGCAGGAATACCGTGAACCTCAACACGCCAGAACAGTGTGGTTGTTGCGTATGGGTAAAGTACTCATAATGGCAGGACTTGTACTTAGTGTGGTAGAGATCGTAAAAGTTGTTTATTACGATAAAGACATGGTAAAAGATGCCATATTCATTTTCGAGGCTTTATTTACAGTAATGATACTTGGTTTTGTTATACGCCATGTCGCCAACAGACTCTTAAAACGCCGTAGCTAGGTATCTTTTCACAAAAATTTACACTTCACCCACTTATTGCCATTGTATAAATCATTAAACTTGTAGAAAGTAGTTTCTTATATATGGACATGGAACCTTTGCAGGAAAATACAGAACAGGATATAACTATTACAGAAGCTCCTGTTGATAGAATTCAACTACTAATTTCCCAGATTGAAAAGGTGATACGTGGTAAACGACACCAGATAGAAATGGTGGTCACAAGTCTGCTGGCAGGTGGCCATATCTTAATGGAAGACAACCCGGGAACAGGTAAGACTGTTTTGGCACGTACATTAGCACAATGTATCAGTGGGAGTAAGGGAGATAGTCATGTAACTTTTAAGCGTATCCAGTTTACGCCGGACCTGTTGCCGATGGATCTTATCGGCACACATGTTTTCGATGAGAATGAAAAAGACTTCATCTTCAAAAGAGGGCCTCTGTTCTGTAACGTGCTATTAGCCGATGAGATCAACCGTGCTTCACCAAAAGTGCAAAGTGCACTGTTGGAAGCCATGGCTGAGCAACAGATAACTGCCGGAGATGCTACTTTAAAACTTGAAAAGATGTTCTTTACTATCGCTACACAAAACCCTATAGAGATGGAAGGAACATATCCATTGCCGGCAGCACAGCTCGACCGTTTCTTTATGAAGATATACTTCGGGTATGTAGATGAAGCAACGGAAATAGATATTTATAAGAACTACCTTGAAATAGCTGATAACCTGATAACGCTTGAACAGGTACTTAGCATGCCGGATATATTAGATCTGCGCGAAGAAGTAGAAAAGGTGCATGTGCATGATGAGATCATCAAAGCAGTAAGCAATATTGTACGTGCTACGCGTGACCATCAGGATATATCTCTGGGAGCTTCTACACGTAGTGGTATTTACTTCCTGCGTTGCTTAAGGTCTTATGCATTGGTTCGTGGCAGATCATTTGTAATAGAAGACGATGTGAAAGATATTGCCAGAGAAGTACTGGAACACAGGTTAATTTACAGGAACAAAGAAGGCAGACAAAACGCATTGAACAACATCATCAATAAAGAAGCAGAACGTTTAGCAAAATTGAAGCTACACAGCTGATAACTATCATGAGCTTTTTAACATCAAAAAGAACATGCATACTTTTTCTCTTCCTGCATTCTTTTATGATGCAGGGCAACATTGCTATTGCCCAATCCATGCCTTCTCTCGAAGGTCCTAAAAAATCTGCCGCTCGCTACGAAATAGATGCCAAGCGCATAGGTAGCAGTATGTACAGCGAAGATGCTTTACCACGCTCCCGCGAATTCAAAAGAATAGACAGCACCTACTATGTGGGATGGATGTATGAAGGCGTATATAAATACGAACATGCTGCTGACTATATCGGTTTCAAAAATGCTTCTGAGCCTTTAGAGCGGGCACTCAGGTTAATGGAGCGGGATTATGGTAAGCAATTAAGAGTACGCACTGGCGACTTGATCAAATACTACCCGGTATACTCTTACCATTACGAGTATACAACAATCGCTTTTTACTTGTTGATGTGCTACAATAATATGGAAAAGCCTGAACTTAGCTTTGACCTGCTGAAGCGGGTTAATAAATGGAACTTCCAGCGCGACTATTTCAATATGGATGTGTACAACCACATGGCATGGTTGGTGCATCGCCATAGGTACCATACAAGTAGTAAATATCCCTTTTTAGCTAACTCTATTGATGAGAACGAAAAACTGGCACATAAATACCTGGATTCCCAACTCAGGAGGATTCGCATCAATAAAAGGCTGAATGATCAGATATTCCGTCCCGGCTATGCACAGCAGGAAATGATGTCCGTATATCACTACAAATCAATCTTGCATAGTTATGCGCTGAACATCGACTCCGCAGCATATTACTATAATAAGATGAAAGGCAACTTTATCTTTCCGCACAACAACTATGCTACTTTCCGCTCTATCTGTGGCGATTTTCGTGAAGCAGAAATGGAATATGAAAATGCCATGGAGAATGATGGAGGAGATAAACGGCTGCGCGAATGGGCCTATTATACTTCTACTATTGACATATATAAAGCACAGCCCGAAAAAGGCACAGAGCTTATGCGCGATATGATCAAAGCCAACGGTTCTACACCTGGCTTCGGATGGTATAATATCGCTCTAGCAAGAGCCATGCACTACTCCGGTAAAATACCTTCTTCAGAAAGATATATTAACAAAGCAGCTGAATTTAAAGAACTACATATTGGTACAACTCTGGGGCAATCACATTACGACTTCAGCACCCAGATGGTAAAGCTGTTGAATATTAATGCAAGATTAGAAAAGCTGAAATTTGAACACAAAAACTGGTGGTACAATCCTAAAGTACTGGCTCAAATGGCCGAGATCGTCAGCGAGAAATACAGCCTGCAATTTCTCATCATCAACCAGTTTGCACAAAACCCTGAGCGCGATCGAGTGATCTACAAAATATTCTCAACAGAAAGTACAATTAGCTGGGATGAGGTATGGTACCTTATACGTGATTACAGTACTAACTTTTTCATCGATCGTTTTGAGCAAGAACTGAAAAACGACAAACGCATTTACATCAAAAAGTATTTCAGGTACTTCATCGCAAAGCTCAAAATGAAATCGGGTGACTATAAAGAAGCCCGTATTCTCTTAGACCAGGCACTACAAGACGAAAATATTGATGTCGACTATGAGAAGCTATTCCTTGCGCGTGTTTATCAGGCTCAAGCTGAATGTGCAAAAGAGGGTGAGGACAATGCCGCATATGCACAATGGATGTATAAAATGTATTTAGAGTTCCCTGAGTTGATACCCTATTCAGGGTTGAAAATGCCTATGAACGTACAAGTGAACGGAGACAACGAGCTCGCGAAGGAACTAAAAGACCGCAATATAGATTGGCAGAATTCGAACGCACAACTAAGTGCGTACGTATTTGTATCAAAAAATAAAGAGAGCTACAAAGCTGATTACTATGTTGTAGATACTAAAGGCAAAACAGTACTACCCAAACAAAGTTATACCTATACAGATGCTGAGCTCGGCAGCATCAACCTTGCATACAGGTTGTTCAATATAGGTGAAAGCCCTGTAACAGATAACGCAAAAGTTAACGAAGAGGCTTTGTAAAAGACCTGTGTAAAGATTAGCTTTAATGCTATATAGCATTTTATTAGTTCATAAAACACCTGCATGCAAGTCATTTCAATATACAACCTGAAAGGAGGGGTAGGCAAAACCTCATCTTGTGTCAACTTCGCCTATATGGCTGCCAAAGATGGCTTCAATACTCTTATCTGGGATCTTGACCCGCAAGGTGCTGCCAGCTTCTATTACAAAAGCCTTCCCAAGCATAAATCAGCCACCAAGAAACTGATAAAAAATAATATGGGGCTGGAAGATGCTATTAAAGCTACTGACTATTACCATTTAGACATCATACCCACAGATATTTCCAGTCAGAAGATAGACCTGATATTGGATGATGCGAAAAAATCTAAAAAACAATTAAAACACCTCTTAAAGCAAATATCCGGCGATTACGACTTTGTTTTTATAGACAGTCCGCCCGCGTTCTCATTATTGGCAGATAATATCTTCAATGCTTCAGATATGATATTTATGCCGGTCATCCCTACTACACTATCTATTAGGGCCTATAATATGGTAAAAGACTATTTTGAGCAGAATAACTTCCCGCTTGAAAAACTAATGTGCTTCTTCACCATGGTGGATATGCGTAAGAACATGCATAAAGATGTGATGACAGAGTTGTTCAAAGACAACCGCTTCTTTGAATATTACATCCCTAACCTATCAGACGTGGAAAAAATGGGTACTAAGCTATCTCCTTTAGAAGAGTTCGCTCCGAGCAGCTATGCCAATACCTGCTACCGTGCGCTTTGGAAAGAGATAAAAGAAGGAATACTAGAGTAATATATATACTCATACTATATACTACATCATTCAGGCTTTGTTGAACTATAAATGACCCTTATACCGTAGTACAGAATACTGATGTACTTCTTTGCAAATACGCGCTATCCCGCTACATTTGCATATTCTTAATTCTTTTAAGGTAAATCATGGATCTTTTTTCTATTCAAAAACAGGAGTTCACTGGTCGTCATTTAGGGCCTGATGAGCAGGAAACAAAAGAAATGCTACAAACTATTGGTGTAGCAGATATGGATGAGCTGATAGCTAAAACAGTACCGGAGGCTATCCGTCTGGATAAACCACTTAAAGTACCGGATGCTGTTAGTGAAGCAGAATTCCTGAATGAATTGAAAGAAATATCGCTGCATAATAAACTATATAAAACCTATATAGGACAAGGATATTATAACACACATACACCAAACGTGATATTGAGGAACCTGTTTGAGAACCCGGGATGGTATACATCATACACACCATACCAGGCAGAAATATCTCAAGGCAGACTGGAAAGCTTGTTGAACTTCCAGACATTGGTAAGCGATATGACAGCATTACCATTGGCTAATGCATCATTATTAGATGAAGGTACTGCAGCAGCTGAGGCTATGTCTATGTTCTTTAGTTTATTGAACAGGAACCATGATAAGCTGGACAGGCCTAAGTTTTTCGTTGATGAAGAGACCTTCCCGCAAACAAAAGATATTGTTGTTACCCGTGCCACACCGTTAGGAATTGAGGTGGTATTCGGCGATCATAATACTATTGATATTGACGAGAGCTATTTCGGCGCGTTAGTACAATATCCTAACGATAAAGGAACTGTTGTAGACTACAGGAACTTTATTAAGAAAGTACACGATGCGGGTGCTTATGTGGCAATGGCTACAGACCTGCTTGCACTAACACTGCTTACACCTCCGGGAGAGCTTGGTGCTGATGTTGCACTTGGTTGCGCACAACGATTTGGTGTTCCATTAGGTTATGGCGGGCCGCATGCGGCATTCCTGTCAGCAAAAGATGATTTCAAGCGCCAGATGCCGGGACGTATTATTGGCGTAAGTGTAGATGCTCAAGGCAACCGTGCATTACGTATGGCACTACAAACCCGTGAGCAACACATAAAACGCGAGCGTGCTACTTCTAACATCTGTACAGCACAAGCGCTATTAGCAAATATGGCAGCAATGTATGCTGTGTACCATGGGCCTGACGGACTAAAGAATATTGCTAAGCGTATATCTGTATTAACCAGCACAATCGCACAGGAGATAAAATCAATAGGTTTTGAAATTGTAGGTGAAGATTTCTTTGACACTGTTGTTGTTAAAGTACCTCAGGGAGACGTAATAAAAGCAAGGGCAGAAAAAGAGGATATTAACCTAAGATACTTCCCTGATAATAAGCATGTTGGTATTTCGATTGACGAGACCACCACTACCTCTGATGTTGCTGATATCGTGAATGTATTCATCAATAGTGACGATGCTGTAAGTTTTGATATACACCACGATCTCGCGTTGACCAATATACCTACAGCACTTACTCGTACATCAGAATTTTTGACTCATCCTGTATTCAACAGCTATCATAGCGAGACGTTGATGATGCGTTATATGAAGAAGCTGGAGAATAAAGACCTTGCTTTAAATACCAGCATGATATCTCTGGGGTCTTGTACTATGAAGCTGAATGCAGCTGCACAGATGATACCCTTAAGCTGGGCACACTGGAGCAAAATGCACCCTTTTGTACCTAACGATCAGGCCGAAGGGTACCACAGAATAATTAAACAACTGGCAGATTATCTCTGTGATATTACAGGGTTTGACGCTTGCAGCTTGCAACCAAACAGTGGGGCTCAAGGTGAATATGCGGGCCTTCTGTCAATACGTCGCTATCACGAAAGTCGCGGTGATCATCATAGGAATGTAATGCTGATACCTATCTCTGCACATGGCACCAACCCTGCATCTGCAGTAATGGTAGGCTACAAAGTAGTAGTAGTAAAAGCTTTAGAAAATGGTTACATCGATCTTGATGACCTCAGAGCGAAGGCAGAACAGCATAAAGATAACCTTGCCGGTATCATGGTAACATATCCTTCTACTTATGGAGTGTATGAAGAAACAATACGTGATATTACTAACGTCGTACACGAGAATGGTGGGCAGGTATATATGGACGGTGCTAACATGAATGCACAGGTAGGGTTGACCTCTCCGGGATTGATCGGTGCAGATGTTTGCCATCTGAACCTGCACAAAACATTTGCTATACCACACGGTGGCGGTGGTCCGGGTATGGGGCCCATATGTGTACGCAAGCACCTTGCACCTTTCCTACCGGGACATATTGTTAAAGGTGATAAACAACCTGCACACTCAGTTTCAGCAGCACCATATGGTTCTGCCAGTATCCTTTTAATATCTTATGCATATATCCGCCTGTTAGGAGCAAAAGGTTTGAAAGACAGTAGTGAATACGCTATCCTGAATGCGAACTACATGATGTCAAAATTGAAGAACGATTTCACAATATTGTATACAGGTATTAATGGTACAGCTGCGCATGAGTTCATTGTTGATCTGCGCCCGTTCAAGAAATCGGCTGAAATAGAAGCAGAAGATGTGGCTAAGCGATTAATGGATTACGGCTTCCACGCACCTACTATGAGCTTCCCGGTGCCTGGCACGATAATGATAGAGCCTACTGAAAGTGAAGATAAGGGAGAGCTTGACCGTTTCTGTGATGCCTTACTCAACATCCGTAAGGAGATAGAAGCTGTTGAAAAAGGGCAAATGGATGCTAAAGACAATCCATTGAAAAATGCACCTCATACTCAGTTTGTAGCTTGCAGTAACGATTGGAACCATTCATATACACGCGAGCAGGCAGTTTATCCGTTAGATTGGCTGCGCGACAACAAGTTCTGGCCAAGTGTAGGGCGTGTTAACAATACACATGGCGATAGAAACCTGATATGTACCTGTGAGCCAATAGAGGCTTATATGGATGCAGAAGCATAATGATAGTAGGTCATCAGATACTAAAAAGCCTCCCAATGGGAGGCTTTTTAGTTAATTATAAAATAAATTACTTTTCAGGTTATTCATTATTATTTTCGCTCGAAAATTTGTTGAGTAATGAGACCTTTTACCTTTATTTCATTTCTACTTCTTCCCCTTTTTGTATTTGCAGATAATACTCAACTTAGCGAGCCTCTAGACATTGAGAATGTGGGCTACAATAAAGTCTTACAAATGTCTAACGGTAATACATTATTATTCCACCTAGAGCCAAGAAAAAAAATACAGGTTATTGTATTTGGGACAGACAGAAAAGAAATTGCAAATAATACCCTTTCTACAAAAATAATTGATGTAGCTGTAATAGAGCGATCCGAGCTACATGGCATATACGAAATAAATGATGAAGCTGTTATTTTTATCAGTCAGCCCATTTACACAAAAGAATCTTTGATTCGGTTAAGAGTAAACCCTGCGAATGGCAAACTAATTGCCGAAGAAGTTATTATTAAGTCAGAGACTTTCAAAAAATCTATTGAGTTCAATATAGCTAGGTACGATAATAAGGGATATGCTGTTTTTTGTATGATAGACCTGGAAGCAAACCACAAGGAAAAACTAAAATTATTGAAATATGATGAGCAACATAACCAAACTAATAGTGCAACTGTAAATATCAATACTGAAGAATATGATTATGTAGACCATGTAAGTACTGAAATGGCAGCAGATGGCTCTGTTATGTTAATACTTAACTGCAAAAAAATCATCCATTATCCGAATGATATTGACAGGTACCTGACAGCATGTTACTTACCGGATAATGCTACTGATTTTAACATTGTGCAATCAAAATTGCCCGATAACACGTCACCATACTACACTATTTACACAATTAATCCTTTTGACAAGAGACTGAACCTTGTACTGATAAATGCTATGAGTGGCATATTACAACAAGGGCTTCTAAGAGTAAATAAGATTATTTACGACCCTATGTTTCTAAGTTATAACCAATTCAACCTCTCAGACCTCAGCCAGACACGAATTAAGCATATTAATGCTCTTACCGAATTAAGAAAAAATTTTGATTCAACTAATCAGCTTCAATTTGTACCTATCACTGCACATACGAATCAGTATGGACTAACTGTAGTCGCATCAGAAGTTAGCGACCAAAACGTAGTATATGGCGGCAAAAGAACTGGGAAAACATTATTAGGAAACATTGCTGTGTCATTTATAGTTGGGGAAGGAAAAGAAATATGGGGGACTTGTATTCCAAAGACACAATACTTGAATGCTCCATTATCTACATATCACCTTAATCATAGAAACAAAAGTAAATACCTTTTCAGGAAATACGATCCATACGATGACTGGATAGAACAATACAGCTCCTTCAACTTCTACTATACACCGAGCAGATCAACATATATCATTTTTAATGACCTAAAAACAAACTATAATAAAATTGTAGATAGCATATATACTACTGAAAAAAATTCAAATACCATGTTGAATGCTGGTTTAGTATGTTACAAAATATCAAAAGACAAACAAGTCACAAAAACTCTACTGTTCGACTCTGATACTACAAACACAAACATTTCATATCCCGGAATGGTAGAGGGAGCTGATTTTAACGAAACAACTAATACTTATGCCTGTTTGTTGATCAAAAGAAATGGAGAAAAAAAATCCACCCATCTGGGATGGGTGGACCTAGAATGATCTATCAATTATATCTTAATCCAAATCAGTCTTAACAACTGTAAGCTGTACCAGCTCGATAAACTCATGATCAGGGTATATTGCACAAACCTCACCATCTCCATTAGTATCAAACTTTACTTTCACTTTAAATCCATCGTGCGTGTAAGCAGTCGGCAGGTTGGTAGGACGAACAATCCTATCCTCTCCATCAAGGTCTAACAGAAAGCCACAACCACCATTAGCAATATCTCCGGTATCTATTACCGTTGCCTTGATGAGGTCCTTATCCGGGTTACATGACGTTGCTACTATAGCGGTCAACAATGCAGCAAAGAGAAGTTTACGCATATCGGTTCTTACTTTCTAATATTCAGCTATGAAAATACTAAAAAGTTTTAAAGACGCAATTATGCTGTGAACTTATATCCTATTCCTCTTACTGAATGGAAATGTTTAGGCTTACGGCTATCCTCCTCAAAGTACTTCCTGAAGTTCAGTATGAAATTATCTATAGTACGTGTTGTAGGATAAACATTATAGCCCCATACCACCTGCAGTATGTGCTCTCGCGATACTACTTCACCTTCATGTTCGGCCAGAAGCTTTAATAATGCTGTCTCTTTCTTGCTCAGCTCGTGCTTTTTACCGTTTAAGTCAACACACTCATGGGCTGCAAAATCTATCATACAACCATCAAACTCATATTTATCAGGTATGCTATGCGGATCGTGTATTTTCTTATTCTTTACGATCAGTTTATCTACCCTCAATAATAGCTCCTCCAGATTAAATGGCTTGGTCAGGTAGTCATCGCCGCCTTTTTTGAGTCCTTCCACCCTATCTGCACTGGTATTTCTTGCCGATAAGAACAATATAGGCACATCGTTGTGCTGCATCCTGATGGTTTCGCATACCGTCAATCCATCCATATCGGGTAGCATAATGTCTAATACTATCAGGTCGAAGTATTCATTTTTCACTGCTTTTAAAACTCCGGGGCCGTTATCAACGGTTGTTACTTCATAACCTTCCAATTCAAGATTGAGTTTCAGAGACTCACGTAGTGTCTCTTCATCTTCTACTACTAAAATGCTTGGTTTACTGTCTTGCTGTGTCATATCTAGGGGAGTTTGGTTTCTAATATAAATTTAATGACAATTCATATTCAACGGAAATACAGTCGATAAAAATGGTAATTACATGACAATACGTGCTTTTATAAGATTATTATAAAACTCTCGAAAAAGGGATTGATACAATTATTTTTTTCCCTACCTTTGCCGTCCCCAAAGCGGGTGTGGTGAAATTGGTAGACACGCTAGACTTAGGATCTAGTGCTTCACGGCATGGGGGTTCGAGTCCCTCCACCCGCACAACAAAGCAAAACAGCCGATCAGTGTATCGGCTTTTTTTAAACCAAAAATTGATAGCATATAATGGCTACAGTTAATCGCGAGCAGATAGGTACTTTACACGATAAAGTAACAGTGAAACTGGAAAAAGAGGATTACTATCCATCTTTTGAAAAGTCGCTTAAGCAATACTCTAAGAACATAAACATGCCGGGGTTCCGCAAAGGCATGGTTCCTTCAGGAATGGTACGTAAAATGTACGGCCAGTCTATTTTCAGTGAGGAGGTAATGCGCACTGCAGGCAGCAAGATGGAAGACTTCCTGAAAGAAGAGAAAGTACAGATTTTTGCTCAGCCTATGATCATGCGCGATGGGGTTCCGTCTAAACTTGATATGAACAATCCTGAGGCGATGGATTTCTCGTTTGAGATCGGCCTGAAGCCTGAGTTTGAAATAAAAGCTTTGAAAGACGGCACTACACTTACTAAGTATAAAGTGAGTTTGTCTGATCAGGTAATAGATGACGAAGTTGAAAGGATACAACGCCGTATGGGCGAAGCTGTTCCGGCTGAAGTGGCTGACGATAAAGAGCATATCATCTATAGCAATTTTGAAGCTTGTGATGCTGAAGGTAATATTACAGAAGGTGCAGAGCCTATACAAGATGCAGAGCTTCTTGCCAAACTTCCTGCTAAGCTGGGAGAGATGGTAATGGGTAAAAAACCTGAAGACAGCTTTATCATTCAACCGAAAGAGGTTTGCACTGAAGAAGAGCTACCTGTTTTCATGAAAGACTCTCTGAAAGCAGAAGATGGTGATACTGAACAGTACTACAAAATGACGATCACTAAGGTTGGTGCATTAAAACCACACGAACTTAATGAAGAGCTTTATAAGCAGGTATTCCCTAATGCAGAGATAAAAGACGAAAAAGAGTTTCGTGAGTTGCTTCGTACTGAATTAGGTAAAGAGTATGACCGTATGGCTCGTGAGCGTTTGCAGAATGAGATATACGAACTTTTAGTACACAATACAGATATTGAACTGCCTGTTGACTTCCTGAAACGTTGGATGAAAGAAGGTGGTGAGCAACCTAAAACTGATGAGCAGGTAGAGCAGGAATTTCCTCAATTTGACCACCAGCTACGTTGGACGTTAATATCTGACAAGCTCATCGTTGATAATAAGATAGATGTTACTCGTGAAGAGGTACTTGATAGTATAAAAGGACAGCTGGCAGCGCAGTTCGGTATGACTGCTGAAAGCATAGGTGATGCACCTTGGATGGATGAATATCTGGCTAAGATCAGCAAAGACGAGAAAGCAATGGATGAGACTTATCGCCGTCTATTGTACGACAAACTCTTCACACATCTCGAAGGTGAGTTTAATCTGGAAGAGAAAGAAGTAGGCGAAGAAGAGTTCTTCAAACTGCCTAACCCTCACGATGCTCATCACCACCATTAATATGTAGAATTCTAGGGTTGATAATAAAGGGCCATGCTGTACAGCATGGCCTATTTTTTTCTTCTATATCTGTATTTGAAGCAGTATTACGGTTAGGCTTACATTTGATATATGACAAAAGAGATCATTGTATCGCTTGTGATCATTGCTATTATCACTACAGTATACCTGCTCTGGCGCAGGAAGCAGAAAAAATATGCTGCATACAAATTACCATCGAGTACTAAGAACATATTATTATACTACGTACCATTTTACCGTAACCTTTCAGAAGCGAGTAAAACAGCTTTTGAGGAACGGGTTAGAGATTTTCTGGCCAGAACTAAGATCACAGGAGTGAACCATGTACTTATTGAAGATGTAGACAGAATATTCATTGCTGCTAGCGCTGTCATGTTATTATATGCCTACCCTAAAACACGCTATTATAATATTGACGAAATATTAGTATACCCCGGTAGCTTTAACAGGCAATATGATACAGAAGGCCCTGCACGCAATATTGCAGGTATGGTTGGTACAGGTGTATTACACAGACAAATGATATTATCGCAAGCAGCCATTCGTGCTGCATTTGTTTATCCGGATAATACACAGAATACTATTGTACATGAATTTGCACACCTTATAGACAAGGCAGACGGTGCAATTGACGGAGTGCCTGACTATCTACTGAACAAAAACAATAAGCAACAGTGGAAGAATATATCAGACATATACATCAAAGCGATAAAACTAGGTATAACAGATATTAACCCTTATGGCGCCACTAACCCTTCTGAATTCTTTGCAGTAATATCTGAATACTACTTCAAGCAACCGATAGTAATGAAACGAAATTACCCGCAATTGTTTGAAATGTTGGATAGTATGTATAAGTCATCAAGTGTAGCTGCTTAGTTCTTCCTGACATAAGGGAACTCTATCCTTTCTACATCACCATCATTTGAACCGATTATTTCCAGATAAGCTAAAATGCTGGTATCAGATAACTTCTGGTATACTATTCTTTGCGGGAAATCGTGTTCAGGGTTCTCAAAAAACACGATCGTATCATTGAAATTACCTTCTTCAAAAGGAACAACTTGCCCATCATTCTGTCCACTTACCAAAGGCAAGTACCATAACTTACCATCTCTCAGTTCTATTTTTATCTCTTCAGTAGAAACGGGATTACCCAAACTATCCATAAACTTACCTACCCCTGAATATGTGGTATCATCGGTTTTTATCCAGGATTCAGTTACCGTACCTGATTCTGACGAATATTCCCAATAGCCAAGTATCCAGTCTATTTTATCCAACTTACTTTCCTCAGGCTTGCTTTCCCCGCAAGAGACAAAAACCAATAACAAAATCACAGCTACTATTCTATTCATATTATATTATTTGTTTCACTACCATTTTATACCCGATGCTATGATAGTTCTGTATGTTAATATTCGGATCTGCTTTTAAACGTTTCCTAAGCTTTGTAATGTATACATCAAGACTTTTCGATACAAAGTAATCATCTTTACCCCAAACTTCCAGTAATAAGCGATCTCTATTAATTACAGCTCCGTCAGATTCACAGAACACCCTCAGCAGCTCGCTTTCTTTGGTACTGAGTGTTTCAACACATCCATTCGGTCCATACAATAGTTCTCTCATCTGGTAATCAAACTTATATACACCTACTTCGAAGACAGAATGATATGTGCTACTGATATTCGATGGCTTTAGTCTACGCAATATCGCTCCTACCCTGAATAACAGCTCTTTTGCAGTAAAAGGCTTTGTGATATAATCATCTGCTCCGGCTTCAAAACCTCTATATACATCTTCCTTCATACTTTTTGCAGTAAGAAACAATATGGGAATATGTTGGTTCTTACCTCTTATCATTTCAGCCAATGTGAAGCCATCTTGCTTGGGTAACATCACATCGAGGATACACATATCCGGATGGGCTTCTGAAAATTTCACCCAACCGTGTTCTCCATCATATGCGCTAACAACTTCATAACCTTCATCCGTTAGATTTTTATTCAGCAGATATGCTAAGTTCTTATCATCCTCTACTACAAGTATTGTAATCTTACCTTCATTCATGATCTTAGTTTGAATTTGAAAATAAACGTTGTACCCGATCCTAACTTACTTTTGACGCTTATACCAATACTATGCGCTTCAGCTACACTTTTTACATAAGTAAGCCCAAGCCCGAAGCCCTTTACATCGTGAATATTACCCTTTTGTGCTCGATAAAACTTTTCGAATATCATTTTCTGAGTACGCTCATCCATACCTATCCCGTCATCAGCTATCTTAACTAACAACATACCTTTTTCATTAATCGTACTCAACCTGAGTGCAACACCTTTATACGAATATTTCAATGCATTATCTATTATGTTACCGAACATATTTATGATATGAGTTTCATCGGCATATACAATTGTATTGCTGGCATTAAGATCAAACACCACGTTTGCACCATGCTCTTTTAACTGCACAGCAAAACTTGACATAACACGTTTCAACACCTGATGAATATCAATCTCTTGTAAGTCAAGCAAAAAACTATCTTTTTCTAATGTAGCAACCTGCAACACTTTATTTATGTTGTCTTTTATATGACCGTTCTCTGCCTTGATCACTTCCAGCAATTTTTTATCATGCTCTTTCTCCAAAGACTCAACAGCTAAAGAAATATTTGTAACAGGTGTCATAAACTCATGGGTCATATTGTTTATAAAACTCGTTTTCATCTCTGACAACCTACGCTGATGCAGTACGGTATAAATGAAATAAGCAAAGGATGCTATCAACAATAATATTATGAGAGCAGACACACTCAACGCACCAACCAGGGATCTGCTTACCTTTTTATCTGAATTATATAAGTATAATACCAACTCATAATGCTGTGCATAAGCAATGTCGCTGAATAGTGTTGCAGAATATGGAGAAGCTGCTAATAGCTCCTCCATACCTGTATCTGAAACATATTCAAAGCTATCCGCAGCAGCTCTTCTTAGTCCGAATATGTACTTATCTTCTACCTGCTCTTGCTTCAGCAGCACTGTTAATAAAGAGTCTACTTTATTTAGCTTTAATCGCTTCACTATAGGTATGGTATCATTCAGTGCCTGCCTGAGCGTTTCATGGGTAACTGTTTTCAGAGCATTATTTTTTTCATTCCCAGTTGTTTCCTCTGCAGGTCTTCTGTATTCAAACCTGACAGACACATCCGCAATTGTCAAGCGGTCATAATACATTGCCGTGGCACTATAGAAACAACTGTCTTCAGGATGTGTTGGATAAACAAACAGGTTATACATGTTTACTGTGTCTGTTACCTGTCCTGTTTTTTCATCTGCTTTTACGATCATCATTCCTTCACCGGGATTGATGTAAGAACGACCATACATGTAAAACGAAAAAGAAATGTCCTCTGCGTATTGTGTTACATTGTCCAGAACATTATTTACTTTCTCTTGCAGTGCAGCTTGTTTCAACTGGTAGGCATTATTTACCCAATACACCTGCACTACTACCAACCCTGTAAGCAGTATGACAGCAATAAAGACAATGAAATAAAACCTGCTTTTCTTAAGCATGATTGAATAATATAGTCTACACAAAAATGCTCATAATTAACATCACTATACTGACACGATTTTGTCATTTAAGATATTTTAAGTTTTCTTCAGAAATTATAAGTAAGCTTTAGATACATTATAAATGCCTTGATATACCTCTCTATAGATTTGTTTGTCTAAAAAATAAATATCATGGTAAAAAATCTAACTCTACTGATGATCCTATTGTCAGTCACATGCTGGCATAACGTAAACGCACAAACGCCAAATCACTATGTCTTTGAAAATAAAGGAGGCATATATTCTGAGTTGGTAAATGATACATTGGTCACTCCCGCAAATTTTGGAACAGCTGACATATGGGTACTTCCTCTTGCAGGCGAAACTTTCAATTGGTTCGGTAAAACGTATAATATCAATGATAGTAATATCAGGGTAGTTTTCTCCAATAATGGCTTCATGCGTGTTGAAGACGATAGTACTTTCATAGTAATTGATGCTTTATTCGCACATAGCGACTCAATAGATGCTAATACACAACTATCTTATATTATCGAGGGTACTTCGGGGAATAAGATCATTAAGCTGCAATGGAAAAACCTGGCTCTCAGGGCTGGTTCATCAGGCAACTATGTCAACTATCAGATATGGGCATACCAGAAAACAGGTGTTTTCGAAGCGCATTACGGCCCTTCTTCTACCAGCAATGCATCAGGACTACCAACAGTTGGCGCACCTTACATCGGCATCTTCTACTCATTACAAAACTTCACTAAAATGTTTGAAAAAATATGGGTGATTGGCAGTCCGGCAAACTATACCCTTGACTCAACACGTAATGCCAACTTTACTACGGTGACAGGTGTACCTCCGGAAGGAACTATTTTCCGATATACTCCTAGAACAACAAGTATTACAGATACAGAAAAAGTGGAAAGGGTACCTATCTACCCGAATCCTGCTGACTCTTATATAACTATACGGCCTGAAAACACTGTAAACAAAAAGATGAATATATATCTGTATGACATCAACGGGAAACTTGTAAAACAAGATGAGTTGGCCGCAGGGGAAACACAATTAATATTATCAACCAAAGAATTACCCGGCGGTATGTACAAACTAGAGACATGGATAAACGGTGATCACACCTCAAAAACCATTTCAATAAAACATTAGTGGGTTATACTATGAATAAGGGCCACATTATTGTGGCTCTTATTATATTCTTGCCCTCCATGGAATATCTTCTGCTCCATTTTTGTAGGCTATATGCCTCGACAATACAAAAAGAAAATCCGACAACCTGTTCAGGTATTGAATGATAAGCTCAGGCATAAATTCACCTTCTTGCTCCATACCAACACATATACGCTCTGCCCTGCGACATACACAACGCGCCACATGTGCAGTTGAGGCCGCTATGTGCCCCCCGGGTAAAATGAACGACCGCATCTCAGGCAGACTTTCATTCATCTCATCTATCTTCTGCTCCAGCCATATTACGTCACTCTCGTGCAGGTCAGGCAACTTCATTTTTACATCTTTATCCGGGCTCGTAGCCAATGCAGAACCGATAGTAAATAACCTGTCCTGTATCTCTCTGAGCCACTCTGTTATCAGCACATCATTAGCTGCATCGCACACCATTCCGATGTATGAGTTGAGTTCATCAACTGTACCATAACTCTCGATGCGAATATGGTTCTTCGGTACACGTACACCACCTATCAGGCTGGTATTGCCTTTGTCTCCTGTTTTAGTATATATCTTAAATGCCATTGTCTTAATTCTGTTCTGTACTAACGCTTTTAGCATGCGTTTGTTTATCGCTTTCTACAACACCATCCCTTATTCTAACTATACGTTTGGTATGTTCTGCTATATCTTCTTCATGCGTAACAAGTATCACTGTATTTCCTTGCTCATGTATATCACCTATCAACTCCATTATCTCGTAAGAGGTTTTTGTATCAAGGTTACCCGTAGGCTCATCTGCCAATATGATAGACGGGTTATTGATGAGTGCTCTTGCTATTGCTACACGCTGGCTTTGCCCCCCCGATAGTTCGTTTGGCTTGTGCCCTACCCTGTCTGCTAGGCCTACTTTTTCCAACATTGTTTTAGCACGTTCTTCTCGTTCATTCTTACTTACCCCCGCATATATCAATGGTAGTGCTACATTTTCCCAGGCAGTAAGCCGTGGTAGCAGGTTGAACTGCTGGAATACAAAGCCTATCTCATGGTTGCGCACATCTGCCAGTTCATCGTCCAGCATCTTGCTCACATCCTTGCCGTTTAGCACATATGTACCGCTGGTCAAACTATCCAGACAACCGATGATATTCATG
Organism: Flavipsychrobacter sp.; assembly: GCA_965228505.1. Classification (GTDB taxonomy): domain Bacteria; phylum Bacteroidota; class Bacteroidia; order Chitinophagales; family Chitinophagaceae; genus UBA5543. Next base: position 503,735 of record OZ245820.1, on the reverse strand, counting down.
AGTGTCGACTTACCTGAACCAGAAGGCCCCATAAGAGCCACATACTCATTATTACCTACTATCAGGTCTATGCCCTTCAATACCGGCAACTCCTGTTTGCCCAGGTAATAACTCTTATGAATATTCTTCAGGTCTATGACTTCTTTCATACTATCTCACCCTGTTTAAAGGATAGTTCCAAAAATACAGATAATTTTACGGGCAGGTTTTCTTATTATTCGCTCATGATCTGTTTCCCCAATTGCAAGATAAACATAGGACTATACATCACGAACAAACGTGCTGACGGCTATCACGATCTGGAGACGGTATTCTACCCTATTAAAGGCCTGCACGATGCGTTGGAAGTAGTACCTGCATCAGTATCGCAGCTACATCTGCATGGAACAAATATTGAAGGAGAGATAGATAATAACCTTGTTTGGAAAGCGTATCAACTGTTGAAAGAAGAATTTCCTGCAAAAGTACCTGAACTGGAGATTCACTTACTGAAAGCTATACCTATGGGTGCAGGATTAGGCGGTGGTTCAGCTGATGGTGCTTTTATGCTAAAGCTGTTGAACGATTATTGCAGGCTTGAATTACCGGATAAAATATTGGCCAAACTGGCCTTGCAGCTTGGCAGCGATTGTCCTTTCTTTATTTACAACAGCCCGCAATTTGCTACAGGCAGAGGTGAGCAAATGCAACCAACACGTTTAGACCTCTCAGGGTACAGTATACAACTCATTTGTCCTGAGGTTCATATATCAACAAGTGAAGCTTTTAAAATGCTCACCCCTCGTAAAGCTTTGTTCGACTTGAGAAGACTACCGGAGCTGCCAGTTTCTCATTGGAAGGATAATATCCATAACGACTTTGAAGACGTCATCTTTATGCAGCATCCGGAACTGGCAGCTATCAAAAGAAGCTTATACAAACAGAGAGCCATATATGCAGCTATGAGTGGCAGCGGCAGTACGATCTATGGTATATTTGAAAAAGGGAAGAAAGCTGATATAGACGTAAAAAGCTACTACATTGAATTGTAACATTGAAGACATCATATTTTTCATTGAAGCAGAAACTTATGTAAAAGGCATAAAGCCTCAAGATGATTTATATGAAGAGCACGGAATATGTGGAGATGATCTTTACGACCTGTTGATAGCTTTTGGCGAGCGATATCAAGTAGATCTAAAAACCTGTCACTTAGCGTTTCATACTCATTATGAAGGAATGGCTTTTGCTAGTCTTTTCCTCGTTAAAGCTCCGGGAGGTGGCGAATTAATACCTATCACACCTGAAACGTTATTAGATTCTGCCCATGAAGGGAAGTGGACAATTAAATATCCTGAAGAAGCTCTAAAAGAATATTTATCTAAGAAGAGGGATAACAGTGTTCTAAAACTTACGTTGCTTCTTATTTTGGTTGTGCTTATTGCTTTCATAGTGACAACAGCTAATTAGCAGGCAACGCTATTATCTCCAAAAACTCACTCCTAGATATTGCGCCTGGGTTAATGCCTGAGTCACCTTCAGGTATAGGTACGCCTAAGTCTTCATAATACCCTACCCAAAAATTCAAAAAACTATCTGTTCCGGGAGCTTTAAAGGTCATGACATTCAACGGGAAGTACGCTTCTCCACCATTGGCCTTTTTAAAGCATTCGTACACCAATTCAGAGCAATAATACTTATCATCCCCCAGCTTAAACTCACTATCATACTCCATACCGATATACCTTTTAGAAAGCAGAGCACTCTTAACGGCTAATTCCTTATGCTTGGGCCTGCCCAATACAACTTTAGGCTTACCAGTGCTGTCTGTATTCCTCAACAGGAATGTATCTATATCTACAGCCTGCACCTCACCATATGCCTCAACTACTTTCAGTTGACCATCTATTTCTGCTACGATACCACAATGCGAGAAGTCCCACCCATCAACTCCCTCAGTAACACTTTCAATAGCATCGCAGGCAGCACCACAGTCCAGATCTTGAAAAAGAATATCCCCTTCCTTATAAAAGGACTCCTCTTTCGACTCATTACATGCAATAAATAATAAGATGAACGGCAGTATATATCTCATGATCTCTTATAAACGAATAGCCGCCATCCTCAGGACAGCGGCTACTCAAATATAGTTTAAGCTATGCTTATTTTACTTCTGCTACCAGCTTTTTGAATGATTCAGGCTCATTCATAGCCAGGTCAGCCAATACCTTGCGGTTCAGGTCGATACCCTGAGCACCTAATTTACCCATGAACTGAGAGTAGCTGATACCTTCTTCACGGCAAGCTGCGTTGATACGAGCTATCCATAGCGCACGGTAATCACGCTTCTTCAGCTTACGGCCGATGAACCTGTACGTGTGCCCTTTTTCTACAATATTCTTGGCAACGGTATAAACGTTCTTACGCTTACCGTAGTAGCCTTTGGCCTGCTTCAGTATTTTCTTCCTCTTCGCGTGTGATGCTACACTATTTACGGAACGTGGCATGTTTAATTATTTTATCGGGTATAACACCCTGTTATTGATTGCTTTATATTAACGTAAGCACAAAAGGCGCTTCACCATTTTTTCGTTAGTAGTATCTACCAAACCACTCTGGCGCAAGTGACGCTTACGCTTGGTCGACTTCTTGGTCAACAAGTGGCTTCTGAATGCTTTATGTCTACGTATCTTCCCTGTTCCGGTTACGCTGAACGTCTTTTTAGAACGGGAATGGGTCTTCATCTTTGGCATAGCCTCAAAAAATTTGGGATGGCAAAGGTATGATAAATAATAATTAGCCCAAAAATAATTCTGAACTATTTTATGATAATTATTGCGCTATAAAAGACTTTCATTGCGATGCTCGTCTTCAGTCATTAACTTTAGGCAGAAGAAAGAGACAAAACTATGCCATTATTACGATTCAGAGCTTATTGGGAAGAAGACGATCAGGTATACAGGGATATAGAAATAAAGCCCAACCAAACATTCCTTGACCTGCACAAAGCCATTATTCAGGCTTATGAATTTGATGGGAAGCACCCTGCCTCCTTCTGGGAAAGTGATGACAAATGGGAGCGTGGCCGTGAGTTGAATTCTGAAGTGCTTGTAAATAAGAGAGATGCCCCTGCCTTGTCTATGTCTCGCACACCTGTTTCGGCATTAACTTCTACGCCAGACCATAAGTTTGTATACGAATACGATCCGAAGAAAAAATGGTTGTTCCATGTAGAGCTCATAGGTGTTTCTACTGAAGAAGACCCTAAGGTGACCTACCCGCATGTATTCCGCAAGGAAGGGGTTGGACCTGCTCAATATGGAGTAAAGGGTGTGAACCTGGACAAGCTACTGGAAGTGGAGGAAAAGTACGACTTGAGTGCTGATGCAGAAGGCTTCACCAGTGAGGGTGGCGACGATACCGAAGAATAATTTTGAGTTTTGAACTCCCCGAAACATACTGTATATATTATAGCCGGGGCTACTGCGGTAGGCAAAACGGCTATTGCTATAGAACTGGCTGAAAAGCTCGGTACATCCATCATATCTGCAGACAGCAGGCAATGCTATAGAGAGATGAAAATAGGTACTGCCAAACCTACTCCACAAGAGTTGGCAAGAGTACATCATTACTTCATCAATAGTCACTCTATCACAGAAGATCTGAACGCTGCAGATTATGAGCAATTAGCACTCGGCTACCTCGAAGAGATCTTTAAAGAACAGGATACTGCTGTGGTCTGCGGCGGTACAGGGCTATACATAAAGGCACTCTGCGAGGGTATTGACGAAATGCCTGAAGTAGATAGACAGATAGAGCAGGACATTAACCTGCAATACAAAGAGCAAGGGCTGGAATGGCTACAACAAACAGTACAAAAAGAAGACCCCGCCTTTTATGATGTAGGAGAAATTCAAAATCATGTTCGGCTGATACGGGCTTTAGCATTTATTCGTTCTACCGGCAAAAGCATTACTACCTTCCGCACAGGGCAAAAAAAGGAACGCCCTTTTAGAATAGTGAAGATCGCACTGGAAATGCCTCGTGAGGTACTATACGACCGCATCAATCGCCGGGTAGACATCATGATGGAACAAGGATTATTAGAAGAAGCTAAGGCTCTCTATCCTCAAAAAAAACTAAAGAACTTACAGACCGTAGGCTATAGCGAACTGTTTGATTATATGGATGGGAAGTATACACTTGAAGAAGCTGTAGAAAAGATAAAACAGCACAGCCGCAACTATGCCAAACGCCAGCTCACTTGGTTCAGGAAGGATAAGGAGTATGAGTGGATGGATGCTAAAAACGACAATATTATTAGTGAAATAATTACGCTGTAACAATGAAACCTGAAGAATTTAAAACTGCATGGTCCTCATCTGAAAATAATCTTACGCCAATTAGCAAAGGAACAATTAGCAAGTTTAACTTCAATCATGAAACAGAATACTTTCTCCTGTACTCAGGTCTACCAAAAGAGGCTGCACCTTTTCTCGACTTCTACCAGACACCTGAAGAAATCAGAAACATTCAGGATCTTTTTAGCTTCCTTAATATTTCATACTCTAAATATATCCATATAGGCGGTACGGGTTCAGGCAATTCAATTGTAATAAACACTACTAAGAATGACTGTATTGAATGCTTGAACCATGAAAACAACTTTTCACCAATTTTTGTCAACACTTCTATCAACTCTTTAGCGGCATGCCTTTTAGCTTATAGAAACTTTGTCGAAACCGTACAAAGAGAAAATGGCGAAGATGCTTTAATAAACTCCAACTTTACCGATGCTCAATTTGAAAAACTTAAATCCGATTTAACATCAGCAGATAGTAATATTATTAACACAAGCGGATTCTGGTCGGACCAATTACAAGAGGAGCTATCCAATAGAGAGCACGAAAGGAATAGTTAGAATAAAAAAGCCTTCTCGGCTAAACCAAAAAGGCTTCAACATTATTAGAAAGAAGACTAGCTTGCTTAATTTTTTCTCGTTATGCCCCGACTTGCACTACTATTTTTCTACTCTATACAGTTTATAATTATACCCTTTCCGCTCTCCGAATGGCGAGAATTTTTCAGGACGTGGAAGGCCCGGTGCTGTAATTTCTAACCTTAACACAGTATCTTCTTTTAGCTCAATTATACCGGGGAAAATAAGCTCCTGACCTCCTTGTTTGAAATGTAGGTCTATCCACACAGGACTATGAGTTTCATCGATATTATAGCTCGTGTATTGTAGCTCAGGGCCCACTTGGCCTTTTACGCTTACAGTTCCGTCTATGTTGAATACAAACTGATTTTTTGTCTCAGGATTTTTCCATTTGCCTAGCAACTCATTTTCTAACCCTTCATTACTTTGAACAAATAAGAATGGAATCAATAACAATACTTTCAACATGCTATATTTTTTTGCTTTTATTGAACACCTAATTTCTTCATTTGCATGATAAGGGTACTCCAAAGCATATATAGTTTATCCCTGTCTGCTTCAGATTTTATTGGCATTGAAATAATGCTGGTTTTATAATTTTTATTGGGTTTATCTTCTTTTTGTAAACTCCAACCACCCTTATCATTATCAGACAAAGCTGGTTGATATATCTCTTGATACTCCCTTTGTAGAACCAATAATCTTATTTCCTGATCATTACTTATAAAGGTCAAAGGATAATAACCGTCTTTTTGAGGTTCTTTCTTCACACTATCAATAAGAGTAACTGGAAGCGCCAAAGTTTTGCTTATACGGAGATGAAGGTACATATGCTTTTCGCTGTCTGAATCTTCTTTCGAGACATACTGATACTTACACATTACAGTGACATCTTGTATGTTCTGTACATAGCTGTAATTATCTTTATCATCGTATTTCAGATCATGAATCCCACCCGAAAATAACACCTTATTACTATTACAAGTTTTGGATTTAAAAGCTCTTTCAGACCAGTTATTGTAGCGCTGCCACTCTTCTCCATTTTGTGGTTCTTCGTAAGACACCTCGAAATCATTTGTTTTTAGGAGTTTGTTTATCTCCTCTATTGTCTTTTGCATTTCAGATAATAAAGGATGGACAGTTTGTCCAAAACATTGAAAACTAAACTGAGTACTAAAGATTAAAACAAGAAGTAAGGGTAATCGTTTCATGGCCTTAAAATAACAAAAGCCCCACAAAATGTGAGGCTTCAATATTATTAGAAAGAAAACTAGCTTGCTTTCTTAGCAGTTTTTTCATCTTTGTGGCAATCTTTCTTTGCGTTTTTATCGCAACTTTTCTTGTCGCTTTTTTTGCTGCAACACTCTTTCTTAGCATCTTTCTTGCAACATCCTTTCTTGTTCTTGTCGCCGTCACCTGCAAAAGTAATACCTGTGATCATCAGCGCGCACAATAATAATGATAGCTTCTTCATATCGTATTTTGTTTAAATGAATTGGTTTTCAAATATAATAAGTCTACTAAATTAAGGTAATTCCGCCAATACTGTCACGCCACCCTTGGTTATATCACCAATTTTAACATTTAAGTCAGTCCCAACCGGAAAGAACACATCTACTCTTGAGCCAAAACGGATAAAGCCAAACTCTTCAGACTGTTGCACGCTATCACCCTCTTTTACATAATAAGCAATTCGGCGTGCCATGGCACCTGCTATCTGGCGGATGAGTAATTCACTCCTCTCATTTTTTATTACATAAGAGGTACGCTCATTCAGTGTAGACGACTTAGGATGCCATGCAACCAGATACTTCCCCGGGTGATATTTAAAATATGCTACCCTGCCATTTATCGGGTTCAGATTTTGGTGCACATTAAGCGGCGACATGAATATAGATACCTGCAAACGCTTGCCTTTAAAATATTCAGGTTCTTCTACTTCCTCAATCACTACCACTTTACCATCTGCAGGAGCTACTACAAGATGCTCTCCTTTCGTACGCTCACGTGCCGGTATGCGGAAGAACCACAATACCCAAAACCAGATAAGGAAAAACACTACCTGTATCAACCAATGTAGCCATGGCAAAGAGGTGCTGATGTATTTGTGGCTGGCCCACCAGATTACAGCCCATAGCACAGTAGCTATTATAATGAATATATATCCTTCGCGATGTATTGACATGCCGCAAAATTAGTTTTAAAAAATGGTCAGTGGTAGATAATCCATAAATATATATGCATAGGTATAAGCAAATGGTATGGCTACCAGTAAAGAATCGAACCTGTCCAACGCACCACCATGCCCCGGCATCATTGTACCGGAGTCTTTCACATCGGCCATACGCTTTAACTTAGACTCTAACAGGTCTCCCGCTGTACCTGCAACTGAAGAACATAGCGCCAGTGCCACCCAGTCTATCATCGTATAGTAGTTGGTATAATACCCCCAGATAGCAGCACCGGCTATTGTAAGTATAGCCCCGCCTGCTGTCCCTTCCCATGTCTTCTTAGGCGATATTTTTGAGAAGGGTGTTTTACCTATGAACGAGCCTACCAGGTAAGCCATAGTATCGTTCATCCATATCATTAGTACCAACGCTAGTGGAATGATCATAGATTGCTCCCTCAAAGAATATAGCAACATCATCGGTACCACTATATAGGCTATACCTGCTACACTTAATGCTCCTGCATGAAAGCCGTTCTTCTTATTATAAGTGGTAAATACGATCAACGCTATCGGAAAAGCCATCAACAATACGGGAGAAAACTTCAATCCAAAAAATAAAGGTGTTTGCATCAGCAACCAAAAAAGACTCACTACTTGCACAACTACAGGCACCCACTTAGGCCAGTAAACAACAGGTGGTATCTTCTTAACTAATGTAAAGTACTCTTTCAGGCACAACACCTGTATCAGGCATATAAGTGCAATGAAGGCATATTCATTCCATAGCAGCCCTGCCATCATAATAGCGGAGAAAACGATCGCGCTACCCAATCTTGTAAAGAATGTAGGCCAGTGTAATGCCATTTATAACCCGAGCCTCCTTCTCTTATGATCGTCCATTACAGCTATTTCTTCTTCAGTAAAATCTCTGTGCCACTTTGCCTGCAAGGGAGTTCTTTGTTTCCATAAAGCATACAATGCAACGCCGAAAACCGTCAGCCCCGCCATCACCAATTGCCATGATATTTCATTTCCTTCAGCCATAGTCTTCATTTCTTCGTTGTTCCTGCCCATATATAATATCAGCACCTGAGTAGCATTATTGACAAAATGTGCCAACATAGCTAACAATAACGAGCCTGTAAGATAATAAATGACGGCAAGCACTACCCCTGCAAAGAATATAGACAACATCCCCGTTACATTCCCTGTATGTGCTAATGCAAATATCACCGATGTGATAATAATTGGCCAGAGCATGGTCTTAAAACGTTTGGCAGCAAACCGCATCATCACTCCCCTGAACAGCAGCTCTTCACCTAATGCCGGCATTACAGACATAACTAATAAGGTCAACAATAGGTCGTTGGGATTGCGCATGTTCATTACTCCTTTCATCATCCCCTCATACTCCTCCTGTGAGCCTTGCATACTTTCCGGCATCGGGATGTTTTGTATCAATGCAGCTATACCCATCTCTACAGGTATGGCACCCAGCATCAATACAATTACCAATAACCATTGTGCATTCTTACCCGGCTTCCTGATGCCCAAAAACTTTCCTGGTTTAGGGTGTGTAACATATGCAAACAATATTGGCGGTATCAGAAATACCCCGAACTGATTCAGTAGCTGTATCAATAAAAAAGTAGTTCTGGCAGCAGGGCTGCTTTGCTCGCTAAGTTTCAGCGCTTCCTCACTGCCTATGCCTGTAGCATTATACACCAATACAGACCCGCCATAGAATACTAAAGAGCCTACAATGAAGATCATTAGTATGAATAAATAGAGCTGTAAGAACCACGGATAATTACGCCAGTATTTGTTAAACATCTTAAAATATTACTCGCAAAGGTAATAGTGTATCTGTATTTTGGCTTAATTGTTGACAGAGAGATAACAATCCGGTGACCATTCATCATCATTTTAACCTATAACGAACATTGTGAGTTTTTATATGTTTTCAGCTAAATCATCTAACACATCGCAATCTTTGCTTATTTTTGACCGATTGCATACAAGTTAAGTACTCATGGAAGGAATAGTGGCAGGCCCAATACTTAAGAACATCAACAGTCCCGCAGATCTGAAAAAGCTCAATAAAGAAGAGTTACAATTGGTTTGCAATGAGTTACGCCAATACATTATTGATGTAGTAAGCGTACACGGTGGTCACTTCGGTGCCAGCCTAGGTGTGGTTGAACTGACTGTTGCATTGCATTATGTATTGAATACCCCCGACGACCAGTTGGTATGGGATGTAGGGCATCAGGCTTACGGACATAAAATATTGACAGGCAGACGCGATAACTTCCATACTAATCGTAAATACAAAGGACTGAGTGGTTTCCCTAAGCGTACAGAAAGCGAATATGACACTTTCGGTGTAGGGCACTCTTCTACTTCTATCTCTGCCGCACTGGGTATGGCGGTAGCTTCTAAATATAAAGGAGAAAACCAGCGTCAGCACGTTGCTGTTATCGGCGACGGGGCAATGACAGCAGGTTTACCATTCGAAGCACTGAACCATGCAGGAGTAAGTAATACCAACCTGTTGGTGATACTCAACGACAATAACATGTCCATCGACCCGAATGTGGGTGCGTTGAAAGAATACCTGACAGACATTACTACATCGCATACTTACAATAAACTGCGCGATGATGTATGGAAGATCATGGGCAAGTTACCTTATGGTGAGTTGCAGCGTGACCTTGCAGGTAAACTACAGACCAGCCTTAAGGGTATGCTGTCTAAAACCAGCAATCTGTTTGAAGCACTGGGACTACGTTACTTCGGCCCGATAGATGGACATAACGTACTCAAGGTAACCGAGATACTCGAGCACCTGAAAGATATTCCGGGACCTAAACTACTGCACATCAAAACAGTAAAAGGTAAGGGCTATGATCTGGCAGAAAAAGACCAGACCAAGTGGCACGCTCCTGGCACTTTCGATAAGGTAACTGGCAAGATCAATAAAAAGACTTTTGATGCTCCGCAACCTCCTAAATATCAGGATGTATTCGGGCATACAATTATAGAACTGGCTAAGGAGAATGACAAGATCATGGGCATCACTCCTGCTATGCCATCGGGCTGTTCACTCAAATATATGATGGCAGAAATGCCAGACCGTGCTTTTGATGTGGGCATTGCCGAGCAACATGCTGTTACCGTAAGTGCAGGTATGGCAACAAGAGGACTAAGGCCATTCTGTAATATCTACAGCTCTTTTATGCAAAGGGCATACGATATGGTAGTGCACGATGTAGCGATACAAAAGCTACCTGTTATCTTTTGTCTTGACCGTGCAGGCCTTGTTGGTGAGGACGGACCTACACACCACGGCGCATACGATATCGCCTACATGCGTTGTATACCGAATATGATAGTGAGTGCACCGATGAACGAAGCAGAGCTGCGTAACCTGATGTACACCGCACAATTAGACGAAACAGACTTACCGTTTGTGATACGCTACCCTCGCGGGCAGGGTGTAATGCCTGAATGGCAAACACCAATGAAAAAAGTGACCATTGGTAAAGGACGTATCATAAAAGAAGGGGAAGATGTAGCGATACTCACCTTCGGGCACCCGGGTAATTTTGCGGTTGAAGCTTGCAAACAATTACAGAAAGAGGGGCTGAACCCTGCACATTACGATATGCGTTTCGCTAAGCCGATAGACGAAGCACTACTGCACGAAATAGCTCAAAAGTTTGACCGCATCATAACCGTAGAAGACGGAACCGTACAAGGTGGCTTTGGTAGTGCAGTGCTGGAATTTATGGCTGCAAACGACTATAAGCCTAGCGTACACATCATGGGTATACCGGATAGCATTATTGAGCATGGCAAGCCTGCACAGCTATATGCAGAAGCAGGTTATGATGCAGCCGCTATTGCAGTAGCCGTGCACGATATGATCAGCAAGGACGTAGTGAAGGAGTTGCTGTAAAGCCTTCCTCATTGCAAGAAGTTATATGCTGTGTCAGATAACGACGAAGTTACTTCACTTATTAAGTGTTTATACTCACTTTTATTGATATTCCTCACCAACAATAAAAGTCATACAGCAATAGCTTTTTTTGTCATAACAGCGCACAACAGGTTGTCACAACTTTGTCAGGAAAGGTATTTAACCACACCCCGGCAATTCGTCAAAGCCTTGCTGCAGTATAGTTTCAGCGGCAATTAGTCCATTTCCCCCTTTTCATCCCCCCAACTTTCACCCACCTCAGTACTGTTTTTAAGGTTTGTTAAGGATTCGTCGGCCTTAACAGGTATTAAATGACCATTTATTTAACCAAACTAAATTTTTATGAAAAAACTACTACTAGGAATCTGCATGCTCGCAGGATTCACTGCTTTGGGCCAGAATGCATTATTAAAAAATGCCACAACCGGAGACCTTTCCAACACCAGTTTTGCCGATTTATGTATTGTATCAGACGGTAACGATGTAGTGTTACTGGCTGCAGGCACCTATTCTGTGTATGCAATAGACATTGCGGACAATGATCCTGCTGATGCCGCCAACAACCTGATTACTTCTGTTCCCAACTTCGTATCTGGCAAACTTGATCCGCTCGCAGGTCAGTCTGTAACGGTATTGGACATGGTAGTCAACCCTGTTTCAAAAGCAGTATATATACTGGGTAGTGCTGGCACTAACAGGATCATATTTAAAGCAGAAAATGCAGGTGCAGATGTCACCATACTTGACATGAGTAATGTTACGTATAGTGATATTGCATGGGGTAGCTCTTTTGGCCTTAATATCAACGACATGGCTTTTGCCGACAATACACTTTACGTTTCTTCAGGTACATTCAGTCTTGACGGTGCATTGGGTTGGGTAGCTGCTCCTTTTACGCATAACAGCACATTTAGCAAACGCTCAACAACACTTTTCAAATCTAACTGGGGCGGAAATTACTATACAACAGCACCATTAGAAACACTGACCATCGGCGAAGTAGACGGTAAAAGCCGGCTCATGGGTGTAACTACCTGCGCTCCCGGCTTTTCTATTGATGTAAGCACTCTCTCAGGTTCAGGGTTATTAAGTGTGACTGAAGATTTCAACATCCACAGGGGACAATCTAAAAAGGCAGTCTTCCAACATCATGATGGCAAAGACTGGTTGTTCGACCTGCACGATGGCAAGCTGTATCGTATAGGTAAAAAATACCTTGACGGCAGCCAGGTATCAGCTAACCAACACAACAACAACTCAATTTTACTGAGAGACAATTCTGGCAACGTGATCAGCTCGCTACCTGAAGAAGATATCAAGCAAATGTCAAACACTGATTATTCTATGATCGCTTTTTATGACAACTGGACTTTGTTGCTGTTAGAGTCAGGTGCTAACGGATCGCTCATGCGTTCAAAAATGTCTGCTGAGAATCCTGCAGGTATAGCTGGTGTAAGGAACGAAAAACAGTTTAAACTTTACCCCAACCCTGCCGGTGATAACATTACTATAGACATTCCGGGTAATAAAAATGCAACGGTTGCTATCACTGATATGAGTGGTTCTGTGATACACAGTACCAACATCAGCAATCACAGTACTATAGATGTAAGCTCTATCCCATCAGGAATTTACACGATTACCGTTCAGCCTGAAGATGGAGCTGCAACCACACAAAAACTAACTATCAAATAAACACATAAGTATGGGGAGGCTTTGGGCAATTTGCCTTTTACTATCAATTCACCCGCAACTCTTTGCGGGTGAATTGATCAATGTAACTAAACAAGGATCACTCAAACCGATTATCAGTATTAAACTGAATGATACGGAAGCCCTGCAACAAAACACACAACAAAAAGCTCAAAAAATACTGACGCTACATCTGGTTGCTGATAATCAGGTAGCTAACACTCCTGTAGCCGGCAAGTATACATTGCAGAACAAGGTGCTCCACTTTCAACCCTACTATACATTAGGCTATGCTACTACCTATGAAGTACAGTATAAAAAAGATGGTGTTCTTATTGATAAAAAAAGGTTCACCACGCCTGCTCATAAACATTCAGAGAATGCCGCTCATGTGATCACCGCCTATCCTATGGCTGACACCATACCTTACAATACACTCTTTTTTCATGTGCGGTTCAATATGCCTATGCAGCAAGACAAGCATGCCTACAAACACATAGCCGTATACGACGAGCAGGGTGAAGAACTAACACTTGCATGGCGCCAAAGATCTTTTTGGCTGGACAGTGGTAGATTGCTGGTGTTGATGATACACCCCGGCAGGGTAAAAAACGGTATCCATTATGAAAGCCCCTTGTTCGACTCAGGAAAAACATACACTCTGAAAGTAGACACCGCCATAAAAGATATAAACGGGCGACCTGTCTCCGAATCTTACACGCAACGTTTTTACATATCCGGAGAAGACCGTACCATCCCGCAGCCACAGCTGGATAACATCGCAGTACCAACCGCTGCAACAACGGCACCGATAATACTGACCTTCTCTGAAGGCATGGATTATGCTTCGGTACTCGAAGGGGTTAAACTGTTCAGCAAACAGGGCGATCTGATACCCTGCTCTATAACAAGACAAAAGAGTGACGATACTTACTCAATCACCCCGCACCAACCATGGAAGAAAGGGAAATACACATTGGTAATAAACGGTGCCGTATACGACTATGCAGCTAATCGTATCAATCGTCCGTTTGAGATAACAGACATCAATGACATCAAAAAAGACAAGAAAGAAAAGAAGTGGTCGTTTAAAGTAAAATAACTGCAACAGGTCTATATCGCTGCTATACATTATACCAGAGATACAAATAATTATTCTTCATAAGGGGGCACTTTACCTCTCTAACCTATAAATGTATTCCGCTATCTCCTGCTTACGGCCATTAGCATAATTTACTTCTGAACCGACCTTTATAAATCCGTTCTGCTCCAGCACTCTTTGCGAGCCGATATTATCAAAAGCTACCCTGCCATATAATGTTGTCTTATCAGTACTGGCAAGAAATAGTTGCAGTGCCTCAGTAGCAATACCCTTACCCCATTGCGAACGGTCAATCCAGTAAGATACATTCGTTTCATCCCCCATATCAAAATGTATCACACTACCCACAACTGCATCGTCTACACGAATGGTTTGCATATTGATATCCGGACGTTGCACTATGCCAGTCCACTTGTCCATATAGGCTTGCTTGTCCCTAGGGTCTTTCGAGTTGAAAGCTGCCATTCGGTTGGCTTCCTCATCCGTCTGGAATAAGAATAAATGTTCCAGATCTTCGATGGTGGTTTTCTTAAGAGTGATGTTCATGTGTTGTTGCTTTTCTTAGAGAATATGCGCTTCCTGAACATACCTAATAATACTCCTATAATAAACAATGGTAACAAATAAACGGGAAAGCTGCCTTTTTTACCCTTTACAGCAGCATCTTTCTTGTCCTCTGTAAAGTCAGTTACCATAACGGTTTGCACATCAGCATCAATATCCAGCTGTTGTAGTTTATTAAATGTGCTGTCCAGTACGGTAATCCTCGGCCCCATATGTGTTCTTTCCCAACCCGATTCCATGACATAATACTTACCATCATGGTAGCTTACACCTATCGGATGCCAGTTCTTTTCAGAGCTATATACTACACTGCTTTCTGTAGGGGTGATACGTCTTAGTGTTCGGCTGGTGTTATCACATAATAGCGGCATTCCGTCTCCGTCAAAACCGATGGCATAAAATATCTGGTGTCTTTCTTCTTCAAATATCGGGTCTGCCGGATTTACAGGTAGCAGTTTGGTTGCCCATTTCATCAACCCTTCCTGTTCGTTCCATTTATATAAAGTACCGCCCCCTATTGTCTTATCCGTTATCCATAAGCTGCCTTCTTCATCCAGCGTGAATGTATTTATCCGACCGAACTCGTGCGGTATCACCTGCTGCACATGGTCCTGCATATCATTGCTCCATATCTTTTTATGTATGGTAAAATAAGCCAGACTCTTGTCGTTATCTATGGCAATGCTATTCCCAAAAAACACATCCTCATCATCAGCAAAAAGCAACGTATCCAACCTGTCATCGGCAATATTGTAGCGTACCAGATAATGGTGCCCTTCGCCTTCTATACTGCCTGTACGCCATATATCAATACCCGCCCACAGGTAGCCTTCTTTATCGGCAAAAAGGTCATGTGCGTGCATATCATCCTGTATCACCGTCATTTCATAAGTGTGCATATCTATCCTGCACAATCCACCATCAGTATGGTGCATTACATCAGTAAAGTAGATGTTACCATCTGACCCTACAACAATACCCCACGAGGGGTGGGCATATATTGACTGACTGAAACAAAAAAATGTAACTATGAACAGTATTCGTTTCATGATGTGCTAAGATAACTAAGATCGGCGACTTTATATTAACAATAATTAATAGTATATTTGTTATGTTAGATCTGGTAACCATTAAGATTTTTTTACTGTCAAGTACCCTACCACAAGTGGGTGAACAACAATAAAAACCCTTAAAAACATAACACTATGATTATCAATAGCCAAAAAGTAAAACTCCCTATAGCTATTACGATTCACCCCCCTCCCTGAGTGGAACAAAACAGAACAATTTCCGGAAACAACAAATCATAAAAACACAATAGATACACTTCAGTTACTCTGATCTTGCCCCGCCGTCGGCGGGGGCCAAGGCGCAATAGTCTATCAAGGCTACATCTGACAATTTTGAAGCTTTAATTGTCAGCGGTTTTCTTGCTACTTCTTTTGGAGTAAAAAAGAAGTAGGAATAAAAGAGTTCTAATAAGGATAATTTGTACCCCCCTCCCCTAGTGGAACATCCCGATAGCTATCGGGACGGAACAATTTTCAAAACAATAACTTTTACGATACACTTGTTTTATTATTTTTCATCTTAAAAACCTATGAAGTCTTTACTAACAGCTATCCTACTCTTGACAGCTCTAAATGTCATTGCCGCACCGCCTAGAGACCCTTTTAGTCGACAAAAACTAAATCATATAAGCCTCCGTCCTGAGCTTGGCTGGCAAAAAGCATGGTTTGTAGGGCTAGGAGTTTCGTATATGCGGAACGACCTTGATCGGCCAGGGTCACCTGCCTTTATTGGTTATATAGCACCCGAGGCAAATTTCTCACTCTATAATAGCAGTATTAATGGTTTTGGAAATTATCCTCCCAGTCTGTTTATGGGATTAAAGAGTGGGATTGAATTCTCATATCAATACATCTCAATAGGGGCGGAATACAGAACACATACAGACTTAAAAGGCTATTGGCAGTATATCATAACACCAAAAGCAGGTTTATCTTATAATGGAATTTTCAATTTACATTATGGTTATAACATTATAGTATCGCATAGTGATTATTTCAATATAGCAGGTCATATGATATCCTTATCCTTTAATCTTGCACCTTGATTCGTACACACTATATCACTGGAACAATTTTAATAACCTTAAACTATAAGCCAATGACTATCAATATTCAAAACCGGAACATTTTCACCCCCTACCCGGGTGGAACAAAACGGAACAAAATTGAAGATTTGTCGAATCATGAATACCAATGAAAACTATAGACAAATGAATAAAACAGAACAATTTCCGAAAACAATAAATCATTAAAATTAGATGTGCATCAGTTAGGCAGAGCCAAGGCACAATAGCTTATCAAGGCTACATCCGACAATTTTGAAGCTTTAATTGTCGGTGGTTTTCTTGCTACTTCTCTTGGAGTAAAAAGAAGTAGTAATAAATGAGCTCTAATAAGGGCAATTCGCACCCCCCTCCCTCAATGGAACAAAACGGAACAAAATTCATATATTTAAGAAAAAATCTATATGAAATACCTGTTCACATTTTTTTTATTCATTCCAGTTTGGGCTAAAGGTCAACTAAAAGAAAACCATATCTATATGATGGATAAGTTCGTCTCCTATTATAATGGGAACGAAGACGATATCATTGCAGCCATGTTTCCTGAGGATAGTAAAGATTTTGTACAGAATATGCTTATACCTAGCATAGATATGAATAAAAAAAGCTTTGGGATGATTTCTTTATATAAATACCTCGGACAACCAAAGGAAGACCCTGAACCGGTACATATCTTTAAGCTTGTTTATGATACCGACTCTATAAAAGTCATGAGCTTTACCCTTATTGAGAATATGCAGTTCGGCACTTTTCGCCTACACACTACAAGCGATGAGATAGTTCGAATGTTAGCAGCTTCTGAATAGTACATACTAGCATTAAGTGCCATTGATTGGTGTAGAATACCAAATCTAGATTAAACTGAAAACATTACTTTTATTTCTATGAAAACACGACTGATCATTAGCAGCATATCAATATTATTCTACGCATGTGCCAACACTCCTGAAAACAACGAGCAGCCGGTAGAACAGGATGTTGTGACAGCTGAAGAAGAAAGTATTGAAGATGAGTATGAGACAGAAGATTGGTCAGAAACCATTATGGATCTTACTCCGGAAGGGTATGTTCTATTCAAAACCTATAAAGGTGACTTGAATAATGATGAGCATGAAGATATAGTAGCTGTATTCAACGCAGTAGACAGTAATGACGAAATGATCAACAGAGCGGTAATGCTGGTAACCACCAATGCCGATGGTAAAATGAAGGTTGTAGCATTCAATAAAAATGCAGCATTATGTGGCGAATGTGGCGGTGTTATGGGCGACCCTTTGGCCGATGTGGTGATAAAGAACGGGTACTTTACTATAGAGCATTTTGGTGGTTCCAGAACGAAATGGACCAACGACCCCACTTTTAAATACAATAAAGAAGATGGAAAGTGGTATTTACATAGGCACAGCAAACAGGTTCATGACGGGTTAGACCCTGAAAACGGATCATCCTCTAGCATACTCAGCACAAAAGATTTTGGTGTAGTAGATTTTGAGGAGTTCAATATTACAGGAGAGTAACCTTACTGACCTTTGTTTTGTCTTCTATTTTTGAGTTCGTCTCTTTGAGTTCTTGCAGATATTCTTTCATAGTACTTTCAGATGGATGTTCATTCTTCTGATAAGTTTCTATCATTGGCAGAGTAGTCACTATTTTTAAAATAGTGTACATATCATCCAGCCTTATGTATTGCTTATTTATTGAGTTCAACAAAATCGTATCTGCACTGATAGAACGCTCATAGTTGACTACCGATTTTTTTATGACTTCAGCTATCTGATTTTTCAACGAAGAGTCTTTAATATATTGAGCAATGTTATCTGCTGAGTTGTAATAAGAATTATTCTTATTATCATATTTCATAAATGCAGCCATTGAATCGTCTTTAGCATTGTATAACCTGTTTATTTTATCTTCCAGGTCACGCAATACGTTGTCTTTATCTACCTGCTCCTTATACAAAGCATCTAGAATACTACCTCTTTTATACTTACTAAAACTTCCGGGAATCCTTTCGCCTTCTTGTAATGCTTGTGGAGTTTCTTCAACTAGAGGCTCCTGTGTTGTATTACTATCTTCAGGTTGCTGCATAGTGCAAGAAGCTAGTATAGTGGTAACTAATAAGGGCAAAAGCAGGTATCTCATAAGTAGGTATTTAATTATTACTAAAACTAGTAATAAAAAACCCGGCCAAAGCCGGGTTAGTGTATCAGTTATGTTAAACTATTTTATTTCCTCTTCATTACTTTCTCTACAGCTGAAACAATATTGCTCTTACCAAGACCATATTTATTCAGCAGGTCGGCAGGCTTACCGCTCTCACCAAAAGTGTCATTAACGGCTACATATTCTTGTGGACTAGGTAGCTTGCGTGATAATACCTGTGCTACAGCATCTCCCAGTCCCCCATTGCGCTGGTGCTCTTCAGCCGTCACTACACATCCTGTTTTTTGCACAGAGTTGATAATGGCTGCTTCATCCAATGGCTTTATGGTGTGCATATTGATAAGCTCAACAGATACTCCTTTCTCTGCCAGTTCTTTTGCTGCTTCTACAGCCGTCCACACTAAGTGGCCGCAAGCTATGATGGTCACATCTGTGCCTTCTGCCATTACCTGCGCTTTACCTATTTCAAAGTTCTGGTCTTCTGTAGTGAATATCGGCCATCCGGGCCTACCGAAACGCAGGTATACCGGCCCTTCGTGGTCTGCTATAGCCATAGTTGCCAGTTTGGTCTGTGTAAAGTCGCAAGGAACGATAACAGTCATACCCGGCAGCATCTTCATCATACCTATATCTTCCAGCACCTGGTGGGTAGCTCCATCTTCGCCCAGCGTGAGCCCTGCATGCGATGCACATATTTTTACATTCTTACCGCTGTAGGCTATACTCTGGCGTATCTGATCGTATACACGAGAAGTAGAGAAGTTAGCGAAGGTAGTAGTGTATGGTATCTTACCACCAATAGTAAGCCCTGCAGCTACACCCATCATATTGGCTTCTGCAATACCGCATTGTACATACCTGTCCGGGAATTCCTTCATAAAACCACCCAGCTTCAACGAGCCGGAAAGGTCAGCAGCCAGAGCCACTATATTCGGATTTTTACGTGCCGCTTCCAATATGCCTTCTCCAAAGCCCGAGCGGGTATCTTTCTTACCTGTTTGCTGAATATCTTGTAACATGATCGCTGCAAAAATAATTTATCCTTTGGTTAATGTATAGCCCCAATCGCGTAACCATCCTATTATTTTTTCTTTATAGTCTCCCTGTATGATGATCTCACCATCTTTTACGCTTCCCCCAGTGCCACATTTGGTCTTTAGCTCTTTGCCAAGATCTTTTAGATCTTCCTCACTGCCTTCAAAACCTTCAACCAGTGTTACCACCTTGCCACGGCGCTGTTTCGTGTCCAGTTTCACTTTCAATCTTTGCTGGTCAGGGGGTAATGTTTCCATGTCACCTTGCTCCTCGTCCATACTGTTCATCATATCCGGATCTGTAGAATAAACCAGCCCTCCTGTGCGTCCTTTATTTTTCTTTCCCATAATTATCTTTTTAATCTCTCCGGTTGCTTTCTTCTAACGCCGAAGTTAACAAAATACACTCCGCTAAAAATGAGGATGGTAGCTATTAATTTGACGATAGTTATCTCCTCCCCCATAAATATCACAGAAATAATTGCCGCAAACACTGGTTGTGCGTAAATATAAGCACCTGCAATTGAGGGGCTTAAATGCTTCAGTGCATAAATGTTCCACAAGTAGGCTAAAAATGTGGTACAAATGACAACGAATGCCACTGCCATCCAGTCGCCAAAACTGAACAGCGACCAATCTACAACTATAAAACCTTTATACCCGAACGGCAGTACCATCAACAGTCCGAATAAAAACACCCACCTTATAACGATCACAGGGCGGTATTTATTCATCAACCTCTTAATTATTACAAGGTATATAGCATAGCTGGTAGCGTTAAGGAATACCAGGAAATCTCCCAATACAGTATTTGAGGCAATAGCGGTCACTTCCTTTCCGGCACTCATTAATAATATTGCTCCGCCTATACCTAATAGCAGTCCGGTAAGTTTATCCCATCCCAATTTTTCTTTTAATATGACAACTGCTACTATTGTTATCAGTAAGGGCGTACTCATCATAATAAGGGAGGCATGTATAGGCATGGTTTTGCTCAAGCCCAGAAAGAATAACATCTGATTAGTTGCCACTCCGAACAATCCGCCCAATACCAAAACCAACCAGTCTTTTCGGTCTATTGTAGCACGGTATTTCTTACCGAAAAACCATGTTGTCCAGAATAGTGCACAGGTAATGACTACTCTTACAAGAATAAAACCCAGTGGCTCTATCAGCCGTGGCATCACGATCTTTGCTATGGAGTACCCGCCACCATAAAACAGATTAGCACCTATCAGTGCCAAGTGTCCTTTTATTTTGCCATCCACAATGGCGCAAAGGTATATGGAATAATATACTCACACCCCAACCATTCTATAGAATTAGCAGTATAATAAACCACATTATCAAAGTTTATGTTTTGAAAAGTATAATCTTTTTCACATGCTACCTGTTGCTATTTACACAAACATCATCCGCCGAAAGCGATACAGCAGCAATTAATAAACTGATCGTATCGGCAGAAAAGTACCAGTTGTCAAAGCCTGATAGTGCTATTGCAATTGGCAAAGAGATCATACGTTTATCTGAACAGGCAGGTATTGAGCTGGGGCTTGTACGTGGCCATAACATTACCGGAATGGCTTATTGGGCAAAAGCCGATTTCAATAAAGGCATCAGACATTTACAAACCATGGTAAAGCTGGCTGAAAAGTTAGACAGCAAACCTGATATGGCCACTGCATATGGTAATCTCGGCATCCTGTTCATTGATATGGGCGATCTGGAGATGGGGTTACAGCAAAGCAAAAAAGCAGTGATATTATATGAGGGATTGGAAGACGAGGCTGGTGCTGCACTTTATAATAATAACATAGGCTGGATATACGAAGAGCAAAAAAAATACGATAGTGCGTTACTATACTATAACAGGGCAAAACAATGGTATGATGATAATGATAATGAAAACTCGTGGTATGGGTTGCTGCTGTCTAACATCGGGTCTGTATATGCTGGCTTGAACCAACCTGAGCAGTCATTAGAGTACACAAAAAAAGGTTTAGCCCTATTTACCGATAGTAGTAACAAGAAAGCATTGGGGCATATATACCTCAGTTTGTCTGAAGCTTACCTCGTAAATCACAAACACCGTTCTGCAGTGATATATGCTAATATGACATTGGATATAGCAGAAGACAACACACTCTATTCACTATACCCGGATGCACATCAACTGCTTTATGAGACATACCGCGACGCCGGTAATACATCTGCCGCGCTAAAACATCTGGAGCTAAACAGAGTATGGACAGATACCATGCTCAATGATGAGACTTATAAACAACTTACACATATAAAAACAGCCCTTGCTACAGAAAGAAAAGACAAGGAAATAGCACTTAAAGAAAAAGCACTTGCCGTGAGCGAAGCGCTGAGGCAAAAGAACTTCTTTTATCTGCTGATGGCCATCCTGCTAGCAATATTTTCAATAATAACAGGCTATCAATTATACAAAAGGCAAAAACTAAGGACCAAAAACAAGGAGCTCCAAAACAAGCAGCTGCAAAAAGAACTGGACTTTAAGCACCGGGAACTACTATCGTATACGCTCTCTATGACAGAAAAGAACCAAATGCTTCAGGAGCTGAATGAACAAATAGAAGACATTGCACAAAACGGGCATGCTGCCGAAGTAAGGAAAATACGCAACAGCATCAATGCTACGATGGGGAGTGAGGAGAACTGGGAAGAGTTTAGAACAAGGTTCGAGCAGGTACACTACAGTTTCTTCGACAACCTGAAAAAAGACTATCCACAGCTATCACCTAACGACCTGAGGCTTTGTGCCTTCATCAGGCTCAACCTCTCCTCCAAGCAGGTAGCTTCACTATTGAATATCGCCCCTAGCAGCGTAGATATGAGCAAATACCGCTTGAAAAAGAAGCTTGGTTTGGAGAAAGACGACAACATATCAGACATTATTGACAAGTATTAGTCGTTATTCTACAACAAATAATCATCTTGTAGAGATTTTGTAGAGATGATTTTTTCAACCTTTCAGGAATGTACGACAGTCATGATGTGACGACAATGGCGCAGTATGCGTTCTTACTTTTTCACATTCAAAATATGTCGCATTATGAAAAAACTATTATTACTCTTAACGATCTTTTCTGCCACCTCAATGGCATCATTTGCTCAATGGACCACTCTTGCTTCTGACGGCACAGGTGACGGCTCACATGGTGGTCCGGGGTTTCTTGACGGCACCAAACTTGAATATCGCTACGACGACAAGAGCGATAGTGTCTGGTTTCGAGTTACTGTTACAAATATGCTTAATGCCAACTACGGTATTAATATCATCATGAATGTAAATGGTGCCGGTAGCACCGCTAACTGGTTCGGTTCAAATACATCATTCAAATACAACAGGATCATCACTGCGTGGATAACATCAGGCACAAGCGGAACAGTTGGTATTACAGATGCTGCCGGATTCGGGGCAGGCAACTACACTAAGCTTGGTAAAGACAATATCAGTATTTCAATGGATGCTACTGCAAAAACCTATACACTTGGTTTAAAAAGAACTGACATCTATAATGATACTGTATTGAACGCAACGGTAATTGCCGGTGTGGGTAGTAATCAGTTCTGGGATGACGATGTGCCTAACTCAGGTTCAGGATCGGTAAACCTGAAACCAGCTCCCTCAACAGGCTTACATAGTGTAAATCTGAATGATGATTCATTTATCATTTACCCGAACCCTACATCCGGTACGATCAATATAAATAGAGTAACTGCAGAAAACACAGCTAGTGTATATGTTTATAACAGCATAGGTCAGCAGGTATACAGTAATGAAATCAAGAAGGGTAATCAAAAACATGCCATTGACCTTAGCAGCCAGTCAGCAGGTTTATACTTCATTTCAGTTAAAAACGGAGGCAATAACCTTACACAATCGGTTATGCTTAAATAGTTCCATCTAAGCGAGGGCCGGGTGAACGGTGAAAGGGGGCTTTGTGCCCCTTTTCTATTATATCTTATTCAACCACTCGTCTACAATAGTTTGGTATAAGGAAAATGCGTTTTGTGATGAAATAGACCTGAATGGGTATTGCTCTGCAAGCTTTAGTTCTGTTTTCAAGTCGAATGTACTTTGTTCAGCTGATAAGAAAGCTCCATCCTCATTCATTTTTTCAGCCAGATACTCCTGCTCTGTCTGCCCCGGTGTAGGTATCAGTATCGCTTTCTTCCTCAATTTTACAAGATCCATTAAAGTAGAATAGCCACTACGGCAAATGACCAGTGCGGCACCTGATAGTAATTTTTCCAACTTCTCTTTATTCAATCGCTTGTGGTATTCGATATGTTCAGGGACTTGTTTTGGTTGAAACCCGCTATCACTACCCGCAACAAAAACCACATCATTATCATGGTGCTGTAATTGCCCCCATAATTTTTCAGCCAATACACTGCGCTGTGGTTCTGGACCAGAGAGCAATACCATGAGATATCCTTTTTTCTCTGATTCCTTTATTTCAAGCTGAGAGAGCAAACCAAGGTATTTCATTGAACCTTCCCCATTGACCTTATCTGATAGTTTTCCGGCAAGGCTGTTCTCTCCATCTGTATCCACCACCCAACATTCATCAAACTTTTGCAGATACTTATTATGTAGCTTACCAACCTGTTTATCTATCAGTACTCCTAAACCTGATAATGGCTGTAGCTGGTGGGTCATGATTACAGAAGGAATAGACTCACTATATAATCCGTACCTGTTATCAGATATTACAGCATCTACTTTATGCTCATCAACTATCTTTTGCAACCATTCATGTTCCTCTTTTATTGTCTTGATGATACCGGGCAATTGTTTAGCCAATGTCCACATAAAACTTCCTCCTTCCTTTGGATATCTTACATTATACCCCTTCAGGTCTATGGTTTCTATGCCGGAGAAAGTAGTTAGTATGTAACTGCATTGCCTTTGATTACCGGCAAACAAAACTTTATTGCCACTTTTTATAATGTAGTCTATTATCGGTACACAACGTGTGGTATGCCCTAAACCCCAGTCTAATGGAGCTATCAATATTTTCTTTACAGATTTGATATCTATTATTCGTTAACTTTACAAATGTAGAATGCACGCAATGAAAGTGAACAAAATATTTTTTTTGGTGTTTGGTATAATACTTGCAGCTTTAATATTAGAGAGTTGCGCAGCGTCTAAAGATTGCGGGTGCGGCACCGATCTGAACAGGTCATATAAAGCTCCTAAACGTTATCACTAACTAACATAAAACGGTTGGCATGTGGGAAAGGAAACAAAATAAAGTATGGATCAAGTACAGCAATGAAATTTTAGCTATTGACAGTAGTTCAGCGCGTTTCCTTGTCGATTACCTGCACTTTGTCCTCATCAACCGCTCGCACATACCTTCACACGAAGTAATAGACCTTCAACGATACAAGATCATCCGGGAAGAAAGAAAAGTACGCTCTGCTATTCGTGAAAAGCTTCATGTCCCGTTCATTTTCCTTAGTTGTAATAACTGATTCATCTTCCAATGCCATATTAGCTGGAATTTCATGTCTTAAAGGCTATGAAAAGCAGAATTCATATAGTAGATTTACTTACTGCTTTGTATCTTGTAAGAGATTTAAAGTATGACTTTACTATATTACATACTGAAAGTGTGTAATTACGTAACTGCTTAAAGTACAACTAATACGATACTATGAAAGATGCTGCAAATGTTTCGCGCAGAAAATTCCTGGGTTATGCCGGAGTTATGGCTGGTGCAAGCATAGTAATAAGTTCTTGTAAGAAAGAAAATGAGCCGGCTCCTACTACATCAGGGGCTACTGACCTTGGAATGAACGACACCGGCTTACTGAACCTGATGTTTGTGATATTGCAGATACAGGGACGTATGTATGAGCTGGTGGTTGACAATCCTTTTGTAGGTATCCCGCAAAGGACACTGGGCATGATGGAGCGTATACGCGACCATAAATTCGCTCAAAGAGAGTTTTTGAGGAACTATCTTGATACAAAAGCGATAGTTGTAGGCACAGACTTCAGTATCGTTGACTTTACAGATGGGAACAGCGTTATGGAAAATATGGAGCTGTTAGAAAACTTAGCTGTAGGTACGTATAACGATCTTGCAAGGCTTTTCACATCAGATAAGCATGTAGCTATAGCTTGCAAGATAGGGTCTGTTACAGCAAGACATGCTGCGACTGTAAGCAACTGGAGAAATTATGGCACATTCTTCGGGCCTGTTGACGTAATAGGTGCAGAACCGGGTATACAACCTGCAAACGCTATTACAACATTAAACCGCTACCTTAAAACCAAGGTGGAGGGAAATAATTTACCTAACAAGTAATAAAGTACTACAGAGATGAATCTGAACGAACTAATACAGTATTTTGAAAATATAGATGATAATGCCGGCAGCAGGAGAAAGGCATTAAAAGAGTTAGGTATGAAAGCTGCTGCGTTAGCTATACCGTTTGCTGCTGCTACACTTACTACTAAAAAAGCAAGTGCGCAGAGTAAAGAAACACTCATCCTGAAGCTGAATTATTTACTGAAACTGGAGTACATCATCCAGAAAATGTATAAAGTAGCGTTTGATACAAACGGGTTGTTGTTAAGTGAATTGATTGAAAACTATGAGCGCATTGTAGCTAATAACAAAGCTCATATAGAAACACTTAGAAATATTGTTACCCAGCTGGGAGGTACTGCATATACCATTGATGAAGATGATATTGATCTTACCGGAGGTTATGGAACTAACAACGGTCCGTTTATAGCCGCTTATGACACAAGGGCAAACTTCCAGGTGTTGGCTCAATTTTTTGCTGACGGAGCTAGCCGCATGTACAAAGGGCAGGTATTTGAAGTGCTTTCTGATAAGATAACGGTACAGGCTTTAATGAATATCCATTCTGTAAAAACAAGGGAAGCTACTTTTGTACGTTACATGCGTTGGCATTATGATGGGCAGAACGACCTTAACCCATGGATCACAGGTACTAATACCAATACAAGTAATACCGCCGTACAACGTGCTTATGCAGGTGAGGCAGTTACTTCACAAAATAATATCAACCTTGTGGGTATCAACGGTTTTGATCAGGTAGATGTAGATGTTGCAACAGAAGCATTTGATGAACCGTTGAACAGGCTAGACGGTGAGGACATTCTAAACAGGTTTATCAAACTATAATATTTTTAACACGATCAGAAGCCGGCTAAACGCCGGCTTTTTTATGTATAAGGGTCAACATCAAACTGGATAATAACGGTGCTGCTGCCTTTTGTTGCTGTTATCTTTTCTCTAGTTTCTTTCAACATGGTTTTCACTTCTTCAATCACCTTTTTACTCTTAGGGCACTTTATCCATACTTCTTGCACGTACAGGTTTCTGACCTTTGACACCAACGCCTGCACCGGTCCCTGAACACCGATACCTGCTACTTCCTGCAGAACCTGTGCAATATTTCCTGCAACGGCTACTGCCTTCGGTTCTTCCCTGTGCTTTACCGTTACTTTTATGAACCTCGTATATGGTGGGTAAGCAAATTGGCGCCTGTACTGCATTTCATGCTCGTAGAAGGCTCTTATCTCATGTTCTTTTACCCAGTTCAATACAGGGTGGCCTGTATTATGCGCCTGTATCAATACTTTACCTTTCCCGTCTGTACGGCCTGCACGGCCACTGACCTGTTCCATTAGCTGGTAAGCGCGTTCATTCACCCTGAAATCGGGGAAGTTCAAGAGGCTGTCTGCACTAATAATGCCTACCAGCTCAATAGGTGCAAAGTCAAGCCCCTTTACTACCATCTGTGTGCCTATCAGTATATCTATTTTTCTCTTTTCCAGTTGTTCAAACAGTTCTGAAAAAACTGTTTTACCCCTCATACTGTCCGCATCCATACGGGCAATTCTGGCATCGGGGAAAAGTTGCTTTACTTCTTCCTCCACCTTCTCAGTACCGAATGTTTTGCTTTGTATCCTATTGCTGCCGCAAGAAGGGCATGTATGTACCACTGCAGCCTGCAACCCGCAATAATGACAATGCAACTTGTCGGTACTCTTATGATAAGTAAGTGATACAGCACAGTTTTTACAATGTGGCACCCAGCCACACATCTGGCATACCTGGAAGGGCGCATAGCCCCTTCTGTTCTGAAAGATGATGACTTGTTTCTGCCGCTTCAATACATTATCCATCAGCTTGTATAACTCAGGGGTGATCATCTGTATACCCTGCTTACGCATACTTTCCAACGACTTGGCATTGATGACCTCTATCTCAGGCATTTGTACTCCCTGGTAACGTTCTGCCAATGCTACATAGCCATATTTATCCTGTTTTACATTGTATATACTTTCTATGGCTGGTGTTGCTGAACCTAATATTGTTTTGGCATTGTGTAATGTAGCCAGATAGATTGCAGCATCTCTTGCGTGGAAACGCGGGGATGGGTCTTTTTGTTTGTAAGACTGATCGTGCTCTTCGTCAACTATTATTACGCCAAGTTCATTATATGGCAGCCATAGTGCTGATCTTGGACCTGCCACTACCTTATACTTACCTGACCTAACCTTCTCCCATATCTCAACACGCTCGTTATTACTGAAACGCGAATGATACACGCCCAACTCATTACCGAAATACGCATACAACCTGTTGACCAATTGCGTAGTCAAAGCAATTTCCGGTAGCAGGAGTAATGCCTGCTTACCGCTTTCTATACACTCCTTAAGCTTTTTGATGTACAGCATGGTCTTACCACTTCCCGTAACCCCTTCCAAAAGCACCACGTCTTTTTCTTCCAGTTCTTCCTCTAACTCATTGTATGCTTTTAGCTGGGCAGGGGTGAATTCAATTTTCAAATCTGTCTTTTCGGGTTGTAGCCCCAAGCGGTCAACTTCTATTTCATTAAGTATAAATATTTGCTTGTCTGCTAATGCTTTTACCTGAGCACTTGAGGCATCAGCTCTTTCAATAAGATCTTTCTGACGAACGCTGCCATATCGGGTATTTAACTCCATGTACGCCATCAATAGTTTTAACTGTTTAGGTGCACTCCCGAGTATATCAAAAAGCTCATGTAGCTTTTCTTCGTCACGATAAATGGAATCGAGCCTGACTATCTTTTCTTTCTTAGGCTTATATGCAGCTTCCAGTTCATCGTGAATAACTATGACATCGTTCTCTAGTAATTCATTGATAACTATACCGAAATGCTTATTGCCTGCCAGATTACGTACTTCTCCGAGCGTTAATTCTTTCCGTTCGCGTAATGCTCCTGCAATTGAGCCCGTTATTTTACTCCATTCATACACCACATCCTCATCAGCAGGCTTCCACTGAACCCTTGTCTCACCGGCCAGTTTTAAATGTGCAGGCAATGCGGCATTCATCACCTCCCCCGGCGCAGCCATATAATAGTCTGCTACCCATTGCCATAGCTGTAGCTGTTTTTCATTGACTATCGGTTGTTCGTCCAGCACATCCCTGACGGGCTTTACCTCATACCCTTCCGGCCTGTTGCTATGCAACTCATTAACAATGCCTGAGTACAACTTATTTCTTCCGAGAGACACTTCTACCCTCATTCCTTTACGTAACCTGTCCTGCAACTCTACCGGCACACCGTAAGTAAGTACTTTAGGCAGGCTCAACGGGAGTATCACATCTGCAAAAACTGCACCTGAGGATGGAAAAATTGAAGCGGACGACATAAGTAGTGCAAAATAAAGAAAAGCATCATTAGCCTGTAGTTACAATCACAGCAGTTATGTTATTCTTCGTACCTTTGCAGACAATCCTGAGTGTTATATGACGAAACAAAGTGAAAAGAAGTGTTCTTTCTGCGACCGTACTGAATCTGAAGTGAATATACTGTTCACCGGTATCAAAGGTAACATCTGTGATACCTGTACGGATAATGCTCACCAGTTGCTGCAAGAGGCAATGGGTGAACAAAAACCGAAGAAAGACAGCAAAGACGAACTGAAGAAGCATAAGGTTTACAAGCCAAGAGAAATAAAAGAGTTTCTTGACCAATATGTTATAGGGCAGGATGACGCCAAAAAAGTGATCTCTGTAGCTATATACAATCATTACAAGAGGCTATTGCACCCCGTAAAAGATGATGATGTAGAGATTGAAAAGTCCAACATCGTGATGGTGGGTGAAACAGGTACCGGTAAAACACTACTGGCAAAGTCTATTGCACGTTTACTTAAGGTACCTTTTGCTATTGTAGATGCTACTGTATTTACAGAAGCGGGATATGTAGGTGAAGATGTGGAAAGCATCTTATCACGTTTACTGCAAAGCTGCAATTATGATGTGTCTGCAGCAGAGCAGGGTATTGTATACATAGATGAGATAGATAAACTGGGTCGTAAAAGCGATAATCCGTCTATCACTCGCGATGTGAGTGGTGAAGGGGTACAACAGGCTATGCTGAAACTACTGGAAGGTTCAGAAGTACTGGTACCACCACAAGGAGGCCGTAAGCATCCTGAACAAAAAATGGTGAAGATCAACACACAAAATATCCTGTTCATATGTGGCGGTGCTTTTGAAGGTATTGATAAGATGATCTCCCGCAGGGTACAGGCTTCATCAATCGGTTACAATGCCATCAAGGCAACAAAAGAACTGGACAGGTCTAATCTGCTACAATACATCAACGCACAAGACTTGCGTAGTTTCGGTTTGATACCTGAACTATTGGGCAGGCTGCCTATTGTTACCTACCTGAATCCGCTTGACGACCATGCGCTGAAACGTATACTAACAGAACCAAAGAACGCGCTAGTAAAACAGTACAAGAAACTTTTTGAGTACGAAGACATAGAACTGGAAATAGAAGAGGATGTACTGGACTATATGGTTGGTAAAGCCATTGAGTACAAGCTTGGCGGACGTGGCCTTAGAGCTATCTGCGAGATGATACTGACAGATGCTATGTTTGACCTGCCATCTGAAAAGAACAAGAAGAAGAAGTTTACACTTACACTCGACTATGCAAGGCAAATGCTCGAGCACTCAAAATTAGATCAATTAAAAGCAGCATAAAGAACACATGGAAGATCTTATAAAACAACTACAGGAAAAAGCCGGGCTTACAGAAGAGCAGTCTGCAAAAGCGCTGGAAGTTATTATGGAATACATCAAAGGCAAAGTGCCACCAATGATGCACCCTATGATAGAACAGTTCCTTTCTGAAAATAAAGATAGTGACGACCCACTTGGAGACATGATGAAGAACTTTGGTGGGTAAGTTTTTAAACTCATAAAAAACTCCTGAAGCTATCTTCGGGAGTTTTTGTTTCAACTCTTTAACCGTATGAAAACAATAATTGCACTTGCTACGATTTTATTACTTTCTTTCAGCAACTCTTTTGGACAAAGTAGTTCTCAAAAAAAAGACTCTAGAAGCAATTTTTATAAGAACTACGCAGGCTTACAAGCTGGCCTTCACATAATGGCTAAATACTCCACTGATTTTCCGCTAATCAGTACAATTGGTATCAATTATCAAAGAAAGATATATAACAAGTTTTACGGAGAACTCTCTTATATGATGTGGATGCCCAGTAATTGGCTATGGCTGGGTTACGAATATGGGCTCTGGGTTACGGAAATACCTGACGGTACATCGTATAAGGTAGGACAGCTAGTAGCCAGCGAAGATTTTAAAATGATAGATGTAAGCGGGTTGTATAGCTTCTTAAAACCTAGCAGTAAACATTCGCTAATAGCAGGGTTAGGTATTACCAGGTACTGGGGGTATAATTACCACATTGAATTTATAAAGATATACAACTCAGCTTCGTATGAAAGAGACGAACGGGTAAAAGAATCTTTCTGGGGTATTTGCCCGCAAATAAGTTACCGTTATAGCTTTTTGAGCAAAAGAATCTCTGTAGGGCTTGCTTATAAATACAGGTACATCTATCATCCTAAAATGAATGCAGAAATCAACTACCTGATCACATTAGGGTATAATTTCTAACCTTCAATCCGCTCCCATTGCTGGAAAGTAAATGCATATTTGTGTTTTTCATCGGCAGGGTGATTTTCTTTCCAAACCAGCTCCCATTTAGCGGCATCTACTTCGGGAAAAAATGCTTCTGCATCTTCAATGACCATATGTACTCGTGTGATGTATAGCCTGTTAAGCATTGGCATACATTGTTTGTATATATTTCCGCCGCCTATTACAAACCCCTCTTCTGTACTTTCCTGCTTCAACCTTTCAATACCCCCTTCTAATGTATGGTAATGTAATACGCCATCAGGCAGATCAAGCTCTTCTTTTGAAGAGATGACAATATTCAACCTTTTTACCAATGGCTTGCCCAATGACTCATAGGTCTTACGCCCCATCAATACAGGCTTGCCCAATGTTGTTTTTTTGAAAAACTTAAAATCGTCAGGCAAGTGCCACGGTAACTCATTGTCTCTACCAATGGCATTGTTTTCATCCATTGCTACTATCGCGGAAATGATCATGTTGCAAAGTAAAAAATCAAAATTCAAAAATCTGTAGCGAGTGTTATACAGCTACAGGTGCTTTAATATGAGGATGGGCTTCGTAATTCACCAATTCAAAATCATCATATTTAAAACTGAAGATATCCTTTACCTCTGGATTGATCTTCATAGTAGGCAGCGGGTAAGGTGTACGTGTCAGCTGTAGCTTAGCCTGCTCTATATGATTGCTATACAAATGCACATCACCGAATGTGTGTACAAAATCACCATACTCCAATCCGCATACCTGTGCCATCATCATGGTTAGTAATGAGTATGATGCAATATTAAACGGTACACCCAGGAATACATCTGCACTACGCTGATAAAGCTGACAACTCAGCTTTCCATCAGCTACATAAAACTGGAACATGGTATGGCAAGGCATTAATGCCATCTTCGGTAGGTCTGCCACATTCCATGCGTTAATAATGATGCGCCTGCTGTCAGGATTTGTCTTTATCAGATCAACAACTTGTTGTACCTGGTCGTAAGTTTCTCCGTTTGCCCCAGCCCAACTGCGCCATTGATGGCCATATACAGGGCCTAGGTCTCCGTTCTCATCTGCCCATTCGTCCCAAATGCGCACTCCGTTCTCCTTAAGGTATTTGATATTGGTATCTCCATCAAGAAACCACAATAACTCGTGAATGATAGACTTGAGATGTAGCTTCTTAGTTGTCACCATCGGGAAGCCCTTTTGCAGATCGAACCTCATCTGGTAACCAAAACAACTAAGTGTACCTGTACCTGTCCTATCATCTTTTTGAGTGCCGTTATCTAAAATATGTTGAAGTAGATCTAGGTATGTCTGCATATCGTCTGTTTTTCAATTTCCTCTATACACAAAGTTAACTTATCAGTACCTGAAATGCTTGCATCAGCAAACTAATGGGGATAACCCGTTAATAGTTAGGAAAATGATTTTACTTTTACCCCTCATTTAGAACAGGATAGCTGATGAGCGAAACATTATCAATTGTAATACCTGCATATAACGAAGGCCCTACCATACACAACATACTTAACAAAGTAAAGACTGTTGTACTTATACAGGACATGAAGAAGGAGGTGATCATCGTCAATGACTGTTCTAAAGACAATACAGAAGAGGCAATACTTAAGTATAAAGACGAAAACCCCGAGTTGCCTATCAGCTATTACAAGCATGAAGTGAATCAGGGAAAAGGTGCTGCACTGCATACCGGTATCAAAATGGCTACGGGCGATTATGTGATCATACAAGATGCTGACCTTGAGTACGACCCTGAGGAGTACAATCAGTTACTGAAACCTATAATCAACGGCTTTGCTGATGTTGTATACGGCTCGCGCTTTATGGGAGGTAACCCTCACAGGATACTATTCTTTTGGCACTCACTGGGTAATGCTATGCTTACTTTCATGTCTAACATGTTCACCAACCTCAACCTGACGGATATGGAAACGTGTTACAAACTATTCAGAAGAGAAGTAGTACAAAGTTTAGATCTTAAAGAAAAGCGTTTTGGTTTTGAACCTGAAGTAACAGCCAAAGTAGCGCGCGTACCGCGCATAAGGATATATGAAGTGGGTATCTCATACTACGGGCGTACTTACGAAGAGGGGAAAAAGATAGGCTGGAAAGACGGCTTCAGGGCTATATACTGCATTCTTAAATACAACCTGTTCAAATAGAAATTATGCCTGTTATTCTTCCAGTAAAAGGAGTTACCCCTGAAATACCCGAAGATTGTTTTGTTGCGCCCAATGCTACAATTGTCGGCGATGTAGTGATGGGTAAAGAGTGTAGCGTATGGTTCAACGCTGTAATACGAGGTGATGTGAACAAGATACGCATGGGTGATAAAGTAAATGTACAAGACGGGGCTTGCATACACTGTACCTACGAAAAAACACAGGCTATAATCGGCAATAATGTATCAATAGGGCATAACGCAATAGTACATGGCTGTAAGGTTGAAGATAACGTACTGATAGGTATGGGCGCTATAGTGATGGATAATGTAACAGTTGGCAGTAACAGTATAATAGCAGCAGGAGCAGTAGTATTAGAAGGCACTCAAATAGAGTCAGGGAGCATATATGCAGGTGTTCCTGCCAAAAAAGTGAAGGATATAAGCCCTGAGTTACTTGAAGGTGAAGTCGGGCGTATCGCTAATAATTATGTGATGTATAGCTCTTGGTTCAAATAGTATTAATAATATTTTAATATAACATATTTTCCCTCCTTGAAGAAAGGGTATTGCATAATAAGTATTTAGGATATACATTTGTTTTCATAATAAACGCATGATCTGTATGAAAAAACTAATGCTCGCTTTATTGGCAGTGTCTGTATTTGCTACTGCTGAAGCTCAGAAAGGTACCATTTTAAAATATGGTAATGCCCATATTTATACTGATAAGAACGATAGAGGTAATGGTAACGAAGACAAACAATTCAACTGGTATATCAATCCGGGTGTAGGTTACCAATTCACTGATAACATCACTGTTGGTTTGCGTGGTGGTTACTGGAGTAACTTCAACGAGAACAGAACTGCTAATGCAGCTCAGACTATGTGGACAAGGAACGCATATGAAGAGAGAGAGTGGCAACTAGGTGCATTCTTCCGTTATACACACTATTTCGGTAAGAGGTTCTTCATGTTCGGCCAGTTAGACCTTTCTTACGTTTCAGGTCAGCAGATAACAGAAAACGAACTTAGACAAGTAGATTTCGTGAACGACAGAATCGACGAGTCTGTTACTTACAACTATGAGTATTACAACGGTTTCCAGGCATTCTATACGCCTATGATAGGTGTTTTTGTATATGATGGCCTGGCACTGAACTTCGGTTTCGGTAGTCTTGGATATCGCTACACTACTTATGATGCTCCAACTAACTTAGATCAAAGCAACTTCGTATTTGACTTTGGTAACCAATTCAACTTTGGTATTTCAGTAAATATGGACTGCAAGCGTAAAACAGGTAATGTAAAGCCTGGTGACGATCTTCGTCAGCTAAACATGGACGCCGGTAGTGACGATGATGACGAATAAGATATTTATATACACATAATAAAAAAGCCCCGAAATCGGGGCTTTTTTATTTGACCGTATTCCGTTGAATATACAATTGTTTTACTGAGCCCCGCCCATTTTGGAATAGATAGTAAATATTATCTCCTCTTATCCTTACTTTATCTGTAAATGATTTTTCCAGCTTAAAACTATTAGCAGTAGCCACACCATGCTCCACATCTATTTCTGTAATACTTGTCATATCAGTTCTTCTGTCTAATACAAAATACCTATCTGTCACTTCATCGTGTATCATCTTAAGCAACATAAGATCACCGAACCTGAATAGTATTGGCCGTTCTTTTAATAATATACCATATGGTGAATACATATGTATCACACTATTAAAAAAATCAAATACTAATAGCGTATCTCCAGAAGCAAATAAGGGAGCATCCAAATACCTAAGAGCAGTATTATCCCATAACATTCTGTTAGTTATTAAATGGAAAGCTTTATCAACATCACCCTCCATAACAGCTTTAACATAAAGAACGTATTCTTCAGTGCTTGCATAAAGTGTGTTTAAGTCTGCTACACTTTTAAAATGTATTATGGCAGTATCATTTAACTCAGAATATGCGAATGAGACATTGAAAACCTCTTTGTCAAATAATTTATAGTAATACTTATCATTCCTAAAAAAAGCACACACTCCTTCAGCAGTTTTAGCTCTTCCAGTGGCTTTTTATCCCCTAAATACATAGGCTGAGCACTATCAGATAAGATTGGATAAAAACCATCATAAGAAACCAGATAATACATCCCAACACAACTTTTAAATAACCCTTCAGGATATACATCAATGTTGGCGAAAGCAAAGGTATCACCATTGGTCTCTAATAGATAAAGCTTTGCATCTTTACCATTATTTCCACTGTAAGTAACTACCAGTATTTTGTCTCCGGCAAACTCATAGTCAACTACATACTCAATACCTGATTTTAATACCAATTCAGCCTTTTTACTACTGACTACTGCTTCCCTGAGTTTGGCTTCTAAAGGTTTCAAGAATACTGTATCAGGCAGACTAACACTATACAATGTGTCAGGAACATATCCCGGACTGAAAATGATAAAATGCTCGAAACGTGTTCTTGCTGATTGAGAAATATTGATCTTACCATTATAATCTCCATAAGCTATCGTTCCCTCATATACGATCAATTGTACCGATGAAACAGGATCACCGCTATTTGCGTCTAAAACAAGTAACTTATTATCCGGTTGTGCCCAACTCTTACTTACTAAAACTGTTAAGCAACAAACAGTAAATATTATGCAGCGCAATATGCGACTCTCATATTTATAACTTGCACACATTTATCTTATCGATGTATTGTACACCATTTTGTAACTTTACCCACCTACGTGGCTTTCAATATATAATTTACTTAAAATATGTCATATACACCGAAGAATAAAGTTAGGATTGTAACTGCTGCGTCACTTTTTGACGGGCATGACGCTGCCATAAATATTATGCGCAGAGTAATGCAGAGCAGTGGTGCCGAAGTGATACACCTGGGGCATGACAGAAGTGTGCAGGAAATAGTAGACTGTGCCATACAGGAAGATGCAAACGCCATAGCTATTACTTCCTATCAAGGCGGGCATGTAGAATACTTCAAATACATGTACGATCTGCTGAAAGAGCAGAACTGCGGTCATATAAAGATATTCGGTGGCGGAGGTGGAGTGATATTGCCTGAAGAGATCGAAGATCTGCATAACTACGGTATTACGCGTATTTACTCCCCTGATGACGGACGATCTCTTGGTCTACAAGGTATGATTGACGACCTGATAGAGCAAAGCGACTATCCTATTGGCAATCAAGTAAATGGCGAAGTAGGGCATATTACCGAGAAAGATGACAAAGCAATAGCAAGGCTGATATCTGCTGCTGAGAACTTCCACGACCTGCCTGAAACACAGTCAATGCTGAAAAAGGTAAAAGAGCAGGCTAAGTGTTCTAAAACTCCTGTTCTGGGTATTACAGGTACAGGTGGTGCAGGTAAAAGCTCATTGGTTGATGAAATTGTAAGAAGGTTCTTATTAGACTTTGAGCATAAAAACATCGGGTTAATATCAGTAGACCCCTCAAAGAGAAAAACAGGCGGTGCTCTTTTAGGTGACCGCATACGTATGAATGCTATCAGAGATGAACGTGTATTCATGCGCAGCATGGCAACGCGCGAAAGCAACCTTGCACTATCAAAATACATAGATGATGCTGTGAACATCCTAAAAGCGGCTGATTATGACCTTATCATACTTGAAACATCGGGCATCGGCCAAAGCGATACACAGATAACTGATTATTGCGACCTGAGCCTGTATGTAATGACGCCCGAATATGGTGCTGCCACACAGCTGGAGAAGATAGACATGCTCGACTTTGCTGACATGGTGGTCATCAACAAGTTTGACAAGCGCGGAGCAATGGATGCTATCAGAGATGTGAAAAAGCAATACCAGCGCAACCAGCAACTCTTTGATAAAAAGCCTGACGATATGCCTGTATACGGCACTATCGCATCACAGTTCAACGATCCGGGCACTAATACTATGTACCGCGCATTGATGGACCTGATAGTAGAAAGAACTGGTGCTGATCTGAAATCTACTTTTGAAATATCAGGTGAGATGAGTGAGAAGATATACATCATTCCGCCGAACCGTACCCGCTATTTGAGCGAAATATCTGAAAACAACCGTAAGTATGATCAGTGGGCTAAAGATCAGTCAGACATAGCACAGAAGCTCTTCGGACTCAAGAAAACGATGGACACATTACAAACCAGTGATGTGGAGGACAAAGACAGGTTAATAAAAACACTACAGGAAGTTTACAGCAAGACAGAAATAGACCTTGAACCTAAAAACAGGCAAGTGCTGGAAAGCTGGAGCGAGAAAAAGAAAAAGTATACTGATGAGTTCTACACCTTTCAGGTGAGGAATAAAGAGATCAAGATAAAAACACACACACCTTCATTATCTCATACGCAAGTACCTAAAGTATCAGTACCTAAGTTTGAAGCATGGGGTGAGATATTACATTGGGCATTGAGTGAGAACTTCCCCGGAGAATTTCCGTATGCTGCTGGTATCTATCCGTTCAAACGTGAGGGTGAAGACCCGACAAGAATGTTTGCGGGAGAAGGGGGACCTGAGCGTACTAACAAACGTTTCCACTATGTATCATTAAGCATGCCTGCCAAGCGCTTGAGTACTGCTTTTGACAGTGTAACGCTATACGGGCAAGACCCGGGACACAGACCAGATATATATGGTAAGATCGGTAACTCGGGCGTAAGCATTTGCTGCTTGATGATGCCAAGAAACTGTACAGTGGTTTCAACCTGGCAGA
The DNA here is from genome assembly GCA_965228505.1 of Flavipsychrobacter sp. Taxonomy (GTDB): domain Bacteria; phylum Bacteroidota; class Bacteroidia; order Chitinophagales; family Chitinophagaceae; genus UBA5543. The sequence goes on along the minus strand of OZ245820.1, from coordinate 464,995 downwards.
CCCTAAGACATCAGTCTCTATGACTATCAACGGTCCGGCACCAACGATAACCGCCTTCTTTATGAATGCAGCTATCGACCAGCAATGCGAACTATATATTAAAGAGAATGGACTGGAAGAAGAAGTAAATAAAAAGATAGACGCTATATATACTGAAAAGAATATGGAGCGTCCTAAATACGACTCTTCTACATTCAGTAAAGATAAAGTAGGTGAACTACCTGCAGGTAACGATGGACTTGGACTGATGTTACTAGGCACAACAGGTGACCAGGTGCTACCTAAAGACGTATACGAAAAGATAAAAGCAGATACGCTTAAATCAGTAAGAGGTACGGTACAGGCTGATATTCTTAAAGAAGATCAGGCACAGAACACCTGTATCTTCTCTACAGAATTCTCACTACGTGTAATGGGGGATGTACAACAGTACTTCATCAACAACGGGGTGCGTAATTTCTATTCGGTATCCATTAGTGGTTACCACATAGCAGAAGCAGGTGCTAACCCTATATCTCAATTAGCATTTACCATCAGTAATGGTTTTACTTATGTAGAGTATTATCTGAGCAGGGGTATGCATATTGATGAGTTTGCGCCGAACCTGTCTTTCTTCTTCAGTAATGGTATTGATCCTGAGTACAGTGTGATAGGCCGTGTGGCCCGTCGTATCTGGGCGAAGGCTATTAAACATAAGTATGGTGGTAACGAGCGTTCGCAAATGTTGAAGTACCACATACAAACTTCCGGCCGCTCACTGCACGCACAGGAGATCGACTTCAACGATATACGTACTACACTACAGGCACTATACGCGATATACGATAACTGTAACTCACTACATACAAACGCTTATGATGAGGCCATCACTACTCCTACAGAAGAGAGTGTGCGCCGTGCAATAGCAATACAGCTCATCATCAACAAAGAGCTTGGGCTGGCTAAGAATGAGAACCCGCTGCAAGGTTCTTTCATTATTGAAGAATTGACGGACCTTGTAGAAGAAGCGGTGTTAACAGAATTTGACCGTATCACAGAACGTGGCGGTGTTCTGGGTGCTATGGAAACCATGTACCAGCGCAGTAAGATACAGGAAGAAAGCCTGTACTACGAAACACTGAAGCACACAGGTGAATACCCGATAATAGGTGTGAACACCTTCCTGAGTAGTAAGGGTTCGCCGACTGTTATTCCTGATGAAGTAATACGTTCTACAACAGAAGAAAAAGAATCGCAAATAGGTACAGTACACAACCTATGGAAGCGGAGTGGCGATAAAGGAGAAGAAATGTTGAAGAGGTTGCAGGAAAAAGCTATCAACAACGATAACATCTTTGAAGAGTTGATGGAAACCGTTAAGTATTGTTCGCTCGGGCAGATCACACAATCACTGTTTGATGTTGGTGGCCAGTACAGAAGGAATATGTAACAATCAATGTTATTAATATGAAAAGCCTGTGTATTAGTACGCAGGCTTTTTTTATATTTATTATCTCACTAACTAATATTCTATGAAAAACCTATTCCTATTATTAGCTATAACTCTATTTATTCCTTTTATAAATGTACAGGCACAAGATGCTGAATCAATCATTGAGGAAGGAGTGAACCTACATGATGCAGGCGACTACAAAGCTGCTCTGAAAAAGTATGAAACAGTACTGAAAACAGACCCTGATAATCCTCTAGCCTTGCAGGAAGCCAGCCTAACAGCTGTAGCCATGAAAAAATATAAGGAATGTATTGACTATTGCGACAGGCTTATAGCTACTGATGCTCCTAATGCGTTGCACGGATATATGAATAAAGGCACTGCATACGATTTACTGGATGACTATGAAAATGCAGTGGCTACCTACAAAGAGGGAATAGCGAAGTACCCGGCTGAATACCTGCTACCTTTCAACTTAGGTGTAACCTACCTGAAAAAAGAAAAGTTTGAAGAAGCAGAAGATGAATTTTTGGCTGCACTCTATAGAAATTCAGAGCACTCGAGCAGCAATTTCATGTTGGGCTACACACAATATATGTTAGGCAACAGGGTACGCTCAATGTTAGCATTTTATTATTACCTGATGCTTGAGCCGTCAGGAGAAAGGTCAAAAATGGCTCTATCAGTATTAGTAGAACTGATGTCTAAAGGTGTTGAAAAAGAAAGTGACCAGAAAATAAATATCAACATTGCAGCTGACAGAGATACTACAGACCCGTTCTCTACTGCTGACTTTTTTCTCTCTATACTGGCTGCATCCAGCTTTACAGGAGAAAATAAAGACAAGAGTGACTTCGAGAAATTTTATGATTACACTGAGGGCTTTGCATCATACATGTCGGGCGAACCTACCAAGAAGAGTACTAATAGTCCATATGTACAACTATACGTTAGCTTTCTTGCTGAATTGAAGAAAAAAGAACTGCTCAAAACCTATTGTTACAGCATCACACGCGATGCTTTTGAAGAATCTTCAGAATGGCTGAGCAATAATAAAGATGAATTAAGTAAGCTCTATAACTGGTTTGATGCGTATACATCACATAATTCGCTTAGGGCTGAACAACCATTGAGAATTGACCCTAATGAAAAACGTAAAAAGAAAAAGTAAAGGGGTAATACGAATGCTATGATACCCAAGCATGTTTATGCGGTTTCCTGGTTATCGTTCTTTACATCTTTCAGGCTGCGCATGAGGCCTATCCCTGAAAAAAAGAATATTGCACCTAGTATCCCGTATATAAGTATTTGCTTGAAGCTGCCACTTTGTGCAAACAATACAGCAGCATATATCAAGCCGCCAATACCTAGCAATGTAAGTACAACACTAAATATTTTCTTTTCCATATTATTAAATACAATTATAAAGGGAGTTTTGTTGAGTACCTTACTATAATGCTATAATATTATTTTACTACTTTAAATTCATGAATTACCAGAAAAAACCTTACCCCAATATCGGTCATAGCTTTTTGCTTTTGGTCATATTGATAGGATTCACTATAGCCACATACCTGTTAATGCTTGTGATCTTTATAGCTACAGGTACCGAAATGGATGGTGGTGAACCGGTTGCTCCAATACTAAAAAGCGTCAATACTGCTGTTGTCTATACTTTAAGTGGTATTCTCACTGTGTTCGTTGGTTTTCGGCTTCGTAAGGCTTCAGATATAAAGGAAAAGATCGGCACTAAGAAAGTTCCTTTATTGATCTATATAGGAGCTATGGTCGTTACGCTCTGCTTCGGTTTTATGGAAGATATTATCACTTATGCTTTCCCAATGCCGGAATTTATAAAAGATATGTTTGGCGAGATGGGCAGAAAAGATATATATACTTTCTTAACTGTAGTAGTAGTTGCACCTGTACTTGAAGAACTACTATTCAGGGGTGTCATACTCGATGGTTTTCTAAAGAGGTATAACGCTAATAAATCAATATTAGTTTCTGCATTCTTATTTGGTCTCATTCACTTTATCCCCTGGCAGGCCTTCCCTGCTTTTCTTATCGGAATTTTCTTAGGTTGGCTATATTGGCGTACAAGGTCTATCATTCTCTGCATCTTTTTACACGCTTTCAACAACCTTATGGCCACCTTAGTATATTGGAATATCGGCTCACAAGATTCACCTTTCGTAAATATGATGGGAATACAGAACTATCTTATTGGTTTTATCATCGCACTACTAATAATTATCGGAGTGGTGCGGTTAATGCACAAAAGGCTACCTAAAATAGAAAGTGAAGACACAGAAAACACTATAGGCGATCTACCTCTGTAGTACTTAGCCTATTCTTTTTTCTACCAGATACTCGTTCCTGTCAGCAGCTGAACGTGTAACCAACTCGGCAAGAAAACCCGCCAGAAAAAACTGTGTACCCAATATCATTGCGACTAAGGCTACGTAGAAGAACACTTTACTGGTAAGCCCGTAATCAGCCCCTGCAATGATACGCTCTATAGCCAGCCATAATGTTATAGTAAACCCTATTAGGAACATAAGTACACCTAAAGTCCCGAACAAATGCATCGGCTTTTTACCGAACTTGCTCATGAATTGTACGGTAAGCAGGTCGAGAAAACCATTGATGAAACGCTCCCAACCGAATTTTGACTCACCATATTTACGAGGTCGATGTTGTACTACTTTCTCACCAATATTTCTAAATCCGGCAGACTTGGCTAACACAGGAATGAATCGGTGCATTTCACCGTATACTTCAATACTTTTAACAACAGTTTTCCTGTATGCCTTAAGGCCACAGTTCATATCATGCAGCTTAATACCTGATATTTTTCGGTTTACTGCGTTGTATAGTTTAGAGGGCAGGTTCTTGGTTACAGCATTATCATATCGCTTTTTCTTCCAACCGCTTACCAGGTCAAAACCCTCAACTGTTACCATACGGTACAGTTCCGGTATCTCATCAGGGCTGTCTTGCAGGTCAGCATCCATGGTAAAAACCACATTACCTTTTGCTGCTGCAAAACCCTCATTCAATGCTGCACTTTTACCATAGTTACGCTGAAACTTAATGGCTTTGATACAACTGTTTTGTTCAATCAGTTTTTCTATAACCTCCCAGCTATCGTCTGTACTACCATCATCTACCATTATCACTTCATAACTATACCCATGTTCAGAGCATACTTTCTCTATCCACTCAGCCAGTTCAGGCAGTGATTCTTCTTCATTATACAGGGGTACTACTATAGTTATATCTATCTGCATTATGCTTGTAGGTGTTCCGGTTTATTTCTTTTCACAATAGCGGCAACTATCAATCCGAATAAACTATAAAAAACAATAGTTCCTGCATAGCCAAATAATATTTTAGTAGGCTTATATCGGGTTTTCTCTTCTTCATCAAACTTTGCAGCAGCTTTATCTAATTGCTTATCGTCAGCACCAAATTTTGCAGTAAAGCTAAGTGTTGTTTCTTTCATCTTCTCGTTGTACGATTTATCTATTAACGCAGGATAGATCAAACCATATGTATTGGATATTGCAACAATGATAAGAATTGATAAAAAGATAGAGCGGAATGCTTCTTTAGTAGTGATATACCCTCCTTGTGACTTTCTTTGCTGGGCCGCCATTATCCCCAAAAATACCATTGTCAATATAAACGATACAATGCCGATAATAGATACACCCCATATACCAAGGCTATCTATTAAAAACATAGCATAAATGGTGAACACCAGTGTACTGATAACACCTATTAGTACCCCCCAATTGATCGGCAGGTCTTTCCAGTTAGCCGGTTTATTCTCCTGTTCCATTGTACCTATTTAATGTGTACACTATTGTTATTGATTACCCCCAATACACTTCCCGGCAATACCTTACCTATAAAGGGGTTATTCTTGGCCGAAGACTTCATCTCATTGATAGTTGTTGTGCCTTTCGGAGTAAACACGGTCAATGAAGCCTTGCTTCCTTTTTTAAGTTCAGGCCTACCCAACCCGAATATTGCTCTAGGTTTTGTAGTAAATGCATCAACAATACGTTCCTGCTCTACATTATCCTGCACACCTTCCAACACTATATTATATGCAAGTTCCTGTATGTTCATACCGTACTCTGCATAAGCAAACTCTTTGGCTTTGGCATCCCAATCCTGTGCTCGGTGATGAGAAGCGATGCAATCTATCGTCCCGTCTACAATTCCTTTTACTAACGCCTTCCTGTCTTTTTCACTGCGCAATACCGGTGCCACTTTATACATACTGTCATAGGTAGACAGCGATTCATCTGTAAGTGTGAGGTGGTATGGCGTAACTGAACAGGTAACATTCAGTTTTTCTCTCTTTGCCTTGCGTATCATATCAAGACCTGCAGCTGTTGACACTCCTGTAAAGTGCAGCCTTGAGCCGGTATATCTTAATAATTGTATATCCCTGTTGATGATGATGGTCTCAGCTTCGGCAGGTATACCCGGCATACCCAGCCTGGTAGAAACAGTGCCTTCATTCATCAACCCGCTGTATGCCATTGAGCTGTCTTCAGGTATTTGTATCAATGTACCGTTGAATGCTTTTACGTATTCCAGTGCTTTCAGCATCAGGTTGGCGTTCTGTACCGGTTGCCAGCCATCTGAAAAGGCGATAGCACCATGAGCCTGCATATCCATCATTTCGGCAAGCGACTCGCCTTTCAGGTTTTGAGAGATCGCTCCTACAGGGTGCAGGTTTACTACATTGCCTGTTGCTTTTTTCAAAACATATTCAACAACCGACTTAGTGCTCACAACCGGGTCTGTATTCGGCACGATAAACACGTCTGTAAATCCACCTGCTGCTGCCGCTTTCAGTCCCGAAGCAATAGTCTCTTTATGCTCAAAGCCCGGCTCTGAATAATCTGCCATCACATCTACCCACCCGGCACTGATGCACAACGGGCCCTCGCCTTTTGCAGCAGTGTATACTTTTTTACCGCTGACCTCTATACTACTTTCTGTAGATCGGCTAGCAGATCTGGTGATCTTATTGATCAGACCATCTTTTATAATAATATCAACAAGTTTGTTATGAAACTCAGACCCTTGGTCTATCACTTTAGCCTGTCGGATGTGCACTTGCATAATGGCTATTGAGTAGCAGCTGTTGGTTTGCGAAAACCGCCTGTAAGAACCCATGTTTCTACAGCCAGCATTATCAGAGCGAAAATAACACAAACTTTCCAAAGGGGGAAACTACCAAAGGTAGACCCTTCTTTTGATGCCTTTATATTGTCTATATCCAACACCTGCATATCTACCTCTTTCCAGTTGTTTTTGAGTGTTTTTATATCGGCATATCGCAACTCAGACTCTGCTCTGCCCACATTCACAGCTATAATGGTTGTGTCTGTATTTTCTGCAACCAACGGATAAAACCCCGGCTGTGCCACCACATCATCAACAAAAACATTCAGTCCCAGTCCTTGCATTCTTTGTGGCGGAATAGCATCTATATTACCATCTATCAGGCGGAGCATATTGCGCTCGCTGGCATTTTTCATGGGTATGAATGCTGGTTGGCCATCACCCATCATCAGGGCATACACATTGCCTCCTGCAGACTGTGTGGCCATTCGGTATATGAATGGTGCAAAAAAGTAACTGGCAGGGAAATCGCCCGACTGCTGGTCGATGCCTGTTGACAATATATACAGGTCACCCTGCGATGGGGTATACTTCGCAAACAAGGGGTCACCATCTCTGAAGCTTAATACAGATTGCTGATTGGCACTCAACCCAGCGTGTAATTCATAGTGCCAGGCTGCAGTTGGGAGCTGTACATTTTCAGGCACTTCTTCAAATACCTCTTTTACCAGATCGCTGCCCGACTGTAAAGTGGTTGCAGACTGTGTGGCGGTATCAATACCTGTGATCTGTATATCTGCGATCTGTGCCAGGCCGTTTGCCAATGCTTCTATATTATTTGTTTTAGCGGGGAATATGCAGACCGTTTGTCCTTTGTCTAAAGCTGTTTTGGCTCCTGCTGCCAGTTTACTGCTGATATTAGTGATACCATTCAATATTACCAGACTATAATCATCCCAGTTGTCGGGAATATTATTGATGTTTGTATTATTCAACCTGAAACCATTATATGCTCTGAATGCTGCTTGTATGTATGGGCTGGAGCTACCCTCATTAATACACAGAACTGATAAGTTAGGTGCACTTCTTGCCGTGATGCGGAAAGTATCGTCTGTTCTTAAAGCAACATCATTAACTGTGAGTAATATGTTTTGCCAAGCTGCACTGTTTACCCTAAAGCTTAAGGTATCAGTTTGTTGCTTATCATCACCAAACCTTAGCGTGGTGGCACTCTTTACTTGTCCGTTGACGATTAGGTTCATTACTGGCTCTTCGTCAGGCATTTCGCCGGATAACTTTGTCCTTACTACCAGTTCATTACTCCCTTCTGACTGTAAAACAGGACCGGTCAGGTAGGCACTATCTATATATACATTAGATGTTTTAGCCGCCTTTACAGGAATAGCGTACAATGACAAGTTTTCTGCCAAAGACTCTTTGGGTGCTTCAGCAACAGTATTCTCCCCGAAATCAGAATAGTAATACAGGTCTACTCCGTCAGCTGTTTCTGACCTGCTTATGGTTTGCAGTACCGACAACACCTGCGATATACTCTTTGGTTGTGCAGATACATCCACCTTTGATAGTTCTGATAAGGTTTTATCTGCCGGCATAGGCCTGTAGCTAACAGGTTTATCGTTGGTGAGTAATATGAATTTAGTGCCCGGGCCGGCCTGCTCTACTTGCTTGCGTGCTGCCTGTGCAGCAATATCTACCAACCGCTGCGACCTTTTTTTCAAAGACATACTCGCAGAGTTATCTATATATATCGCTTGTAGTCTTTTACCTGTATCAACAGTGTTATTACCAGATAAAAAGGGCTGTGCAAATGCCAGTATCAGAAATGCCAGAAAGAGCAACCTCATAGCCAGTAGCCACTTATAGCGTAGTTGTGACGACTTCTGCGAGCGTAGCTGTATATTTTTCAGGAAACGCGTATGCGGGAATAGCACCGTCTTGTACCGCCGTAGGTTGAACAGGTGTATGAGCACAGGTATAGCCAGTGCAATAGCGGCAGCCAGAAATAACGGATATAAAAAGCCCACAGTCAAATATAAGGGTAATGGGTTTATTCGCAGGAAAGTATAATAGCTAATGTTTTCATAAGGTTCTTTACTTTAACTACCAATACATTTTATTACTGATTCACCATTTCGGACAACTTTGTTTCTATGAAGAAACGTATGCTGTTAAAATCCTCTTCGCTGATTTCTTTACGGCCTATATAAAGCAGTGGAATACCTAACAGATCGTGCAATACCAACATATCTTCATCTACATGACAATTCGCTATGTGAACCCACTTCATCGTTGTTGAAAACACTCTCATATCTACAAAAATATATTCATCAGTAAGTTCAACATCGAAATCGGTTACATTATGCTTTTCAAGATAGTCGATGTATGCGCGTATCTCCTTATACCAATTGTCGCGTGCACTGACGATAAACTTGCTGTAAAAGAAACTCACACCCACTATCGTAAGCCCTGCAAGGGCTACTAGAAAACGTAGCACTGTATCCATTGGCACAAGGCAGATGACTAATATGATAAAACCACAGATACTTGCGAGTCTACACTTTGACAGTATGTCTGTGTAGAAAGATGCATTATGTTTCAGTTGTAACTCTTCAAAGTAAGGGCCATTATTAGGTATGGTAAATTTCATACTCTAAAATAACATCCTTTGCCATTTTCTTTACTTTTGCAGCCATAATGTCAACTATGCTTACAGCCAACGAGATAAGACAGCAATTTCTTGATTTCTTTAAAGAGAAGGGGCATACCATTGTGCCTTCTGCACCTATTGTGGTGAAGAACGACCCTACCCTACTGTTCACCAATGCAGGTATGAACCAGTTCAAAGACTACTTTCTGGGTATTAAAGAAGCACCAAGCAGGCGTGTGGCAGATACACAGAAATGCCTGCGCGTTAGTGGTAAGCACAACGATCTGGAAGAAGTAGGTGTTGACCATTATCACCATACCATGTTTGAGATGCTGGGCAACTGGAGCTTTGGCGATTACTTTAAAGAAAAGGCCATAGAATGGAGTTGGGAGTTGTTGACAACGGTATATAAAATACCTGAAGACAGGTTGTATGTTACGGTGTTTGAAGGAGATGAAAGCGAAGGGCTGCCCCCGGCAAAAGTGGCATACCATACCTGGAAGCAACTGGTGCCTGAAGAGCGCATAGTAATGGGAAATAAGAAGGACAACTTCTGGGAGATGGGAGATACAGGTCCCTGCGGACCTTGCAGCGAGATACATGTAGACCTGAGGCCTGATGAAGAACGGAATAAGATACCGGGTAGCGAACTGGTGAACAAAGATCATGAACAGGTAATTGAAATATGGAATAACGTGTTCATCATGTTCAACCGCCGCAAGGATGGCAAGCTGGAAGAATTGAATACCAAACATGTAGACACAGGTATGGGGCTGGAGCGACTGGTACGTGTATTGCAAGGCAAAGACAGCAACTATGATACCGACCTGTTCACACCTTCTATCCGTAAAACAGAAGAACTAACGGGTAAACAATATAGCAGAACAGCAGACAAAGAAGATGTGGCCTTCCGTGTGATAGCAGACCATATACGGGCTATTGCTTTTACGATTGCGGACGGACAACTGCCATCTAATACAGGCGCGGGCTATGTGATACGCCGCATACTACGCAGGGCGGTACGCTATTACTTCTCATATCTGGAGTATAAGCAGCCACTACTCTACCAACTGATACCGCAACTGGCAGAACAATTCAAAGAGGTATTCCCGGAACTGAAGAAGCAGGAAGAGCTGGTGACCAAAGTGATCAAAGAAGAGGAGGAGGCATTTTTGAGAACGCTGGATAAGGGTATCTCACGTTTTACATCATATACTACGAACGTTGAAGCTGTGACAAAATTTGTATCCGCAATTGACCCTAAAGCTGACTTTGGAGATACTGTAGAATTAAAAAATAAGTACAAAGAGAATATTAAAAACAAAATTATTGCAGGCGAAATAGCTTTTGAGTTACATGATACTTACGGCTTCCCATTAGACTTGACTGTATTAATGGCAAAAGAAGAAGGTTGGTCTGTAGACCTGAAAGGTTTTGAAGCAGAGCTGAAAAAGCAAAAAGACCGCAGCCGTGCTGCTACTGCTTTAGATACTGACGATTGGGTAATACTGAAAGAAGGTAGCCACGTAGATTTTGTAGGTTATGATAGTTTGGAGGCAAAAGCAGAGGTACTGCGTTACCGCAAGGTAACGGCGAAGAAAAAAGAGAGCTACCAGATAGTACTGGACAAAACACCTTTCTATGCAGAGAGTGGCGGACAGGTAGGCGATAAAGGAGAACTGCTGATAGGTGATGAGCGCATCTTCATTACAGATACCAAAAAGGAGAACGACCTCATCATTCACTTTACAGATAAAATACCTGCCAGTTTAGAAGGCGAGGTTACGGCAAAAGTAAATGCAGACAAACGACACAATACCGAGATACACCATAGTGCTACACACCTGCTACACGCAGCATTAAGAACGGTACTAGGCACACATGTAGAGCAAAAGGGTTCTTTGGTAAATGAGGAGCATTTACGTTTTGATTTCTCACACTTTGCTAAGGTGACGGATGAAGAAATAGCGCAGATAGAAGCAATGGTGAACAAGCAGATCCGACAGAACCACCCTGTGGTTATTAAAGAAATGCCAATAAACGAAGCGAAGAAGATGGGCGCAATGGCATTGTTCGGAGAGAAGTATGGCGATACGGTGCGTGTGGTGGTCATCGACCCTGAATACTCAATTGAGCTATGCGGTGGTACGCATGTGGGTGCAACAGGTGAGCTGGGAACGTTCAGGATAAAACATGAAGCTGCCGTAGCTGCAGGTGTACGCCGTATTGAGGCACTGAGTGGTAAAGCTGCTGAAGACTACATCAACGAACACCTGAACACACTGCATCAACTGAAAGAAGTACTAAAAGCACCAAAAGACATCGTAAAAGCCGTAGAAAAACTACAGGAAGAAAAAGCCAGAATAGAGAAACATGCTGAAATGCTGGAAGCCCGTCAACTGGTAGCGATACGCAACGAGGTGTTGCAGAAAGATGAGGTAGTGGGTGATGTGAACTTTGTGGCTGATATAGTTGAGGTAGGCTCAGCCGATGCACTCAAGAAACTCACTTTCGACATCAAGCACCACGTGAACGACCATGTAGTAGTACTCTGTGCTAATATAGACGGCAAGGCATTTGTAGCGGTAGGAATAGATGAAGTAGTCGCCAAAGCTAAAGATCTGAACGCAGGCAAGGTCATCAAAGAACACGTAGCGCCACTCATTAAAGGTGGTGGTGGTGGTCAGCCCACACTGGCAACAGCAGGCGGACAAGATGTAAGTCAGCTACAGAAGGTGATAGATACAGTGAAAGGATTGTTAGCGTAATTTTACGTTATATAACATATATTTCCGTTGATTTTATTATATTTATGGTAAAATCATATCTACATGCACCTGAAGCCCGCTATATTCTTACTGTTGTTGCCCGGCTATGTTTTTGCACAAAAGGGAGTTGAAAAAGAAACCATAGAAGTCTCTGCACTAGCCAATGTGTACTTTCATGAGATAAGAGATACCAGCATGGTACCCGGCGGTGCGGGCATCCCACCAATAGCTATTGATGTTAGAGGCTTTGAAATGATCACCTTTGAGGGGGCAGAAGGGGAAGTATCTGCCTATAAAGACCATGACAGCACCTACTTCGGGGCTGATGGTGGTTTTTACGGAGAAAAAACAAGCGTTGCCTTCGGTACAGGGTTCGGGGCATTATCCGGCATTGTACATCGTGAAAAAGTGATGTTTCTCGTAGGTGCTTTCCAGAGCGAGTTATCGAGAATATATGAGCCTCCGCATACCATCGATTTTACTAATAAAGAAAACTACGACTACAGGTCTTACTGTCCTGCACTCAATCAGGTGTTCTACATCGGCGATGGTATAAGAGAAGACGGTGCTAAGCAATTACTGATCGTTCCAAGAGATGCAGAAGTACTCTACATAGGTTTTGCTGATTGTCTGAGTGGCCCGCCGCGACATTATAATGATAATGACGGCAGCATTAAGATAACTGTAGTAAAACATCCCAAAGCAGAGACGAGGAACTAGTCAAACCGCTAATCCACAACGGGTTACCTAAATATCCACAGCCCCTGTTCTTAATTTACCTAAACGACTATCTTTGTTTGCAGTAAAAGTATATCTATGCGATTCATTGTTACATCCACAGCACTGCTGAAAAACCTGCAACAGATAGGCGGTGTTATCAGTGCTAATACGGTACTGTCTGTACTGGAAGATTTTTTGTTTGAACTGAAGGGCAATACCCTCACGCTTACGGCTACCGACCTGGAGACCATGATGCGTGTGCAAATGGATGTGAACGATGCACAGGGAGACGGAAGGATATGTATCCCTTCTAAAATACTGACAGACTATTTGAAGAACCTGCCCGAGCAGCCTATTACTTTCAACATCAACGAGGGTGAATTGTCTATCGAGATGTCGAGCGATGTAGGTAAGTATAAGATAGGTGGTGAGAAAGCGGATGACTTCCCTAAAGAACCTGCGGCAAGCGATACTACTACTTTCAACGTACCGTCTATGGCGGTGATAGAGAGCATCAACAAAACACTGTTTGCCGTAAGTAACGATACGCTGCGCCCTGCTATGACGGGTGTGTATATGGAGCTGGCCAATGAGTCGCTGACCTTTGTATCTACCGATGCACACAGGCTGGTAAAGCTTGCTAAGACAGACATCAATTGTCCGAAAGAAGACGGGTTCATTGTACCGAAAAAACCATTGCAGCAGCTACGTGCTACCCTGCCTGCCGATGATTCTGAACTGGAATTGTCGTACAACAACAGCCACTTGTTTGTGAAGAGTGAGAAGATGAGCATGAGCTGCCGACTGATAGATGCCCGCTTCCCTGATTATAAGGCAGTGGTACCTACAGACAATCCGTACAAGCTGACCATTAACCGTAATGATATCATCAGTGCACTGCGCCGTGTGAGCATATTTGCCAACAAAACCACTAACCAGGTAGTACTGGACATCAACGGTAACTCACTAACCATGAGTGCGCAGGATATAGACTTCTCTTACGAAGGTAAAGAGACGCTGAACTGCCAGTATAGCGGTGAGGATATGAAGATCGCCTTTAATGCCAAGCTGATGGTAGAGATGCTGGGCAATATGGATGGCGAGGATATAGAAGTACACCTGAGCACACCGACACGTGCCGGTATCTTCCGCCCTACGGAGAAGACAGAGAACGAAGACCTGCTGATGCTGCTGATGCCACTGATGGTAGGCGTATAATTACAGACTTTAAAATAACATGCAGATAGAGCGCCCTCTCGGATATTCCGAGGGGGTTTTTGTTCACTCTACTCGCGTCATTCTCCATGAGGGTTTGACTTGCAAATGCGAATGAGGTAATCTAATCACGTGACTAGATTGCCTAACTCGCTACACTCGTTGGCAATGACGGGAGTACAAAAACACTTATAACGTGAGATTGCTTCGCTCCCGACTATTGCGGGGCTCGCAATGACCAACACTCTCGGCTGAGCCGAGACGGGGCAGGCGAGAGAAAAAAATTTATACCCGATATTTACATAATAATCTGCCGTATCTTACGTTAGCATATAAAATCAAAAACCTATGAAACCAATACTCAATCTCTTACTGCTATCTGTATTGCTATACAGCTCCTGCGTCAAAGAAAAAGAAGATATTACTACCGAACCTGTTACCGAGGTTATAGACATTACACTTTCTGAAAAACTGAACGGCTCGCACAGTTTTAACTCAGGCAGCTATTATTACAGAAGCCCTAATGATAGCTTTGAGTACATTATAACTCCTACTACACAACCCAATGAGTTACAATATCAAATCACAGTATTATCTGCTAAAACATTCCGCTTAGAGACTATTTTGAGGCATATACCTTTCAGCGAAGAGCTAAAAGTAATTAACGCTGTTCGCAGTGCTCACCTGAACGAAGTATCAGTATATCTGGAGTGTGAAGGTGTAAATGACCGTGACAAAACTGCGCGTATACAATATGATTATGAATACCATACTGATACCTATGCTGTGACACGGGTCTCTTACAGCTGGGGTCCCTTACCCAAAACACATATTATATCTTTTGAATCACCTGCACCCATTTATACTATGGGTAATAACTAACGTCACTTACTCAATATATACGTCTCTACATCTTTCTTAGAGATCTTCTTATCTGCAAAGATGATGAGGCGCTCTACGGCGTTGCGCAGCTCGCGGATGTTACCCGTCCAGTTGTGTTGCTTCAGGGCATCCAGTGCTGTTTTGTCTATTTCTTTCTCCGGTTGGTTGTACTCTCCGCTTATGTCTTTCATAAAATGCTCAACCAGTAGCGGTATATCATCTTTACGGTCGTTTAGCGGTGGTACTTCTATAATCACCACACTCAGACGGTGGTAAAGGTCGAGTCGGAATTTCTTGTCCTCTACTTCTTCCAGCAGGTTTTTATTGGTAGCCGCTATTACGCGTACATCTACTTTTATCTCTTTATCGCCACCTACACGGGTTATCTTACTCTCTTGCAGGGCACGTAGTACTTTGGCCTGCGCATCGGCACTCATATCGCCTATCTCATCTAAAAAGAGGGTACCGCCTTTTGCCTGCTCAAACTTACCTATGCGCTGTTTGATGGCTGAGGTAAACGAGCCCTTCTCATGCCCGAAGAGTTCGCTCTCAATCAGTTCAGATGGTATGGCAGCACAGTTCACTTCTATCATCGGTCCGTCTGCACGGCTGCTGAGTGCATGTATATTTCTTGCTACCAGTTCTTTACCTACACCGTTGGCACCTGTAATAAGTACCCTTGCATCTGTAGGGGCTACTTTCTCCACCGTCTCGTGGATGTGCTTCATCTCTGTACTCTCACCTATCATCTGGTGGCTGCGGCTGATGCGCTTGCGCAGTTGCTTGGTCTCGGTAACAAGAGAACCTTTGTCCATCGCATTGCGTATGGTAATGAGCAACCTGTTAAGGTCGGGCGGCTTGGATATATAATCGTAAGCACCGTTCTTCACTGCATCTACAGCTGTTTCAATATTTCCATGCCCTGATATCATGATGACCGGTAGGTCAGGTTTTAGCTCCTTCACTTTTTCCAACACTTCCAGCCCGTCCATTTTGGGCATTTTTATATCGCAGAGTATACAATCGTAATCGTTGGCTTTTACCAACTCCAGCCCTGCGCTACCGTCTTCTGCTTCTTCTACTGCAAACCCCTCGAAAGAAAGGATGTCTTTGAGCGTATTCCGTATTGCACGCTCGTCGTCAATTACCAGTATGGTTTGTGATGGTTCTTTTTTCTTTGCCATTTAGCTATCGTAGTTCTCTATTTTCAGAAAATTGCCTTCTTCATCAAATATCTTCCACTCTCCTATCTTATTACCTTCTTTATATTCTCCCTGCTCTTTTATCTTGCCTGTTTCGTGAAACACACGCCATAGCCCGTCTCTCTGGTCGTCTTTATACTTTCCCTGCTCCTGCACGGTACCACTCTCAAAATACACCGCTGCTTCACCATCTTTTATCCCTTTACGGTACTCGTACTCTACAGCTTTATTACCTGTCTCAAAATACCATATCGATCTTCCGTCACGCTTATCATTCACGTAACCTCCAAACTCCTGTATCTTACCACTATTATAAAATTTACGGTAGGGGCCATGCTTTTTACCCTCGCTGTACATCTCATCCAGTATAAGCGGGCCTTTGTATTTGTATACTTTACGCGGGCCTTCCAGTAAGCCGTCCTTATAGTGCTCTATCAGATCTACCTGCCCGTCTGCATTTACCTGCATGTGCATGCCGTCTTTCTTACCGTTGCGGTAGCTGGTCATAGACTTGGGGTAATGAGACGGCCAGAACTCAGACCAAACGCCTGCTTTTTTATCCTTATGATAATACCCTTCGCTCACCAATTGGTTGGTAGCTACTACAAATACCTGGAAGAACTGCCAGTTGTCTTTGTCATTGCGGCGCAATGTGTCAAACTCCTGTGCCTGAGTGTTACTGATGATAAATCCTGCTAATAATAATAGTACCAGTTGTTTCATCTTTCTAATTCTGAGATTTTGGAACAAAATAAACATTTATGTGTTGAGGTTACGAACCATGTAGACAGTATTAACATTATCAATGGTTGTATAAGGGTGCAAGTTTGTCAGTTGGTTAATAATGGTCGTAAATTTGTACTATTGTAGGTACAATAAATAAAAAGGAGTAATCATGTCAAATACCGTTTTTCATTCAGCAGATACTCGCGGACATGCCGACCATGGCTGGCTCAACGCACATCATTCATTCAGCTTTGCTGGCTGGTACGATCCTAACCGCATACAGTTCGGAGCACTGCGTGTACTCAACGACGATATTATAGCAGGAGGCATGGGCTTCGGTAAGCACCCGCACGATAATATGGAGATCATCACCATTATACTGGAAGGTGCACTGGAACATAAAGACAGTATGGGGCATGGAGAAGTGATACACCCCGGGGAAGTACAGGTGATGAGTGCCGGCAGCGGGATATTTCATAGTGAGTTCAACCCTATAAAAGATAAGGCTACCAATGTGCTGCAATCATGGATTTTTACCAAAACACAGAACGTTGAACCGCGCTACGACCAAACAATGTTTGATGCGGAAAAGAGGGTAAACCAATTACAGCTGTTGGTATCACCAATAGATAATGAGGATGAAGGGTTGAAAATTCACCAGGACGCCTGGATATACCGAAGCGACCTGAAAGCGGGCAACGAGGTAACACACAATATGCACACGCCACACCATGGAGCTTACATATTTGTAATAGAAGGTAGCATAACTGTAGAAGGTAAGGAAGTAGGTAAGAGAGACGCTATCGGCATAACGGATGCAGAAACAATAACCATCAAAGCAACTGCAGATAGCGATTTCCTGCTTTACGAAGTACCGATGAACTATTAATTGCTTAAATTACAAGTAAACAAAAACAGCACCTTATGAGCACAAAACCTGTAGTAAGAGAATATACCAACGGAGATATAACCGTAGTATGGAAATCGGGTTTATGCATCCATTCGAGGAATTGCTTCAACGGATTGTCTGCTGTATTCAACCCTGAGCAACGCCCCTGGATAAACATGGACGCAGCAGACAGCAAGACCATTATGGCGCAGGTAGATAAATGTCCTTCCGGTGCATTGAGTTACTACAAAAACGGAGAAAAAGATATGGAACAAGAGCAAAAGAAAACTGATGTTAAAGTAGAGGTTACGAAGAACGGACCGTTATTGATCTATGGAGATATTACCGTAAAGCATAAGGATGGTAATGAAGAACCTAAAACAAAAGTTACTGCCCTATGCCGCTGCGGACTGTCTTCTAACAAACCATTTTGCGACGGTACGCATACTAAGCAAGGTTTTAAAGACGAATAATTGTTGCGCTTTACTGAGCAGATAGAACAACTGAAAAAGCGGTTACAGGAACCTCTACCCGGCTACGCAGCTCAAAATAAAATGGCATCGCTCAGGCGGAAAGGGCCTTTCGAGGTACCTGATACTGCCAGAGAGAGTGCTGTACTGGGATTATTATACCCTGATAATGATCTGCTGAATTTACTATTGATAAGACGAGTAGAGGATGGTAAAGCACATGGTGGGCAGATCAGCTTCCCCGGCGGACGAAAAGACCCCGAAGATAACTCACTGCAAGAAACAGCCCTCAGAGAAACCTTTGAAGAAGTAGGCGTCCCTTCAGAACAGATTGAAATACTGGGTGGATTATCTTCTCTATACATCCCGGTGAGTAACAGTAACGTATTTCCATATATAGGTTTTGCTCATGAGCGACCTGAATACACTATCAACCCAACAGAAGTTCAGTATACACTTGAGGTAACACTGGAAGAACTGTTTCACCCTGAAAAGAAAACTATTACTGAGATACGGCCATCTTCCATGCCTGAGATCACCATCAAAGCACCTACCTACCTATGGGATGCTGATCATAAAATATGGGGCGCTACCGCTATGATGATAGCTGAGCTGGAAACAGTATATTTATCTCTGTAACAATAACCCTAATTTGAGACCGGACCTTATTAAGAACGATATTTCTCGTTTTTACCTACCTATAATACTATGCCTGGCAGCACTCTTATTGCTATGGCACAGGGGTAGCTACGATATACATGAGTGGGATGAAGCACGCAATGGCGTCAATGCTTTTGACATGTACTTTAATCATGATTACCTCAACCTGTATTTTGGTGGCGAACCAGACACTATCAGTTCTAAGCCCCCAATGCTGATATGGCTCATAGCCCTTTCTTACAAATTATTCGGTTTTAATGAGTTTGCTCTTCGCTTTCCCAGTTTAATAGCGACAATGTTATACTTTATTGTTCTGTATAAGCTCATCTCTTTTTATGAAGATTCGTTAAAAGCTTTTCTCACCTGCTTACTGCTCATAACATGTCGCGCTATCATTGGCTGGCATGTTGGACTTACAGGCGACTTTGACGCCTTACTTATATTCTTTATGATGCTTTCGGTATATAGCTACGTGCAATTCCTTGAACGTGGACGAACAAGCGGATTGTATCTCGCAGCTCTTTATACAGGTCTTGCATTTTTTGCAAAAGGCACACCCGGACTTTTGTTCCTACCGGGATTACTAGTGTATACATTACTCAGGGGTAAGTTGAAACTTACCTTGAAAAATAAACATACCTATCTTGCCCTGACTGTCTTATGTTTCGTTATAGGCTTTTGGGTATATCTTGCCATTACCAATTCTGCCTATCCTGAGGATACTTACTATGGTAGTAGCAATAGTATAGAAACAATGCTGATACATGAGACCTTTAATAGAATAACAGATGGTGAATTTTCTGACTATGCATGGCGCGACTACTTTTTCTTTTTCCATAATATAGAAGTAAGGATGAATTTATGGCATTTCATCTTTTACCTTACTGTGTTATTAGGTTTTTACAAACTATATGTGAACAAGAACCGGCTAATCAACTATCTGAATGCTCCTGCCAATAAGTTTACTGTAGCTGGTATATGTATCTCAATGCCTATTGTCTTACTGGTCAATTTTTCAGAGTGTGCGCATAGTTGGTATTTGGCACCAATATGGGGTTTTGCAGCCTTTATAACAGTTAGGGGTATGCTTTATATGCAACAAAAATGGAGCCTAGCGGCATTCATATGGATATTCATATTTGCATTCAACTTTGTAAAACACTTCATGTTCATCGATAATAAGAGTACTGAAATGCACAGAGTGATGAGAAAAGAAAATCCTTTTTTCAAAACAACAGAACAAGTAGTATTAATGAACCCTCTCAAAGACCATTTATTATTATATCTCTATTGGATGGATATGGACTTTATTCGTTACGATGAAACAGGAAACAAAACTACTTTGATCGGTCAAAAAGCGATTGCATACCGCAATGACATACAACAAAAGAAAGTCAATGCAGAAGTTGTAGACTGCTTTGATGAATATTGCCTGATTAAATTGAAATAACTGCTCTCTTAGTCTTTCTTAGGAACAGTACGGAACACTACATCCCACAACACAGAGCTTACACCAAAGCCTTTGTCAGGGCTCTTGTAATGGTGCAGGTGGTGGTTGCGCCATAATGCTTTCAACCAGCTTGGTGGTGCGAAAGAATGTATTGCATAGTGCATGCTACCATACATCAGGTATCCGAACAGGAAGCCAGGGAAAAATGCTAATGCAGCCCAACCCATCAATAAGTGCATTACGGCAAATATCAATGATGCTATCAATAGGCTTGGCAAAGGCGGCATGAACAAACGCTCACGGTCACGAGGATATTCGTGGTGCACACCATGCAAAGTGTACACAAACTTTTTACCACGCTCGCTGCTTACTATCATATGAAATACATAACGGTGCATCAGGTACTCGAACAAGCTCCAGAACATAGTACCACCAATGAACAACAGTACTTCGTTCAACACGCTCTGCCCTTTGTAGGCAACACCATAGTACAGCATAAAACTGATAACAGGGAAGTATATACTGTAGATAACGTACGGGTGTGTTTTCGTCGTCATCTCCATGAAGTCATTCTTGAATAATCTTGCCTGTCCTTTGTTTTTTATCTTATCGAATTCCATAGTTTCAGCAACTGATTCTACAAAAGTAAAAATTCTATATTACGAATTTGTTTCCTCTTCTTCTTCCTCCTCGTCAATAAACCACTTAGGCGACTTGCTCTTTTTCAATATTTTATCCATCCACAATAGTAGTGCAGGCTGCAATACAAGATTGGTCACCATCGCCATGAAAAGGGTTATCGAAGTTAACAAACCTAACGATTTTGTCCCATCAAAACTGGATAAAATAAATACCCCGAACCCTGCTATCAGTATCAAAGAGGTATATATGATACTCAATCCTGTATCGTGGATGGTACGGTGTACGGTCTGAGCAATATCATCATCATTCTTACTGAGCTCCTGCCTGAAGTTCACCAGAAAGCGGATGGTCACATCTACCGTTATACCTAATGCTACACTGAATACCAGCACTGTAGAGGGTTTTATAACAATACCCGTCCAACCCATGATACCTGCTGTAATGATGAGGGGGATGATATTAATAACGATGGATATGAGTAATATCCTCCATGAGCGGAACAGGAATATCATACAGCCGAATATCATCACGAATGCCAACATGATGCTATTACGCAGGCTGTTGATGATGAACTTACTACCCTCAAGGAATACCACACTCACACCTGTAAAAGTTACATCGTATCGGGAAGAATCAAATATCTCTGCTACTTTCGGTTTAATGCTGTCAAGCAATGGCGGCAGCCTCTTTGTGCCTACATCCAGTACTTTATAGCTGATACGTGCTTCCTGCTGATTACTGTCTACAAATGATTTCACTACCTGCGTGAACATGTTCTCCTCAGCAGCATTACCATCACCCTTAAGGCGCAGGTACGGCTGTATGAAAGATATATCGAACATATTAGGCACCGCATAACTGGAGCTATCTCCGTTGTAGTACGCCTGCCTGGCAAACTTCACTGCCTGAACATACGATAGTGATGGGCCTACTTCAGGATATTGCTGCATCACCCTATCCAGCTGATCTATTTTCTGCATAGTACCCAGCGTGGTCACACCTCTTTTTTTACGGGCATCTACTACAATTTCTAATGGCATTACCCCATTAAAGTTCCGTTCGAAGAACTTCATATCAGTATACACACGGTTATCTTCAGGTAAGTCATCTACTATATATCCTACTGCGTCCAGCCTGTATATCCCCCATATAGACAGACCTATTATGCTGACACTGGCAATATATATCACCGGCCTGTGGCTGAATACCCAATCAGCAAAGAAGGTCAGTATACGGTTCACAAACTTATTCTCCAGATAGTTGACATGCCTGCCTTTAGGTGGTGGCAGTAAACTATATAGTGCTGGGATAAATATCAGTGAGATGATGAACAATGCAATAATATCTATCGCTGCCACTATACCGAAGCTCTTGAGCAGCGAGCTTTGTGTCAATGAGAATACACCGAATCCGATAGCCGTGGTCATATTGGTGAACAAGGTTACAATACCCATACGGTCTACCATCCGTAAGAGTGCCTTCGGTTTATTCCGTGTCTTACTGTATTCAGTGTGGTATTTATTGAGGAAGTATATACAGTTGGGGATGCCTATGACGACTACCAGTGATGGTATCAGCCCGGTAAGTATCGTGATCTTATAGCCTAATAAAGCGATAGTACCCAACGACCATACCACACCAATACCTACGATGATCATAGACGTAAGTACCGCCATGAAAGAACGGAAGAAGATAGCCAGTATCAATGCTGTCAACGCAAATGACAGTATCAGGAACAGGCGCATCTCTCCTTTTATCATGTTCATCACCGTAGCCCTGATGTATGGCAGGCCGGACATGCGCATGTCTATATTATGCTTCTTACCGAACTTTTCAACTATGGTTACTATCTCCGTATTCAGCTTATCACGCTTCTTGGAGTTCAGTACCTCCTTGTTAATGCCCAAGCCCATCAGGTAGGTGTTACTGTCTGGGTTGTGGAGCACGCCTCTGTAGAATGGTAATGCCAGAAAAGCTTGCTTGAAGCTATCCATATTGTCAGTACCTACCTGCTCTGCCAGTGTAAGTACCTTCAGCTTGCCTGTAGTAGTATCTTTTACAATATTGATAGCTGTAGGTACGCTTAATACATTTTCAACCGCTTCTATCTCAGACAGTTCTTCTACCAGCTTCGTATAATCCTTAAAGAATACCGGCTCAAAGAAGTCTTCCTTCTGAACGGCTATCATGAACAAATTACCGTCCTCACCAAATTTATCGCGAAACGACTGGTACTCTATATACTTGGGATTATCTCTGGGGATAGCGTCTCCATACTCGTAGCTGAGCTCTACCTTAGTAGCCATATAGCCCATAAAGGCTGTAGCAGCAAGCAATACAATTAATAATGCTATACGAAACTTGATAATAAACGCTGCTACCTTATGCCACATTGATCCCGAAAATTAAGGCTGCAAAAGTAGTAAAATAAGCTCATTAACGGGAGCAACAGTCTATAGATACTTGTTAATTCATGATTGTCACAGATTGATGCTGAAGTCATCTGCATCTTTCAGGAAGCCAAATTGACGGCGTGCTTTGGTAACAGTCTCCTTTTCTATGGTGATGGTATGCACCGCTGGCTTATCAGACTCCTGCCATAATAGTTCACCTACCGGGCTAAATACGCTACTATCACCGCTATGGTAAATATCGTTGCCATCGTTCCCTACTCGGTTCACGCCTATTACATAGCTCATATTCTCAATTGCTCTTGCCTGCAATAAAGTCTTCCAGGGCATGCTACGTCTTTCAGGCCAGTTGGCTACATAGAGTAATACATCGTATTCCTCATTCTTATTCCGCGCCCAAACGGGGAAACGAAGGTCATAACATACCTGCAAGCAAACCTTTATGCCCTTTACGCTCACTATCAGCCTGTTATCGCCTGCCGTATAGTGTTTTTCCTCGCCCGCATAGCTGAACAGATGACGTTTATCGTAGGTACCAATTTTACCGTCGGGCTGTACCCATAGCATCCGGTTATAATAATTCCCTTCTTCCTCAATAATAAGGCTGCCTGTGAGTATGCACCTGTTTTTAGCCGAAATGTCTTTCATCCACTGAACAGATTGGCCATTCATTGGCTCTGCCATCCTTTCAGGCGCCATACTGAAGCCCGTACTGAACATCTCGGGCAATACTACCACTTCCTTCTTCTCCTTCACACCATTGATCAACTGCTCGTACTGAGTGAGGTTTGCCTCTTTATCCTCCCACACGATGTCTGGTTGTATCAATGTGAAGTTCAGCGTTGGTGCTTCCATAGCAGTTTTATTTTAATACTTTTGAATATCAGAAACATCAATCTATGAAACAAATCATATTTCTGCTCTTCTTAGCCCTGCCTGTTCTGGGCTTCAGCAAAGGTAATAAAGACGTTATTGGCCATTGGCACGAAGTTGAGCGTCTTGGGCTCAATGGTAAAAAAGTCAATTATAACGATACCATCTTTATGGAGTTCAAAGTAGGTAATGAATATATCTGGCAAAAAAAGAACGGCTTCATTTACCGTCACACCTACAAAATAGAGAATGGCAACCTGGATATGGGTATGCGATATTTCACTATTCTGGAATTCAAGAAGAATAAAAGGCTGGTATTGAAAGACCAACAAGGTACTTATACCTTCGAGCCATATACACCAACCAGTCAGATAGTACCGGGCAAGGCACCTGAAACATATGCACCTGTTACCAGCATCAGCCAGATGGTTGGTACATGGGATAAGTTCAAAGGGACCAGCAGCGCCACCACACAGCAAATAGACTATACAAGAACCGTTAAAAAAGTAGAAGTATTCAGCAGCCCGCAAGACGGCAAACTAGGCTATATATATGCAGGACGTGATGGTAGTCAGGCATCATGGTATATTGAGAGCTTCTCTAACCAAACACTGTATTGTAATGGTAAAGACCGCAGACAGTTCAAAGTATTGAAAGCTGCCAATAACGAACTGATAATTGAAGGAGAAGGGTTTACTTATTTCCTCAGAAAGTTCAAGTAAACTCTAATAGAACCTATTTAAGGGCAGGCTGAAAGGCCTGCTTTTTTATTGCACCTTCAGTATATAATAGTCCTGCAAAGACGCTTCTCTGGTATTATGGTTCAGAAACTTGGGTTTGAGTTCACTAATACGGAAACAGCCACCTTGTTTTACTATCTCGTAGTTCAGCCCTTGTGCCTGCAATTCCTGAAAGCCCTCATCCTGTGTAAGTACATATTTACCGGCAGCTATTTGTGAAGCATCATCACTGATCACAGCATCTGCATAATAGTGGATGGAGTTGAGTGGGTCTTTGCATTTATAGTGTATCAATTTTTCAGCGGGAATATTTTCTTCTTCCAGATACTCCGCTACCTGGTTACCCAGTTGATAATCGAACAGGTTGTAATAGAAATGATGGGTGAGTATCACATTCGCCATAATGATGGCAGCTGCACTCAGCATAATGGGCTTGCGTGGTATATCTTTTCGGAAGAGAAGGTATAACCACACAACTGCCATACCTATCCATACGATGAACCAACCTGTATAAGACGGGAATACATATGTAGTCACCAGTAATACACCAATGAGTATAACCACAGACACGAACCATTGCACACCTTTCAATACTTTATATAAACCTAGGTATTGCTCGGCTACAAAGAAACGTTTTAATAACCCTGCACACATAGTAGCTGCCAACGGGAATACTACGAATATGTAATGCGGTAACTGATAGTTAGAAGATCCTAATGCCAGATAGGCTAACATGAAGCCGCCTGTTGTTATCCACTCCTGCCCTTCTTTCAGTTTGAACTTTTGCTTCACCAGCTCGATCACGTTCACCACCAAGGCAGGTATGAATATCAATATCCACGGCAGGAACGACCACATCATGTTCGATAACAGGAAATCTAATCCCGCACCATTATCCCATGGGCTTTCTCCTGTTATCCTGCCAAAACTCTGCGACCAATAGAAGAAACGCAACCCCGAAACTCCACCATCTATACCATTCACTGTCTTTCCCGGTTGTGCATCAAACTGCTGGTACAACCCTATGCTCATAGGTATCAGTAACACCGCTATCACCACAATACCCAACAAATACTCCCACCTGAAAAAGTTTTTCCATTGCCTTTTCAATATCCAATCGCTACCAAAACAGAATATAGGTACGAACAAGGCTATAGGCCCCTTACTCATCATCCCAAAAGCGATAGCAGCGCATCCTAATAACAGATGGTGTAACTTCTTATGTACCTCCCACTCCTTTATCAACCATATGGCTGTTATCACCCAGCTCATCAATACGGTATCGGTACGAATGTCATTCGTCATCAGGAACATACCCTGACAGGTACCGAATATGAGCGCAGCCATGCGTCCGGTATTCTCTCCGTATACTAGTCTTGCTAATCGGTATGTAGCATAAATAGCAAATAGCGCAAATAATATAGAAGGCAACTTGAACCCGAGATTGTTCACCCCGAATATCTTAATGCCAATTGTACTTATCCAGAAAAGGAAAGGAGGCTTATCCAGATAGTCCCTACCACGATCAAACAACTGCAGGTAATCCCCACTCTGTGCCATCTCCCTGCTCATCTCCGCATACTGACTGGCATCAATATCCATTATACCTACCCTAACAGCAGAAATATGCAATATGGCTAGTATCACGAATATCCAGACAGGTATTTTCGGCATGCTTAAAATTTTATGAACCCAAAAATAGTTGCAATTTTATCGAATGTTGCAATTGAGGCATTTTAAATACGATCTGGCATTCAAGTACCCCTTTACAACCTACAAAGGAACGAAAACGCATCAACCTATTCTGGTGACAGCACTAAGCATTGGCAGAATGTATGGAGTAGGTGAAGTGGGTGCCATACCTTACTACAATGTATCCGTAGAAGGTATGATACAAGCATTGGAAGAAAAGCGTAGTCTTATCGAGCGTTATTCACTGACAGACCCTGAGCGCTTCTGGCATTTCCTGCATCATCTTTTGCCGGGCCACAACTTCCTTATAGCAGCACTGGACATCGCAGGATGGGACCTGTTCGGTAAAATGCGCAAAAAGCCTGTGTATGAATTTTTGGGACTACAATGGAAAGATGTTCCGCTGACTGATTATACGATCGGCATGGACAGCGAAGAAGAAATGGTAAAAAAGCTGAAAGCCAACCCATGGCCGATATACAAAGTAAAGATGGGTAGCCCTGATGATATAGACCTCATTAGAGCAATAAGAAATAATACTGATGCAGCGCTACGTGTAGATGCTAATGAAGGCTGGCAACCTGAAGATGCCAAACGCATCATAACCGAGCTGGAGAAGCTTGGTGTGCACATGATAGAACAACCGCTACATCGTGACCAACATGAGGCTATGCAAGAACTGAAAGCCAACTCAACCATACCTCTGTTTGCAGATGAAAGTTGCCAGGTAGAAGAAGATATTGAGCGCTGTGCTAAAGAGTTTCACGGTGTAAATATCAAGCTGGCAAAGTGTGGTGGCATCACTCCCGCTCTAAGAATGATCAAGTCTGCTAAAGAGAAAGGATTAAAAACTATGGTAGGTGCTATGTGTGAAGGTATTATTGGCTGTTCGGCTATTGCACAACTTATGCCTATGTTGGATGAAGTAGATGCGGACGGCCCGTTATTGATGAAAGAAGATGTAGCCAAAGGGTTGGAGTATAATGATGGTGTAATGACCTTGAGTGGCAAGCCCGGACTGGGCGTAGACTTTCTCGGTAAGAAGTTTGAAAAATAATTCGGCAATCCTTAGCTAGTTTTACAGCTTATGCAAGTACAGCAAAACGTATCGTTACTACCTTATAATACTTTCGGCATAGACACTACAGCAAAGCAGTTCATTACGCTTACTGATAAAGAACAATTGCAAGAGCTTACTGATGATAACACATTACCTAAAGAAAAACACATCATAGGTGGTGGTAGTAATATTCTCTTTACTCAAGATGTACAAGGGCTAACGATACTCAACCAACTGAAGGGAATAAAACTGATAGAAGAAGATGAGGAACATGTATGGTTGCAAGTAGGCTCAGGTGAAGTATGGCATGAGTTTGTATTGCATGCTATTGAAAATAACTGGGGTGGT
Source organism: Flavipsychrobacter sp. (assembly GCA_965228505.1). Taxonomy (GTDB): domain Bacteria; phylum Bacteroidota; class Bacteroidia; order Chitinophagales; family Chitinophagaceae; genus UBA5543. The sequence continues at coordinate 436,996 of OZ245820.1, read as the reverse complement.
ATTGAGAACTTGTCACTCATCCCCGGTACGGTGGGTGCAGCACCCATGCAAAATATAGGTGCTTATGGTGTAGAAGCAAAAGAAGTAATTGAGAACGTCACCTTCTGGCATTGGGAGAAGCAAGAGTTTATCACTTTACAGAATGAAGGTTGCCGTTTCGGATACAGGGATAGTGTATTCAAACATGAGTTGAAAGGCAAAGTATTCATTACCGATGTTGTGTTCAAGCTGAACAAAAAACACTCTTTCAATACTAACTATGGAGCTATACAGGAAGAACTGAAAAAAGCTGGAGTTGAAGCGTTATCCATAAAAGCCATTTCAAATGCAGTGATAGCTATACGTAGTAGTAAACTACCGAACCCCAAAGAAATAGGCAATGCAGGTAGTTTTTTCAAAAACCCTGTCGTACCATTAGAACAGTTTGAAAAACTATATCAGGAGCATCCCGGCATACCCTCCTATCCTGTAGATGATGATAACGTAAAAGTACCCGCTGGCTGGTTGATAGAGCAATGTAATTTTAAAGGCATTAAAAAAGGCAATACCGGCGTGCATGAAAAGCAGGCATTGGTATTGATCAATCGTGGTGGTGCGAATGGCAAAGAAGTATGGGAACTATCAGAACAGATACTGCAAACCGTTCAAGACAAATTCGGCATAACACTGGAACGCGAAGTGCAGATATGGTAGTTAAAATTCATCACCATTAGCAATAGGAACTGTAATATAGAATGTTGTTCCTTTTCCCGGCGCAGTTTCAAAACGTATCGTCCCTTTCCAGAATTCAATTATCTTTTTAGTCATTGCTAAACCTAACCCTGTACCTGAACTTTTAGTAGTAAAGTAGGGCTGGAATATCTTGCTCATAGCATCTTCTTCAATACCCTTACCATTGTCCTTAAAGGCTATCAGTGCTTCATCTCCTTCCATTGTAAGTGTTACTGACACTTCACCTTCCCTTTCTTCAGGTATAGCCTGTACCGCATTCTCCAACAGGTTGTTGAACACTCGTAACAGCTGGCTTTTATCAGTATAGACCAATAACGGTTTATCATACTTATTCAGCTCAACGGACACTTCACTCTGGTTACGATACAGGTCAACTGTTCGCTGTAGCAGATCATTCAGGTCGAATTTCTCAGGACGGGCTTCAGGCATCTTCGCAAAGTTGGAAAACTCTGATGCTATGTAAGAAAGGTTCTCTATCTGCTCTATCAAAGATTCCGACACTTTCTTAGCCAACTCCTCAACATTAGGGGAATCATTTTTCAATGCCTGTTGCAGGTACTGTATGTTCAGCTTCATTGGTGTCAACGGGTTCTTGATCTCGTGAGCTACCTGTTGTGCCATTTCTCTCCATGCTCCTTCCCGCTCACTTTGGGCTAAGAGTTTTGCATTTTGTTCCGCCTTCTTCACCATTCTGTTGTATTCACTTACCAGTAAGCCTATTTCATCATCATACGGCCAGTCCACAGGTTCGTTTTTACTCAGGCTAAAACGACTGAAACTTTTAATTACAATACTCAGCGACTTGGTGATCCAACGCGTGATGAATACTGTCAGCACACCTGATAACAGGAATACAAATGCATACAAATTAATAAGTCCTACAACGATACTTGATATCTGGTAATTCAACTCTTTTTCTGACGAAAAGAACGGGATACTCAAATACCCTAAAATTGTTCCATCCTTATTCAATATAGGCTTGTAGCAGGATATATAGTCTAACCTACCAATCTGCTCTTCCTGTATTAGAAACTGGTCTTTAAGTACTGACAATTTGTAATATGCTTCAGGTTGTATGATACGTGCAAAAAGAGAACGGTCATAAATACCGTCTTGTGATGTGACACTCAAAACGCCGCTTGCATGATACAGGTTAATATCTATTTTCTGTGCATTTGCCAGTCCGGTGATGAAGTATTTAAAGCCGGTTTTCCCTACAAGAGCATTGTAGTCTTTAGCATCTTCATAAGCATCCTGCTCTTTTAATTGTTGCAAGATCGCACGCTCTACTAATTGCACTATGAGTTGTTGTTTGCGCAAACTGTTCTGTCTGTACTGATAAGTAAAGAATACTATGGTGATGATACCTATGATTATGAATGAGATGAATACAATACCTAAGAAGGATATGTGTATTCTACGTCTCAGCGTAAAGCTTATTATCTTATTCTGTTTGTCTTTTCTTACAAACGACTGCAGGTATAGTGTATACAAAACAGAGATAAGAAATACGATCATTTGTATACCGAACAGGTATGAGAACAGAGTTATGCCTTCCAGCCACAATCTATGATACCGTATTACTATAACTGTTTTTTCTTCATCGGCTTTATACTGAAGTTCTGAGGAACCTGAATACTGGGTAAACTGATATTCTGTATCAATTGTGTCCTGTAAGTATATCGGGAAATTATAATCACTGGTCTGTGTGATAAGTTTGTTGTTTACATATACCCCGTATGAGTACCCTTCTTCATTCCTGTCACCTCGAACGGTACCGGGTTGTAAGAGTTCGGGGTATACTGTTTCACCGGTTGACTCTTTAATAGCAAAGTCAATATAGACATACCCCAATAGGCGGGTATTAGAAGCATCGCCTGTTTCTATCGGGATCTCTGCTACATAATAGTGCCCATCAAGTGCATTTTTACGATAATACAGTCCGGGAGTGAAGGTTAGCAGGCTGTTCTTCACCCATAAATTCATGGTTATATAGCTAACGGTATCTTCATTGAACAGTCCCCAACCACCAGTATTATACAGAAAAAGTTTTGATTCATATTGGCTGAAGTGCCCTCCCAGGTATAGTGCATCAAACCGTTCGTTGAGTGCTTTTCTTTTTCTGCGTGTAGGGTATTTCAAATAATCTTTTAAAACGGGATCATTCTTAATATCATTACCTATTTTCCTGAAAGTGTACTCTGCAATATCATCTCTTTGTTGCACTACTTCTTCGGCAAATCTTATGCGGGCATCTTTCTCTTTAACATAATTAAAATATTGCAGCACAGCGGTACAAAAAGCAATAACAAATGCTGCCCAGAATATCATTTGTGGAGCAAACAGATCTGCTCGGAGAGATATCTGCCTTACATCCAGAAGTATGAAAAAAACCAGCAACCAAAGCAACATCAGATACGCAACATAAGGATCAGTTGCAGCATCACTTAATACAAGTGATATTATTCCCACAACTGCCAATAGCGCATACCTGATCCATTTGTTATGTACCAGTATCCTCAATTGCCGGCTAAGTATGTATATGATGAGAAAAGCACTGGTAGTTATTATACTGACTATTAGTAGCCCGACTATTGTATATGTAGAAATGGTATAAAAATGGCTGACATCGAAAGATATTTTCGAGTCAGTTACTAATGTGCTGATAACGTTGATGAAAACAAACGAGCAAAGCACTAAAAATATTGAAACGATCACAGCCAGAACATATCTGATAACCGGGTGTAGCTTTACAACCTTCAGTATATCGAGTTTTGCATGGCGTATTATAAATGCTACTAACCATAATAGTAGCAATGCATTCAACAACAAATGCCCCAAAGATTTAAGAATACTACTCGAAGCATATAGCTGAGGTTGGAACAACTTTAACTCCTCCAGATTGAATGGTAGTCCCAACCTGTATACAGCTGCTTCAATACCAATTATTACAAGACACAATATGCTAAACCCTGACCAGAATGACTTTGTTCTTGAACGACGTGCTATTAACAACTGAAACCAGAATATGCTGAAAAATAGCCCTACTAACAGCAATACCTTCATAGAAAAGCCAGGTTCCCAATCCGGTAATGTCTTGTTATTGAAGCTGACATGGAATACTGCTTCACCTGCGTTGTTAGTTATTGGGTAACTATATTTTGATGGCCGAAGCAAAACCTTCGTGTTAAGTGGTATGTAGTTTGCGGCTTCAAACGATGACTTAAGGTAATTATTCTCGTATGGGTAGGTAGTAACTATTGGCAACAATACTACCAGCTCCTCACCATCATGCAGAAAGTCCGGGTGTATACATGTTCGTATATATTTACCGCGCTCATTCTGGTACAGTTCAGCAACATGCTTTTGTGGCGGGCTTTCACAGTCTGCCAGTACTTTATTATTATTCCAGAAAAAGATAGTGTCATTGTGAAAAGCATATACGCCAAAGGGAAGGTTTGTAAGTTTAGCAACATCGTTTGAAGAAAGTTGATTTGAGAATATTCTCCCTACTAACTCTTCATCTTTTAAAAACTGCTCTAGCTTATCTTCTTTTTTCTGTAGGTCAGACTGTATGGTACTTGCCATACGTTCAGGTGTAAGCTGACTTTTCTGCCGGTAGTAATGGGCATACGCCAGCCCCCAGCAAATAATTGCCAACAACAACCACCCCGTGTATGGATAGCGCCTGAACACTTAAATTTATTCCAGTTCTTTTGCTTTATTCCATAAGGCATCCATCTCATCAAGTGTCATATCATGCAGTGCCTTATTCTGTTCTGTCGCTATTTTTTCAATATGTTGAAAACGACGAATGAATTTCTTATTTGTTTTTTCCAATGCCAGCTCCGGGTCTATTTTCGCAAATCGTGCATAGTTTACCAACGCAAACAGTACATCTCCGAACTCTTCTTCTATTTTGTCTGCAGCACCAGCATCTACAGCCTCATATAGCTCACCTATTTCCTCATCAACTTTTTCTTTCACCTGATCAAGAGTATCCCATTCAAAACCGACTTTCTTTGTTTTTTCCTGTAGCCTGAGTGCTTTTACTACTGCCGGCAATGATTGTGGGACGCCACTCAAGATAGACTTCTTACCCTCTTTCAGTTTTAGTTTTTCCCAGTTAGCTTTTACCTGCTCCTCATCATCTGCTTTCACATGCCCGTATACATGGGGGTGACGTGCGACCAGTTTATTACATACTCCTTCTATCACATCATCAATCGTAAAAAGCTCTTTCTCCTGCCCCAGCTTACTGTAAAATACAATATGCAACATCAGGTCGCCCAACTCTTCTTTTATACCTTGCCAGTCCTCATCTGTTATAGCATCTGCCAGTTCGTAGGTCTCTTCTATAGTTTGCTGGCGTAGTGTTTGTATGGTTTGCTTTTTATCCCAGGGGCATTTCTCCCTGAGTTCATCCATAATATTTCTTAGCCTTTCCAGCGATTTTGAATACTGCATTTATTTAGTTTTCCTGCCATTTATATCCATCTGCTTTCAACCCTGCTAGTTGTAGCACCCTATGAATAACAGTATATGCTACTTCTTCAATTGTTTCGGGATTGCTATAAAACGACGGAGTAGCAGGACAGATGATGCCTCCTGCTTCTGTTATGGCAGTCATGTTTTTTAGTTGGATCAAATTATAAGGTGTTTCCCTAACCACACATATCAGTTTCCTACGTTCTTTAAGCATTACGTCAGCAGCACGGGTTATCAGATCGTTACTGATTCCCGTAGCAATGCGCCCTACTGTACCCATACTACACGGACAGATGATCAATGCCTCATATGTAGAGCTACCCGATGCAAATGGTGCTAAAAAATCTCCTTTGCCCCATGTTTTGAATGGATACTGCTCATAAGCTTTACCTCCTAATTCATGTTGCCAAACAGTATATGCATTATCTGACCATACTACACTTACTTCCGTTAACTGCTCTTTAAGCTGCTGTAATTTATCTAACAAAACCTTTGCGTAAACAGAACCACTAGCCCCTGTTACCGCTACTGCTACCTTCATATATTCAAGTTATATCAAATATCACAAGACTTTAACAAAGCTACTAGTAAATAGTCGTAAATTCGTTAGTATGAACATTTTGCGCATTAAGCATATTGCTTTAACATTATTGACTGCACTCCTGTTCGGTAATGCAATTGCCGGCGGTGGAAGTGAAAAGGGTGGAATCAAATGGATGACCTGGGACGAAGTGCAAGTTGCCATGAAAAAAGAACCTAAAAAAGTATGGGTAGATGTATATACTGATTGGTGTGGCTGGTGTAAAGTAATGGATAAAAAGACCTTTAGCCACCCTGAAGTGATAAAATACATGAATGAGCATTTTTATGCAGTAAAATTCGATGCTGAAAGTAGAGAAGATATTAGATTTAATGGTAGTGTTTACAGTTTCTCTCCCGAACACAGAGCCAATATGCTGGCGGCACAACTAATGGGTGGTAAAATGTCTTACCCTACCAATGTGTTCATGGAAGAACATTTTAAGAGTCCTTCTCCCATTCCGGGATACCAACCTGTACCTCAAATAGAGATGATCATGAAATTTTTAGCTGAGGAGAAATACAAGGAGCAGACCTTCGAAGAATATTCCAAAAGCTTTAAAGGTAGCTGGCAACCATTGCAAGAAGGTTAGGGTTACTTCTTTTTAGCGCTGTCTTCAACAATATGCCTCATATCTGACTTATAAAACTTACAGATCGAGGTCAATCCGCATTTTTCACATTTGGGCCTTCTGGCTATACAAGTATACCTGCCATGTAATATCAGCCAGTGGTGTGCTTTATGAACGAGCTCTTCAGGTATATATTTAATGAGTTGCTTTTCAGTTTGCAAAGGGTTCTTTGCGTTTGTTGTTAACCCCAATCTTGCGGAAACACGAAACACATGCGTATCTACTGCCATATTGGGCTGCTGAAAAATAACGGATGTGATAACATTAGCAGTCTTTCTGCCAACACCCGGTAATTTCACTAACTCTTCTACTGTATCAGGCACTTCACTATTATAATGCTCTACAAGCATCTTACCCATTCCCAGTAAGTGCTTCGTCTTATTATTCGCAAATGTTACACTGCGTATCAGAGGTTCTACATCTTCAAATGTTGCCTCAGCTAGTAATTCTGGTGTGGGAAATTGTTTAAATAATTCAGGAGTAACGATGTTGACACGTTTATCTGTGCATTGTGCTGAGAGTATTACAGCCACTAATAGCTCATATGGATTGCTATAATGCAGCTCAGTCTCTGCATCAGGCATGTGTTCTTTAAAGTATTCTATTACGTATTCGTACCGCTCTTTCTTCGTCATAAAAAAGAAACCCGTTATTTCATCACAAAATAACGGGTTCAAACATAAACCTGCAATCAAAAACTACTCCTCATCAAAATCCAGCACTGCAGAATTCATGCAATATCTAAGCCCTGTTGGTTGCGGGCCATCTTCAAATACATGCCCTAAATGCGATTCACAACGCGCACATTCTATCTCAATTCTTACCATTCCGTGCGAACTGTCTTTCTTCTCAATCACACTCTTTGGGTTCAATGGCTTATAAAAACTCGGCCACCCTGAGCCACTCTTGAACTTCGTTTCTGAACTGAATAACGCATTACCGCAAACAGCACAGTAGTATGTTCCATCTTTCTTGTTGTTCACATATTCACCGGTAAAGGCACGCTCTGTTCCTTCTTCTCTGGCTACATAGTAAACCTCTCTCGGAAGTATTTCCTTCCACTCTTTATTACTAACGTTCAACTTGCCTGTTTCAGTACGTGAGTAGTACGGATTTTCTTTTTTATCGTTGCTCATATCTGATTTTTTTTGCGCGTTAGTACATTGTGTAAATAAAATAATACTACACAATGTGAAGATGATACTGTAATATTTCATGTGCATGTATTTATAACCATTATCATATACGTATTGTTGACGTTGATAAGACAGTTTACTTTGTTAAACCTATGTAAAATTCGCCAAAATGATTTTTATCATTTCCCATACAAGATGTTAGCTATTACTTTGCAGCTATGGAACCTAAATACGTATCAGCAGCAGAGGCGGTAGCAATAGTAGAAAGCGGGGATAGAGTATTTGTACATGGCAGTGCTGCGACACCATTACTTCTTGTCAATACATTATTACAACGCGCAGGAGAGGTGAAAGATATAGAGTTGGTAGCCATAAGCACATTCGGTAATATTGAGTGGGATAAGCCTGAAGTAAAAGAAAGCTTTTACCTGAACTCACTATTTGTGTCTGCCAATGTACGTGGATGGGTAAACAGTCCTTATGGAGATTATGTGCCTGTTTTTCTTAGTGAGATACCATACCTTTTTAAAGACGGGATACTGCCTCTTGATGTAGCTATAGTCCAGGTTTCACCTCCCGACAAGCATGGGTACTGCACACTGGGCACTTCTATAGATGCAGCATGGACAGCGGTAAGAACCTCTAAAAAGATAATTGCGCAAGTAAACCCACGCATGCCACGCACTCATGGTGATGCACAAGTGCACATCAAAAAATTTGATGCAATGGTATGGGAAGAAGCTGAGCTACCTGAAGTAGACTATAGTAAAAAAATAGATGATGTAGCTATAAAAATCGGCGCTAATGTTGCTGAGTTGATCGAGCATGGCTCTACACTCCAGATGGGCATAGGCTCAATACCTGATGCCGTATTGAAATCACTTACTAATCATAAAGAACTGGGTATACATACTGAGATGTTCTCAGACGGCGTAATTCCGTTAGTAGAGAGTGGAGTAATTACTAACCAGCACAAAAAGATACGCCCGGGTAAGATCGTCAGCACATTTACCATGGGCACACGCAGACTATACGATTTTGTAGATGACAACCCCAATATCAGCTTTATGGATGTGGCCTATGTGAATGATACCACCATCATTCGTAAAAACCCAAAAGTAGTAGCTATTAACAGTGCATTGGAAATAGACCTTACCGGGCAAATATGTGCAGACTCTCTGGGTACTTACCAGTTTTCAGGTATAGGCGGGCAGATGGATTTTATGCGTGGTGCTTCTCTTTCTCCCGGTGGTAAGCCGATCATAGCTTTGCCTTCTGTCACGAATAAAGGAATCTCACGTATTACACCAATGTTGAAGCAGGGCGCAGGGGTTGTAACCACACGCGGGCATGTACATTATGTAGTTACTGAATATGGCGTTGTGAACCTGTATGGTATGAATATGGAGCAACGTGCTAAGGCGCTCATTAGCATTGCACACCCTGACCATAGAGAAAGTCTTGAAAAGGCTTATTATGAACGATTTGAGATAACACATTAAAAAGGAGGCTAAAAGCCTCCTTTTTGTTATTTACACCACTACCACTTCGTGGAATTTATCTTTCGACAAGTATTTCTGAGCCAGGTCTCGTAGCTCGCTTGCTGTAATAGATTTATAAATACGTACGTTACTATCAAAGTGCTCAATATCCAGATCGTTCAGTATCAGCATACGCCAACGCTGTAGTATCTGGAAAGGCCCGTCAAGGTCACCCAGTAGATTACCCAACAAGTAGTTCTTCACCAATAGTAATTCTTCATCAGCAGCTATATCATTGGTCAACACATCCATCTCATGATATATCTCTTTTACAGCATTTTCAATCACCTTACGCCCTACCTCTGTTTGTACTACCAGTGAACCTCCCTGTGCATATGGTGCCATACCACTGAAGATACCGTATGTATAACCTTTGTCTTCACGAATATTACTCATCAGTCTTGAACCAAAGTAACCACCGAACATAGTATTTAACACCACCATCGGCGCAAAGTCAGGATGATGACGATTAGGGAATAGACTACCTATACGGATAGCTCCCTGTACACCGTTAGGGTCGTTTGTCAGGTTGTACTTAAGCTCAGTGGATGGGTCAGCTTTGTAAATTCTCTCTGTTGGTGTTACTGGCCCTGCATCAGCTTTACCGAATATTTCGTTTACCCACTTGGTATCCTGCTCGCTAATATTACCTGCCATGAAAATTTTGGCATTGGCAAGGTTGTAATATTTGCTGTAATGATCTACAAGGTCTTCCCTCGTGATTGACTCAATCGTCTCTTGTTTTGTAAAACGGCCATACGGATGTACTTCACCAAACAACATTGCATCTATACGTTGGTTAGCCACAAAATCCGGCTGTCGCAGGCTGACCATTAACCTTTGTACGCTGTTCTGCTTGAAAATATCTATTTCCTCCTGCGGAAATATCGCTTCTGTAAGAATTTCGAAAACTATAGGTAGCAGATCTGGTAAATGCTTAGTTAGAGTAAAAAGAGAAACGACTACATAATCATTACCGGTTCTTGCTTTGAATGTAGCACCGTAATACTCGAGCGATTCATTTATCTCTTGAGCAGTTCTTTTAGAAGTTCCGTTTTTGAGCAATGCAGCAGTAGCCGATGCGAGGCCTTGCTTATCTTCATGCCACACACCGGCAGGAAATACCCAGTCTATCTCAGCCACTTCCTGTACGCCGGCACGCAACCAATAAAAAGGTAATCCGTTATCCAGTTTACCTGCATTGATAGGTGGTAGCTTGAAGTCAAACTCTATCGCATCATGTACTTTCGGTTGGGTCTTCCTGTCTAATACCATACTTTAATTATTTATATCCTGCACGAATAACGAACGTAATTCTCCTGCTTCTTCAGGCTTCATCTTGCCTCCAAGTATTAACCTCAACTGTCTGCGGCGGAGTGCACTATCATATAACGCCTGCTCTTCATCTGTCTCAGGAACTAGTTCAGGTACTTTACGCGGTTTACCGTTAGGATCCAGTGCAACGAATGTTGCATATGCTTCGTTGGTAAGGTAACGGTACTGCGCTGAAAGATCTTCGCCCCATACCTTCATGTATATCTCCATAGAGGTGTTAAAAGCACGCGTTACTTTAGCTTCTATACTCAGCAAGTTGCCGAGTTTTATCGGATTATTAAAAGATACATTATCCATAGATGCTGTTACCACAGGACAGTTACAATGTTTTTGCGCGGCAATAGCCGCTGCTATATCCATCCAGTGCATCAGTTTGCCACCCATCAGGTTGCCAAGCGTATTAGTATCATTAGGCAACACTAACTCAGACATCACTACATAGGTATCTTTAGGATGCTTTTCTTTCATAACAGAAATATTTTTAAACGTGGCAAAGGTAAGTAGTTTCCCCTGCCTGCGTTATTGTTTATTTCCATACGGGTGTAAGCCTAACCCCGAATGTGTACCAACGGCCTGGCATAGGTACAGCACCTACTTCTTTATATTGTGTATCCAGCAAGTTGTTCACATCAGCATATATCAGCACGTCCTTTAGTTGGTAGCCTATACGTCCGTCTATGACTGTATAATCATTCGCATTTATGCGATACAGGTAACGGTATGCACCGTTCACAACTATATGCCTCAGCCATGTAGTATTCAACTTAATAGTAGCCTGGTGACGCAACGCCTCAATAGCATACTTGGAAATATCACTTGAAGGAGTACTTATCGCAGGACTCAGGTATGTATAATTACCATACAGTGCAACATCGTTCCCTTCTGCTAATCTCAGAGCATCGCCAATATTAGCTCTTGCCTGAACAGTTAAACCATGTGTGTTGATTGATTGAAAATTTTGTGGTTGCCAGGGGTCTATATCTGTTGCTCTTACCCAATCAATGAAATCTGTAGCATTCTTGTAGAAGTATGCTGCCTGCACAAAGAAATTATACCCATCATATTGTGCACCTGCTTCAGCATAGTTGGCATACTCAGGCTTCAGCTGGGCATTACCAATGTTTGTAGGCCCGAAATAATATAGATCTGTATAAGTTGGCAGGCGTTGCCCCATAGTTGCATTGGCAAATACTTTTATCTCTTTTGTTAGCTGGTAGCCTACATCCACTCCGGGGAAAACCTCCCAGTCATAATCACTGTTCTTATTAGCATATAGCCCGGCACTAGCATTCAGGTTATTAGAGAAGTAGTGCTTGTACTCAGCAAATATGCCCAGGTTATTGCGTTCTCTTTCTCCAAGATTGGTACTGCTCAGGTCGGTATATCTGTACTCTACACCTGCACCTATAATGCCTTTATTAAGCGTTATTGTGCTTTGTACTTCACCTGTTATAATATTCGTTTCGTGTACGTTACGATATATTGACGGGTCTTGCCTTACGAATATGTAATCATCTTTATTATACCTGTAACTGATTCTTGGTTTTATAGTTACCCTGCCCGGGCTATAAGTATATTGTATGCTTCCAATAGCAGTTTGGGTATATTCTTCAGACTCAGCATCTACAGGAGCAGCATAAAAACTATTCGCTCCAAAATTGTTGGAGATGAAACCGCCCATTGCCTCTATCTGGTTGTTGTCATTAATTGTTATCCTGTTCTGATAAAAAAAACGGTTGGCATTATAACCTGTATTATACCTGTAACCATTACCCTGATCGTGGCTATATGAGAACATCTGAGATACATGCTCTCCTGCTAATGCTGCTGATACCTGTGTACCCCAGCCAATATAATTATTACCTGTTGCAGTGTCTTTTTCTAACGAACTGCCTGTATACGCCTGTGCAAAAACCTGATTGTCTACCGGCACTTTTGTAACAATATTAATAGCTCCTGCTAACGCATTTACGCCATAGGTTCTGGCAGCAGGGCCGCGTACTACTTCTATTTGTTGAATAGCTCCTAAAGGGATGGGCAGGTTCATCATGTGGTGACCCGTTTGCGGATCACTCATCTTTACACCATTTACCAATACTAACACCTGATCGAAAGTACTACCATCAATTGCCACATCTGCCTGAGTACCACCGGGGCCACGCTGACGCAGGTCTACACCTGCTACATAAGATAATAGCTCATTCAGGTTCTTTACCGGCAAGCTTCTTATCTGGGCATTATCCAATACCTGTATGTTTCTGTTTTGTTTACCGTAAGACTCTTTGATACGGTTCTCTTGTATCACTACCGAATCAAGAGATGCAGACATGCTTTGTGCATTGATATTCAATGACAATACAATAAAGCTGATAGCCAAAAGCAGATTTCTTTTCATCTTGTATGATTTTGGCGAGCAAAGATAAAAGCACTTATTTCAAATCAAACCTGATTAACTAATAGTCAATTAACCAATGTCTACAACTTTGGTTATACAGTAGTTATGTATTAATAGTGCTATCTCAATAATCCTGCATACTTTACCCTACCAGTTACTATATTAGGGCATGAAATTTACATTGCCGATCAACTATGAACGAGAGCGCGGTTCATATGAAAAGTACTATCACTATCTCAACCACAAGAAAAAGCGCAAAGCCATAATTTGGCTGTTCATTGGTATAATTTACCTATTGGCTGGTTTGCTATTGCATAAATTATTGCCTGGCACAACTAACGATAATATATTTAAAACGATCCTTTTGTGTCTTGGAGGTATACAAACGTTGGTATATGCAAACTATCTCTTGTTCACATTACCCAAACACAAAAAGAAATACTTTGATGAGATAGACAGGCAATACAGGATATTAGCGGAAAATAATGTGAAAGAGTATACGCTTGAATTGAATGAAGACCATTTTTTAATAGACGATAGTTTGAATACTGCGAAGGTCTCATGGAACAGACTACACTCTTACCAGATAGTAGATGATATATTACTGTTGCATACAAGTAAAGGACATGGTTTGTTTTACCTGTTCAGCAAAAACGAATTCAGTAATGAAGATTTCAGCTCAATAATCTCATTTGTAAAAACAAAACTCAAGCAAAGATAAAGGGCTGCAGTTGCAGCCCTCTGAATAAAAGTTATTGGATAATAGTCTTCATTACTTACTCAAGTGCATACTACGTTCCTTATAAAGCTGCCTGAACCACGGATCGCGCAAACTTTTGATGAACCTGATAGCCTCACCAGTGCTCTTCATTTCAGGGCCAAGCTCTTTATTCACTCGTGGGAATTTAAAGAAGCTGAATACAGGTTCTTTAACGGCATACCCCTCAAGGTTTTTCTCAACATTCAGCTCCGAAAGTTTCATCTCACCTAACATTACCTTGGTGGCATAGTTCAGATATGGTACCCCATAAGCTTTTGCTATGAATGGTGTAGTACGGCTGGCACGCGGATTAGCCTCTATCACATATACCTTATTGTCTTTAATAGCAAACTGTATATTGATCAAGCCTTTCACGTTCAGCCTTAAAGCGATCTTCTTAGTATAATCGATCATTTCATTCACGATGAGCTGGCCCAAATTGAAACATGGCAGTACAGCATGGCTATCACCACTGTGAATACCCGCAGGCTCAATATGTTCCATAATACCCATGATATGCACCTCCTCACCATCACATATAGCATCTACTTCAGCCTCCTGACAGCGGTCAAGGAAGTGGTCGATCAATATCTTATTACCAGGCAGGTGTTTCAATAAACTTAGTACTCCTTTTTCCAACTCTTCATCGTTGATAACGATACGCATACGTTGTCCGCCTAATACATATGAAGGGCGTACCAAGACAGGATAACCGACTTTATTAGCTACTTCAATTGCTTCATCCGTATCGTAAGCAGTGCCGTATTTTGGATATGGGATATCCATTTCTTTCAACAGGTCACTAAATCTTCCACGATCCTCTGCTATATCCATGTTATCATAAGATGTACCTATGATCTTGATACCATTGGCATGTAGTTTTTCAGCGAGTTTCAGTGCTGTTTGTCCACCAAGCTGTACAATTACACCTTCAGGCTTTTCATGTTCTATTATCTCCCACAGGTGCTCCCAGTATACCGGCTCGAAGTATAATTTATCTGCAATGTCGAAGTCAGTAGATACCGTTTCAGGATTACAGTTTACCATGATCGCCTCATAACCACACTCTTTAGCAGCTAACAAGCCATGTGTACAGCAATAATCAAATTCAATACCCTGACCGATCCTGTTAGGGCCTGAACCTAATACAATTATCTTCTTCTTATCTGATCTGTTATCACTTTCGTTGAATAAAAGGTTACCCCTTGTCTCTTTAGACATAGCAGAGTTTTCAAAAGTGCTGTAGAAATATGGTGTTTTGGCCTCAAACTCAGCAGCACAGGTATCCACCATTTTATATACACGCTTGATGTTCTTCTCTTTTCGCCTGTTATATACTTCTTCAGCAGTACAGTCTTTCACTAATAAAGCTATCTGTTCATCGCTAAAGCCATTCTGCTTCGCTTCTCTTAGCAACTCATCAGGCAAATTATCCAGATGCTTGTATTCCTGTATTTTCTTTTCAAGCTGAACGATGTCACGTATTTGGTAGAGGAACCACCTGTCTATCTGTGTTACCTCGCGTAGTGTTTTAATAGAAACACCTGCCATCAGGGCTTCTTTTATTTTAAATACCCTGTCCCATGTCGGACGTTTGATGTATTCTAATAGCTCTTCTACACGCAGTTTGGCACTACTAACTGACTTTAGCCCTATAGCGTTATTTTCCAGGCTCTGACATGCTTTCTGTAAAGCCTCTGTGAATGTTCTTCCGATAGACATCACCTCACCAACCGACTTCATTGACAATCCCAAGGTGTCGTCGGCTCCTTTGAACTTATCAAAGTTCCAGCGAGGCATTTTCACTATCACATAGTCTAGTGCAGGCTCGAAGTATGCTGAAGTAGTTTGCGTTATCTGGTTTTTCAGTTCATCCAACGTATAACCGATAGCCAATTTTGCTGCGATCTTCGCGATAGGATAGCCCGTAGCTTTAGATGCCAATGCAGATGAACGGCTAACACGTGGGTTGATCTCAATTACGATAATCTCTTCTGTCTCAGGGTTGATCGCAAATTGGATATTACAGCCACCTGCAAAGTTCCCCAGGTTGCACATCATTTGTATAGCTGTATTCCGCATCAATTGGAAAGCGGTGTCGCTTAATGTCATAGCAGGCGCAACGGTAATACTATCTCCCGTATGTATACCCATAGGGTCGAAGTTCTCTACCGTACATATCACTGCAACATTATCTTTCGCATCACGCAGTAGTTCCAACTCAAACTCTTTCCAACCAAGTACCGCTTTCTCTACCAGCACCTCATGTATGGGCGACGCAGTTAAACCATGTTCTAAAGATTCATCCAGGTCTTCCTTGTTCATAACGAACCCGCCACCTGTACCACCAAGTGTATATGAGGGGCGAATAACTATTGGTAAACCTATCTCCTGCG
Source organism: Flavipsychrobacter sp. (assembly GCA_965228505.1). Lineage (GTDB taxonomy): Bacteria > Bacteroidota > Bacteroidia > Chitinophagales > Chitinophagaceae > UBA5543. The sequence continues at coordinate 421,002 of OZ245820.1, read as the reverse complement.
CAAATTCTTTACCTTCCAATAAAGAGTTAGCAGTTTTTGCCGGAGCAACAGGTATTCCCTGCTCTATCATCCACAGGCGGAATTTCTCTCTGTCCTCTGCTTTTTCAATCGCATCAATATCTACACCTACCAGCCTGACGTTATGTTCTTTCCATATACCTACCTCATCTACGTCAATAGCCAGATTCAGTGCTGTTTGCCCTCCCATGGTTGGCAATACGGCGTCAATATCCGGGTTCTCTTTGAGTATCTCTTCTATACTCTCCACCGTAAGTGGCTTCAGGTATACCTTATCGGCTACGAGAGGATCTGTCATGATCGTTGCCGGGTTAGAGTTGACCAGTATTACTTTGATACCTTCTTCCCTTAGGCTGCGGGCAGCTTGTGAACCGGAATAATCAAACTCGCAAGCCTGGCCGATAATAATAGGCCCTGATCCGATAATAAGTATTGTCTTGATTGAATTGTCGCGCGGCATGAACTATCGTTAATAGATGAACAAGATTTGCGGACGTTTGAGCAGATACAAAAATCGGGCTCAACGCCCGAGGTGCAAAGGTATAATAAAATCGGAAATGACCTTATCAAAATAGCTGATTGATGGTATTAACTTCCAATTTTACCATATTCGTAGTAATTATAATAGCGTATAACAATTGTATTACCTTTATATTTATACGGATAATACAGTGTATAATCACCTCTATCCGCATTAAACATCACATCTGCTTTACCATTATTAAAGATACTTTTGAGGTAGTTTAATTCACCCTCTGCTGATGGAAAAAATACATATCTGCCTTTGTCATATAATGATGTGTCGTAATGCTTTTCATCATTATTTAATGTCTCTATTTTATCAAACTCTTGAATATTATATCTATAAAACTTTAAGTAGCTCTCCTCACCATCTACAGAGTCAGATACTATAACATCAAATCTCCTTTTCTTCTTATTAAAATAATTCAAGTAATAGTCAAGCTTTTTCAAATACTCTTTGCTGTACGTATAGTTAGCTATATAGTTAAATTTCTTAGTGTCCTGTTTTATTAAATTTTCTAATTGACTAACCATCACCTCCTTTTTCTTTCTTTTTGTGAGCATATCGCCTGTATAGGCAAAACCGAATATTAAAGGGAAAACGAGTAAAAGAATAATACCATAGTATTTTGTTTTCCTGCTTTGGATAACCTTGTCATTGGCTTCTACCTGTTTATCAGCAATAAGTGTGAGGTTGAGCATTATATTGATCATGAGTGCTCCAAACATTACAGCCAGAATACCCATTACACTCATAAAGAAGGTTTCAGTCATATTTCTCCTGAATACTTTAAAGTCGAAAACTTCAATCAATATGAATGTGAAAACCCAATAGATGAGTAAGAGTATAGCTATACCACCTACAACATTACTTAGTTTAACCGCCCTCCTTTTATCCATGTCAATAGTTTTCTTGAAAATAATACTTATTACAAACAAAAACCGCCCCAACAGGGGCGGCTATTCTTCTCTTACACTTAGTTTACAGGGGCGGGCGAAGCCTAACTACTTATCTGTCCCATCTTCACTATCTGTCCGTCACTCTGTATCTCATAAAGCAGCGTACCGCCCTCTATCATACAGATCAGCAGGTCATCATATACTATTACATCGTAGTAAGTAGCATCAGTTATTTTTTGTAGCACCTTCGGGTAGTGTGGTTGTGTAATGTCCAGAATAGTCATTCCGGATGAGCCATTACAAACAAATAACCTGTCATTGGTCATGCCAAGCCCCCACGGGCTTTCTAATGGTATCACATTTTTCTGGCGTGGCTGTAACAGGTTGGTAATATCATACACGAACAATGCGTTAGAACCACCACCACATGTATTACCTGCCCTCACGGTTACATAAGCTACGTTGTCATTAGCCACTACCGGGTCACAGGCGCGTACGTGCGATGCCTCACCAAGCTTGCTCGGCCTTGACGCATCAGCTATTGAATAGATATACATGGCTGTTTGTGAACCAATAAATAATTTATCCTTATAGCTGTAAATGGTTTCTATGTCAAAACCAATGGTTTGTGTACTGGTATGTACCGGAGATGCAGGATCGGCCAATGTATAAGTATGCAATTCTCTGTTATCTACTACATACAAATGACTCTGAGCTATGGTAAACCTCGCAAGCGAGCCACCCTGTCCAGTTCCTGACTCGGCTACACCCGGACTTGCAGTTGAACCAAAGGCATTTGTTTGTGCTCTTGTGCCGGAATCTTCTTTTGAACATGATGCAGCGAACAAGATCACTGCTGCAAAAAATATATATGGTATGAATTTCATGACTATCTTTTTTTAGGGTTAATTAATTTTTTCTGCAAACAGGGTTATACAATACCTTTTGCTCCCAGCCTACAACAACACCTTGTTTGGGGTCAATACATTCAAAATAGCCCGAAGATGGCGGCAATGTAGGGTCTACCATGTGGAACATTCCTTCAACACGGTCGATCAGTTTTACATTGTTGATATCAAGAATGTCTACCACTACCAGATCGTTTACATTGTTGGTATAAAGCAGGTCATTCATAATAGCCATTTCCTGTGCACCCACCACATTGATGAACTTCACTTTGCGCGGGTTGTTTCTGTCAGTAATGTCTATAACGTGAATACCACTGCCTACCTCTACCTGGTAGAGCATATTGCCTTTCACATAGATCTTACCACTCTTTACAATTTGTCTTGGATTTTCTGAGGATATGACTGCAGCATTTCCGTCTTTAGCATATACAGGAGCCCAGCCGTCTATTTCTGCCGGTGACTCGACAGGTTCAACGTACCTGTTATTGGAGCCAAAGGGGTCGCATGAAGCAAGTAGGATCATTAATGGCAGTATCAGCCATTTAGTTGGTTTGAGTTCATTCATAAAAAAGGGTTTTAATCATTTTCAAATAAGTAGTAGTGGATTGAATGCAAAATCTGTGCTAAAAAATGATTTTTGAGTAATTAGTTTAAAAATTAATCCCATCTGACACTCATATATAGATTTTTATGGAGTTTCTGATTTAGCATCGAAATATGCTACTTTTGTTGAAATTCGCTGTTTTATCGCTTCTTTATACCAGTATAAATGCGGATATTACACGATTATAAAATATTATAAATTTTATATTTTATCCTCTTTATGGGATTGTTCAGTTTTTTAACGCAAGAAATAGCTATTGACCTTGGTACGGCCAATACGCTCATAATACATAATGGTGAAGTGGTTGTAGATGAACCATCTATCGTGGCAATAGACAGGGCTACCAGCAAAATAGTAGCTGTGGGTAAACGTGCCATGATGATGCACGAGAAAACACACGAAAACCTAAAGACCATCCGCCCGCTGAAAGATGGGGTGATCGCTGACTTTAACGCGGCAGAAGGTATGCTGCGTGAGATGATCAAATTGGTGACACCAAAGAAAAGACTATTCCCGCCAAGTTGGAAGATGGTGATATGTATCCCGTCAAGCATTACTGAAGTAGAAAAGCGTGCCGTACGCGACTCTGCAGAGCAGGCCGGAGCGAAAGAGGTGTATATGATTCATGAGCCGATGGCTGCTGCATTAGGTATAGGTATTGATGTGGAAGAACCTACCGGTAACATGATCATCGATATAGGTGGTGGTACTACAGGTATCTCTGTTATCGCGTTAGCAGGTATCGTTTGCGACCAGTCTATACGTATTGCCGGTGATGAATTCACAGCAGATATTATGGAGGCTATGCGCCGTTATCACAGTTTGATGATAGGCGAACGTACAGCAGAGCAGATCAAGATACACGTGGGTTCAGCAGTGAAAGAGCTGGATACGCCGCCGGATGACATTGCTGTTAACGGTCGTGACCTTGTAACGGGCATTCCTAAACAGATCATGGTATCTTATCAGGAAGTAGCGGAGGCATTGGATAAGTCTATCTTTAAAATAGAGGAAGCTATCCTGAAAGCATTGGAAAGTACACCACCGGAGCTTGCTGCCGATATTTACCGCCGTGGTTTATACCTGACAGGGGGTGGTGCCTTGCTGCGCGGTTTGGATAAGCGTATCTCACAGAAGATAAAGCTACCTGTACACGTTGCTGAAGACCCGCTACGTGCCGTGGTAAGAGGTACCGGCATGGCCTTGAAAAATATTTCTAAGATGCCGTTCCTGATGAAATAAGCAGGCTAATCATTATATTGGTACTATAATACCATTACTGACGCTTAAGAGCTGGAAATACAGTGCGTAACTTCATTCTTTTCATACGCAGGTTCTCTAATCTGATCCTCTTTCTTTTGTTAGAGGTTATTTGTGTCATTCTTATCGGGCGAACCAATACTATGCAGGGCAATGATATAATGAGCTCTGCAAACTTTGCAATCGCAAGTATGTACCAGCAGCGCGATGATATGGCTTATTATTTTTCTTTAAGAAGAATGAATGACAGCCTTATCAATGAAAATATAATGCTGAAGCAACAACTAGTTGCTTATAGTGAAGTAGATACACTTATTGACTCTATGGGCACAAGCACTACCCTTAATAAGGATAGTGTCAAGGTCGTTAAATATTCTAATTATTTATACCGCTCGGCAAAGGTCATTAATAATTCTGTTGGTGCTACCAATAACTATATTACCCTGAACAGAGGAGAAGCTGAAGGAATAAAAAAAGATATGGCTGTTGTTTCAGCAAACGGAGCAGTTGGCAGAATTGTAAATACTTCTAAGAACTTCTCTACTGCTATTTCAATACTCAGTAAAAAACAGCAAGTCAGTTCCCGCCTGAAGGATGGAACTACAGGCATTGTTGTATGGAGTGGCGCTAAGCCAAATGAGCTGATCATGAATGATGTGGCCCAGCAGATCAAAGTAAAAAAAGGAGATTCTGTTTACACTACAGAGTATTCATTCTTTCCACCGGATGTATTGATAGGTGTAGTAGAAAAAATTGATCTTATTGAAAGTAAAAACCTGCAAAAGTTATACCTGCGATCTGTTACTGACTTCCGAAAGTTGCAATATGTATATGTTGTAGAAAACACTTTAAAAGAGGAACGTAATGAATTAGAAAACCTGAATACAGAATAAGTAATGAGTGTTTTTCTGAAAAATATCATCCGTTTTATCATACTCCTGCTGGTACAGGTGTTGATACTTAATAAGATCACTTTACAATGGTGGTCTCAACCATCTGGTTTTCCTGTTTTCATTCCCTATATCTATCCTTTATTCTTATTGCTACTCCCTTTTGAAACCCCGGTTGCCTTGTTATGCATAGTAGGTTTTATATGCGGGCTATCCGTTGATGCCTTTATGAACACAGCAGGCATGCATGCATTCGCACTGGTACTGATAGCTTATTTCAGGATAAATGTCTTGAATGCCCTCTTACCTAAGAATATCACAGAATATTCAGGCGAAACACCATCTGTAAAAAATATGGGCTGGATACCATTTGTTATCTATGTTTCCTTCCTTATAGTCATGCACCATGCTACTTTCTTCACCATTGAACTCTGGAGTCTTTCTAACTTAGGTTACCTGCTGTTGAAGATACTTGCCTCCAGCCTGACCTCTATAATATTTGTATTGGCTTATGTATTACTCTTCACCCGCCAACATACAAGTGACGGGGCACAAAGAATTATGTAAGAAGGAAATCATTTATCCAGGCAAGCCATCATGCTTTGCCATAGTTTAGCCGCAGATTTATCCCAATCAAACTTAGCTACCTGCGCAGGTGCTTCTGCTATCAGTTTAGCACGCAATGTTTCATCTTTATACAGCTGCTCCATTTTGCCGGCTATGGCCTCCACATTATCGGGATCTACCATTAGGCCAGCCTTGCCTGCTACTTCTGGCATTGCAGAAGTATCACTTACTATAACAGGTACATTGCATTGCAACGCCTCTAGTATTGGTATGCCAAAGCCTTCAAAAAGAGATGTATACACCATAGCATATGCCCCGCCGATTATCTTCGACAGTTCGTCAACATTCATATAGCCTACCCACTTCACATCTTCTTTAAAAGGCATTTCTTCTTTCATCTTCAATACCTCGTCATATTTCCATGCAAAACGCCCTACAATAATGAACTTCATATTACTGCGCTGCATCTTTTTAAATGCCACGAACGCCTTCAACATATTCAGGATATTCTTACGCGGATGCAGCGCACCGGCAAAAACAAAGTACTCACAGCCATCAGCATATTTTTCCTTTACTGCCTCTTTTTCTTCAAATGTGAGTGGCCGATAATCATCATGTGCACCATTGTACACTACATCAATTTTCTCTTTGGGTATTTTATAGTGAAAATTGATATCATCTCTTGAGTATTCAGAAACGGTAACTATTCGTTTTGCCTTCTTTGCAAACTTTGGTGTAAACTTCTTCCAGTAATACCTGTGGCTGAGTTTAAAATGCTCGGGGTAATGTTCAAAAGCCAGATCGTGTATAACAAGACAAGTAGGCACTTTTGTAGTAAGAGAGCAGAAACCGTCAGGCGAAAGGAAAAGGTCGATCTTATGTTTTTTCAACATATAGGGCAGCGTAATATCGAACCACATAGTAAACAATAGGGGATGCCTTGCCTGTGGGGGCACAACTACAGGCGTCACATTTGACGAAAAAACAAAAGATTCGTCATAAGGCCTGTCGAAGAAGAAGACAAACTCATGCTCTGGGTGCTGATGCACCATACGTTCTAATGTCTGGTGTGAGAACCAGCCGATCCCTTCAAGTTTGCCCTTCAATAGCAATCTGGTATTTACCCCTATGCGCATAGTGGCGACAAAAATATAATTTTACACCTTACACCCAACTACAGGCAGGGCTGATGCGTAGATTTTTTGTGAAAAACCTCCTTTTTGTCATTATAATTAACCTTCTGGTAAAGCCGGTTTGGGTACTGCTTATTGACAGAACTGTACAGAACAGGGTTGGGCACGCCGAGTATGGCACTTACCAGGCTCTGCTTAACCTGGCCATCATTTTCAATATTGTGCTCGATCTTGGGCTTACTTATTACAATACAAGGATCATTTCAGGCAAGCCTACAAAACTGAGAACCTTATTCCCGGCTATATTATCTGCAAGGTTAGTATTAATATTAGCCTACAGCATCATTGTATTTATTATTGGGTTATCTATAGGGTACACCTCAAGAGAGTTACTTTTATTGATTGGTGTGCTATTCATCCAGTCTTTTAACTCGCTGGTATTATTTTTCAGGGGTAATGTGTCGTCACTTCAGAAGTTTAAAGTAGATGCTGTTCTATCTGTTACTGACAGGCTCCTGATGATAGCCATATGCGGATTCCTGCTATTTTACCCGGCAACTGCTGAAAAGTTTAAAATAGAATGGTTTGTCATAACACAAATAATCAGCTACAGCATCACGATAATAATAGGCTATATAGTACTGAAGCGCATCACTAAGGCAAAGCTCAGCTTCTCTTTTGACTTAGCAGAAGTGATCAAAATCATCAGGCAAGGGCTACCCTATGCTTCTCTTGTATTCCTTATGTCAATACATATGCGCTCTGATACTATATTGGTAGAACGTCTGAGTGGTGAGGATAGCAAAACATATGCAGGTATATACGCGGCAGCATACAGGTTGCTTGATGTAGGCAATATGTTCGGTATAATGTTCTCCGGTATGTTACTACCACTATTCGGTAGAATGTTGTCTCAAAACAAAGATATTCAACCAATCATTCGTGTATCTGTAAACCTGCTACTGCCTGCTGCATATATAGTGAGTATCGCATGCATCTATTTCGGCTTGGACATAATGCAGCTATTATATGTACATACAAATAAAGACAGTGGTAAAGTACTGGCATGGCTCATGGGCTGCTTTCCTGCCTATTGCATTATGTATATTCATTCTACACTGCTTACTGCCAACAACAATCTTAAACTACTCAACAGGATAGCATTAACAGGCGTAATCATCAACTTGTCAATGAACCTGATCTTAATACCTCAAATGAATGCATTAGGAGCAGCAATTACTGCATTCGCAACACAAATTACTTTAGCAGCTTGCTATATCATTTTCTCTGGCAGCAAGCTTGGGCTTAGGAAAGATATTAAATGGATATCGGCTCATGCCGGATTTATAGTAGGCACACTTGTAACTGGCTATTTGTTTACCCTTACTAATTGGGATTGGTTATACCAACTAGGTGCTTATGCAGTTGTATGTTTTATGATGATATTTATTTTCAGATTCATTTCATTCAGCTCTGTAAAAGTGTTGTTGAAAAACAGATAAGTTAGTCTTCCAATAGCTCTGTTGACTCTTTTTTTATGATGAATACCGCATGATCTGCAGGTTGAATATTCTTACCTAGTTTTTGAGCATATACTTTTGTGAATTCAGCACCGAAATACAGTATTATAGCTGTATAATACACCCATAATAATAAGATCACTATTGATGCGGCTGCACCATATGTATTTCCCATTTCAGATGAACCGATATATAAACCAATAAGGTATTTACCCAGAATAAAAAGGAGGCCTGTAAAGCCAGCCCCTACAAAAGTATCCTTCCACCTTATTTTAGCATCCGGAAGCACTTTATAAATACTCGAGAACAATATAGTTATCACTATATAGATCAGTAATAGGTTAAGACCTTTAAAAAGTAAGACATAATCATCTCTGAAACTTTCAAACAACCTCTCTGTCAACAGGTCTGTTAAAGAACTGATGACCAAAGAAACTATTAACAAGAAAGCTAAACCTAATACCATTGAGAAAGACAATAGCCTATTCTTTAAGTATTTCAACCAACCTTTATCCGGTTTTGCTTTTATCGACCAGATATAATTGATAGAATCCTGCATATCAGCAAAAACTGTAGTTGCACCAAACACTAATACTACCAAACCTATTATACTGAATGAATCGGCATGCTGATCTTGTAGGTTCATGATAACCTTAATTACCTGATCAGCTGTCTCCTGCCCAATTATCTCTTTTAGCTGCCAGTAAACCTGCCACAACACTTCTTGCGTTTGAAAGAAAACACCAGTTACTGAAACAACTACTAGCAGTAACGGCCCTAGCGAAAAAATTGTGTAATAAGCCAACGATGCACTGAGCTTCATTACATTGTCTGCAGCAAACTGTTTACCTGCCTCTTTAAGTAAACCAAAATACTTTTTAATACTGCTCATAATATTGATTAAGTATTAAAAACAAAAAAAGTAGCATTAATGTTAATGCTACTTTACTAAAATAAGATGTTATTATTATTTAACTGCTATACCACCGTCATTAGGAGGCCTGTTAACACTAAAGTCTAAATAGTTTAAATTACGTTCAATCATCTTGTCTACACCATCATTAGATAGTACTTCATCTCCTTCATATACATCTCCCGGATTGTTGTAAGTAACTCTAATTCTTGGGTTTTCTTTAGCACTGGTTCCAACTAAAACTATTTTCTGGTGATGTACTACAGTACAAGGCTCTTCTTTAGTTTCAGCATTAGCAGTTGTGGAGTACACGGTTCTATCTATAGATGCTTGCTTAGCTTCTTTGTCACAAACCTTATATCCTTTTTCTGTTTTACAAACAGGAAAGTTCTGGTCATTATTTTTCGATTGTGCATTTACATTAGTAGCTGCAAAAGCTAAACTTGTAAAGGCTAATATTGCTATTTTAAATTTCATGACTAAATTTTTTTAGTGGTTAAAAAATATGTCTTCATAGTTATAACAGAGTACAGTGAAAATGGTTAAAATGATTTGTTAAAGCGTTATCTGTTATTATCTCTTATTTCATCATTTTGGTGACCAATTTTTGTAGGTTGGTCAGCCTGATTATTATGTCGCATAGGTTCATTCATCTTTGCTTCGGGATTCGCCCTCTCAGTTTTCATAGAAGAAGAACAGGCATAAAAACAAGTTAATAACATTACGTATGTCAGTATTAATATTGCGCTTTTCATAATAGTGGTATTTTTAAAGTTTGTAATTAATTGCTTCTCAATATTATATACAGTTCTGAATTAATATTGTTCAACAAAATGTATAATTAATACTGATAGCATATAAACTATGCTAATCTTGTTTGTAAAATTTATAGTACTGATAGGCTCGCCTTATACATTGTAAATAAAGCTTATAGGCATAGATGCAGATATTATGCCCCGAGATTGGTACAGGACTGTTATTTAAGTAATTTTGTACAAAATCAATATTATGTTGAAGACAGGAAACACAATTGTGAGCATTTATACTGAGATGACCCCTAACCCGGAAACAATGAAGTTTGTAGCAAACAAACTTTTATACCCTGGTAAGAGCATTGACTTTCCTGATGAGGCTAGTGCCACTCCATCACCTTTAGCTAAAGAGCTATTTGCATTTCCATTCATACGAGGTGTATTCATCGCGAGTAATTTTGTTACACTTACTAAAACTCCTGATACACAATGGGATGAGGTTATACCGAATGTTCGTGAATTCCTGAAGCAATATCTTGAAGAAGGGAAAGAGGTTATCAATGAAGACCAGATAATAGTTAAAGAGGCAAGCAATGAGATAAATGCAGATGATAGCGATGTTGTAAAACGCATTAAAGAGCTTCTTGAAAACTATGTAAAGCCAGCTGTTGAAATGGATGGAGGTGCTATCGGCTTCAAAGGATATGATGACGGCGTGGTAACACTAATGATGCAGGGAGCATGCTCAGGCTGTCCTTCTTCAATGATCACATTGAAGGCAGGTATCGAGGGTATGATGAAGCGTATGATACCTGAAGTGAAGGAAGTTGTAGCAGAAGCAGAATAATTAACTTTATACTAACTATATCAGGCAGCCTCTCGGCTGCTTTTTTTATGTCCTTCATAGATTAATACTATTTTTGAGCCTACTCAATCTACACAATGAACGAAAAAAATAACTATGTAGCTATAATGGCAGGTGGTATAGGCAGCCGTTTCTGGCCGGTAAGCCGTACCAGCTACCCTAAACAATTCCTCGACCTATTGGGCACAGGTAAATCATTGATCCAGTGGACCTATTACAGGTTTAAGAAAATTGTACCTGCTGAGAATATCTACTTTATAACCAATCAGGCATATATTGAGGCGCTGAAGGAGCAGATACCTGAGGTGAATGATGAGAATATTATCAGTGAGCCGTCCAGGAAAAACACAAGCCCTTGTGCTGCCTATTTTGCACATAAGATCGTAACCAAAAACCCGGATGCAAATATCATCATGTCCCCGGCAGACCACCTCATTATGGATGAGGCAACTTTTGAAAAAACTGCTAAAGACGCATTGACATTTGTAGCTGAGCATAATGCCCTCGTTACATTAGGTATTAAACCTACGCTTCCTGATACCGGATATGGCTATATACAATATGATCTTGAAGAAGAAGTGAATAAAGTATATAAGGTGAAGACATTTACAGAGAAGCCTTCACTGGAGTTAGCTCGCACTTTTCTTAAGAGTGGTGACTTCCTTTGGAACTCCGGCATATTTGTATGGAATGTCAATACAATTCTGAATGCATTAGCTAAATATCAGCCTGAGCTGAATGAGGTATTCCTGCAAGCAAAAGATGTCTACAATACTTCTGAAGAATATAACCTGATCAGTAGGCTGTATGCCCAATGTACCAATATTTCCATCGACTACGGTATAATGGAGAAGGCGAAGAATGTTTTTGTAATACCCTCTTATTTCGGATGGTCTGACCTGGGCACATGGGAGTCTGCTTACGATAACTCAGAAAAAGACTATCTGGGCAATGCTGTTTTCGGTAAGAATGTCATGGTTATAGATGCAACTGAGTGTATGATAAAAGCTCCTGATGAAAAACTATTGGTTATTCAAGGTCTTGAGAACTTCGTTGTGGTAGATACAAAAGATGTGTTATTGATATGTGAGCGTACTCGCGAACAACAAATAAAAGAATACGTTGCAGAAGTAAAACGTAACAAAGGCGATAAATACCTCTAAAGCAATATGAATATACCCCCGAAACATTCGGCAAAAGGAACGACCATATTTACAGTAATGAGTGCGCTGGCAACAGAGCATAAGGCAATCAACCTGTCACAGGGTTTCCCTGATTTTCCGGTTGATCCTAAGCTGGGAGATTTTATTGCCGAAGGGGTACAAAAAGGCTTTAATCAGTATGCACCAATGACAGGTCTGCCTATGCTGAGGGAAGCAATAGCCAAAGACGTTTCAGGAAGATATAACGTTCCTGTAGAGGTAGATGAGGTAACTGTTACACCCGGAGCTACCTATGCTATTTATACTGCTTTTACATCTATACTAAAAGCAGGAGATGAGGTGATCGTTTTAGAACCTGCATATGATAGCTACAAGCCTAATATCGAGACTAATGGTGCAAAGGTTGTACCCGTCCCGTTAATTGCTCCGGAATTCAACGTGGATTGGGACAGAGTAAAAGATGCTATTACCGATAAAACCAAAGCTATTATCATCAATACTCCGCATAACCCTACCGGGGCTATATGGAGCAAAAAAGACTGGGATACATTTGCTGAAATATTAAGAGGTACTGACACTGTCGTACTCTCTGACGAGGTTTATGAGCAAATAGTCTTTGATGGAGAACAACACCACAGTGTATTACAACACGAGGAATTAAGGAAGAGGAGCTTTGCTATTTACTCTTTTGGCAAGGTGTATCATAATACAGGCTGGAAGATGGGCTTTATAGTTGCTCCTCCAGAATTAAGCAAGGCATTCAGGAGTATTCATCAATTCCTTGTTTTTTCTGTAAACACCCCCTCTCAATATGCTTTAGCACAATACTTATCACAGCCTGAATTGCCTGACATAAGTGGTATGTTTCAAAAGAAGAGAGACCATTTTCTGGAACTGTTGAAAGAAACACCTTTCACCTTACACATGCCTGCAAAAGGCAGCTACTTCCAAACTGTTGGTTACGAACAAATAAGTGATATGCCGGACAGTGAATTCACCCAATGGCTGACCAAAGAGTATGGTGTGGCGACTATTCCTATCAGTGCATTCTACAGTAAGCATAAAGACGACAAGCTGATACGTTTCTGCTTTGCCAAACAAGAGTCTACTCTCGAAAAAGCGATCCAACAACTATCAGGCTTAGTGGCTCATGCCAACCAATAATCATAGCTAAGCTTCGCTATTAGTGCCAGAGATATTATTATAAAAAACCAGCGTATAAAGCCGCTTCCTTTTTTTATAGCCATATGCGAGCCTGCATAATTACCTGCAATATTTGCTATAGCAATAGGTATAGCTATAGACCATACCACAAAACCTTTATAAATAAAGAATACCAATGCCCCAACATTGGCAGCAAGGTTGATAACCTTAGCATTTGCAGAAGCATGCAGAAAATCGTATCCGAATAAGACAATGAAAGCAAATATCAGGAAGCTGCCCGTGCCCGGGCCGATAAGTCCTTCATACAAGCCTAATACACCACCAACTAAGACTGCATAAAAGACTGATCTGTTCTTTGAATGTGCTTTTACATCATGCCTAAGTCCTAACTCTTTTTTAAACACAGTATATACCAACACAAGCACGAGCACAGTAATTATAAATGGCATGAACTGCTCTTTATGTATGTAACTCACTAATAATGCACCCAGAAAAGATGCTATCAAAGCAGCCACTATTGCGGGAAACAGATTTCTCCAATCTATATCTACCTGTTTGATGTATTTATAGGCGGCAACAGATGTTCCTGAAAAAGAAGAGGTTTTGTTGGTAGCTAAAATTTGTACCAAAGAAAGTTGTGGTTGAAGGATAAAAATAGCTGGTAACTGTATCAGGCCACCACCACCAGATACAGCATCAACAAATCCGGCAGTAAAGGCAAAACAACAAAGTAGCAGTATGTCTACATCAAACACCTGCTAAATATACTAATAGGCAATGACCTGTTCTTCTATATTCTCAGGTAATGCCCTGAACTCATATTGCTGGTTGCGTAGTTGTGCAGGAAAGCCTGCTTCATTAATAGCGTCCTGTATGCCTTTATAAGTAAACCTGTGTGGTGCTCCTGCAGCGCTCACAACGTTCTCTTCAATCATTATAGAACCGAAATCGTTAGCACCTGCATGCAGGCAAAGCTGCGCTACCTCTTTACCAACCGTCAACCACGATGCCTGTATATTCTTGACATTCGGTAGCATAATGCGGCTCATTGCTATCATGCGAATATATTCTTCAGCTGTAGTCAGGTTCTTAGTGCCACGTATTCTTTTCAGCAAGGTATCCACATCCTGAAATGTCCATGGAATGAAGGCAATGAAGCCCTTCGCATCGTCTGGTTTCTGCGCCTGTACTTCACGAATTTTCACAAGGTGGTCAAAACGTTCTTCTATGGTCTCCACATGCCCGAACATCATGGTAGCACTCGTGGTCAGTCCTACCTGGTGAGCTACTTTCATAATATCCAGCCACTCCTGTGCACCACACTTACCTTTTGATATCAGTCTCCTTACCCTGTCATTCAATATCTCAGCCCCGGGGCCAGGCATACTATCCATGCCCGCTTCTTTCAATGCCTCCAATGCTTCTCGATGAGATACGTTAGATACTTTACATATATGGGCTACCTCAGGCGGACCTAATGCATGTAATTTAAGGTTAGGGTAAATCTCTTTTAGCTGCCTGAACAGGTCACAATAGTAGTCAAGTCCCAATTCAGGATGATGCCCTCCTTGTAATAACAGCTGCTCACCACCATACCTGAAGGTCTCCTCAATTTTTTCCTTGTAGGTTTCAATATCAGTGATATACGACTCAGGGTGGCCGGGGATACGGTAAAAATTACAGAACTTGCAGTTAGCAATGCACACATTGGTAGTGTTCATATTCCTATCTATGATCCATGTCACCTTACCGTGCGGCACTTGCACTTTTCTCATCTCATTAGCTACATACATCAGGTCAGCCAATGGCGCATTTTCAAACAGGTACATTCCTTCTTCTACACTCAGAAATTCAAAATCACCTGCCTTTTTATATAGTTCTGATAAGTTCATCTATTACCCTTTCTTAACCTGCAAAGTTAGCGTAAAATAAGCTGCACATTATATAAATAAACGATCATGTTATACTGTTTGTCAATGTATCTACAATTTTACTTACTGTCATTTTTTGGCAAGACTTTAATTAGCATAATCGTATTTTTACTATTTTGGATAAAATGGGAACGCACATACTTACATTATTCGGAGAGGAGATAGTGCCTGAACAGATAAACACTGTTGGCAAGAGAAAAAGTGCTACAAAAAAAGAAAAGCTACAGGGCAAACAGGTAATATCAAAAGTTAAGGCAGCAGAAGAAGAAGTTCCACAGAAAGAAACAAAACCTGACATACTCGAAGGTTGGGACGGCGAGAAGCAATACTATTCAATCGGAGAAGTAGCCAAGCTCTTCAAGGTGCGCACGTCAAATATCCGTTATTGGACCAAAGAGTTTGCGTTGAAGGTTCGCACCACCCGTAAGGGAGATAGGCTCTATACGCCTGATCAGGTAAAGGAAGTACGTACTATATATCACCTGGTTAAAGAGCGTGGTTTTACTATCAATGGTGCCAAAACGCATCTGAAAAACAACAAAAAAGCAGCTGTAGGATCCGTTGATCTGAAAGAGTCATTGTTACAGCTAAGGAATAAATTAGTTGACTTAAGGAACAGTGTGAAATAGGTTATATGCGTTTGTTACTGCTTACTTTCTCTTTATTATTGACAATGAATATGCAGGCACAGTCTTACAAAAAATTTGTAGATGAAGACACTAAAGACATCATATACAAAGGCAAAGTAACCTTTAAAGACCTGCAACAAGAACAGGCATTTGAATGGTATACAAAAGGAGTAAAAAACTATGCCCCCGGCAAGGATGTAATTAGTGAATTATCTGCAGCCTTAGAGACATACGATGTAAAGCTAACGGTATTCATGGGTACATGGTGTGAAGACTCTCATAACCTTGTTCCTAAACTCGCAAAAGTACTGCAGCAATGTAAATACCCTGCGAGCAGTGTGAAAATGTTCGGGCTCGACCTTTCTAAAAAAGGACTTAATAATGAAGAAGCATCCCACAACATTGAATATGTTCCTACTATTATATTGACACAGAAGGGTAAAGAAATGGGACGTATTGTAGAGACTGTTGATGAGTCTATTGAAATAGATATGCTACGTATCATTATAGACTATACTTCCGATGAAATAGACTATTAGTTCAATTACGATTGTTTACTTTTGCTAGCTCGAAATTCTCAATATGGAGCTACCTGATCATATATCTATAGGCGACCTGCAAAACCTTAATAGCATCAGCTTATCCACTGCCGCTACTCAGCGCATACAGCAAAACAGGGATTACCTTGATAATATCCTGCGTAAGGGAGAAACCTATTATGGTATCAATACAGGTTTCGGTTCGCTATGCGATGTACGTATCGGTGATGATGAATTAGCGCAACTACAGGAAAACCTTGTATGCAGCCATGCCTGTGGCATGGGTGACGAGGTACCTGAAGAGGTAGTAAAGTTGATGCTCTTGCTGAAAGTACATGGTCTGAGCAGAGGGTATAGTGGTGTACGTACAGAGATAGTACAAAGGTTAGTAGACTTTTATAATCTGGGAATACATCCACAGATTTTTGAATTGGGATCATTAGGTGCCTCTGGAGACCTTGCACCACTTGCACATATGAGCCTGCCGATATTCGGTAAAGGTAAGGTTCGCTACAAGGGACAACTGAGAGATAGTGCTGATGTATTGAAAGAAACAGGATTAGAGCCTCTACCATTAGCCGCTAAGGAAGGGCTTGCACTGCTCAACGGTACACAATTTATGAGTAGCTATGCCACATGGGCTTTGCGGGAAATAAACAGGCTTTCTGAGTGGGCAGATGTAATTGGTGCTATGTCTGTTGATGCCTTTCATGCTAAGAGCGACCCATATAAACACCCGATACATAGGGTGCGCCCACACAAAGGACAGATCAGCACTGCCAAAAAAATACTTGAACTACTTGATGGCAGCGAAATTCAGGCTATACCTAAAAAACAAGTACAAGATCCGTACTCTTTCCGTTGTATGCCGCAAGTACATGGTGCCAGTAAAGATGTATTTGATAATGTAACAGCCGTTGTCGAAACTGAGATCAACTCAGTAACCGACAACCCGATAGTTTTTCATGATGAAGATGAAATAATCAGCGGTGGTAACTTCCACGGTCAGCCATTGGCATTGAATCTTGACTTTCTGGCTATTGCAATTGCAGAGGTAGCGCATATCTCTGAGCGCAGAACATATTTATTGGTAAGTGGACAACGAGGTCTATCTCCATTTCTGGCACCTAAGCCGGGATTGAATAGCGGTTTCATGATCGCACAATACACTGCTGCATCTATTGTAAGTCAGAACAAGCAACTATGTACACCTGCTTCTGTGGATAGTATCATCAGTAGTAACGGACAGGAAGATCATGTAAGTATGGGTGCCAATGCAGCCACCAAACTTTACAGAGTGGTGAAAAATGCTCAGCGAGTATTGGCTATTGAATTACTTACAGCTGCACAGGCTTTGGAGTCACGCCGTCCGCATAAAACATCATCGAAGCTCGAAAAAGTATTTGATACATTCAGAAAAGAAGTGTCATTTATGGATAGTGACAGGCTATTACATGATGATATGATCAAGGCTGAACAGTTCCTAAACAGAGACACGAAGGATATTCTTTAAGCTCATTCAACTTCCAGCAGTTGCAGCAGTTTTTCTAGTTGCTGTGTGTTCTGGTTATTGTAAATACTTCGTTCAAGGTCTTCTTTCTCCTTGTTAGTAAGTCTGAAGTTAAGGGCAACACCTCTGTTATTCTGGGGGATATACTCAAGTGTTACGTACTCTAAATGAGCACCCATATATTCTTTCAGGTAATCTTTGGTATAGCCTTGCCCGTATGATTGAAATGGCTGCCACTTGTTTTCTATCACAAGAAACGGCTCTGAAAGCATCTTGCCAAGTGTATTCATTTCAGATGAAGGATAAACTTCAAACTCACGTGTATCCCTTACTTGCAATACTATCACCCTGCTGGTATTTTCCTTTATCCAGTTGCGATGTACATGTATATACCTGTTCACTAACTCAAGCCCGAAGTTATCTCGTAATCCTGCATCCATTACATTGATCTCAGGTTGTGAAGGCAGTTTTACAACAGGCAATATGAAAGGGAAAGTAGCTGTCATTCTTAACGCTGTTGTAAGTCGTAGGTTGTATGGGTCATGATCTTTGAAAAAAGCAGAAAAGTCAACCGCGTCTATGGCTGGGTTACTTTTACGCTGCATATCATATTCTGATTGTGTAAGGTAGCTGATAGGCTGGCCGCATATCATTAACCTTCTGCCATCATTTACTATCGTACCATTTACTATTAGTGCAGGTATCTGGCCATTAGCTTCTTTCTCTCTGAAGTCTGCGAAGCTTTTATCCAGCAGACCATCAGTAGCACGTATCATCTCCTGCTCCATAGCATACCCGCGGTTTTTCGTGTATGAATACCCGGCTAGTGATATTTTATTAAATGGAGATATAAAGTCTACGCTGGCTAATGAGAATACAATTGCATTCAACAAGTCTTTACCTACATTGTCCTGATATTTTGATAAATAAGGTGCTTCTATTTCACCATCCAGCATTGCTGTATGCACACTCCTCCAGTAAGTAGCTCCTATCATCCCTCCTGATGCACCTGTTAACATCACTGTATTATCAAATACTTTACCTCCGGCGATGCTATCTGCAAATTGTAATGAACGAAATGTCCAGTATGCTGCTCTGGAACCACCACCACTGGAAGTGATGATCACTAATGCAGGTTTATCAACCTGTTGCTGTGCTTTCCATCTGTTCAGCCTTTCCTGCTCCTGCTTTATGTCATTGCTGTATTGCTCTTTACTGAACAAACTCCTTAAAGAAGCGTAACTATACTCGGGATATTCTGAACTTTCAGCTGTATAATCTAATCCATATGCCCTGCTGCGCAGATCAAACACTTTTTCTTTTACAAGAAACGACAACCCTCCTATTATTATGATCCAACCTAAAACTTCCCAGCTTCTGAAAAAATGTTTGATAGCACCCACTGCCCCCATTATTACCGAGAATAGTAAAATAAAACTGGCTGCTGCAGGCACTCTCATAGCTGGCTGTTCTGAGAATAGTCCTAACAGCAATAGTATGAGTATAGCGAATATAGTTGCGGTAGTAGCATTACGTCCATGCTTACGTAATACTGTGTTCAATAATCTCGGATGATACGATTCATGGTCTGAAAACTTCCTGATACGCAGCTTACCATTGAGGTAGGTGTCTGCCTTGATTAGATCGATATCATAATCTAGACTATCATACGGTATGAATTCTTTCAGCCTTGCAGGGTTCGTAATACGGCTTAATGCTACTTTTAGAAGGTCTCTACCTACTCTGAAAAAATAGGCAAAGGATACCAGTATTACCAAGACAAGACCAAGATAAAACCCTAATTGGAAAAGCAGAATACGTACTACGTGCACACCTTCTTCTATTATCTGGTGCTGCACACTCTTAACAGAATAAAAGATGAGGAAGAATAATGGTATTATCGAATTATTAATACAGTACTTAATGAATGCGTATCGTACTATCCCGATATATGGGATACGTGTATTATTGATAATGAAAGTAGTAATGTGCCACGCCATTATAAATACCCCGACTGAACACCCAAGCAAAAGCATACTTAGAAAGCTGGTATTGCCCAGATATTCAGGAGAAAGCAATAATCCTGACGCACCAAATATATCGGCGAAGTTGCCGTTAATGGCCAGTACCAATACTATCCAGAAAAGCAGGAATAACTGATACTTACGAAAGTGCAGGAACAGGAGCTGCACCGGCAGAAAGCGGAATATGCTATGGAATATCTTTCGCATCAGTTAATGGCAATTATATTATAAATTACGAAATTTCCTCCATATTGATGCCACCGAACTGTTATGTTTTCACAGTTCTGACAATGTACATATTCACTACCAATGACATGAGCAGGAACATGGCGAACAGTTGATGTAATTCAGCCAATATTTCATAAGTACCAAATTTACCCACCACCATTTTCGGAGCACTTATGACTGTAAATATCCCAAGCAATACTTGCACCCAAACTAGTATAAAAGGCCACCAACGTGCACGTTTCAAGTATTGTGCATTGTTTTTAATAGCAGCTTTTGTGGCTGAACCGAACCATAGTATTACTAATGTAAGCAGCAGGTATGCCAGTTGCCGGTGCATAAAGTGCACATTTATCGGATGATCAATGAAACTCTGCACCATTAAATTGTCAGGTATATACATGCCATTGATATCGGGCCATGTAGGTGCGGCCAATGCTGCTTTTAACCCTGCCATGAATGCGCCATATACTAGCTGCACCACAAGAACTATGATAGTAATAAGTGTGAAATTTCTTAGCCTACTGCTGTAAACCAGCTCTGTATCAGGTATTAATAATTTTAAAGCAAACCATAATGTATAACACAATAATATTAAAGCAGCTATAAAGTGCATGGCCAGCTTTATATGATCTACATACAGATCAGTATCATTCAATCCGCTGGCAACCATTATCCAGCCTATTAAGCCCTGCATAGCTCCTAATACAAATAAAATGATCAGCGGTATGACCATTTCTCTCTCGAAATATTTCTTCACAAGGAAATACACAAAACCTATTATGAATACACCACTCAAAAAAATCCTTGCCCACTGCCTATGCAACCATTCCCAAAAATAAATGCTCTTGAAATCTGACAATTCAAAGTGGCTGTTCAGGTATTTGTATTGTGCTATTTGTTTATACTTTTCAAATGCTTCTTGCCAGTCTTGCTCGTTAAGAGGCGGTAAAGCACCCATTATCGGCTTCCACTCTGTCATAGATAGTCCTGACCCAGTCAAACGTGTCACTCCTCCAAGCAGTACTTGTATCATGATCATGATAACACCTGTAAGCAACCAATACGCTACAGCCTTTCTTTTCTTATTCTGTTCCACATTTCCGGTTTTAGCCACACAAAAGTAACCTGCAATTGCCAAAAGCCTGATAAATAAAGCTGAATGCAGCCCTGTTAGCACTTATAATGCCTATATAGCTACAACATATACCCTAATTTGATTTATGTTAATATATAACTTACTATATTAACTTTTTAATACCGTTACTTAGTTTGTTGGTATTTAATAAGTTATTTTATATTTTGAAAACGCTATTGTATATATGAAAAATTCAATAGTTGTATTATATTTATATACTATCCCGGTTCACACTTAAATTTGAAGTAGAAAAATATTAGTTGCATCATTTAAAAACCAAGTCATGAGAAAAGCTGACGTTGTCAACAGTATAGCCGAAAAAACAGGAATACCGAAAGTGGACATACTCGTTGCTTTAGAAGCATTCTTTAAAGAAGTAAAAACTTCGCTAGTCGAAGGTGAACCAGTATATATCCGTGGCTTTGGTAGCTTCATACTAAAAAAGCGCGCAGCCAAAATAGGTCGCAATATCAAAAAGAATATAGCTGTTGAAATACCGGAACACTATATCCCGGCTTTTAAACCTGCTAAAGAGTTCGTCAACTCTGTTAAAACATCTACCCATAGCTTAACCGAAAGCAAGGGTGATGATACCCAGGATGACTCATAAATAACAACAACAGTTTGTACAACACTTGTTTTCTTACCTTTGCGCAAAATCTTTATTAATTGCGTTCAGGTCATTATATCACAATTATCGCTGCTATCGGGCTGATAGCCTTTATGTATTGGGGGTTGAATACTACTCCTCCGAATAATAAACCAGAAGGTGCAGATATGGCTGCCAACTCAGACAGCCATAGCCATACCGCACCATTATCGGTCGACTCTATGATTACAGCTATTGAAAATACGCTGCCTGAACATGCCGCAGAGGATTTAGCTGATCATAAAACCAGGCTTGCAACTGTTGATACGGACAGCGCTAAGTACAATATATTTAAAGCCATTGGCGATCTGTTGCTCGAACACAAGCAGTTTGTAGCTGCAATATATTATTACACTGAAGGAGCAAAGTTGGATAATTCAGAAAAAAGCCTGAACTTTGCAGGCCGATTTAATTTGGAGTTAATGCGTAATGCGCCAACACTTCAGGTTAAAGAATGGGCCACTCAAAATGCGATTTCAAGTTTTGAGCGCTCACTGGAAATAAACCCTGATAATGACACTGTAAAAATGGCTTTGGCATCAGCATATGTAGATGGTACAGGCCAACCAATGCAAGGGATACAGATCTTATTAGGAATAACCAGAAAAGACCCGGACAATGTTCCTGCAAATTTAATGCTCGGTCAATTGTCCATGCGCTCAGGGCAGACTGACAAGGCGATCAGCAGGTTTGAAACGGTTCTCAAAATAGAACCTGAAAACACAGAAGCAATGTTGCCTCTGGCCGAAGCCTACAAAAATAAAGGCAATAAGCAAAAAGCTATTGAACTGTTTGAAAAGAGTAAAGTGATCATAGATAACCCACAGTTTAGTAGCGATATTGACGAATACATAAATTCATTTAAATAATTTAAAATCTATTAATTATGCCTTGCGGTAAAAAAAGAAAAAGACATAAGATAGCAACACACAAACGTAAAAAGCGTTTAAGAAAGAACCGTCATAAGAAGAAATAAGTAGAGACTACGGCTAAATAGCCGGTACTCTTCTCAATACTCTTCATTTCCTTACATCCATTACATTAATGATATGTAAACAGGTGTAAGGTTTTGTCGTTAAAGTCCCACCGAGATAGCATAGGAACTCCAACCTTAGAGACAATGGAGATGAGTGCCGGGAAAATGACGGATACATGAATAAAGAACTGATCATCAATTCTTCCGGGGATGGTGTTGAAATAGCACTATTGGAAGATAAAAAACTGGTCGAGCTCCACTTTGAAAAAGGGCAGAACAACTTTGCTGTGGGTGACCTATATCTGGGCAAAGTAAAAAGACTTATGCCCGGGCTGAATGCCGCTTTTGTTGAAGTGGGCTTCGAAAGAGATGCTTTTTTGCACTATACAGACCTTAGCCCATACATACGTTCGTTACTGAAATTCACCAAACTTTCCTTAGATGGTAATACTCCCTGGGGCAATAGTTTCGGTAACTTTCATAATGAACCTGAAATACTTAAAACAGGTAAGGTAACAGAAGTACTGAACCATAAGCCGGAAGTACTTGTGCAGATATTAAAGGAACCTATCTCAAACAAAAGTCCACGCCTTAGTGGTGAAATATCTCTACCGGGGCGTTTTGTGGTGCTTACACCTTTCAATGATGTTGTAGCTATTTCCCGCAAAATACATTCAGCTGATGAGCGCAAACGACTACAACGAATAGTTGAAGCTATCAAGCCAAAGAACTTCGGGATAATAGTACGTACCGCTGCAGAAGGCAAGAATACCGCTGAGCTTCATAACGACGTGTTGGAGCTGACCAAAATGTGGACAGACATCCAACACAATCTGAAGAAGGCAAAAGCGCCCAAACTCATAATGGGAGAGCAGGATAAGACGACATCTATCCTTCGTGACCTGCTCAGTGAAAGCTTCCAGAAAGTAGTAGTGAATGATAAAAAACTACTGACAGAAACAAAAGATTACATCTCTCGCATAGCTCCTGAAAAAGAAGATATTGTGAGCTTCCATAATAATGGGGCATCAGTTTTTGATCATTATGGTATTTCCAAACAGGTAAAAGCCTCTTTCGGAAAGACCGTAAATATGTCAAGCGGTGCATACCTTATCATTGAGCATACAGAAGCATTGCATGTAATAGATGTAAACAGCGGTACGCGTAGTGCTGAATTAGGGCAAGAACAAAATGCTCTTACTACCAATCTGGAGGCAGCTCAGGAAATAGCCAGACAATTACGTCTGCGAGATCTGGGCGGCATCATCATCATCGACTTCATTGATATGAAGTTGCCGAATAATAAGAAGCAGGTACTGGAAGCACTGGAGAATGCTATGAAGCATGACCGTGCACGCCATACAGTTTTGCCTATTTCTAAGTTCGGGCTGATGCAGATCACTCGTCAGCGCCTGAGGCCTGAGTTGAACATTTCCACCTCGGAAGCATGCCCTACGTGTAGCGGCACAGGCAAAGTTGGCCCATCTATATTACTGGCAGATGAGATAGAAAAAGACCTGGCATATTTGGTGAACCAGGGACACAGGCAACTCGCATTGCATGTTCATCCTATAATGGAAGCATACCTGAATAAGGGTATTATTTCATCTATAAGAAAGAAGTGGAACAAGAAATATAAAGTGAAAATGAAAGTGATACCTGATAATGATGCTACATTAACAGGCTATCATTTCTATGATCGAAAAACAGACGACCTGATAAAACTATAAATAAATAAACGGAACCCATATGGGTTCCGTTTTTACTTTATGCATGATCTATAACAGAAATTAGTTGATATTAACACCTGTCACTACTGCTTTCTCTTTAACGAAAACATACCTCTTACCATTTTTTGTATCTATCTCGTAAGTATAAGGTATCACTTCTAAATATGCAGTATTATCACTTACACCAGGCAAACCATTAAGGTCAGCAGAAGGCACTACAGCTTTTGCTATATTGCTGGCAAATGTATGCATAATAACACTTCCGCTAGGAGGAACTATTACAACAAGCACTGAATCAGCATTTGTAACATTACTGCCAAGGGTAATTTCTAAGTCCTGTGACTTATCAATAGAAGTAGGTAATGTTCCTGTATAGTCAGGGAAAGTACCTGTATGTGTGAAACTAAAAGCAGCAACATCAGCAGACCCACTAACATCCCAACTCACACCACTTGTAAGGTTAAGTGTTGAAGGAGTAAGTCCGGGAGTTGCATTAATGAAGTAGCTGTTACCTGTTTGTTTTTCTAATGCTTCATTGTTTACTTTCACAGTTCCTGCATCTTTTCTCTCAATGCTACTAGGGTTAGTGTAGAATGATGCAACACCTAATTCAGAATTAATGCTTACTGGCTGTGGGATCTGAGGGTTGGAATATGAAAATTCCATCTGTATAGCTGCCATTAAACCATAATAATCACCACTTATCCCGGGCGTAGGTGGTGTTGGCGCTGTTGGAGTGGTCGGAGTTGGAGTAGTTGTAGTTGGGGTCGGATTATCGTCTTTATCACAAGATGACAGCCCGAAAACTACTAAAGCCATCGGTACTACTAGTTGAATTAGTTTTTTCATTTTCATAAAGATTTTGATTAGTAATGCGTTTATCTTTTCACAAAGATATACTTTGCTCGAAGTCAGTGACATACAGGTGTGAAGGTATTTATATATCCGTGCTAGCACGTAGAAGGCATGTCGCCAGGTCATATCAGCTCTTGTTCAAGAGCAAACTTTATTAGCCCTACAATTGTTTTATTTCCTGTTTTGCGGAGCATATTTTTACGGTGAGTTTCAACAGTTCTTTCACTAATGAAAAGAATATCAGCTATTTCTGCATTGTTATGCTCTTCAGCAATGAGTTTTAATACCTCCAGCTCTCTGTCGGTAAGTTTAGGTTGCTGCGGCTGTTCCAGCTTTTTTTGTTGTTGTATTACCAGGTTGGTGATTTTTTCAGAAACCTCAGAGGAGAAGTACATCTTACCATTTTTTACTTGCTTAATAGCTTCAACAAGTTCCTTATCATTCACATTCTTAAGCAAATAACCAGACACCCCGGCCTCTACCATCTCCATTATGTGTGCTGCGTCATCATACATTGATAAGGTGATGACATTTATATCAGGATACTTTTCTTTTATTTTTTGTGTCAACTCCGGACCAGGCATGCCCGGCATATTGATGTCGACCAATGCAATATGAGGTTTGGTTTTAGGCAAAGCATCCAGCAACTCCTGTCCCTGCTCATAAATGCCGGCAACTTCTATTCCATCCTGCTTTTCGAGCATAGCCTTTAATCCATCCAGTAGGATATGATGGTCATCAGCAATTACTATTTTAGTTATATCGCTCAAATAGGGGAACTATTTGTACTAATATACGGCAAAGTATAAATAAATCACTGTGTAGTGTGTGTTGGCACCTGCTGAGACGAAATAATTCTACTAAGAAGTTGATGAACATCCTGCATAGAACTTATCCTGTCCACTTTTAGTAAAAAGTTTTTACCTACCTGTTTCAACTTAGCGTTATTTACATGAGTCTGGATAAACATCATTATATGGTTGAATGTTTCAGACTCAAAATATGGTGAATCAGGGTCGCTGATGAAGTACAAGCGTAATTGGTCATTCTTCAATATCATTTTCTCAAAACCAAGATCTTTGGCCATCCACCTGCACCTGATAGTTGTAAATAGCTCTTCTACCTGTTTTGGGATAGGCCCGAACCTGTCTTTCAACTCTTCTGCAAACTTCTGTAGCACCTCTTCTTCTTCTATATCATCCAATTGGGTATACAAGGATAACCTTTCTGTAATATTGTCAATATAAGTGTCAGGTATCAGTATTTCAAGGTCTGTATCAATTGTACAATCAGATACAAAGTCTTTCTTGCGTTCCAGTTCTTCAGCAAAAACTTCTTTAAAGTCTGTACGTTTCAATTCTCTGATAGCTTCATTCAATATCTTCTGGTACATCTCAAAACCTATCTCAGCAATAAAACCACTTTGCTCACCACCCAGAAGGTTGCCTGCACCACGAATATCAAGGTCGCGCATAGATATCTGGAAGCCACTACCCAATTCGTTGAACTGCTCTAAGGTTTGTAAGCGTTTACGGCTGTCATTGGGCAATGTACTCATTGGCGGTGCCATCAGGTAGCAAAATGCCTTCTTATTACTACGACCAACGCGTCCGCGTAACTGGTGCAGGTCGCTTAACCCGAACTGGTGTGCATTATTGATGATTATTGTATTGGCATTAGAAATGTCAACACCGCTCTCTACAATATTGGTACAGCATAACACATCGTATTTATGCTCTATGAAGTCAATTAATGCCTTCTCCAGTTTGTTACCTTCCATCTGCCCATGTGCCATACCTATCTCCAGATCCGGACAAAGGTTGCGCAACAAAGTCATCATTTCAGGCAAGCTCTGTACCCTGTTATGTATAAAATACACCTGTCCTCCACGTTCTGTTTCGTAGTATATCGCATCACGAATAGCATATTCATCAAACACCATTACCTCGGTCTCTACAGGTTGCCTGTTAGGTGGTGGCGTATTCATCACACTCAGGTCGCGTGCATTCATCAGTGAGAACTGCAACGTACGAGGGATAGGCGTAGCCGTAAGCGTGAGTGTATCTACATTTGCCTTCAGCTCACGCAGCTTTTCTTTAGCTGCAACACCAAATTTTTGTTCTTCATCAATTATCAACAAGCCAAGGTCTTTGAACTTCACCGACTTGCCTAGTAAAGCATGGGTGCCTATAATGATATCTATCTCACCGTTCTCCAGTTTTTTGAGTGTTTCCTTTTTTTCTTTAGCTGATTTGAAACGGTTGATAAAATCAACATTACAAGGAAAATCTTCCAGCCTGCTCTTTAGTGTTTGATAGTGTTGAAACGCCAGTATGGTTGTAGGCACAAGTATGGCTGCTTGTTTGCTGTCTACTACAGTTTTGAATGCTGCACGTATGGCTACTTCTGTTTTACCAAAACCTACATCTCCGCATATCAGCCTGTCCATAGGGGTAGGCGCTTCCATATCGCGTTTAACATCTTCAGTTGCCTTGCCCTGATCGGGTGTGTCTTCATAAAAGAAAGATGCTTCCAACTCTGTTTGTAAATAGGTGTCTTTACTGTGGGCAAAACCTTCAGATGCTTTTCTTTTTGCATATAGTTTGATAAGGTCAGTAGCTATATCTTTTACCTGTTTCTTGGTTTTATTCTTCAGCTTCTGCCAGGCATCACTACCCAGCTTGTTCACTTTGGGCTTCGTACCTTCCTTACCGGTATACTTACTTATTTTATGCAGAGAGTTGATGTTGACATATAACACATCATTATCCCTGTAGATAATTCTTACTGCCTCCTGCAAATTTCCATTCACTTCAATTTTCTGCAAACCACTATACACGCCCACACCATGATCTATGTGTGTTACAAAATCTCCCGGCTGCAGCTCGCGCAAAGCGCGCATGGTAAGTGCCTTACCTTTAGTGTATGCCTGCTTTACCTTGTATTTATGATACCGTTGAAATATCTGGTGGTCTGTATAGCATAACAAATGCTTATCATGATCTATGAAACCATTACTGATCGCCTTAGGTATCGGTACAAAATTGATACGCGCATCAAGATCTTCAAAAATGCTGTGTAATCGGCTGGTCTGTTTAGGGTTTTCGGCAAATATATATATGGTATACTTCTGTGCTGTTCTTGTTTGCAGGTCTTTAATTAACAGGTCAAACTGCCTGTTGAAAACAGGTTGTTCTTCAGTAGCAAAATCAAGGCTGGCGGTCAGTTCGCCTTTTGTCAACTTTTCCAGTGAATGATTATACCACTCTAATAAGTGACGGTCTTTTATTTTAGACAACCAACCCTCAGTAGTCTCAAAATCATCTTTAGTAAGCTGCTTCAGCCATGCCTCTTCATGATCAATGGCAACGTCACTTAATTCTATTTTTTCCGGTAGCTCTTCTTCCAGCTTACCTATTTTGCCAAGTGTAAAGTCAAAGTCTTTTGCCCAGATAACCGTATTCTCCGGCAAATAATCCAGTAGTGATATTTTCTCCTGTGTCTCAAACTTAGTTTCAATATTTGGCAGGATAGATACTTGCAACAATTTTCGCTCAGACAATTGTGTTTCAGGATCGAATATCCTGATACTGTCTACCTCATCACCAAACAACTCTACCCTGTACGGGTGCTCGTTACCGAAAGAGTAAATATCTAATATACCACCACGTATGGCAAACTGCCCCGGTTCGTAAACGAAGTCTTCTTTCTTGAACCCCAAGCCGACAAACTGTTGTAGCAAGTCATCTACTTTGAGTATCTCACCAACTTTAATACTGATGATATTACCCGATAAGGTATCCGGGTTCACCACTTTCTCAAACAGTGCTTCAGGATAGGTAACCAGTACCTTCTTATGCGTTTCTTTCTTACTGAATTTGGTCAGTGCTTCTGTACGCAGCATTATATGACTGCTGTTGAGTTCATTGAAGCTCCCTGTCTTTTTAAACGAGTCAGGAAAGAAACAGATATCTAATGCTCCCGTAAGGTTTTCAAGATCATTATGGAAATACGCTGCCTCTTCTTTATCGTTCAAAATAAATACGTGGTTGGCATCACTTAGCTGCCAAACTGTAGTACCAATAAAGTTGATGGAAGACCCTCTTAGATTTTTTAACTGTACCCTGAGCTTCGGTTCGGACAATGAGACCCCTCCCGCAATTTGTTTTATGCGGATATCATTCCGATACAGTTCCTGCAACACCTCTAAATTCATCGGGCTGCAAAAATAAGGCAAAAACAGCTCTGTACGAGATTATCTTTTCTTAACAGGCACTAGCAATATTCTATACTACAGTATCGTTATCTTATTTTAAAGATTACCCATATGAAATACTATCAAGCCTTAATTTTCTTTTTCGCATCATTATGTTATTACACGGCCGATGCAACTGTGAAAGACGTATTGCTCTCAAAAGCAATACAGAAGAAATTTGTGCAGATAGAAGCTATATCATTAGGCGGCTATCGTGGCGAATGTTTAGACCTGAAAGTGAAGAACAATACCTCAGCACCTTTGAATGTATATGTCGACCCCGCATTAATATTCCAACCGTCAGATACCAGTTATCAAGACCTTGTTGCCGTTGGTGGTTTTTACCTTGCTATATTACCTCAAAAAGACACCTGTGCCATTCTGCAAACCTTCTGTGGTAAAAGCTATGCCAGCTCACCAAGGCGCAACATCAATTATAAACTACTGAGGCAGGGAGATGATGTTATGGTAAGCGTAGCAGATTTTATCAGGCAGCACAAACTTTATAACGGCATGGGGCAAAGTGCTATCTGGAGCCTTACCAATAACCACTCTTTATCTACCATCTACTCCCGACAGGATACCGGACTATCAAAAGAGTTGATTAAAATGATCGCAAAAAAGACCGGCAGAGAGATACCACAGTTCTACACCATACATAAGGTGAATTACGATGCCGGCAGTGACAATACCAGAAATAGCAATTTTACCTGTGCCCCGGTTTTTAACCCTGAAGTTGAAAAATATGTAGTGGTGGTAGAATGGCAGAATAGTACCAGCAACAGGAACCTACACGTATTTGTGCTTAAAGAAGATGGAGAGGTTTTCTATGAACATAATGACGAAACCATCACCTCAAGGGGCCATAAAGCAACAGTAGAGTTTGATCCTAAAAAAGTACCTAAAGGTAAGTACACGGTCATATTGAGAGATGATGATAATGTCATCTATCAGCAGAATGAAGTACTTGTGATGTAGCAGTTACTGCTTCTTAGTCTGCGTACTGATGGCTTCGACAAACCACAGATACTCATCAACGTACTTTTTCAGATTCTTCTCCATGATCTCATTCTGTGGTATACCGTCTTCGCTTAGTGACTTGTCCAACTCCGGAACTAATAGTTTATACGGCATGGGAAAGGCATTGATGGCCAAGACCAGCAATTGTAGCAGGTTCGACGCATTGATGCCACCCATTCTGCCGTTTGAGCCACATACAATACCAATAGGTTTTTTAGACCATTCGGCAGTGAAATAGTCCACCGCATTTTTTAATGCCCCACTGTAGCTGTTGTTATATTCCGGTGTTACAAAGATCAGTCCGTCAGCACCCTTAAGTGCATTACTAATGGTCACAAGACTTTCAGGTGGGTCATCCATGAATTTCAGCCTCTTTTCCATTACGGGCAGGTTATAGTCTTTTATGTCTATGAGTGTGACATCTGCCTTACCGTTATCTTTCAATGCACGCTCTACAGCTCTTGCAGCCCTGATACTTAATCTTCCTTCGCGAATAGCACCGTATAAAATCGTTATTTTAAACATAAGGTTGTAATTTTCTGTAACACAATAACGTTAGCAATAGAGATCAGCTCCCTTTAACTCCAATATATGAAAAACTATCTTTCAGCCATATTATTGATCTGTTTCCTCTTTACTGCCTGTGAGAACACATGGGATAAAGAAACGCGAGATATGTTTCATAAGGCATGTATGAAAACTGCCCGAGAGAACGGGACCATGGAAGCGCAAGCCAAAGAAATGTGCGACTGCAGGCTGGAGAAGATGATGGAGAAATATCCTCAGTTCAGTGACGCTATGGAGCACATAGAAGACATCATGAATGACACCGACTTCAAAGACTGCGACCCGAAAACCTATTAAATACTACCGGAACTTCTTACCGTCTTTAGCATGCTTTCTCAGCAATACGCTGGCACGATACCTGTCTTCGTGATAATCATTATACAATCCATCCAGTATATTCAGTGTTTTCTCTGCTCCCCACTCGTCACACCATTGCAATAACCCTTTAGGGTAGTTTACCCCCTTGGTCATCGCCAACTCTAAGTCTTTTGCTGAGGCGATGTTCAGGTAAAGGGCATCTACAGCTTCGTTAATGAGCATTGCCACTACACGTTCTACTATTTGCTTGCCGAGTGCTTCATCTTTATTGGGTTCTTGCTGAGCAGCTCCTTCCGCATAATTGTAAAAGCCCCTTCCAGACTTACGTCCTAACCAGCCCGCTTCCAGCAAACGCTTTTGTGCAAATGATGGTTTATATCTCGGATCGTAAAAGAAAGATTCAAATACCGTTTCTGTCACTACATAGTTCACATCGTGGCCTATATAGTCTGTAAGTGTGAACGGCCCCATACGGAAACCACCTATTTCTGTCATTGCCCAATCTATTGTAGCAATGTCTGCAATACCCTCTTCGTATATACGTATAGCCTCACCATAAAATGGCCTTGCTACTCGGTTCACAATAAAGCCCGGTGTGTCTTTGGCCACAACAGGTACTTTCTTCCAGTTGCTCATCAGCTCCTTGCAAGCAGTAACCAATGCGGTATCAGTCTGCACAGCCGGCACTACTTCTACCAATGCCATTAGTGGTGCAGGGTTAAAAAAGTGCAAGCCAAGTACACGCTCTGCTTTTTTGCAGGCTGCGGCTATTGACGTAACAGATAATGAAGAAGTATTCGTTGCCAGTATACAATCATCACTTACTATCTGCTCCAGTTGGTGAAATACATTTTTCTTGATGTCCAGCTTTTCAATAATAGCTTCTATTATCAGGTCACATTCTTGTAAGGCAGTCAGGTCTTCTACATAATTCACACGTGCGTCTATCTCGTCTGCATTGTCTATCCTCCCCTTCTCCTCCAGTCGCTTGAGTATCTTTTTCAGGTTAGCATCCGACTTATTTAATGCCTGCTCATTGGCATCATACACATATACCTTATGCCCTGCCTGTGCTGCTACCTGTGCAATACCACTGCCCATAGCACCTGCACCAACTACTCCTATTATACTATCTGTTGTTAGCTGTTTCATATGCCGCGAAAATAGGGATTTTTATGTGGGGTGGAAAGTACATTGTTTGTTCTTGTTCTTAAATAAGAACAAGAACAGTAAGAATATTAGTACACAAACTTCTTATTCCAAGCCGAGTCTCTTCAGGACTCGGCGCAAAAAAATATACTGTCCGCTAATCGCAAACTTTTTTCAGGTCTGCCCTGTATGCGTTGGTGATCAATTCAGGCTGAATGGCCTCACACTTTTGAAGATATAGTTTCGCTTTCTCACAATCTTCTTTCATCCAGTAGCATATTGATAGCTTAAATAAAGTGCTACCGTAACTATTATTGATGTCGTAAGACCTTATCAGGTATTGAAGTGCAGTATCAACTGCCGTTTCATCACCATTGTAAAATTTTCCCATATACAGTGTTGCATAATCGGTGAGGATATATGCATTATCAGGGTCTTTTGCTAGCCCTGTTTTGTATTGTTCAGCAGCCAGGTCATATTTTCCAAAATACATGTACACTGCTCCATAACCCCAGTAGTCATTACTATTTGTCGAGTCAATAAGATATGCCTGATTAAACCTGTACATAGCTGTTTTTACATCCCCACGATATAGATATTGAAACCCTTTTTGCACTAACCCATCAGATTCTTGTCTCCTGCTTTTAAAATCAGGCAAAGCCAGTATCTCTGCAACAAATACGCTGTCTGCTTCTAATTGTTGCCTTGTTTTATTTATATGCCCATATCGAGGTAGCAACCTGAAATTACTTTTAGATTCCTCTACCCAGTTGTTAAAGTCTGGTTGACTGTGCTGCGCACTAGCATTGATGGTAAGAATGATAAGGGCAATTATTGTTGTTATATACTTGTACATTGCATTGATATTACAGGCTATATTAGTAAACTTATCTTACTATTCCACCACTCTCAACTCTATCACACCATTCGTATCAGAGTTGCTCCATACATCCTGCTCCATCTGCTGTCCATTTGCAGTAATGACGATATTAGCGGTGCAAGGCGGTACGCTACCTTCATCATCTGCTATCATTCTTAATCGGGTTGTCTTGCCTACTACTGGTAATGTCAAAACAATAGGAGTATTAGTGAGCTCTTTTCTGTGCAGAATCTGGTTGCTGTCCCAAAATAGTGATATCCTGTCACCATCTGCTTCTGCATTATCTTTTATTGCAACCTCTATAAATTCCACATCACTACTTAGCAGCATAGTTGCCTGTACCTTATCCGGCTCCTGAATTTTCATCTCACCTTCTGCAGTGCTATCAGGCAAATTTTTCTCCAACCATACTCCTGAGTTCATTACCCCAATTTCGGTATCGTTCTCTCTCCATCGTCCGTCCATTCTCAGCATACCGTCTTTTACAGACAAAGACATTGAGTAGTTACCCTTTACATAATCCACAAAAAAGCTGGGTGTTACCTGTATATCCTGATACTCACGAAAAAAAACCACCCCCTTATCTTTATCATATACTCCCCGTACTCTGTAATATTCAAACTTGCCTCTTCTATAACCGAGAAAAGTAGTCCCCTCCACCAATGTATCATTATATACTTCCAGTTTTACTATCAGCTCCTGTGTCGGTTGAATTGTATTAAATACATTGAACTTAAAATTACCCTTCCATTCACCGGATATATCCTGCCCATAACTTGCAGCAGCAAGCAATACAGCGAACATCAATGAATAGCAGGTTTTCATATCAGTAAATTACTCAACTATATGTTAGAGGTATGTAAAAAAGGCTGTTCTTAAATATGAACAAGAACAGTAAGAACATTATTCCACCACTCTCAACTCAATTACACCATTAGTATCAGAGTTGCTCCATACATCCTGCTCCATCTGCTGTCCATTTGCGGTAATGACGATATTAGCTGTGCAAGGCGGTACGCTGCCTTCATCGTCTGCTATCATTCTTATACGGCTGGTACTGCCAACTATCGGTAGTGTAAGTATGATCGGTGTGTTGGTCAGTATTTCACTTTGTAAAATAGGGTTACTATCCAGATATAGTGATATACGGTCGCCATCAGCTTCTGCATTATCTTTTACTGCAACTGTGATAAACTCCACATCATCGCCAAGTTGCATAGTGGCCTGAACATCGTCAGCGTCTTCATTATTCACAACACCTTCATTAATGTCATCACGAAGTTGTTTTTCCAGCCATACTCCTGAGTTCAATAGCCCTACTGAGGTACCATTCTCTCTCCAACGTCCGTCCATCCTAAGCACGCTATCTTTTACAGACAACGACATCGTATAGTTGCCTTTAACATACCCTCCTAAGTTCCTGGAAACTATTATGTCTTCATATTCCTCAAAATACAACACTCCCTTATCCTTATGGTATACGCCCCGCAATCTGTAATATTCATACTTCCCGCTTTTATACCCAAGAAATGTTGTTCCTTTTATCAATGAGTCATTGTACAATTCCAGTTTCACTATCAATACCTGTATGGACTGAACTGTATTAAAAACATTGAACTTAAAATTGCCCTTCCACTCACCTGATATATCCTGCCCGTAGCTTGCAGCCGCAAGCAATACCGCGAACATTAATGAAAGACAGGTTTTCATATCATTAAATTACTCAACTATATGTTACGAGTATGTCAAAAAAGCCTGTTCTTAAATAAGAACAAGAACAGTAGAACAGGCACATAAAAAAAGCGGGCATTATGCCCGCTTGTATTTCATGAGATGCTGAACCGATCCCGATTGCCATCGGGACAGCATGACAGTTATTTCTACAGATTCTTCTTCAGTGCCAACAGGCTGTAATCTGTATCTACCTTCACCATTTTATTGCTCAACCTACCCAGTCCTTCTATCTCCATTTCTACCACATCATCAGGCTGTAGCCATTGCACCTGATAGTTCGGGTCGTTGAACAATCCTGTACCGTTCAGCTCCAGCAAGCAACCCGTACCTACCGTACCGCTGCCTATCACATCGCCCGGCAATACATCTGCACCATACGCACAACGTTCAATGATCTCAGCAAATGTCCAGTCCATATCACCCATACTGCCTTCACTCAGTTGTTCGCCATTCACCCAGCAGCGCATCTTCAGGTCGTAGTTACTACCTGTATGTCCTTCTTTTGAAGGTATACGCCATTTTTCCAACTCATCAGGTGTTACCATCATTGGTCCTATTACTGTACTAAAGTCTTTACCCTTAGCAGGTCCCAGGTTCAACTTCATTTCTTCCATCTGCATCAGGCGGGCACTAAGATCATTCATGATCATATAACCTGCTATATAGTTATCCGCTTCTTCAGCACGTATATTGCGTCCTTTCTTACCTAATACTACGGCAGCTTCCAGTTCAAAATCCAGTTTATGGAAGTGGTCAGGCATACATTGCACATCACCGGGGCCTTGTATAGCATTATGGTTAGTAAAGTACCATATCGGGAACTGATCGAACTCAGGGATCATATCCACCTTACGGTTACGGCGCGCTG
This sequence comes from Flavipsychrobacter sp., assembly GCA_965228505.1. Taxonomy (GTDB): domain Bacteria; phylum Bacteroidota; class Bacteroidia; order Chitinophagales; family Chitinophagaceae; genus UBA5543. The sequence goes on along the minus strand of OZ245820.1, from coordinate 384,826 downwards.
CCGCTACGTGCTGGCGGAAGGCATATCCATCCCTGCAAGAGGTAGGACGTGGTACCGGTGCCAGAATAGTCGCACCTTCATAAGCCACACCTTCAACACTGGTATTCTTACCACTCTTAATATCATCTTCTGCCTGACGAGCAGTATCAACCATTGCTTCCCAGTTGTCCAGTAGCTCCTTCATGTTATCAGGTAGCCTGTTATTAGCAGCATTTGTATCATACAACTTATCGTTGATGTAAAATGCTAATTGCTCTTTTCCGTTTTTTGAATATGTTACCAGTTTCATAGAATAAATTATGTTTTGGGTGCACAAAAGTAAAAGATATTCCCCCGTATCTGAAATACTAGGAAATACTTAACATTTTCTCTATAAAGATCTTTATGCAGTATCTTTATTATTGCACCAAACTAAAACTATAGCAATTATGGCAGCCACTTACGAACAGGTTTTTGAGAACAACAGACAATGGGTAAAGAAGATGAAAGGCTCTCAAGCCGATTTTTTCGAAAAACTGGCAGAAGGCCAGCAACCCGATTATCTATATATTGGTTGCTCCGACAGTAGAGCTCCTGCTAACCAAATAATGGGATTAGACCCGGGCGATGTATTCGTACACCGTAATGTGGCGAACATGGTGGTAAATACTGACCTGAATGTGATGTCAGTGATCAACTATGCCGTTGTACACCTAAAGGTAAAACATGTAGTAGTATGCGGACATTACAATTGTGGTGGTGTAAAAGCTGCTATGACCTCTCAAGATCTGGGTATACTAAACCCATGGTTGCGTAACGTGCGCGATGTTTACCGCATGCACCAGGAAGAGCTGGATGCTATTGAAGATGAAGGAGACCGTTACAACAGGCTGGTTGAACTGAATGTACAGGAGCAATGTATCAACGTAATTAAAACAGCAGAGGTACAACAACAATATGCAGCTAATAATTATCCCGTAGTACATGGCTGGGTATTTGACCTGAAGACGGGACTCTTAAAAGACCTGAATATTGATTTTGAAGGTATTTTAGGTAAGATCAAAAAGATATACGATATCGCTCACTAAAACTAGAAGTACTTACTTGTTAGCCGGGCTTTATGTCCGGCTTTTTTTATGGGACTAATACCACTTGTCTACCTTTCTCCACATGAAAATTAACCTTGTTCTCGCAACGGTGTGCATCACCGTCTGTTTGCATTAATCTCAGATCCGGGTGCGATATGCTTATCTCTTTACCACGGTAATGTGTCACATAAGGGCTTTTAGTGATCGTACCCACAATGGCCCTTAATACTAATGCCCCTCCTAAAAACTTCGGGAATTTTCTGATGACAATTATATCTAACAAACCATCGGTCCAGTTGGCTTCAGGTGCTATCTGGAAGTTATAACCAAACTGTTTGCCATTGGCTACACTTATTATAAATGCTTTTTCTTTTATCTGCTCACCATCAATCGTTATATCCCAGTCCCATTCTTTATACGTCCACATATACCGCGTTACCAACCAGCTATACATTGCCAGCCCACGCCTTACACTCTTTGCAAACTTCCTTGAGATCAACGCATCAAAAGCCACACCTGCATTACTAACAAAAGGCTGGCCATTCGCATAGCCTACATCCATATTAATAAAGTTCCCTTTATTGATGACCTGTATAGCTTCTTCTGTATTTAATGGTATGTTCATAGAACGAGCCATACCATTACCACTGCCTTTTGGTATGATGGCTAATGCTGTGCTTGTACCGTCCAACCCTGCTACTATATCATTCACAGAACCATCACCGCCTACAGCTACAACAGCATAAGCACCTTCTTCTGAAGCTTGTTTAGCCAACTCAGTACCATGCTTTGGATATTTGGTATACACCAACTCGTAAGTAAAGCGTTCAGTATCCAGTGCTGAGTCTATTGCCAGCTGCACCGATTTTTTCTTCTTTACACCCGACTTGGGGTTGATGATGAATACCAGATGTTTTTTGATCATGATATCTGTGCTTTCAGGCTCAGGTCCATACTTACTGCATGGTGAATGATCGCACCTACAGAAATAAAATCTACACCTGTACGTGCATAGCTTTCTATGGTGTCCAGTTTTATACCTCCTGATGCTTCCGTTTCGTAAACGCCACCTATCATCTCTACTGCTTCTTCCAGTTGTTGCGGCGTATAATTATCCAACATAATGCGATGGACACCACCATGTTCTATTACTCTGCGTACATCATCTATCGATCGGGTCTCTATCTCTACTTTTAATTTCAACCCTTTTTTGATGAGATAATCATTGGTACGATCAATGGCTTTCTCTATTCCGCCGCAAAAATCTATATGGTTATCCTTAAGCATTACCATATCATACAAGCCCATCCTGTGGTTGTAGCCCCCTCCTATCCTTACAGCCTCTTTTTCATGCGCACGGAACAGTGGTGTCGTCTTACGTGTGTCTAACACCTTAGCTTTATAACCTTTTATTTTGTCTGCATATTTATTCGTCATGGTAGCAATGCCACTCATGCGTTGCATACAATTCAATGCAAGACGTTCGGCTTGTAGTATCGTATGCACTTTTGCGGAAACTTCAAACGCAGTCTCTCCTTTCTCTACTTTATCGCCATCTCGCTTATTCAAAATAAAAGAAGCATCGGGTTGTAGATATTTGAATATCTCTTGTGCCAGGTCAATACCTGCAATGATTCCATCTTCTTTTATCTTCAATACTGCAGTGCCCTCCGTTTCAGCAGCTATGCTTGCTAATGTAGAATGGTCTCCATCTCCTATGTCTTCTGCCAGTGCAGCTTCTATAAATGCTTTGGTATTCAACTGATTAAGTTTTTAATGCTTGTAAAACTACTAAATACATTAGTTAGAAGGGTTATGTAACTATTTCTTAACCTTTGGGTAAAAAGCCTTTTGTAATACTATGGCCATAGCAGGCATCCATCACCATAACTTAGAAAACGATACTCATTTTCCAATGCATGATCGTATACATTCCGCCAGTCATCGCCAAGCATAGAAGCTACCAATAAAAGCAAAGTACTTTTCGGTTGGTGGAAGTTAGTCACCAAAGCATTTACTACTCTGTTCTTATAACCCGGCGCAATGATGATCTGTGTGCGTGTCAATAGTTTATGTTGCTTGTTCAGCAACAACCAATCAACTAACGCCTGCAACGCATCTTCGGTACTATGGTTTGTTGATAACTCATAAGGCTCCCACTGTGTCACTGCATATCCTGTAAAGTCAGGCTTCTGATGTTCTAATAATTTTACTCCTATCCAGTAAAGGCTCTCAAGTGTACGCATGGTGGTAGTACCTACTGAAATGATATTTTGTCCTTCCTTCTTCGCTTTGATGATACGTTCTATAGTATCTACCTCCGCATCTATCCATTCAGCATGCATCTCGTGCCCTTCCATGGTCTCGCTCTTTACAGGCATGAATGTACCTGCCCCTACATGCAACGTAAGAAACGCTCTTATGATGTTCTTCTCCTCCAGTGTTTGCATTACCGCATCAGTAAAATGCAGTCCTGCAGTGGGCGCTGCTACACTGCCTTTCTCTTTGGCGTAGATGGTCTGGTATCTTTCTTTATCACTTTCTTCTGCTTCACGATGTATGTACGGCGGCAAGGGTACATTACCTGCTATATGTAACACCTCTGCAAAACTTAGGTCATTCTCCCACGACAACTCAATAGTAAACGATCCTGTATCTCTATCTACTATAGATGCACCCAAAGTAAAATCCTCATGCTGCTGTTGCAATACCAACCCATGCTTCCACTTGCCGGCACCACCTATCATACACTTCCATAATACTTTTCTACGTTGCAACATAGCATTTTGCACATCACCATACTGCTCATGCGGTTCCAGACAGAATACTTCTATCACTCCGCCTGTATCTTTCTTAAACAGTAACCTCGCCTGCACCACTTTGGTCTGGTTGAACAACATCAAGCTATTCTCCCGAATGTGTGTAGCTATATTGCTATACCTATCTTCGGAGATGCTGTCCCCTTTATACACCAACAGCTTAGATGCATCGCGCTGCTCCAAAGGATATTTCGCTATACGCTCATCGGGTAAATTATATGTATAGTCTTTTATTCTTAAGTCTCTAGGGTGCTGCATATTATCTTATCTCAGGTATATTGATTCCGGTTATTTTACGATATAGATCAATTGCGTAAAGGTCGGTCATGCCGGATATAAAATCTACTATAGACTGTATGTCGTGGTATAGCCATTCTTTCTTTAACGATACAGGAAACTGCTGCGATACCAATTGCAAGGTCTTGTACGATTTCGGTTGCTCCGGGTGCAAGACAGCATTCAATAGCTCTTTCAACAAACTGCCTATCACATTATAACCTGCTATCTCTACTTCTACAACAGATCGATAATTATAAATGTTCTTAACAGAAAACTCGTTAATGGCTTTTATCAGTAGTTGCTCCTCATCAGGCAGGCAGGCCATCAGGTCTTTTTCTAATGTGCCGCTCAACAATGCTTCTTCCTGCTCCATAAATACAACTGCCAGCTTTTCTACCATCAGGTTGATCCACACTGCACGAATGTATTCTACCTTTCGGTTCTCGTCTTTTATCTCATTTACCTTCCGCTCTAAATACCCTCTCTGCCCGAATTCATTACCATCTTTAAAGAAGGGATAGAACAGTTCTTTTATTTCATCCAGCGTTACAATGTGCAATCGGTGTGCATCTTCCATATCAATGATACGGTAACAAATATCATCAGCAGCTTCTGTCAAGTATACGAAAGGGTGCCTTGCGTATACTTCACTAAAACCTTCCTTCTTCGGTATACCCAGTGTTTCTGCAATGTCTTTATATATTTCCAACTCACTACGAAAGAAGCCAGACTTCTTTGTAGATATCAATCCTGTTTGCTTATTGAATCCTTCAGCAGAACTACAGGGGTATTTCACGATAGATGCTAGTGTGGTGTAGGTGAGTTTATAACCGCCTTCCACATCTTCATTAAAATTATCGGTGAGTACGCGCAGTGCATTAGAGTTGCCTTCGAATTTTAAAAAATCTTTCAGGTGGGCATCGCTAAGGCTGTCATATACCTGTTTTCTGTCTGCTCCTTCCAGTTCTTCAAAAAAGGTACGTATTGCATCTTCTCCCGAGTGTCCGAAAGGTGGATTACCTATATCATGTGCGAGACATGCTGCCGCTATCACTGATGGCAATTCATATTTATAGAACTCATCAAAACCCTCACTCTCATCAATATGCTTTTCTGCTATTTTATCCCCTACTGCCTTACCCAGCGACCGGCCTACAGAGGCTACCTCAAGGCTATGTGTAAGCCTGTTGTGTACAAACACCGAACCCGGCAGGGGGAAAACCTGTGTCTTGTTCTGTAACCTTCGAAAGGCCGAGGAAAAAATGATACGGTCAAAATCGCGCTGGAAAGAGCTGCGCAACTGCTGCCTACCTCCATCCTTACGTGGGGCGTCTCCTGTCCTTCGGGCACTGTATAGCGTACTCCAGTTCATACTACAAAGATGGTGATTACAGGGGAAATGATATATAGCTTATTTTTAGGTTAGCTTTCTATTGATGCAAGAAATTAAAACCAGAAGGAGTTTACTTTTTTATTTTGGAGTAATTGCACCTGCATTACTTTTCATTGCCTTTGGAATAGTACCCTTGCAAGAGTACCTTGAACAGCAAAAAAATCCACATGCTGCTACAATTAATGGCCCTCTGATAGGTATCATATTTTGTTACTCTTTGGCAGTAATTACTCCTCTTGCATTATTTAGAGCAACTCCAACAATTAAGGTAAAGGGTAATCAAATTTCATTGGGATGGAAAAGCTATAAAATAGATGATATAGTTGATGTTAAACTAACTGGCAAGCATTCTAACGGTTTTTTCGAAAATGCTTCTGAAGGATGTATGATTAAATTCAATAACGGAAAAAGAAAAATACTATCAGATGACTTATACACTAACCTTTGGGAAATAAAACTATATATCGAGGAAAATATACATAATATAAAAAATGAGAAACATTATCGATACTTAAACCCAAGTAATAAGGAAGTCGTCTTTAAAGGGAACCAGTTTCTTAGTTTTCGAGGCACGCTTTATTGGGGCAGCACTATTATATTTCCATATGTGTTTATTACAAACGGTTTTTCAAAATCAATATCAGAGGTTATTCTTTTTGCCACTGGTTGGGCATGTTGGGTTTTAGGATTTTCATATTTATTTCACTATGTGTTAGTTGATGTAGAGTACCTTACAATAAAAAACCATAATCTTATTTGGAGAAAGAAAAAGTACAAATTAAGTGATGTACGAGAAGTAGTATTTGAAAGTCCTGCTACAAGACTCCCGAATTTTATTAGGGTTATCACGAATGACTATAAAAGTAAACGATACCCTGCCAGTACACTTACAAGAAAAAATTGGCTTGCTTTAAAAAAGCATTTAGATCGCTTAGGTATACCTGTGAGAAATGAATGTATTTATGAGTAATAATATACACATATTCCCATTTGGTCGGTCTTGTGACCGTACCAATAGAAATTTAAGTTTTCTATTCCGCCATTGCAGGTGTTCTTCACCTGCAATATTAGTTTCGTTGGTGAGGAACACCAACAAAGGCAAAATCCGGCCTCCACACTTAGTGATGAAAAATGGCTGGTTCTAAAAAAACACTTAGAAAGTTTAGGCGTACCTGTAAGAAATGAATGTATTCTTTCCCAGTCGAGTCTCCTCTTTGGGACTCGAAGAATCACTTTATCTCCCTACTCCTCTTCCTTTACCGGAACAAACATTAACAGTAAAACACCTGCAGCCAATATAACAAGAAAGGCAATTTCGATATTAGACAGCAGAGTGGTCATACGGAGTGAATCATTGGACAGTATCGTTTGCTTACCACTTTCATCCAATTGAATATCTACAAGACTATCTAATTTCTCTCCTATTTTATGCAGCGTGTTGATGGCTGCTGTTTTATTATTTTCATTTATCAGATCAGCCTCTATTTTTTTGTAGCGCTCAAAAAGACTTTTCAACTCATTGAGTCTCTTGGCTTCATCGCGCGTTAGCTCTGTATTAATAAAATCGATCAGGATATTATTTACCTGCTCATTTACAGCAGTTTTATCAGCAAGCTCTTTACCCTGAATGATCTTCAGCTCCTTTTCATGAAATATGTTACTAAGCTGATGAATATAACCTTGTACCACTACTCTATCCTGATAAAGAGAATTTACTCTGTGATCTATTTCAGCAAAATGCTTTTTATCTAATCTGTTAGAGCCAAGTACTAGTGCAAATGCCGTTATTAAGACCAGGCCGATGAGTATGCGTTGCGATATAGAAAGATTAGAAGACATATTTTTCTCCGTTTAAGGTTATTGTTGAAGATATCTACTTTTTATGACACTCTTATATCAACATACCTTAAGCCTGATCGTCTTTTGTATATTGTATAGACAAGCCTGATTGACACTGAAGATATATTAATGCAACTTTGCAGAACATTTCATGCTATTATTTGTCAATAGCCCATTGTTGGTATGTTTATGAAGAAAGTATCCTTACTCATTGCTCTGGTTATTACAACGCTTTATTCCTTTGCCCAGAACTATGGCCCTGTAGGCACTATAACGGGTACGGTAGTAGACAAGAAAACTCAGGAGCCTATACCCAGTGTAAGTGTATCGTTAGAAGGCACCGACATAGGCACGGTAACGGATATTGATGGTAGCTTCCGCATTGAGAACATAGAACCCAAAACATACAACATCCGCATCAAATCGGTAGACTATCGTTTACAAACTATATACAATGTAGTAGTGACCACCGGTAACAGCGAAGTGCTGAACGTAGAGCTGGAGCGCAATTCCATCAATCTGAATACGGTGGTCATTCGTAGTAATCCTTTTCAGAAATCAGCAGAGACTCCCCTTTCTTTACAAACACTATCTGCACAGGAGATCAAGAGTAACCCGGGCGGTAACTTCGATGTCTCCCGCGTGATACAGGCCTTCCCCGGTGTCGGAGGAACCTCAGGCTCTGTTGGTGGTTATCGCAACGACCTCATCATTCGCGGTGGTGCACCCAATGAGAATGTTTATTATCTGGATGGTATTGAAGTGCCTGTCATCAACCACTTTGCCACGCAGGGCAGTGCCGGAGGCCCAATAGGTATCGTCAACATATCATTTATTGATGAGGTAAACCTTTACACTTCTGCCTTCCCCTCTTTTTATGATAATGCACTTTCCGGCGTATTGCAGATGAAGCAGCGCAAAGCTAACCCTGATAACATACAACATAATGTTCGCCTGAGTGCTACAGAACTGGCATATACATTAGACGGCCCGATAGTAAAAGACAAAGTGACCTTTCTTGCGTCAGCACGGAGGTCTTACCTTCAATTTTTATTCCAGGCTTTGCAGATACCCATACAGCCGTCTTACTGGGATTTTCAATATAAGATAGACTACAAGATCAATGATAAACTGACTTTCTATACACTAGGCATTGGTGCTATAGATAATTTCAGTTTCATCACCCCCGACGACCTAACGCCTGAAAATGTATACATCATTAAGAGTAACCCCACCATCAACCAGTGGAACTATACCAATGGTTACGGGCTGAAAAAATTAGTCAAAAACGGCTTCTGGAGCCTGACCGCCAGCCGCAATATGCTCAACAACGAGCTGGATCAGTTTGAGGATAATCAGAATCCGGTAGAGAGTGAGCGCATCCTGAAAATACGCTCACAGGAGATAGAGAATAAAACCCGTTTCGAATACAAAAAATTCTTTGATAAGTGGAGTTATAGCTTCGGGCTCATGGCTCAATACGACAAGTTCACCAATGAGTATTATACCCGCATCCGACCGGGAGTTGAGGTACAGGGGACTACTGAGATAGATTTCGTGCGCTATGGTGTATTCGCCCAGGTAGCACATAAATTCTTCAAAGAACGTTTAGACCTCTCTTTCGGTATACGTACTGACGGAAACACTTTTACCGATCAGGGTAATGAATTGCACAGACAACTCTCGCCTCGCCTTGCGGCATCTGTTTTAGTTGCTAAGAATATTAAATTCAATGCCTCGGTAGCCCGCTATCATAAAATACCACCGTATACAGTTTTAGGGTATAGAGATGCTAATGGCTCTCTGTTTAATAGAAATGCGAACTACACCAAGAGCGATCACCTCGTAGCCGGATTTGAATACTTACCAAAAGCAGATACACGTTTTACAATAGAAGGCTTTTATAAAAGGTATCTCAGCTATCCCATCTCTCTTGTCGATGGTATCTCACTAGCCAATAAAGGGGGTGGTTTCGGTGTATTGGGCAATGAGCCTGTAATTACATTAGGAGAAGGCAGAAGCTATGGTGCAGAATTCATGTTCCAGCAAAAACTGACCAAACGTTTCTTCGCTATACTTTCTTACACCTACTACATCAGTGAGTTCACCAATCTTGATGGTAACTACGCCCCTGCATCATGGGACAATCGTCACCTGCTCTCATTTATTGGCGGATATAAATTCCCGCGCAATTATGAACTGGGAGTAAAATTCCGTTATCAGGGCGGCGCTCCATTTACACCTTTCGATCCCGTTGCTTCACAGCAAAACTACATAGCCACAGGACAGGGCACACTCGACTATACACGCTTCAACACACAACGCTTGCAGGCATTTAATGCTATGGATATCCGCATTGACAAAAAATGGAACTTCCGTAAGTGGTCGTTGGATGTATACATAGATGTAACCAATGTCTATGGCGGTATTCAACCACAGTTCCCGCAATACACCTTTGCACGCACAGAAGACAACTCTGCCTTCCAAACTACTGATGGGCAACCACTGAAGTCTGACGGTAGTAATGCCATACCATATATCATTGATGATAGCGACCCTGTTATCATACCTACCATCGGGTTCATTGTTGCGTTTTAGTCTTATTTTCAATCTATGAATTACAAAGACGGCTTGGAAACAGAACGCCTGTACACCAGGTTCCTCAAAGAAACAGACGCTGAAACATGGGTACCGTTTTTTGAGAATAAGGTCAGCAGTCGTTTTTTGTATTTCCCTGACGAGTATACTCCCATGGATTGTTCTCAAAGCCTCATCAACTCACAACTGAAAAGATATAACGAAGGCAGCTTTGGTTTGCAGGCCATTATGCTGAAAGAAACCGATGAGCTGGTTGGCATGTGTGGCTTGTTACTGCAAGATGTAGAAGGGGATAAAGAAATAGAAGTAGGTTATCACTTTCTGCCGAAATACTGGGGTAATGGCTATGCAACGGAAGCAGCCATGTTATTTCGTGACTATGGTTTCGAAACAAATAATGTCCTGCATATAGTTTCATTGATACACCCTGAAAACACACCATCCATAAAAGTAGCTACCCGCAACGGTATGACCCCCTATAAAAGATACGAGCGATTTGAGGGTAAGGAGTACATTGTCTACCACATAACTCGTGAAGAGTGGGAGCAATTGAAAAAATAATTTCTTCCTGAAGCAACCCTTTCTCTCCTACCTGCATTTACTCGTTTAGTTGTGCTTATCTGTTGGCTAATGTTTGACTGATATCTTTACAACAGGATTTGACGAACACGAAAACACATATCACAGACGAACCGCTGCTGGTGAAGGAATGCTGTAAGGGCAGTCGCATAGCACAGCGTACCCTGTACGATACTTATGTAGACTATATGATGATATGCTGTATGCGGTACCTGCCCAACCAAGAAGATGCTAAAGAAGTAATGCTGGACGGTTTTTGTAACGTGTTCAAAAACATAGAACGATTTGAATATCGTGGCGAGGGTAGCCTGAAAGCATGGATAAAAAAGATAATGGTGAACCAGTGCCTGATGCGACTCAGAAAAAAGAACGAACTGGTATTGCAGAAAGATGATGATTCACCAGTACTTGAACCTGCCATTGACACAGATGCCGTCAGCAGGTTAGGAGCAAAAGAACTGATGCAGTTGATACATGAATTACCCGATGGGTACAGAACGGTTTTTAACCTGTACACTTTTGAAGGTATGACACACAAGGAGATAGGTGCACTACTGAACATAACAGACAGCACCTCCAAATCTCAACTGCACAAGGCAAAAAAATTATTACAGAATAAGATTATTGAACTGAATGAATAACTGATTATGAGCAGCGACTTTGATAAGATGATGAACGAGAAAATGGAGCAGGCAAAGCTCGATGAGCTGATGCCGGGCTTCAACCGTGATGCTGAATGGGAACAACTGGAGCAGCGCATACCTGAAAAGAAAAAGACAAGATTACTACCCGTATGGTGGACGCACGCCGCCGCAGTGTTAGCAGGTATATTGATCGGTAGCTCATTATTGTTGCTGAACAACAAAAAGGATGTGACGAAACCGATAGTTACAGTACAGCACAAACAGCCTGTTCAACAAACCGAAGTGATCAAGCAAACCGATACAGTCTACCTCACTAAAGAAGTGATCATTGAAAAACCCGTACCGGCACCTGTAAAACGACCTTTAGTACAACAACCCACATTACAGTCACAACCAAAAACAGAACCAATAATAGCTCAGGAGCAAACAATAGAAAAACCTGCACCGCGATTACCTGAAGCACCAACAAAAGGAGTCAAAACGCCTAAAGAAATAAAGGTGGTACACCTGCTGGATGTAGAAAATGAAGACAGGGAATCAGCATTGAATAATTACGACCCATCAAAAACGACTCGTAGCGGTTTTGTATTACACATATCGCAAGATCGGCTACCCGATAAAAAAACACAGGAACCGAACTCACTATTAAATAGCCTAAGAAAAAACTAATACAATGAAACTAACAACACTCGCAGTACTACTATTATTACCGTTGTCTGGTTTTGCACAGTTAAAAGGGCAACCTGTAAAAAGTGAGGTACAACTAAAGCAAGAGTTATTCGAGTTGGAAGAGCACCAGTTCAACCACTCATTCAAAGCAGCACTACCGGGAGATAACTTCCTCCTGATAGATTTTTACAAGTGGAGCTACTGGCCTGATACATCATCACTTCACAGTGTTTTTGAAATAGCTGCTCTTGCTACAAAAAATGCAGAAGATAGCCTGAACAATCCACTTACTTCAAAACGTATTGATGTACACATCCCAGTGAAAAACAAACCCATAACGATGAGGTTAGTAGATCATGATGATGGCAGTGATATGCTCATACTAAACTACGGACAGCAATCACCACTTAAGCTGGGCATGGATACCATCAGGATACTAAAGACTGTAAATATTGATGGGGAAGATAAAGATGAGCGTGGAGAAATACTATACACATTTATACTAAAAGACTTCAGAAAGATGGTGCCATTGGCTGAAAACAAAACGATCATCAACGATGTAGCCAATACTTTTGATGAGCAAGTAAATAAGAAGAGAGAAAAATGGAACAGAGAAGACACCTGGTACCACGATATACATATCAGTTACTCACCGGAAGAAACTGAACAGGAGAAAAAGCTGATTGTTGATAATAAGGGAGGGTTTCTAAAAGGCTTTGATGCAAAATATTATGTTGGAGCAACACTATTCAGAAACACTATTGCACCTATGGCAGAAATGGGCTTTTCTTACAAATGGCCGTCAAGTATAGGCGAGTATGCACAGGTGCGTATATCTGCATCAAGCATGGGGCATTTTGAGCGAATTAACGAATCAACCTTCAATTATTACAACACTGTATTCGCCAATATTGAGTGGGGTACTTTAGTTAATAAATCCGGAACAGTCATCCCTATATATGAAACCTCATTAGGTATGGGGTATATGTTTTCTGACCACCCATCTTTAAGACAACATAAAGCGATGAAACTATTCTGGCATTACAGCCTTTCGCCATCTGTTCGCATTACTCCTGAGTTCTATATTCTGTTCAGAGAAAACCAGGACAACTATGTATGGGCCGGACTTACTATTGCATTAAGAGTATTATAACTATTAATGTGTATGACCTGCATGCTCATGTTCTGCTGTACTGGTATCTGGTACGATCAGGTCTTGAGATGATTCAAAATTCTTTATCCCTGTAAGTTTTCTCATTTCCTGCAACATCTGCTCTTCACTTGGCATCCATGCTATGTTACCCGTAGTCTCTCTCATATACTTCCTGGCTTTTTTCTTGTCACCTAAGTGCCAGTGTGCTTCTGCCAGATACAGGTAGGCCTTCACATTATTTTCATTTAACTCCAGCGATGTTTCCATATCGCTTATCACCTCCTTCAGGTGTATATCATCCTTAGTGGCATCCCATATATTTCTGGAACATATGCCGCTTAAGAAGTAAATAAAATCATCCTCTTCATCTACAGCTAAATAATTTTCAATATGCTCTTTTGCAGCCGTATAATCATTCTTCATTATCGACATATTCGCCAACCCCAACTGAGCAGTTGTATTTTGAGGATCTAAACTTTCAGCTTTCACGAAAAAATCCATCGCACTATCTAATCTTGCTGCACGGGCTGTACTGTCCTGTATGTAATTGGCAAAGTTCATATAGCTCTCACCCAGTAAGGCGTACGCCTCCCCGTTTTCACTCAGATCTCCACGCAATGCAGGTAGTATCTGTTTCTTAGTGACATTAAAGTTACCCACCATGTTGTAATAACGGCCTGCATAAATGGGAGCATATACATAATCCTCTTCTTCGTATGCTACTTTAGGGTTCATCAACTTGGTTAGCGTTACCGCCCAACCCGGCTCATCAGGTTCAAGTGGCCAGCTGAACAGTTTTAGTCCCATATTGCTATTTAGTTCAACATTCTCTTCAGACTGTCTTAGTAGAATTGTAGCAACAGGCCCTACATATACTACATTAAACCCTTCCCTCCAATACAACAATTGTTGCAGCGGTTTTAGTTGAGAAGTACTGAAGACTATATAATTGAAAGTATAAGTAGAATCAAGTTCATAAAACTTGGATGGAGTATTGTTTAGCTCCATGTACTCATCAAAGAAGTCTTCAGAGAAAATATCAAGGTCGCGCAGATCAATATATGATTTGAAGCTAGGATAAAGATCCCATAGTAGATAAGACGAAACAAAGTAATCGGAAAATGCAGGCCCATGCAGGTTGTTTTCGCGTATGAAATCGGCAGCACCTATCGGGTTGTGCATCAGGCTGATGTGTATACCATACCTGTTTGACGACTCTGTATATTCATAATATTTGTTACTGACTATAGTTACATAAAAGGCAGCTGCAATTATTGCACTGATAATAGCTGTTCTTTGTGCTAGGGTTTTGTAAAACTGTTTATCTCTCAGCTTAGTCATATCTACCACCTCCAATATCATTACCGGTATTGACGGAAAGAGCATTATCTGTGCGAATGGGATATTCCTGTTGGCTGATAAAGAGAGATATGCAAATACAGGTATCGACAAAAGATAGCTTATCATCAAACCCGACCATTGTACCTCTTTCCTCTTTAGTGCAATTTTGTACAACCAGAATAAACAAACTGCAACCAACATGCCTATGTGCACCTTTGCTTGTATCGTCCAGTAGGCATCATCTGTAAAGGATAGCAACTCTGTTGTATACTTATTGGCTTTCAGTTGCCTGAATATCTCAAAAGGCTGCAACCACAACTTAATGGTATTTGGGTTCAGTAAAATAGCTACTGCCATGCCTACCCAGACTATAGCTAGCCTCTTCACTTTCTCCAACTGCTCTTTTTCTTTGCTCAAGAAGTAACAAATTGTTGAGCCAAGAATGTAAATACCTATCAGCACCATACCTACCGGATAGCCTTCGTGCATATTCGCCCAAAGACACTGCAGTGGTATCAACCATAATAGCTGCTTCCAATCAAATTTTGAAGAACGCCATAGTATAAACAGATATACAACAGTCAACAGGTGGCTCACCATCTCGGGTCTGCCCGCCATTCTGAATTCTGAAATCGCCAGGAATAATACAATTGCTATAGTCGTATATAAAGTAGATAACTGAGTGGAGAGGTGTTTGGTTAAGTATTTGGCAATTTTGATCAGTAAATAAACAATGGCTACATTTACCAGTGCCTGCAACAGCATAACCCCATGCGGACCGAAACCTCTTTCTATCAATGCGATCAGCACTTCGTATAACCACTTCACATTGATCCACTTTGTACCCTCCATCGTGAAGGAGAACTCATCTGTCCTTGTAATTGTACCGTTCTCCAGCATCCATTCACCAGCCAGCAGTTGCCACCACATATCAGGTTCTCTGAGCTGTTTCATGCCTAGAGCAAAGGCACATATGTAAGAAACTATATAAGGTAACCGATTAAGTTTTTGGCGCATGTGTATGTATTTTCACTATAACAGGACTGAAAATACACAGAATAGGTTTGTATGTGAAAAAAATAAGCGGGTATCGGCTTTGCCGATACCCGCTATACACATTAACCCATCGCATTACTGCGTCAACACGGTTGTACCTAATTCGGTCGTTTGTCCGTAGGTAACATTAATATTGTTCAAAGTGACATCAGTAAACGCTATTAAGCCAGCATCAAATGTCACTGTATAATTTCCTTCAGGCAAACCTGCCAACAGGAAAAATCCATCACCACGAGGTATAGCAGTATAAGTATCTACGCCGTTACTAACATACACTGTTACCAATGCAGATATCGGTTGTACGTATCCTCTTATCCTGCCATCTGTTAATGAAGTGTAAGCCCTGATAACAGGTTTTAACATATATTTTCCATTACCTGTTTCTACAATAGATTTACCGGCATCAAAGTCTATCCATACATCATAAGACCCATTGGCGACAAACTCTTGTTGCAAGTTCAGTTTAAGTCCGCTTTGTTGTGCTGAAGGCGTAGTTAAAGCATGTGTTGTACCATTTACCACTACAGAGTTTTCTGTACCCAAAATAAGCCTCATCTGCCCAACTTTACCGGGTGGTAAATCTGCTCTTAACAAGAGCGTATCCAGGCCATTCCTGAAATCAAGCAGGTTGTATACTCCCGGACGAACCGGAGTCAGTGTTACTGCTGCACTGCCTTCCATTGTTACCTCTACTTGTTGTATATCAATATACACTGCATCATAGTCAGCAGGAGCATCAGTAAGGTGAAAGTTAACTTTTGCTTTCCCTGCTGCGGGTGTAGTACTCGAATTATCCTTTTCTTTTTTACATGCACCTAAAATAACGGCTGAAAGCGTTATGATACCCAACACCGTCATCAATAAACTTGTCTTTTTCATAATGTTCAATTTTTCACACCAGTAGTCAATACATCATTAAACAAAAAAAGCCCGTGCAATGTTCGCACGAGCTTTACTTATTAATTACACAACTAAAAACTAACCTTCATCAGAAGACTCCTCTATTTCTTCATCTGCAGTCTCTGTTTCCTCATCTTCACCGTTAAGCTGCTTATTAGCCATACTTATAAAGTATTCATTAGCTTCGCTACCCCAGAACGGATCGTTCATATCACCTTTTTTCTCTGCTTCAAACATTGGTTTTGCTTTCTCAAAATATGGTAGCGCATTCTTGGCACCACCACCAAATGCTTTCGGTGTGAAAAAAGTACCGGTACCTTTCATGTAATAGATGCGTGGATTGTTCTCATCTTTTTCTTTAGCCAGCTTCAGGTTCTCTTCAAACTTCTTACCATATTCCATCCAGCGGTTACGGCCATCAACAGCCATACGCGCTTGTGCCAGCATTGCTTTTAATACATAAATCTCACTGGTCTCTTCACCTAATAAGCTGACAGCTTCCTGTAGTTCTGCATCTGCTTCATCAAGCACCGCATCTCTTTTAGACATATCATCAGCTGTTTGCCCCATCATGAATGACATCTGCGCTTTAGCGTAGGCATTATAATAATGCGGCGCCCATTCGTCCTTCCATTTTTTAGCAATCAATTCCAGCTTATTGGCTTTTGCCAGTTTAGGCTCTAACTCCCTGGTACTGTCAAAGGCAGCAAATGTTTTCATAAGTACGGCGTTCATTTCCTGTGCACTAGTTGTACCGAAGCCCAGTAACGCTACTGCCATTAGTAAAATTCCTTGTTTCATAATCGTTTATTGTTTTAGTGTTGCTTTTTTATTCATTAAAGTTCGTCTACATCAAATGCAGTAAGCGAGAAGTTAACTCCCACAAATACTGAACGATATATAGCCGGTACTATCGGTGTTCTCACCCCATTAGCAAAACGGTATCCGAAAATATTCTTGTTATTGGTTACATTATCCACCCCTGCATATATTACAGAGAACCATTTCCCGAACGATTTCAGGTAGTTCACCGTCATGCTCAGGTTATGAAAGTCCGGTGCCCTGTCTCCCATAAAGTCTGCATTCGCCGGATCGTAATAAGGCCTGCCACTGGCATAGCTATATGTAGCGTTGAACTGAGTATGCCATTTTGATACATAATACTTACCTACTATGTTCAGGTTATGTGTGGCAATAAAATCGGGCTGTGCCTCATCAATATAATTCTTATACAATCTTCTGGTATCAATATAACTATACGATACCCAGTAATCGCCCCATTTTATGCTTTTCTTATCTCTCCAGAACACCTCAAAACCCTGTGCATATCCATATCCTGAATTATCAACTGTACCTACAGGCACACGGAATGAGTTAGGGTCGAACGTACCGTTCAGTTTTTCACGAACCAATTGTTGGTAGTCCTTATAATACGTTTCCAACCTCAGGGTGCGATCATTGTTCACATACTGGTAGTTGGCTATATAGTGTATGGATTGTTGAAACTCCGGGCGATAACCTAAAGTATAGTACAGCGGATCAGCTAACTGGTAGAACATACCACTGGCAACAGAGAACTGTCCGTGTAAACCTGAGCGGATAGCAGCAGCAAACCTCGGTGCTATCGCCGACTGTCCTATAACCTGACTGTATTCATAACGCACACCCGGCTTCAGTGCCAACCAGTTGATAGGTATATATTCCGCCTCTACATATCCTGCCAGTTGAGTCTCTTTAAAATTGGTATTAAATGCTCCGAATGCTCTCTCATAAGAAAATTGCTGTATTTCCGTACCCAACAATACATTGAATTTTGACCCTGCATAGTATTTACCCTCCAGTCTCATTTGTGCGCGGTCATCCTTATTCACAACAGGTGTGGTATTGAAAGTAATATCATCCTGATTGTAGCTATACATACCTGCTACATACATCCCCCACTTGGCCTTCCATGTTTGCTTGTACGATAATGCGCCATACACATTCCTGTTCTTCAGTCCGAAGTCCAGAGTCTGCGTATTATCCTCCGGGTTGGGCAGGCGTGTACCATTGCTGAACTGCTGGTAATTCACAAAGGCTTTAAATATTCCGTTCTCATTGGGCTTGTAGGTAAACTTTGTTGATGCACTCCCTCCTTCGGGAATATCATAAAAGTCGAAGTTGGTATTTGCCAGTCCGTAAAACGGCGACAGGTTATTGTATGAGGCAGACCCCTCGATACTTGTTTTATTGAACAACTTAGAACCTGATGCATATACACCTGCCATGTTCACGCCCATGTTGATGGTACTTTCATCAGGCTGATCCTGACTATTCAGATCGAGTACGGATGATAATGCCTGACCATAACGTGCGCTGTAACCACCACTGCTGAACGATACGCCTTTGAACTGAAAAGGCCCGAACCTGCTCCTTGCTGCCACACCCGGTGCTGTACTCAAAAATGCATTCTGTGCTACCAACCCGTCAATAATAACTGCCGTTTCACTGGCATCACCACCGCGTACGAACAACCCCGTTTGGTTACCCTGCTGCTGTGTACCGGGAAGCGTTTGTATGGCACGTACCACATCGGCCTGTGCACCTGCGGTAGTTACAATATCTAAAGGATTCAATATAGTAGCCTCACTACCCGATGCTTCAAAAGAGCCTGCCGTTACCGTTACATTCTTCATTCGTATCGGGCCACGATTCATTTTTATCTCTATACCTGTTACATCTCCGTTGATGGTGATGGGCATACCCGCATCTCTATGGTCTATCTCTTCAGCCACAATTGTCTGGACACCGGTCTCCTCTGTTTCAAACTTAAAGGCACCACTACTGTCACTGGTTCCTCCATCGATCGTATTCAGTAAATACACATTAGCACCCGCAACAGGCTCGCCGGCAGTATTTATTACACGGCCGCTAATAGTGGTTTGTGCATTGACAGATAGTATACTTACTAAGAATAAAGATGATAACAGGAACAGGCGCAGCGATACAGATCGAATCATGACTATTTAATAATTACGTTGCAAATGTACAGCAGACAATGTCATGACAAAACTTTAATTCGGCAGGGCAGCTTGTGCTGTCGGTGAACAACCTGTATGAGTAGGTGAAAATGAGCTAAACGTATATCAGCTCGGGACGGATCTCTTTCAGATACTTTTTGGTGATGTCTCTTTTCAGAGTGATATCTACCGGGTTGTCCAGTATTTGTTGTATTTGGTCTTCCATGTCGAACAGCCTCATACCCAATGGTTTATCTATTGTCACCAGCAGGTTGATCTCCTCACCGTTTTTGGCTTCTCCCCTGCTGTGCGGACCGTATATGGCTATTTCCTGCACCCCGTACCCACGTTTCAACGTGGTCTTGGCGTCTTTTAACTTTTCGATGATCGCTACCTCGTTTACCATACCTATAAGATACAACTTTTTTCTTAATCTGCCTCTGGACTTAATGGAGGTTTAATGGAATAACAAGCAAAACCCAACTTGTGCTTAAGCGCAAGTTCACTTATGCTCAAGCAGAATGAAGCAAACGAAACAATACGATACTAAACGAAACCAAACGACGATGAAGCGGCGACAGTGATTTTGTAGATTTGTAACGATGGCAGATTTTATAAATCAGGCACTCCACAATCTTTTAAATAGCAATATATTTTATCATACTCTTCAGGCGGTCTAGTATAGTCATCTTTATTACCTTTTGGTATATATATTATCATGCCTTCTCTAGCTCTTGTCAATAATACACGATACTTGTTTATTATATACTCTTTCTTCTCTTTATTATTAACATTCTGCCAGTCTGTTCCATTAAATGACTTAAAATCCCATTTACTATTTATCCTTCGCAAATCTAAACCCCAACAAACTCCTATCCAGTCTAACTCTAGACCTTGTATACTGAATTCAGTTGCGATTAACTCTAAGTAATATGAAGACCTAACATCATTCCTTGGGTTGAGGAACCAATTTGCGGCATCAATATCAGCTTTTACATCTAGACCCTCTGCCAGTAGCCTTCTAGCTCCAGAACTAGCAACTAATCCCATCCTTCTCGTACCTATACATTGCTTTTTTAACCAGTCTTTTTCATCATGCAAATCACGAGTTATATAAATTTTATAATCAGTGAGATATTCTTGAAATACTCTTCTTGCCTCTTTAGGATTATTTAACAGTAATAAGCTTACCCAATTAGATAACTCTTCTGCTTTGTATGATCTAATTGATACATCAAGATGTAAGTCCTCATTTTCAATTACTTGTATATTATTAGGATTACTTGCAAACAATGTACTTCCAACACTACTGTGATTACCCATTTTTAATTGAGGTGATACATATACACGCCAGTGCTGAAATCTTTCCAATAGGTTATTCCCCCATTCTCTTAAACCAGCTTCTCCAGTGTTTATTTCTTGCCCTCCTCCTACAAGACATACGATCACCGCCCAATCATTATGTCTATCCATCACATCCAGCATGATCTCAGGCTCTGAATGACTTCTATTAAATTTTCTTTTCGATTGTTCTATATTCCAAGCTCGTTGTGCTTCATCAAATATTACTACTTTATTATTAGGTGCAATGTCTTTCTCTTCAAAATAATGTTCAATGAACCTGTGTACATTCTCAATAAAAGCTACTACTCTTGCTTGCTCATTTTTCTTTGTAGTTTTTTCTTTCTTTTTCTTTCTTTCATAAGCGTCTCTGGCAAGGGCCTCTCTAAGTACCTTTATTAATGGTGCATTACCTGATAGAAATGTAGCTAGAGACCCATCATTATTCTGCAAATCAGGATGATGTGCAATATTTAAACCTGCCAAAGTTTTACCCGCACCAGGCACACCAGTTATAAAACATATTATCTTCTGATTATTGTTTTTAGCATTTTGGATTGCTGTAACAATTGCATCACTTGTTTTAGTCAAGTTCTTCGTGCCTGCATGACTTCTAGAAATCTCTTCTACCATTTTGCCAGCATATAATACCTGAGCTGCTTCAATAATCGTGGGCGTTGGGGAATAATCACTCTTTTCCCATTCAAGATAATTAATCTCATTTATGTTATTAACTAACTCTGATGCACTCTTAAGAACATTGCCTAACTCATTATTATTGACTTTTTGTACTGGTAATATTGTTTCCGAAATATTTTGATTACCTGAACTTGACACTTCAACTTCTGGCACAAATAATACTGGTAATACTTTTTTGTTATACGACTCTTTATGGAAATCTCTAATGTCTAAGCAATAATCAAGTAGCTGCTCTTCGTCATAACTATTGAATTTGTTTGCACCTGCTTTATATTCTAATACTACTATCAGACCATTTAATATTAGTACTACATCGATTCTTTTTGATCTACGAGCAATAGGATATTCAAGTAGGATACCATTATTTGTATTCAAAATAGTCTTGTTATCAAGACTATTTACAGCCATCTTTAACTGCTCAATCTCTTTTGTCCAACTTAACGTCTGCTTGTGCTGTAATTGTTGGAAGCCTGATAAACCACTAGATTGTGTTAAACTACCAAGAATCTCATTATTGTTCGTATCAACAAAACTCTTCAGATTGTCTGAGTAAAACGCTTTCATGGTTATTCAAACTCTTTTGATTCAAAAAACTCTCGGAAGGAAGTCTCTAGGGCGAGAATCAGCTTTTGCAGTAGCTCAACAGAGATGTTACGCCTGCCATTTTCTACGTCAGTTACGTATGTTCTATCAACACCAGCTTTGTTTGCCAAAGCCTCTTGAGATAGACCTAATTCGTTACGAAGCTCTTTTATACGCTGCCCGACTTTATCTTTAATGTTCACATATGAAAAGTAGCAGCATGTAGACTTTAAGTCAACGGATTATAAGTGTCATTTTGTTATCTTCGGATTATGAATATTCTATTCAACTACTTATACCGAGATGGAGGGAACTATAAGCAGTTTCATTCAGAGATATTTACCAATCATAACAACCTAACATTAGAAGAAATAAGCAACAGAATACAAGACCAATTAATTGATGGTGAATACTTCTACCCACTAAAATGGGAGCTATAAGACTTGCACTATTTTCACTGGGATAATGACATTGATGTCTTTTGGCATGAATTTGAAAGCATAGAATACACTAAAAAACCACCTACAAAAAATGATATTGCAGAATTTCTGCAGCTAATTGAAGCAACTACCAATTCGTTAATTTAACGTATATTTGTTATAATAAAATAACCCGAAAAACCATGAAAAGATTTATCCCTTTTTGTAAGAATCTCCCGCTCCCTGAAGAGAGCCTGCCCCCGCATCGGCGGGGGAAGAGGAAAGCATTCTCATCCCGATAGCTATCGTGATGTTCCAAAATGTTCCATCTTCGTAACAATCTGTAAAACACTAAATCATAATACGCTGATAACTAACAAGATAAAAATTTTACAACAGGGGGTACTACCTCTGGAACAAAACAGAACAAAATCAGTAAACCATGCTGGCACAATAGCTTGGCAGATCTTGCCCCGCCGTTGGTAGGGGCCAACGCGCAACAGCTTATCAAGGCTTCAACCGACAATTTTGAAGCTTACCCCGCATGTTTGCGGGGCGGCAGTTGGCAGCCTGTCCCGAACTTGATTCGGGATGCCTCTTTCTTTTGAAGCAAAAAGAAAGAGGATAAACTAAACATTACTGTCCTGATCGCTCAAAGCTGTTTTAAGGGCATCACAAAACGCAGGCCTTGAGATGCTGAATCAAGTTCAAAATGACGAAAAAATGAAGGTGGTTTCAGAGCAGGTATGTAGCATAGCTCAAACCCGCTCCAACAGCGGCTTTCAGGCTTTGTTAAAAACCCCGAAAAACCTTGCCTGTCAGCACCAAAAATGCTATCTTTGTAAGGTTATAGCATAACCAACATATTAAATAATTGTTACGCATATATCGTAACCTTTATTAGCAATTTACAACCCCTTCAGGGGTACGTTCAAATCAATTTATGACTACAGACAACGAGGCTTTAAAAAATCCCACACCACCAGGCTACGATGCCGCCAGTATACAGGTTCTTGAAGGTTTAGAAGCAGTGCGCAAGCGCCCGGCCATGTACATCGGCGATATTGGCGTTAAGGGGCTGCACCACCTTGTATACGAGGTTACGGATAACTCTATTGATGAGGCACTGGCAGGCTATTGTAACAACATTACCGTTACCATACACACTGACAACTCCATCAGTGTTCAGGATGATGGCCGTGGTATCCCTACAGGTATCCACGAGAAAGAGGGTCGCTCTGCACTTGAAGTGGTAATGACCGTACTGCATGCCGGTGGTAAGTTCGATAAGAATACCTATAAGGTATCAGGTGGTTTGCACGGAGTAGGTGTCAGCTGTGTGAACGCACTAAGCGAGCATTTGCATGCAACGGTACATCGTGAGGGTAAGATATTTGAGCAGGAGTATAAAATGGGTGTGCCGCAGTATGAGGTACGTGAGATAGGTACCACAGACATCACAGGTACACATGTACATTTCAGGCCCGATTCTTCGATATTTAAAGATATTACTTACAACAGAGAGATACTTGCAGGCCGTCTGCGCGAGCTCAGCTATCTGAACAAGGGCATACGCATACATCTTATAGACGAGCGTGAGCAGGATGATGATGGCAATAACATCAAAGAAGAGTTCTTCAGTGAGGGTGGTATCATCGAGTTTGTGCAAATGCTGGATTCGTCCGCCAAGCGTCACCCTATACTTCCCGAGCCTATTTATATGGAAGGGCTTGATGATAATACCAATGTTGCTGTTGAAGTGTCTATGAGTTATAACACTTCTTTCAACGAGCATATATTCTCTTACGTAAACAACATTAACACAATAGAAGGCGGTACGCACGTTGCAGGCTTCCGTCGTGCCATTACAAGGGTATTCAAATCTTACGGCGATAAGAACAATATGTTCGCCAAGGCTAAGGTGGAGATCACAGGAGACGATTTCCGCGAGGGTTTGAGTGCCATTGTTTCTGTAAAAGTACCGGAGCCACAGTTTGAAGGACAGACCAAAACCAAGTTGGGTAACAACGAGGTAATGGGTGTGGTAGATGTAACCGTGAGCCGTGTACTGGAAGCATATCTTGAAGAACACCCTAAGCAGGCCAAGCAGATCATTGATAAGGTGATACTGGCTGCGCAGGCAAGAGCTGCTGCACGTAAAGCTCGTGAACTGGTACAGCGTAAGAGTGTACTTACCACAGGCGGTATGCCGGGCAAGCTGGCAGACTGCTCTGATAAAGATCCTGAGCGTTGCGAGCTATACCTTGTGGAGGGTGACTCGGCAGGTGGTACTGCCAAGCAGGGTCGCGACCGAACTTTTCAGGCGATACTACCACTACGCGGTAAAATACTGAACGTAGAAAAAGCGCAGGAACATAAGATTTACGAGAACGAAGAGATCAAGAATATGTTCACGGCACTGGGCGTATCTGTTGGTACAGAAGAAGACCCTAAAGCATTGAACTTGTCAAAGCTTCGTTATCATAAGATCATCATCATGACGGATGCCGATGTGGATGGTTCTCACATTGCTACACTGATACTTACGTTCTTCTTCCGTTACATGACCGCTCTTGTTGAGCAGGGTCACGTATATCTGGCACAACCACCGCTGTATTTAGTGAAGAAGGGTAAAGACTCAGAATACGCATGGAATGAAGAACAGCGTAAAGAAGCTGCAGAAAGGATAGGTAAAGGCAACGAAGACAGTGTGAACATACAACGCTATAAGGGTCTTGGTGAGATGAACGCCGACCAGCTTTGGGATACCACTATGGATCCTACAACACGCAAACTAAAGCAAGTAACCATCGAAAGTGCTGCAGAGGCAGACAGGGTGTTCTCAATGCTGATGGGAGATGAAGTGGCGCCACGCCGAGAGTTCATTGAGAGCCATGCCAAATACGCTAAGATAGACGTATAAATAATTGAATATCAACACCTTATAACAATAAAGCCTTACAAGACTGTAAGGCTTTTGTAATTTGAGCCTTTATAAAAAAGTGCTCAGTTACCCCTATTGAAACGAAAGCTTTTTTATTTATATGATCATTAATAATACTGAAACAATCAGAATAAGATTTTTAATATCAGGAAAATAAAATGCCCGCTATAATCATAACGGGCATTCTAAAGGTACTAATATATTTTACTTTTTCTTTCTTGGTTGTTGCTTGGCTTTTTCCATTTGTGTTTGCTGCATCTGCTCTAAACGTTCTTGCCATTTAGACTTCTGTGCGGGCTGATTTTTCTTCTCCTGGATCTTAGCATGTATTGCATCTTCATTGATCACATACTTCTGTATGATGAACTGCTGTGCAATGCTTATCAGGTTAGAGAAGAAATAATAGAAAGTCAATGCAGCTGCCATCTTATTGAACACGCCCAATAGCATGAACGGAAATATAAAAGGCAGGTATTTCAACATAGGATTATTAGGATCCTGAGCAGTCATATTCCTGTTATATAATGCGAGGAATAAACTAGAAACAGTCATAAGGATGGTAAACAAACTGATATGGTTACCATAAATTGAGCTTAGTATCGGTATTTGTGCATTCCAGCTGGCAATACTGTCATAAGTAGATAGATCATTCGCCCATAAGAATGACTCCTGCCTCAACTCAATAGATGATGGGAAGAAGTAGAACATGGCAAATAGTATCGGTAGCTGGAAGAGTGTTGGCAAACAACCACCAAGCGGATTCACTCCTGCTTGTCGGTAAAGCTTCATCTGCTCCATACCAAACTTCTGTTGATCATCTTTGTATTGTGCACGTAGTTCATCTATCTCCGGCTTCAGCACACGCATTTTCGCTGCTGACAAATAACTCTTGTAAGTAAAGAATGATAACAACAAGCGGATAATGATCGTCATCAGCATGATGATGATACCATAGTTGCTGATGAACTTACTGAGCATGTTGAATATCGGGATGATCAACCCTTTGTTGATGTACTTCACAAAGAACATCGGACCATAGCCCAACGGCACCATTTCTTCCAGGCCGATATCAAATGAACGGAGTGTGTTATAATGATTTGGCCCGATATATAGTTTATAGTGTGCTGACTTGTTTTCAAGAGGTAAGTCGAATGTATTAGTATTGGTAGCTACTATGCTGCTATCTTCAATCTCAGTATTACCAACTACTTTTACCCTGTTCAATCCCTTCTCAGAAACCAAAGCGGTAGCAAAAAAGTGCAACCTGAAACCTACCCATTTTACAGGATCATCAAAGGTCTTGGTTTCATCTTTCTCATCTATTGTAAAATAGTCATCATCCTTATCAGTAAAACGGTAATATATCTGACTGTTCCTGCGCTCGTTCTTCAGGTCTTTCTCTGTGTGTAATGCCTCTGTTTGCCATGTTGCTTCAAGAGAGTTAGTAGACATTCCTTCAAGATGCAGGTCTGTCTGAAGCATATAACCCTTTTCAGGAAGTGTATAAGTAAAATGTACTTCCTTACCCTCTCCCATATCAGCAGTGAATACTAACGACTGGTAGCCTTCTTCAGTCTGCTTCTTTTCTACTGTATAGTAAAGGTCAGATGTTGCAGTAGCACCATCATTTACTGGCAGTATAGCACTGAACTTGTTATTTTTTCCGTCAAAAAGGTATAGAGGCTCCTGCTCGTAAGTTTTGTATTGTTTCAGCAAAGCACTTACAGGAAAAGCTCCCCTTGTTGTGAATTCCAGCTTCAGGTCTTTATTCTCCAGAACTACTTTTTCTTCTTCACCTTTGAATGCCGGTGCTAATGCTGCTCTTGCCGAATCGTTCAGAATTTCCTCTTCTTCAGGTTGTACCGCTGCTGTTTCAGCA
This sequence comes from Flavipsychrobacter sp., assembly GCA_965228505.1. GTDB lineage: Bacteria > Bacteroidota > Bacteroidia > Chitinophagales > Chitinophagaceae > UBA5543. The sequence goes on along the minus strand of OZ245820.1, from coordinate 357,626 downwards.
ACTTCTTTTGCCTCAGGTTTCGGATGTGCTTTAGCATGAGCTATCGAATCTGCTACTTTCTGCTCCTCGTATTGTGCTTTATTATACTGGTTATAATATATATAGCCTATTAATAATAATACCAGCAGCGAAAAGCCTATTACCGAATTACGATCCATGAATACTTATAAAATGAGGTGCAAATGTAGCTAAAATGAAGCGTAACCCACAAGTAAAAGCACTTTGCCTAATTTAAAATATTTGTAATATTTATGATTTAGCAGTTAAAAATTATACATTAGATGTAGCTAAACCGTATCACTTCTTAGATAACATATAGATAAAAGAGAGAGAACGTAAAATGGTATGGGTTATACTATTTTGCATTTAGGTTTATTCGTGAGACAATAAAACAATCAACACCTATGTTTGTCAAAAAAGATGCTGAAAAAAATAATGTCAGCAAAGGGAACACTTCAGTAAGTACAATTGCTGCAGGTACGACCATCAATGGTGATATGGAATCTGACTCGAATCTGAGGATAGATGGTAATATAATAGGCAATGTCTATTGTAAAGCTAAGATCGTTTTAGGTGAGTCGGGTATCATACAGGGAGATATACATGCAGAGAATGCAGATGTATTTGGCACTGTAAATGGTAATGTACTGGCTAAAGACCTTACCTGCCTGAAGGCTAAGTGTACAGTTAATGGTGATATTAATACTACTCGCCTGCAGATAGAGCCTAATGCTACCTTCAACGGCCAGTGTAAAATGACATCATCTTCTGAGCAACCATCTGTAAATGGTAAAGCTAAAAAAGCAGAGAAATTCAGCCAGCCTGCTGAATTAGTACATGAGAATTAATTACCTCCAAAGAATTTCAACTCATCATCGAGTTGTAAGTAAGGGTGTTGCTGTTGCAATGCCCTTATTTTTTGCAGCATACTTTCCCTGAATTTTTGGTGTGCTTCCGTCTCAGGGAAACGAGGGCGATGTTGTGCTGCTGTTGTTATCTCTTTTAGTTGCTGCATCAACTTTTGCGTATCCTCACTCATGGCCACATCTGTAAATCGATCCCAAACATAATCTATAGCCTGGCTGTTAGGGTGCACCATATCAGCATTGTAGTAACGATGATCACGTAGCACATCTATCACCAGCTCGTAAGATGGGAAGTAATAAGCCTGCTCATACTTATTACATAGCTCATGCACTGCCTCAATAAGTCTTGCTTTACTTCTGTTATTCTCTACAATACCATCACGTATGTGACGCACAGGACTTACTGTAAATATGATCTGCGCGTCAGGATTAACAGCTATCAGTTCATCAAGTGTATTTGAAAACTCAGTGACAATTTCACTAATGGTGGTCATCTTTTTATCGAACCATTGTGAGGGGGCTTTGTGATTATTGCCCACTACTTTATTTAACTCTTTTTGTATGTAGTAAAAAGCAGAACCTAGTGATACTATAAGGTGCGTTGCTGACTTGATATACGCTGCTGCTCGTTCCTGACTCTTGTTTATTTTTTTCAGTACTTCCTTAATATCAATATGCGAATAACGGGTATGGTGCTCCCAGCTGTTCCACAATTCATTAAGATGAAAGAGATCATCCTCGGTGTATTGCCTACCATTTATGTAACTACTTATGCTATCTGCTATACTGTAGGGATTGTACAATATACCATGTGGGTTGTACAGCACATCAAACTTATGTTGTAATAACTTTTCGCTGATATGCTCTGCAAAGCAGGAACCTGTAAGCAGTATTTTGCTGTGATGGTTGATCTGCTTAGGCAGCGGAGCAATATTTAGTTGGAGCGTGTGCACAGGATAAAGATAGTGAGGAATATATTCCCCTAGGCATGCCACTCTGTCCCGATGGCTATCGGGATTGTTTCGAGGTATAGCGAAACATGTATTACTTGAGATACTGGGTCAAGCCCGGCATGACATTTTATTTGTTGGGGAGGAAACCCCGCAGATGCGAGGCTGGCACCAACAAAGGGGGAAAGTAATTAGACGTACTCTCTACTTTTTGTCATTAAATTGTTTTTGCACAAGAAGCCTTTTTAATCTTTTTATGTAAAAGGTCATTAGAAATAAGTGCAATAATGAGAAGAATACATACTGATTAATAAATGGCCAACTACGCAAAAGTAATGACACCCAAAACAAAAGTTGTAATAATGAGAAGAATATGATTGCGCTATAAATGATACCCTTTACTGTTGTACCGCCCTTAATAAAAGTCAAAATAATACCAACTGATATTATTACAGAAAAAAATAAAGGAATATGCTTACGAACGGATAAACTAAAATCATATAAATCCCACCATACGAAAGTGTGTGAACAGAATTTGCAACTGTAAAGATAAAAGTACAAGTGTGCTATATATACTAATAAAGCAATGCTTAATACGCTCCTTGTTCTACGGTAGAATATTTTGCTCATAATATCCATCAATCAATACCACCCTTTCTCCTTGTCCTTTGGTCGGTCTTGTGACCGTACCAACATAAATTTAAGTTAGATTTATGTTATGTCTTCTGATATTGAGTTTTTCACTGCCACTTGTCTTAACTGGCAACACCTGCTAAGTGATGATACAAGAAAGCGCATTGTAGTTAACAGTTTGAAGTTCTTAGTTGAAGATAAGCGAATATGGCTGTATGGTTTCGTTATTATGCCAAATCATATTCATATTTTATGGAGTAAGCGGGATGAGTGGGTCAATAAAAACATACAGCTATCATTTATAAAATATACTGCTCAGCAGCTAAAGTTTCATTTGACAGATACTAATGCAGTAAAAGAGCTTGAACACTACAGGAGTACTCAGGCAGATAGAGCCTATCAGTTTTGGGAAAGAAGGCCATGGAAAGCACGGATGCCTGACAGAGAGACTATAGCGGAAAAACTACATTACATCCACCTTAATCCTGTAAAAGCCGGTTTTTGCGACAGGGAAGAAGACTACCTCTATTCATCTTGTGCGTTTTACTATGACAAGCAGACTCCGTGGAACTTTTTAACTAATTACCTTGAGCACTGCTGATTGGTACGGTGACAACACCGACCAAAGGGAAAATGTCCTTATTTGCTCCTGTAATTCACCTTCCACAATATGGGTGTGTCTTCAATATCTACTTTCTCTCCCTTAAAGTGAAGTGTCCATAAAGGTTCATCAGGAAAATCATTTATCTCTAACCAACATTCTGTTTCAGGGTATTTGGATGTAATGTACTTTCCATCTTCATCTGGCAATGGATTCCACGTAAGTTGCTTTAAGAAAAGCCATTTTATTTTTTTAAACATAGTATTTACAACCACCCTCTTTCTTTATACAATGTCATTCCTTTTTTCAAGGCATCACGTACATCTCCTTTCATCACTTTGTCTATCTTCTTTACATGAAAGCATGATTTGCCTTTCAGGATTTTTACCAAGTCAGGAGCAAGGTCGTTTTTCAGATCAGGGGCAACGTATACAGGCATGAAGTAAAAGCCCACATAATTGCTTTGTATAATTAATCCCACGAAATACATTTCATCTTTCTTCTTACCGTTTACCGTTACCTGCTTATCTACCCACAGGTCATACTTACCTTCTATATCTATACGTGGTTTCAGGTTGCCTTTCTCATATTTCTTGAACTCTTTTTTCAGTTCGTTAAAAATCTCCAGTAATTCTTCCTGTGTTAGCTTAGGCATAGCAATACAGTTTAGTATTAAAGCTAATATCGTTAAATCTTATCGAAGTATATTTCCTTTTTGTCACAATAAGTGCCGTAATGACACTATATTTATTATGGATTGATAATTGATTGAGTTATCAGGACAAGAATTAATACAGACAATCAAAAATACGATTTATGGATCCGAAAGAATTCCGCAAATACGCGATCAAACACCACGGTATCAGCAGCCTGACTTATGACAGCTACTCTGCAGCCGTTTCTAAGACACCAAGCAACCTCACTCCATATATCATTGAAGAACGCCCGTTGAATGTAGCATCAATGGATGTATTCTCCCGTTTAATGATGGACCGCATCATCTTTCTGGGTGAACCCATCAATGATTATGTAGCTAATATCGTAACTGCACAGTTACTGTTCCTGGAAAGTACAGATCGCAACCGAGATGTGCAGATGTACATCAACAGCCCGGGCGGTAGTGTATACGCAGGCTTAGGTATGTACGATACCATGCAGATCATCAACCCGGATGTATCAACCATTTGTACCGGTATAGGTGCAAGTATGGCAGCAGTATTGATGTGCGCCGGTACTAAGGGTAAGCGTACTGCGCTGAAGCACAGCCGCATTATGATACACCAGCCAATGGGTGGTGCCGAAGGACAGGCAAGCGACATTGAGATCACTTATAAAGAGATCCATAAGCTGAAGAAAGAGCTGTATGAGATCATTGCAGAGCATTCAGGGCAAAAGGTGAGCAAAGTAGAAAAAGACAGTGACCGTGACTACTGGATGACGGCAGAAGAAGCTAAATCGTATGGTATGGTAGATGAAGTGCTGACACGCAACCCGAGAAAGGACAGTGGAAAAGACAATAAAAGCGATGAAGATTATAAATAATCTCTACTCATAATAAAAGCCGCTTGAAGTTCAAGCGGCTTTTATTATTTCAGTACCCAGTTCTTTTCATTGATGTGTTCTACTGTTGCTTCCACTCCATATTGTTTTCGCAATAGTTCTGCCATGTATTCAGCAGCATAAACCGAACGGTGTTGTCCGCCAGTGCATCCGAAACCTAAGCTGAGGTATTCAAAACCACGACTGATGTAGCTTTCTACATTTATAGCTACAATACCCGTTACATACTGCAAGAACTCAGTCATGCGGCTTTCGCGCGCCAGAAATTGTTTTACTTCTTCATCCTGCCCTGTAAGATGCTTATAGGCATTATACCTACCCGGGTTTTTGATACCACGGCAATCGAACACGAAACCACCACCATGTTGTGTGGTGTCTTTCGGTATACCGTTTTTCTTATAAGAGAAGCTGCTGATCTTTACTTTTAACTTAATCTCTTCATTCGGGTCGGCAATGGCATAATGCTTTTGCATCTCCTCGCCGGATATTTTTTCTAGAAGAGAACGCAACTCACTGTACGCCGGTATCTGTGTATTATCAGAAAGGAAACTGTTCATGTTCTTCAACGCCGGACCGATGCTGGTGCGGAAGTGCGGCTTGTTCTCCATCAATCCACGGAAGCCATAAGCACCCAATACCTGCATCATGCGCAGCAGTACGAACTGTAAATAACCACGTCGGAAGTAAATCTCATCCACACGGCTGATCTTCAGCTCTTCCATTGTGGCTACATATTTGTTCAGTGCTTCTTCTTTCCACTGTTGCGGTACTTTGGCCTTGGCCTGCCATAATAAAGAGGCAAGGTCGTATTGTGGCGGCCCCTGCATGGCTCCCTGATAATCTATAAAATATACCTCCCCGTCTTTTATCATGATGTTGCGACTCTGAAAGTCGCGGTACATGAGTGACTGTGGTTGTATCCTGCCTAGATCTTTACTCAACGACTCCATATCCTCCATCAATGCTATACGGTCGTACGGTATCTTTTGCAGATCAGCAAAGTAATATTTGAAGTACATGAGATCGGCCATTATGGCTTTCTCATCAAACTGCTTAGAAGCAAAGCACTGCTCATAATTGCACTCAGTACCCGCAGCCCATTGTGCTTTTACCAGTTGCGCTACCGACTTCATGAAATATTCCTTCACTTCATCAGTATGACCCTGCTCCATCACCAAACTAAAAAGAGAGACATCACCCAGGTCTTCCTGAAGATAATATCTGCGCTCCTTACCTATCTTATATACCTCAGGCACATTGATGCCATGCTTGCGAAATAGTTCTGTGAAGTAGAAGTAAGAATTATTCTCAGCAACATTTGTGTTGAAAGTTCCTATCACAGACGTATCGCCGCTTTTTATGCGGTAATACCTCCTGTCTGATCCCGAAACGGGTAAAGGAGTAGTGCTTTCAGGTTTCGTTTCAAAGTGATCTTCAAAAAGCTTTTCCAGTGTTTCTATATGGTCTGCAACTGAGCCGCTCATTATATTTTCTTAGGATATTCGAATAAAATTATTTTTTTATTGACAGTGCTGAAATCGGTCCAGCTATCTGCTTCAAACTCTGCCCCGACAACTCCGCATGTAGGCACATTGTCAACGAAAAACTCACTAGAAAGTTCATTCACAAATTGCGTTGTGCCCGGGTTATGTGATATTATGAATACTGTATTTATATCATCCTCTATCTCGTATATCACTTCCTCGTAAATATCGGGGGTGCAATGATACAGTTTTTCGTACCATTTTATAGCATCTTTATCGTAACCAATTCCTTTTGCTATTTTTTTGGCTGTCTGCGCTGCTCTTTTAGCAGTACTACTGATGATCATATCAGGCTTGATACCAAGTTTCTTCAATCGTTCCCCCATTGCCGGCGCATCTCTTTCGCCTCGATCGTTCAGCGGACGATCGTAGTCTTTCTGCCCGGGGTCAGCCCAGCTAGACTTAGCATGTCTCACCATATACAGTGTTCGTTTCTTATCCACTTTCTAGCTGTTTTGCTTGTAATATTTCAGTTTCAAGTCCACACCATCAAATACTGCATAGCTATCATATTTTATCCAGTCGCCCAGATTGATGTACAGGCTATTATCAGGTAGTGGATATTCTAAAGCAAGGTGCCTGTGCCCGAATATGAAATAATCGAAATATTCCTCTTTCAGTTTATCTAAACAAAACTGCACCAGAAATTCTTTTTCAGGCCCTTTGAAATCATCCTTTTTGTCTGCCGTATGTTTGGGGCCCAGCCTGCTGAACCACTCTGCCATACCAACACCAGTATCAGGGTGTAGCCTGCGGTACAGCCATTGTAGAGAACGGTTGCTCAATACACTCTTCAGGAATTTATACCCATGATCTCCCGGGCCGAGGCCGTCACCATGACCGATGAAGAACTTCTTACCATTGAACTCACGCTGCACCGGTTTATAATGTACCGGTATGTTCAACTCCTCCATGAAGTAGCCACGCATCCACAGATCGTGATTGCCGGTAAAGGCTTCTATGTGCAGCCCCTCATCACTCAGCTCTGCCAGTTTGCCCAGAAAACGCGTGTATCCTTTGGGTATGACCCTTTTGTACTCGAACCATGCGTCGAAGAGGTCACCGACGAGGTATAGCTGTTCCGCATCGTGGCGTATCTCATCCAGCCATTTGCAAACACGTCTTTCCCGTTCTACACTGGTAGCACGATCGGGGATGCCGAAATGAAAATCGGAAGCGAAGTATATTTTTTTACCCTGCGGTAAGTCCATGTACTTATTGAGTGATGAATAGCTTGCAAGTTAGGAGAAATAATGGGAAATGTCTGTTCTTGTCTCTAAAGCAGATGGTTAAGATTTTCTTTATTGCCGAGTCTCTTTAGGACTCGGTGTTGCATCTGTTGAGTCCTTACTATGAACCGATTTTAAAATCGGTTGCTATACAGACACGGATGCTTTACAGAACATCCGCGCCAGTTGGGGTATGATAATAAGGCACCTAGCCATTGTTCGTGTTTCTCTTTGTTGGTGAGAAACATGAAAAAGTAGGAAAGAATTCATTATTTAAACCATAGTGTAACAACAGGTTTAAAAGATAACATTGGGTTAAATTACGTAATTTTATAAGATTATTTAATCCCTTTAAACTCTGTACATGAGTAGGATTTTACTAGAAGAAAAAACAAATGAGCTTTTACGCAAATTTGGAGCTGGAGACCATAAACCAGGCTCTGGTAGTGCTGCTGCTTACCTTGGGTTACTTTCTGCACAATTACTCCGTACAGTCATTGAATTAACCGACGATCCAAAGCGATACGCAACATATTCAAAATACTTGCCTGAATTACGTAAAATCCGTGAAGAAATAGACACAAAAATATTGCCCGAGCTTGAAGAATTATTTCAAACAGATTCAGATAAATTCCATATCGCTATTCAAGCTAGAGAAGATCGAAACAGTGAAACCGATATTTATAAAAAGAATGAATTAGTAATTCTAGCTAGAGAAGAACTAAAACCAGCAACAATAATACCTATTAAAATAGCTGAACTGTGTATTAAAATATCTGAATATTCAGGCTACGTTTACGATCATGGTTTTAAATCTGCGAGAGGAGATACTGGAGTAGCCCAACATGCTGCTATAGGTGCTGTTGGAGGCTGCTTATCAATTATTTACCTAAATCTACTCTCATTACCAGCAGATTCGTGGACTGAAAATGTTAGAAGTAAGCTTTTCCCAATTAGAGAGAAATATCAGAAACTTATGGCTGTAGCGATTGATTATGTTGAAGTATTAAAAATTGAAGCTGATAAACACTATCAATGTCAATCTGATTTAAACAATCTTATTGCTCGAATCCCTAAAGAAACTGAGTTGACAGATACACTTATTGAAGGTATTGCAAGAGAACTACAGTTATTATTATGGAAGCACAAAGATACAATATGGAAGTATGAAGAAATTAATGACGATGATCCATTAATAATTTTAAAACCAGATACTGCATTAAAAAAAATCGGATACCAGTTTTACAAACTACCATATATTGAGCAAAACACAATTGATGGTGAATTATTTGATGTAGCAGGTATAATTGACAAAGAGCATAAGTTTGTTCAGGTCTCAAAAGACTTTTCACTTGAAACACAAAAGTTCACAACAGCACATGAATTAGGACACGCTTTATTACATAATCATTCCGTTTTACACAGGGATAGACCTATCGATGGTTCTTCTTCAAGTCAAGTTCGTGATTATAAAGAAAAGCAAGCTGACATGTTCGCTGCTTGTTTTTTGATGCCTGAAAAACAAATAAAGAAAATCTTTAAGGAGATTTTTGATGTTGATAAATTTGTTGTTAATGAAGACAATGTATTCAATCTAACACAAAAAAGTTTAAAAGAATTTCGGGAAATTCATAAAGATAAAAGAGAAGTTTCAAGATTTTTAGCTGAGCCTCTTGCTCATATGTTTGAAGTATCACTAGAGACTATGGCAATCCGTTTAGAAGAACTTGATCTTGTTGATTATAACATGCCAAAGTGATTACTACAACCGTTCCGCTACACCTAAGCCAAATAAGGCATAATCGTATACTGCGGGGTCTTTCGGGTTCATCTCTCGTAACCTGTTAGTAAGCAGCATCGCATTCTTCCAGTCAGATTTTTCGTTGTCTATTAGTCCTAGCCTGGCGGATACCCTTGCGACGTGCACATCCAGCGGACAAACGAGCTGATGGGGTTGTATCTTCTTCCACAGCCCGAAGTCTACACCCTGCTTGTCTTTACGCACCATCCAGCGCAGGTACATATTGATGCGTTTGCAGGCACTTTTGCGTGCAGGCGTGGCGATGTGTTTCCTTGTCCGCTCAGGGTGCTCTATAGAGAAGAAGTAATTATGAAAATGTATCAATGCCTGCTCTACCGTTTCCTCGGTATATGCTTTCTCCGGCACAAAGGCATCTTCTAAAGAATCGCACTTCGTGTAGTGATACTTCAGAAAGTGAATGAAATACATGAGGTCGGTAGCATTAAAAGTGCGGTGTACGAATTTCAGAAATGGTTTTAGCTCGGGGGCAGAGTGATTCATTATAAACTCATGAGGACTGTTATCCATCCATTGCATCAGCTTATTGCAATTGTTGATGATGGTAGTACGGTTGCCCCATGCCAAAACAGCTGCAAACAGTCCCGCTATCTCAATATCCTGTTGCTTAGTAAATTGGTGCGGAACAGATATGGGATCCCCTTTAATAAAAGAAGGCTGATTGTACAGCCTTACTTTCTCGTCTAACAGTTTTTTTACAGATGTAAGCCTATCATCCATATTTAAAAAATCCCCAGAAACTTCTTCTTCCTTACTTTGAGCATTACAGCATCTTTAAGCGGGCGGTTATTCTGGTCGCGCTCAAGGGCAATTATCTTTTCCACCACGTCCATACCGTCTGTTACCTGCCCGTATACTGTATAGTTGCCATCAAGATGTGGTGTGCCGCCTATTGTTTTGTATACTTCGCGTTGCTCCGGTGTATAAGTACGTCCGTTTTGTTTTGATAGTGCATCTAACTCAGCATCTGTAAACTTCTTACCTACCACTATATAAAACTGGCAAGCAGATGATGCCTTTTCAGGATTATTATCACGTGCAGCAGCCAGTGCACCGTATTGGTGAAAGTTCTCCTGATTGATCTCTGCATCTACACGATAACCAAGATCTCCATTACCCAGCATTTGTCCTTCTGCTGCATTTTTAGACTCAGGGTCGCCCCCCTGTATCATGAATTGTGGTATCACGCGATGAAATAATGTACTGTCATAAAATTTATCTTTTACCAGTTTCAGCATATTATCCCTATGCTTGGGTGTATTGTCAAACAACTCCATGGTGATCTTACCATATTCAGTATCAATCACTAATTTTTGCGCTGACACTACAGAAACAAACAGCATTAAGCACGATAAAGAAAATAATAACTTCTTCATAATCGGATCGTAAATAGAATTTTTAAAATTTGTTGGCTAATTTAAGATACGAACTTACTTAAAAAGCTTGATCAGCCTAAAATAGCAATATAATGGGTGCAAAAAAATATACTGAAGGACTATCAAAGCTACTGCCCGAGTGGACATGGAATCAGGCAATAAGAAAACCTTTAACTGTATTCAACCCTGCAAAGCAGCCGGTAGAACAGCCATATCCTATAGAACCCGTATACTCTGTTTTTGATTATGATGCTGAAGATTACGAGGAAAAGAAGAGTATCAGCTTTGAGGATTGTAAGCATTATAGGGATAAAGGCAAAACAACATGGGTAAATGTTGATGGACTGAGGAAAAGTGAAGTTGAGCAGCTGTGTAAACACTACGGCATACACCACCTATTGGTTGAAGATATACTGGTTACCGGCCAGCGAGCAAAAATGGAAGAATCAGAAAACGTAATATTCTGCTTACTGCCTATGTTATATTACAACGAAGAGCGCAGAGAAGTAGAAACAGAACAGGTAAGTATTGTACTTGGGAAGAACTTTGTATTGTCCTTTCAGGAAGATCCAAGCCGCGATGTATTTGACCCTATACGCGAACGTATAAGAAACGGGGCTAAAAGGCTGAGAAGTGGTTCAGCAGATTATTTGTGCTATAGCCTGATAGATATTATTGTAGACAGCTACTTTTCAATATTAGAGAAGATAAATGCGCGCATAGAGCGACTGGAAGACGTACTCTTGATGCAAAGAAAAGAAAAGGCTGTAATGGGACGCCTCAGTATCCTACGTAGAGAAGTTATATTGATGCGGCGAAATGTGTCGCCTGTTAAAGAGTTGGTACATTCCTTCATACGCAGCCAAAGCGACCTCCTGGAAGAAGAGCATGAGAAATACTATAAAGATGTATTAGACCACACTACACAGGCTAACGAATATATAGAGAACCACCGTGATATGGTGATGAACTTACAGGACCTTGCTACCAGCCAGATCAACCTGAAGATGAACGAAGTAATGAAAGTGTTCACATTATTAGCAACACTAATGGCACCCGCAACTGTGATAGGTGGTATCTTCGGGATGAACTTTGAAGTAATACCACTATCGCACCAAACAGACGGTTTCTATATCACAGTAGCTTTGATGTTACTCATACCTGTTATTATGTGGATATACTTCAAACGTAAAGGTTGGTTTTAAATATGGATAATACGCTTGTAAGTATAATAATGCCTACCTACAATCGGGCAGATCATATCGGTGAGGCGATAAAAAGCATACAAGCACAAACATATACCAACTGGGAGCTATTAATACAAGACGATGGCTCAAACGACAATACAGCTTCTGTAGTAGAAAGTATCAATGACAAGCGTATCATTTATACCCCTTTTCCCAGAACCGGTATAACAGGCATACTGAAAAACGATGCACTGAAAAGGGCTACAGGCAGGCACATCGCCTTTATGGATTCTGATGACCTGATGAAAGCAGACCGTTTAGAAAAACAAATAGCCAGTCTTTCGCCCAATACAGATGCTGCATTTTCTTTTACCAACTGGCAGGATTTTAAAGACATCAATAATCCTGAACCACCACATTACCAACAAAACTCAGGCGAGAGAACAGACCACTTTTTTGAAGAGTATTGCATGGCCAGCTTTAATGTAAGTATCGGAACGGTGATGTATGACAAAACTGCTTATAAAGAACCTTTGTCGTTCAACGAAGACCGCATTTTTACAGACTATAGTTTTATCGGGCGACTGGCATTTGATCGTAAAGGTGTTATGATTTACGAACCATTACTATACAGAAGACTTCATGCAACAAACAATACAGGTACCAACTGGGCGCTTGACTTTAAAGAATATCAGGATACTATAAAGCGCTATATTGCAGAAGGCAAGATCGCTAAGGGAAAAGTTGCTCATTCGCTATATCTGTCTTATATAAACCTTGGTGAGAAATATCTGAAGAACAGATACAGGAGAAAGGCCATATACAGTTATCTGCAGGGGTGGATTTATGAACCTTTTAACCTGATCACCTTTAAAAAAATAATAAAAGCTGTATTTTCGCAATAGCGTTTACCTCTTTAGTCCCTTCATAAGAAGTACTATATCACTTGCTTATTTTTTTGATGGTTTAGATCATGGGACGCATACTATTTACACATTCTTATTTTTTACGTTTTGACCCAAAGCAATGGCAGATCATGGAGCCATATGCACCGTTGGGCACTATATATGCTGCCTCTTATTTAAGAGATAACGGGTTTGATGTTGCCCTGCACGATGTAATGTTCGCAACAGGGCCTGAATCTATACAACCTGTGTTGGAAGAATACAAGCCGGATATACTGGTGATATATGATGACGGCTTTAATTACCTGACCAAAATGTGCCTGACCAACATGCGCGAGGCAGCATTTAAAATGAGTGAGTATGCAAAAAAGTTTGGCTGTAAAGTAATAGTATCGTCATCTGACTCAACAGATCATTACGACCAATACCTTGACCATAGCGCTGATTATGTAATACTCGGAGAAGCTGAAGACACGTTGCTGGAGCTTGCTAAACGAATTGAGCAAGGGAGAACAGATAATGCAGATGTGCCCGGATTGACAACAAGAGCAGAAGGACAAACCATCAATACAGGTAAGCGCCCCGTAATGACACAACTGGATAATCTGCCACTACCGGCATGGGATCTTATAGATATAGCCTCATATAAAAAAGCATGGAAAGAAAAACATGGTTATTTTTCTATAAACATAACTACTACAAGGGGTTGTCCCTTTAAGTGTAACTGGTGCGCAAAGCCTATATACGGAAACAGGTATAATGCCCGCAGCCCCGAAAATGTGATAGAAGAATTAAAGATGCTGACCATTCATTACGGCTTTGACCATATCTGGTTCTGTGATGATATATTCGGGCTTAAGCCCGGATGGGTAAAACGTTTTGCAGAGTTAGCTAAAGAAAACAGTCTTTCGTTTCGCTTTAAAATTCAATCACGGGCAGACCTGTTATTGAAGGATGAACAAATAGAACCCTTAGCAGCAGCAGGATGCGAAACTGTATGGATGGGTGCAGAGAGTGGCTCACAAAAGATACTGGATGCGATGGATAAAGGCACTACTATCAACCAAATAGAAGAAGCCACAAAACAATTGAAGAAATATGGTATCCGCCCTGCTTTCTTTTTACAGTTCGGATACTTAGGCGAAACTGTTGAGGATATAAGAATGACCCTCGATCTATTGAAAAGAGCACTGCCTGATGAAATTGGCATTTCTGTTTCATACCCTTTACCGGGTACTAAATTCTTTGATATTGTAAAAGAGCAGCTAGACGGCAAGACCAACTGGACAGATAGCGATGAGCTGGCACTGATGTTCAAGAATACGTACAGACCTGAGTTTTACAAGCAGCTGCACCGATATGTACACGCATACTACAGACACTTAAGAGCACAAAACATTATCAGGAATGGTAAGAATGCTACAACGAAACTGAAAACTATAGCCCGCCTGCCGTATTACAGCTGGCAAGCTACACAAGAGCTGAAAAAGCTTAATGATATTGAACCATTGAAAATAGCTTAGTGAAAAACGAAACAACAAATAATGAAACACTGGTCAGTGATGCGTTCTCAAGACAATCACCTGTTTTTGATACTATAGATAAAGCCAGTTCATCTATTAATTGGATGCGTGACAGAATACGAAATGAGGTCATGCACTATATTCAATCGGGGTCAAGAATTTTAGAACTTAATTGTGGTACCGGTATCGACTCGATCTTTTTTGCACAAAAAGGGTTTGATGTTGTTGCAACAGATAATGCCGATGGTATGCTACAACAGCTTAACTCCAAGGTACAAGCACTACAACTTGAAAGTAGATTACAAACCCAAAAATGCTCTTTTAATGAGATAGGTAACCTTAAGGAAGGAACATTTGACTATATATTCTCCAACTTTGGCGGATTGAATTGTACGGATAAGCTATACGAAGTGATAGAAGGTATTGATAAAGTATTGAACCCCGGAGGTTATTTTACATTGGTCATCATGCCAACAGTATGCCCATGGGAGATTGCTACAATATTCAGAGGTTATTTTAAAACAGCCTTCAGGAGGTTCAGGAAGGGAGGCACCCAGGCACACCTTGAAGGCGTACATTTTCAGTGTTACTACTATAGTCCGCAGTATGTAATAAAGCACGCAGGAAGCAATTATGTAACAGAAAGTGTAAAGGGCTTATGCATTACTGTTCCACCACCATTTATAGAAAACTTTATGGAGCAACACCCCAAATTGTTCCGATTATTAGAGAAGGCAGAAAACAGGTTGTGGAAGATAAAACCGTTTAACAGATGGTGTGACCATTACATGATCACTATGAAAAAGCTACAATGATACTACTCGCTGATACAAAACACCACTTTGAAAACGAGCAACTATATATTGCTCTTCGCAAAGCTGAAGATCGGGTAGTTAGTGATGAGTTGTTACAAAAGCTACCCTACCCTGATGAAAGCTATCGGCACTATAATGAATGGAAGATAAGAGCAGGAAGCTTTGAACGATTGATGAAATACTTATCCGGGAAAAAAGGGTTTCTCAACATACTGGATATTGGCTGCGGCAATGGATGGTTGTCTCACAAACTCTACCTGGCAGGCCATAACGTAACGGCGGTAGACTTGAACATTACCGAACTGGAACAGGCAGAAAAGGTATTTGGAAGCAATGAAAGGCTGCATTGGATATATGCTGATATTTTTAATGATAATATTCCCGGAGCGCCTTTTGATGTCATTTTGCTGGCAGCCAGCTGTCAGTATTTTGAAAATATAAACACACTGAGCAACCTACTTAAAGCTAAACTGAACAAAAACGGCTCTATTCACTTATTGGACAGCTTTTTTTATAAACCTACTGAGGTAAGTGCTGCAAAAAAAAGAACAGAAGATTACTACCGATCACTAGGGTTCTCTCAAATGGCTGATAACTATTTTCACCATAGCATAACTACTCTCAAAGAGAATGGTTTTAAAAAGAAATTCCCTGTCGGGATCTTTCAAAGGGGATTGCCACAATGGTGGATATATCAACTTTAATTGTTCATAGAACCCAGCACCTGTTTTTGATAGTTGCGCGGATGATGTTTTGAGACATACCATTTTGTTTTCATCGCCAGATCATAATCTTGCATTGGATAGTTCTTACGCTTCCACTTTCTTCTCCATATAGCATCTGTCAATCTCATCAAAAAGTTATTGAACCTGTCAGGTGCCAGCCAATTGAGTATGGCTTCGGGTATTTTTTTAACTCCTGCACAATTCACACACTCAACCGATTCGTAATTAGTAGAGGCATTCGGTAAAAATTTGCTTGTCCAATGATCATTTTCTTTTTGAAAAGCATTACATATATCAAGGTTATATATAGGTAATAAGGTCTTTACCTCTGTAGCTGTAAAAATATTTTGCTCATCAAGACACATCCTGGCCTCATCAATGAAGTAGTTCATGCAAAAAAAATGCTGCCTGTTTACCAAAAATGTGAATTTTTTGAACAAGTGCAGGAATGACCTTGATATCCATAGTCTCTTAGCTGAAGTGATAACAAAAAAGTCAATATCTGAGCTTTCATCAGCATATCCTTTGGATAGTGACCCTGAAATACATATACCTTTTACAAAGGGAAAGTTTGCTATTATTGAAGCGCTTTTTTTAGCTTCTTTTATCTTTTCGGCAGCTACTTCAGCACCAACCATTCGCTTAATGAAGATACTTTCTGAACCTTCTAATGAGTACATACCTTTATGGGTATAAATATTACCATTTCGCACATTGTCGGCAAGACACTCTATAAGACTTTCTCTGTCTGTTTCTACTTTTAAGAACTTATGTATCTCCTCGACATACAATGGATGCCTGAAATAATGAAAATACCTGAGCGTATCTAAAACAGCTCTACTTAGTATTTCAACTGTAGTTATTTGCATACAGCAATTGGTTATCAATTAAGAAAAACCAGACGCAAAGAGAGTAAATTGAAGTAAAACGGGCTATGTTAATAGCATTGTAGGTAACTACTATAAAGATAATGAAGATTTACCTTAATAACTTATTAAAACTCAAATTATTGACCCCCTTTGATAATTGTAGGTAGCTGTTTTACTCTAGTATTACTATCAATGATTACATTTGTAAATTATTCTATTATTAATTGTAATTACTGAACCTAATGTCAACAAACACCGATACCGGGCAGCAACAGGATAACAAAGTATCTATATACGATACAATAATACGTTATCTGAACATGTTCTATGTTGACACACGCAGGAACATAGCATTATTATCTTTATGCCTTATACTACCTACTGTAGCGATAATTGCTATTAATTACTCTAAGTCAAATGTTTACAGGTCTTCTTTTACAATTGTATACGAAGAGCTTGTAAGAAAGATATATGGGGACAGAATAAAAAAGCTAAATACTTTGCTGCAAACCCAACCTGAGAAAGCACAGGAATTATTGGGGCTTGAAGATGATGCCGCAAAGAGCCTTACACAGGTCTATGCAACAAATATTTTGGGAGAAGATTTGTCACAAGATCTGAATATTGATAAGATCCCCTTTGTAGTTCATATAAATATTAATGACACGGGTCATATACATGCTATACAAAATAGTATTGTGAACTTTCTTGAAGAAGGCAATAGCTACCTGGCAACAAGAAAAGAGCTGGCAATACAAGAAATTGAGAACGAACTGTCCTTTATTGACAAACAATTGTCAATGCTGGATACTTTGAAAAGGAAATATAATGCTACCGGCAGTAATACTGCAGGTTTAGGTGAAAAGGTAGCATTCGGTTCAGCATATGAAATATCCTATGAACTATACAAAAAGAAACAAGAGCTGATAAAGAAGCGAGAAATGCCTATGAACCTATATGTAATTGATGATGTTCTGGTTCCGGTGGAAAACAACCGCTCGTACTTATTAATGATAGCCATTGGACTAACTCTCGGCTTTGTCATTTATTTAGGCCTGATCTACCTTGTCATACCTGTTATCAGGTACAAGGCATAAGGAAAGCTATTTTTTCTCCTGGCATAGTTCTATCAAAACACCATTGGTCGATTTCGGATGTAAAAAGCATATGAGCTTATTATCCGCCCCTTCTTTGGGTTGCTCGCTCAACAACTGGAAGCCCAATGCTGCCAAACGCTTCATTTCCGCTTCTATATCATCTACATCAATAGCTATGTGGTGTATTCCCTGACCTTTCTTCTCAATGAACTTATTGATCGGGCTATCGGGGTTTGTTGCCTCCAATAACTCTACTTTTGATTCGCCAAGCTTGAAAAAGGCCGTATTTACTCCCTCAGAAGCAACCTCTTCTGTTTTGTAGCAAGGAGTGTTCAATAGTTGCTCAAAAAGCGGTATCGACTCCTTGAGGTCTGCTACCGCTATTCCTAAATGCTCTATTTTCAGCATGTATCTTATAAGTTTTAAATATGGGATTATTTACAGCTACAATGTACAAAATGCGGATTAGTACTGATAGTGACGTAACTTTGTATTAAAGTAAACTATAGCTAATATACAATTGTATGAGTATCGAGTTACCAATATACCTGGATAACAACGCTACAACTCCTTGTGACCCAAGAGTTGTTGAGGCGATGTTACCGTATTTTACTGAGAAGTTCGGAAATGCTGCGAGCCGTAGCCATTCTTTTGGATGGGCCGGAGAAGAAGCTGTCGATTATGCCCGCGAGCAAGTAGCTAAGCTGATTAACGCCAGTCCTAAAGAGATCATTTTCACATCCGGCGCTACTGAGGCTGATAACCTTGCGCTGAAAGGTGTATTTGAAATGTACAGCCGTAAGGGTAATCATATCATTACATGTACTACCGAGCACAAAGCAGTATTGGATGCCTGTAAACACCTTGAAAAACTAGGTGCAGAGATCACATATCTGCCTGTACAAGAGAACGGACTGGTTGATCTTAAAGAATTGGAAGAAGCTATTACAGATAAGACTATCCTTATATCCATTATGTATGGTAATAATGAGATAGGTGTTGTTCAGCCGATTCGTGAGATCAGCGCTATCGCTAAGAAATATGGTGTACTCTTATTTTCAGATGCTACACAAGCAGTTGGTAAAATACCTGTTGATGTAATAGCAGACGGTATTGACCTGATGGCATTTAGTGCCCATAAAATGTACGGCCCTAAAGGTGTTGGTGCATTGTATGTTCGCCGTAAAAATCCAAGGGTAAAAGTTACTGCCCAGATGGACGGTGGTGGCCACGAGCGTGGTATGCGTAGTGGTACTATGAACGTGCCGGGCATTGTAGGTTTCGGTAAGGCATGTGAGATATGTATGAACGAGATGGAAGCTGAAGCAGCGCGCCTGAGCAAACTTCGCGATAAGTTGGAGCAAGGCCTTACTCAAATAGAAGAATCTTATGTGAACGGTACGACTGACAGCCGCCTGCCACATGTAAGTAATATATCTTTCAAATATGTAGAAGGTGAAGGACTGATGATGGGCTTTAATAAGGATATTGCGCTATCAAGTGGTTCTGCTTGTACTTCAGCTTCATTGGAACCTTCTTATGTGTTGAAAGCTTTAGGACTTGGTGATGATCTGGCACATAGCTCATTACGATTCGGTTTGGGCAGGTTCACCACAGAAGACCAGATAGATTATACTATTAAGGCAATAACAAAGACAGTAAACTCATTAAGAGATATGAGCCCGTTATGGGAGATGTTCAAAGATGGCGTAGATCTTGATACTATTGAATGGGAACATCATTAATAAAATTTTTTAAAACAGAAAAACTAAGATATTATGGCATATTCAGATAAAGTAATTGACCACTATCAGAATCCGAAAAACGTAGGAACACTTGACAAATCTAAAAAGTCTGTAGGTACAGGCTTGGTAGGTGCTCCTGAATGTGGTGACGTTATGCGTTTACAAATAGAAGTAGACGATGACGGCAAGATCACTGATGCTAAATTCAAAACATTTGGCTGTGGTTCAGCTATTGCCTCTTCTTCTTTGGCTACAGAGTGGTTAAAAGGCAAGTCTGTAGATGAAGCATTGGCTATTGACAATATGGAAATAGTTGAAGAGCTGAGCCTTCCGCCGGTAAAGATCCACTGTTCTGTACTGGCAGAAGATGCTATTAAAGCAGCTATTAAAGATTATCGTACCAAGAACGGATTGCCTGAACTTGAGCTTGAAGCATCTAAATAATTTATTGACAGAGATCATTCTGAAGGCAAACTTGTGATGTCATGATAAATATCAGTGAAAAAGCAAAGGATAAGATTCAACAACTCAAGCAGGATGCCGGCTTGAACGGAGAATACTTCCTACGTGTAAGTGTAGTAGGCGGAGGATGTAGCGGTTTGTCGTATAAGCTGGATTTTGATAATGAATCTCAACCTAACGACCAAGTATTTGAAGATGGTGGCATTAAACTGGTTACAGACCTTAAGAGTTTTTTGTACCTGTGCGATACTACCCTTGATTTTTCTTCGGGGCTGAATGGTAAAGGGTTTCACTTTATCAATCCTAATGCCAGCCGTACCTGTGGTTGCGGAGAGAGCTTCTCAGTATAAAAGAGATATAATAACTAATAAAAAAAGCGGAGATACTCTCCGCTTTTTTTATTGTTCGTCTTTGGATTCTTCTTGCTTTTCGGGTTCTTCTTTCGACTTCTCCTTTTCAGCAGGAGCCTCCTTCTTTTCGGTTTTAGCTTCCTCTTTTGCCTTCATTTCGTCAAACTGTTGCGTTACTTCAACCATTTTCTCTCTTTTATGCTCTATCTTCTTTTCTGTTTGTGCAATAAGTTTGGTTAAGTGAGCACGCAGTTCTTTTTCCTTTTTACCCGGGGTGATATTTTCAATAGCTTCTTTAAAGTCTTTCAGTTTCTCCTCCTCTTCCTCAAGTTCCGCTTCAAGCTTTGTAATAAAATTCTCGGTTTGCCCTAAGCGCTCTTTCGACTTACGCTCAAAATGCTTCTTACGCTTTTCCCTGTTCTCATCTTTTCTCTTAAAGAAGTTCTTTCTTGCTTTTATGAACCGCTCCCAAATCTCATCGCTATGCTTACGTGGTACTGGGCCAATCTTCTTCCACTCTTCCATCAACTCATTAAGCTCCTGTGTGGCTTCTCTCCACTGTGATGAACCTTCCAACTCTTCAGCTCTTTTCAGTAACGCCAACTTTTGTGCGTAGTTGTCGTCCAGCTCTATCTTGAAAGATTCTACATGTTCTCGCTTTTTTCCGAAGAAATGGTCACGAGCCGCATTGAACCTTGCCCATATATCATCAGACTTTTCACGAGGCACCCTGCCTATCTTCTTCCACTCTTCCATTAAAGCTGCATAAGCTTTTGTGGTTTCGCCCCAGTTGGTACTTTCCTGCATCTCAACTGCTTTATTTACCAGCTCTTCCTTGGCTGCCAGGTTCACTTCCTGCTCTTTCTTTATCTCTTCAAAATGCTCTTTCTTCTTATCGAAAAAAGCATTTTTTGCTGCAATGAACCTGTTCCACAATTCCTCATTCTTATCGTGCATTGTATGCCCAATAGCTTTCCACTTCTCCATCAGCTCTTTAAAAGCTTCTGTAGTTCCCTTCCAGTCGTCAGATGCTGCCAGCTTTTCTGCATTGTCAACTACCTCCATTTTAAGGTCCAGGTTCTGCAACATCTCTTTGTTCAAATCCTCCTGATGTTCTCTTTTTCTCTCGAAGAATTTATCTCGTGCTGCTTCTATCCTTGCCCATAACGCATCATTCCTGTCTTTATCTAAGTATCCTGCTTCTTTCCATTCATCAGTTATTCCTTTCAGTGTATCAGCGGCAGATTTCCAATCCTCACTATCTGCCAAGCCTTCTGCTTTTTCAACTATTTCCAGTTTCTTCTTATTATTCTCTTCTATCAGCTTTTTCGCCTCAACTTCCAGATTTGCTACTACCTTAAATAATTCATGCATATTGCCAAGTGCATTAGCATGCAACAAGTATTCTTTTGTGCGTTCTAATTTACCTATGAGGCTCAACTTATCGTCTTGCTGTAGCCACTCAGCAGATAGTTCTTCTACTTTGCTTTTTACTTCCGGGAATTTTTCAATCAGCAGATTGTAGACTATATCTGCGTTTTCGGTAGTGACATTGCCTACGGAGCGTTGTCCAAACCCGGGATATTCTTTTAAAACAATATCTCCATCATTGTTCAACTCAAAGATGTCTTTGCTATCAAATTCTTTTTGATCCCACCACGTACTGATGTCTGTAGCCTGATTACCTTCTGTCATGACCTAATGCTTTTATAGTACAACGTTTGGTACAGGAACTTTATTTAGCTCCGAATACTTTTCTTAACAGATCAGTTACCCTTGCTGATGGATTGTGCCTGATCTTATTTTCCTCCTGTTCTAACGTAATAAAAAGGCCTTGCAGCGCTTTTTCTGTTACATATGCTGTCAGATCAGGATTGACTTTATTAAATGTAGTTGGTAACTGATTGTACAGTGTGAACACTTGTCTCCAGTATTTCGTCGCCTCTACTTTGTTAAGAGAGTTTTCAATTATCGGTCGGAATTCATTAGTCAGTTGCGCAGTAGTACGAGATTTCAAATATCGTGTTGCCGCTCCATTACCACCTTTCAAAATACCTACGCCATCCTGAATGGTCATTTGCTTAATGGAATTCACAAAAATAGGAACCGCTTTGTTAGCAGCATCTTCTGCAGCCCTGTTCATAGATAGTATAGCCTTATCAACTTCAGAGCCCAATCCTACTGCTCTTAGTGTTCTTTCCACTTTTTGGGCTTCGGGCGGCATCACTATTTTTATGAGTTGGTTACCATAATAACCATTGATATTTGATAATTGCCTACCTGCGTTTCTTGACCCTATCTCTAATGCCTGTCTTAATCCATTGACGATTTCGGAGTTAGATAAGCTACCTGCATCGGTTGAAGAACCACCAGTTATGACCTTGTTAGCTTTGTTCAACAGGTCGCCAAACGTTTGTGCTTTTGAAGGTGCTGATAGAATGCATACAGCTGCAACAGTTAGAATACTGATTTTTTTCATGGTGTCAATTTACAACATTTCATCTTATGAAAATGCTGTTACATGCCCTGACCGCCACTATCACCATCATCACGTATCAGATCTCTGTCTTTATTAGTATCGGGCATACTCTGTTGTTCTGACTGTTTTTTCCCTCTTCTTCTGCCATTCACACCTTGCTTATCGTTACCACCAAAGCGATACGAGAAGGTGATATTGCCTATCCTTGTCTCCATATCCCGATAGTCAGACTGGGTGTAGGTGCCAAAATCAAAATCAGTGGTATACTTTCTGCCGTTGAAAATATCAGAAACATTTAACACAATATTCGCCTTGCCATCCCATAAATTCTTTCGTAAAGCAACATCCAGCCACATTGCTTCACTTCTTATTCCTTGCGCTACTACTTTAGGGCTTTGGTAATTGTAGTTGAACTGTAGCGAAAAGTCTTTAGGTAACCTGATATTGGTATTTACTTTTCCAAACCAACCGAAACCACTATTGTCTAATGACGGGTCTACGCTACTGCCTAGTATCTCATTCTGGAAGAAGTTAGTACTGATCGTAGCATCCCATACACGGTTTATCAATTGTATCTGCCCTGTTAGCTCTAATCCATAGGTAACTCCTGCATTCAGGTTTCTACGTTGAGTATATGAGGTACCATCAGCATACAACACACTGTAATTAGTTATCAGGTTTTGTGTGTACTGGTAATACATGCTCGCTAATAAGCTATGCCCCTTATCATATAGTTTATTATAGCTCAATTCCACATTATGAATGAACTCGGGCACGAGGTTAGGGTTACCTACATTAGTATCCTGAGCATTAGACAGGTCTACGTATGGTAGTAACTGCCAGAAACGCGGCCTGTCTGTACGGCGCGTATAGCTTAGGTATACACTTTGGTCTTTAGGTAATTCATATGATAAGAATGCTGAAGGGAACAGATTAGTAAAGGTATTAGTATATACCTGTCCTTTTACCTGCGATGATGTACCCTCGTATTCAACGTGTTCTAATCTTAGGCCCGCCTGATAACGGAACTTACCTATCTGGTCGCCCCAACTGGTATATGCTGCGTATATATGTTGTGAGTAGTCATACCCATTCAAGAGAATACTGTCTACTACTAAATTTTTTCCGGGAGAATCTACAGAAGGTGTATTATCGCTTTTTAACCAGAAAAGTTGTGTCTTCACCCCTGCCTCCAGTTTACCTTTTTTAGTAAAGTGGTTGGCTGAGTAATCTATCTGGGAATTGGAACTGTTGTTATCGCCAGTTCCGGGTGCTCTCTGTACTACCGGACCGTAAGAAAGCTCGTCGTTAGCATTATACAGGTAAGTACTGTACTCCTGCTCGCGCGATTGCCAGGACCGGACATAGGTGGTGTTTGCAGTCAGCTCTCCTTCTCTGTTTTTAAGCTTTCTCTTATAGTCAAGCGAAGAGGAAGATGAATACGGAAACCCACCCCAAATAAAATAACGCTCTTGTCTATAGGCCAGATCACTGCCATCAGGGTATACACTAAAGTTTGATACACCATTACCACCCCAACGCATTTTGTTCAGGTTTTGAGTAAAGGTTACACTATTGTTAGTGTCTATGTTATATTCTGCACCTATCGAGTTAAAGTAGCCGTTGAATATCCTTACATTCTCTTCTATACTGCTTGTATATCCATCATTAAGGTTATTTTCTCTACTCGTATTATAATTATTATACCTTCTGTTTGTACGGAAATTACTGTTCAGGAAAAAGTTCCATTTTTCATTTTTCAGGTTCAGGCCCAGCCCGCCATTATATTTATCCTGTGTGCCTACACCGATCCTGACATTACCATTAAAGCCAAAGCGTTTTTCCTTTTTAGTGACGATATTAATAATGCCTGTCATACCGGTTGCATCGTATTTAGCAGAAGGGTTGGTGATCACTTCTATCTGCTCTACACTGGAAGCAGGAAGGCTTTGTAATGCTGAAGCCTCATCACCGCCTAGTAATGTTGCCGGTTTACCATCTATTAATATGGTCACGCCAGACTTACCTCGCAGGTTGACACTACCGTCTGCGTCAACAGATACTGAGGGAATGTTCTGCAACACATCAGATACACTACCACCTGCAGCAGTAATGTTTCGCTCAACATTAAATGTCTTCTTATCAATACCCATCTCCATAAATGGCTTGCTGTCGGTGATCTTTACTTCATTAAGCTGAGTCGCATTAGACGTCACCTTTATATCACCAATATCTACTTTGGGGTCTGCTGCAGAGATAACAACACCAATTTTAGTAGTAGTATTGATTGTAATGCCACTTACACGCACCATAAAGGTGCCTATATCAGCAGGAGCAATTTCAAATTTACCGTTATCGTCTGTAATAGCTCCATTTACAACAGTAGAGTCTTGCTTTATTAATGTAACTGTAGCGTATGGCACTGGTGTACTCTTACCTGTTACCACTGTTCCTTTTAAGGTTGTTTTCTCGGCCTGACCAAATGCAATGAATGGTATAACAAACCCGATCGCCAATAACAGTATTATTCGTTTACCCACTAATTCTAATACTTAATTCATTTATAAACAGCCACAAATGTAGGAACAATTATTAGCTGAGGCACAAATGCAGTTAATAAAAATATTTAAAACTGATCTCTTCAATAAACACTAGTAGACTTGCTTTGTTAATACAGGTTTAACGAGCAGGCAATCTTTTATAAACAATTAACAAATAGCTTTGCTACGATATCAAAGAAGGAAAAACCGTAATATCATGTTGACGATCACTAAGAATCGCATAAAAGAAATAATAATATCATTTTTAAGGATAGTATTCTATAAAAGAGATATAACAAACAACACTAAAGATCCTCAGCCGCAGATGTAGCATCATCTTTACCCTCTGTTTTTGCATTTATCTCCTTGATGACTCCATCAAGCGTAAGCGCTGCTTCTGTTACCCCATCAAGTATTTCCTTATTCGTAGGGTCACCGGGTTCATCAGTATTGAAAAGCTGTATCAGTCCGAGTATAGAGGCTACCGGTGCACGTACTTTATGAGATTGTATCCAGGCTATTTCTTTCAGTCTTTGGTTCTGCATTTGTATCTGGTGCAGGTAAACTCTCTGTTCAGTAACATCCTGTATAGTTCCTTTTACCTCATTTATCGCCCCTTCAGCAGACAATATTACCTGGCCTACCACTAATAAGTGTTTTATTTCACCGCCGGGAACGTATATCCTGCAATAGAAATTCGGGAAGAATTTTTTGATGAATATGGTATCAATTACATTCTCCAAATATTTTGCATCATCTTTGTGAATGATCTGTGATAATGTTTCGTAATTGAGTTTTTGCCCACTCCTTATTTCCAGTAGCTCAGGTACAGCATCCGAAAACTCGATCTTCTCTTCTTTTACATCCCATTTTATATACCCGATCTTAGCCAGCCTTTCTGCTTCTTCCAACTGCTCATTCTTTAGCTTTAGCTCTTCTTCTATTTCTATGCGCGATTGTATTTCTGCTTCCAACTCTTCTCCGGACCTTAGCGAAAATGCAGCCGGTAAATATCTGAATACATAAAACACTGTTACCCAGCTTACAATACCTGTTATGAACTTAAGCAATGCACTGAAACGGTAAACAGGCACCCAGAACATCAAAGCGTCTAATAAAAAGGTGGTGCCGCAAATAAGAATGAAAGCTGCAAATAGAAAATAAAGACTATTGAAGCGCATAGCCTTCCATCGCTTAATAGCATAGTAGATAATAAGTATCGGGATGATAAAATAGGCAGACCATACCAGCAGATCGCTGATGATATAGAACCAGCCATGAAAAGTAGTCCAACTACCGCTTTGCCAAAAGCCGCGGAAGTCTTCGTGCTCGAACAGGTTCTTGAAAAAGTCTATTGCCTCTCCCATAGATAAGGTGTTCAAAAACACTCCTTCCTATCCATGTAGGTGTGTTTCTTTATTTTTTGTTTTTACTGTATTGATATTATTACAATAAACGAAGATATAAGAATAGCTTGTATGCACCCACTATAGTGTGCGTGTTAACTAATCATTAGGATGATCTCTTGATTGTTCTACAGATTCGGTTTGGGTAACGATCTTGTGTATTACAGCATCCAGATTATCAGCAGAAGTTTTTATCCCTCTTATTATCTCATTTTTTTCCGGATTATTATCGGCCACATGTTCATACGTAGTTAGCAGCATAAGAATAGTTGATAGCGGGCCTCTGAGTTCATGAGACTGCATCCAGGCAATTTTTCTGAGCTCCTCATTTTTCAAACGCAATACTTCTTCACTACGTTTTCTTTTCTCTACTTCTGCTTCAAGCTCATCAGGAGATTTTAGCGTAAATGCTCTCGGTAATAGCTTGATCAATGCAAATACTGTAGCCCAACTAACTATTGCAGTAGCTAACCTTGCCAGAGCACTAAGCCTGTATACCGGATTCCAGAATATAACCGCATCAAGGAAATGAGTAACACCGCAAAACAGTATAAATGCAGCAAATAAAAGATATATCCTGTTGAAACGTAGTTTGTGCTTTTTGTGTGTAATGAACCAGATAATAAGTAATGGGATGGCAAAATATGCTGCCCATATCAACAAGTCACTAATGATATACAACCAGCCGTGAAAATCAGACCACTCACCACAATGCCAACGAGCGGGAAAATCTGTTGTGTCTACGAGTTTCCGGAAAAAATCACCTATCTGCTCCAACTATGTATTTATTAGAAATAAGATGTAATGACCATAAGATACAAAAACTTAAGAAAAAAGTTGATACACTATTAAGGCAGACACATACGCCAATCCCAGCATATATACGAATTGAATAGTAGGATATTTCCAGCTTCGGGTTTCGCGTTTTACTATTGCAAGCGTGCTCATACACTGCATGGCAAATACATAAAAAATGAGTAACGATAATCCTGAAGCCAATGTATAAACTGGTGTTCCATTAGGTCGTTTTGCTGCTCTCATTTTTTCTCTTATAGTCTCTGATGTCTCATCGCTACCAACACTATACAAAGTTGCCATTGTACCGACAAAAACCTCCCTGGCGGCAAATGATGTTATGATAGCTATGCCTATCTTCCAGTCGTAACCAAGTGGTTTGATCGCAGGTTCAATAGCCTTGCCCATTATACCTGCAAAAGAGTTTTCCAGTCTTTCTGTTTGTTGTAAACGATCCAACTGCTTTACATTCTGTGGTTGCTCTTGTTTCAATAGAGTATATTTTTGGGACACCTGTTGCATCCGCTCAGGAGGGCCAAAACTTGCCAATACCCACAGTACCAATGAAATGACCATGATGACCTTTCCGGCATCTGTCACAAATATCCTGGCTTTCTCTACCATGGTAGTGAATATGTTATTCCACCTTGGTGCACGATATACAGGTAGCTCCATTAGGAAATAAGTACGTTCTTTTACTTTCACTATCAGGCTCATTACCCAGGCCACCAATAGTGCCATCGCAAACCCTAACAGATATAACCCCATTAACACTAGCCCCTGCAGGTTGAAGATAAAGAGGCTTTTATCAGGAATGGCCAAACCTATAAGTATAGTATAAACAGGTAGCCTTGCCGAACAACTCATTAACGGGGTTACCATTATTGTAATGAGTCTTTCCTTCCTGTTCTGTATAGTTCTGGCAGACATAACAGCAGGTACCGCGCAAGCCATACCACTTATCAGGGGCATTACTGACTTGCCGTTCAGCCCTACACTGCGCATCAATCTGTCTGAAAGAAAACTTACCCTTGCCATATAACCTGTATCTTCCAGCAAGGTGATGAAACCAAACAGTATCATTATCTGCGGTATGAAAATGGCTATACCTCCCAGGCCTGCCAATAATCCATTTACAATCAAGTCTTGTACAAACCCTTCAGGCATCACCGAATCTACCTGCCCGCTCAACCAACTAAATCCAGTCTCTACCCAGTCCATCGGATACTCTGCCAACCAGAAAATGCTCTGGAACATAAAAAAGAGCACCATTAATAATATCAGGTTACCCCACAATGGATGCAGCAGGTACTTATCAAGCTTTTCACTCATCACCGCCCTTTTCAACGGGCTGGACTCTACTACACACTTATCCATGATGGCACCTATCTTCTTATAACGTGCCATCACTTCATCAGCCTGCACTTTCGCCTTATGGAAGTCAGCTTCGGCTGTCAAAGCAGTAAGTCTTATTCTTTGTGCGGCATTAAGGAATGAAAGGTCCATGAAATTGCAAGCTACATGCAGTGCACCGTAGTTATTGTCCATATTGCACAGATCCTTCACTTCGTCCAACCACTTGCCGGTAAGCTCTTTAATTTCTATAAAACCTTTACGAGTATTCTTTTGCTTATGACTTTCTGCTATTGTTTTCTTTAACTCAGCAGTACCTTTATTTCTTCTAGGGTTGATCTTGACCACCGGCACCCCCATCATCCGTTCCAGTTCATTGATGTCGATCGTAACGCCCTTGCGTCTGGCAATATCATTCATGGTAAGTGCAATTACCACTGGCAAGCCCAAATCCATTATCTGTGAGCAAAAAAGGAGATTACGCTTCAGGTTAGAGGCATCGGCTATCACTAAGACCATATCCGGCCTGTCCGGATTATTTCTATCAAGCAGGACTTCGTAAGTAACCTGCTCATCTGCACTTTTAGGATAAAGGCTGTACGTACCCGGCAGATCAATAATATTTGCACGTAACTCATCACTTATCCTGCAAATGCCGGTTTTCTTATCTACCGTGACACCGGGAAAGTTGCCGACCTTCTGGTTAAGACCTGTAAGGCCGTTAAATAATGAACTCTTACCACTGTTGGGGTTACCAACCAGTGCTATTGTAAATGAACCGCGCATGAATCAGAGCGCAAATTTACCAATATATAGGTTGCCATGCAGCATTACACACTGATTAACAGATATTTTTACCAAAAATGAAAATAAAGAAAAGCTATCAGTGCAATAGCATCACGTTACCCTGTATCCTTTGTGTACGCTTTTTATCTACCGCGCGGTATTCTACTATATACACATAAACACCTATGTCTGCCCAGTTGTAATCACTTCTGCCATCCCAACCATCGTTAATATTATCTGATTCAAATACGGCATTACCCCATCTATTATATATCCTGATGTGGTATTCTTCGACAGGACATTTGATTATCGGCTTGAATTTATTATTGCTTGCACTGCTTGGAGTGAATGCGTTCGGGAATACGATACAGTTCTCACAAATAGTATGTGTAACCCATAGTGTATCTACGTATGTACCGCACTGGTTGGTCATTGCCACCCTGTACATACCGTCTTTTTCGGGGAGGACACAACAGCTACTTGCTCCTGTATTCCATTTATACTCAACATCCGGAATGTGTTCCCCGATCATTTGCAGGTCATTATCACACATGACCACTTCATCTCCTAAGATTTCATGAGGAGTATAGTGTACATCAATATTTACAGGAGTTCTATCACTCTCGCACTTGCCAATAGTTTGAGTAACATACAAGGTATATTTACTCGGCTCACGTGTGACGATAGGGGGCTGGAGATCTATTCCAAACCTTGCGTTCTCATAGGTGTACCAATTGATCTTATTACCAGTTACGTTGATGACAGGTGCCTGTACGAACTGGCAGATAGTAGTGTCTACAGCAGGTGGGGCGGGTGTCGGGGGCTGAATATATACGTGAACCGAGTCTGTTTGCTGACCACATTCGTTATTAATGGTCAGCACATATACCCCGGATTTATTTACTTTGATCTTGTCAGTTTTTTCTCCTGTGCTCCACTGGTAAGTAGCATCTGGGTAATTTGCATCGATCTCTACAGCTTCATTATTACAGTTGATCAACTCCTTACCAAGTGACAGTTCAGGTGCAGGCTCATATACAAGTTTGAACGTATCGATAAATACTCTGCATGTAGCATCTGCCACACACCAAAAGGTTCCTGTATCCCGAACATTTATTGTCCTGTTTTTTTCTCCGTTACTCCATTGATACTCTCCGAGTTCTTCTGTACTTGAAAAATTAAACGGTAAAGAATCCGGGTTACAATAGGTAACAGTATTTACATTATAAAAAGTATCCCTGTTATCCAGTTTTATCACGGATACATCATCGATGTATATATAGTTACGGTAATTGTCTGCAGTATTTGGTATCAGTGGTTTTATCGGTTGAAAATTTGGTATCCCATTGTCATACCAGCCTATCGCCATCCACTCTTCACCTCCCTGTGCAGTGTATACCCCTGTCACTTTCTTCCAACCACTTGTATCGTCGTAATACCCTGTACTGTTTACAATATCATAGCCAAGGGTCATGGTATTGCCGTTCAACTTTTCTTGTTTCGAACCCGAAAAGTTAATACCGATCTTATCTACACCAACAAAGTTATAGGTAGCATTGGCAATAGCGGTATTCACAAAGAAAGTGACGCAATACTTTGTACCTGCCTGTAGTGGCTGGTTGAGCCTGCACTGTAAATATTCAGCCCATAGCGTTTGCATATTACCTGACTGTACCCTGCCTTCCCAGGCTATAAGGCCTACATAAGCATTACCATTGCGTGGTGATTGATAACCAAAAGCATTACCCGGAACTGATACATAGCTGCTTGACGAGGCACAGGCGTTGTAATAATCCGGAGAGCCTGACTTTAAAGGAGAAACCCAGTTTTGTACGGTTGGAAAATCATTGTAACCGGGAGAATGTGCTACGTTTGAAATATTGACAGGGCACTTATTATACAACTCAAAAGACGGATTAGGAACAAGATTAGGGTTTTGAGCTTCACATACCGATGTCAACAGCATTGCCGTAAACAGTGTGGCTATATACACTATCTGTTGCTTCATAACACTAACCCGTGCAATATGAGACAGGTTTTTTTAAGAAACTGTTGGCAAATAATTGACCTTTTTATGATATATAAACCCGCAGTTAATGTAAACAGTAAGCATATTCTTTTGTTATAACTGCATGAATAATAGTAAGTATACGTTGCTTTTTGCATTTATGGTCTTATTAAGCGCATGCAGTATGAAACCTTTAGAGACAGTAAAACAAGTAGATGTAAAACGATATATGGGTAAATGGTATGAAATAGCCTCATTCCCGCAAAGTTTTCAGAAAGGCTGCGCCTGTACTACTGCCGAATACGAATTGCTTGAAAATGGAAAAGTAAAAGTGCTGAACTGCTGCTACCTGCCTGAAAAGGATAAAATGAAAACGGCTGAAGGAAAGGCATGGATAACAGATAAAAATACTAATGCGAAACTGAAAGTACAATTCTTCTGGCCATTTAGTGGAAAGTACTGGATAATAGACCTTGCCGATGATTATAGCTATGCTGTTGTAGGGCACCCCAACAGAGAATACCTATGGATATTGAGCCGCACACCGGAAATGGCAACTGAAACTTATAATGCTATTATTAAAAAAGTATCTGCTAAAGGTTTTGATACCACTATGCTGAAAAAGACACAACAAATTAACTGCAACTAATACGTGGAATCTGTAATTTTCCTGTATGGCAGTAATGAAAGTAAAAGACTGGTTTGGAGAAAACCTGGCAAACCTCTTAGCAGAAAAGATAAAATCTGTTTATCCAGAATTTGATAGTAAAGGCTATATAAAAACGATACGTAAAGCATACGAGCCATTAGAATATAAAGACCGGCTTGCTTTGCATGCAGCAACATTAAGAACTTATCTGCCTGATGATTACACCAAGGCGCTCCCTATACTTCTGGAAATATTCGGCCCGGAAAACCCAGAAGAAACAGGAATGTTCACAGGTTGGTGGTGGCTGATGCCGGTGGGGCACTATATACAACTTTACGGAACTGATGAGTTTGACTTGTCGATGAATGCCATTTATGAGCTTACTAAAAGAAGTACAGGTGAGTTTGCCGTTCGCCCTTACATCAATAAAAAGCCAAAAGCTGCACTAAAGTATATGAAACGTTGGGCAAAGGATAAGAACTTTCACCCACGTAGATTGGCCAGCGAAGGACTACGCCCGAAACTGCCATGGGCGCAAAAACTATCTGTATTTCTCGATGAGCCGGAACCTGTGTTTGACATACTGGAACTACTGAAAGAAGATCCATCAAAATTTGTACAGAAAAGCGTTGCCAATCATATGAATGATATGTTGAAAGAACGCCATGAACCAACATTTGCATTACTTGCAAAATGGGCTGAAAGTGATCACCCGTCAACTAAATGGATAGTGAAACATGCTTTGCGCAACCATATAAAAAATGGTGATAAAAAGGCGGTCGCTCTGGTCACATAAGTGTGTACCTGCCGTTTTTTTCAAATACCTGTTTTGAATAAACTCCCCGGTATATAGCAAAGGTATCACCGACATTATAGGTATTGTATACAAGCGCGTCTACTTCGTAGTGCATGTACTTAGGGTCATCAAAACTTAAAAAATACTGGTTTGTATGCGAGAAATATTGCTTTCTTACGATCGCATAGCTCACCTCCTCTTTCATACCTAATAGTACATCCTTCTTATACGTGTGGATCTTTTTCAGGTATATTACAATACCACAAACCGATATAAGTCCGGGCAAGAATATGAGCATCATAATAAACAACTCGGTATTATTGAGCTCATGCCCGAATACCTGATAGTCGTATTTATCATCAATATCTCTGTAGTAGCCTCCGAATGAGCAATAAATGGCATAGGCTAACAATATTGCGAAAACAGGAAAGAAGAACTTACAGCGTGCTTTATAAATATGCTGCAAATGTTCCTTCTCAATATCGTTCATCGGAACGGTAACTATTTTATCAGGGTGAGGCATATATCATCACTTCTCCCTGTAAAATACATATATCTCTATTTCTTAGGTAAGAACTTCAATGGCATGGTCATCTTCTCACCATCACGCATAAAGGTTACTTCCGTTGTTTCTCCTTCGTCAAAAGCACCGAGCGCTTCCATATAGCTCTGCATACCAAGTATCTCAACATCACCAAGTTTTATTACTATATCCCCTGCCTTCAGTCCGGCAACATCGGCAGTACGGCCGTCCGTTACACCATCAATTCTCACACCACCTTCCTGATAAGCATAGTCAGGCATAATGCCCAGTGTTACCTTAAAGCGCACACGCCCCATTTCTTTTTGTTTGGTTTTGGTGAACTTCGGTTTTTGCTGCAACTCCATTTTGGCAATAATGTCATATATATAATGCATGATGAGTGCCTCTCCTTCATAGTTTACCTTATCTGCATCGTCACTTGGTTTGTGATAATCGCTATGCGTACCTGTAAAGAAGAATAGTACCGGGATCTCTTTATGATAGAATGATGAGTGGTCAGACGGACCCACACCCGAACTATCAATCACTATTTTGAAATCCGGGCTATTTACATCTACTACATTGCCCCATGTAGGTGAAGTACCAATACCTCCAACTGTAAGCGCATGCGTACTATCATTCAATCGGCCAATCATATCCATATTGATCATGTACGCTATCTTGTCCCCTGACAACCCTAATTCTTCAACGATCTTTTTAGAGCCTATCAAACCTAGCTCCTCTGCTGAAAAATGAATGAACAGGTAGTTATAATTATTCAGCTTTGTCTCTTCAATCCAGTCGGCCAGTTGCATTAAAGCAGCACTACCACTTGCGTTATCATCAGCACCATTGTGTATCTGCCCTTTGCTGTCAGCACTCAGGCTATTACCATCTTCTCCTAATCCAAGATGGTCGTAATGTGCACCTATAACAACAGTATACTGAGCATTATTATCTACATACCCCAATATATTGTTACCGTTAAGCACTTTATCTTTTAGCAGAACGTCTAACCATACATGCAAGTTGGGTATAGCCTCCTGTATTTCGGGGTTAGCAAACTTCACATACCCTTTATAAGTGAGGTAAGCTACCGGAATACTCAATGGTTTATATTCTGTTTTCTTATTAAATATCGCAGGATATTTTGCATTGTACTCATCGTAGAACAAAACCCCTCTGGCTCCGTTACGTGCAGCATCTTCAGCTTTTTCGTAGGCTTGCTTTTCCCAGTTAAAGTGTGGATCATTAGCTTGTTCCTCATCATCGAACAAAGGCATCATCCATATTTTGCCCTGTTCCATTACTCCGGGTATCACATCATCGTGCACGTCTGCATTGCCGCTGAACGACAATGGGAAACCATGCTCCTGTATTTTAATAGGGCGGTTATCAATCTTCAGCAAAGTATGCTCGTCTATGCTTCTGCCAGCAATAAATTTGAAAGGGTATAAGTAATTACCATTATAAGGCTTGATACCATGATTTGCATAGTACTCAACAATATACTCTGCTGCCTTACGCTCACCTTCAGAACCTGTACGACGGCCCTGCAACTCGTCTGAAGCCAGGTATTCAATATCTTTTTTCAGCCTTTTTATTACCTTTTTTTCAGAAACCTTTTGTGCCACTGCAGGTATACAAAGGGTAATTATCAGTGCTGATAATACTATTTTCCTTAACATAATCTTGAATTGGAGGGTATAAAGGTACTTTATAAACAAAAACTCTGTTCCGAAAGTTGGAACAGAGTTTACAATTTTGGTAAAATTCTCTACTACCCTCTATTTGTTCTCTACCAGGTCGCCGTTAGCATCTACCGCTACTACGGCTTCTTTAGCCTCCCCCGGCTCTGCATCGCTGCCGCTGGTAGGTATTACAATATCTATATTAGTAATGTCTTTCAGTTGTGGCAAGTCATCAGGCGAATTGATGCCCAGATAATCCATAAAGTTTTTAGCTGTAGCATACAACAATGGTTTACCTACAGAATCTTCTTTACGGCCTGCAATTGCTATCAGTTCTTTATCCAGTAGCTTCTGTATAGAATAATCTACACTCACACCACGGATGTATTCTATTTCAGTTTTGGTAATTGGTTGCTTGTAAGCGATGATCGCTAATGTCTCCATTGCAGCTACAGATAGCTTTTTTATGTGCTTATCACCGTTCAGCTGTAAAACAGTTTTGTGGTATTGCTTCTTGGTCAGGAACTGGTATCCTCCTCCTACTTCTCTCAACTGGAACGGATAGTATTCCGCATCGTACTTCTCACGGATGGCCTCAATAGCCGTCATAATGCGCTCAGGTTCTATAGGTTCATCAACTGTCTGGCCCATCAGGTCAGCTACTTCCATTAAAGTGATGGGGCGCTCACTTGCAAAAACCAGTGCTTCTATATGTGGTATGAGTTGTTCTAATTCCATAGTTCTTGTCCTTTTTCGGGATATACCGAAATTACCAAAGCTGTAGCAAGCATTGGCCAAAAGAAATGCACAGATGTGGGAAATTTTGTGTGGATGTTTGCCGAGGGGGTATTTCAAGGGGTAATTGAATAGCGACACTATAATTCTTATCTACTAATTATAATATTTGTGATAGCATTATGAGTATTTCCGGCCAACTAGACCAACTACATGCACGTGCCAAAACCAATAGGTGGATGCATTATTTTACCCTATTTACCCGTGTAGCACTGGCTATTGGTTTCTTTCCATCGGGTATGCAAAAAGTGTTGGGGTACCGGTTTACCTCCCTGGCTATCAACCATCCTATGGGGAATTACCTGGAGGCCCTACATCTTACCGGGTACTATTATCCGTTTATAGGTGTAATGCAGGTGCTTGCAGCCATACTATTACTTATACCACGCACCGCATTATTGGGGGCGCTCATCTATTTCCCAATTATTCTTAATATCTGCATCCTTTCTTTATCTGTACGATTCGATGGATCGCTACTCACCTCACCGCTCATGGTATTGGCTACCCTATACTTACTTGCCTGGGATTATGACCGGCTGAAAGCCATTATCTTTCGGCCCGTAAAACCCACCCCTATAAAACAACTTAGCAATAAGTTCCCTTTCCGGTTTTTTGCTGGTGTATTCATTACTATGATACTTGTAGCACTTACGGTACTGAATATATTTGAGCTGATGCCGCGCAACCATATGAGAGACTGCATGAGCCAATGTGCAGATGCCAAAGACCCCGCAGCATGCGCAGCCTTCTGTGAATGCATCCATGCCGAAGGTAAGCCACTGAACAGCTGCCTGACGGAGTATTATGAGGTAGTGGAGTAGGTGTTATTCTATCTTAAAATGTACTAGTCTTTTTTCTTTACGCCCCTGTTGGTGTTACTCACCAACAGGCTTGTCGCAAGTGAAGAACACCTGCTACGGCGGAAAGTCATGCTGAATTAGATTCAGCATCCAGAGATATAAGTATTTCGCTAGACCCTGAATCAATCCTGATAGCTATCGGGACAGGGTGACAATAAAAGAAAGTGCTACAAATTCCCTAGGAAAATATGCGGTACCACACCCAATAAGATGATGATGGCACAGGTAATACCTAATAGTAGCCTGTCGGTACTGGTTACTTCGTCTTTCAATTCGGCTTCTCCTGTTTTAAAGTACATCGCCATTATTACACGGAAGTAATAGTACACACTCACAGCTGCCATCAGTAGTGCAAATATCACCAGCCATAGCAGGTTGCCTTGCTCTACAGCTGCAGTCAGCACAAAGTACTTGGCCATAAAACCACCCGTAAGTGGTATACCTGCCAGTGAGAGTAAGAATATCGTAGTAAAGAAGGCCAGCGCAGGCTGTTTTTTCGCCAGTCCGTTAAAGCCATCGTAAGTATAGTCTTTCATTTTCACCAATACGGCAAACATACCTATGGTTGCCACACTGTACGCAATAGCATAGATGATCATACTCTGCCATGCCGTACCATTTACCGAGATAACGGCAAACAACATAAAGCCTGCCTGTGCTATAGATGAATACGCCAGCATCCGCTTCACGCTCTGTTGGTATACGGCAGTTAAGTTACCTACCAGTAAGGTAGCTGCGGTGATCATTGCTAATACCATCATCCAGTGTTCGCTCAAGCTACCGAAGGAGATGTGGAACAACCTTAAGAAACCTACAAAAGCACCTGCTTTCACAACCGTTGCCATAAAGGCGGTGAACGGTGCAGGAGAGCCGTCGTACACATCGGGTGTCCATAGGTGCATCGGTGCTGCAGATATCTTAAAGGCAAATGCTATAAGTATAAACAATATACCTGCCAGTGCCAGCGGGTTCAACTCACCCGTTAGCAGGAAGTTGAAACTGTTGATATAGAAGTTACCGCCTGCACCATATAGCAAGGTGATGCCCATCAGCAAAATACCAGTGGTAAATGCCCCCATCAGGAAGTACTTCAGCGATGCCTCGTTGCTCTTTAGGTTGCGCTTATCACTACCTGCCAGTATATACTGCGGTATAGACATGATCTCGATACCGATGAACAACATCAGCAAGCTGTTATAGCTGGTCAACAGGTACATACCTGTCAGTATGAAGAATATCAATGCAAAGTACTCTGCCACATGATTGCCTACCTGCCTGATGTGTTTACCTAATAGCAATACATACAAAAAGGTGCAGCCCGTCATCATAGTATTGAACCAAAGGGCGTAGCTGTTTATGTGCAACAGGTTGTTGAAGATAAACTGTTTGGAGTCTTTTGAAAAGTAGAGCTCCTCTGCAAATACCACGTCGTATATATTGACACCCAACAGTACCAGCAATAACACAGCGGCAATGCTAACCACCGTCTTTTTGTCTTTTACAAAAAGCCCGGTGAACATCATCACTATTCCTAATATTGTAGCAGCAATAATTGCGTTCATACCTTATTCTATCATTCAGTTTACGGTATCATATTCATCACCATGCCCGAGGTCATCTCCAGCAACGGCTTAGGATATACACCTAAAAATATGATGAGGGCGATGATAACCGCCAACCCGATATATTCATTTGTTGAAAGGTCTCCGCCTTTCTTCATTTCCACTGCATCACCATAAGCCGTATTCTGCACCATGTTCAATGTATACACCGCACCTAGTATGATACCTAATCCTGCTACCACCATAAAGGTGATGTGGTACGATGAACTACTCGCAAACAATCCATTGAACAACATGAACTCACCGATGAATCCGTTGGTCAGTGGTAATGCAATATTCGCCAGTGCTATGATGACCATCGCTATAGCCATCTTCGGAGCAGTAGAGGCCATGCCTCCCAACTCTTTCATATTTCTTGTACCCCAGCGCTGTTCTACCATACTTACGATGACCCACATACCCGTTATGTTGATACCGTGGTTGAACATCTGCACCATCAGCCCGTGCATACCTACCTGTGTATTGGCAAAAGCAGCAGCACTCATCAGCCCCATATGCGCAATTGATGAATAAGCCACCAATCGCTTCAGGTCAGTTTGTACGATAGCTAACAGTGATGCATACACAATACCTATTACAGAAAGGGTAATTACCGTATCTGACCAGAAAGCTACACCATCAGGAACAACAGGTAACAACCAACGTATCACAGCAAACAGACCCATCTTAACCATCAAAGCACTCAAGATAATTGTTACCGGAGTTGGCGACTCCTCGTAAGTATCCGGCTGCCAGGTATGGAAAGGGAATATTGGCATCTTGATCGCAAAGGCTATAAAGATGAGCCAGAACAGCCATTGTTGCTGATCGGCAGGTAATGACATACCTGCACGCATAATAGCATCCCATGCAAATGAGCTGCTGCCCTGTGTGCTGTTGGCTAAGTAGATAATAGCAGCCAGTAACATCAGGCTACCTAAGAATGTATAAATGAAGAATTTGAACGTAACCTTAATACGTCTTTCGCCACCCCATTGCGAACAAAGGAAGTATACAGGTATCAATGCCAACTCCCAGAAGAAGTAAAAAAGTAATGCATCACCTGCAAGAAAAACACCCGTAATACCTGCCTGTGATAACAACATTAAACTATAAAAAGCACCGGGACGTTCAACTTCTTTGTTCCAGTTAGCAATGATCGTCACCGTCATCACAATAGCAGTCAACATGCACAGCATAACAGACATCCCATCAGCTATCAGACTGATCTCTGCACCCAACTTCGGTATCCAGGGCATGCTCCATACTGTTTCCCAGTGAGCACTTGAAGCATTGCTATTCAAAATACCATCAAGACCTCTGATGGCCAGTAATGGTAGTATAGACACCACTAACGTTGCTATAGCACTTAGTAAAGCTATATTCTTAGCAGCATTCTTAGTCATTGCACCGACTATGCCGGCAACCAGTGGAATCAGTATGAGTAATATTAATATCATAATACTATATCAGTAGTACTATTAATCTTTTTAGTTTATCCAGAAAAAGCCAATGGCAAACAATAATGTGATGCCCAGCACCATAAAGAATATGTAAAACCCTACCTGCCCGTTCTGTATCAACCTGATACGGTTGCTACCGGCATGTACCGCTTTACCTACTCCGTTCACAATACCATCTATTCCCAGCTTTTCAATTACTTTATTTAATACTCCTGAAAGTGCACCTATCGGACGTACAATAACAGCATCGTACAACTCGTCTACATACCACTTGTTCTCCAACACTTTTGCAATACCGGTGTTCTGTGCAAAATTGGCTTTCTTAGTTACAGAATAGGCTACGAATATCATCACTATCACCAATACGGTAGATAATCCCATCAACATCCATTCCGTTGCATGTTCTAAATGACGTATACCATGATTTGTTACCACAGGTGCTAAGAAATCATTAAGCGGGTGAAAGTGACCCATCACTGCCGGTAAACCAACATATCCACCAACTATTGATAGTATCGCCAATACAGCCAATGGTATCGTTATCGCAGCAGGACTTTCATGTAGATGTGCTTTCTGTTCTTCTGTTCCTCTGAAATTTCCCATAAATGTCAGGAAGTACAAACGGAACATGTAGAAGGCAGTCATCATAGCTGCACCAAGAGCTAACGCGTACATTAATGAGTTATGTCCGAAAGTAGCCGCTAAAATCTCATCTTTCGAGAAGAAGCCTGACAAACCAGGAATACCGGCTATTGCCATACAACCTATCAAAAAGGTGGTACTGGTAATACCCATCTTCTTACTCAGTCCTCCCATCTTACGAATGTCCTGCTCGCCACCCATAGCATGTATCACACTACCGGAACCAAGGAATAACAATGCCTTGAAGAAAGCGTGTGTCATTACATGGAATACTGCCGTTGTATAAGCACCTACTCCTAATGCCAGGAACATAAAGCCCAACTGACTGACGGTAGAGTAAGCCAGTACTTTCTTAATGTCGTATTGCTTGATGGCAATTGAGGCTGCAATAATAGCAGTAGCCAAACCTATCCATGCTACCAATGTTTGTGCATGCTCAGCCAATTCGTACAGCACACTACTGCGTGCTATCATATAGATACCTGCTGTAACCATTGTAGCAGCATGTATCAATGCTGATACGGGCGTAGGGCCCGCCATAGCATCAGGCAACCATGTATATAATGGTATCTGTGCACTTTTACCCATCGCACCGATGAAAAAGCAGATCGCTATCCAGTTGTAGGTACTGTTTGTAGCTAATGCAGTGTCAGCATCTATTTGACCGAAAAAATCCTGATAAGAAAGCGTACCGAAGTTTAGCAATACCAACAGCATCCCCACAAGAAAACCAAGGTCACCGATACGGTTCATCACAAATGCTTTCTTGGCAGCATTGGTAAAATCTCTCCTCTTGAACCAGAAACCGATCAGTAAGTAAGAGCAGAGTCCTACTCCTTCCCAACCGATGAACATGATAAGATAGTTCCCACCCAATACTAATAACAGCATTGAGAACACGAACAAGTTCAGGTAAGCGAAGTACTTCACCATACCTTCATCATCGTGCATATAAGAAGTGGAGTAAACATGTATCAGAAAACCTACTCCGGTTATGATCAATAAGAACAAAGAGGAAAGAGCATCTACTTGAAAAGCAAATGGGATATTGAGGCTGCCTGATTGTATAAAGTCAAACAATGTAACTACAGTAGCAGTACCAGTAGACTTTACCTCAAAGAATATACCCAGTGATATAGCAAAAGATGCCAACACGGCAGCACTGCCGATGAACCCTCCTGCGGACTTAGGTAATTTCTTCCAGCCGATACCATTGATAAGAAAACCTATCAATGGAAATAAAGGTATTAGCCAGACCAGGTCGATCATGAATAACTATTCTTTAGTGTTTTAACCTATTTAATATGTTTATATCCACCGAGTGCACTTTCCTGTACATCATCACAATTATCGCTAACCCAATGGCTACCTCTGCAGCTGCTACCACCATGCTGAAAAACACAAATATCTGTGCAGAAGTATCATTATACATTTTAGAGAAGGCTACCAAAAGCAGGTTCACCGCATTCAGCATTAACTCTATGCACATAAATATAATAATAGCATTGCGGCGCATGAGTGTACCCATGATACCAATGCTGAAAAGTGCCAGGCTTAAAAACAAATAATATTGTATCGGCATAAACCCCAACCCCTAAAGGGGCTTTTTATTAATTAATAATTCAAAAGTCAAATCCCAAAACCCAAATCAAGGCTAGGGGGTTTGTGGTTCTCCCCTCCTACCTAACACTACAGCACCTATCATTGCACTTAGGAAGAGTACACTACTTATTTCAAAAGGTAGAACGAACTTGGTAAAGAGCGTCATACCCAGATTCTTTATTAAACCTATATCTGTCGCTGTTTGCTCCAACATGTTATTAGTGGAGCTTTTTAATGCTGCCAACACTACAAGGAACAATATTCCTCCCGAGACCACACCAGCTAATTGTACCAGCCTGTTCTTTTGTGGCTCTGCATCGGCATTCAGGTTCATCAACATTATTACGAATAGAAACAGTACCATAATGGCTCCTGCATATACTATGATATTTACAATTGCCAGAAACTGTGCGTTCAATAATACATAGTGTCCTGAAACTGCAAAGAAGGTAACGATCAGAAAAAGCACACTACTTACCGGGTTGCGGCTCAGTATCACACCCAGAGCGCAACCTATAGCTACAACTGTAAGCAACCAGAATAATGCCTCGTATAAATTCATCTTATTGGCCTTCTTGCTTTTTAGGGTGAGGAATAAGCATGTCTTCTTTTTTATACACCATCGTTTCACGACTATAGTGTGTCGGCATCAAGGTTTCACTCAGATAAATAGCATCTTTAGGACAAGCCTCCTCACAAAAACCACAAAATATGCAACGTAGCATGTTTATCTCATATTTCGCTGCATACTTCTCCTCACGATATTTATCCTTTTCGTCTGGTTTGCGTTCTGCTGCTTCCATTGTAATAGCTTCAGCAGGACAAGCCAATGCACACAAACCACATGCAGTACAACGCTCACGTCCTTCCTCATCACGGTTCAGTATATGCAAACCACGAAAAACAGGACTGAACGGGCGTTTCTCTTCAGGGTACTTTACAGTAGCCTTCTTCTTGAAGATATGCCCTACGGTGATGCTCAACCCTTTGAGAATTGCTGGTATGTAGGCCTTCTCCATGAATGTCATGGGGCTGCGATCTACTTGTACAGACTTGTTGGTTAATCTTTCCATATTCACTCCTCTAATTTAAAACCCACAATATCACTGCACCGGTCACTATCATATTAAACAGTGCTATCGGTATCAATGACTTCCATCCCAACTTCATCAACTGATCGTACCTGAAACGTGGCAACGTCCAGCGGATGAACATGAAGAATAATATGATACAAATAACTTTTGTTAGCAATACTAATACACAGATAATAGTAAACAACAATGGGTTAACACTGGCCGCAACATTATCCATGAACGGGAAATTATACCCACCGAAAAATAAGGTAGCAATTACCGCTGAACTTATAAATAAGTTGATATACTCTGCAAATAAGTAGAACCCTAGCTTCATTGATGAGTACTCAAGGTGGTACCCCATGTTCAACTCACTCTCTGATTCGGCCATATCAAACGGTGCACGATTAAGTTCAGCAAATGTACATACCAGAAATACGAAGAATACTAATGGCTGTTTAAAGAAATACCAGGTAAAATAACCATCTGCCCAGAAACCATGCTGCTGTGCCACTATCTCACGCATACTCAATGAGCCTGTCATCATAAGTAATGCTACCAGACTAATACCTAATGCCAGTTCATATGATACTGCCTGTGCTGCTGCACGTATACTACTTAAAAGAGAAAACTTGTTATTAGAAGCCCAACCACCTAACATCAGTCCGTATACACCAACGCTCACGACACCGAATATGTACAGTATACCAATATTCACATCCGCTACCTGTAACGCAACAACATGACCAGATTCTGTAACATAATCCGGCCCCCATGGTATAACGGCACTGGTCATACAGGCAGTAAGCATTGCCAGAGCCGGACCTAGTATAAATAATGTTCTAGCTGAATCATTAGGGATAATTTCTTCTTTGAAGAACAGTTTACCGCCATCTGCCAATGGCTGTAGTAAACCCCAAGGGCCTGCACGGTTCGGACCTACACGGTCCTGCATAACAGCGGCAACCTTACGCTCTCCCCATGTGGCATACATAGCCACGCCCAGAGAGCCCAGTAATATTACTGATGCGAGTATCAGTTTCTCAATAATCAGTGCTGTGTCGATCTGCAATAACAGCATAGTGGCGCAAAAGTAATTAGTAGTTTAGACTTATTCTTCTTTCTTTTTAAAATCATCCGAATGTGCCGGGCCTTCTATTTCTGACAGCTTCACATTTGGTTTATTCACATCACTTACGTTGTGAATATCCAACAATATCTTCGGCTCTTTCCCTATCACTTTATCTATCACCTTCGGTTGTTTCTGCTCGTTTGTATAATGCCCTTGTGATATCACACTATGCCTATCTACATTCGTAGGGTCTTCAATCACCCAGTCGCTTGTTTTCTTCTTCTCAAAACGGCATTCATTACATATCCAGTCTTCTACCTCACCCCACTCATCTTTACGGGCAGTCACCCTGTACACCTCATCTCCACGCATCCACAAGCGTACCTTACCACAGCATTTATCACAATTTCTGTGCGCATCCATTGGTTTGGTGAACCACACACGGTTTTTAAAGCGGAAGGTTTTATCTGTCAGTGCCCCAACAGGACACACATCAATTACATTTCCTATAAAATCGTTATCAAGGTTCTTGTTTAAGAACGTAC
The DNA here is from genome assembly GCA_965228505.1 of Flavipsychrobacter sp. Taxonomy (GTDB): domain Bacteria; phylum Bacteroidota; class Bacteroidia; order Chitinophagales; family Chitinophagaceae; genus UBA5543. The sequence goes on along the minus strand of OZ245820.1, from coordinate 312,691 downwards.
TTATCTCTGCTTTATCTCCACGCTCCAATACTCCATGCTCCCTCTTTTCTGTCAACTGGTCGGCTACATACACACATCTGTAACATAATATGCAACGTGTCATATGTAGTGATATATAATCACCGAGGCTTTCTTTCTCGAAAGTTCTTCTGTCAAATTCGTAACGGGTACCCGATGCGCCGTGATCGTAGCTCAAATCTTGTAAATGACACTCACCAGCCTGGTCACATACAGGGCAGTCAAGCGGATGGTTGATAAGCAACATCTCTACTACACCTTTACGTGCTTCCAGCACCCTTGGCGAAGTAATGTTCTTCACTTCCATTCCATCCATTACGCCAGTACGGCAGCTGGCCATTAGTTTTGGCATAGGGCGCGGATCTTTTTCAGAACCTTTGCTCACCTCTACCAAACAGGTACGGCACTTACCACCACTACCTTCCAACTTGCTGTAGTAGCACATAGCAGGTGGTGTTACCTCTCCACCTATTTTGCGCGCAGCCTCCAGTATAGTAGTACCAGGGTCTACCTCTACTGTGATGTTATCGATCGTTACTTTAAATTTCTGTGTCTCTTCAGACATATCTTCTACCTCCTTTCAGAGTTAACTTTTCTTTATTCTGCTACTGCCACCGGCAGCGGATCAGCATAATGCGCTAAGCCGTAATTTCTTTTCTGTGATTCTTCAGGGTTCATCACGTGCCATTCAAACTCATCGCGGAAATGACGGATAGCTGCTGCTACCGGCCATGCCGCTGCATCTCCTAACGGACAGATGGTATTACCTTCTATTTTGCCCTGAATATCCCACAACAATTCTATATCACTCATCTTTCCTTTACCGTACTCGATGTTCTTTAATATTTTATACATCCAACCTGTACCCTCACGACAAGGGCTACACTGACCACAACTCTCATGGTTGTAGAAATGTGCTAATGACATAGTATGCCGTACCACACACTGATCTTCATCTAACACGATAAACCCACCTGAACCCATCATACTACCTGTTTGGAAGCCTCCATCAGCAAGACTCTCATAGTTCATAATGCGTTGCTCGCCATTAGCTGTTTTCAGTAACAGGTTAGCAGGAAGTATTGGTACGGACGAACCACCAGGAATACAAGCCTTTAGTTTTTTTCCATTAGGTATACCACCACAGTATTCATCTGAATAGATAAACTCCTCAACCGAGATGGTCATATCTATTTCGTAAACGCCTGGCTTATTGATGTTTCCACAAGCGGATATTAATTTAGTTCCTGTTGAGCGTCCAACACCTATCTTGGCATACTCATCACCACCCATATTGATGATTGGTACTACTGCTGCTAATGTTTCTACATTATTTACGACAGTAGGTCTGCCCCAAACACCTTTTACTGCAGGGAATGGAGGTTTGATACGCGGATTACCACGCTTACCTTCAAGACTTTCCAGCAAAGCTGTTTCTTCACCACAGATATATGCTCCGGCTCCGCGCTGTACGTATATTTCACAATCGAAACCGGAACCCTGGATATTTTTGCCAAGCCAGCCGTTGTTTTTAGCTTCTGCAATAGCCTCCTCAAGTATATCTACTATCCATGCGTATTCTCCACGGATATATATATAGGTATGATTACTGCCTAATGCAAAACTACTTGTTATCAACCCCTCAATAAGAATATGAGGGATGAACTCCATGAGGTAACGGTCTTTGAACGTACCCGGTTCAGACTCATCTGCATTGCATACAAGGTGCCTTGGTACGCCTTCAGGCTTAGCCAGAAAGCTCCACTTCAAACCGGCAGGGAAACCTGCACCACCACGGCCACGCAAGCCACTTTTCTTCACCTCTTCCACAATGTCTTCAGGCGACATTTTCAATGCCTTCTCTACAGAGCGGTATCCACCATGCTTACGGTAAGCATCATAGTACCTGATACCTTCTACATGTGCGTGTTCTAAGAGTAGTTTCATTATTACTTTGAAAGTTAAGGCTTATGCTTCGTTAAGCCATGCCTTAGTTATATTTATTCATTACTTATTACAGGCGTATCTATTTCTATCGTTTTCTCAACTTCTGTTCCATCCTGTATATTACCGGTATCTACTATTTCTGTTTCGTCTTCAACGTCTTTTTTCGGATCTGCACAAGCTATCAGGCTTGTTACAACAAACGACATCGCAATTAAACTACTTATCTTCTTCATCCTTATCTTCTTTGTTTTCTTCTTTAGGGTTAGCCATGCTTTGCCTGTTCAACATTTTCCACTTTCCTTCATGCCATACCCACGTCTGCATTACATGCAGGTCAAAGTCCAAACTATCATATTCATTATAATCTACATTGAACAGTACATCACCTCTAACTGTTGCAACTTTGTCATTCATTATCACACTGATCTCTTTCTGGTCAACTGTATTATAAGTAAGTGTACCATTATAAAGATCATTTTTCAATTCTGTTTTGTTCTCTATCCAACCGTTACTATGCCCATAGCTCAGGCTATCATGCAATAACTTGTTTAACAGTGCAGTATCTTTTTTTACAACAGCCTTATTGAACTGCTTAACCGCCGCTCTTACGTCTCCTGCACTATAAACTATCTCCTCTACTATCGACTTGCTCTCCTCAGGCATTTGATTTTTACATCCTAATGCCATCAATACGATCAATATGATAGTTATATTCTTCATTATACGTTATGCTTCAATATATATTCTTCTATCGGTCCGAAGAAAAACTCATGCCAACCTGCTTCATGCTTTTCTTTCTCATCTTCACTTGGCAGGTTGCTATGAATCAAGTCTATTTTTGTAGATCCATTCTCTTCAGTCAAAATATACTTTACCTCAGAAGCAGCTATATCTTCTCTCCATTCTGCAGGCTTCCAGGTATATACCAGCTCCTTATCACTAATACTCTTTACCTCACCTTTTACCCAACTGTCAAACATCCTAAAATCACCACCCGGCTCTTTTATCAAAACTGCATCACCACCGCCCCATGCTTTTATCAACTCAGGCTCTGTCAGCAACTGCATCATCTTCTCAGGAGGTACCGGTAGATAATATTCCAATGTCAGTTCGTAAGCCATATTAATTTGCCGCCGCTGCTCGCAATTCGTCTATTATCTCATCTATTTTCTCTTTTGTCAGAAACTCACGATAGGTCTTACCCAACTGCATCATTGGTGCATAACCACATGCGCCCAGACACTCTGCAGGTTTCAGGGTAAACAACCCGTCTGTCGTAGTTTCCCCTGCCTTTATCTCCAGTTTCTCTTTTATATACTCTATTATCTCATCGCTACCGTTCAGCATACAAGGTCCTGTCTGGCATACTTCAAGCACATACTTTCCTACAGGCTTCAAGTTGAACATGGTATAGAACGTAGCTACCTCATACACCTCGATCGGTTTTATGCTTAGCAATTCCGCAACATAGTCCATCACAGGTGTATCCAACCATCCGTCAAACTCTTCCTGTGCAAGGTGTAAAACAGGTATCACGGCACTTTTTTGCTTCCCCTCTGGGTAGCGTGCCATAATCTCTTTTACTTTATTCAGTTTTTCTTCGCTAAACTTTATCATACCCAACCCCTAAAGGGGCTTTTCTGTTACTTATTATTGCTTAACTATTCCCTTTCCCTTTAGGGGTCAGGAGTTTATCCATCCAGCTCTCCTGCAATTACATTCAGGCTACTCAACGTTACTACCGCATCACTCAACAACCCACCTTTTATCAATTCAGGAAATGCCTGATAATAAATAAAGCACGGCCTGCGGAAGTGTAAACGATACGGGCACCTACCCCCATCACTTATCAGGTAGAACCCTACCTCTCCATTACCACCTTCAACCGCATGATAAACCTCTCCGGCCGGTACTTCTATCTCACCCATCACTATTTTAAAGTGATATATGAGTGCTTCCATCTTAGTATATACATCCTCTTTAGGAGGTAAATGATATTGGTCTGCTTCGGGTGCATAGAAGATCTCTTTCTGTGCCGGGTCTTCTTTTTCGAGTGCGGCAATCTTATCCAACGCCTGCTCTATTATGCTGTAGCTTTGCCATATTTCACCGTTACGAACGAGGAAACGGTCATACACATCTCCTGTTGTGCCGACAGGTACTTCAAATTCAAAATCTTCATATGAGCAGTATGGATCGGTAACACGTACATCATAATCTATACCTGCTGCTCTTAGGTTAGGACCTGTAAAACCATAGTTTAATGCACGCTCACCTGATATCGGACCTGCTCCTATACAACGGTCCATGAAAATTCGGTTACGTGTCAGCAATGCTTCAAACTCCTTCATAGCTTTGGGGAAGCCCTTCATGAACTTGTCTATCTTCTCCCATGCAACTTCAGTAAAATTTCTCTCAAAACCACCTACACGACCTATGTTAGTGGTCAGCCTTGAGCCACAAATCTCTTCGTAGATCTCATATATCAGCTCTCTCCACTGAAATACATAAGTAAAGCCTGTCAATGCACCGGTATCTACACCAATTACAGAGTTGCATATGAGGTGGTCACCAATACGTGCCAGCTCCATAATGATGACCCTCATGTAATCTACACGCTTAGGCGTCTGTAGTTTCAGAAGTTTTTCTATGGTCATGTGCCAGCCCATATTGTTAATAGGAGCTGAGCAATAATTAAGCCTGTCAGTAAGTGGTGTTACCTGATAATATGGCCGACGCTCCGCAATCTTCTCGAATGCACGGTGAATGTAGCCCACAGTTTGCTGAGAGCTCAATACCTTTTCTCCGTCTATCTCCAGTACATTCTCAAATATACCGTGCGTAGCCGGGTGCGTCGGGCCAAGGTTAAGCGTTGTTGTCTGCTTACCTATCGCCTCGTCTGCGAGTTGAATATTCTGATGTTTCTCGTCTGCCATTATTACAACTCCTGCAATGAGTTTATTATAAACAACACCTGTATACTACAGGCAAAAACTATCCTACTGTAAAGTCCCCACGTCCAAACATCTCATCATCCTTATCCATACGTGTAGGGTCTTCCATCGGGAACTCTTTCCTCATCGGGAAATGTTCCATCTCATCTACATTCAAAATCCTTCTTAAGTCAGGATGCCCTGTGAAGTTCACCCCGAAATTATCATAAGCTTCTCGCTCCTGCCAGTTAGCTGATTCATATAACCCACAAACGCTTTGTATATCCGGCTGCTCAATAGGTATATATGCCTTCAGCCTTACACGGATATTGTTTGGCAGGTTATGCAAATGATAGACTACACATAATTCTTCATCTTTTCTGTCAGGGTAGTGCACTGCTGTTACATCTGTCAAAAAACGGAATTGTACCTCTTCTTCATTGTATAAAAAGCGTAATACGTCGAGATTAAGGTCAGCAGGTATGGTGCATTCCAATATCTTAAATTGCTCATTCCAATTCGTCAGCTTTTCACCGAATTGTTCTATTAACCGTTCCTGTACTCTTTCTCTGGTCAGTGCCATATATTACTATCTTGGCTACTATTGTATACCGTAGCTTTCCATTAATGCTTTATAAGGTTCACTGTTCCTGCGGCGCAGGCTTTCATTCTTCACAAGATCCTGCAATTTTATTATACCATCCAATATGGCTTCAGGGCGCGGCGGGCATCCTGATACGTACACATCTACCGGTATCACCTGATCAATGCCCTGTAATACAGGATAAGAATCAAATATACCACCACTAGATGCGCAGGCTCCGATAGCTATCACCCAACGCGGCTCTGCCATTTGCAGATATACGTTGCGTAATACAGGCCCTAATTTCTTTGCTATTGTTCCTGCTACAAGCAGCATATCACATTGGCGTGGTGTAAAGCCCATACGCTCTGACCCGAAACGAGACAGGTCATAGTTGGCACCCATAGTTGCCATAAATTCAATACCGCAGCATGATGTGGCAAATGGCAACGGCCATAGTGAATTAGCCCTTGCCAAGCCTATAGCCTTATCAAATGAGGTAGCCATAAAGCCCTCACCTGAATAGCCTTCAGGCATTTCTGCTAATTTGATATTGCTGTTATACTGTACCGGACGTCCCATTTTAAAAACTCCTTCTTTTTGGTTGTTACTACTATTACAGTAACAAACTTATATTGCCAATGTTGCAATCACACTATATCTATTAATATTAGTCTTCCCAATCTAACGCACCTTTTTTAACAATATATATAAACCCGCAAAGGAAGAAACATACAAACATTACAACGGCTATAAACCCTTCTGTACCCAATGCTTTGAAATTAACGGCATAGGGATAGAAGAATATTACTTCCACATCAAATAATACAAACAGAATTGCTACAAGAAAATACTTGATAGCCATGGGTTGGCGGGCATTACCAATAGATGGAATACCACTTTCAAAATTGCTCAGCTTATCGCTGGTCTTTCTTTTAGGCCCCAGAAAGTGAGTAGCAACTATAGTTACAGCAACAAAACCTATTGCAACAACCAGTTGTAACACTATCGGCATATAGTCGATAGGTGTATTTTGCTGAACCGCCAATAATAAAAAATCCATGTGTCGCTTGCTAGATGCTATATTGATACAGTGGCAACAAAGTTAAGTGTATAGCGGGAAATAACAACATTTCGTACCACTAAAACACATACACATAATGCTACTATATAATATTACTGTCTTAGTATAATAGTCATTAAATTTACTTTCTGAAAAACCTTCATTGAGACCCATATTCCTATATATAATCTTTCTTGCCTACTCATGTAAGGTCTCTGCTCAATCAAATAATCTATTTAATCTTAATATAGATAACGGGCTATCATCTAACCATGTATACTGTACACATATTGATGATCATGGTTATTTATGGATAGGGACTACAGATGGATTGTATCGCTACAATGGCTACTCCTTGAAGAAGTATGATTATAATGACGGGCTGCCGAGTAATGATGTCTGGGGGCTTCAACAAGATAAGGTTGGCAGAATATGGTTGAAAAGCATTGCACAAGGCATCGGATATATTAAAAACAGTAAGTACCATGCTGTTTACAAGGCAGACACAATACTCAAACAAGTATACCCCAAGAAACTCACTTGTTGGAATGATACCGTTATTTTCAGTAATGGCTCTTATAATTCAGACCATACTTACTCTTTCGGAATTGTAATTAATGATACTTTATACGAAAAAAACTTACCGGCATCTAAATACCAATATGACCTCTACTTTATTTTCAATGATTATTCAATATCTGTAAGAGATGATACTGTTAAAAAATATTACAGATCGGGCCTATTTAATTTAGAGAAACACACTGCAGGCAAGTTTATGTCAGGCTTCGTCCCTTCTATTCCTATACACTCATTAATAATGACGCCTATGTGGGTCTATAATTTTGCAGATAAATACATCGTATACGCAAGCAGGGTTGACAGTGTTATTAATTTCTACGATATAAAATCCAATTCGCTGCATACCAAGCATCTTGATGGTGACCTGTTGTCAAATTATATTATTCTGGGAGATTCTATTTATTCATTAACCAACAATGGTGTTCAAATTTTTGATGGGCAGCTTTCATTAATAGCTAAATACAACTATAATCAAATAACAGGCAGAAATAACCACAACGGGATGAACACTGTCTTCTTTCAAAAAAACAAACTCTGGGGTACACTACTAAGTACTGTAGATGAGGGATTATTAATAAGAACAGGCAACTCTAAAAACTTTCTGAGACCAGAAAGTGACCTTAAAGGATACGAATATATAAATGCTAAAAATGACTCAACAGGATACTGGTGGCATGAAGAACAAAATAAACTTGTGGAGGTTACAAATGGTGCTATTAATAAAACAAGAAAGCTTCCTGAAGAAGTAAAAAATGTCAGGAGTATAATAAAAGGAGTTGATGATGATGTAATAATAAGTTTAAGGCATATCCTTACTCTTTCAAAAAGTACCAGCCAAGACGGATCCTTATTCAATGGATACGATACTCTCATTCAATTTTCATTTTCCAATGATGATACTTTGGACCTGATAATAAATAATGACCCATATATTAAAAACTACCAATCAGCTTTTAACAACGGACTATTGTTGGATAGTAACAATTACTTGTTTCTGGGTACTAGTATTATGGGTGTTGTACGAATGACATTTAGCACTAATATTATTTATGTAAAAAAGATCAACAGAGAGCGATTCGAAAATATCATATATGACTCTGCATCAAAGCAAATTGTGTGTTATGCCAGGGATAAGATATTAACGGTAAAAGACACCGCAAAGGAAGTACTTTATCAAAAGTATATTAATAAAATGCTGGGCATCAGAGGTATTGAAAATATCTTTATTGATGCATACAACCATATAATTATTAAAGGCTATGATAAGCTGATATTACTCAACAGGTCGAACAACACCAGAAAAGCATTATTGAATACGTACAACTTAAAAAACACTGTTGTTCATGTTAATAAAGATATACTTACAGTAGCGGGTAGTTTTGGTATACTGAAATACAGAATATTATCCAGTGGTGAAATAGAACAGCTTTACTCCTACCCCAACTACAAAAGCCTGAATTACTCTAGAGTACTTGAGGCGCAAATATCTGAAAACAACGTACTGTTACATACAGACCAGGGCTACTTCTTTGTCAATACCGCATACGAAAACACAGAAGACCCGACAGGTAGCTACAGGTTCATTTTCAATATTAATGATTCTCTATTTACCATCACAGACGGTGATACACTGAAACTTGACCAAGAAACATCATCAATTGGTATTGATGTTATTAAGCCTACAGGTACCGGAACATTAAATATCGTTTACGCTACTAATGGCGATAACTATACCAGCACTGGTAAGCAGCTGATACTATCAGGACTTGTGCCCGGTAAATACAATACAGTAAAGCTTATAGCAACTGACGACAACTGGAAAAGTTTGCCGCTATCATTAGCCATATATGTCAAGCCTCTTTGGTGGCAAACCAATACAGCACGTATCTCATTTCTATTCACTTCAATAATATTGCTGCTGACTATAATCTATTTTGCTATTGTCATTACAAGGAGGATTGTAACAAGGAATAATGAACGAAGAAACCAACAACGAGAGTTGGAGCTTAAATCAATATACTCCCAGATAAACCCACATTTTATTTTCAACTCATTAAGTACTGCTCAATACTTTATCAGAAAAAACAAAAACAAAGAAGCGTACGAACATATTAACCAATTCTCCGATTTGCTGAGAGCATATATCAAATCTTCGAGGAATAAATACATTGCCATAAAAGATGAGATAGACAATCTAAAAAATTACCTCGAACTACAACTCAGCCGCTTTGAGAACAAGTTTACTTATGACTTTAAAATTGATGGGTCTATTAATCCTAGCACAGTAAAAGTACCATCGCTTTTGTTGCAACCTATAGTAGAAAATGCCTTGAACCACGGTATTTTTCATAAAGAAGGAACAGGGCATATATTCATTGGTTTCGAAAAGAATAAAGAGGAACAACTTGTTTGTATTGTTGGAGACGATGGCATTGGGCGTAAAAAAGCCAGGGAGATAGGTAGTGATAGAATGAAAAAAGCAAGTTCTTATGGTACTATCCTAATAAAAGAGCTCATTGACACGTTCAATAAATATGAAAAAATTAACATCAGCCTTGAGTATATTGATAAACAATTGCCTGAAACCGGTACTACCGTAAGAATAACTATTAAAGACTACCACAATGCAAAGTGATATTACCTGTATTATCATTGATGATGAACCAAAGATGTGCGAACTTCTTTCGGATATGGTAACAGACCTGTATCCAGACCTACGTATCACAAATACTTTCACCAGTTGGAGACCAGCTCTTGAACAGCTTAGGAAAAGCCCGCCTGATATTCTTTTTACAGATATCTCCATGCCTGAAAAAACAGGCTTTGACCTGTTGGAGCTCTTACCCAGCCTGCCAAGTGAGATCATTTTTGTGACAGCACATACAGAGTTTGCGATAGACGCTTTTAATTTTGACGTATGTGGTTATATCCTAAAACCTGTAAATGATAAAATACTTGTAAAAACAGTTGACAGGGCATTATCAAGAATTGCTAAGAATAAAACGATTGCAGTTAGCAACAATAATGAAAAGATAGGCATACCTGATGGTACCGGGCTGCACTATATTAATGTTAATGACATTATTTATTGCGAGTCAAATAAACGATATACTAAAGTCGTATCTGTAGATAGTGAGATTCTTAGTTCTTATAACATCGGAAGGTTTCATGATACACTAAATGATGACCGATTTTATCAATTACACCGTTCCTTTATAATAAACCTCAACCATGTGCTTAAATATGACGCATCCGGTATCGTTATAATGAAGAACGGGAAAGAGATCCCTATTTCAAGAAAAAACAAAGATGAATTTCTGACCAAGTTCAGCAGAATAGGGAAGTAGGTATTTAAGAATGAGTTAACAGTGTCCTATAGTATCCACAAAAGTGTTCATGACTAAAATGGCTGCTTGCGTATGTGTAATTTACCTCCCCCATCTTTTTCCTCATTTCTCTGTCATGATGTAGTAGAATAAGATACTCAACCGCTTTTTCAACTATCTTCTGTTCTTCAGTTTCATATATGAGCAGCCCGCCTTTTTCATGTTGTATATAATCGGGTATCCCACCAACAGCTGTAGACAATATCACTTTTGCCCTTGCCATCATCTCCATTACAACTATTGGCAACCCTTCAGTAGTAGATAACAGTATCAACACATCCGATTCATCATACAAACGGCTAAGTTTGTTACTATCCTTGATATTACCATACATGGTACTATAACCCTGCACTTCTTTTGGAACAATATCTTCTACATCACCTACAAAGGAGAAGTGAATATCTGCTCTATTATTATGTAACACTCTTGCAGTTTCAGCTATAAGATGTACTCTTTTTTGTAGCGCTCCCCTACCTACAAAAAGCACTTCAAGCGTTTTATTATTTGTTTCTTTTCTTCCGGGTATGGGTATTTGATTGTCTGTAAAGCCTAACTTCTCCAAGTACTCTTTACCAATATTATTACGCTTATATTGTGCTTCTACCTCACGTTTTATCTGCGGTGAGCTGAATACTCTCTTGTCGATATATTTAATAAATGCCTGTGAAAAGTTGAACCAACTATTCAAATGACATAGCTCTACAACTTTGGTATTTTTTTTTACATGTGGTATCACCTTGTAGAAATACATACTCTCACCGCCGAAAACAACGGGGTGCTGTCTTTCATTTATCCACGCTGCCAATACTCCACGAAAGAAGAAGTTCATAAAATGGATCACCTTACGGTCTACATATTTATGCAGGTCGATCACGCGCACGCCCTCAATATCAAATAAATGACGGAACTCGTTATTAAACGGCTTCTTTGAAAAAATTATTAATGGCTTCCGGTCTTTAATGCACTCAGCTATATCTGCATTCACTTTTATTGAGCCCCCAATATCTGCTTTAGGGAAAAACAGGAATATGTCATGCTGCGTTTTTAATCTGAAAACCTTGCCGGCAAGTTTGCCCAACAACACAAAAGGCGACATTAATACAAGCTCGATATTTCTTTTGATGACCGCTGTCTTGTAGTTCATCATCTTAGTAATATTTTACAAGCAGACTTGAGAGGTAGTCTTTATCAAAATTAATACCCAACCTTTCTATCATAGGTGCGATATCAGATATATCAACTTCAAAGCTTTTACCTCTGTCAACTACTTCACAGTCAGCTTTTATTTTCAAGTGCTCTTCTATCGCCTCAACTATATCTTTCACACTGTATATAATGGGGTTTGCCACTGTATATATTTTGTTCAGCATTTCTTCTCTGGCCAATATATAAGTGCCTATAGCATAAAAGTCATCAACATCAAGCAGGTTTCGTGTAGCATTTTGCCAAAGGTTGAACTTCTTATGGTGTTTAATGCTGTCCACAAAAAAGTTAAGTACTGTATTGGGGTTGGTTGACTTACCTACCAGGTTCGAGGCTCTTAATATCAGGTATCTGTTAGCATGCTCCGCAATATATTGCTCTACATTGAGCTTATGCTTTACATAGTGAGATTCGTTTTGTGATGGATCAAAAACACTGTATGTGCTCACATAAACAAATATTTTATCCTTATTACTATTCAGGCTTTCCATCATCAGGTTCCTTTCTCTGGCATATTCTTTTTCATCAGTACACTTTGAGTTAGAAACACCTGAAGCAAATATCAGAACGTTATCATCCTGTGCAAAAGCATCAAATTTTTTGGCCACCATTCCCCTGCCTACAACCATAGAGCTTTCTGTTCTTATCGTTTACAATGCAATATCTGTACGAATTGCAAGATCAATATTATACAACTAAATTTATAATTATTCTTCATTCTATTTGTTATACAACATCAATTAATTCACGCTGCTTTTACTGGTCACAAATACATAAGCTTCAGAATATGATATAACTTTTTACCATACAAAATGCACTATTATAGCTATGCATTAATTAGTTTCGCTACATTTTAGAAACTACCAAGCTGGAAGGAAGCTATAAACACCCTTTTTAAGAAAAACCTATAGTATTATGTCGGGAAATAAAGAGTACGATTATCTGATTGTTGGTTGTGGACTATTTGGCACTGTGTTCGCCAGAGAGATGACCAATGCAGGTTACAAATGTGTGATATTAGATAAGCGTCCGCATATAGCCGGCAACGTATATACTGAAAACGTTGATGGTATCAATGTACATAAGTATGGCCCTCATATATTCCACACTGCTGATGAGAACATATGGACCTACGTGAACAAGTATGCAACTTTCAACAACTTCCGTTACGAGCCAGTTGCTAATTATAAAGGAGAGTTGTACAACCTGCCTTTTAATATGAACACCTTCTATCAGTTCTGGAAAACCAGGACACCGGAGGAGGCTATGGCTAAAATAGAATCTCAAAAAGTACCTAATAACAACCCGCGTACTATGGAAGAGTTTGCACTGGCTAACGTGGGTAAAGACATTTATGAGAAACTTATATACGGATATAGCTACAAACAGTGGCAAATAGACCCGAAAGAGCTACCTGCATCTATCATTAAACGCTTACCCCTTCGGTTTCGTTACGACAATAACTACTTCAGAGATAAATATCAGGGTATACCTGAAGGCGGATATACAAAACTTGTCGCCAACATCATTGGTGATATTGAGGTAAGGTTGAATACTGACTTCTTCGCTAATAAAGAACATTTTGAATCATTGGCTGATAAGGTGGTGTATACAGGTAAGATCGATGAGTTTTTCAATTACGAGTATGGCGATTTGCAATACCGCAGCCTGAGATTTGAGTCTGAAACACTGGAGGTAGAGAACTATCAGGGTATTGCCGGTATGAATTATACTGACATCGACACCCCGTATACAAGAATCATTGAACACAAACACTTTGATTTCGCAGAAACAAAACACACCATTATCACGAAAGAGTATTCAGAAACATTCAACAGGAAAAACGAAGCATACTACCCCATCAATAACGATAAGAATAACGGAGTATACAGTCAGTATAAAAAGAAAGCCGAAACGCTGGACAATTATATTTTCGGTGGTAGGCTGGCCGAGTACAAGTATTATGATATGCATCAGGTAATAGGTAGTGCACTGGCTCGTGCCAGAAAAATACTTAACAAAGAATAAGGTGCTTAACGGCCATCTATGACATAATTTTACAACATGGGCATAGTTTTTCGCCAATCCATAAAAACAAGTATTGTCACCCTTACAGGTGCTGTGCTTGGTGCTTTCATTACTTTCTTATATACATATGTCCTTACTAAAGCAGAGGTAGGCCTCGTCACCAATATACTTTTTACCGGTGCTATTGTGCAGTATATGGTCATGTTGGGCTTCTCCAGCACCATTGCCATATTTACGCAGAAATATGATGAGCAGGATGAACGTAGGAAAACACTTTTCACATTAGGTATCATAGTTACACTTTCAGCAGCAGCCATATTTACTGTGTTGTTCATGATGCTGAAAGATCCCATCATTAACCTTTATGATGTTGAAGACCAGCCGTTATTGAGAAAATATTACTTTCTGGTACCCTTACTGGTAGTATTCTGGTCGATGGTGTCCATTTTTGACAATTATCTGGTGGCTCATGTAAAAATTGCCATATCAGCATTTGCCCGCGAAGCATTACTACGTATGCTTAACATAGCACTTCTCGGGCTCTTATTCCTGAAGATCATTACTGTCAACCAGTTCATTATAGGCACTGTATTAGTGTACCTCATCCCTCTTGCTATGCTCATTGTGGTTGCATCCCGTACCAAAGGATTCGGGTTTTCGACCAATTTCTCTGTTTTTTCTAAAAAGGAATACAGAGACATCATCCATTTCTCCTGGTATCATGTACTCATGATCGTATCTATGAACATACTGAACTACATGGATACACTTTTACTGGGCCCCTTAGATAATAATGGTATCGAGTCGGCAGCAGTATACAGCCGCGCTGTTCTGATAGCCGGTATGATGATGATGCCTTTCAGAGCTATGGCTACCTCATCGTTACCTATACTTAATGATGCTTATATCAATGGTGATAACGATAAAATAAAAGACCTGTTTTCCAGAGCAGGCATCAACATTCTGATAGCAGGAGTTGGGATGTTCGTGCTGATGGGTGTAAATCTTGACAATGCGGTAGCTATCTTACCCGAAGGTTATGAAGCTGTAAAACCTCTGGTATTGATATTGATGCTTGGTAAGCTGATAGATATGGCTACAGGTCTGAACAATGAACTCATCAGCATATCTAAGTACTATAAGTTCAATTTCTGGGTGTCAGGGCTTCTTGTTGTAATGGTTTATACGCTTGACCGTATTTATATACCCCAATACGGTACATTCGGCGCAGCATGGGTAGCTACAGCATCATTAGCAACATTCAACATCCTGAAAATGATATTCCTTTATGCCAAGATGAAACTGCACCCATTTACAAATGGTTCATTATTGGTTTTAGTAGCAGGTGCTATTGCTGCTATTGCAGGCTATTTGCTGCCGTATATGTGGAACCCATTTGTAGATGCCGTAATTCGTAGTGCAGCAGTTATGATCATTTACCTTGCTATATTGTTATGGTTGAAACCATCGCATGACTTGCTCACTTATATTTCCAACATCAGGGAACATAAGCGTTTGTTCTAGCATTCGGAAGGTTTAATGCCCGTTTCATCAAAAACTTTTCGTGGGCATATATGTTTTCAATAAATTGCATATAAGTATTCGTATGAACACTAAAGCATATTAACCATGCGTTCATATAATAGCTGTTTTTGTCATATTAATGAAAGAAAACAGTCGGAAATACATATTGGCCAGTTGCACGCTATAGAATTGCTTAACATTACACATCAATCAGTATCGGTATATATACCAAACTATATTGTATAGTATGTATCTATCTGTATCCAAATATTTCAATACATATCTGAAAGTTCTTTGCTTTCTGCTGTTTACCTGTGCTGCTTCTTTCAATGCACGGGCAACACATATCTATGGAGCAGACTTGTTTTATCAGCATGTGAGCGGGCTGACCTATGAGGTAACACTTGTTGTATATGGTGATTGTGGGGGTTCGGCTTTCCCAAGCCTTTCAACAGCATCAGCAGAAGTGCGTGTTTTTAACAACAGCTCTTTATACACAACACTTACACTAATAAGCCAAAGCCCTACAAATGGTGTTGAAGTAACCCCGGTTTGCCCCTCACAGATAAATAATACTAATTGTAACAGCACCACCGGAACCATACCCGGTGTAAAGAAATTTACCTTTAAAAGAACAGTTACGCTAAACACCACCTCCAGCAACTGGCGTTTCCGGTTTACAGGCGATATGGGCAACACTTCTGCCGGCAGAAGTACCACCATTACTAATATAACTGGTTCGGGCAGTGCTGTTATGAACCTTGAAGCAACGCTCAATAATACAAATGGCCCTAACTCATCACCTACTTATACCACTATACCTACACCGTTTTTCTGCATTAATAAAGCAGCTAATTACAACCCCGGTACTGTTGACCCTAATAGTGATAGTTTATACTATACACTTGTTCCGGGCCTCACGAGCACAGGTACAGTTGTTTACACCACCGGCTATACAGCAACGACACCTTTGGCTGCAGCTACAGGTACATTTAGTTTCAATAATAATACAGGACAGCTCGCTTTCGCACCCAATGCTGTTCAACGATCACTTGTGGTTAATAAAGTGGAAGAGTATAAAAACGGTACACTTGTAGGTAGCAGTATGAGAGAAATGACTTTTGTTGTATTGAACAACTGCAACAACAACCCTCCGGGCGGAACCATTACCAACAACACTAACGGTACAGTAGACACCAACGGTATTGAACTGGATGTTTGCCGCTCTGACGGTACGCTGAATTTCAACATTAACCCTACCGACCCCGATACTGATAAGATAAATATGGTTGTGAACGGACTACCTACAGGCGCCACTTTCAATATCAGTAATAACAACACTACTGCTCCTACAGGTAGTTTTTCATGGAACATAAGCAATGTTGCTATCAACTCTTACACTTTCTTTGTTACTTATACAGATGAGGGATGTCCCCTATCCAGCAAGCAAACTATTGCTTATACTATAAATCTACTGCCCGAACCAGCTGTTTCAATTTCAATAGACACGCCTGCTACCTGTACAAAAAAAGCAGTTTTCTCCATGACTCCTTCTGTAGCCCCCTCCCCCTGGCGGCTACAAGTACTGGCAGGAAGCGTACAGCTGCATAACTTCACCGGTGTTACAGGCACCCAAATAGATAGCTTATTCCCAGGGACTTATACCATAAGAGTTACGAATGCGGATACTTGCTTTCTTGATACAACACTTGTCATACCTGCACCACCCGACCCGATACTTGGCGTTGTCGTTACACACCCTGTATGTAATGGCGACAGCAATGCAGTAGTTACTTTGTCGGGCAGTAGTGGCACACCTGCTTATACTTACAATATCAATGGTGGTACTTATTCAAGCAACACTGTATTCAACAACTTGCCTGCCGGCTTTTATACATTCAAAATAAAAGACAGTAACGACTGTGTTGCCGATTCAATCGTGGGTGTTATCGACCCGCCATCAGTTAGTGCTGATATTACCTTTGTACAGCCCCCTTGTAACTTTTACAACAGTGGTGTTATTAACGTATCTGGTAAAAACGGAGTAACACCTTATCTATACGCACTTGATAATAACCCTCTAGATACCGTAACTACATTCAGCGGATTGTATTCGGGCAACTATGATGTTCATGTTGTGGATAGTAACAACTGTAAGCTCGATACTACCGTTACTTTACCGGACTCTGTAAGGGTACATGCCAATGCTGTACTGACCAACATACTATGCAACGGAGACAGTACAGGGGCGATCACATTAACTGCATTTGGAGCTACCCCTACTTATAAATATCAACTGGGGGCAGGCAGTTTGAGCACAAATAATTCATTCAACAATCTTCCTGCAACAACTCATACATTCCACATAGAAGATACCAACCAATGTTATCTTGATACAAACATTACACTCACTGAGCCAACACCTGTTACCAGCCCTGCAAACATTACTAATGTAGCTTGTAACGGAGACACCTCAGGCGCTATAATAGTAAATGCAACAGGAGGAGTAAGCCCGTACACCTATGCAATAGGTACAGGCACATATGGAAGCAACAACAGTTTTTCTCCTCTTGCGTCAGGCACATACACTATTCATGTAAAAGACTCTAACAACTGTATCAAAGACACTGTAATAGTCATAACAGAACCTGCAAAACTTGAGTTTGACAGCTTGGATATTACCAACCCGCTATGTTACAATACCGCTACAGGCTCTGTAGAGGTTAACGGGACAGGAGGCGTAACCCCATATACATATGCACAGGGTACAGGAGGCTTTGGTAGTAGCAATACATTTGGTTCACTGGCACAGGGTAGCTTTGTATTCCGCATTAAAGACAGCAACAATTGTGAAATAGACACATTGGTAACGCTGGTACAACCTACACCAATAATCCCGGCAGTGTCTATCAAAAATGCTACCTGTAATACTATCTATGATGGCGAGGCGATCATAACTGCTGTCGGGGGCACTCCGAATTACAAATATGGGATCGCGACAAATACTCCTACTTCATCAAATGTATTTAGCGGGCTTGCGGCAGGCAGCCATGTATTAAGAGTGGTAGATACGAACGGCTGTACAAAGGATACCTCAATAACCATAAACGACTCTCTTGATGTAATAGCCAACATTACGGTTAACGATGTCAAATGTTTTGATAGTGCCGACGGCTCTGTTGTAATAGCTCCTGCCGGAGGAGTTAACCCTTATACCTATGCCATTAATACAGGTACGTTCGGAACAGCTAACAGTTTCAGCAATCTGAATATCGGCAGCCATAGCTTACACGTAAAAGATGACCTTGGCTGTAAGCTCGACACTAATATCAACATTACACAACCATCCAAGCTCAACCCGGTTATTACCAGCGTAAACAACATCAGTTGTAATGGTTATTTTGATGGCTTAGTTACTATGTCTGCCTTTGGTGGTACAAATCCTTATAGTTATCGCATAGATACAGGTAGTTACAGTACAATATCACTTTTTAATAACCTGTATGCTGACACATATATCTTTTATGTAAAAGATGATAACGGATGTATCATGGATACTTCTCTTACACTTACCGAACCTGCAGGGATCAATATGTTACTCAACCTGACAGATATTGCCTGCAAAGGCGACAGCAGTGGTGAAGTGGTTGTAAATGCGAGCGGTGGCGTGAGTCCTTATACTTACAAAGCTGATAGTAACCTATATACAAGCACGCCTGTATTGAGCGGCTTAAATGCCGGGGCACATATTATTTATATTAAAGACAGCAATGGTTGTGTTAAAGACAGTACGATCAGCTTATCAGAGCCTGATTCATTACTAATAACTAACATAGATAAAGTATCTGCCACCTGCTGGTACCTTGCAGACGGCGCACTAACGATTACGGGTATGGGTGGTGTATTACCATATCAGTATGCTTTGAATAGTGGCGCATTTGTTAGCAACCCCAACTTCCGAGACATAAAAGCGGGCATGTATACCTTAATGATCAAAGATGCCAATGGTTGTTTGAATGATACTGTTGTAGACCTTGACGGGATGCCACCCATTATCATAGATAGTCTGATAGCTGAAGATATCAGTTGTTTCGGATTGGGTAATGGCAGCATAAAAGTTTATGCTTCCGGTGGTGTTCAACCATTTTTATATAAATTAGGTAACGGTACTCCAGGCAATAGCAACGCTTTCTACACCCTTAATGCAGATAACCACGCCATTTCGGTAATAGATGATGCAGGCTGTATCAATGACACAGCTATTACAATAGAGGAGCCACAGGTTATTAAGATAACTGCAACAGCCACACCTAATGATTGCGAAGGGTATGATGATGGCGGAAGAATAGAACTCAATGTAGAAGGTGGTACAGAACCATATCAATACGAATGGCAAACCGAGCCTAAACAATACGGTGCTACTGCAACAGGACTTGCCAATGGCCCGTTCAGGGCAATAGTACGTGACGCTAATGACTGTATTGATACTGTAGATGCACTAGTTGAGTATAGTAACTGCTGTAAACTATTTATACCTGACGCCTTTACTCCTAACGGCGATGGATTAAATGATGATATCAGGATATTGCTTAAAGGAGACTTCCAACTTGAAGTATTCTCAATATTCAACCGATATGGAGAAAGAGTATTCACCACCAATAATATGAACGAAGGTTGGGACGGTGTTTGGAAAGGCCGACCACAGGATATAGGCACTTTCAACTACTTTGTGAAAGGCATTTGTGGTAATAATGGCGATGAGGAGGTGATGTACAAAGGTACTATTACCCTTATACGATAAAGAATAAATACCGCTTACTGATGCTTATTAGCTGAAAACCATTATTTTTGTTCCCCTTTTGAAAATAGAGTATGGAATACAAAGAAATAGTATCGGTAACAGGTCTTGGTGGTTTGTATCAGTTAGTAACAACTAAAAGTGATGGCGCTATTGTACGTAGCATCACCGACAAGTCTACCAAATTTATATCTGCACGTAAATACAACGTCACCCCGTTGGATAGCATAGAGATATATACAACGTCAGACAATATCCGCTTACATGAGATATTTGAGAAAATGAAAGATATCGAAGCAAAGACTGCTCCGGTTGATGCTAAGTCTGATAATGATACCATTAAAGGGTACTTCAGAGAGGTATATCCTGATCTGGATGAGGAGAGGGTATATGTCAGCGACATGAAGAAAATGCTGAAGTGGTATGTTCTTTTAAAGGATAACGACCTGCTCAATTTTGAAGCTCCTGAAGAGGAGACTACTGAAGAAGAGAGCACTTCGGCAGCTGAAGAAAAAAAGAAAGAGGAACCAAAACCTAAGAAAAAAGCTGCTACGAAAAAGAAGGCTGCAGCTAAAAAGGATGATGGTGACGCTCCTGCCAAAAAAACAGCAGCTAAAAAGAAAGCACCTGCTAAGAAGAGTGCTCCCAAAAAGAAAGAAGAATAATTCTACATATATAACCGGGTATTCACCCGGTTTTTTTCTGTTGCTTAATCTCTAAGCTATTATCTTTGCTGCTCATGAAGCATTTACCCAACTTGCTCACACTGGCTAACCTTGTTTGCGGATGTATTGCTATAGCTTTCATCCTCAACTCACAGCCATACCTTACTTCGTTCAACGGTAATGAATACTGGGTAACAGGTACCGAACAGGCTTACTGGGGTGCCTATTTTATATTGTTTGCCGGCATTTTTGATGTACTGGATGGATTGGCAGCTCGAGCACTACAGGTATTCTCACCAATTGGTAAAGATCTTGATTCACTGGCAGATGTTGTGTCGTTTGGTGTGGCACCTTCAATGATACTGTTCAAAATGCTATGGGCTACACTTATGGCAGAACCCTATGCCTTTGATGTGAATATGTTATCACTTGTACCGGCTTTTATTTTCGTTTGTGCCGGAGCAATGAGGTTAGCACGCTTCAACAATAACAACTCAGCTCAGAAAAACTACTTTATCGGTATGCCTATACCTGCGGCAGGTTTGTTTATTGCAACCTTTCCATTAGTTAACTGGCATAATCCTGAAATGGGTATTTACCTGCAAAATAAATGGGTACTTTATGTAGTGATAACAGTTTTGTCTCTGCTAATGGTATCCAGGATCAGTTTTATTAAGCTGGTACCTGCAAAATGGAATATGCGCAATATCTGGCCGCAAACTATTCTACTCATTGCTTCCATTGCGGGAGCTATCGCCATTGTATCCTATAATATGTATATTGTTATACCTGCAGTATTTACGCTTTACATAATACTATCCTTCATATACAAACCTGCTGAAGAAGCACAAACAACAGACTGATGAAATACACAGCACATATAAATATCATGCCACTGACAGAACTACTTGACCCTCAAGGCAAAGCAGTCAACAACAGCTTGCATAACCTTGGGTTGAACAGTGTAGACGGGGTGCGTATCGGCAAACACATCACACTGCAAATAGAAGCAGACAGCAAAGATGCAGCACAAAGTATTGCTGAAGAGGCATGTAAAAAATTGCTCGCTAATCCTGTGATGGAGCAATACGACCTGACCATAACAGAAGCTTAGCTTTTGGAAAGGCAACCAACACAATTATTCCTCGTTCCCTCTCCGATAGGCAACCTAGGAGACATTACTTACCGTGCAGTAGAAATACTCAAAGCTGTCGATGCCATCCTTTGTGAGGACACACGCACCAGCTCTGTATTGCTGAAACATTATGACATACAAAAACCACTCTATCCTCACCATCAACATAATGAGCATAAAGCAGTAAGTGGTATTATCGACCAATTAAAAGAAGGTAAAATATTTGCCCTTATTACAGATGCCGGAACGCCCGGTATTTCAGACCCGGGTTTTTTACTCCTGAGAGAATGTGTCCGCAATGACATTAAAGTAGAATGCCTTCCGGGGGCTAGTGCTTTTATTCCTGCTTTGGTTCAGTCAGGACTACCCTCAAACAGGTTTACTTTTGAGGGATTCCCACCTCAGAAAAAAGGCAGGCAAACTTTCTTTAAAAGCCTGACTGAAGAAGAAAGAACAATTGTTCTATACGAATCGCCGCACAGATTAGTGAAATGCCTCTCTGAACTGGCAGAACACCTTGGTGATGAAAGGGAAGCAGCCGTATGCAGGGAGCTCACAAAAATGTTTGAAGAAACACGCAGAGGGACATTAAAGGAGCTCCTCGACCATTATACAACAGCACCGCCAAAGGGCGAGATAGTAATTGTTGTGAACGGTAAAAAGTAACTACTATTCGTCTGACTTTGTATCTACTTTAACCTTGCCACCCGGTACATCCATTTCAACTTCAACATCCACTCCTTCTGGTGCCGGAGGAGGTGGTGGTGGTGTTTGAACCTTCTCTTCTTGCTCCATTTCCTTATCCGGATCTGCTCCGCTATTTTCTGCATTGTTACAAGATACTGCCAGTGCAAATAATAGTGCTAATGCTACAAATCTTAAAATATTCATGACATAAGTGTTTAAGTATATAACAACACTAGCAACGATTTTGTTGAAGCATAGGTGCTATTTAGTTAAAGAGCATAAACAAAAAAGCCGCTTTTCAGCGGCTTTTTCCTACTATTTAGTTCTGAATTATTCAGCTGACATTACTGTATCAGGTGATACAGTACTAGTTGAGTCACTCATTACAGGCGTTTCTTCAGCAACAGGCTCCATTTCTACTGTTTCTTCAACTGGAGTTTCCTCTGTAGATTCAGTAGTTTCATTATTACCGCAAGAAGCGATGAAAAGACCCATTGTAAGTGCGAAAACGCTCAATTTTACGATTTTCATAATTGGTTGTTGATTTTTAAATTTTTGATCAATCTGACATTAATACACAATCTGAAATAAGGTAACCCTGATTTAAAAAATATTTTTTTGGACACAAAAAAAGCCGCCGTAGTGGCAGCTCTTCTTGTTTTGGTTAATCAAAGATCTTAGTGAGCAGCTTCGTCATGACCATCAGTCATATCTTCAACTTTTTCACCTGCATCTTCAGCAGCTTCTTCAGTAGCGTCAACTGCATCTTCAGTAGCTTCTTCTACATCTTCCATTGTTTCTTCAGCAGCTTCTTCAACGTTTTCTACTGCTTCTTCACTGTTTGTGCTTTCACCGCAAGAGATTGTAAAGATGCTAAGTGCAACTGCGAAAATTCCGAATTTTACGAACTTCATAGTAGTTAGTTTTTTTGATGTTTAAAATTTGTAAGTATATACCAGTTGGCTGCGAAAGTAACCCAATACATTTAAAAATAATAGTGATTAATATAAAAGTAACATGAGAATCAATCTGATAGATAGTCTATAAAATAATAATTTACCTGTATTCCTGATTGTAACATAACTTTGATAAGAACTCTTTACTGAGTTTAATAACTTTATAGGGTTACCTTTTTTACAATTTCATATTAATAATTGCATAAAGAACTACATACGGAACAGGATTTGTTGCAGCGATTAGCTGACGGTGAGCGTAGTGCAATTGAACATATATATAAACAACACTACAAAACCATTGTAGGTTGGATATTGAAAAACGGTGGGGATGAGCATGATGCTGCAGATGTATGCCAGGAAGCTGTAATAGTACTTTATGAGAAGGCTCAGCAAGAAGACTTCAGGTTAACATGCAAGGTTACAACCTACTTGTATGCTATAACCCGTAACATATGGTACAAAAAGGTAAGGGAAAATAAGGCTGAACCGATAATAGCTGATGAAGATCAGGAAGATAACATCAGCATGAATTATGAAGAAGACCTGAAAGCCCATAATGAACGCGAATTGTACTTTGAACAACTGGAAAACGCTCTGGAACAGTTGGGAGAACCATGTAGTTCACTCATCAGAGCATATTATTATGAGGACAAGAACATGCAGGAGATCGCTAAAAGGTTCAACTATACAAACGCTGACAACGCCAAAAACCAGAAATATAAATGCCTGAACAGGCTTAAAAAAATATTTTACAGTGCTGAAGTGAAATGAGTATAGAAAGGAATAAAATATGGAAAACAGCTGAAGCTTATCTGGATGGTAAGTTGACTGCCGCCGAGTTGCAAGAGCTGGACAACAGACGTATGAACGACGCTGTTTACGCTGCTGAGTTCCATGATTGTATCAGCCTCATAAGCGCAATGAAAAGCAGTGCGGCTCAAAATAGGGTTAAACATATACTGAAAGAAGTACACGCCGATATTACAGAGCGCAATGAAGATAAGATACGCCGTAAAACAGTTTCGATCATACGTAATAACTGGCGTATTGCATCCATAGCCGCATGTATAGCAGTCATAGCATCGCTGACCACTTTCTGGATGGTGCAGCACAGCAATCAAAGAATTGCATCGCAGTACAGCTTACTGAAAAGAGATCTGGAGAAATACAAACGTTCTCAGAACAAGATCATTAAAGATATTACAGAACAAAATACACGTCCCGGGCTTGCCCGCTATTCTGCAACAGGCTTTGCACTTACCAACAATGGCTACCTTGTTACCAATTACCACGTTATAGATGGTGCTGATTCTGTATACATACAGCATAAAGACGGTAATTATTACAAGGTACACATGGTAAGCTTCAGTGAGGCCAATGATGTGGTTGTACTGAAAGTAGACGATAAGGACTTTAAATTTGCTAAATACGACATACCCTACTCTATAGCTAAAGATAAAAAGCAGTTGGGAACACATGTTTATACTCTTGGCTTTCCACAAGACGAGATAGTGTATAATGAAGGGTATATCAGCTCGAAGAACGGTTATAACGGAGACTCTACCCAATACCGTCTGGAGATAACAGCCGGACCTGGACAAAGCGGTGCGCCTGTAATTGACAACAAAGGGCACATAATCGGTATTATTACCGGTAAAGAGTCTGAAACCGAGGGAACTACTTATGCTGTATCCTCTTCTACCATATTAACGCTGTTAGATGCACTACCGGAAGAAAACAAAGTATCTACGCCAAATTCTAACAGGTTAGGACGTATGAGCAGGCAACAGCAGATAGAACAACTTGAACATTATACATGCTCTATCAAAGTTTATAAAAAGTAATTAACTTATTCCTGTTATGGTCGGCCACCTTATGGTGGCCTTTTTATTGTCGGTTTATTATTGAATAGTAATATTATCTAACTTTGCCCACCATAAAATAACACGGTTGAGAAAAGGAAAAAAAGAAAAGAGTGCAATAGGTGAGATGTCCTTCATCGACCACATTGAAGAATTGCGCTGGCATATCATTCGTTCATTGATAGCGGTCTTTGTATGTGGTATCATAGCGTTCTTTAACGTCAGTACAATTTACCATGAAATTATTCTTGGGCCAGCCCATGCAGATTTTGCATCGTACAAAGTGCTATGCCGTTTCGGCGAAATGATACATATCAAGGAGCTATGCCTGCAAGAGGTCAACCTCGACTTTCAGAATATAAAGCTGTCAGGTCAATTTATGATGAGCTTCTCTATAGCATTCATGGTAGGTCTGATAGTTGCATTCCCATATATCATGTGGGAGCTTTGGCGTTTCCTGAAACCCGCACTGACCACAAATGAGAAGAGGGGTGCCCGCGGCATCGTTTTCTGGACATCATTACTCTTCTTCCTCGGGGTTCTTTTTGCTTACTTTATAGTTGCACCGTTCACCATTAATTTCTTTGCTAATTATAAACTCAGCCCGGACATTAACAATATCATCACCATGTCCAACTATTACGATACACTTAACGAACTGATACTCGGTATCGGGCTTGTGTTTGAATTACCTGTTTTGGTATATTTCCTGTCGAAAGTTGGTGTAATAACTCCAGAGTTGATGAGGAGCAAAAGAAGTTATGCTATCCTTATCATTTTTGTGTTATCAGCAGTAATTACACCACCAGACTGGTTCAGTATTTTTTTAGTTGCTGTACCTTTATTATTATTATATCAATTATCAATATCTATTAGTGCCCGTGCAGTAAAAGCACGCAACAAAAGGCTTAATAAATTAAAATAAGACTACTCATGGCAGATATAGTTTTCGATCGTTCATTACCAGTAGTAATTGGTGGCGACCATGCGGGCTTCCAATACAAATCTGTACTTATTGAAATGCTGAAAGATTTCGGGCTTGAAGTGGTTGACAAAGGTGCTTATAGCGAAGACAGTGTTGACTATCCTGACTTTGCACACCCTGTTGCCGATATGGTTGAGACCGGTAAAGCTGGTGTAGGTATTTTGATATGTGGTAGTGGTAATGGTGTTTGTATGTCTGCCAACAAACACAAAGGTGTACGTGCTGCACTTTGCTGGAATGAAGAACTGTCTGCACTTGCCCGTCAGCATAATAATGCGAACGTATTATGTATCCCTGCACGTTTTGTTGAAATAGAAATAGCCCGCGATATGACAGATATATTCCTTAAAACTGCCTTTGAAGGTGGCCGTCATGAAAGAAGGGTAGATAAGATAGCTGCTAATTAATCGAAGGATAATCTTAAAGAAGTAAAGAAACTCCTTGGTAAGAAGCTGGCAACACCACCACCGTGAGACCCTGCTGATACTCTGCCTGTTACAGTTGGCTGTTGGTAATTAAATACATTCTTGACACCTGCTATTATCTGCACCTTCCTGTCAAAGAATTTCTTCTGTAAAGACATGTCGCAAATATGGAACGGCTCTTGCGTACCATTATAGGTAGTACTACCATCTATATTTGCTTGTAAAAATGGTTGTCTTGCTGTGTACTTATAAAATGTATTGAATGTAATGCCCGGTTTCTTCCATGCATACTGAAAATTGGCTGTAGCTTCACTGGCAGAAAATGAAGGGTAGTTGTCTGCTACAGAGAAAGTTCTGTTATAAGAATACCCTACCTGAAAATGAAACCTGTTCCACTGTCCGTCTGCCTGCACAGTAGCAATGGCGTTAGACTGATGGTCAACATTACCATATGTGTACTCAATACTGCTTGGGCTGTCAGGATATAATGGTGCCAAAACTATTCCATTATACACATCATTATAAAAGCCGGTTACTACAAACTGTAGATAATTCCCACCATCTTCTATTGCCTGCCAAGATGTTGACAATTGTACATGATGGCTGTTCTCTGCCTCTACGTTCTCATTACCTATTATATAGTGATTCAGATCAATGAATGAAAGGTAAAGTTCTTTTAGTGACGGTGCCCTGAAACCTTTTGCATAAGATGCTCTCACCTGAACATTCTCTACAGGCTTATATAAAATATTAGCACTTGGTATTATCGGTGGGTCATATACTGAGTTTACAGATGCTCTTAAACCTCCTTGTATAGTCAGTTTGTCATTGAGCATAGGCATAGAAAGGTTAGTATATACCGCATAATCCTGTATCTGTTTGGTCTTACCTTCTATCTTCAGGCTGGTAGCATATTGCAGGTTCACATCATAACCTACAGTATACTTCAGCCTTTTACCTACTGAATTATTATAGCTACCCCTTAAAAACACATCATTGAATGCCGATGTATCCTGTAAGCCTTGTGCCTGTCTTAACTCCTCCTCAAGTGTAACCATATCTATACGATAGGCATTACGTGTACGGTAGTACATTACATACCCGTTCTGGCTTTGCCAGTTACCTTTCTTACCCAGTTTACCCGATAATGTCAGCCTGTTAGTTGAACGTGTAGTACGATAATATTCATCGAAAGCATATGCACCGTTAGGATGCCATAATTCCAGATTGCCCTTATTGGTTACTTTCTCTTTCAAAAAATCGCTGGCGAGGTTGGCACTGAACCCAGATGGTGCTTTATAAGTGTAGCTCAGGTTACCTATATACTGCTCGTTAGGTTTGAATAACATACTACGAGCAAATATCAGATCTTCATCAAGATAAGTATATCGTTCCTCTAACGGCCTCCAGCCCTGGAAGAAATTACGGCCACCACCAATAGTCAGATTATGTCTTTTAGCAATCCTGCTTGTTATGCTCGCATCTACATTGTACCTGCCCAGTGTAGAATAAAAAGTCCCCGCATTTACTTCAAACTTCTTTTCGGGCTTCTTCATAATGATATTGATGACACCGCCAATTGCATCCGTACCGTAAACAACACTCATAGGCCCCTGAATCAGCTCAATACGATCTACGTTATTCATATTGATCTGGCTCAGGTTGATGTTACCACCTTCACGGCCATTCATCGGAATACCGTCTACCAGTATTTTCACTTTATCACCGCTCATGCCCTGCATCCTCATACTCGAACCGAGTACATTATCATTGCTCGTTCTTACGTTCAACTGGTTCTTCATTACATCATCAAGGCTTACCGCACCTTGCGCTTTTATCTGCTCTTTGGTGATGATCTTGTAAACCGATAATGCATCCTGCTGCCTTTCAGGAGTAGTCAACCCGGTAACTACTACTTCGTTCATAGCAGAATACTTCTTTGTTATGTATATGTTGATCGT
Organism: Flavipsychrobacter sp.; assembly: GCA_965228505.1. Lineage (GTDB taxonomy): Bacteria > Bacteroidota > Bacteroidia > Chitinophagales > Chitinophagaceae > UBA5543. The sequence goes on along the minus strand of OZ245820.1, from coordinate 283,953 downwards.
ATTAACTGTCGGAGGGGTCAAAAAGCTCTTTCTAACAGACTCAAAACCCAGTGCTGTAATTTCTACCACACATGGATATTCAGGAGTAATAGTTAACACACCGTTCTCATCAGTCTGGCTGGTATTTTGTATAGAATTATCAGTAGCTGAATAGGTATGCACATACGCAAAAGGCACTGTTTCGCCGTTGTTCTTATCCTGAACAGTAATGCGCAATTGTGCTTTTGCAATTGTTACTGCAAACAATGTTACCAGTAGTATGACAACTCTTTTCCTGAACATCTGTGTTATACATTAATATAGTCTTGCCACCCATAAGCGGATAGCAAGACTATATTATTTTACTTTCTATCCTTTAAATTAATGTTGTACCGCTACACGGTCGCTCACCTGCCAATCTTTATTGGCGAGTGTTACTATATAAGTACCCGCAGGGTATGCAGATACATCTATATTAAATCCGTTCACACCTTTTTTGATGTTCACAGCTGAAGTTTGTAATACTTTACCCGTCATATCCATAACGGTTAGTATTGTGTTGTTATTCTCGTTCACAGCATCTACCATAACATTCACCGCGTTTGCAGCAGGGTTAGGATATATACTGTAATTGGCCTGCTTGTTACCGTTCACGTCATTCACACTTAAAGTAAACAGTGTTCTCTTTCTGAATACAACCTTACCTGTATTAGGAGGGAAGGCACCATCAAAACGGGTGAACTGCAAATGATAATATTGCTCAGTGTGGTAAGCTGTATCAGGCTTGATGATGAAACTGGTATTAGTATCCAGATCATACATGAAAGTGGTCATGTTGAATGTCTTCCAATCATCACCGATACTGTTCGTCAGGTCGCTCAATGTATGAGTCATGAAGTTCTGTGCTGTAATTGTATTCGGGTCAACACCTGTAACTTTAGCTACCTCAACACGAATGTTTTGTAACACACCTGTGTATGCCTGAAGTTTATTCGGGTTCTGTCCGCCCGGTTGTCCGTTTTTCTGGTATTGCTTGAATACGATGTCCCAATCTTTACGAGGGGGTTCATGATCAACTTTTGTACCAGTAGCCAGATCATAATAAGCGTTTATCCTGTCGCTATAAGGTGGAACCCATTTGATGCTATCTGTTTTATCGCCTGTACCATCCCATTTAGCATAACGGAACTTAAATCCTATTTGCGGTGAATTAGCAGGAAAGCTGGTATACTCCTGTATCCAAACCTGATAGAAAACACCGTTGGCCTTTACAAGGAAAAGAGAATCGCCAATAACGCCGTGAGATGGCGGGCCTGCGTACTGTCCCCAACCAAAGTCAACAACACTACCGGTATCGCGCACATTGAAGAAGGCACCCATACCCCAGCTTCTGTCATCATTCACCACCTGATCGCTAAGGGTTACCATAGTATCAGCTGCAGTCAGGTTACCAAACTCGCTGCTGGCTACTTTGTGTAGTGAATATACCTGTACATCGCGCTTGATGTGGTTGGCACGTACGCTTGCGTTCAATTGTCCGCCTGCTTCCAGAAATTGTGTCATCTGAAAACCCAGATCCCATGTATTTGCCTGCTTGGAAACTTTAGCCCCTGTCCTTACATTATAATAAACATCATTTGCATAACTGGCACCCATCTCTACTGAGTCAGTTACCCACGCTGTTTGTGCGTTCACCTGAAAACCAATAGCAATCGCTATGATAAATAGTGTAGATCTTAACTTCATATATACCATCTGTTTAGACGGTAAAGGTACGCCTACACTACGGCTTAGGGGGTCTTGTCATCAAGTCTTTACAAAGACATGACAAATGAAAAAACCTATAATTAATCTGCTAGAGTAAGCCCTTGTTCAACAGTAGTTTAGCTATCTGCACAGCATTGGTAGCTGCACCCTTACGCAGATTGTCAGAGACTATCCAACAGTTGAGGGTATTAGGCTGAGTCTCGTCCCTGCGAATACGGCCAACAAACACATCATCTTTTCCTGCAGCTGCTAGTGGAGTAGGATAGCCGTTCATGGCAGGATTGTCTATTACCACTATACCGGGGAAATCAGCAATAAGCTGCCTTACCTTATTCAGGTCGAAGTCGTTATGGAATTCAATATTCACACTCTCACTATGGCCGCCGCTTACAGGTACACGTACTGTAGTAGCCGTTACTTTAATGCTTTTATCCCCCATGATCTTCTTGGTCTCCTCTATCATCTTCATCTCCTCTTTGGTATAACCATTTTCCTGAAATACATCTATATGAGGTATCACATTCCTGTCTATTGGGTGTGGGTACACACTATATGCTTTGCTACCGCCACGCTGGGCTTCCATTTCGTCCATAGCCTTTTGCCCGCTGCCTGATACTGACTGGTAGGTGCTCACCACCACTCGCCTGATCTTATATTTATCATGCAATGGCTTTAGTGCCATAACCATCTGTATCGTAGAGCAGTTAGGGTTGGCGATGATCATATCGTCAGCCTTCAGCACATTACCGTTCACTTCAGGTACTACCAACTTCTTAGTGGGGTCCATGCGCCAGGCAGATGAGTTGTCAATCACTTTACAGCCTGCCTCAGCAAACTTGGGTGCAAGTTCTTTAGAGAGGGTGCCACCGGCAGAGAATATTGCTAATACAGGCTTCATGCTGATAGCTGTTTCGGCATTTACCACAGTCCACTCCTTACCGCCAAAGCTGATCTTTTTACCTACCGAACGCTCTGAAGCTACGGGTATCAACTCCGTTATGGGGAAATTTCTTTCTGCTAAAACCTGAAGCATGGTACTACCTACCAGCCCTGTTGCGCCTACTATTGCTACTCGCATGATTGTGTTCTCTTTACTTGAGCCGCAAAGGTAAGGAGGAAAATCAAGTATCATTAATATTATATGGTCATTGCGAAGTAGTTACGCGAAAGCGGTACGAATGAAGCAATCTAACTTATTAATTATTGCAAGCTCCTTTCTATGCTTGTCCAAAGAAAGAGGAACAAAAGCATAAACATAAAAAGGAGTTTACCTCTCCCTCCTACACCTATCACTGCAATACTTCACTTCCTCCCATATGGCAGCCCACTTTTTCCGCCAGGTATAGGGTCGTCCACAAGTAGTGCATATCTTTTGTGGCAGGTCTTTTTTCTTTACCATCTTACCCATACCATCAAATATAAATAACTTAAACTGCCGTGTATTTGTTGTAGTAAAACAATGAAAACCTTAAATAAACTTAACTATGGAGAGCGATAAGATAATCACCCTGTTATAGTGCTATCATGAAAACGCTTTCAATAAGTCGCGGACATTTTCCAGTATCATGGCACAGAATAGAAACAGAACAATACCTATAATGATGAACACCATACCCCTGGCCCTGACCTTCATATAGTTTTTGTCTTTCATACCCTGGCTGTCGGTTTTATTCTTAGCAACTATCATGATGCCCTTTATCACTAAGGCAATACACAATACGGCAAGGATTATATAAGCAACTAACATAGCAAATGAATATAAATGCCAAACTACAAAAACTACCTAACCATAAACTCATAAAAACCAACAAAAAGCCCCTCGGTAAACACCAAGGGGCTTTTCATTACTGTGTATCTGTATCTAAAAAACTATTACCTGAATTATTCCAGCGTCAGGTCCATCTCCACACGGCGGTTCTTAGCGCGGCCTGCACGAGTATTGTTGCTCGCTACAGGGTTGGCCTCACCATGGCCTTTGGCACGCAGCCTGTTGGCATCAATACCTTTAGAGATGAAGTAATCTTTAACCGAATTAGCACGCTCGCCAGATAACTCAAGGTTGCGCTCTGCGGAGCCTGTGTTATCTGTATATCCATCAATGGTCATGTTGTAATCACTATACTCGTTCAGTATGTCTACTATCTCGTTCAGTATTTTGTTTGAGGCTGGTTTGATACTTGCCTTACCCAGATCGAACTGGATAGCCGTAGCAGCAAAAGCTAAACGCTTCTTCACTTCAACACTTACCTCAGGGCAGCCATAGTTGGTTTTAGTACCCGGCACATCAGGGCACTTATCCATGTTATCTGCTATACCATCGTTATCGGTATCAGGGCAACCTTCGTTAGCAGCCGGGCCAGGCAATGCCGGACACTTATCTTCATTGTCAGCTATACCATCGCCATCGCTATCAGGGCAACCGGCAAACTCTGCTAAACCAGCTACATCAGGACAGTTATCATCAATATCAGCCACACCATCTGCATCGCGGTCAGGGCAGCCACTTAGTGCAGGTACACCAGACTCTTGAGGGCAACGGTCTTCTGCATCAGCTACACCATCAAGGTCAGCATCAGGGCAACCGGCAGCTGTTTTACTACCAGGTACTTGCGGGCATTTATCATCTTTGTCCAGCACTCCGTCACCATCAGTATCCGGGTTAGGGCAACCTCTTTCTTCCCAAACACCTTTCTCGTTCTTACACTTATCTTTCTTGTCAGATACCAGGTCACCATCACGGTCTTTAGGTATCTTATGGTTGATAGGTATTGAAGCACCGAAGTAGAAGTTAGCGCCATAGCCGCTACCAAATACACCCAACAGGTCATCGCTACCAACAAAGAAACCACCAACACGGAAACCTACACCCATCTTAATACTCTTGGTAAGGAAGTCGTAAGACAATGGAAGCCCAGCACTCCATACACGTGTATCCCAACGTGGTGTAACAGTCAACTGGCTGTACCATGAGTTACCAAACTCAGAGCGGTTGGCCATGTTGGCCACAAACATTGCGTTTACATAAAAGTTGCTGATCGCATTGTAGTCAACATTTGCTATCAATGATGTAGGCAGTACCAGTTTTGATGTTGTGGTGTTAGTACCTGTGTCAACATCAAGATTACGACTAGCTGCATAGTTACGTAGAGAGTTGTAATTACCAATGCTGTCTACCAACTCACTACCTTTTATTATAGCAGGTGTACCGTTATTCTTTGTGGCAATGCTTGTTGTAAAGTTATTATCAGAATATTTGATAGAGCCGAAATCAGTTACAGAAAGTGAGGCGCGGATGAGGTACTTATTCTTACTTCTGTCAATAATGCCTGTTTTACCATCCATGTCATAAGTATACCCTGTACCACCTTTTGGCCTGTACTCGTATATAAAACCAATGTCACCGCCAAAGCCACTACCTTTTCCGCCGATGAAGTCAGAGAAGCTATTACCAATACCTAGATCATTAGTAATGTTACTACCGTAATTAAGTGTAGTATTTGTAATTACCAGAGAGTCTTGCTGCGGATATGCAACTGCGTCTAGGTTTTCACTGGTCATACTGATGTACCCTGCACCCATCAGGTAGCGTAGTGTGATACCACCTTTTACAAAGTGCTTACCACCATCCCATATAACGCCACCGTAGCTCAGACCTATCTCACTCCAGCCATGTGTAGTGTAATTAAATGCACCTGCCTGTATCGGATATGTATTACCTGCAACTACAGCATTTTGGAAACCGTCGTCAACAATGGTTCGGTACAGGTCCTGGTTAAAATCGTGAAACTGGTTCATAGCACGCACCCTGGTTGTTATTGCAATGCTATGACGCTCGTTAATGCTCACCATTGCACCCGGGCCACGAAGCTCAACATAAGGTGCTAACAAACTAAAAGTCTCTTGATCTTCATTAAAAGTCAAAGAATTAGAAATGTTACCATCACCAACACTGAACAAGCCACCAAGGCCGTCATTGAACTTGGCCATGTTGTTGTTCAGGCCGACGTTTACTGAAAACAGGTCAATGGTAAACTTATGCCTGCTGTCTGCTATGCTTGCCGGGTTGAGGTACAAACCGTTTGTACCACTCCAGTTGCCGGTAGCTACACCTATGTAGCGTTGTGCCGATGCTATCATCGGCAATGCAAATACCACTAAAATTATTAAGCTGATACGTCTCATAAACAAGGGGTTCTGTTTATATTAAATTATTGATGTTTTATAAATAGCTCTTTTTCTAGCTGATATGGTATACAGAATGCCTTATATAGTACGCTACCGCAAAAGAAATACATTTTTTCTATTTATGGAAGTACGTTATATGTTTTTATAATTAATCTTTATGCACAGCAAAACTAATATGGTGGATAAGTATATGTTATACCAATAGCCTTGTATTTTATCTAAGTGTCAGTACGGATGTATGTATAAAAAAGCCCTCCCGAAAAATCGAGAGGGCTGTGTTTGTTGTAATATCTATATTGATTACTAACCTACTGCTATACGCTTGAAGTCTGTAACGGTTAAACCTTTAGATACAGAGTCAAGGTATGCACCAACGCTCTTGCTGTTGTCTTTCACGAAAGGCTGGTCCAGCAGGGTATTGTCTTTGAAGAATTTCTTCAACTTACCTTCTGCAATTTTAGCAGCCATTTCTTCAGGCTTACCTTCTGCTTTTATCTGCTCAATAGCGATAGCTTTCTCCCTGTCTATTGTTTCCTGAGAAATATTATCAGCATTTACAGCTAATGGGTTCATTGCAGCTATCTGCATGGCAGCATCGCGGCCAGCTTCTATCGTAGCATCATTAGCTTCCTGGTTCATACTTACCAGTACACCTATACGGTATCCGGCATGTATATATGCTACTACAGCATCTGCACTTACCAGTTCGTAGTTAATGATGTCTATCTTCTCACCTATCTTAGCTACTACTTCCAGTAGTTTATCACTTACTTTAACACCATTCATATCAGCAGCTTTCAACTCATCAATAGATGCCGTCTTATTTGCCAATGCGATATCTGAAAGTTCATTAGCGAATTTGATGAAATCTTCGTTCTTAGCAACAAAATCAGTCTCAGAGCTCAGGTTCACGATCACGCCTGTCTTGTTGTCATCAGACGTTTTAGCGATCACAACACCTTCTTTCGCATCCCTGTCTTCGCGTTTGGCAGCTACTTTCTGGCCGTGTTTACGCAAATAATCAATGGCTTTTTCAAAGTCACCGTCACTTTCCATCAGTGCTTTGCGGCAATCCATCATGCCTGCGCCAGTTTGCTGGCGGAGTTTGTTTACATCTGCGGCAGATATTGTAACACTCATTTTTCGATCCTTTTATATTTTGAGAATGTGTGAAGTTCTTAATTCATGTTTAAAGCCCCGATTCAGGGGCTTTAAAACTATGTTATCAATAAATGGTAGTATTATTTTTTAGCACCACCTCTTGCGCTACCGCCACCACCGGTTGATGACTTACGACGGCCACCCGCGCGAGGGCCACCCTTGCCACGACGGCCGGGCTTCTTCTCATCGTCTTCCTCAACAGACATGTCAATGCCTCTTTCGTTCACTTCTTCTTCGTCTGAATCATCAGCATCTTCAGCATCTTTGTTCTGTGCACGCTCTTCAAGGCCTTCCATGATAGCTGCTGTCAGGTATTGCGTAATAATAGCGATAGATTTAGTCGCATCATCATTGGCAGGTACAGCAAAGTCTACTCTTGTAGGGTCACTATTAGTATCTACCATTGCAAAGGTAGAGATACCCAGCCTCTTAGCTTCTGCCATTGCAATATGCTCATGAGAGATATCTACGATGAACAATGCTGCAGGCAGGCGACCCATATTAGAGATACCACCCAATACTTTCTGCATTTTGTCTTTGCTACGAGTAAGTGTCAGACGCTCTTTCTTTGTAACGCTATCCATTGTACCGTCTTCCAGCATTTTTTCGATGCTCTGCATTTTCTTAACGCTCTTACGGATAGTGCTAAAGTTAGTAAGCATACCACCTAACCAACGCTCTGTTACGTATGGCATGTTCACTTTCTGTGCCGCTTCAGATACGATCTCTTTAGCTTGCTTTTTAGTAGCCACGAACATGATCTTCTTTCCGCTACGTGCAATTGATTTAAGCGCAGCAGCAGACTCTTCAAGACCTTCGATGGTCCTGTTCAGGTCGATGATGTGGATACCATTCTTTTCTGTAAAGATGTAAGGCAACATCTTCGGGTTCCACTTCTTCTTCAGGTGGCCAAAGTGTACGCCTGCCTCTAGTAGAGACTGGTGCAGGTTCTTGCCTTGTGTATTATTATCTTCCATTGTAGTATTTTCTTGTCTTTTAATGAATAAAGAATTCTGAGATTAACGCTTAGAGAACTGGAAGCTACGACGTGCCTTACGCTTACCGAACTTCTTACGCTCAACAGAACGAGGGTCACGTGTAAGAAGGCCATTGCTCTTCAGTGCATCGTGATACTGCTCAGCATTCTCTTCCATCAAAGCACGGGCAATACCCAGCTTGATAGCTTCTGCCTGGCCCTTCATACCACCACCATCAACAGTTACTTTAACATCGTAATTACTGATAGTTTCTGTAACCTTCAGCGATAATTCTACCTGGTTTTGCAGGTACATCATCGGGAAGAATTCTTTATAGTCTTTTCCGTTGATCGTGATGTTGCCTGTTCCTTTACTCATATATACACGAGCAACTGAACTCTTACGACGACCAAGGCTGTTTATTACTTTCTCCATTTATATAAAGATGTATTTCTTTGAAAATTATTTAACGTCAAATGTTATTTCCTTAGGGTTTTGTGCTGCATGTGGGTGCTCTGCGCCTTCGTAAACGAACAGCTTACGGTACATAGCACGGCCCAAACGGTTTTTAGGAAGCATACCTTTTACTGCATGCTCGATAACAGCGTTAGGACGGCGAGCCAGTAAAGCTTTAGCTGTCTCTACCCTACGACCACCCGGATAGCCTGTGTAACGATCATACTCTTTAGTGATCATTTTGGTACCTGTCATTTTTATCTTCTCACTGTTGATCACGATCACATAATCACCACAATCTACATGCGGAGTGAAGTATGCCTTGTTCTTACCACGCAAAACATGCGCTATTCTTGACGACAGGCGGCCAAGCGTTTGGTTAGTGGCATCTACCACATACCAGTCGCGCTGGATATCTTCTGCCTTAGCCGATTTTGTTTTAAAACTCAGGTGTCTCATTCTACTTTTTCTTAATTTGTGCTTTAACGCCCTGCTGGCTTAACATTCAGCCATTGGGGCACCCATCAGTTTTTTGGGGACTGCAAAGGTACGTTTACCCCACGATTGCAACAAAAAAATCATAAAGAATTTTTACCGTACGTCTGTAAACAATTGAAAATCAGTGTGATTTTCGCAAAAATATTTTCAAAGGTGCTGTTTATTGGGTAAAATTTGATACCAAACTGATGGGCAATATCATGTATAAGTTAATAGAGGGGTTATTTTACCCCCATCAGTGTGCATAAAATAACTCCTGTATCTGATACTAAATATTATCAGTACGTACAATATTTGCAAAACAATTAATCAAGGTTAATGAAATATCCTCACAACAGATTCTTCACTTTCAGAGAATCCCTCTTAACAACATATCAATATACTTTATGAGCAAAAACAAACTGATTCACTCGTTATGGCTGATGACAGCCATGTTTCTGTCCTTATCTGCTATCGGTCAATGGGCTGTTGTAGGTAGTGCGGGCTTTTCTACAGGCTCTGTAACCTATACATCAATGGTTATTGGCGCAAATGATACTCCATTTGTTGGATATATTGACAACGGAAACAGCAATAAGGCAACTGTGATGAAATATAATGGTAGTAGCTGGGTGGCGGCAGGTACAGCGGGTTTTTCCTCTGCCGGTGTAAATTATATTTCAATGGCCAAGGATGCAAGCAACAATCTCTATATAGCCTTTCAAGACAGTAATGCCAGTAATAAAGCTACTGTAATGAAGTACAGCGGTAGTACGTGGACTGTAGTAGGCAGTGCAGGATTTTCTGCCGGTGTAGCAACATCTATAGACATAGCAATTGATGGAACCGGAGCACCTTATGTAACCTATTCTGACGATGCAAACAGTGATAAGGCGACAGTGATGAAGTACAATGGAGTCAGTTGGAGTGTTTTAGGCAGTGCCGGTTTTAGCAGTAGCTGGGTTGAGTATAATACAATTGCTATAGGGAAGAACGATACTCCATATGTTGCATTCAGGGATGGAGCGAACAGCAATAAAGCTACTATAATGAAGTATGATGGCAGTAGCTGGTCAGTTGTAGGTAGCGCCGGAATTTCGGCAGGTGCAATAGTGTTCAGTTTATCATTAGAGAGCGATACTACAGGAAACTTATACCTTGGTTATCGTGATCAGGGCAATAGCAATAAAGCTACTTTAATGAAATATTCTGCTGGCTCATGGTCTGCATTGGGCGGAGTAGCTTTTTCTGCAAGTGTTAGCCTTTATGTCAATGTACTCGTAGATGGCACAACCCCTTATGCTGCATATAGGGATAATACTGCATTTAAAGCTATTGTCATGAAATACAATGGCAGTAATTGGGAGAATGTAGGTAATACCAGCTTTTCTGCGGGAACAAATGAGTACAACTCACTGGCAATAGATAGCAAAGGTGACCTGTACCTAGCTTATAGGGACGGAGGGAATAGTAGTAAGGCCACAGTATTTAAATACGAATTCCCTAACATATGGAATGGCAGTACCTGGAGTAAGGGTAACCCTTCTTCAACCAGCGATGTACAAATAGGCTCAAACACAACACCTACATCTTTTACCTGTAACGATCTAACTATAAACAGTGGGTTTTCACTCAATACCGGCACCAGCGAAGTGGTGACGATACATGGTGACCTTACTAATAGCGGCAACGGTGTATCAGGCACAGGTACTCTTACATTTACAAAAAGCGGTACAGCATCTATCAACGGAGATACGGTTGGGCACGAAGGAACTGTAATAGTAGAGAGTGGCTGTACACTGACCACAAATAGTAAATTGAGACTTAAGTCGAATGCTACAAATACAGGCAGGATTGGAGAGAGCGATGGCACCATCAGTGGCAATGTATATGTACAACGCTATATGCCGGGTAAGCGATGTTTCCGTTTTTACGGGCACCCGTTCAGCTCGTCTATTGCGCTATCTCAATTGACTGATGAAATAGACATCACAGGTAGTGGCGGTGCTGCCAATGGCTTTACAGCTACTGTAACTAACAACCCTTCAGCTTTTTACTTTGATGTAGACTCTGCTGATAACAGTACAGGTTTAAATCCGGGTTGGCAGCCATTTACATCAGCTAACACTTCTGACTGGGATCAATATGAGCTACTCCGTCTGCTGGTACGCGGAGCAAAAGGTGAAGGGTTGACAGGTGGTGCATACACTCCTACTGCCGCTACTTTTGAAGCTGCCGGAGCAGTCAATCAAGGCACACAGGTAGTAACGCTGACCAAAGGTTCCAACTCGACCTTTGTAGGTTGTGGTAACCCTTTCCCCAGCCCTGTAGAAATGGATAAAGTAACTGTGGGTAGTAATGTAGGGGCTAACTACTATGCCTGGGATGCCACCAGTGGTGCATCTGGAGCTTATGTGACCAATGCATGGACATTACCTTACGATCTGCCTGCTTATACAGCATTCTTTACCAATGTTTCTGCTAACAGTAATAACACACTCACTTTTGAGGAAGCAGATAAAGTAGCTACAGGGGCAGGCTTATTTAAAACAACTGGGGCTGAAAACTGGGTAGAGTTATACATCTATGACAGTACTACTAAATGGGACAGGCTACTCATCAACTTCAACACCAACGGTATGGAGGTAGAAGATAAACTGGATGGTAAGAAACTCTACAATCCTAACCTTGACTTCTTTACACTCTCTAAAGACGATGTACGACTGGCAGTTGATGTTCGTCCATATCAAGATAGTAGCTCGATACCGCTTGGTTTGACAGCCTACAACCGCTACAACAGGTATGTAATAAAGGTAGGTATGTTCGATGTTCCTGTAGGCACTAAACTCTTTCTGCACGATAAGCACCTTAACACAAAACAGGAGATAACAGCAGGATATGAATATTGGTTTGATGTAACTGTAGACAGCAGCACACAAGGCAACAATCGTTTCGAGATCAACATGGTCGGCAAGCCGACAACGAGCATCACTAATGTGAATGATAAAAAAGCTGCTATGCAACTGATACCTAACCCTGCATACAATCATATAAAAGTATCGTTCAAAGCAGTGGAAGGAACTGCAAACCTTACACTCTCGAGTGTAACAGGCCAGGTAGTGTACGCGCAGGAAGTAAGCGCAGGCACAGGCAGTGTAAACATCTCACTAACCAACATACCTGCAGGTGTATACATTGTAGAACTGAAAGGAGACAATGCAATATTCACTCAAAAACTGATAAAGGAATAAAAGCCTCTCCCTGCCTCTCGAAAGGAGAGGTGATGAAGAACACCAAAAATAAATATGTAATCATAACTCTTTTTAACCCCTCTCCTCGGGAGAGGGGTTGGGAGAGGTCAATAGTAGCTACATGAAGTACAATAAAAACATCAACCGAATTATACTGACCATAACATTGATAATCATCACATCACATACTGCTTTGGCACAAGGCCCCGGTTTTGATGATGATGTAGATGATACACCTATAGATGGTGGCTCTACTATAGTGCTGGTAGCAGCTGCCGGATATGGTTATAAAAAAATAAGAGATGCGCAGCGCAATAAAAATATGGAATAACGTAAAACACAACAAAACGCCTGTACTTTTTGTACTATTATTTTTGCTTGTCTACGGACTGCTGTATACTGCGAACCATGTGCTAACAGGTGCAATGCAAAAAGGAGGTATTTATTCAGAATGGTTAGATGATAATTTGGATTATGTCACAGTTTTCAGAACATTTTTATTACAAAGTACTGCACATATATCTCAACTCTTTGGGCACGATACGTTTTTAAGAGAAGATACTCTATTTGTAAAAGGCGGACATAATATCAGGATGATATATTCATGTATAGGTATGAATTTATTATTTATCTGGTGGTCATTTGTTTTTGCTTTCCCCATGAATATTTACAAAAAGCTATCATTTTTTTTTAGTGGTACATTAGCATTAATAGCTTTGAACATTTTAAGATTGAGTCTCATAACATTGTCACCTAGAACATTATCATACAAAGAGTGGGTCATTGATCACCACTCACTTTATAACGGCCTGATCTATTTAACCATTTGTATTGTAATAAGAACACTATTTAAAAAGCATGCCCTATAACGGCTACCTAGTATCGATTACCTGTTATAAATACTTTAAATTAGCCGCATGGCTGATAAAAGACTCTTCCTGCTGGACGCATATGCGCTCATTTTTCGTGCTTACTATGCACTCATCCGTAGCCCACGCGTTACCAGTACAGGCAAAAATACCAATGCCCAATTCGGGTTTACCAGTGCGTTGACGGATCTCATCAAGAAAGAGAACCCATCGCACCTGGCAGTAGTATTCGATACTGCGGCACCTACAGAGAGGCATACAGAGTTTGAAGCATATAAAGCTAACAGGCAGGAAACACCGGAAGACCTGAAAGCTGCGATTCCCGATATCAAGCGTATTATACAAGGATTCAGTATACCTGTTATGGAGTGTGATGGCTATGAAGCTGATGATGTGATAGGAGCACTGGCCTATCAGGCAGCAGATAAAGGATATGAAGTGTTTATGGTAACTCCCGATAAAGATTATGGCCAATTGGTGCGTGATAATATATTTATGTATAAGCCCGGCTATCAAGGTGGTGATGTAGAGATACTCGGCGTGAAGGAGGTTTGTGAAAAATGGGACGTTGCCCGTGTTGATCAGGTAATAGATATGCTGGGACTTATGGGAGATGCTGTAGATAACATCCCTGGTATTGCAGGGGTGGGGCAGAAGACCGCAGCCAAACTGCTGAAAGAATACGACACGCTGGAGAACATACTTGAGAATGCAGCTAAGATAAAAGGTAAGTTGGGAGAGAAAGTAGCGGCCGGAAAAGAAGATGCTATCATATCAAAAAAACTGGCGACTATCATTACCGATGTGCCTGTTGAATTTCACGAAGAAGATTTTTCACTATCAGAATGGAACAGGGAAGAGTTAGAAACAATTTTTGGGGAGTTAGAGTTCAAAACATTGGGTAAGAGAATATTGGGTGAGGGTTTCAACCCTAATGTAACTACTACCGTCGCTACCGACCTTTTCGGTGAACCATTGGAACAAAAAGGCAGTGCCAAAAAAGTGACAAAAGTCGAAGAACCTCAGATCGTAAAGACCCAAACGATAGAAACTACCGAGCACGACTATCAATTAATCAATGATGAAGCAAGAGCAAAGAAGCTTGTAGCGGACATGCTACAACAGAAAGAGGTAGCTTTTGATACAGAGACTACTGGACTTGATGCACATCAGGAAGATATAATTGGCATGAGCTTCTGTTGGGAGAAGGGCAAGGCGTATTATGTAGCACTCCCAAATGACAGGGAAGCCGCTATCAAATTCCTGCAATTGTTCCAGCCGGCATTTGATAAAAAAGATATTCTATGGATAGGGCAGAATATCAAGTATGATATGACCATACTGAAGTGGTATGGCTTTGAATTGAAGGGAAAGATATTCGACACTATGCTGGCACACTATGTAATAGAGCCTGAAGGTAAACGCAGTATGGATATGCTTAGCCTGAAGTACCTGAACTACGAACCGGTATCTATCGAAACATTGATAGGCAAGAAAGGAAAGAACCAAAAGAGTATGAGAGATGTGCCTGTAGAACAAGTAAAAGAATATGCCGGTGAAGATGCAGACATCACTTTCCAGTTGAAAAAGGCATTTGACCCTATGCTGGATACAATGGAAGTACGTGGTGTATTCAGTGAGGTAGAGAACCCTTTGATACCTGTGCTATTGGATATGGAGTATGAAGGTGTTGGATTGGACACTGACTTCCTGAATAACTACTCTAAAGAACTAGAGGGTGATATTAAAAAGGCGGAAGAAAATGTGTATGACCAGGCAGGAGTACGATTCAACCTTGCATCACCAAAACAATTGGGAGAAGTGTTGTTCGATAAAATGAAACTGGACGATAAAGCCAAGAAAACAAAATCAGGGCAATACTCTACGAGCGAAGATGTGTTGCAGAAACTACGTGATAAGCATCAGATAGTAGATGACATCCTGACTTTCCGTGAATTATCAAAACTCAAGAGTACTTATGTAGATGCGCTGCCAAATATGATCAACCCACGCACGGGTAGAATACATACAAATTTCAATCAGGCGATCGCGGTAACGGGTAGGCTAAGCAGCATCAACCCTAACCTGCAAAACATACCAATAAAAACAGATCGCGGTCGTGAGGTGCGTAAAGCATTTGTACCAAGAGATAATGGTTGGTTATTACTCTCTGCCGACTACTCTCAAATTGAACTACGAATTGTAGCTGCCATTAGTGGCGATGAGGCTATGATGAATGCCTTTAAAGAGAATAAGGATATACATACCGCAACCGCAGCAAGAGTATATGGAGTGGAAGAAACAGATGTAACTAAAGATATGCGCCGTGCTGCCAAAGCGGTAAACTTTGGTATTATATATGGACAAACAGCTTTCGGGCTGGCAGGATCTTTGGGTATCAGCCGTACTGAAGCTAAAGAGATAATTGATAACTATTTCTTACAATACCCGGGCATTAAAAAATATATGGATGACACCATCAACTATGCCCGTGAGCATGGTTATGTAAAAACTATTAAAGGGCGTAAACGCTATTTAGCTGATATTACATCATCTAACCAAACAGTACGTGGCTATGCAGAACGAAATGCCATTAACTCACCTATACAGGGTACGGCAGCAGAGATGATAAAGCTGGCTATGATAAGAGTGCATGATGATCTTAAAAAGTCATCGCTGAATGCCAGAATGATATTACAGGTACATGATGAACTGGTATTTGATGTGCCTGAAAAAGAAGTAGACCAATTGAAGGAACTGGTGGTAACCGGAATGGAAGCAGCACTACCACTACCTAATGACGTACCCGTTAATGCCGAAGCAGGATTTGGAGAGAATTGGCTGGTAGCTCACTAAGTATTTTTGTTACCAAAGGGATGGCGCTTTTCCCAGGCGCCTTCTCTATCGTCAGTGTTTTTCTGTATTTGTGCAATACGTTGCCTGATGAACCTGTTTTTAATAAACAGGAAAGTAGATAAATATCTTGGATGGCATCCCAACCTTGCTTTAGCATCTAAAGCAGTTCTGCCTAATATCAGTTTGCTTTTTTTATATGCAATAGCCTGCTCTATGCTAAAGAACAGAATATTAAAATACAGGTTTAACTCCCTGTTCAGTTCGTAATCAAAACCGATATAGAACATATCAAAGGTGCTCACAGTTACCCATGCACTGAAGAAGCCTATTAGTTCTGTATCTCTGTATATACCCCAGACTTTTAATTCAGGATAGTTCTTAACCAAGAGTGGTATATAATCTTCATTTAAAAAACCGATACGTACCTGTTGGTGTTTAGCTACCTGCTTATACAGTTCAAAGAGCTCTTTCTTTTTCTTTGCTACTTCTTCAGCACTTAACTCTTTTACGCTTACCTGTTCTTCCCATGGCTGGCGTATTTTTCTAAAACGCTGTGAATACTTATGCTTTAATGCTGTTTCATAATCGCCTATATTCTCCCAATCAGAAGGTATATCCATCTCCATAGATATATCGTTGCGCAACATCATAAACTCAGGAGCATAATTCTGGAAATACTTGACCAATTTTTGAGGTACGTCTTTTATCAGTACTGCATTTGCAGCGCTAATATCGCTGGCCTTATCTATAGCTTGTGTATAGTGTTGGTAGGCTCCATAAAATGGCACATCATCTGCACAAAAAACAGATGGTACATCGTGACGAAACAAATGCCCGCC
This sequence comes from Flavipsychrobacter sp., assembly GCA_965228505.1. Lineage (GTDB taxonomy): Bacteria > Bacteroidota > Bacteroidia > Chitinophagales > Chitinophagaceae > UBA5543. The sequence continues at coordinate 267,136 of OZ245820.1, read as the reverse complement.
CACTAAAAGTTTTGGTTGTACAACAGATGTAAACAAACTCCACAAAAAGTGCTGATATGATTTTACGTGTACACGGCTTACATGTTTCGGCTTTAATCTTAATAATTGGAATGTTGCTGCAAGTACGGGCTTGTCATTATGTAATACCAGCGTGTATATGTAAGATATATCCGGTAGCCGTTGTTGTTCTGTGATGGCTAAGTTGCTACTATGCAGGTAGTGCCCTACTGGTATGAAACTATCCCATTCATCAGGCAGCCGAGTGCTTACAGAATAGTGTTTTACTATTGTCTCTTTCTGTTGTAACCTGCAATGTTTCAAGCTTTATGTTTTTCCATCACCACATGTGGTATGCCCACTTCTGTGAACACATCACTCACAACTTTATAGTTCAGTTTCTCATAAAAACCCTGAGCCACTATACGAGCATGTAGTATAATACTGTCATAGCCCTCGTCCCAGGCATACTGCTCTGCATAATCTACAAGACGTTTGCCAATGCCAGAACCCTGCAGGTCTTCCCAAACTGCCATTTGTCTCAACTGAACGGTATCTCCTCCTCGTGGGGTAAGTATCAAACAAGCGAGGATATTATCCTCTTCCATGGCTACTAAGGTGTAGTCGTTCAGTTCTGCACTCAGGTCTTCATCATGTAAAGATAAGCCCAGAGGTTGGCGCAGCAGCTCTTCTCTCAGCTCAAATACTTTAGCGTATTCTTCATCGCCCGGTATGATCCTTTTAAAATGTATCTCCTGCATTAGTCAAGTGTTATCTCAGTTATCACATTACTTTTTATGATAAAATCTTTAATGACAGGTTTACCGGCAGGTATATCAGGGGTTTTGTCATATCCTACTTTATAACGACCTGGTTGTATTAAGAATTCCTGTCTGGCAATATTACCTTTTACATCCAGTGGCGTAAAAGAGACAAATTTAGCTCCGTACTGATACTGAAAGCCCACTACTTTATATCCTTTCGGATTGTTCACAACTATCTTACCCGGCTCATCAATATTCACGCCTACTTCCGCTCCAAGCTCAAGATCAACATTGAGTGTTGTTTGTGGGTTTGTGTTTATTTCAATATGATAATTACCCGGCTCATACATCAATGTTTCCGTGCAATACTGCTTGGTTACTGCTCTCCTTGCTAAAAAGACATTTACCCTAGCCGCAAATTCTTTTACAGGGCGTTCCGGGTTATCAGTATAGTAAAAGTACAATGAGCTTTGTGGTACAGGTAACTTTACAACGGTTTCTCTATGGGCATCTATCACTATATCAGGATACATCAAACCATCTTTACCAGTAAAGGTAACATTGTACCTGCCAGGAGGTACTTCCTGTGGCCTGGGTTCTCCGTATGCATCTACAAAGCGATTGAACTTGTGCATCACTTCGTTTGTCTTCGGGTCTCTCATAACCACCTCAGGTGCTGATTCATAATACTTGCCCTTACCATCCCACAAAAATAATTTCAGGGTAGTTTCTTTGGTCTCTTCTCTTTTAACTGTTACCTGTATAGTACTCGGATCTATCTTAGGAATTTTTGGCGCCGGTTTAGGTACACTGGTTTCTTTAAGTGTGTTAGTCGGCATAGGTGTATATACTGTCTCTTTAGGGCGTTCTATTTCAGGCGGTGGGGGTGTATATGTTCCTGCATCTTTGGTTTCAAAGCTCTGTGATTTATATCGCTGGGGGAATGTACTATTAGCCTTTGCGGGATCAATAGTTGCGAGAGTGTCTTTAGGCCTTTGTCTTATTTCAGTTATCTTAATATTACTTGGCTTGGGCTCTTCCACAGGTTTTGGAGCGGGTTGTACCTGTTGTGGTTGTTCTACAACAGGCTCAGTGTCGTTTTGTACTGCAGGCATTTCGTATGTAGGTGCCTTTACTTTCAATGCGCTTGGCGGCTGTGCCCGTACTGTTTCTATCAGCTTAGCTGTGCCCGTAGGTTGAATAAAGCTTTTACGATAGGCATCCACTATTTTTCCTACAACGGGGTCTATTTCGCTCGGTCCGGTAACGAGCAGGTAATCTCCAAGACAATCATATTGAGATTTAAGCGGATCGTAATCTACAAGGCTTATAATATATGGTTTGAAGTCTATCTTTTTCCTGAGCAACTCTTCTGCTACAGTACAAATGTCCCCATCACAACTCTCCCCGCCATCTGTTATCAATATCAGGCTGTATTTATTTTCAGCCAAGTTTTTCATATCATACTCTGCTGCCTGTTGCAATGAATAAGCAATAGGTGATACCCCATATGGATGTAGTGCATCCATGCGCAGCATCATTTGGGTATAGTTATCTTTACTGAACATCACCTCCAGCTTACTGTCAAAACAGTTATTCTCTGAAGTTGGGTGCTCGTGGCCATATACCCTCAATGCAAATTCAACATCGGGGTTAACGGAGTAGACACTATCTATGAGGTTGTCTACTATCATACCCGCGGCTTCAAAACGAATTTTGTCACCTGTCCACTGTTTGATCATACTGGAAGAGCCATCCAACAGAATAAGGATACGTGGATTCTTTGCCTCTTGCTGGGCAAATATCATCACCGGAAATAGAATAATTGTTATGAATAAAAGTAAGCGTATGCCGCGCATGTCCTGTTGATAATAAACCTTATAAATCGAGTGTAGTACCTACAAACCTACATTAATTAAGTGTAAAAAGTATATATAAAATGCCCCCTGAAAGGGGGTATTTAACAGTCTCGATAGTAGCTGACAGTGGTGCAGGGCATGTCTGAAAAAGACAAATAGTTTGCAGGGGCTGGCTTTGATGCGTGTTTAGATTACTTTAACGTATGATGCGAAATAATATTGTATGATCTATTAATTAACGCTATCAATAATGGGTTATGCCTTATCCTCTTGTAAAATGCGTAAATTTGCAGCCATTTAATTATTATGTCGGTTTCTACAGAGTTACTTGAAGAAGTTGTAATAAAATTTGCGGGAGACAGTGGTGATGGTATGCAGTTGACGGGTAGCCAGTTTACCAATAATACTGCACTTACGGGCAGCGACCTTTCTACATTTCCGGATTTCCCTGCCGAGATACGTGCGCCACAAGGTACATTGCCGGGTGTCAGCGGATTCCAGTTACGTTTTTCCAGCAATGAGGTTTTTACCCCGGGTGATAGTTGTGATGTATTGGTGGCCATGAATGCCGCAGCATTGAAAGTGAACCTTGGCAGCCTCAAGAAGAACGGTGTTATTATAGCCAATACAGATGGGTTTGATAAAAAGAACCTACGCTTGGCCAACTACCCCGATGACAGTAACCCGATAGAAGATGAAGGGGCACTGGATGGTTATCAGCTGATCAAGATCGACATCACCAAGCTAACAAGAGAAGCTCTGAAGGATATACAAATGGGCGTGAAAGAAAAAGACCGCGCTAAAAACATGTTTGTACTCGGCTTCCTGTATTGGATGTATAATCGTGATATGGAAAGTACGATCACTTTTCTGAAAGAGAAGTTCGGTAAAAAAGAAGATATACTGGAGAGTAACATAAAGGCATTAAAGTCTGGATATAACTTTGGAGATACTACTGAGACATTTACTACAAGGTATAAAGTAGAGAAAGCAAAATTGCCTGCCGGTGAATACCGTAGTATTACCGGTAATACTGCTTTGGCTTACGGTCTGATAGCAGCAGGCAACAAATCAGGGTTGCCTATATTTCTGGGTACATACCCTATTACACCTGCATCAGATATTCTACATGAATTGTCGAGGCACAAAAACTTCGGAATTAGAACCTTTCAGGCTGAGGATGAAATTGCCGGAATCACTTCGGCTATCGGTGCTTCTTATGGTGGTAGCCTTGGTGTTACTACATCATCAGGGCCGGGTATTGCATTGAAAGCAGAAGCAATGGGGCTGGCTGTAATGCTGGAGATACCGCTATTAATTATAAATATACAGCGTGGCGGACCTTCTACGGGCTTGCCTACCAAAACAGAACAAAGTGACCTGATGCAGGCTTATTATGGCAGAAACGGGGAATGCCCAATGCCTGTGATCTCAGCATCTACACCAAGCGATTGCTTTGAGGCTGTGTACGAAGCTGTGCGTATCGCTGTACAGCATATGACCCCGGTAATGCTTTTAAGTGACGGATACATAGCTAACGGTGCAGAACCATGGCAGTTCCCGAAAAGTGCTGACCTGCCCGTAATAAAAGTACAGTTCAAGAATGAACCTGAAGAGGGTGAGGAGCAATTTATGCCATATAAGAGAGATGAGAAACTGGTACGAGAATGGGCTATACCGGGCACTGCGGGGCTAGAGCATAGAATAGGCGGACTGGAGAAGGAAGATATTACGGGTAATGTTTCTTACGATGCCGACAATCACCAACATATGGTTAAGGTAAGGCAAGGTAAAGTAGACAGAATAGCCACACATATACCATTACAAGAGTTGGATAACGGACCGGAAAAAGGAGATGTATTAGTACTGGGTTGGGGCTCCACATACGGAGCGATAAAAAGTGCTGTAGCTGAGCTGGTAAATGAAGGAAAATCTGTTGCCCATGCACACCTGCGCTACCTGCGTCCTTTTCCAAGCAACCTTGGCGAGATACTGAATAATTACAAAACAGTATTGATACCGGAGATCAACAACGGACAGCTTATAAAAATCATTCGTGATGAGTATTTAGTTGATGCAAAGGGTTATAATAAGATCAAAGGTGTACCGATAACTCGTGCTGAATTGAAGGAGGCTATTGAGGAATATTTATAATCCTTCTGATGGATGTAGTACTTCGTATACCTTCACGTTATAAAACGCCTTCAATAAGTTATACTTCTTATTAATTGATCGAAACTCATTATCAGTTTCTTCTTTAAAGAGTATTACCTTATCACCATGTTTAAGGTTGTGTACATTTTTCAAGTTCCAACTATATTTGTCTTTTAACGACTTATGGTACCAATAAACATCCTGCTCATAATCACTATTCAAAAAATTCAAGTCTACTATTCCTTCTCTTTCGCCTCGTTCGATACTGTATAGGTAAGCTGTCATATAGCTGCCACTATGCATTTCACCTTGTTGGCGTGCTACTTGTTTTAAAACTGTCCTGTATGGATAAATAAAGAACGCTATTAACAAAAAGAACGTGACTATACCGGAAGACAGATTATTTCTTGATAAGGTATCTGATGCTTTTTTGAAGAACGCTTCAAGCATTTCTGCTATCATCATAGCCAAGAGTGGGTAAACAGGCATGAGATACCAGTATAGTTTTGTTTGTGCTATTGAGATCATTACACAATAAAAGGTTACCACACAAAACAAATATCCTGTAAAACGTTTCTTATGTCCTTTTGCTGTCATTGCAAATAATACGGAAACAGGCACAAGAGGGAACCAGCTCATACCTCTCTCAACAATATGATTTAAATAATATAACGGCCCTCCGACATGGCCCTCAAGCGTATTAAATGCTCTGCCTCCCCATTCATTCTCAAATACAGTTTTGATATAACCGGGATTGTAGTGCTCTCTGAGTAAATAGTAACCCGGAACTAATAATATAAATGCGATCAACCCTATGTAAAACTCCTTTGTCTTCAGTAGTACACCAAGTTGTTTGAATAATACTGCCATTATTATCATAGCAGGCAGGAAAATCAGTCCCTGTACCCCTTTAGTTAATGCAGCAAGAATAATAAACATTGCAGACAGTAGTATATACTTTGGCTTACCTACACTCATATAGTTATAGAACAGTAACAGATAAGCTGTAGTACAAAGCGTTAGCAGACTATCATAATCTCCTGTTCTGCTGCCATGCAATGAAACATAGCCAAGCCCACCGGTAGTGATGAGGATCAGTGCTGCTATGACACCTGTGAGACTGGTTCTGTTTCTTTTTGCGTAGAACCATAAAATGAGTATTACAGTAAATAGTGCTGCTACTGCAGAGGGTATCCTTGCGGCAAGTGTACTAACTCCGAATACTTTAAAAGAAAGTACCTGCAGCCATATCATCAACGGGGGCTTAGTACTCCACATATCAGGTGCACCACCATGATGAGGGACAATCCAGTTACCATTCTGATACATTTCATACGCTTTTGTTGATAGGCGGGCCTCATCCCACCTCTGCATTGGCAGTGTATCTAAATGACTGAAAAGTGGAAATATCGATAGTATTAATACTACAGAAAAAGAAACAAGGGCCGTTCGGTTCATAACGGGTATAGAGGTTTAGCTATATGCTAAACTAATAATGTACAATGAATATTTCTGCTCTTGACCAGAAAATACAATTACATGACATTGAGTGCTATTTTGAGAGAATATTACTTCGTTTCATTTACCGTCTCTTTGTCTATAACATACAATGGCCTTTCGCGTACATTATTGATGATACGACTAATGTACTCTCCTATGATGCCGAGACATAGCAACTGAACACCTCCTAAAAATGTAATGCTGATGATGAGTGATGCCCAGCCGGGGACGGTATTCTTATCAAAGAAGTAACCGTATAGCCCGTATATGATCATTAGAAAAGATACAATACAAACAATGAACCCCAGCCGTGTAGCCAGCTTTAGTGGGGAGTCTGAAAATCCTGTTATTCCATTAAACGCCAGGCGCAGCATCTTCTTGAAAGGATAATTTGTTCTGCCATACTTACGTTCATCACGCTCATATGTTACATAGGTATTTTTAAATCCTAACCACGCTATCTGCCCCCTGATGTATTTATCATACTCTTTCATTTCCTTCAGGTAGTTCAATACATCCTTGCTTATCATTCTGTAGTCCCCTACATCAAGCGGAATATCAAATTCTACCAACCTGTTCATCAATCTGTAAAAAGCTTTTGCTGTTGCTTTTTTGAAAAAGGTTTCTCCTTTCCTTTTACTGCGCTTAGCATAGATCACTTTAAAACCTTTACGGTATTGCTCATACATTTCAAGCATAAGCTCTGGAGGGTCTTGCAGATCAGCATCTATAGTTACTATAGCATCACCTTTAGCATGGTCCATACCTGCCATAATAGCTATCTGATGCCCGAAGTTCCGTGAAAAACTTATGTATTTTATGCGACTGTCTTTTGCCGCATGCTCCTGCAACTTTTGTAACGAGTTATCTTTACTGTAATCATTCACAAATATGATCTCATAGGCACTGCTTATCTGCTCAACTGTATCTGCTAAGCGCTTTACCAGTTCATCAATAACTGGCTCTTCGTTGTACACAGGCACAACAACTGATAGTGCTATGTGATCACTTTCTTTCATACAAACGATAACTCATGATATTTTTATTCACCAACTCTTTATCATGAACATAGTTATTTTCCAGTTTTTCTTTCGCTGTTTTTTGATAGGCTATAATATTTTTATGGTACGTACCCAAGCTATCTACATGCACAGTATTAATATTCCTGCCCTTATACTGTAATACTTTTACATACCATAATATATCTGCCTGGTAATCGTCATGTACAATTGTAATGTTATCAGCATCAGGATTTTTCATTACCTTTTTCATGTAATAACCCATGTTTAGATGCTCGTCATTAGTTGTACCCAACTCAGTATTAATTTTTCTCTCGTGTATCTTCCATATAGGATCTCCGAAAAGTATCACCAATAAAAGCAAACAGACCATATCCTTTGTGAATACCGAACCTGCTCTTAGCCTTCTTATATAATATATAATACCAAATATACCTATTGCAGCAAGTATGGTAAAATAAGGATAACTGGGCATAGCATACCATTCTGCTTTACTACCCGAATTTGAAACGACCAAGAATTGAACTAATGCGAATAACAAGGCAAACACGGTAATATCTTTCCACCTTTTATTCATTAAAAATATACCCAACAGTGTACCCGGCACTATCAATTTATACCATGGCCTGAAATCCTTATGCTTTAGGAAATTGTAATAGTACCAAAAGTCATGATTAGCATTTTTACCCTCTCTGAAGAACCTATCCGTTATTTCATTCTCTATCATCGCGTCGATGTAGCCTGGATCATAGTAATCTCGCAAAAAGTAAAAACCAAAAACCAACCCTACGAACATCACAACTCCTATATAAAAATGAGGTGACTTAAGTAAGTATAAAACCTGCCGTTTATACAATGCATAAAAGAAAAAAGCAGGAAACAAGATCATGCCTGCTATGCCTTTTGTCATCACAGCACATGTTATTGCCAGAAAAGTAAGGTAGAGGTATTTCTTTTTTTGCTCGTCTAGGTACAAGTAAAAAAAGATACCGTATGCTGTGGTGAATAGTGTGAGCAAAGTATCAAAATCACCTGTTCTTGCGGTATGTACTTTTACATAGCCGATGGATGAGATAAGTATCAAACAAGCCAGTATACCTACTACCGGAGCTTTCTGTTTTTTAGCAAAAAACCAGTAAAGCAGGAAGCATGTAAGCAGTCCTGCTATTGCCGAAGGGAGGCGTATAGCAAACTCTGTCATGCCGAATATCTTCAGGCTGATGGTTTGCAACCATATCATTAAAGGAGGTTTAGCATTCCAGTAATCGGGTTGACCATCATATTGCATTACCAGCCAATTGCCAGAGGTATACATCTCGAAAGCGTTATTGGCCAACCTTGATTCATCCCATAATACAATGGGCAATGAACCCAGTGAATGAAACAAGGGATAATAAGCAATAAGGAATACCAGTATTAATCCTAAATAGAAATAAGGACCTTTAACAAGCCTATTCATAACTTTTAAGCAATCGGCGTAAAGGTAAAAATTATGCTAATACGTACATATGAAGGCTCTTTAAGAACATTATCAAGTTTTGTATGTTAGATATCCATGTCGCAACAAGTATCCATATTCTGGTATCGTAGAGATCTACGGTTAGATGATAACGCTGGATTATATCATGCACTCAGGTCAGACTATCCAGTTGTTCCGATATTTATATTTGATACCAATATCCTTGAAGAGCTGGAAGAGAAAAAAGATAAACGACTTGCATTTATTCACGACCAGTTGCAGCTCATACAGAAGGAATTGAAGGATACGGGTAGCACGCTACATATATTACAAGGTACACCATTAGACAGCATCAAAAAACTACTTGAAGAATATAATGTTACAGAAGTATATACCAATACCGATTATGAACCATATGCTGAAGAACGAGACAAAGAAATAGCAGACTATCTACTGGATAATGATGTACGGTTTTTCAAATACAAAGACCAGGTGATCTTCCAGAAAGATGAAGTGCTTAAAGATAACGGGTCTCCTTATTCTGTCTTTACGCCATATAGTAAAAAATGGAAGGCCAAGCTAAATGATTTTTACCTGAAACCTTATCCTACAGACAAATACTACAACAACTTTTATAAGCAAGAGACAATTGAGCTTCCAACACTTAAGGATATAGGTTTTGAAACTGTTGATTATGATGTAGTAAAACCCGAACTTGATGAAGATATTGCTAAAGATTATAAAGAAACACGAGACACGCCTGCCATAAGAGGTACTACGCGGTTGAGCGTACACCTGCGTTTTGGTACTGTAAGTATACGTAAGCTTGCAGCAGAGGCAAAGGAGCTAAGTGCAAAACTCTTAGATGAATTCATTTGGCGTGAGTTTTACCAGATGATACTGTGGCATTTTCCAAAAGTTGTGAACACGTCATTTCATGAAGATTACGATAAGATAGTTTGGAGAAATAATGAGAAAGAATTTGAGCGCTGGTGTAACGGAACTACCGGGTTTCCTATAGTAGATGCAGGAATGAGAGAACTGAATGAAACCGGATATATGCACAACCGAGTACGCATGATCGTAGCCAGCTTCCTGACCAAAGACCTGCTGATAGATTGGCGGTGGGGAGAAGCTTATTTCGCTAAAAAACTATTGGACTATGATCTGGCCTCTAACAATGGTGGCTGGCAATGGGCTGCCGGTTGTGGTTGTGATGCAGCACCGTACTTCAGGGTGTTCAACCCGGAATTGCAGACCAAAAAGTTTGACCCTGAACTGAAGTATGTAAGAAAATGGGTGCCTGAATTTGAGGATTTTTCTAAATACCCGCAACCTATAGTTGACCACAAAGAAGCAAGAGAGCGTTGTCTGAAAGTGTATAAAGAAGCCTTAAAAGATAAAATGAAGGATACGAACTAGGCTTTACTATTTACAAAGTACATTCTTAATCTCCCTTTGTTCTTTGCTGCTATCTCGCCTCTATAGGTACAGTTAAACTTATTCGCAATAAGCTCATGCGTGTGCTCTGAAATATTAATTCGTCCCGGCTCACTACTTTGCTCCATACGTGCAGCTATATTCACTGTATCGCCCCATATATCATAAGCAAACTTTTTCACTCCTACTATACCCGCTACTACGCTGCCGGAATGTATTCCTATTCTGACATCGAACGACTTGTCTTTCATTAAAGCTTTTCTTTTCGCCATAAAACTCTGTATCTCTAATGCCGCATTTAGTATATCTTCTGCATGTTGCTTATTAGGTATTGGCAGTCCTGCTACAGCAAGGTAAGCGTCACCTATAGTCTTTATCTTTTCAATGTTGTACTTGTCAATGATGTCATCAAACTCTTTAAAACATGTGTGCAACTCTTCTACCAACTCCTTCGGCGATAGCCGTTCTCCCACCTTTGTAAAGTTGACAAAATCTGTGAATAGTACTGTAATATTATCGAACTGTTGTGCGGTTACTTTTCCTTCCTTCTTTAATTCTTCTGCCACCTCTTCAGGTAAGATATTTAACAGCAGGTTTTCGGACACCTGTTTTTCTTCCTGTATCGTTTTGTTAGCCTCGCTGATTATCAGGTTTGCCTTTTTTTCCTGTCTGTAGCTCCTGAATACTATGAACGATAAGAGTAATAACAATGCCAGTCCGGCAAAACCACTGTACGTGAGTATCCGTTGCCTTTGTAATTTAAACCTTGCCACTGCTTTTTCTTCTTCACGCGCCAGACTGTCTTTAAACGATTGCCTGTCAAAACTGCCCTGCATATCTATACGAGTAAGTTCTTGCAACTTTTGTCTGCTATATATACTATCCCTTATAGCGATGTGCTTTTGGTATGCTTCCAGAGCCTGCTCATTTTTCCCAATCTTAGTGTAAACTTTGCTCAATACTTCCCATGCTTCATTTTCTATATCAATAGAACCGTTTGCACTGCTTTGCTTTATACTATTCAAAAGATATTTTTCAGCCATGCTATACTTACCATTACCGTATTCAACCTGTCCGAGTATAAGGTAAACTTTAGGTAGTTCTGTCAGTATTACAGGATATTGTTCCGCTATAGTCTTTGCATTATTTATATAGTAGGATGCAGAGTCAACATTTTCTTTTTCATAATAAACCTCACTTAACTTGACTAACGCCTGAACAAGGTTTTCTCGAGACATACCGTAGGAAGACTTCTCTTTGCTTAATGTACTCAATGCACGTTTATAATAGCTGATAGCCTTATCGTATTCGTCAGTGTTCAAGTAGCAATCGCCAATACCAAGATCAGTCAAAACCACAAACCATATAAACCTGATCTCTTTATTCATTTGTTCTACTTGCCTGTAGTTTTCTAATGCACGCTCATAATCAGGAAAAGATTTGTACACATTTGCTATCTGGTACTTTAGACCCATTAGCGTCAGTGTATCTTCCATACTTGTGCTATCTGATGATTCCATGTCCTCATATAGCATGTTGTATGCTTTTTGATAACTCTGCAGGGCACCTGTATAATCACCTGTCTTAATATAAATATTACCTGAGTTGCCAAGTATCTGGATAGATGTCTCTTTATCTATATCAAGTGCCAGTATCTTCCTGTAATATTCCAGCGCTTTATTATACTGAGCCATTTGCTCATAACAAGCTGCAATAGATTGATATGACTTGTAGTATTTGTCAACAGAGTTTTCAGGCAGGTCTCTTATAGACTCATTATAGTAATTTATTGCTTTATGGTAATCTTTAGCGCATCTCTCATAATAGTAACCCAATTCACGATTAGCATCAGACAATCCCAAGAACACGTTTTGCTCTTTTGATATATCCAGTGCTTCTTGAATGAATGTTAGTTTCTTAGCAGAACTATCGCAAGGATAAGTAGTTGACAGTTCTAAAAGTAGTTGCACTTTTAGTTTCGGCTTGCTCGTATTGGTCAATACCTGCAACAGAGAGTCTTTTTCAGAACACTTTGCATTTTTACCTATTGTTATCAACAATATAGAGGTCACAAAAAATATACAAGCTGTAAAGAGCCTATATAGTCCGGAATGTAGGGGTCGCATTATATATAAAATTAAAAATAAATTGTACTTTGTTTACATAAATATGTATGTACTGATCATCAACTAAACATTATTAACTAAAATGAAACATCTTTCTGCATTACTTACAGTTATGCTTTGCATAACCATCATCGCTTATGGCCGAGGCGTTGGTTCTTCTAATGTAAAGTTTGGTAAGCCTGATGAAAAGACATCTAAATGTTACGGCAAAGGCATATGTATGCTCACTAACATCAGTAGTATGCAAGGCACTATCAATGTAAGTTTCGAATTATTGCCTGAACTGGGGGGCTCCAGAGACCTTGTAATGCTGTTCAACATAAATGACCTAAGAATAACAGACCCTGAGCAGGCATTATTATTTGTGAACAGTGCCGGACAGGCAATGCCTAACTATAATATGGATTATACATTTACCAATCAGGAGTTGTGTAATGAGCTAGGTATTGCACCCGGAGACCTCATAATACAATCAACAGACCAAAATGTGATAGAATTACTCACAAGCTCGCAGGTCCGCGTTACTTACAGGATACCATCAAGAAGATAATAGAACAAAAGAGGCCCAGCCTTAGTTGAGCCTCTTTTATTGTACCGGCTATTTACTTTGTATTAGCTACAGCTTCTGCTTCTTTTTTCAAGTCTGCCACCCATTGCTCAAAGTTCTTATCAAATGGTGGAATTTTATTTGCATATAGTGGGAACATGAAGCTGCCTATTTTTTCATACATGGTGAATGTAACGCCACCATTATCTTTTCTCTCAATTGTATAGGTTCTGTTACCTTGACCATCACCCCATACCATCTTTTTCTCAGGCTGCATCTCTTTTACTTTGATCTTAAATGTACGGTCAGGAGCAAGTGTAGAAACAAGACGAATCTTTTCTCCTACTTTAATATTTCCCTCCAAAGAGATGATAGTAGAGTTCCACCTCGTATAATCAGAGGCATTGGTTAAAATTGCCCATACTATAGAAGGGTCTGCATCAATATCAATGCTGACACTTGTTGCTCGGCTAAACGTTTTTCTTTCTGTTGAGGCTTTGCCGTTCTGGGCATTTGTAATTGTCGTCATAAGAAGTAAATGAAGTGTGATCAATAACAGTTTTTTCATTGTTTTTCTTTTTAGACGACTGAGCGGTAACTATTGATAAGGTTTTAGTCAGTTTTTTCTAAATATTTTTCCATCACCTTTCTATTGTGCTCTAAATGATGCAGTTGTAACTCTGCCGCACCGGATTTATAAGGATCTAGCCCTTTAAGAACCTGCATACGTATATCGAAAAGCTGTTCCTTATCCTTGTTTTCAGCATCGCGTGCCAGCTGTACTTTAGCCAACGCTTCCTGCAGGTCTTGTTTGGGGTTAAAGATGCCGTTGAGCTCTGAACATTGATGACATACACCCTCTTTATTTATTAAAGCACACCGTTTATCAAACACCTCTATCATTTTAGTCCTGCCCATCCGCAGATAATATTTGGTCATAGCCTCAGTAAGGTCCAGTATTTGTGCTATTTCTTTTATCGAAAAGTCATATACCTCTTTAAGAAAGACTGTCAGCTGTTGTTCTAACGGTAATGATCTTGACACACAAGTAAAGCAAAAAGCAATATGCTCTTTTATCTCAAAATTACCTTGCGGGGAAGACATTCTTATCTGCATAGCTTCCTGAAAAAAAGCCTGGTTACTCATAGCAGCATCTTTGCAGATATCAGTTACATTCTCCGGCCATCTTTTCTTAGCTCTAAGGAGGTCTCGGGCAAGGTTTGAAGCAATGGAGAATAACCATGTCTTCAGGCTTGACTCTCCCTTGAATGTGTCCAGTTTCAGTTGTGCCTTGATAAAGGTATCCTGAATAATGTCTTCAGTATCTTCGATGCTGGTGGTTATTCTAAGTATGTATGACTTAAGCTGGTCTTTGCTGCTTTGAAATTCCTCTAAAAGAGCTTGCTTATCCATAAGCTAAAAATAAGTTATTTGAAAATAGAGTATAGCATCAATGACAGCCCTATGATAAACAGCGTAGTAAATATGTGTTTGTTGTATTTAGCCAACCATTCTGGCAGGTAGATGTCAAAGTTGTTTTTTTCTGAGTCAGAATATTTCCTGGCAACGATAGTCAAGGGACAAAAACCTTTAAATATTAGGAGCACTAATCCTTCAAATAGAACTATGCCAACAGCTATCCATGAGTAAGTAGTAACGTGCCCTGTGACGCCACTCCATAAAATGTAGAAGATAACTGCTACCATGAACACCCAGATAATAGTATGCAGGAGTTTTACTAGTGTAAGATTCATGATACAAGATTTTACCCTCCCCAGCCTTCTCTGTCCAAGCTGCGGTATTGTATAGCTTCTGCCAGATGTTCCGGTTTTATATCTTCACTACCATCTATATCTGCAATGGTACGCGACACTTTCAGTATCCTGTCATAGGCACGAGCAGAAAGGTTTAATTTATCCATCGCACTTTTGAGTAATGTTTGTCCTATCTGGCTGATCTGGCATATTTCCTTTAGCTGTTTGCTACTCATTTGTGCATTACTATATACACCATTGCTATCTCCGAACCGCTCTTCCTGAATTTCGCGTGCTTTTATCACTCGTTCTCTTATAGCATCACTCTGCTCTGATGATTGTTGAGAAGAAAGCTCGTTAAAAGATACAGGTGTTACTTCAACATGTAAGTCTATTCTATCCAATAATGGCCCCGATACTTTATTCAGATAACGTTGTACCATAATTGGCGAACAGGTACATTCTTTTTCAGGATGGTTAAAGTAACCACAGGGGCAAGGGTTCATACTGGCTATGAGCATAAAGCTTGCAGGAAAGTCGATACTCACTTTAGCTCTTGAAATTGAAACCCTTCTTTCTTCCATCGGCTGGCGCATTACTTCCAGTACAGTACGCTTGAACTCGGGTAGCTCATCCAAAAATAATACGCCATTATGTGCTAATGATATTTCTCCTGGTTGTGGTATACCTCCTCCACCTACAAGTGCCACATCGCTGATAGTGTGGTGCGGTGATCGAAATGGACGTTGTGCAACCAGAGAAGCATTGCTTGGTAATTTTCCTGCTACGGAATGTACTTTGGTAGTTTCTAAAGCTTCGAATAAATTCAGTGGCGGCAAGATAGTAGGCAATCTTTTTGCTAACATAGTTTTACCTGCTCCCGGTGGGCCGATGAGTATAGCATTATGACCACCTGCTGCTGCAATTTCTAATGCACGTTTTACATTCTCTTGCCCCTTAACATCACTGAAGTCGAACTCAAAATCATATTGTGCATCGTAAAACTCTTCACGAGTGTTTACATTAACAGGCTCTAGTTTTCCTTTGCCTGTAAAAAAGTCTACCACCTCTTTGATACTCTCTACTCCGTATACTTCTATGTCATTCACTAATGCAGCCTCTCGTGCATTTTGCTTGGGTAATATCAACCCTTTGAATTTTTCAGCCCTTGCCTGTATCGCTATCGGCAGTGCTCCTTTTATAGGTTGTAGAGAGCCGTCCAGCGATAGCTCACCCATCATTATATAATCACCTAGCTTCTCGCTTGGTACCTGTCCTGAAGCTGCTAACCAGCCCATAGCAATAGGAAGATCGTAAGAAGCACCCGCTTTCTTGATATCAGCAGGAGCCATATTTACTACCAGCCTGACACGTGGTTTGTCTAACCCGATATTCTTAACGGCGGAGATAATACGTTCAATACTTTCTTTTACCGCACTATCAGGCAACCCAACAATTATATATTCGGGTTTACCTCCCGGAGTATCTACTTCAATGGTGATGGTCAGTGCATCTACCCCGAATACAGCACTGCCGAATACTTTTACTAACATGTATTTAAATATTTCTATTGCTCAATAAAGATATAATAGTATGCTAAGAAGTAGCTTGTATAGTCGATTAGTTCAAAATATATGGTTCTGGTTTTTCATTGCTTTCATAAGGCACTCATGTACGTGAGTTACTCTCTTGTAAATACCAATTATATATGCAAAACGACCGTTTATTTAAAAAAACTACCAGCTATAAAGTATGTCTTTTCATTAAGAAATAACTATTTGAAATTCATATCAGATTTAGCAACTACCTAGCCCCATAGATCTCGGAATAAGCCGAAAATCCGAACCAGAGTAGGCATCATCAAAAAATTTTATATCATGAAGAAAGCATTTTTTACAAGCATTCTATCTACAGCTCTTATTATACTGTCTGCTGTTAGTTTGAAAGCACAATGTAGTATTAGTGGCCCTGGTCAAATGTGCACTGGTCAAGCAGTATATACTGTATCTGGTTTTACGGGTTCTATACCTGCCCCTACTTTTAGTCCACAAGGCTCAGGAGATTTAGTTAGTGTGATTGGCAATGTGATTACAATAAACTGGAATAGTAACTTTTTTAGCGGATGTAGTAGCCCTGCGACATTTACGATATCAAATGGTATTACATCTTGTAGCAAAACAACCACTATTGTTAGAAGACCAAACCCTAACATTACAGGTCCAGGGCAAACAAGCCCTACTACAGTTATCAAGCCTACCCAAGCCTATGTCAATGAATATCCTGCAACAACATATGAGGTATCGTCTTTTTGTGTTGATGTATCTAGTATTGATTGGACTGTACCAAACGGCTGGAGTATAATATCAGGTGGAGATGGAAGTTCAACCATCACAGTAAAACCAACTTTAGGACCGGGTACAGCTTGTCAGGGTAATATCAAAGTGCGCATGCAGCCTTCTACTCCTGTGGGAGGTTGTGCTGAAGAGGATATACAACCTGTTAGTTTAGATGTTGTAGCATATGCTACGATTACAAATTATGATCAGGTTGCGACTACTTGGCCACCTCTTGAAATTTGTCCAGATGATGATATAATCATGGATGCTAGTTTGACAAGTTTTTGTAATGCTGGAAATACTAACATATATGTTGAACTAATTGAATCAAACGCAAGCTGGCAAACAGTTTCAACTCAGGGAATGTGGCTTACGCCATCTGCATATAGTGTATTCGGTGGTCTTGAACATTTTGATGTCAGGGCTTTTGCTAATTCATTAAATCCAGTTTTTAATTTCTTACCGAATAATTTTTACAAACTAAAGTTAGCGGTGGGAGGTACATGGAATGAAAGAACAATGCACATTGAAGTAAAATCAACAACAAATCCTGCACCAAGCTATAATGCAACTAATCTTATTTCCAGATCCGGAGGAATTACTGATGTAAGGCTTATATGGGATGGTGTTACTACAAAATCATATGAAATTCTGTATGAAATTTCAGATTCCCATTTATTCCCTGCTAATGGTACTACAAGAGGTTTTTTGCAATGCTTTTCTCCAACCTTTTTTAATACGGGTTTAGTTAGCACTGATATATCAAGCCTTGAGTCAGGAAAGAAGTTTAGGTATAAAGTTCGGGAATGTAATTGCGGTATGTGGTCTGGTTGGTCATCTACTTTCATGTTAAAACCAGGGAAACATACTTCAATAAATGATATAGAAGAATCAATTAATCTTACAGTTTCTCCTAATCCTTTTAGAGATAATATTGATGTTTCTTTTAAATTAGGTAGTACAGAAAATGTTAGTATGAAACTTATTGATATTACTGGTAAGACACTAATAGAAGTAGCCAGTCAGAAATATAATGAAGGTGACAACAAAATTTCAATAGATACAAAGTCAATTAGCAGTGGCATCTATTCTGTTGTTCTTACTACGAGTAGTGGAGTCTATACACGTAAGCTTGTGTGTAATAAATAGCAATAATTTATAAATGTAACATCATAAAAAAGGCTGCTCTTAAGGAGTAGCCTTTTTTATGATTTAAAAGTTATTTTTTATTTCGTGCGAAGTGGATTAATATTTTGTATTCTGGTTATATGCTGTGCCAGATTGTCTGCACAGCAGCAAGACTATCCGCTATTCACGATGCACCTCCCTTGCATTTTGTTTCGGCAGAATCAATCCTTTGAATTTTTTAGCCCATGCCTAGATAGCTGTAGGTAAATGGTTGCAAGGAGCCATATTCACTACCAGTCTTACGCGTGGTTTATCTAAGCCGATATTCTTAATAGCGGAAATAATACGTTCAATACTTTCGTTTACAGCACTATCAGGCAAACCAACAATTATATATTCAGGCTTTCCTCCCGGGGTATCTACTTCAATGGTGATGGTCAGTGCATCTACCCGGATACTTTTACTAAAATGGTATTTAAATATTTCTATTGCTCAATAAAGATATAATAGTATGCTAAGAAGTAGCTTGTATAGTCGATTAGTTCAAAATTAATGGTTCTTGTTTCATATTGTTTTCATAGACCACTCATAAACGTGTGTGACTCTCTTGTAAATACCAGTTATATACCCAAAACGACCATCTATTCATAATAACAACCAGCTATAAAGTATGTCTTTTCATTAAGAAATAACTATTTGAAATTCATATCAGATTTAGCTACTACCTAGCCCACTAGATCTCGGAATAAGCCGAAAATCTGAATTAGAGTAGGCGTCATTTAAAAAAAATTCCAACATGAAAAAATTACTATTATTAATATTAATTATTGCTGCTATTACAAATTGTCAAGCACAAGTTACAGGGTCTGGTACTACTGGGAATTTAGCAAAATGGAATAGCGCGACCAGTATTACAAATAGTTTGCTGAGAGAAGATGCAACAACAGTTATAATGGGCAACTCTTTATTTACAACACCTTGGAATTTCATGTACTTACACCAAAGTGGTTCAAGTACCCAATCTACGGGACTAAATATTGAATTATTTGGAAATAATCCTAGTGGAACAGGACAAGCTGCAGCATTTAATGTACAAAACAACCCAACAAACATTGGGATTAATTCATATACAGCAAATGGTACCAATTCTACTGCTGGTTTATTTGAAGCAATAAATGCAACAAATAATATTGGTGTAAGTGGTACAGCATCCAATGGTGCTGAATCTTATGGAGGTAGATTTATGTCAAAAGACGCAAGTGATAGAATTGTTGGTGTATATGCTGAAGCGGTTGACAATAATTTCCCATCTTCACCAGCTACTATTGGGGTTGATGCAGTTGCAACCGCTAATGATGGTTATGAGTGTTTTGGGTTAAAATCCATCGCCACTGCTACTGGAGCTAACACACGTGTATATGGTGTACACGCAACAATTGCAGGTGGAAACCCAGCAGGTAGCTGGGCTGGATATTTTGAAGCTTATGGTGGTAATGCCGGTTTTTTCAATGGTGATGTATGGCGAACAGGTGCTGACAATTTTACATCAGATAGGAAGTTTAAAGAAGAAATTAATCCGATTGAAAACGCTATAAGTATAATTAAGAAATTACAATCAAAAACCTATACGTTCAAAAAAGATTTTAAGACATTTAATTTTGATGAAGGGCGTCAATTTGGTTTTATAGCACAAGAATTAGAAGAAGTACTACCAGAATTAGTAAATGAAGCTATAAATCCCGCCAGATATGATACTAAAGGTAAAAAAATTGCTAATGAGGTGAAGTTTAAAGGTGTTGAATATGTACAGTTAATACCAATTCTTACTGCAGGTATTCAAGAGCAACAGCATATCATTGAGTCTCAAAATGAAAGAATTGAAGCTTTAGAAAGTCGGTTAAGAAAATTGGAAGCAAGCACTACTGACATTAGTACTACTAATAATGTACTAGACGGAGCTGAGTTGTTTCAAAATGTCCCTAATCCATTCAGGGGTTATACATCAATAGGTTACCGTCTGCCTGAAAATACATCAGATGCTAAGATATTGATCTTTGATATGAATGGCAGAAAAATAAAGCAAGTACAGTTAGAAGGAACCGGTGAAGGAAAAGTTGATATAAATGCTACTGAATTATCAGCTGGTATGTATCTCTATAGTTTAATGATAAATGGTGCTGAAGCGGCTACCAAGCGTATGATACTTGAGTAATATCATAAACTCGAAAACATTACATCATGAAACCTGGGCTGCTCTTAAGGAGCAGCCTTTTTTATGATTTAAAAGTTATTTTTATTTCGTGCGAAGCGGATTAATATTTTGTATTCTGGTTATATCCTGTGCCGGATTGTCTGCGCAGCAGCAAGACTATCAGTTATTCACCACTAGAGAAGGACTGCCACATGATAATGTGCTGACATTGATGCAGGATAGCGAGGGCTTTTTATGGTTGGGTACATACAATGGACTATGCTTATACGATGGTCAGGGCTTTAAACACTACCCTGAAGTATATACACAACATAACGGTGGTTGGACAGATGTTATCACCAGTATGATTGAAGATACACATAGGAATGTATGGATAGGTAGCTGGGGTGGATATATTAGCCGCTTTGACAGATTCAAACAAAAGTTTACTACTATCAAAACAGCAGCTGGTAATAAATCGAAAGTATGCTGTATGTATGAAGACTTTGATGGTAAAGTATGGGCAGGGTTTTATAATGGAAGTATCGCATACATCATTGATGATAGTTTGCATTACATAACTGTATCTGGTGATCAGATATGGAGTATTAAACAAGTTGACAAAGCGTATTTGCACATAATTACTCAATCGGGTCTATATAAATATGATCTTCATAACAAGGTAATTATAAAACTAGCTGACTACAGAAGTAAAATACTGTTTAATGTAGCTGGTGATAACAATAGGTTTTACACAGTTGATGAATTAGGTTATACAAGGATTGAATTAGGAACTATTGTGAATGAAAAAAGCTTCCATAAATCGAAAGTAAATAGCAGGAACTTAGTTTATGATAAAATTTTCGTTTCAGATAATGGAGATATTAACGTCGCAAACGGTTCGATAATTTATACCTATGCCCATAATGATCAAGCATTAATTGACAGCTTTTATATTAGCCATAGTATAACCTATGATAAGAATATTATTATTAACGAGGGGCTTGAAGACCAAACGGGAATAATCTGGCTGGCAACAACTGCCGGACTAATGAAAGTAGATAAACATAAAAAGCAGTTTGGCTCTTATAACATTACAGACGGGAGTTTAAAAAACAACTATGTCAGAGCACTTATGGTTGATACTGAAAACAATCTATGGATCGGCTATCGCTCCGGAAAGATAGATATGATGGCATATGACAGCTTTAGAAACAAGCACTACTACAAAAAATCGTTTGAACTAGAGTCCTCTAATAGCATTTTAAAGTCCAGGTATATTACCAATACTTTTCTACAAACTCGAAACGGGAAGATTATATCCGGCGGAGAGCAAGGTGTTTTTTACAAAGCAAGTAATAATAAGTTTAGAAAGTATTTGCCTCATGCATGCAGAGATACGGTTATTCAGGTATGGGCGCTCTATGAAGATAAAAAAGGTAATATCTGGATAGGCACTAAAGATCAGGGGTTGTTTATATATGATCAACAGACTAAAAAATTGCATAATTACCGCCACGATACTTCTGATGAAAAAACGATCAGTAATAACAGTGTATGGAAAATATTTGCTGATAATCGTGGTAGAATATGGCTAGGCACAGACGATGGCCTGAATTATGTTTATAGTCACACCGATATTCCTAAGCTTGAGTTTCATCGCTTTGAATTAGATCATGAAAGTAACTGCAACGTTTGGAATATCTTGCAAGATGTAGATGGTGATATCTGGATAGGTACAACCGCAGGAGGACTTTACAAAATTTCCAATAACCTGTCTAAGGTTACTCATTTAAATCTATTTGAAGAGCAAACTGTATCTGGGTTGATCCTTGACAATAATAACGATCTGTGGATTAGCACCATTAGTGGATTATATAAGTATAATAAAACAGAAAACAAGCTCTTGTTCTTCAACGAAAACGATGGATTGATAAGTAATGATTTTAACTTCAATGCTATTACAAAAGATAAATCTGAAGATATATTCTTAGGCACCAAAGTGGGTGTAGTACATTATAATCCAACTCGCATTGTACCTCGTAAAGTTATTGATGATGTCCTCAAAATATCAGAGGTACAAGTATCAGGAGAAAATCATACCGGCAGTCTCAGTAAAGATTCTGCATTAAATTTAACCTATAAAAAGAATGATATTATTATTGAATTGGCGTTGACTGATTATTCCCAACAAAACAAACTTTTCAGGTACAAACTTCAGAACTATGATGACACCTGGAATTATATGAAAATAAACCAAAACAGGATTACTTATACTAATATACCTCCAGGCAATTATAGGTTGTTTGCTGAGGCAAATAATGGCAAAGGTGATTGGTCATATTCCACAAGTGTACCTATAACTATAGAGCCCGCTATATGGCAAACTTTGTGGTTCAGGTTATTGTCAATTTTTACATTTTTGACGAGTGTAGCACTAATATTCAGGTGGCGAATTCATCAGAGGTTAAAAACACAAAAAGAAAAAAATGATTGGGAAAAAAGAATTGCTAAAGTAGAACTGGATGCAATACGTGCACAAATGAACCCACACTTTTTGTTTAATACGATAAACTCTATTCAAGGCTATATACTTGATGGAAATGATATTAAGGCTAATGAATATCTTACAAAGTTTGCAAGGTTAATGAGACTCTTCTTAGAATCTTCAAAGAATAGGTTTATCCTTTTAAATGATGAAATCGAACTAATTGAGCTCTATCTATCTCTTGAAAAAATTCGTTTTGAAGATAAATTTGACTATGAGATCATTATTGAAAATATAGAGAACAAAAACTACAGGATACCTTCATTATTAATACAACCTTTTCTTGAAAATGCTATTAAACATGGACTGGTTCATAGGAATAGTAAGGGGCAGTTAAAACTAACAATAAAAAATTGTACTATCAGTGAAAGTAACCTCAAAGTACTTATTGATGACAATGGTATTGGCCGGAAACAATCTCAAGCTATCAACGCAACTTACAGAAAAGATCATATATCAAGAGGAATGCAAATGATAAATGATAGAGTGAAAACATATAACTTTATAGAAGAGAGAAAAATAGAGATAAGAATAATTGACAAAGTATATCCTGAACAAGGAACTTTAGTTGAAATAACAGTTCCTGTAAGCCTATAAAAATGATGTACCATGATCAAAACTTTAATTATTGACGATGAGTCACAAAGCAGGAATACTTTAAAAAAGTTACTAACAAGGTTTACAAATAATATAACGATAGTTGGAGATGCATATGATGTTGCTTCAGGTATTGAGGCAATAAAAAAGAAAAAACCAGAGCTTGTTTTCTTAGATATTTCAATGCCTGATGGAACCGGTTTTGATACATTAAACGGATGTAAAAATGAGCAGTTTGAAGCTATTTTCACTACTGCTTATAGTGAGTATGCAATTAAAGCTATAAGAGCTAATGCCTTAGATTATCTTTTAAAACCCATTAGTATTTCTGACCTTAAAGCAGCTACTGTAAAAGCTTACGAAAAAATTAAAAAAAACAGTTCTAATAAGTATATAGACAATCATAGTGAACTTAACAAAATAGCTGTGGCTACTATAAACGGTCACAAATTTATTGAAAAAGAGAGCATAATATACTTACATGCTAAAGGTGCATATACTGAAATATGCTGCGTCAACAATGTAGTTCATACCTGTTCTCATAACCTAAAATATTACGAATCATTATTGTCCTCGAAACAGTTTTTTCGAATTCATAATTCGTACATGATAAACATATCACATGTTTTATCTTTTAATAAAGGTGATGGAAGCTATATTGTTATGATAGATAATTCTTGTGTGCCAATTTCAAGAAGAAAAAAGAAAGACTTTCTAAACAGGTTTCATATTTAATGGAGAAACTAAAGTCTAATACCGTTAAGGTAGGATATCAAGTGTCTTTCTCTAGATAGTAATAGTGTAATTACTTTTTTCAATAATGCTACAAATAGATCTACAATCTTTTTAGGCTAGTTAAAGTTTTTAATAGTCAATGGTTCATACTGGCTGTAAGCATAAAACTGGCAGGAAAGCCGGTGCTGACTTTAGCACATGAAATAGAAACTCTTCTTTCTTCCATCGACTGTCGCATACTTCTAACATAGTGCGTTTGAATTCATCAAGTACAGGTGCCACAACGCTGATAATATGGCGCGGAGAGTGGAAAGAGCGTTGCGCAACCAGAGAGGCACTGACGAATATTTTTACCAACATTTGAGACTTGTTACTATGCCATTAATGTAGAATTCAATACAGTAGTATACAACTATATATGCCTGAACAGGTTTAATGAATTATCTTGCTAGCAAATTCACAGTTTTGAAGGTTTGCCTGATACATGAGCGGATAACACACCTTGGCGGTCTGGAGACTCGCCTGTTCAATTACATGAATTACTTCTTGCAAAGAGGTGATGATGTAACAGTGGTTACTTCAAAAATAGCTGATGATGTAGTGTTACCTGAAAATGTAAATATCATCAGGATAGATATGTCACGAGTGATAAAACCTGTCCGTCCTGCCTACTTCGATAGACAATTAGGAAAGCTGATAAAAAGGGACCAATTCGACTTTTCATTATCGTTGGACAGAACCTCCCAGCAGGATTTTTTAATAGCACCTAATACCCATCTGGGCTATATGCACGCAAAGAATAAGCGAAGCAGAAGCCTGTCTGACATTATAAATATCCGCGCTGACAAAAAAGCGTTTAAGCATTCGAAAGTGATATTTGCTTGCAGCAGTATGATAGCTGATGAAGTAGAAAAATTATATAACACTTCAACAGAAAAGATAGAAGTACTGCATCCTCCATTGAATACTGGAAGGTTTTATAAGGATGATTCAAAGACTAAAAACGAGTGGAAAAAGCAATGTGGTTTAGATCCTGATAAAAAACACATACTCATAGTTTCCAGTTCTAACAAACGTAAGGGAGTTCCTCTGGCTATTGAAGCCATGCAGTTACTGAATGATAAAAATATTGAACTGATAGTTGCAGGAAATAAAGGAGCGGCTAATGAATGGGTAAATTATCTTGGCTTCATAAAAGACCCTTCAAGCTTATACAGAGCAGCAGACCTTACTATACACCCTGCTATTTACGAACCATTCGGGCAGGTAGTATCTGAATCTATAGCTTGTGGTACACAAGTACTCATATCTGAAAAAACAGGTGCAAAAGACATTGTTTCAGATAAGAATGGGATAGTTGTTGCCAGATATAATCCACAAACATGGGCTGATCATATTCGTAACATGTTGGACAATCCTAAAGAAATGCCGGCTGATAAAGAGCTTATTAAGCAGTTAAGTCTCGAGTCACACATACAGACCATGTTATCATTCTTATAATCTTCGTTACTAACAGATAACACAGTACAGTTACTAAATGCAGGAATAAATTTTTAATTTGTACAGTGACTTTAAATGCCACAGAACGGGTTGATATAGTGAACATTGGCTTAATGCTACTATCTGCAGTAGTCGCCATGGTTTTGCCTTTTGAGCTTTTCTTATTTGTATACGCCGTGCTTGGCCCTTTGCATTACCTGACAGAAATATCATGGCTGCACGACAAAGGTTATTTCACCAAAGGGAGGTATGATGCCGTATGGCTACTTATTGTAGGTATAGTATTGATGGGGGCTTTTTTCCAGAAAAATATCGGCTTGCAATTTCCTGAGAATTTTGCTGCCAACCTGATGTTCATAGCGGTGTTGAGTGCCATGATCTTTGTCTTAGTGAAAAACCCTATTTATAAGATAGGCGGAATATTATTGCTTGTCTTTGCTTCGCAGGTATCACATAATATGAATTACTTCCTTGTTGTTTTCATACCTACACTGATGCACGTATATGTGTTCACTGCGCTATTTATGTTGTACGGTACTTTGAAAAGCAAAAGCAGAGTAGGCATATTTGCATTCCTTGTGCTGGTATCTATTCCATTTATTCTCTGGAATATTTTTCCTGAGCGGGCTTTCTACCCGCCAACAGAATACAGTAAAGGAGCCTATGAACCTTTTAAGGTGGTTAACATTATGTGGTTCAGGTTTGTAGATACTATACCAAACCCGGGCAGTAAAGCGGGTTGGGACAATTTTATATTCAACTCACCCAAGAGCATATTGCTGATGCGGTTCATTGCCTTTGCGTATACTTATCACTACCTCAACTGGTTCTCTAAAACAAAAGTGATACAGTGGCATAAAGTACCTAAGCTAAGGTTTGTATTGGTGATAGTAATATGGGCAGCCAGTATTGCCTTATATATGTATGATTATGTGACAGGTATGAAATGGCTTTTATTCCTGAGTTTTATGCACGTATTATTAGAACTACCCTTGAACTTCATTAGTGTTTTCGGGATAGGCAGTCATTTAAAGAATAAATTACTGAAACCTTCTAATGCTTAACTGATTCATACTATTTTTACATTATGAGCGATACAGTACTACTACACAAAGAAAACAACATAGCATACATCACGCTAAACCGTCCTGAAAAGTATAACAGCTTTAACCGGGAGATGGCTCTTGCCTTACAGGCACATCTGAACAATTGTGAAAAGGATAATGACATCAGATGTATTTACCTGACCGGTAGCGGTAAAGGTTTTTGTGCAGGGCAAGACCTTGCAGAAGCCGCTGACCCTAAGCAGATAGATTTCAAAAAAATAGTAAGTGAACATTATAACCCTGTTATTCGTAGCCTTCGACATATTGAAAAGCCAATTATTGCTGCCGTAAATGGTGTTGCTGCAGGTGCGGGTGCCAACATCGCTCTTGCTTGTGATATTGTTGTAGCGACAGAGAGTGCTTCTTTCATACAGGCGTTCAGTAAAATAGGTTTGATCCCTGATAGTGGCGGTACCTACTTCCTGCCCAGATATGTAGGCATGCAAAGAGCTGCTGCATTGATGATGTTGGGCGATAAAGTATCAGCGGCAGAAGCTGTAGCTATGGGAATGATCTACAAAAGCTTCCCTGATGATAGTTTTGAGACTGACAGTAAAAAACTGGCTGCTCAACTAGCAGCAATGCCAACCAAAGGGCTTGGTTTGACCAAAAGGTTACTCAACCGTTCTTACAGCAGTAATGTTGACGAGCAACTACAATTGGAAATGAAAGTACAGATAGAGGCGGGGAATACGGAAGATTTTGCTGAAGGAGTAAATGCTTTCCTTGAAAAAAGGAAACCTGAATTCAAGGGTAAATAACTACACAGGTTTTAGTTCAGTAGCAACGGTTTCAGGTGCATTTTCAGTCACCATCTTTTTTACTACCATTCCTATATTATCAGGAAAGTTCACGTTGATGCGTTCATTGGTCGTCAACCACCATTTGATGCGGTTGTAATATTTCTTACCCAGAAACTTAATTACAGGTACCCCTAATTCTTTTAATGCAGCAGCATTACATTGTTGTTCATACTGTTGCTGCATAGGAATGGCCATTAACTTTTTGCCGAGGTGCAATGCTTCTGCCGGGCCTTCAAACCCTGCACCGCAAAGTACACCTGTACTACTGGCCATGCTTTTGATGAATGCTTCATTATTAATAGGGTACACACTTACATTCTTAAACGTGAACTCCTTTTGATTGTGTTTAGAGAACACCTGCCATTGCACTTTACTGAAAAAAGATAAGTGCTTTACCAACGTCTCATCATCGTAAGATGGTAAGTATACTGTATAATGCCCTTCATCAGTAGGTGTGAGGTCTCTTATCTCTTTGCGGATAACAGGTGTAAATATATTCTCTGAATATGTTCTGAAGTGGAAACCATACGCTTTGGTTACAGGTGCATATCGCTGTAGTATGAGCTTTCCTTTAAGATCAGTTTTTTCAGGCAGTGGGGCATTCGGAGCCAACACTGCAGCTTGGTGACTAAGACCGATACAAGCTTTACCTTTCAATTTACATGCCCATGCCGATACCGGCTCAAAATCATTTACCACAAGGTCGTAATCATTCACAGGTAGTTTGCGTATATCTTTTATCAGCCTGAACAGTTTGAGCTTTGCTGCGGTTTTACCAATGCTCACCCCACCACTCTTACCAAAAATAAAGCTCATGCCATAAAACCTGTATTTTACAGGAAATGGCACTTCTACATCTACCTGTATACCGCTGATGAGCACATCTACCTCGCCATATTTACATAGCTCGGGGTATACATCCCTTGCACGACTTAGATGTCCATTACCGGTACCTTGTATTGCAAATAATATTTTCACTGAACTATAGTCATTTTATGCGGCCTCAAAACTTCCTGTTACTCCGTTCATACCGCTTTTCTTTGATGATACAACACTCATCTCCTGCAAGAGGCTGGCCATAAGTTCTTTTGGCGACTCCTTCTGGTTTTTCTTTTTATTGATGTTAATGGCTTGTGCTTTTTCATCATCAGCATACTTGTATATAGACCACTTAGAATCGTTGTACTCTAAAGCCGACAGGTTCTCTATCCAATCGCCTGAGTTCATATATACAATAGGGCCACGCTGGGTAACTATGGTTCTTATCTCAGGCTGGTGTATATGCCCGCAGATAACATATTTATAGTGGTTTTCAGCAGCGATATCACAAACGGTAGATTCAAACTTATTGATGAACTTAACTGCTCCTTTCACACTGTTCTTTATTTTTTTAGATAAAGACACTTTATCTCTGCCTAGCTTTTCAGATATGAAATTAACAAACCTGTTGATAAGTATCAATGTATCATAACCTATTGCTCCCAGTTTTGCCAGCCACTTACTATGCTGCATCACCACATCAAATACATCACCATGAAATATCCACACCTTTGAGCCATTGATCTTCAGAGAAAGTTTATTGCTCACTTTCAGTGTGCCTAATTGAAATCCTTTAAAACGACGCAGCATCTCATCATGGTTGCCGGGTATGTAGTATACTGGTACGTCTTTAGCTATCAGCCCTATCAGGTGTTTTATCACCATCATATGAGTGTTTGGCCAGTACCGTTTACTGAACTGCCATATATCTATTATATCACCGTTAAGTACTATTGCTTTCGGCTTGATGCTTTTGAGATATTGTAGTAGCTCTTTAGCATGACAGCCATAAGTGCCGAGGTGTGTGTCTGAGATAACTACCAGGTCTACTTCCCTTTTTGCCATAGCTATATTTATTCTTTACAGCCTGTATCAGCTATACAAAAGGAAGCATTTACTATGACGACAGCGTTAAGACTGCATTACCATAGCATTAATTAATATGTTTATACTTTATACTTAAAGTAGCCCTTCAATCAGCTTTATTAACTCCTCTTTCTCACTGGGGCGTGGGGTGGTTTCAGTAGCAAAATTGCCTTCTTTATCTATCAGGAAGTATGCAGGAATACCTTTGATACCATAATCTTCCGCTTCTTTCGATTGCCATGCACCATCTGCAAGTGTATGCAATCCATAAAGATTATACTGCTCTATAGCTTTTTCCCAATTCTCTTTGCTTTCGTCTATTGATACGTATGCGAATACCACATCTTTATCTTTAAAATGTTCTTTAAGCTCTTTCACATGTGGGAATTGTGCTTTACATGGCCCGCACCAGCTCGCCCAGAAATCCAGATATACTACCTTACCCTTCAGATCAGATAATTTTACTTTTCCGTCATCTCCTTTAAATACGATCTCTATAGCAGGTTGACCCGGACTGAGTTTTTTCTTGATCTCCATCTGCTTTGCCAGCATCTTCTTATATACACTCCCCGGATATTGCTCTATGAACTTGTTATAGTAACGTTCTGCTTCAGCATAAGTGGAGTATTTGATATGGCTCCTTAAAAAGCTTGCAAAAACATACTCCTCACTCTTTTTGGGCATATTCTGGTGTGCCAGCTCCAACCTTTTATCTGTAAACAGGTTAGGCTTTTCCGTTGTGCTTTCTACACCTCTTGATTTCAGGTAAGCAGTATAATACTCATCCAGATACGACCTGTAAGATTGAATGCTGATGTATTTATCATCAAAGCGTTTGGGTACTGCACCTATTACTTTATAATTCTCGGCAGGTATGTCTTTTATTGTATAACTCTGTTGTTTGATCACCTCGTGCATAGTAGGATAGCTGAGGATAATATTGTATTTAAGATACTCGTAGTTGTGGTCCCAGAAGTTGATGAACGACTGTGGTAAGCCCTCATTATTCTCTATCAAAAAATTATACTGCTGTTGCGTCAGCTCTTCTATTGCTTCTAAAAATTCGTTCGGTTCTTTAGCCTGTAGTTGCTGTAACTCCCTGTAGTAGTTTTGCGTGAAAGAATGCTTGAGCATATGCTTAGCCATAAAGTTGGCCACATTAGCTCCCTCACCTTTGTATTCAAGCGTATTGTCAAAGTCAGAAGCATCAACCTTCAGCTTCAGGTTATAACCTGTGTAGCCATATATCTCGGTTGCCTGCTCGCCGTTCTGTATCATAACAAGCGTATACTCCTCGTCTAATGGTAGTTTGGCAGAAAAATTATTGTTCTTATCCAGTACTGCTATTACCTGCTTCTGCTTATAGGCCAGCCAATTGCCGCCCTCATATGTAGGGTAAGAGATCACAACACTATCAGACAGGCGGTTCTCAATAGTACCGCGTATAGACATATTGCCTGCAAATGCCTGTACAGATAATAAGCTTAACAGAAGTAAAGAAAAAACAAGCTTTTTCATAGGAGTTATTTTATAGTGTACAATTTAGTAAATAAGTTGGTAGGTACAGCACTAAGCCGTATCCATCTCTGTCTGGTGACGATAAAGTTTAGCGTATCGTCCCCCAAGTTGCATCAGTTCTTCATGTGTACCCTGTTCTACGATGCGCCCGTCGTCCAGTACCAGTACTTTATCAAAATTCCAACTGGTGAATATGCGGTGTGTGATGACTATAACGGTCTTATCAGCAATATAGCCTTTTACATTACCCAGTATATTCTGCTCGGTTTGGGTATCTACAGCAGAAAGGGATTCGTCCAGTAAGAGTATAGGGCTGTTCTTGAGCAGTGCCCTTGCCAGTACTAACCTTTGCTTTTGCCCGCCTGAGAGCATTACCCCTCGCTCACCAATCATGGTCTCATAACCTTCTTTCAGGCTATCAATATCTTTCTGGAAGTCTGCCAGCCTTGCCGCCTCTTTCACATCGCGCGATGTGGCATCTGCTTTGCCGAACTTGATATTGTTATATATAGTATCGCTGAACAAATAGGCCTCTTGCGGTGCATAAGATACCTGCGAGCGTAAATATTTCAGGTCGTAGTCCTGCACGGCTTGTCCATCCATCAATACCTCTCCCTTATTCGCATCGTACATGCGTAGCAACAGGTGCACCAGTGTAGATTTACCGGAGCCTGTTTTACCGATAATGGCTACTTTCTCTCCGGCTTTTATGTCCAGATCAAAACCGTTGAGTGCTGTAATACCTGTATGGCTGTAGGTGAAGCTAACCTCTTTAAAGCTAACGTCTCCTTTCAGTTCTTCGTTCGGTTGCAGCGCATCGGGCTTGGTGGTAATAGTAGGTTTGGTATCCATGAACTCATCTATGCGTTTTTGCGAAGCACTTGCCCGCTGCACAATACTGGCTACCCAGCCTATGGCCATCATGGGGAACATAAGCATGGTGATGTAGATGATGAACTCTGCAATATTACCTGCCGTTACCGTACCCTGTATGGCATAGTAACCACCTATCAATACTGTGGTGAGCATACTCAACCCGATGAACAAGTTCATAGAAGGAAAGAATACCGCCTCTGTCAATGATAGATTGATGGCACTTTTTTTATACTCTTCGCTCTTATTGTTAAAGAAGCCCAACATAGCACGCTCCTGCACAAACGATTTTATCACCCGAACACCTGAATAAGACTCCTGTGCAATGGTGGTCATGTCTGAGAGTTGAGCCTGTATCTGTTCGCTCTTTCGGAAGATGATACGGTTGACGAAGTAGATAGTAGCTGCCAATATGGGCAGTGGAATTATTACATATAAGGTGAGCATAGGGCTGACGCGTATCATATTCCACAGGCACATAACGGTAAGCACCACCAGGTTGGTAGTATACATGATAGCGGGGCCGAGGTACATGCGCACACGCGATACATCTTCTGCAATACGGTTCATCAAATCGCCCGTATAATGTGTTTTGAAGAAATGCGTATCCAGCTCCTGATAGTGTTGGTAAATATCGTTCTTCAGATCGTACTCAATAAGGCGAGACATAACAATGATGGTCTGCCGCATGAAGAACATGAACACACCCCGTGCTATGGCCAGCCCTAATAATATCACCCCGCTGGTCAGTACCGATTTGAATATAATGCCCTGTAAATCTTCAGATAACCCTGTACCGTTCAGTAAGCGGTAGTTGGTAATATCGTTATTAACGGTATCTATCACATTGCGGATGATAGCCGGCGGTATAACGGCGAACACATTGGAGATGGCCACAAAGAGCATCCCCAGCATTAGCCGCCACTTGTACTTCCAGATGTATTTATTGAGTGACCGCAGATTGCCCATGAGTGGGCAAAGGTCGGGAAAAAGAGGGAAATATCACTCTTACGTCATTGCGAGGAACTATCTGTGTAGACAGATAGTGACGTGGCAATCTCGAGTAATAAGTATTTTATTACCACTCTATTCTTTCTTTTTACTCCAAAAGACTCTTCTGTACAAATAGCTATTGATAGGCTTACAGGTGAATTTATAACGTGAGGATCCGGGTCATTGGCCACAATGACTACCGCCGTAGGCGGGGCAAAATAAAAGCAGCCCCTTTAGGAGCTGCCTTATATATACCTCACCTTCCCGCTGTTATTGTTTGCTTATCAGTGTTTGTGCCCTGTTGCCCTTACTGTCTTTAAGTATCAATATATAATTACCCCTTGCCAGTGCTTCTGTGTTCACCCTATGTACACGGGCCGTACTTGTGGCCTTATATTGTGCCCTTCCTGCAACATCATACAATACCACGCTTGTACCTGCTTCAATACCTTCTATTGTTACCATATTCGTAACGGGGTTAGGGTATATTTTGTAATCGTTCGGTACCAGACTATTAATGCTTAGCGGCTCTAACACTACTTTCTGAGTAACGGTATCTGCACCGCAACCGTTCTTCACTATCAGCATTACCGTAAAGGTGTCGTCTGTTGTATACGTATGCGTAGGATTACTGTTGTTGGTATTATCTGTATTTCCATCACCGAACATCCATATCGTACTGTCGGCATCAGTTATGGTACCCGCCATAAAGTTGATGGTATTACTATCAGCCCCCGTGCCTTGTGTATAGGTAAAGGTATCTACGGTAGGGAATGGGTTAATCGTGGCTGTTCTTTGGTGGTTTTGTGTACAGTTATTGTCATCTGTAACCACAACCGTATAACTACCACTCATAGCAGGTGTTGTCGGATGTATTAAAGGATTCTGATCATTAGACATAAAGCTGTTAGGGCCTGTCCAGGAATATTTTAGTGTACCTGTACCACCGTTGCCATTGGCAGTCAGCTTCAGAGTGTCCCCCTCACATATAGGAGCGTTAACACCGGCGATAACACTAACCACTGTTGCCGGTTCAGTAACTGTGTACATGGTAGTATCCTTACATCCTCCGGTTGCTGTTATTACCAAGGTATAGTTGCCTGCCCTTAAACCACTGATGTTTTGTTGTGATGAACTAAAGTTGTTCGGGCCCGTCCATGCGAATGTGAATGGATTGGTACCCCCGGTAAGAGAAAGGCTGATAGCCCCCGTGCTTGCACCCTTACATTTCACATTGGTAATAGTGTGGCTGATAGATGGGGTAGTGCATGGTGGTGTTACCGTAAGTGAGCCCGTTACACCATTGTCACCCGAAGTACTGGTGTTACCGTTGACCACATTGCCCGCCGCATAGAAGGTAATACTACCACTGGCAGTACTTGGTGATGTCCACGGTATGTTGATGACGTTACCGGTCAGTGGTGAGCTCTGCTCTACATGTGTTCTGCCACCAACCGTTACACTGGTAGTGTTAGATGGCAATGTACCCCAGTTATTGATCGCATTATTATTAGAAGAAAATACAGACACTGCCTGAAAACCGTATCGCGTATTTGAGCCGGTGTTATTGGCCGAAATAGTGATCCTCAATGTATAGCTTTTGTTGGTAGTGTAAGATGTGACCGCCGTGCTGCCATCAAACAACTGTATGTTTATAGATGGGCTGAAATTACCACCTCCATGGCAGCTACCGCATGTTCCCGAACTGAAAGAAGCCCCCACACGGCTACCACTACTATTAGACGCCGGACCGGAAGCGTTGTTGAGCATCAAAGCACTCATGGCCGTTACACAGAATAGTACAGCGGCCCTTTTTACTGTTCTTGCAGAGTATACCTTCTTCATATACTCAATTTACGTATATACTGCCCGTTCGGTTTCTTAAAAAGCGGTTATAAATTATAGATTTCCGTTTTGTAATAGGCACAAAAAGAAAACCCCGGCATTGCCGGGGCTCTATCTGTACATTATTTGATGCTTATATCTTAGCAGGTAGGGTATGTTTCCTGCCCTTGTTCTGCTCTTTCAGCCAATCTACTAAAGGATTGAAATACTCCAGCATAGCTTTGGCATTCAGCTCATCACCTGTAGACTCTTTCAGCACTACTCTCCAGTCTTTAGACGCACCCGGGTAAG
The DNA here is from genome assembly GCA_965228505.1 of Flavipsychrobacter sp. Lineage (GTDB taxonomy): Bacteria > Bacteroidota > Bacteroidia > Chitinophagales > Chitinophagaceae > UBA5543. The sequence continues at coordinate 232,148 of OZ245820.1, read as the reverse complement.
TGATCTCTTTCAGAAAATCACCGATGCCTTTCTCACCGTAATAGTTGGTAGCACGAGGATCCTGGTTCAGGATGTTCTTAGCTATATGGTTGTGTAGTTGGAATAAAATCACATAAGACAATGCGTAGTCGTAGTACTGAGCAGCATCATTATTGATATGTGTTTTGGTAGCCGCATCGCAATATTGCTCCCCTCTTGGAGAAGGAGGTACGATACCCTGGTATTTCTTTACATATTCCCACCATCTGGCATTGAACTGGTCGGCAGGTAAATTCTCTACATACAGGTCTTTCTCAAAATGACTCATCGTTCCGCAAGAGAAGTACATGAATACTACCGCATTCATCGCTTCTTTCAGCAGGCTTTGTACTTCATTCACCTGTGCATCTTCACTTACCAGTCCGCGGCCTACAAGGTAAGGCTTCTGCATAGCAGCCATGCCCATCATACTACCGATGGCTTCATGATAAGCACGGTTAGCACCACCTCTCAACAATGGTGGTACATCAGGATTGGTATAGGTCATGTAGTAATATATATGCCCCAGCTCGTGGTTAGCAGTTTCCCACCACTCAGAGTTAGGCTGCACACTCATCAGGCTACGTACATCTTTTCTCAGGTCCATATGCCATGCAGAAGCGTGGTTGTTCTTCTTTACATTGCTATCAGCAGGGTAAGGGTACAGGCTCGATTTTGTCCAGAATGTTTTGGGCAGTTCCGGGAACCCGATACTGGTGTACAGCTTCTCTCCTTCCTTCACTATCCATTCAGGTGTTTTTGTACCCAGTACTTCGTTGATATCTAAACCTTCAACAGTAACAGCAGAGCTCCAGTCTTGCCCCCAACGGTTAGGTAGCCAGTGTGCAGGCAGGTAGTCAGGTACTTCAGATACTCCGTATTTCTCTGCCAGTTCGTAACGCATCCATGTATGCAGCTCGCGGTATAATGGTTGCAGGTCACTCATGAGGCTGCGCATGGTTTTCATCAACTCTTCAGTGCTCATATCATACTCGCTCACCTGGTAAGTGAAATAATCGTTATACCCCAAAGCCTGTACTGTTTCGTTGCGAAGATTGCGCAGGTTCACCAAACCATCTTTCAGTGTAGGGCCTACTTCCTTACTTGCTTCCCAAACCTGAAGGCGGTTACCAAGGTCATTCTCGGTTTTCAATGCTTCGTCAAGATCGTTAGTACTTACCTTTTCGCCATTCAACATATACTGGTAACCGTAGAGCAGTTCTGTTTGTGCATTATCAGCTTCAATGCGCTTCTTCACCACTTCTTCTACAGTAGCAGGGTTGTTAGCCGCAGCATAAAGGATGGCCTCCAGTTGCTTCACCTGTATATCTGTCAGTGCCTCTTTCTGCTCTAAATATTTACGGGCGTTGTTGATGTTCTCTTCACTACCGGTGAAAGCAGCATAAGCCTCGTCTGCCTCCTGTGCTGCCAGTTTATTGGTCTCATCTCCCGGAATGATCTCAATGTTCAGCTTCCATGCCGCCTCACTGGCTGCAGTGCTGAGTTTCAAATATTCTTTTGTGTAATCGTCAATAAAAGCCTGTGCTTCTTTCTGTACATCGCCGCTATTGCCACAAGAGGCAAAAAGGAATGCTGAAAGGCTAAGGGCCATAATGATCCTTTTCATATTAGTCTTGGTTTTTTGATATGAACCGTAAAAGTAATGAATATAAAGGGCAGAAGGTATAACGCGGAAGGGGGTAGATGTTACTTCGTCTCAGTAACCTCTCCCGTAAACTTGATCAATAACTGTGCAAACTTATCTATACTTTCCAGATTCACATCTTCGGCTACATCAAACACATCGTGGTAGTGGGTAATTGTACCCATACTATATATAAACACCGCCGGCACTCCTGCTTTGCTGAAATGATAATGATCGCTGTTAGAGGTCTGGCTTCTTTTCTTAATAGTCTTAAGGTAGCTGTTGTTTTCATTCAGTTCTTCTAATAGTGTAAACTCAGCATTGTTGTCTGCTGCATTTACTACCGTAATACCGTTCCTGGCATCGCCGGTCATATCCAGATTCACTAAAAAGCGTATATGCTCTAAAGGGAATTCAGGATTGTCTACATAATACTCCGAACCCAACAAGCCTGCCTCCTCACCACTAAACAACATAAAAGCTATCGAATATCGTTGCGGGTTTTTAGCGAAGTAGTTGGCTAAATACATGACTAAAGAAGTACCGCTTGCATTATCACTCGCCCCGTAGAAAATAGCCTCTCGCCCCATACAACCCAGGTGATCGTAATGACCAGTAAATACGATAAAGCTATCCGGCACTTCCGTACCCGGTACATAGCCTATTACATTCTTCGCGTTGAACTCCTCAATGAATTTATGCTCAATATCCACCTGTACGGTTTTAGGCTTTTTAGGCAGTACAGTATCTTCAATATAAATGATCGTTCCCGGTACAGGATTTTGACCGGTAGTCCATGTAAGTTTACCGTGCTTTGGCACAACGAACACTCCATCAGGTAGCTCTGTTGCAAACCTCCTGATACCCAGCTTCAGATGCTTACCGGGCGTATCTGCATCTTGCAGGTAATAGACACCACCGGGTTTAAACTTTGCTTTTACTTGCTCCCAGCTAGCCGAATCTTTAATACCTGCCAGTTTTACCTTTTTCATTTTCGCAGGCTCATCCATCTTCCTGCCACTACTGGCCGCATTGATGATGTAATCGTGCCCCGGTTTCAGCAGCTTACCATTGATCTTCACCTCCATCTTACCCGGATAGGTATTGATAGGGAATATATAATTCTGAAAATAACTGCCATTAAGTGCGGGTAGTGGCTTCACACCGTAATTATGAAACTCATCAGCTATATACTTAGCTGCTTTACCACAACCATCATCTATATAGCCTCGACCTAACATTTCAGGTGCTGCCAGTTTCTGTACTCTTTCTCTGATGAATGCTTTTTCTTCCTGTGCAGAGGATAGGAATGAACCTGCAACCAGCAGGCTTGTAACAATGTATTTGGTATAACTCATGAACTACTTATTCAGCCCATGAATTTACAAATAATACAATGGTCTTTTTAACCCTCCCACCTTCTTACAATAAGCGAAGAGTTAGTACCACCAAAACCGAATGAGTTGGAAAGGAACGTATTGAAGTCTTGCTTTTGGGTAGCACCGACAATATTGATCTTAGCTGAGTATTCATCGGGGTTTTCGAAGTTTATATTCGGAGCGATGAAACCGCCTTGCATCATCAGCATAGAATAAACGATCTCACTCGCACCTGCCATCCAGCACTCATGCCCCGTCATTGATTTGGTAGAACTAACGGGAGTCTTACCGCCAAACACTTCAAATATAGCCTCTGCCTCTTTACCATCACCTACGGGGGTAGAGGTAGCATGCGCATTGATGTATTGTATCTCTGCAGGAGAAAGCCCTGAATCTTTCATGGCTCTGCCTATGGAATGTATTTGACCATCCACACTGGGGTTAGAGATGTGTTGCCCGTTGCTGGAGAAGCCATAGCCCAATACTTCAGCCAATATGGTAGCACCGCGTGCCTGTGCTGATTCCAGTGTTTCTAATATCACCGTTGCTGCCCCGCCGCCCGGTACCAGTCCGTCACGGTCTTTATCGAAGGGACGGGATGCTTTGGTAGGTTCATCTTCGCGAACAGAGAAAGTCCCCAGTGCATCGAAGTTGGGCATAGAGTAGATATTCACTTCCTGCGCACCACCGCATATCACGCGCTCCTGCAAGCCCTGCTTCAGGAACATATAACCAAGGCCAATAGAATGTGAACCACTGGCACATGCCGCACTGATAGTGAAATTCACACCACGCAGCTTGAAGATGGTTGCCAGATTCATAGTAACGGTAGAGTTCAGCACCTGAAATACAGAGCCAGAACCTACCAGCATGGTATCTTTCTTTTCGCGTATCAGATCGATAGCTTCTATTACTGGTTTGGCGCAACTATCATTACCGAAAATGATGCCTGTTTCGTTTTCCTCGAAATACTCGGTGGTCAGCCCTGCCTGTTCCATAGCCTCTATAGTAGACATATAGGCAAACTCAGCATGTTCGGGCATCATAATGCGCGAGCGTCTATCCAGTAACCCTTTGAGTTTGGGACGCTCTACATGTCCCGTCAGCCCTGAGCGATAGCCCATCTCTTTACGGTCGGGGTCGAGGATGATACCCGACTTGCCCTCCATTAATGACTGTGTAACTGCCTCCTTCCCGATACCCAGGGAAGAGTATATACCTAAACCTGTAATGACAACCCTGCTCATAGCGAACGTAAAGTTAGCAGAAAGTGGGAGATGGGAAAGCGTATGTACTACTACACCTTAAAGTGTAAAATATTTTTAATACCAATAGGGGTATCTTGTTGGGCAACTGTCATTTATTTAAATATCATAGCCATGCAACGTAAAACATTCATTCAACAGACACTATTGTCTCTGCCCGCATTTTACTTAGGGCAAAGTATATTCTTTACATCCTGCAAGAAAAAAGATGAGCCTGTAATCGGTGACTGGAAGGGCAGTGTATTGATTGTTGGTGCCGGCATTTCAGGGTTGTACGCTGCAAAAAAACTGATGGAACATGGTATTGATGTGACCATACTTGAAGCTGGTAATGATATAGGCGGGCGAATAAGAACATTGAAAGGTTTTGCAGATTTTGATATTGAACTTGGTGCTGAAGAAGTGCATGGCAGAAAATCAGAGTGGTATAACCTTGTAACCTCTACACCGGGTATACAACTAAGTGAAAATAACTATGAAGATTACTATTTCATCAATAATCAGCTGAAAAGCGAAGCAGCATGGTCGGGTAACAGCGACCTGATAGCTGCACAAACTTTTGAATCGACAGCAAGGAATTATAACGGGCCTGACAAAACTGTATACCAGGAAATGCTGGACAGAAATATTCATCCTTCTGTATACGAAATAGTAAATGCCATGACCGGAAACGAGTATGGAACATCAAGCAAAAGGTTGAGTATAAAAGGCATTACAGAAGAAGACTACCTGTGGGATTCCGGAGACCGGAACTATGAACTTAAAAGTGGAAACTATTATAGCGTACTGCAACAACATTTCGGAGATGTGATAAATAAAGTACAGTTGAACAGGGCTGTAAAACATATCAACTATTCCGGTGCTCAAACCATCGTTACAGATACCAACGGTACAGAATATGTTGCAGATAAAGTTCTGGTTACGGTACCACTGGCTGTACTGAAAGCCGGTGATATCCAATTTTCTCCTGCACTACCTGACAGCAAGAAAAATGCTATGGAAAATATAGGTATGGGTGCAGGAATGAAAATAATACTGAAGTTCAGGGACCGTTTCTGGCCCGGTGACACAGGCAGTATCATTGGTGGTAACAAATGTCCTGAATACTGGTTTATAGCAGGAAAGGGCAACACACCTGTACTTACTGCTTTTATCATGGGCGAAAAGGCCGAGTACCTGAGTGCGCTTGGCAACAATGCAGTACAGGAACTGCTACAGGAGCTGGATATGATGTATGGTAACAATGCTGCCAGCAACACCTATAGCGATGCCCATATAACCGATTGGGGCAAAGAGCAGTTCTTTAAAGGGGCTTATTCATTTCCTGTTGTAGGTGGTGGTATTGCTATGCGTGCCGAGCTTGCACGGCCAGTGGATAGCAAACTATATTTTGCAGGAGAGGCAACACATACCGAAGGGCATAGCGGCACCGTACATGGTGCAGTTGAAACCGCAATACGAAGTATTACTCAAATAACAAGTGGATAAACTGTTCCATCTGTTCACTGTTCAAAAAGTGAACAGGAAACGCCTGAGAAGTTATCATTACAAAAGGCATTAGTAAACAAAAGAGAGGAGCCGTGCGAGCGTTCGAGTTTTCGCACGGTGAACGTGTGAAAATAACTGCCCCTTACACGTTATTAATACAATAGGTAACTTTAGTTATGCAAGCAGCCCAATCAGGTATTTATTTTCTTTTACTCTTTACCTTAGTGATATATACACCTCTTATTACTGCATTGATACTATCCTTTACTCTTGCTGCCGAAAAGAAAAAGAGAGTAGGCTTATTCTTTATCTACTTCTTCATCATTTTACTGCTGACCATTTTATTGTTCATAACACTACCCAATGCAGAGAATGGTTATCTACTCTTTAGCAGTTTGATGACCTTGCTGGGAGGTTATCTCTTGATTGCATCATTCGTAAAAAGGAAGGGGTTTTAAAAAGTGATTGTTATTATCGCCGAAAGCGTGCGAGCGTGCGAAAATTCGCACGGTGAACGTGTGAAATCAGAACATTTATTATTGAGATAATATGCTATCTATTATTTTAGTTGAATAATCTCAACTCATGATTTCCTTAAGAACTCTACCAGTACTTCTCGTTATAGTATTCATTACTGCATGCAATACCCAAAAGACGGTCGAAAAATTTGTAGACAAAGAAAGAGACTTGTATGCGCGTGAATTTATACAGCAATTTATTGATGGTGATACAACAGTTATTTACAAAATAGATGAATCACAGATCAACTCGGGTACACGCGAAAATATCAACTACTTATTTTCTCTCTTATACCATAAAGAGGTTAAATCAATTAAAATTGTAGGTCTTACTAAAAATGTAGTAGGTGGTAATAATAAGTACACTATCAATTATGAATATGAACTAGAGAATAACTACGCTTTTATATCTATTACTACAGAGGAAGTTAAGAACCTTAGACGAGTGATAGGTTTTCGTGTTGATATTAATAAACAATCAGCATTAGAATATGCCAAATTCACTTTTGCTGGTAAAAGTATAATACACTACCTGATATTATTATTAGTTATAGCAATTCCATTGTTTATTATATATAGTATGATAGTGATGCTGAGAAGCGGTATTCGTAGAAAATGGTTATGGGTAATATTGCTTATCATACTAAATATCTCTTTTACATATAACTGGCATACAGAAACTTTCTTTTGGAACAAGCTTAACTTTCAATTATTAGGATTAGGAATAAAACAAGGGAATATTTATGCCCCATGGGACTTTGCAGTATCTATTCCTTTAGGAGCAATCATTTTTTGGTTCAGGCTTAGAAAACTGAAACATGAAGAAAGAGAATACCAGGAATTGATAGATATGTATGCTGATAACAACTCTGAAAATGAAGATCAGGAAGAAAAAGAATAAATAGTGTGCGAAAACGTTCACCGTGCGAAAACTCGCACGCTCGCACGGTATTTATCAATATATCAACTTTTTGTATCTGAAACTGTGTAGTGTTCACAAAGTGAACAGTGAACAATATGAACACCTTATTTACAAACGAGGACGAGTGTGGGACAAAATCATTATTTTAATTTGTATATATATTGCATAGCTAAGTAAATATATAAACTATGTCTTCACCTATCCAATAATACCATAAATGAAGTATACGACTAACGATATAAATTTTGAACAGCTTTCTCCCAGAGATTTTGAACGGCTTTGTTACGAGTTACTTATCAAATATGGTTTCCACGAACTCATATGGCGACAAGGAGGCGCAGACAGTGGGCGTGATATTGAAGGTTCATTAATATTTTCTAATCATATTGTTTCAAAAAAAACAAAATGGTTTTTTGAATGTAAGCATTATACCTCTGCAGGAGTCCCTCCACAAGAACTTAATTCTAAAATAACTTGGGCAGATGCTGAAATGCCTGACTCTCTGGTCATACTAACATCATCATATATAACAAAAGATGCAAGAATTTGGCTCGAAGGTATTAAGCGTCAAAAAGCCTATGATATAGTTGTTATTGAAAGTCCAGACCTGAAAAATAGACTTTTACAATATCCAAATATTATTGAACAATTTTTTGCTTTGAATGGTGCTGAGCAATTACTAAAAGATGTTAAAAAGCATTGGCAGCAATATAATATTCAACCAAGCTTTGAAATACTACGAGAAATCTCCAACAAGATTAATCCTGATAAATTAACCCTTAATGATTTAGGCTTTATTTTTATTTCATTCTATAGAAATTACCCGGCATTCGAAGGTAGGGAAAACTATTATGGAGATTTTACTGAACAAATTTTAGAACCGTTATATAATCGCCTTTTTAGTTTAGCAGCACCAGATAAATTAGCACTATTTGAGCCATATAAAAATGATTATGATTACCTAGGTGGTAATGGATGTTTTGATGAAGTTGATATGATTGAATATGATATTGCTCCAAACCCAAACTACTCACATCAATTTTATGAGCTTCATCTTAATTATTCCAAAGCAAGTGAAAAATGGGCATTAGGGCATTACGTGTTTATTAACTCTACTTACGAAGAAGCTATTGAAATATTTATGTTGGATGATTCTGATTTTACAACTTCTGCAAAAGTATATTATCCTTACACCCCTAAAGTACTGAATGAGCTTGCTATAAGTTTCGGTGATGACCGTGTAAAACAGGTTTTAGATATATACCCGCAACTTAACGTTGCTAAAGAAAAAAGGGTAGAATAAATATTCTACGTATGCAGCCCACCATTAATGGCTACTACCTGCCCTGTAATATAGCCGGAGTTTTTAGAGGCTAAGAAACCAACAAGGTCGGCTACTTCCTGTACTTCACCAAAGCGCTGCATAGGTATCATCTTTTTCAGTTCGCCTTCGTTCAGCTCTTCGGTCATGTCTGTTTTTATAAAGCCCGGGGCTATGGCATTTACCGTAATGTTGCGCTTGGCTATCTCCTGCGCCAGTGCCTTGGTAGCACCAATCATACCCGCCTTGGCAGCAGAGTAGTTCATTTGTCCCGGAGTACCTTTTTGCCCGCTGAGAGATACCATGTTAATGATGCGCCCGTAGCGGTTCATCAACATGGGTTTTATCACCTGCTTGGTCACATTGTACATACCGTTCAGGCTGGTGTCTATTACAGAATCCCACTGCTCACCGCTCATAGTCATCAGCAGTGTATCCTGCCTGATGCCCGCATTATTCACCAGTACTTCTATTATTGCTTCTTTATTGTTCTCCTGCCACTCCGTAATGGCTTTTTCTACACTCTCCCTGTCTGCCACATCAAACTGCAGTGCATCTGCTTCTACACCTTTCTCCTTTATCAGTTGCATGGCCTCTTCGGCAGCAGTTTTATTACCCCTGTAATTCACCAGTATGTTATAACCCATCTCTGCCAGCTTCAAGGCACATGCCCTGCCTATACCTCTTGATCCTCCTGTTACTAAAGCAAACTTCATAAACTCCAAATTTCAAATATCAAATTCCAAATGGCATTTATTACCTATTTGGCATCCAGTTTCTTTTTAAAATGTGCTGTAATATCTGTGTCTTTCATCCAGGTCTTTACCTGCTGCAGGTTAGGCGATGCGGCAAAGTCTTCTTTAAAGAACGGGAATAGATTACGCACCCCATCGTACAACCATTTAGTTGATGGTGCCAGCCTGTCTGCTATTCCTCTGATGTCAATCGCCTGTACCAGTGCTACGGCCTCTACTGCCAACACCTCGTAAGTATTGTCAATCACACGGCTGCACATCATGGCAGCGTTGGTACCCATGCTCACTATATCCTGATTGTCGTTGTTGTTGGGTATGCTGTGTATATACAGCGGGTTGCTGAGGGTCTGGTTCTCAGCCACTGTTGAGGTGGCAGGGTATTGCATGCCTTGTATCCCGAAGTTGAGCCCCAACTTGCCTGCGTTAGCAAATGGCGGCAGCTTACCGTTTAGTGCGGGGTTCAGTAAAAAATTCAGTTGACGCTCTGCCAACATAGACAACTTGGTAACAGATACCTTCAGCTTGTCCATCTCCAGTGCTATATAATCACCGTGGAAGTTACCCCCGTGAAAAATGTTCTTGTTCTTATAATCTACTACCGGGTTATCGTTCACAGAGTTCAATTCGTTCATCACTACGTTCTCTGCGTTGAGTACGGTATCTATTACCGGACCGAGTATCTGCGGTACACAACGTAGCGAGTAATACTCCTGTACTTTGTCTTCTACTACATCTTCCGTCACTTTACGTCCGTAGAGGTGCTCATGCCTTTTGCGCATCAACCTGCTGTCTTCACCTAATATGCGCATCCACTTAGCTACCTGCCTCTGGCCGTTATGCTTTTTAACGATGTTCAGTTCTTCAGAGAAATGGTCGTCAAATGCTTCCATCATCTCATTCACCATCAGCGACAGTAGCATACTCCATAATACCAGCCTGTGCGCTCGTATCACATTGATACCACCAATACCTGTCATGGAGGAAGTACCGTTCATCAGTGCCAATCCTTCGCGGGCATGTATCTCAAGTGGTTTCAGTCCCAGCTTCTTATACACCTGCCATGCGGGTTGTACTTCACCATCATGCCATATCTCTCCTTCGCCTATCAGTCCTAATGCCAAATGTGCTAACTGTACGAGGTCTCCACTGGCACCCACACCACCATGAGCATAGATGCATGGGTAAGCCTCGTTATTGATAAGGTCGGTCATGAGTTGTACCAGATCAGGATGAACACCCGAGTAGCCCAGCACCAGCGTATGCAACCTAGCCAATAGCATTGCACGGCTCTGAATGGTATTCAGCATATCACCCATACCGGAGCTGTGGCTGCGGATGAGGTTGTATTGCAGTTGCTTCCTGTCCTCATCATTAATGCGGTACTGTGCCATCGGCCCGAAACCCGTGTTGATACCGTATATCAGTTTGTCTTTAGAGAACTCATTGAGGAATTCAAAACTACGGGTAGCCTCCTTTACGGCAGAAGGGGTCAGGTTCACCTCTTTCTGGTAAAGTACGATCTGTTCAAATGCTGCTAAATCCAACGGTTTCCCACCCAGTGCGATCATATATCAAATAAGGACTGTAAGGGGGCAAAAATATAAAAAGAACACTGTATTGTAATGTAGAAGTTACTTATAACTAATAATCCTCATACCACTTGAAAACATTATTTAAAATGTCTTTCTTATGCTCATGGATATATTCCAGAAATGCAGTTGCTACTTTGGAGTGTTTCTTCCCTTTCAACCATATCAGCGTCCATTGGGTTTGTATAGGCAACCCTTTATAGGGAATGATCTTCAGGTCTTTATTCTGTAGCTCATTTTTGATCCCGATCAACGGCATGATGGAGTATCCAAGGTTAGCCAGTAACGCCTGTTTTACTGCTTCGTTTGAGGTAAGCTCCAGCTTTCTGAGTACGGAAAGGTCATTTACTGTCAGAAACCTTTCCATGACCTGCCTTGTTCCTGAGCCTTTCTCTCGAAAAATAAACGGTAATTCGCTCAGAGCTTTTTTATCATTCCTTTTGATCTTGTGGTTGGCTGCTGCATTCCCTACTAGATAAAGTTTATTCTTGAGTAGTGGTACACTCTCTACTCGTAGCTTTTCAGGTAAGATAGAGACCAGTGCAAAATCCACTTCATTATTCTCCAACGATTCTATTACTTTACTCTTATTGGTCACATCCATCTTCAGCTCTATGCCTGTGTTCTGATCTATAAAATCTGACAGGAAGTAAGGCATCACATATTTCCCCGTTGAGACAATAGACAACTTCAACTTCCCGATGAGCTCTCCCTGATAGGCTAGTGTTCTGTAATTGATATTATATACCTGCTCTAATATTTTCTCTGCTGCTTCTGCTATCTCCAACCCAAAATCTGTCACATATATATTCCTGCCTATCACCTCGGTCAGAGGAAGATCAAACTGTGCCTGGAAGTTTTTTAATTGAATGGATACCGCCGGCTGTGTAAGGTGTAGCTCTTCCGCAGCCTTAGTCACACTTTTAGTCTCAGCTATCTTTTGGAAGATCTGTAGTTGATGTAATGTATAATTCATAAAATAAGTTTATGCTTTTCATTTTAAGTATAAATATAATTAAATGAATTTAAGCCCACATATTTGCAGCAGAAAAGTTCAAGACTATGAAAAGGATAACTATCGCAAAAGGAGATGGCATCGGGCCTGAAATAATGGATGCTACTTTGTCTATTCTCAAAGCAGCTAATGCCGAGCTGGAATACGATGAAATTGAGATCGGGGAGCAGGTTTACCTCTCCGGTAACACCTCAGGTATTTCTAAAGAGTCGTGGGATTCTATAAGAACAAATAAAGTGTTCCTGAAAGCGCCTATTACCACGCCACAGGGCGGTGGTTATAAGAGCCTGAATGTAACTATGCGTAAAACATTGGGACTGTTTGCGAATGTAAGGCCTTGTCGTAGTATGCACCCTTTCATAGCAACCAAACACCCGGTCATGGACACGGTCATCATCCGTGAGAATGAAGAAGACCTGTACGCAGGTATTGAGCACCAGCAAACTGACGAAGTGGTACAATGCCTGAAGCTCATCAGCAGGCCCGGCTGCGAAAAGATCGTTCGCTACGCATTTGAGTATGCCAAACAATACGGACGAAAGAAAGTAACCTGCTTCACAAAGGATAACATCATGAAGCAGACAGATGGTTTATTCAGAAAAGTGTTTAATGAGATAGCAGCAGAATATCCTGAAATAGATAATGAGCATTGGATAGTAGACATAGGTGCCGCTAAAGTAGCAGACACACCTGAACATTTTGATGTTATTGTAATGCCAAACCTCTACGGAGATGTGATATCTGATATTGCGGCTCAGGTAACAGGTTCAGTAGGGCTGGCAGGCAGTGCTAACATAGGTGCCAGTTGCTCAATGTTTGAAGCCATCCACGGATCAGCACCTGATATAGCGGGTAAAAACATCGCCAATCCATCAGGATTATTAAACGGTGCAATAATGATGCTTAACCACATAGGCCAGGGGGCAACTGCGCAACTGATACAAAATGCCTTTTTACGCACGATAGAAGATGGCATACACACCGCCGATATATACAACGAACAGATAAGTAAAACCAAGGTGGGCACAAAAGAGTTTGCCGAGGCAGTCATAAACAATCTCGGAAAAGAACCCCAACAACTTAAGTCGGTGCAATACAAAGACAACAGCTCATTTATTATGCCGGAGTATAAGAGAAAACCTCTTGCCGATAAGCAACTGCATGGTGTGGATGTTTTTGCTCACTGGTCAGGAAACAATGCAGAGGAGCTGGCCAGACAACTGCAACTATTAGAAAAAGAGAATATTAAGCTACAAATGATCACTAACAGAGGTGTAAAAGTATGGCCGGACGGTTTTGAAGAGACCTTTTGTACAGACCACTGGAGGTGTCGTTTTGCAAGCACTGATGAGCAACCGCTTAGCAAAAGTGACATCATTGCCATATTGAGCAATAGCGATCAACACGGTATAGACATAGTAAAAACGGAGAACCTATACAGTTTCAACGGCGAAAGGGGTTACTCACTCGGACAAGGACAATAATTTTTTGAACATAAAAAACAGAAATATCATGGATACTCTAACAACAACAAAATTAAGCCTGATAGAGGGCTCATTCAACACAGCAGATGCAAAAGAAATATTGCTGGCATTATTAGACAATAAAATAAAGTTTCATCAACAACGGATCTTCAGTCATGAGGAACGTTTTGGCAACCCCTGTAAGGATTCAATTACCAGGTCTGCACAGTTGCAAAAGACAAAAGCAGATTTATTAGCCCTCATTAAGCAGTGCGAAGCTGAAGGTAAGGAACTACAGATACATTCTGATATACTAATTGAGGTAAAATAAATAATCAACCATAAGGGAATGAATATAGACTTACTGATCAACAACCTGACCAACCCGGCACTACTATTCTTTATACTTGGTATAATAGCTGTGCTTTTGAAAAGCGACCTTGAAATACCTCCGGGCTCATCAAAATTCATCTCACTATACCTACTGTTTGCAATAGGTTTTAAAGGTGGCCAGGAGTTATCGCATGAGCCGATGTCAGGAGAAATAGTCTGGTCGATGGTTTTCGGGATATTGATCGCTATTGCCATTCCCTTATATACTTTCTTCGTACTCAAAAAGAAACTGAATACATACGATGCAGGAGCCATAGCAGCTGCTTATGGCTCCGTTAGTGCGGTCACTTTTGTAACTGCGGTTTCTTATCTCGAGGCTAATGAGCTTTCACTTCACGGACATATGGTAGCCATTATGGCACTGATGGAGTCGCCAGCTATCATCGCCGGCTTGATACTTATTTCTTTCTTCAATAAAAAAGACTCTAATATCAAACGCCATGATGCTATTAAGCATTCATTGACTAACAGCTCGGTATTACTGATCATGGGAAGTTTAGTAATAGGCTATATGGCCAGTGCAGAACAAGCTGAGGGCATAAAACCATTTACTAATGATCTTTTTAAAGGCTTCCTCGCGATATTCCTGCTGGATATGGGTATCATCAGCGGACGTAAACTAAAATCGTTAGTAGTTGAAGGCTGGTTCCCATTTGCCTTTGCTATAATAGTACCCATCATCAATGGTTGTATCGTAGCTGTCATCAGTTCTTTTATCACAGACGATGTAAGCAATAGGTTCATCTTCTCCATTCTTGCGGCAAGTGCTTCTTATATAGCAGTACCTGCAGCTATGAAAATAGCTGTGCCCAAAGCCAACCCCGGATTATTCTTACCAATGGCACTCGCCGTTACCTTCCCCATCAACATCACCATAGGCATGCCTATATATTTTATGGTCGTTAAATCAATTACACTATAACTACCACTGCGGCATCTCGGGTTTGGTCTGCATGATCTCATCGATACGTTCCATTACTTCATCTGTAAGCTTAGGCAATACGTCCAATGCTTTAAGGTTCTCTGTCAACTGAGCTTCTTTAGTAGCTCCCAGTATAGCTGTGGACACATTCGGGTTGCCTACACACCAGGCAATGGATAAGGTCGCTAATGAAGTATTCAAATCTTTCGCTAAGCCTGTCAACTCACGTACTCTTTCTATACGCTCGTCAGTCAGGGTACGGTCTTTCAACCAATCAAACCCTTCTAACGATAAGCGGGAATCTTCAGGAATACCATCATTGTATTTTCCTGTCAACAATCCAGAAGCTAACGGACTCCATATAGTAGTTCCCATGCCGATGTTCTTGAAGATGGTATAGTATTCTACTTCTATCTTTTTACGCTCGAAGAGGTTGTATTGTGGTTGTTCCATAGCAGGGCCTATCAAACGTAAGTCACGAGCTACCATATGTGCTTCCATGATCTCGGCTGCACTCCACTCGCTGGTACCCCAGTAGAGTATCTTACCACGTTGTATCAGTTGGTTCATCGTCCATACCACTTCTTCTATCGGCACGGTCTTATCAGGGCGGTGACAAAAGAACAGGTCGAGGTAATCTAACTGTAAACGTTCAAGCGCTTCATCACAGGCCTCTACAATATGCTTACGGCTTAATCCGGTTTGGTTGGGTTTGTTAGCTTCCCCTCTCCAACCGAAGTATACCTTACTGGACACCACATAAGAGCTGCGCTCCCAATTTTTCTTTTTCAGCACGCGCCCCATCATCTTTTCAGATTCGCCACGTGCATATACTTCCGCATTGTCGAAGAAGTTGATCCCGTTATCATAAGCAATGCCCATCAAACGGTCTGAAATGCCATCATCTATTTGCTTGGAAAAAGTGACCCACGAACCGAATGATAATGCACTCAACTGTAAGCCTGTATTTCCCATTCTCCTGTATTCCATAGTTGCTATATTTTATATGCTTAAAGTTGAGTGTTTTCAGCGAGAAACCATATAACAACTCTCTTAGCTAGGATAGCGTTATCTTATATAATGCCAGCACCTAGCATAAGGGCAATCATAATAAGCATAACTGCCACAATGATATGTAATGTCTGTATGGTGATCTTTTTTACTAGCCTCCTGCCGATGTATGCACCAGCAAATGCACTCAACGTTACTACCGCTAACATAGAATAGTTCACTCCGTCTTGCAGCGTTTTAAAAATACCAGCATATACTATGATGCGTGAGATGTCTATCAATACTGCTATGACAACACCTGTAGCTATGAATGCTTCTTTTGATAAACCTGACTTTATGAGGAACATACTCCGCAATGCTCCCTGGTGCCCTGATAACCCACCGAAGAAACCACTGAGCAAGCCGCCGAGTGGCAGGTACTTTTTATCGAAAGAGACTTTGGAGAATTTTGGTGTAAGGTCGAGTACTGCAAATATGATAATGAGTATGGCTACTACCAGTTTAACAGGCTCTATATTGAACGACTTACCACCCAACTGATAAGTATACAACGGTGCAAGGTCTGAAAATAAGAGTAATGCCTTAGCACCCAAAAATGCAGCTATCAGTGCCGGCGCACCAAAGCGCAACACTACACCTTTGTCAGCATACTTACCCAGCATTGCCAGCTTGAACAGGTTATTGAGAAAATGGACAATAGCCGTTAATGCAATGGCTATCTCTATAGGAAAGAACAATGCAAATGCAGGCAACAGTATAGTACCCAAGCCAAAACCCGAGAACAACGTAAGCCCCGATGCGAACAATGCTACTATACAAATGAAGAGGATATCCATAATTCAAAAAAACGTAATTTCAGCATAATGACTAAAAAGAAAAAAGGGACTATAAACTGGAAGGTACTTCTTATGGGTACCAGTGCCTTATTTCTATTGGCATACATTTTAAGGCTGAAGAATAAATATAGATACAAACAACTACAAGCTAATCATATTATCGTAAGCGATGGGAAAATAGCTGACAACATTCCTAGGAATGGCAAGTATATAACAAAAAGACTATTCTATCATTTTAACTATAAAAATGAAGGGTATTTAGGTCATATCGATATAAAAAGTCCGCTTTTATCTCCAAAATCAATATTTACCTACAATAATTGTGCAGACTATTTCCTAAACAAACACTTCCCTATTGCAATCGACCCTGAAAACCCGAGTAATAATAAAATATTAATTACGCCTGATGAGTTCAAAGCTTTCGGCTATTCTTTCCCGGATAGTTTAAATTGGGTATTGTCCTTAGAGCCAGGTAGGTGAGTTCATTATAAAAAAGGCGCCTAACGGCGCCTTATAATTATATCAACCTCACCACCAATCCATCGCGGGTCTTGGGTTCAAACCAGGTGCTTTTAGGCGGCATTACATTGCCACTATCTGCAATATCGAATAACTGTTGAATAGTTACAGGGTACAATGAAAAAGCTGCTACTACATCTCCACTGTCCACTCTTTTTTCCAATGCTTCCAATCCACGAATGCCACCTACAAAATCCACACGGTCGTTCGTACGCGGGTCGTCAATATCCAAAAGTTTAGTGAGTATATTATCCTGTAGTACAGTTACATCCAGTACACCTATCGGGTCGTCATCGTTATAAGTACCTTCTTTAGCTGTCAATTGGTACCAGTTACCATCTATATACATGCCCAGGTGGTGTAGTTGCTCCGGCTTGAAGGCTATCTTACCCATCGGCTTAGATACTTCAAAGTCTTCTTTCAACTTACTGATGAACTCATCCGTACTCATGCCGTTCAGGTCTTTCACCACACGGTTATAGTCCAGTATCTCCAGTTGTGAATCAGGGAATATGGCGGTGATGAAAAATTTGCTTTCCTCCGTAGCTGTTCCTTCTTCTACTAAAGCAGCATGCACCTTAGCTCCCGACGCTGCACGGTGGTGTCCGTCAGCTATATAAGTTGCCGGTACTTTCTGGTCATACAGTTCTGTGATCTTATCTATCGTCTCTTTATCATTCACCACCCAAAGCGTGTGGCCTATGTTGTCTTCCGTTACAAAATTGTAATCTGGCTCATTATTGTCTTTCCAGTTTTCAATGAGTTGGTTCACATCTGCCTGCTCACGGTAAGCTAAGAACACAACGCCTGTTTGCGCTCTCGTTGTTTTAATATGGTTGATACGGTCGTTCTCTTTTACCGGACGGGTAAACTCGTGCTTCTTTACTATGTTATTATTATAATCTTCTACTGACGAGCCACATATCAATCCTGTTTGTGCGCGTCCGTTCATCACTAGTCTGTAGATATAATAGCAAGGCTCTTCGTCCTGTATCAGTACCCCTTCTTCTACAAATCGGTCAAGATTCTCTTTAGCCTTATCGTATACTGCCTGGCTGTGCACATCCACATCTTCGGGCAGGTCTATTTCAGAACGGGTAACATGATAAAAGTTATACTCCTCATCTTTGAACTCCCTTGCCTCCTGCACGTTCACTACATCGTAAGGTAGTGTTGCTACTTCCTGTGCATATTCCTGTACGGGTCTTAGTCCTTTAAACGGTGCGATCTTTGCCATATATGTATGCTTATTTATCTTTTATAATTCAATTCAAATTCTTGCATTACAGCAATAAGGTATTGTACGTCTTTTACTGATATTGCATTATAAAGCGATACCCTGAAACCACCTACACTTCTGTGCCCTTTAATGTTGACGATCCCGTTCTCTTCTGCAAACTCTGTAAATAATTGTTCTGTTGCTTCATCCACACCTCTGAAACAGGCATTCATCATACTGCGGTCACTCTTTTTTACCGAGCTGCTAAATAAAGCATTTCGATCAATTTCATCGTATAACAACGCTGCTTTTCTTTTGTTATCATTTTCTATAGTCTCAATGCCTTTTTCTCTTATCCAGCGCAATGTGAGTAATGATACATATATAGGAAATACAGCGGGTGTATTTAATACTGAGTTTTTACTTGCATGTATTGCATAGTCCATCATAGGTGGTAATGGCCTCCTGTTTCGGGTTAGCATGTCTTTATGTAATACTACCAGTGTTGCTCCTGCCGGGCCGAGATTCTTCTGCGCTACAGCATAGAACATTTTGCATTTTGTATAATCCACATCCCTGCTGAAAATATCACTGCTCATGTCCGCTATCAATGGTACGGGGCAAGCAGGTATCTCGTTCCATTGTGCTCCGTAAATGGTGTTATTGGTCGTTATGTGTACATACCTCAACTCGTCTGATATTTGCTGAGGCCATTCAGGCAGATGTTTGTAATTACTTTCTTTGGATGATGCAAGTACTTGAACATTGCCATAGTGTAATGCTGTCTTTATTGCGTCAGACGACCAGCTACCACTATCAATATAACCGGCAGTATCCTCTTTCCCAAGATAGTTCATTGGCACAAGGGTAAACTGTGTTCGCCCACCACCGTGCATCCACAATATCTCGTAGTCATCATTCAGTCCGCATAGCTCTCGTACCAGAGTTTTGCTTTCTTCCAGTATTTCTGAGAACTCTTTCCCTCTGTGCGGAATGCTTAGGATAGATGTCCCTGTTTGCTTATAGTTGATTATGGCCCCCGAAGCTTCTTTTAAAACTTCTTCAGGCAGGACTGCCGGGCCGGCATTGAAATTCAGTTTTCTAAATGATGGTATCATTCTTTGGTTCTTCAACAGTACTTGTAACACCGCCACTAACTGCAAACTTCATTGCTTCTGCGGCATTCATTTTCGTAACAGGTTTTATCTGGTCAGGATCTATTACTATTACCCAGCCCGAAACAGCATAGGCGTGCGGCAGATATACCGCTACTTTTCCGGCCATACCTAAAAAAGCCAGTTCTTTCTGTGTCATAAAACCAATACGCCACAATTCAGGTTCTTTATTAACACATACCCATACCGGTGTGTTGAACTTCTTCTTATCGCCTACGAAAGAATCCATTATCTCTTTAATAGCAGAGTAGAGAAATTTTATGCCGGGTGTGCGCTGCATCAGGTAATCAAACGCATCGAAAATCATTCTGCCCAGGAAAAAGCGTGTGCCCAGATAGCCGATCACCGTAACCGTACAAATTATCAGAACGAAACCAAGCCCTCTGGGCATGTCAGGTATTAACCTGTCAATACTATCAAATACAAGGTATATGATGTATGCAGTAACTGCTATGGGGCTTAAAATGATCAAGCCTTGCAGAAAAGATCTTAATAATAAACCTGAAATCCTACGCATAATATGCAGTTAGTTACCGTGTAAAGGTACAAGTTTGCCAGAGCAAACTATATTTGTTTAACATAAGTACTTATTAGTTAATCTATAATTATTAATGACGCGCAAGCTCTGTTTACTATTATTGACCCTTTTTATATATGCAGGTACATATGCACAGGAACCCTGGGCCGGTATTGGGGTAGAAGTAAGCCCATCATTCGGTAAAATATTAAGGCACAGCAAAAAGTTCCCTACTCAATTACCCGACCTTGTTACAGGTGTTGATGTTAATGTAGTTTACCAGACTCACGGTAAGAAAGATTGGAATCAACGCAGAAACTTCCCTTTAGTAGGTATGGGGCTTATGTACACTAATTATGGTATTGACTCTATATATGGTAAATGCTTTGGCCTGTACCCGAGTTTACAGTTACCATTAATAAGGAAAGGTAATTTTGAATGGACCATAAAAGCAGGGTTTGGGCTGGGGTATGTTACGAAACGCTATAACAGAGTGCCTACTTTTGACACGATCAATACAGCTATCGGGTCGAGGATGAACAACTTTTCCATCTTCACTACCGATTTTCGTTATAGAATTAACAAGCATGTTGATGTTCAGTTGGGTGGATATTTCACACATATATCAAATGCAGCACTGAAAACCCCGAATCTGGGTGTTAATTCTTATGGTGCTCGTATCGGGGTGCGTTACTTTCCTGTCAATTCACAACCTGAAAAAATAACTAAAGAACTTACGCCACTTAAAAACAGGTGGTTGTTTCAGGCAAGGCTGGGCTTAGCATTACGTGAGGCTTTTAGTGCAGACGGGCCTACTTATCCTGTATATATTATTTCAGCTTTTGCCAGTAAAAGGTATTGGAGTAAGAACAAGGCGATCATTGGTTTAGATTATTCGTATCACCCAAACATGTATGCTTTTCTACGTAACAATGAGATAGCTGTAGGAGAAGAAAAAGCCAACTCATGGAAAAGTGCAGTGATAGTAGGTAACGAATTTTTATTTGGACGTGTAGGTGTATTATTTCAGTTAGGTTTTTATGTAAAACAGTATTATATCCCTGAAGATTTCTTTTATCAAAAACTGGGAGGAAATGTATACCTGCTACAAAACGAAGAAGGCATATTGAAAGAGTTATCTCTTACTATCTTGCTAAAGACACACAAATTTGAAGCTGAGTTGACAGAAGTTGGTATCGGTGTAAGCTTTTAGAGCAGCCCTTCTCTTACCAGATCATGCAGATGAACAAACCCCGCATATTTACCTTTATTCGTTACAACGAGTTGGCTGATATTATGTGTTCTGATTAACTCCAACGCCTCTACAGCCAGCTCCTGCTCTTCTATTGTTTTGGGTGTGCTGTTCAGTATATCTTTTGCACTAAGCATTGAAGTGTCTTTATATTTTTCCAACATACGGCGCAGGTCGCCATCCGTGATAATGCCTTTCAGGTTCCGCTCGTTATCTACCACTGCTGTAGCACCTAACCTTTTACCGGATATTTCCAGTATCACTTCCTGTATGGTGGCGTTTTCTTTTACCTCGGGCTGTTCATTATTCTTACTCAGGTCGCTGATGCGCAGGTAAAGTCTTTTACCCAAAGCCCCTCCGGGATGGAATCGAGCAAAGTCTTCGGCAGAGAAGCCTTTTAAGCTCAACAGTGATATGGCCAGAGCATCCCCCATTACCAGTTGGGCTGTGGTACTGGTTGTCGGAGCCAGATTATTAGGGCAAGCTTCTTTTTCAACAGTTGTATTCAGAAAATGATCTGCATTTGTTGCCAGGTAAGATTGTGCATTACCGCAAATTGCAATTACAGGATTCCCGAAGTTCTTTATGAATGGTATAAGTACTTTTACTTCCGGGCTGGTACCGCTTTTTGAAATGATCACTACTGTATCATCAGGCAGTATCATGCCTAGATCTCCATGTATAGCATCTGCCGCATGCATGAATATTGCTGGTGTGCCTGTTGAGTTAAAGGTAGCTACCAGCTTTTGTGCAATAATAGCACTCTTACCTATGCCCGTAACCACAACCCTGCCTTTTGAATGATGTATCAGTTCAACAACATTAAGGAACACATCATCTATGTAGCTTTTCAACCCATCTACAGATCTGGCTTCAAGGTCTATAGTTTCCAGTGCTTGTTTCCTGATATCTTCTTTTGACAGCATGATCGCAAAGTTAACCGCTAATTACCAATGTTTACACCGTTCATATAACGTGTATCTCTATGCTATCGTATAAACTTGTTAGCAGTAGATCATTTCTTGATGAATATCCTTGTGCCTATACCTGCAATACTATACAGGTCGTTCATGTCGCTGTTTGTTAGTGCTATGCAGCCATCTGTCCAGCCCACACCGAGTTGTATCATATTATCGCCGCCTTCCCATATACCATGTATGCCTACATTTCCTCCGATTCGGGCGTTTCTGGGTATCACACCTCGTTTCTTAAGGTTTTCAAATCGCTCCCTGTACTTATCATTGGGGTAGCTTATCTCCATGAATTTATTATACTTGGAGCGGGGGTTGAGCCTTGTTATGGTAAACCAGCCTTCAGGGGTATTTCTATCTCCTTCCATTTGCTTATTAAGGTCTGGATTTGGCCCAAATACTGCACGGTAACTGCGTATCAATCTTCTTTTATAAAAAACCATCAGAGAATAGTGCGACTTATCTACTAGTATCACTATTGAGTCCCTGTCCATCGTATCCAGGTTGATAGGTCTTCTTCCACCTACCTTCATTGGCTTAGGCATAATGATCGTTTCAGTTACGATCATCGAACCGCTCTTGTATTGAACCTTACGTATTATATTACCATTACCGTCTTCCTTTTCACTTATAACTTTTACGTCTTTGGGCTTTTCTACATTGCCCGCATCCTGTGCAAAAGCCCCTATCGAAATAATGGAAAAAAGTATAGTAAATAATACCGGCCTGATACCACAATACACTGTCTTTATGCAATAATTCATCATGTCACGTAGTGCTGCAGGTAATGTTACGAAACTAGTAATTTTTCACATAAAACTATATTATAAGACACATCATCATTGAATAGTTTTGCTGATAGTTTAGTTATTTTACACCAATGCAGGAGTTAACGCTTACAGAAGAGAATTATGTAAAAGCTGTATATACCGTACAGCATAAAAGCGAGCGTGGAGAAGTATCGGTAAATGAAATTGCCGAGCGATTAAACACTCGTCCTGCAACGGTGACAGATATGTTCAGAAAGCTATCTGAAAAACAGCTTATACATTATGAAAAATATAAAAAGGTTCAATTAACAGATGCTGGTATAA
The DNA here is from genome assembly GCA_965228505.1 of Flavipsychrobacter sp. Lineage (GTDB taxonomy): Bacteria > Bacteroidota > Bacteroidia > Chitinophagales > Chitinophagaceae > UBA5543. The sequence goes on along the minus strand of OZ245820.1, from coordinate 208,861 downwards.
AGGTGGCACTTACCATTATTCGTAAACACCGGCTATGGGAAACTTTTCTTTGTGATAAGCTGAATTTTTCATGGGATGAGGTGCACGAGATCGCTGAACAGCTTGAGCATATAAGATCGCCGAAACTTACAGACAGGCTTGATGAGTTTCTAGGCTTCCCGGAATTTGACCCTCATGGAGACCCGATACCTACCAGAGAAGGTAAGTTAGCCAAAACAAAAGCAGCACCTTTAAATGAAGCTAAAGTAGGTGGTATATTTTCAATTGTTACAGTAAGTGATACCTCCAGCGTTTTTTTGCAGCAGCTTGAAATATATGGCTTGAATATAGGCTCTGAAGTTACTGTTCTGGAGAGGATGCCCTACGACAATAGCCTGATGGTAAAGGACAAAAACAATAAAACCATACAGCTATCTGAGCGAATGGCTGAAAATATATTAGTAGTCTAGCTCCGCTTCAATGGCTGTTTATATATCGGCACTGTAGAACAAGGTTCTCCATACATAAGCGATTTTACTACTGGTTTTATTTTTTCTGTAGCTGCTATGTATGCCGCTTCAGGTACAGACTTATCTCCACAACCTTTAAGTACAACCCTTTTGTCAGCATATTCAGTTGCATCTATATTGTTGATATTATCGGTAGTTATCTTTCTTATATATTCTTCTTTACTACCAAAATATACTCCTGCTGCTATGCCATTAAGATTTGAACTAACCAGCATATATGCCCACATAGGCACAATTGCATCTACTGAAGTATGTATGGCTACATATTTATCTTTATACTGTTCCCAATCATGAGCCTTCATTTCCGCACGAAAGTCTTTTTCTTTCAATATCATTTCTTTAAAAAGAAACGGCTTAAGGTCAAAAACAACAACCTTATCTTCATCCGGTAAATAGGTTTCCAGATTCAACGTAATGATGCCACTCTCAGCTACCTTATTTACGATATTATCCATAATAGATGATTTGATACAAAGGTAAGAACACTCCTACTTTATGTAAAAAAACAGGGGCTATTAAGCCCCTGTTTTTATTTATGCTCGATTAACACATTCTTATATAATTAGAACCTGTTGGTGTTATACTTGACCTTAGCATCTTGCTTCAAAGACTCTAACACCTGATAACCTAAATTACCCTTTAACTGGTTCTGTTGCATTTGTCTCTCTCTTTCAATAAAAGTTGTATCCGTGTTACTATTTGGCGCATCATACACGCTCTTTACTTTAAAAAAGATAAGTCCTGTTTCGCCTTTTAGTTTTTCAACTTTATTCTTTTCTACTTTATTACTGAATACATAACCAGTAAGTGTAGGCTCATAACCTATTTCACCTACAAACGAAGTAGCGGCATTGAATGAGTCAGCAGACTTTAGTTCAGATCCTGTCTCAGTAGCTACAGCGTTAAGATCATTCTTATTGCCATACTTACTTGCTAGTTGATCAGCTCTTTTCTTAGTTTTTAATATTTCAGTGACAGTGGCACGAATATTATCGCTAAGTTTCATTAAGCCCTCTTCCTGTACTCTCGCTAGTTTTGCCACTACATACATTTTATCCAGGGCAAATACTTCTGATACATCTCCGACTTCTGCTTCATATGCCCAGCGTACTATATCACGTGAAGGACCAAGGCCGTTTATCTTAAATGCTGTCGGTGCAATGTTATCTGCAAACCTTTTGTCGTAAGTACCTTCTTTCACTGCTTTGTCAAATGCTTCAGCAGTATTGTTTTTTGATACGAATGAAGCAGCTCTACCGTATACTTCATTTTCTGTTGCTTCTCCCGCGTACAACTCTTTAGTAATGGTAGCCAGTTGATATGCTGTCTGCATATCTTTTTGCTCCAATATTTCTATATAGTGGTAGCCTGCATAACTGGCATTTTCAACATACACCGTATCTTTTGCGCCAACTTTATTTTCAAAAATAAAATCTGCGAATTCTTTAGAGATACCCTCTTTCTGGCTGAATGCAAAAGTATACTCACCTGCAGTTGCTTTACTACCATCATCGTCAGAGTACTTCTGCACCACCTGATTGAAATCTACTCCGGCTTTTATTTCTCTTACAGCGCTGTCTAACCTTGATTTCGCGATACTGTCTGCTGCAACAGGCTGTTGTTGTTGCTGTGTTTTAATTAATATGTGTCTGCACTTAACAGAGTCGGGGTACTGCTTTTTGTCTGTTACTTTTACAAGCTTGTAAAAATTCTCTTCGTAGAAAGGACCAAACACCTCACCAACATTTTTACTGAAAATAGAATCAGAATATTGAGACATGTAAGTAGACTTCATCACATAATTACCTCTATAGCTTTGTTGTGAGTTCCTGTTCACGAAGTTTTCATTCTCTGTTGTATTTTCAAAGTCAGCTTTAATATCTATTAATGCTCCCAAGGCTCTTGCCGTATCATCAGCCGTTGGTACTACTCTGAAGGCAACATAATCGAATGCTCTTGTTGGTTCCTTAACAGTATATTCTGCCTTATGATCTTTCATATAGGCTTCTATCTCATCATCTGATACTGTTATTTGCTCTTCATTATCATAACCAATACTCACATAGTCTATATTGGCCATCTTCTTTTCAAGCTCTGCTTTGTGTTTTATTACAAACGCCGGTACATATGCTGCACCTGCAAACATTGTGTTGTATTTGTTGGTAACATTGTTTCTTACTATATACCTCTTCATTGCACCCCAGTGCTCATATGCTTTAGACCATTGCTGGTATATATCACTGTTAGGATCCAGTTGGCTGCCCTGTTGTTCAAAGTTTTTGACTCTTTGCGGGTCAAACGCTCTAGTATCCGGATCAAGAAATATCTGGTATGATTTTACTGCCTGATCAGGGTTAGCACCATAGATCATCTCTTTTTCTTCGGCAGCTGTCGTTGTTAAGCCTAGTTTTTCTGCTTCTTCTTTTACCAATTGCTCTTTAATGAGTTCTACTATTGCCTGCTCACGAAGCTGCGCACGCATATTATCATCAACAGCTTGTTGGCCGCTGTACAATATTTCAAAATCATTTATCCTGCGCTGGTATTCAAGATATTCTATTTTCTCCCCGTTTACTTTTGCCAGGCTGCTATCATCTCCTAAAAATGAAGAGCCCGGTTTAAAAGCATCCATGAGGATAAAGCCTATCAACGCGAGAACTATCAAGCCTATAGTAAGGCCTGCATACTTGTTTCTTATATTCTGTATTACAGACATATTATTACCTGTTTATTGTAAGGACGGCAAATTTATATGAAAAAATGTGATTTTGATGAACTATTCCTCTTTTATACTGTATATATCTATTGTATTTACATTATAGAGTAGAATTCTCATATTCTTTTAAAAAAGTTATTCAATCTTAATTGTGTATTAAGGTGAACAATGATTGTATATCTGGGGTACTTATCCAACATATACAAATCATTAATGTAACCTTACCTAATTGTTAAATTAATATTAAGGGTTATTAACACCAACATCAGAATTTCACATCAACAGTTTTGTACACACTATATTTAATTAACATTGAGTGCTTTTTCTGTGAACATCTCCATTTAACAATGTTTTCATTTGTGGATTACTATTTGATTTCTTGGGTACGATAATAGTTTCTGAAATTTGCAAGGAGAATATCTGTTTTATATCCTCATATTCACAGCCCTAATTAGTAATAATCCTTTTTAAATAAATTATATTATTAATTATTAGGAAGAATAATACTGTCGATTTTCGCTGTTGAAAATTTAAAACGAAATGCTTTCCTCGATCTGGAAATAGATCATACCTTAGATGTCTTTGCTAAACTGAGCTATTGAAAAGAGACATGAATGCCATTCTACTTGCTATTACTACCAAGTTGCCATGTACAGGACATTGCTGGATTACAGAGTATCCGTATTTGTCATACGCAGGTAATATTTGTTGGATGGAATTCAAATTATAGCTATTTTAGTAGGCTACTAAATTTGCTATTATAAAAGGTTATACTATGAGAAAATTCAACTTATTAAATTTAATACTCATTGCGCTTATAAGCCTGCCGTTGATAGGTACTGCGCAAACGAAAATGGGTAATTGGGAGACGAACTGGTACAAGGACTATGTCGGTGAAAGAGTATTGCTTGTTGCTCCAAGTTCTATTGCAGGTCCGGTTACATACAGGATCTCAAACGATGGAGATACTGCCGGTGGTGACTGGGGTAAGGCTATCAAAGATGTTGGTAATACATTGCTAAATGTTGACATTGTAAAAGCTGACCCTTACGAAGCATGTGGAGTATTGACCAACGCTACTGCTCTTCAAAACAAGGTAGCATTAGTGAAAAGAGGCAACTGTGAATTCGGTGCTAAAGCAAAACAAGCTGAGAATGCAGGTGCAATCGCAGTTATCATTGTCAACAATATATCAGGTCCTCCGGTAGGTATGGGTGCAGGTGCTCAAGGCGCTAGCGTAAACATTCCTGTAATCATGGTTTCTGATGTAGATGGTGCAGCTATAGAAGCACAAATAGCTAATGGTGCTAAGATATCTATGACCACTTGGGGACAAGGATTTGCTACAGATATTGGCTTTGTTGATGATGGACTAAGTTTAGGTCATGCATACGCTATTCCTATCCAACAGATGGATGGTAATACAGGTCTTCCTTTAAAGAACGTTGACGGAGCAGTAGCCGCAAACTTTGGTAGTACTACTGTAACAAATGTAAAAATCAAAACTACTGTAAGGTGGACGCCAACAGGTGGTTCTGCTACTGTTGTTAGAGAAGACTCTAGTACTGCCATCAGCTCATTTGCTGCTGCTGATTCTATTGTTACTCCTTTTATTGATGATACCTATACACTAAATCCAACAGGTACGGGACAATATGAAGTAACATATGAACTGATCTCTGACCAAACAGATCAGTTTCCTCAAGATAATATCCAGAAATATACTATTGACATCACAAACGGCCTTTATTCAAAAGGACTTTACGACCTTGCTAACAATGAACCTAGAAGAGGTTTAGGCTATAGGTTTAACTCTGGTGCAGCATTTACATGGGGCCCTATGTATTATATTGAAAAAGCAAACTACCAGATTCAAAGTGCACAATTTGTGTTAAGTGGTGAGAATACAGATCTTAGTAATTTAGGTGATGTATATGTACTAGCTTGGGAGTGGAATGATGCTAACAGTGATAGTATTATTGCTTGCCCTGAAATGAACCTTGTTGGTGCAGGTTTAAGGAGATATGCTGCAGGAGACACATCAGGACAGTTAATGACAGTTACTATGGCTGATGCCGGTAATGCTGCACAACCTTTAGTTACTAAAGCTAATACATGGTATTGGATGTCTGTAACAGTGCCTGGTGGTGCATTTTTAAGTGTAGATGCATCTAGTAACTATTACACAAGATCATGGTCAAGGTGGCACTCATCTTCTCAGATACGTGAGCCATACGCACCATTACACAATGCTGATTTCCAGGATCTTCAAGGACAACCGGCAACTCAGGCAATGTTCCACTTCCCATTTGAGAGCTATTATTTTGCAGTAGATTCTATCAGGTTCTCTCAACAGAAGAATGGTCTTGTACCTGCTGTACCGATGAGGTTATCACTATTTACAGTAGATGTTGATGAAGTAGAGAACGAAATTGCTCAATCAAATATCATTGAGCTTTATCCTAACCCTGCTACTGATGTGGTTAATGTATCTGTTGACCTGAACGGTAAAACAGCAGAAAAAGTTAACTATGTATTATTGAACGGTGTTGGCCAGGAAATAACGAGAGAAAAACATCAGAACGTAACGGGTAAAGATAAATTCACTATCAATACTGGAGAAATGGCAGCAGGTATATATTATATACTTACTGACGTTGATGACGAGGTTACTGTTAAGCGATTCTCTATTGTTAAATAAGGAACTATAAAGTATAGTATAAAAGGAGCTGATCTATTCAGCTCCTTTTTTATTGTATACTATTTTACCTTTCACGATTGTGTATAATACTTTTGTATTTAGTATCTCATCTTCAGTACAATTCATAATGTCTGTATCCAGAATTACAAGGTCTGCATCTTTACATTCTTCTAATGTATTAGCATATCCATTTTCTTCTAAGCTCCCTTTTTCATTTTCCCAGAATACACTTTTTGCTGCCCAGAGTGTCATACCTAATAACGCTTCTTTTCTGCTCAAAGCTTGATCTGCCATAAAACCTTTCTTTGGGTTTCCGTTTTTATCTTTTCGTGTTACTGCTGCATAAAAAGTAGTTAATGGGTTTATTTGTTCAACAGGAAAATCTGTACCTAATGGCATCCAGTCATTCTGCACTAATAATGTTTTATACGCGTATGCTGTAGATATTCGTTTTTCTCCTAATCTATCTATAGCCCATGGCATATCAGAGGTTGCATGTGTTGGTTGTACCGAAGGTATTATATTGTACTCTGAAAACACGTTATAGTCCTGATAATCAACTATTTGTGCATGTTCAATACGCCACCGCGCATCATTACCTTTTTCCAGAAATTCGCTATAAAGCCTGAGAATCGCGCGGTTTGCACTGTCCCCTATAGCATGTGTGCATAGTTGAAGCTGAGCCTCTCTGGCAAGCTTACAAATTGACCTGAAAGAGTCAATATTTGATAACATCATGCCATGGTGATCTTTTTTATCAGAGTAAGGATGCAACAGACATGCTCCTCTTGAACCAAGAGCACCATCTGCATACATCTTTATTCCGTTTATCTGGAACTGACCATTTTTGTAAAAGCCACTTTTTGCTAATTGCACAAGTGTTTTTTTATCCTGTGATAACAAAACAGAGTTTCCGATGATCAGAAGGTTTTCTTTATACAAAGAGTCAAGAAATTTTATTCTGTTTGAATTTATACCACAGTCTACTACACCAGTTAATCCATACGAGAAGCATTCTTTTTCTGCTTCTTTTAGATAGTGTATTTTCTGAGTGGTAGATAACTTTGGAATTATGTCTTCTACCGGGTTGCAGGCATTGTCTATTAATATACCTGTCAGCAAACCATTCTTCTTTTCAATTATGCCACCAGCTATATTAGTATGCCTATTGATGCCTGCAAGATCTAATGCTTTCTGATTGCATAGTATTGCATGCCCATCAATGCGTTTAAGTATGACAGGTTTATCCGGGAAAAGCTTGTCCAGTACTCCTTTATCCGGGAATTGCTTATCCTCCCAATCATTCTGATCCCAGCCTCTACCATATAACCAGGTTAGTTTATTTACTTTTTCATAATCAATAACCCTTTCTATTACCTCATTAAAAGATTTAGTTCCTATCAGGTCACACATATACTTGTTCAAAGCATAACTGCTAAAGTGACAGTGTGCATCTATAAATCCGGGATATACATACTTGTCTGAGACGTCTATTGTATTAGTTGGCTTAAATATTCTATCTAGGACATCTCGCTCTCCAACCATTATTACTTTCCCTTTATGAATAGCAATTGTATTATTTATATTAAAGTTGCTATCGCAAGAGTATATTTTGTCTGCAAATATTAATGTATCTATTTCCAATGGTTCAGCACATGAAGCTATCCCCATCATTAGTATAAAGACTATTTTTCTCATCATATTATATTTAGTTCCACGTGGAACATACAAGATATGTTCTAATATTTTATCAGATCATTAAAAAACCGTTCCACGTGGAACGGTTTGACTATTGTTCTTATAATTAACTGATTATCAATCTTATATTAAAATTTATATCCTGCACCAAGCATAAAACTCAGATAACTACCTAATTCATTATTAACTTGTGAAAAGTTGCTTTGATTAACCATCATTCTAACAGATGAATTTATATTTAGTTGCTCTGTTAGACTATACTGAAGTGTGTGGCTAATGCCGAATAGGAGGTTTAAAGTCTCATCATTGTATGTATATTCTTGAATATCGCCAGTATTTTGATGCTCTTGAACCTCAATCAATTCGTTTGTGTAGACTCCACCTACATCTACACCTATAAAACTATTTATGTTTTTCAGGAAGGAGCAACGTTCTTGCATCGCAGGGCAAGTTATATCATACTGAGTAGAGAATGAAAGGTAATAATTGTTTCTTCCAAGACTGTTCAGTCTTTTATTCCCGGGATAACTACCCTCTGCAATTTGGTTATACTCCAATGGTCCTTGTGAAATTTTTCCACCATTAGAGCTCTTATAGTGTCCTGCTCTTGCTTCAAAAGCAAACTTACCATTTGTCTCATATCTTGAATATGCTTCGTTATTCCACGAGTAGTGTTTATCACTGTTACAAAACTCTGATGCATCAAAGCTTGCCCCTACCCCTGAACGTACACCAGCTGAAAAGCCTTGTGTATAAGCGTTTTGAAGTGAAAATAGGATAAGTGTCAGAGTGATAATATACCTCATAGCCTAGATTTTTTGGTTATATATTAAAGTTATCGAATAATAAAGAGATACAACATTAAATCACTATAAATGTTTTATTCGTTCGTACCTTTGCAGCTATGTTTCCTGAATACGATGTGATTGTAGTAGGTGGTGGTCATGCAGGCTGTGAGGCAGCAGCAGCAGCAGCCAATATGGGCTCTAAAACCCTGCTTGTTACTATGAACATGCAGACTATTGCCCAAATGAGCTGCAATCCTGCAATGGGTGGTATAGCAAAAGGGCAGATCGTCCGTGAGATAGATGCCCTGGGCGGATACAGTGCAATTGCTACTGATAAGAGCATGATCCAGTTTCGCATGCTTAATCGCTCAAAAGGTCCCGGAATGTGGAGTCCTCGTACACAGAATGACCGTATGTTGTTTGCTCAGTTATGGCGAGAAATGCTCGAGGCCACACCTAATCTTGATTTTTGGCAGGATATGGTGAAAGAGTTAATTGTTTCACGTGGAACAGTTAAGGGTGTAAAAACGGGAATGGGTCAGGAGATATACGGTAAATCAGTTGTTTTGACTAACGGAACCTTCCTAAACGGGGTGATTCATGTAGGAGAAAAGCAGTTCGGAGGCGGTAGAATGGGTGAAAAGGGAGCAACAGGGTTAACGGAGCAGCTGGTAAGTTATGGTTTTGAGAGCGATAGGCTGAAAACAGGTACACCACCAAGGGTAGATGGTAGAAGTTTGGATTATTCTAAGATGGAGGTGCAGGATGGAGATGATGAAATAGTAGGGTTTTCTTACCTGCCTATCGAGAAAATTAAACCTGAACAGCAAAGAAATTGTTGGATAGCCTATACTAGCCCTGAGGTACATGAGATATTGAAGACCGGTTTCGAGCAGTCTCCCATGTATCAGGGACGTATAAAGGGTAGTGGGCCAAGGTATTGCCCAAGTATTGAAGATAAGATCAGTCGCTTTGCAGAACGAGAAAGACATCAGCTGTTTGTTGAGCCCGAAGGTTGGAATACCGTAGAGATTTATGTGAATGGGTTTAGTACTTCATTGCCTGAAGAAGTACAATATAAGGCACTGCAAATGGTTCCCGGCTTTGAGAATTGTAAGTTTTTCCGCCCAGGATATGCTATAGAGTACGACTATTTCCCGCCAACACAGCTACAATTCACGCTTGAAACCAAACTGGTCAATAACTTATACTTTGCAGGGCAGATAAACGGAACAACTGGATACGAAGAGGCGGCTTGTCAGGGTTTAATGGCAGGTATTAATGCACACAGGAAAGTACATGAACAAGACCCAGTAATTCTTAAAAGGAGTGATGCCTATATAGGAGTACTAATAGATGACCTTATAAATAAAGGTACTGACGAACCATACCGTATGTTTACCAGCAGGGCTGAATTCAGAACTTTATTAAGACAAGACAATGCAGACATTAGGCTTACTCCGCTTGGTTATGAGCTTGGGTTGGCATCTGATGAACGCTTAAAAAGGGTAGAGGAGAAGAAAGAAAATGTCGCAAAGGTTAAAGAAGCATTGGAAATGTTCCCCGTGGAACCATTAGCTGTTAACCCCTATTTGGAAGGAGTCGGCTCTTCGCCTTTAAAAGAGAAAACAAAAGCGATGAAACTACTGCTCCGCCCTGGCATCAACCTGAAAGACATGTTGGAACATATTGATGGGCTGAAAGAAGCTATATCTGTTTCGGATACACTTACACTAGAGCAGGCAGAGATACAAGCTAAGTATGATACCTATATAGAAAAGGAAAAAGAATTGGTACAGAAAATGGCTTCTCTGGAAGATGCGATCATTCCGGAAAGCTTCGACTATGAGAAACTAAAAGCATTATCAACAGAAGCCAGACAAAAGCTCACAAAAATAAAACCCAGTACATTGGGACAGGCCAGCAGGATAAGTGGTGTGAATCCTAGCGACGTACAAATATTGATGGTATATATGGGGAGGTAGTAGATGGACGGAGTAAGGTCAGCCATTGAACATTATTGCAGGTACCAGGAGCGATCGCACAAAGAGGCGAGGAATAAACTATACGAGCTGGGTTGTAGGAAAGATGAAGTGGAAGAACATTTAGCCAACCTGATAAGTGATGACATTCTGAATGAAGAAAGATATGCACGTGCTTTGGCCAGAGGAAAGTTCAGAATGAAACAATGGGGTAAGAGAAAGATCGTCCAGCAACTGCAATTTCAACAAGTATCTGATTACTGCATCAAAAAAGCACTGACTGAAATTGACGAAACTGAATATCAGCAAACAGCAATAGATCTTGCGCAAAAAAAATTATCAGAACTAAGAAGCGAGAAAAACCACTTTACTCGTAAGCAGAAAATATATCGCTATCTGGCACAAAAGGGATATGAGTCTCCGATTATCTATAATGCCATTAACGAAATATTAAACACAAGGTAAAACCGTTTACTTTGAAAATACCGTATATTTACATAAACCATTGAGTATGGTACAACAGGTAACAAAGGGTGTAAGTATTACGGTAGAAACTTTTTACCAAACAGAACAGTCGAACCCTTTGAGTTCGGAATACCTTCACGCTTACCGCATCACAATAGAGAACCAAAGTTCTAATCCCGTACAACTACTCAGCAGGCATTGGTACATAGCAGACTCCTATTACGGTACCAAGCTAAGAGAAGTGGAAGGTGATGGCGTTGTAGGTGAACAACCGATAATTCAACCCGGAGAATCATACCAATATATATCAGCTTGCAACCTTCGCTCTGATGTAGGAAAGATGTACGGTACCTACCAAATGGAAAACCTCTTCGACAAAACCAAGTTTACTGTAGACATTCCAGAGTTTAAATTGTTAGCTCCGTTCAAGCTGAATTGAGCATTATTTAAATACCTCATTCTTGGCTGTCCACCATGGGTGCACTTCGTAGCCCAGCCATCCGGCTTGTATCATTGGGTCTGTTTGTAGGTGTTCTTCTACTTCTTCTTTTGTAGGACAATTGAATATTAAGATACCTCTCCAGTTACCATCGTCACCGAAAGGGCCGGCCACTAAAATTTTTCCTTCATTATAAAGTCTGTCAATATTGGCCAGATGGTCCATTTGTAACTGATTGATCTTAGCTGTATCAGTTATCTCTCCTCTTTTTGTTCCACGGGTCAACATGACAAAATAATACTGCTTTAACTCAAACTCACCTTCTTGAATGGTTTGCTCCTCTGTTTTCGTATTTGCCGTATCAGCAGTTTGTTCTGTATTATTTTCCTCTGTAGGCTGACAAGCAGCAAGGAGTATTAATGTAGCTACAATGATTCTTTTCATTATTAATAATATTAAAAACTCTCTAAAGTCTATTACTGGTGTTTATTCCATACCTTTGCGCGAATTTCCGCTGAACCAGTGTAAATATACTGACAGGAATAATATAAAAAAGGGTGGTTCACGCCATTCGTACAACTTGAAATGAACATAAGGAATATTGCAATTATTGCACACGTTGACCACGGTAAAACAACATTAGTAGACAAGATATTACATACTACACAGGTTTTCCGTGACAACCAAGAGACAGGTGAGCTCATCATGGATAACAATGATCTTGAGCGTGAGAGAGGTATTACCATATTCAGTAAGAATGCTTCGGTAACTTATAATGACATTAAGATAAATGTAATTGACACTCCAGGTCACGCCGACTTTGGTGGTGAGGTTGAACGTGTATTGAAAATGGCAGACGGTGTGCTGTTGTTGGTAGATGCTTTTGAAGGGCCAATGCCACAAACACGTTTCGTACTGCAAAAAGCATTGCAATTAAACCTGCATCCGATCGTTGTTATTAATAAAGTAGATAAAGACAACTGTCGCCCTGAAGAAGTACACGATCAGGTGTTTGAATTATTCTTTCAGCTGGATGCTACAGAAAAGCAGCTGGACTTCCCTACACTATATGGTTCTTCAAAACAAGGTTGGTTCAATACATCTCTTGAAAAAACAGAAGACATCATACCGCTGCTAGATACTATTCTTGAAAAAGTACCGGAGCCGAAAGCAGAGGAAGGTACACTGCAAATGCAGATCACATCATTAGATTACTCAAGCTTCCTTGGTCGTATTGCTGTTGGTAAAGTAACACGTGGTACTATCAAAGAAGGACAGAGTGTTTCACTGTGTAAAGCAGACGGCAAGATAGTTCGTAGCAAGGTGAAAGAGCTGTATGTATTTGAAGGTATGGGCAAGATGAGAGTGAATGAAGTTCATGCCGGTGACCTTTGTGCAGTAGTAGGTATAGATGGTTTCCAGATCGGGGAGACAATAGCTGATGCAGAAAATCCTGAAGCATTAGAGGTGATCTCAATAGATGAACCTACAATGAACATGCAGTTCAGCATTAACAACTCACCGTTCTTTGGTAAAGAGGGTAAATTCGTTACCAGTCGCCACATTCGTGACAGGCTGACAAAAGAGTTAGAGAAAAACTTAGCATTGCGTGTTCATGATACGGATGATGCAGATAAGTTCTTAGTATATGGACGCGGTATCATGCACCTGAGTGTATTGGTCGAAACTATGCGCCGTGAAGGTTATGAGTTGACAGTAGGACAACCGCAGGTGATAGTAAAAGAAATTGATGGTGTGAAGTGTGAGCCTTATGAAACATTGGTAGTGGATGTGCCGGGAGAGTATAGTGGTAAAGTAATTGATCTTGTTACACAGCGCAAAGGTGAAATGCTGGTGATGGAAGGCAAGGGCGAAATGCAGCACCTTGAGTTTGAAATACCATCTCGTGGTATGATAGGCTTGCGTTCTCAAATGCTTACAAGTACAGCAGGTGAGGCTGTAATGGCACACCGATTTAATGAATACAAACCATGGAAGGGCCCGATACAAGGACGTAACAATGGTGTACTCATTTCTAAGTTTACAGGAACAACTACTCCATATTCAATAGATAAACTTCAAGACCGTGGTAACTTCTTTGTAGATCCGGGTGAGGAAGTGTATACTGGTATGATCGTTGCAGAGAACATCAAACCGGGAGACCTGAACGTGAACGTAATTGAAAACAAAAAGCTGACCAACCACCGCGCCAGCGGTAGTGATGATGCTAATCGCATAGCTCCGAAAATACAAATGAGCCTTGAAGAGTGTATGGAATACATTCAGCAGGACGAGTGTATTGAGGTAACGCCTGAGAATATTCGCCTGAGGAAGATATTACTCAATGAGGAAGACCGTAAGAAATATGAGAAACTGATGAAGGCAGAGGCCTAACATCAATACTTGTATAGAGATCATTACTAGGTGCGTTCAGCAAATCCACGTATTTTTACTGTATGGATAAAACGCAACAACTGAAGAATAGTCTTGACGAAAGAATTTTGCTGATAGATGGTGCTATGGGCACTATGATACAAAGGCATAAACTTTCTGAAGAAGATTATCGTGGTGAGCGTTTTAAAGATTGGCCTTCTGATCTTAAGGGTAATAATGATCTATTGGTATTGACACAGCCTGACATAATCAGAAGTATTCATAAAGAATACCTTGAAGCAGGTGCTGATATTCTTGAGACCAATACTTTTAATGCACAGGCAGTTTCTTTAGCAGACTATGATATGCAGAAATTGGCATATGAAATAAACATAGCTGCTGCAAAGTTGGCGAAAGAAGCTGTAGAACAATACATGGAGGAACATCCCGGAACCGTAAAATTTGTCGCAGGAGCCATCGGGCCGATGAATAAAACTTTATCTCTTTCGCCAGATGTTAACGACCCGGGTTATAGAGCAGTTACTTTTGATGAAATTGCAGATGCTTATTATGAGCAGATAAGCGGACTGGTTGAAGGTGGTGCAGATATACTTTTACTGGAAACTATTTTCGATACACTCAACGCCAAAGCGGCCATATTCGCGGTCAATAAATACTTCCGCGAAACAGGTAAAGAAAAATTGCCACTAATGATATCGGGAACTATTACCGATGCTTCAGGTAGAACACTCAGCGGACAAACTTTAGAAGCGTTTTATATTTCTGTAGCGCATGCTAATCCTGTAAGTATAGGCTTGAACTGTGCACTTGGTGGTAAGGAAATGCGCCCGCATATAGAAGAGCTATCAGAACTGGCCACCTGTTATATAAGCTGCTACCCGAATGCAGGGTTGCCAAATGCTATGGGTGAGTATGATGAATCTCCTGAAATGACTGCAGCTATAATTGCCGACTTTGCAAATGAAGGTTGGGTAAATATAGTCGGTGGTTGTTGCGGTACTACACCAGACCATATATCAGCTATTGCCAATGCTGTTAAAGCTATTGCCCCCAGAAGAGTTAGCCAAGAAGAGGTTCTGGCGTAAAGAATTTATCTGATAAGATTAATATCTCCCTTCAGTATTTCAGTTTGCTCACTTAGTATAGCTTTGTACTTTATAAGGTAATGGTATGCACCTATGTCAGCTGTACGACCTTTGAAAGTACCATCCCAGCCTTTGCTTACATCATCGGATGTGAATACTTGTTCTCCCCAACGATTCACAATAATAATTTTATACTCTTCTATAGGGCACCTTGACTGTACTTTAAATACATCATTCAGTCCGTCATTGTTAGGAGTGAAAGCAGTAGGTACGCTGATGCAATCTATACACTCGTAGTATTTAATGTTTACCTCATCGCTAATGCTGTAACAACCATCGGTAATGGTTAGTTTGTAGCCGCCTTCTTGTGTTACATTAATACAGCATGTATTTTCTTGTGTGTTCCATTCGTATTTTAGTTGATCATTTATTGGTTGCCCGATAGTATATATTACACCTTTGCACAGCATAGTATCGCTACCAAGGTCAAGTGCATAAGGAAAGACTTTCGGTTTTAAAGTAATGTTATCAATGTAAACAATACAATCTTTTATAGCAGTGCATGAATATATGCCTGTATTAGTAACAACAGTGTTCATTGTATTATTTTCATTACTCCAGGTATAACTGCTTGCTCCTGTACCAGCAGAGGAGCGAAGTGTTATTTCATATGGTATGTGTTGGCAAACAATAGTATCAAATGTTGAATATAAAGTATCAAGAAACTTTCTTACAATGAAGCTATCAATATAGTAATCGCAGGTATCTCTTGTTGCACCTACCCAATATCTTCCCGCGGTATATATATTTTGAGTTTTTCCGTTTTGTCCTTGGCTCCAGATATAACTATCAGCACTGTCAACAGATGAACTGAGTGTTACATAATCGTTATCACAGATAATAGTATCGTGTACAGTTATGAATGTATCGCATATCGTTGCTTTTGTTACAGATACATCATCAATATAGTAATAAGAGAGTGTTTGAAAAGAAGGAGTTGAGTCAGGATAATAGAACTTTGTCAGTAAGAAAGAAGAGTCCCAAAAGTTACCTATGTACAAATATTCTTCACCCCCTTTTGCGGTATACCGACCTGATATTTTTGTCCAACCTACAGTATCATCTAAGAATATGCCGGGTGTACTCTTAATACTGTAAGGTATATTCATTACAAATCCAGACCCTTTTTCGTAAGCAATAGTATCAGAGAAAGATACTCCTATTCTATCCACAGCGGCATATGGGTTATTGGCAGAGCCCTTCCCAGGCACACCACTAACATAAAAACTGACATCATAACTCACTCCCTGAATAAGCTTTTGTGATAACTTACAATAGATATATTCTGCATATTCAGAGACAGATGGCAAGTTACGTACATACGTATATATGCCTGTGTATGCATTACCTGTTCTGGCAGGTTGCACACCGTTGAAGTTATCTGGTACAGATACTCTACCTGTAGTATCACAAGCATTAAAATAATCAGGTGTACTTTGTTTTACAGGGTTACACCAAGCTGTTACAGTAATAAATGCCGAGTAGGTTTCGCTGTAACGTATCTGACTGTTACTATGTGGGCAGGTAATATAATCTTCAAAACTGGGGTTGGGTACAAGGTTTTGCTGTGCGAAAACGGTAGTTGTCGCAATAGTGATGAGTACAGTAAATATCGGCTTCAATAACATGTACATCTAAATTAGCCAAAGCCTACTTACAACTTAGCGTATCAACGAAATATCCCCTTTTATTATCTCTTTTTGCTCTGCAAGTAATGCTCGGTATTGTATTAAGAAATGATATGCACCTATGTCAGCGTTATGACCTTTGAAAGTACCATCCCAGCCATCGCTTACATCATCGGATGTGAATACTTGTTCTCCCCAACGATTCACAATAATAATTTTGTATTCTTCTATTGGGCACCTTGACAGTACTTTAAATACATCATTCAACCCGTCATTGTTAGGAGTGAAAGCAGTAGGTACACTGATGCAATTCACACATTCATAAAACTCAACATTAATACTGTCTTTTTTGGTGTTACAACCGTTTGTGATACTTAATATGTAATTTCCGCTATTAGTAATGTCAATGCAACATACGTTTGCACCTGTATTCCATTTATAATTGATGTTATCACTAAGTTGATTTCCCAAAGTATATGTAATACCATCACAAAGCAGAGTATCATTACCAAGTGATAGTTCATCTTCTAACTCTATTGAGTGCACTGTAAAGTAATCGATATGAATATCACAACCTTTTATTGATGTACAACTATATAAGCCCGTATCACTAACGCTTATCGTTGAAGAGGATGCACCGGTACTCCATAAAAAGCTATCAGCATCACTAACTGTTGGGATCAGTTCTATTGAAGACGAGTCTTCTGTACATAATACTCGGGTGTAGAAATTAATAACAGCATTAGAAAATTGCTTAACATAGAAAGTGTCTACATACAGGTCGCAAGTATCTTTAGTAGCAGCTACCCAGTATGTACCCGGTTGATAAACATTGATATTTTTACTACCCTGTCCCTGATTCCATGTATAGCTATCAGCGGTATCAACAGATGAACTCAGCGTGATGAATTCATTAGCGCATAGTTTTGTTTCTGTTGCAGTTGTGAAAGTATCGCAGTGAGTATCTAATCGTACAGAAACATCATCTATATAGTAGTAGCTGAAGTAGGTGTGAGCCGGTGCAGGCTGTTCTGGAAAGATCTGTTCAAACTTCATGGTATCATTCGCGGCATAAAAATTACCGATGTACATGTATTCTTCACCGCCTTTTGCAATGTATTTTCCTGATACTTCCACCCAGCTTATAGTATCATTCAAGATATTGTTTTTAGGGTTCCTGATATGGAATGGCAGATTCAACGATTTATATCCGTCTTCACGATATGCTATAGTGTCAGACAAGTGCGCTCCTATTCTGTCTACAGCGTAATAACTGTTAGACCGTGTTGCTGCCGGGAATGTTGCACTTACATAAAAAGAAACTGTGTAGCTGCTGCCGGCTGCTAACGGGCTTTTCAGTTTACAATAAATATATTCAGAATAAAATTGTGGCCCGGTAGGTATGGGTGTACCATGATAAACAACTATACCTGCATACGCATCTCCTGTGCGCGGAAACTGGTGCCCCATTATATTGTAAGGTATTTCTACCTGTCCGTGCGAAGGAGTACATTTATGAAAATAATCCGGTGTTGTAAGCCTTACAGGGTTAGACCAATAGGCAACGGATTTGAAAATGTTGTAATTTTTTGAATAAGGTATTTCTGATAGGAACAAAGGGCATTTCAATGTATCTTCAAAGCTTGGGTTGGGCACAAGATTTTGTTGTGCAAAACAGAACATACTGCTTAGTACAAATAGTGATGTAATAATAATTTTATTGTGTAGCACTTTGACCCTATAAATATGGTTTTATTAAACATTAAGACCGCATTATGACAATAAGCGTTGGAATTAACTGTGTCATGTAATTGTTATAATAAAAAAGGGCTGCAAAGCAGCCCTTAAAAATCAATAGTACTTATGAATTAATCTTTGTCTGCTCCGGCAGATTCATTTTTCTTGGAAGAGCGTTTGTTGTCCACTTTAAAAGTGAGCTCTTTTTTCTCTTCATCTAAGTCTGCTATCACAGTATCACCCTCTTTTATCTTCTGGTTGAGCAACTCTTCTGCCAGCGGGTCTTCCAGATATTTCTGAATAGCTCTATGAAGTGGCCTGGCACCAAACTGTACGTCATAACCTTTTTCTGCAATGAAGTGTTTGGCAGCATCTTTCAGATCTAGGTTGAAGCCAAGATTGCTCAGGCGTTTCATAACGTCTTTCATTATGATGTCTATGATCTGGCCAATGTGCTCTTCTGTAAGTGAGTTGAATATTACCACATCATCGATCCTGTTCAGGAACTCAGGGGAGAACGTGCGCTTCAACGCTTTTTCAATAACTCCCTTGCTCAACTCCTCAGCATTATCAGCTTTTGCAGAGGTGGTAAAGCCTACACCTGCACCAAAATCTTTCAACTGACGAACACCTATGTTCGAGGTCATAATGATGAGCGTGTTCTTAAAGTCAACCTTACGGCCAAGGCCATCAGTAAGCATACCATCATCTAATACCTGTAATAATATGTTGAAGATATCAGGGTGTGCTTTTTCTATCTCATCAAGTAATACAACAGAGTAAGGCTTGCGACGTACTTTTTCAGTAAGCTGTCCACCCTCTTCATAACCTACATATCCCGGAGGCGCACCTATCAGTCTGCTCACTGAGAACTTCTCCATGTACTCACTCATGTCAATGCGTATAAGTGATTCATCACTATCGAACATATGGCGCGCCAATGCACGAGCCAGCTCTGTTTTACCTACACCTGTAGGACCTAAGAATATAAATGAACCGATAGGTTTTTTCGGGTCTTTAAGACCTACCCTGTTTCGCTGTATGGCTTTCACCACTTTGCTAATAGCTTCTTCCTGTCCTATCACAGCACCTTTTAGGTCATCGCCCATACGGCGCAGCTTTTTGCTTTCAGCTTCTACCATGCGCATAACAGGGATACCTGTCATCATGCTTATTACTTCAGCAATATGCTCTTCATTTATAGGGTAGCGCTTGTTCTTTGCTTCTTCTTCCCATTCTGCTTTTGCCTTGTCCAGCTCCTCTCCTAGTCTTTTCTCTCTATCACGTAAAGCAGCAGCCTCTTCAAAACGTTGACTCTTAACTACTTTGTTCTTCTCATTCTTTATCTCTTCAATTTGCTCTTCAAGGTCAAGTATATTCTGCGGTACGTTAATGTTCTTCAGGTGAACACGAGCACCTACTTCGTCCAATACGTCTATTGCTTTATCCGGTAATAGACGATCGGTCATATACCTGTCACTGAGTTTCACACAAGCATCAATGCTCTCATCGTCATAAGTTACATTGTGAAACTCTTCGTATTTAGACTTGATGTTGTTGAGTATGGTAATGGTCTCTTCCACACTTGGCGGGTCTACCATTACTTTCTGGAAACGACGGTCAAGTGCACCGTCTTTCTCAATGTACATACGGTACTCATCCAATGTAGAAGCACCTATACATTGCAGGTCTCCACGAGCAAGTGCCGGCTTAAAGATATTTGAAGCATCCAGTGAGCCAGAAGCTCCACCTGCACCTACTATAGTATGTATCTCATCAATGAAGAGAATTACATCCCTGTTCTTCTCCAGTTCATTCATGATCGCCTTCATGCGCTCTTCAAACTGGCCACGGTATTTAGTACCTGCAACCAATGCCGCAAGGTCAAGGCTTATTACACGCTTATCGAATAATACCCTTGAAACTTTGCGCTGCACAATGCGCATCGCCAGCCCTTCTACAATAGCAGTTTTACCAACCCCCGGCTCTCCTATTAGTATCGGGTTGTTCTTTTTACGGCGAGATAGTATCTGCGATACGCGCTCTATCTCTTCTTCACGACCTACTATCGGATCCAGGCTGCCAGCCTCTGCCATTTTGGTAATGTCTCGGCCAAAGTTGTCCAGTACAGGTGTTTTAGACTTACTACTACCTGCCTGCCTGCGTTGTTGAAACTGTTTACGCTGATCATCATCTTCTTCAAACTCTTCAGAACCCGGATCGCTGTAATCAGCATGTGGTGCATCTCCCTGCATGATACCTAATTCTGTTTTGAAACGTTCATAATCAACATCGTACTGGTGCAATATCTGTGTTGCCACATTCTCTTTATTCTTAAGGATAGACAACATCAGGTGTTCTGTTTCTACAGAAGGGCTTTTCAGTGCCTTAGCTTCCAGTACAGTGATGCGTATTACTTTCTCTGCCTGTTTGGTTAGCGGCAAACTATTGATATTAGCCAGTGGCTTGTTGCTTTTGTCACGTATGGCCATCTCCAGTTCCTTTCTTAGATCGAACAGGTCTACCTGCATGTTCTGCAGTACCTGTACGGCCAGCCCTTCACCATCCCTGATAAGGCCCAGCAATAAGTGCTCCGTGCCGATGAAATCATTCCCCAGCCTCAAAGCTTCCTCGCGGCTGAAAGAGATGATCTCTTTTACTTTTGGTGAAAAATTAGAATCCATGAATTAACTCCTGTTTTTTTAAAATTACTGATAATGATGGTAGCCTCGTATCAGGTTTCACTATATCATTATCAAACGCTGATAGCTATCTACAATATAAAACAATTAATATAAGGGATATGTTATTTTTATCGCCGTTATATGACTATCCGCTTACAAAACTGATACTATATGGAGTTCAAATATGATACCAAACCGACTTACATCATAATAACCCCTGCCACTACTGCTATAGATGCTAATATGACAGCAGCCTTACGCCAAAACCTTCAAAAAACTACCGGAGATGGCAATGACAACTACATTATTGACTTGCAAAACTGCACTCTGGCAGACATCTCCACGCTTAAAGAACTAACAATACTACATGAATATTGTTATGAAAATGAGCGCTCTTTAGTATTTACGAATGCTACTGGCGATGTGTTGAATCAACTGAAAGAAAATGACATAACAGAGACAATCAACTATACACCTACCATGCAGGAAGCAGTAGATATAATCAGTATGGAGATACTGGAGCGCGAATTGTTAAATGGAGAGTAGTTTTTTGCGACATTAATTAAACAAAAAACGCATCTGAATATTTTTGTGCATATTTGTCCTTAACGTCAGGTATACGGCGTGCATTACAATAAATAGGTGTTGAGAGATAAAGTGATATTGTGCCCCTATGAAAGTAACAATACTTGGAAATAATTCAGCACTGCCTGCCTTTGGTAGAAACCCCACATCACAGATAGTTTCCGTTTACGGTGAATACCTGATGATGGATTGCGGTGAAGGAACGCAGGTGCAGATGCAAAAACATGGGTTGCGTTGGCGGAAACTGAGCCATATATTCATCAGCCATATGCACGGCGACCATTACTTTGGTTTGCACGGGTTGATTAACAGTATGAGCCTGTTGGGCAGAGTAGCACCAGTATATTTATACGGTCCGGCAGCATTAAAACCTATGCTTGATGCAGTATTGCACGAGGCAGATACCGTGTTGTCTTATCCTTTACATTTTAAACCGTTAAGCGAAGGCAGTGAGCTGTTAATAGATACCGATACATTTAAGGTAACGAGCTTCCCTACAGAGCATCGTATACCCTGCCACGGTTTTTTAGTAGAAAGCAAAACCAAGGGTAGAAAGATATTACCTATACAGTGTAAAGAACAGGATATACCGAGGAGCTTTTATGATAACCTGAAAGCCGGAGAAGATTATATACGCGAAGATGGCACTATTGTAAAGAACGAAGAAGTTACCACAGACGGGCCCAGACCAAAGAAATATGCCTATTGTGCAGATACCTTGTACACAGATTCTTTCCTGAAATACATTGAAGGTGCAGATACTATTTATCACGAAAGTACTTACCTGCATGACAATGCAGAGAAAGCCGCAGCACGTTATCATAGTACATCAGTACAGGCAGCAGAGATCGCTAAAAAAGCAGGCGCAAAGCAATTATTGTTGGGCCACTATTCCAGTAAGTATCGTGATGTAACCCCATTTCGTGCAGAGGCACGTGAAGTGTTCCCGAACACACATACTTCTATAGAGGGTAATACGTATGATGTGTAGGGTTTCTTTTACCGTCATCACGAGGAGGTATCTGCCACGACAGATAGCGACGTGGCGATCTAGTTACGCGATGGACATCAATATTTTTGTGTCCCTTTGTTCGTGTTTTAGTCAAGGTGATATACGCACAAGGCTTCTCCTTCAGGAGAGGGCTGGGGTGAGGTAACCACTTTTGTTATTCCTTTGTTAGGATATTGCCCACGTAACAGCCTTTCTGTACTTTTAAGGATTCAAGAAAGAGGAGTACAACCATGTTCTCAAGACTATTCGGCTCTAAAAAGGAAAAGATCACAGAAGCCTACGATGGTTCGCCATTGGTAGATGACTTCTCATTCCTTGGGGCGGATATGCACTCGCACTTCATACCGGGTATAGATGACGGGGCACAAACCGTTGAGGACAGCCTCTATATGATAGAGCGCATGAGAGAGATGGGTTATACTCGTGTGGTCACTACCCCACACATCAAAGTAGACCACTATCCTAACACTCCTGCTACCATCAACAACGGACTCGAAGTATTAAAACAAGCCATGGCGCAGCATGGTATCAACTTCCCTGTACATGCAGCGGCTGAGTATTTCATTGATGATTACTTTCTTGGGTTGATAGATAACCAACCATTATTGACGGTTCGTGAGAATGAAGTACTGGTAGAGATCTCATTCATGTTCGAGCCATTCAACCTGAACGATATTATCTTCAAAATGCAGAATGCGGGTTACCGCCCGATTATGGCACACCCTGAGCGTTATGGGTATTACCACCACAATCTTGACAAATACCGCGAACTGAAAGACAGGGGCTGCTTCCTGCAACTGAATGTGAATGCATTGACAGGTTACTATGGTAAGCCGGTAAAACAAGTGGCAGAAAAACTACTGGAAGACGGTATGTATGACTACTGCGGATCTGATATGCACCACGCAAAACATGCTGAAGTATTGGAAAGCATTAAAAACAGGCCCGAGATACTGAACCTGCTGCAGGCATATCCTTTCCGTAATAAGATGATACATTTATAACATATTTTTCTATGAAGATATTGTTATTGTCAGCTAGCGGCTTATAATCATAAGTTTGCTTTCATATATTTGCGCCAATTATCAGAACCATTCATATATAATAATATACAATGTCTAAAAAGATTCTAGTTACAGGTGGTGCAGGATATATCGGTTGTACCCTTACCAGACAATTATTGGAGAAAGGATACCAGGTGCGTGTGCTGGATAGCCTTATGTATGGTGGTGAGCCTATCATCGATATGTTCAACTATCCCAATTTTGAATTTATAAAGGGTGATGTACGTAATGAAGCAGATGTAGCCAAAGCAGTAGAAGGAGTAGACTGTGTAGCACACCTTGCAGCAATAGTAGGCGACCCTGCCTGTGCAAAGGATAAGGAGCTGGCGCAAACTACGAACGTAGACGGTAGTAAACTATTATATAATACTGCTAATGCAAAAGGAGTAAAACGTTTTGTATTTGCTTCTACCTGTAGTAATTATGGTAAAATGGATGACCCTGAGGCGTTCATAACGGAAGAGTCTGCATTGAAGCCAATATCAAAATACGCGGAGACTAAAGTAGAAACAGAACAATTCTTATTAGGACAAGACAGGGACAACAATTGCAAGCCTACCTGTTTGCGTTTCTCTACAGTATATGGTTTATCACTTCGCCCTCGTTTCGACCTTACGGTGAATGAGTTCACCAAAGAGTTGGCACTTGGCAGGAAGTTGGTAGTATTCGGAGAGCAGTTCTGGAGACCATATTGTCATGTTTATGATCTGGCTCGCTCTGTGGTTACGGTAATAGAAGCCGATGAAGATAAGGTAGCTTACGATGTGTTCAACGTAGGTGATACATCTGAGAACTATCAGAAGCAGATGATCGTTGACGAGATCAAAAAGCAGATACCGGAAGCTGAAATAGAGTATGTAAAGAAAAACGAAGACCCGCGCGACTATCGTGTGAAGTTTGAAAAGATAAAAGAGCGTCTTGGTTTTGAACTGATGTTCGATGTACCGAAAGGTATTGCGCAAATAAGAGAAGTACTGGATGCCGGCTTCATCACCAACCCTGACGATAATAAGTACAAGAATGTATAACGACGTTATCAGCTACATCAGGGAAGTATTCAATTGCCCTGAAGAGTTTTTGCCATTACATGCCCCTCATTTCATAGGTAATGAGAAGAAGTATTTAGCAGAAACAATAGATTCTACTTTCGTTTCTTCTGTTGGTGCATTCGTGAACCGCTTTGAAGAGATGATGGCAGAAATAACAGGTGCTAAATATGCAGTAGCTACTACCAATGGTACGGTAGCTTTGCAGCTGGCATTAATATCGGCAGGAGTAAAAGCAGGAGATGAGGTGATAACCCAACCACTCACTTTCGTAGCTACGGCCAATGCTATAACTCATGTTAACGCTACTCCTGTATTTGTAGATGTAGATAGAGATACAATGGGATTATCTCCTGAAGCATTAGAAACATTTCTGAAAGAAAATGCGGAGCTAAAGGACGGAGCTTGTTATAATAAAACAACGGGTAAGCGCATAGCAGCCTGCATACCCATGCACACTTTCGGTTTCCCTGCCAGGATTGATAAGATCGTTGAGGTTTGTGATAAATATAACATCATAGTGGTAGAAGATGCCGCAGAATCTTTAGGCAGCTACTACAATGGTAAACATACAGGTACATTCGGTAAGCTGGGAACATTCAGCTTCAATGGTAATAAAACAGTTACCTGTGGCGGCGGCGGTGCTATCGTTACTAATGATGAAGCACTAGCCAAACATGCCAAACATATTTCTACAACGGCCAAAGTGCCGCACCCATACGAATTCGTGCATGATGAAGTAGGTTTCAATTTCCGTATGCCTAACCTGAATGCCGCACTGGCCTGTGCACAGCTAGAGTCATTAGAGACAATTCTTGCTAACAAACGTCAACTGGCAGAAAAGTATAAGGAGTACTTCAGCAATAATGACATCGGTTTTGTATGGGAGATGGAAGGTACTACTGCTAACTATTGGCTGAACTGCGTGGTACTAAAAGATCTGGAAGCACGCAACTCATTTCTGGAAGCTACAAATGGTAGTAAAGTAATGACCCGCCCTATATGGAGGCTCATGAACAAACTGGAAATGTATAAGCATTGTCAAAGTGGCGACCTTACTAATTCAGAGTGGCTGGAAGACAGGATAGTGAACATCCCAAGTAGTTACAGGCCATAATTTGTGAATAGCTTGTTATTGTTATGTTTTTCTGATGTTATTCACATCACAAAATTCTTCATGCCTATACCTATATAAATATTTTGCAGTGAGTAATTAACCGAGAACATAACCACTGTAAAATGAATAATAAGGATAAGAAGCATATAGTTTATACTACCGACTCGGTAAAAGATACTTTTCCCAAGCTGAATGAGCTGAAGAAAAATACCGTACTTATTGTAGCAAACGAACAGGATAACCTTATTGGCTCACTAACAGATGGTGACATCCGCAGGGGGATATTGAAAGGCTTGACGCTTGAGAGCCCACTTACAGAATTCATACAGGAGAACCCATTGTTTATTTATGAAGATGAAATTCATAGAGCGGATATAAATGAATTACGCCTGAAGAACTTCATGGTAATACCAATTGTAGACCGTAATAAGAAGATTCTACGCATACTCAATCTGCAGGATATACAAGGAGTAATACCGGCTGATGTTTTTATTATGGCGGGAGGAAAAGGACAAAGGCTAATGCCACTAACAGCAGAAACACCTAAGCCAATGCTACATGTTGGCGAAAAACCGATTATAGAACATAATATTGACCGGCTTATAAAATTTGGCATCAAGAATATATACCTGAGTGTCAATTACCTGGCCGATTGTATAAAAGACTACTTTGGAAACGGTTGTGATAAAGGCGTATCAATAAAATATGTTCATGAAGATAAGCCCCTTGGAACGTTAGGTTCTGTGAAGTTGGTAGAAGAGTTAGAGCACGACTATGTGATGGTCATGAACTCTGACTTGTTGACAGATATAGACTATAATGGGTTTTTCCAACAGTTTATAGCTTCTGGTGCTGATATGGCAGTGGCTACTACCAGTTATCATGTAGATGTACCATATGGAGTAATGGAAGTGGAAAACGGCAACTTGGTATCTGCACTAAAAGAAAAGCCAAGGTATACCTACTATTCTAATGCGGGTATTTATATTATCAAAAAAGAGCTTTTATCATTGGTTCCACATAATGAATTCTATAATGTAACTGACTTAATGGAGTCGCTAATAGAAGAAGGCAAAAAACTTGTCTCTTTCCCTATATTGGGCTATTGGTTGGATATAGGTAAGCACGAAGACTTCAAAAAAGCGCAGGAAGACATAAAATCTCTTGCATTATAGAAGGCATAAAGCACTTTACATTAGCTAATATTATTTATACTTTTGCCATAGATTGAGTAATAAATTTACTCGTTCTGTGGTCGTATTGTGACCGACCATGGCGAAGCCATGCAAATACAATAAATAATAATCTAATGCTTGAAACATTAATATCATCCCGAACGCGGATAAAGCTACTGCTCCGATTGTTTTTGAACCCGGGCACCACCGCCTATCTTAGGGGCTTGGCTGAAGAGTTTGATGAAAGTACTAACAGCGTAAGAGTAGAGCTGAACCGGTTTGAAGAAGCGGATATGTTGCGATCAGAAAACATAGGCAATAAAAAGCTATACAAAGCAAACGACAAGCACCCGCTGTTTCATGATATACATAGAATACTTTTAAAGTATATTGGTGTTGACAGGGTAATAGAAGTGATCATTGAAAGAATAGGTAACCTGGAGCAAGTATACCTTACCGGTGATTATGCTAATGGTAAGGACAGTGGTATCATTGATCTAGTATTTGTTGGGGATATTGATAAGCAATATTTACTGCATATGATAGGCAGAGGAGAGTTACTGATAAAAAAGAAAGTACGTTTTATCACTTACAACTCTGACGAGTGGGAGCATCACCGCCTTGAAGAAACAGACAATAATAAATACCTATTGCTTTGGGAAAATAAAACTGAGAAAGTATGAGTTGGTACGTGCTATATACAAAACCCAGAAATGAAAAAAAGCTGGCAACATTGTTAGCTAATAAAGGCATTGAAGTGTATTGTCCGCTACGAGAAGTAGTAAAGCAATGGAGCGACAGGAAGAAAAAGGTTCAACAGCCGGTTTTCAGCTCCTATATTTTTGTAGAGTTGGACAATTATAAGAAGGAAAGTGTAGAAGTATTATGTACACCCGGAGCAGTGCGTTTTTTGTGGATGAACGGAAAACCGGGCATAGTACGTGATTTTGAAATAGAAGCGATACAGGACTTTTTGGAAGATTATAAAGATGCGGAAATAAGGCTTGTAGTATCAGAAGGAGAATCTATTGTAGTAAATGAGGGGCCTTTGAAAGATGCAGAAGGCACTGTACTGAAAGTAAAAGGAAATAAAGCGACATTACATTTACACACACTAGGTTTAAATATGGTGGCAAAACTACCTGTTCAATCATTGTCAAAAGTGGCCGGATAAACCTTACTTATTTACTCATAAGTAATACAACAGGCTATAAATCAGTATAGTTTTTCACTACATTTGGGCTTAAATCCGCAGGGATATGTACATATACAAGAATAAAAAAGCCGGTTTTTCAATATTTACTTTTGTGTTACTGGCATTAACTTACTCGTTGTCATCATGCCATAGTGCCAAAAATGTTGCTTATTTCCAGAACATAACGGATAGTGTTGGTGTAGAGACGAGAATGAAGCTGGCGAAGTATCAGGAACTGGTTATTCAGAAAGGAGATATACTGGATATTGACATATCTACCATTGATTCCAGGAAAGGAGGAGAAGTTTCTACAGAATCGGTAAGTGGAAGTGGAAATGAAGGCCAGACTGCTACAGGCTACATGGTTGATAAAAATGGTAATGTAGAAATGCCGCTGGTTGGTAAGTTGAAGTTGGAAGGGTTGACCATTATGGAGGCAAAGGAACATATCAGGGAAACCATGCTTAAATACTACAAAGACCCTCTGGTCAATGTACGTATGTTGAACTTTATTGTTTCAGTTTTTGGTGAGGTAGGTAGCCCCGGCAGATATGCTATAGCGAACGAAAAAGTAACGATACTGGATGCTATAGCTTTAGCAGGAGACCTGACCTTAGGGGCAAAGAGGAGCAATGTGATGCTGATACGCGAGCTGGACGGAGAAACGATATTTACTAGGGTCGATCTGAACAGAACAGACCTGTTCCAGTCTGACTATTACTACCTACAGTCAGGAGACAAAATATATGTAGAACCACTACGTGCGGTAGCCAGAACCGGAACCTCTGACAGGAGCATAGATAGGGTAATAAGTTTAACATTAAGTGTTGTATCGGTTAGTATTGCAATTGTCAGCGTAATGTCCCGTTTTAATAACTAAGGGTCGCATATGCTGCCACTTAATTAGGCATATTCTATGCGTGATATGGAGCCTATATTTAAAGAAGAGCATCATACAGACGGTGACAATAGCATCAACGTAGAGAAAGTATTGTCAAAAATAGTGGCCTACTGGCCACTATTTCTGTTTTGTGTTGCGCTTACCTGTGTTACAGCATACATCTACCTGCGTTATACAACACCTGTTTACGAAGCACATGCCAAAATGCTTATTAAAGATGATAAGCAAGGGGGTATGGGCGATGGGCAGATACTGCAAGACCTCGGGGTACAATCGGGAGCGGCCAATGTTGATAATGAGACCGAGATCATAAAAAGCAGAACCCTTATGGAGCAGGTGGTGCGCAATCTTGATCTTAACATTCATTATTATGCACCGGGAAGAATAAAAACAAGCGAGTATTATTACAAAGACCTTCCTTTCAGATTTACCACATATAATAAGAATATAACCGTAGGTGCAAGTTATCCGCTGCGTATTGTTGACGATAATAGCTACACAATTACTGTAAAGGGTAAAGAAGTAAAAGGGATATGGGGAAAACCTATTGAACTACCTATCGGGAAAGTGGTACTGACCGACCAATCGCATACAGCAAACCCGGCATACGACTATAAAGATTTTACTATTTCGGTAAAGCCTGTTGAAACACAAGCTATAAGAACACTTAAAGCACTGGAAGTAGAATCAGTAAGCAAGAAGTCGAGTGTAATAGAATTGACCATTTCTGACATATTGCCGCAACGTGGTGAGGATATACTCAACGAACTGGTGAAAGTGTATAAGAAGGCAAGTGTAGACGACCGTAATACTACTATGGAAGCTACAGTTGACTTTATAGATAAACGACTGATACTGGTATCTGATAACCTGAATGATATTGAAAAACAGATAGAAGAATTCAAGAGCAAAAGAAAGATCACAAACCTCACAGAGCAGTCGAAGCTGTTGCTTGATTACAGTACAGATTATCTGAAGCAGATAACGCAAAAAGAAGTTGAACTACGGGTAATAGAATCGCTTAAAGAGTACATGAATGATGAAGAGAACAAAGGTAAAATGTTGCCCTCTTCACTACTTATCAGAGACGATGGCTCTATGGCAGCTATAGAGGCATACAACAATTTGCAGATAGAAAGGTCTGCTATGTTGATGACACGAACAGAAGATAACCCCGAAATAAAAAGTATCGATTTTCAACTGGCTAATATCCGTAAAGACCTGGTAGGTACCTTATCATCAATGGAGTCTAGCATCAAAGTATCTATTGATGAGTTGAAAAAGAAATCAGGCATATTAGATAGTGAGATAAGAAAAGTACCGGAGCAGGAACGTATATACTTAGAGTATGCAAGACAACAACATATAAAGCAAGAACTCTACCTTTTCTTACTGAAGAAAAGAGAAGAAACTGCCATCTCAAAATCTTCTACGGTTGCTAACGCACGTATAATAGACCCTGCTAAAAGTGATGCAGGCCCTTATAAACCCAGAAAGAAGAGAGTATACCTTGCTGCTTTTGCTTTAGGAATAATAATTCCGGGTATCGGCGTATTTCTGAAAGAGCTGCTGAACGTGCGGATCAATAACAAGGACGATATAAAGAAACACACAAAGTTGAGTATCATCGGTGAGATAGCACATGCAGATGGTAATGAAGAAATTGTTGCTGACGAAAAAAGTAAGACGATCGTTGCAGAACAATTCCGTTCGTTAAGAACTAACCTGCAATTTTCACTTACTGATGATAATAAGAAAACGGTATTACTTACATCAGGTATGAGTGGAGAAGGAAAATCATTCATAGCATTAAATCTCTCACTTACATTAGCTATATCAGGGGCAAGGGTTGTATTGCTAGAATTGGATCTACGTAAACCAAAGATATCTGCTAATCTGAATATTGACAATAAGCCGGGCTTTACAGAATACGTGATCGGCAAAGCAGAACTGCAACAAATAATTAGATCATCACAGGTTTCAGAAACATTGCATATAATACCTTCAGGAGCAATACCACCAAACCCTTCAGAGTTGATGATGTCTAAAAAAGTACCTGAGCTATTAGATATGCTTAACGAGCAGTTTGATTATGTGATTATTGATTCTGCACCTGTAGGGTTGGTAACTGACGCTCAGCTATTAAGTAAATATTCAGATACGGTATTGTATGTATGCCGTATGAACTATACATACAAAGAGCAGTTGAAGAACGTAGACGAATTGGTAAGAACGGGTAAGCTACCTGAAATGAACCTAGTTGTAAATGATGTAAAAACCAAAATGGGAGCTTACGGCTATGGTTATGGTTACGGTTCTTATGAAGGATATTTTGAAGAGAATAGTAAAGGCTTCTTTAATAAATTCAGAAACAAAAGATAAGCTTGTTGTAACAAAAAGAACATGGATAATAACAACACAAAAATTGCAGTTATCGGTCTTGGATATGTAGGCCTGCCATTAGCAGTTGAGTTTGCTAAACACTACCCAACTATAGGCTTTGATATAAACGAAAAGAGGATTAAAGAACTTAATACTGGCCACGATAATACACTTGAAGTAGAAGACGAACAGTTAAAAGCAGTAATAGCAGACAGCGCTTCAATGGATAAAGGATTGTATTGTAGTAACAAGCTGGATGATATAAAGGGTTGTAATTATTTTATAGTCACTGTACCTACACCTGTAGATAAATACAATCGCCCGGATCTTACACCACTATACAAGGCTAGCGAGACAGTCGGTAAAGTATTATCTAAAGGCGATATAGTTATTTATGAGTCAACGGTATATCCCGGTGTAACAGAAGATGAGTGTGTACCGGTATTGGAAAGAGTATCAGGACTTAAATACAATAAAGATTTTTACTGTGGTTACTCACCTGAAAGAATTAATCCCGGGGATAAGAAACATACCGTTACCAAGATCATGAAAGTAACTGCAGGCTCAACAGAAGAGGTAGCAGAAAAGGTAGATCAGTTATATAAGAAAGTAATAGTTGCAGGTACGCATAAAGCATCTGGCATAAAGGTAGCAGAAGCAGCAAAAGTTATCGAAAATGCACAGCGTGATATCAATATAGCATTCGTTAATGAGTTGGCGAAGATATTCAACCGTATGGGTATCGACACTACTGATGTGCTGGAAGCAGCAGGCACCAAATGGAATTTCTTGCCGTTCAAACCCGGGCTTGTTGGCGGTCACTGTATAGGTGTTGATCCTTATTACCTGGCACAAAAAGCACAGGAAGTAGGATATCACCCTGAGATAATATTAGCCGGCCGTCGGTTAAACGATAGTATGGGCGGCTATATTGCTAATGAAGTAGTGAAGCAGATGATAAAAAGGGACATGCCTGTGAAGGATGCAAATATCCTTGTATTAGGAGTCACTTTTAAAGAGAATTGCCCTGATGTACGTAATACCAGAGTAGTAGATATTATAGCAGAACTCAGCTCATACGAAGCAAACCTTACAGTTTACGACCCATGGGCAAACCCTGAAGAAGTAATGCACGAGTATGGTGTAGAAACGACCAAACAAATGCCGGAAAAAGGCAAATACAATGCTGTTGTGTTAGCAGTAGCGCATAATGAATTCACAGATAAGAACTGGAAAGAGTGGTTAGCGCCTGAAGGCATTATATATGATGTGAAGAGTTGCCTTGATAAGACAATCGTTGATTCACGTTTATAATGGAATATTTTGTTCATCCCACCGCAATTGTTGATGAAGATTGCGAGATAGGTGCTGGTACTAACGTCTGGCATTTTTCGCATATAATGAGTGGTTGCAGGATTGGTAAAAATTGTAATCTAGGTCAAAACGTTTTTATAGGAGCAAAGGTAGTATTAGGTAATAACGTTAAGATACAAAACAATGTATCTGTATATACAGGTGTTATCTGTGAGGATGATGTTTTTCTTGGTCCCTCATGTGTGTTTACTAACATTACTAATCCGAGGAGCAAAATCGTTAGGCGAGGGCAATATGCAAAAACACATGTAGGGAAAGGAGCTACTATTGGTGCGAATGCTACAATAGTGTGTGGCCATGATATAGGTGCACATGCGTTTATTGGTGCAGGTTCTGTGGTTACCAAAGATGTTCCTGAGTATGCACTGATAGTAGGTAACCCCGGTAGACAAATAGGCTGGATGAGTGAGTACGGGCACCGCTTATCTTTTAATGAAAAGGGTATTGCCACCTGCCCCGAAAGCAAAGAGCAATACCAATTGAAAAATGGCTCAGTAAGTCGTTTATAGCTCACATACTAAGCTGGACTCAATATGAGTATCGGCAAAAAAGCAGCAAAAGGATTTATAAAACTGTTCCGGCGTAATATGCTGGAAAAACTGATGGGTCTGACAACCGTCGTGATATTGGCGCGTAAATTATCGCCGTATGACTTTGGTTTGGTCAGTATCAGCGAGGTGTTATTATATACGATATCAGTATTTGGCAGCACAGGTATTAATGAATTTTTACTCGCTTACAGGAAGGACGATACTAAACAAATTTTCAAAGCGGCATTCTGGTTCAATGTTGCGGTAATTGTTTTAATGGTGATCATTTTCCTGTTAATAGCTCCTTTCTGGGCAGCTTACCAGGAAGATGGGAGGATATGGAGTATAAGTATCATCATTGCAGGTGTTTTTGTATCCTCGCAATTATCGGTTATCCCTAAAGCATGGCTTAGCAGAAACCTGATGTTTGATAAGCAGGTGCGTATACAAACACCGTTTATTATTTTGATCCCGTTAGCAAAAGTAGCTGCGGTATTTGCAGGTTGGGGCGTATATAGTTTGGTATTGCCTACACTCATTCTATCTCCGATTCAAACGCTTGTTTTTTACGTCTCTACAAAGTTTAAACCCGGTACTACCCTATTTACTAATCGCTGGAAAGAGATATTCAATTTTACTAAACATTTGATA
This sequence comes from Flavipsychrobacter sp., assembly GCA_965228505.1. Classification (GTDB taxonomy): domain Bacteria; phylum Bacteroidota; class Bacteroidia; order Chitinophagales; family Chitinophagaceae; genus UBA5543. The sequence goes on along the minus strand of OZ245820.1, from coordinate 174,943 downwards.
GGGTCTGCATTATTAAGAAGACTGGCTGATCAGGGAGACAGGTTCATTATAGGTAAAGTTTTAGGCTTAGGCACGTTGGGTATATATAGTATAGCTATGCGTATGGCCGAGTTATTCACCACACAACTCGTCATGATCTCTAATAACGTATTGGCTTCTGTACTACCAAAATATGTAAGTGACAAACAGAAGTTTTATCATAACTATATCAATTTTCTGAAGACCTTTTCTTTTATCATACTACCTTTTCTGGGCATCATGCTGGTTGCTGCTAAGCCCATAGTTTTGCTTTTGTATGGTGAGAAGTGGTTGGCTGCAGTATTGCCTATGCAGATATTGATTGTTTACTCTGCATTACGAGCAGTTACAAGTTCATTTAACGTAGTGATGAATTCATACCATTTGAACAAACAGTCTTTTACTGTAAACTTATTCTTTACGCCAACACACCTGACAGGTTCTTATATTGGTGCAAGCTTTGGATTGACAGGTGTAGCTACTACACTGGTTTTTGTTCGTGCAATGTTTTACATCTGGCGGGTGAGGCTAATGATGAAAGCAGTAGAGCAACCACCTGTAAAATGGTTGAAAGACCTCTCTCCATTTTTTATAAGCATTGCTGTTACAATTGCCGCTTTATGGTATGGCAGTTATTATATGTTCAACGTAATATCAGGTATACATCCTCTAGTGTTGATAGTCGTCACCCTCATAGCAGTAGTATTGCTATATAACATTATTATAAAACTATTCTACCCAAAAGAGTTGCAAAAAATATCAGGTTTTCTGGGTGTGACATACCCCAAGGCTCAAGGATACTTCAAAGCAGTGTATAGAGTATAATATGCGAGTAGCTATCATTTCAGGTTCTGTTCCAACAACTACATTCATTGATAACCTTATCAATGTAATGGCAGAAGAGGGTTTTGAAATGACAGTAATAGGAAAAAAAAATGGTGAGCATAACTACGGACCAAATGTCAAAACTATAATAGTTCCGTCCGGATTTCTTTCAAGAATAGTATTCATCAAGTGGTTGGTCATTGCAACAGGGTTTCAACATTTTTGGAAAATACTTGCTAACAGTAAAGGCTTAAAAGATTGGTATCATAACCTCTTGTTTTACATGCCCATAATATATGCTAAGCCTGACAGGGTACATATACAATGGACAGCATACATTCACAACCGCGACTTATTATTCCGAATTTTTAAGGACAAAGTACTGGTGAGTATGAGAGGTGCTCATATCAACTATACACCCATAACACGACCTGAAATAAAAGCGAGTTACCTTAAGCTGTTTCCACTGGTACGCCGTTTTCATGCAGTGTCAGAAGCAATAGCTAAAGAAGCAGAAAAGTATGGTGCTAACAAAGAGAGGACAGATGTTATTTACTCTTTCGTGAATGATGAGCTACTTAAGAAAGAGATAATACCTAAAACAACTAAAAGTCATTTACATATTATATCAGTAGGCCGTTTCTTCTGGAAGAAGGGATATGAGTATGCGCTAGACACTTTGTTTCAGCTAAAGCAAAGAGGAGTAAGATTTAAGTACACATTGATCGCTCAAGGCGATACACCACAGAATATTATATACCAGATACATCAATTAGGCTTGCAGAATGATGTTGAGATCATAAACGGTTTAAAACACACAGAAGTATTAGAAAAGATAGAAGAACATGATGTATTATTGCTGCCCAGTGTAGAGGAAGGTATCGCGAATGTGGCGTTAGAAGCTATGGCAATAGGTACCCCGGTTATAACTACAGATGTTGGCGGCATGAAAGAAGTGATAGAGCCTTTGACAAGTGGGTATATAGTACATCCTCGAGATCTCCAAAGCATGGTAGATGCACTAATAAAGTTTCAATCTCTAAACCATGATGAAAGATTTGCAATAGCAATTGCTGCAAAAGAAAAAATTCAGTCAGGGCATAACAGCAAAATATTCAAAGAAAAATTTGCAGCGTTTTACAGAAAATAATTACACAAATTGAAAAAGATCAAAGTTTTATTCACACTACCGAATTTCAAAACGGCAGGTAGTGGCCGAGAGATGCTGAACATAGTTGAAGGTTTAGATAAAGAAATATTTGAACCGTGGGTAGGCGTGCAGGAAACAGGCGGTGATTTGTTTGATGAGGTGATAGAAAAGAAGATACCTATAGTAGTGCAACCATTTATGGCAAAAGAAAGCCTCTCATTGATACAGAAGATAAACAAGGCAAAGAAGCTTGCGTTAGATTTTAAAGAACTGCAGTTTGATATATGGCAATCTTTCAATTGGTCATCTGATTTTTCAGAAGCATTTGTAGCAAGATGGTCCGGTGCAAAATATGTGTATGTTAAGAAGAACATGAATTGGGGCCGTAAGGCATGGAAAACCAAGACCATGTTGTCCAGCGCGGTTATAGCACGTAACAGTACAATGCTCGAAACTTTTTTTGCGAGAAAGAACAAACCTAAAAAGAAAGTACATCTAATAACCGGTGGTGTAGATACTAAAGCGTTTACACCGGGTTTTGATATGAGTGCCAGAAAAGAATACAATATTCCTGAGAATGCATTCCTTATCAGTAGTATAGCACAAATAGTCCGTTCAAAAGATCACGCTACTTTGATCAAAGCTGTTGCCAAGGTAGAAAATGTATATCTGGTATTAGCCGGTGCTGTCCGTGATGAAGATTATCAGACTGAGCTGGAATCGCTAGTAAGAAATGAGGGGGTACAAAACAGGGTAATATTTGCCGGTAGTGTGGAGAATATCAATAGTTTATTGAACGCCTCTAACGCATTTGCGTTGACAACATCACAATACAAAGGACATGAGGAAGGTTGTCCTGTATCGGTATTAGAAGCTATGGCAGCTGGTGTGCCTTGTATAGTAAGTAATGTGGCAGGCAATAGAGATCTGGTAGAACATGAAAAAACAGGACTGATATTCAATCCTGAAAAGGTAAATGATCTGATAGGGTGTATTACTAATTTTAAGAACGACCCGACACATGCTAAAAGACTTGCAGAACAGGGATTAGATAAAGTGTATACCCAATATACTATTGAAAGGGAAGTGAAGGACTTTGAAAATCTGTACAAAAAACTAATGCGCTACTAGTGAGTGCCTTTTACGATATATGGTTGAATGAGAATGGCACAGCCCCAGAGTATAAGAGGAGTTGGAATAATGACTGGATAAAAGAAGAGAACTATAAATTCTGGCTGAGTCTACCCAAACAGTACAAGCAGCCGGGTTTTTTCGATGTACTTGATACCGCAGAACATACGCTTATTATTCTAGGTCAGCTGTATGAGTACATCAGTACAGAAATACTGCTGCAACGTTGTGTTGCATTCATTGACACCAAAAAGAGGTTTGTTGATCCCGCAGGACATTACATACTCTTCGTGATAGCTAAAACAGATAATAGTACACATGTTTTTACTAACAGACTAGGTACATATCATGCTTATTATTCACAAGAAGCAGGAGCTAATAGTATCAGTACGTCTTATATCGCACTCGCAAAAAACAGGAAACAGAAAATATTAGACCACGAAGGTCTGACAGGTTTTTTGGCCATGGGTTATTTCCCGAACGACAAAACTTATCTGGAGGGAGTTAATATATTTTTACCGGCCTCTTATTATCGTTTCGATTCATCACTGAAACTGCAACAGCAAACCAGATATTGGAACTGGAGTTATGAGTCTGGTAATAGAACACTGAGTAACACCATCGAAGAGTTACATGCTATTCTTCAAGAATCTTTATATGTTTCTACTGAAGTTGAGTATGCTGCATTACCTGTTTCAGGAGGGCTTGATTCAAGAATGCTGGCCGGTGCCTTAAGTGAGCACAGAAAAGACATGGCTAAACTAAAAGCATTGACCTATGGCTACACTGATAACTCAAAAGAAATTGTAATAGCAAAACAGGTAGCCAATGCTAAGAACATTCCCGTTTATGCATATACAATGCCAGACTATCTGTTTGACAAACTAGATGAGATCACAGAAGCTGTTGAACTCTTTCAGTATGTAGATGGTACGAGGCAGGCATCAGCAACAGATTGGTTATCAAAAAATGCAACAGTAGTTGTAGGCGGTCACTGGGGCGATGTATGGATGAATGATATGAAGGTAAGCGACCTGCAAACTGCATTCAGGAATAAGGTAGTCAAGAAAGGTTCTCAGTGGCTATTGGATAACGTCTCTTTTGCAAAGCCCGAATATCTTCATGACTATTTCGATACATTCATCAACAAGTATAAGTACATTGATGATCCCGACTTCAGGTTTAAAATATACAAGACCGATGAATGGTCATTCCGCTGGACAACGGCAAGTGTTAGGATGTACCAACCAGGAGCATTTCCTGTATTGCCGTTCTATGATAATAAGATCGTGGATTTCTTTTGCAGTGTATCAAAGTCACAAATAGAAAACAGAAGGTTACAAATAGAATATATCAAACACTGCTATCCAGAGCTGGCAAAAATAAAATGGCAGGAGTACGATAGCAACCTGTATAATTATAAAGTGTTCAATAACAGAAGCCTTGCTTACAGAGCAGTAAACAAGACGAAGAGAATACTATCCGGCAAACAAACCATTCAAAGAAACTGGGAAGTCTTTTACCTGAATCCGGAAGGGAAAAAGAACCTTGAAGAATTATTATTGAACAATAAATTACTCTCAGAAATAGTACCCGAGGTAAAAACAAAAGAGCTGCTCTTTTCACTGCAAAACAATCCTACAGCTGCTAACGGATATACAGTATCAATGCTCTTAACATTTGCCTTGTTTCTTAATAAAGTGATGAGCTAATGCTATTCAACTCTTACGAGTTTTTATTGGTTTTTTTGCCACTTACTTTTTGCGTTTATTTTCTGCTGAATAAGGTCACAGGTCATAATACAGGTAAGCTGTTTTTGCTACTGGCTTCGGTTGTATTCTATTGCTACTGGAAGCCGGAATATTTCTTTTTATTGCTGTTTACTGTCCTGTTTAATTTCATTATTTGCAGGCAGATAACCATTAGTAGATCAGCCAGCAGTAGCAAAGTACTATTGATAGCAGGAGTTACTGTAGATATATTATTACTGGGATACTTTAAATATCGCAATTTCTTTATAGAAAACCTGAACGCAGTTGCTGATACAAGTATTTCACTACAACAGCTGGTATTACCGCTAGGTATAAGTTTTATCACTTTTCAGACCATTGCTTTTTTAGTGGACTGCTACAGGGCTCAAACATCTGAAGGTAATCTGGTACATTATTCATTATTTGTTTCTTTCTTTCCTCAGCTTATAGCAGGACCTATTGTGCACCATGCAGAAATGTTACCCCAGTTCAGGGATGAAAACAATAAACACATCAATTATGAAAACCTGTTGCGCGGTTTGTTGATGGTGATGTTGGGAGTTGTAAAAAAAGTGATCATAGCAGACACCTTTGCTATATGGGCTAACAAGGGTTTTAGTACAGCAACGACTTTAAACTTTGCCGAGGCATGGATCACATCATTGTCCTACACCTTTCAGTTATATTACGATTTTAGCGGCTACTGTGATATGGCAGTTGGTTTAGGGCTAATGTTTAATATAAAGATACCGTTCAACTTCAACTCACCGTACAAAGCAAAAAGTATAACTGATTTTTGGAGAAGGTGGCATATCACACTAAGTCGTTTTTTAAGAGACTATATATACATACCACTGGGAGGCAATAAAGTACGTTTTGCTAGAGAACTTTATAACCTGATGATAGTATTTCTTATCGGTGGGTTATGGCATGGTGCAGCATGGACGTTTGTATTTTGGGGTTTACTACATGGTGCGGCAATTATTATAGAAAGGTTATTCAGACGAACTAATATTAGGCTACCCCGAATTATTGCCTGGATACTTACTTTCGGATTTGTCAATTTTGCATGGGTATTCTTCAGGGCAGAAACATGGAATGATGCAACAAAGGTGCTGAAAGGTATGTTTGGTTTGAATGGCATAGTACTGCCTGAACGACTAGCTAAATTGAATATAGGAGGAGGCCTTATTTCATTCGGAGAGTGGAATACACAACTACTGGAGAGGCCTTATTACTCTAACAGAATATTATTTTACTTATTGGCTTTTTCAATATTGGCATTCTTTTTCAAGAACTCACAAGAGTTGATTGTAAAAAGTAAATTAAAGCTGAGAAACGTTGCATGGGTGTTTGCTTCTTTTCTATTTGCATTGATACTAATGGGAGAAAATTCTGAATTCATTTATTTCAACTTTTAGTATTGAACTATAAAAGAATTGTACAGATACTTATTATTAGTATCATCTTATTACTTGCAGGCAATAAATGGTACTATACCGCACATCCAAACCAGTACAGTTTCAATCCGGGAAAGCTAAGTCTCATGAATCAGTCAAACCATGAGCTAATATATTATGACAGATCAAGTAAGCAAGGAAAGGAGGTATTGAAAAAAATGTACGGTAGTTATTGGGAGTATATAATAAGTGATGAAAACCTGCAGGTATCCACACCCAATGCATCGGAATATACACTACCACAAATAAAGTTGGAAAATGAGGCTTACGTAGTAAGAGAACACCCTGATCTACGATACAAGTTATGGGAACAGGAAGCCCCTGATGTAATTCTATTAGGCAGCTCAATATTTTTTTGTGACTTTAACAGAGCAACCTTTTTTGAAAAATATCCGAATAATAAAATACTTGATTTCACAACCGGAAATAACACACCATTTATTGCTCATTATTTTATGCAAAGGGCAGATTCGATAGGTTTGAAATTTAAGGACAAAACGATTGTGATATATGGAATGAATAGAGTTGAAATGCTAGAGGGTTATAAGAACAGACAATATCATGATTTCATAAAACATGTATTGAATGATGTTACTCCCGAAAAAGACGCAGGACAAACAATAGCTGAGTTCCTGAACATACCGCAGCTCAGATATGATGTAGATAGAACGTTAAAAAATAAGTACGATGATGTATTTAGAAGTGAGAATATTTATCGAAAAAAGATTGAGGATGAATACTTAAAGAATGAAGAAGTGTTTAGAGAGTACCTGAAATCTTTGATCCCTGAAAAACAACAACCTGAGCAAAACTTCAGTAAAGAACGAATAAAAGAAATAGAAGCAATTGCTCATTTTCTGAAAGAACGAAACAGCAACCTTATTATTCTGAACATGCCGCAGTCCATTTACAATGATCATATCACAAACGGGCTTGACTTTGATAAGGAAATGAACAAGATAGAAGGAGATAATATATTTTATGTTGACGTGTCAGATCATGATGAATATAACATATCACAGCTCGACTATATCTGGCCGGGCAATGTATTTGACCCTGAACATTTAAATATAGACGGTGCAGATCGCTTCACAGAGAGCTTAATAGAAAAAGTTGTAGATAGCCTTTTAATAAATAAAGAGAGAAATTGAGTTTCATATTATCCATAAATGCAGGTATCAATAGTTCTGTCGGTTTATTTAAAAACGGTGATCCGATAATATGCCTGGAAGAAGAGCGTTTTAACCGAGTAAAGAACTGGTTCGGTTTTCCTGAACAAGCGTTGAAATACTTGCTTGAAAATAGATACTTTAAACCTGAAGAGCTTACCAATGTTGTTATATGCGATAAACTATTAGGCAATGTTTCTCGCGAGAGATTCTATGACAGGTATAACAGGCACTATAACTACGGTAAAATGCTGGCCTATAACTCAAGATTGTCACGTACTAAACTGGAGTTAAAAAATAAACTGAAATCAACAGGTTTATACAGAGGGTATCTTGAAGCAAAACAAGATGAGAAAGAAAAACATAAGTATAATGATGTGCTTTATGAAAAGCTAAAAAGCTTTGGATTAGATGTAGATAAGGTGGAGCATGTAGAGCATCATTTGTGTCATGCAGCGTCTGCTTATTACGGATTGGCAAAAAGCAATGTTGAGCCGTATTTGATATTCACACTTGACGGAGGAGGTGACGATCTGCGTAGTACAGTAAGTATAGGAAAAGAGGGTGTTATTGAAAGAAAGTCAGCCACTAATGAATATTCTGTTGGTAACATCTATTCTGCTATTACACATCATTTAGGTTTTCGCTCTCACGAGCATGAATATAAGCTGATGGGATTAGCACCCTATGTACAGGCAGGTTACGCAGAGCAATACAAGAAGTTTTTTGAGCAGATATTATATCTCGATAACGACGATACTGAATTCAGGAACCCGGAGTTTATCAATCACTCATTATTTTTTGCCAGAGCGATCAGACAACTTGGTAATGCACGCTTTGATAATGTAGCGGCAGGATTGCAAGCGTTTACCGAAGAAATTGTAATACGTTGGGTGAGGGGTAACATCAAAAAACATGGTATTAAGAAAATACTCTGTGCTGGCGGGGTGTTCATGAATGTTAAACTGAATAAGTTAATAGCTCAACTACCTGAAGTAGAGTATGTAGATGTATTTCCTTCTTGCGGGGACGAGAGTAATATATTCGGTGCAGCGTTTTATTTACACAATAAAATAAATGATAAAAGAATAGGCCTGCTTGAAAAATATACGCTTGGCACAGAGCCTGGTGATGTAAAAGATATATTAGGAAAGTATGATGAGCTGATCACTTACTCAATAGAAAATGATATTAATGAGTCAATTGCAAAGTCTCTGAGTGAAGGTAAGATTGTTGCCAGATGTAGTGGACGTATGGAGTTTGGCGCTCGAGCACTAGGCAACCGTTCTGTTTTAGCGAACCCTTCGCGCATGCAAAATATCAATAAGATCAACCGTAGTGTAAAGAAGCGTGATTTCTGGATGCCCTTTGCCCCGGCTATGCCTGCTGATGAAGCAGCAACTATGATAGATATTCCTCCTTCATTAAAAGAGCAGGGTTCACCTTATATGATGTTCGCATTTGATACAAAAGAAGAAAGTAGGGATAATATCATTTGTGGTATTCATCAGGCAGACTTTACTGCAAGAGCACAAATAGTAGATAAAGAACGTTATCCCGAATTTTATGACATCATTCAAAAGTTTAAAAGGATAACAGGAATATCTTGCGTGTTGAACACATCATTTAATTTGCATGGTTTTCCTATAGTTGAAAACGCAAGACAGGCGATAGATGTATTATTAAGTTCAGAGATAGACATGCTGGCTATAGATAACTATCTGATAAGCCGCAAAAAATAATATGGAGCTGTTATTTAATTCTTGCAAGATCGATATTACACCACAAGAAGCAGTACCTCTTTCCGGTTTTGCTGAAAGAAGTGGTGTGTATGATTCAATACATGATAAACTGGAGATCAATCTTGCAGCGATTAAACAGGGAACGCAAACTATATTACTCTATTCTATAGATACATTGTTTGCTCCTCTCGAATTTGAAGAGTTAATTGCGAAAGAGTTCAATATTCCTGTTGAGTGTATCTGGGTAATGGCCACACATACTCACTTTGCGCCATCGTTAGATAAAGATAAGCCTGGTCTGGGAGCACTAGATAAGCAGTATTATGAAGTGGTAAAAAGCAAGTTGAAACTACTAACAACACAGGTACTTGAGGGGAGCTATAAAAAAGTAAGAGTTGAATATGGAAGTAGCATTTCACAACTAAACGTAAACAGACGTAAAAAGCTCTGGCGACCTAAACAAGGTTTTGGTTTATACAGGAAAGTATTACTGTACCCTGATTATTATGGGGTAAAAGAACCAACGATTCATACAGTAAAATTCATCAATGAAAAAGGAACTGTTGTGTCTGTTTTTTGGAACTATGCTTGTCACCCTGTCGGGTTTCCTCAGCGTAAAAATGTCTCTGCAGACTTTATAGGATACATAAGAGATAAACTACGTAAAACCTATAATAACGAGGAGTTACCTGTAGTATTCTCCATCGGTTTTGCGGGAAACTTGAAGCCTGATGTTTCAGTTGTTACTAATACACGCTGGTACGATGAGCTTAGGTACAAGTTCCAATTAGGACCAAAATACACGCGTTTCCCTTCAATGGAATATTATACCAAATGGAACGAGCTGCTTTGGCAAGATGTAAAAGAGAGTATGTCTGATAGTACATATGGCGAAGCATCATCCATCACTGTTAGTCAAACTGAATTGCCGCTAAGTGACGTTATAGGTAGCAATAACACAACACCTATTCGGTTTAAAAAGCTCACAATTTTCGAGAAAGAGTTCGTAGGCATATCAGCAGAGGTATTCGCAGAGTATAAAGATATGGTTACAGAAGCCATAGGAAGTAACACTATCAATATCGGCTGCCTTGCGGGCACAAATATTTACTTACCTACTGATCAGAATGTAAAAGAAGGCGGTTACGAAGTAGACATGTTCCAATCGAGATTTGGAATAGAAGGAAAGTTTAAAAATAATATTGACGAAAAGATCAGGCAAGCTTTAAATAAACTATGAGCAAGCGCTTGAAGATATTATTGGTTACCAACTCGATTCCCCTGCCAGAAACAGACTTTTTAAAGTATAAGCTATTCGGCCTCAGCAAGCTATTTGATGTGCACCTGATTTGTTGGGATAGCAAGGAGAACAGGCAGAAGTTTTATGATAAGTACGGCAATGAGTATAAGATTCATTTGTTCCACGACAAGTGGAGCATAAAGACTATGTTGGACATATTCCTAAAAAATAAACTAAGGATTTTAAGTTCACCGATAAAAAGTTCTGCCCTATTGAGGCAATTATCACAAACGTATTTACCCGATAAAAAAAAGGTTGCTTTCAAATTCAATAACTATTTCCCGATACAAAAACTTAACCCTGATATTATTCATTTCGAGTATGGTACACTCGCACATTCGTTCAGCGATATTAAAAAGTTTGTTGACGCAAAGACGATAGTAAGCTTCAGAGGGTACGATCTCAATTATGTAGGACTTGAGCGTAGTAATTTTTATGAAGAAGTCTGGAGGTCATTTGATGGCTTTCACTTTTTAGGGAAGGACCTGAAAAACCGCGCCTTGAAAAGAGGATATAAAGAAGATAAAAAAGAAGTGCTTATACCTCCGGGTATAGATACTAATGTTTTCAAGCCTTCTGATAACAGAAAAGAAAACAAACTGTTCAGGATCGTTAGTGTGGGCAGGCTGGCATGGAAAAAAGGTTATGAATATGGTTTGCAAGCGGTAGCATTACTCAAGAAGAAAAATATACCTTTTGAATACAGAATTATTGCAGAGGGCAATTATATACAGCCTATACAGTTTGCCATACAGGAACTAGGTTTGGAAAATGAAGTGCTGATCTTAAGAAACAAAACTTCTGAAGATGTAATAGAAGAGTTGCAACAGGCAGATGTGTTTTTGCATCCTGCTATATCTGAGGGGTTCAGTAATGCAGTGTTGGAAGCACAAGCAACCGGTGTGCCTGTTATAGCCACTAATGCTGATGGGTTGGCAGAAAATATTGCAGATAGTATAACAGGCTATATCGTGCCAATATATGATGCTGAGGCGATGGCAGATAAATTAGAGTGGGTTTATAATAACAGTGCAGAAGCAAAGCAAATGGGAATGAATGGAATAGATAGAGTGAAAGCAAACTTCACCATAGAAGAGCAGATAAAGAAGTTTGAAATATTCTATAAACAAGTAGCAGAAGTTGAGTAGTAATATCGACCTTATTCATTTCGGTAATAGTCAGGTAGAGTGGACACTTGGTAACAGTTTTACGACTGAAGCTGACCCCGCATCGTTACAAGAAACAATAGAAGAAGTAGTTAAAGCTACAGATGCCTCTTGGATATTATTCTTGGATCATAATCTGGAGCAGCTTGATGAGGAGTTGATAAAGTATTTAGCACAGCAACCTGTTGATGCCTATCATGCGGGACTAAGATTTAATCTGCAAGAATACCCGGATGTAATGAACTATGTCCACCCCACGTGGATGTACAATTCAAATGCTGCAGTTGAAGTAACACATACCAATTTCAGGCTTAGCTTCAGAGCGTGCTTGGTAAGAGTAGATACTATTAGAAAGACAGGATTGCATTTTGATGTATACGAGTCATTAGATATGGCAAGTGTAGCATTCGGTTATCAGTTGTTGAAGCAAGGTGGTATTGTCAGGTATCATGCATCACTGCTGAAAAAAACACAATCAGCAAAGCCTGATATACCTATAAATGACGAATGGATTTTTGCCCGTCAGTTTTTTCCACGTAAATGGCAGATATGGATCCTGTTCAATAAAAAAGGGTGGCTGAAGAATTACAAAGCATGGCGCAAAACAAAACACATAAAATATATAAACCCTAAGCCATCTATTCATTCGTCAGAAAAAGAAAATACAAAAGTTGAGCCGGCTACTGTATCAATATTAGCACCAACACTAGATAGATACCCTTATATAAAAGAAGAGTTAAGAGAGCTGAATGAGCAAACTATCCTTCCTTTAGAAATACTGATTACCGACCAGACAGATAAAGAGCATAGACAGCAAATAGACTTTAATAAATACCCGAAACTTACAGTTAGATATTTTCCACAGGATGAAAAGGGGCAATGTATTGCATGGAATAAGTTGATAGAAGAAGCAAAAGGTGAATACATATTCTTTTTCGGAGATGATGCATACGATATAAAATCTGACCTTATAGAGAAAATGTTACAGACTATGTACCGCTTTAATGCAGATATGGTAGCATCGAATGTGAGGGAGAAAGGAATAAAGTATGGGCCGGTCAACCATCATTATTTTGTTTCAGATTCTTTTCCTATAACGTTGATAAAAAGATCTGTAGTTACAGAAGCCGGTGGAATGGACATGTTCTTTAATAGAAACGTAAAAGCAGACCATGATCTGGCCATGCGCTGCCACATGAACGGGGCTTTGATGATATTCGACCCTTCAGCACTTATCGGGCACCACCGTGCACCATCAGGAGGGTTAAGAGCGCACAAAGCAAGAGTAGTGACCAACTATATGACCAAAAATTCTATTACTAAAATTCTGAACCCGACCACTTCTGAGATATTCATCTACAAAAAGCACTATACAGGTAAACAATTCAAAAACCACGTGCGGATTAAATACATGAATCAGCTACTGGTAAACGGAAATGCTATCAGGAAGCTGTCGCGTATATTCTTCTTCCTTTATAAAGTACCGGCTATGAAAAGAGCATATAAAGAGAACAAGCACATAGCTGAATCGGAGTTGCAAAAAAGAGGTATATCTTTCTAATGAAAGTGCTGCATGTCATAGACAGATTATCACCAGGAGGTGCAGAGAAGATCTTTGTTACTCTTACCGATATGCTAATGCAAACTGATGTTGAAGTGGCAGGTATGGTATTCAACGATGGTTACCCTTTGGAGGAACAGCTGAATGAAGCAATGATATTGCATGTGTTGCAGCGAAAAAATAAATACAGTTTAATTACACTCTACAAAGCTCACAAAACATTCAGTAGATACAATATTGTTCATGCACATTTAAGACATGTACATGCTTATGTTCGTTTAGCGCAGTTACTTTTCAGAGGTAAGTACAAATTAGTACTACATGATCATGGACAGTTTAATGATAAAGTTCCATTAAGATTATCAGGAGTTCTCAAGCCAAATTACTACATAGGCGTAAACAAACAACAGGTGAATAAAGCACAAGAATTGCTGAATATAAATCCTGATCGAGTATTCTTATTAGAGAATGTAATTAATAAGAATGCAGCCATTACCAGAAAAACGAATAGGAATAAGAAAGCAATAATGGTCGCTAATATTCGAAGCGCAAAAAATATTGCTTTTGCAGCTGATGTAATGAAAGCTGCAGGCATTGAACTGACCGTTTACGGCAACCGGCAGGAGGAAGATTATTACAAAGAGTTGAAAAAAGTACACCCGGAGTTAAATATTGTTGAAGGCGTTACGAACTTATCTGATGAATACGACAAATATCAGATAGCCATACATACAGCATCAGTAGAAACAGGGCCATTGGTTCTTCAAGAATATCTAGCGGCCGGACTGCCATTTATAACATATAACACCGGTACTGTTGTAGAAAAGATATGCGCAGAAATTCCTGAATTTATAATGGATGACTTTGAAGTAAATAACTGGGTGAAAAGAATTAACACTATCCAATCAGCTGAAGGTATAGAGGAAAGAATGCAGACGGCTTATTCACAATACTTCAACCCTGAAAAATACAGAGATACTTGCCTGGAGATATACAGAAGAATACACTCTTAGTTGTATCTGATACTGCTATGTACAGGCAAGGTAAACAAGTGCTGGCTTATGAGCCCGTATTGCACGAACTTGAATCTATAGCTGATCTTTTCGATGAAATAATATGGATAGGTGCTTGTGTTTCAGAACCGAGGCGATCAATGTCGATAGTAACCGGCGATAAATTCAAGACTATCTTGTTGCCTAACCTTAGCAGAAAAAATAAATGGAACTTTTTGTTCGTACTACTAGCATATCCTGTTATTATTTTTCAGGTACTGAAATGTTTGAACAGAGTAAAGTACGTACATTCAAGAGGGCCTTCTCATCCGGCGTTAGTTAGCATTATTATCTCTTTGTTAGATAACAAAAGAAAATACATACATAAATACGCAGGCGATTGGAACAAAGAAGATATTCCGACTACTTATCGCTTGCAAAGAAACCTGTTGAAAAGTTTAAGAAAGATAAATATTAAGGCGAGTGTAAATGGTAAAGGTGCACATGAACAGGAAAATATAATAAACATTCCAAACCCATGCCTTAGTGAGGCATTGCTGGAGCGTTCTCAATTAATAGGTAAGCAAAAAGATTTTTCGGATAAACTAAAGTTGCTGTTTGTCGGAAACATGATGCCATCTAAAGGAATAATTGAGTTATTAAAATCAGTACGTGATGGAATAAGCCCTCGTTTTGATGAGTTAATTATTGTAGGGGAAGGTTCATTACTGCAAGAGGTCAAAAATATCGCAGCAGAGATAAAGGACCTGCAAGTAACCTTAACAGGTACCGTAAGTAGAGATCAACTGAACGACTTTTATGCAAAAACACAACTTATAATACTCCCGAGCACCTCAGAAGGTTTTCCAAAAGTACTGGCTGAGGCAGCAGCATTCGGGTGTATACCCATCGCTACATCTTTATCGGGTATCAGAAGTTATATTCGTAATAATGAAAATGGTTTTCTGATGAAAGATAATATGCCGGAAACTATATATACCACATTGAACATGGTCGCCCGGCATAATGATCTGAATAGTATGAGTAAGAATGCAATAGAGATGAGCAGGTTATTTACTTATAAAAAATACAGAAATACAGTCGCCAATATTTATGGCTTTGAGGAGGGACATACACGCTAAAAAGTTTACAGTATTACAGCTTTTTTTGATAGTTGCTGTTGGTGTGCTGGCGTACTTTTCATCATATGTTGTAACGGCTGTATGGGTTTTTGTATTGATGGCAACTGTTTTCGGTTCTGCTACCAAAAAACCCGAGTGGATATGGTATGGTATTGCCGCGTCTCCCGGTTTAGAGGTTTGGTCCCGCATTACACGTGCTCCTGTTGTTGTAGATGAAATAGGTAAATACTACCTGCTATTGGCAATACCTGCATTATTGTTCTATCATGTAAGGGTTAGGTCGCATTCAGAGCTTTTTCGCGCAGGACAGTATTTGTTGTTTTTTTTACTGCCCAGCCTTATTGTCAACATTGCAGATTTTGACAGAGAGCAATGGGTATTTAATATTCTGAGTTTATTAGAGCTCTCTTTATTGTTAATGCTGATTGCAAGGGAAAGATGGAATGTAGAGCGTTTTGCAAAGACCATACATTATGCTACTATACCTATAGTTTGGGTAACTATTTATCTGGGCTTTACCAGTCCTTTTATCGGTGGTATGAGTTTTTCTCTAGGAGGTAATTTTGAGGCAACAGCAGGTTGGGGTACCAACCAGGTAGCTACCATCTTAGGTTTGGGAGTCTTGTTGTTAGTACTACAACTCATGCTCAAGCGTCCTGCTTTTGCAAAGTGGATATGCTACATACTGATCACTTATATGCTGTTCAGAAGTTTCCTCACTTTTTCAAGAGGGGGTGTCATCAGTGCAGTATCAGCTATGCTCATAGCCATGTTTTATGCAATGATCGCCAGCCGTAAAACATTTGTCAGGTATTCATTTATTTTATTTTCAGTTGCTTTATTAGGTGGAGTTGTTTTTGTAGAAGTGAATGACCTTGCAGGAAATAAATTAGTGCAACGATACCTCGGAGAAACACCCGCTACATTATCAGGTGATGCAGAAAAAACATGGAAGAAAATAACATCAGGGCGCTCTGTATTGATAGAAACTGAGTGGGAGATATTTAACGATTATCCAATATTCGGTGCAGGGCCCGGAGGGGCAAAAAAACTAAGAGCAAAATACGGAGGACCTCCAAAGGCAGCTGCGCATACAGAATACACAAGGTTGTTGAGTGAACATGGTATAGGTGGGGGCGTAGCAGCAGCAATATTGTTTATTTTCCCGATTTACTGGATGCGTAGACAACGCTTCAAACTATGGAAAGGTATTGCAGGAGCCTTATTTTGTATGGCGCTATTAACAGCGGCCCACTCTGCTATGCGCACTAATACTACGGTAGTGTGTTACGCATTGGCAGCTGTGCCTGTTTTTATGGCAATGAACAAAAGTGGTAGAAAGATTGGAAAGGAAGCTTAACATAGTATATATAGGTAATAAACTGGCAGTGCATGGTAGGACACCTACCAGTATAGATACCCTTGTTCCTTTATTCAGAGAGGAAGGACATAAAGTATATTTTGCCAGTAGTAAATTGAATATGTTATTGAGGATGATCAACATGCTCATACGTATTCGCCAACACAGAAAGACCACAGATGTAGTATTAATAGATACATACAGTACAACAGCGTTTTACTATGCATGGCTATGTGGTTTATTATGCAAAAAGTATGGTCTGAAATATGTACCGATATTAAGAGGAGGCAATTTGCCTGATCGTCTACTTCGAAGTCCTAAATTATGTAAACAACTATTAGACAATAGCTATACAAATATTACAGTATCTCCCTACTTACAGGAAAAAATTGAAGCATCAGGGTATAAGACAATTCTCATCCCCAACAATATAGTATTGAAGAAGTATCCGTTTAAATTAAGAACCGCATTGCAGCCTAAACTACTGTGGGTGAGGGCATTTCATAAAACGTATAACCCTAAAATGGCTATTCATGTGGTTGATGTATTACGAAAAAACTTCCCTGATGTGCAGCTTACGATGGTAGGCCCAGATCTTGATGGTAGTATGGAGCAGTGCAAAAAGTTATGTGCAAAACTGGAGTTACATGAGCAGGTAAAATTCACAGGAAAACTCTCGAAAAAAGATTGGGCTGATCTTGCAGCACAATGCGATATATTCATTAATACTACTGATTATGATAACCTGCCGGTTAGTGTTATTGAAGCGATGGCATTAGGTTTGCCGGTAGTGTCTACTAACGTAGGCGGAGTGCCCTACTTAATAGAGCATGATATGTATGGGCTGTTGGTAAAACCAGGAGATGTTGATGCAATGAACAAAGCAGTACAATCTTTGCTGAAGAATATAGAACTTACAAAGAGGTTGAGTAATAACGGAAGGATCAGGGCATCAGAATTCGATTGGTCAATAATAAAAAACAAGTGGCAACAGTTATTTGATAGTTTGTGATCATGGCAAGTTTGTTTAAACAAATACTAAAATTCCGTGGCTACCCCATTGAAAAGGCTATGAAGCAAATAGCTCTGCTGCATGAAATGAGTGCGTCAGAGTTCAATGAATGGAAAGAAAAAAAGAAATGGGAGATAGTAAGGTTTCACTACGATAATAACCAACTATATAAAAGGCTTGTTGGGAGTAAATTGCCTGACCGTTGGGAAGACTTGCCGATAGTTACAAAAAGGCATTTACAAAGAGAGCTCAAAGAGATAATTACTGAAGACGTACAGCCGTCAGACTGTTACACAGGCAGTACGTCAGGGTCCACAGGGCAACCATTCTTTTTTGCAAAAGATAAAATGGCACATGCTATGACATGGGCCATCATTGCCAACAGATATAATTGGTATGGGATACACTTGGGTGCTAAACAAGCGCGGTTTTACGGTATGCCTAAAGAGCCACTTATAAGACAAACTGAACGCATTAAAGATGCGTTGATGAACAGGGAGCGGTTCTCTGTGTTCGACTTATCTGATAATGTGTTGGATCATTTCCTGAAAAGATTTAAAAGTAATAAGTATGTATACCTATATGGATATACCAGTGCGTTGGTGATGTTTGCAAGGTATTTGTCAGATAATGGTGTTGTTCTGAAAGAGGTTTGTCCTACCCTGAAGTTATGTACAGCCACATCAGAAACCTGTACTCCTGAAGACAAAACTGCATTAGAAGCTGGTTTTGGTGTGCCTGTAGTCAGGGAGTATGGATTATCAGAAACCTGCTTCACTGCTTTTGATAACCCGGACGGATATTGGCAACTAACAGAAGAGACGATCTATACAGAAATAGTGGACGAAGAGTACCATGCAGTAAGTGGTCAACAGGGGAAGGTTTTATCGACTTCATTATTCAATAAAGCACTGCCGATGATCCGTTACGAGACAGGAGATATAGGTGCTATAGATATTAACCATGCAAAGGGTTATAAATACCTGAAAGAATTTACCGGACGAACCAATGATGTGATCATATTACCTAGCGGTAAAAAGGCAGCAGGACTTACGTTCTACTATATCTCTCGTAGTGTGCTGGAGCTAAGTGGTGTATTAAAAGAATTTATTATCAGGCAGACACACCCTGACCGTTTCGTTTTTGATATTGTAGCAGACAGAGAACTAACAAAAGCAGAGTCTGAATTAGTGAAAGACAAGATCAGCTTGTATCTTGAGCCGGGTTTAAAGATCGTCATGAATCGTGTAGACCGCATAGAGAGGTCTGCATCAGGAAAACTACAACACTTTTACTCGGAACTGGATAAAGATTGAATAAAAAGCTGGTATTACTGACGAAGTATTTCCCACCGGAAATGGGTGCACCACAGGCACGCATGTATGAGACCATGCTGGGCCTTAAAAAAAGAGGTTGGGATATTCTTGTCATCACAGCTATGCCAAACTACCCTAAGGGGCGCGTCTTTGAACCCTATAGAGGCAAATGGGTAATGAATGATGATAAAGATGATTTGAAAATACGCCGTTATACGCTATATGCTTCCCATTCTAAAAAATCCTTTCCACGTATTATAAGTATGTTGTCATTCGGTGTCACATCTTTTTTCTCTCTGTTAAGAATAAGAAAGTTCTGCCCTGACTACATCATTACAGAATCTCCTCCTTTGACACTTGGCCTGACAGGGCTTTTGCTGGCAAGACTATCAGGCGCAAAGCATATCATCAATGTTTCAGACATATGGCCGCTGTCTGCATTAAGGCTCGGTGCTATATCCGAAGGTTACATGTATCGTAAGTTGGAGGGGCTGGAGCACTATCTATATAAGCGGTCGTATGCTTGTACAGGACAATCAAATGAGATCATAAAACGTTTACAGGAGCATGGTAGCCAGAGAACACACCTGTTTAGAAATGGTGTTGACTTTAATCGTTTTGAACAAGCAAGAGCAAAAGCACAGCGATTTAAAAAAGAAGGCACGCTGAAGATAGTATACGCAGGTTTGTTAGGAGTAGCACAAGGAGTACTTGACATATGTAGAAATATAAACTTCAGGGATGCAGGGGCTGAGTTGCATATATATGGTGAAGGGTCTGATAAAGAAGACATTATAAAGCTGGTGAAAGAAAACCCGGATAGAAGTGTTTTTATTTATCCTTCAGTTCCCAGAGAGATTATCCCACAAATATTGATGCAATATCAGGTAACATTGATACCTTTAAAAACTCCGATATATGGAGCAGTGCCATCTAAAATATATGAGGCTATGGCTGCAGGTCTTCCGATAATATTTTCAGGTGGTGGAGAAGGGGAGCAGCTGATGGAGCAATACAATACCGGTTGGGTCTGCACTCCTTCAGATTATGTTGCTATCGGTAATAAGATAAAAGAAGTGGCAGCGATGGACGAAGAGATAATTGAGCGATACAGATCGAACTGTATTAACGCTGCCAGAGAGGTGTTTAACAGAGAGATACAAATTGAGAAACTGGATAAATTTTTGTTGAAAGCAGAATAATGAAACTAACTATAGTAGCGGGAGCAAGGCCCAACTTTTTAAAGATAGCACCGCTAATAAGAGAAATAGAACGAGTAAGGCTTGAAGGTGAGGATCTTAGTTATAGGTTAGTACATACTGGTCAGCATTACGATGATAATTTAAGTAGGGTATTCTTCAGAGATCTTGAAATTCCTGAACCGGATAATAACCTTGAGGCTGGTTCAGGCTCACATGCTGTGCAGACGGCTAATATTATGGTCGGTTTTGAGAAAGAATTGATCGAACACCCAACAGACCTTGTGGTGGTTGTGGGAGATGTAAACTCAACACTTGCCTGTAGCATAGTAGCTAAAAAACTCAACACCAAAGTAGCGCATATTGAAGCGGGCATCAGGTCTTTAGATATGTCCATGCCTGAAGAGATCAATCGTATTGTAACTGATGCAATAACAGATTATTATTTCACACCTACAGAAACAGCTAATGAAAACCTGATGAGGTCAGGTGTTCAGGCATCAAGTGTGTTTTATGTTGGCAACATCATGATAGATGCGCTATTACAAAGCAGAAATAAATTAATAGAGCCCGAGTTTATAAAAGAAAAGAAGCTGGATATATCTAAGTGTATCATACTTACGCTTCACCGACCGGGCAATGCTGATGACGCAGAATTGCTGAAAGGGATCATCAATACTATACTTCGCAATACTCATGGCTATCATATTATATTCCCAGTTCACCCTCGTACAAAAAAGACACTCGATACCCTTAATATAAATAGCAGCAGGCTGATAATTACCGAGCCGATGAACTACCTCTGTTTTAATTACCTGGTCAGAGGGTGCATGGCAGTAATAACAGATTCAGGTGGTATACAGGAAGAAACCACTGTAATGGGTGTGCCTTGTATTACGCTAAGAGACAATACAGAACGCCCTGAAACGGTACAGTTGGGTACTAATGAACTCATAGGCACAGACCTTAAGAGATTGGAGATAGCAATTGACAGCATCATTGCTGGCAATTGGAAAGAGGGAGTAGTGCCTGACCTTTGGGATGGTAAAACAGCGCAGCGTATAGTACAGGTATTACTTAACATCAAAGCGTTGAATACAGTTCATAGTGAAGAAGCTTCCGCTTAATGATATTATCGAATGGGATGTACTTAACTGGTCAAGATTAGTAAAATACTGGATTCCCACATTACATACCTTTCCTGCTGATGCTAAAGTGCTAGCAGTTGGTGAGCGGAACGGCGGCCTTTCTTTATGGCTGGCCTTAATGGGCTTCAAGGTAGACTGTACAGATATAAAAGAGCCTTCAGAAAAGGCAATAAGCCGCCATAAAAAATACAGAGTATCAGATAAAATAACTTACAGGCAATTAGATATAGTTAACGATAGCCCTATACCAGACACATACGATCTTGTTATTGCAAAATCTGTTATTGGCGGTTTAAAGTCAAACCCGTCTGATGCAGGCACACGCAATTTTTCTACTCAACAAAAAGCGGTCAGTAATATTTACGCCCAACTAAAAAAAGATGGCTACTTTCTCTCAGCTGAAAACCTGACCGGCAATTTCCTACACAAATATGCCCGCCTTAATAAACAAAAAGACAAAGGATGGCGGTATCTCCACTACAAAGAAATCCCTGTATTATTTCAACCGTTCAAAGTGGTAAAGACCAAAACATTTGGTATTTTGCCGACTTCATTCCGTAGCGGATTATTGAATGAAACCCTGTTTACTTTCAATAAGTTACTGGACTTTCTCCCTCCGCAGGAAAAATATATAGCCTTTACAACGGCGCAGAAGTAAGAATAGTAATATGAGTGAAGCAACTGTAAAATTTGCAGTAGTTGGATATGGCCATATTGGCAAACGTCATGCGGATATGATCCTTGCGCATGATGACTGTGAGTTGGTAGCAGTTGTTGACATTAGTGCATCTCTTAGAGAAAAAGTTGAGGCAATAAAAGGAGTAATATTCTTTACCTCTCTTGATGAATTTCTGTCTTCAGGAATTGAGGTTGATGTAGTAAATATAGCTACACCAAACTCTTTGCATGCTGAGCAGGCTATGAAATGTATCGACCATGGTTACCACATAGTAGTGGAGAAACCCATGGCATTGACATCAGGTGATTGCAAAAGCATAATAGATAAGGCAAAGAAGAGTAATAAGCATGTATTTGGTGTTATGCAGAACAGGTATTCGGCACCAATGCAGTGGTTGAAGCAATTGGTATCTGATAAAGTACTAGGCGATATATATATAGTAGATGTGCATTGCTACTGGAACAGGGATGAGAGATACTATACCCCAGATACCTGGCATGGAGATAAAGAAATAGATGGAGGCACATTGTTTACACAATTCAGCCACTATGTCGATCTACTATATTGGGCGTTCGGTGATGTATCTGATGTCAATGCAAGGTTTATGAATAACAACCATAAAGACTTTATTGACTTTGAGGACTCGGCAATAGTACAGTTTGATCTTGTTCTGGGAGGTAAAGGCTCGCTGATATATTCTACTTCCATATGGGACAGGAATATGGAAAGCAGTATGGTAGTGGTTGCAGAAAAAGGAACGGTCAAGATAGGTGGTCAATACATGGACAAAGTGGAGTACTGCCACATTAAAAACTATGAAACGCCTGATTTTTCTACAACAGAAAATATTTCTGTTGTAGGTTATACAGGAGCGAAAGCCAATCACTATTTTGTGATACAAAATGTAGTCGATGTACTCAATAATGGCTCAGGGATAACCACCAATGCGGAGGAGAGTATGAGAGTAGTAGATATTATTGAACGTATATACGCCCTAAAATAAATATAATGCGGAAGATAGATTTTGCACCGCCATATATAGATGATGATATTGTCGAAGAGGTTGTTCAAACACTTCGTTCGGGTTGGCTTACCACAGGGCCAAGGGTTAGAAAGTTGGAGGAGCTTTCTGCAAAACTGTTCGGTTTAGAAAAGACTGTTTGTGTCAGTTCCTGGACATCAGGTGCTGCACTGGTATTTAAGTGGTTGGGCATTGGTGAAGGTGATGAGGTGATAGTACCGGCATACACGTATGCAGCAACTGCTTTAAGTGTGATACATGCAGGTGCAAAGCCTGTAATGGTAGATATCGGAGAAGACTTTTGTATTGATCCTCAAAAAGTAAAAGAAGCGATCACTCCACGTACCAAGGCTGTGATAGCGGTAGATTTTGGTGGCTGGCCTTGCGATTACGATCAATTATCAGGTTTAGTAGACAACGATGAAGTGCGTGGTCAGTTTAACCCATCAGGAAAAGTACAGGAAGCATTTGGCAGACCTGTATTAATAGCTGATGCTGCACACTCTATTGGTGCTATTTATAATGGCCGTCCGGCAGTACAGTTTGCAGATATATCCATCATTTCGTTGCATGCAGTAAAGAATATAACCACGGCCGAAGGAGGTATTATTTGTTTGAGCCTGCCCGAACCACTGAATAATGCAGAAGCATACCGTTGGTTAAAGACCAGCTCAATGAATGGACAAGACAGGGATGCGTTTGCAAAAAAACGTATTGGTAGCTGGCGTTATGATATTGTTTCTGACGGGATGAAAGCTAACCTCACTGATGTTCATGCAGCTATTGGCTTAGTCCAGTTACAAAAGTATCATGAGTATATGCTTCCTGAACGTGAGCGTGTGTATGATCACTATACAAAGTTTTTCAGTAATAAGGAATGGGCAATAATTCCTCCCGGAAGAGAGGAGGATAGAAAGTCGGTTCACTATTTATATCCGTTAAGGATAAAAGGTATTACTGAAGACCAACGGGACGAGATAATTCAGAAAATAATGGATTCGGGTGTGAGTGTGAATGTTCATTTTATACCACTGCCAATGCTTACGGTTTTTAAAGAACTGGGGTATCAGATCAAAGACTACCCTAACACGTATAAAAACTATGCTTGTGAAATATCTTTGCCTATTTATGTACAGCTTAGCGATGAAGACTGCGCCTATGTGGCAGAGCAGGTAGAAAAAGCGTACATTGAGGTCGTTTCATGAAAAGACTATTGGACATCATACTATCCCTTGTCGGGATAATCATACTCAGTCCTTTATTGTTATACATAGCCATCCGCATTAAGCTGGATTCAAAAGGTGATGTCTTTTACCGTCAGTTAAGAATAGGTAAAAACGGAAAAGAGTTTTACCTCTATAAGTTTCGCAGCATGTATGATGGCTCTGACGGTAAGCACTTGCTTACCTATGGTAATGGAGATTCGCGTATAACAGGTTTCGGCAAATTCTTAAGAAAATATAAGCTGGATGAACTGCCGCAGCTATTTAATGTTTTGCTTGGCGAGATGAGTATAGTAGGCCCGCGCCCGGAAGTTAAGAAGTATGTTGATACATATACAGAAGAACAAAGGCAGATACTCAAAGTAAAGCCGGGGATTACGGACCTGGCTTCTGTTACCTATATTGACGAAAGTGAGATACTTGCTCGGCAGCAAAACCCGGAAGAATACTATATCCGGTATGTAGTACCTGAGAAAATAAAATTGAATATGATTTTCATTACATCTCCGTCTTTATACAACTACTTCAGAATAATAGGACTGACCATAAAAAAAATAGCCACCCGCTAAGGTGGCTAATATCTTCATAGTCAAAGGTAATTAATTCAACTTTTTATCAAGATTACCTACAACTGATTTGAAAGCATTGTTATTGCTGGTAAATTCAGGTACCATATCTTTTATCAGGCCAACGGTTTCTAGTGTATAATGCTGTCGGGCACTTGATATAAGCTTTTCAACTTTGTTTTTTACGTTCTCGTAATCGTACTCTCTTACCTTGGCGATCATTATTTTATCGTGGTAGGTCGGCATTACGTTCTCTGAGTTACTTAATAACTCTTCATATAATTTCTCGCCCGGCCTAAGTCCTGTATACTCAATTTTAATATCTACATCAGGCTCTTTACCTGCAAGTTTGATGATCTTTCTGGCAAGGTCAACGATCTTTACCGGCTTGCCCATATCGAAAACAAATATCTCACTACCCTGCCCCATTACGCCTGCTTCAATCACTAGCTGACAAGCCTCGGGTATGGTCATAAAGTAACGTGTGATCTCAGGGTGGGTTACTGTTATAGGGCCACCTTTGTTTAACTGCTTCTTAAACCTGGGTATTACTGAACCGTTAGATCCCAATACATTACCAAAGCGAGTAGTCACAAATTTTGTTGGCAGTGGAGCCTTGCTATCTTCATCATAACTATTCATAAGGCTCCTGCAATAACTCTGGGTATAGATCTCTGCAATACGTTTTGTAGCACCCATTATGTTGTTAGGGTTCACTGCTTTATCTGTAGAAACCATTACAAACTTCTCAACGTTGTTAGCAACAGCAAGCTCTGCAAGGTTCTTAGTACCTAATACATTGTTTACAACAGAGATAGATGGGTTGTCTTCCATTAGTGGAACGTGCTTATATGCAGCAGCATGGAAAACAACTTCCGGGTTATATATTTCGAAAAGGTGCTCCATACGTACCCTGTCAGTAATATCTCCCAGGTACGATTTTACATTTACACCTTTGAAGTTTTCCTGTATTTCAAGGTATAGTTCGTGCATCGGCGTTTCAGCCTTATCACATAATATGACCAACGATGGTTTATAATTTAACAGCTGGCGTACTAACTCGCTACCTATAGAACCGGCAGCACCAGTCACAAGTATCCGCTTACCTTTAAGTTCAAAGTGTATCTTCTCGTTATGTATCTTGATGACTTCGCGCTCCAGCAGGTCTTCGATATTGATATCCTTTAACTGCTGAGCAGCCAGCTTACCATTCAGCCATTCATTTACTGGCGGTACCTGCTGAACTTTGATACCGTATTTCAAACTGGTGTCTACAAGATGCACCAGTGTATCTTTGGGTATATCCCTGTTGGCAATGATCAGTAATTCTACACCATCATCTTTCAACTTCTGGAAATTACCCTCATCAGCACTGTAGATAGG
Source organism: Flavipsychrobacter sp. (assembly GCA_965228505.1). Lineage (GTDB taxonomy): Bacteria > Bacteroidota > Bacteroidia > Chitinophagales > Chitinophagaceae > UBA5543. The sequence goes on along the minus strand of OZ245820.1, from coordinate 148,629 downwards.
CATATTTTCCATCAGCTTGCCAGTCTTACTCAGTACATCATCTATAAATCCGGTAATGCGAATGTTACTGCTAGGGAAGTTATTGATAACCCTTTTTGTTTGCAGTCCGTACTCACCGGTATCAAATATCACAGCTTTTATCTTGTCTGTTTCTTGTTGGGTCTCTTTATAGTAGTTGAATGTATAACGCACCAATAACCTGTAGGTTATCAGTATGAAGTTGGTAATAAAGAAGTTGATAACAACTACTGATGTAGGAAAGAGGTTCACTGTATCGGTAAAGAACTGAACGATCGTATTTATAGAAAAATAGAACAGCGCTGCTACAGAGTTGACTATCAGCAGTCTGAATGTATCCTCGATATTGGTATACCTGATAATACCTGCATAGCTCTTTAACAGGTAGAATAATGTTCCATTAATGATAAGAGATATACTGAGTATAAGGGAGATGTCGTACTTGGCTACTTCTTCAAGGTTAAAATTGAAACGAAGAATGAAAGAAAAGAAAATACACAACTGTACATAAAAGAGGTCAAGCAGGAAAATAAACCACCTTGGTAGAATACGTATTTTATATTGCATACATTCCTTTTAAACTATATGTATATACCATTGTACTGAAAAGTACTACAAAGGCAATACTGAATAGATAGTTTCCTCTCTCTTATCCGCCTCAAAAGTAATAAATAATATTCTTACTACATCAATAATACAAAGTAATCAATCCTATGATCGATTTAGTTTTGTATAAATATGTTATAAATCAATCATTAACACATGAAATAATAGTACAAATGAGTGCATAATTAATATTAAATTGATAAACAGAAAATATCATGCCAGAATTAATACTTTTGTATTGATACATATAAATAATTGCTTGATAGTATAAATACATATATAGATTATGGATGATAAACTAGTTGACTACAGTTTTTTGGAAGAGCTTTCAGGTGGGGACCCTCAATATAAATATGATGTTATCGGTATATTTCTGGACACTATGAATGATGGGATGAGCAACCTGGAGCAGCTTGTAGCAGGAGATGATTATGAAGCGATAGAAAAACAGTCACATGCACTAAAATCGAGCGCAGGTATAGTGAAAGTAAGAGGTATGTATGATCATTTAAGAAGAATGGAAGAATTAGTGAAGGCAAGGAGGAAATACAGGAGAGATTTAGTGAGGTTCATAAAACATATAAAGAAGCAAAGCCTATTTTAGAGGCAGATAGAGAAATATATAGACAAAAGCTGGAAAAAGAATAAAAACTGATGGATATCAGATTATTACCATGTTTTTTCAAACAAACTTTTCACTTTGATTGCCCCGGCTGCGGTTTACAGCGTTCGCTCTTGGCTCTATTTATAGATGGTGATATATCACTGGCTTGGCACTATTACCCTCCTGTTTTTTTTGTGCTCATTACTTTTTCTTTGTTGACACTGCATTTAATATTCAAATGGTACCACGGTGCATTCTTAATTAAGATGTCATTTATTTTATCGGTTTTGATAATAGTCATTAACTATATTTACAAAATACTAAACCATCAACTACTATGACAGATATGAATCAGCAACAATCCTATTCAAACATGCAACCTACAGCCCTGCCAAATGCTACAGCGGTATTGGTATTGGGTATATTAAGTATTGTTACTTGCTGCTGCTACGGTATTTTAGGTGTCGTACTAGGTATTATAGCACTGGTATTGGCTGGGAAAGATATGAAGATGTTTAAAGCAACACCTGATAACTATACACAAGCATCGTATAAAAATTTAAATGCAGGTCGAATTTGTGCGATTATAGGACTTATACTATCATCTTTAGTCGTATTGTGGATAATATTTGTAATGTCTGTGATCGGCTTTGAGAATTTAGGTGATCCGGAAAAAATGCAGGAAGCAATTGAATCAATGCAACAACTATAATTTGATAGTAATAAAATTAAGAGCGAGACCGAAAGTCTCGCTTTTTTATTTTGCTCAGAGACATCTTATGGTATATAAACATTGTACCTTTGTAGATTGAATTTTTCGATATGAATCAAGACAGACCCAAAAAGAACAACAGGTCAACACAAAAACGTGATATAACTACTCCTAAACCCAAAACAGGAAGAAAAGCTTTTCGTGAAGATGACGAGTACTGGGAAGAGGTGGATGCAGAAGAAGTTAAGCCCGAAGCCATGCCTCTGAATAAGTATATAGCGCACTGTGGTGTATGCAGCCGTAGAGAAGCGGCCACATTAGTGAAGGAAGGTAAAATAAAAGTGAATGGAAAGGTTGCTACTGAGCCGGGCTATAAAATACAAGATAAAGACAAGGTAGAATACAAAGGCAAAACACTCACATATAAAAAAGACCTTGTTTACGTACTGCTAAATAAACCAAAGAACTATATAACAACAACAGACGACCCCAAGCAGAGAAGAACTGTTATGGATCTGGTGAAAGGAGTGAAGGCAGAACGTATATACCCTGTAGGTAGACTGGATAGAAACACTACCGGATTGTTGTTATTGACCAACGATGGCGAGCTGGCACAAAAGCTTTCTCACCCGAAGCACAATATCAAGAAGGTATATAAAGTAACACTTGATAAGCCGTTGACACAAGCACATTTCGATGAGATCTTATCAGGATTAAAGCTCGAAGACGGTGATATTAAAGTAGATGCTATTGCATATCTTGAAACTAAGAATGAAGTAGGGGTAGAGTTGCATAGTGGTAGGAATAGAATTGTCAGGAGGATATTTGAACACCTCGGTTATATAGTAGTAAAGCTAGACAGGGTAATGTATGCAGGGTTGACCAAAAAGAACATCCCGAGGGGTAAATGGCGTACGCTAAATGACAAAGAGGTAATTATGTTGAAACACTTTAATAAATAATGCTGCTTACTGGCACACGCATACACGATGGTAGAGAATGGTTGCCTGACGGAACTATAATAGAATTAGGTGATGATGGAAAGATCAGGGCACTTCATGAAAAGGCAAGTAAAGAGGCTGTAACGCATTATGATGGTATCATCTGCCCGGGCTTTGTAAATGCACACTGTCATCTTGAACTATCACATATGAAGGGTGCTGTTCCTGAGCATACGGGTTTAGTACCTTTTCTAAAGCAAGTAGCCACTACAAGAAATAATTATACTGAAGAGCAGAAGATAGAAGCGCGTCACGAAGCATTTAGCAAGATGCAGAAGAATGGTATTGTAGCTGTTGGAGATATTGCTAATACCAGCGATACGCTTGACCTGCGCGTGCAAAGCAAAATTCATTTTCACAGTTTTGTAGAAGCATTGGGTTTTACAGAATCTCCGCAAAGGCAGTTTGACTATGCAATGGCAGTTTACCATGCTTTTGAAGCACAGGAGCCTGAAGATAAAATACTCAGGCAGTCCATTGTGCCTCATGCACCCTATTCCGTTTCTCAACAACTATTCAGTCTTATTGACAAGTTTGATGAACATGCACTGCTTTCTATCCACAATCAGGAGTGCCATGCAGAAGATGAATATTATCTTACCAAGAAGGGTGCAATGAATGAGTTGTTTCAATCGTTAGGAATAGACGATGCCTTCTTTTCACCATCAGGAAAAACATCTATACAAACCTATTTACAGTGGCTATCAGATACGCACCCTTTCATCTTTGTGCATAATACTTATACCAATCGTGCTGATATAGATATTGCACAAACACTACTTAAGAAAGTATACTGGTGTCTTTGCCCTAATGCGAATAAATACATCGAGAACACATTACCTAACATTCCAATGCTGAGGGAAGAGTGTGATACTATCTGTATAGGTACAGACGGCCTTTCATCTAATCACCAATTATCAATTTTATCTGAACTACAGACTATTAAAGATCATTACCCTGAAACCGATTGGGAAACACTATTACGCTGGGGAACATATAACGGAGCGCTAGCCCTGCAAATGGATGATGTAGTTGGTAGCATAGAACCGGGCAAACAACCGGACTTAGTAGTAATTAAAGACCTTGAAACAAATCCTCAGGTAAGTGAAGTGATCGTTTAGTTCACTTTTTCAGGGTCACCCATTCTACCTGACTGGTAATCCATATAAGCTTGGCGTATCTGCTGCTCGTTGTTCATAACAAAGGGACCGTAAGCAAATACAGGCTCATTCAGTGGTTGGCCGCCCATCACAAAAACCTCAGCACCTTCTTCGCTATATATGTTGATATTGTTAGCACCACGTTTATATAATACTAACTGGTTCGGCGATAGTTCATTCTGCTCTTCAATCTCTACCTTACCACTTACACAATACATAAAGGCGTTGTGGTTATTCTCTACAGGAATATCTATCCTTGCCTGTTTGTTGAGCTTGATGTAATAATAGAATGTAGGCGTATAGGTTTCTACTTCTGATTCGTAGCCGAATAGTTCTCCTAATACCACAAGTGCAGTAAAGTCTTTTTGTATAATGGTCGGCATATGCTTTTTGCGGTATACCGCTGTTGTAGGGTCATCATACTTATGCTGTGCAGGCATGTTCAACCATATCTGGAAGCCATGCAATTCACCGCCTTTTTTCTTCAATTCATAACCGGACTCTTCCATATGTATGGCACCACGGCCTGAGCTGAACATCATGTACTCTCCTTCCGTTACCTGTATATCATAGTCAAGGCTATCCTTATGGTGACCACTCCCTGACAGGAAATAAGTAGTAGGTATTACCCCTGCGTGCGGATGAGCATCGACCCTTAGTGCATCTTGCCCCGGAGTAATATCTACAGGGCCAAACTCATCGAATAATACAAAGGGCGAGACATGATCCAGGTGATTGCCTGCGAAAGCCCTCATAACAGGCAATGTACCTACATTAACTCTATCTGCTTTTAGGATGCGGTATATTTTACGATTGGTTTTAGCCGAATACATACCGGATTGCCCTAACAACAAACTTGGTATTGCCAGTGAAAATCCTGTAATAGCAGAACCTTTTAAAAACTCACGCCTTTTCATACAATGAAATTACGGAAACCTGTAATGCAACCGGTTCTATTAATGTTGATACAAGGATAGGTTGAATTTATGCAGGATCTCCACGGCCGGTGCTCATCAACAGTTTCTTAGAGAGCGAAGCGAGCAACAATGTTTTAACCGCAGTATCTGAAATACCCATACAGTTGCCCACTATACTTATGAAGGAGCCCTCTTTAATATCTACATTGAAGTCCATCATAATGATATCTGCAAGTAACGATAGTGTAGCCATATACAATTCTTCAGGTATCTGGCGGCTCATTATTTCAGCTATTTCGGTAAACTGCTTATCGGCAAAGCGTACCTGGTATTCTTTATACAATGCCATGATATCTGCTTCCGTTTGCTCACGAAACACATTACGCATGGTCACGATCGATACCAGTTCATTATCATCCATTCTTCCGTCTGCATCGGCAGCGGCAAACATCAGGCAGAGTATTGCTTCTCTGTAGTACATAAGGGTAGTTTAGGTTTTGAAGATAATATTTTGTTCTGTTTTGTTCCGCCTTACCCCCCCCGCCTGCCCAGTCTCGGCTAAGCCGAGAGCGGTGGTCATTGCGAGCCCCGCAATAGTCGGGGCGAAGCAATCTTACGTTATAAGTGGTGCCCCTACTTCTTTTTGCTTCAAAAGAAGTAGCAAGAAAACCGCCACTGATTTAAGCTTCAAAATCAGTGGATGTAGCCTTGATAGACTGCACCCTTCGGCTCTGCCAAGCTTTCCTACTTCTATGTTTTTACTCATTTTTTGTTCCGTCCCCATAGCTATCAGGATGCCCACCTTACCCCCCACTCGTCATTCCCCATGAGTTTCGCTATAGCGAAATGAATGAGGGAATCTAATCACGTGTTTGTTCTGTTTTGTTCCACTTAGGGGTACCCCCTGAATTGTTCTATTTTTGTTGCTGATATTCATCTATTTATGGTTTATTTATTTTGTGTTTTGTTCCAATTGTCAACGGTGGGCTATTGCTTTCCGAGTCATTGCGCCAGTCCCGAACTCGATTCGGGAAGAAACGCTGTGATAAATCAATCTTACCAAATATGTATGTTCTTTCTTTGTGCGCAAAAAGAAAGAACGAAAGAAATACGCCGCTAATTTATTACACCGAAATTAGCGGTGGCTTACTATTGCTCTTCATTGCTACTGTGCTGCCAAGCTTTATACCTTGATCAATTTTCACATATTTTATTCCGTCCCGATAGCTATCGGGATGTTCCACCCCCAATGGAGTGTATGCTTGCCCCGTCCGTAGGCGGGGTTCTGTTTTGTTCCACCCGGGGAGGGGGTATGCCCCGCCTAAGGCGGCGGTTCCACCTTATCTAATTTTCCCGATATAGGGAGACGACCAGCCTTTATAATTGATACATCCCCCTGTATCTCCCTAAAAAGGGATAATTGCTGCTTCCTCCTTCGAAGGAGGATTAAGGAGGATGTCTATACTTTGCCATACTATCTCACATAATGAGTAGTGAGGTTCCGGCTCAAGGCCTGAATGACAATATTTTTACCATAACAAATATACAATAATTTTACCTTTTCATAAAATAACACTAACTTCAAGTTATAAGTTTTTATCATGTTTAAGTCTGTCACAATATTGCTATGCTTATTGATACCTCTGCTAAGTTTTGGTAAAGGAGGCAACAGCTTACAATTCATCACCAACAAGGGGCAGGTAACCGACCAGTACCACCAACCCCGGACGGATATAGATGCTAAAATAGAACAAGGTGGGGTGACGATGTTTGTGGGTAGCGGGCAGTTGCATTATCAGTGGGTAAAGAATACCGACCCCTCTCTAACTCTCCCCCAAGGGGAGAGAACAAATAACATCCCCCTATCCCCATTAGAAGGGGGAAATAAGTTAGCCCGAGAAGGGGAGGTAATTATCTATCGCATGGACGTGGTGCTTGTTGGTGCTAATAAAAATGCAGAAGTGATATTTGAAGAACCGACAGGTTATCACGAAAACTACTACACAGAATATACAGGTGAGGCTGGCGTACAGGCGAAGGGTTATCAAAAAGTGACCTATAAGGATATATGGCCTGGCATAGATTGGGTGTTATACATAAATCCCAAAAGACAAAATCCAAATGACAAAATATATATGCCGGAGGCCACAAACGACTCCCCTTCTCCGCTTGGAGTAAGCCTGTCCCGAACACATTCGGGAGGGCCGGGGGATGAGGGCATTATCAAATACGATTTCATTGTCCACCCGGGTGCTGATGTCAGCGATATACAACTACGCTACGAAGGAGCTACTGAATTAGCTATAAAAGATGGTGCATTAATAGCTACTACACCCTTTGGCAATATTACAGAAGCAGCACCCTACAGTTATGTAGCTGAAGGTGGAGAAGCTATTACTACCCGATATATGCTGGAAGGAGATGTATTGAGCTTTACAACGGCCGACTATGAAGGTACTTTAGTAATAGACCCGCAACTGGTATGGGCTACCTATTATGGTGGATCTAATAGTAATGAAGCAAACGATGGAGGTTCTTGCGTGGAAACAGACTTATTCGAAAATGTGTATTTAGCCGCTGAAACAGAGGCTACAAGTAATATTGCAACTTCAGGCACTCACCAAAGTACTTTAGCAGGCTTAGGAGATGCCTTCCTTGTTAAGTTTGACAGCAGCGGTAAACGGGTATGGGGAACGTACTTTGGGCTATCAACCGGAGGAGAAGTTTTTAAAGCCATAGCATGCGATCAATATGGAAATATATATGGTGTTGGTGGTTGTGACAGTTGCTCGGGTTTAGCTACAAGTGGAGCGCACCAAACCAACTATAATAGGAACACTAAAAATTACAGTTATATCAATTCCAATGAAGCTTTTTTTGTAAAATTTGATAGTAGTGGTAAACGGATATGGTCTACACTTTATGGGGGTAACGGTCATGATATTTGCCAAGCTGTAGCTTGCGATGGCCAAAATAATATATATATCGGGGGCTCTACGACTAGTGATACCGGTATTGCTACTTCGGGCACACACAAAAGTAGTTACAACACGTCAAGTACTCCGAGCGTTGTTGATGGTTTTATTGTGAAGTTTGACAGTAGTGGACAAAGACTTTGGGGTACTTATTATGGAGGAGACAGTAGTAGTAACGGTCATAATGATTATGTAAACAGCCTTGCTTGTGACAGGTATGGTTATCTGTATATTGGTGGAACAACTAGGTCTAACAATGGTATTGCCACCTCAGGCGCGCATCAGGATACAGTTGGTAATTCCTCTTTTTTATCATACGATGGATATTTAGCAAAAATTGATGGTAATACCGGAAAGAGAATATGGGGCAGTTACTATGGTGGTATAGGTGACGATTATATAAGAAGTATAGTTACAGATGACAGCAATCATATATATATTGTTGGGGCCACACATAGTCCAACAGGCATTGCTACTAATAATGGTGTGTATAAAAGTTTCAAGTGGCCGTTCAGTGGTGGATATGTTAGTGAAGTATTCTTGGTAAAATTTGACAGTAACGGGCAAAGGCTATGGGGCACTTATTATGGAGGAAAAAACCCCCAATATCCCACAGGTTTAACCATAGGTATTGATAATTATTTATACATCATGGGGGTTACATTCAGTACGGCTAATATGACCACATTCAATAGTCACCAGTCTACACATGGAGGTGGGAGTAGCGACAACTTTATGGCTGTGTTTACCCCTGCTGCACAATTATATTACGCTACCTATTATGGAGGGTCTAAAGCAGAGTATAATATAACAGGTGGCGGCAAGCTTTTAGGTGATGTTACCAGTGATGCTATTGCAGCCAGTAATAGCGGCAAGGTATATATAGGTGCACTTACACTAAGCACTAATAATATAGCCACACAGGGCTCTCACCAGGATTCTCTGACTTTAAACGGTCCCGATGCTTATCTGGCTGCTTTTGATATAGATACGGTAGTATATATACCACAAGTCTATACAGATACCAGCTGGTGCCCCGGAGATACGGTGCGCATAGTGTATGGTGTCAATATGCCCTTTCACAGTGGCAATAGCTTTACGGTACAGCTGAGTGATAGCAATGGTAATTTTGCCAATGGGGTAAGTATCGGTACCCGTACAGATTCTGTATCAGATACCATCACCTGTGTGGTGCCCCTCGGCACACCTGCTGCCAAAGGTTACCGCATACGTATACTAGCAGACAGCCCTAATCGCGCCAGTTGGGATAACCAATGGGATATCCGTATTAAAGAAACACCAGCCTCTTTACAGCAAACTACCAACACCCCTGTATGTACCCGTGATAGTCTGCACCTTACAGGTACCACCACAACAACAGGTGCTATCAACTGGGTATGGAGCGGGCCTAACAGTTTTGCCTCCTCACAAAAAGATACGTTCATTGTCAATGCACAACTAAGTGATTCGGGCCGATATATACTCACAGCTACCCTCAACAGTACAGGTTGCAGCCTGAGTGATACGGTAGATGTGGAGATGCGCCCCACTCCTGATACTCCTTCCGCGAGCAGTAACAGTCCTGTTTGCGAGACATTCGCACTCAACCTTACCACTAGTACTACTACCAACGGAGTTAGTTGGAACTGGAGCGGCCCGGGTAGTTACAATTCTACCACACAAAACCCTACTGTTACTAGTAGTGTCTCATCGACTCATGCAGGTAACTATATCGCTACGGCTACCCTCAATGGTTGCAGCAGTACAGATACTGTAACTGTGGTGGTATTGCCCAAACCAGCTAAGCCTACAGCAAGTGCTACCAACAGCCCGCTATGCCAGTTTCAAGACCTTCAGTTGACAGCCAATAATATTATAGGTGCATCATACAATTGGTATGGGCCATCACTATTTACTGCTACTACACAGAACCCTACCCGCTACAATATGACCTTTACTGATTCGGGATATTACTATGTATATGCTACCGTCAGTGGTTGTAAATCTGATACTGATAGTGTGCGCGTTGTGGTGAATACTGACCCGGTGGTGAATATCTTCCCCAGCCCGGGTACTACTATCTGTAAGGGCGAAGAAGTGACCTTTACTGCCGTACCTACCAATGCAGGTACTGCCACTTATGGCTGGTCGGTGAATTATATCACAACAGGAACAACAGGTACAGTTTATAAAACAAGCACACTGAATAACGGAGATGTGGTGCGTTGCGAGATGATCAGTACGGGTACCTGTGCTACTGCCTATACCGATACCAGTAACGGCATCACCATGACGGTGAATGATGTGAAAGCGCCATCAGTCACCATCAGTGCTAACCCCAATACAAGTCTTTATCCTAACGAACCTGTAACCTTTACAGCCAGCCCGACCAATGGGGGTAATAATCCTACCTACCAGTGGTTACGAAACGGCAGCCCGATAAGTGGCGCGCAAAGTGCAGTATGGGGAGCAAATGCCAATTTCTTAAGTGACGGAGATGATATATGTGTGGTCTTGTTCAGTGATCATGTTTGCCCTGAACCTGATACTGCCTTGAGTAACTGCATTAAAGTAGATATACGGTTAAGTGTGGCAACAATAGCAGGTAATAGTAATATCAACATCTACCCCAATCCGGTAACGAACGAACTATACATAGAGGGTATTGACAACGGAACTATCATTGAATTATACGATGTGGTAGGTAAAAAAATACACCATGCTACCACGTCGAACAATAAGTATAGTATCAACATGTCATCATATGCAACAGGGAACTATTTGTTGAAAATGAAATTCAATGATGGTAGAGAAACACAAAGCAAAATAGTGAAGTAATAAAAAAGCCCCGCCAAAAGGCGAGGCGTTTACATACTTATGAAATGAGGATTTACTGTCTTGTTTATTGTGGTACTACCAGCCTGAAGCCATTACCGTGAATATTCACGATCTCTACAGAACCATCTTCTTTCAGGTATTTACGCAGCTTGGCAATATATACATCCATACTACGCCCGTTGAAGTAGGTATCGCTACCCCATATGCGCTTCAGTGCGGTCTCCCTCGGCAGCAGGTCGTTCATATACTCACAAAGCATTTGCAGCAGCTCGTTCTCTTTCGGTGATAGTGTGCGGCTCTCGCCGTTCAGCTCCAGTGTGCGCAGCTTACTGTTGAAGTGGTAGTTGCCTATCTCAAACTCTACCTGTGCGTGTTGCTTCTCTTGCAGCTCCTGGTTGCGCTTCAATATCGCCTTTATCTTATGCAGCAATACTTCACTGTCAAAAGGCTTGGTGATGTAATCATCAGCACCCAGCTTATACCCGCTCAGTATATCCTCTTTCATGCTCTTGGCAGAAAGGAAGAACAACGGCACATCGGGGTCTACATTTCTTATTTCTTCAGCCAGTGTGAAGCCATCCATATTCGGCATCATCACATCCAGCAGGCATATATCAAACTTCTCTCTGCGGAAGGCAGCAAGCCCCAGTATACCGTCTCTTGCCAGCTCTACAGTAAAGTCATTCAGTTCCAGATAGTTCTTCAGTACCTGACCGAAGTTGCTGTCATCTTCAACCAATAGTACTTTATATGTTTCATTATTCTCGTCCATAAATTAAAAACGGATTGTTACGTATTCAATTCAAAAGTAATAACCTGAACGGTAAATAGGAGGTAATTTTTTGTTAAAAGCGCGGACAGTTCATTTTATCACGATAGCCGGTATACACGCCTTTATAAACTATTGCAAACTCGATACCGCCCTGCAACTTTATATCTGAAGATAATGAAGAAAGGGTAAAGTCGTAACTGGAAGTAAAACTTACACCTGCCCACTCAAAGCCCAGTACGGGTACTAAGGCATCATCGTACCTATGGTATACCCCTGCTATAAGGTTGGTAGGGTTGCCACGGTTATCTTCATTAAGTAATGCTGATACTAAAAAGCCGTACATGAGCTCCTGCGCACTGCCTTGCCTTGTATAATAAACTGATGGGTTAAGTGTAAAGGTCTCGCTGGTAACAAAAAGTGCATCCAGATTAATGGTAGGGCGCATCTGAATGGTATTGTCAGCATCGTAAAAGCTTTCTTTAGGAGTGTTTACATGCGCTACTCCTACACCCAATTTTATATAAGTATATTCATTAGGGTACAATGCATAATTGACACCGGCACTTACATCTACAAATTGTGTTTGCGCGTTTTTGTATTGCTCACCATTAGGTATAGAGGCGTCAAATTTAAAACCATCCCATTGCCTGTCGAAGGACAATTTGCTGAAGTCGATACTGCGCTGCACATAAGCTACAGAGAAGCCCGCAGAGATCATACTGTAATTACCCGTTTGTATATGGTAAGCTATAAAGCCTTCGTATTTACCCATACTCAGTTGCCCGTCACCTGCTTTATCTGAAAATATAGCGGCACCTACACCGAGCCAGTTGGTCAGGTTCTGGTTCTTCAGTAGTTGAAAGTCGGCATAGGCTGATGTAGTACGAAAGGGTACCGGTATACTGCCCCATTGGTTACGGTAGTTGATGCCCAGCCTATAATCTGTTTCACTCATCAGTGCTGTATTGGCAGGGTTCAACAGCATAGGTGCATTGTAATATTGTGAGAAATGCAGGCCCTGCGCACCGGCGTTGTTTACCAGCATTACTGCCACTAATAGTAATATGTATGAGTATCTTTTCAATTCCTGATCGTCTTATCTTAATAATGTCACATTGCCTTTTTTAGAGAATGTAGTACCATCTATAAAAGTAACATTCAGTATAAATGCATATGCTTCTACAGGTTGTTCTTTACCATTGAAAGTACCATCCCAACCCATGCTCTGTTCTTCTGTTTCAAATACCAATTCTCCCCATCGGTTGTATATCCTCAGGTTCAACAATTCTATTCCTGAACCACGCACATAGAGTACATCGTTAGCACCATCTCCGTTAGGGCTGAAAGCGTTGGGCAGGTCGGCCAAAGGATAAACGTCTGCATCTACTTTTTTACAGAAGGTATCGCTGCAACCTGCTTCATTGATCGCCTGCAGACAAACAGTATATGTACCTGTCCGCGGGTAGTACTTTGGTCTTGGTGTTTCCAGCTGGCTGTTGGTGCCATCGCCAAAATCCCAGATGTAATGGGTAGCGCCTACCGATGTATTGGTGAACAATATCGGCTCGTTGGTAACGGGTATGATAGGCTCGTGTAAGAATTTTGCAGTCGGAGTACCTAACACCTCTATTGATCTGGTAATGGAGTCAACCCCATTACATGTACCTGTATTAAATGATTTGAGTTTTATCGTGTATACACCTGCCGTATCGTAAGCATGTTTAGGGCTGCTTTCAGTAGATGTTTTACCATCGCCGAAATCCCACAGGTAGGTCAGTGCATTTCTTGACAGGTTATTGAACAATACTTCTGTTGCTTCACAGGTCTTTGGCGGGTTCTCAAAGTCAGCTTCTACATATGAAGTATTGAAAGTGATAGTCTTGGTCATGCTATCGGGTGAATTACAGGCATCCGGGTCTGTCATGATAAGGGTAATGGTATAAGTACCGGTATCGTTGTAAGTATGTGCAGGTGGTGTGTGGCCTGAATAGTTTTGTCCGTCACCGAATAGCCAGTAGTACGATTCCAACCCTGAACCTGAAGTGTTAGACAGGTTAGTGAAGTTTGCAATGAACGGGTTGCAACTGTCGGTCTGTGTTACGTTAAAATCTGCATCGATACTGGCGGTATCAACCACTACAGTGAGAGTGGCAGTATCAGATACTTTACAGGCATTCGGATTGTTGACAATAAGTGTTACGGTAAACGTACCACCTTGTTGATAGGTATATGATGGAGAGGCGGCAGTGCTTGTGCCGGTACCATCACCAAAGTCCCAGCTGTATGTTGATACATTAGATGATCCGTTAGAGTTGAAGTTAACAGGTTCTCCAAGGCATACTACGGCGTTAGGTACAGCTTGTGCTTTTGCTACAACCGCACCAAGGTTAAAGGCAATTTTGAGCGCTATCAGGTTACAGTTGCCACTACCATTTGTACGGCTAAGCACACCGGGTGTAGTAGGTACACTTGATGATCCACCACAACCACCGCAGATAGCCTGATATACTTCACCATTTTTATTGAACCTGCTGGTTCCGCCATCCACATGTTCATCTATGCCGTTACCTCCGTAATAAGCTGCAAACAGTAAAGCGGTAGCATTTTTTGAGAATACTATAAAGTAAAAGTCGCTCCCGTCAGTAGTACTTGTTAACACACCAGAAGGTGTTGGGGGGGGGGTACCCATTTGTGTAGCCATACCATTTGTATTACCACCATTATTGGCCACGGTACCACCCCATCCTGAGATATATACATTCTGGCAGGTATCTACCAAAAAGGCAACCGGGGATATGTTTACAGCCGATGAGTTTCCTGAACCAAATACTGTTGAATAAATATTGGTTGATAAGTTACTGTCCAACTTTATAAGAAACTGGCTGGAATTGGCATTTGAGTAAACACCAGTTGAAACAGGGAAAGAGCCGCCAAGCGTGTTTCCCATAGCATATACATTATTCTCGTCATCTACCTGCAGGCCAAACACCTGATCGTAATTATTTCTACCTATATAAGTACCGCGTTGTACAGGGTAGCTACCTCCGTTCTGAAACTTTATGATATATCCATCTGTTATGCCTCCATTGTAAGTTGGCCAGATGGTACCTGCTGTAACGGGCAAGCCAGAATTACTGGAAGTACCACCACCGACATACACCGATGACTCTGATGCATTGAAAGAAAGTACATAAGCTGCATCTTCTCTGTTACCGCCAAGGTAAGTGCTCCAAAGTATGTTACTAAGGTTATTGTCCATTTTTATCACCACACCATCCTGCGCTCCATTCAGTGAGTTTGATGTAGCGTTAACGGTAGGAAAGTTGGTTGATCTGGTACAAGAAGCAACATATACATTACCACTTCTGTCTACTAATATCTCACTACGGGCATCATCAGCGTAACTATGTTTTATCCCGGTTACTGTACCATACACAGAAGACATATTAACTCCGTCATCTGCACTACCACCTACAAAGCTTGAGGCAGTAACTATACCTGTATTACTAAGCTTAGTTATAACGATATCAGAACCGCCTGCAAGAGTAGAACCATTGGTAGAAGGGTAAGTACCTGAATAAGAACGGCCTGCTATGAACAGATTGCCATTAGCATCTACCACCATACTATGTGGCTGATCCTGGCTAAGTCCTCCTATATAAGTTGAATATATAATATTACTGCCCTGTGGGTTGAATTTAGTGATTACCATATCACTTTTCATCGCACCTCCGTTTCCGTCAGCTGCATCTCCTCCGGAATATGATGGCCCTACATTTGTCGGATAGCCTGTTGTATCTGCTATACCTCCTGAGTAGAAATTACCTGTATCATCGTAAGTAGCGGTAAACCCCCAGTTGTCTGCGGTAGAGCCTGTAAAAGTGGCAAATACCACATTGGGATCAATTATCAGATTTGTTGTTTCATCATACCCTTTAGGGAAGTGAAATGTAACAGTAGTACCCTTAAGTTTGTAGCGACAAGGCACCTCTTTTCTCACCCCGTCAATATATTGATAGGCGTAAGGAGCCATTTCCTGAACATCGCCAACTGATGTGGTTATGATGAGGTGCTTATCTTTTATCTGAATATCATCTACACCTTCGTATTGCAGTGCTATTACACCGGCATCCGCCCCCGCATGAACGATAAAATCGTATTTAATACTATTATTAGAAGAAGCATAGTGCATGTCTATACCATCGTAAATATTCTTGTAATCTACCGCCAGTTCAGGATGAATATATGACTTCCATTTACTCGTATCGTTGCCTAAAAAGTAGTTGTAATAATGCTGTCTTGGTTTGTCGCCTGATATTTCAGCATTATCGTTAGCATTAAGCAGGTGTACTTTATAGGCATGGTATTTATATACCGGCGGGTCTTTCAGTACGCCTGTTTTGTATTCGTGCTTCTTTGTTTCATTCAGCTTATCCCCTATGTAGTAAGTGATGGTTTTCTGCTCAAGGAACACGTTTACATTACCAAAACTGGCCATATAGGCGAACGGTCCGCTCCATTGTCCTTCATTTTTTATGAATTCAACAGGTTTATGACTAGCTGAATGATCATGATCACCTGAATGAGCTAAGGCTAAAAAAGGGACAAAAAAACTGATATATAATACCAGATATCTAAACTTCATTATCAATATTTTTCCGGCTGTTGCCTTAAGTAAATGTAAGCTTTTTTGCCTATATAAAGACGGCACTTCGGCGCGAAAAGTGTGGTAAATGAGCGATTTATGACGAAAAAATACTTGTAAAGACTTAATAAAGCTTAAAAGAGGGGAGTCGGGGGTATGTTTGATGAGTATATCATCAAAAAAGAGGGGTGAAATACTGTAAGCGCCTAGTTAACACATTTATTAGCGCAACTGCTGCTGGCAAAGGCTTCCGGCTTTGCTTTGAAGGCGAAACCCATACCCAGAATGTAACCTGTGGCTTCTCTTAGTGCCGCATTACTTTTAAATTGTGGATTGGTATTGATGTCTGCATGTACTTCCATGTCAACATCATACCGGGTAAACAGATCGCAAAGCTCATAAGCTATCTCGATGCTCATAGCTACTTCTACGAGCATACGTTCTTTGATGCTGTACTGAGTGGTAGACTTGTCATTGTTGATGAACATGAAACCACCGTGCTTTTCACGAAGAAAAACGATGACTGTCGCAAACTCTGTTTCCTTACCGTATACCTGTGAGTCGGTTCCGATGCAGACCTTTAAATTGTAACCAGCCCTTGTCTCACGGATAATGGCTTCTTCTACAGCTTTTTTAATGGGCGTCTTGATCTGTTTTCCACTGAATGTACGCCATACCATATTGATAACATATTAATTATATTAAAGATAGCCACAATATTGTTACGATAAGTTTACCTGAATGTTAGGGTAAAGTGAAATGCACAGGTTATAAACATTTTTAATTTATTGCCTGTTAACAAACCCGTTAACATCGTAAACTTGTACGCACTGGCATAATGAAGTATCTTCACCTGATATTTATACGTACTTTTGCGTAAGAATTTGAGAGAGCAATGACCTACCATTTAGTTGTCAGGTCTGTACCATATAGAGTATAGGAGATAAAGCAAAAAATAATTGTGGTATCTCTTAAAAGTGGATCATGACAACCCATTCAGCTGGGCTAGCAGAATCGGATACTAAACACACAAAACGATGGGCTTCAAAAGAGTGGTTCTCACTCGTAGCTGTATTGTTGTTGCTGTGGACGGGATTGTACTTGTTTGCGCACAGTGAGCGTGGTGTGCAAGGTTATGAGTTCACTAAGTTCACCAATGCCGAGCTAAGGCAGATCGATAATATTCTTGCAGTACCCGGCGATGCTACCCGTTCTAATACACAACGACTTCCTGAAAATTATAATGACGCGGCATATACGGATGAATTCTCTGAAACTGAGAATAGCAACCTGATACAGCGAAGCAGAACAGTCGTAAATACTTCTGAAGGATCAACCACTAAGCAGGAGCGTATAAAGAAAGTGATGCTTTTTTTGAAAAGCCAGTATGGTGAGGATATACATCCTGATCAGAAAAGTAATATTGAAGAGTACATGAATGAGTTTGACCGTCAGCAAGTGATGAACTTCCTGTCGGGTATGCAACTACGAGTGCGATCCTACTTCTGGCTTACAGGGCCTAAGGTATATGGTGAGATCATTTTCTGGGTGATATTCGGTGTGCTGTGCAGCATATTGTTCTCAATAAGCAATATTGCCAGAAAAGGTAACGGGCTTTTTGCTAACAGAGATATTATTTATCAATTCTCTAAGATATTCTATGCCCCTTTCCTCACTATTATTATAGTGCTTGCATATAGCTATTTTAAAGACAGCACTACATTGAATATTGTCATTAATGAAGGCATTGTTGTGCTGGCATTTTTTATAGGTATAGCTTCAGGTGCTATTATGGAGATATTTGACCGTATCAAGTATATCCTTTTCAACGGATCTTCTAACAATAACAGTATTGAGCAAGATCAGCCGATAAGGCCACAACCACAAACTCAAACACCACCTGCAGTTACCAATAACTTTCCGCCTATCAGGGAACAAGTATATAGGCCTACCCCACCACCGCCACCACATGATGATGAGCCGGTAGCTGCGCGCGAACCTGTAAAAGAACCTGCGGTAACAGAACATGCTGAAGATGAGGTTATTGATGAGCCATTAGAAGAGATCAATGAACCGGAAGAGCAGATAGAAGAACCAAAGGTGGAGAAAGAAGAGGATGACAGCATCATAAGTACACCACCGCAAACGGTAGTTGAAGGAAAGGAAAAACGGCCTGCACACGAAAACGAGATAGAAGAAGTGGCTATTGACCTGATGCTTGATTTCAGCGGCTTGTTTGAAGAAGAAAAGGATGAGATTCAGCAAACGGGCTTTAGTAAGGCAATAGTGACACTACATAATGTGAACGGAAAAGACATCATACCTGCGAGAAAACTTACAGATGATATGACCACTTTTGTCGCTAATAATGTGAAGCCGGGTATTTACATAGCCAGAGCTACACTTTCGCAGCGTATGCGCAACAACCAGATCATGAACTTATTTGGTGAAAAAACAGCGTATATCACAGAGGATAAGCCCGGCCTGGAGCTATTTGTCAAGAAATATGAGGCCATTAGCTGATAAACTATCCTGATTCATCCATCCATCTTCCCGTTTCGTCTTATTTCATTCTTTATACCCTGATTCGTGGTAGTATATTTACATTGCTTCTTAAGGGGGCATTATTCCGGAGCATAGGAGTAAACATAGGTAAACGGCGACCGTAGCGCATCATTCTGATGCGCTGCGGTTTTTTTATGCTTCGCTGTTTTCGCCTTAATGATATTGATGGTTATTTTTGCCGCAACTCAAGTCGATAATTATGAAGATCATACCCGGTGATATAAAGACAGGTGCTTTACATGGACATTTATTAAGTGTTGTAGCTCCACGTCCTATATGTTTTGCCAGCACAATAGATAAAGATGGTAATTCTAACCTTTCTCCTTTTAGCTTCTTCAATGTTTTTGGCAGTAAGCCGCCTACATTGATATTCTCTCCGGCACGCAGGGTAAGAGATAATACTATCAAGCACACACTGGAAAATGCTATGGAAACCAGAGAGGTGGTTATCAATGTAGTGAGCTACGATATAGTACAACAAATGAACCTCGCCAGCTGCGAATATGGAAATGAGGTAGATGAATTTGCCAAGTCTGGCCTTACGCCAATAGCCTCTGATATGGTGAAACCATTCAGGGTAAAAGAATCTCCTGCACAGTTAGAGTGTAAGGTTACAGATATAATACATACAGGAGAAGAAGGGGGGGCTGGAAACCTTATAATATGTGAGGTACTGTGCATGCACATAAATGATGATGTGCTGAATGAGGAAGGAAAAGTAGACCCGCATAAAATTGACTTGGTAGCCCGTATGGGTGGCAGTTATTATTGCCGTGCATCTGGCAGTGCAGTATTTGAAGTTGATAAACCTAATACCAACCTTGGGGTAGGAGTAGATCAATTGCCTGATGTTATAAGGAATAGTAATGTACTCACAGGTAATGACCTTGGGATACTTGGTAACTGTACTGAAATACCTGAAACTATCGACTATACTGATGACAGGCTAATTTCAATTAATAAGAAGTATGCTGCAAATACAGAAGAGCTACTTGTTAATAAACACCAATATGCAAGAGAGTTAATTGCACAGAAGAATATCGACAAAGCATGGCAGGTGCTCTTAAGTACCTGATAATCATTATTATATAAGCTTATTGTTTGTTAAGCGGTTGTTAACCAGTTGCAAATCGGTGGTTAACAATCGCTTTTATTTTGCTGATGGGGGTGTCTTGCCCCCATCTTTGTGTCAACAAAAACAACAAAAACTTTTTTAAACAAACATTACAAGCAAAAACAAACAATTATGAAAAAGATCATCGCAATCGCAGCATTAGTTTCTTTCGGTTTCGCAGCACAGGCTCAGAACCAATCTAACCAGGACGCTTCAGCTTCTCAGACTACTAACTTAGTACTTAGCAACGCTATCGAGATTACCTTTACTGGTAACAGTTCAGCAACAGGTGCTGATGTGAACATCCCATTCACTACAGTTAACCATTATGCAAACGGTGTTGAGTCTGATGCGCAGGAGCTTAAAGTACGTTCAAACAAGAATTTTTCAGTAGCAGTAAAGACCAACGCAGCTAACTTTACATATACAGGTAACACTACACCTGCACCAAGCATGCCTGTAAGCGGAGTACTTGCTCTTAAAGTAACTGCTAACGGTACCGGTGGATCAGTAGCAAATCCATTCTCTACTACATCATATTCAACTCTGACAAGTTCAGATCAGGATCTGATCACTACAGCTGACCGTGGTGGTAACCAGACATTCAGCATCAAGTACAAAGCAACACCGGGTTTTGCATACCCAGCAGGTACTTACGCTGTAGATGTAGTTTACACAGCAACCCAAGAATAAGAGTCTCTCTCTTATCCCTTATATACGGAGGTCCTTTTCAGGGCCTCTTATTTTTTGCATAAAAAAAGAGACACCACAGGTGTCTCTAAACTTATAATTAAAACTACTACTACATTTCATTAGTAGCCTCAAGGTGAACGTCAAGGTTCACTTCCGGGCGGATGAATTTATCACCGAGGCTTTTATCGTTTCCATATACCAATCCCCAATTTGTACGGTCGATGTTAAAGTTCGCGTCTGCTAAAACTTTTCCATCTTCCATTACAACCTTTGCAGGAAATGTGATGCTTTTTGTTTCTCCTTTCAGGGTCAAATTACCTGTGATCATATGCGTTGCATCTTTCATCACAAGATCATCACTTTGTTCTACTCCCTCTGTTACGCCTGTAATAACAAATTTACCTGTTGGGTGATTCTCTACGTCAAAGAAATCAGCACTTTTCAAGTGGCCGCCTAGTTTCTGGTTGCCCTCTTCTCCCTGGTCGTCGGGCTGAATAGTAGATAAGTCTATCATGTATTCACCACCAGTGATAGTACCGTTTTCTACAACTAATGTACCTTCTGTTATCTGTACGGTACCGTGGTGCTTACCTACAGGTTTTGTACCCACCCACTCAATAGTACTAGCATCAAGATTGACGGCATAGCCATTACCGGCTACTTCTTCTACTTCTTTAGCATCTGATGTTTCTGCGCTGTCTGCTTTTGGTGCACTTTCACATGCTGTGAACATTATGGCACCTGCAAAAATTGGAATGATTAGCTTTTTCATGTATATACAATTATTGTTTCAACAAATGTAGGATACTACCATTTAATATGGTGTTATCTTGCACTAGAGATTATTTATAGTGCTATAATGAAAAGTATAACACCACAAGAGTTAAAAGGTTGGCAATCAATAAATAAAGACTTCGACTTGATAGATGTAAGAGAGGAGTGGGAGCATAATGTATATAATATAGGTGGCAGGAATATTCCTATGGGTGATTTGATGACAAAAAAAGATGAACTACCCAAAGGCAGAGATGTAGTGGTATACTGTGAAAAAGGTATAAGAAGCGTTATAGCCATACAAAGGCTGGAGGGCATGGGTTTTCACAACCTCATTAACCTGGAAGGGGGCATGAGCAACTGGAGAAGGCAAATAGAAACTAAGCAGTAAGTGTTTTCAATAATTCCATATGCCCACCTTGTTCTATAACAGTCAGTTTGTGGTGCATGCCTAAAGCAAGTGTATGGTTTGTATCAATATGTCCTACAGGAAAATCAAAGCATACCGGATAATTGTATTCTTTTACCTTATCAAGAATGATGGATTCAACTGATTGACCGAAAGGGCGAGGCGTATCTTCCATTTCAGTAAAACCACCAACTATAAGTCCTTTGAGTAGGTCGAGTTTACCGGCACGTTTTAATGTAAGCATCATACGGTCCAGCTTATATAAATGCTCTCCAATGTCTTCAATAAAAAGAATTTTACCTGCAGTATTTATATCTGAAACAGAACCCACAAGGTGTGACAGGATAGCCAGATTGCCACCAATTACTACTCCTTCTGTTTTACCAACTCTGTTGTAATCACTAGGTAGCGTATGGTAAAAAAGTGATTCACCAGTAAGAGCCGCATAAAACTGTTTGATATGATCACTGTTGATCGTATCAGTAGTAAAGGCCGCCGTCATAGGGCTGTGCAGTGTAGGTATTTGCAGGTTGTTATGTATATGGTTGTGGAACACAGTAATATCACTGAACCCGCAGATCCACTTTGGGTTGAGTTTGAATTTGTTCCAATCTATATGGTCAATGATACGACTGGCACCGTAACCACCACGGCCCATTAATATTGCTTTTATGCTTGGGTCATCCAGCATTTGTTGTATATCCTGCAACCTCTCTGCATCCGTACCCGAAAAGTAATTGTATTCGTTGCCTACTGTCTTGCCTATTTTTACTTTAAAGCCCCATAGCTTCAACGTTTCTACAGCAAAGCTTACTCTTTCTTCAGAGACATACCCTGCCGGGCAGGTAATACCTATTACGTCTCCTCTCTTCAAATATGGTGGGTGTTTCACAATTGTCTTTACCATAATCCTATATATATGCTTTCTCCTTTTACTTCCACAGGAAAAGTTTTCAGTTTATAGCCTTCACCACTGATATTTCTTCCATTAGAAGGGTCGAACCTGTATTTATGTAATGGGCAAACCAGCATTCCCTGTGCATCTGTCCAGCCTTCGCAAAACTTGCCGCTGGCATGAGGGCATTTATCTGCAAAAGCAAATAGGTTTTCTCCTTTACGTAAAAGACCTACAACTCTATCATCAACAGTTGCCTCAATAGGTTTGTTCTGCTCTATATCGTTAATAGTGATTTCTTTAACAATCTGCCAGTTGTACATCATCTTTTTGAGCTGAAAAAGTCTTTCATTAATTGTGCACAATCATCAGCTAAGATACCACTACTCAATTTTGTTTTAGGGTGGAATGGCCAGTTCTCTTGTGTTATTCTTTTATAACCATTCTTTACATCTTCAGCACCAAATACAACGCGGCCTATTTTTGACCAATATAACGCCCCGCAACACATCAGGCACGGCTCAATTGTTACGTACAAAGTGGCTTCTGTAAGGTATTTACTACCAATAGCATTGAATGCAGCTGTAAGAGCTATCATTTCAGCATGTGCAGTGCTATCGTTTAGCTGCTCTGTTTGATTATGTCCTCGAGAAATGATCTTTGTATCCCATATTACTACCGCGCCTATAGGTATCTCCCCAGCTTCAAAAGCCAGATTGGCTTGTCGCAAGGCTTCTTTCATAAAGTATGTATCGTCGAATATCATGAGGTAAAATCCAAATTACAAAATGATAAATTCCAAATAATGCACTTCGTTATTTATGCTTTGGATTTTGGGATTTGATCATTGTTTTTTCTAAAAGTTATTCTTTGTTTTTGGTGTCCATTATAATGGTTACCGGCCCATCGTTCACCAAAGCAACTTTCATATCAGCACCGAACTCCCCGGTTTTAACTTCCTTACCTGTAACTGTAGATAGCTGCGCAACAAAATACTCATATAGAGGAATTGCCTGATCAGGCTTCGCCGCTTTGATAAAAGAAGGCCTGTTCCCTTTTTTATAAGAAGCATGTAATGTAAACTGGCTGATGACCAATACTTCACCATTGGCCTGAGCCAGATCGTTATTCATTAACCCTTCCTCATCAGAGAAGACACGTAGCCCTATTATTTTCTTACATAACCAATCCGCATCTTCTTCTTTGTCTTCTGCTTCTATACCTAATAATATCATGAAGCCGAGACCAATAGAGGATTTAATTTCACCATTTATTTTTACACTAGCTTCTGAAACCCTTTGTATTACTGCACGCATACCACAAATGTGCAAATGATTCAGGATATTGCATATTATTTCCGTAAATGAAACAGATAACTGAAACAAAGCGACTCATACTGAGGGAATTTGACCTTTCAGATGCAGTCAATTTTTATGAATTGAATTTGGATGAAGAAGTGATAAAGTATACAGGTGATGTTGCTTTTGCATCAGTGGAGGAAT
Source organism: Flavipsychrobacter sp. (assembly GCA_965228505.1). GTDB lineage: Bacteria > Bacteroidota > Bacteroidia > Chitinophagales > Chitinophagaceae > UBA5543. The sequence continues at coordinate 124,429 of OZ245820.1, read as the reverse complement.
CGAAAGACTTAATTCGTAATTACGATCAGTATAAAAAGAATGGTTTCGGCAGGTGGACGGTCATTTTAAAGGAAACAAATGAAATATTAGGGTGGTGCGGATTGAAATATATTGATGAAATACAGCAAATCGATCTTGGGTTCAGATTTCACAAAAGGTATTGGAATAAAGGATATGCAACTGAAGCCAGTACTGCGTGTTTACATTTAGGGTTTGAACATTACAACTTACAACAGATAGTAGGGCAGGTGCATAGAGATAATGTAGCATCGAAAAGAGTATTGGAAAAAGTAGGTATGATCTATTGGAGAGAATTGTATAATAACGATAATACCTGGTTGGTTTATGGAATTAACAAACATGATTTCTTAACTCGATAATAATTCGACTTTTTACTTTTGAGTTTAGTATGTATTCATTCAACGAAACAATAGCAGCAATAGCTACGGCACCTGGTGAGGCAGCCATAGGTGTGGTAAGGCTTAGCGGCAAAGAAGCTATTGCAATTGCTGATAAGATCTTTTCGGGTAAAATATTATCTGAGCAGGCATCGCATACTATTCACTTCGGCAAGATTAAAGACGGTGAAGAAGTAGTAGATGAAGTTGTAGTGTCAATTTACAAAGGACCTAAAAGCTATACCGGTGAAGATATAATAGAGATCAGTTGCCACGGGTCGCAATATGTGTTGGAGCGTGTTTTGAATTTATGTTTAAACAACGGTGCACATGTGGCTAAGGCAGGAGAATTTACGCAGCGTGCCTTCCTGAATAACAAAATGGACCTGACACAGGCCGAAGCGGTAGGTGACCTTATTGCCAGCCAGAGTAGTGCAGCACATAAGGCAGCAATACATAATCTACGCGGTGGGTTCAGTGATGAGTTAAAAGAGCTTCGTGAACAGCTTATACAGTTCAGTGCGTTACTAGAATTAGAATTGGACTTCAGCGAAGAAGATGTGGAGTTTGCAGACCGTACACGGTTTTATGAATTGATAGAGGAAATTACAGATACTACTCAAAGGTTGATCAGTTCATTCCGTTTAGGCAATGCTATTAAGAAAGGAGTGAGCGTAGCAATAGTAGGTAAACCCAATGCAGGTAAAAGCACATTGCTTAATGCGTTGCTGAATGAAGAGCGTGCTATAGTGAGTGATATTGCAGGAACAACACGCGACAGTATAGAAGAAGTATTGAATATCAACGGTATACTCTTCCGGTTGATAGATACAGCAGGTATCCGAGACCATACCAGTGACATTGTAGAAACTATGGGTGTACAGCGCAGTCGTGACATCATGAAACGTTCTGATATAATTGTATACCTGTTTGATGTGAAAACAGAATCTGCTGAAGAACTGCAACAACAGAAAGATGTATTTGAGCAGGAGGGTGCCAAGTATCTGTTAGTTGCTAACAAGACAGATATTGGCGAACAACGTTACGAAGATGAGGTGTTATACATATCTGCAAAGAACAAAGAGAATATACAAGAGCTACGACAATCATTGTATGATAATGTTATTGAAGGTAAGGTGAGTACAGAAGGAACTATTGTAACCAATGCACGACATCATTCATCATTACAAGAAGTAATGAAATCGCTACAGGATATAAAAGCCGGGTTGGATAATAACATTAGTGGAGATTTGATAGCACTTGATGTGCGCCGCTGCTTGCACTACTTAGGCGAGATCACCGGACAAGTTACTACAGAAGATAAACTGGATTATATTTTTTCTAAGTTCTGTATCGGGAAATGATAAAATAGTTTGCGTTAATGTTGTTTTTTAGATATGAAAAATGACATTAAAAAATTGAAAGACATTTTAATGTCATAGTACATAAAGTATTCTGTCTCACTTCCATGAGTTGCCCTGCCTTTAACATACATTGAAGATGTACTAGAGTTTATCATGTTTCAATGTATTGATTATAAAGTCATTACATGTTGCATAATCATATAATCATATGATTTCCCATTCATAATAGTTCAATTCAATAGCCTTTAAAGGAGTATAATTCATTAAAATATTTTATGCTTTATATTAAGCGTATAAATAAAATTTAATGATTCTATTCCCTCATATTTGTTTTAAGAGATATGGCTTCTTTTACAGTGAACATATCAAATTAACATGCGTTGTAATGTTATGTCTTAGATAAAAGATATAGAAACAATTACAGGTAAACGTTTAAAACATTGTTATTATGAACTATTTACAAAAAGCTTATACGGTCTTGCTGCCATTAATTTTATTAATGGTTACTGGTACAACTGTTTGGGCGCAGCCTTTAAACGGTACTTATACTATTTATGGTACCGGAGCAGACTATTCGAACTTAGCAGCAGCAGCTAACGATCTAAACAGTCGTGGTGTATCTGGTCCTGTTATATTTAAAATACGCCCGGGTACATGGACAAGTTCCAGTACCTCTCAAGCTAATATCATCAATGTATCTGGTTCCAGCGCTACAAACACGATCACGTTTGAAGCTGAGAACAATAGTGCTGCAACAACTGAAATTCGTAACACGAATACCAGCTCTAGTTCTAACAGTAACTATATTTTCAGGTTTAATAATTCTAAGTATGTTACAGTCAGAAACTTGACATTAAACAAGACGTTTTCTTCTAACGGCAGATGCTTGTATTATAACGGAGCAGCTCAGTATAATGTAGTAGAAAACTGTGTGCTTACAGGAGGTACATCAACATCAACCAGCACAAACAATGCACGCGTATATGCTACTTCGATGAGGGATGGTCATCACAATATTATCAGAAACAACACTATTGAAGGAGGTGGATATGGTATATATTGGAGAGGTAATTCTACAGCTTCGTCAAACCTAAGTCCGGATAACGAATTTACAGGTAATGCAATGACACCGCAACGTTATGGTATTCGCTTAGAGTATGCCAAACGTACGAAGGTGAACAATAATACGATCAACTCTACTGGTAGTAGTTTCTTCTATGGTATTTACCTAAGGTACTGTGATGAAGGGATGCAAATCAATAATAACCAAGGTACTTTATCAGGGAAGACTTCTACTACCATGCCTATATATATGTTCTATTGTGATGGTACATCTACAGCAAGGAATGAAATCAAAGGAAATGAGTTTACAGTAACATCTTCCAGTTCTACATATCCTGTATACAATCAAAGAAGTACTTATTACGATTACGAAGACAATAAAATCACATCAACATCTACAGGTACATCTGGTAGGGCATATGCATATTTCGATTACTTTGGTAATAATGTAAACATTAAGAATAATGAGATAAGCAGCAGGTCCAATAGAAGTTTTGCATATGCTTATATCTTATATTATACAGACAATTCTACTTTTGAAGATAATACGCTTACCAGTTGGGGGGAAGACGCGTCATATACATATGCTCCTTATCGTTCCAGTGATTTCGAATTTATCGGAAACAAGATCACTACTATTTCTTTATTAGGAAATGCCTATGGTACATATGCGTGGATGAGTGGAGATCAGAACGGAGTATTTGCTAATAATGAGATCCACGGTGAAACTATAAGTGGTTCTTCTTCATGGAGGACTACTTATGGTATGTATATGGCTTATCCTACCAATGTAGAGATATATAACAATGCCATTTTTGTAAAAAGTAACAGAAGAGCTTATGGTGGTTACTTACAATATCCTGTTAATACAACGTACTATAATAATTCAGTTCATACCGAAGGAACAGGAAGCACTAATTACGCTCAATATATAAATTGGTTTGGTGGAGGATATGATGTAGATATAAAAAACAATGTTTTTTCCGGAACTGCGACAAATACTATTCCACTGTACCTACGCAATGTAACCGGCGTTACGATGGACTATAACAACTTTTACACTCCAAGTGCTAACTCTTCATTGATACAATCAGGTATAGGAAGTTTTAACACTATTCAGGCATGGCGCAATGCCTCTGGTATGGATATGAACTCGCTTTCTTACGAGCCAGGATATATAAACGCTTCTACAGGTGATCTGCGCCCAGATCCGGCGAATGCAAATAGCTGGTCTTTAAATGGACGCGGTATTCAGATAAGTGGAAATAATGAAGATATGAACGGTAATTCCAGGGCGGAAACAACCATACAGGGTGTTCCTGATCTGGGTGCTTACGAGTTCGTACCTACTTCAACACCACCAAACTGTGCGGCTACACCGGCAGCACCGACAGCCAATACTGATCAGGTATTTACATTCGGTCAGGATACGGTGGCTGTAATGAAATGGGATGCCAATGTGCCGTCTAATTTTAGTTTGAAGCAATATACGGGTACTAACCCTCCGGGTATACTAAGCATTAATCCGACACAGATGTTCTTCTATGTAGATGCGGGTGGTACAGGTACCAACCTTGACTATGAGATGGACCTTTATTATAAAGACCCATGGATGGGAACTATCGCTTCCGAGTCAGCACTTCGCTTAGCAGAAAATGTAAACAGTGGTGGTTGGAACGGTTACAGCCCGGCTGTAAGCAGCTCTAACGTAGATCGTAATTTTATAACTACACCCGGTGTTATGGATGTAGGTGCATTATTCACCGGTATTGATGTTAAAGACAATGCTGGCGTTGAGGCAATAGTTGAGCCGGCTACACCATTCTGTCCGGGTACATATACTGTAAAAGTTCTTGTTAAGAATAAGGGTAACAATCAGATCAATAGTCTGAAAATTGATTGGGAGTTAAATGGAGTATCGCAAGGTACGATCAATCACAACAGTACTATTGATATCAACGGTAGTACAGCAGGTAATGAGGTAATAATAGACCTTGGTCAGGTTACCTTCGGTAATGCTCCTGAAAATATCATGGTATGGACCTATGAGCCGAACGGTAACCAGGATCCTGTACCAGGTGATGATACTCTTGAAGTAGGTTATCGTGCTGCTCTACAGGGTACTTACACTGTTGGAGGTGCTACTCCTGATTTCCCGACTGTAGTTGATGCTAACGATGCGATAACACAGTTCGGTACTTGTGGAGATGTGGTATTCGATATCCGCCCTGGTACTTATACAGGACAAGTGAGGCTACAAGAAATATTACGTGCAGGTACTACTACGGGCCGTGTTACCTTTAAATCTGAGAATGGTAACAGGAACAGTGTAGTGATCAACCATAATACTACATCAAGTGACTATCCTGTAGTAGTGTTTGATGATGCTGACGATTACACATTCAAAGACTTGTCTATTATATGCGCAGGGCTATCTTATGGACGTGCTGTAGAACTTCAGGGTGATAGTGACAATGATTCTGTGATTAACTGTATCCTTCAGGCACCAAGTCTAGCTACGACTAACAATGCTGCTGTGTATGCATATCGTCAAAACAGTAACTGGAGTGGTGACGGAGTAGTATTGAAAGGCAACCAAATGAGTGGTGGTTTCTACACGCTATATCTATATCCTTACGACGGTAATATTTATTATTCTGAAGATATCGTTGTAGATAGTAATACGATCTTACCTACCAGATATGCAGGTTACCTTTATTACTTCAATGGATTGAAGTTCACGAACAACAAGATAGATGGTAATGTAAACGGGGGTAATAATACCGGCGGTATATACTTCCGCAACTTATACGAAAATCCTGAGATCGTTGGTAATGATGTAGAAGTCAAAGACCAGTATGCAATGTATTTCTTCTTTGTAAGAGGTCAATCGGCTACCAGTAAAGGTCTTATTAGTAACAACACAATTACTCTAGCGGACGGCGGTAATTTTGGACGTGGTGGACTGTATGTCTATTACCCCGATGATATGAACATTTTCAACAACAGTGTAAATGTGACTAACCAGCGTACGTCTGCTTGGGCAGCATACTTTTACATGCGCTTCTCTTCTTACAGAAATAACACAATACGTAACAATGTATTTGTAAACACCGGCGGTGGTTACGCGTATTATTATTATCCTGGTCCTGGCAGTTATAATAACACTTCTGATTACAATAACTTATATGGTACAGGTAGTACATTGTTTAACTACAATGGTACTAATATAAATACGTTTGCGGCTTACGTTGCTACAACAGATGAAGATGAGCATTCTATATCTTATGAGCCCGGATTTACTAGTGAAAATGACCTGCGCCCGGACAAGAACAACGCTGCGAGCTGGTCATTGAACGGCCGTGCGGTTCATATCAGCGGTAACGATAAGGACAAGGATGGTAATACTAGAGTAGAGGCTCGTGCTGACGGAGTACCTGATATCGGTGCTTACGAGTTCAAGCCTGAAGTGATCCCACCATTAGCTAAGGCGGTACCTGCTACCCCTGTAGCAGGCGGCACTCAGGTGTTCACCTTCGGAGAGCGTCCAGTAGCCAGGGTTACGTGGGATGCGAGCTTCCCGCTTACGGCACCATTAGAAGTACGCCAGTACAGCGGAGAGAAAGGTATGGGCGTAGCATCGCAGGTAGCACCTGACGGATCTATGTATTTCTATACAGATATCGCACAGAAAGGCAACGGTACTACTTATAAGTTCGATGCAGAGGTTGATTATATGGATATCTGGTTGGGTGATATAGCGAGTGAAGGAGACCTTAGGTTAGCGCATAAATACAACAGTAACTTCCCATGGATGGTATACAGCGGAGCTATGAGCACCGCCAATACGACAACGGACGTATTGAGTAATAACAACAGTGTGATGTCTCTTCACCACTTCGGAGCATATACCGGCCTTGAGAACGGCAGTGCAGAATCAGCGTTCGTAGTACCGCAGGGCAGTATCGTTATCTGTACAGGTAACAGCGTCCAGCTGAATGCAGAGCCACAGACAGGTGATGCATACCAGTGGTATAAGAACGGCACGATGATATCAGGAGCTACCGGCCTTACCTACCAGGCTACTCAGGCAGGCGACTACAGTGTAGCGATCACCTACGGTACGAAAGTAGTGGAGGCGGTACCTGTAACGGTAAGTACGATCTCACCACCGAATGCACTGGTAAGTGCTAACGGCCCTCTTACCTATTGTGTAGGCAACGGCCTTACGCTGGATGCAGGTAATGCACAGGGTGTAAGCTACCAGTGGCAGCTGAACGGTAACAATATATCGGGTGCTACAGGCAGCACCTACGGCGTGAACCAGTCAGGAAACTATACGGTAGTGGTAACGAACATAGGTTGTTCAAGCACCTCCACTGTAACGGCAGTATCAAGCGGTCCTCTTACCGTAGACCTTGGTAATGATACGAGCTATTGTGAGGTTAAGGGAGTGTACGCACAGTTAGATGCGGGCTTCCCGGGAGCTAAGTACCTGTGGAGCACCGGCGATACCACCAAGAGCATTGAAGTAAGGAACAGCGGTACTTACTGGGTAGAAGTAGACGGAGGCCCTAACTGTACGGACAGGGATCAGATCGAAGTAACGATCTCCCCGCTTCCGAGTGCTAACGGTATCTCCTATGTTAAGAACGGCAACACGTACTTCTTCAGCCCTAGCGGCCCGATCAATACAACAGGTTACATGTGGCTGTTCAGCGATGGCAGTACCAGTACCCAGAAGAACGTGAGCAAGACGTTGAACAGTGAAGACCTATATGTAAGGTTGGTATTGTTCAATAACTGTGGCACTGATACGGTACAGCTGGGATGGAAACTGGGTGTAGAGGAAGCAGTTAACGCAGAGAGCGTGAGCTTGTATCCGAACCCTGCAAAGAACCAGGTTACGGTAAGTGTAACAGGTACAGCTCTTGAAGAGGTGGAAGTAGTGAACGGTTTAGGGTCAGTAGTATACCGCAGTCAGGTAGAGAGCGGTAAGTCAAGCCACAGGGTAGACTTAAGCAACCTGTCTAACGGCCACTACATGCTGAGGGCAAGAACGACAGAGGGCATGTTCACCAGACCGTTCGATGTGATGAAATAAATACGAAGCTTTATAAAAACAATGTTTGTTCATTGTAAAGGCAGCCTTTTCAAGGGCTGCCTTTTTTATAATATGTATGTAATTGTTACGATTCCGTTACAATACGTAATTAAATCTGCACAAATACTAAGAAAATTACTTTTATATCGGAAAATAGGCGTGGATAATAATAGTTTAAAACTGTTGTCCCCATTACAGAAGGGGTCTCATTTTCTTACAGTTACCTATCTTAGTTCAAATTATTTGTCAGAAAGTGCATATTCGTCATACCATACTTTCATTATTACTGCTTGCAGCATTTTCTAGTCTTGCACAACCCACTCACTTGCTGCATAAAACAGATTCGGAAAGAGAAGATGAACTGAACAGCTTTATCCAGAAACTGGCAACAAGTAAAGATTTTGATGAGTATTCTCGAAGATTGTATGAGTTAGAAGACTGGGCACAAGATAACGGTGATGAAAAGATGTCATACTTCTTTGACCTGTCACGAATGATACATCATGATTTTATCATGACTAAGGATGCATTAAAGCACTATGAAAGACTAGCAGAAAAAGCAATAGATAAAAACATGCCGGGTATAGCATCGCAGATATATAGCTACCTGGGTGAGAAATGTATAGGCCCCGATGTTTATTCACGAAGGTTTGAGTATTTATTGAAAGCATATGAATTGTACAAGGATCTTGACCCTATTGTGTATCCCGCACGGATACGCCAACAACGCCATTTGGCTACTACCTATTATACTTATGGAAAATACGAGGAGGCTAAATATTACCTTTTGGATCTACAGAAAGCATGCCCTGATGTGTTAGAAAGAGTACAAGGTCCTGGTATCCTTAATACTTTGGCACTTATATACATGAACGAAGGCCATCATGATTCTGCAAGAAGTATTTTATACAAAGTATATGACCACCAAACTCAAAAAAAGAAATATGCCCTCATGGCAATGGCAGCAGGGAATATCGGAGACACCTATTACAGGCAGGGTAATATTGATAGTGCCATTTTCTGGTTTTTAAAAGAGTCTGATATTGTAGCGCAAAATATTCCCGGAAAACTAAAAACCAACCTATCCAACTCTGCTATTGCATTAGCAGGCATATATCTGGATAGGAAGGATTATAAACAGGCAGAATATTTTGTAAAGAAGGGTTTCAGGCATGCAGGATCTATGAAGCGGGTAAATTATAGAATATTAGAAGACCTGTACAGAGTACATGCTCGTGTATTGGCAGCACAGGGTAATATGGCCATGGCTTATAATTACATGGATTCATCTGCCAGAATGAAAGATAGTGTTGCAGCAAGATATAATAACGGACAGGTGGTGCACGCTGAACAGAGAATAGATAGTGTACGTCATCAATTACAACTTTCAGAACTGGAGTACGCACGTAAAACAAGCATAATAGTAAGAAATGCGGCTATTGGCGTTATTATACTGATGTCCGTAATTATTATACTGATCATCAACCGGCGTAGGCTGAAAGCAAGACAAGAAAAAGAGAAAGCAGCAATTCAATTGCAAAATGCTCAAAAGGAACTAACTCAATATACCCGAAACCTGCAGGATAAGAATAAACAGTTGGAGCAGTTTTCAGAAGAGATTGAGAAATTCCGCGATGAACAGAATGATATATCAGTTAACGACACCATACTTCAATTACAACGGTCTACCATACTTACTGATGACGAATGGGATGAATTCAGACTGCTGTTCGAGAAAGTACACAGTGGGTTCATCCATCGCCTGAAAGAGAAATATCCGGATATCACTCCTGCAGAAACCCGCTACCTGGTTCTGGCCAAGCTCAACCTAACCAATAAAGAAATGGCCAATATCTTAGGCATTGGTACCAATGCTGTAAGGAATAGTAAGTTCCGCCTCCGCAAGAAATTTAACTTACCTGACGACGATGCTTTTGATGATATGGTAAAAAGCATATAATCGTAAATATCTTATAATCAATATTGAGATGCTTTTGAGATGCTCCTGAGATAACTCAGAGATGCTGATATTTTGGAATGCGCATACGTGTAGGGCAACCTTTGCTCATGAACCAAAAACACGTCGAAATGCAGCAACATATTCTCGAAGTCCGCAACAATATCATTGGTATCAACCACAATATCCAAACTCCTTTCGGGGAACAAAAACTGCTTTACGCAGACTGGACTGCCAGTGGCCGATTGTATAAGCCCATTGAGGAGTATATGATGAATGAGGTTTATCCGTATGTGGCAAACACACATACCGAGACTACCTATACAGGCTCATTTATGACCAACTTGTACCACGAAAGCCTGCAAAGCATAAAAAAACATGTAGGGGCAGGAGTGGATGATATCATTATCGCTAGTGGGTCGGGGATGACAGGTGTGATGTGCAAGTTTCAACGCATACTAGGTTTACGCATGCACGAAAAGTACACAGATAGAGTGTCCATCCCTGAGCAGGAACGCCCTGTAGTGTTTATCACGCATATGGAGCACCACAGTAACCACACCAGCTGGCTCGAGACCATATGCGATGTAGTGATTATTCCGGTAAATGAAAAAGGACGTGTAGACCTTGTTGCATTTGATGTCATGCTGGAAACATACAAGAACAGAGAAACCAAAATAGCCTCTGTAACTGCTGCTTCGAATGTGACCGGTGTAGAAACACCTTACCATGAAATAGCGGGTATCATTCATAAACATGGAGGTTATTGTTTTGTAGATTTTGCCTGTTCTGCACCTTATGTAGATATACAGATGAACCCTGATGAAGCAGACCAATACTTAGACGCGGTATTATTCTCACCACATAAATTTCTTGGTGGACCGGGCAGCTCTGGCGTACTGGTCTTTCGTAAAGAATTATACAAGAATGACGTACCTGATCATCCGGGCGGTGGTACAGTACTGTGGACAAGCCCTTACGAGAAACATCATTACCTGAATGATATTGAAGCACGCGAAGACGGTGGTACGCCTGCTTTTCTGCAAACTATACGTGCTGCTAAAGCTATTGAACTGAAAGACTATATGGGTACTGCTTACATAAAAGAGCGAAAAAGCCTATTGTTGAATACACTTTGGGATAAGATCGCCACGATGCAAAGAGTACGCATATTGGAAGAGAATATTCGTGATAGGCAGGCTATAATTTCTTTACAGTTTGAAAACCTCTACTTCGAGACGGTAGTGAAGGCACTGAACGACATCTTTGGGATACAGACTCGTGGTGGTTGTTCATGTGCAGGAACTTACAGCCACTACCTGAACAACATCAATCCTGAACAATCACAGGCCATTATGCAGCAAGTGGTTAATGGCAATATGCAGGCTCGCCCGGGTTGGGTGCGTATCTCTCTGCACCCTACCATGAAGATAGCGGAGGTGCACTACATAGCCTACGCAATAAAATTCATAATAGATAACGAGGCAATGGTGAAAAACCTGTACGTAAATGATGATGATAGCCTGCGATATACATACAACCAAAAACAAGCGGTATATGCATAACAGAATTGAGATGAGAAAAAACATCTATAAAGATTTTTTGCTGGTACTCATTATCGCCACTATTTCTATATCAGTAATAGTAGCTGTATGGATGTACTATGTAGAAGATATAGACAGAATAGAACAACGTATTAACCAACAAAATAGCAGTTAACTATAGACACTATTTTTTAAAAACTATTAAAGTTCCTCCGCTGCTGTTTTACTTGCCTATAGTTGTCTATACTCAATAAATTACATGCGGACAGGATTATGTTACAAGTTTGAGAAGGTTGCTCCTAAGCAGTACAGCAACTATTATCGGATTTTTCGGTCATGAAACATATTATAGATAAAAGGTCTTTACTCAAAGGAAAATAGTCCCTCAGTAACAAGTTCATTCATCTCAAGTTGCTCCATTAAAGTAGCAACAATAATACTCCTAGATATTATTATAAGCATTACTAATTAGTCTTACCGTATATTCTATATAAATTTATTATTCGTTTTAGTAACAATCACAAAAACAGATAATATGGATTCTATGGATCAAGACAATGCTAAAGTTTACGACATGAATAAAGGTGGAGGCTGCCCATTTCATGGAGGTGCATTAAGGCAAAGTGCAGGAGGTGGTACAAGAAACCGTGATTGGTGGCCGAACCAGCTAGACCTGGGTATACTCAGACAACACTCCTCACTATCCGATCCGATGGGAGAAGGTTTTGATTATGCTGAAGAGTTTAAGAAACTGGATTATAACGCAATAAAGAAGGATCTGTATGACCTGATGACAGATTCACAAGATTGGTGGCCTGCCGATTATGGGCATTATGGTCCTTTATTTATCCGTATGGCATGGCACAGTGCAGGTACATATCGTATACAAGATGGCCGTGGAGGAGGCGGAACCGGTATGCAACGATTCGCTCCTTTAAATAGCTGGCCTGATAATGCTAATCTGGACAAAGCAAGGTTACTGTTATGGCCGATCAAGCAGAAATACGGCAATAAAATATCATGGGCTGATTTGATGATACTAGCAGGCAACTGTGCGTTGGAGTCAATGGGCTTCAAGACCTTTGGTTTTGGCGGCGGACGAGCTGATAAGTGGGAGCCTGAAGAAGATGTTTATTGGGGTTCTGAAGGTGAATGGCTTGGAGATAAAAGGTATACAGGTGACAGGGAACTAGAGAATCCGCTTGGTGCGGTTCAGATGGGGTTGATATACGTAAACCCCGAAGGTCCTAATGGTAATCCTGATCCTTTAGCAGCAGCTAAAGATATTCGTGAGACGTTCAAGCGCATGGCTATGAATGATGAGGAGACAGTAGCACTAATTGCAGGTGGACATACTTTTGGTAAAACACACGGTGCTGCTAATCCAGAAAAATATATAGCTCCTGAACCTGCAGCAGCAGGTATTGCTGAGCTGAGCATGGGCTGGAGAAACTCATTTGGCTCAGGTAATGCAGAAAATACTATTACAAGTGGGTTGGAAGGTGCCTGGACTACTACTCCAACAAAATGGAGCAATAATTTCTTTGAGAACTTATTTGGTTATGAGTGGGAACTGACTAAAAGCCCTGCGGGTGCACACCAATGGAAGCCGAAAGACGGTGCAGGTGAAGGTTTAGTGCCTGATGCGCATGATCCGAATAAAAAGCATGCCCCATTTATGCTTACAACAGATCTATCTTTAAGAATGGATCCTGAGTATGAAAAGATATCAAGAAGGTTCTACGAAAACCCTGACCAATTTGCAGATGCCTTTGCAAGGGCATGGTACAAGTTAACACACCGGGATATGGGGCCTGTAGATAGGTATCTTGGCCCTGAAGTACCGCAAGAAGAATTAATATGGCAAGACCCGCTGCCAAAGGCAGAACATGGTTTGCTTAGTGATGCAGATATTAATACACTGAAAGGAAAGATATTAGATTCAGGACTTTCGGTATCTGAAATGGTATCAACAGCATGGGCGTCTGCTTCTACTTTCCGTGGTTCTGATATGCGTGGTGGTGCTAATGGTGCACGAGTAAGGTTAGCTCCCCAAAAAGATTGGGAAGTGAATAATCCTGCACAACTAAAGAAAGTACTGGATACGTTAGAAGGCATAAAAAATGATTTCGGCAAAGTGTCTCTGGCAGACCTGATCGTACTGGCAGGTTGTGTTGGTATAGAAAAAGCAGCGAAGAATGCAGGATATGACATCACCGTACCGTTCACTCCGGGCCGTGTTGATGCTACCGATGAGCAAACGGATGCAGAGTCATTTGACTACCTAGAGCCTGCTGCTGATGCGTTCCGTAATTATTTCAACGCGAAGCACAATACTTCTGTTGAAGAAATGATGGTAGACAAAGCACAGCTATTGACGCTTACTGCTCCTGAAATGGTAGTGTTACTTGGTGGTATGCGCGTACTGAATACGAACTACGATGGTTCTAAGCATGGAGTGTTCACCAACAATCCCGAAGCATTGACTAATGATTACTTCGTTAACCTGCTTGACTTGGGTACAACATGGAAAGCCACCTCAGAAGCCGAAGAGGTATTTGAAGGTAGCGACCGCAAGACGGGTGCAGCTAAATGGACCGGTACAAGAGCTGATCTGATATGTGGATCCAACTCTGAACTGCGAGCAGTAGCAGAAGTATATGCACAGTCTGATTCAAAAGAAAAATTCCTGAAAGATTTTGTTGCAGCATGGAATAAGGTAATGAACCTTGACCGCTTCGATCTGAAATAATAAGGAATAGGTATAATGCAAGGAAGGGCCATCATTATGATGGCCCTTCTTATGTGATAACAGAGAAAATATTGCTAATATTAAATGACCTAGTTTATATAAATCGTTATTTAATGATGATAAATATTAGCCTTAAATCCATTTTAATACTATTACTATTAATAGTATTATGTAACACTTCTTATTCAAGAAAAACGAATTTTACTACTGCTGATACATTGACACAGCAAGAAATAACTATACTCGAAGAAGGTGTAATGAACAGCACTTTCGGAGCTGTGTATTATGCTGATAGTTTTTCAAGAGTAAAGGATAAAATGAATGCGAGTAAATTTTTCATGAAAATAGACCCGTACTATTTTTTATGGGCTTACAGTAACTTAGATGAGATAGATAAGATATACACTAATTTCTACTTAACAGATAGTGCAAAACACCAATACAGGATCATTTATAATCAAGCCTTAAACGCAGAAAAGCCTAGTGATTATTTGCAGTTTAAGCAGTATCATGCAGAAGATCAGCTAACAAGAAAAATAACTGAAAAATGTGCTGATAGCAGTACTTGTAAACTAGCTGCCAGAAACCTGTATAAAAAGGATTCTCTTCATTTTGAGTATTTGTACAACTATACACAAGAGCATGGATGGCCGGAGATAAAAGATGGTGGATTGTTTGCAGCACTGTTGGCTATACACGATGGGGATAGGGCAGACTACTATATACCGATAATAAAAAATGCTATTAAAAATGGTCAACTATCTTTAGATCCGCTTAAACTTATATTGGCTAAGAAAGACGAAATACGTTCATACAAAGGCTTAAGAACAAAGCTGGACACCTCATTTAAAAGAACATTTTTAGTTGATGAATTGCGAAGACATACTGTGCCTATGAGTGTAGAAAGCATAGGTCAAGTGCTATCTAAATATTGTGACCGTGATCTGGAATTATTTCTTGTTTACGAGTATCAATTAGGTACAACTAGTTATACAAGTTGGTTTAATGAGAAGGGCATTCCAACATATAGCCACAATCATAAGCATGTAGAACTGTTCTATAAAAAACTTGAACCCTACTGCCAGGAATTAATGAAAAATAAGTTAGTACATATATACTATCTCCCGGTTGCCCTTAAATCAGATCGTATCGTGTTACATGTAATTATAAATTAAAAGTAGAACTTATTATGCTACTTTCTTATGCTCTGAAAAGTACTTGATGAATTTAGGTAGCACCAACCTGAACCATGCTGTAAATGATTGTGGCTCATTTCTTACCCATTCTCTAAGTGATTCCAGATCAACATATCGGTAGTCAGATGCTTCTTCTTTATTCAGTTCAGGCTTACCGTCAAAATAACCAAAATATACGTGGTCATATTCATTCTCAGTAAGCCCATTACCTACACCTGCATGATAACGTAGAGAGAATATTTCTTCTACCTCGCAGTCAAAACCCATCTCTTCTTGTAGCCTGCGGTGTGCTGCCGACATTGTACTTTCTCCCCAGTAGGGGTGCGAGCAACATGTGTTGGTCCACAAACCACCGGAGTGATATTTCCCTTCAGCACGTTTTTGTATCAGCATCTCATTATTGCTGTTGAGCACGATCACCGAGAAAGCACGGTGTAGTAAACCATCTTTATGTGCTTTCAATTTCTCTTCGAGACCTACCCATTCGTCACGCTCATTTACGAGTATGACAGTATTCTTTTTTCCATAACCCATTGTTCAATTATTTACTACCACCTAAGGAGGCATTATAAAAGTTTAGTTTATTAGTTTTTAGCATAGCTCTGCTTTTCAACCATTCGTAACCTGCTATATTCATCAGCAACATAAGTATCGCGTAAAAAGCATCTTCTATGGGTATTGTTCCCATCCTTAAACCTAAATTGTGGTTGTTGTTATACCATACTATCGGGTCTTGTATCCAGCTGCCAGTAAGAATACCATTTGATATAAAGAACGGTACAAGAATTATCAGGTAAACAACTAAAAACCTGTCCAGGTAAGTAATCTTTCGGTTGACCATAATTGACAGTAATACACTCAACAGCAAGAATGTTGCCGTAGTATACCATTTACCGAAGTTTAACAAAGCAACAGCTATTAATACAGGAATTAATGTGATAACGATTATTCTTGCTACATTAGGAAAGTTAATATTGACATACTTATCGAATACATAGTAAGTATAAGTACAGGCATAAGGTATGCAGATGAAAAACAGTATTTCTTCTATGGGTAGGTTGTATAGTTTAATACCTGTAATGTATGTCTCATTGAACCCCCAAATGCCCATCTCTGTGAACAGAGCATCCCATATTAAAAAGAATCCAGCAACTCCTAACATTGATGGTAAGTAGTACTTCCATTCCTTATAAAAAGGAGACCTTGGATGAAACGAAGCCGCCAAAGGAATGATGATACACAGTATATCAATTAGTAAATATGTATATTGTTTATCCAACCCTTTTGCTCCTTTTTAGTTCTTCACGAAAATATCTCATTGGTACCCACAACATACCAAAGCACTCTCCATCTTCTTTGTCTAAATGTTTGTGGTGCATTTTATGCGCCCTGCGAATTGCCCTGAAATAGAAGTTGTCTGTATGACGAAATATTTTGAATCGCTGATGTATGAAAATGTCGTGCACAAAGAAATATGTGAACCCATAAATAGTAATACCGATGCCTGCAAACAACAGTATCAACAGTCCGGGAATGAACGAACCTATTGCCATTAACACGATTCCGGGAATAGCGAATATCAGGAAGAAGTAGTCATTCTTTTCAAAAAATGAATCAGAGGTTTTAGTATGATGATCTTCATGCAGGTTCCACAACCAACCGTGCATCAGGTACTTATGCGCCAACCATGCTACCCCTTCCATAGATACTGCCGCAACTACTGTAGTTAATATGTATATGAATACCATCATAACAAATGCAAGCTATGTTTGAAATATGATGTAAATAACAATGCTAGTTTACGATAGTTGGGTATTCTCACTCTGCTTGTCATTATACTTTCTGAAGGCAGGGATTTTATTTTGGTAAACAAACGCATATAGTAAACGCAAGCTACATATACTCCAAACCTTGAACTATCGGGTAATTGTTTGATGCCTTTAAGTGCAGCTTCAAAGTCTTTTTCAATCTCATACTCGATACGTATTTTATCTTCACGGGTAAAATGCTTCATATCTAACCCTGGAAAGTATGTTCTACCCAACGTTTCAAAGTCCTGCTTCATATCGCGCAGAAAATTCACCTTTTGAAATGCTGAACCTAAACGCATAGCAGCAGGTTTTAACTGCTGATACATTGCTTCATCCCCTTCAGTGAAAACTCGTAAACACATCAACCCGACCACTTCGGCAGAGCCGAGTATATACTCTTCGTACGATAGCCTGTCATGGCCTTCTTTACAAAGGTCCATCTCCATGCTTTTAAGAAAAGTGTCTATCAATTCCTGTTCAATGTGATACTTGTTTACCGTATGCTGAAAACTGTTAAGGATTGGATTGATACTAATGCGCCTTTCAATGGCTTTGTATGTGTCTTCTCTGAACTCGTTCAATAAACTAACCTTATCGTAGTCGTGAAATGTATCTACTATCTCATCTGCAAAGCGCACATAACCATAAATATTATAAATAGCAGTACGCAATCTTTTGTTGATACATAATATTCCAAGTGAAAAGCTGGTACTATATGTTCGGGTAGTTACTCTGCTGGTAGTTGCAGATACTTTATCAAAAAGCTCTTTCATAAGCATTGTTTTTAATGGTTTTGAAGGCTTGCTCAGCAGCCAGCTTACCCGATATTAATGATGGTGGGACACCAGGACCGGGAACAGTCAATTGTCCTGTATAAATAAGATTATTTACTTTTTTATTTCTGAGAGATGGTTTTAATACAGCAGTTTGCCTTAGTGTATTAGCCAACCCATAAGCGTTGCCTTTGTAGGCGTTGTAGTCTTTTTGAAAATCTTTTATACAATAACTTTTCTTGTATACTACATGATCTGCTATGTTATCTCCTGTATGCTTTTCGATCCTTTTCACTACTTCAGGGAAATATCTTTCTCTCATTGCTTCACTATCTTCAATACCAGGTGCTATGGGTATAAGGATGAAAAGATTTTCATGACCCTCAGGCGCAACACTGTCATCTGTTTTTGATGGACAGCATACATAAAACAACGGATCTTGAGGCCATTCTTTAGTGCTGTATATTTCTTTTGAATGTTGTTCGAAATCAGCATCAAAAAAAAGATTATGGTGTATCAGCTTTTTCACTTTTTTATTTACACCTACATAATACAGCAAACATGATGGTGCGAATGTTTTCTTTTGCCAGTAGTTCTCCGAGTAATTCCTGTATTGTGGTTCCAGTAATTGTTGCTCAACATGATGATAATCGCCCGACGCTATGACAGCATTTGTAGGGTTATAGCCAAAATTATCAACAAGTCCTTTTGCCTGCCAGTTTCTTACCTCTATCTTTTCGATCGACGAATTTGTACGTATCTCAACTCCTAATTCCAGTGCCAACTCTTCCATAGCAGATATGATCTTATTCATACCACCCATAGGGTACCAGGTGCCCAAAGACAATGCTGCATAGTTCATTAGAGTATATAGAGCAGGAATGTCTTTTGCCATAGCTCCAAGAAAGAGTATCGGAAATTCCATTAACTGCACTAACCTTTTGTCTTTAAAGTATTGACTTACATGCTTACTTACCGACCTGAATAGATTGGTGCGCATTACACCTTTCAGTACATCATAGTGCATATATTCCGATAAGGACAACCCGGGCTTATGCACCAGGTCTTGCATTCCTACTTTGTATTTATATGAAGCATCTTCAAGAAAACGCTGTAACTGTTTGGCACTACCTGTTTCTATATCTTCAAAGGTTTGATAGAGTTCTTCAAGATGAGCAGGTATGGTCATCGGCTCATGATCTTTAAAGAATACCTGAAAGCCCGGATCTAACTGGACCAAGTCATAATAATCATGTACTGACTTACCAAAATCATAAAAAAAACGTTCAAAAACATCCGGCATCCAATACCAGCTGGGACCCATATCAAATACAAAACCTTTATCGGAATAATGTCTTGCTCTACCACCTATCGTAGCGTTTTTTTCATGTATAGATACCTTGTACCCATTCTTAGCAGCATAACTTGCTGCTGCCAGTCCTGAAAATCCTCCGCCTATGATCGATATGTCTGCCATGATATTAAAGAGAAGTACATAACATTATTATATACGGAAGGTTCTTATTCAGCGGATGATTTTTTGATTAAATAGATTATTTGATCTTTTTGATTAAGTAATAGCTATAAATTGATAGTCAGCGTTGAACAAAATGACAATTCAATATTGAAGGTCATTTACTATTATTACATTATGGAGCATTGGGAATTGCTGATATTATTTTTCGGAATAGCATTTATATACTCATCTGTTGGGTTTGGTGGTGGTTCCAGTTATCTTGCCGTACTTGCTTTATACCAGTTACCATATAAAGAATTAAGATTGATAGCCTTGATATGTAATATCATTGTTGTTTTGGGCGCAACGATCATATTTATAAGTAACAAGCAGGTTAACCTAAAGAAGATAATACCACTGGTATTGGTTAGTGTACCACTGGCGTATTGGGGGGCAACGTTACGTATCAGCGAGCAGACATTTTTCATTGTATTAGGTTCCAGTCTTGTAATTGCATCTATTTTCTTGTGGGTAAAGACGAGTAACATCCGTGCTGAAGGTTCAACAACTAGCTCTGCTATAGTAAAAGATGGCACAATAGGAGGAGTTATAGGGTTTCTATCAGGTATGGTTGGTATCGGAGGAGGGATATTTTTATCTCCCGTACTTAACTTGACAAAATGGGATACACCAAGGAGAATTGCAGCTACAGCTAGTGTGTTTATTTTAGTTAATTCAATATCGGGCATTGCTGGGCAGATAACACAATTACCATCAAACATTAATTACCAAAGGATTTTGTTGCTTTGTGTTGCTGTGTTGATAGGCGGACAACTAGGTTCAAGAATGGGGGCAATAAAACTTAAGCCAATCATTATCAGGAGATTGACAGCAATACTTGTGTTAGTTGCCGGGATTAATGTATTGTATCATCATTTACCTTGGCTAAATTGAGGACGATATGAAGATTAGGATATTAGCATTCGGGATAGTAAAAGGTATTTTCGGGCAAGATAATATAACTGTTGACATTGAAGATGGTGCCGATACAGAACGCTTACGTACAAAACTTGAAACTCAATATCCTCGCTTAAAAGAACTACAGTCTTTTATGATAGCGGTAAATGAAGAGTACGCTCAAGGTAGCGTTGTCATAAATGAGAATGATGAAGTAGCTATTATTCCACCTGTAAGCGGAGGTTAGTATGATAGAAGTACAATTATTATCAGAAACACTAGATATAGACTATTGCATTAAGCAGGTATTATCGCCCGACTGTGGTGGTATTGATGTGTTTATCGGAACAGTGCGTAATGTTACAAAAGGCAAAAAAGTTATCCGTCTTGAGTTTGAAGCATATGAGCCAATGGCTGTAAAAGAGATGCAAAAACTCGGTGAGAAGGCCAAAGAACAATGGTCGGTACAAAAAGTAGTCATACATCACAGAACAGGTGTTTTAGAGGTAGGAGATATACCAGTGATAATAGCAGTTTCAGCTGCTCACAGAGATGCAGCTTTTGATGCTTGCCGTTATATCATTGATACATTAAAAGAAACAGTGCCTATCTGGAAGAAAGAAGTGTTTGAAGATGGTGAAGTTTGGGTGGCGGCTCACCCTTAGCGAGACAGTTCTTTTACCCCGCCTTTTAATGAGTAGAGTTTCCTTGTATTGATTTTACCTGCTAATTGTTTTACAGCCATTGAACTGCGCTTGCCCGATGCACAGTAAAAAACAACAGGTTTGGTATCGGTTGACAATGATGCTGGACTTAACTCCTGTAAGGGTATATGCTTTCCACCTATATTATATTCTTCACGTTCCTCTTTAGTACGCACATCTACCAGTTCATATGCGTCTTTATCTGATTGTAATGTGGAAAATTCTATTGCTTCGATCTGTATTACTTCAGGTAATGCTGTAATGTTAGTATGTGTTATTTTTCTAAGCTTCATAACTCTGCTCTGCATAGAGCGTGCATCGAAGATCAGCAGTTTCCCCGCTAGTAAATCTTCAGAACCAATGATATATTTCACTGCTTCATTAGCCTGCATGCAACCTATAATACCTGCAATAGTTGGCATTACCCCGCCATCTGCACAGTTAGGAATAGCAGCAGCATTAACATCAGGGAAAAGGTCGCGATAGTTAGGCGATCTATTGCCTTGTTCATCCTGAACATTCCATACTGCAACCTGCCCTTCATATTGGTAGATAGCACCATATGCCAATGGCTTGCCTGACAATACACAGGCATCATTCAATAAGTAGCGAGTTTCAAAATTATCAGTACAATCAAGGATAATATCATACTCGCTGATCAAGTGCATTACATTCTCGTTTGAAACGAAAAGTTCATGCGGTATGATATTGACATCTGGGTTTAATTGTCCAAGCCTTTCTTTGGCTATCAGTACTTTTTTCTTTCCTTCATCGGCGGGAGTATATAATATTTGTCTGTGCAGGTTGCTTACAGAAACAGTATCACCATCCACCAATCCAATCATGCCTATACCCATGGCTGCTAAGTATTGTGCTGCGGGACAACCTAGTCCGCCCATACCAACGATCAATATTTTTGCATCAGCCAGTTTTTGTTGACTAGACTCAGTGAATCCCGGTAGCGCTACCTGACAACTATATTTTAACCAATCATTCTGCATGTGCTAAAATATTACGGACTTTGGCTGCTTCTTCAGGAGTATTTGTATTCATTAATGCAGTAGCATTAGAAGGTTCAATAATGTTTGTATCACTATTGATCAACGCTTTTCTAGGGCACTTATAGCCCTGTTGCTGAAATGACTTTAATACCTCATAACCTTTAGGTTCCCAGATAGTTATTAATGGCTCCGGTAGTCCATCGTGAGGGCTTTTAAAAGTAGTAGCTACTTTTTCTTCATCACGATTATTTATTAAAAACTGTAAGGTTTCCTTATCCAGTAATGGTAAGTCACAAGCAACGACCAGCCATGCAGTATCTGATCTGTGTGAGAAAGCAGTAAGTATTCCTACAGATGGTCCGGCATCACCAAACTTATCTACAAGTGCATTGTATCCTTTGCGTTCTATTTCTTCTTGTTGGTCATCACGGCAGGAGATGTATACTTCATCACAAAAGGTATCAAGTAAGTCAGCAAGATAATAGCGCTGTTCTTTCCCATACCATTTTATCAATCCTTTATCTTCACCCATGCGGGTGCTTTTACCTCCTGCCAATACAAGTCCTTTCAAATTAGTCTCTTTTGAAGTCATTCTTACCTCCTGTTTTCTCCATCAACATGGTCTCTTTTATCACAATATCATGACTCATAGCTTTGCACATATCATAGATGGTCAGTGCTGCTATGCTTGCTCCCGTCAGGGCTTCCATTTCAACACCTGTTTTAGCGGTTATTACAGCCGTGCAGTCTATTACTACTTCCTGTTGCTCATTCACACTGATATCTATATGGCAGTTATCCATACCAAGTGGGTGGCATAAAGGGATCAGCTCTCCTGTTTTCTTAGCTGCCATGATACCAGCCAATATTGCTGTCTGAAATACTGACCCTTTTTTTGTTTGTATATCACCATCTGATAGTTGCGTTAATACCGGTTCAGGCAATACAACTATGCTTCTTGCCCGTGCAGCGCGTCTAGTTACTGCTTTGTTACTTACGTCAACCATATTGGCACGACCTTGTTCGTCTAAGTGCGTTAGTTCACTCATGTTATCGGTTTAAAAGGCCATATCCTATATGCCTCACCTTTTTTAAAGTTAGTTTGTTCTGCAGGAAGTTCCATGAAAGCATCCGTATATAATAGGTTCGTAA
The DNA here is from genome assembly GCA_965228505.1 of Flavipsychrobacter sp. Lineage (GTDB taxonomy): Bacteria > Bacteroidota > Bacteroidia > Chitinophagales > Chitinophagaceae > UBA5543. The sequence goes on along the minus strand of OZ245820.1, from coordinate 101,198 downwards.
AATCTCCTGACCCATTGCCTTCTTCAGGTTTTGCAATGAGTGTTCCATCCTCATCAGAGCTTAACTGTACTTGCAGGAAATATTGAAGTTCTGGTTTAAAACTGTAGTTTTCACTTAACACAGCATACAAAGGCTTGCTGTCCTCTAAACCTAAAGAGCGCTGCAACCATGGAACAAAATACCTGTACATACACATGAATGCAGATACAGGATTGCCCGGGAATGCAAATACAGGTTTATGATCATGATCAACACCGAACCAAAATGGCTTACCCGGACGTTGTTTTATTTTATGGAACAGTTCATTTATATGGAGTTGTTTAAATATTTTTGGAAGATGGTCGTACTTCCCCATAGATACCCCACCACTCAATATCAAAACGTCATTGCTTTTCAGCAGCCTGCTGATGACATTATCTAATACAACTTCATCATCATTGATATGAACTATATCTGCCTGTATTTTATAGTGCTGTAAAACAGAGGCAAGTGCATATCCGTTAGATCGCCTGATCTGAAACTTGCTCGGTTGTTCATCTATAGCTACCAGTTCGTTACCCGTTGAGACAATGGCCACTCTCGGTAACTTACTCACGACTATTTCTGCCATACCTACAGATGCAGCAGTATTGATCTCTGCAGGAGTTATTATCCTACCGGCTTTTGCAAGTATTTGCTTCTCTCTTTTGTCGGATCCTTTTTTGTGGATGTTCTGTCCACGATTGATCTTATCCGTTTTCAGTTTTGCTATACCATTAGCAATGTCAACATCTTCATACCTGATTATTGTATCAGCCGACTCAGGTAAAGCAGCCCCGGTCATTATTTCAATACATTCACTTTCGCTATCTATTTCAATATAGTCGTCTCCGGCTGCTTGTGTGCCTTTTACTGTGAATTCTTTTATCCCTTTTTCAATGGCATCGTATTTGATAGCAATACCATCCATCGTGACACGGTCGTAAGGAGGAAGATCGCGGTCTGCAACAATATCTTCTGCTAGTACCCTTCCTGTTGCTTCCTGCAGAGGATTTTTTTCAGTTGCAGGCTTTCTTTTTTCTTTTAATACAATCGCTTCTGCCTGTTTTACATCTATCATACGTTAACCTCCGATTGTCGCCATTGATTCATTGATAATCCTATTCTGCTCTGCTTCCCAGCCATCTTTTGCGCGTTGGTTGATCGCATTTAATAATGCCTTACTTATGTATTCATTATCAGATCCTGACCTGACCAAGTCTTTTATATTCAAGACCCCATCATCATACAGGCAGGTTTTCAGCATGCCTTGCGGAGTGATGCGTATACGATTACACGTGCCACAAAACGAACGAGTATATGCTGCTATAATACCTACTGTTCCTTTATGCTCCGGAATTTGATAGTTGGCTGAAGTTGAAAAAAGCGGATCAGGTATTTTTTCTATTGTAGGATATCGAGTTGTTAGTTTTTCAAGTATACGTACATGGTCCCACTTTAAACCACCATAAGCACCTGCACCGTTAAATGGCATTTCTTCGATGTAACGAACGGCTATAGGCAAATCTTTTGTCAGCTCTGCCAGTGGAATAATATCTTCTGTGTTCCGGCCGTCCATTATTACTGCATTTACCTTTACTTGTATATCATGTGCAAGTAACGCATGCATTGTATTCAGCACTTTGGATAACTCATCTCTTCGTGTGATCTTATGGAAGCGTTCCCTGTCCAGTGTATCCAGACTTAGGTTAACGGACTTGATGCCTAACTCCTTCAATTCATGGATGTACTTGGCAGTCAATACACCATTGGTGGTTAGTGTCAATTCTTTTAAGCCCTCAATGGCAGCCAGTTCTCTAAGGAATGACATAAAGTCTTTACGTGCAAAAGGCTCTCCACCAGTTATCCTCACTTTTTCAATACCCATGCCTATCAGCACCTTACATATTCTTAGCATCTCCTCATAGGTCATGAGCTCCTTACGCTCCAGCCACTCAATACCTTCTTCAGGCATACAATAGAAGCAGCGCAGGTTACACCTGTCTGTTACTGCCAGCCTTAAGTAATTGATCTTTCTGCCGTGGTTATCTGTCAACATCACTTTCTCTTCAGGTCATCAAAAGTACATCATATGTGATAACAGAAAAAGCCGCGTGGCAAGACTACCACACGGCCGATCTGTGAGATGTATAGCCCCTTCTGTACATCTCACTTTTATCATCATACTTATAGATGAAACTGTATACCTGCCAGTGCGCCTATGTACATTCTATAGCTATATGTGCCATAGTCTTCTTTGTATATATAGTAATTACGAGCAGGTGCCAAGCTGTTTTCTTCGTAAGCATGGCTGTAGGTCGGGCCTGCAAATATCTCCAGCCTGTCTCCTATTACTACAGATGGCAACAAACGGAATGAGGAGTTGATCTCAACCGCATCCCAGAAATCTGAAACTGTAGTAACCGCCAACTCTGCATTGATACGGAAATGTTTAGATAGGGGAATACGTCCGCCTATACCCGCCTCAACGGCATACATAGTTTCGTAATAGCGGAAGTTACTACCTACACCAACGATACCATACAGGTACTTACCGCCGGAACGGAAAGTCACAAGGTTGGTAAGGTTGTCATCAATGGTAATACCCAAAGACTTTTCCCCTTCTTTACTTATGTTGATCAAGCCGATCGGGTAATCACTTTTTTCTGCAATATTGATAAAACCTGATATTTGCGGTCCTTTTACCCTTTTCGCCACGTTCACAAATCCACCAACTTGTGTGTGTATATTTTTAGCCACATTCACAAAACCGGAAATCTGTGCGCCCTTCACATCTCTCGCTACATTTACATATCCTGCAGCCTGCAATCCGGTCACATCTTTACTTACGTTTACATAACCTGCAGCCTGTACACCTCTTGTGTCACCAAGGTTTACATTGGCAAAGCCAGCACCTTGTAGACCGGTAACATCATCAGCCAGATTAAAGAACCCGGCACCTTGTACCCCTCTTATGTCACCGATTGTGACATTGGCAAAACCTGCTCCTTGAAAACCGTACACACCTCCTGTAGATACATTGGCAAACCCTGCACCTTGTACACCAGTTGCATAACCCCCTACATAGTTAGTAAACCCTGCCAATTGTGCACCAGTTGCTTCACCCCCAATTACATTTGCAAATCCTGATGCCACAAGTCCATCACCATTATCCTTTATATAAGTGCCGAATCCAGATAAAGCAACACCCTCTTCTGCTCTGGATACTCCACCAATGAGGTGTAGAGAGAATTTATTTTTGTACTCTATAGCATTTACGCCATTTGTACTTATAGGAAAAATCACTCCTACATGAGCATTGCTTTCTTTGCCTTTTTCTTCCTGCTGTGCAAATGCACTAATGCTTAATACTGATAAGAATATTCCTGCTACAATTTTCGTTGTCATCTTCTTTGTTGTTTATAAGAATGACATCCGAAGTGGTTTGTACCCCTATGCCTATGGACTAAAAAAATGTTATACCCACATTCCAGCCCAGCCAGCTGGTCATTTCTTTATTCATTGATGTTTTGTAACCGGGAGGTGGTATTTGTGTTTTATAACCTTCAACAACTGTTTGCTGGTTGTGGTCGTACAATGAGTAAGATGGACCCGCAAAAACAGCAATGAATTTTCCGAAGTGTGCGTTAAGATTAAGTCTTAGCCTGCAGAGAGCGTTAAATGATTGATCATCACCGAGGTATAGCATTTGTACAGTTGCTTCAGGGTTGATCGAGAAGCGTTTACTCAAGGGTAGTTCGCTACCATACCCAAGGCCGGCACTATAGGCTTTGTTATTTTGACTATTGCTACCACCGACCATATATATGTTATACAACCAATGTGTACCTGTTTTTACTGCAATATTGTAGGGTAATACTTCATCAGAATAGAAGGACAATTTGTGGTAGCCTTTTAGTACTACACTGAATAAGCCTATACTTACATCAGAACTATCCGCATAGTTGACCAGCCCTATTTGTACACCCTTTACTTTATGTGCATAGTTGAGTATAGGAGCTGCCTGCACCCCTTTTACATCACCAATACTAACATTCATTACTCCGGCAAGCTGTGCACCGGTAATATCCTTCACCCCGACATTCAACACGCCGGCTGTTTGCATCCCTTTTACTGCACCTATTGAATTGTTGAGTATACCTGCATACTGAGCTCCTTTTACTTCTCCTATAGAGCTGTTGAGTATCCCGGAGTATTGTATTCCTTTCAATTCCCTTATAGAAGTATTGATAATACCTGCTGCTTGTATGCCAGATACTGTATCAATAGCTGTATTGATAATGCCTGATGCCTGTATGCCTTTTATCCTTCCTATACCAAGATTGTAAATGCCTGCAGCCTGCACCCCTTCTATTGAACCTTTTACAACATTGCTAATACCTGCACCTTGCACTCCGACAACTGTATCCAGAACATTATTGTGTAAACCTGCCAGTTGAACTCCTGTTACACGGCCACCAACTACATTTACCAGTCCACTTGCCTGTACATATTTCACATCATTTTTTACAATGTTAAATAGTGTGCCCATTTCGACTGCATCTACCCCGGCACTGTAGCCACCAATAACATTTAACGAAAAAGAACTGCTTACTTGTCCGTTCATTCTACCATTGGTGCCAACTCCTGGCAGGACTGACGCCTGAAATGACATATCTACAAAAAACTTGCTCAGGTTGATACTTTGCACAGTTTGTTTGGATGAAAGAAAGAGGTTTCCCCACCATGTACCTTCTACGCGGTTACTGCTGCCTATTATTACCGAGTCAAGTTCGATAGCTTTGGGTTTGATACTGACATTTACCTGTTGGTCTATTCCAGGTTTAATGGTAACTGCCGTGTCGCTATACCATGATTTGCTGATATTCAGGCTTACAGCAGGGAAACGGTCTTTTAGCCTGAGTTTAAAATAGCCCTGCTCATTAGTGAGTGAAGCTACTAGTTGGTTGGATTCAAATACGGAAACATCACGAATCGCTTCCCCCGTTACACCATCGGTAACATAACCGCTTACATACCAATATTGTCCTGCATCTGGTCGCCTGATGATGATATGGCTCTCTGTTTCTTTATACTCAAATGCACCGCGGAACATATAATCCAGTACTTGGCGTATGGTTTTATTCTGTACGGATATACTCACCATACTGTCAGCAGGTACTATCTTACTATTATATGAAAAGAAAAACTTACCTCTTTGGGCAATGGTATCCAACACCTGCTCCAAACGCATATCATGATAATCTACTGATACCTTACGCGCTAATAAAGATTGTGCATTGGCTGACACAGCAGCAATGCAACAAATAGCTATACATATTAACCTCACCGATCTCATTTACGATTGAACTATTTGAGTATTATGCGCTCTCCATCTCTTACTACTTTTATCCCGAATGTCTCACTTATTACAAGCAATATATCCTCTAATGTATCTTCTTTAAACGTGGCTGTAATAAGTAGTTCTTTCAATTGTTCGTTTTCTATGATGATGTTGGTGTCGTATGCTTCGTTAAGTATGTTTACCAGCCTGGGTAAAGGAGTATTCTTGCATACAAATGACCTTGTTCGGTAATACTGGTATAGTTTATCTTCGTTGTCCTCCTTCTCAGGTTGAGGCTTACTTTTGTATACGATTGCCTTTTCATCCGGATTTACATTGATGCTATGGTTCTTCTTTGCTACTTCCACAATACCTGTTTCAACGATCACTTCTGTTTTCTCTTTTGAACTTTTCACATTGAAAGAAGTGCCAACAACGGTAACCGTTACGTCTTTAACATCAATTACAAATGGTTTGGTTTTATTTGGAGTGACATCAAAAAAGGCTTCACCTGTGAGTTTAACATTGCGGGTATCTCCCTCAAAGTTTTTTGTGTACTTCAGTTTTGAGTCTTTATTCAGCGTAACTACAGTACCGTCTGGTAGTGTTTCTATAAGCACTTCATTTTTTGCAGTCAGTGTTACTTTATTACCATTCATTGCAAAGTTGATCAGCCATGCACTACCTATCATTACTACCAAAGCTGCGGCTATCTGCATCCAGCTTAGCCTTCGTTTAGGTAATGCTATTGTTTTTGAAGCTGCTTCTTGTTCATTTTGCACCCTCTGTTGAAAACGCTCCCATGCAGCATCTTCATTTACTGTTGATTTCGCCTGTAGTTTCTTACTCTCATCCCATATTTTTTGTAACTGCTTATAATGTTGCCTGTTGGCATCGCTTTCGCTTATCCATGACTCTACTGCTTCCTGCTCGGAGTTATTAGCTTCTCCCAGCAGGTGTTTCACCAGCAGTTCATCATTTATATGGCTTTGTCCTTTTTTCACATCTGTTTAATTTAAAAGGTTTATAAAAAGCAGCCATAATACAGTTACATATTCAGCCAGCCGGGTGCGCATGATCTTCAATGCTTTACCCATTTGATTCTCTACGGTTTTGACAGATAGCCCAAGCTTCTCAGCAATTTCCCTGTACTTCAACTCTTCAAACCTACTCATCTGGAAAATGGTGCGACACTGCTCCGGTAGTGCCTGTAGTGCGTCGCTTATTTTAGCTTCCAGCTCACGAACACCTGCATTGTCATGCTCTTGTATGTTATCCTCACCTCTGAACTCCGCATGTTCTTTATAAGCGTTCTTCACTTTCTGGTGCTTCACATGATTCATACATTCATTATATACAGCTCTGTAGAGATATGCTGCCACCGAATCCAGCTCGCGAAGCCTTTCTTTTTTCTCCCATAGCTTATAAAACACATTTTGTACCATCTCTTCAGCATCTGCATCGTTACGGAGAATAGTACAAGCGTAAGCATGCAGGCCCTTAAAGTGCTCTTTAAAGTTGCGCTCGAACAGAATGGAGCTGTCGGCATTGTGTATTTTAATGCTGCCTGCGTTGCTATCCATACGTCTTGTACGGGAGTTTGCGGCAAAGATAATCGCTTCCTGCAAAGCCTGCTTTTCAAGTATGACTACTGAGCGGATAAATACCCCTATGCAGGAGAAAAAAGTTTTAATGACCTTACCCCTGACCCCTCTCCACCAGTGGAGAGGGGATGAAAAATGTTCCGAATTGTTCCATTAGGGGGTACCCCCTGAAAATTGAATTTCTTTGTTGTTGATTATCATGGTGTTATAATTTTCATTGTTCCGTTTTGTTCCGGCAGGAGGAACATTTTTGGAGAGTCTCTCCAAAGGAGAGGGAGTTTTTATCTGTATTGAGGAATAGTGTTTCATGGAGTTTGAGCGGATTAGCTATAGCAAATATACATAATAATTATGTTATTTGTAGTCGATAGAGATAAGGAGATTAAGAGGCTTGTCAGGGTCTTGCGGGTCTCCGTGTGTATGTCGCCAGTCCATAACACTAACCATTCTTATATAAGTCAATTCTTCCGGGTGTACGTTTGTTATTCTTACACGAGGGTCAATTATAAATTCCGGATTATAATTTCCATCGCTGCCGAGCCATTCCAGGCTTACGAATACAGCATCCTGAGAGGTAAATACATTATAATCTGATACGTCTAGCTTTAACTGTCCCCATGAAATATCTTTTCCTGAAAGAATAATATTATCCAACAACAGGTCTTTTCCAGGTAAACCATGTTCATCTACATCATATATATGTATGCGGACCGGGTTGCTCTCCTTGGCTTTCTTTACACGGATCTTCACTCTGGTAATCTGTTTCAAGTTATGTGCTTCTTCTTCCGGAAAACGCAACTTCAGGCACATTTCAAATGCAAGAGTAGAGCCTGAAGTAATATGTAACTTTTTAGGTAGATAAGGGATCGTCTTTTCATCCTTTTCTACTGCGTTTACCACGACTTCGTTCAATATATTGTCCTTCTTAGTGAGGGCGATCTGTTTCTGTTTAGCTACATCTGCTGCTGTAAGCCTCAATTCACTATGAGATATACAGCTAAATATCAGTGTATCGGTAGGGTTACAATTTTTAGTGCTGAATTCTCCGTTCTCGTCAGTATATGCAGCCTTCTTGAAGGTAGCATTATATATTACGGCATAAGGAATGGGATCTTTAGTATCTGCATCAACTACTTTGTATTGTGCAGAAGCAAAAAATGGGGTAGATAGAATCAATAAACAAAGCAACTTTTTCATATATCATATTGTGTAATAAAAATACAGAGATCGAAAAGAGATAGCTAATTGCTTATAAGAACTTTAACTTTGCCCCTTCAATCAATCATAAATGCTGAATAAGGATATACATATAGGCATATTAGGTGGTGGCCAGTTAGGAGGTATGCTCATACGCCATGCTGAGGATTTCGGGTTATATATTCATGTATTGGATAGTAATCCTGATGCTACCTGTGCTAAGTTCACTAATAATTTTACTGTAGGTGATACACTGGATTATGATGCAGTAGTGAAATTTGGTAACGGGTTGGATATCATTACTATAGAGAAAGAAGCGGTGAATACTGATGCGCTAAAGCATCTCAGAGAACAGGGAGTAAAAGTATATCCTTCACCCGAGTTGATCAGTACTATACAGGACAAATACAGCCAAAAGACCTTTATGCAACAGCATGGCATTGCCGTTGCTCCGGGTATACCTGTAGATAGTAAAACTGAACTGGAAACACTTAAAGATAAATTACCTGCCTGCCTGAAACTGCGTCGTGATGGTTACGACGGTAAAGGTGTAATGGTGCTGAAGAGTGAAGCGGATATAGCCGAAGCTTTTGACGCACCTTGCGTGCTGGAAGAGCTTGTAGATATAGATAAGGAGCTGGCAGTGATTGTAGCCCGCACAAATTCCGGCGAGGTAAAATGCTATGAGCCGGTAGAAATGATGTTTGACCCCAAGATGAACATACTGGATTACCAGGTAGCACCAGCTAATATTACTGAAGAACAAACAAAAACCGCTATGGAACTAGCCTTGAAATGTGGTGAGGCTTTTGATCTGGTAGGTATTATGGCAGTAGAGATGTTCCTGGACAAGCAGGGAAATATTATTGTGAACGAATTAGCACCCCGCCCGCATAACAGCGGACACCATACGATTGAGGCATGTATTACTTCTCAGTATGAGCAACTATTAAGAGCCATCATGGATATGCCGCTGGGCGATACTGCCACACATAAAAAGTCAGCAATGATCAATATCTTAGAGCCGGCAGAAGGTGAGAAAGATAAGCTGGATAAGGTGTTTCATGCTACATTAAGTACATCAGATGCACACCTGCACTGGTACGGGAAGAAGAATAGTAAAGAAGGTAGAAAAGTAGGGCACATTACAGTGAACGGAGATACTATTGAAGAAGCCCTTAAAAAAGCAAAAACGATCAGAAATATTCTAAAATAATCAACATGAGTAGTCCACTGGTTAGTATCATAATGGGTAGCAGTTCTGACAAAGATGTTATGAAACCTGCTGCAGATGTACTGAAGAAGTTTGGTGTTCCTTATGAGTTTACTGTAGTATCTGCACACCGCAGCCCTGAGTGGATGTACGAATTTTGCAGCAAGGTGCCTGAGCGGGGAATAAAAGTTATTATTGCCGGAGCCGGAGGAGCTGCACACCTGCCGGGTATGGTGGCTGCTTTGACAACCGTACCAGTTATTGGTGTTCCTGTAAAATCACGAAATTCAATTGATGGGTGGGACTCGCTGTTATCAATAGTACAAATGCCCAATGACGTACCTGTAGCTACTGTTGCTCTTAATGCTGCACATAATGCCGGTATACTGGCAACTCAGATATTAGCCACGCATGATAATGATCTGATGGAACAGCTTAAAGGCCTGAAAAAAGCCAACAGGGAAAAAGTTGATGGTCAGCAGGAGGACGTAAAAGGCATATAGACATGCTAACTGCTTATAGCTCAATTAATATTGAGGAAAAAACTATCTATATTAATTTTCACAATACATTTAGAAATACTGTATAAATTATTTACTTTAGAACACAATTATACAGAGTAACAAACAGTATCCTGTTTAAAGAGAGTATTTTATGAAAAGACTTGTAGTATTGTCCTTGCTATTAATGGCATTTCAGGCTGACGCTCAACGGCTGGTGCTCGGATTAGGTGCCGGTGGTGCGGTAAACGGGCAACCATCAGGTAATTTAGTGTATAAAGGAGACCAGACCTTACTGAATTATGCAGGTAGGCTGAACTTCACTTACACTAATAAAAGTAACTTTCAATTCGGTTTTGTAGGCCATATGCACGAAATGTCTACTAAGTCGGATTCTACCTACCCGGGCTTTCCGAACAGGCACTTACGCATAGATTCTGTTGGCGGTGATGGTAAAAAACTGGTATACAGTAAGTATACAGTAGCTGCTTGTGCTGTATTGAACTACAATGTGAAGTTAGGTTCGCAAACATCATTCTATATAGGAGGTGCAATAGGCTGGGGCTTTGCCAGAAACAACTCATTGTATTATGCAGAGAACGAAACGTATAATAATGCCGACGGCGGTGATGGTATTTGTTATGGTGGCCAGTTAGGATTTGATCAGAAGTTGGGAAATAAAGTTTCTTTCTTCTTTGATGCTTCTTTCCGTTATTACAATTTTGAGTTTGATGCAGGGGCACCTACTATTCGCCCGCCAGAAAGATTAGAGTACTCTATATGGGCAATGCCTATTACTGTGGGGTTGAACTTTACATTGTTTGAAGTGCCTGAGAGTACTGCACACACCTACAACGTGCGTGGCAAAAGATATAACTAAGATTTTCATCATTATAAACAGGCCCCCTTGGTTTTACCGAGGGGGCTTTTTGTTGGTATCACATTATCTTTATACGGTAATAATATGTCAGCCTCGAAAAACATACAGGAACAAAAAGCGTTTTATAACGAGTACTGGAGGGATATGAAACCCATCAGCTCATATAAAGCACAACGTGCTGTATGGATCATTGGGCAGTTGGTTCAGATAAGAAAAAAGATACAAACAGGCACTCCGGCATTGTTGGATCTTGGTTGTGGTGACGGTAGGCTGGTGCCGCAGTGGCAAAGTGTTGCTGGTGGCCTGGCTTTTGGTTTGGAGCTGTCTCCCGAAGCTGTTGCTAAAGCTCAAGAGATGTACCCATCAGTGGTGTATACAGAAGGAGATGCTACAAAGACACCATATGATGATGCCCAGTTTGATATCATTGTTTGTCAGGAAGTATTAGAACATGTTGAAGAACAGGATCAACTGATAAAAGAATGTAACAGAATATTGAAAGAGGGAGGATACTTAATACTTACCACACCTAATAAGTTCTACTTCGACAGGCGTAAAGGTGGTAACTATTCAAAACAACCTATTGAGCATATCATTGACAAAAAGGAGCTGTACACATTGTTGAAACCGTACTTCAACATAGAAACATACACCACATTGATATATGCCAAGGGGGATCGTGGGGTTTATAATGCTGCTACAAACCGTTTATTATTGGCGTTGCTAAGGCGTACCGGCTTTGATGGAAACTGGAAAAAATATCTATTGAAAAAAGGTTACGGCCTACATATGGCGGTAGTATGTAGCAAATAGGCAATACATTATTCCATTGGAATACTGATGCTAACAACTGTACCTCTTCCCAGTGCACTATCCCACTCAACGGTGCCTTTGAGGTAGTTAACCCTTGTCAATATATTCTTCATACCTACACCTTCAAATTTGCTACTGTCTTTAGTATCAAACCCTTTCCCGTTATCCTCTATTGTAACTGTAATCTCTTGTCCGTCCTTTATTAAAGAAATGTCTAGTGTATTTGCATTGGCGTGTTTGATGACGTTATTCACACATTCCTGCACTACACGGTACAATACTATTTCAATATTCTCATCTATTTTTTCATTTAGCCCTTCGCTGTACAGGTTTATCTTTATTACGTCTTCACTGATCTTGCTGATAAAACTTCGTACAGCATCACCTAGGCTCCTCCTCAACAAAGAATTCGGCATGATGTTATGAGAAACTGTTCTTACTTCTGTACAGCTATCATCTACAAGCTTCAGGGCATTCTCAAAACGTTCCTTTTGTTTTTCATCGCTAAATGGTATGCTATCTGATATCGATGATAAATTGATCTTCGCAGCACTCATCATCTGTCCTACACCATCGTGCAGGTCTCCGGCAATTCTTTGCCGCTCTCCTTCTTCTGCTTCCAATACTGCTTTAGTAGCTATTTCCTGCTGCTTCAATATTTCCTGTTGGAGTTTAGTTTGTTGTTTGAGCCTGTACCTACGATAGCTTGAAAAACCTAAAAGAGTACCTAATAATAAAAACAAAGCAGCCCCACCCAACATGTAATTCTTTGATGCCAACTCAAACTCTTGCTCCTGTATTTTTTTATCCTTCTTTTCTGTTTCGTATTTCGTGTTTAGTTCAGCTATCAGTTTATTATTATCAAGTTGTCGTATTGAGTCGCGGAAGAATCTATATAGCTGTAGGTACTTGTAAGCTGAATCATACATTTTATTACGTGCAAAAAAATCGGATAGGCTTTCATAGGCTTCATAGTTTTGTTTGTTATTCTTTATTTCAATAGCAAGGTTAAGTGCTTTTTTTATGTATTCTTCCGCTTTTTTAAGGTTGCCTTTCCGTTCATAATTTTCGCCAAGGAAATTGTATGTATAAGCTAACTCGTTCAGCTCATTCATACGTTCACGTATGTCAATTGACCTTTTTAAATAATACTCTCCACTGTCTGTATTGCCATCTTTCGAATATGCTGCACCGATGTCATTGTATATAAAAGCTATTTCTGATGAGTCATCCATCCAAACGTAGATATCACGCGCTTTGTAATAATATTCGAGGGCTTTTTCCATATCTCCTTTCATACGGTTCATGATGCCGAGATTGTTATAGGAAAAGGCCATAGCAATTGAGTCTTTTTGTTTTGTACGCACCTCGAGTGCTTTCAAATGGTAGTCTTCTGCTTTATTTACATTTCCGACTGTAGCATAATAGCTGCCCAAACTATTGTACGCATTAGCTATCAGCGTGTCATTTTGTAACTGTTCTGAAACGCGCAGGCAGTTCATCATATAGTTGAAGGTAGAGTCATATTTTGCCATTCTTCTGAACGCATTGGATATACTAGAGCTGGCATAATATTCATCTCTTTTATCACCTAGCTCTCTTGATAATAACAGCGCACTTCTTGCAGCTTCAAGAGATGCTTCAATGCGGCCACCGGTTTCGTATAAAAAGGCTAAAAGCAGATAGTAATCGCAAAGCTCCTGTAATGTCGCTGTACCTTTTGCCATTTTTATAGCCTGCTCAGCATATAATGTCGATTTAGTAATATCTGTTGGTATGGTTTCTTTTGCCAGTTTATAATAAACTGCTGCTTTTTCTTTTTCACTGTTTGTTTGCTCAAGTACACTCAACAGCGAATCAGCTTTTGGACTTTGGGCTACAGAGCATATAGTCGATGTGATAAGACATATAGTGATGTATAAGAGTCTGCTTGTCATTGCTATTTCTTATGAACGTTATCAGTATTATTAATCAGAGTCTTAAAGTTATCAAATTCTATATTGTTTTTACTATATGCAGGTAGGCTGTATGTACTGGCTGTAAACCGTTACACACGATATAGACATTTACTTTCCGGTTAGATATCTGTTGTTATACTAATCAATTATAACATAAATAAACAATATATTGCTATTAATATAATTGACATAATTATATCAATAAGAATATTTTTTGTTTCTTTGCGTTGTAAAGTTCTTCACATAGAGACATTGTCGTAATAAACAATGTGGATGGTGTCCGCAGTTAAGTGCCATTTACAGGCCTTTATCAGTAAGGCTTTGCGGATATATATCGAAGTGATTTTCGGTATTGTGAAAGCACTACTATTAGTGCTGACTGATAATATTAAGCTGTAAATTTTAATGCAGTTATTTTTTTGCAAAAAGTCATTAAAAACCTTTTTGCCATTGTATATGTTAATACAGTGAAACTAAAAATAAACGGAGCTAAAGAGATGAACTCTTTTTACAGGGTGGTTGTTACGAATGATAGCCATACCGAACATGCAGAAGCTATTTGTAAAGAAATGGAGAAGTCTGCAAAAAAGCGTGGAACAGGTATCAGCAGGCGTGATCCTGAAGATATTAAACAAGTTATGCGTGAGGGTAGAGGTATTATTGCACTTGATGAACATGGCAACTGGGCCGGCTTTAGTTACTTACAAGGCTGGGGTAAAGACAATAAAGAATTTGTTTCTAACTCAGGTCTTATTGTATCGCCGAATGCACGCGGGGCCGGACTTGCTAAACGAATTAAGAAGAAAGTATTCTACCTGAGCCGTGCAAAATTTCCAAACGCAAAAGTATTCAGCATTACAACAGGTGCTTCTGTGATGAAGATGAACAGCAAGCTTGGTTTTAAGCCTGTTACGTATTCTAATCTTCCTCAGGATGATGAGTTTTGGGCTGGTTGTAAAAGCTGTCCTAATTACGATACGCTCAAACAAAAGAAACGTAAAATGTGCTTCTGTACTGCTATGATGTTCGACCCTAAAGACCAAGAGCATAAAGCACCTGTAGAAAGAAAGCAGGACAGGCCGGTATTTGCGGTGCGCGAAAGACGTACTAAACACAGAGAACAGCAGGAAAAAAAAGCAAGGGCAGGAAATAAGCACATGACTATGTTAAGCCCGATGCTTACTGGTAATGAAGCAATGTATAATTAGTACAATTACTCAAACATAAATTTATAATGGAAAATAAAATGATCCGTGCCGGTATCGTTGGTGGTGCCGGATACACGGGTGGTGAAATGTTACGAATATTGACCAGGCATCCTAATGTCGAACTTGTATTTGTTCACAGCCGTAGTAATGCAGGTAATCTGATATCTGATGTTCATACTGATATGTTCGGTGAAACGGATATTAAATTCGATGCTGAAATAAGTCAGGATGTAGACGTGATATTACTGTGTGTTGGACATGGTGAGGCAGGAAAGTGGTTAGCTAATAATAAAGTGAATGAGGACATAAAAATCATAGACTTGTCTCACGATCATAGATTGCATGATAACGCTAAAGATGGCGATCGTGCATTTGTATATGGTTTACCCGAAGCCAATAAAGACCAAATTGTAAAGGCGAATAATATTGCTAACCCAGGATGTTTTGCCACTTGTATACAATTAGGCTTAGTGCCTCTAGCTAGTAAAGGCTTATTGAACGAGGTACATACAACAGGTATAACAGGCTCTACAGGTGCAGGACAGAAATTATCAGCTACCTCGCACTTTGCATGGAGGAATAATAATATACAGACTTATAAGACCTTGACACACCAGCACGTTCTGGAGATCACCGAAACACTAAAGGGACTACAAGATAATTTCACGCAGCTGAACTTCGTACCGATGCGTGGTGATTTTGCACGTGGTATTTATGTGACCTCGTATACAAAATCAGATATGAGTCTTGAAGAGGCAAATAAGTTATATGCCGACTATTATGCTGATCATCCTTTTACGCATGTAAGCACTACACCTATACACATGAAGCAGGTAGTGAATACCAATAAATGTGTAGTATGTCTGGAAAAGGTAGATGATAAGCTTATCGTGCATACTGCTATCGACAACCTTACGAAAGGAGCTTCAGGACAAGCGGTACAAAATATGAACCTCATTTTCGGATTGCCTGAAGATGCAGGTCTAAATTTGAAAGCACCATTATTCTAAAAAAGAATTACTATGAAATTATTCGACGTATATCCGCTCAATGACATAACTATCACTAAGGGCGAAGGCTCATACGTGTGGGATGACAAAGGTGAAAAGTATCTTGACTTTTATGGTGGCCATGCGGTCATCTCCATTGGTCATGCCAATACCCATTATGTAAGTAGAATCACCGAGCAATTGAATAAGATCAACTTTTACTCCAACTCTATAAAAATACCTCTACAACAAGAGCTAGCAGATAAGCTAGGTAAGCTGTCGGGGAAGGAAGATTATCAGCTATTCTTATGTAACTCAGGTGCCGAGGCTAATGAGAATGCGTTGAAGTTGGCATCCTTCCATACAGGCAGGAAGAAGATCGTTTCTTTTACCAGTGGTTTTCATGGCAGGACTTCATTAGCAGTAGCAGTGACTGATAATCCAAAAATAGTAGCACCTGTTAACGAAACAGAGAACAGGGTGATATTACCTTTCAATGATGTTGATGCTCTGAAAGATTACTTCAGTAAGCATGGTAAAGAAGTAGCTGGAGTAATTGTAGAAGGTATACAAGGCATTGGTGGTATACATATCGCCAGTGATGAATTCTTGCGTACTATACGTTCATTATGCGATGTGTATGGCAGTGTGTATATAGCAGATGCTGTTCAGTGTGGTTATGGCCGTAGTGGTAAATTCTACTCACATGACTACGCAGGTGTGAATGCTGATGTGTATACTATGGCAAAAGGTATGGGTAACGGATTCCCTGTAGGTGGTATAAGCATTGCTCCTCATATTGAGCCAAAGCATGGCATGCTGGGAACTACATTCGGAGGTAACCATCTGGCATGTGCTGCAGCATTGGCAGTACTGGAAGTAATGGAAAGAGAAGATCTGATGAAAAATGCTGAAGAGATGGGAGCATATATCATGTCTCAATTGAAAAAATTTCCTGAACTAAAGAATGTACGCGGCAAAGGCTTAATGATAGGATTTGATGTGCCTGAAGAAAATAAGGACCTCCGTAAGAACTTGTTGATGCAGCGTAATATTTTCACTGGTGTAGCTAAACCTAATGTGATAAGGTTATTACCTGCGTTGAATATTACTAAAAAAGAAGCTGACGAATTATTGGATGCTATCAAGGCAGAATTATCTGTGCCTGTATCATAATTGTATAAAATGGAACCTTTAGTTGTCATAAAAATAGGTGGTAACATCATTAATGATGAAGCTCGTCTGGAAACATTTCTTGAAAATTTTGCCAAACTTGATACTAATAAAATATTGGTACACGGTGGCGGTAAAGTAGCTACAGATATTGGCCAGCAGATGGGAATAGAACCTGTGTATAACGAAGGCAGACGTATTACTGATGAGGACACCTTAAAGCTGGTTACCAAGGTGTATGGTGGTCTGTTGAACAAGAATATCGTAGCTCAATTGCAGGCGAATGGCTGTAATGCAATAGGACTTACCGGAGCAGATGCCAATATGATACAGGCCGTCAAACGTCCTGTGAAAGATATCGATTATGGTTTTGTAGGTGATGTACAGGAAGACGGAATAAATAAGGTAGTGCTGGAATTATTTCTGAAAGGACAATTAGTACCTGTATTTGCACCATTGACTCATGATGGCGCAGGAACCATGCTCAACACAAATGCAGATACTATTGCACAGGAAGTAGCCAAAGCAATGTCGAAGCATTATGATGTGCAACTGATATACTCATTTGAGAAAAGGGGTGTGTTGAAAGATGTAGAAGATGATAATTCAGTGATACCGACAATAACCAAGTCTGATTTTGAGCAAATGATAGCAGAAAAAACCATATTTGAAGGAATGATTCCTAAACTTCATAATGCTTTTGAGGCCATAGACAATGGAGTGAAGACAGTTACAATAGGCAAGGCCGAAGAGCTGGCAGACCTTGTAGGCGGTACTTCAGGCACAAACATTGTTTAATAAATTATTATATGTATACTTGAAAGGGGCATTTTGTGCCCCTTTTTCCTTTTTGTATAAACCCTTTTCCCGATTATTAAAGCTGCCAAACCCATGCAGCCCTAGTTTTGCCCCGCAATTCAATTAATAGTAAATACTTATGAAAAAACTAGTAATAACAAGCTTTGTGATGGCGGGATTGTTGGTTGCGTCATGTAAGAAGGATGACAACAATAATGATGTAAGCCCTGCAGAGGAGTTGAAGATACCCTACACTTCGCTATCTACCTCTTCTAATTATAACAACACATTTGTAGATAATAATGGTAACACAACAGTTGACTTCAGCGGACAAACTACCCGCCGTGGTATGTTGAGCGAGTTGGATGCGTACATGAAAACAGGTACTTCTGTATCAATTACGGCATCTAAAATGAATGATATGTTCCAGAACAAGAACAATCCATTTGCAGATGCCAACCTGAATGCTGCTACGACCAAACAGATCAATACAAAAACGGCAGCTTCTTTCCCTGCTACAGGTGCCGATGCAGAGCGCCAGCGTTTTATGGGTTATTTCACTAAGCTGGAGGCAATGAGTATGCAGAACGGGCAAACAGCATCTCAGGGTCAGGCAGGATTATTAGGTGGTAAACGACTTGTTGATGAAAAGGGAATTGAATACAACCAGATCGTTTCTAAAGGTTTGATAGGCGCATTGATGCTGGATCAGATCGTGAATATATACTTAGGTACAGGTAAGCAAGACGTTGATAATACTACTCCTGAAGACGGTAAGAACTATACAGAAATGGAGCATCACTGGGACGAGGCCTATGGCTATCTGACCAGTAATTCTGTATTCCCGATAAAAGGACAAGAAAGCTTTCTTGGTGAGTATGTACGTCAGGGTGCGTCTATTCATGGTGGTGCAGACCAACTGTACTTTGCTTTCCTGAAAGGACGTGCAGCAATCGTTAATAAAGACCTGGCAACACGTGATGAGCAGATAGCTTATATCCGTTCAGAACTTGAAAAAGCAGTAGCAACAGTGGCTATCAGTTACCTGAACAAAACCAATTCAGCAACTGATGATGCTTCAAGGTTCCATGCGCTTTCAGAAGGAGTAGGGTTTATTTACTCTCTTCGTTATGCACATAATGCGAAAATAAATGCAACCAAGTCTGATCAGTTAATGAACAGCCTGATGGGTAAAACCAACGGTTTCTGGTCGCTTACAGCTACTGATATCAATAATGTACGTGATGAAATTGCAAATGCTTTTAGCATAGACAAAAGCACTGTAGTAAATCATTAACATAAAGTTCATTTGTGGTTGGGTAAAGCGGCTTCATTTTTGAGCCGCTTTGCCTGTCTAAAAACGAAATTGAAACGAAGATGAAAAAGTGGTACTTAGCACCCGTTATTACAGGATTTTTGGCAATATTGAGTGTTGTAGCTTGTAATAAAAAAGATGATGACGCCAGCCCCTCTAACGACCTTGACCGAAAACCGATGCTGGAGAATTATGCTAATAATTATATTCTTCCGGCGTATAACGATATGGATCTGGCATTAACTCTGCTGAAAGCGCAGATTACAGCCTTCGTTAATAACCCTACTGAGCAGAACCTGACAAGTGCGCGAAATGCATTTAAAGATGCTTACATGGTTTGGCAAAATGTTGATGTAATCAACTTCGGGCCTGCCAGTGATAATTCACTGAGAGATTTCATGAATATATACCCTGTAACCACCGGCAAGGTTGAAGGCAACATCAGTTCTGGTAGTTACAACCTAGATGCATTCGGTGCAAAAGATGCTCAGGGCTTTCCTGCATTGGATTATCTCTTGAACGGTATCGGGAATACGGACGCTGCAATTGTTAATATGTATACTACTGATGCAAATGCTGCAAACCGAAAAAAATACTTACAGGACGTTACCGATAAAATGTTAGAGAAAGTGAACGTTGTTAAGAGTGAGTGGGATACTTACAAAAGCACTTTTGCCGGTAATACCAGTACAGATGCAGGTGGCAGTCTCTCGCTTATGGTCAACGGTTATGTGATGTATTACGAGCGTTACCTGCGTGCAGGTAAAGTAGGCCTTCCGGTTGGTGCGATGACAGGTGTAGCTAAGCCGGATTTGAGCGAAGCTTATTACATGCCTGAACTAGGTAAAGAGCTGGCTGTTGAAGCTAATACTGCTATGAGGGAATTCTTTGAAGGGTACACCTTTGGTACGCAGGTAAAGGGTGAAGGTATGTATAGCTACCTTTCTGCAATTGGTACTACTGACGAGAATGGAAAATTAATGGCAGACGTAATAGTGGATGAAATGGAACAGGCTACAGGCAAATTGAGGAATATTCCTACTACTATACAGGACGGTGTAACCAATAATAGAACCTATATGCTGGAGACTTATGAAGAGCTACAAGATGTGGTACCTCTACTGAAAGTAGATATGGTTTCAGCCTTTAGCATTTCTATTACATATACTGATAATGACGGTGACTAACCAATGCAAAAAATAACGAACATACTATCAGAACAGCGTTTCGGGAAGCCTGCTTATTCGGCTTCTCTTGCTGTTTTCAGGGTGGTGTTCGGTTTATTGATATTGGGAAGTACGCTACGCTTCTGGGCAAAAGGTTGGATAGAGGAACTATACATTCAACCCGACTTCTTTTTCTCCTACTATGGTTTTGAGTGGGCGAAGCCGTTGGGAGAGTATACTTACATCTTATTTTTCATTTGCGGGATAAGTGCTTTGTTCTTTGCATTGGGTTGGTTTTATCGATTGGCATCAGTTTTACTGTTGCTCAGTTTTACATACATAGAGCTGATGGACAAGACCAACTACCTGAACCATTATTACTTTGTTTCGCTGGTGTTATTTCTTATGGTATGGCTACCAGCCAACGTTAACTTTTCCATTGATGCCATCCGAAAACCTAAGCTCTCTAAGAGGTTTATTCCACTATGGACTGTTGGTAGTATCAGGTTGATGATGGGCATTGTGTACGTATATGCCGGCCTTGCAAAACTTAACTCTGACTGGCTGGTAGAGGCAATGCCTTTAAGGCTATGGCTACCTGCCAATAATGATATGCCATTGATAGGAGGTCTGTTCAATCACCTATGGGTAGCTTATGCTTTTAGTTGGTTCGGGGCAATATACGATCTTACTATTCCTTTATTTCTTTTAAACAGGAAGACAAGGCCATTTGCCTATGCAACGGTAATTATCTTTCACATGCTGACCGCTTTGCTGTTCCCGATAGGCGTTTTCCCGTATGTAATGATCGTATCAGCATTGGTATTCTTCGACTCTAAGGATATTGACAATGCGTTACAAAAACTTAAAACTGCTTTCAGCTGGTTGCCGATAGCAACTAGCCATAATAATTATATTTTTGCGCCCCTTAAGCAAAGAATAGTTGCTCCGTTATTCATCATATTCTTTACACTGCAATTACTAATGCCGTGGAGATACTTGTTAAACAAAGGAGAGCTTTTCTGGACAGAGAACGGTTACCGTTTTTCATGGAGGGTAATGTTGATGGAGAAAATGGGCTATGCTCAGTTTGTTGTTAAAGATGCGAAGACAGGAGAAAAAATAGCGATAAACAACAATGATTTCCTTACCCGAAGCCAGGAAAAAATGATGGCTACACAGCCCGACTTCATTTTGCAGTATGCAGATTTTCTGCAAGAGCATTATGAAACAAAAGGGATGAATGATCCTGAAGTGTATGCTACTATATATGTAGCCATGAATGGGAGGAGGAGCAGATTGTATGCAGATACATCTGTAAACCTTGCCAAAGAAAAAGACGGTTTTAAAACTAAAAGCTGGATACTGGCTTTTAATGATAAGATATATGGATTGTAAGAAGTTGTTATACGGATTATTCTTTTTGATGCCTGCTCTTGGTACGGCACAGGAAGATAGCGTACGTAACAATAAGCTTGATGAGGTACATATAACTGACGATCGTGGAGATTTCGGGCATATGTATCAGGTGGATGGTATGAAGATCACGGCAGGCAAAAAGTCTGAAGTGGTGAATGTTGAAAAGCTCATAGTCAACAAATCAACCAACAATACCCGTCAGGTATATGCAAAAGTTGCCGGGCTGAATATTTTTGAGAATGATGGTTCAGGGCTGCAACTAAGTATCGGTGGCCGTGGCCTTGACCCTAACCGTACTTCTAACTTTAACGTACGTCAGAATGGATACGATATTAGTGCCGATGCATTGGGGTATCCTGAGAGTTATTATACACCACCAACGGAAGCGTTGGCTAAAATTGAGATATTGAAAGGTGCAGCCGGTTTGCAGTATGGCACGCAGTTTGGTGGACTGCTGAATTTTGAAATAAAACAACCCGGCGCGGATAAACCATTCAGTATAGAGAGCAGGCAGACAGGTGGATCATGGGGTTACTTTGGTTCTTTTAACGCTATAAGCGGCACTAAAGGCAAATTGAAATACTACGCCTTTGCTCAATACAAAAGAGGTAATGGCTGGAGACCGAATAGTGAATTCGAGTCTTTCAACGGATATGCTGATGTGCATTATCACATCAACGAGAAGCATATGGTGGGTATAGAATATACCCGTATGCAATATTTAGCACAACAAGCAGGTGGATTGACAGATAAGATGTTTGAAGAAGACCAACGCCAGAGTAACAGGGAACGCAACTGGTTTTCAGTAGAGTGGAATGTATTGGATCTTGAGTGGGATTACAGAATATCTCACCGTACTCGCGTACAAACAAGATTGTACAGCCTGGTGGCATCAAGAGATGCGATCGGGTTTCGTAATAACAGGGTAGCTGTTGAAGACCCGGGTGGTAAGAGAGACCTATTAAAAGGAACATTTAATAATACCGCATTAGAGTCTCGTTTGTTGCACCGCTATACAATGGGCGATAAGCAGCAGGTTTTATTAGCAGGTATAAGGGCATATAAAGGATATAGTACTAACCTCCAGGCATACACAGACAATGGTGATGGAGCGAACTTTGATCTTGCGCCGGGAAAAGAAACAAATGCAAATAACGAGATTGCTTCTGATTATACTTTTCCTAACCTGAACCTGGCTGCATTTGCAGAGCACATTTTCCGCATCAATAGAAATTGGACAGTTACCCCGGGTGTTCGTGTAGAGCATATACGTACAGAAGCTGAGGGGTACTATGTAGAGCGTGTGCGCGATCTGAGGGACAGCATCGTTAGTGAAAACAGTTATGATGAGAACAGAAACCTACCAAGGACATTTGTAATAGGTGGTTTAGGCACCAGCTACAGGCTTCATCCCAATTGGGAGCTGTACGGAAACTTTTCGCAGAATTATCGTTCCGTTACTTTCAATGATATTCGTGTAGTCAACCCATCATTCAGAATTGACCCGAACATAAAAGACGAAACCGGTTGGAGCGCAGATATGGGAACAAGAGGAAAAGTGTTTGGCATCAGTTACGATGTGAGTGCATTTTATTTGTATTATGATAACCGTATAGGTGAAGTCTTTAAAAAGAATGACCGTGGACAGGTGATCCGTGAAAGAGGGAATATCGGTACTGCACAGATATATGGCTTAGAGAGCTATGTTGAGTTTGATGTACTACAAATGTGTGAGTTGTCAGGTCAGTGCGGACTGATTGACTATGCACCTGAAAAATATGGATTGAGTATTTATTCTAATCTTGCATTGACACAAGGTACTTATACTAAAAGCCCATACGGAAATGTAGAAGGTAAGCATGTAGAGTATGTTCCGATGATCAACTGGAAGGCAGGTGTGCAGGCTAAGTATAAGAAGTTCAAACTGACCTACCAGTTCAGTTATCTGAGCAACCAGTATTCAGATGCTACGAATGTAGAAGATGGAGGTTACAGTGCTATTAATGGTATTATTCCTTCCTATACTTTGATGGATGTTTCAGTTGCGTACCATCATAAATGGTTGATACTGGAAGGTAGCGTCAACAACCTGGCTAATGTACCTTATTTTACTCGCCGCGCTACGGGTTATCCCGGTCCGGGCATTATTCCGGGAGACGGCAGAGGTTTTTACTTAACAGCAGGAGTGAAGCTGTAATTATATATCATCTATTTCAACTGCTTCCTCGGGGCGTACTAACTCATACTTGCGTGCAAAGTTGCACCAGTGACATTTTTCATCACCACAACCTTTATTGAATTCGTGTCGCATGATCTTTTCGTAGGTGTCTTTTAATTGTACCATTACTATCTCTTCGTCTTGTGCAAAGACAGGAACCTGTATCCTACGGAACTCACCACTCTTTTCACCACGTTGTATATAGTCAAACATACCCATTCCTACCTGCCAGTTGCGGTCTTTATAGTTTTCTATCAGCAGTTTATAGAACACCATCTGCCGCCAGTAATCGCCACCATCAGGGTTTTCTTCTGTAGGCTGCGCTGTATATTTTTTTACTGACTTATCAGGGTCTCCTGTTTTGTAGTCTATTACATTACATGTAGCACCTTCAAATTCTATCTTATCTATTTTGCCAGTAACAGGTACCCCGTCTAATGAATAACGTGGTATCATGAATTCGACCTCGACATTTTTAGAGAGTTCATTGATGTATTGGTCGTAATATTCGGCAATGGCCTTGTGCCCCTGTTCTGTTCTTCTTTCAAATTGTATGGGTGTCAACGCTCCTTGCTCATTACGTAGTGCATAATCAAAATAACTGATCACCTCTTCTTTGTCAGGGAATACTCGTTCTCGCTTTTTCATTTCGCGGAACATGCGTTCCAGCGCATAGTGTACAGCACTACCAAAGACCAATGCATCATTTTTCTGGAATGGAACTCGCAGTACATTCTCATAATAAAAGCTTAATGGGCAATTGATATATTTGGTCAACGTAGAAGCACTCATGCTTAACCTATCCAATACTCTTTCGATTGCTTTTTTGTTACCGAGTTTAATCACTACATCAGGTACAGGTTTCATAGCCCATGCTATCTGTTCGGTTAACTGATCTTCTGGAACATGCGCCTGTACACGTTCTCCCTCATTACTTATTTCATCAATAAATAAGGAGTGCTCTTGTGGTTTACCATTATTATCCTGCGAGGCATAGGAAACGTGCAGGTGTTTTTTTGCACGGGTTAATGCCACGTAGAAGAGTCTACGTGCTACTTCTGTTTTGTACGTTTTGTCTTTATCGCTCTCTGTGTTGGTAATTGTGTCTGGTAGTTTATATTCATTACTTCCTCCTTTCTTATTCTCCCAGAAATTTTTAGTCGCACCTATTAAAAAGACATGTTCAAACTCGTTCCCCTTAGCTCCGTGTGCTGTATATAGTTGCACTCCATCTTCTGCATGCACCACTTTCTGTATCGGCAAAGAAATGTTCTCACGTCTCATCTGTTCCATCATTTGTAACAGCCCGCTAACTTTCATGGTTGCATTGCGGCGGTGCATCTCTTTTACATACTCGAAGAAGGTATTCAATACCTGTATGTTCCAAGTGTATTCTTTGCTTTTGGCAAGATGTTGCACAATTCCACTTTCATAGATCAGCTTTTCAACTAAAAGCGGTAATGGTAAAGTTTGTATCTGAGTCAGCCAGTGATTGATGTTGTTACCCAATCTTTGAATGGCTGATGAAGTATTTAAGTTGAGTGTTTCCAGTTGCAGACCGTTAGAGATAACCATACGCCAATAGCCCAGGTCTTTTTGCTTCTTCTTATGCTCTTGCATAAACAGGGATACGGAAGCTATATCTACAGCATCAATACCGTAGTAAGGGCTATGCATCAATTCAAACAAAGCAGACTCCCCGCTAAAAGGTTGTTTGATTTCGGCATCAAGGTATTCAAGTAGCTTTACTATCTGTTCTATAAGTGGTAGCTCAAGTATATTGACAGGCTTCTTTACTGCATAAGGAATATTCTTTCTCTCAAATAGTGCAATGATGTTATCAGCCTGCTTGTGCTGTGCGTAAATGATGGCAATGTGGTTTAACGGAACATTGTGTTGGTATAGCTTTTCTATTTGTAAAACAATATCTGCTTCTTCATGAAGTATGTTAGTGTATTCTTTTACAATGGGTCTAACCGTCTCTTTCCCGTCTCTAAAGCGGTCTGCTGATGCAACAATGTTCTTGTTTAGGTTTAGCTCTTTTAATTCATTAACTAACCTCTGCTCGTTAGCGCCGATAGTTGCCATTGCTTTGTCCAAAATAGCCTGAGAAGACCTGTAGTTCTGAGGCAGGACAATAAGCTTAATGGTCTCTTTATGCTGCGAATAGAAATCTGCAATATTCCTGATACGTGCCCCCTGAAATTCATATATAGATTGGTCGTCATCACCAACTACAAATATGTTCGGGTCATCCCAGAAATCCGTTAGTTGTTTCAACAATTCGTTCTGCGCACCGTTTGTATCCTGGAATTCATCTACTAAAATGAATTGGTTCCGCTCCTGATAACTTTGCAACAAAGCGTCATTATTCCTAAAAGCATCCAGCACCCAGAGTATCATATCGTTGAAATCGTACCAGCCCTTTTGTTGCATCTTTTTATTGTATACATCCAGTAGTGCGGCGGCGGCTTTGGTGTCGTTTATCTTGCGTGCTTCGTCATCAATTAGTTTTTGCTTAGGGTCGCCTTTTTTATTACCTCCCCTATTTTGCTTGTATATAAACTCGTCCCTGTTCGGAAGATCTGCTATGTACTCATTTGCCTTCTGTTCTATTTTCTCCGCTGTTATGTTCTCACGCTTCATCATGTCGAACAAGCGGTTGAGTTTATTTACATCGAAGTAGATATTACCACTAAGCCTCCTTAGCGCATGCCCTTTAGGTAGCTCTTCAATCATCTCATAGAGCAGCTCACTGCGCTCCAGTTCGGTAATAGGTTGTAGCGAGCGCATGCTGAAGTACTCGCTGTTGTTCTGAATGACGTTATTACAGAATGCGTGAAAAGTGCCGATGTTTACCCTGTGTGCATCAGGACCGATGACCTGTAGCAAACGACGGCGCATTGAGTTAGTGGCTTCGTCAGTATAAGTAAGGCACAGTATCTCATTAGGTTGTACTTGTGCTTCGCTTTGTAATAGATTGGCGATGCGCATAGAGAGCACCTCGGTCTTACCCGTTCCGGGGCCGGCAATTACCATTACAGGTCCGTATATGGTGTTGACAGCATCACGCTGCTCCTCATTAAGTTTATTGTATCGTTGCTCAAAAACTTCCCTGTAGTCGGCCATGGTATGAAGTTAGAAAAGAGGTAATAAAAAAAGCATATAACTTTCGTTATATGCCAAGGTAAATACAGTATTCGTTTAGTCAAGTTTTGCAGTCATAGGATGCTTTAAGTTGCGGTATGCCTGCAGGTCTACTTTTATACTACCTATTGCTATCGGGCTTTCAATGCGTACCGGAATGTGATTGTTATCATCTGTAACCCACACGGTCATTTTTTCACCACCTTTAAACATTGTACCATCAATAAGCAGTGGTTTTAATTTAATGGCATTGTACTTGCCATGTTTTGTTTTGATCTTTTCTTTACCCATATACCGGATATACAGGTTATATACATTGTCATCGATGAACATATTGAATGGGATCTTATCTCCCGGCTTGTATTTATTATAGTCAATATTTCGAGCATAATAAATAGTAGATAATACGTCCTGTACACAAGTCGGTATGTCAAAAACACCATTGGTAGAAACAGCTTGTTTCCTGCTATGGTCAAAGGTCACATTGTTATGAAAAGTGATCCCACCTTCATCCACATCTCTTTTGAATTTTACAGGCAATAGATTGGTTGTGTCAATATATGATTGGTATACATCATATACTTTATAAAACCACTCATATGAGTCATAGGTTTTACCAACACCTTTTACATGGTACACAGGCTTTTTATTATACTCTGTCAGTTCTGTCGTAAAGGTTGCAGTTCCTGCCCCTGCCCATATCCAGCCCATATTGTAATATACCTTGTATATTACTTTTTCGCCCGGTTGGAAACTACGGTTAATAATGCCACAGAAATCATCCTGAGCATAGCCATTAAATGCCAGTAATAAGGCTGTTAATATGCTGATCGATATTTTTCGCTTGTATTTCATATTGCAAATATCATTTGTTTTACAAAAAATTTAGCGGATGAACCTCATCCGTAGTAATAATATACTACCAACAATTGCAGGCAGTATAAGGTTGATACACCATATACCTATAGTTGCTGAAAGTATACCAACAGTATTTTCAGAATAATGATGAAAAAGGTATAAGCTGACCTGTCCCCTTTCTGTAAGTTCTACCAACGTGATAGATGGTATAACTGTTATTACCCAGAAAAAAAGCACACACATCATAAATCCTTCAAAGAATGGCATACTGACATTCATCCAATAGAGTAAAAACAAATATTGTGCCGTGTAGATGGAGTAACGCAAAATTGATATAAGCAGAATTGTTAATTGTTCTTTTGCAGTAAAGCGTTTTAACAGTTTCTTATATACATTGAACTTTTTCAGCCATTTTATTCGCTCGATCAACGGGCTCCATGTTTCAAATTTCCAATATGCAATTGCCAGTATAAAGGTCATACTAGCGCAAAGAATCAGAATTATTAAGGCATATGGATTGTCGAATCTGAGATTAAAAAAAAGTAGCCCGAGTGTACCATATATGAACAAAGTAAACAGCTGTGCCAGTGCTCCTAATACCGATACGCTGATAAGGCGCAAAGTGTTTTTGCGCTTGAGGTACAATAGTCTACCAGGGTATTCGCCTATCCTGTTAGGAGTGACCATTGAAAAAGCGATACCTCCCAGATAACTTGCCAAAGCCCCTTTATAAGAGAGTGGTTGTGCCGAACCTGCCAATAGCTGCCACTTTTTAGCTTCCAGCAAAAGATTTATCGGCATCAACAGAAGGCACAGCCATAAAAAAGTATCAGGCCCTGTTTGCCAGAGTGCGTCAGGGTCAACTTTGTCCAGCTGCTTTTGTACCTGTATATAAATACCCCATAGGAGTAGCAGGGATATACTACCACCTAAAATATAGTTGAGCCATATTTTGGTACTTTTGTTCAAATCAGGTTTTCAGCATATTGAGTGAGCAGCCACATATTATATTAGGTATCGACCCCGGAACATTAGTTATGGGGTACGGTTTGATAGCCGTTGACAAAAATAGTATTTCGTTAGTGGAAATGGGGGTGTTACAGCTGTCAAAACATAAAGATCATGCCCAGCGTCTTGAATTAATATTCAGGAAAATGGAAACACTCATAAAAGCTCACAAGCCTAAACATGTTGCTATTGAAGCTCCATTCTACGGAAAGAATGTGCAGAGCATGCTTAAATTGGGCAGAGCGCAAGGTGTTGCTATTGCGGCCTCGATGATGCACGGGCTGAATGCTGTAGAATACGCGCCTAAAAAAATAAAGCAGGCAATAACCGGGAGAGGAGGAGCTACCAAAGAGCAGGTTTGGCAGATGTTACAACATACGATCGGTTTTGAAGAGGATGTCCGTTTTATGGACGCTACAGATGCTCTGGCAGTAGCTCTTTGTCATCATTATCAGCGCAGGCAAGATAAGATAACAGGCAGTGACACCACTCAAAAAATCGCCACTAAGAAAAAGAAAACTAGTTGGGAATCTTTCATCAACGACAATCCAGGCAGAGTGAAATAAGAGTTCATATTAGTGTAATATCACTATTTTATGTGTAAAAACCTGTGGATAACCTGTTTATATAACAGTTTTTAAGTTGAAATTTAGCCGCTATACAAAAAGGTATTGTGTATCTTGCAATGGAATGTCAGGTTCTTGACGACATTCTTTATTAAGAGAGGATTTTATTACCTGAATTAATATTACTCATATGGCGGGTAAAGCAAAAATATTACTGGTTGAAGACGATGCAACACTAAGTTATGTGGTTAAGGACAGCCTTACCAAAAATGGTTATGATGTAGTGCATTGCTCAGATGCCGAAAGTGCATGGCAACAATTCATGAAATATAATTTTGACATCTGCCTTGTAGATGTGATGTTGCCAAAAAAAGATGGAATGTCACTGACTAATCAGATCCGTCAAAAAAATGCCAATATTCCTATCCTGATGCTTACGTCAAAAACAATGGATGACGATAAGATCGCCGGGTTTAAAAGCGGTGCAGATGATTACATCACCAAGCCGTTCAATATGCAGGAGTTATTACTCCGCCTTGATGTTTTCCTTAAGCGAACTATGAAGCATGAGGAAGAAACTATTGATACTATTAAGCTTGGTAACCTGGAGTTTGATTATAACAATCTGGTACTGCGTGGCGATAAGGATAAGCAGCTGACACAACGTGAGGCTGACCTGATAAAATATTTCTGCACTAATGCCAATAAGGTGTTGAAAAGAGAAGAGATATTATTAAACGTATGGGGTAAAGAGGATTACTTCCTGGGTAGGAGTATGGATGTGTTTATTACGAAAGTAAGAAAGTATATTAAAGAGCAGCCTGGTGTCGAGCTTCAAACCATACATGGTATAGGTTTCAAATTTGTAATGGAAGGCGCTGAAAGTAATGCTTAAATAAAGCTGTTAGTTTACCTTAAAATATAAAAGGCGATGTGTTTGCACATCGCCTTTGCTTTTGAGCTTTACTTATATTAATATCCTGTGCCTAAACTACCTGGTACAAGGTGCTCAAACCTTGGACAAAGTACTGTTCCTCTCGACCTGTCCCCTCTTTTATATGCACCTTTCAGGAATAAGGATATCTCGTACCCTCCTGCACCGGCAGTAGCAGGTTGTAAGCTTGATGTGTTCACATCATATGAGAAGGTAACGGCAAGATGCTCATAATCTACTTTTACAGTAGGAATGATCGCATCACTTGCCCTGATGAAAGCACCAGCATATAACTTGAAGTCTTTGTCTGAGTTATGAGGTGTCCTCCAATAAACAAAACCACCATACATGGTTTCAGTAAAAGTACCTTGTTGGTTATAATTAAAATGTGCAACAAGACCGTACTGTGCATTGATGCTCCAGCTAAAACCCGCGTTGGCAGTATACTTTGTTTTCAGGACAATTAATGCGTTGTCTTCTTCAAATGTTTGTTTGGGTTTATTCAGGTGAAATGCTCCTGCTCCAATATAATAGTTAACTATATTACCCGGTCCGAATGAACTGTTCAAGCTAATGCCGGCAGCTATATCATAGTTGTTGATCGTAACATTGTTGAGGTTTTCTCCTGAAGGGTTGTCAGCCTGATAACTACCGTTTATATATTGTGAGCTGAAGGTTGCTTTCGATAGGTCTATGGTACGTTGAATATATCCGGCAGAAAAGCCTACAGAAAGGTATGAGTTGCGTTTATCTTCCAGCGATTTATTGTAATTAAGTGCAGGATATATCTGCATGCTATTAAAGTCTATAGTGCCTGCTTTGTCATACGTGCCTGTTACTCCAAAACTGATATAATCACCAACTTCTTTATTTACTAATAATCTTGTTTCTGCAGATACAAGCAACGTTTGAAATGGTGTAGAGATATTACTCCATTGAGTACGATAATTTGCACCAACTTTGTAATCACCACTAAAGATGCCTGTTAAAGCAGGGTTGCGCATTATGTTGTTCTCATAGAACTGAGAAAAGTGAATGTCCTGTGCATTCGCTGTAGCCAGAAACAACAGCGAACAGAAGGTCAGTAATATTTTTTTCATAATTGCGATTTAATGTTGTTTGTTACCTGATCAATGAGATGTCACCTTTTAATTCTATCGGCTGCCCATCTTCGCATTCAGCCCTTAATATGTACACAAAAACATCAGGTTTTAATTGCTCGTTTTTATAAGTTCCATCCCATCCGTACATAGGGTTGTTCACCGGAATATCTGTTACATCGTATAGTAACTCGCCCCAACGGTTGTATACACTGAAGCGTTTGATAATTACTGCTCCTTTGCCGGATGGATAGAAACGGTCATTCAGTCCGTCATTATTTGGGGTAAATGTGTTCGGCACAAAAATCTGATCCTCACCACATGTCACGAAAATGGTCACGCTATCTGTAGCCTCGCAACCATATTCTGATGTTACAGTTACATAATATGTTGTAGTCTTCAATGCTTCAAATTCAGGGTATTGGCAGGTATTACAGCTAAGGTCTTGTGCCGGTATCCAACTGTAGGTGACAGCTCTGTCAGATATTGGCTCCAAGGTAACACGTGTCCCGCCTGTGACAGTTTTATCTTCACCTGCGTCAATGTTCGGTAAAGGTTGAACAGTTACTTTAACGGTAGCGGTATCAGTAAAGCAATCGCCTTGAGTAATATATACAGTATAAAGAGTAGTAGTTTCAGGTGCCGCTTCAGTAGTGCTGCCGTTCTGGTTACTTAATCCGTTTGAAGGACTCCAAAGATATGTTGTACCTCCACCGGCAGTCAGTATAGTAGATTCCCCTATGCAAATAGAATCATCATTACTTACATTGGTTGAGTCTTTGCTGATAACCAATATTGAAACACTATCAGTATTCACACAACCATTAACGTCTGTACCTGTAACTATATATTTAATATCAGCAGTAATGAGTGCCTTTGGCTGTGGACAGTTAACACAACTCATATTAGTAGCAGGCGACCATTGATAAGTACTTGCACCAGTAGCCTCCAGCTGAACCGAGTCGCCGGCACATATGCTTTGACCGTTGCCTGCATCAACAACAGGCAACGGATTGACAGTGACGGTAACATTAGCAGTATTACTACAGTTACTACCGTCAGTACCGGTAACTGTATATACTGTAGTTGTGGTTGGGTTAGCAATAGGACTATCACAAGTCGTACAGCTTAAACCGGTAGACGGAGACCATTGATAATTACTTGCTCCTGAAACTGACAATGTATCAGATTCTCCCAGACAGAACTCAACATTGCCACCTGTAGTTAGTATTGGTTTCGGCCTTGTAGTTATTGTAATGGATGCTGTATCAGAGCATCCGTTATTTGATCCTGTAACAGTGTATGTAGTAGTTGCTGTTGGGTTAGCTACAGGAGACGGACAGTTTGAGCAGCTAAGGTTTGATGCAGGTGACCATGCGTAGCTGGTAGCACCGCTTGCATTTAACTGTGTTGTATCGCCCGAGCATATACTGTCTCTTGCCTTCGTTAAGGTAATTATTGGCAGAGGCTTGACAGTAACGGTTACCGAGTCGGTATTTGAACAGCCATTGGTATCAATACCCAACACAGTATATGTGGTTGTATTCACAGGACTTGTTTTTGGCGTTGCACAGTTTGTGCAGCTTAGTCCTGTCGATGGTGACCATGTATATGTATCAGCACCAGTAACCTGTAGCTGAACCGAGTCGCCGATACATACATCGACATCATTACCTGCATTGATATTCGGAAGTGCATTAACAGTAACCGTTACAGTGTTAGTGTCTGTACAACCGTTACTTGCTGTTCCTATTACTGAGAAAGTAGTTGTTGCACTAAGGTTAGCAGTAGGATTAGAACAGTTATTACAACTTAATCCGCTTGTAGGTGACCAGGTATATGATGCTGCGCCTGACGCTTGTAATTGAGCGGTAGTTCCCTGACATATGGCAGTATCATTTGTAATAGCTACAGTTGGTAAAGATTTTACAGTGACGGATACGGTATCGGTATTCATACATCCGTTAGCATCAGTACCTGTAACTATATAATTTGTATTTGAGGTTGGTGCTGCATTTGGCGTTGCACAATTAGTACATCCCAACCCTGTTGCCGGCGACCAGTTATAAGTACTTGCACCTGTCGCCTGTAGCTGCACTGAATCGTTCTGGCAGATATCCTTATCCGTACCTGCACTTACATTAGGTAATGAATTGACCGTAATAGTAAGTGTATCTTTATTAGAACAGCCATTGGCATCGGTACCTGTTATAATATACGTGGTAGTCGTAGTCGGGTTAGCGGTAGGGTTGCTGCAGTTAGTACAACTCAGCCCTGTTGACGGAGACCATGAGTAAGTACTACCGCCCGTTGCCTGTAGCTGAATGTTATCTCCCGTACAGATGTTGGTATCAGGACCTGCACTTATAGTTGGTAGTGCGTTAACACTTACATCTACAGTGTTTGTATCCTTGCAACCATTCACGTCAGTACCTATTACTGTATAAGTTGTGTTGACGGTCGGGAATGCTTTTGTAGTATCACAACTGGTGCATGTTAGTGAACTGCCCGGAGACCAGATGTAAGTACTGGCACCGGTAGCTACCAGTTGAACCGTATCAGCATCACATGTTGTTTTGCTGCTACCAGTAGAAACATTAGGTTGTTGATTGACGTTAACGATAACAGTATCTGTATTCACACAGCTATTATTATCGGTACCTGTTACAATAAAGTTGGTAGTGCTTGTTGGAGATGCTGTAGGGTTATTACAATTGGTACAACTTAATCCTGCAGAAGGTGTCCACGAGTAGGAATTAGCTCCTGTCGCAGCAAGATTGGTACTGAAACCAATACAAATCGTTTTGTCCGTTCCCGCCGAGACATTCGGAAGTGAGTTAACCGTAACCGTTACTGTGTCAACATTCACGCATCCATTGGCATCTGTACCTGTTACTACATAAGTAGAAGTAACGCTTGGCGAAGCCGTTGGGTTAGGGCAATTTGTACAGCCAAGTCCTGTTGAAGGAGTCCAGGTATATGTGTTTGCCCCTGTAGCCATCAATGAGCCTATATCACCGATACAAATTGCAGTATCATTTCCTGCATCAACATTAGGTAATGTGTTAACTGTTACTGTCACAGTATTTGTATCCATACAGCTGTTGGTATCCATACCTATAACAGTGTACGTTGTTGTGTTTGTAGGGTAGGCAAGTGTACTATCGCAGTTAGTACAAGATAAAGTTGAGCCCGGAGACCAGGTATAAGATACGGCTCCCGTAGCTACTAAACTGGTTGTATCGCCAATACAAATCGCCTGAGGTGTGCCGGCGCTAACTGTTGGTTGCTGGTTTACTGTTACAGTAACGGTATCCGTATTCATACAACTATTGGCATCAGTACCTGTTACAATATAATCGGTAGTCACATTTGGCGATGCGTTAGGTGTGGTACAATTTGTACAACTCAAACCACCTGATGGTGTCCAGTTATATGTATTAGCCCCTGATGCAGTAAGATTGGTATTGAAGCCGATACAAATAGTTTGATCGGGTCCGGCTGAAACAGAAGGGAGAGAATTTACAGTAATGGTTATTGTATCTGTATCTGTACAGCCATTTGCATCTGTTCCGGTAACAATATATGTTGTAGTTACAGTAGGGTTAGCAACCGGGTTGTCACAAGTAGTACAGCTTAATCCTGTTGATGGTGACCAGATATATGATATACCACCTGTAGCCTGTAATTGTATGCTATCACCGATACATATGGCAGTGTCATTTCCTGCTTCAATATTCGGTAAGGCATTTACATTTACAGATACTGTTGTAGTGTCTTTACAACCATTCACATCAGTACCTACTACCGTATATACAGTAGTAGATGAAGGGAATGCTTTTGTAGTATCACAGGTAGTACAGGTAAGTGTACTGCCCGGCGACCATATATATGAACTTGCACCACTGGCAACCAGCTGAACAGTATCTGCATTACAAGTTGTTTTACTGCTGCCTGTAGTTACATTGGGTTGCTGGTTTACATTTACTGTAACGGTATCTGTATTCATACAGCTATTCGTATCAGTACCTGTTACAATGTAATCTGTGGTAACAGCAGGAGATGCTGTAGTTGAAGTACAGTTTGTACAACTCAAGCCTGCTGCCGGGGACCATGTATAAGTGTTGGCTCCTGTAGCGGTAAGAGACGTGTTAAACCCGACACAGATCGTTTTGTCTGTCCCTGCCGAAATAGCAGGTAAAGGATTAACATCAACAGTTACAGTATCTGTATCGACACATCCATTGGCATCTGTACCTGTTACAATGTATGACGTTGTTGTAGTCGGTGAGGCAGTCGGGTTAGGACAATTGGTACATCCAAGCCCTGTAGATGGTGACCATATGTAAGAGTCTGCACCATTTGCAATTAGTGTACCACTTGTACCGATACATATTGCAGTGTCGTTACCTGCATCAACTGTAGGCAGAGTATTAACAATAACATCTATTGTAGTGGTGTCCTTACATCCGTTACCATCAGTGCCTATTACAGTATAAGTAGTTGTGGTAGCAGGGTACGCTAAAGTACTATCGCAAGTATTACATGACAACATAGCTGAAGGTGACCATATATAAGTTGTAGCACCACTTGCTAACAAAGAAGTAGTATCGCCAATACAAATAGGTTGTGTAGTAGCAGCACTTACTGTTGGTTGCTGGTTAACTGTAACGATTATTGTGTCAGTATTGATACATCCGTTAGTGTCAGTACCTGTTACTACATATGTTGTGGTTGCAGCAGGTGCAGCAGTCGGGTTATCGCAACTGATACAACTTAATCCTGTACCCGGCGACCAGTTATAAGTATGGGCACCTGTAGCCTGTAAATTCACACTAAAACCGATACAAATACTTGTATCGTTGCCTGCGTTTACAGTTGGCAAAGGATCTACGTTAACCCTAACTGTGTCATCATTTGCACATCCATTAGCATCAGTACCTGTAACTATATAATCAGTAGTAGTAGTTGGGGTAGCGGTAGGATTAGAACAGTTGGTACAACCTAAGCCGGTAGACGGGGTCCATGTATAAGTAGCAGCTCCTGTTGCCTGCAGTGTTGTACTGCTTCCTATGCAAACCGATTTATCTGTACCCGCGCTTACTGTCGGAAGTGAATCAACTGTTACAGTAACGGTAGAGGTGTCAGCACATCCATTACCAAGGGTGCCTATTAGTGTATACGTAGTATTAGTAGTTGGGTATGCAACTGTTGTATCGCAGGTGTCGCATGTAAGTGTAGCAGATGGTGTCCACGAATAAGTACTCGCACCCGTGCCTGCTAGCATAACAGAATCGCCAAGACATATAGAGGTATCTGTTCCGGCACTCACTGTTGGTTTAGTAACTACAGTTACCATTGTGGTTGACGTATCAGTACATCCAAATGTATTAGTACCGATTACTGTATAAGCTGTAGTTGCTGTAGGAGAAGCGTTTGTTGAAGTACAGTTAGTACAACTCAACCCTGTTGATGGTGACCATACATAGGTGTTAGTACCTGTACCGCTGGCTGTGAGCGTAGTGCTGGCTCCCGTACAAATAGTTTTATTGGCACCTGCACTTATGTTAGGTGCAGGTTTTAAAGTAACAGTGATGGTATCATTACTTGAGCAGGAGTTAGTATCTGTACCTGTTACTATATAAGTGGTAGTAGTTGACGGACCGGCTGTAGGATTGCTGCAATTTGTGCAGGATAACCCTGTAGCAGGAGTCCATGAGTAGGTTGCAGCTCCGGTAGTAGTAAGCTGTGCAATTTGGTTTGGACAAATGGAGTCGGCTGTAGTATTAATATTAACATTAGGTAACTGGTGTATGACCACATTTTTAGAAACAGTATCAATACATCCCGAAGCGTTGGTCATAATAAGGGTTACTGTGTAAGTGCCCGGCGTATTATAATAGTGACTTGGGTCTGCAACAGTGTCCGTATTACCATCTCCGAAGTTCCACGACCTGCTAACTATATTAGAATAACTTACCAGTACAGTATCGTTGAAGTATATAGTATCTGTATTACAGAAATTGCCTGAAGCCGTATATGAGAAGTCGGCTTCCATGTCATCAATACTCACCGTATCTGTATTCTCTATAGCTACGTTACAGGATACCCCATCACTCAATATCAATTTAGGTAGGTATTGACCTCCTTGTGTATAAGTATAAGTAAATGAGTCAGCTGTTGTGGTTTGTGTTACACCATTATTAAAGTCCCATATATATGAGCTTGTATTGGTTGCAGTAGCATTGAATTGCACAGTTACAGGACTACAGCCTGATATTGGTGAATAAGTAAAGCTTCCCGATGGTCCATTTACAGTTACAGTATTTGTTGCCGTATCCATACAACCGGCAGCATTACTGGCTATTAGCTGTACGTTATATGTACCAGCACTGGTATAAGTAGTAGAAGGGTTTGTAAACGTTGACTGTGTGTTATTGCCGAAAGCCCAGGCATAACTTGTTGCATTGGTAGTAGTATTGGTAAAGTAGACAGTTAATGGAGGGCAATCACCAACAGTGTCACTCATGCTGAACGAAGCTGTCGGTTTTTGAACGGTTATATAGTTTGTTCTGGTTAGCGAATCCATACAACCTAATGTGTCTGTTATTACCAGTTTAACTGTATAGGTACCATCGTTCTGGTACACATGGTCCGGTACATTATCAGTTCCTGTATTCCCATCTCCGAAACTCCATAAGGAAGTATAACCATTAGCTGAAGTAGATGAGTTACTAAAGCTGATAGTATCACCTGCACAGACCAATGTATCCGGTGTTGAGAAATTTGCGGTAGGTTGGTGAACAGTAATAACGTTATTTTGAATATTGGTAGCAAGGCACCCGTTAGAGTCTATTATTGTAAGTTGTATGTTGTACGTGCCTGTACCAGCGTAGCTATGTGTTATTGTGTCTGATGATGTAGTGTCGATATTTCCATCTCCGAAATTCCAAATTCGTGTAGCGATACCATAAAAAGTACTCACACTATTATCCTGAAATAGAACTGTTTCATTCCTACATGATTTGTTATCACTTATGTTATAGCTTATTACAGGGCCGCCTACAGTTATATAATTATTTTTGACAATGCTATCCTGACAACCATTTACATCAGTAGTATGCACTTTTACTGTATAAGTTCCCGGCGTAGTGTAGTTATGTGATGTAAAAGAGTCTGTAGTAGTGGTAGTCTGACCATTCCCAAAAGACCATGTTTTAGTACCGTTTATAGCCGAATCCTGTGTGAAAACAACAATGCTATTACGACAAACCGTAGTATCACTGGCAGTGAAATCCGGTAAGTTTTGTGACACTACATATACAGAGTCTGTAATACTGTGTGTACATCCTGTTGTAGTATTGTATACAGTTAATGATACTCCGTAAGTACCGGGCGAAGCATAGGTGTGAGTCACATTTCCTGCTGTAGTACTAGTGTTACCATCGCCAAAATTCCAGCTATAGGTGTTAGCGTTTATTGAACTGTCCCAGAATGTAAACTGAAGTTTGTTACTACAGTTATTTGTGACTGCAAATAACGCTTCAGGGTCTTGTACAACTACATAACCTGTTCTGGTAAGAGTATCTCTACAGCCACTGTTAATAGCTATCAGGCGAATGTTATATGCCCCTTTTGACGGGAATGAATGTTGTGGAGAGGTTGTAGTACTGCTGCTGCCATCACCAAAACTCCATAAGTATGAAGTAGCACCTGTAGAACTGTTGGTGAATGAAACGGTATCAGTAGGGCAGATCGTTAAAGGTGTGCCTGTAAAATTAGCTGTTGGTTTAGTTACGACAGTTATAGTTCTAGTTACTGTATCAGTACATCCCGTTGCAGTTGTTACTACCATTTGCACATTATATGTTCCCGTACTGGTATAGCTATGCGACTGAGAGGAGCAGTTAGTACAATTAACAATGCTACTACCATCGCCAAAGTCCCACCTGTAATTAGTAGCATTCAAACCTCCATTCAATGAAACATTAAAGTTGACCTGTGTATTGGTACATGTGCTTGTAGGTGCAGCACTCATTGTAGCATTAGGTACTATGAGTTTAATGTAGTTTGGCTTTAGTACAGTATCTCTACAACCGGAGCTACTTGTTGCAATCAGCCGAACAGAATAAGTGCCAAGCGAGGTGTAATTGTAAGTGGGGCTTGTAGCAGTAGATGTGCCCGGGCCGAAGTTCCAGGCATAACTTGTTGCTCCTGTTGAATTATTTGTAAAATTAGCTGCAAAAGGTACTGTACAACCTACGGTATCATTAGTAGCAAAGTTAGCTGTAGGTGTTGAAGAAATTGTAACTGATTTGGTTACAGTATCGTAACAACCACTGCCATAGTTCTCTATCAGCCTTACGTTATAAGTACCCGGTGTATTATAAGTATAAGTAGGGTTAGCAGCTACACTACTCCCCCCGTTACCGAAGTTCCAGGTACGGCTTGTACCTGCCGGAGAAGATGTTTTTGTAAAGGTCATTGCTGTGCCTGCGCACACTGGAGATGGGAATGTGAAGTTGGCTACAGAAGAGTTGACATTGATGTAATTGCTTTTGACAATAGTATCTGTGCACCCATTGGTATTTGTAGCTATAAGTGTAACTGTATAGCTACCCGATGAAGTATAGGTATGCGTTGGCGTCGTTGCTGTACTGCTGTTACCATCACCAAAGTTCCAGATGTATCCTGTAGCACCGGTAGAGCTATTATTGAACGTGACATTTAATGGAGGATTACAACGCGAAATAGTGTTGCCTGTGAATGCAGCAGTCGGCTTACTTAATACAGTTATGTAATTATTTTTCGTGAGCGTTTTAGTACATCCTAGTGAGTTAGTAACTACTAGTGAGACACTATATGTTCCTACAGATGAGTAAGTATGAGTAGGGCTTGCCGCTGTAGAAGAGTCACCATCACCAAAGTCCCATAAATAACTGACTGCTCCGCCTATACCCGGAGTAGTAGAGTTGGTAAAACTAACAGTTTTTGATCCACAGCCGGGAGTGCTGTCTGCAGAGAAAGCAACAGTAGGAGAGGCATTTACGGTGATGAAAGTGGTGTCTTTACTACTGCCGTTTGTATTAGTAGCGGTCAGTATTACGCGGTATGTTCCCGGGTTAATATATGTAGCGCCGGGGTTTTGTAGTGTAGATGAACCACCGTTACCAAGATCCCAGTGCCAACTGGTTGGGCTACCGGTACTCTGGTCGGTGAATTGTACTACTACAGGCGAACATCCTGCGGTATCACTTGCTGTAAAACTTGCTACCGGCGCTTGTGCAAAAACTGATGAAGGCAACAAAAAACCTATTAATGCAATTACTGCATATAGTTCTCTCCTCATAAAAACACTATGTATGTATTCCTCTTAAATGTATGATTCAGGGTCAGTGGGGTCAGCGTCTTGTGGGTAAAGTTACCAAATGTTAATGCGTATATGTATTATGCCAATATTAATAGGACAAAAAAATGTAAAAAACGCAAAAAATTTAAACATATCATATTTATATATAACTGAATATCAGTATATTATGAAATAATTATAAGCAATATAATATGTTAATATATTGTTATTGACTTGTTAACGGTTGTTCTGCAAGCATCTGTGGTAAAGTTGGATAGTATTCTCTAGTCCGTAATATAAAGAGTCTGCAATTAAGGCATGCCCGATGGATACTTCCATTAATGCAGGGATATTTTCGCAAAGGTATTTAAGGTTATTTCTATCGAGATCGTGACCAGCATTAATACCAAGTCCAACTTTATTGGCTTTTTCTGCTGCTTTAATATAATCTGCTATCGCTGCTTCTTTATTTGTTCTGTAGTTTTTTGCATACGCTTCAGTATACAATTCTATTCTGTCTGTGCCTGTTTCCTTTGCAGCAGCAACCATCTCTACTACCGGGTCTACAAAAATAGAAACCCTGATGCCTGCTTGTTTAAAAACTGATATGGTCTCCTTCAGATAGTCAGCATGTTTTATTGTATCCCAGCCGTGGTCTGATGTAAGTTGATCATCAGAGTCAGGCACAAGAGTTACCTGAGTAGGTAATACTTCCAATACCAGATCAACAAATTTCTGCACTTTGGGGTTCCCTTCAATATTGAACTCAGTATTTATGATTGGTTTTATTGCTCTTACATCATTATAACGTATATGCCTTTCATCAGGCCGGGGATGGACGGTAATTCCTTCAGCCCCAAACTTCTGACAATCAATAGCGGCCTGTAATACATTGGGAACATTACCACCTCTACTGTTTCTTAAAGTAGCTATCTTATTTATATTCACTGAAAGCTTTGTCATAGTTCAAAAATAGAGACTATTTCAGTTAAATTGCAGTGATGCACCGTATCGGGTCATACATAATATTTATACTTCTTACAGCCTGTCTTGTTTCATGTGGAGCAAAAAAGGAAGATGAGCAGAACGCATTTCTGATGAACATGTCTGGTAGCTCGCTAGAGTCTACAGATCCTGCTTTTGCGAAGGACCTATATATTATGTGGACGGTGCATATGCTCTATAATACATTAGTAGAAACAGATGAACATCTTAACCTTAAACCCTCTCTTGCCAAAAGCTGGGAAGTGAGTCCTGACGGTAAAATATATACGTTTCATTTGAGGGATGATGTATATTTCCACGAAAACCCTGTATTTAAAGAAAGGCGGAAAATGACTGCTCATGATGTAGTGTATAGTTTCAACCGCATCATCGACCCGAAAGTAGCATCAACAGGTGCATGGATATTTAATGACAGAGTAACAAAAGAAAACCCATTCCTCGCAGTTGATGATACTACCTTTCAGGTAAACCTTATTCGTCCTTTTCGTCCTCTACCCGAAATACTGAGTATGCCTTATTGTAGTATAGTACCGCATGAGGTTGTTGAGCAGTGGGGTAAAGACTTCAGATCGCACCCTTGTGGCACTGGCCCTTATAAGTTTTATGACTGGGATGAGGGAAATATGCTGGTG
The DNA here is from genome assembly GCA_965228505.1 of Flavipsychrobacter sp. Classification (GTDB taxonomy): domain Bacteria; phylum Bacteroidota; class Bacteroidia; order Chitinophagales; family Chitinophagaceae; genus UBA5543. The sequence goes on along the minus strand of OZ245820.1, from coordinate 58,786 downwards.
TTACATAAGAATGATGGCTATTGGGAGTATGATAGATCCGGTGTTCAACTACCATATCTAGATGCGGTAAAAATATCTTTCGTTGTTAGTAAGGCTACTGAGTACTTTCTTTTTCTACAAGGAAAGCTCGACTTTGTTAATGGGGTAGATGGTTCTTTCAAAGACCTTGTACTAACCAAAACAGGAGTACTGAAAGAGGAGTATCAGAATAAAATAAATCTAAGAAAAAGTACTTATCTCAACACTGAGTATCTCGGGTTTTTAACTGATACAAGTAATGAACTGTTAAGCGAGTCTCCTCTTAAGAACTTATTCGTCAGACAGGCGATCAACTATGCTATAGACAGGAAAAAGATCGTTACCTATTTCAGGAATGGCGTGGGTGTACCCGCGAACTCGGGTTTTATACCGGAAGGTATGCCTGGCTATGACAGTACTCATAGCTATGGTTATAGTTATAACCCTGAAAAGGCAATGCGATTATTAGAAAAAGCAGGCTACCCTAATGGTAACGGTCTAACACCCATTGTAGTACAAACACCGGATAATTATGCTGATATTGTAAACTTTGTAGCCAGCCAGTTGCAGGAAGTGGGTATACCTGTACAGGTAAAGATCATGCAATCGAATATTCTGCGTCAGCAAATGAGCAGGAGTGAAGCATTATTCTTTCGTGCAATGTGGATAGCTGATTATCCTGATGCTGAAACTTACCTTGCCTTTTTTAACGGGCACCTTCCGGCACCGCCAAACTACACAAGGTTCAACAATAGTACTTTCAATGATTGGTATGATGAGGCTATGGTAGCAAATGATGATAGCCTGAGGTGGGAGTTATACAGAAAGATGGATAGCCTGGCAATAAGAAATGCACCATTGATACCGTTGTTCTACGATCAGATGTTGCATTTTACCAGCAAAAGGACAACTGGCTTTACCAGTACACCCATGAACCTGATTGACCTTAAGAATGTGAGATTACAGGAATAGTTATTTCTTCTTGTATTTTGCTATCAGTTCAGTAACAGAACTGCGGTGCATATAATCAGGGTTCAGGTCTGTAAATACTTTTAGTTTATTCAGCGACATTTTTAAAGCACCTTCAAGATGAATAAGCGCTTCTTTAGATTTCCCCATTTCAAAAAGTACAGCAGAACTGATATACCTGAGGTCTGCTGTATCACCAATGTGTTCTTTTGCAACTTCTATCTGGGTTAACGTCTCATCATAAAACTCAGCTGTATATAACCCCTTTATCAGAGACATCCATGTAGTTTTATTGCCGGGCTTCAGCTTAACAGCATTCAGGTAGCACTGCAGTGCTTCACTTTCTGCATCCAACTCCATCAGACAATTACCTATCGCCATACAGTAGGCTGCATTTTCTTTATCCAGGTGCAACGCAACAGAATAAGCCTTTACAGCCTTTTCCCATTTTTCTTCGCGAGCGTATGTTTCACCTATTTTGAAGAATATGCTATCATCCTGCGGATTTAGCTGAGATGCCTTACGATAATATTTACGTGCAGTGGCAAACTCTTTTTTCTTTTCCCAGCAATAACCGATAGCCTCAAATATCACATCTTCAGGCTTGGCCAGTTGCATGTGTAGCTCCAATACTTCAATAGCTTTTTCATACCATTTCAGGCGCATGTAAGCATCTGCCATGTTGCGGTAAGCAAATTCAAACTTCTCGTCTATTGCTACACAGTATTCATAAGAGTCAATGGCTTTTTCGTACAGCTTTAATCCTTGGTAGGCAGTACCCATATTGAACCAAGCCAATGCATTATAAGGATCTTCATCTGTAACTCTTTGATGAATAGCTATGCTGTCATCATAACGTTTTGTAAAGTCTGCCCAGAAACATATTTTCTGTAGTGCCTCTTCGTTTCTCGTATCTTCATCTACAACTCTTTTCAGTGTATCAAATACAGCATCAAACTCTTCACATTCATCATAAACATCAGAAAGCTCCAGAAGTATTTCTGTTTTCTCTTTGCCTTTGTATTGGTTTGATTGTTCTTCTAACCATGCTGCTGCCTGATCATATTTGAATTGAGATAGAAGAATATCAGATTTTAGTAATGTAGCATCCAGGTTTTTAGTATCATGTACTTCAAGCTCGTCTAATACTTTCATAGCCTGGCCGTATTTCTGGCCCTGCACAAGTATCTCAGCTTTCAGTAATAATAATGAGGTAGAAAAAGGATAATATGTAGCTGCAATATCACAGGCAAGTAGTGCCTGTTCTTCATTGCTGTCTTGGAAGTAGTACTCTATCACTCTCTCAAAATCATCTTCATCCATCATGCCTTGTGGCTCGCCATTCTTTATCCCTTCATATCTGTTCAATAAATCATCCAGCGAATCCCACTCATCTTCCATGTAATCGTCAAACATACGCTTATGGGTTTATATCAAAATTAGGCAAATAATATTGGTGATTTTAGTATACTCTTGTTAAGGTGCTGTAAAATGCACAGCTTATTAACATATTAAAAAAGCCATGCAATTTATTGCATGGCTCTGTATATCAATGAGTTATTTGAATTATTCATAGTCTTGTATCGGCAATGTGAATATATGACTTGTAGTTGCCATATCACGCTCAATAGTAAAGAATAAGCCACCGCGAACTTTTTGTGAACGTATGATATCCCATCCTCTTGCGAATAAGTAGTAACGACCGGCTCTTAGCCCAACGAAACTTGCTACAGGTACATTATCATCATTTACCATTGCCCACACAGAATCGTCATATTGACCGTCTGTAGGTACAACAGCACTGTTATATTTAATGTAGACCATGCAGCTATCAATGTTCAAACCATCGTGGTTGGGAATTACCCTGATAGCAGCTTCTCCACCTTTACCGGCATCCGGCACTATCGGATCACCATTAATAGTAGTAGAACTGGTACTGCTAAAATCTTTATTATCCTGTTTCAACTTGCTACAGCTTGATGCTACTACAACAGCTGCCAGCATAAAAAATAAAATACGACTTTGGAATGCAGACTTCATGCAAACTTCATTTTATAGACGTTGAAGATACAAAAATCGTTCAGAAAATATCTATATGAACACAAAAGGTTTTATTGTTCTGCAGATGATACTGTATTACTGGGCTGGCTTTCGTTCCACAGCCTGTCTAAAGCGGTTACAACATATTTGCTGTCTTTATATTTGACAGCATCATAATCGAAATACTCAGGAGACTGTGTAATGCCAATAATATGTTCAGGTTTACTTATGTCCACTTTGTCATTTTTAGCAAAGCGGTACACCGCAAACCGTAATTCTTCCTGTTCTGGGTTTTCTCCGCTCCATTTCAATAATAGTCCTTTTGTATAAGGTTCAAGGGTTAGCTGGGGTGCTGCAGGTGCAATACTGTCCAGCCATGGCATGCGAGGCGGGAAGGCTATAGTCTGGTTATATCTCGAAATACTATCATCAATACCATTTGCGATCTTATCAAAATTAGATGTGCTATACAAAACAATGCCTGGTGTTTTGGTACTGTTGCGTATGTCTTTTATTTGCCAAAGCAGCTCATCGGGTTTATTCCAGGGTTCACGTGTTGCATTCAACATTCTGTAAACGCCCAGCCCATAGTAGATATGCCTGTTGAAACTGTATTTTTCCCACCAAGGTAATAGGACATCAAAAGCAGCCAGTTTATGACCATGTTCCCAATATAGTTGAGGTACGAGGTAGTCTATCCAACCATTGCGTAACCAAAGCAATACATCAGAATACAGGTCGTCGTAACAGGTTTGTCCGCCCCTGGTTTCAGACCCCCGAGGGTCTTTACTTGCATTGCGCCATACGCCAAAAGGGCTAATCCCGAATTTTACATGAGGTTTAATCTGTTTGATGTTTGTGTTCAGTACAGAAATAAACAGATTGACATTATTCCTTCTCCAGTCTTCCTTATTCTCAAAACCACTGCCATAAATACTGAATGTATGTTTGTCTCCAAATTCAACACCGGCAATACGATATGGATAAAAATAGTCGTCTAAATGAACTGCGTCTATGTCATATCTTTTTACAACATCAGTTATTATGCGTATTACGTATTCGCGTACTTCAGGAATCCCCGGGTTCAGGTAAGATTTTGTACCATAATTAACTATCCAATCGGGGTGCTCTCTTGTAACATGATCTGGTGGGTTTGGGTTTTTGTCTTTTATTACCAGCGCCCTATATGGGTTGAACCATGCGTGAAACTCCATATTGCGTTTGTGCGCTTCTTCTACCATGAACACCAGCGGATCGTAGTAAGGGAACGGAGGCTGCCCTTGTTTGCCTGTCAGGTAACGGCTCCATGGTTCTTCTACAGAGCTGTAAAAAGCATCGCAGGCAGGACGTATCTGAACAATTACAGCGTTGCAGCCCATTGCTTTCAGTTGTTCCAGCCTTGCTATGAACTCTGCCTGTTGTTGTGCAGCAGGTAGCCCGGGTTTCGATGGCCAGTCAATGTTAGATACTGTTGCGATCCATGCTGCACGAAACTCTCGCTTTGGATTTTGAGCATAGGTTGTGGTGACGATCAGGCTAGTAATAATAAGTAATAATATCCCCCTCATGTATGTAGGTATTGGCACTTAAACAAACTTTTTCCTCAGCGCGAAAGTACGGATTGAAACGTTTCGGATAAAATAGCTACCACACGTACTCTTTCTCTACTCTTTTTTTGAGTTGTTTTACAAGCTCGTATGTAGCAGGGCAACGGTGCACGTTTTGAATATATGTATCATTATAAGCGTCAAAGTCTTTCTTGGTATGATGGGGAAATTCTGCACAGTCTTTAGGTCGTATCTCATATATAGTGCATTTATTGTCGGCACCTAAAAACTGGCAGGGAGTACTGGTATTCATCCAGTCGCCACTATCTTCTTCTTTATACAGCCACCTGTCTTTGAAGTCTTTAGTCGTCATGCTAAAATGTGCTGCAATGCGTTTAATGTCAGCTTTGTTGTAGGTCGGGGTCATCGTTTTGCAACAATTAGCACACTCAAGACAATCTACCTTTTCCCATACTTTAGCATCTTCTTCTTTAGCCAGCCTGTCCATATCTTCGGGAACTACTTTGTCCAGTTTTTTTAAAAACTTGATGAGCTTAGGCTTATTTCGTGCAGCTTTTTTGCTGAATTTCCTTAAATCCATAGAAGATTATAAATATAAATGCTTTACGGATAAGCTGTCGTATTTTTGCCCCTTTTTTTGTTTATACGATATTTGCGGCACTTTTTGCCGATCTGAATTATGAAGCACGTGCAGGTATGTTTCTTATTATTTATGGTGTTTTCGCCATTGTACCTATGTGCTCAGCTTAAAGACTCGACCAAAACAGATGAGTCGTTAAATGTGTTACCTAAACCATCAACTAAGTACAGAGGTTACCAGGTAATAGGTAAGGTAATTGATAAAACAGACAGATTGCCTGTACCGTATGCTACTGTTTTTTTTGCAGGTACTAACATTGGAACAAGTACTGATGCAGACGGTGTTTTCATACTACAGTTCCAATCTTTCCAGGCTGATAGCCTGAATGTAAAAGTGATAGGATATGACGTTTATTCTACATTACTTGATAAGTCTGAAAAGATAAATAACATAATTATCGAACTTGAGCGTACAAGTGCTTCATTGAACGAGGTTGTGATAAAACCGGGTGAAGACCCTGCGATCATCTTGATGCGTAATGTTATCAATAACAAAAAGAATAATAACCCTGAGCGAGTTGATAACTATAAATATGAAGCGTATAATAAAATAGAAGTGGATCTCCTCAACTTCAAACGCAAGACTTTTGATAAGTTACCAATACCATATCTAAAAAAGCTTGGGTTCATATTCGATAATATGGACACCACATCGTACGATAAGCCTTTCCTGCCGGCATACCTTACCGAGTCTTTATCAGATTATTATTATCAGAAATCGCCTAAGAAGACCAAAGAATTTGTGAAAGCCACACAAATGAAAGCGATCAAGAATGAGAATATGACCCGGAGCATATCCCAATACCTTGGAAAGATATATCTGGAGATAGACCCTTATGAGAATTATGTGCCTTTTTTCGATAAAGAGTTCGTAAGCCCGCTGAGCAATACAGCACTAACATTTTATAAATATAAAATACTGGATACACAGAGCATTCACGGGTATGATGTGATAACACTAAGTTTTAAACCACAAAGGAAAGGAGAGCAATGTTTTGAAGGCACCATACGAATTGTGGATTCAATATATGCACTACAATACCTTTCTGCTGCTCTACCTGATGCTACCGATATAAACTGGGTAGAAAAAGCAGATTTCTATAAAGAGTATACTCCTTTTGGAGATACTATATGGTTCTGCTCTAAAGAAAATATTACTGCTGAACTGGCACTTAGCGATGAGATAATGAAAACGCTTGGGCTGATAGTAAGAAAAACAACATCGTATGATAGTGTTGTAGTCAATGACCCGTCAATATCTGATATAGTTAATAGCAAAAAGTTTAAAAGCGAAGTTATTGTTGCAGACAGTGCTACGGTACAAGGTGCTGACTTCTGGAAAAATGCAAGACATGAAGAGCTAAGTAAAAATGAGCAAGGTGTTTACCAGATGTATGACTCGCTGGATAATGACCGTAACTATAAAAGATTAAGAAAACTGATCAAGATAGTTGCTTCGGGCGTAGTAAAGGCAGGGCCCGTAGAGTTTGGGCCGTATTGGGATGCGTATAATTATAACCAGATAGAAGGTAATCGTTTCCAATTTTCAATGGGTACCACACCGAAGCTATTTGAGGATATATATATGAACGGCTACATTGCTTATGGTGCCGGTGATAATCGTTTCAAATACAAATTTGAGTCTTTTTTTCTATTGCACAGGTATCCACGCCGCTACATCAATTTCGCTTATAAAAGAGATGTTGATTATACAGTAAATTATTACGATAAAGTTGGCATCAATAATATTATAAGTGTGGGTATCCGTAAAAACGGTATACCGCCAAAGTTCATGTTCTCTGATGATATAAGATTTGAACTATATAATGAATCTGCATCAGGTTTCAGCCAGTTGTTTACTGTTTACAGGAAGATATATGATCCATATGACCCCTTGCCAAGCGTTAGTATTTTTGAGAATGGTTTTGAAGGAGCACCATCGCAGACCGTGACAGCTACTGAGGTAAGCATTAAATTACGGTTTGCCTATAAAGAGCGTTTCCTTCATGGTAATTACCTCCGTTTCAGTCTGGGCAGTAAATATCCTATTGTTGATCTGCGTTTAGCACTTGGTATAAAAGGCTTGTTTGATGCAGACTATAATTACCAACGCATCACTATGACCATTGCAGACAATTGGCGTATGCCACCATTCGGGCAGTTATATGTAAATGTGTTTGCCGGAAAATATTTTGGTGTACTACCTTATCCGTTATTGGAACAACATCCGGGTAATGAATTTTACTACTACAATAAGTACACTTTTAATATGATGAACCAGTATGAGTTTTTAAGTGACGAGTTTGTAGGTATCAATCTGGAACACAATTTTGGAGGCGGTATTTTTAAATATGTGCCTCTAATCAAAAAGTTACGTTGGCGCCAGTTCTGGACTGCTAAAAGTGTAATAGGAAACCTTAGTCAGGCAAACAGAGCATATAACTTTGATAAAGGGTTTACATTCCGATCACTAGACGGGAGCCCGTACCTTGAATTAGGTACAGGCATAGAAAACATATTCAAATTGCTACGTGTAGATTTTGTATGGCGAGTAACACCTACCGCGCTGCCTGATGAAAACATCAAGCGAGATTTCGGGATATTCGGTAGTGTCAAGCTTGGGTTCTAATCTATGCCCCACTTTTTCAGTATCTGTGCGGCATGGTCTTCTGTTTTCACTTTTTTTATGATGTGGTCTATTTTCCCTTCCTCATTGATTAAGAAAGTAAAACGCTTCATACCGATTACGATATTACCATAAAGGTTTTTCTCTCCCCACGTACCATACTTCTCTGATATATTTTTATTGGTATCTGCTACAAGTGTAAAGTTGAGTTTATATTTCTTTTCAAACTCTTTGTGACTTGCAACATCGTCAGGGCTTACACCTAACACTACAATGCCTTTCTTTTTCAGGCTACCCAGATTATCTCTCAGGTTGCATGCTTCTGCGGTACATCCGGGAGTATCATCTTCGGGGTAGAAGTACAATACAACTTTTTTCTCCAGGTAGTCTTTCAGAGCTACTTTGTCTCCGTTCTGATCTTTTGCGGTAAACTGTGGAGCGTTATCTCCGGGTTTTAAATCTGCCATGTCTTTCTATCTTGTGAATGTATATGTAATTGTTTCAGAGTTTCCGTTTTCATCAGTAGCGGTTATCATCAGTTCATGATCACCCTTGCCACAGTGGTCGTCAAATGTATAAAAGAAAACATCCCCGTTTTGTTCAAAAGGCACCCACTCTCCATCTATCTTTCCTATGAATTTATCTACAGAAGTTATATTCTCTTTTACTTTGAAACTGATACGCGATGCCGTTGTAAGTACCTCTCTTTTTTGCATTGGTATGATGCGAGGGGGCTCATTATCTGCTACTAAGCGGTATTCACCAAAATAACGTATCGATTTTTTGTACCAGCCATTCTCAAATTCTGCAGCATATCCATAATCTCCTTTACCATCATTTTCTATTAGTGCTATTTTATGACGCAGGTCAAATGGTATAGGTTTATTAGGCTTGATGTAGAGTGTAAAGTTTTTATGAATAGGTATAGATGGCTTATGCAGTTGATACCTTGAAGAGTAGGCTTCAGTATCTTCTTTCTCATTGAATGTAAAACATATATCATCGTACAAGTGATCAGGCCCAAAGGAGAATCTTACATTAGGGTGTTCGAATGTCTTGCTTTTACCCTGCTCAAAGAGATCATCAGAGTTACACATCAGTTCCGCCCCGCCCATTCCGTTATTTCTTAGATAAAACTCTATATCTGTTGTGTTTCCCAGAGGGTCTATGAGTCCGATATTTATTCGGTGAGGTTCAGTGTCATTCAATGATAATCTCCCACGTTCATTATTCAGGCTTTCATATATAGTATTCAGGTCATTACCCGGTAGTTTGTAGAACAGTTGCACCCATCTGCCTTTTTCTTTTTTCATGCGATAATCCACATAAGCATTCATGAATCTGGTTGTTTCGTATGGGATATTATCAATAACGAGTCTACATTGTAATACACTATCCATATACAGTTCCCCTATATAGAAATTCAGTGTATTCTTACTGTTGTTCATATAGTCAAATACATCCAGCCCTATGGCAGCTTTTTCGGTATTCACAACGATAGTATCAACTGTATACTTACTGCCTGCCTGCTTTAAGGATTTAAATACAGGCTCTTGCTCGTATATACTATTGTTGGCATCATATACCGCTATGTTATAGGGTTTGGGAGGTATATTATCTTTTATGTCAAACCCGAAAAGCATACCATTTACAGGATAGCCTTTAGCATTACGTATCTCCAGATGCAAGTGTGGCGCAGTAGAACCGCCAGTGTTTCCCGAGTATGCAATCAGCTCTCCTTTCTTTACGCGAAACATAGATGAAGGCGGATACAGGTCGAGCGTCCAGCTTTTACGCCTGTATTGTTCGTTTTTCATATATGCCTGTATCTCTGGGGCAAAATCGTTCAAGTGAGCATAAACTGAGGTGTACCCATTTGGGTGTTGAACATAAAGGCAATGTCCAAACCCTCCATTCTGCATTTTGATACGGGATACATACCCATCAGCAATTGAGTAGATGGGTAAGTTTTCACGTTGTTCGGTTTTCATATCCAACCCGCTGTGGAAATGGTTGGAACGACATTCACCAAAGTTACCAGCCAGATATATCGGGATATTTAGCGGACTTCCGAAATAATCTTTTGGATAATCCTGTGCATAGGTTGTAAAAGCCAGCATTGATAAAATGAAAATAATTACGCTCTTCATAACAGATTAATACTCTATATAGCTACTAAGATAAACACAATACAAGGCTTACAGAATAAAACTTACATTTGTGACCGCCAATATCAGCAGTACACTCATGTTAAAAAAATTACAGAAAAAGTGGAAGGTAAGTGGTCTTCAGTTCATTCTTATACTCTGCACCTTTGCATTGGGTGGTAGTGCTTGCGGTTATCTTGCCCGTAAGGTAATGGAGCTGATCCCATTAGATAAAACTGTGCTGTGGTGGGTATTATACTTATTGATAGTAACCATACTATGGCCTGTTTGTGTACTTGTCATCAGCATTTTATTCGGGCAGTTCAGGTTTTTTAGTAACTACCTGAATAGAATGGCAGTAAGAATGAAACTCAAGAAAAAGGAAGATTAGTGTAGCACAGCCCTTAAAACAGGTAAGGAGCGGATCTCGCCCATATGCTGTGTATGATTGTGCATATATTCTATCAGCCAGTCTAGTAACCTGAATCTTGTAGCTCCATTCATAGGTATCTGAGCTATTCTTTCAAGGCTATTCATGGTCAGGACCATACCCATTAGTTTTGCATCTTGCTCGTCAACAAAAGGACGTTGTATAGGAGGGTAAGCAGTAAAACCTCCTTCCTGCATGTTCAAATGTGGTGTTTGCTCTGTGTATGTTCCTGATAGGTTATACCCCAGCATATTGCAGCACTGCAAGGAGAAGTATAGAGGATAATTGCCAATATGCTCATTGCTTGTTTCATCCATTTTGATGAAATATTGCATGCTCATATCGAATAACTCAGGCATCGGTGCCGCTTCTGGCAATAACCTTAATAACAGCTCAACAGAAAATAATGCAATACTGTTTTTAAGAATATGCTCTTGTAATGATCGGTATAAATAAGCGGTATTATATTCTTTTATGCGTTGAAGGCTTACATTAGGTTTCTGGTAAACGACCATGTCCAATAGTGTAGCGGGCTGTAATAAGCCTGCACGATTACCTTTCGCCTTACTGCTACGAACACCTTGTACAATATAACTCTGTACACCGTATAACTCTGTAAATACGGAAACGATAAGACTTGTTTCTCCGTACTTGATTGATTTTAATACTATGCCTCTTGTTTGTTGTAGCATAGTCTATTCCATGAATACCAGTTTGCCGGTTTTAGTTTCAGTGCCATCTTTATTAGTGGCGAATATAAGGTATACACCAGATTGTGGCCTCCGCCCGTTATAGTCTTTGCCGTTCCAAACAGCCTGCCCGCCAAGAGCTTGTGTCTTGTATACCAACTGTCCGGATATATCGGTGATCCTTACATCTGCATTCTCAACAAAACCTTTTATTGCTATTGTGCCTCCATAACCTGTTGGCACGGGGTTAGGGTAGGCTATGAGATCACTGTTCTCAGTCCCGCCCTGTGTAGCAGTACCTCTATAGCTAATCAAGCCCTGCTCTGTCCCTATGTATACATCACCTGTTTGTTGATCGATAGCTATTTTTTGAATGATGTCTGATGGCAGAGGGCTATTGTCTTTAGTAAAACGCTCGAGTATCTCATCACCGCTTTCAGATATCAGCCAGAGACCATTATTTGTGCCTATCCATTTCCTGTTAGCGCCGTCTACAGCAATGGTTCTCACTTGCTCCCCCTGAAATAGGAATCCGGCAAACTGGTCGAATTGTACTACTCTTTTTTCAGCTTCGCAGTTGCCGTCAATTACCTGTGCCGGGCAACTGACAATACCTATTCCATCAGCTGTGCCTATCCATATTGCTCCATCTTTATCTGGTACTATGCAGTACACTTCGTTATCCGGCAAGCCTCCTGCACCCTCTCCCGCCTGTAGATTAATGAACCTGTCGTCAGCAGGGGTTTCGGGAGTGTTATTATCATCATATACTATTAATCCGCCACCGCGTGGTGCAGCATACCATTTCTGATTGTTATCATCTACTACAAGATGAGCCGCTGCATTGGCCAGCGGGCGTGAAACCTGTACCCTGTACTGATAGGTTTGACCATCTGCTGTACGTGCAACTAGTTCATGTGGTGTGCCGCCAAGAACAGTCAGCCAAAGTACATTGTTATTATCAATGGCTATACCGCTTACTCTGTATAGGCCGGGACCTGTTACAGACGGGTCTATAAAAGAATTTTGTTTATAATATTCATAACTGCCATCGGCCTTTAGAATAAACAAACCGCTTTGCGAAGAACCCAGGTATATTGTACCATCTGTTCCTTTATATATATGTGTTATGTCCCTTACACTATCACCGAAAGGCGGATAAGAAAATATTTTGTACTGCTTCCACTCTCCGTCTTTATAGGTTGAGAACCCGTCGCCACTATAGCTGGGCACATAAGTATCACTATACCCTCCATGAGCAACGATCACTTCTTTATCAGAAGCAACAATGTCAAAATTTCCAATGCCTCCGGGGCCTTTGGGCCTGCCGGTAGCAAAAGGGTCACCTTTTAAAGTTCGTTTTAATAAACCGTCAGATTTACTGGCTATCCATTTTGGGGTGTCAGCATCAGGGTATTCGATCAGCTCATCACATAAGCCGTTAATGTTGATAGTATCGGTCAGCTGATACCCTGTATTCATTTTTAAGGCTGTGGTTTTGAATGTTGTAGAGTTGCCCTCCATTATCCATAAACCGGTCACACCCTTAACAAGGTTAGCCATCATGCTATCATTGCTGTATATGTAGCGTAGTGTATCGCTTTCCAATGCGAACAGGGTATCAATGGTAGCAACGAATATCTTATTGTCAACTGATTCGCTTGCAATAAAATTGCGAGTACCATCTAGCGGTTGCCATTCTGAGAAAGCTTGCAAACTGGGACTGAATTTAGAGGCCTTGTATAAACCCCTGTCTGTTGCGGCATAAAAGTCATTGCCTGCTGCGGTAAACGACCTGATAGGTATATTCTCACCATTGGCAGTGAAGGTATAGGTCTCTTTTACTTCTATATCCTCTAGGTTCAGTACCATAATACCAACATCTGTACTTAGATATGCAAGGCCGTTCTCTGTATAAATATCATTTATCTGTTTGGTGCCTGTTACGGTTTTTAGCTTAAGGTCAGGGATGTTGAAGAACTCTTCGTTCCTGAAAATATCAATGTTACTATTTGTGTAAGCCAATATCACAGAACCTGTATAATCATCGTAGGCTACCTGTTGCATACCTATATCAGACATGCCGTTTACCTTACTGTAAGCAGTTACCTCATCACTTCCACGGCTTAATGAATACATACTGTATTCTGTAGCTATGTATAACATTACACCGCTACCTGTAACACTTACTGCTGTATTATAAGGAAGGTGAGACCTCCATTGGCCTATAGGTCTGTCCTGAGCTACTGCTATATTGCTGAAGAATATCAGCGATAGTAAAAATCTTCGCATATCCTGTTAGTGGTCTATATTTCAAATGTACTGAATAAAACGTGTATGAGCCTGTGTTATTGCCTCTTACATATGCTCCAGCAGGTATTCTATAGTACGCGGATAAAAGAAATGTTCCAGCTTGTGTATGCGTTCAGCCAATGTATCAGGAGTGTCATTTTCTTTTACCGGGCAATGCGCCTGTAATATCTTGCTACCGCTATCATATACTTCATCAACATAATGGATGGTAATACCGCTTTCCTGCTCTCTGGTATTCAAAACCGAGCTGTGTACATGATGCCCATACATTCCTTTACCACCATGTGCAGGTAGTAAAGATGGGTGTATATTGATGATCCTGTTATCGAAAGCGTCAACCATTGCCGAAGGTATTTTCCATAAGAAACCTGCAAGAATAATAAGTGAGGGTGCGTGAGAACGTAGATGCTCTACAAATTCATCACTGTTGATATCTGTTTTTGTGATGATCTGTGACCGTACACCTTCCTTTTCTGCTATTGCTAATACACCTGCATCAGACTTATTAGAGACAATAAGTGAGACATTTACAGAAGGATGATCTCTGAAATAGTCAATGATTGCCTGGGCATTACTACCCTTACCAGATGCGAATATTATAAGCGAATGCATAAACGGAACGTAAAAATATAAAAGCTCATGCCTTTTGTACAGATTTTTTGATATTTGTTATTGTATGTCAGTCAAAAAGGTAAGAGTTGATAAATATCTGTGGGCAATACGCATATTCAAAACACGTAGTCAGGCTACCAAAGCCTGCGATGAGGGGAAAGTAAAAGCCGACGGCGCAAACATTAAACCCTCTAAAGTGGTAAGTATTGGTGACAAATATGATGTGCGAGCTCCGGGACGTAAATGGACAGTAGAAGTTTGCGATGTGATAGATAAGCGTGTAAAATATGAGGAGGCGATAAAGTACTATACTGATATTACAAGCGAGGAAGATAAAGAGTATAATAAGCGTTTGGGTTCAGCATTTTATACAGGTAAGCGCTTAAGCAAAACAGGCCGCCCCACTAAAAAACAGCGTCGCGACCTGAATGAATTTCTTGATCCTGAAGATCTCTTATAATACTATTGGATGGCAGTAAATGGTCTGCCTGTGAATACTTTTATCCAGTTTTGACCAAGATCATCGCTCCTGTATATACCAGTGCTTGTAGCAATGTATACATATTCGCGATTTGCCTCGTTCTTATATAAGTTATTTTTCTGGGCTATGCCATATATCCTTGTATTAACGTCAAGGCCAAAGCTAGAAGATTCCCATGTAGCATTATTACCACCAAAGCGGTATACTCCATTATCTCTTGTGCAAGCAATGATCACTTTGCCGAAAGCACCGATAGCAGTTGTAAGGTCGGTCACTCCATTAGGCAGCGCAGGTAGTTGTGAGAAATTGTCCCCCATATCTGTGCTACGTAATATTGTTCCTCTGTTTGTACCGCCTACTGATACAGCCAAAAGGTCTGTACCCATACTAGTGATGAACAAATTGCCTTCACCGGCAGGAGGTAAGCCACTACCATTCTTTTTTGACCATGCAGTAGCCAGATCTGGTTTCATATACAGGTTATTGGTCTGATCGTCAAACGCAAATACCTGACCGCTAGTTACCTGAGCTAAAGACGTAAAACCACCTGAAGGCAAGCCTGAGTTAGTTTCGTAAAACCATTGAGCACCTACAGATGCGTTTGAGTCGTTGAAAGCAATACCATTATTCTGAGCAGTCACAACATATATCCTGTCAGATACTTCAGCACCCGTATCATTATAGTTTTCAAGCTGTAGTACTACAGATTGGCCGAAAGATGCCGGGTTAATATCAGTAAACGTCGGATTGAAGTTCGTATACTTTTTCTCACCGCCATCACTGGCAAAAAGTATCGTGCTGTTCTCTTTACGGAAAAGGATATTTGGCCCCGATGTTTCAATAGCAGATACGGCAAACCCGTCTGATGTGGTAAGCGGTCGCACTGTTTCCCCATCGTTCGTATAATAGATCTGACCAGAGGTATCAACAAAATGCACCGTGTAGGGCTTGGTAATGACCTGGTTATTATCTATACCATTGCTTTTATCGCAGCTTTGGAGAGAAAAAGCCACTAAAGCAACACATGATATCGTGCTTACTAAATTTATTCGACGCATCGAAGGAATAATTTTCACCAAGTTTATGAAAAAATGTTAATAAATCAAAGGTTTGTTAAATGATTAGACCCTCATAAACACACAATGGTTTGTTGCCTTTATAACTATTTTTCAGTTTTAATAACTGTCAGTTAGAAAGGCAGATCATCGGTACTTTCAGGAGATGGGTTATAAAAATTGCCCCCTGAATTCTGACTTCCTTGATCTTGCTTCTGGTTTTGAGCCTGTGCCTGATTCATATTACCATATGCTGGTGATGCAGGTTGCGCCATTTGCCCACCTTGTTCGGCACGCTCTATTCTCCATGCATCCAGATTGGTAATGTAGTTCACGTTCCCGTCACGCTCCCATTTATTTCCTTTGATATTAAAGCTCACTTTCAAGTCTTCACCAACGTTAAAGTTGTCCAATATCTCACATTTGTTCTGTACCAGCTGCATTTTAGCATAGTTGGTATACACATTTCCGTTCACTTCTTCATTGATCTCCAGTACAAATTCACGTTTTTTAAACCTGTCACTTACTTGCTGCGTGTCATTTGCCATGATCAGTTTTCCGGTAATTTCAAAACTCATATCCTATACTTAATTTAATATTTATTGAAAATAATTGAGGAATGTAAAGTTAAGAATATATGCCATTGGGGGAAATAAAAAAGTGCCTTAATTAAGGCACTTTTGATATTTTAGGGAGGCTAATGGGTCTCGAACCCACGACCTTCGGAACCACAATCCGACGCTCTAACCAACTGAGCTATAGCCTCCAGCTTTTCAAGCGGATGGCAAAGGTAAGCAAATTTGCATATTTACATACACTAAATAAGGTATTTCTGGCTATTGAGAACCAGCTGTAATATCAAGCTTTAGCAACTGTATAACAGCTATTGCATGACTTTTAACAAATATTACCTCCCCCATCTATTATATTTGCGCTTCAATAGAATGACAGTTATGAGATTACGCATCGCGTTATTGGGTTTGGCACTTGTAGCATCAGTAGCATCAGCATCAGCACAAGATGTTATTAAAGGTGATAATAAGGATAAAGAAAAGACTAAGGTTACTAAGCCATCAAGAGATTTTCTAATGTTGGAGTTGATGTATAATGGCTGGTATAATGCGCCCGACAGCATTAATACTACCGGTATAGGCAGGGGCTTTAATATGTACCTATGCTACGATTTCCCTATTGGTAAGAAAGCAGAAACACACTTCAGTTTTGCGGCCGGTGTGGGTATCAGCAGCAGTAATATATATTTCAAAGATCAGGAGATAGTTTTGGATGATTTGGTTGATAGCACATCTCAAGCTCGCTTTATTCCTGAAAGCCGTAATTACAAAAAATACAAATTGACCACAACCTATCTTGAAGCGCCGTTTGAGTTACGCTTTTTTGCCAACAAGTATAACCGTAATAAGGGATTCAAAGCTGCTGTTGGCATGCGTGTTGGTACACTTTTGGGTGCAGGCACAAAAGGGAAAGAAGATGGCACTAAGATCGTATATAAAGTAAACAGCAAGCGTTATATAGAAACATGGCGTTTTTCAACCTCTGTTAGGTTCGGGTACGGCAACTTTAATTTAATAGGTACTTACAACCTCACCAATTTGTACAAAGAGGGCCAGGGGCCTGTTGTTACACCATACTCAATCGGGTTTTCAATAACAGGGCTATAATTAGTTTAAAAAAATCAGAATATGAAAGCTACTCCCATAGGGTAGCTTTTTTGTTTACAGACGATCTTTTTCCCGAACTTTACAGTGCATGTTCAAGATCAACCGTCCATATCAGCCTGCTGGCGACCAGCCGCAGGCAATATCAGAACTGGTAAAAGGTATTAAAGAGGGAGAGCAGTTTCAGACGCTGCTAGGCGTTACAGGTAGTGGTAAAACCTTTACTATGGCCAATGTGATACAGGAAGTGCAGAAGCCTACTTTGGTCTTAACTCACAACAAGACACTTGTAGCACAGCTATATGGTGAACTTCGGCAATTCTTTCCCGATAATGCAGTGGAGTATTTCGTAAGTTATTATGATTACTATCAACCCGAAGCCTACATACCAACAAGCGATACTTATATAGAAAAAGACCTTTCTATAAATGAAGAGTTGGACAAGCTCAGGTTGCGAGCAACCAGTAGTTTATTAAGTGGACGTAGAGACATCATCGTTGTCGCTTCCGTATCGTGTATATATGGTATGGGTAACCCAACGGAGTATAAGCACAATATCATTCGTTTTAAGACAGGAGATAATATAGGCCGTAATGGTTTCCTGCACCATTTAGTGAATGCACAGTACCACCGCAGCCAGGGAGAGTTTGGCAGAGGCACTTTCCGTGTAAAAGGAGATACTGTTGATATCAATCTGCCTTATGTAGATTATGGTTATCGTATCACCTTCTTTGGTGATGAAGTGGAAGAGATAGAAAGCTTTGAGCCCGACACCGGTAAACGTATCGGTACTATGGATAATGCTGCTATTTTTCCTGCTAACCTATATCTGGCACCCAAAGACATGCTGGCAGAGATCATACATGAGATACAGGATGAGATGATGGCTCAGCATGAATACTTCAAAAGCATTGATAAGCCTCTTGAGGCACAACGTATCAAAGAGCGGGTGAGTTATGACTTAGAGATGATACAGGAGCTGGGATTCTGTAATGGTATTGAGAATTATTCCCGATTCTTAGACAGGCGACAACCGGGTACTCGCCCTTTCTGTTTGTTGGATTATTTCCCGGACGATTTTCTGATGGTGATCGATGAGAGCCACGTAACCATCCCGCAGGTGAGTGGTATGTATGGCGGTGACAGAAGCAGGAAGCTGAATCTTGTTGATTTTGGTTTCCGCCTGCCGAGCGCATTAGATAACCGCCCGTTGAACTTCCATGAATTTGAGAGCCTGCTGAATCAGGTAGTATTTGTAAGTGCTACTCCCGGTGAGTATGAACTGCACAGAACAGAAGGCGTAGTGATAGACCAGGTAGTAAGGCCGACCGGATTATTGGACCCGCCGATCGAGATAAGGCCAAGCGCCAACCAGATAGACGATCTGCTGGATGAAATAGATAAACGAGTGGAGAAAGGTGATAGAGTATTGGTGACTACACTCACTAAGCGCATGGCAGAAGAGCTGGATAAATATCTGAAACGCATAGATGTAAACTCGCGCTATATACATAGTGAGGTAGATACGCTGGAGCGGGTAGAAATACTTCGCGACCTGAGATTGGGTAAGATAGATGTATTGGTGGGTGTTAACCTGCTGCGTGAGGGGCTGGACTTACCCGAAGTATCACTCATGGCGATATTGGATGCAGATAAGGAAGGCTTTTTACGGAACGAACGCTCACTAACACAGATGGCTGGCCGAGCTGCCCGTAATGCTGACGGACTGGTGATATTCTATGCGGACAGGATAACTGAAAGCATGCAACGTACCATGGATGAAACAGAGCGCCGCCGAGAGAAGCAAATAAAGTATAATGAAGAGCACGGTATAACTCCGATGACAATTAAGAAGAGTACAGATGAGGTATTCAAACAAACATCTGTACTGGATATAAAAGGCTATGATGAAGACAGTAAATATGCCGTACACGATGAACTAGCCGCGCCGGTAGCTGCTGAAGAACAGGTAGAATACAAGACAGCCGTACAGTTGGAGAAGGCTATAGCCAAAACACAAAAAGAAATGCAGAAAGCAGCGAAAGAGTTAGACTTTATGGAAGCTGCCCGCTTACGCGATAAAATGCAGGCCATGCAGAAAGAGTTAGAGGAAATGAAGTAGAGTATATCAAATCAAAAGTATGAGCAGGTTAATAACAACTGATGATATCTATAGTATTTTGAAACAGACATTTCCTGCTCAAAATGATTTTTCTAAATGCAATTATGTAGAAGAAAGACAGGAACTACTTGACTTTGGTATTGATACAAAAGCTAAACTACTTGATATGTTAGCTAAGCACAAGGCAGAAGTACTGGAAGTTGATTCTGAGGATTTAGATGATTACCATATAGAATGGTATAATGAAGAGTACGGTAAAGATTATGTGGACGATAGAGTTAATAAAAAATTTTGGTTTGCGTATCCGGGATTATTAAGAATATCTTTAGAACTCGAGTTTGGAGAAAAGTATATAACATATGCAAACAAGAGAGACGGAATAAGCTGATCATCCTGCCAACTCATTAATGTCCTTATTCTCTAAGTGATGTTTGTTTGTGCCGTAGAGTGCTACCTGTATCATGGCTTGGCCTACTTTTATACTATTGGTTACAGAGGGCAACTTCTCCATTAGCGGGAAGAACGGGCGAAGGATGATGTAAGCAGCCTGATAGAGCTTCGTTTTAGACTTAATGCCTTTCTTCGGTAGTATCACGCCCGGGCGGAACATATAGGCATTTCGGAAAGGCATTTTCAACAAAGCATTTTCAGTCTTACCTTTTACCCTTGCCCACATCATTCTGCCTTGCTCGGTGCTATAGGTTCCTGTACCTGAAACGTACACAAATATCATTTCAGGGTTGATGACCGTTTCAGCGAAATGTGTAGTTAAGTCATACGTTAGGTGGTGATACTTTTCTTCATTCATGCCCGCTGCGGAAACACCTAAACAAAAGAAGCAGGCATTATACCCTTGTAGTTGGTCTTTAATAGCAGACAGGTCAAAGAAGTCTTTATGTAAAATTTCTTTCAGCTTTAGGTTTTCAATACCAACGGTACTACGATTCACAACCAGTACTTCTTCCACATCATCATGGTCGAGGCATTCCAGTAAAACGCCTTTGCCGACCATGCCTGTACTACCTGTTATGATGACCCTTAGCTTCATACTATAAAGGTAGAGAAAAATGCTCCTACAGAAGTAGGAGCATAAGGTGTATTCGTTTGGCTATGCTTCTCCGTCCAGAAATTTGCCCAGATCGCTGAGCTTGTTGTCCCAGAACTTGTCGTAGAAAGCCAGCCAGTCCTTTACGGCTTTCAATTGTTTAGGCTGTGCGATGCAAAAACGTTCCCGCCCTTTGGCTTCTGTCTCCACCAGTCCGGCATCTTCCAGCATTTTTATATGCTTGGTTACGCCCTGCCTGCTGATGTCGAACTTTTCGGCTATCTGTGTCATAGACATAGCCGCGCCGGCTACTACCAGCAGATGGAATATCTGCCTGCGGTTGGCGTCTGCTATCGCTTTAAAAACCTTATCTGCCGTGTGCTGCTTCAATTGTTTCACCTTCCAGAAATTTACCAAGATGTTCGTAGCATTTATCCCATCCTGCATCAAAGTGCTGCATCATTGTAACAGCAGTTTGTTCATCAGGATAATTGCTGATGCCGGAATGCTCCAAAGTTAATAAGGTGCCTCCATCTTTTTCTTCCAGTTTCCAGCTAACTGTTGTTGCCGTTTCTGTACCGGCTACAACCCACGAGTATACCAACTCACTTACAGGGTTAGCTTTCAGCACCTCGCCGGATACTTTTACATCATTATCCTCTTCTCCTAACAGAGAATACTTAAAACCCGGCTCAGCTTTGAATTTACATTTAATGAACCATTGCGAGATCTTTTCCTGCTCGCTGATGGCAGCCCAAACATCATTAATAGGCTGCGGATAGAACTGCTCTTTTGAGATTACGTCTTTCATAGTTTTGATGAATTAAATTATGTTATGCAACTATTTGGTTGCAAATATAGGGCAGCTATATTAAATGCGCAACTATTTGGTTGCTTTATATTGTTCCGTTTTGTTCCACCAGAAGGAGGGGGTGAAGATGTTCTGTTTGTTGTTTGTTGGTTTTCATGGGTTTATGATTTTGAGGTTATTATAATTGTTACAAAAATGTTCCAACCTGCACATTATTAATGCTGTACTGTAGGAAAGATAGCAGCATGATTAATAGCAAAAATACGTTAATTATAAAATTACACCAATAATGATATGGTAGATATTAAAACACGTACAGAATAACTTAGTTACGTAACACTCCTGAATACAGTATACCTTAATACAGCCTCTAACAGTAACAGAAGTATAGCTAGTGCAGCCAGAGGGAAGAATAGTTCTGCGTAGCGTTTGTAGCTGCTAACTTCTATTTTGGTTTTTTCCAGCTGGTCTATTTCGTCATAAATATTCTCCAGTGACTTGTTGCTGGTAGCACGGTAATAATTACCTCCTGTTTCTTTAGCTATCTTCTTCAGTAATGCCTCATCTATCTTTACAGGCATCATTTGTTTCTGAGTGCCGAAAGGTGTTTTTACAGGATATGGAGCCTGCCCCTCGCTGCCTACGCCAATAGTGTAAACACGTACTTTATAGCGTTTAGCTATTTCCAGTGCTGTATTAGGGTCTATCAACCCACGGTTATTTACACCGTCAGTAAGTAGTATCAATACACGGCTTTTAGCTTTTGAAGCGCGCAACCTGTCTACACCCGTAGCTAAGCCCATACCTATTGCAGTACCATCTTCCAGTATACCGCTTTTTATTTCTTTTAGCTGGTCTTTCAATACGCGGTGATCGATAGTAATAGGCACCTGAGTAAAACTCTCGCCGGCAAAAACTACGAGGCCTATACGGTCTGTCTGTCGACGGTCAATGAATTCTTCTGCTACTTTCTTAGCGGCCTTTATACGGTTAGGTTTCAGATCTTCAGCCAGCATACTGCCCGAAACATCTATTGACATAACAATGTCTATACCTTCGCTGTCTATACTTTCAGAAACACTGCTTGATTGTGGACGTGCCAGTGCTATTATGAGCAGTATCAATGATAATACTCTTAGCCAAAGTAATGCAGGGCGAAGGGTTACCCGCCAGTTCGGTTTAACCCTTGTAACAGAAGCTAGCGTAGTTAATCTGACTGAAGGGTGGTCTAACTTCTTTTTGCTGTAGTACCACCATATCATGAATGGTATGATCAGCAGTAGTAGGAAAAACCACGGATGTGCAAAACTGATATGTCCCCAATCCCTCAGAATATTCATGACTTTTTATGCTCTGTTGGCTGTGCTATAGGCTTTGTTTGGTGTACAAATTGTTTTGTGTATTCGTAAGCATCTGTATGCTCTTGTGGTAATGGTTGTGCCTTGGCAAACTTGGCCATATCTGCCGTACGAAGTATAACACCCAGTTGTTGCTCGAACTTAACCATTTCTCTATGACGGCGTACATTGTCCAGAATTTCATCAGTGGTCAGCTCCATAGCCGGTGTTTTGAAACGCTCTTCTATATATGCACGAAGTATATCTGTAAGCTCAATATAATATTGCTTGATATGGTCGTTCTGCCATAATTGTTTTTCATCTAATTCTTTGAGTAAACGCATTGTTCTCTGATGCAGCGTTTCTACTTTCTTAGGTTGTATAACAGGTGCTTTTACACCTTTGTTCTTGACGAAATAAACGATCACAAATACAATAAGTGCTATTGCTAATAATCCACCTGCTATATACCATTTATAGTCTTTTAAATAATCCCAAAAGGTGTATTCTACTTCAACAATATCAGCGATCGGGCGGAACGGTTTGGTGGTATCTACCTGTAAGGTTTGTACCAATATGCTTATTGAATCGGTGCTTACCTTGTACGGGTCACCTTGTTTTGGAACAGAAGTAAACTCAAAAGCCGGTATCTGGAACATGCCCGAATCCCAACCGGTTATTAGTAGCTTTTGTTTATAAGTCGTGAGTCCGTTTTCCTGAATAGTATCGATCTTGCCTTTATCAACGATCTCCAGATTATTAAATGTGTCGGGGATGTTAGCCCATATCAGCCGCTCGTTTTTATCAGGTGTAGCTTTTATAAACATACGAGCCTGATCACCGATCGTTATTTTTTTGGCGTCAATATTGGTTTCAACCTGTGGTTGCGCATAGGTATAACTAAACGATAAACATATCGCTAAAAAGGAAAGAAGATATTTTATTTTCAATTGCTTCATGATCACCTGGCTTTAAAGAAGCCTTGTAACGCTTTTACATAATCTTCATCTGTACGTATGCTTAGTAAAGCCGCTCCGCTTTTACGGAAAGCTTTTACATAGTAGTTCTTATGTTCTTCAAACCTGCGCGTATAATCCATGCGCATATTCTTGTCGCTGGTATCTATCCAGGTTTGTTGTTTGGTCTCAGAGTCTACTACCTGCACAAGCCCAACATTCGGTAATTCCCTATCGTGCTTATCATATACCTGTATACCTACAAGATCGTGCCTGCGTGCTGCCAGTTGTAATGGTTTTTCATAAGGGGCAGATATAAAATCGCTCATCAGAAAAGTAATGGCCTTTTTCTTCTGCACCTGGTTCAGGTATTCAAGTGCTGCCGCTACATTAGTACCTCCTTTCTGATTAGGCTCCAATGCTATCAACTCGCGGATGATACGTAGAATATGAGATCGTCCCTTTTTGGGCGGTATATATTTCTCAACATGATCGCTGAAGAAGATAACACCGATCTTATCGTTATTGGTAGATGCTGAAAAAGAGAGTACTGCACTGAGTTCGGTGAGCAGCTCCCGTTTAGACCTTTCCTGTGTACCGAAAAGAGAGCTACCGCTTACGTCTACCAGCAGTATTACGGTCAATTCCCTTTCTTCTTCAAATACCTTTACGAATGGTGTAGAGAAGCGCGCTGTTACGTTCCAGTCGATATTTTTCACATCATCACCATGCTGGTATTCTCGTACTTCGCTGAACGACATACCCCGCCCTTTAAAGGCTGAGTGGTATTCACCGGCAAAGATGTGGTTACTCAAACCCTTGGTCTTGATCTCGATACGCCTTACCCTTTTCAGTATTTCTGATGTGGTCAGCATAGTTGCAATGTAAAAACAAGAAGCCAAAAAGCTGTGGCTATTTGACTCCGTAAATGTTCTGATCGACTTTTCGTGTCAACAAATGTAATAGTTGAGTGTTGTATATATAGTTACGAATTACTTAAAATTTTCTGAAAATCGGGTTGGGTAACCTATCTTATAACGTTAGATTTGTAATGTATCATTAAAACCAAGACATAATGAAAAAACTATTGTACACAGGGTTGATAGCTACAATATTATTTACAGCATGTGGAGAAGGTGAAGAATCTACTGAAGAAACCGTGGTAAAACCTGCCGCAATTGAATTGGAGGCTGTTGGTGAATCACCGGAATTTGAAGGTGCGAAGATCAAGATAAATGAAGTAAAAACTACTCCTAACGGTGAAGACGTAACAGCCACTTTTACATTTGAAGTACAGAATTATGCATTAATGAATCAAACCTCTGATGCGGCAGGAAAAATGTGCGCCAATTCGGATAAAGGTCAGCATATACATTTTATTCTGGATAACGAACCTTATGCAGCACTATATGAACCAATACATGAGGTTACACTAAAAAAGGGCAGTGAACATTATCTCTTGGTTTTCCTTTCCCGTTCTTATCACGAATCTGTTAAGAGCGAAGGTGCAAGTCAGGTATTGCATTTTGAGATAGACGAAGACGGCAACTATAAGGAGTTAGATGCACCTACAGAACCTATGCTTTTCTACAGCCGACCAAAGGGAGAGTATGTTGGCAAGGATAACACTGAAAATCTGCTCTTTGATTTCTTTCTTTGGAATACGGAGATAAGTGATGGTGGTAATAGTGTGCTGGCACATATTAAAGGGAACGGAGTGGATACTACTATGGTCGTTAATGACTGGCAGTCGTATTTCTTACATAACATGCCTACAGGCACACCTTCTATCACATTGACACTGACGGATGGTGAAGGTAATAGGGTAGAAGGGCCTATGACAGAGGTAACACGAGAGTTTACATTGGCATTAGATGAGCCTTTACCCGCAAAAGAATAGCACAACTGTTTTATATTCTGTTTAAGGCTGCACACTGTGCGGCCTTTTATTTTTTACTTTTATGATCAATGTTGAAGCCGTTCTTTCAAAAAAACATTATTGAAGCAGGTTGCGACGAGGCCGGCAGAGGTTGCCTTGCAGGCCCTGTATTCGCTGCTGCAGTGATATTGCCGGAGGGTTTTTCGCATGAGTTATTGAATGATAGCAAGCAACTGCCTGAAAAGGAGCGTGATGAGCTTCGCGCAATCATTGAAAAAGAAGCTAAGGCATGGGCAGTAGCGAGTTGCACACATGAGGAGATAGACGAGATCAATATCCTGAAAGCCTCTTTTAAAGCAATGCATACTGCTATTGATGGTTTGAGAACTCGCCCTGAGCTGCTGTTGATAGATGGTAATCGTTTCCCTGCGTATTTAGGGATACCGCACCAATGTGTAGTAAAGGGAGATGCTACTTACATGTCTATTGCTGCAGCGAGTATCCTAGCTAAAACCCATCGTGATGAGTATATGCTGCGATTGCACGAGCAGTTCCCGCATTATAACTGGGACAGAAATAAAGGCTATGGTACTAGCAAACACCGTGAACAGATGACCATACATGGCGTATCTCCATACCACCGAAAAACATTCAAATGGAAAGAGGTAGTTAAGAAGGAAGTGGCAGGCACATCTCGAAAATAGCTCCGTGAGGCTCATTATCTTTGATGTGTAGCTTACCATCGTGCTGGCGTATGATCCTTGAAGTAATATACAGGCCAAGCCCGGTACCTTTTGATTTACGTGTTTCTTCGTTTCCAATTCGGTAAAACTTCCTGACTACTTTATTTTTTTCTTCATCAGGGATGCCAGGACCTTTGTCAGCAACCTGGAATAGTGCGTAGTTATTTTTCCTGAACAAGCTAACCGTTATTAGCTCATCAGCAGGAGTATATTTAATAGCGTTTTCCAACAGGTTGTTTACAGCCATTTGTACCAGCACTCTATCACCTATAATAGCTACCTCCTCTATTGTATCAGTCACCAACCTGCCAGGGTATCTTGTGTTGTATTCTTTTATACTATCCTCTATCAGGTTGGTATAGTTCAATTCTTCTTTGGATGGTTTATATTGACGCCCCTCCATTTGAGAGGCCAGTAGCATGTTGTTACAAAGGTCGTTGAGCCTGTTTGATTCGGCAATACATCTATCAACTAACAGCTCTCTTTTACTATCATCCAGATTGTGGCGCTCCATAGTTTGCAGGTTGAGCTTCATGGCTGCAATAGGTGACTTTAACTCATGCGTAACCGATAACATGAAATTGTTCTGCTGTCTTGATAGTTTGATACTTCTTCTGAATGAGGAATAGACAACCGCTGCACCTATTAATATTACTAATAGGAATGTCGAGCCTTCTCCCCAGTATTGTTTGGTGCGAGAGTTTTTCTTTTCTTCAATTACAGCCAGCCGCTTGTTGTACACTTCAGCACTTGCAACACTGTCGATCTCAGACTGCAAAGCCTGATACTCCAGATCATATATTGTTTTGCTGTGCTTCTGTAAGCTAAACCCCCAGAAAACGATTGCCGATACAACATATAGGAATAACAGTAAATGTGCCGTTGTAAATAAACGCATAAAAGAAAGTGCTGGTATATCCTATAAAGTTAAGGCTTTGGCTTTTTTTCTATGCGTAGCCCTACCTGCAGTATTTCCGGTAGTGGATCAACACGCATTACCTGCCCCAACTTTATCTCCCACAGGCCTTTTTTATTCAGGATAGTTGTATCGCCCTCGTGTGTGATGGGCATTCGTTGCTCCCAAATTTCACCCATGCCTCTACCCAGCCATTTGCCGTTTGGTTCAGCCAATGGAACTTCCAGTCTTGTTTGCTTATAAACTGTATCTCCTGGTTTTTTTGTCTGCACCATCAGCCAGATATTAGAGTATGGGTATGCCTCAGTATGCCTTATTAGGAAGTACATACTATACAGTGCATTTGTATCACTTACATCAATGCGGAATGTGGGTTCTTCGTTATATGCCCACTCATAGTCGGGTACTGCATACTCTTTTTGATAGTATGGTGATTCAACACAGCTGTTGAGCAGCAGTAATAATATAAATAAAGAAGAATTGATTATGGTATGGCGCATGTTGTGTTACTCTACACTAAAGTATATTCAAAATTTGTTCTTTTGCCTTTTCCAGCTCATCTTTCATATTAATGACGATCTGCTGAATACCTGCATCGTTGGCTTTAGCACCAAGGGTATTGATCTCTCTGCCTACTTCCTGCAATACAAAACCGAGTACTTTTCCTTTCATCATCCCCTCTTTTTCAACGGTCTCATGGAAGTACAGGCAGTGTTGTTTTAGCCTAGTTTTCTCTTCTGAGAAGTCCATACGCTCCAGATAGAAAATGATCTCCTGCTCAAAACGGTTCTGATCTACTTTATCCTTGCCGATCATGTCGTTCAGTGAGTTGTTGATACGGTCTCGTACCTTGTCTTTCCTTGCAGCCTCCAGTGGAGCTATCTGCTCTAATAGTTGTTCAATATTAGTGATGCGTGAATGCAGATCTTTATGTAGAGCCTCTCCCTCATTCTTTCTATGAGCCATAAGTGCATCTGCCGCAGATCCTATTACTTTCTTGAGTTCATTCCACTCGTTTTCAGGCAGCATGTCTTGCTCCATAGCCACAACTTCGGGCATACGCATGAGTGTCGATAAAATATTATCCTCCGGTAATGATAGCTGCTTCCCGATCTGCTTCATACTGTTATAATAGTATACAGCAAGGTCTGTGTTGACCGTCATCGGTTTTGATGCTCCCTCCTGCTTGATAGTTATGGTCAGGTCGATTGTGCCACGCATCAACTTTTTGTTAAGTTGGGTACGTATATCCAGCTCATATGAACGAAGGATAGGGGGTAGTTTTGTCACCACATCAAATTGTTTGCCATTCAGTGATTTCATTTCCACCACTACCTGCCTGTTATTGATCTGGGCTTCTGCACGGCCAAAGCCGGTCATTGAGTATAGCATAGCTAAGATTAACTTTAAAGCAAAGAAAGTATAATAGTACGGTATTTTAAAAATCTGTTATTATCCACACTTATATTAATAAATACTTTCCTAAAAAAATACGTAATCCGAATAAGGGTATGATATTTAACTATTTTTGCGCCATTAGAGGAATTGTCCATGCGTCTTAAGTTGTTGTTATTCTTATTGCTTCCATCATTATATGCTGTTGCCCAACAGCCCAGCCGTGCTGAGTTGGAGCGGCAACGTAAAAGTATACTGGAGAGCATCAAGCAGGCGGAATCTCAACTGGCTAGTACACAAAAAACAACAAAGGCTACAATGGGGCAATTACGGGCAATACAAAGTAAACTCAATGCCCGTCAGAAGTTAATTAATAATATTAACCAGGAGATTGGACAGATCGGCACCAGTATCAATCGCTCTACTAAAGAGATAGACAAGCTCAAAGGCAATCTTGACATCCTGAAAGCTCGTTATGCACAATCGGTGAGGTATGCTTACAAAAGCCGCAGCTCTTATGATATGCTGGCGTTCCTGTTTTCAGCAGATGATTTTAATGAAGCGGTAAGAAGGCTACGCTATCTGAAGCGATATCGTGATTACAGGAAAGACCAGGCAGAACAAATACGCATAACACAAAGCAAATTGCAGAAAGAGGTAAAAAGCCTGAACACAGAACGTGCTAAGAAAGATGTGTTACTTGTTGCGGAAACGGAGCAAAAAGCATCAATAGAAGCAGAGAAAGCTGAGACAGATAAGATAGTTAAAGAGCTGAAAGGGCAGGAGAAAGAATTAGTAGCCCGCATACGTAAGAACAGGCGGACCGCTGAGAAGATAGATAAAGCAGTAGAAGAAATAATACGTAAAGAAATAGAGCTTGCACGTAAAAAAGCTGAGGAAGAACGTAAAAAAAGAGAAGCAGAAGAGCGTAAGCGTAGGGAAGAGGAAGAAAGACAAAAAGCACTGGCAGCAGCTAAAGAGAAGGAAGCCAGAGATATGGGACCTGATAATTATTCAGCCCCAAAGACAGAGGATCGTAGTAAGAGCAACATAGTCGTAACCACTGAGAAACCTGTAGAACCTCCTAAACCAAAACCTGTTGACAGGTATAAGTACGAACTGACACCTGAAGCAACGGCATTATCGAATAGTTTTGAGAGCAATAAAGGCAAGCTGCCATGGCCTGTAGAAAAAGGGTTTATTTCATTGGGTTTTGGTACTTATAAGCATCCTATTGCAGATAAGGTAACGCTTGATAATAATGGTGTTGATATACGCACCAGCCAGAATGCAACTGTGAGAACTATTTTTGAAGGAAGCGTATCTAAGGTGTTTACTATAGACGGATCACGATGGAATGTACTTGTGAACCATGGCCACTATTATACTTTATACAGTAACCTTGCCCGGGTTACTGTACAAAACGGACAGAAGGTAAGCACCAAGCAGAATATAGGTATAGTAGATATGAACGAAGACGGAGAATCGGTTGTGAACCTGCAGATATGGTATGGTAAAACCAAGGTAGACCCCGCGCTTTGGATAGCACGCTAATCTATCAACACGTTTCCTGTCATTTCATCCGGTATTGGTAACCCCATTAATTTTAATGTTGTTGGCGCCAAGTCTCCCAATTTACCGGCCCTTACATTCCCTTTGTATGTATTGGATATAACGAACAACGGAACAGGGTTCAATGTATGTGCTGTATTCGGAGAGCCGTCATCATTCACCAAAAAGTCTGAATTTCCATGGTCTGCAGTGAGTAGTATAGTATACCCATGCTCCAATGCAACAGGGACTATCTTACCTACACAATCATCTACTGTTTCGGCTGCTTTCACAGCTGCTTCCCAAACCCCTGTATGGCCAACCATATCTGCATTGGCAAAGTTCAGGCAGATAAAATCCGCTGTTTCGTTCTCTATTTCAGGCAATATGGCGTTTGTAATATCATAAGCACTCATTTCAGGCTTTAGATCGTAAGTAGCTACATCTTGAGGAGAAGCGCATATAATGCGTTTCTCTCCATCAAACTCTTTTTCACGCCCGCCTGAGAAGAAGAAGGTGACATGAGGGTACTTTTCGGTTTCGGCAATTCGTATCTGCTTTTTTCCATGAGCCTCTAATACTTCACCTAAAGTATTTTTCAGGTTGTCGTTACTGAAGATGATACCTACCTTTTTATACGTCTTATCATATTCTGTCATAGTGACATAGTGCAGGTTAAGTGGATGCATATTATGCTCGGGAAACTCATGTTGGGTAAGGGCAACCGTTATTTCCCTGCACCTGTCAGTACGGAAGTTGAAACATACCACAACATCCCCCTCGTTAATAGTAGCCAAAGGAGCACCATTACTATCAGTTAAAATGATGGGTTTGATGAATTCATCAGTAACACCTGTATTATACGACTCCTGTATTGCTGCTAAAGCATCAATAGCTTTTTGTCCGATACCTTGTGTCAGTGCCTCATAAGCCAGCTTTACTCTTTCCCAACGTTTGTCCCTGTCCATAGCATAGTAACGGCCACAGACGCTAGCCAGCTTTGCTCCTGTTTGCTGCAAATGTCCTTGCAAGTCCTTAATATACTCTAAGCCACCTTGCGGGTCAGTATCACGACCATCAGTGAAAGCATGCACTGCTACATTTGGTACATTGCTTTCCTTGGCTATTGAGCACAGGCCTTTCAAATGTTCGATATGAGAGTGTACACCACCATCGCTAACTAATCCTATGAAGTGTACAGTGCTATTATTTTGCTTTGCAGTATTAAATGCAGTTTGTAATGTCTCATTTTCAGCTATCGTACCATCTCTGAATGCTATATTGATACGTTGCAATTCCTGGTATACGATACGACCTGCGCCAATATTCAGATGCCCTACCTCAGAATTACCCATTTGTCCCTCAGGGAGGCCAACTGCTTCTCCGCAGGTGATGAGTTCTGTATTTGGATATTTGTCATATAGAGAATCGGTATATTTGGTATTGGCATTAGCTATGGCATCTGCTGCTCTTTTCTGTCCATGGCCCCATCCATCCATTATTATGAGCATTACTTTTTCTGACATGCCGCGAAAATACAACTACTATCTGTTTTGGTAGTTATTAATAGTGTTGAAAACACATTATTATAAGTCAAATATTACTATGTGTTAAAAGGGATTTTTGTGATATATTTTGTTTAAATTGCCAATGGTTAGTTAAAGCACGGGCTTTTTGGCAGGTTTTTTGCTGTATTAAATTTTGCTAAAAGGCTTGAGGAGTTTGCCGATGAAGAATATTTACAAAAGCGTATTAATATCCATATTGTGCGCCCTTTTCGTGTCTGCATCTGTCAAGGTACAGGCACAGGAACCGCTGCAGGAAGTAGTACACTACATTCGTGGGGGTAATGTTACTGGTATGGCCAAATATCTGGACAAGATCGTTATCATTACCATCAATAACAATCAGGCCAGCTATAGCTCATCACAAGCAGAGATCATACTAAAAGACTTTTTCAGTAAAAACGCAGTAAAAGAATTCAATGTGGCTCAAGGTGGCAATACTGCCAGCCGCTCTCAATATGCTATTGGTACACTTGTTACCACAACAGGACAATATCAACTATATGTCGTCATAAAACTGAATGGTGACCAGTTCCTGATACGGGAAATGAGATTTGAAAAGAATGAAAAAGCCGCTCAATAAAAGCGGCTTTTTTTATTTATAAGTTGATCTGTTTATTCTTGGAGTATTTGACCATGTAGCCAAATTTTAGTTCCTCTGTTTTGTTGGGTTGTACTTCCAGTTTCCATTTAAGGGCACCGGTTTGTTCGTTATATTCTGCACCTGAGTATGACTTGTCTGATACATCTATATCATCATCTTTACTCACAGGTAATTGATCTAACACAACAATATCAATTGGTTTGTTACGTGTGTTGCGCACAGAAATAGTATAAGCAAATGTCTCTTTAATATTACTGCCCACAGCTTGCCTTTTGAGTAGTTCTTTATCACGCTCACGGCGAACAACGATCTTCTTATCCCTGCCGAGTGAAAGGTTCATAGTATCTTTCACATTTCTTACATCTATATAGCCCTGGCCAACATAAGTGCCTTCATAAAAGATATTGGTTTGTGCAGGCAATAAGTTCAGCTCTTCCCAACCTGTTATCTGTGCCTGCAGGAAGGCATCCCTATCTAGTTTAGGTACAGCATAGTACCTGTAAGTAGCGGGTAACGTAGCCGTTTTTACTGCAACATTTATCTGTTTGCCATCGCTGGGAACAGTATATGGCAATTCAATATCGAATAGTGTATTCACTCCCTGATTATCTACAGCCACATAATCTTGTATACTGCTTTCTGTTACCTGTACTCCATCGATAACATATAGTTGACCACCCCCTCTTGCACCACTAATGTTAATGTCGTCACTATATACCCCGGGTGCTGTGTCAGCAATAGACTTTGTATTGCGAGTAGGCATGCTTTCTAAATCGTAAGCTTTGTTTAAATATTGTGTTGGCCTTGGTGTGTAATAAGATAAATACCAGGGGTTGAGTTGCGGTGCCTGTGCGCCTTCATTAGGGTTACCAGTAGACAGTGTTAGTTTTATCTTCTTCCATTCTACACCACTGTTCTGGTATACATGTGCTTTGTAAGCTAATTGTACAGGTTTATTAATATCATCAACCCTTAGGTCGTAGCTGGGAGCCCAACCTGCATTAGGTACCACATAAGACACCTCAATATTGGCAGTTGTCGCCTTTTTAGAATATAGTTTAACTAAAACCTGACCACCAGGTTGGAAGCCTTTTTGTTTTTCTTCATTCAACTGTCGTTGCAGCTTCTGTATATGTTCAGCATAATCCTTTTCAAGATCGGCTAGTGCAGATTTCTCATCCAGCAAGCTGTTCATATTATTTTTCATAAGGGTAAGTAGCTGCTGTATATCTGTAGCAGAAAGTTCTTTCCCGTTAAGGTTCTGGCTGTTCTTTAACAGGCCTATCTGGGTTTCAATAGATATTATTTTATTCTTATTGAGGTCTCTTTTGTTTTGCAAATAGTCAATACTGTCTTTTATCTCTTTGGCTCTTGGTGAGAGTGTCTCATCCTGCAAATAATTATTCCTGAATACAGCAGACTGTACTACTGCACCGTTGTTGGCACCTACATTAAGGCTTTGCAGATTGATATTGCCTGCTACATTGGTGAACAGTACTTCTGTTTCACCGGCTTGGAGGTTGATCTTTGTGGTGCTATATAATTCTGCGCCACTCAGAAAAACAGTTGCCTGTTCAATATCCAGTTTGTGCTGGGTTTGTGCGTTAGTGATGAACGTAGCTAAAAAGCATACAATGACTAAAAAGGATCTTTTCGATAACATAAAACTAGGTTTTGTGGTGTGACGCGATCTTTCCTTAAATTCCATAAAAAGGATGAGCAAATTGTCACTTCACTATCCTAATTTTAGCATAATTTAACATTATCTTCTTTTTACCATGCCCGTCTTTGAACTCTATAGTAGCAATACGGTTGTTCATACCTCCCTCTAAAGTTTCTATCGTTCCAAAGCCGAATTTTACATGCTCTACTTCCATGCCGACTTCCATATCCATAGGGTTATCCTGTATGAAATTGCCAAGTGGTTTATGGTCAGCCGGTTTGGTCTCGCGTGCTTTTTCTGCCAGTTTTTTTAGCGATGTGGTTTTGTCTGTTTTGTTGAAGTTGCGCCCTATTGTTCCTCCGAATGCATTTACTGAACCTTGTGCTCTATTTGCAGGGCCTGTAAAGCTACGGTCTACATATATCTCAGGAAGTTCATCTATAAAACGGCTTGGTTCGTTTTGTACTAACTGGCCAAAGCGGTAACGACTGGTAGCGTAGCATACCCAAAGTCTTTCTTTAGCACGAGTGGTAGCGACATAAAATAACCTGCGCTCTTCTTCAAGATCGTCACGGTCGTACAGGCTCATCGCGCTCGGGAAGAGGTTCTCTTCCATACCAACTACAAACACACAGGGAAATTCAAGGCCTTTCGCAGCGTGTACAGTCATCAATTTGACGGTGTCAGAACTTTCTTCATCTTCGTTATCAGCATCGGTAAGCAATGTTATCTGCTGCAGGTAACTGCCTAATGACTTGTCCCTTAGTTCACCCTCTTCGTCTGGTGTTTCAGTAAACTCTTTGATTGAGTTGAGTAGCTCCTGAACGTTCTCATAACGAGCCAGCCCTTCTACTGATTTATCGTTATATAATTCTTTAACCAGACCTGTATGCTTACCTACAGTAAAAGCCACATCGTAGGCGTTCTCTTTTTCAAGCAGGGTTTGAAAACTTTTTATCATGGTCACGAAGTTCTCCACGGCTGAAGCTGCAGCGCCTTTCAAGCCTGCATGTGTCGGGTGGTGCATGGCCTCCCAGAAAGTGATGTTGTTCTCATTCGCAAAAACAAGTAACCGTTCTACAGTTGTTTTACCTATGCTACGTGCCGGATAATTGATGATGCGCTTGATGCTTTCTTCGTCCTGTGTATTGACTATAGTTCGCAGGTAAGAAAGGAAATCTTTGATCTCTTTACGTTGGTAGAATGATATACCACCATAAAGCTTACATGGGATGTTCATCCTGCGTAAGCTTTCCTCAAAAGAGCGGCTTTGCGCATTAGTACGATATAATATGGCAAAGTCGTTATTAGCGTAGTGGTTGCGAAGCTTCATCTCAGTAATAGCATCAGCTACAAAGCGACCTTCGTCATTATCAGTAATAGTGCGTACCAGCGTTATCTTTTCACCTTCAAGGTTGTCCGTCCAAAGCGATTTGGGTATCTGGTTCTTATTATTAGAGATGATGTTGTTAGCGACATTAAGTATACACTGAGTGCTGCGGTAATTCTGTTCCAGCTTTACTATACGTACATCATCATAATCATCCTGAAACTGTAAGATATTGTGTATCGTAGCACCGCGGAAGGAGTATATACTCTGTGCATCATCACCCACAACACAAATATTCTCATGCACAGAGCCCAACATTTTGATGATCTGGTACTGAGCCGGGTTGGTATCCTGATACTCATCTATAAGTATGTAATGAAACTTATGTTGATATTTGGCTAATACTTCAGGAAACTGTGTTAAAAGGATATACATGTTGAACAGCAGATCATCAAAGTCCATTGCTCCGTTCTTGAAGCATTGCTTGGCATAACGGTCGTATATGTCACCGATCAAAGGTCTGCTACTACGAGCATCTTCCTGTTGTATAAAAGTATCTTCTCGGTATGCAGCCGGGCCGATAAGGCTATTTTTTGCGGCAGATATTCGGTTATAAACGTAATTAGGCTTGTAATGCTTCTCATCCAGTTGCATACCCTTTACAATACCCTTGATGACATTCTTAGCATCATCAGCATCGTATATTGTAAAGTTGTTGGGGTACCCAAGTTTGTTCGCTTCGGCCCTTAATACCCTTGCAAATACTGAGTGAAATGTACCGATATACAGGTTGCGGGCTTCTGTATTTCCAAGTATTTTCTCAACACGCTCCTTCATTTCTGCAGCAGCCTTATTGGTAAAAGTGAGCGCCAGAATATTAAATGCATCCACTCCCTTATTCATCAGGTGTGCTATGCGTGTAGTCAGTACTTTAGTTTTTCCGCTGCCTGCGCCTGCTACTATCATCAGCGGCCCCTCAATATGTTCTACTGCTTCGCGTTGTTTTTCGTTCAGTCCCTCCAGGTATTGCATGTTTGCAAATCTACATTATTGCATCACAAATGTTCTGTAGTGGGGATACAGTGTTAAAGAAATTAAAAATCATTATTTATAATTAGCAGAAACTGTGTGCAGGTTTAAATTTGCATACACCGGTAAGGTATATGTTACGTTTTCAGGAAATATCGCATTTATTGGCTTTAGTACTCGTACCTGCATTAGTAGTGCTGTTCGTTTTGGCTATAGTCTGGCGCAGGAAGAAGTTAAAGGCTATCGGTGATGAGCGGTTAGTGAACAATCAATTGCTTGGCTTTATTCCAGGCAGGCAGACTTTGCGTTTTGTGTTGTTTGCATTGGCGTTCACTACCATCGTTATTGGTTGGGCAAACTTGCAAATGGGTGCACGTACCGAAAAAGTAAAGACCAAGGGTGTAGATGTGATCATTGCATTGGATGTAAGTAAGAGTATGCTGGCTAAGGACATTCAGCCTGATAGATTGACAAGGGCGAAACAGTTGATACAAAGCATGATCGATAAAATGGGTAACGACCGTGTAGGTTTGATCGTGTTTGCGGGAAGGTCTTACCTGCAGGTGCCACTTACTATTGATTATGGTGCAATGAAGATGATGTTGCAGAATGTTGACCCTGAATTGGTACCTACACAGGGTACGGTTATCAGTGAAGCGGTAGACCTTGCCATGCGCTCATTCTCCCAGAAAGAAAAGAAATATAAGTCTCTGGTGATTATTTCAGATGGTGAAGACCATGATGAAAACGCTATAGAAAAAGTAAAAGCAGCAGCAGAAACCGGTGTCACAGTACATACGATTGGAATAGGCTCACCACAAGGAACGACCATATTCGATCCGGCTACACAATCTGTGAAGCTTGATGACAGTGGTAATCCTGTCATCAGTAAATTGAATGAAAGTGAACTGAAGAAAATAGCGGGTGCAGGTAGGGGTACTTATACATTACTACGAAATACCAACAAGACAGCAGAGAAGTTGATAGACGAAATTAATGGAATGGAGCAAAAGAGCTTGGGTGCAGTAGTATTTACAGATTATGCCAGCTACTTCCAATACTTTTTAGGTATCGGGTTTTTATTATTGATAGTAGAGTGGCTAATACCGGGAGGACGAAAAAAATTGAATACGCAAACAGTATGATGCAAATGAAATGGATAGGAATGATGCTGTTAAGTATAGTTTGTTTAACAGCCACAGCGCAACCTAAGAAAGAGGTGCGTAGCGGTAATGAGTTATATGAACAAGGCAAGTATAAAGAAGCATCTGCAGCGTATCAAAAAGCATTGAGCAAACAACCGAATTATACGCCCGGAATGTTTAATCTGGGTAATACCAAATACAAAGAAAAAGACTACGAGGGTGCACGCAAAGTATTAGATGCAACCGCAAAAACGGTAAAAGAAAAAGAAGTACAATCTGCAGCAAATTACAATATAGGTAACACCTACCTTGAAGAGCAAAAGTATAAGGAAGCAGTAGATGCTTATAAAGAAGCATTGAGAAAAAATCCGAACGATGCGAACGCAAAGTATAACTTGTCTTATGCGTTAGAGAAGTTGAAAAACCAGCAAGGTGGAGGTGGAAAAGATAAAAATAAAGACAAAAAAGACGATCAAAAAAATAAGGATAAGAATCAGCAGAATAAAGAAAACGATAAGAAAGACGACAAAGACAAACAAGATAAAGATCAACAGAACAAGCAAGACCAACAAGATAAAAACGAAGAACAAAAGCAAGACCAGCAACAAGATCAAAAAAGTAAAGACGACAAAAAAGAAGAAAAAGAGAAACGTCCGCAAGCCCAGCCCAGTAAGCTTTCCGAGCAACAGGCAGAACAACTTTTAAAAGCATTGCAACAAGAAGAAAAGAAGTTGCAAGACAAAATGAAAAAGCAACAAGGGGTTCCTGTAAGAGTAGAAAAGGACTGGTAATTGTTTTCCGGAAATAGAATAAAACTGATTTACATAGCATGCTGTTGTCAACAACTTATCAACAGACGTGAAAAGTTTTCAAAAAAAACTTTTGATATTTTTTTTCAGTAGGAATAATTCTTTTTAATATTGTACAAGGATTGTGCTTACTAACCCATCCTAATAGTCCGGAAGTTTCAACAAACTATCCGGACTTTTTCTTTTCATAGAGGTTTTACTAGTTACGATTTTATGGCATTCGAATACATAGCATTTTATAAACCGTTCAAAGTGTTGTCGCAATTTTCTCCTGAAGGAGATAAAGAAACATTGGCTCATTACCTGAAGGGAATAGCAAAAGATATTTACCCGATAGGCAGGTTAGATTATGATAGTGAAGGTTTGTTATTATTGACCAACGATAAGTCATTAATACATCGTTTAACCGAGCCGAAGTTTGAACATGAAAAAACATATTGGGTGCAGGTGGAAGGTGAGGTAACTGATGAAGCGATGAAGCAGTTAAGAAAAGGTGTTGAGATAAAACATAACGGTAAAGCATACCAAACAAAAGCTGCAGTAGTTAAAAAGTTTTCAGAACCGCCAACTGTACCCGACAGGAATCCTCCGATAAGGTATCGCGCAAACATTCCAACAAGTTGGTTGTCTTTAACCATATCAGAAGGTAAGAACAGACAGGTTAGGAAAATGACTGCAGCAGTTGGTTTCCCGACATTAAGATTGATAAGGTATAGTATAGAACAATTAACCATAGAAGGGATACAGCCGGGAGACTATCTGGAGTATGATGAACGGATCAAAGAACAATTACTTTGATGTGGCATATTCTTTTGTTCATTTATACTAAATCTGTCACCTTTGTGCTATATTGTTGCTTGATCACAACTTAAGAGTCACAACAAGAGCTTACTTTCTCATTGATAATCATACATTAAGAATTACTTATGACGCTTGTCGGGCAGTATGATTATTTTTGCAGTGTTTAATATTATTTGATTTGTTTATGTTTAATTTGATTTTATTCGGGCCTCCGGGCAGCGGGAAGGGAACCCAGTCACAGAATATTGTAGATACATACCAGTTACAGCACATATCAACAGGAGATATGTTGCGTGAAGAAGTAAAGAACGAAACACCATTAGGTACAGAGGCTAAAAAATACTTAGATCAGGGGTTACTTGTTCCTGATGAAGTGGTAATAGGTATGATCAGTGGAAAGATTGATGAGAACCCTGATGCACGTGGATTTATCTTTGATGGATTCCCTCGTACAGCTGAACAGGCAAAAGCACTTGATAAATTACTGGAGTTTAAAGAAACCCAGATTCACCAGGTATTATCTCTTGAAGTGCCGGAGGATGAACTGATAAGAAGATTGGTAGAGCGTGGTGTTACATCAGGTAGAAGTGACGACAATGTAGAAGTGATCACCAAGCGGATCAAAGAATATCACGCGAAGACGGCTATCGTTGCCGATCACTACAATGCACAGGATAAGTTAGTGAAGCTGAAAGGTGATGGAGATATACCAACAACTTTCAAGCTTATCAGTAAAGAGATAGATAAATATCTGCAACCTGCTTAGTGGAAAAAGCAAACTTTGTTGACTATATAAGGGTGTTCTGCCGCTCCGGTAAAGGCGGGGCAGGCAGTGCACATATGGCACGCACCAAATACAACCCGAAGGCAGGGCCCGATGGTGGTGATGGTGGCCGTGGGGGACATATTATTCTTAAAGGCAATGCTCAGCTTTGGACATTGCTCCACTTACGATACCACAAAAACATACTGGCAGAGAATGGACAACCCGGTAATAAGAATAAGTGTAGCGGGAGAGAAGGTAAAGACATCATAATTGAAGTACCGTTAGGTACAGTTGCCCGTGATGAAGAAACAGGAGAAATTGAAGCAGAGATACTGGAAGATGGGCAAACAGAAGTTTGGGTAGCCGGTGGCCGTGGTGGATTGGGTAATCATAACTTTGCTACGTCAACCAATCAGGCACCGGATTATGCACAACCGGGGGAAGAAGGGATAGAAGGCTGGAAACTGCTGGAGTTAAAAGTGTTGGCGGATGTAGGTTTGGTAGGTTTTCCGAATGCGGGTAAATCAACACTACTTTCTGTAATAAGTGCGGCTAAACCTAAGATCGCTAATTATCCTTTTACAACGCTTACTCCGCAATTAGGTATGGTACCTTATCGTGATGAACGCTCTTTTTGCGTAGCCGACCTGCCGGGTATCATTGAAGGAGCTGCAGAAGGGAAAGGATTGGGGCATCGTTTTTTGAGGCATATAGAACGTAATGCTGCTTTATTATTTGTGATACCTGCTGATAGTGATGACCATCAAAAAGAGTATGATATTTTACTGAACGAGCTGCAGGAGTACAACCCTGAGTTGCTGAACAAAAGACGCATACTGGCCATTAGTAAGAGCGATATGCTTGATGATGAACTGAAAGAAGAAATTGCTAAGACCTTACCTCAGGATATTCCGCACATATTTATAGCTTCAGTAGCTAATATGGGTATTTCAGAACTGAAAGACATGCTTTGGGAAGCGTTAAACGCAGACGAAGAGCAATAGACAAATTAATACGCATCAGTGATAACAAATTCATAATTCCCAAGCTCGTGTATCATATCATCGCAATCTACTATTCCCAAATCTTGTATTTTTAGAACATCACCATTTTCAAGTGACTTGATGACATTCTTTGTACTATCATCAAAGTTGAAGCCTGCAATATCTTTCTTGTATATTTCCCTCCCGTCTCTTTCAATGATAACTATGTAATGAAAGATTGCGAAATATCTTTTTATATCAGGTAAGTCAAAAAACACGGCTATGCCTTCGTGGGTTTCTAGACAGGACTTAGGAAGGTAGCCTTTGCTTCTGCCGCATATCTCGAAATCTGACATGGGTACTCTTTGTACACCAATAGTGGTTTTGCCAATTATATTTATTCCGTTATCAACTTTGCGAAATATAAAAATATTGGCGCTATCGCCTGTAGCCGGGTAAATAGTGAAAATTCCTGTTTGCTCTCTTTTTATTGTACCGTTATCAGTATTGAGTGTGATCTGTGATACAGGAACTGTACTGCTATGTACGGTTAATGTATTATTCAAGCACAAGTAGACCTTATCCTTGTACTGGGGGATAATACTAATATCTTGACTATAGCTTAAAAAGGATAAAGAGCTAGCAAGTATTATA
Source organism: Flavipsychrobacter sp. (assembly GCA_965228505.1). Lineage (GTDB taxonomy): Bacteria > Bacteroidota > Bacteroidia > Chitinophagales > Chitinophagaceae > UBA5543. The sequence continues at coordinate 17,419 of OZ245820.1, read as the reverse complement.
GAACTGAATGTTTTATATAGCGTGATCTACCTTTGATCAAAGTCGATATGCACCTTTTCTGTTGTTGGGTGCGATTGGCAGGTCAACACAAAACCATTCGCTACCTCGTCAGGTTCTAATGCGTAATTTACCTCCATCTCTACTTCACCTTCTGCAACTTTCGCACGACAGGTACAACATACACCACCTTTACAGGCAAATGGCAGGTCGACACCTTTTTTCAATGCAGCATCCAGAATGCTGTCACCATTATAAGCAAGGTCCATTTCAAAAGTAGTACCGTCAAGTGTGATGCTCACCTTACTCATTTTGCCATCATCAGCAGCATGCTCTTTCACCCATTTATCATGTTCAGGTTTAGGCTGATCAGGAGAAGTAAATAACTCCATATGCACATCATGCCCGTCCATGCCCAGATCTATCAGTTGTTGGCGAACTGAAAGTATCATTTGCTCTGGCCCGCAGATGAATACTTCATCAATGCTGTTGATGTCAATTAATGAATTACAGAACTCGGTACATTTTTCAGCAGTTATTCTACCATTGAAAAGCGGAACATCCATAGTTTCACGACTCAATATATGGTACACGCTGAGGCGGTTCATATATTTATTCTTAAGTGCCTCTATCTGCTCACGGAAGATGATCGTATTACGACCTTTGTTACCATATATAAGAGTAAACCTGTTTTCCTCATCTGCTTCCAGCACATCTTTCATGATGCTCATAACAGGAGTGATACCACTACCTGCAACAATAGCCATATAATGCTTATGAACAGGTTGTTCCTTCTTAACAGAGAAGTTCCCCATAGGCGGCATGACTTCAAGTGTGTCACCTGCTTTAAGCGTTTCGTTGGCATAGGTAGAGAATTTACCCTGCTCCACTTTTTTGATAGCTACTCTCAGTTCGCAATCTGATGGTGCAGCACATATTGAATACGAACGGCGTATCTCAGCTTCTCCATCATTTCTGCGGAAAGTAAGATACTGTCCCGGCACAAATTTGAAATCGTCTGCCAGTTCCTCAGGTATCTCTAATGATACTGATACACAGTCTTCTGTCTCTCTTCTTACGTCCTTTACGTTTAAGGGGTGGAATTTCAATGACATCTCTATAATCTCTTCTCGAATTATTAAATGGTGGCGCAAAGCTAATGAAAAAAGGCTATCATATAACCTTTATGTTCAATCTAATAGTTTGTCCAGCTCTTCTTTGCGTAGCAACGTGAATATTTTTTTACCATTGGCAGTATATTCAGGTTGGGTGCAGGCGAACAGTTCATCGATCAATGCCTGTTGATTTTCTTTATGTACTAAAGCACTGGTATTTCTTGATAACCGTTTAGCCATGTTCACTAACAATGTCTCAGAACGCTTAGTTGCAGCATCAGGCGATTCGTGCTTGAGCTGTTCTATGACTTCATCCAATATGTTTTTTTCTTCTCCTGATGGTAGCGAAGATGGTACCCCCTGAATGACAAAAGTGTCTTTGCCAAAAGGAGATATATCAAACCCTAACCTTGCAAGATCCGGCAAAGCCTCCTCAAGCAATATCGCATCCTGAGGTGATAATTCGTATGATATAGGGAATAATATTTGCTGAGAAGCAGACTCTCCATTGTTCCACTGCTCCAATAAACGTTCATACCATATTCGCTCTTGTGCACGGCGGATGTGTATCAACGTTAGTCCTGACTTGACAGTGGTGACCAGCATACTACCTTGCACCAGTAAAATATTCTGTGAATTTTCATTAGTGGTGCTTGTATGTAAACTACTATCATCCTCCTCAGAGGGGTTTGCCCGGGTAGGCAGCGGCTTTGAGTCAGGGATGTTATCGGCTATCTCATAGAGGTCTTTCCATTGTTTCAGACTGTCTTTTTTCTCTATGAAGTGTGCCTGTCCTTTGTTGGAGAATGTATTGCTGAGGTACCCTTTCTCGGTTTTGTTTTTGGTCTCTTCTGTTACAGGTAATTGTACAGACGAAAGTTTCTGTATCTCAGGGTTCAACGTAAAATCTAATGACGGTGCGATGTTATACTTAGCCAGAGCATGCTTTACAGCTGCACTCAGGTAGGCGTACATCAGTCTATCATCTTCAAACTTCACTTCCTGCTTGGTAGGGTGCACATTTACATCAACTCGTGCAGGGTCTATCTCAAGAAACAATACATAAAAAGGGAAAGATTCTTTTTCAATCAAACCTTCGTAAGCATTTACAACAGCATGATGTAAATAAGGACTGCGGATAAAACGTTTATTGATAAAAAAGAATTGGTTGCCACGGGTGCGTGTTGCAGCTTCGGGCTTACCAATGAAACCTGAAATATTAAGCAGTTCTGTCTCCTCTTCTACAGGAACCAGATTCTTATTATGTGTTTTACCTAACAGATCTACGGCTCTTGCCTTTAGGCTTCCTGCTGGTAAGTGAAACTGTTCTTTATCATTATGAAAAAGCCTGAAAGCAATATTAGGATTTGCTAATGCTATCCTTGTGAATTCATCAACAATGTGGCGGAATTCAGTTGTGTTGCTCTTCAGGAAGTGCCTTCGTGCTGGTACGTTATAAAACAGGTTCTTTACGCTGATGCTTGTACCCTTCGGGTGGCCGCTCGGTTCTTGTGTTTTTATTTCTGTGCCTTCTACTACAATGCGTGTGCCTACTTCTGCATCTTCTTTTTTAGTTTTTAGTTCTACTTGTGCAACGGCAGCGATAGAAGCTAGTGCCTCGCCACGGAAGCCCATAGTACGGATAGAGAACAGGTCGTTGATGTCTTTTATTTTGGAAGTGGCATGCCGCTCGAAAGACATACGGGCATCTGTCGTGCTCATGCCGCTGCCATTGTCCACCACCTGTATCAGCTCTTTACCGGCATCTTTTAAAATGAGCTGAATGTCAGTTGCACCTGCATCCACTGCATTTTCCAGCATCTCTTTAACGGCAGATGCGGGGCGCTGTATAACCTCTCCAGCAGCTATCTGGTTGGCAATATGGTCTGATAATAAATGTATTACGTCCGGCACTATCCTATACTTTTATTAGGTGCAAAGGTAAAACTAATATTAGCGATCCAATTTAGGTAATGCCCTAAAAGTATACATAGCGTTAAATAATAAGTATCGCCTGTTATGCCGTTATTAGCTTATCTACAATAAGTTATCTTTGTTTTTATGATGCCCCTTTTCAGGAAAGTTACTCTTATTACTGCTTTCATCTTATTGTCCATACAGCATGCTTCAGCCCAGATCCTGTTTGAGCCTAAAAGGCAATGGGTAGATAGTGTTTATGAAGCACTCAACCAAAAGGAGCGTATCGGGCAACTATTCATGGTGGCAGCTTACTCTGGTGGCAAAAACTATAATGAATCAAAGATACTGGAACTGATACAGGCACACCAGATAGGAGGATTGATCTTTATGCAAGGCACTCCCGAAGCACAGGCCAAGCAAAATAATACTTATCAGGCAATGGCTCAAGTGCCGTTATTGATAGGTATGGATGCAGAGTGGGGTTTGGGCATGAGGTTGACAGGCGTAAAAGATTATCCGCGGCAGATGATGGCCGGCGCTACACATGACAGCGTATTAGCATACAGGCTAGGTGCGGTGATCGCTTACCAATGTAACAGAATGGGGGTGCACATCAATTTCGGACCCGTCGTGGATGTAAACAATAACCCTAAAAACCCGATAATCAATGCAAGATCATACGGAGAAAATAAAGAGTTAGTAGCAAGGTTAGGTATTGCCTATATGAAAGGCTTGCAGGATAATGGCGTTATGGCATGTGCCAAACACTTTCCCGGGCATGGAGATACTGAGACTGACTCTCACAAAGACCTTCCAACAATTTCCAAATCTATTACTGAGCTGGAGGCACTGGAATTATATCCGTTCAAAAAATTGATAGATGCAGACGTAAAGAGTGTGATGGTAGCCCATTTGGATATACCTGCACTGGAGCAGGAGCCTCATGTGCCAACAACGCTCTCCAAAAATACCATTACCAATTTATTGAAAGACAGATTAGGCTTTAAAGGGCTTGTATTTACAGACGCTCTTAATATGCAGGGGGTAACCAAATATTTTCAACCCGGTGAGGCTGACCTCAGAGCTTTCCTTGCAGGTAACGATGTGTTATTATTCTCTCAAGATGTACCGACAGCTATTGATATGATAGCACAAGCTATAAAAGAAGGGAAAGCAAGTAAAGAAGAGTTGGAAAAGAGGGTAAAGAAAATACTCGCTGCCAAATACGATGCAGGGTTGGCTAAATACAAACCTATAGACATCAGGAATCTGACTGCTGATCTGAATAAGTACGAAGAGCCTATACAACGACAATTGGCGGAAGGTGGTATCACATTCGTAAGGGATAGAAATAACCTGTTGAACCAACTTGTAAGGAAGAAAGGCAGTGTTGGTTATATAGGTGTAAATGCATCCGGCAATACAGAATTATTGAATAAACTAAAAGAAGAACTACCAGGTATTAAAACGTTCTGGTTGCCTAAAAACAGTACTACTGAAGCTATAGCTAAAAAAGCCGAACAGTTTGCAGGCAGTTATGATATAGTGATCGTTGGTGTGCACGATCTTGGAGTATATCCTTCGGGTGGTGGCTATGGATTATCTGCACAACAAATGTCTTTCCTGAAAAAGATACAGAATAATAAAAATGTGGTGCTGGCATTGATGGGCAATCCGTACTTATTACAAAACTTCTGCAATTTTAAAACAGTATTGGTTGGTTATGAAGATAATGACCCAGCACAGAAAGTAATGGCAGATGTGTTATTGGGAATTACGCCTGCCAAAGGAAAACTACCTGTTACGCCCTGTGAAGGGATGGTAATGGAAGCCAAGCCCAAAATGATGGCAGATGATCCTTCAACAGAAGAGGCTAAAAAGAAACTTGCAGTTAATGTGCTTACCAATGAATTGTATATAGAAGATGCAGGGGTGGTCAACTCAACTGCATTAGACGAACTGAGTATCAAGCTGAACAGGAGTGTAGTAGATGGTGTATTTCCGGGTTGCCAGGTATTAGCAGCCAAGGATGGCAAAATATTTTATCACAGAGCTATTGGGTATCATGATGCTTACAAGACCACAAGAGTAGATACAAATACTATATATGATGTGGCATCGTTGACAAAAGTACTGGCTACTACACTCGCCGTTATGCGTTTGTATGAGCAGGGTAAGATCGGGTTATATAAAACAGTTAGTGATTACCTGCCATGGACGAAAGCAAGTGATAAAGCAAACCTTAGAATACGAGACCTACTATTGCACCAGGCAGGGCTAAAAAGCTGGATACCATTTTATACGGAAACACTTGATGAGCAGGGTCAGCCCGAAAGAACAATATATAGTAAACAAGGCAACCAGATATATAATACACCAGTCGCTAATGATCTATATATAAGAGGCGATTATAAAGACACGATCTGGAAGACTATATTAGAATACCCGCTGGAGAACAAAGGTCGGTATGTATATAGCGATCTTGATTTTTACTTTCTGGCAGCTATTGTAGAGCAGCAAACCGGACAAACATTGGATGATTATGTGGAGCAACAATTCTATAAACCAATGGGTTTAACTACGCTTACGTACAATCCACTTAAGAAATTTCCAAAGCAGCGTATTGCACCTACAGAGCGTGATATGTATTTCCGTATGCAAACGGTACATGGTTTTGTTCATGATCAGGGAGCGTCAATGATAGGAGGTGTTGCAGGCCATGCCGGCTTGTTCAGTAATGCAAAAGATGTAGCGGCTGTATTTCAGATGCTATTAAATGGAGGAACTTACAATGGTGTCAGGTTTTTCAAAAAAGAAACCATAGACTATTTCACAGCGTATCATTCCAGGCTTAGCAGAAGAGGCTTAGGTTTTGACAAGCCTGATGCTGACAGGAACGATGGAGGTCCGGCTGGAGACAGGGTAAGTGGGTATGCATTCGGCCATCAGGGCTTTACGGGTACTTGTGCCTGGGCAGACCCGGAGACAGGTGTAGTATTCGTGTTTTTATCTAATAGAGTGAATCCCTCTGCTGACAACAAACTCATTAACAGGCAGAGCACAAGGACAGTTGCTCAAGACCTTGTTTATGAGGCATTAGGCATACCTATTAACAGACAGAGAGAGACAGTAAAACAAAAACAGTTAACTGGAGACAAGTAATTATCCCCCTTTTTCTACCCCTCACATTTTAGTTTTTTTAACAATGTTTTCTCCCCTTAGTGACAAATAAATAGGCATATTTGTCATGCTTATGTAAAACAACCTGCCACTATTATGCGTCAAGTCTTACTTCTTACGGGCATCCTATGCACTATGATTTTCAACACCTCTTCTGCACAAGAATATACCGTTACAGGTACCGTTCAGGATACTGTTAACAACAACCCATTACATTATGCCAGTATAACGCTTATCAGGGCGGAAGATTCTGTAATGGAAAACTTTACAAGAACGGATGCAACAGGTAAATTTTCGCTTACAGTCAACAAAGAAGGTAAGTACCTTTTGATGAGTGTATTCCCCGGCTTTGTAGAGTATGTTGATGAAGTTGAGGTAAAAAGTAAAGGAACAACAGACCTTGGCATGGTGCCAATGACATCGCGCACACACCTGATGAAGGAGTTTGTGTTTAAAGACCAGTTTGCAGCTATAAAAGTAAAAGGAGATACCATAGAATATGTAGCAGACAGTTTTAAAGTAAAAGACAATGCCACTGTAGAGGAATTATTGAAAAAATTGCCAGGACTACAGGTAGATAAAGATGGGAACATTCAGGCGCACGGACAGAAAGTAGAGAAACTGCTAGTAGATGGTGAAGAGTTTTTTACTGATGATCCTGCCGTAGTGTCCAAAAGCTTGCAGGCTAAAGCAGTAGATAAAGTGCAGGTATATGATAAGAAAAGTGAACAAGCAGAGTTTACAGGTATTGATGACGGGGAGGTAACCAGGACTGTAGACCTTAAGTTAAAGGATGACATGAAAAAAGGGTACTTCGGTAAAGCAAAAGCAGCAGGTGGCGCCGGAGATGACCGTACCTATTTTGAGAACCAAGCCATGATCAACGCTTTTCAGGGAAAAAGAAAATTCGCTGCTTTTGGTATTATGGCTAATACAGGCAAGATAGGTCTTGGGTGGAGAGATTCAGAGCAGTATGGCGGTATCAACAGTAATATAACTTATGGTGATAATGGAGGTGTTACTATCACCTCAGGTAATGATGAATTTGAAAGCTGGAATGGTGATTACAATGGTAGGGGTTTCCCTAAAGCCTGGACAGGCGGGGTACATTACTCTAATAAGTGGAACGAAGACAAGCACCATGTAGGTGGTAATTACCGTTATGCCAAACAAAATATTGAGTCGGTAGATAACCATTTTGTACAAAACATATTACCGGATTCTCAGTACTTCAATAACACAACTGAAAACGAATTCAAAACAGGTGACAGGCATAAAGTAGATGGTTTGTATGAATGGAAGCCTGATACGTCTACAGAAGTGAGGTTTACTGTGTCCGGTAACTATACGAATATGTACAACAACTCTACTTATAATGCACAGACATTGGCAGGCAATGGAGATACTGTAAACAGCAGTGAACGTATTAATACAGCTGATGTAATGTCAAGACGTGCAATAGGAGGGTTAAGATGGAGACAGAAGTTCAAAAAAGACAGACGTACATTCTCATTGTCTGTTTCCGGACGATATGATGAATCGGATGCAGAAGGTTTTTTGAATGCAGTTAATTTCTTCCAATTCAATAATGGAGCAACTACTACAGATACTGTAGACCAACAAAAGATAAACAAGAACGAGGCTACTTCGTTAAGTGGTAACTTATCATATACTGAACCTATTACAAATGCAATGTCTGTACTCGTCTCTTATGGAGTAAATGTAAATAATAGTACAGCAGAGCGCAGTACCTTTAATAAGGCTAGCCCTACTGGAGATACGTATGATGTTTTAGATTCGACCTTCAGTAACAGCTACGCATACAATATTGTGACACATACAGGAGGTACCAGTATCAACTTTGATTATAAGAAATTAGACTTCTCATTCGGTACATCAGTAGCTAATACTGCATTTAATCAGAGAGACCTGCTGGTTGATACTAACTTTTCCTACAGTGTGGTGAATCTTTTCCCAAAGGCTAATTTCAGGTATAAGATCACCAAACAGTCCAGTATCAGATTTAGTTATAACGGTAGTACAAGACAGCCATCAATACAACAAGTACAGCCAATACAGGATAATACTAACCCATTGAATATTTCTAAGGGTAATGCCAACCTGACACAGGAATTCCGTCATTCGTTCAGCATCGGAGCGAACGATTATAAGGTGTTAAGTGGCCGTTGGATATGGAGTAGCTTTAGTTTTAATATGGTCGACAACGCCATCACCCGTTCTGTTTCAGTTGATGACTCGGGAAGACAGGTGTCAAAATATGTTAACCTTGACGGTAATTATAATGGTTGGGGTTATCTCGGTATTGGTAAGCGGCTTATGAAGCTGAATATGCGTGTAGGAGGTAATGTAAGTACCAGCATTACTAAACAAAACAATATTGTAAATGATGTGGTTAATACCAGCAATTTCAATCGTTATACTGTAGGTTTTGATTGGGGCTACGAAACAAAGGACGAAAAGTTTGAAATAAACATTGACCAGGATTTTACTTATAATGACAACTCCTCAACAATAAGTACGCAGGCAACCAGCTACTGGCAATATACGCCAAGTCTTAACGTTGAGATCGAACTACCATGGAATATGGAGATCGGAACCGATATTAACTGGAATATTAGACAGAGAACAGAGGTTTTTGACCAGAATAATAATGTGTTGTTGTGGAATGGTTATTTGTCGAAGTATTTTCTTGAGAACGAACAGTTAGAGCTTAAGTTCACAGCATATGACATCCTCAACCAGAACTTAGGATTCAACAGGTTTACAGGAGGTAATGCAATTACTGAGAATAACTATAATACTATACGCAGGTACTTTATGCTAAGCCTTGAGTGGAACTTCAGAAAAATGGGTGGGAAAGACAAAGAAGAAACAACCTTGAAAAGCTTTATTAATTAACCGCTATGAAAAAAATATTTACAGTAATACTGGTAATATCAACGCTGAAAACTGTGCAGGCGCAGCATACTTTTCAAGGCAGTATTGAATATGAACGTAGCCTGAACATTCATCGAACTATTGATTATATGGATGAAGACAGACGAGAGTGGGCTCTGAAGTACAAAGACAAAACACCTAAGTTCAATAAACATTTTTACAACCTTTATTTCAATACGAAGAAGAGTGTGTATGAGCCGGGAAGGGAGTCAGACCAGACTACTAATATGTGGTTTGCAAGAATTCCCGTAGACGAGAATCTTATTTATACGGACTATACAACGAAAAAAGTAACTGCCAAAAAGCAGGTGTACGAAGAGAAATTTCTTATAAAAGATAGCATGCGTTGGATGGAGTGGAAGATAATGGATGAAGTGCGTACTATTGCGAATTATAAATGCAGGAAAGCTGTAGGTGTCATGTGCGACTCAGTATATGTCATAGCTTTTTATGCTGAAGATATCCCTGTTCCTGGCGGGCCTGAGATGTTTGGTAACCTTCCCGGAATGATATTGGAGATAGCAGTACCGAGATTACATACTACATGGATAGCTACTAAAGTAGATATAACCGAACCTGATGAGAAAAAACTAGAAGCACCTAAAAAGGGTAAAGAATCTACGGTTAAAGAAATGTATGATATTGTACAGTCGAGCTTGGAACGTTGGGGTGATTATGGTGAGCGAGTGGTATGGTGGTCGATGTTGTAAGAAACTGAAAGTAAAAAAGCACCGCATTGCGGTGCCTTTTTTGATATATGAATATCAGTTTTAACCTATTGCTTGTTTCAGATCTGCTATCAGGTCTTCTGCATCTTCAATACCCACACTTAAGCGGATAAGTGAGTCTGCTAACCCATTCTTGATTCTTTCTTCACGAGGGATGGCCGCATGTGTCATAGAAGCAGGGTGGCCGATCAATGATTCTACACCGCCTAATGACTCTGCCAATGCAAATAATTTTGTGTTTTTCAGTATCTCATTTGCCTTATTTACATTGTCATCCTTCAGTACAAAAGAGATCATACCACCAAAGCCACGCATTTGCTTTTTAGCTACCTCATGATTAGGATGATCTTCAAAACCACACCATAACACCCTGTCTATTTTATCATGCCCTTTCAGGTAGTTCGCTACGGCTTCGCCATTTTCACAATGGCGTTGCATGCGAATATGCAATGTTTTAATACCGCGCAAAACCAGCCAACTGTCATGCGGGCCCGGTGTAGCACCACAACTGTTTTGAATAAAAGCTAAACGTTCCTGTAGTTCATCATCATTCAATATCAGAGCTCCTAATACCACATCAGAGTGACCGCCAAGATATTTGGTTGCTGAATGCAAAACGATGTCAGCACCAAGGTCTAGCGGTGTTTGCAGGTATGGCGTGGCAAAAGTATTGTCAACCACCAACATCAGATCGTGTTCTTTTGCTATTGCTGAGCATGCCTGTATATCTACAATATTGATCAGTGGGTTAGTAGGTGTTTCTGCCCACATCATTTTTGTCTTGTCATTGATCACACTGCGAGCATTCTCAGGGTTGCTCATGTCTACGAAATGGAACTTAACGCCGTAGTTGGAGAATACCTTGGTCATGATTCGGTAGGTGCCGCCATATAGGTCGTTACCTACTATTACTTCATCACCCGGCTGCAGAAGTTTGATGACTGCATCGCAGGCAGCCATACCACTTGAGAAGCATAGCCCATGCTTACCATTTTCAATAGCCGCTAATGATTTTTCAAGCGCATGTCTTGTCGGGTTTTGTGTGCGCGAGTACTCATAGCCCTTGTGTACACCTGGTGCCTCTTGCACATAAGTTGATGTCTGATAAATAGGTGTCATGATCGCACCTGTTGCAGGATCGGGTTCTACTCCTGCATGTATCATCTTTGTTGCTAATTTATAATTCTTGTCATCCATTCTAGATCGCTTTTAGAAACTCAGCAAAGGTATTATTTGTAAGAGACTTTCAATATCAAGCCTATTTATATATGATGAATAGAATTGTTTGAACTAATTTTATAACTCATGGAGCACTCCCCGATACGTCCTGATGATGAACTGAGTCCGCAAGAGCGGGAGTACGAGAATAGTATTCGTCCGCAGAAAATAGAAGAGTTCGACGGTCAGCCACAGCTGATCGAGAACCTTAAAGTATTTGTGAAAGCAGCAAACCTTCGAGGAGAAGCGTTAGACCATATTTTATTTCATGGGCCTCCTGGTTTAGGTAAGACAACTTTGTCCCGTATTGTTGCCAACGAGCTGAATGTAAATATTAAAGAAACCAGTGGGCCTGTTATAGAAAAGCCTGCTGACCTAGCCGGCTTATTAACCAGTCTTGAAGAGCGTGATGTATTATTCATAGATGAGATACACAGGCTAAGCACAGTTGTTGAAGAATATCTCTATGCAGCAATGGAGGATTTCAAGATAGACATTATGATAGATACGGGGCCTGCTGCGCGCTCTGTACAGATCAATATTAGTCCGTTTACACTTGTGGGCGCAACTACTCGCAGTGGTTTATTGACAGCCCCTTTGTTGAGCCGTTTTGGTATCAAGTCGAGATTAGATTATTATACAGCTGAAACGCTGAAAGGTATTGTGATGCGCTCTGCTAAGCTATTAGATGTAAAGATCACTTCTGATGCAGCAATGGAAATTGCAGGAAGAAGTAGAGGTACACCACGTATAGCCAATGGCCTGCTGCGCCGTATGCGCGATTTTGCACAGGTGCTTGGTAATGGAGTAATAGACTTGGGCATTGTTGAACACGGGTTGAAAGCCTTGAATGTGGATAGTCATGGACTGGACGATATGGATAATAAGATATTGACAACACTAATAGAAAAATTCAAAGGGGGACCTGCCGGTATCAACAATATAGCTACTGCTGTTAGCGAAGATGCAGGTACTATTGAAGAAGTGTATGAGCCATTTCTGATACAGGAAGGGTTTATTATCCGTACACCAAGGGGGAGGGAAGCTACAGAAAAAGCATTCCGCCATTTAGGTAAAGAGAAAGGCCGTTCTCCTGATAGATTATTCTGACTCCGGAAAGGCAGTATTCAACAAAGTTTTGAGGAAGCTATCCCAACTATATTTAGCTTTCTCAGCTTTCAGGTTTGTTTCTATGTTTGGAATACTGCCGGGTTCGTAAAATTTCATTACAGCATCTGCAATCGCCTTTGGTTCAGGGTCTGCAACAAAGCCTGTTTTTCCATCAGGTACAACCTCGGGTAAACCACCGACATTAGTTACTATCATCGGTTTTTCAAAATAGTATGCTACTTGTGTTATGCCACTTTGTGTAGCCGAACGGTATGGTTGCACTACTGCATCAGCTGCACTGAAGTAGTAATGAACCTCATTGTTAGGGATAAAATCTGTGAATGGAAGTATGTGGTCTTTCAGGTTATATTTTTCTATAAGCTGCTCATAGGTCTCACGGTCGTCATAGTATTCTCCGGCAATAATGAGCTTGATCCCGGCCTGTTTAATGCGTTCATCGTTCATAGCATGCAGCATAATATCCAAGCCCTTGTACTTACGAATAAACCCAAAAAAAAGTAAGTATTTTTCATTTGGATCAATGCCTAGATGTTTACAGGCAGCTTTTTTAGATATAGGCGGCAGGTACGAATCATAAATAGGATGAGGTGCAAAAGTTGCCGGTTGATCTGTAAATAGCTTCAGGTCTTTTTTTACCTCTTTACTCATCGTTATAAAACTATCTATGGGTTTGATGAAGTATTTGGTAAAAGCTTTATCACCGGGTCTGTGCTCATGAGGGATAACATTGTCTGCTATACACAGCACTTGAACTTTACTATTCTTTTTTACCCTTCTTAAAATAGTGCCTAGTGCAGGTCCCATAAAAGGTAGCCAGTAACGAACAATGATAAGATCGTGGTTGCCTTTTTTTATTTTGTTAGCAGAGTTTATCCAGTTGAGTGGATTAACGGAATTAATAATAGTATGTATAGTTAGGTTTTCGGGCGCAGGTTCATCAGTATATTGTGACTTGCCCGGGAAAAGAAAAGAAGGGTATTGCAAAGAGTAAGAGTAGATAGTGGCTTTATGACCCTGTTCTTGTATCTCCACAGCTAATCGCTCGTTGAAGGTGGTCATACCACCGCCACGCAAAGGATGAGCCGGCCCAATTATTGCAATGTCCATTCAGAATAGTGATTTAAAATCTTCTGCTGCTTTATGATAGTCTTCAGGTATACCAATATCTAAAAAATATCCGTCACTAATGTAGCCGCAAAACCTCTTTTCAGATATATATTGCTCGAGGTAGTCTTTTTCAAAAGAAAACTTTTCAGGTAGATCTTTATTAGCAAAAGCTTTTTTATCCATCACATATACACCACCATTTATCAACCCTTTCTCTCTATACTGCTTCTCTTCAAATGATATAATAGTATTTTGCTCATCAAGATTCACAACCCCATACCTGTCAAAATTGTACATTTCTTTAAGTGACAGAGTCGTTGTAGCTTTTGCTTCCACGTGAAAGCTAAGCAACTTATTTAGACTAAGTGTGAAAATGGTATCTCCATTTAAAACAATGATATTTGAGTCTTTTGCTTTGCTTAATGCTAATTGAATACCACCACCTGTGCCCAAAGGTTCTTCTTCAATTACAGGGTCAATATCAAAAGGAAGGTCTTGTTTGCTTATCCAATCGAGCACATACTCGTGTTTATATCCTAAAGAGAGAATTACTCTTGTAATGCCCTGTTTCTTCAGGTATTCAAAAAGGTAATGAAGAAATGGTTGGCCATTGACCGGTGCCATACATTTCGGTAGTTCATTAACTACAGATCTTAACCTTGTTCCTAATCCACCTGCTAATACGATACATTCCATGATTACTAAATACTCCAGGTGAATAATCCGTGATCAGTTACCTGGTATTTTCTTATTTCACCGCCAAATTCATTCAGTGCTTTAATAACCTGAAACCGAGTATTACCGGGGCAGTAGAACATCATAAATCCGCCACCTCCGGCACCACTTATTTTGCCCCCCGTTGCTCCTGCTTTCAGAGCAGATTCATAAATGTTATCCATGACATCGTTAGATATCCCTGATGCCATTTGCTTTTTATATCTGAAACCATAATCCAGTATTGGCCCTACCTTATCGAGCTCACCTTTTAGCAGTGCTTCTTTCATCATCTCTGCCTGCTTTTTCAGTTGGTGCATAGCTTCTATAGACTGCTCGTTCTTATCTGTAACATTTTTAGTCTGTGCTTCAATAATAGTAGACGACAAACGGCTAGTAGATGTAAAGTAAAGGACCAGATTGTTTCCCAGTTCAAAAAGTATCCTGCGTTTAACTCTCAACGGGTTGACGATGATCCTGTCCTCTTTATAAAACTCCATGAAGTTTACTCCACCGAATGTAGCGGCATATTGATCTTGTTTTCCCCCTGCCATTGCCAGTTCCTCACGTTCTATGATATATGCCATATGGGCTATGTCATATTCTCCAAGAGGTAGTTGCAACCATTCAGTAAAAGCACCTATAATAGCCACCATCAAGGTAGAGGAACTACCCAGCCCACTACCGGCAGGTGCATCTACAAAAGTGGTTAGTTTAAATCCTGAGGGTAATTGGCCAAATTGCTTTACTATATGGTTGTAAACACCCTTTGCAAGATCAAGTTGACCATTTATTGGTAATACATTTGTAACGTCATACTCTGAAAGTTCGTTACGGTCTATAGCTTCAATAATGATCTTATTATCGTTTACAGGCTCAATATTAGCATATGCATACAAGGAGATAGTTGCATTGAGTACAGAGCCTCCGTATATATCACAATAAGGACTAACATCCGTCCCTCCACCTGCAAGGCCGATACGTAGCGGTGCTTTACTTCTGTAGATCATAAATCTGAATCGTTTTCCAGGTATATTGTTTGTTCTGTTATCAGTTTTCTTTTTGCGTATGTAGCTATCAGTACAAATAGAACGATACCTAATAAACCTCCTACACTATCAGCAAATGTATCCATGTTGTCCTGATACCTACCGCTGACATAATGGCCTTGTATGAACTCAACCAGCCAACCTACAAACACCGTAATGCAAAACACAATAACGAGGTAGTATGTATTTACGGTTACTATAGCACACAACCATAAGAACGAGAATACAGCGAATAATATTACATGCGCCCATTTATCAATAAAAGGCACATTTACTTTAGGCAGTTCATTTCCAGGAAGGAAGCATAAAACAAAAATGAGCAAAGTCCAGCCTATGGCCAGCCACTTTGCTCTGTATTTATAAGTTGATTTTTCTGTAAAAATCTCTAACATTCCTTATTCGCCTACCATCTCTTTATAAGCGGCAGCATCCATCAAAGCGTCTACATCAGCAGGGTTGTTTACAGTCATTTTGATCATCCAACCACTTCCATAAGGATCTGAGTTAACACTCTCAGGGCTGCCTTCCAGCTCTCCGTTCACTTCAGTAACAGTGCCTGCGATTGGCAGGTACAGGTCAGATACTGTTTTTACAGCTTCTACAGTGCCGAATATATCATTTGCATTCAACTCTTTCCCATCAGAATCAATGTCAACAAAAACTATATCACCCAATTCGCTTTGTGCAAAATCTGTAATACCAATAGTTGCAGTATTACCATCTAGTTTAATCCACTCGTGGTCTTTCGTGTATTTTAGTTCTTCAGGAAAGTTCATACTTTAAATTTTATTGAAGCAAAAATAGCAGATTTTCACAGTAAACATAATCATTTACAGTATTTACCTCACCAACGTAATATCGCCTTTTACAAACTCATCCTGCCCTTCGTACTTATACGATATCATATAGTAATATGTACCTATGGGTTGTTGAGCACCGTTATAGCTCCCGTCCCAACCTATATTAAGGTCGGTAGTGGTGAAAACCCTGTTGCCTTTTCTGTTGTAAATAGACATGGCAAATGACGTAATATCCTCCGGGTAGCGTGTGTTAAAGCTGAAAATGTCGTTTATACCATCTCCATTAGGAGAAAAAGCAGTAGGTAGCCAGCGTGAACAGTCTTTCATCGTTACAGTTATGGTATCAGATGCTGCGGCACAATCATTTATTAATTCTACTATATAAGTACCTTCTTCAGATACTTTAATCCCAGGTGTGGTCTCGCCGGTATTCCATTGATATGATGTACCTCTGGCACTTATACCCAAAGGCAGATTCAGCAATTCTCCAGCACACATAATAGTATCTCTGGGGCCAACATCAATAAAAGGAGGTTGAATAAAATTGTCAAGTACCATACTTGCGGTATCAACACAGGGCACAAAATCAGTAACTGTAAGCCTTACATTATATTTACCCGGTATACGATAATAGTGGCTCGGGTTAGCATCGGTACTTGTTTGTCCGTCTCCAAATTCCCAGAAATATTTCGGGGTAGGGTTTTGAGTAATAACTGTAGACCTGCTGTCAAATTCTACAGGTAAATTAGTGCAGAATGTAGTGTTGTTTACAACAAAAGCTGCATCAATAGGATGCTCTAGGGGCAATGTTTTAGTAATAGTATTATTGCAGTGTCCGTTGTTTACTATGAGTGTTACATCGTATATACCCTGATTTCTGTAGGTATGTACAGTGTTACGCATTGTATCATTAGGGCTGTTGTCGCCAAAAGTCCATAAATAAGACATCGGCCCCTGAGTTGTTGTCGTAATATTTGTAAAGTTTACTATATCGCTATCACAACCGTAATTGATATCATAAGTAAAATCAGCACTATCCTCCCTGAGGTCTTCAATGGTGACATATACTGAGTCTTTCCAGTTGCAGTTACCTTGTAACGAGGTGACCGTTATTACAAAAAATGTATCGTTTGTAGGGTTTATTATCGGTTTTAGCTTATTGGTACCCGGTATTGTTACCATATTTGATGGTGTCCAGGTCGCATTGTATGTAACACCTGTTGTAAGACCTGTCAATGTTGCTTCCAGACTATCTAAATAAGTGCCACAGCCCTCTACAGTTTTTGATAGCCCTGCATCCAGATTGGCTTTAGGTATGATAATATCTACAGTGTCTTGCCCTCTTCTACCACATAAGGTTGTGTCGTAGTACTCAAATAATAGTTTAGCATCTGCAGTTGCAGAAACAGCTATCGAATCTCCTGAGCCAAAAATAGTAGCAGGACCGCTTAGAACAGACCAGTTTACGGGGCCCGTACTGCCAACTGCTCTAATAGTAGTGG